>OZ257239.1:0-3475000 GCA_965279425.1 Lysobacterales bacterium | reverse complement strand
GTGAACCTTTACTATAGCTTTACATTGAACGTTGAGTTCGTCTGTGTAGGATAGGTGGGAGGCTTTGAAGCGATGGCGCTAGCTGTCGTGGAGCCAACCTTGAAATACCACCCTGTCGTGCTTGACGTTCTAACCTAGCTCCGTAATCCGGAGCGGGGACCATGTATGGTGGGTAGTTTGACTGGGGCGGTCTCCTCCCAAAGAGTAACGGAGGAGCACGAAGGTACGCTCAGCGCGGTCGGACATCGCGCACTGTGTGCAAAGGCATAAGCGTGCTTGACTGCGAGATCGACGGATCAAGCAGGTACGAAAGTAGGTCTTAGTGATCCGGTGGTTCTGTATGGAAGGGCCATCGCTCAACGGATAAAAGGTACTCCGGGGATAACAGGCTGATACCGCCCAAGAGTTCATATCGACGGCGGTGTTTGGCACCTCGATGTCGGCTCATCACATCCTGGGGCTGTAGTCGGTCCCAAGGGTATGGCTGTTCGCCATTTAAAGTGGTACGCGAGCTGGGTTCAGAACGTCGTGAGACAGTTCGGTCCCTATCTGCCATGGGCGTTGGAGATTTGAGAGGGGCTGCTCCTAGTACGAGAGGACCGGAGTGGACGAACCTCTGGTGTTCCGGTTGTCACGCCAGTGGCATTGCCGGGTAGCTACGTTCGGAAGCGATAACCGCTGAAAGCATCTAAGCGGGAAGCGCGCCTCAAGATGAGATCTCCCGGGGCACAAGCCCCCTAAAGGAACGATGAAGACTACGTCGTTGATAGGTCAGGTGTGTAAGTGCAGCAATGCATTGAGCTAACTGATACTAATGATCCGTGCGGCTTGACCATATAACCTCAAGTTGCTTTAGTCTCGACAACACGTCGATTGAAATCTAAATAGCAAACTACTTCCCAAGCCCTTATGAGAGACAGGCGCCACTCCTATTTGATAGGTATGAGCGACGCTCCAACCGTCTCCCTGGTGAAATTAGCGCTGTGGAACCACCCGATCCCATCCCGAACTCGGAAGTGAAACGCAGCTGCGCCGATGGTAGTGTGGCTTAAGCCATGCAAGAGTAGGTCATCGCCAGGGTCTTTTTTAGGCAAACCCCATCGTCAAAAGACGGTGGGGTTTTGTCTTTTCTGCTTCAGCAATCTTCCCCACCCACTCCAACGCGGCGTCCTGTTTTTCTTATTGAATATCGAATCTCGCTGCACCGCATAAACCAGCAACCTCCGGTTCCAGTGGTTACCATTGGGGAAACCCGGGGAGACAAAGATGATCAAGAAAGTCTGGTGCGGCATTGCGATGACGGCCATGGCCATGACGGCCCAGGCGACCGAGGTTTTCGCGCCTATCGAAGGGGTGTCGGCCAAGGCACGTCAGGTGCACGAACAAGCAATCGTGCTGGACTCGCATCTGGATACGCCCGCCAATCTGCCCCGCCCGGGCTGGAGCATTCTCGATCGGCATGATCGCGATGGCGCCTTTTCCCAGGTCGACCTGCCACGAATGCTGCAAGGCGGTCTGGATGGCGGCTTTTGGGTGATCTATACCGCACAAGGAGGACGCGACGCTGCAGCCAATCAACAGGCGCGCGACCACGCGCTGGTGAGGATGGCGGCGATTCGTGAAATGGTCGCTGCCAATGCCGACCGGTTCGAAATCGCGCTGACCGCCGCCGATGCGCAGCGGATTGCGAAATCAGGCAAACGCATCGTGTTCATCAGCATGGAAAACGCCTCGCCGCTGGCGGCCGATCCCAGTCTGCTCAGCGCGTATCGGCAACTGGGCCTGCGCATGCTGGGCATTACCCATTTCGCCAACAACGATTTTGGCGACTCTTCTACCGATCCCAAGGGACCGGAATGGAAAGGCTTGAGCCCCAAAGGCAAGGCGTTGGTTGCCGAGGCCAATCGCCAGGGAATCCTGCTGGATGCCTCCCATGCTAGCGACCAGGTGCTGGACCAGGTGCTGGAACTGTCGAAGGCGCCCATCGTGCTTTCCCATAGCGGCGCGGCGGCGCTGTACGACCATCCTCGCAACGTCAGCGATGCACGGATCAAACGTCTGGCTGAAAAGGGTGGCGTCATCCAGGTCAATGCCTACAGCGGCTATCTGATTCCGACCCCGAAGATCGCAGAACGCGAAACGGCGCTGCAAGTGCTGGAAAGCCGGTTCGGCGATGAAAGCGCGCTGACTCCGCAGGCACTTCAGGCATGGTTGGCCGAGAAGCAGAAAGTGGACCTTCTTTACCCCCTGCCCCGTGCCGATCTAGACGATTACATGAAGCATCTGCTGCATATTCTGGAAGTCGCCGGCGTGGATCACGTAGGCATCGGCGCCGATTGGGATGGCGGCGGTGGGGTGACCGGCATGGAGGACGTGTCGATGTTGCCGCGAATCACGGCCCGACTGCTTGAGGCGGGCTACGATGAGCAGGACATCGCCAGGATATTGGGTGGAAACCTGCTCAGGATCATGGCGGCCACGGAGGCGGTCCAGGCCCCGCCCCAGACGCACGAGTAGGTCGCGAAATCCGGTCTTACCAGCCGCTCAACTTTCTCCCGCTTCTGCCGATACAGGTTCGACTCCTCCTGTAATCGCGGTCATGCTCATCATTGTCGGCTTTGTGGTTGTCATCGTCTGCATCATCGCCGGCTACATGCTCTCGCATGGCGAACTGGCCGCGCTGTGGCAGCCTTATGAAGTCCTGATCATCGGCGGCTCCGCCTTTGGAGCCTTTCTCGCCGCCAATCCGACCAAGGTGGTGAAGGCCTCGCTGGCCGCTATTCCCCGACTGCTCAAGGGCGCCAAATACAAGCGCGCGGACTACGTGGACATCCTGTCGATGATCTACGACGTGCTCATGAAAGCGCGCAAGGAGGGCCTGATGGGCATCGAGAAGGACGTCGAGAACCCGGCCGATAGCGCCGTCTTTTCGAAATATCCCAAGCTGATCGCCGACCATCACCTGATCGAGTTCACCACCGACTGCCTGCGGCTGATGGTCAGCGGCAACATGGAGCCCCACGAACTCGAGGCGCTGCTCGAGATCGAAGTGGAAACGCACCACCAGGAAGCCGCACAGCCGGCGCACGCGGTACAGGTACTGGCCGATTCCCTGCCCGGGTTCGGGATCGTGGCTGCGGTGTTGGGCATCGTGATCACCATGGCATCGATCGGCGGCGACACCGCGATCATCGGCCACCACGTGGCTGCCGCATTGGTCGGCACGTTCCTGGGCATTCTGCTGGGCTACGGCTTCATCGGTCCGCTGGCGTCGGCCATGCATCACGCGGCGCATGAAGAAGGCAAGGCGTTCGAGATCATCAAGATGGCGCTGGTCTCCAGCCTGCGCGGCTACCCGCCGTCGACCGCGGTCGAATTCGCCCGCAAGTTGTTGTTCTCCGACGTGCGCCCGGCCTTCGCCGATCTGGAAACGCACCTGCGCAGCAGCCGCTAATGCCATGAACGAGAAGAAAGCCCCGATCATCATCAAGCGGGTGAAGAAGGTGGCCGGCGGCCACCACGGCGGCGCATGGAAAGTCGCGTATGCCGACTTCGTCACCGCGATGATGGCGTTCTTTCTGGTGCTGTGGCTGGTGGGTGCCGCGTCGAAAGAGGAGAAGGCGGCTATCTCCGAATATTTCAAGAATCCCAGCGCCTTTGTCGGCACAGCGCAGAATCCCGGCCTCAGTTCGCTCGGGCCGGGCGGTGCTGGCGACAAGATGATCGCCACCGCCGAAGCCGTGGCGCTGGAGGGCGGGATCGGCGCGGATCAGGGGAAGGGCAAGGCAGCCGCCGACAGCGAAGCCGCCGCAGAGGCGCGCGATAAACAGAGGCTGGATGAACTGAAGCGGGAACTCGAGGCGGCCATCGAAAAGAGCCAGGCCTTGGCGCCCTTCAAGGACCAGCTGCTGATCGACCTCACCCCCGAAGGCCTGCGCATCCAGATCGTCGACCGCCTCAACCGGCCCATGTTCGACCTGGGCGGAAGCCAGCTCAAGGACTACGCCGTGGACATCCTGCACGAATTGGGGGGCGTTTTGGCGGGCGAAGATCACCGCATTGCCTTGAGCGGGCACACCGACGAAACCCCATTCCAGGCCCCCGACGGCTATGGCAACTGGGAACTGTCCAGTGATCGTGCCCATGCGGCCCGGCGCGCCCTGCTTCAGGGTGGTTTGGCCGAAGACAGTGTCTCCAGGGTGGTGGGGCTGGCGGCGGCCTTGCCGTTTTACAAGGATGATCCGGGCAACCCGATCAATCGGCGCATCAGCATCGTGATCCTGAACCGGAAAGCAGATAACGACCGGCCCGAGGCCCCTGTCCCACCCGTCGTTACGCCAACCGCGGCGGCACGGCCCACGCCCACCCCGCCTGCGGGCGGCAAAACACCAGGCATTAGTCCCGGCGTGACAGGCGGCTGAACGTCCCATCCACAGAACACTGGGAACTTCCAGAACCCTTAGCAGTCGAATCCCGTGACTGCTAAAGTGAGCGCCATGAACCAGACCTCTGCAACCACCGCCATGGTGGCAAACAATCTTCCCATTCCCAGCGCGCTTGGCTCGCTCGATGCCTACATCGGCGCCGTGCACCAGATTCCGGTGCTCACGGTCGAGGACGAACAGAGTCTTGCACGCCGTTTCCGCGATGGCGAGGACCTCGATGCCGCGCGCGAGCTGGTGCATTCGCACCTGCGCTTCGTCGTGCACGTGGCCCGCGGCTACAACGGTTACGGCCTGCAACTGGGCGACCTGATCCAGGAAGGCAACATCGGCCTGATGAAAGCGGTCAAGCGTTTTGACCCTGACATGGGCGTGCGCCTGGTCAGCTTCGCCGTGCACTGGATCCGCGCCGAAATGCACGAGTTCATTCTCAAGAACTGGCGCATCGTCAAAGTCGCCACGACCAAGGCGCAGCGCAAGCTGTTCTTCAACCTGCGCAAGTCGAAGACGCGCCTGGGCTGGATGAACGATGCCGAAGTCACCGCGGTCGCGGCCGACCTCAACGTCTCCAAGCGCGAAGTGCTGGAGATGGAGTCGCGCCTGTCCGGTCGCGATATCGGTTTCGATGCGCCGTCCGACGAAGACGACGACCACGCGCCGCCGTCGCCGGGTGCGTATCTGATGACGCAGGAAGAGGATCCGTCGCAGGCCTACGAGCGAGAAGACAGTGAAGGCAACAAGCTGGAACTGCTGCGCGAAGGCATGGCCGGCCTGGACAAGCGCTCGCGCGACATCGTCATGCGCCGCTGGCTGGACGACGAAAACAAGATCACGCTGCAGGAACTGGCCGACGAATACGGTGTTTCCGCCGAACGCATCCGCCAGATCGAAGCCAATGCGCTGAAGAAAATGAAGGCGCTGTTCGCGGCTTGATTACGGCGCGCTGGTTTTAAGTTTCAACGGCCCGGGAAACCGGGCCGTTTTTTTTTTAGCCAAGAGACCGCCGCGTCGACAAGATGCGGAAGCACCGCAAGATCCGGATATCCGGCATCGCAATCTGGAGGGAGGATGGGCTACACCCCAGCCGCGGAGTCCTTGTGAATTTCCAGATCAATGCGTTGCCCATCGCCTCGTTCCAGCCACTGCTTTCCCTATCCGGTGCCGAGCTCTCCGCGCGTGATATGCGCCGCGTGGTCGCCGATGGCAGGCCCGTGTATCCCTGCAGGGTCAGTCTGCAGGATGCAACGCAAGGTGAGCGCTTATTGCTGCTTCCGCATACACACCATGACGTCGACACGCCTTATCGCGCTTCCGGGCCCATCTATGTGCGTGAAGCGGCAACGCAGGCACTGCCCGCAATAAACGAGGTTCCCGAATTGCTGCGCAGACGCGTGCTGTCGCTGCGCTCCTATGACGAGGACAGCATGATGGTGTGGGCGGAAGTGCTGCCGGGCACCGAAGTGGAGCATGGCATCGAACGATTGTTGGCGATGCCGCGCACCTCGTACGTGCACATCCACTACGCACAACCCGGTTGCTATGCCTGTCGCGTGGACCGCGTCTGATCGTCCTCATCCTGGCCCAGGATGATGCGCGCGCCACGTTGGTAGCTCCAGTACGCCCAGGCCCAGTTGAGCAACACGATCAAACGATTGCGGAAACCAATCAGGAAGAACACATGCGCCGCCAGCCAGAACCACCACGCCAATAGGCCGGAGAGTTTGAGCTTGCCGAAATGCACGATGGCTGCCATCCGACCGATGGTGGCCAGGTTGCCGTAGTCCTTGTACTGGAATGCCGTGGCTGGCTGGTTGCCCAGCCGTGCGCGGATCGCACCGGCGACGTGCCGGCCCATCTGCTTGGCCGCCGGTGCGACACCCGGTACCGGCCTGCCATCCTGCTGTACGGAAGCCAGGTCGCCCGCCACGAAAATATCTGGAAATCCAGGCACGCTGAGGTCGGCCTGCACCGGCACGCGGCCGGCGCGGTCCAGCGGTACACCCAGCGATCGGGCCAGTGGCGAGGCAGCCACGCCGGCGGCCCAGACCACGGTGCGCGCGGGAATGAATTCCTCGCCAAGGCGATAACCGGCTGCGTTTATATCGGTCACAGGCACGCCGGTGGAAACTTCCACACCGAGTTTCTGCAGTTGTCGTTTCGCTTTTTCGGACAGGTCTTCGGGAAAGGACGACAACACGCGTGGTCCTGCTTCGATCAGTCGCACACGCGCATCGGAAGGATTGATGTTGCGGAACTCGTTCTTTAGTGTGTGCCTTGCGATCTCGGCCAGCGTGCCAGCCAGTTCCACGCCGGTCGGGCCGCCGCCGACAATAGCGAAATTCAGCCAGGCGGCACGCAACGCGGGATCGGGCTCGGCCTCGGCGCGCTCGAAGGCCAGCAGCAGGTGCCTGCGCAGTTGCAGTGCGTCGTCCAGAGTTTTCAGGCCCGGCGCATGCGGCGCCCATTCGTCGTGTCCAAAGTAGGCATGGGTGGCGCCGCTGGCCAACAGCAGATAGTCGAAATCGAGTGTGCTGCCGTCCTTGAAGGAAACCCGCTTTGACGAAGCGTCGATATCGCTGACTTCCGCCAGCCGTACTTCCACGTTGCGCTGCTTGCGCAGGATATGCCGCAACGGCGCGGCGATGTCGGGCGACGACAGGCCCGCCGTCGCAACCTGATAGAGCAGCGGCTGGAACAGGTGGTGGTTGCAGCGATCCACCAGCGTGATGCGCACTGGCACGTCTGCCAGGGCGCGCGTGGCCCACAGGCCGGCGAAGCCGCCACCGATCACCACCACGTGCGGCAGAGGGGTGGTTTCACTCATGGACGGCCCGCTTGAGGTCGTGATCGCTTGCGGGGCAACAACGGTAAGGTATCCATGCCTGGATTGTTTCATGGACGGTGTCGTCGCGGAATAAACCTGCAATTTGGCCAGGCTAACCGCAGGCAAAGGCTGCCTCACTCAGGCGGCTCTAGAACTGCTGCCAAGGCATAGCTACAACCCTGATATCTTCTGGTGTTGATGCCTGTGAGATCACCCCTGTGAAATCACCCGTCGTCCTGGATCGAGGTGGTATGAAAGCAAGATATTTCTTGGACCTGAGTTGGGCCTTGCTGCTCAAGGATCTGTCCATTGATCCCCAAGCGATTCTGTTGACGGCGCGGCTTCCGCCTGACCTTTTCTCACGCCCGAAGCCTGCACTCACGGGCGAAGAATACTTTCGACTTTGGAACGCGGTAGTAGCGCACTCGGGGTTGGAGAATTTTCCGCTGAGAGCAGGTCAGGCGGTCACCGTGGAAGGGTTCAATCCGCTGATGTTTGCTTGCCTGCGCAGCGAAAATCTGAACAGCGCCTTAGAAAGATTTGCCAAGTACAAACTCTTGCTCGGACCGCTCAGATTGACTTTAGACGTGGGCAGCAAAACGACAACCGCGCTCTTTGATGGCGCCGATTCGTCGGTCGAAGTTCCGGGATCGTTCCTGCTGGCCGAACTCGTATTCCTGGTTCATATGGTCAGATTGGCAACGCGCGCGCGGATCATACCTGTATCCGCGAGCCTGCCCACCAAGAATATGGATGTAGCAGGCTATGAAGGTTTCTTCGGCGTGCGCATTCAAAACTCCCGGAACTACTCCATAGCATTCGACCAGAGCACCGCATCCAGGCCATTTGTAACGGCAAGCAGCGCGTTGTGGTCGGCATTCGAACCGGAGCTGGAACAAAGGCTCGAAGAACTGAGTCGCAGCGAAACATTTTCCGATCGGGTGAGAACAAAGCTGTACGAAGGCCTGGCCGCCGGCAAGTCCGCAGCGGCGCATATCGCCAAGGACATCGCGGTCAGTGAGCGCACGTTGCAGCGCAAGCTCCAGGATGAGGGCACCAGCTTCAAGGCCGAACTGGCCGCAGTGCGCAATGATCTTGCTCATAGGTATCTGCTGGAGCTGAAGCGCTCCACGGCCGAAACCGCGTTCCTGTTGGGCTATGACGAGCCCAACTCGTTCATGCGGGCGTTCCAGGGCTGGACAGGAAAAACCCCCGACCAGTTGCGAAAAACATCTCTACCGTTGACCTGACCACGGCGATTGGACCGCTGCGTCTGGCGGACTTTGATGTGGGATTGGCGCCTTTTGATGAGGGCTGGCGGGCCTCTCGCAGCTAACTTGTTCCCATCAACTTTCATCAACGGTGGGGCAATCATGAGCAGCAACAGCAAAAAAACCGCATTTGTTACCGGAGCTTCCTCGGGCATGGGTAAGGCCATTGCCAAGAAGCTACTGACCGATGGATTTCGCGTGTATGTCGCGGCCCGTCAGGTCGAAAAGATGGATGATCTGGTTGCGTTGGGGGCCAGATCCATTCGGATGGACATCTCCAAAGACGCGGACATCGTTAGTGCCGTCGACACGATTCTGTCCGAAGTCGGCGTGGTGGACGTATTGGTCAACAACGCAGGGTTCGGTTTGTTCGGTCCTGTCGAAGAAGTCAGCACGGATGAGGCCAGATACCAGTTCGAGGTCAATCTGTTCGGAGCCGCTCGCGTTACCCAGTTGCTGATTCCGGGCATGCGCACGCAGAGCGCTGGCACCATCGTCAACATCACCTCGATGGGCGGCAAGGTGTATACGCCGCTGGGCGCTTGGTACCACGCAACCAAGCATGCTCTGGAAGGCTGGTCGGACTGCCTGCGGATTGAGCTGGCCGACTTCGGCATCAGGGTAGTGGTCATGGAGCCGGGCTTGGTGGAGACGGAGTTCGGCAATGTCGTCGCCGATGGTCCTTTGACCCGCTCCCAGCGTGGCCCCTACAAAGCCCTGTCGGATGCAGTCATCAAGTCCACCCGACAATCCTATGGAAAGGGCACGGGCACGCATCCGGACGTGATTGCGCGTGTGGTGTCTGATGCCGTCCATCATCCGAAGCCCAGGACCCGCTACGCAGTCGGGAAATTTGCCAAGCCTTTCATCTTCATTCGGAAGTGGTTCGGTGACCGTATGTTCGATCGGATGCTGATGAGCCAAATGCGCTGAGGACTTCGGGGTGGCACCCGCAGCTGGGCGACCACCTTCTTAGCTGGATGCACAGACGCATAGTCTTCCTGCTTAGCCACCCGCTTCGAATACGATCAATATCGCGATCAATAAAGATCCAGCGGGTCCACATCCAGCGACCAGCGAACTTTTCGCGCTTCGGGCAATTCGTGGATGGCAGGCAATGTCGCATCGAGCAACGCATGCAGGTCGCGTCTGCTGTGGGAAGACAGCAGCAACTGCATGCGGTGCATGCCCGCCCGGCGCGACATGGGCGCAGGTAGCGGGCCCTGCAATTCGATTGATGCTTCGGTGGCTTCGGCGCGCGGTTGACGGACTGTGGCGGCGGAGTCGAGCAGAGTGCGAGCCGCGCGCAGAAATACATTCGCGGCTTCGACTTGCTTGGCTTCGGCGCGCAACAGCGCCAGATGCGCGAACGGGGGGAAGCCGGCGGCGCGGCGTTGTTCCAGTTCGCTTTCGGCGAACGCGTGGTAACCGCCATTGATCAACACGTTAAGCAGCGGATGATCGGGATGATGGGTCTGCAGCCAGACTTCGCCGGGTTTGCGCGCACGGCCCGCGCGGCCCGACACCTGGATGAGCTGCTGGGCGAGTTTTTCGCCAGCACGGAAATCCGCGGAAAACAAACCTTCATCCACGCCGACCACCACCACCAGGGTCAGGTGCGGCAGGTCGTGGCCCTTGGCCAGGATCTGCGTGCCCACCAGGATGCCGGGACGGTCGCCGAGTTTTTCAAGATGCCCGGCCAACGCATCGCGCCGCTGTGTGGTGCTGCGGTCGATGCGCAGCACCGGCACGTCGCTGAAACGCTCCGCCAGCAGTTCCTCGATGCGTTCGGTGCCGATGCCCTGCGGCTGTAGCGCGAGTCCGCCGCAATCCGGGCAGGCGGGCGGCACCGCCTGACGCGCGCCGCAGTGATGGCATTGCAGGCGCCGGCCCGCGCCATGCACGGTCATCGGGGAACTTTTCTCCGGCGTACCGCAACGCCTGCATTGCGCGCTCCAGCCGCAGTCGTGGCACATCAACACCGGCGCATAGCCGCGCCGGTTCTTGAACACCAGCACCTGACCACCCGATTCCAGCGCGCGCGAGATCGCGGCCAGCGTGTCGTGCGACAGGCCCGCGTCGAGCGGCCGCTTGCGCAGATCCTGCACGCGCACCGCCGGCGGCCTGGCTTCGCCCGCACGCTGGGTCAGCCGCAAGTGCGCGTAGCGGCCGGAGATCGCGTTGTGCAGCGATTCCAGCGATGGCGTGGCGCTGCCCAGGATCACCGGCACATCCAGCGCCTTGCCGCGTACCAGGGCGAAGTCGCGCGCGTGGTAGCGCATGCCGTCCTGCTGCTTGTAGCTGCCGTCGTGTTCTTCGTCGACGATGATCAGGCCTGCCTCGGGCAAGGGCGTGAACACGGCCGACCGCGTGCCGACCGCCACGCGCGCTTCCCCGCGCGCAAACGCCGCCCAGCCGCGCGCGCGCGCGCCATCGTTCAAGCCCGAATGCAGTGCCACCACCGGCACGCCCAGACGCTGGCGGAAGCGGGCCAGGGTCTGCGGAGTCAGGCCGATTTCCGGCACCAGCACCAATGCCTGCTTGCCGCAACGCAGGCAATCGGCAATGGCGTGCAGATAGACCTCGGTCTTGCCGCTGCCGGTGACCCCATCCAGCAGCACCGGTTGGAATCCGTCCGCCGCAAGGATCATGTCCACGGCGGCTTGTTGTTGCGGATTGAGCGTGGGGCCCGGTTGTGGGTCGGGCGCCAGGGTGGAGGCGGGTATCGCCACCCGTTCGACCAGGCCCCGCTTGCCCAGCGCGCGCGCCGCCGTGCGCCAGTCGTCCAGGTGCAGGTCCAGCTGGTCCTCGTCCCGGGGCGAATGCGATAACAGCTCCGCCAAGCGGCGTGGCCGTGTTCCCTGGCGCAGGCGGGTCGTCTCGGCCAGACCCAGGGCGGTCAGGCGCCAGGCCCAGGCGTGGGTGTCGGGCATGGGTTCGCCCTGGCGCAGCAGCACCGGCAGGGCCGTGCCCAGCACCTCGCCCAGCGGGGCGTGGGTATAACGCGCCAGCCAGCGCAGCGATTCCAGCAACTCGCCCTGCAGCAGGGGTGATTCGTCCAGCAAGGCTTGCACTTCGCGCAGGGCCGGGCCTTCCGCTTCTGCGCTTGGCGCGCTGATGCCAACGACTACGCCCGTCATTTCCCGGGACCCGAACGGCACCCGCGCGCGCTTCCCCACGTCTGCGGGCATAGGCCGATGGCCCGCCGGTGGCAGGTAGTCGAAGCTGCGCGGCAAAGGCACCGGCAGCGCGATCTGGAGGAGGGGAGTGGAGGACATCGCCGACCAGTTTACCGGCCGCCCGGACCGACCCGGAAAGCGTGCTGCAGTTGCACGTCATTGCTGCATGCTGGATGACGAAAATCGCGCAAGTGGCGGCCACGCATGGAGATTTGGGTTTATCCACATGGTCTGTGGATAAAGGTGTGCATCAAACCGATGCTCCACGCTTTTCGAGGCTCCCTGCAAGCTCCTTCGCGACGTTGGCTAAAAAAACGCCATAGCCTCAACTTGCAATGAAATCAACGACTTGTCCGTGAAACAGGAATGTCATGAAGGTTGCCGCAGCGACCCGGTGGCGACGCATGACGATTGGATGACGGCTGTGCACAACATTTTCAGGCCGAAACCCTTGCAGGGCTTGGGAGAGCGGATTTTGCCGATCTGTCAAGCCTTGCGTAGGGGTCCGGAAACCGGAATCGCGCGGCTATGATGCCGCGCAGCTTCCCCCGACTTGCCGATGTCCAGCCACCTGCCGCAAGACGCCGCCCCGCCCCCCGCCCTGTCCGCATTCCTGCGTGGCATCGAGCGCCGTGGTGCCCTCTTCGCCGAACTCCAGTGCGGTGACCGTGATGCCGGCGACACCGCCCTGTCCGCGGCCATGCGCGCGTTCCGCAACCATGCCGCCCGCCTGCCCATGGCCGACTGGCCGCGCCGCTTCTGGACGCTGCTGGTGGCTGCCCCACAACTGCGCACCGCGGCCGCGACCGCGCACTGGTCCGCCGACGTCAGCGCGCTGTCCCTGCTGGAACCGACCCACCGCCAGGCCTTGTTGCTGAGGCTGGCGGCCAGCCTGCCGGAGGACGAGGCGGCTGCGGTGCTCGCCCTCGACACACCCACCTACGAACAGGCCCTGGCCGCTGCCTGCCCGCGCGATGCCCAGGGCCAGCCGGATGCGGCGGCCTGGCGAACCCTGGCCGAAGCGGTCCAGCTACGGCTGCGCGACCTGCCGCCCGAGCGGCTGGCACGCCTGGCGCGATTGCGGGAAGCCGCGCTGCACGGGACGCCGCTGCCGCGTCCGGTCTCATCCGCGCCTACCAAGATCAACCCCCCTGCACGGACTAGGCGGCGCTGGCCCTGGGTAATGCTGGTCCTGGCGCTCTGTGCGGGCGCGCTCGCGGCGACCTGGTGGTGGCCACAGTGGCATGCGCCGCCGGTGCTGCCGGAAGAGGTCGATATGGGCGTAGAGCGTGTGCCGCCCGACCCGGAGATCGCTTCGGAAACGCTACCGGAACAGGCACCGGCCGCCCGTTTCAATGCGGTCCAGGGACTGCTCACGCACCGGGATTTCGAACTGGTGATGAACGCCGAGGAAGAAGCCATCGCCCAAGACGCGGATTTTCTGGCCTGGTACGCCAGCGGCGCCAGCGAGTTGCCGGCCACGGACGCGGACGGCGCGCAGTCCGACGTGCCAATGGTTCCCGAGGGAAAGGAGACGACCGATGCGGAACTCTGAGTCGCCTGCGCCCGTAGTGTTCACGCAGGGCAGCTCCATTGCGGTCCGGTGGATAGGATTAACCCTCGCCGTGGCGGCGTTGAGCCTGGCTGCAGCATTGGCTGCCGCGCCCGCGCCGAGAGTTATGGCCGTGCCGGAGATCCAGCAACGCGAAGCGATGCTGGAACGCCTGACGCCCCAGCAGCGCCGGGAATTCGGACAGCGCCTGGCGGCCTGGAACGCGTTGCCACGTGCCGAACGCGAGGCGCGTCGCATGCGCTACCTGGCCTGGAAGCATCTGACCCCTGGCGAACGTGCGGAGCTGCACGCGTTGGCTGTGCAGGTGGCGGCGTTTCCCCCAGAGCGGCGGCAGGCTTTGCGCGCGCAGTTCGATATGCTGGAAGAAGTGCAGCGCCGCGGCTGGCGGCTGGGGCCGACACTGGGACGCGACTATGCGGCCTTGTTCCCCTTGCTGGCTTACGTGCCCGCGTCGCAGCAGCAGCCGTTGCTGGCCCGCCTGCGCGGACTCGATACGGAACAGCGCGCCGACCTGGCGGTGCTGGTGCAGCGAACGCCGCCCCAGGAAAGAGCCGCGCTGCGCAGCGAACTGGTGGCGATTCCTCCGGCCACGCTGGCGGTCTGGCTGAAACGCAAGCTGGATCAATAGCGGCCGATTTCGTGCAGCACCCGGCGGCTGGCGCTGAAACGGTCGCCGAAGCGGCTTATCCCATCGGCACGCATGCGTCCTGCGTGGATCCGGAAGTACGCGTCCAACGCCGCTTGATCGACCAGTTCGTATTGGGTGCAGAACGTGATCTGGGCGGCGACGTTCTCCGATTCCGAGGTCTCCAGTTCAGAAGTTTCCAGGATGCGTGCGCCCAGGAAGCCGGGCAGGGCGAGCATCTCCTGCACATGGGTGGAAAGCCAGATGCGGTATTCGGTGACGATATCGCTATCGACCACCAGGTTGACTTCGTAAATGATGGTCATGCGGTGAGTTCCTGTTGAGCTTGCACTGCGTTGCTATTGAGCGATGTCCGGCAGGCACGAGGACGTTCTTGCTTGTTGGCCGGCCCTACCTGTTGCGGTCGCGTCGGCAGGCCCTAGACTAGCGCTCCCTCGACCCGGTGCCAGCGCCTCCCGCGCGACCGCAGTCGGATGAAAGTATTCCATGTCGCCCCAGCCTCTCTCATCCCCGCGCTTCGCTGGCGAAGTCCGCGCCACGGCCACGCTTGCGCTGCCGCTGGTGCTGGGCCACGTGTCCACCGGTCTGATCGGTTTTGTCGACAACGTCATCGCCGGCCATCACGGCACCCAGACCCTGGCCGCGGTCACCATCGGCACGGCCTTGCTGTGGCTGCCGATGATGGTGCCGATCGGCACGCTGATTTCGCTCACCGCCTCGGTGTCGCAACTCAACGGCGCAGGCCGGCGCGACGAAATCGGCCCGCTGTTCCGGCAGGCGCTGTGGCTGGGTCTGGGACTGGGCGTGCTGATGTTCGTTTTCCTCAGCCTGATCCCGTATGCCTTGGCCCCGTTCGGCATCGCGGCCGACATCATTCCCGGCGCGCGCGCCTTTCTGCACGGGATCCGCTGGGGCGTGCCCGCGCTGACGTTCTGGTTCTGCATGCGCTATCTCAGCGAGGGCATGCACTGGACGCTGCCGACCATGCTGCTGGGTTTCGGCGGACTGCTGCTGCTGGCACCGCTGGGCTATGTCTTCACCTTCGGTGCGTTCGGCGTGCCGGAGATGGGCGCGGGCGGTCTGGGCCTGGCGTCGGCCATCATGATGTGGGCGCAGGCCATCGCGTTCGCGGTCTACCTGTGGAATGCGAAACGCTTCGCGCATCTGAAGCTCTTCGCGCAGTTCGATCCGCCGCAGGTCAAGCCCATCGGCGATCTGCTGCGCACCGGCTTGCCCATCGGCATCACCGTATTGATGGAGGGCGGTTTATTCATCGCCACCGCATTGCTGATCGCGCGACTGGGCGCGGTGCCGGCCGCCGCGCACCAGATCGCGATCAACGTCTCGGCGCTGTGTTTCATGATTCCCATGGGTGTGGCCGAAGCGACCACCGTGCGCGTGGGCCATGCGCTGGGTCTCGGCGATGCGCGCGCCATACGCCGCGCGGCCCACGCCGGTTATGTGATCGTGCTGGCGACGCAGGCGCTTTCGGCCACGGCCCTGCTGCTGGGCCATGACGCCGTGGTGGCCCTGTACACGCGCGATCTGGCGGTCGGGGCGCTGGCCGGCAACCTGCTGCTGTTTGCGGCGGCGTTCCAGTTCCCCGACGGCATCCAGGTGCTCTCGGCCGGCGCGCTGCGCGGCCTCAAGGACACGCGGGTGCCCATGTGGCTGGCGGTGCTGTCCTACTGGGGCCTGGGCATGCCACTGGGGGCCTGGCTCGGCCTGGGGCTGGGTTGGGGACCGCAGGGCATGTGGCTGGGGCTGATCCTGGGCCTGACCGCAGCTGCGGTGTTGATGGCCATACGCTTCCAGCGCAGCAGTAAGCGTTTTTTGGCCACCCACAAACCGCTGTAGGAGCTGCGCAAGCTGCGACCCGCAAATTCCGCCCTTCGGCCACCTGCCGCAGGATGTGAAAGTTTCCGGTCGCAGCTTGCGCAGCTCCTACGCGGCTCGGACAGCTGAACGATGCGTCACGGCAGTAGTGACTTAAGGGGCATGTAAGCGTGGCGGGCAACCGGTAAGCTGGGCGCAGTTTTCCGGAGCTCCAAACCCATGAATCAAGTCGTCCATCGCGGTCCCATCGCCGCCTTCTTCGTCGGCCTGTGGAACGTGATGAATTTCACCCGCAGGCTGATCCTCAACCTGTTGTTCTTCGGGTTGCTGTTCCTGATCCTGGTGATCTTCGTCGCCGCGGCGGGACGTGGCAACGGCGTCAAGCCGCTGCTCGAGCGCACCACGCTGGTAATCGCGCCCGAGGGCCGGCTCGTCGAACAGTACAGCGCCGATCCGGCGACGCGCGCGCTGGCCAAGGCCTTCGGCGACAAGAATGCCGAAGAGATCCAGCTGCGCGATCTGGTCCGTGCCATCGACGCGGCCAAGGACGACAAGAACATCGAACGCGTGCTGCTGCGTGTGGATCAATTGCAACCCAGCGGTTATGCATCGATGCGCGAAGTCGCCGCTGCGCTCGCGCGCCTGCGCGCTTCCGGCAAGCAGATCGTGTCGTTCGGCGAGAACCTGGACCAGTCGCAGTACCTGCTGGCGGCGCAGGCCAACGAGGTCTACATCGACCCGATGGGCAGCATGATGCTGGAAGGCCTCGGCCGTTATCGCCAGTACTACCGCCAGGGTTTGCAGGACAAACTCGGCGTGGACGTGCACCTGTTCCGCGTGGGCGAATTCAAGTCCGCCGCCGAACCCTACATCCTCGATGCCGCGTCCAAGGAATCGAAGGAAGCCGATCTGTTCTGGATGAACGACATCTGGCAACGCTACCTGGCCGACATCGCCAAGGCGCGCAAGCTCACGCCGGAACAGCTGGCGTCGGGCATCGACACTTTGCCCGAAGGCATCGCCGCGGCCGGCGGTGATCTGGCCAAGTTCGCGTTGCAGCAGAAGCTGGTCGATGGCCTGAAGACGCAGGAGGAAGTGGAAACGCTGCTCACCGAGCGCGGCATGGCCGATGAAGATTCCGACAATGGCTTCCGCAGCGTGTCGCTGGCCGGTTACCTGACCCAGATCGATGCGAAGGACCTGAAGATCGGCGACAGCCGTCCGCAGGTGGCTGTCGTGATCGCCGCGGGCGAGATCACCGATGGCGAACAGCCGCCGGGTACGGTGGGCGGCAAGTCCACCTCGGCGTTGCTGCGCGAGGCGCGCGACGACGACGATGTGAAAGCAGTTGTGCTGCGCGTGGATTCGCCCGGCGGCGGCGTGTATCCGTCCGAGGAAATCCGTCGCGAAGTCGCGGCGTTGAAAGCCGCCGGCAAGCCGGTGGTGGTGTCGATGGGCGATCTGGCTGCGTCGGGCGGTTACTGGATCTCGATGAATGCCGATCGCATCTACGCCGATCCGTCCACGATCACCGGTTCCATCGGCATTTTCGGCCTGATTCCCAATGTCACCCGCACGCTGGACAAGATCGGCGTGCATACCGATGGCGTGGGCACCACGCGTTTCGCCGGCGCCTTCGACATCACCCGCCCGATGGACCCGGCCGTGGGCCGTGTGGTGCAGTCGGTGATCGACAAGGGCTATGCCGATTTCACCGGCAAGGTCGCTGCAGCGCGCAAGAAGTCGGTGGAAGAAATCGACGCCATTGCGCGCGGTCGCGTGTGGAGCGGTGCGCAGGCCAAGGAACGCGGCCTGGTCGACGAGCTCGGCGGTTTTGAAGCCGCCGTCGCCGATGCCGCCGCACGCGCCAAGCTGGGCAAGCCGGATGCTTACCGCGTGCGTTACGTGGAGAAGATCACTTCGCCGTTCTCGCAGTTCATGGGCGGGTTCGCCGGCAGCCGCATCGGTGCGGCGTGGCTGAAGGATTCCGACTTCGCCCGCGCGCTGCTGGCCAAGGCCATGCCGGAAACCGACGCGCAGCTGCGCTTCGTCGAGCAGGCCGCCAACAGCCGCAATGGCGCGCCAGTGAAGGGATTGGTCTACTGCTTCTGCGGCCTTTGACACCAACGAACAACCCTTCCCCCGTTTACGGGGGAAGGTGCCGAAGGCGGATGGGGGAGCTCTTCGCGCAATGAGGTAGATCGGGGCTACTGCCCCGAAGAAAGCGTCACCCCGGATCGCACGTCGGCCGCGTAGGGCCGACCTACTGTGCTGCTTCGATCGCGGCGTCGTTTTTGTCTGCGGCATCCTGCACCACACCCTCGACCGCCTTGGCCTGATCGATGGGCTGCTTGATCGCATCGCGTAGTTCGGTCGCATCGCCGGTGGCCGCGATGGCTTTGGGCTCGGGTGGTTCGTCGGTCGGTGGCGCCTCTGGTTTGCAGGCGGTCAGGCCGATCAACGACAGGGTCAGCAGGGCGATGCAGAATCTCGGTGCTTGCATGACGGCGTCTCCGCAGGGCGTGGCGTTATGCTACGCCCATCTGTGAAGGGCGATGCGATGACTACCAGCCGCTGGCGACTCGATGGACAACTTGCACTGGTGACCGGCGCCAGCGCCGGCATCGGCTTGGCGATCACGCGCGAACTGCTGGGCTTCGGTGCCGATGTGATGCTGGTGGCGCGCGATGCCGATGCGCTGGAAGCGGTGCGCGACGAATTGATCGAGGAATTCCCGGAACGCGGCGTCAGTGCGATGGCCGCCGATGTGGCCGACGACGAAGACCGCCGCCAGATACTCGACTGGGTCGAGGATCACGCCGATGGGCTCAATATCCTGGTCAACAACGCCGGCGGCAATCTGACCAAGGCCACGGTGGACTACACCGAGGACGAATGGCGCGGGATCTTCGAGATCAATCTGTTCTCCGCATTCGAACTCTCGCGCTACGCGCATCCCTTGCTGACCCGGCATGCGGCCTCCTGCATCGTCAATGTCGGCAGCGTATCGGGCGTCACTGCGGTGCGCAGCGGTGCGCCCTACGGCATGACCAAGGCCGCGCTGCAGCAGCTCACCCGCAACCTGGCGGTGGAATGGGCCGAGGATGGCGTGCGCGTAAATGCGGTCGCGCCCTGGTACATCCGTACGCGACGCACCTCGGGCAAGCTGGCGAATGCGGATTACTACGAGGAAGTGATCGACCGCACACCGATGCGGCGTATCGGCGAACCCGAGGAAGTGGCGGCCGCCGTGGGCTTTCTGTGCCTGCCTGCGGCCAGTTACATCACCGGCGAATGCATTGCGGTGGATGGCGGGTTTCTGCGTTACGGCTTTTGATTTCCTTCTCCCCTCCGGAGAAGGAAAGCGAAGCGCTCACTCCCCGCAGTTGCTCTCGCTATAGATTTTCTTGGCGCGCTCGAACTCCGCCTGGTTCTTGTCCTCGTTGCCGGGACGCGCGTAACGCGCGGCGACTTCTGTTTCCCCGACCCGCTTTTCCCAGGCCGCGCACAGCGCGCCGTCTGGTACGCGCGCGCACTGGTCGCGCATTACTTCGCAGGCCTCGCCCGCGCCGGTGCGGGGATTGCCGTCCAGGCCCACGGTACGCAGCGCGACGCAGCGCGACTGCGGTTCCTCGCTTTCGGTGATGTAGGTGTCCTTGTCGTAGGTGGTGCACTGGAACAGCACCGGAGGCGGCAGCTTGTTCGCTTTCGTATCGGCGTCGGTACCTGTGTCCGCAGGCGCGGTGGTGTCCGGCGCCGCGGGTGCAGGGGCAGGGGCTGGCGTGAGCGGTGTGACGGGTGTGGTTTTCGCGGCAGGCGCCGAAGGCGATCTGGCAGGTGCAGTGCCTCCCATCGGAACAGTGCTTACGCTCTGCATGACCTTCTTTTCCTGCTTATGGCCCTTGGGGCAGGGCGCGTTCTGCAAGGTCAGCGCGCCCGCAGAATCGGTGCAGCGGTAGATCACGACCTCGTCTGCAGCAGCGCCAAAGGAAAAGGCGAGCGATAGGAGGCAGGCGATTCGTAGTGTCATCATTGGTTTCTGCAGTCATTGTTGATGCGTGCGTCTATGCCGCGTTGCTCCAGTTCGAGTTGGCGTATCTCGCTCTGCATGGCGCTGTTGTAGCGGCGCATGATTTCATAGCGCCGGTCGGACAGGCGTGAGCAGACTTCTTCCTGCGGCAGCGCGTGGCATTCATCGCGCACCAGGGTATACGCCGCGCCGCCGTAGTAGCCGCCGCCAAGCCGCGAGGGTCGCGGTCCGCTGGGTGTCGGGTTCGGCCCAGTGGTCTCGATATGCGAACCGCCGCCATGGTGCGAGCGGACCGGGTAGCCAAGCGTCCACAGCGGCACCGAGCGCGGATTGCCCTCGCCGTTGTCGCTGGTGTAGCGCTTGCCATCGGGCGTGACGCATTCGTACATGGGCCGCGGAGGCGTGCGGTAGACCACCTGTACCGGTGGCGGAGGCGCGGCCGGTACGGGCGGCGGCGAGGGGCGTGCAATGGCGGCGGTGCCGGCGGGCGGATCCTGGGGACGCTGCATCGAGCGCACCTCCTGTGATTCCCCTTTCCCGCAGGGTGAATCGCGCAGGGCCAGATTGCCTTTAGCATCCACACAGCGGTAGATGGTGACGTCCTGCGCGGGTACGCGTGCGGGTAGAGCGGCCAGTGACAGACCGAGGAGCAGGAGTACGGGGCGAAGAACCGGCATGCCGGTATCTTGCGCGTATCGACGCAAGCGGGAAAGTGAAGTCGCAAGCGTAGGTCGGGGCTACGTCCCCGACTGGCGCGGTGCTGGATGACGTCCGCGCGTCGGGGGTGTAACCCCGACCTACCTGATGGCGGCGCCGGTCAGCGCATCGCGTATGGTGGTGGGCGCATCAAGTCCGCCGGTTTCCCCGGCGACCCATCCGTCCACGCCTTCCAATAGCTCAGGGTCCAGCGCCTGCCGCGTAAGCGCTGCGGGCTGTCCCGCCCGGTTGGCGCTGGTGGAGACAAGGGCCCCGCCATAGGCATTGCACAGTTCGATCACCAGCGGATGCGCGCTGATCCGCACGGCGATGCCGTCCTGCGCGCCGGTGATCCAGCGCGGAGCGGCGGCGCTGGCAGGCATCACCCAGGTATGCGGGCCCGGCCAGCTGGCAAGCACCGTCGCCAGGTTTTCCGTAGGCACGGCCGCCAGATCCAGGAATGGACGCAACTGATCGAGGTGCGAGGCGATCAGGATCAGACCCTTGTCCACTGGACGCTGCTTGATGGCCAGCAGGCGAAGCACTGCAGTTTCATCACGCGGGTCGCAGCCCAGACCCCAAACGCCTTCGGTGGGATAGGCAATCACGCCGCCGGTCTGCAGGGCGGTGGCGGCTTCGGGAATGGAAAGCAGTGCGGAGATCATGGGTGCTTGTCTTTCAGGGACCTTATCTACGATCACTTTCCGGAGGTCCGGCCTTTCAGATTGTCGCTCGCGAAGGCGGGAGCCCAGTGCCGTGAGGCTTTGCGAATCTGTCAGCGAGAGCAGAAGTCGCTGGGTTGACCGGCATGTGTCGTTAAAAAGCGCCTCCGCTTTCGCGGGAATGACGACCAGAGAGTAAGGCAACTCACCGCCACCTGCACGCATGGATTGTCCATGCGTGCCGAAGACGACACTACTTGGCCGCCTTCACAATCCGCTTCTTGCCCAGCTGGATGTTGGCGGCCGGCGTCAGCAACGACTTGGCGGGCTCGACCACCGGCGGTGCGGCTTTCTTCACCGCGGCCTTTTTCGCAACGGATTTCTTGGCGACTTTCTTCGCTGCCTTTTTGGCCGGCGCTTTCTTGGCGGCGGTTTTCTTTGGCGCAGCTTCCTTCTTCACCGTGGTCTTCTTGGCCGCGGTCTTCTTGCCGAAGCCCTTGCGCATCGGCTTGCCGGTTTCTTCCATCAGCTTGACCACTTCTTCCAGGGTCAACGACGCCGGTTCGCGGTCCTTGGGAATCTTGCCGTTGAGCTTGCCGTCGCTCAGATAAGGACCGTAGCGGCCGTTCAATACCTGGATCTCGCTGCCGTCGAATTCCTTGATGATGCGGTTGCGCGCGATCTCTTCCTTCTCTTCGATCAGGAACACCGCGCGCGCCAGGTCGATGGTGTAGGGATCGTCTTCCTTCTTCAGCGATGCGTACACGCTGCCGCGCTTGGCGAACGCGCCGAAGCGGCCGATGCCCACGCTGACTTCCTCGTCCTTGTCCTGGCCCAGCTTGCGCGGCAGCTTGAACAGCTCCAGCGCATCTTCCAGGGAAATGGTGTGCATGCTCTGGCCCGGACGCAGCGAGGCGAAGGTGGGCTTGTCCTCGGCATCTTCGGCGGTGCTGCCGATGGCCGCGTAGGGTCCGTAACGGCCCAGGCGCACGCTGACCGGCTTGCCGGTCTTGGGATCGCTGCCGAGTTCGCGCGCGCCGGTGGCCTGGCTGCGGTCGACCGATTCCATCTTGTCATCGACCATCTGCTTGAACGGCGTCCAGAACCGCTCCATCAACGGCACCCAGTCCTCTTCGCCGCGCGACACCGCGTCCAGCTCGTCCTCAAGTTTGGCGGTGAAGTCGTAATCGACGTACTGGGTGAAATGCCCGCTGAGGAAGTTGCTGACCGCGCGGCCCACATCGCTGGGTTTGAAGCGGCGGCTGTCCAGTTCCACATATTTGCGGAACAGCAGCGTCTGGATGATCGACGAGTAGGTCGACGGCCGGCCGATGCCGTATTCCTCCAGCGTCTTCACCAGCGAGGCTTCGCTGAAACGCGGCGGCGGCTCGGTGAAATGCTGGTCGGTGTGGATGCGGTCCAGCGGAATGCGGTCGCCCGGTTTCATCGGCGGCAGCTTGCGGCCTTCATCCTCGTCTTCGGCGGTCTTGGCGTCCTTGCCTTCCTCGTACACGGCCAGGAAGCCGGGATCGATGATGGTGGTTCCGCTGGCGCGGAAGTTGTGTTCGCTGCCAGCAGCCAGGTCGACGCTGACGGTGTTCATGGTGGCCGGCACCATCTGGCAGGCGACGGCGCGCTTCCAGATCAGTTCGTACAGGCGCCGCGCGTCGTCGTCCAGGTATTTGGACACCTGCGCGGGCGTGCGCAATGCCGAAGTCGGGCGAACCGCTTCGTGGGCTTCCTGCGCGTTCTTGGATTTGGTCACGTAGACGTTGGGCTTGTCAGGCACCGCCTGGGTGCCGAAGTCGCGCGCGATCACGTCGCGGATTTCAGTCACCGCTTCGGCCGACAGGCTGACCGAGTCGGTACGCATGTAGCTGATCAGACCCACGGTGCCTTCATCGCCGATGGCCACGCCTTCGTACAACTTCTGGGCCACGCGCATGGTGCGGCTGGTGGTGAAGCCGAGCTTGCGCGAGGCTTCCTGCTGCAGGGTCGAAGTGGTGAACGGCGGCGAAGGCCGGCGCTTGCGTTCCTTGCTGACCACGTCGGTGACATGCAGCGCGCCCTGCGCCGCCTGCTGGATGCGCAGGCGTGCGGCTTCGGCGGTGTCGCCTTCGGTGATGGTGAACTGCTCGAACTTCTGTCCGTCCAGCTTGGTCAGCTTGGCGGTGAACGCCTGCGAGGGATGCGCGCACTCGGCCTGGATGCTCCAGTACTCGCGGGCGACGAAAGCTTCGATCTCCTCCTCGCGCTCCACGATCATGCGCAGCGCGGGCGACTGCACGCGGCCGGCGGACAGGCCGCGCTGCACCTTGCGCCACAGCACTGGCGACAGGTTGAAGCCGACCAGATAGTCCAGTGCGCGGCGCGCCTGCTGTGCATCGACCAGGTCGCCGGCGATCTGCCGCGGCTTGGTCATGGCTTCCTTGATCGCGCGCGGAGTGATTTCGGTGAACACCACGCGATGCAGCGGTTTGTCCTTGAGCAGGCCGCGTTCCTTCAGGATCTCGGCGATGTGCCAGCTGATGGCTTCACCCTCGCGGTCCGGGTCGGTGGCCAGAAAGATATCGTCGGCGCCCTTGGCGGCCTTGGCGATGGCTTCGACGTGCTTCTCGTTCTTTTCGATGAGCGCATAGCTCATCGCGAAATCGTGATCGGGATCGACCGCACCCTCTTTGGGCACCAGGTCGCGGACGTGGCCGTAGGAGGCCAAGACGGTGAAGTCCTTGCCGAGGTATTTATTGATCGTCTTGGCTTTCGCGGGCGATTCGACGATGAGCAGGTGCTTGGGCATGTAGTGGGTTCGAGCGCCGGCCGGGCCGGCGAGTGTCCTTCAAGAAAGGGGTTGCGTAGAAGCCAACGCCCGGGGTGTTTGCCCCGGGCGTTCAGATTTCTTCTATTTATAGTGGAATCACGCCGGACCCCTGCCTGTCAAGCACGGATCGGGATGCGAGGCTCAAAGTGAGCCGCGGGCACCCATTCCGATTGCGAACACCATCAACACCAGATAGCCCACGATCAGCAGACCGCCCAGTACCATCATGGTGACGGTCACGGCCCCCAGTTCCCTGCGCTGCCACTCCGGGTGGGCGGTGTAGGCCCACTTGTCCACCACCAGCGTGTCCGAGGCCATGTCGTGCAGTGCCTGCTTGCGCTCGGTGGTGCCGACCATGATCGCGGAGACCAGATACGCCAAGCCGCAGGTCAACAACTGGAAGAAGAACAGGCCCGCCCAACGCCCGAAGCTGCGCGCAGTCGAAATGCGGGTGCCGTCCCCGCGTGTCACCTTGATGCCCACCGCCATCTTGCCCAGGGAGGCCTGTCCGCCCGATGCCTGCATCCAGGTGAAATACAGCGCCTGGGACACGATCGGCACGCCATAGATCCCGATCATCAGGAACGCGAGCATCCCGCCCGACGGATCACCGGAGGTAAATCCCTGCGACAGCGCGGCCATGCCGCCGAAGATGGCCACGCCCACCATCAGCACCAGGATCAGCACGACGCTCAGGATCAGGTTGTCGATCATGGCGGCCGCGAAGCGTTTCCAGAACCCGGCGTAGACCACTTCGCCACCGGCGTAGTGCGCTTCGTTCGCGGTCAGCACCGCGCTGGGAGGCGCATAGGGAGAAGCGGCTTCGGCATTGTCGTTGGCGAAGACCGGTTCGATGCGCGAGTACGACGAGGCGGCAGGCGCGGCGTCAGCGGCCGCAGGTGCGGCATCGACCGGCGTGTAGAAGGTTTCGGCCGGTGTCTGGTGCAAGGCCAGTTCGTCGGTGAAATTGCGCAGCGGCTGCCAGTCGGCCAGGCCGTCGCGCCAGACCAGCGTATCCAGGCGCAACTTGCCCTGGTGGAAGCGTTGGGCCATTTCATCGGCCGTCAGTGGACCTTGCCGTTCACGCTCGGCATCGGCGTAATACCAGTTGGACATCAGTTTTCCCCCAAGAAAAATCGATTGCGAGTTGAAGCATGAGCCCCGGCAGCTGCTATCCGCGGCAAGTGGCGGGCAGGTATCTGTCGTCTATTTCGGACGTGCATTGCCATGAAGCATCCGCCGCATCGTATTCCAGCCACACGGCCTTGCCATCCAGCTGGTCGTCGCCCGGCATGGTCAGCCGCAATTCCATGCCGCAGCGCTCGCTCTCGAACTCGCCGAAGGTGATGGACGCAATGCTGCCGCTGGCGTAACGCTCGGGCGCCTCGAAACCGGTATCGCCGTTGCTGGGACAGGTCTGCTCATTGGCCAGATACGAGGACACTGCGGATTTGTGGGGTTCGGCGGCCGGCAGCACGCTGGCGACCTTCGCCCGCTTTGTGTAGTCCTGGTAGGCAGGCAGCGCGATGGCGGCCAGGATTGCGATCGCCGGGATGGCGAGCACGGCGACGATGATCACGGCGATCAGGCAGCCGGACATGCCGGATTTGGGAGGGGGTGCGGCGGCGCGCGGACTGCTGGGGACGGGCCTTTGCGGCAACGGCGGCGGCAACGGTGCCCCGGTCGCGCCAACCAGACCCAGTTCGGCCGCGAAATCTGCCAGGGGCTGCCATTGCGGCTGGCCGTCGCGCCAGACCAGGGTATCCAGGCCGACGCGTCCCTGTCGAAACAGACCGACGAGGTCTTCGGTGCTGAGCGGGCCCTGGCGTTGCTCGTTTCCGGCGGAGTAGTACCAGTCGCTCATCCTATCCCTAGCGGTTGGAACCTTCCCCGAAGTGGGGAAGGACACTAGCGATCAGTGTACCGGTTCAGGTTCGTCGTCGAACATCTGGGTTTCCATCCACGCGTACGCGGCTTCGGAACCCGGCTGGTTGAACAGGACCATCAGCACGACCCATTTCAGGTCGTCCAGATCCAGTTCGTCCTGGTCCAGGGCCATGGCGCGGTCGAGCACCAGTTCGCGCTGGTCGGCATCCAGCACGCCATGCTGTTCCAGGAACAACAGGAAGCCGCGGCATTCCACATCCAGCTTGACCAGTTCCGGGCCGTGATAGACGCGGGTCGGCCCACCGATGCGCGGTTCGCTGGCGGCAGGACGCTGTTCGGCCAAGGCATCAAGCCAGTCGAACGCCTTGCTGATCTCGGTGGGGCTGAAACCGGCCTGGATCAGGCCGTTCTGAAGCGAATCGCGGTCGCGGACAGGGTCCGCATCTTCGGTGAAGTAGTGTTCGAACAGGTACAGCAGTACATCCAGAATGCTCTCTTTCATTGCCCCTCGGCCTGCGTCCCTGACGCTGTGGAGGAAAGAAACTAGGTCTTGCGTGAGTAGCGCCCGTGTTCGACCGCCACCCGTCCATCCAGTTCCATGACCAGCAGCATGGAGGACAGTTCGGCGGCCGTCAATCCGGTTCGCTCCACCAGCAAATCCATACCGGTTGGGTCGTGGCCCAGCGCCAGCCACAAGGGCTGGTAGTCGGGGTTCAAGGGTCCCAGTTTCGTCTGGGTACTCATATGGGGGCTGGCGGTTCCACCCGCAAGCCGGCTGCGCAGGCATTCGGCCAGTTCGCCGGCCATAGGCACCAGGGCGTCCAGCACCTCCTGCGCGCTTTCCACCAGGGCGGCCCCGTCGCGGATCAGCCGGTGGCATCCTCGCGCCAGCGGGTTGTGGATGGAACCGGGCACCGCGAACACTTCCCGGCCGCAGTCGCCGGCCTGACGGGCCGTGATCAGCGCGCCCGAGCGCTCCGTGGCTTCCACCACCAGCGTTCCCAGGGCCAGTCCGGCCAGGATGCGGTTGCGGCTGGGGAAGTGGGCCGGTTTGGCCGGCGTGCCCGGCGGGTGTTCGCTGACCACCACCCCGCGCGCCGCCACCCGGTCGCGCAGCTCGGCGTGGAAAAGCGGATAGGCCAGATCCGGCCCGGTGCCCAGCACGGCGATGGTGATGCCTTGTTCGACCGCCAGCGCCGCCACATGGGCGGCCGCGTCTATGCCTGCCGCCAACCCGCTGATCACCGCGATGCCGCTCAGGGCGAACGCCCGGGAGAACGCGGTTGCGTTGTCGCGTCCGCCGGCACTGGGCGAGCGGCTGCCTACCACCGCGACGCCCGCATGCCAGAGCAGGTGTGGGTCGCCGTCCACGAACAGGGCCAGTGGCGGGCTGGAGATTCGTCGCAGCAAGGCCGGGTAGTCGGGATCCTGCCAGCCGATCACGCGATGGCCGGGCTGTTCCAGCCAAGCCATCGACTGCCGCAGCGTTGCTTCGTCGGGCCGGCGCAGGCGTTGGATCTGGGCGTCGTTCATCCCTGCGCTGCGCCATGCAGAAGCGCCTGCCGCCACGGCGCGCTCGACGCTGCCATGGGCGTCCAGCAAGGCGCGTCGGGGAATCACCGCGCCGCCAGCGATGACCAGCTTCAGCAGCGCTAGCGTGGGTTCTTCGTCCATCCGGCCAGACTAGGCCGCACAGCAGGACGGCGCCCTCAGGCGCCGTCTTGGCAATGCATAGGGAATTCCCTAGCGCATCTGATCAGTAAGTGGCATCCGGATGCTTGAGCTCGTAGCCGACGCGTGCCGGCTTGGTGCCTTCCATGACCAGCCCATAGCTCACCTTCTCGAAGGTGCGGAACACCATCACGTGGCCGGCATATTCGTCGGGCAGGCGCACATCGCCCTTGCCCTTGCGGTTTTCCGTGGGCCGCGAATCTTCTGGATCGTGCTGGCGGTCGATGAGGCCGCTGCCCTGGCGCCAGATGGAGAACACGGTGCCGTTGTCGATGCCTTCGCGGCTGCCGCCGGAAATGGCCACTACATCGCGCGGGCCGCCGGAAGTCAGGGCATTGGCCACGGCCGCGATCTGCAGCTTGCCTTCCGGCTGCAGCACCTTGGGCACGTGCGGGAAGAACTGCAGGTCGTAGGGCTGGGCCTCGACCGGGATCAGACGATCACCGACGCGGACCTCGTGGCCATTGCCTTCCAGGGACAGCGTGCTGGTGTCCGAACCGGGAACCACGCCACGGGTGACCGTGCCCACGGCGACCTGCGCCAGTTCGTAGCCTAGAAGTTCGAGTTGTGCACCGGTATCAAGCGCGGCGCTGTTCCAGCTGCGGTCCCAGTCTATGGTCTGCGAGCCGATACGCTTGCCGCGGAAGTCCAGGTCTTCCTTGTAGGTGGCGTAGCTGCCATCGGACACGAACCGGGTATGCGTATAGCGCAACGACGGACGCACGACGGCGAAGCGCTGCCCCACCTGCGCGCCTTCCAGGCCCAGCGTGTAGACCAGCTGGCCACCGGAACTGCGCAGGCGGTCGCCTTCCAGGCCCACCACGCGCGGCAGCTGTTCAAAGCTGTCGGTCACGCGCAGATTCTTGAGGAAGGGTTCGATGTCAGCCAGCGGAATCGCCCCGATGGGCGCTTCCTGACGGGGACCGGCCTGGATACCCACACGGTCCAGATAGGCCAGGCTGATGATGTCGCCCGGATAGATGAGGTGCGGGTTCTTGATTTGCGGGTTGGCCTGCCAGATCTCCGGCCACAGCCAGGGCTTCTTCAGGAATTTCCCGGAGATGTCCCATAACGTGTCGCCCCGTTTCACCGTATAGGTGTCGGGATGGGCGCCGGACATTTCAGCGGCCGCGGCATAGGTGGCCACGATGAACGCAGCGGCGGCAAGAACCGTACGAAATTTTCTGAACATGATTATCCCCACCTGATTCCCCACAGGTTGTCCGCACTATAGTCCAGAAACCGGACCGTTAAGCAAGCCCGGGAGTTAGAATCCGTGAGGCCTTGCCGAATTCCGGCGGCATCCCCATTTATTTATCGCCATGTCCTTGCTTCCCATCCTTGAATTCCCCGATCCCCGCCTGCGCACCAAGGCTGCGCCGGTCGACGCCGCCCAGATCTCCGACCCGGCTTTGCAGCGCCTGCTCGACGACATGTTCGAGACCATGTACGACGCGCCCGGCATTGGCCTGGCCGCCAGCCAGGTGGACGTGCACAAGCGCTTCATGGTCATCGACGTGAGCGAGGACAAAACCGGCCCGCAGGTCTTTATCAATCCCGAGATCCTGAGCAGGACGGGCGAACAGGTGTACCAGGAAGGCTGTTTGTCGGTGCCCGGCATTTTCGCCGACGTGACCCGCGCTGACGCCATCGAAGTCCGCTTCCTTGACCGCTCGGGCCAGACCCAGCAGCTGCAGGTCGATGGCTTGCTGGCGGTGTGCATCCAGCATGAGATGGACCACCTGGACGGCAAACTGTTCGTCGATTATCTCTCGCCATTGAAGCGCGAGATGGTGCGCAAGAAACTGGCCAAGCAGCGCAAGCTGGCGGGCGACGCGGCCTGATGCGGTGAAGTGTGAAGTCGCGCGCGGCGCGCACTGTAAGTCCGGTCGCCATACGTCCTGCCAAGGGCGTTGATTTTGTGGCGTTAACCCTTAGCAGCGCACATTAGTGCGCGTCTTCTCCCTTTGCCATTGACCATACTATGAGAATCGTCTTTGCCGGCACGCCGGCCTTCGCCGTTCCCAGCCTGCGCGCTGCGCATGCACAGGGCGAAGTCATCGCGGTGTACACGCAACCCGATCGGCCTGCCGGGCGTGGCCGTGGGGTGGCGCCTTCGCCGGTGAAGCTTGAAGCGATCCAGCGCGGGATTCCGGTGCTGCAGCCGGAAACCCTGAAGCGCAGGGAATCCCAGGACGCATTGCGCGCCATGGAGCCGGATTTGCTGGTCGTGGTGGCTTACGGCTTGATCCTGCCGCGCGCGGTGCTGGAGATTCCACGCTTCGGTTGCTGGAACGTGCATGCCTCGCTGCTGCCGCGCTGGCGTGGTGCCGCGCCGATCCAGCGCGCCATCGAAGCCGGCGACGAACAGACCGGTGTCTGCCTGATGCAGATGGAAGCAGGCCTGGACACGGGCCCGGTGCTGCTGGCTCAGATCACGCCCATCGGACCGGAAGAAACCGGTGGGCAGCTGCACGACCGTTTGGCTGAGCTGGGCGCAGGCGTGCTGGCCGATGGCCTGGCCTTGCGGCGTGCGGACCTGCTGCCGAAGCCTTGGGTACAGCCCGAAGCGGGCGTGACCTATGCGCACAAGCTGGACAAGCACGAGGCACGGCTGGACTGGAACCAGTCCGCCGCAACACTCGCCCGCAAGGTACGCGCCTTCGAGCCCTGGCCGGTCGCCGAAGCGGTCGTGGCCGGCGAGCGGCTGCGCATTCGTGGCGCGGTCCCGCTGGAACTAGCGCATACGGCGGCGCCAGGCACCTTGCTGGCGGCCGGCAAGCAGGGTCTGGATATCGCCTGTGGCCAGGGCGCATTGCGCCTGCGAGTGATCCAGCGCGAAGGCGGCAAGGCGATCACCGCCGCTGATTATTTGAATGCACGCCGCGATTTGCTCGCAACGTCTTCAGGAGCAGGCCATTGATCCGGCATACGACGGTAGGAGCGGGCCTTGCCCGCGATGCTTTTCTGGCAGCCCCGGAAAAGGCATCGCGGGCAAGGCCCGCTCCTACCTTTGGCAAGGTGACCTCGTGAGCAATCTTGCGGGTGTCGCCACGCGTGTGCTCGCCGCCAAAACGCTGGATGCGGTGATCCATCGCGGCCGTTCTTTGAAGGGCGAGCTAGCCACGTCGCTGGCGCAGCTGTCCGATCCGCGCGATCGCGCCCTGCTGGAAGCGATCTGCTTTTCCGCCCTGCGCCAGCGCGCGCGCTATGAAGCCGCACTGCAGATGTGGCTGCAGCGCCCGCTGGGCGACAAAGACGGCGACCTTCGGTCGCTGCTGCTGGTCGGATTCGCGCAGATCGATGCCATGGGTCTGCCGGCGCATGCCGCGCTGTCGGCCACGGTGGAAGCCACCCGCGTGCTCGGCCGGCCGCACCAGGCGGGCATGGTCAACGCTGTGCTGCGCCGCGCCCAGCGCGAAGGGTTTCCCGACGTCGATCCTTCGGCGTCCTGGCCCGCGTGGTTGCGCAAGAAGATCCTGCTGGAGTGGGGCGACCAAGCCGCGGCGATCTTCGAGGCCAGCGCGCACGCCGCACCGTTGTGGCTGCGGGTCAACCGGCAGAAGGTCCAGCGCGACAGCTATGCGCAACGCCTGCAGGCGGCCGGTATCGATGCCACCACCGCGTCGGCGCTGCCGGACGCGCTGCGCATCGATTCGCCGGTGGCGGTGTCGATGTTGCCCGGTTTCGCCGAAGGAGAAGCCTCGGTGCAGGATGGATCGGCCCAGCAGGTGGCCGATGCATTGGCACCCGAGACGGGTGCGCGCGTGCTTGATGCCTGCGCCGCGCCCGGCGGTAAAACTGCGCATCTGCTGGAACGCGACGCCACATTGCGACTGCTTGCGTTGGACGTGGACCAGCGTCGTCTGAATCGGGTTCGCGAAACCCTGACGCGCGTCGGCGCGCAGGCCGAGTTCAAGGCCGCCGATGCGGCGGACCTGCCCTCCTGGTGGGATGGCGAGCCCTTCGATGCGGTGCTGCTGGATGCGCCCTGTTCGGCGACCGGCATCGTCAGGCGCCAGCCGGACGTGCTGCTGCATCGACGGCCGGAAGACCTGTCGTCGCTGATCGCATTGCAATCGAAACTGCTGCAGGCGCTATGGCAGGTGGTCAGGCCTGGCGGGATTCTGTTGTACGCCACCTGTTCGATCCTCAAGCAGGAGAACGAACTGCAGGTCGCCGATTTTCTTGCGCGCAATGCCGATGCGCAGGCGCAACCGCTGGCCGATGGCTACGGCCATGCTGCCGGCGCTGGGCGACAGCGCCTCCCGGGCGAAGACGGCATGGATGGTTTTTTCTATGCGCAGCTGCAGAAAACGCCACGCTCCTAGAGAGCCTCGGAACAATCCGGATGTCATCCCGAGCGTAGCGAGGGATCTGCTGTTTGTCGGAGGAAACGATTCCTCGCTAGGCTTGGGCGATGCCTATCAAACCTGTCCACCGGGACTTTCACACCACCCCGGAGTATCTTGTCGCCTTCGATTCCGACCCCGCGTGACCCATGAAGATCTCCGTCATAGTCAGTACGTACAACTCAGAGGACTGGCTGGAAAAAGTCCTGCAGGGCTACGCGCGCCAGACCTATCCGGATTTCGAGGTCATCATCGCCGACGATGGTTCGAGGCCGACTACGCAGGCGCTGGTGGAGCGGTATGCGGTGGATTTCCCGGTGCCCTTGCGGCACATCTGGCACGAGGACGAGGGCTATCGCCGGCAGGAGATCCTCAACAAGGCGATCCCCATCGCCGCGCATCCCTACATCCTGTTCACCGATGGCGACTGCATCCCGCGCAACGATTTCGTGGCCATGCATGCGCTGCATGCCGAGAAGGGCCGCTTCCTGTCGGGCGGCTATTGCAAGCTCGGCATGGATCTGAGCAAGAAGATCTCCGCCGACGACATCGCCACCGGCCGCTGTTTCGACCTGCGGTGGCTCAAGCAGCAGGAGCCGATGAACCTGTCCAATCGCCTGAAGCTTGGCGCCGGTCCCACCAGTGGCAAATTGCTCGATGCCATCACCACGGCCAAGCCGACCTTCAACAACTGCAATTCCTCGGCATGGAAGGAAGACCTGCTGGCCATCAACGGCTACGACGAGCGCATGAAGTACGGCGGCCCGGACCGCGAACTCGGTGAACGCCTGGAGAACTACGGGGTAATGGGCAAGCAGATCCGCCATCGCGCGGTGTGCGTGCACCTGGATCATTCGCGCGGTTACAAGACCAAGGAATCGGTGCAGAACAATCTGGCCATCCGCGCGCAAACGGTCGGCGAGAAAATCGTCTGGACGCCCTACGGCATCGACAAGACTGCCAGGACGGAATGAAACCCTCGCGGTAGGAGCGCCCCATGGGGGCGATGCTTTCCCAAGCCCAATAAAGAGCATCGCGGGCAAGGCCCGCTCCTACAGGGACTCCCAGGCTTCGATCACTGCGTCGGCGGGAATATCGTCGACGCGGCTCTGCTCCGCTTTCTCGCCACCCAGGGTGAGGATGATGCCGGGACCAAGCGGCCGCCACTTTTTCGGCGAGGCCGCGCCGAACAGCACCACCAGCGGACATCCCAGCGCAGCGGCCGCATGCGCAGGCCCGGTATCGACCGAGACCAGGCTGTGCGACTGATCGATCATCGCCAGCAGGCGCGGAATCGGAAGTTCGCGGGCGCTGTTGCGCATGCGGGGGTCGTTGCCGGCGGCGGTGCGGATTTCTTCCAGCACCGGGTATTCCATCGGCGAACCGCAGAGCACCACGTGCGCGTCGGGAAGTCGGTTCCAGACGGCCTGCGCCACCTTTGCCCAGTGCTCCGGCGGCCAGAACTTCGGATGCTGGCGCGTGGCGATGCCGCCACGCTTGTGCGTGCGCTTGTTGCCGGGTTGGAACAACACCAGCGGGCCATGCAGTTGGTTATCCTCACGCCAGCGTGCGAAGTCTGTTCGCGCTGCTTCGGTAATCACCAAATGCGGAAAGCGGAAAGCCTGCACTTGGATGTCTTCGCGCGCGCCGTAATCGTGTGCCGGATCGCGTTGACCCATCGAAAGCCAGCGATCCGGCCAGAGCCGGGTGACGCCATCGGTTTCGTCGTCGCTGGGCAAGCGCCGCACGATGTCTTCCTCACGGATGCCCGCACGCTGCAGCAGCGCGCCGATCTTGGCGTCGGTGTCGCAGAGATACACCGGTCCGCGACCGCGCCTGCGCAACCAGCGCACCAGTTCCCACTGGCTTGGGCACAACAGATACGGCGTGGTGCGACTGCTCAGCATCTGCAGGTGGCCAAGCGCGGGTTCGTGCTCCAGCAGGGGCGGCGTCCAGCCGCCGGAGCCGATCACGTCCACCTTGCTTTCGTAGCGCGCGGCGAGCAGGCGGATCATCGTGGTCACCATCACCACGTCACCGAATGCGCCGCAGCGTACGACCAGCGGCGGCGCGCTCATCGCCACGTCCTGTGCCATGCGCCCAGTAAGATTTCGCCCATCACTGTTTCCCCAAGGCATGCAGACGCTGGTACTTCTCGATCACAGCGCGCGCGTGACTGGCATGGAAATGCCAACCGTTCTTTCCATCTCGCCAAGCGGCGCGTAGCAGATAGGCTTTGAGCCAATAAGCGGCGACATGGGTCCACGGCGCGAAGGCGGAACACCGTCTGCCTTCCTCGAATTTCTGCTCCGCCCACAGCTGCGCATAACGACTGTTCTTGCGCCGGTGCTGTTCCAGGGAGCGCGCGGTGTTGTGTTCCAGCACTACGTCGCAATCCAGCACGCGCTTTCCGGTAAGGTCGGGACGCTCGTGCACTTTCATCGGCAGATAGCGGTGATCGGGCCGTACCAGCCGCTCGGCGCGTTCGTCGCCCCTTAAGCGCGTGCCCAGAAACCAGTTGCGGCGCACCAGCCGCCAGACGTCGGCCTGTTCGACACGACCGCTGTTGAACAACTCGCGCAGCTTGGCCTCGGCGCCTTCGGCCAGCCATTCGTCCGCATCCAGCAGCAGCAGCCAGGGCTGGATGGCGCGGGAAATCGCCTCGTTCTTCTGTCCGGCGAAACCCAGCCAGTCCTGGTGCTCCACCCGCGCGCCGGCAGCGCGCGCGACCGCCACGGTGTCGTCGTCCGATCCGCAATCCAGCACCAGCATTTCCGCACAGACCGCCCGCATGGACGCCAGACAGCGTCCGATCCGGTCGGCTTCGTTCTTGGCGATGACCACGCCGGAGAGTGGAAGGGGCAGCATCAGTCTGAAGTGACCGGGAAATAAACGTGGAGGCGATTGTCGCTTATTGGCGCGATCCTGTGGACTGACGGACCGATAAGCTGGCACGCCCAGTCCAGGATGTCCGCAGTGCGTGTGAATCTATTGGCCGCCGACAATGGCGCAGGCCTGAGTCGCGACATGCGGTTGCTAGCCGGCGTCCTGGAAGACGCCGGGATGGACGTAACGGTGACCGCGTTGCGCCGGGGCAAGCTACGGAAATGGTTGCGGCCTTTATGGGTCCATGCCGGTAACCTGGGGCGCCGGTTGCTGGGTCGCCGCCCGCCGTTCTGTCTGAACCTGATGCTGGAACACATCCGCGCCGAGTACCTGCCTTGGGCCGAATGCAACGCGCTGGTGCCGAACCCGGAATATCTGCTGGACTCGGACAGGGCATTACTGGCGCGCATGGATCGCGTCTTCGTGAAGACGCGTCATGCACAGGAAATTTTCACAAAGCTCGGCAGCCCGGTCGATTACGTAGGCTTCACCAGCGAAGACCGACTGGACGATGGAGTGCCGCGTAAGCACGCGTTCTTCCATCTCGCCGGAAAGAGCGGCAGTAAGGGCACCCAAGCCGTGCTTGCGGCCTGGCGGCAGCATCCCCATTGGCCGCAGCTCACCGTGGTGCAGAATTCGCGCTCGGCAAAGATCGGAGCGCCCGCGCCCAACATTACCCATCTGGTCGAGTACGTGCCGGACGAGCGACTGAAGGAAATGCAGAACGCGCACCGGTTCCACCTGTGCCCGTCGGAGACCGAGGGTTTCGGCCACTACCTGATGGAGTCGCTCAGCGTCGGCGCGATAACCCTGGCCACCGATGGAGCGCCCATGAACGAGTTGGTCACTCCGGCACGCGGTCTGCTGATCCCGGTGGTACGCACCGGCACGCAGGCGACGGCGATCACCTGGCTTGCCGATCCTGCAGAAATCGCCGACGCGGTGGAGCGCGCGTTGGGGTTGGATGAAGCCGAAAGCGTGGGGTTGGGCGAGGCCGGTCGCCGGTTCTTCGTTGACAACGATGCGGCGTTTCGCCAGCGTTTGGCAGCAGTGGTGCGCCTGACTGTAATCGCAGAGCCGCTGGCGCAATCAGTGCCCTTGCCGGCCGCCGATTTCAGATAGCGTGTTTTTCACGCGGGTTCCTGCAAACCCCGCAGTGCGGCAAAACTGCGAAGCTTGAGAGTGTCAAGCCTCATGGCAAGTGGCCCTGCCATCCGGATCGCGGCGAGCTTGCTGGCGGCGTCGTATTTTCTGGAACGGTACAGATTCTTCAGTAATCGACGTGCGGCCACTGAATGCAGGATCCCTTCGTCGCAATCGTCGAAATAGGCTATCAGCTCAGCTTCGCTCAGCGCACGATGGAAATTGAAGAAGCCATGCATGCCAAAGGTGGCATGCCCGGGATCCGGTGCTTCCCAAGAGAATTTACGGGCCACTTCCAGCGGAGCGAAACGAATGCCGAACCGGACTTCCAACTCCGCCTTATGCTGGACACAGATACAGTAATCCTCGGGATGCGTTTCTGGCGTCTGGGTTGTCTGCAAAGCATCTACCAGGCGACGCGAGCGTAATGAAAATCCGCCATTGCCAACGCTCCCGTCTTTCCAGGGCGCGCCAATGTAGTCGTACTCGAGGAAGCGGGAATCCCATTGGCGGGCATCGGTGATGAAGCCATCCCATTGCACTATCAGGACATGCTTGCCAGAGAAGTAATCTCCCAGCCGTTTGATCATGAAGTGGGAATACTCGGCCACACTGGCGATATCCATGATTTGCACATGCTTTATGGGCGCCGGTAGGAGGGTGCTTACCTGCGGACTCAAAAGCAGGCACTCCTTGAAATTGGCTTGTTGCAGACAACGCTGCAGCGCATGGATAGCCAATGGTGGGCGCCGTGTTTCCACGCACAACAAACTGACTTCGCGCAGGTCGATCTTGTCCGGATATATTGCGACGGCGGGCGAAGGTAGAGGGTGCTGCATTACCAGCGCATCCGTCTGCGTGCCAAGGTATGGCTGAGTCGCAGATACAGCGCTCCTGCGTCGGCTTCGGGGAGGAATCTGATCTGCAGCGGTGGCGCAAAGCCACTCGCGCCAGCAGTGTCCAGCCAGAGACTGGCAGTGCCGAAGCGTCGGTCGAGCGGCGAGCGCGAAATGCGTAGGGCCTGCAGCTTGTCGATTTCCGCGAAACGCCAGTAACGCGACCACCAGCCGCCGCGCAGTGCCACCATGCGGTCGTCGACCGCATACGCGGCACGCCTGGCCTGCTGATACGCCGAGCAGGCGCTCCATGGCAGCCACAGCAGCGGCAGCAGCGCCCACCATTCGCGGATGTTGGCGTAGAGCGCAACCACCAGCACGGCGACGATCAGCGTTGTGGGGAAGAACATGCGCCACCAGGCGCGCACCGGCAGCGCGATCCAGTCGGTGCGTGGCCATTGCGCTTGCGGCAACAGGTGCACAATCAGCGCATCGCAGTCAGCGGGCGTGGCGATGGGAGCCAGTTCCTTCAGCGCGCGTCCTTCGCCCTTGCCCTGTTGCTCGGCCACGGCGGTGTCGATACGCAGGCTGCGGCGCTTGAGCAGGCGATGCAGGAAGCCTTCGTGCAGCGTCCACGCCTGGATACGGCGCCTGGCCACGCTGGTGCGTAGTCTGGACAGCAACCCGCGCTCCACGGTCAGGCGGCGCTGTTCTTCGCTCAGGCGGAAACCGTGGTACTGCAGCAGGGCCAGCAACACCGACAACAGACGCAGCAGCCCCATCGCCAGCACCACGATTGCCGCCACGGCGCCGATCGTGGCTAGCGAGCCGTACTCCAGGTGACTGGCATAGCCGAACAGCTGGCGTCCGAATCGCTCGAAATAATCGGCGACCAGCCGATCGGGAAACATCTGCCAGGACGCGCCGAAGGCCGCCGCCATCACGATCATGCCGCGATTGGACACCAGCCCCAGGCGGATCACCTCGGCTGTGGACAGGGTCAGCAGGCTGTCGGCGGGAACGACCGGCGCATCGGCGTCTGCGACGTGCCCGCGATGCTTGATCAGGTTCTCCAGCGCCAGCGCTTCGTCCAGCCGCAACACGCGCATCTGCGCCTCGGGCTTCTGCCCGCCGGCCGATTCCAGGCGCACTTCGGCCACACCGAAGAGCCGGTGCAGCACGGTCTGGTGCAGCACCACGTTGTGGATGCGTGCGTAGGGAATCTGCCGCAGGTTGCGGTGCAGCCAGCCGTCGCGGATGGTCAGGTCGTCGCGGCCGATGCGGTAACGGTAGGTGAAGTACTGGAGCACGGAAATCACTACCAGCACGCCCACCGCGATCAGCGGACCGGTGACGCTCCAGAATCCTTCGCGGCCGCCGCGACTGCCGAACACCAGCAACGCCACCAGCGGCACGATGAACTGCTTCAACTGCTGCACCAGGACGAACAGCCACGACCACGGGTGCAGCCGGCGTTCGGGCGCTGCCTGTGTCGAGGGTTCGCTCATAACGCGTCGTCGTCGTGATCGAGCTGGTGGGCCAGGCGGTCGCGAAGGCGTTCGGCGTCTTCGCCGTCCAGCCCTGAAATCGTCACCGCGGCCATGCGCGTGCCAGCAGTGTGGATGACCAGCGTCGCCAGCTTGAAGGCGCGCTCCAGCGGGCCGCGTTTGAGATCCAGGTGCTGCACGCGTGAAATCGGCACGCGGCTTTCGGTCTGCCACCAGCGCCCGCGTTGCAGGGCGAAGCCATGCGCGTCGAGTTTCCACAAGGTGCGCCGGTGCCGCTTGATTCCCAACCAGGCGCCGATGGCCGCGCCCAGCAGGCAGCCCAGTGGCACCAGCAGCCAGGGCGTGCTGAAGTCGACCAGCCTGAAGAGAAAAAATGCTGCGAATCCGATTGGAATCGCAAAGCTGACTGCACCGCCAACGGCTGCCAGCCCGGCGCCACGCACGGGCAGGTGCTGCCAGTCTATGACCGGTGCGGCGCCGTCGGAGCCGGCTGGATCGGTTGCCGCAGTTGAGGGAATGGGGAAGTCGCTCATACCCGGGGGGCTTCCTTGTAGGGGTTGGGTTCGCCGCTGCCCGGCGGCCGGGCGCCGAAGCGTTTGTAGGTCCATTGATACTGTGCCGGATCGCGACGGGCGATGCGCTCGATCATCCTGTTGAGCACGGTGGCGGCGACCACAGGATCAGGATCGGCGATGCCAGGCGGCGGCGGCTCCACATGCAGGGCGAATTCCAGGTCGGCCCCGGTGCGCTCGCACCAGGCGAACAGCACGGTGGCGCCGGTTCTTTCGGCCAGCCGCGAGACCAGGGTCATGGTCAATGCCTGGATGCCGAAGAACGGCGCGAATTCGCCATCGCCCAGTTTCGGTTGCTGGTCCGGCAGAATGCCGACCGCACCGCCACCCTTGAGCACCTTCCATAGCTGCCGGACCGCCGGCCCCTCTGCGCGCACCTGGCGGATATTGTCGGCGCTGCGGACGCGCAATAGGAAAGCGTCCCCAACTGCTGAATCTGGCGGCGCATAGACGATGGCAATGGGACCGCGCGAGGACAGCCACTGGTTCAGTAGTTCCCAGTTGCCGAAATGCGGAGCCACCACGATGACCCCTTTCCCCGACGCCAGCGCCGCGTCGTACAGCGGCTCGCCGTGCCGTTCGATCAGCCGGGCCAGGTTTTCGGCAGGTGGCCGGGTCCAGAACCGCAGCGTTTCCAGCGCCTGGCGCGCGGTGGTGCGCAGGATCCGTGCCTGCAGTTCTTCGCGTTGCGATGGCAGCATTTCCGGGTATACCAATTGCAGATTGCGCCGTGCCACCTGGCTTTCGCGTGCATCCAGCCGGCGCCAGGCCCAGGCCAGCACATCAGCCAGAGCACGCAGCCAGGACCATGGCAGGCGGGTGAGCAGGGCGGCGGCGCGATAGAGCAGGCCGGACAGGATTTCGGGCTTCATGTCGCAAGTCTATCGTCCGGTTGTGCGAACGAGGCATCGCACGACGAAGACCCGTTCCCGACACCCGCATGGTGGACGCATAATTCAGCTCAATGGCCGATCTGCCCCGCCTGCGGTGCTGCCAAGACTGGGCTCGTCCGCCTTGCCATGGCTCATGGTTTCGTAGCGATACTCGCCAGTAGTGCCGTGATTCGCGAAGGATCCGACTGGGCCCGCATTTCCATCAAATCATAAGGAAGCGATCAGGATGACAAACCCCGTGGAAGTCCAACAGCTGGAGGCCAGCATCGAGCGGGTCTGGAACGAGCGCGACGACCAGCGGCGGCTGGAGGCGATGCGTGGGATTTATCACCAGAATGCGGAAATCTTCGAGCCTACAAGGTCGGTCGCAGGTCACGAAGCGATCTCGGGTGTCGTGCGAGATGTCCTGAAGGACATGCCGCCAAGCTTCGTTTTCAAGGTCGCCGGACCGACGCTGGGTCATCACGGAGTTGCGGTCACAAAATGGGAAGGCATCGCGGATGGCAAGGTCATCGTCAGCGGAAGCGACGCGGCGCGCATCGCAGACGGGCTGATCATCGAGCACTACTTCTTCTTCGATCCGCAGACATAAACACAAAGGGCCACGCCATCATCCAATTGCCCGGTAGCTAGCGGTCAAACGCCGATCCTCCCTCGAGACATGATCCCACCTGAGGTAGGCTTGCCTGAATCACGCCTCTCGTGTCTCACGCATGCTCTCCCTCATCCAGCGCGTCACCCAGGCCAGCGTCAGCGTCGACGGCCAGACCATCGGGGCTATCGGCCCCGGCCTGCTGGCGCTGGTGGCCATGGAACCCGGCGACACCGAGGCCCATCTGTCCCGCATGGCAGAACGCCTGCTGGGTTACCGGGTGTTCTCCGACGAGGCTGGCAGGATGAACCGGTCCCTCACCGACACTGCCGGCGGCCTGCTGCTGGTCAGCCAGTTCACCCTGGCGGCCGACACCCGCTCAGGCATGCGCCCCAGCTTCACCGCCGCCGCCCCCCCGGCGGAGGCTGAACGCGGTTACAACCGTTTCGTGGAAATTTGTCGCCAGAAGCACCTTCCCGGGGTGGAAACGGGACGGTTTGGTGCCCATATGGTGGTTAGCCTGATCAATAACGGCCCGGTGACTTTCCTTCTACGGCCTTGAATCTGCCGGGGCTGGAGGGCCAGTCGGAGCCTCGGCCGGTGCGTGCACCACGGCGCGTTGATGACCAAGGTAAGGCCAAACCCCCGGCGGCGCGGTATAATGCTGGGTTCCCCATTCTCCTATTGCCGGTGGCGCAAGCACTGATGGCCAACGAACGTCCTGCCCAACAATCCGATATCAAGCTGCTGATCAGCAAGGGCCTCGAACAGGGCTACCTGACCTTTGCCGAAGTCAACGATCACCTGCCCGACGACATCGTCGACGCCGAACAGATCGAAGACATCATCGGCATGATCAATGGCATGGGTATCGAGGTGCATGAAATCGCACCCGATGCCGAAACGCTGCTGCTCGCCGGCAACAGCACGGGCAACCGTGAAGTCGACGACACTGCGGCCGAAGAAGCCGCCGCCGCGCTGACCCTCGATACCGAAGGCGGCCGCACCACCGACCCTGTGCGCATGTACATGCGCGAGATGGGCACGGTCGAGCTGCTGACCCGCGAAGGCGAAATCGCCATCGCCAAGCGCATCGAAGAAGGCCTGGGCCAGGTACAGGCTTCGCTGGGCAGCTTCCCGTGGTCGATCGAACTGCTGCTGGAAGACTACGAAACCCATAAGGCCGGCAAGAAGCGCCTGGCCGAGATCGTGGTCGGTTTCAACGACCTGATCGAGGAAGTGCCTGAGCCTGTGGTCGTGGCGCCGGTCGACGACACCGAAGCCGACGACGAGGAAGAAGAGCCCGCGGTCGAGGAAGAAGCCGAAGAAGCCGGCCCGACCGGTCCGGACCCCGAAGAAGTCGCGCGCCGCATGCAGGCGCTCGCCGACGGCTACGCCAAGTTCAAGAAGTCCTATGCCAAGGGCGGCGCCGACAACAAGGCCGCGGTCAAGCTGCGCGCCGAGATGGCGGAAGTCTTCGTCACCCTGAAGCTGCCGCTGGCGCTGACCGACACGCTGGTGCGTAAGCTGCGTGAAGTGGTCCAGCAGATCAAGGACCACGAGCGTCGCGTGCTGCACCTGTCGACCAATTCGGCCAAGATGCCGCGCAAGGATTTCATCCGCGCCTGGGAAGGCAACCAGACCAACCTGGGCTGGGTGGACGAAGTGCTGAAGCGCAAGCAGAAGTGGTCGTCGGCGTTGCGCGACGTGCGCGAGCAGATCATCGCCGAGCAGGAAGCCACCATCGCCATCGAACATGCGATGCACCTGAGCTTGGCCGATATCAAGGACATCAGCCGCGCGATGGCTTATGGCGAAGCCAAGGCGCGCAAGGCCAAGAAGGAAATGGTCGAGGCCAACCTGCGCCTGGTCATCTCCATCGCCAAGAAGTACACCAACCGCGGTCTGCAGTTCCTCGACCTGATCCAGGAAGGCAACATCGGCCTGATGAAGGCCGTGGACAAGTTCGAATACCGCCGTGGCTACAAGTTCTCCACCTACGCCACGTGGTGGATCCGCCAGGCCATCACCCGTTCCATCGCCGATCAGGCGCGCACCATCCGCATCCCGGTGCACATGATCGAGACGATCAACAAGTTGAACCGCATTTCCCGCCAGATGCTCCAGCAGTACGGCCGCGAGGCCACGCCGGAAGAACTGGCGAAAGAAATGGACATGCCCGAGGACAAGATCCGCAAGGTGATGAAGATCGCGAAGGAACCGATCTCCATGGAAACCCCGATCGGCGACGACGAGGATTCGCACCTGGGCGACTTCATCGAGGACACCAACGTGGAGTCCCCGATCGAGAACACGGTCAACATCAACCTGTCGGAAACGGTCCGCGACGTGCTCGCCGGCCTGACCCCGCGGGAAGCCAAGGTGCTGCGCATGCGCTTCGGCATCGACATGAATACCGACCACACCCTCGAGGAAGTCGGCAAGCAGTTCGATGTCACCCGCGAGCGCATCCGCCAGATAGAGGCCAAGGCCTTGCGCAAACTGCGTCACCCCAGCCGCTCGGAACAGCTGCGCAGCTTCCTCGACATCGAGTAACCCTGCCAGGCAGCACGCTGGAAAGCAGTCTCCGGAAGCCCCGCCACAAGCGGGGCTTCCGCGTTTGGCAAGGCCGCCATGCCGGCGCCGGATAGCCGGTATTGCCGCTGTGCACCGTTGTTTTACGCCGCCATGCCTACAATGCGCTCGACCATCCCCCGGGTTGCATGCGAGAGCCGACGACGATGCGCAGAAGAGAATTGTTGCTGGGCGGTTTGTCCTTGCCTCTGGTCGCGCTGGCCAGCAATGGACTGTTCGCGCCGCTGGCGCATGCGGCCGACAGCGCTTTCGACGAAGAGACCGTCCCTTCGCTGGCCCGCAGGCTGGCGGCGATGCCGTACGCGGCGCCTTCGAACGACCTGCCGCCCTGGCTGCAGGCGATCGGTTACGACGAATACCGCGACATCCGCTTCAATCCCGACCAGGCCTTGTGGCGCCGCGAACGCCTGCCCTTCCAGGCGCAGTTCTTCCACCGCGGTTTTCTGTTCAAGGACCGCGTGCAATTGTTCACCGTCGCCAGCGGTCGCGCCAGCCAGGTGGATTACTCGCCCGATCTTTTCACCTTTCGCGCCGCAGCCAGGCGTGGCAAAAACGAGCGCGATCTGGGTTTCGCCGGCGTGCGCGTGCATGGCCCGATCAATCGCGCCGATTACTTCGACGAGATCGCCGCGTTCCTTGGTGCCAGCTATTTCCGTGCAGTGGCCAAGGGCCAATCCTATGGTCTGTCGGCACGCGGCCTGGCCTTGAACACGGTACAGGCTGCAGGCGAGGAATTCCCCGTATTCCGCAGCTTCTGGCTGGAGCAGCCAGCGCCTGGCGCGACGGATATCGTGATGCATGCGCTGATGGACAGCCCCAGCGTGGCCGGCGCGTTCCGCTTCGTCATCCGGCCCGGCGTGGAGACGGTATTCGACGTGCAGTCACGCCTCTATCCGCGCGTTGAATTGAGACACGCCGGCATCGCGCCGCTGACCAGCATGTTCCAGTTCGGCGCCAGCGACCGCGTCGGCGTGGACGACTATCGGCCTGCCGTACACGATTCGGATGGACTGGCGTTGTGGACCGGCGCCGGCGAACAGATCTGGCGGCCTCTGCACAATCCGTCCGTAGTGCAAGACAGTGGTTTCGAAGACAAGTCGCCACGCGCGTTCGGCCTGATGCAACGGCAGCGCAACTTCTCCGACTACGCCGACAGCGAAGCGCATTACGAAAAACGCCCCAGCGCCTGGGTGGAACCAGTCGGCGACTGGGGCAAGGGCGCAGTGCATCTGATCGAACTTCCCACCGCCGACGAATATCACGACAACATTGTCGCGTTCTGGCGGCCGGCCGCGCCGTTGTCGGTCGGGCGCGAACATCGTTTCGACTACCGGTTGCACTGGTGCGAACAGCGCAGTTGGAAGCCCGAACTGGCCACCGTCGCCGACACCATGATTGGCGCCGCACCCGAACAGCGTCGCCGCGTGATCATCGATTTCCAGGGCGAGGCGCTCAAAGGTCTGGGAGCGGAATCGGGCATCGCCCCGGATGTCTGGTCCAACGGCGGCAAGGTATCCAACCCCGTCGCCCATCCGGTGCCGGCGACCGGAGGTTGGCGTATCGGCTTCGAACTGGAGACGGCGGGCGCGCAGGCCATCGAACTGCACGCGCGGCTGTTGCGGGGCACGCAACCGGTTTCGGAAACCTGGCTGTATCGTTGGACGGCATGACGGTCGCAACCGCAGTGCCTGGCGCCTACGAATCGCTGCCACCTGAAGCGCCGCTGGCAATGCCCGTGCAATCGCTGCGCGAGGGCAGGCTGGACCGGCGCGCGCTGCCCAGCGCGCCACGCGGCATGTTCTTGCGCCGTCTCTATATTCTGGGCGGCACCGCATCACTGACCTTGGCCGCAACCTGGCAGATGTGGCGCGTGCTGCGCGTCGATGGCCTTGAAATCCTGGAAGGCGTGTTGATCGTCTTGTTCGCGTTTCTGTTTGCCTGGATCGCGCAGTCGTTCCTGGGCGCCCTAGCCGGATTCGTTCGCCTGGTCTCGCGTCGCCCCGCCATGCTGGGCATCGATGCGCGCGCGCCGCTTCCATCGCTGGCCGCGCGCACCGCGTTGCTGATGCCCACCTATAACGAAGACCCGCACCGACTGATGTCCGGCCTGCAGGCCATCTACGAATCGGTGCGCGAGACCGGCCGCCTGGACAGCTTCGATTTCTACATTCTCAGCGATACCACCAAGGCCGAAATCGCGGAACAGGAAATCGCCGAGTTCCATGCGCTTCTCGCGCGCACTGGCGGCCACTCGCGTCTGTTCTACCGGCGCCGCGCCGACAACAGCGAGCGCAAGGCCGGCAATATCGCCGAATGGGTGCGGCGTTTCGGCGGCGGCTATCCCTATATGCTCATCCTGGATGCCGACAGCCTGATGACCGGCGACACCATCGTGCGTCTGGCAGACGCCATCGATCGCCATCCCGATGTCGGGCTGGTGCAGTCGCTGCCGGCCATCGTCAACGGAACCAGCCTGTTCGCGCGCATGCAGCAGTTCTCCGGGCGCGTGTACGGCCCGGTGATCGCCGAAGGCGTGGCCTGGTGGCACGGCGCCGAGAGCAACTACTGGGGCCACAACGCCATCATCCGCACCGAGGCGTTCGCCGCCCAGGCCGGGCTGCCGCAACTGCCGGGCAACAAGCCTTTTGGCGGGCATGTGCTGAGCCATGATTTCGTCGAAGCCGCGCTCATGCGACGCGGCGGCTGGGCCCTGCACATGGTGCCCTCGTTGCGCGGCAGCTATGAAGAAGGGCCGCCGTCGCTGACTGATCTGCTGGTGCGCGACCGGCGCTGGTGCCAGGGCAACCTGCAGCATGCGGGCGTACTCCCCGCACGCGGACTGCACTGGGTCAGCCGTTGGCATTTTCTGATCGGTATCGGCCACTATTTCACCGCGCCAATGTGGGCGATGCTGATGCTGGTCGGCATCGCCATTCCATTGCAGCAATCCGGATTCCATCTGGTCGATGCCGAACAGGCGTTTTCGCCAGCGTCGTACTGGCGCTCGCTGGACCCGGAACGGATCCTGTGGCTGTTCGCCGCCAGCATGGCCGCGCTGTTCGCGCCGAAAATACTTGGATACCTGGCCCTGCTGCTCGATCCGGCCGAACGCCGCGCCTGCGGCGGCGCCATCCGCGTCTTCATCGGCATCGTGCTGGAAAGCCTGCTCGCCGCATTGATGGCGCCCATCGTGATGTACGTGCAATCGCGCGGCGTGGCTGAGGTACTGGCCGGCAAGGATTCCGGCTGGGAAAGCCAGCGCCGCGACGACGGCAGCCTGCCGTTGTCCGGACTGCTGAAAAGCTACGGCGGCCTGAGCCTGTTCGGCCTGCTCATGGGCGCCGTCGCGCTGGCCATTTCGCCCTCGCTGGCCGCCTGGATGTCGCCGGTCATCATCGGCATGGTGCTGGCCATCCCCGTCGTCGCGCTGACCTCCGCACGTGCACCCGGCATCTGGCTACGCAAGCGCAAGTTGCTGGCCATCCCCGAAGAAACCGAATCGCCCGCGATCCTGCAACGCGCCACCGCGCTACGTGCAGGCCTTGTTCCCGTCGAACAGGTGCCAGCGACAAACCAGGAAACGCGGGCGTCGTGATTCGCAGGATTCACATCACGGTGGCCGACCGTGCAGGAATATCGGCCAGCCCGCTACAATTGCAACCCGCAGCGGGCCCATAGCTCAATGGTTAGAGCAGAGGACTCATAATCCTTTGGTTCCAGGTTCGAGTCCTGGTGGGCCCACCAAATGGCACCCAAGAAAGTCCGTGATGTGCGATCAACCATAGTTTGTCCGGAATGGCCAAACTATCACGGACGTCCGAAAACACTGTCCACCACTGAATCGCAGTTGGGAGTGCTGCTGGGCGAATGGCTGTTCCGCGGGCCGATGGCGTGGGTGATGTGGTTGGTGAACGTGGCTGCCGGCGCGGCGTTCCTCGCTGGCGCGTACGGAGTCTGGCGAATGTTCGGCACGACCGACACGCTGGTAGCGGTGAAGTGGGGCGTCGTGTCGCTGTTCCTTTTCCAGGTTACGACGATGTGCAAGACGTTCATGGGCAGTCACCTGGAAGCGAACCGTCTTTTGCGTGAGCTCAAGCGGGTGGAGCTACAGGTTTCGCTACTGCGCGACAGGACAGGTCTCGCAAGTAAGTAGCGTTCAGGCGCCGGCCGTGCCGCGCCGGCGATTGGATGCTTGTACATTGGAAATGACCGCTCATGGCCGGAAGCGGACATCGGCAGTGCAGCAACTGCTTTCGATTCAAACGCCATCATCATATGAAGGTTTGCCATCGTTGACGGCGGTAACTATTGTTGCACGTCAATAAGTTCCGCTGACGCAGTACGTGGCAGCTATTGGATTACCAAGATTGCGGTAGCCGGCGAATCGCGTCGCGGAAGAATGTGCGATCGGTCGGTGTCAATTCGCGTAAGCGTCGGCGCAGGCGCAGAACAGCAGAGGTGCTGAGTCGAGGATCACCTTCGTAGGCCTGATACCAAGCGATTTCCAGCAACAGGTTGGCGCGCTGCAAGGCATCCACCTGCATCTGACCGCTCTCCACCTGGGCCTGCAAAGCTGTCGCCATATCTAGCCAACGCGACCAGTCCGCTGCCAACGGAATGGGTGATGTTTGCGCTCGGAACTCCGCAGGGCTGAGTACCGGCCAGCTGCGGAGTTCCGCATAGCTTGGACTCGGGTTCGTCGGGCCACCGGCGCGGACCATCCGCAACAGGTAGATGCTGTTCCAGCATCCGCCCCTCACGCCATGATGTTCACTCAACCAAGCGGCGAGTGCGATCCAGGAAAGCGCTGGGTGATCGTCGGCGCTGGCGACATCCAATCCGCAGCGCGAGAACAGCCACAACGACCAGCCCAGATTGCTGGCTGCCGACGCCGCTGCATCGAACATCTCGGCCTCGTTGGCTAGCGCCAGCGCCAGCCGATAGTGCTGCAGGGCGGTATGAGCGGCCGCTTTTCGCTCGTCCGGCGTGCCTCGATCATCCAGTGCCAACGCGCGGTGAATCAAGGCCTGCAGGTTGGCCAGCTCGCTGCGCACGCGCGGGTGGTGCCGGAACAAATCGGTCCAGCGCGGGTCTTCGGTCGCATTGCGTAAGATCTGACGCGCGGCTTGCGGATCGCGTTCGGCATACGCGCACCATGCGCGCACGATGGCAGCCATGGCGCCCAACCAGGCGTGTTCAGGCGATTGCACGTCGTGCCAGTGGCGATCCAGTTCGGCCAATACCACGCGTGCCGCATCGGCGTTGCCGGCGCGGCGCCACACCATGGCTTGCTGTAGCAAGGCCTGCGCTTGCCATCGGGCATCCGATGTCAAGGCCTGGGCGCGACGGTAACCGGCGAGCGCGCCGTGCTCGCCGTCGACGATCAGCCGACCGTCGAGCATGTCGCGGCGGGCGCCTGCCCAAGCATGCCAATAGGCCGGGCTCGCACCGTCGAAGATTGCGTCGGTCGGCGTGTCCTGGGAGAGTTGCACGCCCAGCCAGATCGACACCGCTTCAGGATCGGCCGAATTTCCGTGCAGGGAAATCCGCATGCGCCCGATTTCGCCGTCGGCCAGCCAGTACGGCCCACGGCTACGCCCGGCTAGCGGCAGCATATTCAAGGGCCGAGTTCGATCCTTGCCCCAGCCGACGCGGACGCCCCAACGTGCGAAATCGGCGTAGGCGCGGCTGATCACCATGCGCAAATTACGCGTCGTGGCGAAACGTTCGCGCAACTCCGCTTCACGTAGCCAACCCGAACCGTCACCCGTCTTCGCCGCCAGCCATAAGCGCAGGAGCACCCACAGTGACTGCTGGCGGACGGGTTGGCCATGCACCTGCGGCGGAGTCCCCAGTTCGATCTCGATCATGGGCCGCAGTTTGGCACGCGTCAGGCGCCAGGTTACAGCAGTTACAGGCGTGACGGCAGCGACGGTGGACCGCATTGGGTCGAATGCCGACTACGTCCAGAGTGCGCATGCACCGCGCTGATCCAGTCGAGTACCCAATCCAATCGGCGCGGACCCACCACGATACGAGGATCGCACATGATCAACCGACGGCAATTTAGCAAGGGACTGAGCTTGGCAATTTTGGCAGCCGCCTTTCTCTTGCAGACATCAATGTCCTCGGCAGATGGCTGGCAGCCGCCAGCCGAGGCCAAGCAGGAAACCTTTCCCACGGTGAGTTATCCCCAAGAGGTGCCGTTATGGCCCGAAGATTCCCAGGTTATTCAGGATGGAATCAAGGCACTAGCCCATGAAAAATGGTCTATAACCCGTCCGTCTTTTCTACTTTATTCGCCGCAAGTGAATTCAGCACGATCCGCCATCCTAGTTTTCCCGGGAGGTGGATACAAGGCTTTGGCAATTGGGCAGAAGAGCACGCTTGGATTTCTGGGGGCCGACGTATGCAAGTGGTTAACCGACTCAGGTATCACCTGCATTCTCGTGAAGTATCGCGTCCCCAACACCGGATGCAATTGGAACGACAAAACCAAGAGGCATGAGACGCCTGAGATTCCAATGGCACTGCAAGACGCGCAGAGGGCAATTTCCATCATTCGGCACAACGCAAATAGGTACGGCATAGACCCACATAAGATTGGCGTCATGGGGTTTTCAGCCGGAGGAAACCTAGCGGTCCTTTCGTCAACGGCTTTCAAAGACCGATCCTATGACCCGATTGATGAAATCGATCAAGTGAGCAATCGTCCCGATTTTGCGATACCTGTTTATCCAGGACACTTGACGATGGAGCACAAGAACAAGACTCCAAAAGCAATCGCAGCACAAGAATTGAATACTGATATTGTGATTTCAAAGGAAGTGCCGCCAACTCTTCTCATACACGCTAAAGATGACCCAGTCGATCCAGTTTATTATTCAGAGGTGTATGAGAGAGAGTTGAAGAAGGCTGGCGTAAACGTGGATTTCATCGTCTACGAAACTGGCGGACATGCGTTCGGGGTTAGGAAGCAAGGCAAAGATACTGATCGGTGGACGGACGATGCCATCCGGTGGCTGAGGAAAATCGACATCCTGTGACGGGACGCCGAGGTTTCCGTCCGCCCTTGGCCGATAGCGGCCATTCGTTGCCGTGTGTTCGAACTGCCGAAAATGTCCGCTTCCGACCCAAAGCGAACCAATATTTGCACCCAGTCGCCGCCCTGCTGCGGGCCGGCTTAATTCAGGCGTTAGCCCCCTTGAAGACATTCCCAAAGGCATCACATATGATTCGATTCTTGTTGCTCGCATTGCTTGTTGTGTCTTTCAGTGCAAGCGCCATCGTCATTCGAGATGACGTTGATGACTCAAAGTATCGAGTTCCGGTATCTGAATTTCCTGCTCTAGTTGACATGCCTGGCGAGGGGCATGGCGTACTGATTGCTCCGCAGTGGGTAATTACCGCCGCTCATGCGATCACGTGGCAATCTGAAATCAGGCAAGTAACTATTAACGGGGTGCCTAGGGATGTTGAACGTCTCGTGATACACCCCGGATACAAAAAGCCGCCACAAGAGTTACTCGACCAGGCGCTGGCCACTTGGGACTGGACGCTTTTTAGGGTCCTGCTCTCCTCCTCAGATGACATCGCACTTCTAAAATTGGTACAACCGGTTACTGACGTCTCTCCTGTCGCAATCAACAAGATCGACGACGAGTTCGGCCAAATCATCAAGGTCATAGGAAAAGGCGCCACGGGTAACGGAGTCACTGGGTACGAATTTAGTAGCTCCCACCGTACTGAGCTTCGTCGTGCTTACAACAAAGTCACCAGCGCCCATGGCCGGTGGCTCTGCTATATGTTCGACAAGCCGTCGGATGCCCTGCCCCTTGAGGGCGGATCAGGAAGTGGTGACAGCGGTGGGCCAATCCTTATCCAGGCAGAGAAGGATTGGTTGTTAGCCGGACTGACTTCATGGTCAGATCCTCAAAGCACGATTAGGACGCCCGGGCGGTATGGACAAATCAGTTGCAATGTCCGCCTGAGCCATTACAAAGACTGGATTGAAAGGGTTATCTCTGCGCAGCAGTAGGCGGGGGGCTAACAATTCGTTCAAGACGAACCCGCATCAGGTTGGTTAGCTTCGTTGAGCTCTGGTATCACCGGCTTCGGGACCGATCCACTGCGGGTTGGCTTAATTCAGGCGTTAAGTGCCATAGGGGGGAATGCAGATGCTCATAAGGGTGGTGTCCATCGCAGCATTAGCCATCTTTCTGGCAGCCCACTCTCACTATGGATTGGCGCAAGAAATACCGTGCAGCGGCGCCCCAAGAGAGGCAATGGTTGAAGTTCCTGAGAGCATCAGGGACCTAGCGGCTGTCAGTTGCACCAAGTACGGGCATTTCCTCGCTGGCGCGGACGGGACGATCTGGACGTATCCCGGAGCAATGGCTCCTGCCCTGCTAATCGCATACCTTGATGCGGCTGACAGCAAGCAGGCCCCGCCGGAGGTTAACCACACAAAGTATTTTTCGAGCATCCAAGTCCGTGACGTACCCGCGGCAGATGCTTCAGCGCTTCTTTCGGGCGACGATGGGTTGCCAAAGCCTCCTGCAGATTCTCTGATAGAGGCCATAGAGATCAGCACCAAGAACCAAGATGGAACTTAAGGGGACGGAGGGAATTAATTCGTCCCCCAACAAATGAGCCCACTTAATGAGCAGGTTTTGTCGTAGTGGCGTAGCGATTAATGGCTAAGAGGTCTGGTTCCAGACTTCGCGCCGGTGACCTGCGCCGCTGCGATGTTTTGTCAGATGTCTACTCGATGTTCTTCAAGCTCGCTTCATTCAGAATGACATTGCGGGCTGCTTTTAACGTACTGTCGTCGCCTAACGGGTTCTTAGACCCTCTGATTTCCCAAAGTTCGCCTATCATCGCCATTGCGTCATCGCTTGTATCAGCTTCCAAAATGGCGATCTGGTCCGGCTCATCAATAGCAACCTCCCCAACCGCAAGGGGCGGCTTCGGTTTCGAGTCGCGAATATCGAGCATGCGTTGCGCTCGAGGCTTAGCCACTACAGCATTATCCTCAATCTGCGCAGCGCGCTTCAGGTTGAAAGGAGAACCTGCGCTGACATAGGCGGCGGCGATAATGGTCTTGCCAGGAGACGCCTCCAATCGCCCACCGTTCGAAGAGCCGGCCTGGCCAAACAACGCGTCCCTCCTCACATAGCGGATGTCGAATTCTGGAAATTGTGGCTTCGATTGGACATGCAGCTGGATTCTGGTTGACGCATCAACATCGCCACCGAGCAATGCGATTTGCCCTTCGCTAATAGGCAGTTGCCTCACGACCTCGGTCACGGTATGAGCGCTGCATTTCATGAGATGGCAGTGGAACGTAGTCACATCTTTTAGCAAAGTTGCACCGACAATTTCTGTGCCAACGGGGGCCTTCGTAAACAGCTGCGAGGTGCTCGGATCTTCGGGCCGCGTTTGCCGCAGAGCGCCGGGAGAAACATACACGGTGTAGCTTTCTCTCGGGCCTGTCGCAACGGGCGCCGCTCGCTGCGCCGCGACCAATCGGGGAGAAACGTTATTGGCAGTCAACCAATCTTTCACTTTATTTGACATGGGAATGATCCACGCCATGCCATTGACACTGTGAACCGCCTCGCCTGTTCCCGCGCGGAAGCTCGCGATCACGCCGTGCCACATGGCCATAATGCGGTCGCCTGTTTCGAATATAGGTCCGCCGCTACTTCCGGCATTGACGTTGTCGCTGCCGGCCTCAAAGAAAGGTGCAACGGGGCTGGTATCGCGTGAGACGAAGCCCTTCACGAGTGCTGGCTGGCCAATATCGGCTGGTTTACCCAATAGATTGAAAGCGTACCCACTTAGCGGGGTATCGTCATCGACTTCGGTAACAAAATAGAAGCCAAAAACGGGAAGTGTCGAAGCGTAGGAGATGTCTTCTAAGGACAATAATGCGAGGTCGTACTCCGGAAGAACTGCTTTAATCTTGGCTGAGTAAGGCCCAACGGAATTCCATTCGAGTATGTCGGTGCGCTTGGTGAAATAAACCTCTACACGCATTTGCTCATACAATTCAGCGTCGCCTACTACGTGCAGAGCGGTGAGGATGTGGCCATCTTCGGAAATGATGTAACCCGTTCCTGAGCTCTTTTCGATTCCGCCATCGAAGCGCACGTTCTCGGCATAGATTGCCGCAATAGAAGGTTTGTATTCGCTTCGCTTTAACGGTTGAGACAGTGCTGGAAACGCAAAGGTGACCAGTAACGCGAATAGGAAGGGGGCGGTCCGGATCATGGTGCCTCCGCTATCGTGACTGCAGCATTCCTGGGGCCATAAACTTTGCGAACCGCTGACCGATCTAGAGAGCTAAGTGTACTAACTAGCTGCCCTGCAGCGAGCCTGGGATTCCCGGAGTATAGGGTCCAGTGCTTTGAGCAGTAGTTCATAATTGACTGTGGGTCGTATTTAGTGACTTTCCAATTCCCTCTCGCCCCTCGTGTGCCCGCCTCTGCGCGACATTCCGAGGGGGCATCCGTTGTCAGGTGTTCGTGGACGAACCCCAGTACATGTCCGAACTCATGAACGGCAAGATAGCGAATGCAATCTTCTTGGCTGTCCGTGGGTTGGCAAGCGGGCCGCCAAGCCGAAAGTTGGAAGTTAAGTACAACGCCGCCGGGCCTCTTATTAAGGTAACGGCCAATGCCATGCGTACGTGGCATTTCATCGCGAACCACGATATGAACTCCGGCGTCACGTGGCCCCGAGCAGATGCCCCATCCTGGAAATTCGACGTTGGCGTGCGCTTGCCAACTCTCCAGGATCGCCGTCTTGACGATTCCCCGCAGGCGCTCCTCACTTAAATCCTTGGGCGCTTCGTCCCAGCACACCGGAATCCGCGGGTCTTCCCAGAGAACCTTTTTCAGCACTGTTCCGTATGGCTCAACCACGAACCAGTCGTATTCTGCCCCGGGCACTTGTAGGAAGCCATCGTCACCAGCTGGCTCTGCTGCTGGGGCGTCTTGGTGGTCCGTCTCCGTCGTCTGCCGTGCATGAGCTTGAAGCGAGAAGAGTAATGATGAAACCAGAATTACTCTCGTGATGGATGTGTTGTGAGTTTTACGCATCTTTGTGTCCCCCACTGCCGCCGGAGCGCGTTTACCAAGACGAACGCATCGGCAGACGGCTGCCGGCCATCTGGGGAAACAACATGTACAAGGCCTTTGGACTGGGACTGCTCCTCGTTGCCTTAATTGCGGGTTGCGCGACCCCAAAAGTTAAATATGGCGCCTTTACACAGGACAAGCCGCGCACCGACTTAGCTTCGCATGCAGATACCTACATGCTCGCTAAAACGCTATTGACAGTTAGCAGGGAGGAAAGCGAGGACGGCGCCAAGGAAACTCACAGGGTAGCGCTGCGTGTTGTGGAGGATCCGGCGATTTCATTTGGGATTACACCGTGGAATCGGATGGGGGTAACCACGCGCGTGTCGCTGACCAAAGTAGCCAATACCCAGCTTGTCCAGTCAGCGACCATCTCTGTGGAGGACAAACGAATAGAGTTCATAGGCGAGGCTTTCAAGCTGCTTAGTACCGTCACTGGCGTTGCAGTTGGTGCCGCTCCAGGGGCGGGAGTCCAACCGTTCCCTTTGAACATTGATACTTTAGGACTAATGAATGCTGGGAAATGTTTGCGGCGGAAGTGCACGATTAAAGCCTTGCAAACTGCCACCGCACCACTAAATGCGGATCTGACTGTATCTGAAGTACCCCCCGACGCGATCGAGGTGGCCACGGTACTAGGTGATTTGTCCGCTGGTGGCGGAGTTTTTTTCGCTTCTGCCTGTAGACAGGCTAGCCTGCGTGTCGCCATCCCTGGTCAGGACGATTTGGTCTCCAACTTCTCGCTCGCGGATCCGCGTTACGTTCAGATCGTCGCCCTGCCGATCAAGGGGCAAATAGTGGCCCATAGTGAATGCGGCTACTCAGTCGTGCCGGAAGAGGTAACTTTGCAATCCGATCTGAAGGTTGCAGACTCATTTTTCGATGAGTTGCTGAAGTTCAAGAAGGCATACGACGAAAGCAACTCGGTCGATGACAAGGAGGAGAAAGACGAGTGACCCGGTGCCGGCAAGCGTGCACTAGCTGCACAACCGATGGTGAAATTCTTGAGCAAATGCCCTTTCGCTTACGCGCGAGCTACGCAACAGCTAAAGGGGACGGAGGAAATTAATCCGTCCCCAATAAAAGGGCCCGCTCAATGAGCGGGCTTTTCCGTAGCGGCGTAGCTATTAATGGCTACGAAATCCGCTGCCCGTCTTCGCGCCGGTGATCTGCACCACTGTTTCACATAGGGATTCTTCGGTGTTTCAACTTATGCCTTCAAGATCAGCCGAGAAAGGGCAGCGCAAGCCATCCGTAACACGAGCGTCATCACCGGCTCCCAGAATCCCCAGTTAGTGCCTCCCTCCGTGCGGGCATGCATGGGGATCTGTTTTGTCGCTTCAACATCCTGCCGACAAGGCTGCGGCCGACGATATCGGCCGCGAACACTGGTTTGCTCTCAATATCCTCCCGCATGAAATGTCGCTGCGGCGTTGGCTGACTGGATTGCGGATACAGGATTCGGATGCGCTGGACATCATCCAGGAGAGCTATGCGCTGCTGCTGGAGCGGGAGCGGCTGGACGATATCGTCCAGCCGCGCGCCTACCTGTTCCAGGTGGCGCGTTCTCTGATGATGCGCAATATCCGGCGCGCGAGGATCGTGCCGATTCTGGCCATCGAGGAATTGGGCGCGGTCGAATTCGCCGACAAGGCGGCCACGCCCGAACAGAGCGCCATCGGCCAGGACGAGCTCCGCCAGCTGTCCGAACTGATTGCAGGGATGCCGGAACAAGCTCGCCAAGCCTTCGTCCTCCGCCGCGTCCATTCGCTTTCGCAGCGCGAGATCGCCCAGCAGATGGGAATTTCTGAGAACACCGTCGAGAAACACATCGCCCGCGGCATCCGCTGGCTTGGTCAGCGTCTGGGCGATGGCGGAAACCAGTCTTCCTGAGTCTCTAAAGGAAATGGTCGGGATACGAAGAGTGCCTATGGACGGTCGCGAAAGCAGCGAAACGATTGAGACAGCCGCTGCACAGTGGGTGGCGCGGATGGATCGCGCGCCTCTGACCGGGCCCGAGGACAGACAGTTGCAGGACTGGCTGCGTGGCGACCCACGCAGGCGCGGTGCCTTCGTGCGCGCCCGGGCCTTGTGGCTGCACCCTGGAACCATCCTCACTGCGGCCTCCCGATTCGCCGAGCACACCGGACCACAACCATCCGTATCCGCGCCGCCTCGATCACAGCTGCCAAGCGGGACGCCAATGCGCCATGGCCGCCAGCGATTCCTGCGATGGGCCGGTGCTGTTGCGGCTTCGCTGGTGCTGTCGGTGTTCCTGTTCGTCAGCGTGCCGGCGCCGGTCGCCTATGCAACGGCCAAAGGCGAGATGCGCCGGATTCCGTTGGCGGATGGTTCGACGCTCACCTTGAATACCGACAGCCGTGTCGAGGTATACGAAGAGAACCATCGTCCGCTGGTCAAGGTCCGGCGCGGCGAAGTATTTGTCGAAGCTGCCGCAAACGCGGAGCCGCTGCAGGTGGAGGTCGATGGGCGCCGGCTCGACGCCAGGGCGGCGGCCTTCGTGGTGCGCAAACTGGAGGGCAAGCCGACGCAAGTGGTGGTGCAGGGTGGCCAGGTCGGACTGCCGGAGACACAGACGAACCCAGTCACGCTGCTGGCGAATATGCGCGCCTCTCTGCGAGCTGCGCATGGAAAAGTGGAAGTTGCCTTGCTTTCGGCAGACCAGATGCATCGCGAACTGGCATGGCGTGAAGGCAAGCTGGCTTTCTACGGTGAAACGCTGGCAGACGCGGCTACGGAGTTCGCACGCTACAACGATATCGAAATAGTTTTCGCCGATACCAGGCTGGCGAACGCGCCGATCACCGGCTTGTTCGCCGCCAACAACCCCGCAGGCTTCAGTCGGGCGGTTGCCGAAGTGTTCGGCGCCCGTGTGCAGCAGCGAACAGGAAACAGGATCGTCATCGCCAGCGAAGATTAAATTTTCATGACGCATGGCGGAAGCGTCCGGTTGGCGACTCTTGCATTGGAGGCCCGCAATTTCTGCGGCCAAGAACAGAGAGTGCAAGTCCGATGATCCGCTGCAAGAAGCTTCTGCTGGCCAGTGCCGTGATGATCGCGCTGACGTCCGCCCCGCAGGCGATGGCGCAACGGCGACAGTTCAATGTTCCGGCGCAGCCGGCGGTGAGCGCCATACCCGAGTTCGCGCGCCAGGCGCAGATCCAGATCATCGCTCCGGCGGGATCTCTTGATGGCGTGAATACGCCGGCGGTGGTCGGCGAGGGCGATGTGCGCGTGAACCTGCGCGCGCTTCTGCGCGATACCGGTCTTGAGATCCGGTCCGACGATGGCAGCGTGATCCTGTTGCAGGAAGCGAAAGATCCGCCGCAGGACGCCGGCACCGGCACGGTGGTTGGCAGCGTGTTGGACCCGGCAACCGGCGGCTTTCTACGCGATGCCATCGTTCGCATCACCAGCAGTTCCGGCACCCGCATCGTGAATTCGGGCGAGCGCGGCGAATTCCAGCTGACCGGCATTCCGGCCGGCCGTGTCGAAGTGACGGTGAGCTACACCGGCTTCGGTGAAGAACGCCGCACCATCGAGCTTGAATCCGGAGAGCGCGAACGTCTTGAATTCCAGTTGCGCAGTACCTCGGCAGAAGCGAGCAGCGACAACACCCGCACGCTGGACTCGCTGGAGGTCATCGGCGTGCGCGAAGGCGATGCCCGCGCGATCATGGAGCAGCGGGCATCGATGAACATCACCAACACGCTATCGGCCGACAGCTACGGCGAAATCGGCGATGGCAACCCGGGTGAGTTCCTGAAGTACATGCCGGGCGTCGATTTCGACGTGGTAGCCGACGATGCGCCGCGCAATATAAGCCTGCGCGGCCTGCCGGCGAAGTACACCGGCGTGACGTTGAATGGCGTCAGCCTGCCGGGTATCGACGCCAACTCGTCCAGCTCGCGAACCTTCAGCTTCGAGCAAAGCGCGATCGCCGGTGTGGATTCGATCAGCATCAACAAGACGACATCCGCGGACATGGACGCCAACGCGCCTGCCGGCACGATCGACATCCGGACCAAGAAGGCCTTCGACGCCAAGGGGCGCCGCATCATCGTCTCGCTGGGTGGCAACACCCACTCCGGTCTGTGGGACAGCAAGAACACCGGCTGGATGGAAGGGGGCTACGACAGCAAATGGCTGCCCAGCAGTTCGATCACCTACTCCGATGTGTTTTTCGACAACCGCTTCGGCATCGCGGCCGGAATCAGCAGCATCACCAGCCTGGTTGAGCAGACGCAGATCACGGCCGGCCGCAATTATGTGTCCACGGCAACCAGTCCGTATCCGTATGCGGTGACCTCCATCGCCGGCGCCGGCTACGACCGCGAATACAACCGCCGCGTCGCATCGTTCAATGCTGACTTCAAGGCCACCGATGCGCTGATCCTGTCGCTCTCGGCGAACGTGAGTCGTGGCGACATCGACCCGAACAACATCACCCCGACCCTCACCAACGGACGGGCCACCGCGGCAAATCCACATGAAGGCGATCCGTCCCTGGACTGGACAACGCATTTTCCCGCCAGCACCAACACATTGGCTTTGGCCAACAGCTATACCTACAAGATCGGCTACTCACGCAACTTCGTGCCGAGTTTCGTATGGCAGAACGAGAAGTTCAAGGTGGACGGCAACCTGTTCTCGGCCACCTCGAGCAGTCGATACGACTCCGGAAAGAAGGGCCAGGTGTCCACTCTGCTCAATACGCTTAGCGCGAGGGGCAACTACAGCGCCTCACGCAGCGACTGGATGCACCAGGACTGGCAGGTCCAGCAGATCGATGGCATCGACTGGGCAAGTCCGGATGCTTTCACCCTGGGTTCGTATGCCGGTGCGCTCGGCTCTTCGACCCGCCCCTCCATACGCACCACCAGCGGCAGCTCTGCGGACCTGGACTACCGGGGCGGCAGCCTGAACTTCGAGTTCTACCAGGACATCGGCAACGTGCCGGTGACGTGGAAGACCGGCCTGAAGGCCACCAACGCAGGTTACGAGTTCGGCAACACCTCCGATGCCAACATCTGGACCTACAACGGACCGCTGACCAATGCCGAGTTTCTGCGTGCAGTGCAGAGCGAGAACGTCTGGCACAGCGGCGAGTCCGGCATGGACATCCGGACATTGAGTGGCGGCGACCTGTACATCTACAGCCTGTCGCGGATCTACCAGATGATGCAGGCCAATCCGGAACAATGGGTGCGCAGCGAGACCGCCGCGCAGTGGTACAGCGCCAATGTGGCCAACGTGAACAAACTGGACGAGAAAATCAACTCGCTCTACTTCATGGGCACGGCCGACTTCACCGACAAGCTCAAGGGCCAGGCCGGCATCCGTTGGGAGAAGACCACCGAGACCGGTCACGATTTCGACCCGCTCAGCCCGGAGGAAGTCCGGGCCGCCGGCTACACGGTTTCCGCTTCCACGGGCCGCGCTACCACGGTGGAGGGGTTGAAGTACCAGTATCTGACCAAGCCGCGCAGGGAAACCGAAGGCAGCTACAACGATTTCTTTCCAAGCGCATCGCTCAAGTACAGCATCACCGACAGCCTGGACATCCATGCCGGTTACAGCAAGACCATCATGCGTCCGGAGGTGGGAGACCTCGCGGGCGTGTGGTCCGTTGCCTATGGCACTGAAGATGGCAACGTGCTCACTGCGCCAAATGCCAGCCTGAAGCCGGAGTACTCGGACAACTTCTCCATCCGGGCCACGCAGTACTTCGAACCCGTCGGCCTGGTGGCTTTCGGCGTCTTCCACAACAGGATCAAGGATCTGATCGAAACCGCCGCGATGACCGCCGAGGAGTTCGGTTACCAGGGCGATGAAATGATCGATCTGGTCAACACTACGGCCAACAGCGAAAACGACATCAGCGTCACCGGCTACGAGTTCGAGTTCAATCACGCCATGGATTACCTGCCGGGTCCATTGAGCGGTCTGACTATTCGCGGTCACTACACCAACACCAATCCCTCCCAGAAACTGTCGCGTGTGGCCCAGCAGGTTGCCGGGCTTGGTTTCGGCTGGAAGTACGGGCGGATGCGCCTGAACCTCAACAGTGTGTGGAGCGATGAAAAGGATCGCGGCCCGACCGGTGCAGTCAGCGTCAACAATGGCAATGGTGCTTATTCACTGGTCCAGGAGCAGCCATTTGACGACTATCTGGAAGTGAACCTGTCCGGCGGGTACACCATCGTCCCCAAGACCAGGAACAACTGGTTTGGTCTTGAGGTGTATTTCAGCGCCAACAACATCTTCAACCAGAACCGCCACACGGTTTACTCGAATGGACCGGTCGGTCTGGGTGCGGGCGATCACCACAGCCAGATCTACATCACCAGCGGCCGTCGCGCGTCGTTTGGAATCCGGGCGCGCTTCTGATCGTTTGTCAATGAGTTAGTGCGCGCATCACGATCACCAGAGAACCACCAACGGAAACCGCCATGCACAATCGCTTTGATCGCCGCAAGTTTCTGCTGGGTGCCAGTAGCCTGGCCTTGTTCGCCGGACTTGGGCGCACCGGGCAGGTGTGGGCTGCCCCGAAGTTCGCCGCCTATCCCTTTCTGCTTGGGGTTGCATCGGGCGACCCGATGCCGGATGGCTTCGTGATCTGGACGCGGCTGGCACCAGAGCCTCAGGAAGAACACGCTGGCATGCCCATGCTTGCCGTGCCCGTGCGCTGGGAGGTCGCCGAGGACGAGAAATTCTCCGCCATCGTGCGCACGGGCGATGCCATCGCCCGCCCCGAACTTGGCCACAGCGTGCACGTGGAAGTGGCAGGTCTGAAGCCGCGACGCCCCTATTGGTATCGCTTCCACGTCGAAGGCCAACCACCTAGTCCGCCCGGTACGGCACGCACCGCGCCGGCGGCTGGAGACAGGCCGGAACGTGTCCGTATCGGCGTCGCCGGATGCCAGCATCACGAAGCGGGGCTCTACACCGCGTATCGCCATCTGAGCCAGGAACCAGAGCTGGATGCGGTGTTCCATTACGGCGACTACATCTACGAAGGGGCGGGAAAGGAAAGCAAGGTTTCCATACTCGATGCCACGGGCAAGCGCATTGACCGCAAGCACGCCGGGAACGAGATCTACACGCTGGACGACTACCGCCGCCGCTACGCGCAATACAAAAGCGACCCGGACCTGCAGGCTGCGCATGCCGCTGTCGCCTTTCTTTCCACGTGGGACGATCACGAATTCGACAACAACTGGGCGGCCGCGCTGGACCAGGACGGCACGCCCCCGGAAGTATTCGCGCTGCGCAAATTCGCCGCGATGCAGGCCTGGTACGAGAACATGCCTGTGCGACGCGCGCTGTTCCCCACGCCGCAGCACGGCATCACCCTGTATCGCCGGCTCGACTACGGTGAAATGCTGCGCGTGCATCTGTTGGACACGCGCCAGTACCGGAGCAAGCAACGTTGCGAGCCGGGGTCGACCAAGCCCTGCCGTGCCGACGACACGGCTGAGTCCGCACAGATGTTGGGCGTGACTCAGGAGCAATGGCTGGGCGCAGGACTGAACTCCGGGTCGCGCTGGCACCTGCTGGCGCAGCAGGTGATGATGATGCCGTACACGTATCCGTCCAGCCGCAAATCCGGGCAGCTCAATATGGATTCCTGGAGTGGGTATACCGAATCGCGTGCGCGCGTGGTGGACATGATCCAGAGCCGCAAGCTGGGCAATGTGGTGGTCGCCACGGGCGATGTGCACAAGCACCATGCTGGGGTGATCCCATCGCGGGAAGGCGATCTTCTCAGCACCCCTGTGGCTACCGAATTCGTCACGACCTCCATCTCCTCCGGTGGCGATGGCAGCGACATCCCCGCGACCTGGGAGAAGGTGTTGAGGGAGAACCCGCACACCCGTCTGCTCAACGACCGGCGCGGCTACCAGGTGTTCAACATCGGTCACGACACCTGGCAAACCGAAGTGGTCGCCATCGACAAGGTGAGCGCACCGGGCGGCAGCAAATCCGTGATTGCCAGGCTGGTCACCGAACACGGCAAGCCGGGTATCGAGAAAGCATGAGCCGGGCGAGGATGCCGAGGCCACGAGTCGCGAAATCAATCTTCTCTGGAAGTAAAGCGGTCAAGACCGACTACTTGGGAATTACATGAAAACTAGAGCGTCGTGCCTGCTCTTCTGGTTGCTGCCCGTGCTTGCGCTGCCCCTGTTTGCGACTGCCGCGAACAGGGGTGCAGCCATACCGGGATCAGGCAAACTGGAAGCAAGCGTCCAGGAACCAGGCAAGCCGCTTCCGGCATGGCGTGAGGGTGAGCTGGACATCCATCACATCAATACCGGGCGGGGCGAGGCCCAGCTCCTGATCCTGCCCGACGGCACCAGTGTGTTGGTCGACATGAGTGGAAAGACGATCGAGCGGGCTCCGTTCTCGCTTCCAACCAGACCGGATGCGTCACGCCCGCCGGGTGAATGGGTGACCCGCTATGTACGGCGCGTATTGCCGTCGGGGATGAAAAAACTGGACTACGCCCTGATCAGCCATTTCCATGGCGACCACATGGGCGTCATCGTCCCCGGATCGCCTTATTCGCCCAACGGCTACCAGCTCAGTGGCATCACCCAGGTTGCCGAATCCTTGCCGATCACCAAGCTCATCGACCGGGACTGGCCTAGCTACGACTATCCCGCGCCGATCAGCAATCCGACGATGGAAAACTACCGCAGATTCCTCGATTGGCAGATCAGGAACCGCGGCATGAAAGTGGAAAAGTTCGAGCCGGGGCGCAATGACCAGATCGCGCTGGTACATGCCGGGAAATCCTATACGCAGTTCGAAATCCGAAACCTGTATGCCAACGGCCTGTTATGGATGGGCGAAGGCGAGACCATGCGCAGTCTGTTTCCGCCGCTGAAGGAAGTCGCACAGGCCGACTATCCCAGCGAGAACAAGCTGAGTATTGCTTTCCGCGTGCGGTATGGTGCGTTCGACTATTACACCGGCGGCGATCTTTCCGCCCAGGACGAGGAAGTTTCCTTCGAACCGCCTGCGTGGAAGAACGTGGAGCCGGCAGTGGCCAAAGTCTGTGGCCCGGTCGATGCGATGAAAGCCAATCACCACGGCAGCTGGGACGCCAACAGCATTCCGTTCCTGGCCGCCTTGCGGCCACGGGTGATCGTTGTCGGTGCACGGGCCGAAGGTCATCCGGCCATCAACACCTACAGGCGCATGACCTCGAAACGGGTGTGGCCGGGGGAGCGCGACATCTTCGTCACCAACGTCTCCGATGCAACCGCAAGAACCACCTATGGCCTGAACGAGGCTGCCAGCACACAGGGCCATGTGGTGATCCGTGTGGAGAGCGGTGGCGCTCGCTACCGCGTGTTCGTGCTGGACGATGCCAACGAGGCGATGCGGATCAAGACCGTGTCTGGACCTTACAAGTCGAACTGAGACTGCGCTGCGGCGAAAGTAGCTGCCCCGCAATGCCGGCTTACGCCGCCGCACCGCAGATGGTGGAGGCCGCTTGTGGGTGGTTGGCCGCTTGCGGCCGGAGCAATAACTGCGTCTAGCGGGCCGGGACGCGAGTACCCGGTCGTGGGCACTAGACCCCGCAACCAGGCGGCGCCTTAAAACCGCCAAGCTCTTGTGCGATAAGTCGGGCTACTTCGATGGTGGTCCTATCGCCGTATTCCGGACCGATGATCTGCAGGCCAACTGGAAGCCCGTCGCGTGACAATCCGCAGGGAAACGCAGTGCTCGGCAAATAGGCGACAGTCGCCAGACCTACCCAGAAGTAATGCTCGTAGTGCGAAGTCCGTGCCGTGTCGACGGCGACAACTCTCTCGTGTTTGGGCCGGTGATCATGCTTATAGGCCGTTGTTGCGGAAATCGGGCATATCACCACATCCCAATCGTTGAAGAAGGCGCGCCACCTTAGCCGGAAACTGGTACGCGCTTCATCCCGATCTGACCAGCTTCGATGATCCAGTACGCGGGCACGCGTCAGCACTGCTAAAGGCGACTCATCATTCACATTGAGCTCTGCGGCTGCTCGCTGGCTAACCGAATAGTATTCATCGGGAAGGTTGACAAGTCCTGCCGATCCCAACAGGCTCAGATAGGTGTGATGCGATTCTCTTGGAGGGATTTCAGGACGCGCCAGATCAGAGACTATCGCGCCAGCCCGGGCAAGAACTTCTCCGACTTCCTGCACGCGGTCTGATATCTCGGCAGAGGTGGGAACGGAATCCTCCATCGGCCAGATCGCAACACGCAAGCCTCGTAGCGTGCGTGCCCTCGGCGGTGGAAGCGCCAGTCTCCAACCCGATGACTGGAACCGGTCAGGACCCGCTACGACATCCAGGGCCAGCACCAGATCTTCTGCACTTCGCGCCATGGGCCCGACGACATTCAGATCCGGCGCAGATACGACGCCAGACGGATTGTGACCAAGCGTTGGAACGATTCCATAAGTAGGCTTGTGTCCATACACACCGCAGAAGTGAGACGGATTCCGGATCGATCCGCCGATATCAGAGCCGAATTCCAGGCCGGTCAAACCGGCCGCCAGCGCGGCAGCCGATCCACCAGAAGATCCACCCGGCGTCCTCTCCGTATTCCAGGGGTTGTTGGTGGTTCCGTAAATGTCGTTGTAGCTCTGCCAGTCACCGAGTCGCAGCGGGACGTTCGTTTTCCCCATAAAATGGGCGCCGGCTGCCTTCAGATGCTCGACAACCATTGCATCGTTCAGGGCCAGGTTGTCCCGTTGTTCCGGCACGCCCCATGTCGTCGGCAATCCGGAAACGTCGAAGGTTTCCTTGATCGTCATCGGGACGCCATGCAGCGATCCCAACCGGTGTCCGCGAGCAAAAGACTCATCGGATAACTTCGCCGCTTCTAGTGCACGTTCGAAATCCCTCACCACGACCGCATTCAAAACTTTATCGAATTGCTCGATGCGCTCGATGTAGTGCTGGGTGAGTTCGAACGAGCTGACTTGTTTTCGCTGGATCAGCCGTGCCAGTTCGGTCGCTGACAAGAAAGCCAGTTCTCCCGAGGCGAGGCCATTCCGCGCAGAGGTCATGGAAGGACCGCGGAATGGAGCGGCCGTGCCGCCCGGTACCCAATGAAGTCAGGCCTGGAAGTCGGACTCATGATTTACCTGTCAGTAGGTCGGTGCTCTTCAATAAAGTGGTTCTTTCCTTGGTTCCTACTTGCTCGCCCTGCAGCGCCGGAATTCTTGTGGGGCCCTTTATCGCTAAGGGAAAGGGTCACGCCACCGCTGAGTGAGCGTTGGCAAGGAGGAATGAGAAGTGTATGTCGATACACGCCCGAATGAGGCGCAAAGTGCGTAGGTCGGGGCTACGCCCCCGACGGCCGCGCGCACGACCAGGGACTACGGGCGTCGGCCGCGTAGGGCCGACCTACGCGCCACGCAAGAACGCCTGACGGCCTGGGAAAAGCAACGTGACCCATCCCATAGCGTTAATAGACCCTGGCGGTAATACAAGCGGCCGCAACCGTTGGGCGGCCGCCGTAAGCCCAGGACTGTCGATATCTCCCTGATAATCGACAGTCCTGCAAATGTTGTCGCTTGCTGTCAGCTCAAGTCTTCAAGGCGTTTGGCCGCTTCGCGCTTGCCCAGGCCTCGGACTGCAGTCAAAGCCGCCTGCTGAGCTTGCCGAGGCACACTCTTGCCGGCCTCCCAGTTGTAGACGGACTGACCGCTGGCGCCTACAAGCAGGCCGAAGTCGGAAGCCGACAGGCCAAGTTTTGCTCTCAGGGACTTCAGCCCCTTGGGTACGAACCGCGTGTTTCGACCCGGCTCCTTGATCGTCTCGGAGCTGCTTTTGGATTTTTTGACAGAAGCGGTCAGGCCACGCTGCAGCGACGCGATCTGCCGCTTGAGTTCGGCAATCTCGCGGCGGTGCGCTGCGTTTGCTTTGCGAATTGGATCTACCGCGCTTCTGATCTCCTTACGGGCCAGGCGTGTAATCTCGCTCTTGATAACTGAACTAAAGTTGGGCATCGGCAGCACCGTGGATTGGGGCTCGCCAGTTTACACGGTGGTAACGGGACCACGCCTGCTTCCGGCCACTAGCAGACACTAGTTGGATCGCGGCGGGAATTCCTCCCGCCGCTCTATGCCGGCGACAAAAGCGATGGTGAACAGAAACGTCACCAGGAATGCCGAATGCCGTGTAGCAGATGGCGCCGTACAACACGGCCAGTGAACGGGATATGGCCGGTCTACTTCCTAGCGATAGAAATAGGGAGCCAGCACGTTCACCAGGGTGATGCGTTCCAGCGGCATATTGTTGTCGCCTGCGGCCCGGCGAATCGCCTCTGGATCGGGACCGTCGTAGACGCAGAACGTCTTGGCCTTGTCGGCGCTCACGTAGGAATGCACCCAAGTCACACCTTCCTTGGCATTGGTGGCGACAACGCCAAGGCATGCCTGGGCGCCCTCGTCGGTCATGGGGATGTTGAGGCCGGTGGGGAAATTGCGTTCGATAATGTAACGGGGCATGGGATTTTCTCCAGAAGGATGGAATGCGATGAGATGGCGCGACCGAATGGCCGCGCACCTGCTTGGTTTACTGGGATTCGAGCGTGACGGGAACTTCGGTGATGGTGTCGACGGGCATGTGATTGGCCTGGGCCGCCTGGCGAATGGCTTCCTCGGTGGGGCCTTCGTAGATGCAGAAGGTCTTGGTGCGATCGCCGTTGGCAAAGGACATCAGCCACTTCACGCCGAACTTGGCATTGGTCTGGTTGACCTTGGCCTTGGCGGCGGCATCCAGGCCATCGAGCGCGCCCTTGGGGAAAGAACGCTGGATCAGGTAGCGGTGGTTGGCGCTGGCCGTGTCGCCGGCAGTACCGGCCGCCACGTAGCCGCTCAGGGCCAGGGCGCACAGGGCGGCAACGGCCGCCACGCGCAGGGGATTGATGGAAATGTTCATATCGGGGAGTCCGTAGTGGGCACAGCGGATTGCTGTGCGGAAAAGGTTACGGAGACCGCTGATGCGCCGCGTCGGCGAGCTTGCCCAGATTGGGTAGGGCGATTGCCTATTTTTTGGCGTGGATGCCCATGGCCAGTGCGGCCGCCACGGCTTCGGTGCGCGTGCCAACGCCGAGCTTGGAGAAGGCGGCGGCGACGTGGTGGTCCACCGTGCGCACCGAGCGCGACAGACGCTCGGCAATCTGCGCATTGCGCAAGCCGTCGCACAGCAGCTGCAGCACCTCCACTTCGCGCGACGTCAAACCATAGGGATTGGCCTGGGTTGAGGCGCGTTGACCGCGCGGGACACAGCGGATCCCGGCCTCGCGCAACGCGCGGCGCAGGCGCGCAACCATGGGATTGGCCCCAAGACGCTCGAAGATCACGAGCGCGGCGCGTTGAGCCTCTTCGTCGCCCTCGGCCAGCGCTCGCGCCTGCTCGTAGGGACAGCCCAGTTCACGCCACGCGTCCGCAGCTTCGCGCCACTGGCCGGCGAACTGCAGGGCGAAAGCCGGTGTGTGGCTGGAGGCAGCGCCATGGGCGTCGGCCAGACCCCGGCAATGCGAAATCTCATCCATCAGGTAACGGCAGTGGCGCGACCCGGCATGCGTGGATACCAGAGCGGACAATGTCTCGCTGGCGCATGGCTCGCCTTGCAGCCACGCCGCTTCGGCCTGAGCGGCCACCACCGGCGCGATCCGAAGTAAAGATTGCATGGGCAGGGCAAGCTGCAGCGCTTCTTCCAGTATTGGCAGGGCGTCCGGGTCCCCACGGCGGACGCGCACGTGGCCCAACACCGCGAGCGCGATGACACGACTGATGGGCGCCAGATTAGGGGTCCGCAGGACTCGTGTCGCCTGCCCGGCGGCCTCGTCCCATATCGCCCCAGAAAAAAACAGGCGCACGCCTGCAGCGCAGCCAGGTAGCTCACCCACGCGTCCAGGTCGCGTGCTTCGCAGTAAGCCAGGCCGCGTTCAAGCCAGTCTTGCGCGACCACCAGGCGCTTGCACATGACCGCGTCGTAGGACAGGTTCACGAAAGCGCGCGCCGCGTGTTCTTCGAAGCCATGGGCTATGGAAGTCTGCAGACTTTGCTCCAGGGCGATGGCGCCGGACTCATCGTCGCCATCGAGTTGCGCGGTGCCGATATTGTTCAGCGCGTGGACTTCTATCTCCCTATCGCCCAGGTCGCGGGCCAATTGCAGCGCGCGCTGGCCCCAGTGGATAGCGTCCGCACTCTCCTCTTGAAGCATGTGCAATTGCGCGCGATTGCTGTAGGCCATCGCCAGTTCGCAGCCCGGCGCCAGATCGCCAAGCAACTGGATGGCCTCATCGGCATACGCCTGCGCGGGCGCGGTCTGGCCGTTGTACCAGCTCAAGCGCGAGAGCCAGCGCGTCGCATCGCCTTGCCTGATGGGTTCGCCCAGGCGGCGCCAAAGGTCGCGCGCCGCCGTGCGTGTGCTCAGTGCTTCGTCAATATGCTCGGTCAGGTAGCACTCGTAGGACAGTCTTTCCAGCATGGCGGCCCGCACCGAATCCGGCTGGGAATCGGCAAACGCCAGCGCAGTCCGGAAATGCGCGGCGGCCTCGCGGTGGGCGCCACTGCGTTGCGCCTCTTCGGCGGCCGCCGGCGCCAGACGCAGCACGGCTTCGGCGTCATTGGCGCGGACGGCGTGATGCACGCGCCACGCAAGCGGCGCGCGACCCGCGGGCACGTCTTCGAGTGCGGCGAACACGCGTGCGTGCAGCCTCTGGGCACGCGGGCCCGACAGCGATTGCTCGACCGCGGCGCGCGCCAGTTCATGCCGGTAAGCGAAGACGTCGCCATCGGCGATCAGCAGTCCGGCATCCAGGCATTCCTCGATGGTAGCGACCGGCGGCGCGAGCACCGCCTCCAGCAACCAGTCCTGGATATGCCGGGGCACGATCGCAGTCAGTTGCGCGAGTTCCTGGGCCGCGGAGCCTAGCCGGGAAAAACGCGCCAGCACCAGATCCTCCACACCATGCGGCACGGCTTCTGTGCCGCGCCGTAGCATTTCGCTGACAAAGAAAGGATTGCCTTGGGTGACCTCATACAGCCCCTCGTGCGCGTGCAACGAGCCCTTGGCCATGGCCTCCACGGCTTGCATGGTCAGACGAGGCACCTGCATTCGGGTGACGGACGCTCCAGGCAGATCTCCCATCAAGCGACGCAAGGGATGCTGCGCGGAGACTTCGTCATCTCGATACGTCACCACCAACAGGCAAGGCACCTGATCCAGACGCCTGCCCAGGAATCTGAGCAGATCCAGGGTGGCTTCATCGGCCCAGTGCGCATCCTCGACCACAAACATCGTCGGCGCCGCCTGGAGTTCTGACAAAACGGCTCCAAAGAGCTGCATGCGTGCCAACTGATCGACGCGAGATCCGAAGGAAACCGGGTTGTTGCGAATGATGTCGTGCAGCGGCGCGAGCGGATGCGGCGTTTGTAGTGCATCACACGCGCCCCACCAGAGATTCACCTTGCCGCGTCGCTGGCGCAGGGCGGTGACCAGGCTGGTCTTGCCAATGCCTGCCTCACCGCCGATCAGCGCGATGCTGCCGGCGCCGCTCTGCGCTTTGTGGAGCAGACCCTCCAAGGCGTCGAGCTGCGATTCGCGTTCAAACAGATTCATCGTTGGCGGCTTATGGGTATCCGACCGTGCATGCCCGAGGATAGTCGTATCAACGCAGGGCGAGCATTGCGCAGGACAAGGCCGTGACAGCTTTCGAAAATAAAAAAAGCCACACAATCAAGGTCCGGCCGAGAAGAGCCGGTTAAGAAAAAACAGGGGAAGTAGCCGCATCGCGGCGGTTCCGGATCGGAACTGCTCGTCGAAAACAAGCCCGTACGGCTTCTATGCCGTATAGATCACCGCGACCAAAAACCGACCCGAACCGGGTCGCCAAAAATTTCCGCTTTGGGTCGAAAGCAGTCTTTCGCATATACAGGTATAGGATCCCCTTCGACGTGTAATTGCACCCTTGGAGGCCGAACTTCCCGCTCGCCTGTGGTCGCCAAGTGCGATGAGCGATTGCCGGACCAAGCCAGGTTCGCAGACGCGAGCTTGGGAACTCAGGCACCCTGGCTGTTGTTCAGCTTGGCCAACTGGCCCTCCAGCTCCGCGATGCGCTGATCGCGTTCGTTGATTGCGCGCTGCACATCCTCGGCTTCAAATCGAACAGGTATGTACTTCGGACAATTCCAGTCGAATGCCTCGACGTGGATGGTCATTTCGCGCTGTGGGCTCTCGGCGTCTGCGGTCTCATGCACGGTCAGCCGGCCCAGCAGCTTCAGGCGACTCCGGTGCGCGTAGTCGACCAGGATCAAGGCCACGCGATCATCGTGTGTGAGGTTGCCGACACTGATGAACTGCCGGTTGCCCGGCAAGTCCGTGAACGACAAGGTTGTGGGATCGACGACGCGCAGGAAACCTGGGTTGCCTCCGCGGTGCTGCACATAGGGCCAGCCCGTTTCCGACACCGTAGCCATGTAGAAGCTGCGTTGTGCATGGATGAACGCCTCCTCGTCCGGCCCGAGTTCGGCGTTGCGCACAACGTCGCTGGATTCGAATGCACGCGCGTAGCGTGCGCGGCTGCCGTCTCGGGCCTGGGCTTCGCGCACGGCGGGGGTGAAGGCGATTGTTGCGAAAGCGTGGCTCATCTCAATCTCCAGTGCTCGGGTGCGGACCGCACAGACGAAATCGGCGTCCAGATCGTTTGCCGGTCATCTTCACCCCAAGTCATCAGCAGTGGCGCTAACGGGCCCTGGATTCAACGTGGTGCTAAGGAGGCGACCGGAGCCTCGATCCCGCTCTGGGTATGAGTGTCGGGAGGACTGTCGGGCAGCCTATCTCCAAACTCGGCTTCCTGCTTGTCCCAATGAGCCTTGACCTCAAGGATGCGCGGCAGGGCGGACAGAAAGGCCTCGACCATGGCGGGATCGAAATGACTTCCACTGCCTTCCTTGATCTTGTCGATCACCGCGTCGAGGGGCCAGGCCTCCTTGTACGGACGGCGGCTGGCCAGCGCGTCGAACACGTCGGCGATCGCCACGATGCGAGCCGATTCGGGAATCGCTTCGCCTGCCAACCCCTGCGGATAACCGGTGCCGTCCCAGCGTTCGTGGTGGTTGAGCGCGACTTCCGCAGCGAGCTGGAACAAGGGCGCCCTGCTGCGGCTGAGGATCTCGAAGCCGATATGCGCGTGACGCTTCATCACGTTCCATTCGTCCGACGTCAGCTTTCCGGGCTTTTTCAGAATGTCATCGGGAATGCCGATCTTGCCGGTGTCGTGCATCGGCGCGGCCTGTTCGAGCAATTGGGCGCGCTCGCGCGGCCAACCTACGGTTTCGGCGAGCACGCACGCATACGCGGCCATTCGCCAGATGTGCGCGCCGGTGTCGCAATCGTTGTAGTGACCGGCCACGCCCAGCATCTGGATCGCATCCTGATAGCTGCGGTTGAGCGCCGAGGCGCGCACCAGCGAAAGATGGGTGTTGACGCGCGCCCGCAGAATGAAGGGAGAGACCGGTTTGGTGATGTAGTCCACACCCCCGCAAGCAAAGCCGGTGCGCTCGTCCACTTCGCGATCGAGCGAGGTGACAAATATGATGGGGATGTGTTCGGTGTTCCCTTGTGCTTTGAGAGTCCACGCCACCTCGTAACCGTCCATGCCGGGCATTTCCACATCCAGCAGGATCAGACTGGGCGCGTGCTTGTCCGCGGCACGCAGGGCCTGGGCCCCATCGCGCGCGAACACCAGGCGGTGGTCTTCGCCCAGAATCTGACGGAACAGCGCCAGATTGTTGGGTTCGTCATCGACGCAAAGAATCGGCCCGGTCGGCATGCGTCATTCCTCCCTCTTTTCCGAACCCGGCCTGGCGGTGTCCGTGTCCAGTCCATCCAGTAGCATGCGGGCCTGGGTCTCCGCAGCGCGGTAATCGAATTCTTCGATCAGCAGCGCCAGCCGCGTGCGTGCTGCGCGCGACAGACGCGTCGAGAGACCACCCAGTGCCTGCTCGATGTGTGCAGGGTCGTCGCTGTCGAGCGCATGCAGCAACGTGCGCAGCGAGCCTGCGGTATCAGCACCCGTTTCCGCGGCTTCCTCTTCGGCTGCTTCGTCCTGCACAAGATAGTCGGCGACGTCGTCCAGGGTCTTCTGCAGGGTCATTCGCAACTCGGGCAGCAATTCCGCAAGCTCGGCGCCCTGGCGTAGTCGTTCCTCGATCAACGCGGTGATCTTGGTCAGGTTGGGCATCGCCAGCGAAGCGGCGGCGCCACGCATGCGGTGCATGTCGGCGCAGGCCTGCACAATATCGTGCCGCTTCATCTGCGCTTCCAGTGTTTCCACGATGCCGCCGTAACGCCGTGCGAACTGCGCCATATAGCGCATGTACACCGGCTCATCGCGCCAGTAGGCCAAGCCCTTCTGTATGTCGAGCGAGTCGGGGTCGATGGCTTCCAGTACCGGGCTGGAGGTAGCGGCGAGTGGGGTGTCCAGCGCCTGGTCCAGTTCGCGCCGGTAGCGTCCGGGGGTGCAACGAATGATGGTCGCAATCAGCTCGGGCACTTCAAAGGGCTTGGCGACAAATGCGTTCATGCCCGCTGCCAGTGCGGAGTCCTGCTGCGACTTGAAGGCACCGGCCGTCAGTGCGATCACGGGCAGCCCCGCGAGTGCCGAAGACGAACGGATACGACGCGTCGCCTCATAGCCATCCATCTGCGGCATCTGCACGTCCATCAGCACCGCATCGAAGCGGTCGGGATCGCCGCGCAATCTGTCCACCGCTTCGCGCCCGTCTTCGGCCTGTTCCACCATTGCGCCTTCGCTTTCCAGAATGCGTTGGGCGACTTCGCGATTGATCTGGCTGTCGTCGACCACCAGCAGGCGGTAACCCGCCAGGCGTCGCTCGGGAGACGCGATGGTGTGGCGCGCGCGCAGCCCAGGATCGCGGCGCGCCAACGCCTCGTTGATCGCGTTGTAGAGCACCGAGGCCGTGATCGGTTTGGTCAGCACGGCGTCTACCGCATCGCGATGCTCGTCGTGGTCCACCAGTTTCCGTTCGAACGCCGTCACCATGATGATGATGGGCTGACGCGAGGTTCCCAGCAGGCCACGTATATCGGCAGCGGCGCTCAGTCCATCGAGTCCCGGCATCTGCCAGTCCATCAGCACCACATCGTAGTTGGCGGCATCGGGTTGGGCGACCACCGCCACAGCCTGCTCACCGGAATCGACTTCCTTGGTAGTCCAACCGAAGCTGCGCACGATCATGCTGAGGTTGTCGCGCGCCATGTCGTGGTCGTCCACGACCAGCACATGCCAGGGGTCGGGTGAGGTGACTGCTTCTTCGCGTGCCTCGGCCAGAGGGAAGGTGATATCGAAATGGAAGTGGCTGCCTTGGCCAGGCCGGCTGTCGACGCGCAGTACGCCGCCCATCAGGGCGACCAGCCGGTTGCAGATGCTCAGGCCCAGGCCGGTGCCACCGAACCTGCGGGTGGTGGACGAATCCACCTGCGAGAACGGGGAGAAGATCATCGTCTGCTTCTCCAGCGGGATACCGATGCCGGTATCCAGGACCGAAAAGCGCAGGCGCGCGGCATCGTCGGTCGTATGCGGCAGGCGTTCGACGGTAAGCGCCACTTCGCCGCGCTCGGTGAACTTGATGGCGTTGCTGACCAGGTTCACCAGTACCTGGCCCAGCCGCAGCGCGTCGCCGCGAAGATGGCGCGCGCCCTCAGGCGGTGGCGACACCAGCATCTCCACCGTCCGCGTATCGACTGCCGAAGCCATCAGCGCGGCCACGTTGTCCAGCACTTCGGTCAGGTCGAAGGGAGCTTCTTCCAGATCGATGCGCCCGGCCTCGACCTTGGAGAAGTCCAGGACGTCGTTGATGATGCTCAGCAGAGAGCGCGCCGCCAGATTGATCTTGCGGATCATGTCCTGGGCGACGGCGCTGAGTTCCAGGCGATCCAGCAGATACAGCATACCCAGAATGGCGTTCATGGGCGTGCGGATCTCGTGGCTCATATTGGCCAGGAAATCGCTCTTCGACTGGTTCGCCTGTTCCGCCGCGCTGATCGCCTGGTGGAGTTCGGAATCGCGTCGCTTCTGTTCGGTGAGGTCCGAGGCCATCACCAGGAATCCGGAGGCATGACCTTGTTCATCGCGCAAGGCGCTGACGTTCAACGCCACCGGCAGGCGCGTGCCGTTGCTTCGCACATAGGTCCACTCGGCGATATCGCCGCCGGCGCGCGTGGACATGGCCACGATCTGGGCGAAGGTGGGCGCGACGTGCTGGTCATGGAGCGCCGACAGTGCCAAGGCGCGCGCCCAGAGTTCGGCGTCGTCGTGCAGTTGGTCGATGCTCACCGCGCGCTCGGTCATTTCCGCAGCGGCGTGGCCCAACATCTGTTCCGCCGCAGGATTGAACAGGGTGATGCGCCCATCCAGATCGGTGGCGATGATGGCGTAGCCGGCGTGTTCCAGGATCGCGCCTAGCCGCGAAGAATAGGTGCGGATCTGCTGCGTGCGCTCCTGTACCTGCTGCTCCAGGCCGGCATTGAGCCGCATGATGCTTTCTTCGTGCCGCTTGCGCTCGGTGATGTCGATGATGAAGGCCAGCGCGTAACGTCCATCGGCCATGTTGATCGGGTTCAGGCCGATCTCGACCGGCACGCGCGTCCCATCGCGGCGCAGGCCGTAGAGGTCGCGCCCGGCGCCCATGGGGCGCGCTTCAGAACTGGCGAAGTAGCGCTCGATATAGGAGGCATGATGACGCTGCACCTCGTCAGGGAGCAGACGATGCATGGACTGGCCCAGTAGCTCTTCCCGTGTATACCCGAACAGTTCCTCCGCCTTGGCATTGACCAGCTGGATCCTGCCGCCTTCGTCCACCATCAGGATCGCGCTTGGCGATGCTTCCACCACGCGGCGGAACTGTTCTTCGGCGCGCACGTGTTCCGACAGGTCGTGCAGAAACAGCGACAGGCCTTGCGCGGTTCCATCGGCATCGCGAATCACCGCCACGCTGCTCACCGCATCTATCACGCGGCCATCCTTGCAACGCAACCGGCACGGGCCGGCCGGCGCGTCTGTCGCATGGGGGGGAAAGGCCGGCTGGCCGTTTTCATCAACCAGGACAGTCTGCAGCGGCCGCCCCACGGTCTCGGCGGCGGCATGTCCCAGCATGCGTTCGGTGGCTGCATTCCACAGCGTGATACGGCCGTCGGGGTCGCAGGCGATGATCGCTTCAGCCGAGCCCGATACCAATGCTGTCAGCTGCGCATGATCCAGAAAAGCAGCTTGGCGACGCTCCCGCGACACGGCCACCAAATACCACAGCGCCACGCTCAACAGGCCCAGGAAAGCGGTGATGGCTCCCGTCAGCCAGGGAGAGATCAGCCCCAGCTTCTTCGAGAAATCCGCACGGGCCCGGGCGTGCAGATGCCAGTCGCGGCCGTAGATATGCAGCGTGTGCTGTGTGGTCAGCGGCGTGGCTGCCAGGGCTTCGAAATCAGGGCTGACATAGAACGGCCCGGTACCGGCCGCTTCGTCGGAATCGGACAGGGAGATCGCGTAAGGGCGATCCTTGTGGTCCAGCCGATCCTCCAGCACTGCGTTGATGGTCAGTGGGGCGTAGGCCCATCCGCGCGTGGCCGACCAGCGCTCTTCGGCGGTGCCTACCGGCGCGCCTTCGGCATACACCGGCAACAACAGCAGGAATCCATGCCGCACCAGACCTTCCTCCTGCACCAGCGTAACCGGCGGCGTGATGGCGACGTGGCCGGTGCGCGCCGCAGCGACGGCGGTGTTCCTGCGTGCTGCTTCGGAGGCGATATCTAGGCCGATGGCTGATTGGTTTCCGGCCAAGGGTTCCATGTAAAGAATGACGAACCGATCACCCTGATGGGGTGACATTGCATGCACGTCGAAACCGGGCATGCCGTCCTGCCGGGCGCGTTGTATGAACGCTGCTTCTTCGCCGGGCGGTACGCGCTGGATATAGCCGAACCCGCGCACGCCTGGAAACTCGCGGGCGTATTCACGCGACAGGCTGTAGGCGAGAAAACGTTCGCGATCCAGTTGCGGGCCTGCGGAGATGACCGCACCGCGCGCGCCACGCAGGCCATGTTCGAACGCTTGCATGCGGGTGGTCAGGCTTTCGGCCACCTGATCGGCCACCTGCTGGAAGTGGTGCTGCTGCCGCTTCGTATTCACATAATGCTGCGAGGCACCCGCAAGCACCGCCAACAGGACCACTGCCAGACACAGGCCACACGCCAACCAGCGGCGGTCAACTCTCCGCAGTGAGGCTCGCCGCCGTGAAGCGGGATTGGTCTCTCCCTTCCCCATGCACCCTCCTCATGTCTCCAAGACATGGGCGAGCCCGTTCATATTGCGTGGGCCCGCTGCAATTACTACCGGGGCACTGTAGGCGAGTGTTACTTGACTCACAATAGTGGGCCAGGCCATGCCTGCGTCCTGGGTATTCGCTTTGGATGTCGCTGAATGATGCCAACCGGGATGTGCCTCAACGGCGCAACGCAGCATGCATCCGCAGTGCCCTGATTGCGAAGCCTTGGACAGCTAGGGTGGGGCGCAGCACGCGCGTTCCTCCCAACCCGGCGCGGACTTGGCTCTTACGTTTGGTTATGAGCGCTCAAATGTTGGTCCCTCGGCAATCTCGAGGCTCTCTCCGGATGATTGCATCTTGCATAATGCGACTCATTCGCATTTAATATGTGTCTAACACGCGCCTTGGCAACCGCTATTCATGTCGCTCCCGGTTAAAGCTGGCTCTGCACGGCTTACGGAGATGTGCGCTTCACTTTCAGTCTCTTCCAGGTCTTCCCATGCATTCCACGCTCTCTATTTCCGCGCCGTTTTCCAATCATGTCCAGGTCCCTTCGCCTTCGTTGACCCAGAGCGCTCTGCGGGTTGCAGTCTGCCTGGCCTTGGCTGGTTTTTCGGGCGTGGCATTGGCCGCGCAGCAGGAGGCATCGACCGGTTCCGTTGAGGCCAGCGCTGCTGACCAGGCCACCGACCTGGACGCAATCCTGGTGATCGGCCAGCGCGCCAACCGCGTCAGCAACGGCGCGACCAACCTGGACCTGGCCATCAAGGAAACCCCGCAGTCGATCAGCGTGGTCAGCAGCGAGCAGATGCGGCAGTTCGGTACCGATAGCCTCAACGATGCGCTGCGTCTGGCGACCGGCATCCAGGTAGAGGAGTGGGAAACCAACCGCACCAACTATCTGGCACGCGGTTTCGAGATCAAGAGCACGCAGATCGACGGTGTCGGCATGCCCAACGACTGGGGCATCGCCACTGGTGCGATGGACGCATTCGGCTACGAGAAGCTTGAGGTGATCCGCGGCGCGAACGGCCTGCTGACCGGCGTCGGCAACTCGGCTGGCACCATCAACTACGTGCGCAAACGCCCGACCAACGAGGCCGAAGGCAAGGTGGGCGTGAAGATCGGCTCCTGGGGCGAGCGCCGCGTCGAACTCGACTACTCCACGCCGTTCACCGACAGCGGCACCTGGGCCGGTCGCGTAGTGTTCGCGCGCGAGGACGGCGATTCCTACCTGCGCGACTTCGAGACCGAGCGGACCTTCGGTTATGCGGTGATCGATGGCCAGGTCGGCGAGAACGGCACGCTGGCGTTCGGGTATTCCTGGCAACAGGCCGACACCACCGGCAACATGTGGGGCGCGTTGCCGTTCGTGAACGCCGATGGCACGCAGCCGTCGTGGGACCAGGGTGCATCGACCACGGTGGACTGGACCTACTGGGACACCAACACGCAGACCGCATTCGTCGAATACACCCACCAGCTCGGCGACGCCTGGCAGCTGAAGGCGACCTACAACCATCGCAAAGGCGACAACGACGACCAGCTGTTTTTCGCCTATTCGATGACCGGCCTCGATCCGGTCACGGGCACCGGCCTCCTCGGCTGGGCCTACAAGGGCCAGGACAAGCTGACCTCGGACCTGGCCGACGTGACCCTCAACGGTCGTTTCCAGCTGTTTGGCCGCGAGCAGGAAGCGATGTTCGGCCTCAGCTTGGCAGAGAGCGAGCAGGGATACTGGTTCAACCCGGCGGCAGCGGACTCGCCGGCGTTCGGTTTGCTGCCCGGTTTCCCGTACGCGGGCAACGCGGTGCCGGAGCCCGTGTGGGGCGCGCAGGTCACCTCAAGCGAGTTCAACCAGCGGCTGAAGCGCGCGTTCGGTGCGACACGCATTTCGTTGGCCGAAGACCTCAAGGCGGTCGTCGGCGTCAACTTCGCCGAGTATCACCGCGACGGCAACAACGATGGCGTGCCGTTCGCCGAGACCGAAAGCAACACCAGTCCGTACGCCGGCCTGACCTACGACTTCACTGACGACATCCTGGGCTACGTCAGCTACTCGGACATCTACCAGCCCCAGGACCAGCGCGATTTCGACGGCTTCTATCTTGCCCCCTCGAAGGGTGTGAACTATGAAGTCGGCGTCAAGGCGGAGTGGCTCGACCGGCGCCTGCTGACCACGCTGGCGTACTTCACCGCCAAGCAGGACGGCCTGGCGACCTTTGGCGGTTACAACATGGACACCCTGATGAACTACTACATCGCAAAGGATGTGGAGTCGAAGGGTTTCGAGTTCGAGGCTACCGGCAAGCTCAACGCATATACCGACCTGGTGTTCGGCTATACACAGCTGAAGATGGATGGAGAAGAAGGCACGCTGACCTATAACTGGGTGCCGCGCCGTACCGCGAACCTGCTACTGAACGCTCGGCTGCCGAGCTACCAGGCGTTGTCGTTCGGCATCGGTGGCCGCTGGCAGAGCGGCATTTCCAATGTCGAGAGCTACAGTGGCCAGACTGTGCGCCAGGGCAGCTATGCAGTGCTCAACGCGTTCGCAGCTTGGGATTTCCTGGAGAATGCGACCATCCGCGCCAACGTCGGTAATGTGACCGACGAGAAATACATCAATACGCTGTACCAGATCGGCTACTACGGCGCGCCTCGCCACTGGTCGCTGAGCCTGGAGTACCGGTTCTGATCCAGTCCACGCCAGTTCTGCAACGGTAGCCGCCGCCACCATGTCCACGATCACGACACCAGTCACTTCCCGTTCGCCGCGCCTGAAACTGGCGGCACGCATCGCCGCCGCCGTTCTCGGCGGCTACGTCTTCGCCTGGGGGTTCATCGCCACCTGCGCAAGCCTGATGTTCGCCGCTGGCATGGGTTTCCACGACGCTGAATTCCTCGGCAGCCTGCTGGGCGTGCTGGCGTTCCTGGTCGCGTTCCTGTGGGCGTTCGCGGCGCGGCGACTGTGGGTGGTGTGGGTGGTGTTGCTTGGCGGCGGGGCGCTGCTGGCGGCTGCCGGCTCGTACGTGCAATCACTGCTGGTCTGAGGAGGAGATATGTTCGCGAGCTTCCGGCAGGCCATGGCATGGCTGCACACCTGGTTCGGCCTGGTACTGGGCTTCGTGCTGATGGCGGCGTTCTTCTTTGGCGCACTGTCGGTGTTCGACCGGGAGATCGATCGCTGGACGATTCCGTCTACGCGTTTCGAACCGCAGCCGATGCCTTCCTACGACAAGCTACTGCGCCCCGCATTCGAGCGCATGCAACCCACGCCAGAGGCGGTCGATGCAATGCGGCCACGCGTGAACGGCGACATGCCCGCGCACTTCGACACCGTCGTCAGCTGGAGCGCCTACACCACGCATCGTGACCCGGTGCTGCAGTTGTTCGCCGGCTATCAGGTTCCCCATGCCAAGGACCCGGAAGAAGCGATCTGGGCTTACGCCACCATCGATCCGCGCGACGGCACAGCCCTGTCCGACGACCATTTGAAGATCGGCAGCGGTTTCTTCTATCCGATGCACTACAGCCTGACGCTGGACTGGAAGAACCTCGGCATCTGGATCGTCGGATTTTCCGCGCTGGTGATGCTGGCCGCGCTGGTCAGCGGTGTGGTGATGCACCGCAAGCTGTTCCGTGAATTTTTCACCTTCCGTCCGGGCAAGGCACGCTTGCGCAGCGTGCTGGATCTGCACAATCTCACCGGCGTGGTCGCGCTGCCGTTCCACTTTTTCTTCGCTTTCACCGGGCTGCTGATCTTCGCCGCGACCTATTACTTCCCGCTCGGCCACACGCAGCTGCACGAACTGCACGATCTGAACGCACAGGTCGAAGCACGCGAAACCGGCCTGCCGCACGAACGTGCCGGCATTCCAGCGGGGCTGGCCTCGGTGGACGCGATGGTCGCCGAGGCGCAGCGACGTTGGGAGGCGAAAGACAAGGCGGGCGATGTCGGCTTTTTGGTGCTGCAACATGTCGGCGATGCCAACGGTTACGTCAGCGTCTATCGCGCGGGCACCGACCGCATCGCCCTGGTCGGCGACGGCATCCATTTCAAGGCTTCGACGGGCGCACTGATTCGCGAAGACCCAGTGACCACACCGGTCGGCCGCGTCAGCGAATTCCTGACCGGGCTGCACCTGCAACATTTCCGTCACTGGCTGCTGCGCTGGTTCTACGTGCTCGGCGGCCTGGCGGGTGCGGTGTGCATTGCGACCGGCTTCGTGTTCTTCGTCGAGAAGCGCAAGCGCCAACACGCGCGCCAAGGTAGCCAGGGCGCGCGCGTGGTCGATGCGCTGGCCGTGACCACGGTGACCGGCATGGTGCTGGCGACGCTCGGCATTCTGGTCGCCAACCGTCTGCTGCCGGAACATCTGCCGGCGCGTGGCGACTGGGAACGGTATGTCTTCTGGGGAACGTGGGCACTGGCACTGCTGCATGCCGGATTGCGCAGCGCGCCCGTCGCGCAGGGGCGGCCCAACCCGGCCTGGCGCGAACAGTGCTGGGCTATCGCGGTGCTGGCGCTGGCTGCGGTTCTGCTGAACTGGGTCACGACCGGCGACCATCTGTTGCATACGCTCACCGAAGGCTATTGGCCGGTCGCGGGAATGGATCTGTTCCTGCTGGCAGGTGCCACCGTGGCGACGTTGGCCGCGCGCACGCTGAGTCGTCGTGCGTTGGGCGCGGAAGCGCGCACGACCCACTCTGAGGCGATCACGAATGCCTGATTCGGCGTCCGCGGCCTGGTTGCTGCTGGCAGCACTGCTTGCCTGCGTCGCCGGCATGGGCTGGCTGGCGCTGTCCATGCAGGTCCATGCGTTGCAGGTGTGGGGGCTGGTTCCATCGCCCACCACGACTCGCGTCCTGCGGGCGCTCGGCGCGCTGGGGCTCGCAGCTGCGTTGTCGCTATGCCTCATGGCCGACCACATTTCCATGGCGGTACTGGTCTGGGTAATGACACTCGCCGGCTCTGCGCTGCTCGTCGCATTCACGCTGGCCTGGCGCGCTAGCTGGTTGCAGCTGCTCGCACCATGGATGCGTGCCCGGAGCGTGAAAAACCGCTAGCGGTGGTCCCAGACGCAGTGTGTTATCGGCTCACCACGGAAGACCGAATCATTCCTTCTGCCTTGCAGCGGCAGATGACGTTCGTGCCGGAGCGGACGTTTTTGAAGTGACTGCCGGCCACGCCGTCGATTTATCGCGCCCGGAAGTAGTCGCTGAAATTCTGGATCGCGCAGCGCGACATCTGTCGAACAGTTCCCGGAGCAAGACCTAGACTTCAACGCTCGCAGCCGTGTTACGGTCGAAGCCATCAGCAGTCGAGATGTGGAGAACTTCGTGACTACGCTAATCATTTTTGGCGCCACAGGTCTGGTCGGCAGCCAAGCCCTGGCAATGGCACTTGCCGACAAGCGTGTGACGCAGGTCATCGCTCCCACACGACGTCCTTTGCCGGTTCATGAGCGCCTGACGAACCCGCGGCTGGAACAAATGCTGGAGGACCCTGGCCTTGACTCCTGGTGTGCGGATAGAGCGATCTGCGCCCTGGGCACCACGCGCAAGCAAGCGGGGTCGGCCGCCGCGTTTCGCGCGATAGATCACGATCTGGTGCTGAAGGTGGCCGGGCGGTTAAGGCAAGCCGGCGTCTCAAGTTTCGCACTTGTGTCCTCTTTGGGGGCCGATCCTCGCGCAAGGTTTCTGTATCCGCGAACCAAGGGTGAAGTGGAACGGGCTATCGAACGCCTGGGCTTTCCTTCCTTGACCATACTGCGGCCTGGCTTCCTCGAAGGTCATCGCCAGGAGCAACGCGCCATGGAAAAAATGGTGGGCGTGCTGTTGCGCGTGGCGGCGCCTGTTCTCCCAAGATCGGCGCGCGCCAGTTCTTCGGCTCTGGTCGCTGCGGCGCTGCTGGAGGCAGCGATCCAGCAATCCGCGGGTATGCAGATCGTCACCTCCGAGCGGTTTGCAGGCCCCGGGTAATGACACACTGATCCTGCCCCCGGTTTTGATTCGCGGCGATATGTCGATCCTGCGTGGATTCGTTCGTCATATTGGCTAACAGGCAAATTCATCCGCCAACACTGGCAGCCTGTCCTCAACAAGCCAGGAGGTATTCATGACGACTGACGCAAAGGCTAAAGGGCCTGCTTCCTACTTCCCTTCCATTGAGAAAACTTATGGCAAGCCTGTGGCGCACTGGCTGAAGCTTTTAAATTCAGTGCAGGACAAGAAGCACATGGAGCAAGTGGATTTCCTTAAATCAGAACACAAACTTGGTCACGGCCACGCAAATGCTCTGGTGGCTTATCACAAGACGCGGCGCGGCGGCTGATTGGCACCTGGAAGGATCAAGCCGGACAAAGGTGTAAATGATGTGCACTGCGACGTTACTGGACTAGCTAAGTACGTTTGGTCGAAGCGCGCTTTGTTGTCTATTTCTTGGCCGCTTTCTTCGCTGCCTTCTTTGTAGCTTTCTTCGACGTTGACTTCTTCACGGCTTTCTTGGCGCCTTTGGCGCCGCCGTCCCGCTTGTTCACCGTTGCCCACGCGATCCGCTCGGCGGCCTCGGCCGATCGTCCCTGCTTCTTCTCGCTTTCCTCAATGTGTTCTGCTTGACGCTGTTGCTTCCCGGAATAGGAAGACTTGTCTCCGCGTGGCATTGGCTCACCCTCGTTGTCTGGGGGTCGCAGATTAGAAAGCAAAATATAATAAGCGAATGAAGATCCCTGGTACCTTAATTACTGCTTCCTGAGGCGACGCCACAGCGGACGTCGACTCAGTGTTTTCAGCTGCGTTTAGCGAATCGCAACGGCCGCTTCGGCGATGGCATCGGCCACGGCCTGCGGGTTGGACAACATCGGCACATGGCTGGTGTGCAAGGTGATGGTCTTGGCATCGATTTTCTTGGCGAGCCCACGCTGGGCATCAGGGTGGATCATCCGGTCCTGGTCAGCGACGATGTACCACGACGGCTTGGTGGTCCATGCGGCGATGGTGACTTTCTGTTCGAAGTTGGCGCCGCGCACCGGGCCCTGGGTGACGGCAATGAGATTGGCTTCCTCAGGGCTTACATCCTGTGCGAATTCGGTGGCGATCGACTGCGGGGACAGCGTCAGGAAGCCATCCTTGTCCTTGATGAAGTGGGACGCGCCGGAGGGCGTGGGGTGGGCCTGCAGATCGACGACCGGGGCCTGTCCCAGCGATGGAGCAAAGGCAGCCACGTAGACCAGTGCCTTGACCTTGTCGTTTCCGCCGGCCTGGGTAATGACCGAGCCGCCCCACGAGTGGCCGACGAGAACCACTGGGCCGTCCTGCGCGTCGATGATCCGGTTGGCAGCGTCGACGTCGTCTTCCAGCGAGGTGAGCGGGTTCTGCACGGCCACCACCTTCAATCCTTTGGCCTGCAGCAACGGGATGATCTTGTTCCAGGACGAGCCGTCGGCGAAGGCGCCATGCACCAGGACGACGGATGGCGTTGTTTTGCCAGATTCAGTAGCAGCCGCCTGGACGGCCGCCGGCGCAGCGGCCATAGCGGCCAACGGCGTGGCGAGGGAGATCAGCAGGGCAGAGGCGAGGCGGGTACGGAAGTTCTTCATGGCAAGTGCTCCTAGAGATAGAGATTAACGGGATAGGTGGTTGATATCGCGGTATTGGTTATCGCAATATCTATATAACCGCAGGTCCAATCTGCTTGTCAAGCAATTATTTATCGTGATAATCTTTAATTAGGTAACTTATTGATGTAATTGACAACTCAAGGCCACATCGATGCCAAATGACGACACTTTCCCACTGGATGAGCAGCTCTGCTTCTCCCTGTATAGGGCGAGCATGGAGATCAACCGTACCTACAAGCCACTGCTCGATGCACTGGGGATGACCTATCCCCAATACCTGGTCCTGAGCGCCCTGTGGGAGACCGACGGCCTGTCGATCAGTGCCATCGGCTCACGCCTGTCGCTGGAGTCCAGCACGATTACACCGCTGGTGAAGCGCCTGGAGCTTGCCGGGTTCGTTGAGCGTCAACGCAGCAGCCAGGATGAGCGTCAGGTCCATGTACAGCTGACCGAGGCCGGCCGCGCGATTCGAGCAAGAACGCGATGCCTGGCTGATGCGCTTGCCGAAAAATCGGGCATGGACGCGAACGAGCTTGGCGCCTTGAACCGTCAGGTGCAGCGGCTGCGAGACGCCTTGTCGAGCCGGGAAGCTATCGACAGCGCGGGCAGCTAGACAGTCGGCACTGTGCCGCCATCGATGATGTATTCGGTGCCAGAGATCGATCCGGCGCGCGGCGAGACCAGGAAGACGATCAGATCTGCCACTTCCGACGGCTTGGCGGGACGTCCCAGCGGTATGCCACCCAGTTGATCCATGATCATTCGCTTGCCACCTTCGTAGTCGGTACCGGCCTGCTTGGCCAGGCGCTGGGCCAGTGTCACGGAAGCTTCCGTTTCTATCCATCCGGGTGCAACGCGCACCACGCGCACCCCCTTGGGAGTGACTTCCTTGGACAGCGCTTTGCTGTACGTCGACAACGCTGCCTTGGCGGCCGCATAAGCGATGGTGGCTTCCGGCAAGGGCATCACGCGCTGGATAGAGCTCACGTGCAGGATGACGCCCGAGCCCTGCGCGAGCATGGACGGGAGCAAGGCACGATCCAGGCGCACAGCAGGCATGAGGTTGAGGTCGAACTCCTTGGACCATTCGGCATCGGTAAGCGCTGCGAAGCCACCGGCTGGCGCGGACGATCCGCCGACCACGTTGACCAGGATGTCGATGCTGCCTAGGTGGCCGAGTGCCGTGTCGACTACGTGCTGTACGCCCTCGGCGCTGGTGAGATTGGCAGCGACATAGTGCGCATTGCTCATCGGTTGCCGGGGACTTGAGAGTGCTGCAGCGACCACACTGGCGCCGGCTTCCACCAGTGTCCTGACCACTTCAGCGCCGACCCCGCGGGTGCCGCCGGCCACGAGCGCCCGCTTCCCTGACAACTGCAGATCGAAGCTCATGGCGTGATCTCCAGCGAGGCGATTTTCCCGCGCTCTAGCGTGAAGCGGTACCGCAGGTCGACCGGACTGCCGGGGAAGTCGCCGACTACGTGGCCGGTGACCAGATAGTCGCGATCCGTCTTCTCCAGTTTGACGGGCGTGGCGATATAGCTGAACCGCGAGGAGGACTCGGCCTTCCATGCCTCGATCGCGGCGATGCCCTCATGCGTCTGGCCCTCGTCCCTGACCTGGGCGTCCCTGGTGAAACAGTGGGCTACTGCGCGGGCGTCCTGGTTGTCGGCCTGGAAATAGGCGGCGATGGGTTCGGGCAAGTTCAAGGTGTTCATGGGTGCGTCCTCCTGTGTGGAGAACAGGATGGCTGCCGTGTTCCTGCAAGAGAATCGTCTATGATCTGATTGGTCTATTAAGAAATGGATACAGAATGCGTGGGTCCGAGTTCGCCGAGCTGAAGGCTTTCGTCGCGGTAGTGGAGCGCGCCAGCTTCGCGCGTGCGGCCGACCATTTGGGGCTGTCGCCCTCGGCGTTGAGCCAGATAATCCGTCAGCTCGAAAACCGCCTCGGAGTTAGGCTGCTCAATCGCACAACCCGCAGCGTGTCGCCGACCGAACCAGGCAGGCGCCTGCATGAGCGCGTAGCCCCGATGCTGCGCGAGATGGACGATGCAGTGGCCCAGGCAATCGGCGAGACCACGCGGGTGGCCGGAACACTGCGCATCAACACCTTGTCCATGGCTGCCAAGAGTGTGATTGCCCCGCGCCTGGGCCGCTTCCATGCATCGCACCCTGACGTGGTCCTGGACATCGTGATTGACGATGGCCTGACCGACATCGCAGGCGACGGCTTCGATGCGGGCATCCGCGTGGGCGCGCGCCTGCAGAAGGACATGATCGCCGTGCGGCTCACGCCCGACGTCGAGCTCCTGGCGGTGGCCTCGCCGGAGTACCTCGCCAGGCATGGTGAACCCAAGACGCCCGCCGACCTGCAACACCATGCCTGCATCAACTGGCGCTTCCCAGGCAGCGGCAAGATCGCCGCCTGGGAATTCAGGAAAAAGGGAAAAGTGGTCGACGTCATGGTGGGAGGCACGGTAATCGCCAACCATCAGGACATCGTCGTGCCCGCCGCGCTACAGGGGCTTGGGATCTTGTACGCCTATAACGACGATGGCATTGCCGAAGCACTTCGGGACGGTACGCTCAAGCGGGTGTTGGCCGATTGGTCGCCGACCGTGCCTGGCCTGCATCTTTACTACTCCAGCCGCCGCTACGTCCTGCCCGCGCTTCGGGCTTTCATAGACTGCCTGCTGGATCGTGACTTGAGCCAAGCGCGTGACTAGTCTGAGTAGGCTTCGTTTCGACGTATGTCATGTAATGGCTGCCAGGGAGTCAGAGCCTGGGCTGTAAGCCATCCCCGAACCGCTTACCCATGCCTACCACCAAACACACGTCCACAAAAAAACCGCCTCGCGGCGGCTTTTGCTAACTCATTGATTTCAATGCAACGAATGGTGGTATGGGTACTCTCTAATAAGGGGCATAAAGCTAATATCGGTGGGAATTTCTTTCAGTAGCTCTTTAGAGTTGCCCCCAAAGTTGCCCCTGACAGCCAATCTTTTTCGTTGAAGGTAGCCCTGCTTATTCGAACCAATGATAGGAGGCGTTTTTTCGCGTACTGCCTAGAGTGCGCCCGTCAAAGGTCGAATGTGTGCCGAGGAAATCACCTCCCTGTCACATCCTCGTCGAGTCGTCGGCCTCTCATATTCACGGATGGCAGGTATGCGGTTTGTACGGCAGTTCTCCGCGTCCCAGCAGCCAGTAGTCGAACCAGGCCAGATCGCGCTGTACATAGTCGCGCAGCGCTTCTCCGTCGCTTATTCCATGTCCTTCGTTGGGGTGCAGGATCATTTCTACCGGCTTGCAGTGCGCGTGAAGATAGGTGAAATATTCGAGGCCAGAGACGAAGAACATGCTTGGCATCGGTGGCTGTTCCTTCAATCCGAAACGCAACAGAATAGGCGTGTTGACCTTGCGGGGATCCGACGTCGGGAACGGCGCATCGAGCAGATGGTTGTCGACGAAGCCCGCGTGTAGCCAGTAGTTGCCCAGCAAATTACCCCGGTATGCGACCGCGCTGGAGATGCCAGTATCGATGACCGGGTCGTGCGCGGACGCCGCCTTGAACATGTCGGTTTGCGTCACGGCAAAGGCCGTTACCCAGCCGCCATAGCTGGCTCCGGCGATGCCGAGGCGTTCGGGATCGGCGTAGCCGCGACGGACCATTTCCTGCACGCCTTCGAGAAGATCGTAGCGGGTCGGGAATTCCCATCCCTCCAGGATCGCTTCCTGATGCGCCCTCCCATAACCCGGGTCTCCGCGTGGATTGGCCATCAGCACCATGTAGCCACGCGCAAGATACATTTCCGGGGGCACCTGGTGCGCGCCCTCGAAATGCATTGCGTCGAAACTGTTGCGGAAGGCGACGCCTGGACCGCCGTGGACGAGCAGGATCAGCGGATAGCGCTTGCCGGGTTGGTAATCGTACGGTTTCAACAGCCACCCATCGATATCGAAGCGATCGTCTTTGCTGCGCCATTGCACGGTTTCCACATGGGATACCCGGAACAGATCGCGCACGGCGTCGCCGAACCGCGTCAGTCGCGCCGGAGGCATGGTGGGTTGTTGCAGGTCCAGCAGGTAGACATCGTTCGGTGTGTTGGCATCGCCCGTGACCAGCACCATCGTGTTGCCATCGGCAGTCAGGCTGAAGGCAATGACGTTCTTGCCTGCCGGTGTCAGGTCCTGCCAGCGGTCCTGACCGGTCCTACCAGGATGGAAAGCCTTGATCCGGTTAGAACCCTTGTCGAACCATTGGAAATAGAGCGTTCCGCCTTCCGCGCCACCACGAGCAGGCGACCAGAGGAACGGCGCTGCGCGGCCCACGTAGATTTCGAGCGTCGCCAGCGGGTCTGAAGCTTGCTTTCCACCGCTGAACTGGAAGAGTTCCAAGGGCTCCAGTTCCCAAGTTTTTCGAAATTGCGCGGGATCGGGAGATGCCACGGTGCCAGCTACAGGAACGATAAAACTCGCGTCCGGGCCGGTCAGCAATGGCATGCGCTCGGTAGCAGCGTTTCCTTCGATTGTGTGGAGTCGATGCTTGTCCACATCGTAGCGGTGCAATACGCGCCCTGAAGCAAATGCCATACCCCCGAACGGATTGACGGGCGTGCCGATGATCCAGAGGGTTTCGCCTTCTTTCCATTGCAGCGCGCCGGGCTCGTCCAGCAAGTATTCGCTTTTGAGCGCCTCCACGCGGGCCGGCCCCGCAAGATCCATGACCACCGCCCTGCGCGGAGGCGACCAGCGTTTGGCCAAAGAGTCGTCGTACAGACGCGAACGTGTGGCCACGATGGTTTTGGCTTCGAGTCCTTTCGCTTCGGTCTTGTCTTCAAAAAATGTCGTCAGCGGATTCGCGCCGTTGCAAATGGCTGCGATCCGGTTTGCGTCCGGTGACCATATCGCAACGCCCACCGTTTCCTTGGCATCGCACGGTTGCAGCACGCGCGACTGGTGGCTGCCCAGGTTTCGCACGACGAGTTCATTGACCTTGTCGCGCGCAACCCGATACAGGATCTGACGGCTGTCCGGGGACCAGATAGGGTTGTCCAGCGATGGGTTATCACCCGGCGCCGTGATGCGCTCCGGCTTGCCTCCAGTGCGTGGTACCAGCCAGATAGTTCTATGACGGGGATAGGTGGTCTCGGGCTTCGGCCGTTCCGTGACCACGGCGACTTGCGCACCATCAGGCGAAATCTGTGCCTCCACGACTTGGTCGATCTGGAAAAGATGCTCATAGCGGAATGAATCGTGTGGCGCGGCCTGAAGCCCGCCGCATGCCAGCGCCGCCAACGAGAACAGGAACCCGCAACGCAGGAGAGAACGAATACTCGGGACTGTGAGCCGCATTGCCAGATTCCTTGTTCAGCATCGTTTGCCGTGTCAGGAAAGTGCAGACGTCGGAGTGGGACCGCACCCTACCTGCATCGCGGGCACAAATGTATCGGCACCAATCGAGTGCGAAGGCAGAGTGGCTACAACATCGATGTTACAGGTAGGGTATTTGCGTGGGCCGTCGCCATCCGTAGCAAGCAGCGCCGCTGTGACTTCTGGGGATAGACAAGAATGAAATTGAATCGATCGTTTGCTGGTCGCCGTACGCTGCTCGCGTTGGCGGTCGGTTGTTGCATGCAATGGGCAGTCGCGCAAAGCCTGGAGACCCAACGCCAATACGATCTGCCCGCGGGGAGGCTGATCGATGCGTTGAACGTGCTGAGCGAGCAGAGCGGTCTGCAGATCGTGTACGACGACAAGATACTTTCAGGCAAGAACGCCGAACCGGTACGCGGTGTGATGACCGCCGAGCAGGCGCTTAAAACTCTGCTGCAGAAAAAGGGCTTGGAGTTCCAGCACGTCAGCGAGCGTACCGTGCGGGTGAGAGCGGCCGCGCCGCCGCCACACAGTGAACCCAAGGCCGAGCCGCAGGTGAAGAAGTTATCTGCACCGGGAGAAGAGCCGGTCAACATGGCGGAAGTGCTGGTGCTGGGCAGCCGTTCGCTCAATGCCGACATCCAGCGCAGCATCAATGATCCACAACCCTACGTGGTTTTTGACCGCACGGACATCGAGCGGGCGGGTGCGATTAACCTCAACGATTTCCTACTGAAACGATTGAGCGCCAACACCAACGCGACGACGACGAGTCAGTCGGGCGAGATTCTGGGTGATCGTAGCTCGATAAATCTGCGAGGTCTGGGTGAAGGCCAGACGCTGATGCTTGTGGACGGTCGTCGTCTTGCAAACGTAAGCTCCGGATTCAGCCCAGGGCAACCCAATCTCAATGGCATACCATTGTCTGCGGTAGAGCGCATCGAGATTTTGCCTACGACTGCTTCGGCAATCTACGGTGGTTCTGCGACGGGTGGCGTCATCAACATTATCTTGCGACGTGGGTACGAAGGTGGCGAGGTATCAGTAACCTACGACAACAGTTTTGATACGGATAGCTCGATCAATCGGGTTGATTTCTCGTATGGATTTTCATTGAACGAAGGGCGCACCAGCGTCATGCTTAACGGAAGTTGGTCCGAAGCCAACGCATTGCTGCATAGGGATCGGGATTTCATTACCCGTGGCTTGGAGCATGTCTTGGAGAATAACCCCGACTTTTCGGGGCTTGGTTACCGGCTTGGCTCAACTCCAAATATTCGTAGCGTGACCGGTGTGGACCTGGTGCTGGATGACGGTACGCCATTGAACTCTCCCATCACTTTTTTGCCTCGGGGCTATCTCGGGCCGGCTTCGGATGGGGGCGCCGCTCTTGTCGCCAACGCGGGTCGCATCAATACCGACCCAAGCGCGGTGGCTTCCATTGCAGGCGGCGCCGGCTCATTCGGTGCGATACCCCGAACAAAGAGTTTCGCCGCATCGATACGTCATAGCTTCAATGACCGGCTGGATGCATTTCTGGATTTATCGCAGAACGAAACTCACTCGCGCGATACAGGAGGCGCGGCTGCCTATATATCATTGCAAGCCGACGATCCGCGCAATCCATTTCAGCAGCCTATCCAGACCGTCGTAGGCTCAGGAGAATTCAACGCATACTCGAGTCAATCGAATCGTACTGATCGAGCCAGTACCGGATTGATCGCGCGCTTGTCCAAGGATTGGGCGGCCTCTGTTGATTTCACTTGGTCTAAGTCGACCATTGGATACACGCTTCGCCCCGGCTACATAGACACGACTGGCTTGCTTGCCTCTGGTTTCGATCCGCTTATCGATCATTACAATCTGGGCACGCTCGATTTCGGTGCGTATGCGCCCTCCGAGATCAACGGCGTCGGTATTCCGGTCGTTACTTATAGCTACAACCCGACATTACGATTCGCTGGCCCGCTCTGGCAGCTTCCAGCGGGCGCACTGACCGCGTCGTTCCTGCTCGAACAGCAGAAAAACAATTACGGAAGCGGCGCCCAGTGGAACAGTCCTGGAACTCCTTCGGAGCTCTTCGCAATTTTCCCACCACGGTCGCAGGAAGTTCGAAGCGCCTATATGGAATTCGGCATTCCGTTGTTCGGCAAGGCCAATGCACGGCCTGGCCTGCAAGCACTGGATCTGCAGATCGCGGCGCGTTACGACGACTACCGCAGCACCAGCGGAAACTATGTGATCTGGTTTCCCAACGACACTCCCGAGCCGCCGCCTTTCACGCTGGTGAATAACGCATCCGCCGAAACCACCGGATTGTTTGGTTTGAAGTACTCGCCCTTCCAGGGCGTGACGGTCCGTGCCAGCCATGGCACGGGATTCGTGCCGCCGGACGTGACCCAGTTGGGCGCGCCCACTCGGCAGGAGGAGTATTTCTCCAGTACGCCAGACCCGCGCCGTGGCAACACGACCTCACCGTTGCCCATGGTCTCTGTTTACGGCAGCAACCCCAATCTGGAGCCAGAAGAGTCCAAGACCACGTCCATGGGTGTGATCGTCGAGCCTAATTTCCTGCCAGGGTTCCGCGCATCGCTGGACTACACGCGACTGAAGAAAACCAACAACATCACTTCCATCAGTGAAGCACAGCTCCTGCAGTACGAGTCGATATTCCCGGACCGGATCCAGCGGGGCGCTCCGCTGCCCGATGACCAGCCGGGTTGGGCAGGTCCCATCACCTACATCGACACGAGCCGAATCAATGCGGCGTCCGCGCGTCTGGACAATCTGGACATGCAGTTGAAGTACGGCCTTGACCTGGACAATGGCGCGCACCTGGAGTTCTGGGGCAACGGTACGTGGACGCTCAAGGCCGAACGCCAGCTGTTGCCGGGTCTTGACCACATCCAGTTGCGGGGAATATCGGCTTCCTACGGTCAATCGATTCCGCTCAATTTCCGCGGCTTCTATGGCGTGGATTTCGATAAGGGCGCATGGGGTCTGGGGTGGACGGTGCGTCACTACAGTTCATATCTGGTGGCAGACCCAGGTTTGGCGAGCAGCGCGCCTATCCTGGCGGCGCAGGGCAACGGCGGAAGGGTTCCTAGGCAGGTGCTGCACGACTTGTCAGTACGCTGGCATTCGCTCTCTTCATCCAGTGAAGGCGCATTACACAGCATCCTGAGCAACATGGAAGTCAACGCGGGCATCCGCAATGTGTTCAACAGGGAGCCGGAAGTCGATGTGTCCAGCGACTACACGTTCTACAGTTACCTCACGGACGCGCGCCTGCGCACCTATTATGTGCAGTTGAAGTACATGTTCTGAACGGTTAGGCGGATGCGGCCCATTGCATAGGCTGCTCCGTGTTCCGCTGAAAACCGAGCATGTCGATATCGCCGGCCCCGACTTTGTCGTGGCCGGTTTTTTTGCGTCCTGACTTCGGTGAGAGATTCGCAGGCGTCAAATCCTTCCCTGCTCTTGGGGGAAAACTCCGTCGGATAGCGCGATGAGCTAATCCAACACTGAGTGTCTGACACCTCTTTTCACACCGCGCCGTGGCCCCTGTCTTTAGTCATGGTGGGGGCCGGCCCCTGTCAGACGCCTTTATTAGTACTTGGATTCCAGCAAAAGGTTACCCGGCATGAAATCGCGTTCCGTTGTGCGCTTGCTCCTTCCCTTGATGTTGAGTGCCGGCTCGTTGTATGCGGCCGAGTCGCGTCCGTTCACCCCCGAAATGATGTTGCAGAACGAGGACGTGGGCGAGGTCCGCTTCTCTGCCGATGGCAATCAGGTGTTCCTGGACAAGTACCTGCCCTATCGCGACAAGCAGCACTTCGACCGCGAGCGGGACTGGGGTCGTGGCCTTTCCGTGTTTTCCGTCATCGATGCCGCCACGGGCAAAGCCAGTCCCGTGCGCAAGTCCCCGCAGGATCGCACCTGGTATATCGGCAGCTCGCCGGGCGGCGATCATGTGGTCTTCGGCTGGTTCGACGGCGATACCCAGCGCATAGGACTGCTGGACCGGAAAAGTGGTAAGGAGCAGCGGCTCACGCTGGCGGCGACGACCTCCCCGCTCGCACCGCTGTGGCTGTCGGCGCATGAGTTCGTGATCGCCTCCATGAGCGAGGACCAGCAGGACAAGTGGATGGGGTCGGACAGCTACTCGCTGCGCAAGATCGGGGACCTGTCGAAGAGGAGCTGGCAAGGTCAGGCGTCGGTGAAGGTGGCGGGCAGCGGGCGCTACCGCTCCAAACCCAACGACGAACCGGTGACACTGGCGCTGGTCGATGCGCGTACGGGAGAAGTGCGGCAGATCGATGCCGGCACCCTGGCTATGATCCAGGTCGCGTCACCTGCGGGTGGCAGCGTGGCCTATCTGCGCAAAAACGGCTCCTTCGACATGGCGGGAATCAAGATTGAAGCACTCATTGGTGTGGAAGCCATCAACGAGTTGAACCTCTTCGATATCTCCAAGGGCAAGGCCACGGTAAAGATCTGCGGGGAATGTTCGGTCGACGATGGATCGTTGCGGTGGTCGCCGAGCGGCCGCCAGCTCTACTACAGCGTCCGCTTTCCGGACAAAGGCAAGTTCACGCATCAGCACTTCATTTACGACGTGGCTTCGGCACGTTCCAGCCGTTTCCAGACGCCCGATCTGACTTGGGACATCGAGGTGGAGCAAGCCCATTTCTCAGCGCCGCTGCTTTGGCTGGACGACGATCATCTGGCGATCCGCACGCGCAACAAGGACGCGGGCGAATTCGGAAACCAGGAATTCCGCTGGCACCTGGTCACGCGTGCAGGCGCATTGGTCCGTGAGCTGACCGCGGGCGTGCCGCGCGGCGAGGACAAGCAGGCGCTGAAGTTTCCCGCCGCCGTGCATCAAGGCGCCCTATTGCTGATTGCCGACAAGCAACTGTGGCGCTTACCGGCAGAAGGACAGGCCACCAGCCTGACGGCATCGCTGGGTGCGGACATGGATACGTGGTGCGCGCCGTATGCGCCTTGGAGATCGGCCAATCCGCGCTGCGACGCGACGGGCAGCGATTCCATCTTCCCGCCGATCGAACCGCTGGCGCTGCAACAAGGCAAGGTGGCGTTGCGGATCATGCGTGAGGGGAGCTTCACCGGCGAGTTTGCCTTCGTCGATCTGACAACGGGCCAGATCGACCGGCTCAAGCGGCCCACGGAAGACAGCGCGCCGCTTGAAGCGTCCGCGATTTCCCAGGCCGCTGTATTCCAGCGCAAGGGCAAGGATGGCGACGAGGTGCTGTTGGTCCGCAACGGGGCCGCGCCGTTGTCGCTGCATCGTTTCAATGCGCACCTTGCAGGCGTTGAAGCCGCCAAGCCGATTCTGCTGACCCGTCGCGAAGCCGGCGAAGACGAGGATCGCAATGACTGGCTGTTGTTGCCACCGGACCATAAGCTAGGCGATCGGCATCCGCTGCTGGTGTACTTCTATCCTGATACGCGCTATCGCAAGGAATTGAAGGGCGACGACCTTCGCGACATCTCGTTCTTGAACAAGAACATCCCTGCGGCGCATGGATACGCGGTGCTCATGGCCAGCATGAAGATCTCCGACTACGGCACCGCCGGGGGCAATCCCATGCGGGAGATGCATGAACAATTGATCCGCGCGGCGGAAAATGCAGTGGCCAAGGGTTACGTAGACCCCGAGCGCTGGGCGATCATGGGCCACTCCTACGGCGGTTACGGTACCAATAGCGTCATTACCCAGACTGGGCGGTTCAAGGCGGCGATCTCCATGGATGGTCCGTCCAACCTGACTAGCGGGTATGCGATAGGCATGAACCAGAACAAGGCCTACGCGGTTCCCGAGGGCCTCAACTTCGGTGCATTGTGGTCGGAAGGAGGGCAGGGCCGCATGGGCGTGCCACCGTGGCGCGATCCGCAGCGCTATATCGACAACAGCCCGCTGTTCTGGGCCCACCAGATCACTACGCCCCTGATGCTGGTGCACGGCGATCTGGATTTCGTCAACGTCAACGAGGCTGAGCAGCTGTTCGCCGCGCTGCATCGGGACGGCAAGGACGTGCAACTGGTCCGCTATTGGGGCGAAGGCCATGTCTACACTTCGCCAGGCAATATCACCGACATGTGGAACCGGATCTTCGAATTCCTGGACCAGAACCTGCAGTCCGCGCCGGCCGCGGAGAAAAGGGTTTCAGGCCTTTAACCGGCTTGGAGGCAGCACCCCCTTTCGGCCAGTGGAAAACAACCTGAGTAGCTGGAGACCCGACCCCGGAGATGTATCGGCTGCCAGGCACGACAGAGTCCAAACCTCCGACTGCTGACTGTCTGGTCGGGCGGAGGTAGGGTGTAGGCACACTGGGTCGCCTTCATGGTCGGGGAGGGCCAAAAGTGGGGCTGGCGGACATGGCGGATGGGAACGTGAACCTGGATGCAGTCATCGATGGGCTAGGCAGCGACGATTCCGGCACCGAGATCCGGAGCATGGATGCTTGGTTGCAGCAACTGCGTCCGGCGCTCACCGCTTTCCTGCGCCGCAAGCTGCAGGATCCGGTCGATCTGCACGATGCTCTGCAGGAAACCAGCCTGCGGGCCTGGAGCTATGCCGCTAGGTCGGACGTCAGGGCGCCGGTCTCCATCTGCTTTCGCATCGCCGAGAACGTAGCCATCGATTTCGCCCGCGCGCAGAAGCGCGCGCCGTTTACCGGCCAGGCCAGCGAAATCGAGCAGCTGGCTACCGAAGACCCAGGGCCGGAGCGCTCGGCCACGGCGACGCAGCGGTTGGAATTGGTGAAGAAAGTGATCGGCGGGTTGCCGCCGGGATGCCGGCACGTGTTCCTGCTCAGCCGCAGCAACGGTTTGAGTAATCCTGAGATCGCCAAACGCTGCGGCGTTTCTATAAAACTTGTGGAAAAACAGATAAGCCGCGCATTGCGGGAATTGCGCGAGCAGTCGCGAGAGTGGGAAGGAGAATGATCATGATAGGGACGGGCACGAGCGAACGACAACGTATCCAGATTGATTCGCAGGCGAGGGAATGGCAGCTGAAACTCCAGCGCGGCAGCCTTCAGCAGGACGAGATGGAGGAGTTCGGCCACTGGATGGCGATCCCCTCGCATGCCGCCGCTTATGCAGACTGCGAGTGGAGCACCGCTTGCGTGGCAGCGCTGGACGGCCAATCCGATCCGCAGTGGGCGGAGTGGAAGGACGAAGCGATGCAGCGCGCCAACACCGGCGCACCGAAAGTTGAGCCGTTGGCGAACTGGAGCGATCTGGTGTTCTCGCCGAATGCGCGGTCGCGGCGCCATGAAGGCTCCGGCTTCCTCAAGCCCGCATTCGCAGTAGCCGCCTGCCTGGCGCTGGTCGCGTTCGGCGTTTCCTGGCAGCGCATGACCACCACCAATGTGCTGCATTACCAGGCCGGCGACGCGACACGCGAAGTGCTCCTGCCGGACGGAACACGCCTCGCTCTGGATGCGGGTACAGCAGTGGACTACATGAAGGTGGGCGACACCCGACGTCTGGTGCTGCCTGCCGGGCGGGTCTACCTGAGCGTGACCAAGGACCCGCAACACGCACGCTTCGTAGTGCAGAGCGGCCAGGTCGAGACAGTCGTGCTGGGCACACGCTTCCAGGTCAGCCAGACCGAAAAAATGACCGAGGTGGTGCTGGAAGAAGGAAAGGTGCGGATGCAGCGCCCGGGGACCGCATCGTTCGCTACGCTGGCACCCGGCCAGCGCGGCTGGTTGGCTGCCGGCTCAAGCAGTTTCGGCACGGCCACGGCCACGCCTTCGTCCGCACTGGCCTGGACGCGCGGACGGCTGTTGTTCGAGAACGTCACCTTGGCCGACGCCATTGTGGAAGTGAATCGCTACTCGAAGCATCTGGAGATCGAGCTGGCTGATCCCCAGCTGGCCCAGTTGAGGATCAACGGCAGTTATCTGGCCGGCGATGCTGAACTGGTCGTTGCGGCTTGGGAGGCGACATTGCCGGTACGGGCGCTGCATCAAGGCGACCGGATAATACTCAGCTACAAGTGAAAAGGGGGATGGGCGACAGCTCTGTATTCCCCCGCTCGGTCGACATCGGGATTTTCAGAGACTCCTTGGCGAACTACCCACTCCATAAAGCTAAGGTTTCCCGAACCTGATCTGTAAAGGTTCACACTCCAAGTAGGGTTTCCACTCTTCCATGCGTCTTGTAGAAGCACGCATGGCATCGACCGGCGCCATGACGGCCAAGCAGCACTCTCTCTTATCCCTATTACCCGGGTTCGCCCGGGTCTTTTTTTGATTGGCCTCTCGATGAATCATCAAGCGAAGGGAGTGGCGCATGGAAGTGAGGTCATTGCGGAAGGCGGATGAGGCTAACTACATAGCACTACGGATCGAATCCGTGGAGCAGGCTCCGGACCTGGTGACGCCACGCATTCTTCGAGAGCTGGACAACGCGTGGAATGCGAACTGTGTGCTGGACGCATATGGGCCACAAGAACGTGTGTTCGGTGCGTTCTATAGCGGCAGTCTGGTGGGTGTAGTTGCCATGGATGCCAGCCCGGACCGGCCTGACCCACACGACGTCGAGCTCTGGGGCCTCTACGTGGTTCCTCGTCTTCGAGGCACGCCGATATCGCAGCTGCTGCTGGAAGCCGCCATCGCATGGGTCCGGCATCAGCCAGGCAAGCTGACCGTTTCGGTGGAGTTCGCCAGAAGCAACCGGTACGCATTTCGCTTCTTCGACCGCAACTATTTTTCCGTCAAGCCTCCGCAAGCGCATGAAGAGCACTTGAGCCAGGAACAGGTGCGGATGGATTATTTTCTAGGGGAGTGAGATATGGAGCACTGCAGGCCGGAAGCGAGGCATCAATCCGTTCCTGATCAGAGGCCGATGACTATCGGTGGTATCCGTAGCAGTGGCATGCGCCCGGTCCAGGCCGCACTATCGCTTGATCACGCGATGGCGCTGCTCACGCACGCCGCCACGCGCTCACTGGGAAAGCACGGCCTGCAGGCATCTGACTGGGCGGTGCTATTGCGGCTGCGGCGATGCGATGGTCCGACCTTGCAACAACTGGCCAACGGCGCGGGCTTGCACAAGGCCACCGCATCGAGAACTGTGAAACGGCTGCTCGTGCGCGGCTACGTGGACTGCGGACCGGCGGCCCAGGTCAGCCAGGGTTATTGCATCGCCCTGTCCGAGAAGGGCAGGCAGCTTATCGAGCGCCGCTACTCGCATTGGTCGGTCGCCGAACTCTTTCCCGAATCCGTGCTCTCGTCCCAGGATATTGGCAAATTGGTGTCGATTCTGGAAAAGATCGCGCGTACCGGCGGCGCCTGACCCAGGGCGGCCATTGCCATAGCGAGAGTAATCACCAAATGTCGCGGGATTGCCTTGCTTGAAGTCGCGAAGTGGCAACCGCAAAAAATACCTGAGACGCTCTTCAGGGCAGATCCCCTACTAGGTTTTCGAAAGAAATATTGCGCGCAGGAGCTGCGGGATTTTTGTTCATTATTTTCCTCGCATCCGCGCCCGCATTTCGCTTGAAACCGGGTTGTCATTGTTTGGCGGAAGTGAGAAATTTACGTTAACGGTGCTCTCTCCCCACCGAGCCGCGAACCAGGTCCATGACGAACGGCCCCTCCATTGCCGGTCAGGAACTTTTGCTCGATTCTCCGGATTCGATGGATGAATCCTGCATGGGCCCGGCGCAGAGTTTCGATGCGTTTTTCGTCGAGCACCGGCGTGCGCTGTCGGCGTTCCTGCGGCGGCGGACGGCCACCGAAGACGATGTGCAGGAGATCGTGCAGGAAAGCTATATGCGCATCCTGCACTACGGCTACGGCGATTCCCGGCCCGCCGTGGTCTGGAAGTCGCTTTTGTACCGGATCGCCACCAATCTGGCGGTGAGCAGGTTGCGCTCCGACCGGGCGCACAACGTCGCCGGACAGCAGTCGGTGGACGATATCGAGCTGGCGTCGGAGGCGCCCTCGCAGGAGCGGACCGTCCTGGCGCAGCAGGAACTCGAATTGATCCGTGAGGTGCTGAGCGGGCTGTCGCCCAAGTGCCGGAAAGTCTTCCTGCTCAGCCGCACGCACCGGAAAACCTATCCGGAGATCGCCCAGCTGTGCGGCATTTCAGTGAAGATGGTCGAGAAGTACATATCGCAGGCGTTGGCCGCCTTGCGCGTCGCGGTAGGGGGATACGCCTGAGGGGCGTCTAAGATGGACATGTCTACTCGTAATCTAGCCAGGGAACAGGCAGAGGTGTGGTTCGCGCGCCTGCTTGCCCCAGATTGTTCGGAACTTGAACGTGCCGCTTTCGAGCGTTGGCGTAATGCTGCAACGCTAAATGCCGAAGCGTTCGACGCTACGGAATCGCTTTGGGAGAAGCTCGACGGCCTGGAGGACGACGACATCGTCGGCCCCTATGCGCGGGCCGCGCTTGAACCGGAGCCCGATCCGATGGCGGACTGGACCGCAGCCGTCGAACAACGGCGCTCGCCGGCGCACCCCAATGCGCTTCGTCCCCGCAAGCGTGTGTCGCTGGCCCTGGTGGCGAGCCTGTTCGTGTGCACGTTCGGTGTGAGTCTGGCATTCAAATTCTGGCCAGATCCGCAGCTCTACCAGGCCGGCGACCGCCCGCGAACCATCGTGCTGGCGGATGGTTCGCGTGTGCAGATGGATCTGGCCACGCAGGTGGAAGTGGATCTGAAATCCAGCAGGCGGGATCTGCGCCTGCTGCAGGGTCGCGCGATTTTCGAAGTGGCGCACGACAAGACGCGTCCGTTCGTGGTCGATGCGGGAGGCGGGCGGATCACTGCCTTGGGAACCCGCTTCCAGGTGGACCAGCAGGATAAGGACAGCGTGCTGGTGACGTTGGTGGAAGGTTCGATCGCGCTGGAAAACAGCGAGCGCGGAACATCGAACGAGTCGGGGCCGATTCGATTGAGCCCAGGTGAGCAAGCAAAATACTCGCGCGCGCAGGCCACTTGGATACGACAGGAAGCGAACGTCATGTCCGCGATTGGCTGGTCGGAAGGCTTCCACGTTTTCAGCGCTACACCGCTTTCCGAAGCGGTTAAAGAGATCAACAAATATTCCGCGGTGAAGATGAAACTTGCGGATCCTTCTCTGGATGGATTGGTGTTGAGCGGAAACTTCAAAGTCGGCAACGCGCAGAACATCGCGGTGGCATTGCCGGTCGTGCTTCCTGTGCAGGTGGCGAATGCATCGGGAGAAATAATAGTTAAAAAAAGGTAGGGGCACTCCCGACTAGGGCGTCTCTGGTTGATGACGGTTCGAGGGCAATGGCGCCATGAACCCACAACAGCCACAAGGAACAACGCCAATGACGGGGATTTCGGGGTGTAACAAGGCGCTGCGCGTTTTCAAGCGCGTGTGCCTGGCTTCAATGATCACGCTGGCGCTCGCCGGCAATGCGTTCGCGCAAAGCGAATCGGATTTGCACGAGTACGATATTCCGTCCGGCAACCTGGTGCAGGCCGTCAACGGAATCAGCCAGAAGAGTGGTGTGCAGGTCGTCTACGACATCGAACTGCTGCGTGGCAAGAACATCGGTACGGTCAAGGGCCGCCTTTCTACTAAACAGGCGCTGGACAAGGCATTGGCCGGGACGGGCCTGACCTACGAATTCCTGAATCCCACCACGGTGGTATTGAAGAAGGGCGCCTCCGCATCCGCAACGCCTGCCCGCAAGACGCCAGCACCTGCGCGCAAACCCACAAGCGGCGCAACGGCGCCTGATCCGGCCACCAATCTAGACACGGTGCGTGTCACCGGTTCGCGCCTGAAGCGCAGCGAGTTCGAAGGCGCCTCTCCAGTGATCCGCATCGACCGTCAGGAGATCGAGCGTACGGGTGTTTCCACTGTGCGTGAACTCATCAACTCGATCCCTCAGGCTGCGGTGGCGATGGACGAATCGGGCAACAACAGTTGGCTGGGCTCGGCCACGGTTCAGCTGCGTGGCCTGAGTTATGGCTCAACCCTGATCCTGATCAACGGACGACGCGTCAACGCTTCGGGCGCTCAGGCTTCGCGCAATTTCTTCGACCTCAACACCATTCCGCTGGAAGCGGTCGAGCGGGCGGAGATCCTCACCGATACCGCCTCGGCGATATACGGCGGCGATGCCATCGGCGGGGCCGTCAACTTCATCCTGCGCAGCGATTACGACGGCGCGATAGCCAAGGCGCGCTACGGAACTTCCTACAAGGGCGATGCGACCGAAGAGTCCGCCTCGTTCCTGTTGGGCGGGTCGGGCGAAAAGTTCGAAGGCACGCTGGTATTCGAGCACTTCTCGCGCGATGCCTTGCGCATGCGCGACCGCGGTGCGACCTCGACCTGGGATTTCCGCAGCCAGGGCGGATCGGATGGGCGTTCGGTCAACAGCTTTCCCGGCAACATCTTCGCCTTGCCGGGCACCGGCAATCTGCCGGGGCTCAACAACACCTTTGCGGGCGTGCCGGCGGGCACCAACGGCATAGGCCTGACCCCTGCTGATTTCGCCGAGACCGATGGCGTGCTCAATTACACCGACGTGTCGCCGTGGAATGTGCTCACACCCAGTACCACGCGCATCGGAGTCATGGGCAGCGGGCGTTATCACCTGGACAACGGCACCTCGTTCTATGGCGAATTGATGCATACCCGCGCCAAGCAGCTGGTCGAAATCGCATCGGATTCCATCTATGGCGGCGATTTCGGCTACGTCGTCGTCCCGGCGGAGAATCCCTTCAACCCTTTTGGCGTGGACGTGGGAGTGAATTATCGGTTCGTCGACCTGGGGCCGCGCCAGGATGACTCGACCACCAACTTCACCCGTCTGGTGGTAGGAGCCGAGGGCAGCTTCGGCGGCTTGGACTGGGACGTAAGCCTGCTCTCCGACAAGGACGAGAATACCACCGTAGAGCGGAATTTCATCGACATCGAGCGGGCACAGGAATACCTGAACATGACCGACCCGAACGTCGCGCTGAACGTGTTCTCCAGTATTCCCGGCAGCAACAACCCAGCAACGCTGGAGGCGATCCGCCTGAAGGAAACTTACTCGCAAAGCACCGGTGCGACCATGCTGGAAGGATCGCTCTCTGGTGGTTGGGATATGTTCGGCACCCGCTTGCTCTATTCGGTTGGCGCAGCGGGGCGCCGCGAATCGCTCAAGTGGGATACGTCATCCACGCTGATAGATGAGCGTCGCGATATCAATTCGGTCTATTTCGAAGCGTCGCTTCCCTTCGCCCGTGAGGCAGGCAAGCGCCTGGAGTTCAATGTTGCCGGGCGCTACGACGATTACAACGACATGGGATCCTCGTTCAACCCACAATTCGGTGCGGTGTGGAAGCCGGCCGACTGGTTGTTGCTGCGCGCTTCGGCGGGCACAGCGTTCAAGGCCCCTTCGCTGTACGACATGCACGCGCCGCTGACCATCTATCCCTCTTCCTTCATCAACGATCCGTTGCGAAATGACGAGGCGGTCGAGATCGAGTCGCGCTATGGCGGCAATCCCAACGTTAAACCTGAGGAAGGCGAATCTGTCACCGCCGGATTCATTATCGAGCCTCAATCGGTCCCGGGCCTGTCGTTCGGCGCCAGCCTCTTCCGGGTCAAGCAAACCGACTTCATCACCCGTTTCTATGACTACGATGTGATCCTCTCCAACCCCGAGTTGTTCCCAGGCCTGATCTATCGTGCCGATCCGACTCCTGCCGATATTGCCGCCGGGCTTCCGGGCAGGTTGCTACGCCTGGACCTGACCACGCTCAACTTCGGCGAGGTGAAGGTGGAAGGTATCGACTTCGAGGCGACTTACGCGTTCGAGACCCAGGACTGGGGGAACTTCGTCTGGACCTTGAAGGGCAGTTACGTGGACAGCTATGAAGTGCTGCTGCGTCCTGGTGCGTCGCCGACCGAGGAAGTGGGCCATGCCAACCGCGCTGGCTATCCAGTCAAACTCAAGGGCAACACCGGTTTGCAGTGGAGCAAGCAAGGATGGAGCGCCAGCCTGCTGGCTCGCTATCTGCACGGTTACCTGGACTACGACGCCATCCGGCACATGCCCTCGCAATGGTGGTACGACATGCAGGCCGGCTACGACTTCGGCGCGGCGCGCGACAGCGCCACCGGTTTCAGCGTCAATGTCGGCGTGATCAACGCGTCGAACAACCAGGGTACCTTTTCCAACAACTTTTCCGGTTACGACTTTCAGCAGGCCGATGTGCGTGGCCGGTATTTCTACGCAAGCTTGAAGTACAAGTTCTAAGCCTCTCCTTGTCGGCGGCGCGGAGTCGAGCGCCCGCGGACGATCCCAACGATCTGAGGTTGTCCTGCTTTCGCCGAGCGGGTTGCCATCGGCTTGACTGAAGCATGCTGCTGCGAGGTGGAAATGACCCGTTCTATACGATCAGTGATGTTGTCGTCGCTTCTTGTTCTGTCGTCGCCGCTTGCCTCTGCCGGACTTCCAGGTCCGGCAGAGGCGGGGGAGGATGTTCTTGCGCTGGTGCAGGCACCTGACTTCTTCAGTCCGGTGGTTTCGGCGGATGGAAGCTGGGTGGCGTACTTGCGTCGCCGCACTACGCTCGAAGAGAACGGTTACCGGTACGCCGCTGTCGTCCGGCGCACGGACGGTAGCGGCGCCGAACGCATTCTGGCGGAGGGAAAGGTTGTAGGCAGCCCATTCGGAGGCGGCTTCCTGGCCTGGTCGCCAGTGCGCGAAGAGCTCGCATTCCGCGTGCCTGGCGGAGGGGAGATGGAACTCTATTCTCCGACCACCCAAGTGCGCAGCAAGCTGGTGCTGCCTGAGTCGGCGCGCAGGTTGTTTACCGTGGGAACCAGTGGATTCAAGTGGTCTCCCGACGGCCGGAAAATCGCCTTCACCGCGCCGGATCCGGAGGCGGCAGCATCGCTGGACTCGGCAGGCGATCCCAATACCGGTGTGGAACTCGACGAAAACTGGGACCCGGTTCGTGCGGCCGGCACGCCGGATGCGCTGCGTTCGTTTCCCCATCAGCCGGCCTTGCTGTGGGTGATGGACCTGCAGGAAAGAACATCGAAACGCCTTACCGGCAAAACGCTGGATGTACTGGCCTACTCATGGGCGCCCGATTCACGTCGTCTGGTGGTCTCCGCGGGCAGCGATTTCCGCTGGACGCGCACGGGCTTGGGCGCCGATCTGTATATCGTCGACAGCGCGGATTCCAGCCGCACGCCACTCCCTAAGCAACGCGGCGGTGGCATGGAGCCGGCCTGGTCTCCGGATGGAAAGTGGATCGCCTTTGCTTCGCAGATGCCATTCACGACCGATGCCGCACCGCGGAACCTTCGCCACAACAGAAGCCTGTTCCGGATCAGGGCCGATGGCAGCGAAGCTGCCGTCGACCTCCTGGCCGAGGCGCGCAAACATCAGCTGTTGCCGGTATACGTGCGCAGCCTGGTGTGGTCGGCCGACAGTGCGGAGCTGTATTTCGAAGGTGGGTCGGAACTGCGTTCGGGTGCCTTCCGCATTCGACCGGAAGACAGGCAGGTAGCTGCGGACACGCCGCAGGATGTACTGGCCGAGTACGCTTCGTGCGGACGCAACCCGCAGGGTGTTACCGCATGCGTTCGCCAAACCCCCACCAAAGCGCCAGAAGTCGTCGTTCGCGAGGTGTCTGGCGGCGACTGGCGTGTACTCGAACGCTGGAACGGGGACGGCGTTTTCGACGGGTTATCCAGTGAGATCGTCGAGTGGCGCAGCGCGGACGACAAGTGGGACGTACACGGCATCCTGATCAAGCCGCCGGGTTTCGATGCAAGCAGAAAATACCCGTTGATGGTCTATGTGGAAGGCGGGCCGCAGATGGTGCATGCGGGATTCGGCGTCGCCAGCCAGTATCCGTTGCTTGCCTGGGCGAAACGCGGCTATGTGGTGCTGGCGCCCAATACGCGCGGCAGATCGGGATACGGTCCCGCATTCGATGCCGCCATCGCCAATGAAGGTAGCGAGCGCATCGGGCCGCATGGCGACGTCGTATCCGGTGTCGATGCGCTGGTGCAGCGTGGCATCGTCGATCCGCAACGCATGGGCATCACCGGCTTCAGCTACGGTTTCGGCTTGGGACTGGAGACGATCGCGCAGACGCAGCGCTTCCGCGCCGCATCGTTGGGCGACGGCGTCGTCGAAATGCTGAGCGTGGCTTACAGCCAGGCGGCGATGCCGTGGTACCAGGACCTGCTTCGCGATCTGGCGGGCGTAGACCACATGACCACGACCGCAGGTGTGCAGGACCTGTTGCGGGAGTCCTCCTTGATGCGCATCGGCAACGTCAAAACGCCGGTGCTGGCCGAATTCGGCAGCATCCACGGCCTGGCCGCTACCCAAGGTCGCATCCTGATGCATGCGCTGCGTCTGCAGGACGTGCCGGTGGAACTGATCGCCTATCCGCGCACCGGACACGGCATCGTCGAACCTCTGCTGCGTATCGACAGCATGCGCAGGAACCTGGAGTGGTTCGACTACTGGGTTCAGGGAAATGGCTCGCCTCGCATGATCGAGCGCTATGGGTCCAAGCCATGACCCCAAGCAGCACGCGAGTTCAGAGCTGCGCGATGACGATCCACACGATCCGATGTAGGGAGTTGCCGTTCCAACCCGTCTTTGGAATAGAGGACAGCGTGCGCGGCATGACCGAAGGGCTGGAGAACGGGACAATGATGGAAAGCAGAATGATTAAGCCAGCAACGCCCCGCAATGACGGTAGCGTGGCGCAGGTAAAACGAGCAGGGTTTCGCTGGCGGATGGTCCTGTTGGCATGCGCTCTGCTGTTGGCACAGGATCTGATTGCGGCGCCGAACGAAAACGTCGGCCGGCCGTTCCGCATCGACGACATTTTCGAAATAGAAAGTCTTGGCCGTTATTACGGTGGACCGTATTCGTTCTCCCCGGATGGCACGCTCGCTTTCGCCCGCGTGCGGCCCAAGCGCGAACTTGCCAACCACAAATGGGAATACCTGTGGGGCAACGCCGGCAGCGACGTGTGGCTGCAGGCCGGCAACGATACGCCGGTCAATCTCACCAAAGGCATCGAAGACGGATCGGGCTGGTGGGCACCCGAGTGGTCGCCGGATGGGCGCTACCTGGCGATGCTGTCCACGCGTGGCGGCAACGTGCATGCCTGGGTGTGGGATGCGCAGGCGCGTCAGTTGAAGCTGCTCTCCGAATTCGGCGTGGACACCGCCAAGATCCATGCGCGGCCCTACACTTGGGTGGACGGCGGGCGCTTGCTGCTGCCCGTGCTTCCCGAGGGCGAACAACCCTTGGGCATGCGCATAGAACTCGCCACGCCCCAGATCGCCAGCCGCGAATGGCCCAAGGTGGTCGCAGGCAAGGAAGCCACGGCCAGTGTGCTGGACAGCGGCGTATCCGTGGATCTTTCGGAGCGTCCGCAAGGCCAGCTGCTGCTGGTGGATGTCGCAGGCGGCACCTCTTCGCGCGTGGTCGAAGGCAGCACGCTCAATCTGCAAGTGTCGCCGCGCGGCGACGCGGTCGCGTTCGTGCGCACCACCAGCATGTACAGGCCCCGCAAGGGTGAGCCGCTTCCGTTCGCCGTTTCCGACACCTATGAACTTGGTCTGGCGACGCTGGCCGGAGAACGCATCAGCATCGAAGGCCCGACCAGCCCCAACGTGCTCGCCGACTCGGTGCGCTGGTCGCCCGATGGCGCGATGCTGGCCTTCCTGGGCTATCCGGAATCCGGACGCGGTGGTTCGCCTTCGCTCTATTACGTGGATATGCGCAGCCGGAAATCGACCGTGCGCGCACTGGATGAGCTGGATGCCGCCGCCATCGTGCGCGAACAGGAACAGCTGGAATGGACGGCGCAGGGAAATCTGCTGTTGTATGCGGCCAAGCGCGATGGTGCACGCAAGCCTGAGGTGACCGCGCGTCGCGACTGGTGGCTGCTGGACCACGGGGGTGGATTACGCAACCTGACTGCGGCGATGGCCAAGGTTCCCTCCGAGCTCTGGGTGGAACCCAAGCATTCGAGTTTCGTCGGTTTGGCCGACGGTGAGATATGGCGCATCCGGGAAGATGCGCCAGCGCAGAATCTGACCAGCGGCTTCTCGCATTCCATCGCCTCTCTGCAATGGCCGGTCTATGGCAACAACGGGCAAGAGCAATGGCCGCGCCGGAGTGCGAGCTACCGCAAGCTGGTGCTTGAGGTCGGCGAAGGCGATGAGGCTAAGCCCTTTGCGCTCGATCTTGCTAGCGGCCGCGTCGAACCGCTGAAGACGCCGGCACCGCGCGCCGAGCTCAAGGCGTTCGATCCAGACAGCGGCGACGCCTTGTTCCTTCGCAACGACAGCGAGGGATTCCGGCTGTGGCGCCATGTCGCCGGAAGCGGTCGCACGTTGTCGCTGATCGACGCCAATAACTTCCTCAACGAGATCAGGCCCGCATCCGCGCAGCGCTTCACTTACACCAGCCTGAGCGGGCAGAAACTGGATGCATGGCTGCTGTTGCCGCCCGGTCACCGCAAAGGCGAGCGACTGCCGCTATTGACCTGGGTCTACGCCGGCTCGATGGCGCGCGCCACACCGCCATCGATCTCCGATCCTGCCATGGCCAGCGCATTGAACATGCAGATTCCGGTCGCGCACGGCTATGCGGTGCTGATTCCAAGCATGCCATTGGGCCCGGAAGGCGCGGTGGACGATCCGATGCTCCGTTTGCCGGAGGGCGTGCTGCCCGCGGTCGACAAGGTGGTCGAAATGGGGGTCGCCGACCCCAAGCGGCTGTTCCTGATGGGTCAAAGCTTCGGTGGCTATTCGACTTACGGACTGGTGACGCAGACCGACCGTTTCGCCGCCGCTGTTTCGCTGGCAGGGCTTTCCAACCTGATCAGTCTCTATGGGCAGTTCGACGCACGTCAGCGTTACCGCGACTACCCGCAGGAGAACCTGTTCCAGATGGCGCTCAGCGAATCGGCGCAGATCCGCATGGGCGGGCCGCCGTGGGAAGAACTGAACCGCTATCTGCGCAACAGCCCGATCTTCCAGGTGGACAGGGTGAACACGCCGCTGATGATCGTGCAGGGCGATATCGACTATGTCGCCATCCAGCAGGGCGAGGAGTTCTTCAACGGACTCTACCGCCAAGGCAAGCGCGCGCGGTTCGTGCGCTATTGGGGCGAAGGTCATGTTCTGGAAAGCCCGGCCAACATCCGCGACATGTGGCAGCGGATTTTCGAATGGTTCGATGCCTTCCCAGTGGAGGACGCGTCTAAGCCCACGGGTCAAAGCGGCTGAAACGACAGCCGAAGAGTCAGTTTTTTTGCTACGGGACGTAGGGAGTTGCCATGCCGGACCGCCTTCATCGAAGGACGGCATGCAGCGCTAGGGTCGCCGCGTCCAACAGGTTAGAACGTATGGGGCAGGAAATGAGTCTGACGCACAGAGTAAGAACAGGTTGCTTTCATGCGATGGCATTGCTGGTGCTCTTCGCTGCATCGGCGCTTCACGCGTCCGCAGCGCCAGCGGGTGGAGCGACGGTGCAGGACGCCATCGCCATGGTGCGCATCCAGCATGGCGTCACGCCCGAGGACGAGGTTGTGGCATTCTCGCCCGATGGATTGCAGGCGGCTTTCGTCAACTGGCGGGGCGACCTGGCACGCAACACCAATATCTACGAATTGCGCTTGCTCGACTTGCGGCCCCCGCTAGGAATACAGCCGGCGCGCATCGTGCTGACGCGCGAATTCTCGGGCGAGCGACGCGACCAGCAGGCCTCGCCGATCAAGCAACTGCGTTTCGTGCAGGGCGGCAAGGCGATCTCCTATCTTGGCCTGGACGATGCGGGCATCGCACAGGCATATCTATTCGATCTTTCAACCAAGACTGAAACCCAGCTCACGCGGCATCCCAGCGCGATCCGCACTTTCACCGTCGGTCCGGACGGCAGACTGCTCGCATTCTCGGCCGTGTTGAATCCGGAAGACGGCAGCGCCCAGCGCATGGAAGACGATGGCGTCTTCCTGTGGGATACCGAAGTGTTCCCGACACAATCCAATTTCACCGTGATCTCGCCGGTCCTCTCGCGATTGAACGGATGGAACGCGGTGCGCCAGTATTTCCTGGTCCAGGGCGGACGCAATCGCCTCATCTTCGATACGCGGCAGAGCCGCCCCGCCTTGCCGCTGGATCTGAAGGACGAAAGGGTCGCAGCCGCGCCCACCCAATCGCTGGTCGACGACAGCAGCCTTCCATTCGCAGTGCTTCCCGCTTCGCCCGACGGCAAGCACCTGCTGCTTTATCCCTACCAGTTGACCGAACACCCGATGCATCCGGAGAAATACGCCTACTACGGCGCTCGGCACATGAACGCGTACACGCATCGCACCGCGCCGCTGGTGGGAGTGGTCGACGTCGCCACCGGAAAGATCGAGCCACTGATCGATGCGCCGAGCCCGCAGTTCGAACGTTACGAGAGCGGTTCGCCGTTGTGGTCGCCAGATGGCAGGTCCGTGATCGTGTACACCTTGTTGCCGGAACGTCCGGCCGATCCGCCGGCCTGGGTGGAAGTCGATCTCGCCAGCCGTCGGGTGTCTGGACTGGGACTGGAAAAGGACTCGCGGCCGCTCGGCTGGGCCGACGGAGGTCGCACCCTGGTGCTCAGCCGCAAGGGCGAGCAGTTCGGCAGGCTGACGCGCGGGAGCGACGGCAAGTGGGGCAAGGCCGTCTACACCGGTGCGGTCAAGGGCTTCAACCCGGACTGGCCGGTCGCCAGCAATGGCCGGATCGTGCTCGGCGTACGCGACGGTTTGCGTACAGCGCCGGAACTGGTCGCGTTCGATCCGATCACGCAGCGCAGCACGCCCCTCACCGATCTCAATCCGCAACTGGCGGCCGTGCGCATGGGCGAGATCGCGGCCTATCACTGGCGCAGCAAGCCGGATGCGCCCGCGGACGGTTTCTTGATCAAGCCACTGGGCTACCAGCCCGGCAAGCGCTATCCGCTGGTGATCCTGCTGGACGACGGCACGCTGCGAAAGGAGGGCGAACCCTACCTGCTGGACGGCGCCTGGCAATTGAGCGGGCATGCGACGCAGATGCTGGCGGCGCAGGGCTTCATGGTGTTGTACAAGCGCGAACCACCAATGCGCGACGTGATCGAGACGCCCGCCGAAGGCGAGCGCGTGCGAGCCGATACCGAAGCCGCCGTGGCCAAACTGGACAGCGAAGGGCTGATAGATCCCTCGCGCATCGGCATCGCGGGCTGGAGCCGCGCCGGCTACTACACGTCCTATCTGCTGATCCATTCCGCGATCAAGTTCGCTGCCGCCAGCAATATCGACGGCGGCGCTTCGGAATACACCGACCGCATGCGGCCTTTCACCGATGAAGAACTGAAAAAGGTGAGCGCGCCGATCCTGTTCAACTCGCACGGCCTGTGGAGTCTGGTCTACCACGGCGCAATGGCGGACCGGTTGCTCGCCCTCGGTCGTCCCGCGGACATTCTGTACTTTCAGAGCGCGTCCCATTCCACGACGCGTCCGCAGCATCGCCTGCGTTCGCTGGGCAGCAACATCGACTGGTGGCGCTTCTGGCTGATGGACGCAGAAGATCCGGATCCGGCCAAGGCAGCCCAGTACGCCCATTGGCTGGGACTGCGGGACATGAAGACAACGACACACAAAGGGAATGCAGAACGATGATCGATTTGCGGTTTGGCCGGCATCTCGCGGTTGCATGTGCACTGGCGCTGTCCATAAGCACGGTAGCGGCGTCGTCGAACGGCGCTGGGATTGCCGGAAAGGAGTCGCCCGACGCGTTTCCCTACGAACTGGCCTTCACCGCCAATGAGTTTCCCTACAACGAGAATCCCGTGGCCTCGCCTGCGGGCGATCGCGTGGCCTACGCGATCATCACGCCACCGGCCACGCAGCCGCAGGACGATCGCTTCCTGCCTACAGGCACGCCCGTCAGTGCGATAGGCGCGAGCCTGCATATCGCATCGGCCAACGCACGGTCGGCCAACGCATCGATCACGGTGTGCGCCGGGAAGGGCAATCAATGGGCACCGGCCTGGTCGCCGGACGGCAAGCGGCTCGCATTCTATTCCGATGCCGATGGCGGCGTGCATTTGTGGATCTATGGACTGGATTCGAATGAATGCCGCCGCGTCTCCGATGCGGTAGTGAAAGGTAGCGTCTTCTCAGGTTCCGAACCGCGCTGGTCGCCTGATGGCGCGACGCTCTATGTGCCGTTGGATCCTCACCCGCCGACCGCTTCGGGTACTGAAGGTGAGCGAGCGACTGCTCCGGTCGACGAAAGCAAGTCGAAGGCCATCGTCCACTTCGGTGGTGGAGAAGGTGGCGAGGAGAAAAGTGATGCGAACAAGGTGGGTTCCAGCCAGGCGTTCATGATGCGCCACTACAACACCACCTTGGCAGCGATTTCGGCACAGGACGGCCAGGTGCGTGTTCTGGTGCCTGCGGACAGCGAGACGCGGCCGAACCGGTTGGAGCTGTCGCCTTCCGGGCGTTGGGTCAGCTACATATCGGTGATCTATCCGAAGGAAGAAATTTCCACCGAGTATGTGACCGATCTGCAGGTCGTGCCCTCGGCAGGCGGCAAACCACAGGTGTTGTCAAAGGGGATGCAATCCTCCGAGCACAACGTCAACTACACGCGCGTCGATTATCGCTGGCATCCTACCCAGGACCGGTTGTTCTATCTGAAGCAGGGCGCGCTCTGGTCCGTGGATTTTTCCGTCGAGGGTGCGGGTACTCCACAGCAACTGGCGAAAGAACTGGGCGAGCTCGCACCTGCCGTCCTGTACTTCACCGCAGACGGGAAGAACCTGCTGGTCGGACTGGATCCCAAAGGTACCGGTCGCGATCGCGCGCCGCAGGGGCTGGCGCTGGTTGCGCTGTCGGGAGGTGCCACCAAGCGATTGGCATTGCCCGGCGAGAAGGAATGGCAGTTCCTCGATCTCGTGCGTGCCAACGAAAACGTTCTGTGGCAACCAGAGCCGAACGCGCTTTCGGCAGTGATGCGGGAGCGCGGAACGGGTGAGCAGGCCGTGATGCGGTTCGATCTTGGCTCCGGAAAGCGCAGCATCATCGCCAAAGGCATGTATCGGACTTACGGATTCGTGTCAGGCGGAAACCACGCCGACCTGGTCGCGATCTACGAAGATGTGGCCACGCCGCCGAATCTCTATCGTTTTTCCAGCAGCGTCGCACGCGGGCAGAAGCTGTCCACCATCGACCCGCGACTGGATGGCCGCCGTTATGGTTCGGCGGAAGTGATCGAAACCCGCACACCGCAACATGACGGCTCGATGGCCAGTGTGCGTACCACGCTGCTGTTGCCGCCCGGCGCGAAGAGGGGCGACCGCCTGCCAGGCATCGTCATGATCTATTCGGGTTCGGATCTGTCCACGCGCGCCAGCTACTTCGGCGGCGGCATGGGCAACACGGTGCCCAGCCAGGTGTTCACCAGCCGTGGCTATGCCGTGATCATGGCCAACATCGTACTGGCGCCGGAAGGATTGCCCGGCCACCCGGCCGAGCAGATGACCGACGAAGTGCTGGCCCAGGCCTACGCGGTGGCGGATGCCGGTTACGTGGATATCAACCGGCTAGCGGTCAGTGGCCAGTCGTATGGCGGCTACAGCGCGGCGTCCATCGCCAGTCATACGAAACTGTTCCGTGCGGCTATTCCGGTCAACGGCGCGTTCGACCTGGCCAGTTTCTACGGCGGCATGGACGACGCCGGCAATAGTCATTGGATCACCTGGGCAGAAAAGGGCCAGGGACGTATGGGCGAAACGCCCTGGGTCAATCCGCAGCGCTACATCGACAACTCGCCCTTCTACCGTATCGACCGCATCCAGACGCCGATGCTGATCGTCGCGGGCGAGAAAGACAGCGCGGTTCCGTATGAAGAGTCCAAGAAGCTGTTCGTCGGATTGCGTCGCCTGGATCGGCCGGTGCAACTGGCGATCTATCCGGGTCAGGGACACGTCATCTCCACCTGGTCGACACAGAGCGCGGTCGATGTCAGCCAGCGCATGGTGGACTTTCTGGACAAACACCTGGGAGTACCAGGCGTTCGATGAGCGAGATCTGTTCTACAGGCGCTTCGTGGAATGAGGGTAGGGTCCGGCGCCCGGGAAACGTCTTCATAGACAGGCAGACGAATCCGATGCCTGCCATTGGGGAGTGCGTTGATCACCACCAAGCGAGCAACGTATTTTTTGACCGCGATGCTTGTATGTATCGGCCCTGGCTGCAATCAGAAAAGTCCCGGTGCGTTTCGACAGCTGACCCACATGCCCGAGCTCTACTGGGAGCGTGCGCGCGAGTGCAAGGAAAAACAGGTCCGCAACGGCGATCAGGAATGCCGGGTCAGTCTTGAAGAGATCCAGGAAAAGAAACAGGCAGAAGCGGAACGGAAAAGGTAGTAAGTCCTGCTATTCAAGGCGGGAAAGCAGTGTCCTGTCGAAGATGATGAAGCTTAGATGTTCCGGTTTTGCTATGTAAACCAGAATTAAAAGAGCGTCGTTCGCTGCATGCCGTATTTCCTTTTATTCGGTAGGGGGTTGCGGTACTCATCCGTCTTTGCAATGAGGCGACGATTTCTTGCAGGGGACGACAATGGCGGTCAATGACGAGTGCGAATCTGTTTCGGCGGCAGACAAGTCGCGCCCACGATGGCGGTTACCGGGTGTGCTGACGTTGCTGATCGGAAGCGTCCTGAGTTTTGCGCTTCAGGCCAACCCCGGCTTTCGCCATCAGTTGGACAGCCGCGAAGCATGGCAAGTGAATGCCAAACCCGCGGTTGGGCTGGCGGTGGCAGCGCAACCTGGCAGAAGCGCGGAAGTGGAGCAGCTGGTGCGCCAACTGGGTGGGCGCGTGGACTATACGCATGCGCCCACCGATTTCCTGGCCATCGTACTGCCCACTCCGCAAGTGGATCGCTTCCTGGCCGATGCTCCGCTGGCCTCCTTCGCAGTGGAAAAGCTCGCCATTGACGGCCCCAATCCGCCGAACGGCTGGGACCCCAAGCCGAAATCCGATTCGGCGAAATCCCCGGTACGCATCACCCGCCAGGACTGGCCGCGGCGCGAAGGAATGGCGCCGGTGGAGCATATGTACGATGTGCGCGGCGATATGGATGGAGAACGATTCCTTGCGCGCAATGCGGGCAACGACGGCCGCGGCGTCGTGGTCGCGCATGTCGAATACTTCCCCGACTTCCTTTCGGCAGAATTGCAGACGGCCTTCGCTGCCGATGGCAAGGAAGTGCCGAAGTTTCGCGACGTGATCAACATCCCGGGCCTCGCCCCGTCGCTGGATCCCGATGCGACCCGGAAGGGCTGGTTCTGGAGCCATCGGCTCAGCGCACCAGCGACAGCACGAGGCGGGACGATCGAGATCGACGGCCAGCGACACCGTGTGCCGGGCGCGGGCGAGTACCGGCTTGCACTGCTGGACTTGAACAAGGACATCGGTGCGCTATGGGCGGTGTGGCCAGTGCTCGACAAGGCGTTCCAGGGCCGCAGGTATCCGCAAGGACTCAAGCGCGAGGATTCGCAGATCTACCTGCGCACACGCGTGCTGTGGTCGCCGGAAAACCGGATGTTGTGGATCGACACCGACCAGGACGGCGATTTCGACGATGAGACGGGCGTGCGCGAGTACGCGACTTCGCAACAGATCGGCGTGTTAGGAAAGGACTATCCCGCAACGGTCCTGCGCGAAACCGTGGGCTACACGGTCCAGGCCGATGGCGACTACGTGTCGGTGAACATGGGCTTCGGGTCGCACGTCACCGCCGTGGCTGGCGCACTGGCCGCCAGCCGCGGCAAGAATGGCCGGATCCAGGGCGTGGCTCCGGGCGTGCAGCTGATCGCGGTCAATGCCAATGAAGACGTGAGCGGCTATGCGCGGGCCATGATCGCGGCCTTCGAACATCCAGCGACCGACATCGTGCTGATCGAAGGCCACGCGGGCATCACCACCTTGCATGAGCAGGTATTGGAAGGGCGTTCGCTGGTAGGCGTGGTGCTGGAGCGATTGCAGGCGCTGCACGACAAGCCGACCTTGTTCACCGCATTCAATACCCCGGGCATGTCGACCGTTTCCGATGCGACGGTGCCCGGGAACGTGCTGTCGGTGGGCGCTTACCAGAGCGCGGACGCGGTGTATTCCAACTATGGCATCCACGCGCGTTACCAGGACGATCTGCACTGGGTCGGTTCGGAAGGACCGGCCGGCAACGGCTTGCTCAAGCCGGACCTGCTGTCGCCCGCCAATCCCACGAGTCTTGAACCTGGCAATGTCGATCGCGACGATGGCGGCAAGCGCGCCGGCGTGTTCCGCATGATCGGCTACGGCATCTGCGGCGGAACTTCATGCGCGACTCCCGTGGCCACAGGTGCAGCCGCGCTTCTGGTTGGTGCGGCCAAGCGTGAAGGCCTGCCGGTCGATGGTTCCAGCATCCAACGCGCGCTGCGCGACAGCGCGCGGCCACTTGCGCGTTTCCCGGTGTATCAGCAGGGCCGCGGCCTGATCCAGATCGACGCCGCATGGCAGCGATTGCAGCAGATCGCAGACGAGACGCCGGAAACCATTGAGGTTGCTGCTCCAGTGAAAACTCTGATGAGCCCATGGCTGCAGCAGCCAGACGTGGGCCAGGGCCTGTTTGAACGCGAAGGCTGGCAGGCTGGGCAGTCGGCGACGCGCACGATCACGCTGAAGCGCACCAGCGGCCCGCAGGTCCCGGTGCGCTACCAGTTGAAGTGGAAAGGCGACGCCGCGGCGTACCAGTCTTCCGCCGAAATCACGCTGCCATTGAACCAGCCGGTGCCGCTGGAGGTGCGCGTGCGCGTACCCGAGGAGAAGGTCTACAGTGCGCTGCTGGAGCTGCGCCGCGACGGCCTGGCCGGACCTGCCGCGGTAATGCAGGCGACCATCGTGGTACCGCACCGATTCACTGCGCAGAACAAATACCAGGTGGAGCAGGAGTTCGAACTGGACCGCCCTGGTCGTCGCAACCTTTTCTACGACGTGCCGGAAGGCGGCGGCCTGGTGCGCTTCCAGTTGCCGGAAGCGCGCAAGGAGATCACGGGCAATTTGCATGCACCCGACAATTGGCAGGCAGCGACCCGTTTCACCTTCGAAGAAAGCGGCCATGATCTGGCCGCACCGATGGCGGGCAGCTGGCAGCTGATGCTTATGGACATGGGCGATGCTTTTGCGCAGGACTGGTCGATTGCGCCGGGACAGGTATTGCCGCGCACTAAAGTCAAAGTCCAGGCGTCCCTGCTTTCGGTCGAAGCGCGCATGGAAGGCCAGGACGTGGTTCTGCGCAACCGCGGCGCGGCGTTCGAAGGCGGCTTGCGCAGTCGTGCCCTGGCGGCGCAACGCAGCGAGACGATCGCTCTGGCGCCCGTGCAGGAATTCGAGCGCACGCTGACCGTGGCCGAAGGCACCGAGCGCTTGCTGCTGGAACTGGTGCCGGACGCCGCTACCGATTCGGCCTGGGTGAATCTGTACCGGTGCGAATCCGACAAATGCACCCGTCACGGCGATGCGGATGTCAACGGCCGCCACAAACGCATCGTGGTGGACAACCCCAAAGCCGGCACCTGGAAAGCGGTCGTCACCCACTACAGCACGAAGCCGGGCAAGATCGAATTGCGCGAAACGCAGGCGCACGCCAAGTACGGCGTATTGACCAGCGCCGATGCGCCGCGCAAGCGCGACGTAGGCACCGAATGGCGCGTGCCGGTGAATATCTGGAACCGCAGCGCGGTACCGGACGGCTACACCCCAACGCTGCTACTGGATGTCCAGGCCGAGGGTTTCGGCAAGCAGCCGGCTGCATCGGTGCTACTTGATGCTGTTCCAATGAGCATGGCTGATTGAAATGGCGAAGGTCTTATCGGAGGAGCCAAGGCTCCTGTGAAGACAACTGCCTTCTGGGCTTTTACTAGGTACCGGCATTTACAGTTCGATTTCTACCGGCTGCCTCGCACTCAGTCGGACAATAAGAGCCGGAAAGCCGATTCTGAGGGGTTCCGGCTCTTCTTTATGGGACGATTCCATGCACGGATGAGTGGTATGGACTCGAACCGACCGGCATTATGAGTAGTCGCTTGATGCGGACAGGCGGCGGGAAAACTGATAAACATCAGTTTTTACCGGTCAGATGACCAACTTGCGGGCCGACAAGCCGGCCCGACGCCGGTGCGACAGACAACGCACACCGGGTTGCTACTGAGCCTTCAAGCGTTCTATCGATAGCTTCGCTATTTGCCAGAAGAGCAAAGCATTGCCCGTGGCGCGGGCCGAGAGCATCGCGCCGTGAATCGATGCCATAAACATCGCCGCTTCCGCCGACGGGGTTTCGACCAAACGCATCACTCCCTTGGCCGCGCCTTCTTCCATGGTCAGTTCAATCCAGGCCTGGAGGTCATGGAAGTGACCCATGACCTCTTCGGCGACCTCTTTGGGTATCGTCGGTAGTTCAGCTGCAAGAAGCGCGCAGATGCAGATGGGAGGATTCGACTCCTGAACGCAGTCGGCCCAGTAGCGGCTATAGGCGACCAGTCGCGCATAGGGATCAGGGATCGATTGTTGGAGCGACTGCAGCCCTTGCCGCATCGCCCGCCGGTGCTGGCCGACTGTTGCTTTGACCAGATCCACCTTCGCGGGGAAGTGATGATGGATGCTGGCCTTCCTGACATCCACGAGCTCGGCAATATCCGCATAGCTGAAGCTGTTGTACCCGCCCGTGGCAAGCAGTTCATTGGTTCGCCGAATGATCTCTTGGGCCTTCGGCGAATACTTTGGCAAGGCTGTCGCGGACGACATCAACGGGCTACCTGTTCTCGATGGACGCGCTGCTTATACAGCGCTCGTACTTGCAACGGGATACTTACGATCAGCGCCAGGAAGAGAGCGCCCTGGATACCCAGGAGCAACGGGTCCTTCAAGTCTGTCACCAACGGATCGCCAACAAGAAGCCTGCGCAGGCTTTCACTTACGGTGGGCACCATAAGCAGGAACACGGTGATGCTCAACGAAATCGTCTGGACGTAGGTCCACAGCCGCTTTGCCGGTCGCCAGATCGCGATGCCGTATCCGACCAGGAGAAACGCCAAGGTGATTGTGGCGACGATGGAGCTCACCGGCTGATGCGCAATGGGATAGACCGTGAGCACGCCCAGCAACATGAACCAGAAATAGGCGCGCCCGGCTTTAGTGTCCGCCGCGATCCGTCCGTACTTGATCAGCATGTAGGCCGCAAGCGGGATCGCGGGGAGGCTTCCGAGTGTATGGAGCCAGCCGATTGGTGAAATGCCCATGGGAAGGAGTTCGCTGTGGAAGGGGATCGTAATCTACCTACCAGTAGGTAGATAAGTCAATACAAGAAAAGTAGATGGCTCGCGGGCCGGGCAGCGTTGACTCTTGTCCCATTACGCAACATCATTTGTTACATGAAAAGAAACAGTCGATTGTCAGCCGTTCTCCACGCCTTGCTGCATATGGCCGAGCGCACGGAGCCGATGACCTCTGAAAAGTTGGCGTTGTGTCTGAGTACCAACCCTGTCGTCGTCCGTCGAACAATGGGGCTGCTCCGTGAGGCAGGGCTCGTTGCTTCCCTAAGGGGGCACTCGGGTGGTTGGCGCATCAAAGCTGACTTGTCCAAGGTCAACCTGCGCCAACTGCATGAGGCACTGGGCGAGCCGGCGTTGTTTGCCATGGGCAATCGGCATGAGAATCCGGCTTGCCTTGTCGAGCAGGCTGTGAACGCTGCGTTGAATGACGCTTTTGATGATGCCGAAGCCCTGCTTCTCGAGCGCTTCGCGTCGGTATCCCTTGCTGACTTGGCCGCCGACTTCGCACGCCTTCACCAGGCACACATCGAGAAGGCAACGCCATGAAGAACTACGATGTCATCATTGTGGGTGGCAGTTATTCGGGCATGGCCGCTGCACTGCAGCTCTTGCGGGCAAGACGTAGTGTGCTGGTCATTGACGGAGGCAAACGACGTAATCGCGCAGCCTCACACTCGCACGGGTTTCTGGCCCAAGACGGTGTAGACCCGGCCGTCATCGCCGCCACGGCGCGGGGATCGGTGACCTTCTTTACCAATGGCGTGCTGGAGCTCGATGAATCCGCGCTGCAGGATCTCTCAGCCCGAGATGTGGCCGTAGAGGCGACACGTATCGAAAGAATTGAAGGGCACGCCGATGTAGTGCTGGCTGACGGCAGGCGCCTCAGTTTCGCGGGTCTGTTTACTGCTCCGAAGAATGCGCCATCGACACCAATAGCGGAACACATCGGATGCACCATCGCTGACACCCCGATGGGCACACAGATCCACACTAACGAGGCAAAAGAAACCAATATCGCCGGTGTCTTCGCTTGTGGTGATGCTGCCCGTGTCCCGCACTCGGTCTCTCTAGCGGTTGCGGACGGTGCATGGGCTGGCGCTCAGATCCACCGGTCCCTCGTCTGGCCGGAGAGCTAAAGACGTCGAGTTGCGGAATGGCCGAGATGGATCAGTCGTCATTAAAGAACCCGCAGGCATCAGGTCCATCGCGCAGACATTAAGGCTACCAAGCCCTCCTAAGCCGGCTGCACCCCGTTCTGCAGGCGGGACGTTCGCCCAAAAAAAAAACCGCCTCGCGGCGGCTTTTGCTAACTCATTGATTTCAATGCAACGGATGGTGGCTATGGGTGGACTCGAACCACCGACCCCAGCATTATGAGTGCTGTGCTCTAACCGGCTGAGCTACATAGCCGCTGATTGAACCGCGCATTTTTCCCGTCTGACCGGCGCCTGTCAATGAAAACCGGTTTGCTTGAGACATCGGCCCGGGCGTGGCACAGTCGGAACCAGTAGATTTCAGGAGTCCGCATCGTGATCGATCCGGACGGCTACCGACCCAATGTCGGCATAGTGTTGATGGCCCCGGATGGGCGGGTGTTCTGGGCGCGCAGGGTGCGCCGGGATGGCTGGCAGTTCCCGCAGGGCGGCATGAACACCGATGAGACGCCGGTCGAGGCCATGTACCGCGAATTGCGCGAGGAAACCGGCCTGCTGCCCGAGCATGTCGAGATCCTGGGCGCCACCCCCGGCTGGTTGCGATATCGGCTGCCGCACCGGGCTGTGCGCCATAACGAGCGCCACGTCTGCATTGGCCAGAAGCAGGTCTGGTTCCTGCTGCGGCTGATCGGCGACGAATCCCACCTGCGCCTGGACCTGACCGATACCCCGGAGTTCGACCATTGGCGTTGGGTCGATTTCTGGTATCCCATGGAGCATGTGGTGGTATTCAAGCGCGGCGTGTATGGCCGTGCCCTGCAGCACTTGGCGCCTCTCGCCCGGTTGGTGGCGGGCGCCCAGGCAGTGCCGCAGATGCTGCTGGATGCCTGCCTTCCGGAGCTGAGCATGGCGCGGCCGGCTAAACGAAGCGGGTACCGTGGCCCGGGCAAGAATTGACAATCATTCTCATTCGCGATGGAATAGGGCCCTTCCCCAAGTCGCCAGGGCCGTCACTTGTACGTCTGCATCTGTAACGGAGTCACCGATAGCCAGATTCGCGCTGCTGCGGCCAGCGGCGTGCGCAGCGTGGCCGAACTGACCATGCGGACCGGTTGTGGCGCCAGCTGTGGCAGCTGCCTGGAAACCGCCACGGCGATCCTGGAGGCCACGCCGCCCGAACGGCGCAATGCCTTTTCGGTTCCGATGCTGGCGACGGGCGTTTCCCAGGCCGCCTGAGCGCGTCATCCCGCATCGCGTGCTTCGCGCGAGATGAACACGATTCGCGTTCCGTCATCGCCTGTCTCAAGTCGTTAACCTGCCGGCCTTCCCCAACGCCGGAGCAGTGCCATGAAGGGCGACGCCAAGGTCATCGAATTCCTCAACCGGGCGCTCTACAACGAGCTCACCGCGATCAACCAGTATTTCCTGCACGCCAAGATGCTGAAGAACTGGGGCCTGAAGGAACTGGCTCAGCACGAGTACAAGGAATCCATCGACGAGATGAAGCACGCCGACAAACTGGCCGAGCGCATCCTGTTCCTCGATGGCCTGCCCAACTTCCAAGCGCTCGGCAAGTTGCGCATCGGCGAGAATCCGCGCGAATTGCTGGAATGCGATCTGGCTCTGGAATACGAAGCGCTGCCGCTGCTGCGCGAGGCGATTGCGCATTGCGAATCGGTGAGCGACTACGTCAGCCGTCAGCTGCTGGCCGATATTCTGGATTCGGAAGAAGAACACATCGACTGGATCGAAACCCAGCTGTCGGTCATCGACCGCATCGGCGAACCGAATTACCTGCTGACCAAGCTCGAGGACTGAGCCGGCTCGGCTTTGGATTCGTGTCCCAGCTTCAGGGCATAACCCTGCAGCGCCATACGGGCGCGCGCGTACTCGGCGATCACCAGAGCTACGGCGACTGCGGGACGATCGAGTTTCTTGGCGCGCGCGCCCAGCTCCACACGCTTGGCGGCGGTGGACAAAGCCATAGCGCCAACATTGGCGCTGGATGACTTGAGCGTGTGAGCGGCATCGCGCATCGCATCCAGATCGGGAATGACCGAGGCGCTTTCCAGCTTGGCGATCAGGCGCGGCGTATCTTCCAGGAACAGGCTGACGATACGTGCGGTTTCCTCGCCTGCGATTTCCTGCAACTCGTCCAGCATCGAGTGATCGAGCACGGGAAAGATGGCTGGCGTGGCCGGGCGCAGCGGAGCCGCGGCCGGAAGCAGGGCGGCGTCGGCTTCGCGCGCCATCAACGGCGCCGCCACGACGCGTTCTTCGAAACTGGCGCGGCCGGGCAGCCAGCGTTGCAGGCAGTTTTCGAGTTGTTCGCGCGAGACCGGTTTGGACAGATAGTCGTCCATGCCTGCATCCAGGCAGCGCTGGCGGTCGCCGGCCATGGCGTTGGCGGTCATCGCCACGATGGGCAGGCGCACCGTGGCGCCTTGCAGCACTTCGCGATCACGCCATTCCCGTGTCGCCGAATACCCGTCCAGCACCGGCATCTGGCAGTCCATCAGCACCAGGTCGTAGCCATCGGTCGCCATCTTCTCCAGCGCGATCTGTCCGTTGACCGCGACATCGCAGCTGTAGCCCAGTACTGACAGAAGCTTCTCGCCCACAGCCAGGTTGACTGGATTGTCCTCGACCAGCAGCAGCCGGGTGGGAGTCGTTCCACCTGAGGTCGGTGGCGGTTCAGCGCGGGGTCTCGGCATTTCAATCACCGGTGCCATTGGTGGCGGTGGCAGTGCGAAATCGTCCTGGCGTGGCGTCTCTTCGAAAGCCAGCGGTGCTGGTTCCTGGATGGGTGGAGCGAAGGAAAGGGCAGCATGCAGGTCGGCGCCGTGCGACTGCCGTGGCAGCAGTGTGCTGCCGTCGCGTAGTTCTTCGGGAATCTCTTCGTCGCCGTACAGCCAGACCATGCGCAGGTCGTCGGCAACATTGCTGCGGGTCACGCCGCGGTGCAGCGCACGGGCACTGGCACGGATGGACGACAGGTCACCCAGCACGATGGCGAATGGCGCCGCGCCCGACATCTGGGCTGCGCGCAATCTTTCCAGGGCCTCCTGCGTGGTTTCCACCGTGGACAGTTTGATGCCCCAGCTGGGCAACAGCAGCGACAGGCGTTGGCGCAGACGTGTGTCCGACGTCACCAGCAACGCGCGGGTGGTGTCCAGGGTGGTGTCCTGGGCACGCATGTCGCCAATCACCTTGAGCAGCGGAACCTCGAACCAGAACGTGGCGCCGCGACCAGGTTCCGAATGCACGCCGATGCGTCCGCCCATCAGGTCGATGATGCGCTTGCAGATGGCCAGCCCCAGACCGGTGCCGCCATAGAGGCGGGTAGTGGAAGCATCGGCCTGGCTGAAGGAATTGAACAGCCGCGATTGCGCTTCTGGATCGATGCCGATGCCGGTGTCGCGTACTTCGAAACGCAGCAGATGCTGCGCGGCGGTTTCACCCAGGCGACGCACATTGACCGTAACCGCGCCGCGTTCGGTGAACTTCACCGCGTTGCCGATCAGATTGCTCAACACCTGGCGCATGCGCACCGGGTCGCCACGGACCGGCAGGCGTACGGCCGGATCCAGTTGCAAGGTGAGACGGATGTTCTTGTTGTCGGCCGGCCGCTGCATCAATTGCAGCACGCTATCGAGCACTTCGCGCAGGTTGAAGCCGGTGATCTCCAGCTCCAGCTTGTTCGCTTCCAGCTTGGAGTAGTCCAGGATGTCATCGACGATCCGCAACAGCTGCTGCGAGGAAGCGCTGGCGGTATTGAGCATGTCGCGCTGGTCGGGCGGCAGTGCCGCACGCGACAGCATGTCGAGCATGGGCACGATGCCGTTCAGCGGCGTGCGGATTTCGTGGCTCATCGTGGCCAGGAATTCGCCTTTCGCCAGCACCGCCGATTCGGCGGCCTGCTTGGCCAGCAGCAGGTCCTGCTCCAGGCGGCCATGACGCTGCAGTTCGCGTTGCAGGTTGTCGCGTTCGGATTCGGCCATTGCTGCGCGGGCCTCGGTGCCTTCATGGCGCGAGGCCATTGCGCGCATGCGTGACATCACCACCAAACCCAGCGCCAGTGCGGCCACTGCCGCCGCCAGCGCCACCCAGTTCCACGGACCGGCGATGCCTGCCAATGACAGCAGCGGCGCTGCCATTGCCAGCAGGATCGCGGTCAGCAGCAACCAGAGTGCGACGGGCAATCGCCCGTGTCGGCTCATTCCTACAGCACCGCGTTGTGGAAATCGAAGCTCAGGTCGCTGCCGACGCCCTGCACCAGGTTGCCCTGGATGAAGTCGACCCCGCCCATCCACATCGCGGCCGCCGCCTGCGGGTCTTCGATCTGCTGGCCGATGACCTGCAGACCCATGCGGTGGGCCAGGTCGATCATGCCGCGCAATTGGTCGCGCAGGCCTGGATCGTTGTGCGCGGCCGAATAGCGGCTGGACACACGCAGGTATCCCAACGGCAGCTGGGTGAGCAACGCTTCGGCCTCACGGCCGGGTTCGAACTGGCTCAAACAGAACTGCACGCCCGCTGCCATCAAGCGATTGCAGAACTGGCGCAGGGTGACCGAATGGATCAGCGCATCGTCCAGGCGCAGATCGATGATCAGCGAGGTGCCTTCGATGGCGCGCGTAGCCAAGGTTTCCAGCAACCAGTCCGCGAACGAATCGCGGGCCAGCGAACGCGGCGACTGGGAGACGAACAGGCGCAGCGACTTGCCGTCGTTCTGGTATTGAGACAGCAGGTCCAGCACCCGCTCCATGACCTGACGGTCGAGTTCGACGATGCGGCCGGCAAGTTCGGCCGCAGGCACGGCCTTGGCGGCTGCAATCAGCGTCCCGTCGCTCTGGCGCATGCGCAGGAACACCTGGTATTGGGCCAGGTTGCTGCCGGCCACCGAGACGATGGGCTGGAAGGCCAGTTCAAGATCGGCGTCGGTCAGCGACAGCGAGGGGTCGCCTTCCACCGCCTGGGGTGGAACATAGGCCGCGATGCCCTCCGGCTGTTGCCGCGCCTGCAGCGCTGCACGTTCGGTGGCTTCCAACGCGCTGCCGGTATCCGAAAAAACATGCGGCAGCGTGGCGTAGCCGACGACGCAGGCCAGGCGCAGGGTTTCGTCGTCGCGCACCTGGAAATCGTTTTGGCCCAGTCGTTCGCGCAGGGTCTTTGCGAATACCGCCTGTGCGTCGGCATCCAGCCCCTGCGCCAGCACCAGGAAGCTGTTGTCGTTGAGTCTTGCCATCGGGTGCGGTGCCGCCACCTGCGCCAGCTGGCGGCCGGCCTCGGCCATCAGGTGTTCGAAGGTGGCGTAGCCGTAGCGTTCGCGCAGGCCCAAGCTGCCGCTGATTTCGATGAAGAACAGGCCGCCTTCGGTTTTTTCTTCGAGCATCGTGCCCAGCTGCTGCATCACATAGGCGCGCGTTGGCAAACCGGTTTCCGGATTGACCGTGAGCTGCATCGGGACGGTCTGGGGCACGCGCTGGCGCGCGCGGCGGATGCGGTTGGAGACGGCGGCGATGAGATGCCGTGGCCGGATGGGTTTGGTGAGGAAATCGTCGGCGCCGCTTTCCAGGACTTCGTACTGTTTTTCCGGGTCCGGATCGCCGGTCAGGAAAACGATCGGCAGGTGCAGCAGCTCGGGGAACTGACGGATCTGCATGGTCAGGCTCATGCCGTCCTGCTCGGGCATGTGCAGGTCCATCAGAACCAGGTCGGGCTTGAAGCGTTCGATGGTGGCGATGACACCGTCCGGCGCCATCTCCACTTCGGCCTGCATGCCGGCGCCGTGCAGCACGCTCTGGGCGAACAGCGCCTGTCCGCGGTCGTCTTCCACAATCAGGATGCGGAAGGGCGTTTCGCCTTTCTTTGCCTTGGACGCATCGTTGTCGGTCAGGACGGACGCGGCGCCTGAAGGGGCCGCGACTGGCTCGGATTCATTGCGCGATACCGCCATTTTTTCTATTACCGGGTCTGCTGCCGGCGCATCGGCAGTCCAGCGCCGCCAGTATCGGGGCGGGGGACTTTCGGCGCGCAGGCGGGAACGTGAGGGCTCATCCTGCGGACGGGATGTGGGTTCAATGGCGGACATCAGGCTTCCCCAAGCATGAGCCCCATTATGCGATGAAGTTCACACGGTTGTTGGCCCGGATCATGGCCGTGGACCTTCCAGCGGCGTCGATCCGGGAGCAGGTTGCAACAGGTTGCGGATGCCGCGCGAGAGCTTGCGCCACACCCACCAGACCAGCAGTGCCAGCGTGATACTGACACCGACCACCAGTACTAACGCAATCCAGGGGTGTGCAAAGGCCAAAGACAGGCCACCCACCACCACCACGTCCTCGGTGATCGAGGCAGTCAGATTGCTGACAGGCTCTGGCGAGGTGTTGAGCAGCGCCCGCGAACCGCTCTTCAGCAGATGGCTGGTCAGGGCCACACCGGCGCCCGCCGCCAGGGCCCCCGCACCCAGCTGACCATCCGGGGAAAGCGTGGCTGCGGCCAGGAAGGCACCTGCGGGTACCCGCGCCAGCGTCTGCAGCAGGTCCCAGGCGGAGTCCACACCGGGGATCTTGTCGGCGAAGAATTCGGTCAGTGCCAGAGCACCTGACGTACCCAGCACCCACCAGGATTGAGTGGCCTGCAACGCCGGGGGCAGATCCAGCCAGCCCATCGCGCCGGCCACGCCCAGCCCGAAGACCGTCAGGTAGACCCGGATCCCGGCCATCCATGCCAACAGGATCCCAATTACGAAAAGATGCGCTTCGGACATGACGGTGCCTGGCCTAGACTAATGTGATTCCGGACGGTCGCAGGGGGCCGTCCAACCGTTGCGAGTATAGGCCGCTTGTCTGGCCATGACCTGAGTCCGGGTCGTGGCGCCAGGTCGGCCATACGCTCCGTTGCCTATGGGAATTCCCCGTGTCGTCCACGCCCTCCCGCTATCAGATCGTGCAACGCCGGGAAACGCGCCGCTGGCCGCTGTTCCTGCTGCTGGGCGCAGCCTGGTTGGGATCGCTGGCCATCGCCTGGCGCTGGGCCGAAATCCAGGCCGCTCCCGCGCTGTCGTCGGCCACCGCACGCATGCGCCAGGCCGAGCAGCAGCTGGCCGAACAACAGGCCCGACTGCGCCAGTTGAGTCAGCGCGAAACCACCTTGGCGGTGTCCGACAAGATCAGCCGCGACGCCAACGGTGACCTGCAGGGCACGCTGGCAGAACGCGACGAGGAAATCTCCGCCTTGCGCGCCGATGTCGCCTTCTACGAACGACTGGTCGGTCCGACCCAGCAGCGCAAGGGCCTGAACGTGTTCTCCTCCGAGTTCGCGCCCGGCGTGGGCGATGCCTGGCACTACCAGATCGTGCTCACGCAGAACCTCAACCGTGGTGCGATCAGCCAGGGCCGCATGCGTTTCGTGGTCGAGGGCGTTCGCGGCGGCAAACTGGCCACGGTGGACTGGGCCGAACTCAATCAGCGCCCAGGCATGCAGGGGCAGGGGTTCTCATTCCGCTATTTCCAGAGTCTTGAAGGCCAGGTGATGCTGCCGCGCGACTTCACCCCGCAACGCGTACGCGTCCTGCTGGACGGCGAGGACGTGGCGGTCGAACAAGCCTTCGACTGGAAAAACCATAACACCTGAGCGCCCGCGTTCATTCATTCTATCGATCAGCCGTCTACGGAGATTCCATGTTCAAGAGCAAACCGATCCATCACGACGGCCGGGCCATCGACACCCTGATCGGCGCGCAGGTCACCATCCACGGTGATCTGGTGTTCAGCGGTGGGCTGTATGTGGAAGGCCGTATCCACGGCAAGGTGCTGGCCGAGGAAGGCGCGCGCGCGGTGCTGACCCTGGCCGAACAGGGCCGGATCGAAGGCGAGGTGCAGGCGCCGGTGGTGATCCTCAACGGCGAACTGCACGGCGATGTATATGCGTCCGAGCGCGTAGAACTGGCTGCCAAGGCCCGCGTGCTGGGCAATGTCCACTACAAGGTGGTGGAAATGCGCGCCGGTGCCACCCTCACCGGCCGTCTGATTCACGTCGATGCGGACACGGCGGCGGTGCCGGTGGCCACGCTGGTCGCTTCCAACGGCTGATCGCCTGGCGATGGATCGGGCGTGGCGTTCAGAGCTTCCTTAGCCGGGCCGGACTATCCTGAGCCATGAGCGATCAACCCACTCCCGGTCCAGACGGACCTACCCACGAAAAGCCGCATATGCAGCCGCTGTCGGGCCTGGCGCGCGGAGGGCTTTACCTCACGCTGGGGCTGATTCTGCTGGCGCTGGTGTTCGGCGGGTGGGGAATGTGGCAGGTCTTCGGCAGATCGAGCGGCGACCAGCCCACGGCGGCCCAACTGCAGGCCAAGCAACGCAAGATCGATGAACTGGAGCAGCAGGCCGCGACCCTGGCGCGTTCGGACCAGATCAGCCGCAACGCCAACGCGGATCTGCAGAGCACGCTGTCCGAACGCGACGAGGAAATCGCCGGCCTCCGCGCCGATGTCGCCTTCTACGAACGCTTCGTCGGCGCCACCGCGCAGCGGCGCGGTCTGGCGGTGCATGAACTCAAACTGCTGCCGTCGGGCGAACTGACCTGGCACTTCGTCGCCACGCTCACCCAGAACGTCAACCGCGGCGCGGTCAACGCCGGGCGTCTGCAGGTGGCGGTGGAAGGCACCCGCGAAGGCAAACTGCAGCGGTTGGCCTGGGCCGACCTGCGCCAGCAGCCCAATGCGCCCGGGGTGGAGTACTCGTTCAAGTATTTCCAGCAGGTCGAGGGCGACCTGATCCTGCCGGCCGGTTTCGAGCCTACCCGCGTCTCGGTACGCTTGGCGCCGCAGGGCGGCAGCGCGGTGGAACAGTCCTTTTCCTGGGTTGATTCGCAGGTGGCCCCAACGGCGGCACCGTGAATCCTGCGATGCGCGCTTGAACCGCGTGCCCTGCGGCCCCATCCTGATGGCATGAGCACGCTCGTTTCTCTGCCCACCTCCTCCTCGCCGGGTACCGGTGCGGCGCCCGACTACCAGTCGCTGGACCGGCCGCTGAATTTCACCCATGCCGCCGCCGCCAAGGTGCGTGAGCTGATCAGCGAGGAAGGCAACCAGTCGCTGGCCTTGCGCGTGTACATCCAGGGCGGCGGGTGCTCCGGCTTCCAGTACGGGTTCGAATTCGATGAGAACCGTGCCGATGACGATGTGGCCGTGGACACCGACCAGGTGACCCTGCTGGTCGATCCGCTGAGCCTGCAGTACCTGATGGGCTCGGAAGTGGATTACACCGAAAGCCTGCAGGGCGCGCAGTTCGTCATCCGCAATCCCAACGCCAAGACCACATGCGGCTGCGGCAGCAGTTTCAGCATGTGATCGCGTCACTGCCGCGTATCATGCCCGCGCAGTGACCGACTCCCGCCTCAAATTCCCAGCCGAACTCAGCGGATTCGCCTTCACCGGCGAACCGCTCAACCGTGCCGATGCCCTGCGCGACGACGCCGATGCGCTGGTCAGGCTGTGGCCCGCGGCGCGAGTGATCGTGCTGGACGCCGATGGCAGCGCCTATGCCGACCAGGACGGACAACTGCTGGTGACCAGCGGCGCGGCGATAGGCGGCGGACCCGGCACGGCGGTATTGCTGGGCCTGCAGGGCGAAACGGCGTGGTTTTCCTTGGAAGCGCGTGCAGTGGCGCTGACCGCGCCACAACGTATCGACCTGCGCCGCGCCGCAGCTTCGTGGCCAGCGGCGGAAGCCAGCGCGTTCGCGTTCGCTCGGGCCATGCAGCATTGGCGCAGTCGCAGCCAATACTGCGGAATCTGCGCAGGCGCCATCGAATTCCGCCGTGCCGGTTATGTGGCCCATTGCACACAATGCGCGACCGACCATTACCCGCGCGTGGATCCGGCGGTCATCGTCGCGGTCAGCGACGGCCAGCGACTGTTGCTGGGCCGCCAGGCCAACTGGCCGGCAAGGCGTTTCTCGGTCATCGCCGGATTCGTGGAGCCCGGCGAGTCGCTGGAGCAGACCGTGGTGCGCGAAGTCTTCGAGGAAACGCGCGTACGCGTGCGCAGCTGTCGCTATCTGGGCGCGCAGCCCTGGCCGTTTCCGGGCGCATTGATGCTCGGTTTCACCGCCGATGCTGAACCTGATCCGCCGCAGGTGGATGGAGAACTGGAAGAAGCGCGCTGGTTCGATGTCGATGAGATCGCCGCCGCTCGCCTGCGCAAGGGCGACGACGACAGCGGCATCCTGCTTTCGCCACGCATCTCGATCGCGCGTTCGCTGATCGAACACTGGTATGCGGGCATGACTGGCGCGCTCTGAACGTTCGGTTGCAGCGCAACGCGGTCCAGAGCGGTCCAGAGCGGTCCAAGCTAGAATCACGCCCTGGAGGGTCCACCATGTCGATCACATTGGTTGCCGTCGTCATCGCGCTGGTGCTGGGCCATATCGCCCCCGCGCTGGTGACGTCCGCACGTCGCTACACCTGGTACGGAAACTGGTTGCGCTGGCTGGACACGCATGCGGGTCAGGGCGGCTTCTGGCAGGGGCGCTACGGCATCGTGATGGCGTTGGCGCCGCCGGTGCTGCTGGTGGCAGTGTTGCATTGGACGCTGCGGTCGCCATTGGTGCTGTTGGGTTTGCTGGGATTGTTGTTCGGCATCGCCATGCTGGTCTACGCCTGGGGTCCGCGCGACCTGGATGTGGATGTGGAGGCGATCATCGACGCCGACGATACCGCCAGCCGACGCGTCGCCATCGCGCGGCTATGGCCGGAAGGCGAAACCGTCGCGGCCGATGGCCCGGCGCTGGTCGAAGCGGTATTCCGCAATGCCTTGCATCGCTGGTTCGGCGTGCTGTTCTGGTTCTTGCTGTTGGGTCCGGCGGGCGCGCTGTGGTATCGCCTGAGCGCTTTTTCCGCAGAAGGCGGTTTCGCGCGGACCTTGCCGGGCGAAAACCATGCCGGTGCGCGCGCGCTGTTCGCGGCGCTGGATTGGCCGGTGGCGCAGCTGATGACGCTGTCGATGGCCCTAGTGGGGAATTTCGACGCCGTGTTCAATGCCTGGCGCGCGGCGCGCGGTAATCAATGGCAGCTGGACAACGCGTTCCTGGGCGCCGCCGCGCGGGCCAGCGTCAGGAGCGAGTTGGCGGAAGAGGCTGAAGAGTACGCCGAAGAAGGCATGGTCCAGGCCATGCGAGAGCTGCCCGAATTGCGCGATGCCATGAGTCTGGTCTGGCGCATCCTGCTGCTGTGGCTGGCGGTGCTGGCGCTGTTCGTGATCGCAGGCTGGGTGAGCTGACGCCTACCGCTGTTTGTAGGAGCGGGCCCTGCCCGCGATGCTTTTGAACGATGAGGAAAGAGCATCGCGGGCAGGGCCCGCTCCTACAGGATTTCTAGCGGGCGGAAGATTTGCGGCCGCAGCTTACGTGGGTCCTACGCACGTGTGTCAGAACCCGCCGGGTGCCAGCAGCGTGAATGGAAACCACGGCAGATTGCGCGCGATCATGTAGGCCGGCAGCAGCACCAGCCAGAACTTCGGTGCAGCCAGCAGGTTTATCAGTGGCCGCAGCCAGGCCGGGCGCCACCCCAGTTGCCAGCCGGCCAGCAGGGGAGAAACGGCGAGCATGGTGATGATCAGCGGATTCATCGAGAACGCGCGCAGCACGTCGCCATGTACCAGCGCATGCAACGCCCGGGTCATCCCGCAGGCGATGCAATGGAAGCCGGTAAGGGCGCGGAACATGCATTCGGGAAACGGGCCGCCTTCGATATTGGGATCGAAATTGCGCAGCAGCCAGACAGCGACGACGGCCGCAAACGCGGCCGTCGTCAGTCCTGCAATCTGCAGCGGCTTCAGTGCAATCACTGCGCCGACTGGATCTGTTCCATCATTTGCGAGTACTGCGCCATGCCGTCGCCCATGGTGAAGGCGTAGGCAGTCCACAGCAGGCCGATGACCGCGCACGCAGTGGTGACCCAGCACAGGATCTTGGCGGTGTTGGACGCACGACGCGCGCCTTCGATATCACCAGCATTGAGCTTGCTGTTGACCTGGGCGGCGAACACGATCGCGATGATGCCGGTGATCAGGCCCGGGATGCCGCAGCACAGGCAGATGCTGAAGACGGTGGCGATGATCGCCCATGCCAGATGGTTGGGGACGCTGCCGGGTGCGGCGGGAGTGGGCGGTGGTGCGTAGCTCATCGGTTTGCTCCGTCAGGATGATGCGTGGGTAAATTGCATTGGTATAGGGCGTGTCCGGCCCAGTTTAGTTCACGTAGATCATTGCGCACAGCATCTGTCGAACGATTCCTGCGGGGCGTCACGCTGCGACCGCAGGCAGGCCTCCGTCAGGGTCAGGCGTCGTCGCCGCGCAACTGCCGCACCTTCGCTTCCAGTTGCCCGGCACTCACCTCTGGCCCGATGACCGGCTCGCCCGCCATCACTTCCACATGCGCGCGGAGCCGACGCGGAATCCGCATCCGTTGCATGCGTCCGTCGCGGTGGCTCCACATGCTTGTCCACATGCCCTTGAGCGCCATCGGGATCACCGGCACGGGACGACCATTGTCGCGGGCGCGTTCCAGCACCCGTTCCACACCGGACTTGAAGGGCGCGATCTCTCCGTCGCGGGTCAATGCGCCCTCCGGGAAGATGCCGACCAGTTGCCCGTCGGCCAAGGCCGCGTCGATCTCGTCGAAGGCTTTCTGCATGAGTTCCGGATTTTCGCGCGCCCCGGCGATGGGAATGGCCTTGGCGGTGCGGAAGATCCAGCTCATCACCGGCACGTTGAAGATCTTGTAGTACATGACGAAGCGCACCGGTCGCGGCACGCTGGCCGACAGGATCAGCGCATCCATGTAGCTGACGTGGTTGCAGACCAGCAGCGCGGCGCCTTCGTCCGGCACCTGCTTCTCGATGCCATGCAGGCGCAACCGGTACAGGCCGCGCACCAGCACCCAGCTCAGGAAGCGCATCAGGAACTCGGGTACCAGGGTGAAGATGTAGATCGCGACGACCGCGTTGGCGATGGCCAGGGCCAGGAACAGTTGCGGAATGGTCCAGCCCAGGAAGCGCTGCAGCACGATGCAGATCACCGCCGCCAGCACGATAAAACCCGCGTTCTGGATGTTCATGCCCGCGATCACGCGCGACAGTTCCTCGCGTGGCGTGCGGCTCTGGATCAAGGCGAACAGCGGCACCACGAAGAAACCTGTGAACAGGCCGATGCCGAGCAGATCGATCACGATCCGCCAACTACCGGCGGTGCGCAGGAATTCCATCACCGTCAGTCCGGTCGCGGGGGCCGCACCGCTGCGCGCGAAGTACAGGTCCAGCAGGAACGCGCTCATGCCGAACGCACCCAGCGGCACCAGGCCGATTTCCACCGTGCGTGCCGACAGCTTCTCGCATAGCAGCGAACCCACGCCGGTGCCGATGGAGAACAGCGCCAGCGCGAAGATGTACAGGGTTTCAGAGCCGCCCAGGTTCGCTTCGGCATAGGTCGGCAATTGCGAGGTGAGCACCGTGCCTACGAACCAGAACCAGGACACGCCCAGGATGGAGTTGCGAACCGCGACCTGTTTGCGCGCCAGGCGCAGGACCGCAAGCGATTCGGGAATCGGATTCCAGTTGATCTTAAGATCCGGCGCGCCGGGTTCCACGCGCGGAATGGCGCGGCTGACCAGATTGCCGCTGATGGCCAGCACGACGATGGCTGTCGCCGCGACGACGGGGCCATGGTCGCCGGCCAGCTTGAAGATCAGCCCGCCGAAGATCATGCCGACCAAAATAGAGATCGACGTGCCCATCTCCACCAGGCCGTTGCCGCCGGTGAGTTCTTCGGGTTTCAGCACCGATGGCAGGATCGAGTACTTCACCGGGCCGAACAGCGTCGACTGCAGGCCGGTGCAGAACAACGCGACCAGCAGCACGATCATGTTCTGGGTCAGGAAGCCGACTGCCGCCAGCGACATGATCCCGATCTCCATCGTGGTGGTGATGCGGATCAGCTTCGACTTTTCCAGTTTCTCGGCGATCTGGCCGGCGGTAGCGGAGAACAGGAAGTAAGGCAGGATGAAAAGCGCGGGCGCCAGGTTGGTGTAGAGCGTGCGCTCTTCCGAATTGATACCCAGGAAGAACAGCAGGCCGATGATCGCCTGCCGGTACACGTTGTCGTTGAAAGCGCCGAAGGCCTGGGTGGCGAAGAACGGCAGGAACCGCCGCTGTTTCAGTAAGGCGAACTGGCTGTGGCTCGACATGCGCGCTCCTTGGATGCGGCGGAGACTAGCAGATTCTCTTTCCTTCTCCCGCCGGGAGAAGGTGGCGCGAAGCGCCGGATGAGGGCGTAACAATGACTGGCCATCACGCTGTCAATGCCGCTAACCTCTACGCCCTCATCCGCCCGTATCAACTAAGGGGCGGGCTCTTCTCCCGGCGGGAGAAGGGAACTCAACCCTCGCGCGCAATCGCCCGCCAGCCGATATCGTGGCGGTGAAACTCCCCGCTCCATGAAATCCCGGAGACTTCGGCGTAAGCCTTGCGCTGCGCCTCGGCCACGGTGTCGCCCAGCGCGCAGACGCAGAGCACGCGGCCGCCCGAAGTGACCACATGGCCGCCTTCGATGCGCGTGCCGGCATGGAACACCATGGTGTCGGCCACGTCGGGCACGTCCCAGCTGTTGATGAGGTCGCCCAGGCGCGGGGTTCCGGGATAGTTCTCCGCCGCCATCACCACCCCCAGCGACGGGCGTGGATCCCACTGCGCCTGGGTTTCGTGCAATCGCTGGTCGATGGCCGCTTCCACCAGGTCCAGCAGGTCCGATCGCAGGCGCATCATCACCGGCTGCGTTTCCGGATCGCCGAAGCGCACGTTGAACTCGATCACTTTCGGCGCGCCCTGCGCATCGATCATCAGCCCCGCGTAGAGAAAGCCGGTGAACGGAATGCCGTCGGCGATCATGCCCTGCACGGTCGGGTTCACCACTTCGCGCATCACCCGCGCATGCACTTCCGGCGTGACCACTGGTGCGGGCGAGTAGGCACCCATGCCGCCGGTGTTGGGGCCGGTGTCGCCGTCGCCGACACGCTTGTGGTCCTGCGAGGTGGCCATGGGCAATGCGGTGACGCCATCGACCATGCTGATGAAGCTGGCTTCCTCGCCTTCCAGGAATTCCTCGATCACCACGCGCGCGCCCGCCGCGCCGAAAGCATTGCCCGACAGCATGTCGCGCACGGCGTCTTCTGCTTCCTGCAGGCTCATCGCCACGATCACGCCTTTGCCAGCCGCCAGACCGTCGGCCTTGACCACGATGGGCGCGCCTTTTTCCTGCAGATAGGCAATGGCGGGTTCGACTTCGGTGAACACGCCATAGAAGGCGGTCGGAATGCCATGCCGTGCCAGGAAATCCTTGGCGTAGGCCTTGCTGCCTTCCAGTTGTGCGGCGGCGGCGGTCGGTCCGAAGATGCGCAGGCCGGCTTCGCGGAAACGATCCACCACCCCGGCCACCAGCGGAATCTCGGGGCCGACCACGGTGACATCGACTTTCGCATTGCGTGCCAGCGACAGCAGGCCTTCGATATTGTCGACGGCGACATTGGCATTGCGGCATTTGCTTTCGGTCGCGGTGCCTGCATTGCCGGGCGCGACGATGACTTCGCTGACGCGTTCGGACTGCGCGAGTTTCCATGCCAGGGCGTGTTCGCGGCCTCCGGAACCTATGACCAGTACTTTCATGCTGAGCCTCACCCTTTTTCTTCTCCTGCAAAGGCAGGAGTCAGTGACTTGAGCCCCTCTCCCATCGGCGCCCAAAGGGTGTCCAAAGTTGAGAGGGGTTGGATGAGGGTACGGCAGAGTCCAGGACCTCCAACGATCATGACTTCGCCGTACCCTCATCCGGCGCTTCGCGCCACCTTCTCCCAAAGGAGAAGGGAACAACGATCAATGCCTGAAATGCCGCACACCCGTAAACACCATCGCCAGCCCATGCTCATCCGCCGCCGCGATAACTTCATTGTCGCGCATCGAACCGCCCGGCTGGATCACCGCCTTGATGCCGGCTTCGGCCGCCGCGTCGATACCATCGCGGAACGGGAAGAAGGCGTCGCTGGCCATCACCGAGCCCGGTACCACCAGGTGCGCGTCGGCGGCCTTGATGCCGGCGATGCGCGCCGAATACACACGGCTCATCTGCCCGGCACCGACGCCGATGGTGCGATTGTCTTTCGCGTAGACGATGGCATTGGATTTGACGTACTTGGCGACCTTCCATGCAAAAAGCAGGTCCGCAAACTGGGCTTCGGTGGGCACCAGCTTGGTCACCACCTTGAGGTCGTCGCGCGTCACCACGCGATCGTCGGCAGTCTGCATCAGCATGCCGGAGCCGATGCGCTTGGTATCGACGAATCCGGTCGAAGCTGCAGCCAGCGGAATGCGCAATACACGCACATTGGCTTTCTTGGTCGCGTAGTCCAGCGCGCCTTGCTCGTAGTCGGGTGCGATCAGCACCTCGACGAATTGGCGGTCGAGTATCGCCTTGGCCGTCGCCGCGTCCAGCGTGCGGTTGAAGGCGATGATGCCGCCGAACGCACTGGTCGGGTCGGTGGCATACGCCAGCTCGTAGGCGTCGCCGCAGGCCACGCCCATCGCCACGCCACACGGATTGGCGTGCTTGACGATGACGCAGGCCGGCGCGTCGAACTGGCGCACGCATTCCCAGGCCGCATCACTGTCGGCGATGTTGTTGTAGCTCAGTTCCTTGCCCTGCAGCTGTGTGAACGTAGCCAGCGAGCCGGGGGCGGGATAAAGGTCGCGGTAGAACGCCGCCTGTTGATGCGGGTTCTCGCCATAGCGCAGGTCCATCACCTTGACGAAGCTGCCGTTGGCCTGCGCCGAGAAGGCCGCGCGCTGCGGAACCTCGTCCGTGGTGTCAGTTACCGAGGAAAGATAGTTGCTGATCGCCGCGTCGTATTGCGCCACGCGATTGAAAGCCGCCACCGACAGCGAAAAGCGCGTCTGCGCAGACAAGGCGCCGTCGCTGGCCGCCAGCTCTTCCAAGATGTCCGCGTATTGCGCTGGATCGGTCGCCACCGCCACACGGGCGAAATTCTTGGCTGCCGAACGCAGCATCGCAGGGCCGCCGATGTCGATGTTCTCCACCGCATCGGCAAGCGTGCAGGATGGGCTGGCGGTGACCGTCTCGAACGGATACAGGTTCAGGACCAGCAGATCGATCGGCGCGATGCCGTGTTCGGCCATGACCGCATCATCGGTACCACTGCGGCCCAGCAGACCGCCGTGGACCATCGGATGCAGCGTCTTGACCCGGCCATCCATCATTTCCGGAAACGCGGTGACCTCAGAGACATCCCTTACCGTCAGCCCTGCGTCACGCAAGGTCTTGGCGGTGCCGCCGGTGGACAGCAGTTCGACATCGTGCCGCGCCAGCGCAGTGGCCAGTTCGACCAGTCCGGTCTTGTCGGAAACGGAAAGCAGCGCACGGCGGAGTTTCACGGGAGCGCTGGATGCGGCAAACCCATTTTCAGGCGTGCCGGTCTGGGAAGAGGAGGTCATCGGAGGGCGGTGCGAGGATGGGGGCGGAATTATAACTTCCGCGGCGCAGCACCGCCGTGCGCCAGGTGATCGACAGGAAAGGCGGCCTCAGGCCAGCCCGTAGTCCTTGAGCTTCTTGCGCAGGGTGGCGCGATGGATACCGAGCATCGCGGCCGCACGGCTCTGGTTGCCTTCGCAATGATTCAGCACTTCGACGAAGAGCGGGATTTCCATTTCGCGCAGCACGATTTCGTACACGTCATCCGCATCGCTGCCATCCAGATCGCGCAGATAACGGCGCACGGACTGCGCCACATGGTCGCGCAACGGTGGTTTGGGAGTGCCGCGACTGGTGTCTTGGCGAGCGGCGGCATTCACTACGGTCTTTCCCCTGACGTAACCTGTTGGAAGCCCGTCGCGCAGGTGGCGGTTTTCGACGGGGAGGGGAGTCTAGCGCGTGATCTCCACGGCTGCATCCCTTTATTTCTAATTGTGCTTTTGTCTAACGAAACTCGAACGAGAAGGCGACCACATCCGGATTCGGTTCATGCAATTGCAGCGCGATCTGGGCGCTCTGTCCTGCGCCAAGTTCTTTCTGCATGGCGTCCGCGCCCAGGTACTCGCGAGAAGTAAACGCACGTTCGCCCACTGTGCGGCCATCGGCGTCGGACAAGGACAGCACCAAAACGGGCCATGACTGCGACCAGCGCGCGTCATTGCGGAAACTGGCTTGCACCTGCAGCCCTCCTGCGACGCCGCGAAGGGGACTGACCTCGCGGCTCAGCATCGTAAATGCACCGGGCTGGTGCCAGGCAGGCACCGAGCACCCCAGCGTCGCGCACATGCGGGTGATCAGCGGTCGCCAACTGGCATCTGCGGCAAGCGTGTTGCGATCAGCCACCAGGACCTGGATCAGCAGCGCCAGTGCCAGCAGGATTGTCACTGCCCATTGCCAGCGCGTGGTGCGTGAAGGCAGCGATGGTCGCACGCTTTGTCGGGTGAAGCTGGGCGTGGACGATGACTGCTCTGTCGCCGCCGGCGCAGTTGCAGTCGCTGCTGCAGGTCCGATGGTGGATTGTATTTCCGGCGCCTCGATATCCGCATTCGTGTCGTCGCCTTCTTCGATCGCAACCGCCGCAATTTCCGGCGTTTCCGGTTGTACGGTTTCAGCGTCATTGAATCCAGCGTCATCGGATGTGGAATCAATGACACTGAGATCGGGCGCCTCGATATCGTTGCTGTTGGCGTCGGCCGCAATCGCCTTCGGTGAAGCAGACTCAGCTTCCGCCCTGGAATCGCCGCCACGCAAGAAGCTGGCGATGCTGCGGGAACCAGGCGTCGAAATATTGTCAGTAGATGCGGGTGTTGCGTTCGCATCGTTCGATTCTTCCCGCAGCACACCGCCACAACGCGGACACATGGGCGGCGGCAGGCGCGTTTCGCGGTCGGTGGCAACGAGTTCGCGGCAGTGGGGGCAGGAAAAGAACATGCGGCTATTCAAGCATGCGCAAACCGATCCGTGTAGGAGCGATCAGCGGCGCACGCCGTCGATGCGCATCCAGTCACCGTCCTGGGTGGCGGTCAGCGCGTCGAACCACTCGGCATAACGGCCCAGTAGTTCCTCTTCCTGTCCATGCAGGATGCCCGACAGTGCAATGCGGCCGCCCGGGGCAACGCGTGCCGCCAGGTGCTCGGCCAGGGCGTCGAGCGCGGAAGCCAGGATATTGGCCACCACCACCGGGTAGGTGGCCACCGGTTCGTCCTGCGGCAGATAGACCGCCAGGCGCTCACCGACTTCGTTGCGTTGCGCGTTGTCGAAGGTGGAAACCAGCGCCTGCGGATCGTTGTCCACGCCCACCGCATTGGCCGCGCCCAGTTTCAATGCGGCCAGCGCCAGGATGCCCGAGCCGCAGCCGAAATCCAGCACGGTGGCGCCGCTGAGTTTCCCTTCGTCGGCCAGCTGATCCAGCCAGCGCAGGCATAGCGCGGTCGTGGGGTGCGTGCCGGACCCGAAGGCCAGGCCGGGGTCCAGCCGTACCACGGCCGCATCTGGCTGATCAGCCTCCTCGGGCAGCGGCTGGTTCCAGGGCACGATGAAGGTGCGCGCGCCGAATCGCAGTGGCACGTACTGGTCCATCCAGGCGCGTTCCCAGTCCTGGTCGTCCACGGTGCGGAAGCTGGCGGTTGACCAGTCCAGAACCGGGTCGAAGGATTCCAGCGCGGCGAGCAGGGTCAGCGCATCGGCATCGCCCGGAAACAACGCGGTCAGGACCAGCGCGTGCCACAGCGGCGTCTGCCCGACGCCCGGTTCCAGGATTGCGTGTTCGTTGCTGGTGTCGGCATCGGCATCGAGCAGGGTGACCGACAGGGCGCCGACATCCTCCAGCGCGTTCTCATAACGCGGCTGTTCGGATTCGCTGCAGCGCAGGGAAAGTTCAAGATAGGGCATGGTGCCGCTCGGTGATTAAGGGTGGAAAGATGAACGACACGGGCCAGCGGCGGAATACGTCTGCGCGCGAAGTCTGCATTAAACTAGCCTGCGGCACCGGGTTTTGTGGCCTTCGACGCGTCTGGCGGACTGACGTATTTTCGCAGATGTTCGTCCCGCACGACCGTGGTAACAGCCAAACCCTTTGATCGAGGATCCGGAAGCCTGCCTGCCGCCCCATGCGCATTTCCCGAATGAAATCTATGACCCTGCTGCTGGCAGCCGCGACCTTGCTGGCGGCCGCGGGCTGGTATCGCGGTGCGGCGGACGAGGTGGGCACAGACACGCGCGTGATGGAGAATCTGCGCGACGATGCGGCTTCTCCCCGCTCGGTGCTGGTTCGTCCCAGCCTTGGCGCCTACGACCGCAGCGATACGCGCTTGGATTTCGAAGGCGCCAGCGACCTCTACGCTTACCTGCACAGCCTGCGCGCACGGGAAGCGGCGGGCGATCCCCAGGCCCTATGGAATGCCAGTCGCGTCCTGGACTATTGCGCCGCCTACGCTTCCAACCCTGCCGGCTACGCGCGCGATAGCCGCGCCATTCAGGAACTGAAGGGCGCCGCCACCGCCGCCATGGCCGCTGCGCGGGACCGTGTCAGCCAGCGTTGCCGACGGTTTGTGCCGGAAGATGGATTGTCGACATCCGCACTGCGCGACAAGCGTATCGAAGCCGCGCGCGCCGGCAGTCTTTCGGCCGAAGCGGCGCTGCTGACCATGGGCGAACCTTTGTCGGCCAGCAACGAATACGCGCAGGATCTGGTCCAGCGCGTCCTGCGTTCCGCCGACCCGGACGCGTATCTGGCGATTTCCTCGGCCATGGGCATCGCGGCAAGTGGAAGGAGCGAGGCCTTCGGCCGGATTTCCGGTTCCCAGTATTCCGAACTGGCCTGGCAGCTCGCCGCGTGCCGGCTGGGCGCGGACTGCAGCGCCGGTGGCGTGTTGATGACGTCGTATTGCGCCAATGGCGGCATCTGTTCGCGCGATGCGTCCCAGGATTTTTATACGTTCGTGCTCGATGCGGCGGTGCCGCGCCAGGGTGCGGATACGTTGAACGAAATGGTGGATAGCCTGTTGTCCGAGAGTGGAGTACCCGAATGAATAAAACGCGTTTCGTGCAGAAGGCCAAGAACTGGTTCTGGTTGCTTCTGTTCGTGGCCTATGCCGCCTTTGCGGCGGGCGTCGTCATCGAAACGGTCAGTCCGAAATATCGCGGCCTGACCAAGATCTCCGTGGTTTCCGCCCAGGCACCGGAGGAAATCCGGATGCAGGGCGCCAGCCAGGCGGCTGCGGTCTATCGCGCGACCAGCGGCGCGCCATTCTCGTCCCTGCCACCGGGCACGACCTTCAAGATCGTGTGGCCGGACGGTTCCTCGGAAGACATCGTGGTGGGCAGCCCGGTGTCCAGCATCGGCGCACGACCGCTGCAGCGCAGCGAAAGTCCAAGATAAGGCAAGTGGAACTCTGCTTTAGAAATCGAGTGCCGCCGTGGCCTGGGGAATGACGACCACGAAATCGTATGCAAAGACCAGGCGCTCGAACTCGGCACCGGCTGCAGTGCGTGCATCCCACATGCTGCGCAACGGCGCCAGATCAATCAGCACCCAGTCGGCCGGTAATGCGGCTTGCAACAGCGGTTTTGCCCCCAGCACGGCCAGTTCTTCCTCGGCAGCGTAGGGAACGCTGCGCAGGTTTTCGTCTTCCATGAAAACCTGCTTGCGGTTGACCTTTCCGCCGGCTGCGATCATCAGTACGTGCAGCGAATCCTTACCGTTGCTGGCGGCCAGTTCAGCGGCCAGATTTCCAATATCAAACTGGTTAGTCGGGCTGAGCCCGCGATAGGTGTGGTATGCACCCAGGCGGAACATGGCTCGTGGCGTCGATTCGCCGCGCGCCTGTGCAGCGCGGTAATGCTGCATGAACTGCCGTTTCATCAGCTGCGAACGCAGATGGTTCGAGCGATAGCCTTCGCTGTTCTGCAATTGATAGATCTGGGCGCTCTCTTCCAGACCGTCAATGAGTGCGACTGCTTCAGGGGTCGCACCCGCGCGCAGTGCGGAGAAATCGGCGGCCTTCATCGCAGGCAAGTAGACCTGCCCGGGGTCGTGCAAGCTGAGCATGCGTGCATCACTGGCGCGTGCCTTGGCCAGATAATCCTGCGCGACTGCACGTGTCTTTGCATCGGGTGCCAGTTCGACCAGGCGTTGCAGGGAGAGTTGCGTGCCCAGGATGAATTCCTGATCGATCCCCCATAGCGGATCGATTGTTGCCTTGTCGGCACTCCATTGCGCAGCCATGGCAACGTCATCCTGCCATCCGAAGAATGGGAAGACCCCCGGATGGCGGCGCACCAGTTCGGCCACTGCCTGCGACGGATTCCCGGCAAGCAGCCGTGCAGCCGAGGGGCCGGTCTCGATTACCAGGTGTGGAAGCGCTTTCGGGCCCAAGGCGCGATTCAGGGCCATGGCCAGGCGTGGTGGTTCGACGAAACCGTGGTCTTCGCCAATCAGCACGAACTGTGCATCCCCCGCGCGTTGCAGCAACAGCTCGGCGCCCGAGCCGTGCAAGGTGCCGTCCTGTATTGAAATCGCATGGCGATTGGCAGCCAACGTTTGCGCCAGCAGTTTTTCCGGCGGAACAGTCTGCTCGGCCGCCAATCCTGGCAGGGCGGACAAGGCAAGCAAGAAAAAAGCCAACGCTTTCATGCGCATGATGGATCTCAGGTTGTTATAGCCAGAGCAAACCAAATGGATCACACCGCATGCGGATCAAACCAGCGAAATCGACTTGTTCTTCCGTTCCGCCAGCCGCTTCTCAAGATAATGGATGTTCTGCCCGCCGGCCTGGAAGCCGGTGTCGCGCATGATCGACTGCTGCAGCGGGATATTGGTCTTGATGCCGTCGACCACCATTTCGCTCAAGGCCACGCGCATGCGCGCGATGGCGGTGTCGCGATCAGGGCCATGCACGATCAGCTTGCCGATCATCGAATCGTAGTTCGGCGGCACGCGATAACCGGTGTAGATATGCGTGTCCACGCGCACGCCCGGGCCACCTGGCGGATAGAAACCGGTGATCAGTCCCGGACTGGGCGCGAAGGTATCCGAATCCTCGGCATTGATGCGGCATTCGATGGCATGGCCGCGCAGCACGATGTCCGACTGCTTGATCGACAGTCTTTCACCGCCGGCGATGCGCAGCTGCTCGCAGACCAGGTCGATGCCGGTGATGCGTTCGGTGACTGGATGCTCCACCTGGATGCGGGTGTTCATTTCGATGAAGTAGAAGCGGCCGTTCTCGTACAGGAACTCGAACGTGCCCGCTCCGCGATAGCCGATGCGCAGGCAGGCGTCCACGCAGACCTTGCCGATCTCGTTGCGCTGTTCTTCGCTGATGCCGGGCGCGGGTGCTTCCTCGACCACCTTCTGGTGGCGACGCTGCATGGAGCAGTCACGCTCGCCCAGATGGATCGCGCCGCCCTGGCCGTCAGCCAACACCTGGATCTCCACGTGGCGCGGATTCTCCAGGAATTTTTCCATGTAGACCTGGTCGTTGCTGAAAGCGGCCTTGGCCTCGGCCTTGGTCGTGCTGATCGCGCTACTCAGCGTGCCTTCTGCATGCACCACACGCATGCCGCGCCCGCCACCACCACCGGCCGCCTTGATGATGACCGGATAACCGATCTCGCGGGCGATGCGGGTATTGGTGACGATGTCGTCGTCCAGCGGGCCACCCGAACCGGGCACGCAGGGCACGCCCGCCGCCTTCATCGCGCGGATCGCTTCGACCTTGTCGCCCATCAGGCGGATGGTGTCGGCCTTGGGGCCGATGAAGACGAAACCGGATTGCTCCACGCGTTCGGCGAAGTCCGCGTTCTCGCTGAGGAAGCCGTAACCGGGGTGGATGGCCTGGGCGTCGGTCACTTCGGCGGCGGCGATGATCGCTGGCACGTTCAGATAGCTTTCGCTGGAAGGCGCCGGACCGATGCACACCGATTCGTCAGCCATCGCCACGTGCTTGAGGTTGCGATCGACGGTGGAATGGACGGCCACGGTACGGATGCCCAGTGTGTGGCAGGCGCGCAGAATGCGCAGCGCGATTTCGCCGCGATTGGCGATGACTACTTTGTCTAGCATGGGCCGCGCCTCAGCCGATCACGAACAGAGGCTGATCGAATTCCACCGGCGAGCCGCTTTCGGTCAGCACGGCCAGGATGGTGCCCGACACGTCGGCTTCGATCGGGTTGAACATCTTCATCGCCTCGATGATCGCCAGGGTCTCGCCGGCTTTGACCGACTGGCCGACGGTGACGAACGGGGGCTTGTCCGGCGAGGGCGAGGTGTAGAACGTGCCGACCATCGGCGCGCGCATCACGTGGCCTTCGGGCTGGTCGTTGCCTGCCGGCTTGGCGCTGCCGCCGGTCGCCGATTCGGTGGGCGAGGACATCGGCATCGGCGCGGCACCGCGCGGCTCGGGCGCGGCGGCGTACATCTGCGGTTGCGGTGCGTAGCTGCCTTTCGGCACGCGCGCCAGACGGACGGATTCCTCGCCTTCCTTGATCTCGATTTCGGCGAGATTGGATTCTTCCAGCAGGTCGATGAGTTTCTTGATCTTGCGCAGGTCCATGGTGGCCTCTGTGGTTGACGCCCGTGCCGGTAGCGGCGCGGGACGGGATAGGAAGGGAGTCAGGAAGGAAGGCGCGCCAAGGCGGCGTCCATCGCGTAGCGGTAGCTGTCGGCGCCGAATCCGCAGACCACGCCTACGGCCAGGTCGCTGAAATAGCTGTGGTGGCGGAAAGGTTCGCGGGTGTGGGGGTTGGACAGGTGGATTTCGATGAAGGGGATGGCCACGGCCGCCAGCGCATCGCGTAGGGCCACCGAGGTATGGGTGAAGGCGGCGGGGTTGATCAGAATGAAGGCGGTGCCGTCGTTGCGTGCGTCCTGGATGCGGTCCACCAGTGCATGCTCGGCGTTGGACTGCAGGGACTGGACCTGGTGGCCGGCGGCCTGCGCCTGGGCGGTAAGCGACGCATCGATCTCGGCCAGCGTGGTGCTGCCGTAGACTTCGGGTTCGCGGGTACCCAGCAGATTGAGATTGGGGCCGTGCAGGACCAGCAACTTCGCCATCGTGGACTCCAGCGGAAGCGCCGCAGTCTGCGTGAAGACGCCAATGCTGTCCAGTTCGCAGAAGTTACTGGCGATTTAAGCGTTCGTTTGAATTTGTAGGTCGGGGCTATGTCCCCGACGGATTTGGCTGGTATTGGTCGGCTTTTGACGAGCGCACGGAGAGTCCGGGCGTCGGGGGCGTAGCCCCGACCTACGGTCAGTCAGGGTGTTGGGCGTCGGGGGCGTAGCCCCGGCCTGCGGACCAGTCGTCGATTTCGCCCGAGGCGAAGGGCCCGACTTTCTGCTTGAGGATTCGGCCGTCGGAGCCGACCAGCACCGAATAAGGCAGGACGCCTTTTCGATTGCCCAGCCAGACGCTGGCGTCGGCAGGGCCGGGGGTGTCGACCAGGATGGGATAGGTAACTGGCACCCGTTGCAGGAATTGGCGGATGGCGTCCGGGCTGTCCAATGCCAGGCCGATCACCTGGGTGCCGGTGGCGCCCTGGGTGCTGGCGTAGCGATCCAGTTCCGGCATTTCCTCGATGCAGGGTCCGCACCAGCTGGCCCAGACATTGATCAGCAAGGGGCGCCCTTGGAACTCACCCGGCAAGGCCTTCGGTTCGCCTTGCAGATTGGGCAGGCGGATCGCAGTCATGGGATCGCCCGGTTTTGCCGGGTTCACGCCGGCCGGCGGCTCCGGGGCCGAGGCGTCCATCGCCGCCTGCAACGCGCGTTGTCCAGTTTCGCTACGCAGCAGTGGACTGCCGCCCCACCACAGGCTGGCCACTACGCCCAGGGCGCCGGCCACCACGGCCGCCAGCAATACGACCGGTGTAGAGAATTTCATCGGCGCGCGCGCGCCAGTGCCTGGGTCACGCCCGCCTGGGTCAGCACGGTGGGCAGTACCTCGCCGTCGCCGCCGTCCGAGGGAAACACCACGTACAGCGGCACGCCGACCGCATGATGCGCTTCCAGGAATTCGGTGATCTCCGGGTCCACATTGGTCCAGTCGCCCTGCATGAACACCGCATCGGCCTGGCGCATCGACGCGCGGAATTCGTCGCGGTCCAGCACCGCCTTTTCATTGGCCTTGCAGGTCACGCACCAGTCCGCGGTCATGTCCACGAACACTACGCGACCTTCGGCGCGCAATGCGGCCAGTCTGGCGGCGGAGTAGGGAACAACATCGCCCTGCGTGGTCTGGTTTGGCGTTTCGGCTTGCAGCGCATGCACCTTCCACAACGGCATCAGTGAAGCCAGCATGACCAGCAGCGCCAGCGCGCGGCGCGCGGGCGCCACCTGCAGGCGCAGGCGCTGGAACCACCACAGTCCGAGCGCCAGTAGCACCAGTCCCACCAGTGCCAGGCCGATGGCGTCGACGCCGCGTTGCTTGCCCAGCACCCACAGCAGCCACACCGCGGTCAGGTACATCGGGAAGGCGAGGAAGTGCTTCAGCGTTTCCATCCACGCGCCGGGTTTGGGCAGGCGTTGCGCCAACCCGGGTACGAAACCGATGAGCAGGAACGGCAGTGCCAGTCCCAGTCCAAGGAACGCGAAGACAAGCAGCGCCACGGGCGTCGAAGCGGTAAAGGCGAACGCCAGCGCCGCGCCCATGAAGGGAGCCGTGCAGGGACTGGCGATGACGACCGCCAGCACGCCGGTGAAGAAATCGCCGACCGGGCCACTGCGTCCGGTGAGTTCGTGTCCGGCGCCGGCGAAGCGATGGCCGAGGGCGAACACGCCCGACAGGCTCAGTCCCACCGCGAACATCAGATAGACCAGTGCGCCGATCACCAGCGGCTGCTGCAACTGGAAACCCCAGCCCAGCGCCTGGCCGGCGGCACGCAGGGCGATGGCGATGGCGCCCAGCGCGACGAAGCTCAGCAACACGCCAGCGGTGTACCAGAGCGCGCTGGTCCGGGCGTGGCCGCCGTTGCGTCCGCTATCGGCCAGGGACAAGGCCTTCAACGACAGCACCGGCAGCACGCAGGGCATCAGGTTGAGCACCAGTCCGCCGGCCAGGGCCAGCAACAAAGCTAGCCATGCGGGCGTGGGCGCGTCGGCCTTGCGCAGGATGTCCGCCGGCGGCGTGGTGCGCGCGACTTGCGCGGGATCGGGGGAAGTCGGTTGGGTGCTGGTGGAGGAAGTGACCGGCGCGCTGCCGGCTTCGCTGACCGCGCCGGTTTCAGCAGCGTTCGTGGTCAACGGCGGATTGAGTGCAGGTGCAGGTGCCGTGTTGGCCTTCGCGGTCAGTCGTCCCTGAGGAATCGACAGCTTCACCGTGCGCGTCATTGGCGGATAGCAGATGCCATCGGTCTGGCAACCCTGGAAAGTCACCTTCAGACTGGCGCTGGCGGCCTCGACCGAGGTCCGATGCAGCGGCACTGGCACTTCAGCTTGATCGAAATACACCACGACCTCGCCAAAGTGTTCGTCGCGGTGCGACTTCCCCTTCGGCCAGCGCGGACGCTCCAGGCCGATGCTGGCCGCGCCCTGCAGGGTCATCGTGGTGCGGTCGCGATAGACGTAATAGCCTGGTGCCGGGGTGAAGCGGAGCAGCAGCTGGTTGCCGTCGTAGGCGATGGCTTCGAAGGCGAACGCCCGCTCCTGCGGCAAGGGCAGCGCATCGACCGCGCCATCGGTGGCGACCGCTTTCCCGAACAAGGGAAGGCCACCGGCATTGGTCCGTGCGCCGGGCGCTGCGATCCCGTTGCCGGCATTGGCGGCAGGCAGTGCGACCACCAGCTTGCGCGTCTGCGGCGGATAGCAGATGCCGGCGTCTGCGCAGCCCTGGTACTTCACCTTCAGTGTGATGCGCTCGGATTCTGCCGCTGCTTTACCGACCAGCACACCGGTGAGGTCCTGGTGGTAGGTCTCCACATCGCCGAAGAATTCGTCCCGGTACGCTTTGCCTTTGGGAAGCTGCAACTGGGCACCCGTGAAACCCGCGCCTTCGACCTCCACGCTGGTGCGATGGCGATACAGGTAGTAGCCCTCGGCCACCTTCCACTGCACTTCGATCCGGTCGCGACTGGTCGCGCTGGCGCTGAGCGCGAACGCCTGGTCGACGGGCAGCAGGTCCGCTTCGTCGACGGCATGGGCCGACACCGCTGGCAAGGCGAGAACAAAGAGCGCGAACGCGCGTTGCAGCAGACTCATCGGATCCAGCTTTCCTCGAAAGATCGCCCGGCACATGACAGCGCAAGCCGGAACTATGCAGGTCGGCAGTGCAGGCCGGAGTCGACCGTTCTGCCCGCGACGGGTGCACAGATTAACCGCTGTCGGGTTAACCGCCGACCGGACTCCCGCTTCGTGCGGCAGCACCGCGGCGCGCGCTGGTGCGCCCGGTGCGCTGGGCGGCGAGTTCTTCCATGACTTCCAGCAAGGACAGCCGGGTGCGTAAAGGCGCGGCACGGAAGGCTTCGACCAGCCGGAATTCAAGCGGGTCCTCGATCAGCAGCGCGTCTGCGGTGGCGATGGAATCTAGCTGCACCTCGCGCGACAACGGCATTTCGCCGCGCCCAGTGGCTAGCCACTCGAACTGGATGCCGGTGACCAGCGCGATCTGACGCATGTGCGAGACGCTGGGGTTCTTGCCCATGGGGGCCTCCCAATGACTGACCGCGCTGCGCTGAACCCCCACTGCTTCGGCCAGCTGGCTCTGCGACAGCCCGGACACGCGTCTCGCCAGCCGAATCCTTTCCTGTTGGCTCATCCCCGCTCCTGGGTTCTGTATTGCGTCATTGCACCTTACTCCAGGCCTGCAGATGGTAGATCCAACCCTTGCTACCAATAGTATCTAGGTGAACAAAAATAGGCAGCGACTGTTCTCTATCGGTAGCAATCATAAAGACAAGAAACTGATTTATATCAGTATTACTAATGTGTAGTTACCAATAGTATCTGCAATTTCCGGCCAAGCTACTCGTCAGTACGCGAGTTGAAGTGGTATCTGTATTCACCGGCAAGGACGCCGGATTCGACAGGACGTCGACGGGGGGAGAGGCCCGGGAGCATTGAGGCCCAGCAAGGACACGACACCATCTCCGGAGCGCGCGCATGTCCCTGTCATGCGTGCGCTTTTTTTTGCCCGTCGCTGTCCTTGGCCCTTGAATCGCTGTTGAAGGCGCCCCATCTGTCTTGCATCCCGGCGTTGCCGGGTTTTTATGCCTGCGAAGCTGGCACTCACCCGGTACGAGTGCTAACATCGCCGCCCCTTTCCCAGTGCAATCAATCACTTAAGAGGATTGAAATGAGCAATATCAAGCCGTTGTACGACCGCGTCGTCATCAAGCGCGTCGAAGAAGAGAAGTTGTCCGCTGGCGGCATCGTCATTCCGGACTCCGCCACCGAGAAGCCCATCAAGGGCAACGTCATCGCCGTCGGCGACGGCAAGGCCCTGGACAACGGCACCGTCCGCGCGCCCAAGGTGAAGGTCGGCGACCAGGTCCTGTTCGGCAAGTACAGCGGCACGGAAGTGAAGCTGGACGGCACCGACTATCTGGTGGTGAAGGAAGACGACATCTTCGCGATCCTCGGCTGAGAGCCGTAAAGCGGGAAGGTGAAGGGTGAATAGTTAAAGCAACCAGCACCCCACCAATCCGCGATTGCATTTGATCTTCCTCTTCACTCTTACCATTTTCCATTTACTGGAGTTACAACATGTCCGCCAAAGAAATCCGTTTCGGTGAAGACGCTCGTTCGCGCATGGTGCGCGGCGTCAACATCCTCGCCAATGCCGTGAAGGCAACCCTCGGTCCGAAGGGCCGCAATGTCGTGCTTGAGAAGAGCTACGGCGCGCCCACCATCACCAAGGACGGCGTGTCCGTCGCCAAGGAAATCGAACTTGCCGACAAGTTCGAGAATATGGGCGCGCAGATGGTCAAGGAAGTCGCTTCCAAGACCTCCGACAACGCCGGTGACGGCACCACCACCGCGACCGTGCTGGCCCAGGCGCTGATCCGCGAAGGTTCCAAGGCGGTCGCCGCCGGCATGAACCCGATGGACCTCAAGCGCGGCATCGACAAGGCCGTCGTGGCCGCCGTGGCCGAGCTGAAGAAGATCAGCAAGCCCACCGCCGACGACAAGGCCATCGCCCAGGTCGGTACCATTTCGGCCAACAGCGACGAGTCCATCGGCAACATCATCGCCGACGCGATGAAGAAGGTCGGCAAGGAAGGCGTGATCACCGTTGAAGAAGGCTCTGGCCTGGACAACGAACTCGACGTCGTCGAGGGCATGCAGTTCGACCGCGGCTACCTGTCGCCGTACTTCGTCAACAACCAGCAGTCGATGTCGGCCGATCTGGACGACCCGTACATCCTGCTGTTCGACAAGAAGATCTCCAACGTGCGCGACCTGCTGCCCGTGCTGGAAGGCGTGGCCAAGGCCGGCAAGCCGCTGTTGATCGTGGCCGAAGAAGTCGAAGGCGAAGCCCTCGCCACGCTGGTGGTCAACACCATCCGCGGCATCGTCAAGGTCTGCGCCGTGAAGGCCCCGGGCTTCGGCGACCGTCGCAAGGCGATGCTGGAAGACATGGCTACCCTGACCGGCGGCGTGGTGATTTCCGAGGAAGTCGGCCTGTCGCTGGAGAAGGCGACCATCAAGGATCTTGGCCGTGCCAAGAAGATCCAGGTCTCCAAGGAAAACACCACCATCATCGACGGCGCCGGCGACACCTCGGCCATCGAAGCCCGCATCAAGCAGATCAAGGCGCAGATCGAAGACACCTCTTCGGACTACGACCGCGAGAAGCTGCAGGAACGCGTGGCCAAGCTGGCCGGCGGCGTGGCCGTGATCAAGGTCGGCGCATCGACCGAGATCGAGATGAAGGAAAAGAAAGCTCGTGTGGAAGATGCATTGCATGCTACCCGCGCTGCAGTGGAAGAAGGCGTGGTCCCGGGCGGCGGCGTTGCGCTGATCCGCGCGTTGCAGGCCATCGGTGACCTGAAGGGCATCAATGAAGACCAGAACCACGGCATCAACATCGCCAAGCGCGCGATGGAAGCGCCGCTGCGCGAAATCGTCACCAACTGCGGCGAAGAGCCGTCGGTCGTGTTGAACAACGTGGTCGCCGGCACCGGCAACTACGGCTACAACGCAGCCACTGGCGAATACGGCGACATGATCGCGTTCGGCATCCTGGACCCGACCAAGGTCACGCGTTCGGCCCTGCAGAACGCGGCGTCCATCGCCGGCCTGATGATCACCACCGAAGCGATGGTGGCTGAAGCGCCGAAGAAGGACGAACCGGCCGGCGCTGGCGGTGGCATGGGTGGCGGCATGGGCGGCATGGGCGGTATGGATTTCTGATCCGCGCCCGCAACTGCTTCACCGCACTATCGAAAGGCCCGCCTCGCGCGGGCCTTTCGTTTTTTGCGCGCTGCGAGACAGTCGATCGCCTGGATGTCAGCCCAGGCTTCAGCTTGGCTGCCGTGGTTGCATCTGAAACAGTCGCATGAAGCCCGAACGCGTGGTATCAATGCGCCCATGAATCCGTCGCACGCCCGCTTCTTTGCCTGGTATTACCGCACTCCAACGCCAGCGGCGGGAGAAGGGCAGCGTTCGTTCTAGGTTCCACACCAAGAAGAATTCCCTGAAGCCGCCGGCCACCCTGGCGGCTTTTTTGTTGTCCCCATCCACGCAAGACAAGTCGCGCAAGACAAGATTATTTTTTACGGAGCAGCCCCATGACCCAGCACACCGACGATCTGCGCATCCGCAGGATCGAAGCCCTCAACACGCCAGCCGAAGTCATTGCCGAGCTGCCTTGCGACGACCCCGCATCGGAAACCGTCGCCCAGGCGCGCACGGCGCTGCACGCGATCCTGCAGGGTCAGGACGACCGGCTCGCGGTAGTGGTCGGCCCCTGTTCGATTCACGACCCGGTCGCCGCGCTCGAATACGCGCAACGTCTGCGCCCGCTGCGCGATGCGCTGGGCGGGGAACTGGAAATCATCATGCGCGTGTACTTCGAGAAGCCACGCACGACCGTGGGCTGGAAAGGACTGATCAACGACCCGGGGCTGGACGGCAGCTTCAACATCAACCAGGGCCTGCGTCTTGCGCGCGGACTGTTGCGCGACATCAACCGCATGGGCCTGCCGGCCGGCTGCGAATATCTGGACATCATCTCGCCGCAGTACATCGCCGACCTAGTGGCCTGGGGCGCCATTGGCGCGCGCACCACCGAAAGCCAGGTGCATCGCGAAATGGCCTCGGGCCTGTCGTGTCCGGTGGGCTTCAAGAACGGCACCGATGGCAACGTCAAGATCGCGGTCGATGCCGTGGGCGCGGCCTCGCACCCGCATCATTTCCTGGCGGTGACCAAGGAAGGGCGCTCGGCCATCGCCGCCACCGCGGGCAATCCGGATTGCCACGTGATCCTGCGCGGCGGCAAGACGCCCAACTACGATGCCGCGCATATCGAAGCGGCCAGCCAGGTGCTGGAAAAGTCCGGCCTACCCGCGCGATTGATGGTCGATGCCAGTCATGCCAACAGCGGCAAGAATCCAGAGAACCAGCCTGCGGTCATCGAAGACATCGCGGTGCAGATGGAAGCAGGGGAAACCCGCATCATCGGCGTGATGATTGAAAGCCATCTGGTGGCCGGCCAGCAAAACCTCGTTGCGGGTCAGCCGCTGGTCTATGGGCAGAGCATCACCGACGGTTGCATCGGCTGGGACCAGACAGTGACTGTGCTGACGCGTCTGGCACAAGCCGTGAGCCAGCGCCGCACGCGCAAGGTGTTGCAGGCGGCCTAGAACGCTATGCGATGGAAGGATGCCGGCATGCAAGTAAAGACGGAGTTCCCCAGATGTACCCGTACCCAAGCCCCGGTGCTGCGTTTAAGCCAATCCGTAGGGAAGATTCGGCGACGACACCACACGTTCGCCGACGGCGCCACCCGCCAGAAACTCGATGCTGGCCGAAATCACCCGCGCATCGCGAGTGATGTCGTGATGCCCCAGTCCACACGTGCTCAACAGGCGTGAATGCGGCCAGTGCCGGGCGTAGCGCTCGCTATCGGACCAGGGAACTTCCCGGTCTTCGAGATCGTGCACCAGCAATGCAGGCCGGCCCAGGTGCGGTACGGTGCGATGGGCCTGCAGATCGTCCATTGAAACGCCGGTCTCGGTTTCCAGCAACACGATCATGCGCCGACGCACGACTGCTGCGAGCCCCATTGCGTCGGTGAAACGGGCGATGGCTTCTTCCGGATCGGCCTGTGCGGCAATCAGGATCGCGCGGTCGGCTTCCAGGCCGTGCTTCAGTGCCAGCGCCGCGGCGGTCCCGCCCAATCCGTGACCAAGCACTGCGGCCGCGCGTCCATAGCGCCAGCCAACGGCAAGCAGATTGCAGACAAAGTCGGGTAGCGTGGCTTTGCGGCCACTGCTGTGTCCATGGGCCTGCTGGTCGAATGCGACGACCGCATATCCGGCGTCGCGCAAGCTTTTTACCCATTTAAGATGCTGCAGGCTGTGGCCGCACCAGCCGTGGGCCAGCAGGACATAGGGCTGTTTGGCGGGATCGCCCCAGGTGTAGGTGGCCAGATCGTGGCGATCGACCTTCAGCATCAAGAGATGTGCGCCGGCATCGTCCAATGCGGAAGTTGCGACAACGTCAGGCGCCGGTGTGCAGAATGCCTCGATGCCGCGACGTGCGGCGGTCTGTGGCGCCACCATGCCCAGCACGCGCAGCTGGAAGTTGGAAAGTTTTCGCTTCCACGTATTGCGGCTGCTCGAGGTGCGTGGCGTGTGTGGTTCCAGGCGTGATGGCGCTTGGAAGCGTGCGCCCATGGTGCCGGGATTGTTAGTGGAAGAGGATGCTGTGGCATCCGGCGTGCTATGGCTGAAGGTCGACTGGGGGATTTCAGTAGGCAAGTACATGCGTATGCGTTCGCTCAAGTTGAGGGATCTCAGTTACTCAAGCGTCGTGCAGTGGCAAACCCTGTCACATGGGATTCGATAACGCGAAAGCCGGCACCAGGGTCTGGTTGGCTGCATGAGCGCGTGCTCTCGTTCGAAACAAACTCGCCTCCTAGCGTCGTTTGCGGTCAGTGTTCCGGGCGAGCATGTGCGTGAGCGGCGAGCGCGCTGGATGGGTCGCGGGAATGCGGCGCAGGTCGGCGAAAGCGTCAGCGTCCTGCAAGGCACGCCAAGCGCCGGTGCTGTCGCCCTGGCGTTGCCGGATCTGGGCCAGGGTGGTGAACCAGGGCACCAGATCCTGTGGGAACGAACCCTGGGGTTCGCGCAGAGCCAGCGCCTGCTCGATAGCGTCGACGGCGGCACCGTCGTCGCCCGCCTGTAGAGCGGCCAGCCCTTGCACGTAATGCGCTGTTGCGACCAGGGCAGCTGGTGCATCGGGCAGTGCAGCGATACGCAGCTGCAATGCGGTGATCGTTGGACGCCTATCCATGCCCACGCGGTCCTGCGAGAGGCGCAAACGCAGTGCGCGCAACTCGGCGTCCAGCCGCAAGGCATGCGGGGGCGGCAATGATGCGGAAAGGATGCGTTCGGATTCCAATGCCAGCCGCAACGCGCCGGGAAGATCGCCGCGTAGTTCCTGGATACGCGCCAGCTTGGCCAGGCTGAAACCCACGCCCGGACTTTGCGCGCGGCCGATAGCTTTTTCGATGGCCAACGCTTCGCGCAGCGAGGTTTCCGCTTCATCCAGGCGTCCTGCCACCAACTGCGCGCTGCCCAGATTGTGCAATCGGGGCGCGGTGGCGGCGTTGGGCCCGGCATAGACCTGTCGACTGATGGCGACGGCTTCGGCGGTCACGCGTTCGGCTTCTTCGTAACGATCCAGGGCCAGCAACGATAGCCCGAGATTGCTGAGCCGACGCGCGGTGTCGTCATGCACTTGGCCATTGACCCGACGCGTGGCTTCCAGTGCCCGCTTCAGCCAGGGAAGCGCCTGCTGGTGCTGCCTGGCGAGCGCGTAGGCGGTGCCAAGCGCACCGTAACTGGCGATCAATTCGGGATGGTCGGGGCGTAGACGCTGCTGGCGGATCGCAAGCGACGCGCGATAGTCGGCAAAGGCCTCGGCGTGCCGGTCGGTTTCGCTGTACAACAGCGCGCGCTGGTGCAGCAGACTGGCGGTGGTGAGGCCTTGCGGGTAATGCGGGCGTTGCAATTGCAGCGCTTCATCAAGCAATGGCAAAGCCTTGGCATAACGCTTCTGGCTGAGTTCCAGCTGGCCCAGTTGCGCGAGTGCATCCACCAGGCTGTCGAAATCCTCGGCGGGCAAGCCGCGTGCAATGGCCAGCGCCTTTTCCAGCAACGGGCGCGCCTGGTCGTACTGCGACAGCCGGTCATAGACACGACCGATCGTCACCATCATCTCCACCTGCAGCGCCGGTGTCGCGGCGAGCTCCTCATGCGCGCGCGCCGCGCCGCGCTGTAGAAGCGTGGCGGTGTCGGGAAGTTGCGCGCGTGCGCCACCCGGGTTCTCGTTCTCAAACAGCTCCACCAGAAGATCGCGTACCGCAGTCGCCCGTGTCGCCTGTTCGCGTGCAAGCTGTGTCTGCGCACGGGCCTTGATGGCCTCTTGGCGAGCCACGCGTGTCTGCCAGAGCGCCGCGCTGAGGCTGGCAAGCAGTGCCAGGGTCAGTACGGCCACGACGGATACGCCGCCGCGATGGCGCTGGGCGAACTTGCGCATGCGATAGGCCGTGGTCTGCGCACGGGCGATGATGGGTTCGTGACGCAGATGCCGCTGCACATCGTCGGCCAGCGCGCCCGCAGAGGCATAGCGTTGTTCGGGATTGGCGGCCATCGCCTTCATCAGCAGGCAATCCAGGTCGCCCCGCAGCGCGGAACGCAGGGCACTGCGCGAGGAGGCCAGGGTCCAGCGTGGGGGCTCGGCGTCGGCGGCGCGCTGCGAAGGCGGCCCGGTTCGCGACGAATCGGGCCGCTCGCCCAGCAGCAGTTCGTGCAGCAGCACGCCAAGCGCGTAGACGTCCGTGGCGGTGGAGATGACGCCGCCGGCATATTGTTCGGGTGCGGCATAGCCGGGCGTCAGACCGCCAAAGGAAGATTCCGCGTCGCTTTCATTGCCATCGTCGTCGAGCAGTTTGGCGATGCCGAAATCCAGCAGCCGCGCTTCGCCGGCGGCAGTGACCAGGATGTTGGAGGGTTTGATGTCGCGATGCACGACCAGTTGCCGGTGCGCGGCATCCACCGCGCGGCATACGCGTACGAAAAGCTCAAGGCGTGCGCGAAGTCCCAGTTGCCGGGCAGTCGCATGCTGGGTGATCGGCGCACCTTCGATGTAGTCCATCACCAGATACGCAATGCCGGTTTCGGTAACGCCGCCATCGATCAGCCGCGCGATGTCCGGATGCGAGAGCGTCGCCAGCGTGCGTCGCTCGCGCAGGAACAGGCGCTGCTGGAATGCGGACTGCAGGCCGCGACGCAGCAGCTTGACCGCGACGCGCTGCTCGAAGTCGGCACCTTCGCGTTGGGCCAGGAATACCGTCGCCATGCCGCCCTGGCCAAGACACCGCAACAAGCGGAAAGCGCCTACGCGGGTGCCGATCAACGCTTCGGGTGGAAGGGTCTCGTCTTCGTCCTGGCGCATCGACTCGATCAAGGCGGCGACGGGCACGTCCAGCAGCACTCCCTGGGTCTGTCCGTGCGCAGCCAGCATTGCGATCACGCGTAGAAGCATGGCGCGATCCATGCAGTGCGCCCGCAGCCAGGCCTCCCGCGTATCGGCGGGCTGATCGAGGGCTGCTTCAAACCAATGGCGAAGCGACCCGGTCGTCGGGTTGTCCATGGACTGCTCCCTGTTCCCTTTGTACAAGCGTCGTCCAGCGGCAGAACCTGCCACTGGTCTTACCTCAGTCGCCCAGTTGCGCGCCCAGGAAGGCACGCGCATAGCTCCAGTCGCGGTGCACGGTGCGTACGCTCAGCCCGCACAGCTCGGCGATGCGCTCCAGCGGCAGGCCGGCGAAGTAGTGCAACTCCACGATTTCAGCTGCGCGTTTGTCTTCCGCCGCCAGACGCCGCAGCGCCTCGTCCAGTTCCAGGGCCTGGGCCGGATCCACGTGGACATGGCCCGCCATGCTGTCGCCGAATTCGGTCCGACGCAGATCGCCGCCATGCTTCAGACGGGCCCGCTCACGTGCGCGGTCGACCAGCAGATGGCGCATGGCCTGTGCGGCATAGGCATAGAACTGGCGGGTGTGCGCGAACTTCAGGTCATTACGACTCATCTGCAGGTAGAGCTCATGGACCAGCGCGGTGGTGTCCAGCGTGGCGCCATCACCGGGCGTCCGTTGCCGGTGCGCCAGTCGCCGCAGCTGGTGATAGACGTCGCCGAACAATCGATCCAACGGGCGTGTTTCGTTCTCGTTCTGGGTCATGTACACGTTTCTGCCTGGTACTCAGCCAGCCCAACGCGGAAAGCAGGGCGCAGGGCCCTTCCCCTGGCTGGCTGGTACAGCACGCCTTCAGCGTCCCCGCCCGCGCATGATTCCGGCTCATCTACATCTATTCATGGCCGCTATCGGGCTATGGGCACGTTGCTTCTTCTGAGTCCGCTTGGGGAAGCCGGGGTATGTCGCACGAACCACCGCGTGGTCGGCGGGTGAGCACTGTGCATCGCGCGTTGGGCGTGTTGCTGCTGCTGATTCTGGTGGCGCTGGGTGTGTTCCGGTCGCATCTGGGCACGCGGCTCGACTCGTTCACCGTCGATGAGCCCTGGCATATCGTGGCGGGGGTTTCCTACGTCCGCAGCGGCGATTTCCGCCTGAATCCGGAACATCCGCCCTTGGCCAAGCTCTGGGTGGGTGCGGCCATGCCTGACGACTTCAAGTTGCGTCCCACGCCCGCACTCAAGGAAAAATTGCAGGAACGCGATCTGGTCGAGGAAACCATGTTCTTCGACAACGATGCCGCGCGTGCGCAGCACCGCGCCCGCATCGCCATGTGGTTGCTGCACGCGGTGTTGATGTTCGTTCTGGGTCTGTTGCTGTGGCGTGGGCTGGGCCTGGCATGGGCGGCGGGCAGTCTGGCGTTTCTCGCCATCGAACCGACCATCGCCGCACATTCGCCAGTGGTGATGACCGATCTTCCCTTGGGCCTGACGTTGCTGATTGCCGGCGTGTCCGGTGGCCTGTTCGCTGCGGAGTGGCGCTGGCGTTGGGTACTGGGTTTCGGCCTGGCGCTGGGTCTGGCACTGGGGGCAAAACATTCGGCCTTGCCTGGTATCGCCGGCATCGTGCTGGTGTTGGCAGCGGCCGCGTTGTGGTCCTGGCGCAGGCAATCGGCGCGCCTCGCGTTCGCGCGTCTGGGAAAACTCTGCTTGGCCGGACTGCTGGGTGTCGCGGTGTTGTGGGCCCAGTACGGATTCCACTTCCACTCCGGCGTCGATGGCAGCGATGGTTTCAACCGGATCATGGCCGACAAGGTCGCCGATCTCAATATTCCGCACTGGCGTGATGGCATCGCGTTAGCCGATCAACTGCAACTGTTGCCGCGAAGCTATCTGTGGGGACTTGCCGACACCGTGCGCACCGGCGTGGAAGGTCGCGGCATCAGCCAGCATCTGGTGTGGGGCAAGGTCTATGAAGGGCACGCGCCGTGGTTCAGCTGGCCATTGATCGTGCTTTCCAAAGTGCCGCTGGCCTTGTCGCTGTTGTCGCTACTGGGGCTGGCAATGCTGTGGGGCGCGAATCTCAGCTCTCAGGCGCGTTGGGTACTGTGGAGCGTGCTGGGTGGCTCGGTCGCCTATGCGGCGGCGTTGCTGGGGTCCGAAGGCATCTGGGGCGGCGTTCGCCATGCCATGCCGCTGATCGTGGCGTTATGCATACCCGCTGGCGCGGCGGTTTCGCAGGCGTGGGCCTTGCGCGCACGCACCGTGGAATCCTTGGCACGCATTGCGGTGGTCGCGGTGTTGCTGATCGGTGCGGCGGCGATGACCCTTGGTGAGAAGCGCGCCTGGGAGTATCACAACGAACTGGTCGGCGGCAGCGGCAACGCCTGGCAGTACTTCGGCAACGAGGGCCTGGACCTGGGACAGCGTTTCGGCGAACTGCGCGCCTTCCACGACACCGTGGTCAAGCCGAGCGGAGAACCGTTGTATTCGAATTACTGGGTCGGCGAAGAACAGATGCGCGCGGCCAATTTCAACTATCGCCGTCGCGTGCAAAGCCTGGACGACGAAAACGTGGAGGGCGTCTACCAGGGCTATTTCATCTACACGCGCTCCGACCACCGGCCGTGGCCTTCATGGGACTGGGATCCGAAGGTGGTGTTCCAGGGGCTGCAGCCTGTCGCGCAGTTCGGATTCGCCGAGGTCTGGCACGGCCGCCAGGTCTTGCCGCGCACCCGCGCCTCCAGCATGGGCGCGAAGGTGTTCGACTATGTCTACAAGGAAAATGGCGAAGACTGGGCACTGGTGGCGCAACGCCTGGAAGAAGTGGCGGCTTTGTTCCCGCAGTCGGCCAGTACCGGCATCGAACTCGGCAACGCCTATGTGCGCCTGGGCGATGGTGCGGCGGCGATCCGCGCCTACCAGCGGCCCTTGCGGCAGAACAAGGCTCCGGTCGATGCACGCATCCGCGCGCAGATCGAAGCGCAGGTCGCGCTCATCAAGAGTCAGGCGGATCTGTCCAGGCTCAAGCCGCTGCGCAATCCGGAGATGGAGTAGAGCGCTCGCCGCTAACGCAGGAGCCGTTGTCCGGTGCCTCTTGGCTCCAAGGCGGTTTGCGCGGTGCCGAAGTGCGACGCCTATTCAGTTTTATGCTCAGGGATCTGTGAACAGGCGCACGGTTGGCGGGTTGCGCGGGGATTGCGAGGTGCAATTTCCCGTCCTGCAAGGGTTGTAACCGTTATCAAGAAACCGGCGGGCGGAACTTCCTACTAAACCGGCGGGTTCTGTTTTGCAGTGCAGCGTGCAGACCCCTGAACGGTCATTCACAGTGCGCCCGCATCCCGACGTGGGGGAGGGAGCAAGCCCGCAACTGGCCTAGCCATTGCGGGCTTTTTTATGCCCGAAGGTTTTTGTCATCCGGGCGTATCGAAGCGGGTGTCGTCCTGCCCAAGGCAGACCTTCCGGCACGTTCGTCAGAAGCGCGCCGTGAGCGTGATGCCGTAGGTGCGCGGCGTGCCCTGGATGAAGGTGGGCGTGCCGAACAGGCGGCCGGTGTTGCCGGCGTCGATCAGGTAGTCCTTGTCGGCCAAGTTGCTGCCGTACAGACCGATGTCCAGTTGACCGTCGTTGAGCAGCACGCCGGCGCGCAGGTTGTACAGCGCATAACCAGCCTGTTCGATGCCCGGCGTGTTGTCGTCCTCGAAGTACACCTGCGAGCGCCAGTTCACGCTCGGCCGCAGGTAGAAGCGCTTGCCGCTGGCCAGGCCGAAACCGATATCCATGCCGGCCGAGGCGCTTTGCTTGGGTGTCAGGCGGAAGCGGTTGCCGGCCAGTTCCTGCGGATTGCCATCGTCGTCGGTGTTGTCGAAACCCGCGTCGATGTAGCCGTAGTTGAGGAACGCGGAGAAATTTGGGCTTGCGCGCCACATCAATGAAACTTCGGCGCCGTCGGCGCTGGCGTTGCCGCCGTTGGCGGTGACGTAGAGCAGGGTGTCGTCGTCGCGCACCGAGGTCTGGAAGTTGGAATAGTCGTAGTGGTAGATCGCCAGGTCGTAGATCAGGCGTCCGGCGGCGAAGTCGCCCTTCAGTCCCAACTCGTAGCTCCAGACGGTTTCGGCGGGGATCACTTCCGACGAATCGGCTTCCACGTTGATCACATCGGGGCGGCGGCCACGCGCGACCGAAAAATAACCATTGTGGTTTTCGTTGAAGCGGTAGTCGGCCACCGCGCGCCCGACCATGCTCTTGAACGACTCGGTGCGCGTGAGCCAGCCGTTGGTGGGTGCGAACAGGATATTGGTGGGACTGGCCGGGTTGGGGCTGCCGCCCAGGCCGAACAGGCCCAGATAGCTGGGCACGCCGTAATAATCGGCGCGATAGCCAGCAGTGGTGTCTTCGTAGGTGCCGCGCAGGCCCAGGGTCAGATTGAAGCGGTCGGTAACGGCGAAGGTGCCGTCGGCGAAGATTTCGTAGGCATCGGTTTCGCCCGAATTGGCGTACGACTCCTCATGGAAAGGTTTAAGCGGTATGACCACACCTGGCGCGATCGGCAGGAAGCTGACCGTGGTGTTGGGCGTGCCATCGGGCAGCAGTGGCGGAATTCCCAGGCCCACCGCCGGCAGCGTGATGAAACTGCGTTCGTCGGTGCGCAGCGGGACGGCCTGGGTGCCCTCTTCGTGGAAGTAGGAGACCCCGGCAAAACCGGTGAAGCGCCCGCCGTTGTCGTAGTTGAAGCGGAACTCCTGGCTGAACTGCTTGCCTTCGGCGATCTCGGCGAATTCCAGCGCATAGATCTGCGAGCCGTCTGCGTCGAATTCCTCGTGCGAATCGAAATCGCGCCAGCCGGTGGTGGTGGTCAGCGACCAGTTTGGATTCAACATGAAATTGCCGATCAGCGTGGCGCCACGCACGGTCCGGTCCAGGCCCAGTTCGGCGCCGCGGTTGAGGTCCGCGGTGCGGTCCAAGACATCCAGACTGCCCTCGCGGGTGGGAATGGAACCGCTGCGGAATGCGGTGCCCGGCGGCGTGTCCTTCTGCCAGTTGAGGATCAGGTCCAGGGTGTCGGTCTCACGCACGGCCAGGCGCAGGCTGGCGCGTACGGCTTCGGTGTCCTTGCCGTTGAGATCGCCGCCGGAGAGGTTTTCGACGAAGCCATCGCGTGTCTCCTTGAAGAAGGCGATGCGCCCGAACAACGTGTCGTCCACCAGTGCGGCATTGGCATAGCCGGTGACCAGGCCCGAGGAGTAATTGCCGGCGCCGACGGTCAGCCCGGCTTCGGTTCCATTGAAGGCCTTGTTCTGGATCAGGTGCACCGCGCCGATCTGCGCGCCGCGACCGAACAGTGTTCCTTGCGGACCGCGCAGCACTTCCACGCGCTCAAGGTCGAACGGCTGGACCACCGAGCCCCGCGACTTGGAGATGGATACGCCATCCTGGAACACGGACACGCGCGGTTCGACATTGGCTTCGCCGCTGTCCGAGGTGATGCCGCGGATCACGAAGCCCGGGTTGTTGGGACTTTGCTCCTGCACTTCCAGGCCCGGCACCAGATTGCCGATGTCGGCGAAGTCGCGGACGTTGTAGTCCTCCAGGAACTTGCCGGAATAGGCGCTGATGGCGATCGGCACATCCTGCATCTGCTGTTCGCGTTTCTGCGCCGTGACCACCATGGTATCGAGGTAGGTGATCTCGTTAGAAGCTTCCGTACCGGCGGGAGCTTCCTGCGCGGCAGCAGCGCAGGGCCACGCCGCCACGAGCGCAAGACGCAGGGCGAGGGTGAGCGGGTGGCGATGGTGCGACATGTGGTGATCCCTGCTCAGTCGAGCGATGCGTGTGGAGCCCGGTAGGCTCGTCGTGCTGCATTGCAGCGGCATGACATGGGCGTGACGCGTTTCGGAGCGGTGCCGCACGATTCGCGGAATCGTTCCTGCAGCGGTGGACTGTCAAGCGGCGGTCACGCGACTGACGTATCAATGCGCGCTTCCCCTCACGCTGGAGCTGCGCATGCAGGCAATGGATCGCCGTCGTTTTCTCGGAATCATCGGCGTGACTGCGGTCTCCGCCGCCATGCCGGCCGGGCGCGTGCTGGCGGCGATGGCTGCCGACGCGATACGGGTTTCGCGCGCGCATTTTCCGCAGTCGGTCGCTTCGGGCGACCCGCGGCCGGATCAGGTTTTGCTGTGGACGAGGGTGGCGTTCGATGCTCTGAAGAACAACCTGCCGCGCAGCCTGCGCGTGCAGGTGGCCGACGATGCCGGCTTCACTGCTTTGCGGGTGGACCGCGAGGTGGCGATGCCAAAGGACAGCGACGGTTGCGTCAAGTTGCGCATCGAAGCACTGGAGCCCGGGCGCAATTACCACTATCGATTTCTGATGGCCGATGGCGAGGGCGGCTTCCTGTCGTCGCCGCATGGACGCACACGCACCGCGCCCGAGGCGCAGGCCGATGTGCCTTTGCAGTTCGCCTTCCTCAGCTGCCAGGATTATGGCGGGCGCTGGTACAACAGCTTGCTGCCGCTGTTGGACCAGGACCTGGACTTCATTCTGCACCTGGGCGATTTCATCTACGAAACCGTTGGAGATCCGCAGTTCCAGAGCCGCGACGGGGAACGCGCCATCGTGTTCGAGGACCAGCGCGGGGCGATCTCGCTGGGCGATGCGAAGGAAGGCTTCCAGGCGGCGAGCAGTCTGTCCAACTACCGGCAGCTGCACCGCAGCTTCCGTGGCGACGAAGTGTTGCAGGCATTGCTGGCGCGTGCGCCGCTGGTCGCGATCTGGGACGACCACGAATTTTCCGACGACTGCTGGCAGGACGTGGCCACCTACCACGATGGCCGCATCGACGAGCGCGACCGCGAGCGCAGGCGCAATGCCGAGCAGGCGTACTTCGAATACATGCCTGTCGATCCGGAGGCGGGCAAGGAGACCTTGCTTCCGGTCGAGCGCGAAAACCTGTTCCCGAATGCGCGGCTGTGGCGGAAGCTGCGCTTCGGCCGCACCCTGGAGCTGGTGCTGACCGACTACCGCAGCGCGCGCCCCGACCATCTGATTCCCGAAGACGCCTTCCCGGGTGCCGTGGTCTACGACCGCGCCGCGCTGGAGTCCCGCCTGCCCGCGCTGGGCGTGGACTATGCGGCGCTGGCATCCGGCTTGATTCCGTATGTCGATCTGGCGGCGGCCGGACAGGACGCGTTGCGCCAGGCGGCACGCAGTGCGATCGAACAGGCCTATCTGGGAGCGGGGCAGACGGCGCCGGCAGCCGAGCAACGCGCCGCTGCGGCAACCGCCGGCCTGATTGCGCTGCCGGTGCTGGCGCAGTTTGTGGCGGGCTATAACGCGAAGGCCTCCGCGCAGGCGCAGGTGTCGCTGCCCGCGGCCGAGGGTCTGGAGCGTGGCCTGCCGTGGTTGGCGCTGGGCAAGACCCAGTTGTTCGGGTCTATCGGTTCCCGCTACCTGGTGGTGAAGGACAGCTACGACCTGCTGGCCGCCTTGCGCGCGCTGGATGGGGCGCCGAGTGCTTACGGCGCCGAGCAGCGCCAGTGGCTGGGCGACACCCTGGGCGCCAGCGATGCCCGCTTCAAGGTCGTCGCCAGTTCGGTGTCGTTCACTTCGCTGGTCCTGGATCTGGCGCGGCCGGAACTGCAGGCGCCCGAGCCCATGCGGCACCGTTTCTATCTGAATGTCGATCACTGGGACGGGTTTCCGGTGGAACGCGGACAGCTGATGTCCGAGCTGTTCGATCCGGCCGGTGGCGTGATCCTGCTGTCGGGCGATATCCATGCCGGTTTCGCCACTCAGCACAGCGCGCGCACGGTGGAGTTCACCACGCCGGCGGTTTCGTCCGAAACGCTCAAGGGCATCCTGGCACGCAGCAGCACCGGCGAAGGCGCGCAGGCCGAAGCCGGACGCCGCATGGTTGCCATGCTGGACACCCTGTTTGCCGGCGCATTCGCGCCCCTGCGCTATGTGCAGAGCGACCACCACGGGGTGGGCGTGATCTCGATCCAACGCGAACACGTGCGCGCGAGCTTCCATGAATTGCCGGACAGCGCCTGTCGGACCCGGCTGTATGACACCCCCGACCAGTGGCGCCTGCAGTCACGCGTGCGGCATTTCGAATTCGACCGCGCGGGGATGCGTTTGCAAAGGGTGGAGTGAAGCGGGCCGTGCTGCTGAAGCACGCTCACGGGCCCGGCTGTGCTGCGCGGATCAGTGTTTCCCGTCCCGCGCACCACCGCGCAACCGACAGGCGGGCGCGAAGGGGCTAGAATTGGGCCCATGAGCACCCCTCCCAATGCGCGTCTGATCCCCCTGCAAGTCGTGACCTCCGCGGCCGCGACGCCTTCGCTGGAAACCGGCGTCAAGCAGATGGGCGGCGACAAGATCGGGCGTTCGCCGGTGCAGTTCCTGGATGCGCCGGTATTGCGCAAGCCTTCGTGGATCCGGGTGCGCATTCCCAGCGACGGCTCGGTGGCCAGGCTCAAGGCCAAGCTGCGGGAAAACCGTCTGGTCACGGTGTGCGAGGAAGCCAGCTGCCCCAACATCCACGAATGCTTCGGCCATGGCACGGCCACCTTCATGATCCTGGGCGAGGTCTGCACGCGTCGCTGCTCGTTCTGCGATGTAGCCCACGGCCGGCCCAAGCCGCCTGATGCCAGCGAACCGTTGAGCCTGGCGACCACCGTCGCCGACATGGGACTGAAGTACGTGGTGGTGACTTCGGTCGACCGCGACGACCTGCGCGACGGCGGCGCCCAGCATTTCGTCGACTGTATCGCCGCCATCCGCGAGCATTCGCCCAAGACCCGCATCGAGATCCTGACCCCGGATTTCCGTGGCAAGGGCCGCATGGACCGGGCGCTGGAGATCCTGGCCGTCAATCCGCCGGACGTGTTCAACCACAACATCGAAACCGTGCCGGACCTGTACACCAACGTCCGCCCCGGCGCGGACTACCAATGGTCGCTGACCCTGCTGCAGAAGTTCAAGCAGCAGCATCCGTACCTGCCGACCAAGTCCGGGATCATGCTGGGCCTGGGCGAAACCATGGAACAGGTGCAGGCCACCCTGCGCGACCTGCGCGCGCACGACGTGGACATGGTGACCATCGGCCAGTACCTGCAGCCCACCGCGCACCACCATCCGGTGATGCGCTATTGGACGCCGGACGAGTTCGCCGAGCTGGAACGCTATGGCACCGCGCTGGGTTTCAGCCACGTCGCCTCGGGCCCGCTGGTGCGCTCCTCCTACCACGCCGATCTCCAGGCCAAGCAGGCTGGCGTTGCCGACTGAACGGCTGCCCCGCCGCAGGCGCCCTGCCAACGAAGCATTCACATTTTGGCGACTGGGCGCCGCTAGGCTGCAAGCAGATGACAGGACCGGCAACTTTCGGCACTGTCGTCAGGTCACAGCTTTCCGCAGCCTCCCCATGGCCCTTACGGCTCGAGTAATCGAATGAATTTCAAAACCCCTGCTGTCGCCCTCCTGTCCCTGGCCCTGGTCGCCCCGCTGGCGTTGCTGGCGCGTGCCGACGGCGCCCCGCTCGCCGGCACAGCCGCGCCCACTGCCGATCAGGCTTCCACCTCCAAGCAGGTCTACGGCCTGCTGTCGGACAGCCGCTACGCCTACCGCCCGCGCGCGCTGGACGATGCGCTGTCGCAGGACATTTTCAAGCGATACCTGGAATCGCTGGATGGCGGCAAGCAGTACTTCACCGCGACCGACATCGAGAAGTTCGGCCCGTACAAGACCGAACTGGACGACGCGATCCGCAATGGCGAACTGACCCCGGCCTACGACATCTTCGCGGTGTACAAGCAGCGCGTCGGCCAGCGCATCGCCTACGCGCGCGGATTGCTGAAGCAGAACTTCGACTTCACCGGCGACCAGCGCTGGGAATACGACCGCGAAGAAGCGCCCTGGGCGGGCAATACCCAGGAACTGGACGAGGTCTGGAAGAAGTCGGTGATGAACGACTGGCTGCGCCTGAAGCTGGCCGGCAAGAAGCCTGACGAAATCCGCAAGACCCTGGACAAGCGCTATGCGACCTACCAGCGCAGCGTGGATGAGCTGAAGAGCGAGGACGTGTTCCAGACCTTCCTCAACAGCTACACCAACGCCATCGATCCGCACACCGACTACTTCACGCCCAAGACCGCGGAAAATTTCAACCAGTCCATGTCGCTGTCGCTGGAAGGCATCGGCGCGCAGCTGCAGCGCCAGGACGACATGGTGGTGATCCGCGAGATCATCGCCGGCGGTCCGGCTGACATGAACGGCACGCTGAAGGCGGGCGACCGCATCGTCGGCGTGGGCCAGGGCAAGTCCGGCCCCATGACCGACGTGATCGGCTGGCGCATCGACGACGTGGTCGCGCAGATCCGTGGCAAAAAGGACACCCAGGTTCGGCTGGAATACATTCCCGCCGAGAGTGGCGTGGACGGCAAGCACGCGCAGGTCACCATCACCCGCCAGAAAGTGAAGCTGGAAGAGCAGGCCGCCAAGTCTGAAGTCATCAGCCTGCCGGCGCTCAACGGCGAACCGGCGCGTCGCATCGGCGTGGTCAAGCTGCCCGCGTTCTATCAGGACTTCGAAGGCCGCCGCAAGAATCCCAACGACTACACCTCGGCCACGCGCGACATCGCCAAGCTGTTGGCCAAGTTCAAGGCCGACAATGTCGATGGCGTGGTCATGGACCTGCGCAACAACGGCGGCGGTTCGCTGGACGAGGCGGTCGAGTTGACCGGTCTGTTCATCGACAAGGGTCCGGTGGTGCAGGTGCGCGAGTCCGGCGGACGGGTCACCGTCAATGCCGACCGCACGCCCGGCGTTGCCTGGGACGGTCCGCTGGCGGTGCTGACCAACCGCGGTTCGGCCTCGGCCTCGGAGATCTTCGCAGGCGCCATCCAGGACTACGGTCGCGGACTGGTGATCGGCGAAACTACCTTCGGCAAAGGCACGGTGCAGAACCTGGCCGACCTGGACCGCTGGCCGGCCAATGAAACGCCGCGCTTCGGTTCGGTGAAGCTGACCATCGCGCAGTTCTTCCGCGTCGCCGGCGGCAGCACCCAGCACAAGGGCGTGGTGCCTGACATCGCCTTCCCGGTCAGCGTCGACGCCACCGAGTACGGCGAGAGCACCTACGACAATGCCCTGCCGTGGACGCGCATCGCGGCCGTGCCGCATACCCAGTACGGCAACTTCGCACCGCTTCTGCCGCGCCTGGAAGCCTTGCATGCCACGCGCGTGGCGGGCGACAAGGAGTTCCAGTGGTGGTCGCAGGATGTCAGCGATTTCCGCGCCGAAGCGGCGAAGAAGTATGTGTCGCTCAACGAAGCCGAACGTCGCGCCGAACGCGACAAGCAGGAGGCGCAGCGCAAGTCGCGCCAAGCCGAACGCAAGGCATTGGGTCTGGCGCTGGATCCGCTGGCCGACGACGCAGCCGACGACGGCCTGGGCGCGAGCGAGCGCGACATCGTCAAGGACGCCGCCCGCGAGAAGCTGGCCGACAAGCGCCCCGACCCGTTGCTGCGTGAATCGGCCGCGATCCTGGCTGACGCCATCGGCGTGCTCAACAAAGATCGCACGCTGTCGGCGCAGGTACTACCGGAATCCACCCGGCCGGGTCGCTGGGCGGATTGAGATGGCTTTCCTTCTCCCTTCGGGAGAAGGTGGCGCGAAGCGACGGATGAGGGCACGCACTTTCAGCTGTACTGAACTCTACTGTTGCAGAATCATTCTGCTTCCCTCATCCGCCCTCCGGGCACCTTCTCCCGACGGGAGAAGGAAGAACAACAACAAGAATCGGATAGCGGGCGCCTGAGGCGCCCGTTACGCTTTGGGCCATGCGAAACCATGACGAAAAAATAGAACGCGCACGCCTGCTGCTGGAAACCGGCGAGCCGAGTCTGGAGGCGCTCGCAGCCGAGGTCGGCCTGAGCGCCTCGCATCTGCAGCGCAGGTTCCAGGCGCGTTATGGCCTCAGTCCTGCCGAATATCTTTCGCAGAAAAAACTCGGCGCGCTGAAATCCGGTCTGCGCGCCGGCAATGACGTCAGCGCTGCGCTGTACGACGCCGGCTATGGATCGCCCTCGCGCGTGTACGAGCAGGGTGCGGCCAGGCTCGGCATGACGCCGGCCACTTATCGCGCGGGCGGTGCGGGCATGGAAATCCGTTGGGCGCTGGTGGACACCGTGCTGGGCAATGCCCTGGTTGCGGCCACTGAGCGCGGCATCTGCGCGGTGGAACTGGGCGACGATGCGCAGGTCCTGGAAAAACGTCTGCGCGAGGAGTTCCCGCAGGCACGCATCGAACGGGTGGATGCGGGCAGCGACGATTTCCTCGCCCCGCGCTTGCGGGCGGTAGCCGAGCGCCTGGCCGGTCGCCTCAGCGACGTGCCGGTAGACCTGATGGGAACCGCTTTCCAGAAACGGGTCTGGGATGCGTTGATGAAGATTCCTATCGGCCAGACCCGCAGCTATGCCGAACTGGCCAGCACGCTGGGTTCGCCGAAGGCCGCGCGTGCGGTGGCCAGCGCCTGCGCGTCCAACCGCGTCGCCGTGGTCGTGCCGTGTCACCGCATCATCCGTGGCGACGGATCACTGGGTGGCTATCGCTGGGGATTGCCGCTGAAACAGGCATTGCTGGATCGCGAACGCGCGGCCTGACCCACCCTTCAAACCCGTAGGAGCGACGCAAGTCGCGATGGGGCTTTCTCGGGAACGCTTCATCGCGACTTGCGTCGCTCCTACCTCGCTCCTACGAGATCGTTGGCGTTCGCAACAAGGCATTCCACGACCTTGGATACCGCGCGTCTAGGCGCGGGATTACAATAGCCACTGACTGTCGGACACCCTCCATGAACTCCTCCGCTCCCACTGCCGCTCCGGCGCGCGGTCTTGCCATCGCCGTGGCGCTGGCGGCCGTTTACCTGATCTGGGGTTCCACTTACCTCGGTATCCGCTTCGCGCTGGAAGGCGGCTATCCGCCCTTGCTGATGGCCGGCGGTCGCTTCCTGCTGGCGGGCGCCATGATGTTCGCGGTATTGCGGTTTCGCGGCGAAGCCGCGCCTTCGCGCGCGCAGTGGAAGAACCTGGCGTTGATGGGCCTGCTGATGATGGGTATCGGCAACGGTATGGTCACCATCGCCGAACAGTGGGTGTCTTCGGGCCTGGCCGCAGTCGCCATCGCGTCCACGCCGTTGTGGATGGGATTGTTCTCGCTGATGCGCGGCCAGCGTCCCAGCGGCCTGGAATGGGTCGGCATTGGGATCGGCTTCGTCGGCGTGCTCTGGCTCAATGCCGGCAGCAGCTTGTCGGCCACGCCGTGGGGTCTGGTGGCGCTGCTGATCGCGCCTATCGCCTGGGCCTTCGGTTCGATCTGGAGCAAGGACCGTGACCTGCCTTCGCCCTTCATGTCGGCGGCCGGCCAGATGATCACCGGCGGCGTAATGATGCTGCTCGCCGGCTTGGTCACCGGCGAACAATTCCACGCGATGCCAACGCTCAAGGGCACGCTGTCGGTGGTCTACCTGCTGACTTTCGGTTCGATCGTCGGCTTCACCGCGTATGTGTGGCTGCTGCATCACGTGCGGCCCACGCTGGCCGGCAGCTATGCGTACGTCAATCCGGTGATCGCGGTAATCTTGGGCGCATGGCTGGCCAACGAACAGTTCACCCCGCACGACCTGGGCGCGATGGTGGTGATCCTGCTGGGCGTCGTCGCCATCACCCTGGGCAAGGCGCGCGCGCCCAAGCCGGCGCCGGAACAAACGCAGTGACTTCCGCCACCCTGGATCGCCGCGGCCTGTGGGCGGCGGCGGGTTCCTTCGCTGTCTGGGGACTGATGCCGTTGTACTGGCATCTGCTCAAGACCGTGCCGTCGATGCAGATCGTCATGCACCGGATCGTGTGGAGCACGCTGCTGGTGGTCGGTGGCCTGTGTCTGACCCAGGGACTGGTGTGGCTGCGCACGGCGATGGCAAGGCCGCGCGTCGCCTGGATGCTGGCGTTGAGCGGCGTGCTGATCGCGTTCAACTGGGGACTGTATATCTGGGCGGTCAACGCCGGGCATGTGGTCGAAACCAGCCTCGGCTATTTCATCAATCCGCTGCTCAATGTGCTGCTGGGCGTGCTGCTGCTGCGCGAGCGGCTGACGGTCGCGCAGTGGGTATCGGTGGCGGTGGCGGCGGCCGGCGTGCTGTGGCTGACCTTCAACTACGGCAGCTTTCCGTGGATCGCGCTCTCGCTGGCGGCCTCGTTCGGTTTCTACGGCTTCATCCGCAAGCTGGCGGTGGTGGATTCGATTCCCGGCCTGGCCATCGAAAGCCTGTACCTGTTCCTGCCGGCCGTGGCCGCGTTGCTGTGGCTGGAAAGCCACGGCGGTGGCGGCTTCGTGAGCACGTGGAGCTGGTGGGTGGATGCGCTGCTGGTCTTCGGCGGCGTGCTGACCGCGTTGCCGTTGATCGGTTTCTCGTATGCGGTACGGCGCGTGCCCTACAGCGTGGTTGGTTTCATGCAGTACATCGCGCCGACGCTGCAGTTGCTTATCGGCGTGCTGGTGTTCCATGAAGTGTTCGATCGCGATCGCGCGATCGGCTTCATCTTCATCTGGATCGGGTTGCTGATCTTTGCGGTCGATGGGGTGGTGCGGTCGCGCGCGAAACCGATTCCGTAGAGCCGAGCTTGCTCGGCTGCTTTTGATCTGTCACGAAGAGCAGCCGAGCAAGCTCGGCTCTACGGGTTGCAACTTATTCGCCGCCCGGACACGGCCCGCCCGCATCGGCCCACAGTTTGAATGCGGCGACGAACTGGTCGTGCGGCACGGAAACCGGCAGGCGGCCGGTGCCGGGGTCCCAGCCCCACAACACCAGTTTGTCTTCGCTGACATGCTTGAGCAGCGCGGCGAAATCGCGGTCGCCGTTGCTCTTCTTGTCCTTGATCATTGCGCACAGTTGCGCTGCAGGCAGGCCGATCCACGCCATCTTGTGATCCGGCGGCGGCAACGCCCAGTGCGGCGCGCCGGGCGGCGCATGCGGGCCGTAGCTGGCCGGCGGGTTGGCCTCGGCATGGCAGGTGGCGCAGGGCAGGCCGGGTGCGCCCTTGCCCTCTGGTCCGCGCACCACGCCCATCTGGTGCGGCGTCTGCGCATCGAACTGCAGCGGCTGGTCGCCGGGGATATGGCAGTTGCTGCAGCGCGGATGCTGGAAGACTTTCTCCACCGTGGTGAAGGCTTCCACCGCCTTGGCTTTCTGTTCGGGACTGATGCGTGGACCACAGGCGGACAGCAGCAGGAGTGAGAGGCTGGCGAACAGCAGTTTCATCGTCATGTCCTCAAACCTTGGCCGGCGCGGCCGGCGTCTGCGCCGCGAGGCGGAAAGGAAGTTCGCGCAGGCGCTGCCCATTCAGTGCGAACAGCGCGTTGGCCACTGCAGGTGCGATAGGCGGTGTGCCGGGTTCGCCGACGCCGCCGGATTTTTCGGTGCTGGGCACGATATGCACTTCCACCGCCGGCATTTCGCTCATGCGCAGCACTTGATAGTCGTTGTAGTTGGACTGGACCACGCGGCCGTCCTTGAAGGTGATCTCGCCGTACAGCGCGGCGCTCAGGCCATAGGCGATGCCCGATTCGATCTGCGCGGCGATGCCGGCCGGATTCACCGCGATGCCGCAGTCGACGGCGCAGACCACGCGATGCACTTTGAGCGTTCCGTTTTCGACAGAGACCTCTGCCACCTGGGCGACATAGCTGCCGAAGGATTCGTGCACGGCCACGCCGCGCGCGCGTCCCTTCTCCAGCGGCGTGCTCCAGCCGGACTTCTCGGCCACCAGATTCAGTACGCCCAGGTGCCGCGCATGGTTGGCCAGCAGCCCGCGGCGGTATTCCACCGGGTCCTTGCCTGCCGCATGCGCCAGTTCGTCGACCAGGCTTTCCATGGCAAAGGCAGTGTGGCTGTGACCGACCGAACGCCACCAGAGCACCGGTACGCCGGGCCTGGGCGAATGCAGGCCGACGCGGTGATCGGGCACGTCCTTGACGTAGGGCGAATCGGCGACGCCTTCCACCGAGGTGGCGTCGATGCCGTTCTTGACCATGAAGGGTTCGAAGAACGTGCCGGCGATGATCGACTGGCCAGCCAGCACGTGCCGCCATGCAATGGGCTTGCCGGCGGCGTCCAGGCCGACGGTGGCCTTGTGCACGAACGCAGGGCGATAGTAGCCGCCATGGATGTCATCCTCGCGACTCCACACCGTCTTGACCGGCGCGTTAGTCGCCTTGGCCACGTGCACCGCTTCAAACACCAGGTCTGGCGCCGGATTGGCACGACGCCCGAAGCCGCCGCCCAGGAAGGTGGTGTGCACGAACACCTGTTCGGGTTTCAGCCCGGTGATTTCCGCCGCAGTCTTCTGCTCAAGTGTCTGGAATTGCGTGCCGACCCACAGCTCGCACTTGTCCGGCGAAATCTTTACCGTGCAGTTCAGCGGCTCCATCGGCGCATGCGCCAGATAGGGCAATGCGTATTCGGCCTCGACCGTCTTCGCGGCTTTGGGTAGTGCGGCTTCCACGTCGCCGGCCTGCGAGGCGGGCAGGCCCGGTATGGCCGCCAGCGCGCTGAATTCGGCGCGCAATGTGGCGCTGTCCAGCGCAGCGTTCGGTCCCAGGTCCCATTCCACCTGCAACGCGTCACGACCCAGTTTCGCTGCCCAGTAATGGTCGGCGATGACGGCGATGCCGCTGGGAATCTGCACCACGTTGCGCACGCCGGCGATGGCCTTGGCGGCGGTGGCATCGAAGGACTTCACCTTGCCGCCGAATCCAGGTGCGCGGGCCACGACTGCGGTCAGCAAGCCTTCGAATTGCACGTCCATGCCGAACTGCGCGCGGCCGGTGATCTTCTCCGGCGAATCCAGGCGCTTGGTCGCCTTGCCGATGATCTTCCAGTCTTTCGGCTCTTTCAGCGTGAGCGTGGATGCATCGGGCGCGGTCAGCTTGCCCGCGTCGTCGGCCAGCGCGCCGTAGCGTACGCGTTGCGTGCCGGCGATGACTTCGCCGTTCTCGGTGCGCAGGTCGGCCATGGGCACCTTGAGCCGCGCCGCTGCCGCCTGCAGCAGCATGGCGCGCGCGACAGCGCCGGCTTGGCGGTAACGATCGAATTCCGAAGCGGTGCTAGTGGAACCGCCGGTGCCCTGCATGCCGAACACCGGGCTGAAGTACGCGGGCGCGGCGGGCGCATGCTCGACCTTGATCTTCGACCAGTCGGCGTCCAGTTCTTCGGCGATCAGCATCGGCAGTGTGGTCCACACGCCCTGGCCCATTTCCGAATGCGCCGACAGCACGGTCACGCTGTCGTCGGCGCCAATTCGCAGATAGGCATTTGGCGCGAAGCTGCTGACTGCCGCAGCGGCGGCAGGTTGCGCGGCCAGTCGTTTGGCGCCGGGGATGACGAAGCCGACCACCAGGCCGCCGCCGACCAGGGCGCCGGCTTTCAGGAACTGACGCCGCGAGTTATTGGTTTCTGCGTCCACGATGTTCTCCGTTATCTGTTCCCTTCTCCCATCGGGAGAAGGTGGCGCGAAGCGCCGGATGAGGATGCGGCTAACTCGATGAGGGTCCGGAATTCATGCCTTCGCCGCCCCCTGACCCCAACCCCTCTCCCGTAGGAGAGGGGCTCTATCAGCCCTTGTCCAGCTCCGCCGCGCGATGCACTGCCGCGCGGATGCGCGGATAGGTGCCGCAACGGCAGATGTTGCCGGACAGCGCCTGGTCGATATCGGTATCGGTGGGCGTGGGAATTTTGCTCAGCAGCGCGACCGCCGACATGATCTGCCCGGACTGGCAATAACCGCACTGGACCACATCAAGTTCCGCCCACGCTTGTTGCACCGGGTGCTGCCCGTCGGTGGACAGGCCTTCGATGGTGGTGATCTTCTTTCCGGCCACCGCAGACACCGGCGTGATGCACGCACGCAACGGCGCGCCATCGATATGCACGGTGCAGGCGCCGCACTGGGCGATACCGCAGCCGAACTTGGTGCCGGTGAGGCCCATCAGGTCGCGCAGGACCCAGAGCAGCGGCATGTCGGCGGGCGCTTCGACGTCGCGCTCGCTGCCGTTTACGTTCAACTTCATCGGGAGTTCCCTGGCGATGGCTGGGGGTGCCGGCCACCTTACTCCCGCACCCTGCGGGTTGCCAACTGCCTCGACGTTGGTCCATCGTCCCGGCCATGAGCAGTCTTCGCCAAGTCCTCGAAGCTTCCGTCGTTTCGCACCAGCGTGGTGAAAAGTCCGCGCTTGCGGTGGTCGTGGCCACCGAAGGTTCGACCTATGTCCAGCCGGGCGCGATGGCGCTGTTCGGCACGGCGGAAGGGCAGGTCGGCTGGTTGAGCGGCGGTTGCCTGGAACCGGAAATCGAACTGCGCGCACGCGCGGCTGCCGCGCAGAACCGCATCGAATGGATGGATATTGACACCCGCGACGACGAAGACCTGATTGGTGGCTCGGCGCTCGGTTGTCGTGGACGCCTGCGCCTTGCCCTGCTGCCGTTGTCGGCAATGCCGGGATGGCCAGCGTTGGTGACGGCGTGGCAGCAGGGACAGACACTATTGCGGCTTTCCGTTTCGCTGGATGGTGCGATCGCTGCGCAAGTTGAATCGGCGCGCGCGGCGTGGCGAATCGACAGTGCGGACGCAGACAGCGCACCGGACGCGGCAACGCAATGGCAGATAGAAGTGCCTGCGTCGCCCGACGTACTCATCTTCGGCGCCGGTCCGGAAACACCGACCCTGCTGCCACTGCTGCGCAACATGGGCTGGAGAACGACGCTGGTGGAACGTCGTGCGCGCTGGCAGCCTGAAACAGGCCATGCCGATACCTGGATCGATGCAAATCCTGGAAACGCCATGGTGAAGATGACAGACAGGCCATTCGCCGCTGCGCTGGTGATGAACCACAATTTCGAGATGGATCGCGAAGCGCTGCATGCCCTGGCCAGCAGTGCGATTCCTTTTGTCGGTCTGCTGGGCCCCGCACGTCGGCGCGAAGACCTGTTCCGCATCTTGCCCAAGCCGATGCACGAAGCCCTGCTGCCGCGCCTGCGTTCGCCGATCGGTTTGAAGCTGGGTGGGCACGGGCCGGAAGCGATTGCGCTGAGCATCGCCGCTCAACTGCAGGCGTTCCGATACGGAGAAAGCGTTGGCGCATAACGCCATCGTCCTGGCCGCAGGCGGCAGCACGCGCCTGGGACGACCCAAACAATTGCTCAGGCGCGACGGCGAGACTCTGGTGCATCGCGCGGTGCGGTTGGCGTTGGCAACGCAGCCATTGCGCACGCTGGTGATCTGCGGTGGCAGCGCAGAAGACATCCGTCTCGCGGTTTCCGATCTGCCGGTGGAAGTCTTGTTCAATCCGGACTGGCGAGAAGGCCTGGCCAGTAGCGTGCGCCTAGCCGTTGCGGCGCTGGCTGATGACAAGCGTCCGGCATTGATCATCGGCTGCGATCAACCGGCGCTGGTGCACGATCATTTGCAGCGATTGCTTGAGGGCGCGATGGGTTCTTCTTGGGGATGCGCCGCCAGCCGGCATGGCGATGCGCCTGGCATTCCGGTGGTGGTTGATGCGCTGTTGTTGCTCAGGGCGTGCGAGCTGCGAGGGGACAAGGGATTGCGTGGTGTGCTGCAGGCTTTGCCTGAGGGTTCCCTTTACCTGCTGGAAGCGCCTGAGTTGGAATTTGATCTGGATACGCCGGGTGATGTTGAGGAGGCGGCGCGGAGGGGGTTGATTGATCCGTTCTAGACCGCGGCTGACTTGACGACCTTTAGGAGGAAAGGGGAATTCTTCAAATTCCTGACTTCTCCAAATGACTATTCTCAAAAAAAGAAGGCCATCAATGATGGCCTTCTTCAATTACTCAGCGTCGGCAAAAAAAGCAGTCAGCCTCAGCGAAAAAACACCACCCTCAGGTAGCCCGCAACGCCGCCGTCACCGGTAGCTGCGCCGCGCGCAAGGCGGGGAACAGGCCGCCGATCAGGCCGATGCCCAGCGCCCACTTCAGGCCGCTCCACAACAGCTCGGGCGATACCTTGAACTGGAATACGACCTGGCTGAAGTTGGCACCCAGTGTCGCCACGCTGTAGCCGTTGAAGATGGCCCAGGCGATGAATCCGCCCAGCAGGCCGCCGAGCAGCGCCAGCAACATGGTTTCCAGCATCACCGCCATGACTACCGGCGTGCCGCGGAAACCGATCGCACGCATGGTCGCGATTTCACGCGCACGTCCTGCCACCGCCGCATACATCGTGTTGAGCGCGCCGAACACCGCGCCGATGGCCATGATGGTGCCGATCACCGTGCCCAGGATCTTGATCATCTTGGTCAGACCCGTGGACTGCTTGGTGTAGTAGTCGCGGGTGGTCAGCGCGTCCAGCTTCAGGCGTGGGTCGCTCTCCAAGGCGGTCTTCAGTTCGGTGAAACCTGCCTTGCCGTTCACCCCCACCGTCACCGACTGATAGGCGCGGCGGTCGTAGGCCGACGACAGTGTTTCGATATCGGTCCATAGCTCGGAATCGTGCGCATCGCCCGATGCGAAGACACCCACCACCGTCCATGCCTGGTTGCCCAGCTTGACGGTCTTGCCGACATCCAGGCCGCGATACTGGTTCTTCGCACCCTGGCCGACCACCAGTTCACGGACGCCGACATTGAACTTGCGGCCCTCGATCAATTTCACCTGGGGACGAATGGTCCAGGCCGATTCGCTGACACCACGGAACTGCGCGTTGGCGTCTTCCCCACTACTGGCCGTCGGCAGGTTGACCACCTGCGACAGCTCCGGCGAGATGATCGGTTTGCCGTTGGCATCCTTGCGCAAGCCGGCCAGCGTGCCGATCAGCGGCACCTGATCGCGGGTGATCACCGAGTTGGTTTCCGCCTGCGAACCGCCGCGCAGGATGATTGCGGTGTCGTCGCTGCCGGTCTGCTTGAGCGTGGCGGAAAAGCCTTCGCCCATCGCCAGCATCGCCACCAGCACGCCAACCACGCCAGCGATGCCCACGATGATCACGCTGGACGCGCCCCAGCGTTGCGGCAAGCTGGCGATGCCGATGCGCGTGGCCGCCAATGCCAGGCGACCGGTGCGGGTGAGGGCCAGCCATAGCCCCAACAATACCGCCACCGCCAACACGCCTTGCCAGGGCAGCATGATCCAGACCACCAAGCCTACGATCAGCAGCACGATGGAAAGCAGGTTCCACAACCATTGTTTGTTCTTCATATGCTTCTCCTTCACCGGCCAGCCAGCGCATCAACGATTTTGAGGCGCATCGCCCGCATCGCCGGCAACGCGCCGACCACGATGCCGATGCCCAGCATCAGCGCCAGTCCCAACAACCAGGTTTCCTTGGGTATGCCTGGCAGATTCAGCATGCCGCCACTCATCGCGCTCACTACCGGGATGATGATCGCGGCGATGCCCAGACCGATCACCCCACCCAGCACGATCAGCAGGATCGCTTCCACCAGTACCAGGGTCAGCACCGTGCCGTTGGTGAAGCCGAGCGTCTTGAGCACCGCCAGTTCCGGGATGCGGTCGCGCACGGCCTGCGACATGGTGTTGCCGGTCAGCAGCAGCAGGGTGAAGAACACCGCCGCCATGATCGCGGTGACGATCAGGCCGATGTCGGCGAACTGCTTGGCGAAAGACTGGTTGAAGGCCTGTTCGGTCTGCGCCTTGGTTTCGTGGCTGGAGTTCAGCGAGATCGCGTCGATGGCCTTGGCCACACGCGTGGCGTGATCGACGTTGTCCAGCTTGACCATGTACCAGCCGACCATGCCGTTGGTGTACTGGTTGGCTTCGTCGAAGTATTTCCAGTGGAACAGCAACTGGTTCTCTTCGCCCTTGCGCTTGCTGTCGGCCAGCTTGAAGGTGCCGCTGAGTTTCAGCGGCCACGCATTGCTGCCGTCCTTCTGTGGAAAGATCGTGGCCTGCAGCGGAATGGTATCGCCCACTTTCCACTTGAAGCGCTTGGCCAGCGCTTCGCCGACGATGGCGCCGGTGCGGTCGTTCTGCCAGGCCTTCAGCTGCGCCGGCTCGATGATGTATTCCGGGTACATCTCGAAATAATCCGGACTGACCGAGAAGTTGGGGAAGAAATTGCGCTGGTCCTGGTAGATGCCGCCGAACCAGGCCGCATACGCGGTCTTCTTCACGCCGGGCGTGGACTGGATCTGCGGCAGCAGGCTGTAGGGCAGCATCTGAGTGATCGAGAGGCGCGAGGCCACGACCAGGCGGTCGGCGCCGGCAACGCTGCCGCCGCTGTTGAAGGCCACACGTACCGAATCCAGCAGGCCGAACAGCAGGAACGCGGCGATCACCGACAGCAAGGTCAGGAAAGTGCGGGTCTTGCTGCGGAACATCGCCGACCAGATGAGGGAGAAATACTTCATGGCGCTCTCCTCAGTGAGCGGCCGGCGTGTCGGCCAGTTCGCCCTTGTCCAGGTGGATGGTGTGGGTCGCGTATTCGGCGGCCTTCGGATCGTGGGTGACCATGATGATGGTCTTGCCGTGTTCCTTGTTCAGCAGCTGCAGCAGACGCAGCACTTCTTCGGCCGAATTCCGGTCCAGGTCGCCGGTGGGTTCGTCGCAGATCAGGAAGGTCGGGTCAGACACGATGGCGCGGGCGATAGCCACGCGCTGTTGCTGGCCACCGGAGAGTTCGTTGGGACGGTGCGATCCGCGGTCGGCCAGGCCCACCAGCTGCAGTGCGATCTCCGCATTGCGCTTGCGCTGCGCGCCGCCCAGCTTGGTCAGCAGCAGCGGCAGTTCGACGTTCTTCTGCGCGGTCAGCGTGGGCATGAGGTTGTAGAACTGGAACACGAAGCCGACGTGCTGGCTGCGCCAATGGGCCAGTTGGCCGTCGCTGAAGCTGTCGATGCGCTCGCCTTCGATCTCGATCTCCCCGCCGGTGGGCGTATCCAGCCCGCCGATCAGGTTGAGCAGGGTGGTCTTGCCGGAGCCGGAAGGCCCCATCAGGGCGACGAAATCGCCACGCGGGATTTCCAGGTCCAGGCCATGCAGCACGTCGACCTTTTCGGGGCCGCGCTGGTAGGTCTTGCTGAGGTTGCGGATGGAGACCAGTGAGGACATGAGGTTGTTCCTTCTTGAAGTTTGTTTCGTCTGAAGTTGTTTTTCGCCTGAACTTCCAGCGCCGGACGCGTGACCCGCGCAACCCCACCGCCGTCATCGTCATCCCAGCGAAAGCTGGGATCCATCTTGATCTTGATCTTGCTGTCGCTGTTGCCTTGCTGTTGCTGTTGCTGTTGCTGTTGCCTCCTCCCTTGCGCAAAGCGCAGGGGAGGATTGAGGAGGGGTGCCTTTGATCTTGCTCTTTGCTTTTAGCTCTACCTTCAACGTCCAAAAGCATTTCGCACTTTGCGCGAGTCACTTTTCTTTGAACGGCAAAGAAAAGTAACCAAAAGAAAGCCGCCCTACGTCGCGCCCAGCGATGAAGCCGCTGGGTTCGCAAGCGGAGCGGGAATTTCCGGAAGACACATCCTGTGTCTCCGGAAACGGCGCACATCCATGTGCGCCGCCCCTGCGGGGTTTATCCCGATCCGCTTGCCGCGTCTCACGGGATTCGTGAAGCGACGCAGGAGCAACAGCAAAATCGACAGCAAACCAACAGCGATTCCTGCATGATTCGTTGTAGCGAGATAAAAATCACGCGTAAGGGTGATTACTCGGCCGCCTCCTCGGCCATCTTCACCTTCATGCCTTCCTTCAACTCGGCGGGCGGGTCGAGTACGACGGATTCGCCAGCCGACAGACCCTGCAGCACCTGACGGTCGTCGCCCATTTCCCGGCCCAGGCGCAGTTCGCGCTGCTCGACGGTGTCTTGCTCGGTCACCACGAAGGCGTAGTCCTTGCCGTCGCGGTTGCTGATCGCGGCCGTCGGCGCACGCACGCCTTCGTTCTTCGGCTTGTCCCCGGCCGGTTTGGCCGATTCCAGGAAACTGACCTTCACGCCCATGTCGGGGACGATGCGCGGGTCTTTCACGTTCAAGGCCACGCGCACCTTCACCGTGGCCTTGCTGCGGTCGGCGGTGGGAATGATGGCGATCACTTCGCCGGGGATCTTCCAATCCTGGTACGCGTTGAGCGTGGCCTCGATGGGCATCTTCGGCTGCACGCGGCCGATGAACTGCTCGCCCACTTCCACTTCCACTTCCAGCGAATCCATATCGACGATGGTGCCGATGCCGGTGCGGGTGAAGCCGCCGCCGGCCGACAGCGGCGAGATGATCTCGCCGGGTTGCGCGGCCTTGGCGATCACCACGCCGGCGAACGGCGCGCGCACTACCGTGTTGTCTACACCGTTGTCAGCAATGGCCAGGCGGTCGGCCGCGACCTTGGCATTGCGTTCGGCGGTGATGCGTTGGGCGCGCAGCGAATCGCGCTGGGCGACGGCCTGGTCGTACTGGGATTTGGAAACGAGCTGCTGGTCGACCAGGCTGGACAAGCGGCGCGCATTGGCTTCGGCTTCGACCAGCTGAGCCTGCGTGCTGGCGGTCTGGCTGCGCGCGGCGCCCAGTTGCGCGGCGTAGAGCGAGCGTTCGGCGTTGGCGTCGATCGGGTCCAGCGTGGCCAGCACCTGGCCGGCTTCCACGCGCTGGCCTTCCTCGATCATCACTTCCCTGACCTTGCCGGTGATCTTGGCCGACACCGTAGCCATGCGCCGTGCCACGACATAGCCGCTGGCGTCCAGCACCGAGGCCGACGCGGTGCCGGCGCCGATGGCGGCAGTCGGCGCAGTGCGCACTTCGATGGCTTTCTCGCGGCCGAATACGAACCATGCCGCGATGGCCAGCAGCACCACGATCAGCGCGATGGTCAGTCCAATCCACAGCTCGCGCCGCGATTTCGGCGCCGGTGGCGGCGCCTTGCGGTCGATGCGGAGTTCTTTGAGCAGGTCGGCGGAGGTATTCGCGGAGGTATTCATCGAGTAACCAGACGGGGCAGGGGGCGAAGTGTGACCGGCAAGGTTAACCGAGCCTAGTTGCCGGAAGTCACTTTCTGCCTTCCTTGCACGGCCGGGCGGGAGGCCTTGGCAGTGCGACGGTGGCCAGCTTGCCTTCGCCTGTGGCGCCAGGCCAGTGACAGCTGTCACCCGATTGGGCTGATGGCTGGCACTGCAACACCGGCAACGTGCGGCGGAGGATGGCGTCACTTCCGCATGAGATGCTGCCATGACGCCTGCTTCCACCGTACTCGCCAGTCTGCGTGCTGCGCACAAGTCCTATGGCAAGGTCCTGGCCCTGGACGACATGAACCTGCAACTCCGCAGCGGCCAGGTGCTGGCGCTGCTGGGTGCCAACGGCGCGGGCAAGAGCACGGCGGTGTCGGTGATGCTGGGGTTGGTTGATGCCGACCAGGGCAAGGCCACCGTGCTGGATCGGCCTCCGCGGGCGCTGGACGTGCGTCGCCGCACCGGCGTGATGCTGCAGTCCACTACATTGCCGGACACGTTGAAGGTCGGTGAGTTGCTGGAGATGACGCGCGGCTATTACAGCCAACCGCTGAGCGTTGCCGATTGCGTGGCGATCGCCGGCCTGGACGGATTGCTGGATCGCCGCTACGGCAAATTGTCGGGCGGGCAGCAACGGCGGGTCCAGTTCGCCATGGCGATCTGCGGGCGGCCGCAGGTTTTGTTCCTGGACGAACCCACTACCGGCCTGGACATCGAAGCCCGGCAGCAGATGTGGTCCGCCATCCGCGAACGCGCGGCTGCGGGCTGCGCGGTATTGCTGACCACGCATTATCTGGAAGAAGCCGAGGCGCTGGCCGACCATGTCGTGGTGATGCAGGCCGGACGTACGCTGGCCGAAGGCAGTGTGGAGCAGATCCGCGAACGTGTGCTGCAGCGACGCATCCGCTGCCGCACCCGCATGGACGAGCAAGGCATCGCGGGGTGGCCGGGCGTGCACCGCGTGCAGCGCGACGGCAACGTGGTGGAAATCCAGGCCGAGCCGGTGGAACCGGTGGTCGCCCGCCTGCTGGCCGAAGACCCGGAACTGTCCGCACTAGAAGTGCACCGCGCCGGCCTGGCCGACGCCTTCCTTGAAATCACCCGCCCCGCGGAGGCTGCATGAACGCATTTATCCCCACCGGATTTCCCACCCGCGCCATGGTCGCGCTGTATCTGCGCGAAGCGAAGTACGAATTCCTGCGCGTCCTGCGCACGCCGGCCTTCAGCGTGCCGACCCTGGTGTTCGCACCCATGTTCTATCTGCTGTTCGGCGTGCTGCTCAATCGCGGCAACGCGCAGGCGGCCAGCTATCTGATGGCTACTTACAGCGTGTTCGGCATCATGGGCCCGGGCCTGTTCGGTTTCGGCGTGGGCCTGGCCATGGACCGCGAGCGCGGCCTGTTGACCCTCAAGCGCGTGCAGCCGGTGCCCACTCTGGCACCACTCCTGGCGAAGGTGGGCATGGCGATGATCTTCGCCCTCTGCATCGGCGTCATGCTGCTGGGCCTGGGCATGACCCTGGGCGGTGTGCACATGAGCGCATCGCAGGTGGCCTTGCTGCTGTGTGTGGACGTGCTGGGCACGGTGCCGTTCTGCGCGCTGGGCCTGATGATCGGTACGCTGGTCAGCGGCAGTGCCGCGCCGGCGGTGGTCAACCTGATCTACATGCCGCTGGCCCTGCTGTCCGGCCTGTGGCTGCCGCTGCGCATGCTGCCCGACGTACTGCAGACCATTGCCCCGGTGTGGCCGTCCTGGCACCTGAGCCAGCTGGCGCTGAAGATCGTCGGCCAGGACGATGGCCGCCCGGCGGTCATGCACGTCGCGGTACTGCTGGGCTTTACGGCGATATGCTTGTTCCTGGCGCAACGTCGCCTGCAACGCGCATGAGAGTGCCGTGATCATCGCCCCGCTTCGACGACTGTTCCGCACCACGCCCGATTCGCTGGTCTGCAAGCAACGGGAGAACCCCGATGCCAGCCTGGGCTGGTTTCCGTGGATAAATCTGGTGTGGTCGGTGTGGTTGTTCGTGACGCCCTTCTACGCCAAGGACTTCTACGCCGACTGGTTGTGGCCCACGCTGGCCAGCTATGCGGTGTTCCTGGTGCTGTTCCAGCGTTTCCATTACGGAAGCCACCGGTTGCCCATCGTGCTTGCCATCGCCGCGCTCGGCTTCGTCCTGCTGCCGTGGAACCCCGGATCGCAGAGCTACATCATCTACGCCTGCGCGTTCTTCCCGTTCTGCATGCGTCCGCGCACCATGATGCTGTCGATCGCGGCGTTGCTGGCAGTCTTCGCCCTGGCCTGGCATGCGGCCGGCATCCCGATGATCTACATGATCAGCGCGGTGATCGCCGGCCCGGTAGTTGGCCTGTTCAACATCGGCATGCGCCAGAAGATACGCGCCGATGCGCAGCTTCGCCTCAGCCACGAAGAGGTCCGGCGCCTGGCCGCGCTGGCCGAGCGCGAACGCATCGGTCGCGACCTGCACGATCTGCTGGGCCACACGCTGTCCCTGGTGGCGCTGAAATCCAACCTGGCCTCGCGCCTCATCGAAAAAGACCCCGGCGCCGCGCGCAAGGAGATGGACGAAGTGAGCAGCGTGGCGCGCGAGGCGCTGGCGCAGGTGCGTCGCGCAGTCAGCGGCATCCGCGCCGCAGGCTTGGCCGCCGAACTGGCTTCGGCGCGCCTGTTGCTGGAATCGGACGGCGTGCGTTTCAGCTATGAACTGCAGGAGGTCGCCTTGTCGGCGGAGCAGGAGACCGTGCTGGCCCTGGCTGTGCGTGAGGCGGTGACCAATATCCAGCGCCACGCGCGCGCCGATGGCGCCCGCGTGTCGCTGCAAAGCGCCGACCGGCAGGTCAGCCTGCGCATCGACGACGACGGACGCGGCGGCGCCATCGTGCCGGGCAACGGTCTGTGCGGCATGCGCGAACGCATCGAGGCGCTGGGCGGAAAATTGCGCGTCGATGCCATGCCCGGCCAGGGCACGCGCGTCGAGGTGACCTTGCCCTTGATCGTCACCGGCGCCACGCAGGGACTGGATGTTCCGGCGTAGGCGAAGGTCCGCGCGCGAATGCCGACCAGAGCACGTCGCGTGGATTTGCTATTTTCCAGTCATGCCCATTCGAACCTGCCCAACGTGATCCGCCTTCTGCTGGCCGAAGACCAGGCCATGGTGCGTGGCGCGCTGTCGGCGCTGCTGGCAATGGAAGGCGACTTCGAAGTGCTGGGCGCGTCGGCCGATGGCGAGGCCGCCTGGCGCGACCTGCAGCGGCTCAAGCCCGACGTACTGGTGACCGACATCGAAATGCCCGGGCTCAGCGGCCTAGAGCTGGCCCAGCGCATCCAGCGCCACGCATTGCCGGTGAAAGTCATCATCGTGACCACCTTTGCGCGTTCCGGTTTCCTGCGCCGCGCGCTGGATGCCGGCGTGCTGGGTTACCTGTTGAAGGAATCGCCGGCCGATCATCTGGCCCAGGCGGTGCGCAAGGTGCACGCTGGCGGACGCGCCATCGATCCGGACCTGGCCGTGGAAGCCTGGTCCGACGCCGATCCACTGAACGACCGCGAACGCCAGGTCCTGCGTCTGGCTGGCGAGGGCGTATCCGCCGGCGCCATCGCCGCGCAGCTCAGTCTCTCGCACGGCACGGTGCGCAATTACCTGTCCGAGGCCATCGGAAAACTCGGCGTCGCCAACCGCATTGAGGCCTACCGGCTGGCCAGGCAGAAGGGGTGGTTGTAACCGCCGTCCGTTCGTTCGTCACCACATCGCGCGTGCCGATCACTGTTCGCTAGGCGAGCGCGAACTCCTGCTGCGAAATATCGAATTCGTTCCCATCCAACCGGAGAAATCACTATGGGAAAAGGCAGCGGAACCATCGCACTGGTGGTGACTTTCGTACTCGTGCTGTTCGCGGCGCAGCGCATCGGCGGAATCGAATGGCAGTTGGCGCTGATACTGCTGACCGGTGGCGCCTTGGCCGCTTGGTTCGCCAGCAGCGTCGGCAAGCGTGCCACCAGGCGTTCTTCGGGAGCGACAAGCAGCGGCACTGCAGCGGTGGTGCGCATCCTGGCCGGTGCGTTCGCCATCGCCTGCATGGTGGTGGGCGGGTTGTGGCTGGTCGACAGGGTCGCTTGAGCGACCTGTTAGTCAGGCGGGATAGCGCGTCTTGAGCATTTCGAATGCCGCCCGCAACGCCATCGCTTCACCGCCGGGTGGACGGCCTGCGCGCTCGCTGTCGTTCCAGGCGTACACGTCCAGATGCGCCCACTTCTGCAGCGGCGGCACAAAACGTTCCAGGTACAGCGCGGCCGTGACGGCACCGGCCATGCGTGATCCGGCGTTGGCCAGGTCGGCGATATTGCTGTTGAGATAGCGCAGATACGGGCGCCACAGTGGCATGCGCCACAGCGGATCGCGCGTGCGCTCGCCAGCCGCGAGCCAGTCGTTGGCCAATGCATCGTCGTTGGCGAACAGTGCGGGCAAATCCGGCCCCAATGCGATGCGCGCGGCGCCAGTCAGGGTAGCGAAGTCCAGCAAGACGTCCGGTGTGTGTTCGCCGGCGTAGGTCAGCGCATCGCACAGGACCACGCGGCCTTCGGCATCGGTGTTGTCGATTTCCACGCTCAGGCCCTGACGCGTGGCGATGACCTCGCCTGGACGGAAGGCATCGGGACCAATCGCGTTTTCCACCGCCGGCACCAGCAGGGTCAGGCGAACCGCAAGCTTGCGCGCCATGATCAGTTCGGCCAGCGCCAGCGCATGCGCCGCGCCGCCCATGTCCTTCTTCATGTTGCGCATTCCGTCGGACGGCTTGATATCCAGGCCGCCGGTGTCGAAGCACACACCCTTGCCGACCAACGCCACGTGCGGCAGCCCGCTGTCGCCCCAACGCAGCGCGATCAAACGTGGCGCGCGGTGCGAGGCGCGGCCCACCGCGTGGATGGCCGGGAAGTTCTGCGCCAGCAACGCGTCGCCGGCGATCACTTCCACCTGCGCGCCATGCGTGGCTGCCAGTTCGCGCGCCACGTCTTCGAGTTCCTGCGGACCCATGTGCTCGGTCGGCGTGTTGACCAGATCGCGCACGCGCAGGCAGGCGGCGATCACGTCCAGGACTTCGGCGTCAGCCTGCGCCAACACCAGCCGTGCAGGTGCACGCGCCGGTTTGCGGTAACGGTCGAAGCGATAGCTGCCCAGGCCCCAGCCCAGCTGCAAGGCCGCGTGCGCGTCAGCATCAAGTGTCGATGCCAGCGTCCAGTCGCCAGGCGGCAGGCCATGCGGCGCATGCGCATAGGAATAGGGGTCGAGCGAATCGCCCACACCGATCACGGCGCCGGCGATGCCGTGTTCGCCTGGGAGCAGCAACAAGGTGCTGGGGGCAGCGACGAACTGTTGCGCGTCCACCCAGGCCTGCGTTGCGGGCACCAGGCTCTCGCGCCAGGAAGCGAACTGTTCGCGCTGCAGTACATGCAACGGCAATGCGTCGGAAGAACTTGTGGTGAATCCGTTCGGCAGGCTCATGCGGCGGCGTGTTCCTTGGCGTCTTGGGATTGCGCGTCCAGCCAGTCGGCCAGCGCGGTCAGGTCGGCGAATTCCAGATCGGGACGCAGCGTGTCGTGGGTCCAAGCTTGTCCTTCGCGATTGATCCAGCAACTGCGCAGGCCCGCACGCGTGGCGCCCAGGGCGTCCATCTCGATATGGTCGCCGACGTGCAGCACTTCATGGCGGGCTACGCCCAGGCGTTCGCAGGCGGCGTGGAAGATGCTGGCTTCCGGCTTGGCCGCGCCGTGTTCGCGCGCGCCCAGCTGGAAGGCGAAATGATGGGACATACCGATACGCGTCAGGTCCGCGTTGCCGTTGGTCAAGGCCGCGATCGGCACGCGCGCTGCGATGCGTTCCAGCGCAGCCAGGCTGTCGGGATAGCATTCCACTTCATTGCGCGCGGCATAGAAGATTTCGTAGGCCGGTTCCAGCAGCGAGGGATCCGCGCCGCTCTCATGCAACGCGCGCCGCAGGGTTAGCCGGCGCATTTCGCTCAGGTCGTGCAACAGATGCGGGTTCTGCGCGAAGACTTCCTCGCGCAGGGCGCGCATGGCTTCGATCGGGAAACGCGCGGCCGTTGGCGGGCTGTGTTCCTGCATCCACTCATGCAGCACCCGCTCGATCCGCACGCCGATAGGTGCGAAAGGCCACAGGGTGTCGTCAAGGTCCAGGGTGATGGCGCGGACAGGGAAGCTCACCCGGGCATTCTACGTCTTCAGCCTCCCCCGTAGAAAAAGCTCTGCCTCGCCCGTTGAAAAAGCTTGGCCTCCCCCTTTGAAAAAGGGGGATTGAGGGGGATTTGCTTCTGCTTTGCGGTTGCTCTGGCTTTGGCAAAGATCAAGAGCAACAGCAAATCCCCCCCGTAGCCCCCTTTGGCAAAGGGGGCGAAGCAGATGCGGAAGCAGGAGCAAAGGCAACGCGCCCAGATCCAGCGGCTCACTCCAGCAGCCGCGCCCAGCCATCCAGTCCGTCCACGCGCGCCAGCACCAGCTTGATGCAGACCAGCAGCGGCACCGCCAGCAGCAGGCCGACGATGCCCCACAGCCAGCCGAACAGCATCAGCGCCAGGATCAGGATCAGCGGCGACAGGGCCATGCGCCTGCCCAGCACGATGGGGGTGATGATCTGCCCTTCCAACGTGTGCAGGCCCAGGTAGATCAGCGCCGGCAATACCGAGAGCCAGGGTTCGCTGTAGGTGACGAAGCCGACCAGCAGCATCATCGCCATGCCGAGCAGTGCGCCGACATAGGGGGCGAAGTTGAGGATCGCTACCATCGTGCCCCACAGCAGCGCTTCCTGCAGCGGAATATCCAGCGCGTACAGGATGGCGGCGTAGACCAGCCCGACCAGCGCGTTGATCACGCTGATGGTAAGCACGTAGCGCGACAGTTCGCGCTCGATGGAGTGCATCAGGTCCACGGTGAACTTTTTCTTCTGCCGCCCGGGCAGCAGCGCAATCGCATGCCGCTGCAGGTCCTCGCCATAGACCAGGAAGAAGCACGTCAGCAGCACTACTGCCAGCACAGAAGCCAGCAGGCGTGGCGTGGCGGTCAGCACCTTGTAGGGATCGTCCACCTGCGTGCGCACCACCTGCACGCGCCGGCTGCTCTCGCCACCGGCGGCGCGCGCGATGTTTTCGGCGGCCTGGTTGGCGTCGGTCATCGGCTTGGCCCACTGGCGCAGTTTCGGCGCCAGTTGCTTGAGTTCCTGCGGCACATCGCGGAACCAGTCGCCGGCCGGCACGATCAACTGGTTGCCCAGCGCGCCGGCGCCGGCGAGTCCGCCTACTACCACGATCAGCGCTGCGAGAAACCGCGGCACGAACATCCGCTTGAGCACGCGGATGATGGGATTGGCCACCAGCGCGAAGAACATGCCCAGCAGCACCGGCAGCAGCACATCCTGAGCCGCCCATAGGGTGTAGCCCACTGCCAGCGTGGCCAGCACCAGCAGCGCGGTGGAGGCGCGTGGGCGGCGGGGCGGCACGGTTACGGCGGGCTCTGGCACAGGCTCTGGCCCGGCAAGCGAGGTTTCGGAAACGGGATCGCCTGGAATCAAGGGTCGGAGTTCCGAGTGAAGGGCCGTCAGTCGATCATGCCGACCGGCATGGCGGCGTGATGCCGGCCCGCTGCCATCGGCTGGCGCGAAAACGGTTCATGGAGCGCTTATGCGGGGCTGGCGTTTCGGCTGCCCGTCTGGGTGCGGCGATCTTACTGGATGTCATCCCCAGCGCAGCGAAGGATCTGCTGTCTGCGGGGAACTGATCCCTCGCTGCCCTGGGGATGACAAGATCGGGGTTATCCAGGCTCACCACGAACGGAACAAAGCAATGGGTGCGAACATCGCCGACGCAATACAAGCAGTTCATGCCACTGCTCAAGCAGTCAGCTCGCCGGCATTACCCCGCCCATCTCAACGCTCGGAAACTTCCGTCGCCGCTTCTGCAGGGCGTGGCTCGGTGCGGAAGACTTCGTCAGGGGTGGCGGTCTGACGCGCCGAGGGCCGCACGTAATCGAACTGCGCAGGGTCCTCGACCGGTTCTTGCGATTCCTGTTCTTCAAGCGCCTGCCCGGTCACCACCTCTTCGGCGGTGTCGGCCGCGTCCTGGGCGGTGTCGGCGGCTTCCTTGGCCTGCATCGTGGCGAACAAACCAGACACTGCACCGATCATCTGCAGCAGGCGCGGTCCGCTCAATGCACGCAGCGGTTCGGCGCGTCCGGAGACGAAACCACTCACCAGTCCCGCAGCGATGATCCGGGCCGGGGTCCAGCCTTCGCGCCAGTTGCGTTTGAACTCGGCCCAGTACGCGCTGGTCTGCTGGCCGCGGCTTTCGACCCGACGCTCGGCGGCCTGTACCCGGCGCTGCAATTGCTTGTAATTCATGGCGGCGGCGCCCCGTCTTCTTCCAGGCCTTCATCGCCGATGCCCAGGCGGGCCAGCTGGCGACGGGTGGCGTGAAGGCCGGCGCATTCGAAATAGTGGATGGTGCGCCACGCCGCCAGCGCGGTGACGATGACGCTCAGCGCGGCCGCCAGTGAAAGCGACTCCAGCCAAGTCCAACCCAATCGCTGCAGTACCGCGATCAGCGCGCCCACGACCAGCATCCAGGCCGAAGCGCCGAACACGATGGCCACTGCCACCCACGCCAATGCCCGCCCCAGCGCACTGCGCGCCAGGGCGAGATCCGCAAACACCAGGGTACGTAGCGCGCGGCCGGTTTCCTTGGCCGAGGTATAGGTCGCCTTGCCCGCCGCGCCAATGCGCCGCACGCTTTCATCCAGGTGCGGCGGCTTTTCTTCCCCAGCCGCGCCGGGTAGTTCCGCGCCGGGCAGTTCGTTGTCGCTCACGCGGTCGACTGCTTACTTGTCGCTGCCGCCACCGCTGCGCGCCAGCTTGGCGATGATCCAGCCAGCGGCGAAGGCCACGCCGAACGAGGCGAGAGGACGCTCGCGGATCAGGTCGGCGGCGCTGTCGATCAGGTCGCGGCCCTTGTCCATCAGCTGGTCGACCTGTTCCATCGCCGCCGCGCCACCGGATTCACCAGCAGCCAGTGCGGACAGCGCGCTGTCGGCCAGTTCGGATTTCACATTGGCCTTGCCAAGCTTCAGCTCGTCGCCGGCCGAGCCGGCGGCGCCGCGAATCGCTTCGCTGGCGGCGGCGGCAGCCGACTTGAGATGCGAACCGGCTTCGCCCAGGTTACTCTTCAGTGCATCGGTCGCGGTGGGGTTGTTCATCGTCATCTCCTGAGTGTGGACGCCGGGCCTTGCAGCCGCTTGCCCGATTGGGGAATACATCTATAGCAGGCGGCCATTAACACTCTGTCATTACGGCACTTTCATTGCGCATTGTCACTGCGCAAATTGCGTACGACTCACTGCACCAGCAGGTTGCCGCGCGCGTTGCCGCGCAGGATCTGCAGCACCAGCTGCTGCGGCTTGCGCGCGAAGCTGGCCTGGAATCCGGCCAGGTCGGTGAACTCGCCCGTGGTCGCGCCCAGTATCACGTCATCGGGCTGCAAGCGGTTCTGCGCCGCGCGGCTGCCGCGCGTCACGTCCTTGACCACTACGCCGGTCAGGCCCGCGCTGCGCAGGGCTTCGGGAAGTTCGGCGAACGAAGCCCCGGTCAGGCGCGGATCCAGCGACGCACCTGCCACAGCACCGGGCTGCGCCTTCAATGCAGCGCGCAGGGTCAGCGGCTTGCCATCACGGCGCAGTTCCAGGGCAATCGCGTTGCCTACCGGTTGCAGGCCTTCGTAGTTGTGCAGGGCTTCGGCGCTGTCGATGCGCTGGCCGTTGGCCGCCACTATCACATCGCCCGCCTTCAACCCGGCCGCTGCCGCGCCCGAGCCGGCATAGATGCGCGTCACTACCGCGCCGCGCGTTTCGGTAATGCCCAGGCCCTTGGCCAGTTCGGCGGTCAGAGTCTGTGATTCCAGCCCCAGGGTGCCGCGAATCACCACGCCGTCGTTCTTCAGCAGCTGCTCGACCACGTCGCGCGCCAGATTGGACGGAATCGCCAGGCCCAGGCCGATATTGCCAGCCATGCTGCCCTGCGGGTTGAGGCTGGCGGTGTTGATGCCGACCAGCTGGCCCTGCAGGTTGACCAGCGCGCCGCCGGAGTTGCCCGGGTTGATCGAGGCATCGGTCTGGATGAAGTTCTGCAATCCCAACCCGCGGATGCCGGTACGACCCACCGCCGAGACGATGCCTGAAGTCACCGTCTGGCTCAGCCCGAACGGATTGCCGATGGCGACCACGAAATCGCCCACGTTCAACGCGCCGCTGTCGGCCAGCGGCACGGCGGTCAGCTTGTCGGCGGGGATGCGGATCAGCGCCACGTCGGTGTCGGCGTCGGAGCCCAGGAAATCGGCCTTCAGCGTGCGCCCATCGGCCAGGGTCACCGATACGTCATCGGCGTTCTCGATCACGTGATGGTTGGTGAGCACGTAGCCATTGGTGGCGTCGATGATCACGCCCGAGCCCAGCGACTCGTTGATGCGTTCCTGCGGAATGTTGGGAAACATGCGGCGAAAGAACGGGTCGTTGGCGAACGGGTTGCGCACCCGCACCACCTGTTTGGTGTTCACGCTGACCACCGCCGGCATCACCTTCTGCAGCATCGGCGCCAGCGACGGCAGCGGCTGGCCGTTGACGGCGGCCGGCAACGAACCCATCGCCGGCACCAGGGCAGGCGGGGCAGCGGCCGGGGCGGCAAGGGCGGGGGTGTCCACCAGGGCGTGCAGGCCGGTGGCGGCGAATCCGCCGAAGGCAGCGGCGGCAGCGAGGGCAAGCAGGGTAGGCAACGGGCGCATGGGTGGGGTCGCGACAATAAGTAAGTTGGAAGGAGGGTCCGGGTCGCGGGCCCGACAGCAAACCGGGCCACGAATCCGCTTAGATGAACGAGTGTGCTCACCGCCCCCTAAACACGCAATGAAGTCCGCGCGCCCGCCCCTTTATGCGGCAGCCGGGCCAGTGCCGAAATCTGAACAGGCAGCCGGCCCCTTCCGTTGGCGATAGGACCTTTTATCCGTTGACAGTCCGGGGCGTCCGGCGTAGTTTGCAGCCTTCGCCTTGGCCACTAGATATAGCGGTTAATTGTGAAACGGGCCCAAGCAGTAGGGTTTTTGCTGGGGAAACGGGCGCTTCGGGGATGGCGCATGACAGCGATGGTGACAGTGGTTTTACAACGCCCTGCGCACGATTTATGGCCTTCGGCAGCGCGCCTTGCGCAGCGGTCGGCAGGACTGTCGCTGCCGTTCCTCCTGCACGTGCCTGACGGCCGCCCGGATGCCCAAGCGACGTACCCAGAATAACGACCCAAAAATAACGACAACATCAGTTCCAGAAACAGGGAGAGACACAAAACAATGAGCACGGTGCGCCTCGAGGCGGTGAAAAACGAAGAAGCGGCAGGAACCCTGGTTCCCATGCAGCCGGCCTCGCAAGACATCTGGGACAAGAAATACCGTTTGAAGACCAAACAGGGCGAAGCCCTGGATGCCGACATCGACGGCACCTACCAGCGCGTGGCCCGCGCCCTGGCCGACGCCGAACCCACCGCCGAGAAGCGCGCCTACTGGTTCGAACGCTTCGTCTGGGCGCTGCGCCGCGGCGCGATTCCCGCCGGCCGCATCACGAGCAATGCCGGCGCGCAGGAACACAAGCCCGCCACCTCCACCATCAACTGCACCGTGTCCGGCACCATCGAGGACTCGATGGACGGCATCCTGGACAAGGTCCACGAAGCCGGCCTGACCCTGAAGGCCGGCTGCGGCATCGGCTACGAATTCAGCACCCTGCGTCCGCGCGGCGCGTTCGTCGCCGGCGCGGGCGCGTACACCTCCGGCCCGATGTCCTTCATGGATATCTACGACAAGATGTGCTTCACCGTGTCCTCGGCCGGTGGCCGCCGCGGCGCGCAGATGGGCACCTTCGACGTCTCGCATCCCGACGTTAAGGACTTCATCCGCGCCAAGCGCGAAGACGGCCGCCTGCGCCAGTTCAACCTGTCGCTATTGATCACCGACGGCTTCATGGAAGCGGTGGCCAAGGACGCCGACTGGCCGATGGTGTTCCCGGTCAACGCCAAGGAACAGCACGAGATCAACCTGGACGACGATTCGGAAGTCATCTGGCGCGAGTGGCCCACCCACAAGAACTACGTCAGTCGCGACGACGGCCTGGTGGCCTGCAAGATCTACGGCCACATCCGCGCCCGCCACCTCTGGGACATGATCATGGTCTCGACGTACGACTACGCCGAGCCGGGTTTCATCCTCATCGACCGCGTCAACGAAATGAACAACAACTGGTGGTGCGAAAACATCCGCGCCACCAATCCCTGCGGCGAACAACCGCTGCCGCCCTACGGCGCCTGCCTGCTGGGCTCGGTCAACCTGACCACCTTCGTGCGCAATCCCTTCACCGACCAGGCCACCTTCGACTGGGAGGAATACAAGGAGGTGGTGCGCGTGTTCACCCGCATGCTGGACAACGTGGTCGAAGTGAATGGCCTGCCGCTGGAACAGCAGCGCGCCGAGATCCTGCGCAAGCGTCGCCACGGCATGGGCTTCCTGGGCCTGGGTTCCACCCTGACCATGTTGAAGATGAAGTACGGCAGCCCCGAGTCCTGCGAATTCACCGAGTCCATCGCCCGCGACATGGCCGTGGCCGGCTGGGAAATGGGCCTGGCATTGGCGAAGGAAAAAGGCGCCGCGCCGATCATGGAAGAACTGTTCGACGTGACCGCCGCCATGCTGCGCCAGCGCCCGGAAATGGCGAAGGACGGCTGGCGCATCGGCCAGCAGATTCCCGGCAAGGTGCTGCACGCCAAGTACAGCCGCTACATGCAGCGCGTGGCCTCGGTCGCCCCCGAACTGGTCGACGAACTGGCCGAACTAGGCAGCCGCTTCACCCACCACAGCTCCATCGCGCCCACCGGCACCATCTCCCTGAGCCTGGCCAACAACGCCAGTAACGGCATCGAGCCCTCGTTCGCGCACCACTACAGCCGCAACATCATCCGCGAAGGCAAGAAGTCCAAGGAAAAGGTCGACGTGTTCTCCTACGAACTCCTTGCCTACCGGCACCTGGTCAACCCCGACGCCATGCCCTACGCCGAGGACGCGGCCAGCAAGCTGCCCGACTATTTCATCAGCGCCGACGACATCAATCCCAAGGAACACGTCGACGTGCAGGCCGCCGCGCAGAAGTGGGTGGACAGCTCCATCTCCAAGACCGCCAACGTCCCCACCGACTACCCGTACGAGCAGTTCAAGGACATCTACCGCTACGCCCACGAGCAGGGCCTGAAGGGCTGCACCACCTTCCGCTTCAACCCCGCCGCCTTCCAGGGCGTGCTGGTCAAGGAAGCCGATCTTGAGAACACCACCTACCGTTTCGAACTGGAAGACGGCAGCGTGGTCGAGGTCAAAGGCAACGAACAGATCGAATACGACGGCGAAATGCACACCGCCGCCAACCTGTTCGACGCCCTGAAAGAAGGCTATTACGGCAAGTTCTAAGCAGTGCCCCCTCCCTTGCGAAGCAGGGGAGGGTTGGGGAGGGGTAGCGCTTTTGCATTTGGTTTTCCCCTTCCTCTCCCTCGTGGGAGAGGATTCCCGAAGGGCAGGAGCGGGGAGTGCGAAGCGCAACGAGCATGCGATTCGCCCACCCGCCATTCACCCAACATCTCCCAACCTCACATCAACCGGTATAGCATCGCCCTCGTACCAAACCCACGGCCCCAGGAGGGCATCTACATGAGCAATGGAAATGGTGTGGTGGCGACCCTGACGGGCGCTGCAGAAAGCGTGAAAGAAACCGCAAGCAATATCGGCAGCTCCATCGCCTCCACCGCCAGCGACGCCGTCGCCTCGGTGAAGAAGTCGGCGAAGAAAGCGCAGAAGGCCGCGACCAAGCGCGTCACTGCCGCCAAGAAGGCAGTGGCCAAGCGCACCGACAAGGCCAGCAAGGCGGTGAAGAAGACCGTCGCCAAAGCCAAGAAGTCGCTCGCCTCGGCCAGCGCCTCGGCCAAGGCCGAAGCCGCCGCGCTGAAGAAGAAGACCAAGAAGACCACCAAGAAAGCCGCGACCAAGAAGACCGCCAAAAAAGCGGCCAAGAAAGTAGCCAAGAAGTCCGCTGCCAAGAAGGTCGCCAAGAAGTCCGTGGCCAAGAAGGCGCCCGCCAAGAAAGCCACCAAGAAAGCGGTGAAGAAGGCCGCGCCGAAGAAAGCCGTCAAGAAAGCCGCCAAGAAGGCCCCGGCCAAGAAGGCAGCCAAGACGGCGATGAAGAAAGCGCCCGCCAAGAAAGCCGTAAAGAAAGCAAAGAAGAAGTAAGCCGTAGCAACAACCCCTCTCCCGCTCGCGGGAGAGGGTGTCGCGCAAAGCGCGACGGGTGAGGGCGCTCTTGGCGCCATCTCCCAGACCACACCCAACACACACACACCGAACACTCAGGAATCCGCTCCATGGCCGTCAAGATCGACAAGAAAATCAAGGGTTACACCGTCCTCACGCCGGAAGACAAGGCGCGCGAAGCCGCGGTGGTCCAGGGCGAGTCGATCAGCCGCGCCAAGGCCGAGGCCGAACTGCCGGTCGCCGACATCATCCACATGCATGAGCGCATCGAGCGCCCGGAAGTGCTGATCGGCAGCACCTATAAGATCAAGTCGCCCCTGGTGGAGCACGCCATGTACGTGACTATCAACGACATCGTGTTGAACTCGGGCACCGAGCACGAGCTGCGCCGCCCGTTCGAGATCTTCGTCAACTCCAAGTCCATGGAGCACTTCCAGTGGATCGTGGCGCTGACCCGCATCATGTCGGCCGTGTTCCGCAAGGGCGGCGACGTAACCTTCCTGGTCGACGAAATGAAGGCCGTGTTCGACCCGCGCGGTGGTTACTTCAAGTCCGGCGGCGTGTACATGCCCTCGCTGGTCGCCGAACTGGGCGCCATCGTCGAGGAGCACCTCAAGTCCATCGGCATGATCCACGACCCGGAAATGAGCGCCCACCAGCGCGCCATCCTGGCCGAGAAGCGCGCGCAGTACGAAAACCGCGCAAAAAAAAACTCTGACGTAAGCAACATTTCAAACCCTTCCCCCGCGACAGCGGGGGAAGGTGCCCAAAGGACGGATGGGGGCGCTCTTCGCGCAGTGTCAGAACCCGCCTCCCACGAAGACATCGCCGTCACCGGCGACGGCACCAGCTTCCCCCCCAGCGCCACCCTCTGCCACAAGTGCAACACCAAGGCCCTGGTCATCATGGACGGGTGCGCTACTTGTTTGAACTGTGGGTATTCGAAGTGCGGGTGAGCCCAACTTGATGGACTTCTGGAACAAAAAACCCTGCGGCAGCGGGGTTTTTTTTGGTCAGGCTCTTCCAGGCCAACGACACAGTCGAAGTCATTTTCGTCGGGTGTGAAGTATTTACGTTGCGTCTATTCGCTCTAAGTGATGCTATGGTTCGGGAACTAGGTAGAAGTCTTTTGGAAGCTGCGCAGCCGATGGCACCAAAGCAAGCCAAATTCAGTTGAAGAATAAGTACGGCCCTGGGGAGGGTGCAATGAATCAAATAATAATCGGCGGCGGCGCCTGCTTTCCGCACAGCACCACCTTCTCCTATAAACGTAATACTAATGCCCTCGACATCATGGGTGGCTGCGCTACTCGTTGGAAATGTGGATATTCGAAGTGTGGTTGATGTAACTGCACCGCCGGTCCCGGTCACAGTAAGAAAGCACTTTCGTGTCGCGGTGTTCATCGACTGGAATTCGCAGCTACTAGCAACTGGTTTGAGTTCTGATAAAGATCCGACAGTTGTTGCAGTCGCCGCCCTTGAAAAGACCGCAAAAAGGATTTCCCGGTGCTTGAGGGAAATTGAAGCTGATGCTCGTTTTAGTGTTCGTCTTCGTCTCTATCATGGGTGGCATAAAGGCTTTGAGCCATCTGCAAACAGAAAGGCAATCAAGACAGTTCTAGCAGCAACGGATTTCTCGGCACTTTCGCCGCACAGATATGTTGTGTTTTCGGATCAGGTGGAGTTTGGCGACTGTTTAATTGCTGCGGATCCTGTGCGCCTCCATAGTCGGCTCGCAATTCATCTGCCTAACACTCTCCGAAATAAAATTAAGGCGAGGGGTGTTGAGGAAAAAATGGTAGATACAGCCTTAGCGACAGACCTTCTTACGACGGCATATGAGGATGGAGATTGCTGGGTTGTGGTTGTCGCGGAGGACGACGACTTAGTACCTCCAATATTTGTAGCGGATGCCCTATTGCGAAGGAGAGGCTCGCGCGCCATTTTGCTTTGGAGGCGAGCCGAGGGACATAATTTTCTAAATCTGGACGGGATATGCGTGAGCAGTCGACATTGAATAAGGATTCTCTCTATCAAGATCTCTTGCCATTTGGCGATGTTGGCGGCTCAGCGCCCAAAGTCGCGGTGAGAGATAGCGTTATTCAAGTGAAGATGGAGCGTGACGGTCGCCCTCTAAAAATAGTTATTGATGAAGGTAAGGGGAAAATACAAACCACGCATGGAGGCATGCAAGCGCGATCACATGCATCACTGGCAGCGATGTTTGCGTCTGAGGTATTTGCCAATCTTAAGCGATGGGCTGACGTGCAGCGCGATGTCTTACAGCGAGATGCAAATCAGCCGTTAAAGCTGATTCCAATCCGCGGCGCCACGCATGATGGAAAGGAAATTCTTAGTGTCGCCGATGTGGATGATCTTATCGTCGCGACTGATTCAGAAATAACTGATGACGTAGTCCGAATTTTGCTATTGGACGGACCTGCAGGTATCGGAAAGACTAATATTATTGAGCAAGTAGCGCTCAGTCGTGCAGTTAATTACCGCACCTGTCAGAAGCCTCTGCTGCTTCACGTTAAAAGTCGAGGTAGAGTTCTATCGAATCTTCAAGATCTAATGGCCTTCAGCTTACAAGCTCTTAGATTATCGATCACTTATGACCAAGTGCCAGTGCTCGTCAAGCATGGGCTAATCGTGTTGGCAATCGATGGATTCGACGAGCTTGGAGACCCTAATGGTTACGAGCTTGCGTGGGGTCAGGTAAACGAGCTAGTTACTTCTGTAAGGGGCAGTGGAGTTTTGGTGCTGGCCGGGCGCGACACATTTATGGGTCGTAGCCGACTGCTTAAGGACGTGAAGTCGCTAAGAGAAGGCGTAGATATAGTCGCTGCGGTTGAAATGAAACTGCCGCTGCCTGAGCAGGCAAAGACGTGGTTAAAAAGTAATGGGTGGTCCGATGCGCATTTCTCACTACCAGCATTGTCCGTTTTGTTGGAGGAAGACTCCTATGCTTTGAGGCCTGTCTTTTTGCGGATGCTAGGGAGTGGCGATGTTAAGCCAAAACAGCTTCAAGACAAGAAAGAAAGTTATCTCACGCCATTACTTGTTAATTACATGATTGATCGAGAATCAACCAAATTTGGTAAGGCGGTCGAAGCGTCTCTATCCGCCAAAGAAATCGGCGGCTTTGTCGGAGAATTTCTTCGAGAAGTGGCTAGGGATATGGCCGACTCGCAGACTGAAGCTCTGGATGAGGCGGCCCTGGGATGGTTAGCTGAAGCAGCACTCGGTGATGGACATTCTGATGAGGTGATATCGCTGGTAAGGAATCGTGCAAGCGTGGTCGCATTTCTCGCTAACGACGAAAGGCAAAACTACAAACGGTTCGTTCATTCACATCTGATGAATTATTTCCTGTCTCACGTGGCCATTGATGCTCTTCGTTCGGGGGATACTCCTAAATTTGTACGTCGCAATTTGTTTGGAACAGAGTTCTTAAAAGTATTTGGAGATGTATGCCTGCAGCGTGGCGAAGCCAACTTTGAGGATGTTGACAATTTTTGGCAAAATGCTTCCAAATTCCCGCAGTTTCATAGCTATGCAGATCGAGGCATTCGTAATGCAGGCGCTCTTCTCGTTGCTGCTCTACCCGCACTGCAAGGTGAGCAGAAAAGGTTGCTGCATAATTTTCAAATAGATGAAGCAGTAATTAGGGGTACGGCCACAACAGCTGATTTCAGCAGCGTTGTTATAAACCAGCTAGATGTGAGAGGTGCAGATCTTGAGTATTTGAAATTTTCAGAATCATCGATCATCAGATTGATTGCAGATTCTGGCACCAGACTACCTTACTCATTTCCCCTGCCTTCCCAATTGTTTGATGGTGCTGGTCAACAAATCGACTCCGATTTGATGGAGCAGTGGTTGGCTGCGAGAGGTCGTGCAGGAGATATTGGAAAGTCTGATCAAGTAGTTTCAACGCGACTGCGTCGGCACGCAATATATAAGTTATTGGGGCGCGCCTGCAGGTTTCGCCAGTACTGGCTTCGAGATGATGGGGATAGTCAAGCTGCAAGAATACTAAATGACCCCAATTGGCCTCTACTATTGCCGGTATTGCGCGAACATGGGTTTGTCAGAGAGGAAGATAGGCCCGCTTCGGGACGAGCCTCGCTTTTCTATCACTTGAAGCAAACAAACAGATTGTTGGCCGAAGATGGGGCTGATGAGGTGGTTCGCTCCTTCTACTTGCAATTGAATGAGGTCGTCGCGAACGAAGCCGCACGTGCTGTGTGACCATCGCCTTGCGAGAACGAAAGAGCCCGCGTAGGGCGGAACCCGCGAAGCGGATTCCGCCGCAATGTCCAGCCGAAGACATTGTCGCCTGATCATGCACATACGGCGGAATCCGCTTCGCGGGTTCCGCCCTACACGGGCTGCCGCCTGGAGTTATCGACTTTGAGTTTCTCAGACTAGTCCAAGAATCAAGGAGCTGATTTCAATGGCAGGCATTTTCGTATCTAAAGGTATGACCCTTCGCGTCCCCGCTGGAGGTATGGTTGTTGGCGCAGGGGAGGATGCATTCAAGGTGACCCAACTCACTATGCATGTTCGCTTTGATGTGTGTCCGACGTGGCTTGAGATTGCGTTAGATCACACGAGCCGTGCGCAGGTAGCGAAACTACATAAGATCGAAGCTTGGAAGGGTAACAATCAAGATCTTAAGGCGAAGGCGCTTGAAAAGGAGTTCGAAAGTTCTATGCAGGCTGCGATGGCGTCTGCCATTGGGATTGATGCTTTCTACTCGATTCTTTCGCAGCATATATCTGTTCCTCCCGGATTGAGCAAACAATGGCGTACTAGGAGAACGGCAAGATATGCACAGATTACGGAGGTGCTTCGCCGATCATTCAAGCTGAAGCCTGTGGGTACAAAGAACCTGCGTCAGCAGCTTCGCGAAATCTATAGATTTAGAGATATGGCGGTCCATCCGTCTGGGAGAGTTCAAGTTCCGGTACTTCATCCGGAGCTTGATGTCGGCGTGGAATGGCGGTTTGCATACTTCAGCGCGGCCAATGCGGAGGCGATTTCGAGTGTGGCAACTTGGATAATTTGGGAACTCTGTAAACGGGGTACACCGGCGAATGACGAGATCAGGGATTACGTTTCGACGCTATCCCTAAGGCTGGATCAGTTGTTTCCGGAAGGTCATCCGTTAGTTTCGGTGGCCGATGCGGAGCCACGGAGACCTTAAGCAAATTAAAGGGGACGGAGGCAATTAAGTCACTTAATTGCCTCCGTCCCCTTTCGTCTGCGCTTTTAGGTGCTGACAAAGAGCCTTAGCCAGTGTAAGGGGGCGGTCACGTCTTCAGTCTCTGGAAGTACAATCGCATCCTCTGGCGAGTTTGTCATCATACCCCGAGCTAGCAAATATGCTTGACCTTGCAGTTCAAAAAGACAACCAAATAAGAAGCGCATGCAAAGAGCGAATTGAAGCCCTTGAGCATTGGCTTAGAAGGCTGATTGATGATTTGTTAACGAAGGAGTATGGAGACTTCTTCAGCTACTTGGACACAAGCGGTGACAGGATCATTCGAAAGAAGTTGGTCGAGCAAATTGAGGCCCGCAGAATCGCTGAGCCGGGCCGCTATCCACGAAAGATAGACGCTGTCCTTCTGGATGATGCCATAGACATCATTTGCAACGAACGGCTGTTCAATACCCACTTCAAAACGCCTTTAAGTCAAGCATTCCCGGATGGGCACGCTGAAGCAAGGACATTCATAACTCGTCTCTTACGCCCCAGAAACCATCTATCGCATGCCAACGGAATTAGCTTGCGACAAGCAGAGCAAGTTGTTTGCTATTCGAATGACATTATTGAATCAATAAAGCAATTCTATCGAGATCTAGGAATGCAACAAGATTTCAATGTTCCGCTAATCCTAAAAATGTCGGATTCTTTCGGAAACACTTTCACACGAAGCCAGTTCTCGCCTGTGCACGACGGCGGAATATTCATGAGTTTCAACGAAAGAAAAGAGTTTTTGTTGAGGCCCGGAGACTTGCTGACGATCGAAGTTGAAGTAGACCCTTCGTTTGATCCGAGTGAGTATCGAGTTACTTGGGATTCCGCAAAGGGCCTGGAATCAGCGAAGGAAGGAACTAAGGTGGTGGTTCCGATCACTAATCGTCAAGTTGGTCAAATGTTTGATTTACAATGCAGAGTTACTAGTAATAACGATTGGCATCGTATGCATATGGGTGCTGATGATTTCTTGTTTATTACGTATACGGTGCTACCGCCCCTCCGATGAATTGACAATGCAGCGATCTTTCGCGCGTCAGTTTCACGAAAACGGGATCAGAGTGCCTTTCTCACAGGCCTTGTAACGTGGGTTGAGAAAGGCGATACCCATCGTTAGCATGCATCGAAGTCTGGGGAGACTGGCATGGATCGCGAAACAGAAAGATTAGATAAGTCCGGTAACTCCAATGCAGAGCCATCGTTTGCCGAACTCCAGCGCCGCATCAATAGAATACCAGATGGCCCCTCGGACATACTGAAAACGCCCAAGCCGTATCGCGTGCTCAATGCCATCGGCGGAGTAGGGGCGATTGTCGCGCTACTCCCAATGGTGTTCGTCAAATTGATGACACCTGCCCTGTGGATGGTCACCATGATGCAGGTTGGCATGGCCATACTGATAATGATGTGGCTCCCCGGTTTCGTTCGATCCGTCGGTGTACTCGGTTGGACATTGGCGCGCTGGAAGACCGACATGGTTATCCAGCTGGATCACGACCACCCGCATTTCCAGTCGATCCTCTGCTGGCTGGCGACATTCCCAGCCAACGCGCTTGCAGAACGCCTTCGCACCGTGCAACTGGCCGAACGCCAACTCGTTGCAAAACTCGGATTGCTGGCCGGCGGCGTGGACCGTCTGGGTTTCCTGCCGGTACTGGTGTCCGCCTATCTCTTCTTCCGTAATTGGAACCAACCCCTCGAGGTCCCGGCCTGGCAGATCTTGCTGGGCGTCTTCCTCGTGCTCCTCTATCTGATCTCCGCCACCGGCTCCATGATGCGCATCCGCTTGCGGCTGTTCGAATCGATGCTGTCCGATTCATTGGCCAGGAAGCAAGACAGCTAAAGGCACGGACGCAATTAAGCAGGCTCGGCTGCCTCCGTCTAATTTTTCAACGAGCGGTATGATGGTGACGAAACACCAGGGGCAAGCATCGTGTTTGAGATCTTGGCAGGCCTACCTCCTTATGGGGACCTACCCACAGTCATCGGCGGGGGTAATCCGCCCGTGTACCGAGAGGGTTATGTGATTCGCTTCAACGAAGAGACACCTGCCTGGGTGGTAAATTTCCAGCGAGGGTTCACGACACTGGACTTCGCCGTGGCATTCGATAACGTCCGTGTGTTGATCATCGCCGGCGGAGATCCGTATCTAGTGGATCCGCACACCAGAGCAGTAGAGCAGATTGCTGGGTCTTATGATCGTTGCTATTCGATGCCGGACTACGCTGGATTCCTGTTGACGGATTTTACCGACATTACTCTTCTTACCCGATCAGGCGTCGCTTGGCGAAGCCGTAGACTGGCGTGGGACGGGTTGCGAATAGACTCCATCGGTCCGCAATATGTACATGGAGAAGCGCGCCACTTCGATGACACCTGGCACGCCTTTCGAGTAGATCTGAACGATGGAAGCGCACAAGGCGGCGCGTTCCCAGATACTCCATTCTGATGCGCAAAGAAAGACGGGGTCAGAGTACGTTTCCAAAACGCGTAGGGCGGGGTTTTGACCCGCTATGGCGCCGCACCTTGCGGCAGACGTTCGGATAAAACCTCGAAAAAAAGGAGTCGGGTTCATTTCCTTCTGCTTTCAAAAAATGTTTGCTGATGAATTGGCAGGAGTCGATTCTGTCTCTGAATACCGGTCAATGGAAAAACAATTTCTTGTTAAGGATTGCTATTCACATTGAGTGGGAAGCGGGTGACTGTAGACAAGGTTGTGATCGTCGTTCCAGATGTTGAGACTTTTTTTCAAGGCGGCTGTACTTGAGTCGCGACTCTCAACATGGATCACATTTTTACAAACCATCGACGTATCCCAACGTCAGTTAAAGGCAGCCAATCGAGTATGGGGAAAAGGCCGTTATATTGCCGAGACCCCAGACGAAGGAGAACGGAATGTTTCTGACCAAACAAAAGCTCGTGATGGTGCGTACGCTCGGCGTGGCAATCGTCGCCACCGTCGGCCTTGCCAGCTGCGCCACCTATGACGACGAGTTTGCAGGGATCAACTCACGCCTCGATCAGATCGATACGAAGGTGCAGGGCGCAGCCCAGAGCGCCGAGTCCGCCAATCAGTCCGCGCAACAGGCCAATCAACGCCTGGATCAGATTGAAGGCCGCGTGCAGAAACTCGAAACTTCTCCGCGCCGCGTGCCGCGCGGCTGATCGCGCCCGTACCGTTCGCGACGAACGACTTCAAGCTTGAGCCGGTGGCCGTTGCGGGCCGCCGGTCTCTTTAGTCTTCACCCGGTTTGTCTTCACCCACACCTGGTCCTGAGGAATCCACCTATTCGTACAAGCACACACCCGGCTATCCGGTGCGTTTCTGTTGCGCTGGTGGTGGCTTTGGCCAGCATCGGCGTGGTCAACGCCAAGGGTGCCGCCGCGCAACCGGTCGCCGCCGTCGACCAGCTCCCGCGAGGCCAGGAGGTATCGGATACGGTGATCGAACTCGCTGGCTGGGTGGTCGCGGCCAAGGACAGCCAGGGCTATCCATTCGCGGTCATAGACAAGGCGGCCGCGCAGATCCTGGTGTTCGGCGGCGACGGCCGGCTTCGCGGCGTAGCACCCGGGCTCTTCGGCTCGGCGACCGGCGATCACGCGGCCCCCGGCATCGCAGGTCTGGCGCTTCGCGAGATTCCGGGTCGGGATCGCACGACACCTGCAGGTCGCTTCGTGGGCGGTTTCGGTCCGTCCATCGACGCTGGGCGCGTGTTGTGGGTCGACTACGATTCCGCGGTTTCCCTGCACCCTACCGCGACCGGCGTCCCGGCAGAAAGACGCGCAGAACGCCTTGCTTCACCTTCGCCGGACGACAATCGCGTCACGCATGGATGCATCAACGTCTCGCCCGAGTTCTACGAGCAGGTCATCCGCCCTACGTTTGAGCGGGGCGGCGTGTTCTACATCCTGCCGGACGCGGACCCGATAGCCCTGACCTTCCCGGAGTTCGCGCAAAGTCGCGCGACTACCCAACGCAAAGGTGGAAAACGCGCACGGCGTGAACGCCAGTGAAGCGCGCGTAAGGCGGGTTAATCCGAGCCCCACTCAATGACTCCGTTCGTGGCGGGTCAAGACCCGCCCTCCATGACTGCGAGTTTGCGGAGGGCGGTCTTGACCCGCCGTGGCGATTGCGAATTACGGCAGACGTCCGGATAAAATCTTAGGCACGGGCGCGTGTTTTGCAGAGCCTGTGCGCTTTCTGCGCTGGACTCACGGGTACGGGTTGCATGGGCCTGGCAATTACGGAGCTGCTACCTGGAATGGCGCCCACGGACGAAGGCCGCGGCGAGACGTAGCGCATGCTCATCGTCAGGGTTGCTGCGCAGTGCCCGCACCAGTTGCGCTGGAGTAGCGCCGGTCCAACGCAACACATCGTGGCTGGCGTGGGCCTGGTCGCTGAACCCGTGGCGTGCGGCGGCATCGGCGATCGCCGTTCGCTCCCCGTCCAGCGTCCGTAGCAACGCCTGCAGGCGGCGCACGCGAGCGTATTCCTTGGGCGTCATGCCGACGGCGGCGAGGAAACGCGCCTGCAACGTGCGCAGGCTGGTGCCGAGTTCCTTGGCCAGCTCCAGAATGCGCACATTGCCGTCTTGCGCATCGAGCGACTCGACCGCGCGTTCGACCAGCGGGTCTGGCACGAAGCCAGCGCAACGCAAGCGCATCAATTGCCATAGCGGCTCGGGAGAGTCGGCGTTGGCACAGGCTTGCGCCGCAACCAGGAACTCATCCGCGAATACGGCATCCAGCGTACGCATATCCGGCGCGCGGTCCCGCAGTTCCGGCAAGCGGGCGCCTGCCACCAGACTGCCGCTTGCCGCGGTCAGCCGTACGCCGATGCAATACACCGCGCCGGTCGCCTGAAGCCGGATCGGGCCGAGTTGCTGCCCGGCAAAGGCCAGTGCCTGATCGGCGCGAGTCTCGCCATCGGTGCCATGAAAGCGCAAGGGCACACCGAGTTCGGCCAGCAGTTCGCAACGGCCGTCGGGATAGACGACCTGGATGGCATCGCCCGGCGTGTCGTCGCGCAGTATCCACAGGCACTGCACGTGACGGCTCAAGTCTTTGGGCGCAGCGTGCTCGATGTACTCCATGGTTCATCAAACATCGCCTTGCGCGTTTTTACAAGAAATGCCCTGCCGCACGGGCATAGCATGTGTCCAATCATCAAGGGGAAACCGCAATGCGACATTCGAAGGCAATGCTGGGCGGATGCCTGGCGCTCTGTACGGGTTGGGCCACGGCCGGCGAGCTCGATCTCGATTGGTTGGCCGGACGCTGGTGCAGCAACGCCGACGGTCGACAGATCGAAGAGGTCTGGTTGGCCGAGGCGGGTGGAGCATTGCTTGGCCTGTCGCGTACGGTGCAAGGCCAGAAGCTGGAATCCTTCGAGTACATGAGGGTCGCGTCCGACGGTAAGGCTGCGCGTTTCCACGTGCAACCCAATGGCGCGCCGCCCACAGTATTCGCGCAGGCCGGGCGTGGAGACAGTTGGATTCGCTTCGAGAACCCCGCACACGATTTCCCGAACCGCATCGAGTACCGCCGCGAGGGCGACCGGCTGCACGCCTACATCGCCGGGCCGGGAAGCGATGGAAAGGAAATGAAAATTCCTTTCGACTACCAACGCTGTGGTGAATAGCATTGCGCCCCATGCAGCGCGCCTCGACACCCCGTGGGATGGAGTTGAGCGTGGCGATCCAGCCTTTGCGTGACCCGGTTTGCGGGATGCGAAGATCTAGTTGAAGGGGACGGAGGCAGTTAAAGGGCTCGACTGCATCTGTCGGCTTTCCCTAGACCCGATGGCTATTGTTCGATCAAGCAACGGCAGGTCGCCATCATCCGCGGATGCTTGGTGGAATTGATCGACGGTGTGTGCAGCACACGCATGTCCATGAGGAAAACGTCGCCCGCACGGCCGGACATTTCCACAAGCGCTATGCCTTCGCGCTGGAGTTCCTGCACCGGGTTCTGCGAGTGGACAAGTACGCCACGCAACGAAGCAGGCGAAGGCATGCCGTGGGTGCCGAGCCTGTGCGACTCGGCCAAGGCCAGCGTCGCGCCGCCCTGTGGCGCCACGTCATCCAGCAGGAAGAAGGCCTGGATGCCTGGAATCGGATCATTCGCACCCGCGCGTACATCGACATGCCAGTTCAAGCCCTGCAGCGACCAAGTGCCCTGTTGCGGCGGCGATAGCAAAAGCTGGGTGGGCTGCACGTTCGATGGCACGCGCTCGGCCAGTCGGCCAATCAGCTCAAGGAGCTCGGTGCTCATCAGCGTCTCATGTAGCCCGGGCACGTTGGCGCCGGCCGAAAGTTTTCCGATCTGCTGGAACACAGGGAGCGACCTCAGCGCTCCCCAACTGCGAGCGTTGCCTGAAATTCGCTTCAGTTCTTGCAGCAGCCGTTGCCGGATGGGCGTCATCCGGCGCTTGGGGTGGAAGCCTTGCAGGTGCAAGTAGCCCTGGTCGAAAAACAGCTCGGTTCGCAGTGGCGTCATGGTTCGGGATAGAAAATGGCCAGATTCGTTCTCCGAGAATAAAACCAAGCTTTAAACAATGGCTAGACCCGTTAAGATAGGTCGAAAAAAAGCGGGCAGACTGCCTTTCCAAGAACTAGAAAGGGTGAGATTTTCCAGCACTCAAGGAAATGACCTGCTGTTTTTTGCTGTCGCCTCGCGAGCCATAAGCCCTCCATCCCCACAAGGAAAATCCCATGGCATTCACCACCACGACCTCCGGCCTGCAATTTGAAGACACCGTCGTCGGCACTGGCGCCGAGGCCGCGCCTGGCCGCAACGTTACCGTGCACTACACCGGCTGGCTCTACGAAAACGGCGAACAGGGCGACAAGTTCGATTCCAGCAAGGATCGCGATGAGCCCTTCATCTTTCCGCTGGGCGGCGGCATGGTCATCAAAGGCTGGGACGAAGGCGTACAGGGCATGAAGGAAGGCGGCCAGCGCACGCTGATCATCCCGGCCAATCTCGGCTACGGCGCACGCGGGGCCGGTGGCGTCATCCCGCCCAATGCCATGCTGAAGTTCGACATCGAACTGCTGGGCGTCTGAGGGCTGTAGGCGGGGCGGGTTTCATCGGCCTGGCCCGCGTAAAGCGGTTTGATCCCAGACGCCACACACTTGCTCGGTCGGTGGCGGCGCAGAGCAGGGAAGAGCGCAACCTTCCCTGATTGGTTCTCCTCGGGCGACGAGTCCGGTTGCTTTCTCGTCGGAATATACGTTGCCCGTTTCTGCATTCGGTGCCCCTGCACCGCATAACCAAGCAACACAGCGCTCTGGAATGAAATAGACCATGACGAAAATAGACTTCCATGCATTGCTCGATGCCGGTCCTTCCGAAATCGCTCCTGCACCTGTTGTCTTGAGCGGTCGTGAACTCGAAGAGCTGGTCAGCCCGGTTTCGTGCGATGAGTTCGTGGATTCCCATTTCGCACGCACCTCACTCTACGTACCGGGGCAGCCGCATAAGTTCGAACAGCTCTTCAGTTGGGAAAAGCTGAGGCTGGCCCTTGCCAGGGGGCAGCAGATAAAGGACCGGCGCTACAACATCGCCGCGTCGTTCGCCGGAGGAGAGGAGAACGGAAGCTCCCACACCTTGAAGGAAGTGGAGCACAGCCAGGTGAGCGGGCTGCTCAGCGCGGGCGCCACCATCTGCATCACCAACATCCACATGGCCGATCCCTTGCTCGCGCGGTGGGCGCAGGAAATCCGCGCGCAGCTCAACTTCAACGGTACCGTTGGCGTGAACTGTTATGTCTCCGCGGACGGCTCGGGATTGCCCATGCATTACGACAAGCGTGTCGCGACGACTTTGCAGATCGCAGGCAACAAACGGTGGAGGTTCTCCGTCAAGCCGGCGAAGGTGTGGCCTGATACCAACGAAGTGTATGAAGAAGGGCAGATGGGCGAACGCGTAGGAAACTTGCCTGCCGAGATGGAGTTTCGCGAAGTGGAGCTGGGCCCTGGCGATATGCTTTGCCTCCCTGCCGGGGCGTGGCATTCCGCACGCGGCGTCGGTTTTTCGCTGGCGCTGAATCTCTATTTCCAGCCGCAGAATCTCTTCAACCAGCTGATGCCTTTGCTGCAGGGCTTCTCGGTCGCGAACGAAAAGTGGCGGGGTGGCCCACCTGCGACGACAGGAAAGATCCAGGGCGTCATGCCAACGAATGTGGCCGCGTACCTGCGTGAGCGGCTGGACGAATTCCACAAGGTGGCGCTGGAAGCCATAGGCAGTCCGGATGCGCTGACCGAGCCCTGGCTGAATTCATTGACGCAGAACCCGTACACGGGCTGGCAACCCGAGCCGGTGTCGCCGATACCAGCGGTAACGCGGGACCAGCAGTTCCGTATCGCGGGATCATCGCTCCGCTTTGTCCAGGTAGACGAGAAGGTGATCGTCCCCTGTGAAAACGCCGTGCTGAAATTTCCACTCGCGTTCCTTCCTATTCTCCGGCGACTCTCATCGTGTCCGAGTTCCTTCACGATTCCCGAAGTGCTCTCGTGGCAGCAGGACCCCGAAGGCCCATCGCCGGCAAAAATCACCACCTACCTGCAAGCGCTGTACATGAATGGAATTCTGAAGATGGTTCCTTCGCCAGCCGCATAGGCATCGGTAGGCCTTCGCAGGATGGGTTCCTTGGCCAGTAGTTGAGGCATGCCGTTGGTCGTAACGATGGCGGCCTGCAAGCCGCTGAAAAACGGGGTCAGAGTACGTTTTCGGGCTTGGAAAGGCATTCTGACCCCGTTTCCGAGTGTCTGATTGTGCTGAAAGACCAGGGACAGCATTGTGTTCGAAATACTGGAACGCCTTTCTGCCTACGGTGACCTGTCGTTCGCTTCAACGAAGCAACGCCTGCTTGTGTAGAAAACTTTCGACCGATTGGGCAGGGAAATCCGAAGACCGGTTGACCGGCTAGGGCTGCAACATGCCGATCCTCAGCCCTTGATGTAGGCGGCCAGTTCTTCCGGTTGTCCCAGCGGAAAGGCTTCCTTCAAGAATTCCAGGAAGGCCAGGACGCGCGAGCTCAGCAGGCGGCGCGATGGGTAAAGCGCCCAGATCTCTATCGGCGGGCTCTTCCCATCGCCCCAGTGCACAAGCGCCCCTGTACGCAGGTCGCCAGCGACCAGCGATAGAGGAAGCAGAGCCGCGCCTAACCCGGTGCGCACCGCATCGCGAATCATGATCAGCGAGCCCAGTCGCAAGATCGGGTCGATGGATACATGCACATCGCCCTCACGGGTGGACAGATCCCAGCCTGATTGATTGCTGGACAAACGCACTACCGCCGGCACTGGTGCATCTGCCGCCAGCCTTTGCAACGCAGGACTAGCCACCGCTACCAAACGATCACGAAGCAGGATGCGCCCGATCAGGTGCTCGTTGGGATCAGGATTGACCCGGATCACCAGGTCGTATCCTTCTTCCACCATGTCGACCGGCCGGTCTTCGGTCGTAACTTCCAGGCGCACTTGCGGATATCGCATCGCGAACTCGGCGGACAGTTTTCCCACGGCCGTCTGAGAGAACAGCAACGGTGCGCTGATTCGCAGCCTGCCGCGTGGCGTTTCGCTTCCCGCGGTGATCGCGGTGATCGCTTCGCCCAGTTCAGTGAGCAACGTCTCGGTGCGCTCGAATAGGGCTCGCCCCTCCTGGGTCAGCTTCAGGGCGTGGGAGCCACGCTCGAACAGACGCACTCCCAGGCCCGCCTCCAAGTCCGCTACCCGCCGCGACAATGTGGCCTTGGGTCTTTCAGCCGCTCTCGCCGCCCGGCCGAATCCCCCATGGCGTGCCACCAGATTGAAATCCGCCAGAGCCAACAGGTCCATATGTTCCACCAGTGAGACAGGCGGTCTAATTATATGGGCTATCGGACCGTCAGTGGATCATCAACCATAGGGCTCCCAACCAACCCGGAGCAGTCCCATGACCATTCTCGTAACCGGTGCCACCGGCAATGTCGGCCGACAAGTCATCCAGCATCTCACCCAGCGTGGCGCCGAGGTGCGCGCCCTTGTCCGCAATCCAGCCGCTGCCAACCTGCCCGATGGGGTGGAAGTCGTACAAGGCGACCTGCTCGATGTTGATGCCTTGCGCCAAGGCTTCGAGGGAGTTTCCACTCTCTTTTTGCTCAACGCAGTGGTGGCCGATGAATTCACCCAGGCGCTCATCACGCTCAACGTGGCCCGCGAGGCCGGCGTCAAACGGGTCGTCTACCTCTCGGTCATCCACAGCGATCGCTATGCGAACGTGCCGCACTTCGCCGGCAAGTTCGGGGTGGAGCGCATGATCGAGCAGATGGGCTTCAACGCCACCATTTTGCGTCCCGCCTATTTCATGGACAACGACCTGACGATCAAGGATGTGATGCTGGGTTACGGCGTGTATCCCATGCCCATCGGCAGCAAGGGCCTTGCCATGATCGATGCGCGTGACATCGGTGAGATCGCTGCCATTGAGCTGCTCGCCCGCGATCAGGCTCCTGAGGGCAGTGCGCTGACCCGCATCAACCTGGTCGGTCCGGACACGCTGACTGGCGCTGAAGTCGCCAACATTTGGTCGGCCGCACTCGGCCGCTCCATTGCTTACGGCGGCGATGACACGGCTGGCTTCGAGCAGAATCTGCGCCAGTTCATGCCTGCCTGGATGGCCTATGACATGCGACAGATGGCCGAGCGCTTTCTCACAGACGGCATGTTGCCCGAGACAGGCGACGTCGAGCGACTGAGCCAGCTGCTGGGCCGTCCCTTGCGCTCTTATCGCGACTTCGCCTCTGAAACTGCGGCAGCGGTCTGACCCGAATTCAACTTCACCCTTTCCAAGGAATCCTCCATGATTTACTCAACTGCCACCCTGCCGGTGAATGCTCCCGGCCAAACCCCGCTCACTCGTGCCCAGGTCTGGGAAGGCTTGGTCCACAAGGCGCGAGACGCGAGACTCTTCTTCCCGCCCAATGAGTGCACTCGCTGCGAGATCGTCGAAGAAAGCGCCCCGCACTTGGTGCGTGAGGCGACCATCCTGGGTGACGACCTGACCGAGATCATCACCTTCGACGCAGAAACGAAGATAACCTTCTTCCAAGCGCAGAGTCCGCGAGAGGGCGCGATCATCAACGAGCTCTTCGAAGACGAGAACGGAGAGCTGCAGCTCCGCTTCTATTGCTATCTGGGTCTACGCGACAAACTGCCCAATGGTCCGGAGGAGCAGGCCGCCCAAGCGTGGATGGACAGCGACAAAGGATTCAAGGCCGCAATTCAGTCGACTTTGAAGCGGACGCGTGAGCTTCTGGCTGAGGACAAGATTTGAGTATATCGAGAGCCAAGGCCTGGAATTCTCCTCGGTGCCTTGGCGACTCTCATTCAGAACTAAAGGACAACTAAAGGGGACGGAGGCAATCAAGTCACTCAATTGCCCCCGTCCCATTTTTGTTTCGGAATCCTAGCGGATTGCTTGTGCGCGGTCGCGCGCGAGCCATCGCCGGTACTGTCCTGGGAAGGGCGAGTCCGGGTCTAGCAGTTCCACGAGTTCTGGCATGGCCTCCAATCCACGCCGGTTCGGCGCGTTGAGAAAAACGATCAGTCCATCCCGGGCCGGAAGCTGGATATAGCCCAGCGCGACCTCCGCCCAGTCGTTGCCGCCATGGCCAATAATCCGCATCGCGCCATAGTCGATGACCTGGAAGCCGAGGCCATATCCTTGTGCACTTGGGCAATCGATGGTCGTGACGTTCTCGCAGTCGACGACCGCGTCATCGCCGGTATCGACCAGGACACTACCGCGCGCCAAGGGTGTGCCGGCGTTGCCGGATTCGTCGTGGGCGACCATGGCAAGGAAGCGCGCGTAGTCCGGCACGGTGACCAGCAGGTCATCGGCGGCGGAATAGCTGCCTTCTTCGCGACACCCGCCGTTGGGCCGGCACCACAGGCGGTGGGCCGTGCCCGCGTCGTCGATGGGAATGGCGACATCGCGTAGCCCGTCGCGTCGTATCTCCATCACCGCATGCTGCATCCCGGCAGGTTCGAACACTTGCTCCTGCACCACCTGCGGGAAAGGGCGCTGCAACTTGTTGGAGATCGCACGCGCCAGGTATTCGAAACCTTCACCGGAATAGCCGTAGGCCTCGCCTGGCGTTCGGGTGAAGGCGAGCTTCCCGTCACTGCGGAAGAACCGCCAGTTGGGAAAGCCGGTGGTGTGGGTGAGCACGGTACGGGCGGTCAGCGACTGCAGTCTTGGGTCGCCAGCAATATCGGGATCGACCCAGTACGTCGCCAGTGGTTCATCGAGGTCAAGTTCACCGGCTTCGACGAGCCGCAATGCGGTTTCCGCAGTGACGGTTTTGGTGATGGAAGCGACGTTGAAACGTGTAGTCGCGTTGGCCGGCACGCCTGGCGATGCATCGCCGTGGTACAGCGCCCAAGCGAGCTCGCCGTCCACAACGAGGCCGAGGCCGGCAGTGACGATGCGATGTTGGTCGAGGACATTCCGCAGCGCTTGTTCGACCGCAGGCGTTGGCGGCCTCAGGCCGGCTTCTACCGAAGGGCGCGACGTGGTCGCACAGCTGCCGAGCAGCATGGCCAGGATCAGCCAAGCCACGCAGGTTGAAACGATAAGACCGGTACGCATCGCAGGGCTCCCCAGATTGAGCGTTCAGGAGGTTGATGCGGGTTGAAGGCGATGGGTTTAGATGCAGGTAGCGCAAAATACATCGGCCAGAGCCGTAGGCTGGGTTGGCTTCACCAACCCAGCGCCCTTATCAGGCTTCCGACATGCTGGGTTGATGGAGCCAACCCAGCCTACGGGCTTCACACGGATACTCTACGTTCCCCGGGTGCGGCCTGGCCTTACCCGGGCTACTCTTTTCGAAAGACCGGCGCCGGTCCGCCGGTGACTCTGGTCTGCGCGGTCTTGGCGGTTTCGGCGAGGTAGGCCAGTGCGAACTGGGCGAATTTGACGCTGTTCTGCGCGGATTCGCCCATCGTGGCCAGCGTGTCGCTGGTGGTGTGGATATAGGGGAAGCTGCCATTCGGGCCGCCGGCCTCGAACATCATCACCGCAGGGTAGCCGGCGTTCGTCCACGAGGCGTGGTCGGAGCAGGCGTAACCGCACGCCACGCTGCCGCGGGTCAGACCCATTGGCGCGAGGTAGGTATCGAACAGGGTGACGGAGAAGGTCTTCAGATCGGCGTTGGAGTAGTCGGTGATCAGCTTCATGTCCGGCACCGCACCGGATTTGTAATTGGTCATGTCCAACTGCAGCACGCCGACGACGTTGACGCCGCTGTTGCGGAAGGACTGCGCGATGGCGTTGGAGCCGCGCAGGCCGACTTCCTCTGCGGCATAGCCCATGAACTTCACCGTGCGCCGCGGCCGCCAGCCTTCTGACAGGGCGATGCGCAGTGTCTCGGTGAGGGTGGCGATGCCCGACGCGTCGTCGTCGGCGCCCGGCGCCAACTGGTTGAGGTCGTTACGGTTGTTGGCGTTGATCGAATCCAGATGCCCGCCCAGCACTACGACTTCGTTGGGCATGTCCCAGCCCTGGATGGTGAGGATCACCGAGGGCTGCGTGGAGCAGTTCGCGCACGCGGTGAACAGTTCGGTGGTGACATCGCTGCGGCCGGCGGCGAGCGATTGCCAGTGGCTGCGGATCCATTCGGCCGACGTCTTGCCGAGGCTGCTGGCGTAGTAGCGGTTGCGATAGCTGGAGAGGTGATTGATGGTGTCGTAGATGCGCTGTTCCTGCACCTGCGGCAACCAGCGGTTCACGGTGGCCTGGTTATCGAGCGTGTAGCTGGCAAGCAGCGATTTGGTCATCGCCTGCCGCGAGCGATCCGTACGCAGGAAGGCCTCGGCCTGCGCGCGGCTGGGGAAGGCAAAAAACCCGCCACAGCGGCGCTCGTTGACATGCACGTAGCGGCTGACTTCTCCAAGGACATCGGCCCGGATTTCGGAAATCACCAGCGGCATGCCGGTGCTGTCGAGCTGTGCAACCGCATCACGGGCCAGACCGCGGATACCTTTATAGGTATCGCGGGAAGTCACGATGTACACCGGAGCGTACGGGTCGGCCTGCGACCACGGCGCTGTCGCTGTGGGCGGATGCGTACCGCCTGTCTCCACGGTGCGCGGCGGCGGCAGTAGGGCTGCATCTTCAACGCGCTGCGCGTTGGATCTGGCCACCTGAGCTGCGGCAGCTGTGGAGACAACGGACGCCTGCGTCGCCCGCATATTGTCCGAGCGCAACATCAAAACGCTGATCAGCATCCAGAGCAGGAGCGTTGTCGGACTCAGGAAGAACGGTTTCATCGTGGCATCTCCCGCTGACTGCGTGCGGCCTTTCCTGTCGCCACGCTACCACTTTCACGGGCGGTCCAGATTGCATGGTTTGCCATTGCAGGAATCAAGGGAATGCGCTCAAGGCAGGTTGATCCGGGGTTGAGAGAGCCAACCCGGCCTACCCATTTGCTATGGGGCAATCCGTAACACGATCTTGCCGCGCGTGTGACCACGCTCGGAGAGCGCAAGTGCCTCCTTGATGTCCGCGAGCGGCAGGACCTTGGACACGTATGCCGTGAGTTTTCCGCCTTCCACTAGCTCCCGCATGAGTGCCAGTTCTCCTGCGTCGGGCTTGCACTGTACCCGTCCCACGCCGACGCCATATCGCTGCGCTTCGTCCGCTGGGAAAGCGACCGAAGTCACCAGGAAGCCGCCTTTCCTCAGCGTCTGGAACGAGCGCTGGAAGGTGTCGACGCCCACCGTGTCGAACACAACGTCCATGTCGCTCGCCACGTGCTCGAAAGCCTGCACGGTGTAATCGATGAATGCGTCAGCCCCCAGGCTGCGCACGTATTCTTCGTTGCGCCCCGAGGCCATGGCGGTCACGTGCACGCCCTTCGCCTTGGCCAGTTGCACGGCCAGCGAACCGACCCCGCCCGATGCGTTGGTGATGAGCAGGCGGTGGTCGCTGGCGAGTCCAGCGATGTCGAACATCGCCTGCCACGCGGTCAAGCCGCCGAGCGGTACCGCGGCGGCATGGATGAAGTCCAGGTTGGCCGGCTTGCGCGTCAGGTCTATCGCCCTGGCGACGGCGTACTCTGCGAACCCGCCGGTGGCGATGATGCCGTAGATGGCATCCCCTTCGGAGAGACAGTCCACGCCCTTGCCGAGCTTTTCGACGGTGCCGCTGATCTCGCCACCCAGGTGGATAGGCAGTTGCATGCCCATGCGCTGGCCCGCGCCGCTGCGGATCTTCCAGTCGATTGGATTCACCCCGGCCGCTTCGATCCTGATGAGCACTTCACCGGGCCCAGGTTCGGGCTTGGCGATGTCGGTGTAGCGCACCACGTCATTGCTGCCGTATTCGTCGATGACTATTGCTTTCATGGCGTTCCCGCTCTGTGCCGATACTGACAATGGCACTATGAATGGGCATCTTTACGATGTGTCGCCAATCGACATCGCACAGAGGCCATTCGCCATGGACCACCCGTTCACTCTGCACCGCGGCAACAAGCAGCGATCCTCGGGCCTGCCGACGCATACCCACGACACAGCACAGCTGACCTTCGCTGCCTCCGGCATCGTGCAGGTCCACACCCTGGAGGGCCGGTGGCTGGTACCACCGCAACTGGCCGTGTGGATCCCGGCAGGAATCCCGCACCATGTGGAGGTGCTGACAGACGCCGAACTCTGGATGGTGCACTGGCAGCCATCGGCGGTGCGCGAGTGGGGGCCGGCCACGCTGCCGGGCGGGCCGTTCGCATTGCGCGTCACTTCCCTGCTTCGGTCCCTGTTGACTGCTGCTTTTACGACCGGAATCGAACCGGCAAAGGCCGAGTTACTGGTCAGGCTGATGCTCCACGAACTCACCGAAACCGCGCACGCGCCCACGTTCCTCCCGCTACCCACGACGGCCGCTGCACGGCGCGTGGCGGAATTGGCCTTGGCCGATCCCCGCACCCGACTCGATCTGGGTGAGCTGGCATCGAGAGCCGCGACCAGCGTCCGCACGGTCAGCCGCTTGTTTCCCGCGGAGACGGGCTTGACCTTCAAGGCCTGGCGACAGCGGGCACGCATCGTGCACGCCATGGATATGCTCGCCAGGGGAGAGACCATTGCGCGGGTGTCCACCGGATGCGGGTTCGCCAGCACGGCCGCGTTCTCATCGGCCTTCCGCCAGGTGACCGCCATGACACCGACAAGTTTCTCGGTGCGAACCGACGAACAGCGGGTTTTATAGGATTCGACAACGCGTGTAAGGCGGGTAGCGAGCCGTCCAATGCGTTCACGGCGGGTCGAGACCCGCCCTCCATCTGCTTCTTTTGCGCGCCGCACAACACTAGGCTTTCTCATCACTTGCAGCGAAGTTGACCCAGGTCAATTTCCCCTTGGTCCGGTATGCGATGTTGACGCTCACCGGCATTGAGCCGACTGCGAAGAGAGCGAGTATGTACAAGCACATCCTGTTACCCACCGATGGCTCGGACCTGTCGGTGCAGGCGATCGAGCGGGGCATCGCACTGGCCAAGATCATGGGCGCTCGAGTGACCGGCTTCCATGCGGCGGCGCCGTTCCATGTCTTCGCCTATGACGCGTTGCAGTTGGAATCCACACGCGACGACTATCTTCGGGTGAGCGCCGAGCAGGCGGCGAACCTGCTCGGTGCGATCGAAAGCGCGGCACGGGCTGCTGGCGTTCCCTGCGAGTCGGTGTCGACCGTCAGCGAGCATCCTTACGAAGACATCCTGAAGACCGCAACCGAGCGGGGTTGCGACCTGATCGTGATGGCATCGCACGGGCGTCGTGGCGTCAAGGGCTTGCTGCTGGGCAGCGAGACCCAGAAGGTGCTCACCCATGGCAACGTGCCGGTGCTGGTCTATCGTTGACGCGCAAAGCGGCTTGCACGAAACCGGCGTATCGCCTGTTCCGTCAGTGAAAACGGGGTCTGAAAACGGGGTCAGAGTGTGTTTCCAAGAACCCACTTCAGTGAAAACGGGGTCAGAGTGTGTTTCCAAGAACCCACTTCGAGAAAAGCAACCCACCCCCGTTTTTTGCGACCCCGTTTTCTGGATAGGTTGATCAGGCAACATCGCCATCTTCTTGAGCGCTGCCGATGAGCGCTAGCCCTGCAAGCTGGTCGGGCCTGGCACAATCCGTTCAATCGCCTATGGATTACTCACGCGGACAAATGAGTCCCCGCACGCGACCGATGTCCAGGATTATGGCGTCATATCCGTTCTGCGCGGTTCCTCGGAACGTCATGGTCAGGTTTCCGTAGTTGAACTCCCCTCGTTCCAGCGCCCGGAAGCGTTCCGCTTCACCACGTGCGTTCACGCGTTGCAATGCGCCATCCACGGCGTCGATCCGGTAGGTGATGCCAAGCTCATCGCAACGGAAGTCGCCTTCATAGGCTTCAAGCTCGAGCGAAGTAGGAACATCCAGCTCGAGCGCATTGAATGCAGTCTCCCGTCCATTGACGGACTGCTGCATGACCCTCTCGCCTGTGGCGTCTTTCCGAAAGCTGTAATAGGCTTCGAATGGCCCTTCGACCAGTTCGAAGCTTCCATCCGCGGTGGCCCGCAGTTCATGGCGCCCCCCGAATCCTTCAAGCCATAGCGTGCTCCCTTGCAACTCCACAAAACGCAGGCTGCCGGTCTTTGGGTTCCGGTACGCGCCTGCCAGAGGCAACAACCGTTCCTTGGTGAGCGGAGCAGCGTACTTCTTCTTCGGAGTTGCGGTGCCGGGCTTAGTATCGACTTGTTTCTGTTTGGCCGGCGCAGTGTCGGCTGCCAACCACACGTCTGCAACTTGAATCGCCAAGGCGCTCGCATCGACATTATCGGAATTGCACAAGGTCGATACGGACAGAGCCCGATCGGGGAACCGGATCACTTCGGCGCGATAGCCTCCCCATGATCCCCCGTGGTGGATCATCTTCAAGCCGTCATGGTCGTCCACCATTAGCCCAAGCGCGTAATTCAGGGCTTGCACGTCATTCAACGTGCCCGTTCGCAACATTTCCGCGACAAATCCAGGCCTGCCCACCTTGCCGTCGTTGAAATTGCGCTGCCAGTAAAGCAAGTCTTCGACGGTGGTGACTATTCCACCATCTCCGATTTGTTCCCAGTTCGGCTGACCTAGTCGGTAACGCCCGCCCTCTGTTTCCAGATAACCGGACGCACGCCCGGGAACCAGTTCAGCGTGATCGTCTTTGTAGTGGGTGTTGTGCATTCCCAAGGGAGCAAAGATCCGTTGTTGCGCGAACTGTCGCAACGGCTGGCCGGAAACCCGCTCCACAATGACGCCGGCAATGAAATACCCGGAGTTGCTGTAGAGATATTGCGTGCCCGGGCTGTAGTTCAGCGCTTTCTGTCTGGACAGCATCGACAGGGCTTGTGCCGAAGTGCTGACGTCGTCGAAATCCACGTCAGCGAACATCAGGAGTGTGACGAAATCACGCAACCCGCTGGTGTGGTGCAAAATCTGCCGGATGGTGATAGGCGTGCCGTAATCGGGGATCTCGGGCACGTATTTCCTTATGTCGTCGTCCAGCGAGAGCTTGCCTTCCTGAGCCAGCAAAACGATCGCGGCGGCGGTGAACTGCTTGGAAGTGGATCCTATGTCGAACACGGTCTGCGGCGTAACGGGCACCTGGAGCTCCAGATTGGCCATGCCATAGCCCCTTGCGAACGCAAGTTCGTCCTTAACATAGACGCCAACCGCGCATCCAGGCGAGGTCGTGCTATTCCATCTGGAAAAGATTTCGTCAACGGCTGCCGTTCGCCCCATATCCAGCGGGACCGAAGCCGAGGCATTGAGGCAGGTCGCCATCGCCATCACCACCGAAAAAGCCGAACAGGAAATCTTCGTTATGGACATGATTATTCTCGGCTTTTCCGGGCAGGGTCGTTTATCAGTTACGCGACACATTGAGTTGCATGGCGCGCAGTTCCGATCTAATATGTAGGCGCCTACATAAATTGTCAAATCATGGTTTCCGAAAAGAAAGATGCGATCAACTACACCTCTCGAGCCGGCGGGTCTGCCCTGGGTGCGCGACTGCGGCGTCTCTCGGAGCGGATCGATCGGGAAGTGACGCAGTTCTATGCGGAACAGGGCGTGACTTTCGAGCAGCGCTGGTACGGAACCCTTAATCTGCTGGATCGGTACGATTCTCTTACTGTTGGAGAACTGTCCGAGGCATTGGGTATAAGCCATGTGTCGGTAAGCCAAACGCGCGACTCGCTGCACAAGGCGGGATTGGTTAATACCGCATCGGATCCGGACGATGCGCGTCGTCGCATTCTTCGACTTTCCAAAAAAGGTCGCAACCTGGTGAACCAGTTGAAACCGACATGGGATGCCTTGTCGGAATCGGCCGAAGCGCTGGATCGCGAAGCAGGAGGAGTCGTTGACTTGCTGGACCGGCTGGAGAATGCGTTGAACAGAGTTTCAGTCAGCGAGCGGGCAAACCGATGCCTGTCCAAACGAATCGGCTGATCTCCAGCAGAGATTGACCTTGAACCTTTTTCTGTCCTAGGTTAACTAGTCGTCTTTCATCAACGGGATCATCCATGCGCCTATTTCCCCGCGTATTGCTCGCAGCTGCCATCGTGTTCCAGTTCGCAACTTGCGTCCCCGTTGCGCGGGCTGCCATTGATGCGGATTCGAGCAAAGCGGTGTTCGAGTGGGTGGAATATGCCGGCGCCGATCCCGTGTTCTACCAGAAGCCGCCAGCCGGCACCTTCCAGAACCCGATCCTTGCGGGCTTCTATCCCGACCCGAGCATCGAGCGGGTCGGCGACGACTACTATCTGGTCAACTCCACCTTCGCGTTCTATCCGGGCGTCCCGGTTTTCCATAGCCGGGATCTGGTGAATTGGACCCAGATCGGAAACGCGATCGACCGCACAGACATGATGCCGTTCGGCCCGGACATCAGCTTGAACAACGATGGCATCTACGCCCCCACGCTGCGTCATCACGACGGCATCTTCTACCTGATCACCACGTGTGTGAGGTGCGGCGGAAACTTCATCCTCACCACGCGCGATCCGGCGGGCGAGTGGAGCGATCCCATCTGGTTGCCGCACATCAACGGTATCGACCCCTCACTGTTCTTCGACGACGATGGCCGCGTCTACATCGTCCACAATGCCGATGCGCCAACCAAGCGGTATCCGGCGCACACGCAGATCCGGATGATGGAGGTGGACCCAAAGACGTTCGCCCCTCTGTCGGAGGATGTGCTGCTGGTCGATGGTGGCGACAGGCAGTCCTGGAATACCGACTACATCGAAGGTCCGCACCTCTACAAAATCGATGGTCGCTACTACCTCAGCGCGGCAGGGGGAGGAACCGGATATTTCCATCAGCAGCTGTTCTATCGCGCGGACAAGCCGTTCGGTCCGTTCGAGGCCAATCCCCGCAACCCGGTACTGACCCAGTTCGGCTTGCCGGACGACCGCCCGGATCCGGTCACGGCGACCGGCCACGCGGATCTGGTGCAGGACCAGACCGGCCACTGGTGGACGGTGTTCCTGGGAACGCGCGTCTACGACCTGTCGACTCCGCCCCAGGATCCCGGCAACTTCCACACCGGTCGCGAGACCTTCCTGCTGCCGGTGCAATGGAAGGACGGCTGGCCGGTGATGCTGGTCAAGGGAGAGCCGCTGCCGTGGACGCCGAAGGCGCCTGCGCTGCCGGCCAGCGACGCACCTGCGGTGCCGACCACAGGCAACTTCGGCTGGCGCGAGGAGTTCGACGCCCCCGCACTGCCGCCCCAGTGGGTGTTCGCCAGGACGCCCAAGCGCCAGTGGTGGACCACCGGTGAGGGCGGCGCGCTGGTCCTGCATCCGCAAGCGGACCGCATGGGCGGCAACGGCCAACCTGCGTTCGTCGGTCGCCGGATCCAGCACATGAAAGCGTCCTTAGCCACCCGGCTTGAATTCTCGCCCTCCCGACCTGGCGACGAGGCCGGGCTGCTGGCCGTGCAGAGCGACGATTTCTACTACGCCTTCGGCCTGGGAACCAACGATAAGGGCGATCCCGTGCTGCGTGTCCATCGCCGTCGTGGCCGCGAGGAACCGGCCGAGGGCGTGGTGCTGGCCGAACGGATCCTGGGCGCGGAATCACGCAATGGGTTGACCATGAAAATCGCCATCGACCGGGCAAGGATCGACTTCACCTACAGTATCGACGGCAAGGCGTTCACCACGCTGCTTGGCGACGCCGATACGCGCGTGCTGACCACGGCGGTGGCCGGCGGGTTTGTCGGCGCGGTGGTGGGTCCGTATGCGCAGAGGGTGGACTCCTCGCCCAACTAGAGGATGCGAACTAAACGCGTGGGTGTCGCCCTATCAAGTAGAGGAAAAATCTTTAGCCTTGACTCTGCTGCTTGCCTATTTTCTTTCGATGTTTTTCAAGACTGGACACTCATGGATAAACCGGAACCTGATTTTTCTCAGATTCATTCCAACGAGGAAGTAGGTCACCACAAAGAAGAAGTTCACCCTTGGAAGCGATATTTCGCGCGCTTGTTCGACATTTCGCTGTTTTCAGCACTAGCAATGGTGCTGCTGGCAATCTTTGGCTACGTGTTCGCACCTCATAAGACGGACGAAGCTCTTGCTTTTATCTCGACCGGTTTCATCGGGAAATTGGTGTCGAGTGTGGCGAGCGTACTGCTCGCGCTTCCCGCCATCGCGATTTTGCAATCATTGCTCGGCACTCCCGGAAAATGGCTTTTCGGCATCAAGGTGAGGGACTCCGAAAGCCGGCGTCTCAGCATGGGTGCCTCTTTCCATCGTGAGTTGCTGGTTGCAGTCAAAGGAATGGGATTTGGTATCCCCATCGTTACTGCGATTCTGATGATCTTGTCCCATATCAGGCTAAGTAGTAACGGCATGACGATCTGGGACGAACGACTTAATTGCCGCGTGATCCATGCACCGATGAGTACCATCGGTTATATCAAAGCCGGACTAGGGGCGGTAGTCGTGATAGCTATAATCCTGTACGAACTTCTCTCTGGTCTTTTGCCTGCTGCTCAGTAACGCGCGCAAAGCCGATCAAGGCGGATCAAGCACTACCACCGTAGCAGTAGCTCCCCTTCGTTTCCTGTCAAGACATGCCAAGGGATTGCACATTTCGATGTTTTTTGTCGGCTTCCGATCCGCTGGGCTCGCAGGCGACGCAGGCGGTGCCGACTGAGGTAACCTGCTGCACCTCTTGATGCTCTGCTGGTATGGAAACCCTGCTACCGAGCCTGTTGCTGCTGGCCCTGCTGGACAGCCTGAATCCCTCCGCCCTGGTCGTTGCGTTGTGGTTGCTTTCCCGTCCGCAGCCCGCGCTGCGCCTGCTGGCCTATGTGGGCGGCATATTGGCCAGCTACCTGGCGTTGGGTGTGGCGATGATGCTGGGCTTCACCGCGCTGAGCTCGCGCTTGGGTCAGGTGTTGGACCATCCGGTAGCCTTGATCGTGCAGGGCACACTGGGAGCCGCATTGCTGGCGTACGCCATTTTTGCGCCGTCCACCGCCCATGCGGCGCAAGAACCGAACCTGCCGGCCGCCGGCAGATTGCTGGGTTTTGCCATGCTGGGCATAGCGGTCACCGCCGCCGAACTGGTGACCGCACTGCCTTACTTCGCCGCCATCGCCCTGATGATCGGCGACAAACTTGAACCCGCGCAGTGGCTGCCGCTGCTGCTGGGCTACAACCTGATCTTCGTCGCGCCGCCATTGCTGTTGCTTGGCCTGCACGCGTTGCTCGGGCACCGCACCGACGAACGCTTCGCCCGCTGGCGTGAGCGCCTGCGGCGTGGCGCACGTGAAGCCACGCTGTGGATTTTCGCCATGGCTGGCGTGGCTCTGATGGGCGATGCCGTCAGTCGCTGGATCGCCGCGAGCAAAAACGCCGCAACGCCTTCGGTATCGACACAACGTGCGTCAGTTGAAGCAAGCGCACCGTCACATCACTGGCCTGGTTCGAGTCGGGACCTGTCCTACGCGGAATTACCGCCGGTCATTCCGGTGATTTTTCGTCACCACCACCAGCCCAGGATCTGAAGAGCGCGTTTCCGCGCAGCGGCTGATAAAGCGGATCCTGCATTTCGAGCTTGGCCCAAACCGGATTTTCGGCCATGAAGACGCCCAGTTGGCTCAGGGCTTCTTCCGGTTGACCGAGCCTCATTGAAAGCCGGGCGGCGCGGCGCCAGATACGGTCCCATTGCCCGCTCAGATGCAATGCCTCAGCAAGCGACACCCTGGCCTCGGCGACTTTTCCGCGATCGGCAAGACGCTCGGCATTGATCATCGCCTGATGTGCATAGCGCCGGTCCAGCAGTCGGCGCAGATCCGGGACCGGAGATGCTGATGCATCGACACGCAGATCGATATCCTGCCAGCCACCTTCTGGTGTCTTGACCAGTAATGCGGCAGACAGCTTTCCGATGGTCTGGCCGCCCGCCTGTTCGCCCGCTTCCAGCGCTGCCATCAGGCACTTGGAAAGAGCTTCCCGACAGGAAAGAAATTCCGCCTCCATTGCAGTGACTACACGCTCGGAGGCCAGGCCGTTTCCCTGCACCGAGTATCTTTTGCCGTGGCGGGCTCCTGCCCAGGCAGAGGCCGCCGCTTCTTCGCCGGTATAGACCGCCGAGGCGCCCGTGGCAGCGACAATGCCTACCTGACGCGCGGCAGTGGTCGTGCCGTCGAAGTTGCCGTCCTTCGCCAACAGCTCGGCCATGACGTCTGCGGGCGACAACCCGGAGGCCAGCAACTCAATCCCTCTCGGACCGTAGGCAGGATTGGTTTCGTACTGGGTGGCCAATGCGCCGACCCCGGCCTTGGCGTAAATGACGCTGGCACCCACCGCCAGATTGTTGGTGGCAACCGCCACGCCGCACGACCCGTCCGGTGCGCATGCCGCAATCGAGAACGTCGCATACGACTTGAAAGGAAATACAAGGCATGCAAGCGCTATCGCCAATCTGGCACGAATTTTCATTGCGGAGTTTCCGGGTGGCAGGCGTGGGTAGGGCAATAGATGCGCAAGCAAGGAGTAGGGTTTAAAGCCACACCCCCCGAGCCAGCGAAGCCCTGCTACAAGCATAAGCATTGTTTAAACCCTGCGGCCAAGCCGCGCATCCCAGTATGTCAATCACCATGTCTTGCTGATTCCTCTGGGGATAATCAATGCTGTCCGTAAATCGTCGCATCACCGCAGTAGTCGTGACCATCTTGTTCTCACTTTCTTCGTTGTCGGTCACAGCCACCAGCATTGACGATGCAAACGAGCTGGCCAGGAAGTTCGTTCGGCAGACCATGAAGGAACAACGCATCCCGGGCTTGCAGCTGGCGATCGTCAAGGACAATCAAATAGTGCTGTCCGAGACCTACGGACTGGCCAACGTGGAGAATCACGTGCCAGCGACAACAAAAACCTTGTTCCCCATCAACTCGGCGACCAAGTCGTTTACTGGCGTCGCCATCATGCAACTGGTCGAAGATGGCCGCGTGGATATGGATGCTCCGATTTCGCGCTACCTGGAATCATTGCCAGAGCCGTGGCGCCGGATACGCGTGCGTCAGCTGCTGGCGCACACCTCGGGGCTCCCGGACATTCTCGATCAGCAGGGGCTGATCGGATCTGGCTCCGAGCAAGAGGCATGGAATGCAGTCGAGCGGCTTCCGGTGGAAGCGCCTGCCGGCGAGAGATTCGCCTACAACCAGACCAACTATGGATTGCTGTCGCGGATCATCGCCAGGCAAACAGGAATGCCGTATGAGAAATTCATCGCAGCGCGTCAGTTCGCCACGGCCGACATGCGCCTGTCGACCTTCGGCGACAGTTACGACCTGGTACCAGGCACAGCGACGATGTACAGCTACTTTCCACGCAAGACCGATTCCGACGGCGACGCAGAACGTCTGTCCCACTGGTTCTACGACATGCCTCAAGGGCTATGGGCCGGTGGCGGGATCCTGACGACCGCCGATGAGCTGGCGCACTGGCTGGTCGCGCTCTCTACGAATCGATTGATCAGCTACTCCAATGTTCAAGCCATGTGGACGCCGGAAAAACTCAACAATGGCGAAGACGGAAGCTGGGCGGCCGGATGGCCGGTGCTGCAGGCTGCCGCCCCCCGGCAAGTGGCGGCGATGGGGGGCGCCCGTGCGGCCCTCATCGTGTATCCCGATGATCGCCTCTACATCATCGTGCTGACCAACCTGGTGGGAGCCAACCCGCAGAACTTCATCCCGGAGATAGCCCGGTGGTATCGCACCGGCCCATAGGCCGTCTTCGCCAGTCCGACTGCGGTTGGCACGGCCCACCCGGTCTGCGCGCTTGCTACTTGGCGGGGCTCAAGCCGGGAAACAGCATGCCCATGACCTTGTGCGTGGCCTGGTCGCCGCCCATGTCCGCAGCGCCGTTGGCGACCACCAGCACGCCGGTGTTGGAGTGTGGAAACAGCACTGCCCAGGCCAGCCAGTTGCCGTCGGAGCCGCCATGCACCAGCACCGGGCCCTGGCGTCCGGCGATGGAATCCTGCACGCCCCAATCCACGCCGGATGGGCTTCCGGGCTGCGCGGTCTGCATCAGTTGGTAAGAGGCAGCCGAGAGCAATGCGCCACGTCCCTGGCTGCCAGCCAACTGGTCCAGACAGAACTGCGCCCAATCATGCAGGCTCATGTGCAGATTGCCGGCGGCCGTGTAGACCATGGGCACGCCATCGTCCGATCGGGCGGGCGCGTGGGTAACCGGCGCGCCGGCGCGGTGGCCGAGCGGCTGGCCGCTAGGCGTGGGCCCGAAGCCGACGCTCGTCATTTTCAGCGGTTCGAACACTTCCTGCTGCATTAGCGTCTCGAAGGTCTTTCCGGTCTTGCGCTCGGCGATGAGCGCGGCGATCAGAAACCCGGTGTTGGAATAAGCGAACTCGCCACCGGCCGCCGTTACGGGTGCTTCCTTCAGCGCCGCAGCGACCAGAGCCAGGCGCTGCTCGGGCAGTGGGCGCGTGTCGGTGAAGAAGGCGTCGAGCAACTTGGTGTCGGCAAGGTTCTCCGGCAGGCCCGAGCGGTGCGACAACAACTGGACCAGGGTGACAGAGCGGTACTCCGGCCGCATGCCGCCGCTCAGGTCGGGAAGCATCTCCGACAACGGCGTGTGCCAGGCCAGCGTGCCGCGATCCACCAGCTTCGCAATCAATGCCACTGTCATGGGTTTGCCCGTCGAGCCGATGAGCCAGGTATCGCCGGCAGCGACAGACTCCGGTTGATCGTTGCGGCGCACACCGCGTACGGACAGTTGTTCGATCCGGCCGTCGCGCATCACCAGCGCGCCGATCGCAGGTGTGGCGCTGCCTTCCATCCCCGCCGCCAGCACTGCAGCCAGATCGATGGCCTGTGGCGCTGGCGCATCATTCGATGCGGACTTGGCCGGTGAAGATGCGGGCAGAACAAGACAGCCAAGGAAGAATCCAAGCACGGCGCGTTTCGTATTCAAGGCGACCACCTACAGGTTCTATATCGAGAAAAGGGCAGGAGAAGACAAAGTGCCGTCGCCCGTTGAAGTGCGTCGAGCCTGGTCGCGAGCATCGATGCCGGGCCAGTGTGCGGCACGCAATGACGCATTGCCCATCCCAATGGTCATGTGGATGCCGGTGGCCGCGGCGCGCTTGCGCATGCATTGGGAACTGCCGTGACATCGCCTTCGCACGGCCTGCTGCGGATCTCCAGAATCCTCGAAGTCTCCCGTCGCGATCAGTCGCTACGGTTCTTCACAGGGCCTGGCAGGCCGATTGGTAGATTCCCCTGGCGGTGATGCGTTGACGGGACGGGCCATGGATTTCCTGAAGATACTCAAGTCGTTCGAAGAGTTCGTCTACGAGGCGCTGACCTGGCTGGTCCTGCTGCCGCGCACCTTGTTCCGCATTCTCGTTTCGCCGGGTCGGATGACCGACTACGCCAGCGCCCAGTTGTCTTCGGAGAGCGACACCCGCTTCAGCGAAGCCATCAGTCCGCCGCTGCTGTTGATCCTGTGCGTGCTGCTGTCGCATTTCTTCGATCTGAGCGTCCGTGATCCCACGCCGGCAGGCGAAGGCACCCTGGCCAATGTCGTGCTGTCTTCGGAACAGAATCTGTTGCTGTACCGGACGATCGCATTCGGCGTGTGGGCCTTGGCCGGTGCGGTCTATCTGCTCGCCCGGACCGGAGCGCCGGTGAATCGGGAAACCTTGCGGGTTCCCTTCTACGAGCAATGCTACCTGGTCGCCCCATTCGCGTTGCTGGTATCGATCAGCATTTCCCTGATACTGCTGGAAGACCGTTGGACCGTCATACCGGCCACCGTGCTTTCGATGGCGGTGGGCCTGTGGTTCTGGCTCGCGCAGGTCGCCTGGTTGCGAAAGCGCGCCCACTTCCCAATCTGGCGCAGCGTGATTGCTGCAACCATCGTGCTGTTGATCGGTTCGGTGGTGAATGCGGCGGTCGGGCACTTGCTTTCAAGAACATCCGATACCCCGCCGACGACGGCTCCTGCAACGGACAAATAGCTGCAGGGGAAATGTGTGCGGCGCGGAAGCGCTTTGCCCGACCACGACTCATGACACGGGTACGCCTTGATGCCGATGGCTAGACTGCTGGTGTCCCGATCCGTGATTTCCCATGCCGTCCACCTCCACCTCCACCCCCACGCTGCCCCGCGCGCCTGACTCCGACACGCGCAGCCGGGTGTTGTTCGACAGCCCCGCGCTGTCCGCGCGCCTGAGCTGGTACGCGCCTGGGGTGCGCATGCGGCGCCACGCGCACGAACAGCACCAGGTGTCGCTGTTGCTGACCGGCACGCTGGAAGAATCCGGGCCAGGCAATGAAGTGCGGCTGGCTGTCCCCGCCGTCGGGGTGAAACCCGCAGGCCTGGCGCATGCCAACGACTACGGACCTCGCGGCGCATTGATTCTGGCAATAAATCTGACGGAGGGAATCGACCTCTCGCGTGAGTTGGGTCTGGAAGGTGTCTGGCAATGGCGCGCGCGTGCGACACAACCTGTGCTCGCACTTGGCAGAGCGTTGGCGACTGATCTGCTGGCTGCCAGACCTTCGGTGACCGATACCGAAGCGCGGCTATGGGACCTGCTCGCTCAAACCCATGGCTTTGAACCGCGGCCGAAGGGTCTGCCGCCGCGCTGGATCGCGCGCGTCTGCGAACGTCTGCAGGAAGAAGCCGCGTCGCTGCAGACACTGGCGGCTATGGAAGGCCTGCATCCGGTCTATTTCGCGCGTGCGTTCGCACGCTGGATGGGCGAAACGCCATCCACGTTCCGGGCCCGCGCGCGATTCCAGCGCGGGCTGGCGGCGATGGTTGCCGGCCGGCCCTTGGTCGACGCTGCGCTGGAGGCCGGTTTCTGCGACCAGGCGCACTTCTGCCGCGCGACGCGTGCGCATACCGGCCTGGATCCGCGCACCCTGCGGGCACTGGTGGCCTGAGGTTCAATCCGTTCAAGACCTGGGGAAGTGCACAAGCCACGATGCAATTCTTCTTCCTGGTTGTGAAACCCATGCGCTCGATGCTGTCTTTTCTGCTGGTCCCGGTGGCACTTTGCGTGCTGATCTGCGCGCCCGCGCATGCGGCTACGCCCGCTGAAGCCGCAGACAAACTCCGCGCCTTCCTGGATGGCGTGCCGGGGCCAGGTCCCGGCTATGCGGTGGTGGTGGTTGATCGTGAGCGTCACGTGCTGGACTACGTGCGCGGTCAGCGCAATGCGGCCACCGGCGCGCCACTGACCATGGATACCCCGATCTATATCGCTTCGCAGACCAAGGCCTATATGGGTCTGCTGGCGCAACGCCTGGACCAGCGCGGCGTGCTGCGCCTGGACAGCACGCTGGCCGAGCACTGGCCGCAATTGAAACTTCCCGGTGGCGTGGACCCGGCGGCGTGGACGCTGGCCGACCTGCTCAACCATCGTGTGCCCCTGAGCGGGGATGCGCTCACCTGGCTGGAAGCCTACATCGGTTCGCCGGACCCGGTGCTGTATCCCGATCTACTGGCGACCTTGGTTATGCCGCGCGCGGCTGGCTTCGACTACGACAATCTGGGCTACAACATCTATGCAGCCATCCTGTATCAGCAGACCGGTAAGCGCTGGCAGGACTGGTTGCAGCAGGAACTGTTCGCGCCGCTGGGTCTGCGCAACACGTCGGCACGTACCTCGTCCTTCGACCCTGCGCAGTTGGCGTACAGCCACCAGTGGCTGGGCGAACCCGAGGGGTGGGAGGTTGTGCCACCCAAGCCGGATGCGATCATGCAATCGGCCGGCGGCATGATGACCTCGCCCAACGACATGGCGCGCTGGCTGCAACTGCATCTGGGCGGCGCCGCGCCCGCCACCTTCGACAAGACCTTGCTGGCCGCCGCGCACCGCAGCGGCGTGCAGGTGGACCCGAAGGCGCGCAACGCCTACGAACTGCCATGCAATGGCTACGCGTTCGGCTGGAACGTTTGCGACTTCGAAGGCCACACGCTGTACATCCACGGCGGCGGCTACACCGGCGCGCGCACGATGATGGCATTCTCGCCGGACCTGGGCGTGGGTATCGGTGTGTTCTCCAACTCCGACAACGCCACCGGCTGGCTGACTTCGCGCACGGTGGTCCAGTACCTGCAATACCTGGTGGATCACCCGGAAGCCGCGAAGTGGGCGACGACGCGCCAGGAGATGTATCCGCAGCGTGTGGCGCAGCAATTGGAAGGAGCGCGAAAGCGGCAGCAGGAAACACGCGCCGATCCGCAGTGGAACGATTGGGCATGGCAGCCGGATGCGAAAACCCTGGTGCAGTACGCGGGTCGCTATCGCAGCGAACGCATGCCGGTGACTGCAGAGGTGACTGCAGCGCCGAAGGGATTGCGTTTGCAGGTGGGCGCCTTGCAACGGCAGCTGGTGCCCGCATCGCCGGATCTGTTCGGTGCGAACGCGCTGCGACTGGACCCAGCGGAGCCTTTGCGTTTTCTGCGCGATGCGCAGGGCCGCCTGACGGGCTTCGAGTTCGATGGCGAACGGTATCTGGCACAGCCGTAAGAGCGGCCCGTGACAAGCATCAGGAGGGCGGGTCTTGACCGGCCATGTGATGTCTCGGGTGTGGATTTCGGACAAGGGGTCAAGCCAGGCCTACGATAAAGCGTTGGTGATTGGCTGGCGTTTCGTCGCCGAATGCGACTCTTCATCGCCCCGCCATTGGTTTAGTCGCCTGCCCGTTGCCAAGCGCGGCGCAGCGTTGCAACGTGCCAGGCGCCGCGAGTTGCGGCATTGCCATAACGTTGAGGAGCCTGGAGATGAAGATTCTGATTGCTGTGGTCGCCTGGTGCGTGCTCTTCGTCCTGTGCTGGCCACTGGCCCTGCTGGCGTTGGTGCTGTGGCCGGTCGTATGGTTGCTCGCGTTGCCGTTCCGTCTGATCGGCATCACCTTCTCGGCCGCGTTCGCTTTCCTGCAAGCGCTGCTTTTCCTGCCCGCGCGTGCCCTGGGCGGGCGTTCGCGGCAACCTCACGTGCAGTCTATGGGAGCCTGAGCAGCCAGATTGAACGGCGCCGGTCGTCGACAAGCTCAAGCTTGATGGCCGAAACCTGAATTAGCCAAGCGCTCTGTCGATGAAGTCCTGACCGTCTTGCTCAGTGCTTGTATTTGCCAGTCGAGGAGAGCACTTTTTCCATCAGCGCATCTCGGCCATTGGCCACATCGGCGGCGGTGATTTCCACGTGTACATCCGGCTCGACGCCAGCATCGGGTTGTTCGCTCTCCGGAAACTGGGCTACCAGTGGTAGGTCCAGTTCGATTCCCGAGTTCGGCAACGTCAGGAAAAAGAAAGCGCTGCCGTTGATGCCGCGACGATTGCCTCCGGTGGTCTGGCCGGCCAGCGTCGCCAAGCCGCTGGCCTTTATCTGGTTGGCGAATTCGAAAGTGGCCGAACTGTTGGCCGCATCGACCAGCACCCATACCTTGCCGGTATAACGCGGTACCTTCGGCTGGATCAAATCGGCAGCGTCCGCCGGCTGCCAGCGCGTGAGCGTGAAATAGCGCTCGTCGTAAGGTTGCGCGTAATCGCCCCAGTCCTTGAAGGAGTTGTCCCAGGTCTTGAGATAAGGCCGCAATGTGTCGGGTACCGCGCGATAACGCACCTGCTGGCGGTAGCGCACCAGAGCAAGCGGTTGCGAAATGAGATGCGCCAGTAGCTCGTCGCCCACGCTTAATCCGCCTTCATTGCCACGTAGATCGAGCACCAGCGTTGGCGTGCGGTCACGGACCAGTCGAGTAAAGCTGGCGTCCAGGTCGGCGCGCCAGTCCCACTTGCTGTCGTACAACGCCCAGTCGGGCATGCGCAGCAGCGCAACGCCCGGCCGCGGGTATTCCAGTCTCCAGGCGGGCGCGTCGGCTCCTCCAGTTTTTGTTCCGCGCATGGCCTTGCGCTCCTCCAGACTCAAGCCAGCCACCACCACGCTGCGGTCCGCAGAGCCGTCCGGACTGCGTATCTGCAGCCGGAAGCTGTCGCCAAATTCCGGGAACAGCAGAGACAGGTAGACATCGAAGGTTTCGTATTGGTCTTCGCCCCGTACTTCCATCTGCACGATGCGCTTGGCGTCATTACTGCCGTCCGCGCGGGCCAGAGGCAGCAGACGAGCGAGCACTTTGCGCACAGGCACCCCATTGATGGCCTTCACTTCGGTACCCGGGACCAGACTGGGATTTCTGGAAGCGTTACGGGTCACGATCATGCGTCCCTGCAGCCACCGGAACTGGAACGGTAAACGGCCGCTTCCCGACTCGAACAACGCTTTTTGGACTGCCGGCGACTGGTTGTAGAAGTTGGCTTGCGTATGACCGCATCGCACAGTGGCCGCGAAACGGGAGAAGGCCAGATACGACTCCGCAAGCGTGGCTCCAGACCGCAATTCCTGGCGCAGCTCGTCGAATCGCTGTGCGGTCATTGCGGGCGTCGAATATCGGTACAGGCCAGGATGCAGGGTGTTGTATACGCGTTCCAGCAGGTCGACGTCGGCTACCAGGCCGGCACCGTCAATGCGTGTAGCGGTGTCCTGCGCATGCAAGCCGAAGACCGGCAGACAGGCGATGGCCAAAACGGCCAGCCATTGCCGACCGATACGTATGCAACCGGGTCTGAAGAAGGCCATGCAATCCACCACGTAATGAGGAGGCGCAGTGTCAGCCGAATGCAGGCCGTGCGCGTCTCATATCGCTGAAATGCTGCAGTTATTCAGGAAATGACACGTTGGCTTTCCAGCTGTTGCCGGTATTGGCTGGGGGTACAACCGGCAAAGAGGCGGAAGGCGCGATTGAAACTGGCTTTCGAGCCGAAGCCCACTTCCTCTGCGATATCCAGTACCGAGGTCTCGCCGGCCAATAGCGCCTGCGCGGCTGCGACGCGTTGCCGGTTGATGAATTCGCTGAAGTTTTGACCGAGCCCTTCATTGAGCGCGCGCGACAGATACAAGGTATTGGTCCCCAGTCGTCGCGCCAGTCCGGTCAGGTCCAGCTGCGGTTCGCGCCACCACCCGTGCTCCGACACCGTGTGGGCGTAATGCTGGCCTAGCGCCGGCCAGTCGCGCTCTGGCGTGTACCGGGCGGGACTTTCCGTACCAAGACTATGTTGTGCATCGACTGGGACGAGTGACGGCTGTGGATAAGCAGCATCGGCGTGGCGCCAGCCTTCGACGCCCAGGTAGTACACCAGGGCCACGAAGGCCAGGTACAGCGGGAACCGGTCGAAGTAGTTCAACTGGACTACGAAACGATCCGCCACAACGAAACCGAGATTGATCGCGATGATTATCGCCATGGCCCACAGAAATCCCTGCAGCCAACGCAGCCGATATTCCTCGCGCGCGCCGCTGTGGTGTTCCAGCCAGCGCTGGTAGCCCAGATACGAGCGTAGCGCCATCAGCCAATAGGCCGCCATGGATGCGAAAATCAGCGCATCCAGAATGGGTGCCACCAGCGGAACGTGGACCTCGTCGTCCCATCGCCATTTCACGGGCAAGGGCTGCAGGAAAAGGACGAGGAAGTAGACTCCCTGCAAAGCGGCAGGCAGGAAGTGCCATTGCCAGCGCGACGGCATGGCCGGCTGGCCCAGCTGCCGCACGTACAACCAGATCAACGGCCCGAAGGCGAGCTGCCAAAAGAAAGGCGCGTAGGTCAGCCAGGGCCAGGCATCGTAAAACCCGGCATAGCCGATGGTGTAAGGCGTGATCAGCAACACCACACCGACCAGTAACGCCGCCAGGCATCTATTGGCCGACGGGTTGCGCTTGGCCGAAAGCAGCGCCACCGCGACTACCACGCCATGCAGGCTGCCAAGCAGCAGGATCGTACTCCAGGTCCCCAGCTTGACGTCGGCCATGCGGATATTGTGCCCGAGCGGATCTGGCGCTGATCATGATTCAGGCTGTTCCAAGAACCGGCGCCTCAGCCAACTCAATCCTCAATTCAGCGTTCCAATGGCGGCCTCGACGCCTCTGCTGCAGTGCAGCACAATATGGGCATGACTTCTGCTGCCCCCAATACCTATCTCCCGCAGGAAGCGAGCACCCTGAGCCCGCGTCAGGTCGGCCTGATTCTGTTCGCGCTCACCCTGGGTGGCTTCGGCATCGGGACCGGCGAGTTCGCCAGCATGGGCTTGATGCCCAATATGGTGGCTTCGCTGGGTGTGACCGAACCGCAGGTGGGCCATCTGATCAGCGCCTATGCCCTGGGCGTGGTGGTCGGCGCGCCGCTGCTGGCGATCCTGGGTGCGGGCTGGAAGCGCAAGACCCTGCTGCTGTCACTGATGGGGTTCTATGCGCTGGGCAACCTGGCCAGTGCATGGGGTCCTACCTACAGCAGCCTGCTGCTGTTCCGCTTCATCGCCGGTCTGCCGCATGGCGCGTATTTCGGCGTGGCGGCGCTGACGGCGGTGGCGATCAGTCCGCCGCACCGCCGCGGCCGTGCGGTCAGTCTGGTGATGCTGGGGCTGACGCTGGCGATTCTCATCGGCAACCCGCTGGCTACCTGGGCAGGGCAAGTGCTGGACTGGCGCTGGATCTACGCCGCAGTGGCGATTGTCGCGGTCACTACTGTCGTGCTGCTGGCCGTCTGGCTGCCCGCACATGTGGATGGCCCCAAGACCCGACCGCTGGCCGAGTTGCGTGCGTTCAACCGCGCTCCGGTCTGGCAAGCGCTGGGCATCGGTGCGATCGGGTTCGCTGGCATGTTCGCGGTCTTCAGCTATCTGGCGCCCACGATGCTGGAAGTGACGGGCGTGTCGGCCGCCTGGATTCCCCTGGGCCTGACCGGTTTCGGCGTGGGTGGGGTGGTCGGTAATTTCGCCGGTGGCTGGCTGTACGACCGCTTCAAGTTACGCGGCGCCTGGGTGGTGCTGGCCTGGGCAGTGGTGGTGCTGCTGCTGTTTCCGGTCATGGCGCAGAGTCTGCCGACGATCCTGCTGGCGACCGTCGCCATCGGCCTGATGGGCGCGCTGGGCCCGATCCTGCAGTCGCACCTGATGGATGTCGCCGGCGAAGCGCAGACGCTGGCCGCGGCCTCGCACCACGCCGCGTTCAATACCGCCAACGCACTGGGCCCGTGGCTGGGTGGTATGGCCATCACCGCCGGTTATGGCTGGACCTCGACCGGCTACGTCGGTGCTGCCACGGCAGTGATCGGCCTGCTGATCTACGCCTGGGCCAGCAGGACCCAGGCCGCCGCACATGCGGAAGCGAAGATGCCAGCTGCCGCCGTGGCTTGCGAATCCTGAGGAAGCTGTCGCTTGTAGTTTGAGGCGCGCGCCTTCACCGCGCAGGCGCGAAGAAAGCAGGGCATCGACACGGACGCCAACGTGCGGTGCGCGAGGCGATAAATGCAAGTATCTTGCATCGCCAGTCCGCACAAGGAATGCCTGCCATGCGCAAGGGAATAGTGGTCAGCGTATTGATCCTGCTGGCGGTATGCGCACTGATGGTGGCGGCCGCCAATTCCGATCCCAATCCCAATCCTGACCCCGCTCCCGATCCCGTGCTCGCAGCAACGCTGGCGCGCTTCGATGACCAACACCATGACCTGCGTGGTGTGGTGGTCATGCACGACGGGAAGATCATCGCCGAGCGCTATTTCAACGGTGCGGCTGTGGACTCGCTGAACGATATCCGCTCGGCCGGGAAAAGCATCACCTCGCTGATGGCTGGAATCGCCATCGACCAGGGAAAAATCCGCAGCGTCGACGATCCCGTGGCCCGCTACTGGCCGCAGGCCCAGGGCAGCGCAATCGGTGATGTGCCGTTACGCGATGTGCTGACCATGCGCTCGGGGCTTGCGGCATTCGACGACGATCCCGCTTCGCCCGGTAATGAGGACTTGATGGACGAAGCGGCCGATCCGCTGGCCTTTCTGCTGTCGATCCCGCGTGCCGATGCGCCGGGAACGCGTTACCGCTACAACTCCGCCACCGCCTGCGTCGCCGGTGTTGTCGTAGCCAAAGCAACCGGAGGCACCATGGCCGAATTCGCACGTACTGCGCTGTTCGAACCGCTGGGCATCACGCAGTGGAAGTGGGATGCGGATACAGCCGGCTATACCAAGGGGCAGGGCAACCTGTGGGTCACGACGCGGGGACTGGCGACAATTGGCGAGATGGTGCGTAACAACGGGCTTCATGATGGCCGCCGCATCGTCAGCGAGTCGTGGTTGCGCGCCGCGCTGAAGCCACAGGTGGCTACCGGTGATGACGATCCGTATGCCGACGGTTACGGCTATTTCTGGTACGCCAAAACCCAGCAGAGCAACGGCAAGCCGATCGCGGTCTCGTTCGCGTCGGGCAATGGTGGCAACAAGATATATATCGTGCCCAGCCGCAACCTGGTCGTTGCCATCACCTCCCGCGCCTATGGGCGTGGATATGGGCAACGGCGCTCGGAGAATATTCTCAAAGCGGTTCTGGACGGCGAGCGCCGCTAAGCGGACACACCAGCGCGCGTCGCCTGGCAAGCTCGCTCATCTCGCCAACATGCGCCGAGTGGCAGTGGCGCGCGTATCAGTAGCGGGGCGCAATCGGATCGATGGGGCGGGGTGTTTCCACCACGGTGGTCTGCGCGGGACGTTCGATCACCACTGGCGGCGCGGCCGCGGCGTTGTGGAGCTGTTGCGACACGGCAGCGAGAGACTCGTAGGTACGCCGTTGCTCGGCGATCAGCGTGCGCAGCAAGGGCTTGATGCCGAATACCGCGAAGGGCACCAGAATCCACAGGATCGCCAGAATGAACAGGAAGACGGCGACAACGCTGCCCAGGATGAGAAAACCGCCGGAGAGAGCTTCAGTATCCATGTGTATTCCTTGTGGGAAGGGAACTACTTGCGCGCCAGGCGTGGTGCTTGACGACTATGAGCGTGGCTTATGCGTAACGTGTGGCCGACGTTAGGTCGCGTTGCAGTAAGGCATGGTGAAAATCAGCGGCGTGGGCGCTCAGATGTTGGTTCCCGGTAGAACTGGCGGATACAGGTAGGGCGTGTGAACTGTCCACCTTGCTTCTACGCACCCTGTGTACGTCAGCTCTCAGTGGCGTTGGTCTGGCCTATCCACAGTCTGTTACCGTCGGGGTCATCCATGCGGAATTCGGTCATGCCGTAGAACGAAATCTCCAGTGGTGGAATCTGCAAGCCGTTGTCGCGCAGCAGCTGGTGATAAGCGGTGATGTCATCGGGGTAGAGATAGAGCACCGAATGTCGCGGCGACCCGGGATGCGCATTGATCGATTCGTCCACCATCAGGCGGCATTCCCCGAACGCCAGCATGGCCCAGCGCCAACCATCGTTGCGCCGTTCGACCTCGAATCCGAGCTTCTGATAGAACTCGACGCTGGCGGGCATGCTGCGTACCGGCAGCATCGGGATCAGGCGGGTCATCTTCATGGAAACCTCTTGCAGGCGTTGGCGTTGATGCGGTCAGGGCTGACCGGCGGTGGACTGATGATAGGATTTCCGGCAGGCACTACAAGGAGGCACTTGCTTGCGCGATACGAACAAAGATGTTCGTGCCATCTACGCTTCCGATGCGGAGTATCTCGCGGTCGTCGAGACGCTTGCCCGCATCGGCGACCGGTGGACCGTCATAGTGGTCGGCGCGCTTTGGCAGGGGCCGTTGCGCTACAACGAGCTCCAGTGCGCGGTTGATGGAATCTCGCAGCGCATGCTCAGCCTGACCTTGAAGGGCCTGGAGCAGGATGGACTGGTCACGCGCACTGTCTACCCGACCACGCCCCCGCGCGTGGATTACGAACTCACCGACTTGGGCCGCAAGCTGATCGTGCCGCTGCACGCGCTCTACGAATGGGCGGTGACGCATCGGCCGGCCATGCTGGAAGCGCGGGCGAAGTTTGCTGAGAAGCGGAACAAAGCGGCTGCACGCACTGCTTCGCAATAGTCCCGTTTGTGGTGAGCCTGTCGAACCACGCTTTTCGAGGTTGAAAACAGCGCTCCGTATTTCAGTGTCGTGCCAAGAGCGCGGTTCGACAGGCTCACCACGAACGGAATCCCTGAAAGGCTAACCACGGACCGAATCTTCGACAGGCGATGACGCGAACCACACATCCGGTTGTCTACGATGGGTCGAACCATTCAGGAAATGACGTTATGGCAGCGCCGACCCGCGAAGAAGTAATCATCCAGCTGGACCGCATAGACACTGCGCTGGAAGCGCCCGACGCCGACAAGGCCGCAATACTGAGCGATGCGCAGAACTGGCTGGCGTCCCATCCACCGGAAGTGGCCGCCGATGCGCTGTACTACCGCGAACGCCTGCAGGCGATACGCGAACGACATGGTGGGGTTTGACCCCGGCTTAGTGACCTCCGAACAACTCCGATGTCATCCCGAGCGTAGCGAGGGATCTGCTTTTTCCTGCACAACAGTAGATCCCTAACCCGCTCGGGATGACAAGTAGAGTTGTTCGAACTAACCCCTTAGTTGTTGCCTGTTTCAGAGTCGTAAAAGAGCTCGCTCTCCGAGCCATAACTGATCAGGATCGGCTCGCTCATCGCGCCGGTCGCCAGCAGATTGCGCATTGACACGATGGCCGTCGCGCTGAGCTCGCTGCCCTGCGCCAGCAGCATCAGGCCGCGCTTGGTCACGATGTCCTGTTCCGCGCGCCATCCCGGCACCAGTTCGCGGATGCGGGCCTTGCGTGTGCCGCTGACGACATTCATGCGCAGGTCTATCAAGGCATTGACGATGTCCTGAGCGACCGGCGGTTGCAGCGTCCTCAGTTCCTGCACGGCATGCGCCACCGACTCCTTGCGCGACAGGCAGCGCACCATATGCAGCGAGGCGCGCAGCAGCTGCGCGCCTCGTATCACGTCATCGGCCGCGTCGCGCGGCGCGGGGCGCGACTGGTAGCGGACGATCTCGGCCACGTTCTCCATGCGCGGAATGGACACCAGCAGGCGATGCGCGACTTCGGGGTGCGCGTCCAGCAGGACATGTTCTTCCTCCGTCAGCGGTTCCTCGGCGAACTCGCGCTGCATCACGTCCCCAAGCACGCTGACGCAGCCGATATGGCTGAGCGAGGCGGCCGCTTCGACTTCCCAGCGGTTCGGCCATTCCAGTTTGTTGACCACGTGGCGCACGCACGACTGCAGCATGCCCGAGCGCTGGAAGGCCCAGGGCGCGATCATCGACAGCACTTCGGTCAGCATCTTGATGGTGGCGGCCAGGGTGGTTTCCAGCAGTTCCCGTTCCACCCGCGTGCGCTGGCGAAGTTCCACCGCTTTCTGCAGCGTGGCGACCACTTCGGTGCTCGGACACGGCTTGCGCAGGAAATGGAAGATCGCGCCGCGATTGATGGCCGCAATGGCCGAATCCGCATCGGCCTGCCCGGTCAGCAGAATGCGCACCGTGTCGGGTGCACGTTCGCGCGCCAGCGCCAGGAACGTGGCGCCATCCATGCCCGGCATGCGCATGTCGGAGACGATCACATCGAAGGGTGGGCTTTCCTGCATCACGGCCAGGCCAGCTTCGCCTCCCGTGGCGGTCACCACGTTGAACTGACCGTACAGCGTGCGCTCCAGCGCGGCCAGCAGGTTGGGTTCGTCGTCCACGCAGAGTATGCGCGGCAGTTCCGGTTCGTTCATGGCGCGTACTCGATGAAGGCATTGGCGGCGCAGGCGTCGCGCCAGGCGGAAAGGTGTTCGCTCACACCCATGGTTTGCAGGAAGTCCTCATTTGGCGCGCTTCCTTTCGACAGCGCCACTGCCACGTGGACCACGCCTATGGCGTCGAAGCGATGCTGGGCGATGCGTTCCGGCTGCAAGTGATGCGCTACCGCTTCCACTATCGCCCAGGGCAGGCCCCACAGGCCGAGCAGATAGGCGCCGACTTCGGCATGCGAAGGGAATCCATGGCCATCGTCGTCCGCCGCTTCGCACAGGCGCTGTACCTGCGGCAGCAACAGGCCGACTTCGGCCAGCAGCGCGGCCGCGGCGACCGTCTCGACCGGCGCGTATGCCTTGCCTATTTCCGCAGCCAGGCACGACGCGCGGAACGCACGCGATTGCAGAGCGTCGGCATCGACGCCTCCGTGGGCGCGTGCGATTTCGGTGGTCAGCACCACCGCGCGCAAAGTATCCAGGCCGATGCGCGTCACCGCTTCGGGAATGCTGGTGACTTGATGGCCGGCGTGGAAGAACGCGCAGTTGGCCAACTGCAATACCTTGGCCGCGAGTGCGGGATCGCCCTGCACGATCTCGGCAAAACGGCCGATACCGGCATTTCCGTCGCGCAACAGGCCGCTCAGTTTCAGATACAGCCGTGGTGCGGCAGGCAGGCTGCCGATTCTTCCCACCACCGCCTGTACGGCCTGGTGCTGGAGCAGCGCCTGCAACTTCACGGCGCGGTCAATGGTCTCGAGCAGCGTGTCGCCATCACAGGGCTTGGCCAGGAACTGATGGGCCACCTCCAGCGAATGCAACGCTCCCGACTGTTCGGTTTCACCGGACAGGATGATGCGAATGGTGGTGGGCCAGCGCTCTCGTATCTGTCGCATCAGTTCGGCGCCGTCCATCAGCGGCATGCGCATGTCCGAAATCACCACATCGGCGGCGCGCGCACCGAGCTTGCTCAAGGCCTCGGCGCCGCTGGTGGCGAAATCCAGCTCCCAGTCGCGGTCGGCCATGAACAGCGTGCGTTCGATGCCGGCCAGCACCCGTTCTTCATCGTCGACAAACAGGACGCGCATGGCCTCAGTCCCCTGCCGCTGCAACGGGCAACCGCACCACGAAGGTGGTGCCGACGCCGGTTTCGGTCTCGAAGAAGATCCTGCCCTTGTGCTTGCCCACCACCGTGGAATAGGCGATGGACAAACCTTGTCCGGTTCCCTTGCCCACGGCCTTGGTGGTGAAGAACGGGTCGAACACCTTGGTGCGGATCGCTTCGGGAATACCCGGCCCGTCATCGGCCACGCGCAGGTCCACCGCGTCCTCGCTGGCGCGGCGTAGCGACACCACGATCCGGCCGCGCTCGCGTTCGCCGGGAACCAGGGTATCGGCCACCGCATGGGCGGCATTGACCACCAGATTCAGCAGTACTTGCCCGATCTCGTCGCGCAGGCAGCACACCAGCGGGACCTCCTCGTCGAACTCGGTCTCCAGCTCGGCCACGTATCTCCATTCGTTGCGCGCCACGGTGACCGTGGTCTCGATCAGTGCACGCAGGTCCACGGGCTGTTTTTCCACTGTCGAGGGATGCGAGAAGGACTTCATTGCGCCCACGATCTTGGAGATGCGGTCCAGGCCTTCCAGCGATTGCTCCAACGCTTCTGGCAACTGGCGGTGGATATAGTCGAACCTGACCCGGCCCAATGTGCGATCGAAGTCGGCGATGGGAGCCTCCAGCCCGCCCTTGGCACGCGCGGCGGCGATCACCGCATTGGCGTTGTCCAGTACCTCGTCGAGCACTTGCACGCTCTTGCGGATGAAATCCACGTTGTCGCGCACGTATTGGGTCGGCGTGTTGATCTCGTGCGCCACGCCCGCGGCGAGCTGGCCGATGGACTCCATCTTCTGCGCCTGCAGCAGCATGGTCTGGGTCTTGCCCAGTTCGGCCAGGGCCTGCTTCAGTTCAAGTCGCTCCCCGTCCAGTTCCTGGGTTTTCATCGTCACGATTTTTCCCAGCGCGATGTTCTCGTGCAGGATGGTCAGCGGCGACGCAGCCGACAGGTCGCGCGCGACCAGGCGTTTTTTCAACACCGCGATTACCTTGTCGCGCGCGGTCAGCTTGCGCTGCAGTTCGGTTATGGTCGCTTCGGCCTGATCGGCTGCCGGTCGGGATGCGCTGTCCATGTTCATCCGGCGATTGCCACGCCGGTGAAGGTCTGGTTCACGTGCAGGCCGTTGAATTGTTCGCCATAGGTGGAGAAACCGAACACGCGCTGTCTGGCCATGAAGCCGCCGACCTCGGCGTCCATGCCGGTCTGTTCGAACTCCACGCGGCGCAGGATGCAATCGCAGCCGATGATCAACGCGGGTTCGGGGATGGCGGCATGCATTTCGGCGAAACCACGTTCCAGCGTCGCCATCACGTCCACCGCCTGGCCAATGGCCAGCACCATGCCTTCCTCCACCGCGCAGTAGCAGGTCATCGACAGATCGGCGTTGACCCTCAGGATCGAGCGCACATAGGGTTCGCCGGCGATGGTCAGCACCAGTGGATAGGTGGAGAACACCGTAGGGTTGAGTGCTTCCACCGGCATGCCGATGGCTTCGGCGTAAGCCAGCGCTGCCGGTTCGCCATTGATCTCGTGGATCAATCGCGTGGCCGGATCGGCGCTGGTGATCACCAGTTCCACCTCGCTGGCGACGAAGTGCTGCAGCTTGAACGCGACGAAAGGATTGGCGCATTCGAACAATGCCAATACCGCCGCATCGCTCAGGAAAACGCCATCGTGATAGACATGGGTGGCCTGGAATTTGAAGTTGTCGCCGGCCGAGCCGCCGATCAGCGGAACGTTTCCGGTCATCTGGTACAGCGCGGCGGCCAGGTATTCCTCGCTGGTGGACAGGCCATCGACCAGCAGCAGGGCGAAGAACCGCGCGTGTCCGGCATCGGCTGCACGTGAGTGGATGATGTCGGCGATCAGCGCGGTTTGCGCTGGCAGATCGGACAAGGGCGCGATCAGCAGTGGGTCCACCCGCAATACGCCGCCCTTGAGCCCGGCAGCCAGAATGCCCGAGGCCTGGAACCCCCGCGCGCCGATCTGGCCGGAGGAGGTGCAGCCGACGACAGGGCAGGGAAAGGCGGCTTTCAGTGCCGGTCCCAGCGCTGCCAGGTCGTAGTCCGGGTCGCAGAACACCAGGACCACGTCCAGGTCGTCGGCTCCCAGCTGGGCGACCAGTTCACGCACGGCAGTGACCACGTCTCGCGACGAGGTTTCGGCATGGGTGACCTGTAACGCCATTGCACTATCCAATAAGGGTCATCCTTCCCTATCGGCCGCAACGCGACGATATTGAGCGGCAAGACACCACGAGCGGTTGTCGGTGACCCACTGCGCATCAGACAGGTCGCTCAGCAGCGCTCATTTCGCCGCCGGGCCACGCAACGTCCGGTTGAAGAGGGCGAGGGTCTGCTGCCAGGCCTGCTTAGCGGCAGCCTGGTCGTAGCGCGGCGTGGTGTCGTTGTTGAAACCGTGCTGCGTGCCTGCAGGCTGCAACAACGCGTAACGCACGCCGGCCTCTTTGAGCGCCTGTTCGTAGGCGGGCCAGGTTGCGTTGACGCGCTCGTCGTTGGCGGCCAGCACCACCAGCAGTTCGGCCTGGATGTTGGCGACCTCTTCCACCGGTGGGGCGGCGCCGTAGAACGGGGCGGCCGACAGGACTTTTGCGACATGGGTGGCCAGGAAGTTGGCCATGGCGCCGCCGTAGCAGAAGCCGACCACGCCCAGTTTGCCGTTGCCGCCTTCGATGGTGAGCAGCAGTTCGGCCGCGGCCAAGAGATCCTCGCGGACCTTGGGCTGGTCCAACTTCACGAACAGGGCGCGCGCGGCGTCTTCGTCCCCGGGATAGCCGCCCAGCGGAAACAGGGCATCGGGCGCGAAAGCGATGAAACCTTCCAGTGCAAGGCGCCGTGCAATGTCTTCGATATGCGGATTCAGCCCACGGTTTTCGTGGATCACCAGCACCACCGGCAAGGCGCCGTCGGTCTTGGCGGGTTTGACCAGATAACCGCGACCGGTGCCATAGCCCTTGGGTGAAGCGAATTCCAGATAACGGGCCACCAGGCGTGCATCGTCGGGCGCGACCTGCTGGGCGGCGGCGAACTGCGGGCTCAGCGCGGCCAGCAATCCAGCGGCGCCTGCGCTGCCGACAGCGAAACGCGCGGCGCCCTGCAGAAAGCCGCGGCGGTCGATGTCGCCATGTACGTAACGGTCGAACAACCGCATCACGGCGGGGTCGAATGCGTCAGCAGTGGGGCGGGGTGGCTTGGTCATGACGGGTTCCGGATTGAAGTGGAGATGCATTGCTAGTGAAGGCGTGCACCTTTCGCTCGACCATCGCGCGAACGTGGTGCGAACTCGATATTCCGGCAGGTCTGGAAATCCTGCGCGCAAGCGCGCTCATTACGGTTGCACCAGCAGCGGATAGGGATTGATCGCCGTGCCTTCCCACCAGTGTCTTTCCTTGCCCAGCACGAAGATCGCGAAATGCAGATGCGGCGCATCCGGACTGGCGTTGCCCGTACTACCGACATAGCCGATCACCTGACCGCGACGGATCGTCTGTTTTTCCGCCAGCCCGTCCGCGTAACGCTGCAGGTGCGCATAGTAGTAAGCGTATTGCCCGCTGGGTTCGAACTGATAGATCGTCAACCCGCCACGCTCACTGTCGAAGAGCTTTTCAATATGGCCATCGGCGACCGCCAGCACCGGCGTTCCTGCCGTGGCCATGATGTCGATGGCGTCGTGCGAGCGTCCCTCGCTGCGTGCATCGGTGAACGTGTCGTCCAGATCCGCAGCCGTCTTGCCTTGCACCGGAATCAGCAGGCCCTGGCCTGCATTGGCCATTGGTGGCGTGGCGACCGCAATCGGCGTAGCCGGCGCAGTTGCGGGTGGCGACGTATCGATCGGGATATTGGGTGCTTCAGCCACACCGTCGCCATGCGAAGACTCCGCTACCGGAGCCGACGGAGTTACGGCAGGCACGACGCTGCGGGTGACACTGATCTGCCGGTAAGCGACTGCTCCCAGTGCCAATCCCAGCAGTAGCACCAACAGATACTTCAACGCGCTATTCCTGCATGACGACCGGAACGCTGGGGTCCAATGCAGCCGCCAGCTTCTCCACATCCCAGTTGGTCAGGCGCACGCAGCCATGCGATTGGGTCTTGCCGATTTTTCCTGGCGTGGGCGAACCATGCAGGCCGTAGTGCGGCTTGGACAGATCTATCCACACCGTTCCCACCGGGTTGTTGGGCCCCGCAGCCAGCGTGGCCTTGGCATGCGAAGGATCGGCATCCCAGAACAAGGCCGGGTTGTAGTGGAAGGTGGGGTTGTGCGCAGTTGCGACGATCTTCCATTCGCCTATCGGCAGCGGGTCGTGTTCGCTGCCGGAGGACACCGGAAACTGCGCGATAGTCTTGCCGCTTGCGTCCTGCAAGGTCAGCGTGGAATCGGATTTGTCGACCACCACTTTCGCCGGTTTCGGCAACGCGTCGGTAGCGGTGATGTTGGGTACCTGCAACTGGGTGCCTGCCTTGCCGAAATCCACGCCCGGGTTGAGCTGCCTGAGCAGCGCCGGGCTGGCATGAAAACGCTCGCCTAATGCTTCCTCCAGCGATTCGTAGCCCAGCGCTTTCAACTTGCTTTTTTCAAGCATGTCTGTCGGCAGCTTGGCGTACTTGGTGTCCGTGTCGGCGGCGGTCAGCGTATAGGCCACAACGACCGGCGGCGCGCCCGTGTTCAGCGCCGTCCACGTAGCGGCGTCCAGTGTACCGGTGACCGGCAAGCCCTTCGCCGTCTGATAGCCACGCAGCGCGCGGCGCTGGTTGGACCCCGATTGCCCATCGATTTCGCCGGGCGAGAAGTGCGCACGGTCCAGCAGGACCTGGGCACGCAACTGACCCGCCACGCCCGCCGTGCTGTCCGGCTGATTGGCCGCGTCGGCGAGCGAGGTCTGCTGCGCGTAAGCTGGGGTTGCGAGCAACGAGGCGATGCCCAGCGCTAGTGCGTAACGGTATCGGTGGGTCACTTGAATCCTGATCTTGATGTGATGAAGCACAAGAGTGCCAACTTCACGTTCCAGCACTGTGAAGACGTCCTCACGCGCGCGCGATGCGTTCACATAAACAGGATGTCAGCGGACGTCACCGGTCGGCGCACTTACCGTGGCCGCATCGTATCGATTGGGTTGGCGCTTGAGCAAAGCGTCCAGCCGGCATCGGGCGCTGCGCCTGGCTTCTTCGGTCTGCAGCTCGCGCTGCATCGATTCTGCTTCGCCCTGGAACCAGCGCCAGAACTCGCGCGTGCCGCATTGTCTGCGCATGCGCGGAAGATGCGTCTCTATTTCCACCAGCATGCTGTCCACCCATGCGTCGGAAGAAACGGTGGAGTCGCAGTTGCTGAAGTCGGTGTCGACACGCGTCATGCCTGCAAGTTGCGCGGTGCCGTGTTAGCTCACTGCACGCATAGTCCCGATTGTTGTGCACGGAACGACAACGTAGACCACTTAAGCACGCAGCTGCTCAGTCGCGATTCGACACCTGCTCATCGGTTTCGTTGTCCAGCAGCATGGACTGGTCGCGCCCACGGTTCTTGGCCCGGTAGAGCGCCGAATCCGCCAGGGAAAACCATTCCTGCCAGTTTTCCTCCTGGCCCAGCAGTGCCGCGCCGGCCGACACCGTGATCCGCCCGCCGGGTCCGCGCAAGGCGCCGCGGATGGCCAGGCGGATGCGTTCTGCGGCCAGGTGCAGATCGTCGGGCGTGCCCACTTCCACCAGCACCACGAATTCCTCGCCGCCAAACCGGAACACCTGGTCGCGCTTGCGCATCTGGTGTTTGAGGATGGCCGACAGGTCCGCCAGCACCGCATCGCCGGCCGCGTGCCCGTAGGAATCGTTGACCTGCTTGAAATGGTCGATATCCAGAATGATCAGGCCATAGGACGTCTGATGGGTACGGTGGTGCTCCACCGCCTCGGTCAGGCAACGCTCCATGGTGCGGCGGTTGGGCATGCCGGTCAGCGCATCCACCGAGGCGATTTCTTCCAGCATGTCGCGGTCGACATTGTTGCGGAGGGCGAAGAAATAGGTGAAGCAGGTAAGCAGCGTGGCGGAAACGGCGATGGCCCAGTTCGTCACCGCCGGTTGTTGCGGGGCGATGATCGACAGCATGAAAACGACCACGAGCACGTTGAAGATCAGGGCCAGCTTGGGCGTGACGATGAAGAAATTGGTTACCAGCACTAGATAGTGCCAGTAGACGGCGATTGGTCCGATGGCCCAACTGACCAGAATGCAGAACAGGCTGTCGATGATGCACAGTGCGATGCCGGCCCTTTTCGTGTCCCCGGTCAATAGGGCATAGACCACCGGAATGCAGATGGCCACGGCGAGGCCGGCATCGACGATAGCGGCCAGGTGCTCGCCTTGCAGGAGTCTGTAGCTCGCGAAGCCCAGCATGAACAACGCCGTCGAAAGCCCAAGGGCGGAGATCAGGCGCAGCTGGGAACTGTGACGCAGTCTTTGAAGCACGCGGATACCTTGGTGTTGCGGCGGGGTGCGGCCTGCCTGTCGAGACAGGACGAAATCGCCGCGTCCTCGGTCGGCGAGATGCGATCCTATCCCGGGACGTCAGGCTTGGGGTGAAAGCGGATCGTGCACACTACCGGAGGACTTCGCGCCCGCCTGTCTGTCGGCATTGGACACTGAGGAGATGCCCTGCATGCGCACGCCTCCTTCCTCCCACAGCCGCTCAAGTTCCTCCGCTGACATGGGGCGGGAGAAATAGAAACCTTGCGCCTCGTCACATCCGCGCGCGCGCAGGAACTCGACCTGCTCGGCGTTCTCCACGCACTCGGCCACCACCTTGATGCCCAGCTGATGTGCCATTTCGATGATCGCCTGGGTAATGGCAGCATCATGTGCGGAGGTGGTCACGCCGCGGATGAAGCTGCCGTCGATCTTGATGGCATCCAGGGGGAACCGCGCCAGATAGGACAGACTGGAATAACCGGTGCCAAAATCATCCAGCGACAGGCGGATGCCCATTTCCTTGAGCTGATGCAGCATGCTCACGTTGCGCTCGGCGTCGGCCATCATCGCGCTTTCGGTGATCTCGATCTCCAGCAGGCGTTCCGGCAGCACCAGACCATGCAGGCATTCGGCGATGGCCGACCACATGGTGGCCGACACCGGTTCGCCGTCCTGCCTTGTGTTGACCGCGGCGTCGTGCAAGGCAACCGGGTCCTGACCGGTGAGTTGCAGGGCCGAGACATTGACCGCAATAGGCAAAGGGCTCAGCCCCACCTGCTCCCAACGGCTCGATTGACGACAGGCCGTTGCCATCACCCATGCGCCGACCGGAACGATCAGGCCGGTCGTTTCCAGCGCGCCGACGAACATGCCGGGCGGAACCAGGCCATGTCCCGGACGGTCCCAACGCAACAGCGCTTCCACGCCGGTCCAGCAGCCGGTGCGCAGGCAGACTTTCGGCTGATAGTGGAGGATGAATTCCTCGCGTTCCAGCGCACCGCGCAGCGCCGATTCAAGTTCCATCTTGTGCTGCGCGCGCTGGTTCATTTCGCCGGTATAGAAGCGCGCCCGGTTTCGGCCCCCTTGCTTGGCCGCGTCCATGGCCAGATCGGCGAATCGTGACAACGAGCGCGGATCGGTAGTGTCGCTGGGGTACAGCGCCATGCCCAGGCTGGCAGTCAGGTGCAGCGTCTGCCCTTCGATCTCGACCGGCGCGCGCAGCGCTTCCAGCACCTTGTTGGCGATACCGACCGCGAGCAGAGGATCGCGTGGGGTCAGCGCGAGCACGGCGAACTCGTCACTTCCCAGGCGGGCGACATGATCGCGTGGATACAGACAGGCCGGAATCCGCTGGCTGATCTGCCGCAACAGCGCGTCTCCGGCGTTGTGTCCCAACGTATCGTTCATGCTCCGGAAGCTGTCGATATCCAGCGTGATCAGGACCAGTTGGAGATTCCAGGCATCGGCCTGTTGCATGGATTGTTCGAGGTGCTCGTCGAACAGCGTCCGGTTGGGAAGCTCGGTCAGGGTGTCGTAGTAGGCCAGCTGACGCAGCTTCTCTTCGGAAGACTTGCGCTCGGTGATATCGCGAGCCACGACCACGATCGTCCAGGTGTCGCCATTGGTGATCGCATGCCGGACCAGTTCGAACCGGATCCGTTGGCCGTCGCGGCTGCGCAGCCAGCGCTCGACGGGTATACCGATGCCGCGCCCTGCGATGAGTTCGTCGAAGGCGTCCTCCAGTTGCTCACGCGTGGCTTCCATCACCTGATCCGGGCCCATGGTCAGCAATTCTTCGCGCGTATAGCCGAAGACCCGGGCCGCCGCTGCATTGACCTGGACGAACTTCATACTGTGCCGGTCCACCAGTGCGACGATGTCCAGAGTCGAATCCATGGCGATGCTGTATTGCCGCAGTTCGCGATTGCTCTTGAGCACCTGCTCGGCCAGCAGATCGCTCTGGTTCTGCAGTTCGTCGGCATTGCTTTTCAGCCGCAACATGCTGCGCACCCGCAGTCTCAATTCGTTGGCGTGCACGGGTTTGGTGAGGTGGCCTTCCACCCCGGCTTCGAGCGAGTTGATCTTCGAGACATGGCCCGATTTCGCCGTGACCATGATGATGGGTATGCCGGCCGTGTCCGGATCGGACTTCAGAACACGCGCCACCTCGTATCCGCTCATCACCGGCATCATGGCGTCGAGCAGGATCAGATCCGGTGGCCAGGCCGAGATGGAATCAAGCGCCTCTTTGCCGCTGTTCACGCTCAGGGTCAGATAACCCTCGTGCGCCAGCAGCGCTTCCAGCACCCGACAATTCATCGCGTCGTCGTCCACGATGAGAATGCTTGCCTGCTCAGCGCCGGCTTCCTGATCCGTGGGGTCGGGTAGGGCGCCCGATTCAATTTGGGTGTGAGACATATGCGGCCTTCGTGCAGTGGGCGGTCCAAAACGGACGCGCATTAATCCGGAAAGGGCGCATTGCCCTGGATAGCCAGAGCGAAGGCGGGAATCGTCCAAGGAGGCTAGCACGGGCTTCTCCGGCGTCTTTCCACTGTCTTCACATGCCCGCTATTCGCTCCCACGGTGGGGAAGCCATTCAAACGCAAGGCTGAACCGTGATGCGTTGCATGCGCCGAGTTCGCGGGAACGTTCGGGCGACTGGTGTTTCAGATGCCCGGGGTGGACGACGGGTCCGACCGTTTCACTTGAAGGAAGAAGCGCACCATCTCCGCAGAAGCATCCGGGCCCTTTGGGTCTGTATAGCTGCCCGCGACACTGCCACCCGACCAGGCATGGCCCGCACCGTGTATCTGCCAGTATTCAACCAGCGGTTCGCCGCGTGATGTGGTGAAGACCGAACGGGTGTAGCGGCGTCCTTCCACTGCTGCAGCTTCGTGCTTGCTCTCAGGCAGGATTTCGTCGACGCCGCCCATCGTCTGCTTCACCAGCGCGGCGCCGTTGGCAGGTGCCACCGTGTGGTCGGCATCACCGTGAAAAACAATCGTCGGCGTCGCAATGGCGGGCGACTGTGGCGCCTGTCGTTCGCGAGCTTCCGCTTGCGTCTGCACTTCACGCAGGGCGTGAGTGCCGCCCATGGCCGCGAAGGCGGAAGGCACGTCCCGCGCTGCGCGATACGGCAGCCCCGAATGCGCGCCTACGGCGGCATACAGCTCCGGATAGGTATTGCCCAGGATCACAGCCATCGCCGCACCTGCAGACAGGCCCGCCACGTAGACACGCTGCGGATCGATGGCGTGACGTGCGATCAAGTCTTCGGTGAGTCCGGCAAGCAAGGCAGGTTCGCCCGACGCGCGCGACTGGTCGCCGGGCCGGAACCAGTTCCAGCATTTCGAGCCGTTGGCATTGGGCGATTGGGCGGGGTAGGCCACCAGAAAACCATGCTGGTCGGCCAGTTGGTTCATGCGCGTGCCGTTGGCGAAATCATCCGGCGACTGCGTGCAGCCGTGCAGCATCACCAGCAACGGGTACCGTGTTGCAGGGTGTGCGGTGTACCCGGCGGGTACATAAAGCTTGTAACGACGCGTACCTGCCTCGTTGGAGAACGAATGCTCCACGAAAGAGCCGGGTAGCGAACCAGGCAGCACATCGGCGGGCAGTTCCAGCGGCAGATCTTTGGGAACGGCGACGGGTCGGGTCCGCGGACGCAATGTCGGTTCAAGTGCAGCCGGGACTGGCTGTACCACTGCGGGTGGCGCTTTGGGCGCTTCGGCCGCGCCAATCAAACCAGCCTTGGCCAGTGCGTCGTTGATGGTCCTGCCGATCTGCGATTCCAGATCTCCCCGGGCCGTGGGTAGGGCAGGCATGCGCAAGGCAGCGGGAAGGCGGGACAAGAGTTTGCTGAAGAGCGACACGGGCATACCTGAGACTGTTGCTGCATTGCAACATAGCCCAGTTTCACCGAGATGGCGTTAGCCGCCCATGAGGAAAGAACAAATTGTGAGAAGAGTGGAAGGCCCCACAGCCTTTATGTTCAGCTTTCCTTGCGTGTCGACACCAGGCGCAGAAAGGCTTCGTGCTGGTAACGGCTCATGCGCAATTGCTGACCCGTATCCATGGTGACCACATGGTGGCCGTTGAACCAGGGATGGATCGCCTTGACCCGACGCACGTTGATGATCGCCGAACGGTGCACGCGGGCGAAGTGGCGCGGATCCAGCCGCGCGGCCAGGGTGGCCATGGTTTCGCGCAGCTCATGGGTGCGGTCGGCCAGATGGATCAGCACCGTGTTGCGGCTGGCCTTGATCCAGACGATGTCCTCCACTGCGACCAGCACCACCGCTTCGTCCACCCGCACCGGAATCCGTTCCAGATAGTCGTCGCGCTGGCGCAGCGCATCCAGGGTCTGCAGGATTCGTGTCTCGGCCAGTGAACCGGCCCCGCTGCCGGCGGACAGGCGCCGCTTCGCGCGCTGCAGCGTTTCGGCGAAGCGTTCGCGGCTGAAAGGTTTGACCAGGTAGTCCACCGCATTGGCTTCGAACGCGCGCACCGCGTATTGCTCGTAGGCGGTGACGAAGATCGTCGCCGGCATGTTGGCCGCACCGATCGTGGCAACGACTTCCATGCCCGTCATCGCCGGCATCTGGATGTCCAGAAATACCAGATCGGGCGACTGGCTGCGGATTGCGATCACCGCCGATGCGCCATCGCCGCATTCGCCCAGCAGTTCGATTTCCGGATCGGCGCGCAGCAGTCGCACGATGGCGTGGCGCGCGATCGGTTCGTCGTCGATCACCAGCGCGGTGAAGCTCATGCGGCGACGTGCTCCGGCGCTTCCTCAGTATCCAGTTCGCGGAACGGCAGGCGGATGCGGCAGGCAACACCTTGCGGATAGAGCATGTCCAGGCGGATGTCGGCGTTTTCGCCGTAGAGTTCCTTCAACCGCAGACGGGTATTGGAGAAGCCGATGCCGTGTCCGCCCGCGTTGCTGTTTTCCTCCAGCGTGCTGTTGTGATTACGCACCTCGATGCACAGCGTCTGGCCTTCGCGCCGGCTCTCGATCTCGATGCGGTCGCTGCCGACACGCTGGCCGATGCCGTGGCGGATCGCATTCTCCACGATGGGCTGCAATACCAGGCTGGGCACCGCGCAATGCAGCGTACCGGGCGCGACATAGATCTGCGTGCTGAGGCGGTCGCCATAGCGCTTGCGCTGGATGCCCAGATACAGATCGAGCAGGGCCAGTTCGCGCTCCAGGGTGATTTCCTGGCCGTCGTATTCTTCCAGGAATGCGCGCAGCAGTTCGCTCAGCCGCAGCAACATGTCTTCGGCGGCCAGGGTGTCCTCGTCCAGCAGGGTGACGATGGCATGCAGGGTGTTGAACAGGAAGTGTGGTTGCAGCTGGCTCTTCAAGGCCTGCAGGCGGGACTGCGCCAGTTCGGTGGCCAGTTGGCTGGCTTCCAGCTCGCGCCGCGCCTTTTCCGCGTGGAAGTGCAGCGCCTGCTGGATCGCGAACAAGGTCCAGTAGGTCAGCAGCCCGATGGCGAAGTGCTGTTCCAGGAAGTACCCCAGCTGTTCGGCAAAACCGCTGGGCTCGAACAGGGTGGAAACCAGCGCGCCTATCACCATCGCGACAAACGTCACGCACAGGCTTGCCACCACCTGCGCGCCAAGCCCGTGGAAGCGCAGGGCGCCACGGACCGGGAATCGTTCGGCGAGGCGAAAGACCGTGGGTGCCAGGAGAGCCCAGGTGTACCACTGGATCAGCGACCATCGGATGAGAGTCCATAGTGGCCATTGACCGCCAGGCAGGCCGCTGTTGACCGAGTTCTGGAGGGCGAACACCACGGCAACCAAGGTCCACAGGGCGATGTAGCGGGAGAGCGTGATCTGGGTATTGCCGAGTTGGACCTTCATCCGCATTGCCATCGAGTGGTGACGGGGCATCCTAGGCGCAGCGGCAGGCCGTGGAAAGCGCCGGTGCCCGCGCACTACGATTGGGAACGCGAAAACGACGATTCGTCCCGAATCCATTTCCAGCACAGCCGGGACGCGGCTTGATGGGCATGCCGGCACGCACGAACCAACCCGATGCGCGACTGGCGAACCTTCCCATCGGAGACCCTCGTTATGCCATTGATCCGCATCCTCGCCCTGACCCTTTCCCTGTCCGCGGCCACCGCACAGGTCGCCGCTGGCGAGCCGATTCGCTATCTGGAACTAAGCAATCGCGCTCATGATTCGCTCACATCACTGGCGGTCGCTGTGCCAGGCAGTGGTGCGTTCAGTGACGTCGCCCTTGGCGCGCCGCTGCGTGGCGGCGGCGACGCGGCCACTTTTGCGCTTCCCGGCGATGCATGCCGCTACGATCTTCGCTTCACCTTCCGCAACGGACGTTCGATGCTGTATCCGGATGTGGACGTCTGCGCGCACCGCGTGAGCATCCGGCCGCTGCCGCGTCCGCACTCGGGCGAGCGCGAGGTGCGGGTTGCGGAGACCGCTAGAACGTCACCTTGACCGACGCCGCGCTGCGCTTGGCTTCGCCGTGGTACACCGCTTCGATATTGTTGCCGTCCGGGTCCAGCACGAAGGCGCCGTAATAATCCGGATGGTAAGGCCGCAATCCTGGCGCGCCGTTGTCGCGGCCGCCGTTGGCCAGCGCGGTCTTGTGGAAGGCGTCCACCATGGCCCGGTCGCGTGCCTGGAACGCAAGATGGTGGCGGCCGGTCAGCTCGCCCTGCGCAGCCTGGCTGTCGGCGGTGGAGACGAACAGTTCGTCGGCGTAGAAGAAATCCTCGCCGGTCCCACCCATCGGGATATCCAGTGCGTCGAATACCGCCTGGTAGAAGCGCTGGCTGGCCGCCAGGTCTTTCACCACCAGCTGGATATGGTCGATCAAGCGTCCGCGATGCAGTTCCTGGGTTTCCATGACGAATCCTGCGCAGAGAGGGATGCCAAGATTAGCCAATCGCAAGCGAGCAGGGCAGTGCGGGTGGGTTGCCCGCCTGAAATACAATTGCAAACCCATGCCCGATGGTCGGCGCCCATGTCGTTGCAACACAAGCTGCTGCTTGCCCTGCGTTCGGTGACCGCCATGGTGGTGGCAGTGGCAATCGTGTTCGTCGTGAATATGGGCGGCGGCCAGTTGGCGACCGTGCTTGGATTTCCGGGCGGAAATACCAGGCTGGCCTGGGATCTGTTGTGCATTTTCGTGGCAGGACTGTTGGCGACCTGGGCGCTGGTGAAACTGGCGCCGCGCGCGCCAAGACGGCATGCACTGGTGTTATTGCTGCTCATGCTGGTCGTGAGCATCGCGGCGGTGATTCGACTGGGCGATGACTTTCCAGGATGGTTCACTGCGGGCCTGTTGCTGTGCGCTCCCCTGCAGATAGTTCTCGGTATGCGCTTGGCCCTGCATGGCCGCCACCATTCCAAACAATATGCACTGCAGGACGAGGCTTCGCGCGCACCACCGCCTGCATCCTGAGATGCGTCCGTATCAGCGTTTTATATGCAGTCCTAATATGAACCGATCCCCTGCATGCGCCGTGCCGGAGACGATTTTTCACGTGGCGTTGGCGTAGCCGCCACAAGAATGCAGCCTCGTTCCATCATTACGAGGTTCCCCGACATGAAAACTCTCCGCACGATGCTGTGCATCGGCACGCTCCTGCTTTCGGGCACCGCGCTGGCCCAGCCTTATGGGCCCCGTGATGAAGGCCGTCGGTTCAACGACGGCAGCAAGGTAGTGTGCAAGAGCGTGGAAGTGCAGCGCAGCAGCAAGGATTCCAACCGCGTGCTGGGTACCGCCACCGGTGCCGTGGTCGGCGGCCTGCTCGGCAACCAGATCGGCAAGGGCAATGGCAAGAAAGTCGCCACGGTGGGTGGCGCGGTCGCCGGTGGCCTGATCGGCCGCAAGGTGCAGGGCGACAGCCAGGAAAAGAAAGGCGAGCGCGTGGTCGAACGCCGTTGCGAGCGCGTGTACCGCTGATCGGATAATGCCCCGCGTTTCCAGCGGCGGATCACGTACAGACAGGGCCCCGCGCGATGCGGGGCCTTGTCGTTATGGGATACGGATTGGTAATGCGGATCGTGGCAAGGCAGCTATGGGCGCCGAGCTTCTTCAAACGATCAAGTCTCCTTGCGATACCGCAAGGTCAAGCCCTTGAGGAAGTTGCGCAGGATCTGATCGCCGCAGGCGCGGTAATGCTTGTGGTCGGCTTGCCGGAACAGGGCGGTCATTTCCGGCTTGGTCAGCGGGAAGCCGGCCGCCTGGAATATCTCGTGCATGTCCACATCCTTCAGCTGGAAAGCGACGCGCAGTTTCTTCAGCACCAGGTTGTTGGTGATGCGGCTCTCCACGCGGCGCGGGCCGTCTTCGCTGGGGCCGCGGTAATAGACCACCAGCCCATCCAGGAAATGCGCCAGCACGCGGTCGCTGCACGGCTCGAACCCCGCTTCGCCTTCCTTCTTCAGCAGCGCGGGCAACTGCGCCTTGTCCACGGGCAGTTCCGGATCGGCCAGGTGGATGATCTCCACCACCTTGGCATCGCCCAAATCCAGCATGTAGCGGATGCTGCGCATTACATCGTTGTTGATCATGTCCGTACCGTCGTCTCGCCAAGGCGGCCAAGGTACGGGGACAGGCGCCGAAAGGCCAGCGATGACTGCCTGACAATACTGCGGATTGGCCGAAACCGGTCCGGGGACGGCCAGGAGTGAACTACATGCACCCGCTCGCGTTGCTGCACTTCATACGCCCGCGCTCTTCGCCCAGCATCTTCTGGCTGGCTTCCTTCTGCTCGCGGATTTCAGCCTGCGTGCGGCAGACGCGGGTCATGTAGTTGCTGCCGGTTCTCGCCTCCTGGGTGCAGACCCGGTCCTCGTCGGTGCCCGCGATGCCAGCATCGATGCGCGATACCAGCTCGAATACCTTGCCCCGGTCGCGGGCATCGAGTTGCGAGGTGTCCGTGATTCCTTCCAGCAACGCATCCAGTTTTTTCTGGTTGGACAGGATCGACTGTTTCTTCGCACGGCTCATCGTCGCGTAGGGTTCCTTGCCTGCTTCCATGTTGGCGCGGATGGCGCGTTGCTGCTCCTGGATATGCTCTGCACGCATCACCTTGTCCTGTGCTTTCGCAGCCAATGCGCATGAAAGCGCCAAGGCCAGGCACCACAGGGGAGACTGTCTGATCATCGCCGCGTTCGGTCAGGGTGGAGGCAGGAACGTAGCGCATTGCCTGCATCTCTCCAAGCCGATGCGGGCAAGCGGACAAGATGGGCAAATCCGTGCTGCGCTCCAATCTGCGTGAAGTCGCTGCAGTCCTGCTCCGTATGCTTCGGCAGATGAGTTGAGTAAAGAGTGGCGCGCAGGGCCAGTCGTCTTCGTCGAAGGCCGGCGTTATCATCGTCCCATGACCTGCGAACCCTTCGCCATCAGATATCGCGTCGCCATGCAGCGCGGCGTTCGCATCGCTGCACTGGCAGCTCTCGCGCTGGCCGCCTGCTCGCGTAGCGAGGGCGCCTCCGAACCGGCCAACAAGCCCATTGCATCCCCACAGCCCGCCGTAGCTGTGCCCGCCCCGGACAAGGCCGTCGTCGAAGCGAGACTCAAGGAATGCAGTGCCGCGCTGAAGGCCGCCCTTGAGCCCGGTCTGCTCAACAATGCCTCATTCGACAACGGCCGTCCGATTCTGTGGGTCGGTCCGGCGTGGAAGCAGACCACGCCGGCCATTCGTCACGCGCTGGCGCGCGACGCCGCCTGCTTCTTCCGGTCGGGCGATGAGTCCCGCCCCATTCGCTATTCGGTCTACGATCAGGCCACAGATCGGGAAATCGCGATCTGGGACTACACGCACCTGCTGATTCTCTAGTTCTCGGCTTACGCGTTATATCCTGGAGTTAGGCCCCTTATTATGATTTCCGACCTAGATTCATTTCCTTTACTCACTGCACGCCAAGCCTACTTAGCAATGCTTGAGTTCATTGCTGCGGAGTTCGCGTTGGCCGGTGACAATAAGCTTATCCACTTGGGCGGACTTCTAGCCGAGATGGAGCCGGAGGCTGATGGAAGTACCTCAGACCCGGGCGCGGGGATTACTTTTGCGGACGCCATCCAAAAGGTCTTATCACCTAGCTACAAGTCAAAGTGGTCAGGTTCCTATGGCGAGCCCTAACAATTCATTGAAACCCGGCCCGCATCAGAGCAGCTAAATGGAGGCTATGTGCCGGTTCGGCTGACCGGAGGAACACCGGCCTCAAGGACCGGTGTGTGAAGGCGGATTGGAAGGATTGGGACTGTCAGGACCAGGCGGTGGGTCGGACACCGGCAGATCGCTTGGCAGCCACGGCGGCGTATCGCGCACCGGGCTGGGGACTTCGCCGGGGCCGGGCGGGGTGGGCTGGAATGGATTGCCCGGATTCGGGGTTTGCTGGCTCATGTCGTTGCTCCTTCATTGCCTGCGGGCGGAAAGCGCCGCAGCCCCACCATGACCGCGCCGCCGCTGGCGTTGCGTGAAGCTTCGGCGCTGCCGCTTTCACTTCCCTGCCATGTTCCGGCGGGACCTGGCCGCCGCGCAAAGCGCCCGCCCGGTCGGGCAGGGCGTCCACTTCCGCTACCCGGATAGGTCGTTTCGTCGCCACAGACCCGGTCCCGTCGCAGCCGTCGCCAAGACACGCACGGCCGGTCCTATCCTCGCCGGCATTCCTTATCGCCGGGTGCGACATGTACTGCCACCTCCTGTCTTCCCTGCGCAAACTACGCGACTGGTCGCTCGCCTTCGTCATGGCGCTGTTGCCACAGCATCTGATCGCGCAGTTGGGCAATGCAGATCATTTCCCCGTCGCGATCTACGCCGCCAGGGCCGACGCGCCCCGCTCCGTGCCGGTGGCGAACACGACCACCCCTTCCGTCGAAGCATCCCCGTCTGCCACGACACCTGGCGATGGCGCCTCTGCTACGCAGGCACGACCGATGCGCTGAGCGAATCTGGGAGCCAATACGGGTTATCGAAAAATGTAACGCCCTGGCCAGCACCGCCGAACAGCTGGCACTGACCTTGGCCTATCGCTTCCAGTTCAGCGCACGCAACGGCAAAGGCAGCGTGCAGCAGGTCGCGTCGCGCGTTGATCCGCTTCATGTGCTGTTGTGTTTCGCAGCAGCTGCAGGTCCATTGAATCTGCGTTTCCACCGCAGCAGCGCGCTCGTTGGCTGCATTCGTTGTAGCGGCGTGAATTTATGCGTCCGTTCTGTACGCGTTTCAGACGCACGGACTTCGCATTCGTTCGCAGTCGTTTAACTGCCTGCCTCCCATGCTTCGGTACGACACCGATGAAGAGGAACGCGACCATGAAGCAGTCCACACCCGGAAACCCCGAGGGCGACCGCGCCAAGGCCAAGTCTCCGGCCGAGTTGCGCAATACCACCACGCCTCGCAAAGCGCATGACCAGCCGGACGATCCCAAGCATCGCCCGCGCGATGTGGAGAAGGACTACGCAGGCGATGCCCGCAAGGACCATTGAAGCCAGTCCTGGCAAGCAAGTCTCAAGTTTTTGAAGTTTCGTTTTGAAGTCTCAAGGAGAAGTTCATGAGTGCAGTTCCCAAGGCAACCCTGGTGGTCGTGGCCGATGGCCGTGACGCCCGCTTTTTTCGTAATGTCGGTGAAGACCGTCAGTTGCAGTTGCACCAGTACGATCAGCAGGAGTTGATGAATGCCAACGACGACGGTCCCGCAGGCAGCATGCCCGGCGAGTCGAGCTTGAAGCAGATAGACGAAGCCACGTTCACCAAGCAGCTGGCCCAGACCCTCAACGACGGCGCCTTGCGCCAGCAGTACCAGTATCTGGTGCTGATTGCCGACCCCACCACGCTGGGCCGCATCCGTCCGCTGCTGCACAAGGAAACCACCCAGCGCCTGTTGGCCGAGATCGGCAAGGACTACACCAACGCCACTTTGGACACCATCCAGCAGGCGGTATCGCAGTCGGTGAGCAAGTGACATATCAACGCGACTACGCTCTGGGCGAGCCTACCCGCGAACACGTCAACGCGCTGACCGGCGTCAGCGTGATCGAGTTCGGCGCGCCCTGGTGCGGTCACTGCATGGCCGCGCAACCGGCGCTGCATGAAGTGCTGCGCGGCCGTGGCGACCTGCGCCATCTCAAGATTGAAGACGGCAGCGGCAGGCCGTTGGGCCGTTCGTTCCGCGTCAAGCTCTGGCCCACGCTGGTGGTGATGCGCGACGGCCAGGAAGTCGCCCGCTTGGTGTGCCCGCGTACCGTGGGTGAAATCCGCGAGGCGCTGCGTGAGGCGGAACCCAGTGCGATGGAAACGGCCACCCATGAAATGATTGATTGACTGGAAACCGGTCAACAAAGGGCGGCATCGAGCAGCCGCATTGAATGAGCAGTATCGTCATCCCCGCGAAGGCGGGGATCCATGCACGTCAATCTGCCGAAAACCGAGGATCAGGAATTGACCGGCATGCGCCGTCGAAGAATGCATCCACTTTCGCGAGGCCTCCAATAGCCAATGCCTGGCCATACAGCTCGAAGCGTCGCGCTATTGCTTTTCGACTCTGAGACAGCTGCTACAGCATCTCCGGCTTGAAGCGGCTGCGCCGGGAGACTTCCTGGCCCGACACCATGAACTTGCCATCGCCCCGGTAGTGCACAGTCCTGGGAATCCTGGGCGTGGTGGCCACATGCGCCTTCACCACTTCCCAGATGAAAAGACCGTGTTTGCCCACCTGGCCGCCGTCGTACAAGCGGCACTCGAAACTGGAATGGCATTCGGCGATCAGCGGCGCCTCCACCTGGCTGGCCTTGCGCGCGGTCAGGCCGAACCGCTCGAACTTGTCCACATCGGCGCCGCTGCAGTTGCCGATGTCCACTACGGTATCCAGCAGCTCCACCGTGGGCAGGTTGATGACGCACTGCTTGCTGCGCCGGATCATCTGGAAGCTGTGGTTCTCTTCCCAGATATAGCAGGCCAGCAACGACGGCTCGAACCCCATCACCATATGCCAGCCCATCGTCATGATGTTGCGCTGGCCTTTCCACGCCGAACTCACCAGCACGATGGGGCCAGGCTCAAGGAAGCGCCGGACATCGGCGATTGGAAAATCGCGTTTACTGAATGACTTCATATGGCACTCCCGATACGTTGAGATTGGCACGACCTGGGTGGATGTATCGGAAGCGAGGTCCTCGACGTGATACCCCCCCCTTTTTTTTCATGCGTAACAACAGATATTCATCGACTAAAGCATAAGTAATTCACATCAATCATTGTTACTAACATCCAACTTTTGTAGCACTGGTTCGATATGAGGTCATGTTTCGATATGAGGTGATGTTGAATAAGTAACAATAGCTCTCTACGCTTGACTTCGGTTACGAGGCCGAGCTAGTTTTGACTCGGGATTTCTATCGACAGTTGTGCGATGTCGTGAAGCAGCCCATAAGCTGCTCGCGGTGCGATCCTCAAAGGATGTTGTTCCAATGGAGCGTTTCTATACAAGGATGGTTGAGCGCCATGTCGCACTTCTATGCGCGTCTATTCGATGCAATTCTCATAAGTCTTTGTCCTTCTGCGCGCCGGATGCCTGCCATGCGGGCTGTACCCGCAGGTCTTTCTGGCCGGTCGATACCTCTATCGACAGATATTTATTTGTGCTTCGGTCCAGTGACTTGGCAGCGTCGTGATCTGAACGTGCCTTCATCGACGGGTGATGCATGAGCTATACGGTCAGGGCGGGTCATTTGGGATGGATGTTGCTGATGCTTGCAGTAGTGCTTTCAGGCTGTGCCACACGTCCTGCGCCGGATTTCGGCGGGCGATGGAAAGGCGTCAACCGCTACGCAACCTCGGCCGAGGAAATTCCTCTTAACATGACCTACGTGTTCCATGCCTCACCAATGGATGGAACGCTCAAGACCATGCTCGCCCGCTGGTCGAAAGATTCCAAAATGACGCTGTCCTATCTGCATCCTTCGGATTTCACGCTGCATGAGCCTGTGGCAAAGATCCACACCAACGATCTTCAGCAAGCGGTTTCACAGCTGACTGCGGCGTATGCCGGTCAGCGGGTTCTGGTGACGGCCACTAACAACCAGATCGTGGTCAATGTCGCCAATACGACGCCTTAGTAACTGCTCGCCCTGAGCCACAGCTACTGGAATCTAAGTACTTACAGCATCTCAATGGATTGAACTGATGTTTGGAAAGAAGACCACATCGCCGAATATCGAGAGCGCAGTTTCCAGGGCGGTCGATTTCGAAACGACGCTGACTGACATGGCCAGGCGAAGCGAACGCCGTGCCTGGCTAGTCGCATCGGCGGCGACGCTGCTGTCGCTGGTACTAGCGGCAGGATATTTCTACATGCTGCCGCTTAAAGAGAAGGTTCCATTTCTGGTGATGGCAGATGCCTATCTCCGATCCGCATCATCCGGACAATGCTTTCTTCCTGCAGGTAGTCAAAGTTCTGGAGAAGCTCGGACCACAGGCGTTCGATAGCCGCTACGCACTGGAGAACGCGGCGGGTGCGACTGTGTTCGAGGCCAAGGCCAGCGGCCTGACACGAATCGATCACATCATGCAAAGCCGCAACGGCACCGGCTTGTTCGCGGTACAGGGTGCACCCAACGATCCGACTCACCTGCGTATCCATCTGGACAAGTCGCAGGCGGTGGCTGAGCCTATTGAGAAAAGCACGGTGCAGTTGCAACAGGAAACAGGGATCGCGATGCATAGGCAGCCACTGGAACGCCAACAGCATCGTTCAATGGGACTCTGATCGGGTTCGCCCCGGGGACCGAGGGGTGATGCGACAAGGGCCTTCCTTTTGTGAGCATCGCAGTTGAAGCTTGGCTTCTCCGCAAACTTCGTCGTGACCAAATGCTGACCCGTAGCGTCACTGGATTTCTGCAGTTCGCCCAGACCTGCCCGCCCGACTTCGGCCCTGCCACCCCGAAGGCCGCGTTTCTGGTGGCGCCGGATGGATTTGCGCGGGCGGAGCAGTCGGCCAGCGACAACATCTATATGGCGGACGCCTCGGCGTTCGATGCGGGGGCGGCGCAGGCGCAGCATCGGGAGTTGCAGCGGGCGTTGGCGACGGAGTTGCCGGTGGTGTGCTTTCCCGGCGACCCGGCCACCCCCGACGCCCTGTTTCCCAACAATGTCTTCGGCACCGCGCCCGGGCGGCTGATCGTGGGGCGCATGCGCCATGCGGTGCGGCAGCGCGAGGCCCTGCGGCCGGACCTGCGCGGGTTCTTCGGCAACGTGCTGGGCACCACGGAATACGACCTGTCGCAGCAACCGCATGCCTGCGAACTGACCGGCGCCCTGGTCATCGACCGCGCGCGGGGACTGGGCTGGTGCGGCCTGTCCGAACGCTGCGACGAAGCCGGCGCCGCGCTGATGCACGAGGCCTTTGGCCTGCGCGCCACCCTGATGTTCGACCTGGCCCCGGGCGAGTACCACACCAACGTGGTGCTGGCGGTGCTGGCGGGGCGTGCGGCGCTGATCTGCCCCTGCGGCTTCGCCGATCCAGCCGTGGCGCAGGCCGTGGCCACGGTGTACGCCCCGCACGGCATCGTGCTGTCGCCAGCCGAGCATGCCGCCTTCGCCGGCAATGCCATCAGCCTGTGCGGCGAATCGGTGTGGATGAGCGCCGGTGCTGAGGCTTCGCTGGGCCCGGACACCCGCCACCGTCTGGACGCGGCCGAGCTGGCCGTACGCAGTGTGCCGCTGGACGCCGTCGAGGCGGCTGGTGGTTCGCTGAGGTGCTGTGTGGCCGAGATTTTCTAAGCAGCCAGCTTCCTGAACGTCTGTGGATAAGTTCAGACCGGATTCACCACTTCAGCCCAGAATTCAATTCCCTACGAACACCCGGCTGGGAGTCACAACCCGGGTAGGCGTGGGCTCCCGTTCATTCAGGCAGGCTGAAAACCGTTACGATTCCGTTATGCGATTACTTCCTCACATTTTGATTGGCGCTGCGTTCTCGATTGCCCTGGCAACCGTTGCGCCTTCCGTGCGGGCGCAATCCAGCCAGGAGCGTCCGCCGGAACCGCCCCGCCAGGAAGCCCCGCCCCGGCCGATGATGCCGCCCCGCAATCCTGCCTCGCTGTCGGATTCGGTGCGCCGTGCCCAGCGCGAGAGCGGTGGCCAGATTCTCGGCGCCGAACGCGTGCAGTACGACGGCCGCGAGATCAACCGGGTCAAGGTCATGGATAGCAGCGGTCGCGTGCGTTACATGGACGAGGATCCGCAGCGCGGCAACGACCGCCGCAATGATCGCGGCAATGAGCGTTCGCGCCAGCGCGAAGGCGGCCCGCCACGTGCACGCGGCGACAACCCCCCACGGCCGTAAAATGTTCCCATCCGGCAGCCGTCCAGGCCGCCAGTTCCGTCACAGGAGTGTCCATGCGTATTTTGCTGGTCGAAGATGAAGCCCCCCTCCGCGAAACCCTTGCCGCGCGCCTGAAGCGCGAAGGCTTTGCCGTGGATGCCGCGCAAGATGGCGAGGAAGGCCTGTACATGGGTCGCGAGGTGCCGTTCGATGTCGGCATCATCGACCTGGGACTGCCGAAGATGTCGGGCATGGAGCTGATCAAGGCCCTGCGCGACGAAGGCAAGAAATTCCCGGTGCTGATCCTGACCGCGCGTTCCAGCTGGCAGGACAAGGTGGAAGGCCTGAAGCAGGGCGCCGACGATTACCTGGTCAAGCCTTTCCATGTGGAAGAGCTGCTGGCCCGCGTCAACGCGCTGCTGCGCCGCGCCGCCGGCTGGAGCAAGCCAACCCTGGAATGCGGCCCGGTCGCCCTGGACCTGGCGGCGCAGACGGTGAGCGTCAACGGCGGCAACATCGACCTGACCAGCTACGAGTACAAGGTGCTGGAGTACCTGATGATGCATGCCGGTGAACTGGTCTCCAAGGCCGACCTGACCGAGCACATCTACCAGCAGGACTTCGACCGCGATTCGAACGTGCTGGAAGTCTTCATCGGTCGCCTGCGCAAGAAGCTGGACCCCGATGGCGAACTGAAGCCGATCGAGACTGTGCGCGGTCGCGGCTATCGCTTCGCGATTCCGCGCAACCACGAGGGCTGATGCCCCCGCGCGCCGCGGACGCCGGTACTGCCAACAGCGGGCGCGATCCTTTCGACGGATGGCGCCCGCGTTCGTTGCGCGCCCGGCAATTGCTGGCGGCCAGCGTCGGGCTGGTGGCGTTCCTGTTCCTGGCCGGCTATGCGCTGGACCGCGCGTTCGTCAGCACCGCCGAACAGAACCTGCGCTATCGGCTGAAGGGTTATGCGATTTCCTACGCCAACAAGCTGGAATTCGGACGCGACGGCACCCTGATCGCACCCGAATTGCCGGTAGACCCGCGCTTCAACCAGCCCGGTAGCGGTCTGTATGCGGAAGTGCGTTTGCCGGGCGGGCACTGGGGTTCGGATTCCACGCTTGGACCAACGCTGCCGGCCACCACCATGCTCAACCCGTTGCAGGAGCGGTTTGAAGGTCCCATGCCGGTGACCCAGATTGATGGCGAAGAAGGCGGCGTGTACCGCTTCGGTCTGGGCACGATCTACGCCAACCGCGGACCCGAGGGCGAGTTTCCTTATTCCATTTACGTGTCCGAAGACGCGCGCGTCCTCGGCACGCAGCTGCGCACGTTCCGTGGTGCCTTGTGGGTTTACCTAGGCCTGGCCGGTGCGTTCCTGCTGATGCTGCAGGTGGCGGTGTTGAACTGGAGCCTGCGGCCCTTGCAGCGGGTGATCAACGAGTTGACCCGTGTGCAACGCGGCGAAGCCAGCCGCATGACCGAACGCCACCCGCGCGAATTGGAACCGCTCACCGAAAGCATCAACGCCTTCATCGAGAGCGAACGCGAAAACCTGGACCGCCAGCGCAATACCCTGGCCGATCTGGCGCACAGCCTGAAAACGCCGTTGGCGGTGCTGCGTTCGCAACTGGACGATGGCATCCATGCCACGGCTTTGCGCGAGGAACTGGATACGCAGCTCAAGCGCATGGACAACCTGGTCTCCTACCAGCTGGCGCGCGCGGCTTCCAGCGGACATGCGTTGTTCGCCGCACCGGTGCCGATCGAATCCAATGCCGAGGAGATCGTGCGCGGCCTGGAGAAGGTGTACGCCACGAAGGGCGTGATCTGCGAATTCGACATCGATCCGGCCGCGCGTTTCCACGGCGAGCCTGGCGACCTGCAGGAGCTGTTGGGGAATCTGCTGGAGAACGCATTCAAATGGGCGCGCCGGCGGGTGCTATTGACGGCCAAGCCTACGCAGACCGTCGGCAATCGCCGCGCTGGGTTATTGCTGGCGGTGGACGACGATGGTCCTGGCATCGCCGAGGAAGACGTGGCGCATGTGTTGCAACGCGGTGTGCGTGGCGACGAACGCGTGCAGGGCCATGGTATCGGACTGGCCATCGTGCAGGACCTGGTGCGCGGTTATCGCGGAGAGCTGCAGGTGGTGCGTTCCACCGAGCTGGGTGGTGCGCGTTTCGAGGTGCTGCTGCCGCAGGGTTTGTAGGAGCTGCGTAAGCTGCGACCGTAAAATTTTCGGCAAGCGGACCTTGCCGTAGTTTCAATTCAAGGTCGCAGCTTACGCAGCTCCTACAAGATTGAGAGCGGACGGTAGAAGCGCTGCAGATGCGCGGCGACCGTCGGCATTTCGGCTTGCAGCAGCGCGGGTGCGGAGAAATGGTATTCGCTGGCGACGGCGAAGAATTCTTCCGGTGACTCGCTGGCGTAGCTGTCGATGGCGCTTTCCTTGCCGTGATCGACCTGTTCGCAGAACGCGTCGTACTGGGTCTGGAAATCGGCGCCCCACCGGCGTTGCCACGCGTTCGGCAAGGGTGGCGTGCCGTCCATCGCGCCATCCAGCGCATCAAGCTTGTGCGCCATCTCATGGATGGCCACGCAGAAGCCGGCGAGGGGATCTTCCAGATCGGCCTGCACGTCGGCCCAGGACAGGATCAGCGGACCGGCATCCCAGGATTCGCCGATCAGATCGTCCTCGTACTCATGCAGCACGCCGGCCGCATCCACGTGACTGCGCTGTACGCGGAAGGCATCGGGGTACACCAGCAATTGCGACCAGCCGCGCAAACCTTTCGCACCGAAACCCAGCAACGGCAGACAGCACAGCGCGGCCAGTTGCAAACGCTGCGCGGGGTCAAGCGCCAGCCCGGCAAGCGGGGTGATGGTTTTCTCGTGGAGAAACTGCGCGCTCAGCGATTGCAGGGCCGCGTCTTCGTCGGTCGTGAGCTGTTGCAACAGCTGGACCGAACGGCGCGTGTCGCGCCAGAGGGAAGGGTCAAGTGTGGGAGGCGGGCGCTTGAGCCAGCCGAACAACGATCCGATCAGCGGAACATGCCCGGCAGGAAGCTGTGCCACTTCGGCGCGCGCGGGCGCGGCAAGGCCTCATCGTCGCCACCGCCACCGATGCTGCGGTTGGAGGCTGTCGCGGGCTTGGCGTACTTGCTGCGCGTGGCGGTGGCCTTGGCGTGCGAACCGCTGGTCGGTGCGGCGTCTTCGCGCGCCATCGCCTCGGTCTCCGGGCAGGCGCTCGGGTCCGGCGCCGCATTGCGGCCGTTCTGGGCCATGGCCTGGGCGCAGGCGCAGGTCAACAACAGGGCAAGACCGGTACGCAGCAGCATGGGAGACTCCTGTCAGGCGGGGTGATTCAGACCGCGCGAACTATAGCGCGGTTCCCCGTGCGCCGCCCGTGCCTGGTTGGCAGGTCCGGAACAGTAGCTGCTGCGTCGCAACAGAGTCCCTGGGCGGGATCATGCAGACTCCCGCCCATGCCCGCCCGCCCTGACGAATCGCTGACCGCTCCGACCCTGCGTCGTGCCCTGATTGCCGGTGCCCGCCGGGTGATCGCGGCCCGCGACGGGTTGAACCGGATCAACGTGTTTCCGGTGGCCGACGGGGATACCGGCAACAACATGGCCTCCACGCTGGGCAGCGTGCTCAACGGCGCGCTGAGCCGGCGCAGCCGCCATGCCGGGGAACTGCTGTCGCAGGTCGGCGACGACGCCATCGACGGCGCGCGCGGCAATTCCGGCGCGATCCTGGCCCAGTTTCTGCACGGTGTGGCCGAGCGGGTGAAGGCCTTGCCCGCGCTGGATGCGCGGTCGTTGGCCGAAGCGGTTCGCCATGGCGCGGCGTCGGCGCGTCTGGCGCTGGCCCAGCCGGTGGAAGGCACCATCGTCAGCGTGATTTCCGCCTTCGCCGAAGAACTGGAGCGCAATGCCACACCCGAAGGCGACCGGGGTTCGCGCGAGGGCTTCGCGCGCGCGCTGGTGCGGGCACGGCGTGCGCTGGCGGACACGCCGCAGCAGTTGGCTGTGTTGCAGAAGGCGGGCGTGGTGGATGCCGGCGCCAAGGGCTTCGTCGATCTGCTGGAAGGCATCGCCGAATTCGTCGAGGGCGGACCGCGTGCGATCCGCCTGCGCGGCGTGCCGACCGCCGCTGCCAACGAAAACACCGATGCCGTCGTTCACGACGATGCCGTGGATCCGCAACGGCGCTGGTGCAGCGAATGCCTGCTGCTGGGAGGCGAACTGGACCGCGATCGCCTGCGTAAGGCGCTGGAAGCCATCGGTGCCGATTCCATCGTGATTGCCGGTGGTTCCAACCGGCTGCGCGTCCACGCGCATGCGGCCAGTCCGCAGGCCGTGTTTGATGCGTGCGCAGCGCTGGGCGTGGTCGAGGCGATGAAGGCCGACGACATGCTGCGCCAGCAGCGCAGCGCGGCTTCGGGCCTGCGCGTGGCCATCGTGACCGACAGCGCCGCCGACCTGCCCGAGGCCATCGCCGAGCGTTACGCCATCGCCGTGGTGCCGGTGCGCGTGGACCTGGATCGGCGCGAGTACATGGACAAGGTGGGACTGAGCACGCACGAGTTCTACCGGCGCATGGCCCAGTCCCAGCAACTGCCGCGCACCAGCCAGCCGCCACCGGGCGACTTCTCGCGCCAGTTCGACCTGGCTTTGGCACATCACGCGCAGGTCGTATACGTGGGCCTGTCGCGCGCGGTGTCGGGCACGCTGCAATCGGGCGAACACGCGGCCGGGCGTACCAACACCGGTCGCGTGCAGGTGTTCGATACCTTCAATGCCGCCGCGGGTCAGGCGCTGCTGGTCTGGCGCGCGGCGGAACTGGCGCAGGCCGGCGCCGACGAGGTGGCGATCCTGCGGGAACTCGAACGTCTGCGACCACGCACGCTGCTCTGGGCCATCACCCGCGACATCAGCCACGTCGTGCGCGGCGGACGCATTCCCGCCTGGGCCGCGCCCCTGGCGCGGGTGACCGCGCTGACGCCGTTAGCCCGCGTACGCGAAAACGGCACGCTGGGCCTGTCGGGCGTGTTGTTCGCACGCCGCCGCGCCCCGGAAGCATTCGCGCGCCGCGTGGCCGCCAAGTTGCCGGCCGGCGAGCGCTGGCGCGTGATCGTCGGCCATTGCGATGCGCCCGCCGAAGGAGAGCGCGTGCTGGCGGCGCTGCGGCAGAAGATCGACATCGGCGAGGCCTTCGTGGTCGAAACCGGCGCGGCCATCGGCGCGCATGCCGGGCCGGGCGCGTTGATCGTGGCGGTGCAACCTGAGCCGGTGGAATGACGGCTGGAGTTTCGTCTTCCCAATGATCGTCACCCTGAACGTCATCCCAGCGAAAGCTGGGATCCATTTTGCTTTTGCATTTGCTGGGCCTGAAGAAAAGCAAAGTCCAAGTCAAGATGGATCCCAGCTTTCGCTGGGATGACGATCAGGGTTATTCATTTCAGCGCGTGCAGCCATCACCTCGCTCCATCCCCGATAGGCAATTCCACAAGCTCAAAAGCAACAGCAGCATCGACTCGCGCATAATCAGAGCATGCCCCCCGCACTTATCACCCTGTTTCTGATCATTACCGCGTACCTGCTCGGTTCGCTGTCCGGCAGTCTGTTGCTGGGGCGGTTGCGTGGTGTGGATATCCGCACCCAGGGCAGCGGCAATGCCGGCGGGACCAATGCGCTGCGCACGCAGGGTTGGAAGTTCGCCCTGGGCGTGGTGCTGGTGGATGTGGGCAAGGGCGCGCTCGCCGCGTGGCTGGCATTGCGCTTCGCTCCTGCTGACGCACCGTTGGCAGCAAGCACGGTGGCATTCGCCGCGTCACTGGCCGCAGTGATCGGACATGTGTGGCCGGTGTGGCATGGCTTTCGCGGCGGCAAGGGCGTGGGTACGTTGCTCGGCGCCTTGCTGGTGCTGTGGCCGGCGGTGGTGCCGTGGATGCTGCTGGCTTGGGTGGTCGTGTTGGTGACGACGGGCTACGTCGGTCTTGCTTCGGTGATCGCGGTGGCATTGCTGGTGCCACTGGCGTGGTGGATGGGCGCGGAGCCGGCGCGGCTCTGGTTCGCCTGCATCGCCGCGTTGCTGGTGCTGTTCACTCATCGCGGCAACCTGCAACGCCTGCGTGCCGGTTCCGAATCGCGCTTCGAACGCGCGCGTCTGTTGCGGCGTCGCTAGATGGGCACCGAACGCGAAATCCTGCAGCGCCTGATCGCCGGCCCCGTCACCGGCGACGCATTAGCGCTGGACGCAGGCCTGACCCGCGCGGCGATGTGGAAACGCATCGAAGCGCTGCGCGAAGCCGGTGTGGAAATCGACGCGCAGGCCGGTCGTGGTTATGCGCTGCGCCATCCGTTGGAACTGCTGGACAACGCACGGATCATCGATGCATTGCCGCCGTTGGTGCGCGCCGGCATGGCGTCGCTGGAAGTCGCCTGGTCGCTGGATTCCACCAACAGCGAACTGCTGCGCCGCGAGACGCCGGCAAGCGGTATCGCCGCCTTGCTCGCCGAGCGCCAGACCGGCGGTCGCGGGCGTCGCGGCAAACAGTGGACCTCGCCGCTGACCGCGCATCTGTATCTGTCGGTGGCGCGCCAGTTCAGCGGTGGGCTGTCGCGTCTGGGCGGACTAAGCCTGGTTGCCGGCGTGGCGGCGGCCGAAGCCTTGCACGCATCCGGCTATCCGGAGGTGCGCCTCAAGTGGCCCAACGATCTGGTGGTCGCGGGCCACAAACTGGGCGGGTTGCTGGTGGAAGGTGGTGGCGAACACGCCGGTCCGGTGCGCGCGGTGATCGGTTTGGGCTTGAACGTGCGCATGCCCGAATCGATGGCCGTGACCATCGACCAGCCCTGGACCGATCTGGTGCGTCTCTCCACCACCGCGCCCTCGCGCAATGCGCTGGTGGCGACATTGCTTTCCCACTGGGTACCGGCGCTGGAGGAATTCGATGCGCAGGGGCTGGCGCCATTCCTGCCGCGCTACGCGCGTCTGGATGCTCTGGCCGAACGCGAAGTGTCGATCCAGTTGGGAACGGAAACGCAAGTCGGCACCGCCCTGGGCATCGCAGCCGATGGTGCGCTGCGCGTGCGTATTGACGGTGCAGAGAAGATTTTCCATGCGGGAGAAGTCAGCGTGAGGCCGCAATGAGCCAATGGTTGTTCGACCTGGGCAACACGCGCCTTAAGTGCGCGCAGTTGCAGTCCGATGGAAGTCTTACGGTGATCTATGCATTGCCGCACGATACGGACGGATTCGCCGACTCGTTGCATGGCCTTTTGCCCGCGCAAGCCGAGGCTGCCTGCCTGGCGAGCGTGGCATCGCAGGCACTGACGTCCACCGTCATCGAAATACTGACGCAGCACTTCCAGACCATCTCTATCGCACGCGCCGTCACCCAGTTCGCAGGTGTGCACATTGCCTATGCCGATCCTTCGCGCTTGGGCGTGGATAGATTCCTCGCAATGCTGGCGGCGCGCGCGCGCGGCGAAGGCCCGTGGGTCATCGCGGGCGTAGGCACGGCATTGACGGTCGATCTGCTGGATAGCGACGGCCTGCATCGCGGCGGACGCATCGGTCCCTCGCCGCAGATCATGCGCGAGGCGCTGCATCACGCCGCGTCACACTTGCCGGCCCAAGGCGGCGAGTACACCGAGTTCGCCACCGATACCGGCGATGCGCTGGCCTCGGGCTGCGAGGGCGCGGCGCTGGGCCTGATCGAACGCAGCCTGACCCAGGCAGAACTCATACTGGGGAAGCAGCCCTCGTTGCTGCTGCATGGAGGTGGCGCCGCCGCGCTCGCCATGCACCTGCCGCAGGCCATCCAGATGCCTGCACCTGTATTGGAAGGACTGGCCTTGTGGTCGCGCGCAGGTGCGGCGCTTAGAATCCCCGCATGCTGATTCGCGCCGTGATGGTCCTGCTGGTCGTTCTCAACCTTGGCACCGCGGCGTGGTGGCTCTCGCGACCGCCTGCGCCTATTCCCGCTCCACCCGCGCAACGCGCAGGCGTACCGCGACTGAAGCTGCTGAGCGAAGTCGCCAAGCCGGTGACGACTGCGCCTGTCGCACCGGTGGTCGCGGAAGTTGCGCCGCCCGCACCCGCAGTGACGACGGAACCGGTCAAGACACCGGTCTGTTTCAGCCTGGGTCCGTTTGCAGACCGTGCCGCAGCCGATGCCGCCATCGCCAAGCTGGCCGCTCAGGTCACGCGCGCCGTATCGCGCGAAGCGCCTGGCCGGGCAGCGACCGGATATAGCGTCTCAATGGCCCCCGCAGCGGACCGGGCCGCGGCACAAGCCACCGCCCAGCGTATCGGCGCGGCGGGTTTCGACGATTTCCTGATAGTGAACACCGGCGAGCAGGCCAACAGCATCGCGCTGGGCCGCTACGGCAGCCGCGAGAGTGCCGAACGCCGCCAGTCCGCACTCAAGGCTGCCGGCTTCGACGCCAGGATCGAGGCGCTTGGCGCCGAGGGCACGGCGCAATGGTGGCTGGATGCTTCCGCGCCCGCCGGCGCAGTGGCTTCGCAACTGCGTGGCACCGCGGGCGCGACGCAGTCGCGTTCGCTCGATTGCGCACGGCTGCGGTAGAATCCGCGTCCGCGTTTCCAGGCCCCGGTTGCAGTGATTGCCCGCGCCCTGGTTCGTCGAAGCCATGCCGGCATAGCTCAGTTGGTAGAGCAACCGCCTTGTAAGCGGTAGGTCCCCAGTTCGAATCCGGGTGTCGGCACCATCTTCAAGAAGCAGCCCCACGACTTTGTCGGGCATTGAGCTGCGGTCTGCGTGGCCGCTTATGCGGCACAGAATTGACCGCCGACCGCCTCCATCAGGCGCGTTGCTGCTGCGCACAAATTTGTTGACACGCGTTTTCCGGGCGTGATATTGCTTGTATAGACAAATCACGGTGCAGCCCGCAGCCAATGCCGTTCCCGAAGCTCCTCCTGCGAACGCTCCTCATCTTCGTGCTCTGCGCGAACGGGATGGCGAACGCATGGGCGGCGACTTCGATGGCGGTCCAACAGGCAGGGCATTCGAAAGCTGACGCGGCAGACGACCATGTCGCCGCGAAGACCACCGCCGAATGCGATACCAAGCGAACGATTGCCGATGCTTCCGCGGAAAAACTCGCGGGTGAACCAGTAGGCGGGCAACAGCCAGCACACGATGCGTGCGACTGCACCAGCCAGGCCTGCTGCGATTGCGTGCTGACTTTCTTTACCGTGGGCGGCGCCACGTTGTTCGCGGCGCAACATTCGCTTTCGGTACGCTACCTTGCCCTGCAGCCGGTGCAACCGGTGCTGGGCGACCTGTCCCCGGTCTTCCGACCTCCCATCGGTTGAGCTTGTTCGGTCGCCTTCGCGGCGACGCTTCCTCCTGTCCGATTGCCAGCGCGCACGTTCGCGCGTGGCGGGACAACACTCGAACAAGACGCACATCCCGGGGCGAAAACTCATGTTACTCAAACACAATCCACTGGCCGCGGCCGTTTGCCTGCTGCTGGCCGGCACCGCGGCACAGGCCAATGCACAAGAAGCAGGCGCGCAATCGCCTTCCGAATCGGCCACCACGCTGGATGCGGTGACCGTCACCGGCAGCCACATCAAACGCGCACAACTCGCCGGCGTCGGTCCGGTCACGGTGCTGGATGCCGAAAGCATCGAGCGCTCCGGCGCCACGTCCATCGACGTGCTGTTGCAACGGCTGCCGGCTTCGGCCGGTTTCGCCGGCAACCAGGGCAACGCCTACTGGACCGGCAACGGATACGGCACCAGCCAGGTCAATCTGCGCGGCCTGGGCATCAATCGCACGCTGGTGTTGCTCAACGGTCGCCGTATCGTCAATGGCGGCACCGGCGCCAACAGTTCGGTGGACCTCAACATCATTCCGGTGGCGTTGATCGAGCGCATCGAAGTGTTGAAGGACGGCGCATCGGCCATCTACGGCGCCGATGCGGTGGCGGGCGTGGTCAACATCATCACCAAGAAGGAATTCGACGGCGCCCAGCTGGGCGTGCGTTACGGCGAGACCTTCCAGAACGACGGCGCCGACATGGCGGTGGATCTGGCCTGGGGCACCACCAGTGATCGCGGTTCGCTGATGGCGTCGATCAACTATTCCGAAGGCAAGGCGGTCAACATGGCCGACCGCGCGCCATGCGGTCTGGGCGAAGTCGGCGGCGAACTGGTCTGCGTGGGAAGCTCAGCCACCATCGGCGGCCGCGCGTTGCTTGCCGACCGGTCGGTGGTCAATTTCAACCAGGACCCGAATGGCGATGGCGACGCCTACGAACTTTATACGTCGCAGTTCAACTACAACAGCAACCCGGTGCTCAACGCGGTCAACCCGATCAAGCGGCTGAGCTTCAGCAGTTTCGGCGATCTGAAGCTGAGCGAAGACACGAGCCTGTTCACCGAGTTGATGTTCACCAACCGGCGTTCCAATCAGTTGGCCTCGCCAGGTTCCATCGGCCAGTACCGCGCCATCAACATCGCCGCCGATCATCCCACCAACCCCACCGGCCAGAGCCTGGTGCTGCAACGCCGGCGTCTGGAAGAAGCGGGTCCACGCGAGTTCTATCAGGACACCGATACCTTCCGTGCGGTGGTGGGACTGGAAGGGCGCTTTGGTACCGGCTGGGAGTGGAACACCGCAATCAACTGGGGCCGTAACACCGGCGTCGATGGGTCCACCAATGTCGCCAACCTGGACCGGGTGGACCAGACCCTCAACACCGCGCTGTGCAGCAATGCACCCGGCGCGGCGATCCCCTGCGCGGACTATCTGGGCTACGGCGACGTGACCCAGGAGGTGCTGGACTACATCATGTTCACCACCCGCGATAGCGGCGGCAACGAACAGCGCAGCTTCACCGCCAACCTCAATGGGCAGTTGTTTGAAATGCCGGCGGGCTGGGTGGGCTTCGCCACCGGCGTGGAAGTGCGCAAGGACCGCGGCTGGCGCGATCCGGACCAGTTGACCCAGTTGGGCATCGCCAATAGCAACGCCCAGCAGCGCATCGAAGGCGAATACACCGCCAAGGAAGTGTTTGTGGAGTTCGCAGTGCCGTTGTTGCAAGGCAAGGCCTGGACCGAGTTTCTGGAACTCAACACCGCCGTGCGCTATTCCGACTACGACCTGTTCGGCGGCGATGCCAATTACAAGATCGGCCTGGATTGGCAGATCACGCCGAGTTTCAAACTGCGCGCCAATAGCTCGACTGCTTTCCGCATCCCCAATGTGCCGGAACTGTTCGGTGGCGTCAGCGAAGGGAACCTGACCACGGCCGACCCATGCAGTAACTGGAGCGCGCGTGCCTCGACCGACGTGATCTACCAGAACTGCCAGGCCAGCGGCGTGCCGGTGGGCTACACGCAACTCGGCAACACCGTGCTGACGACCAGCGGCGGCAATATCGATCTGCAGCCCGAAGACGCCAAGACCCTGACGCTCGGCGCGGTGTGGACGCCAGGCTTCGCGCCGGGCCTGACCCTGACGGTCGACTACTATGACATCAAGATCGACAACGCGATCCAGAGCGTGGCCGGTTCCACCAAACTCGCCCTCTGCTACAACACGCCGGGCCTGGCGCACCAGTTCTGCAGTGCCAGCAACTTCACCCGCAACCCGGTCACCGGCGAGATCGACTTCCTTTCCTCCCAGTCGGTCAATGCCGCCAGCGAGCGGATCTCGGGTATCGATCTGGGTGTGTTGTACGAATTCGAGATGGCCGGACTCGACGCGACCTTGAATCTGGACGTTTCCTATCTGGATCGCTACGACTTCAAGCCCTACGACGGCGCCGCGGTGATCAAATACGCCGGCAAGATCACTGGCGGTCGTGGCAGCTACACCAGGTGGCGCTCGTTGGGTTCGCTCGCGTTGGCGCAAGGTCCGTGGTCGGGTTCCTACAGCCTGCAGTACATTGGCAAGGCGGACGACATCAACGCGGCACCAACCGATATCGGCGCGCGTGCGCCCAGCGTCACCTATCACAACGTGCAGGCCAAGTACGAGATCGGGAAGTCTTTCGATATCGCGCTGGGCATCGACAATCTGTTCGACAAGCAAGCGCCCTTCATCAAAAGCTACACCGATGCCAACACCGACACCATGACCTACGAATTGCTGGGTCGTCGCTGGAACGCGAAAGTCAGTTATCGCTGGTGAGTCCGCAGTCCCGCCGCCGCGTTCGCGCGGCGGCGGGAGCTGAGGTGCGCATACCCTTTCGTATCGGACATATTCAATGAAACCAGCATTCTGGGCGCGACGCGTCCACAAATGGGTCGGGCTTGTCGTTGGCGTGCAGGCATTGCTGTGGATGATCAGCGGGGTCTATATGACCGTGGTCTCGCTGGACGTCATTCATGGCGATCATCTGGCGCATGCGTCCACTGAAGCACTGACTACCTCGTCTGACTGGATGGCCCCGGACGCCTTGTCCAGTCGCTATCCCGGGTTGACCCGCTACCGCGTCAAGCAATTGCTGGGTCGCGATGTCTTCGAGGTGCATCAGGGCAAGCGTGTTGCGCTGGTCGATGCAGTCACCGGAAAGCAGATCAGTCCGCTGGAAAAGACCGCCGTGCGCGCGCTGGCGGTTTCGCTTTACCAGGGCGATGCCCAGGTGCGCGACGTGGCGTGGATAGAGAAAGCGCCCCAGGAAGTCGCGACCCGGCCGGTGCCGCTGTGGGCGGTGCGGTTCGCCGATAGCGGCGACACCACCCTTTATTTCTCGCCTCATTCGGGCGAGTTGCTGGCGCGCAGGCACAGCCTGTGGCGCTGGTTCGATTTCGTGTGGATGTTCCACATCATGGATTACGAAGCGCGGACCGACGTCAACAACAATCTGTTGCGCGTGGCGGCGGGAATCGGATTGGCATTCGCGCTGAGCGGCATCTGGCTGCTGCTGTACAGCTTCCGCCGGAGCGCCACCGCATGACGCCCTGGATGCGGAAAATACACAAGTGGCTGGGCCTGTTGATCGGCTTGCAGCTGGTGGTGTGGATGGCCAGCGGGCTGATGATGAGCCTGCTCGATCACGACCGCGTGCAAGGCCACGCGCATCGTTCCCATGCGCATGACGAACACGCCTGGCCGGCGGGTTTGTCGACCCCGGCGCAGATCATCGCCGCTTCGCCCACGCCGGTGCACGGGCTGTCGACCGGATGGTTGCTCGGCAGTCCGGTCTATCGTTTGTCGGAAGGAAAGCAGGTCCGCCTTGTGGATGCGGCCAGCGGCAAACCCGTCCGCATCGACGCGGCCACTGCCAGCGCGCTGGCATCGGAGTCGTACACCGGCGACGGCCAACCGGCGACGCCCAGTTTGCTGGCGTGGACGCTGGAAGCGCGCGCCCACGAAGGCCCGATCTGGCGCGTGGATTTCTCCGATGCCGACGATACGACCGTCTACCTTTCCGCACAGGACGGCGAAGTTCTGGAGCACCGCAACAAGACCTGGCGCCTGTTCGATGTGTTCTGGATGCTGCACATCATGGATTACACCGGGCGCAAGGATTTCAACAATCCGCTGGTGGTCATGGCCGCAATCGGTGGACTGTGGCTGGCGTTGACCGGCATCTGGCTGCTGATCGCCAGCTTCCGCCTTAGCGAATTCGTCCCAAGGCGCTGGCGCCGACTGCGGGAACTGGCGGTCTTCGATACTGAAGGCACCAAGTTGCGCACGGTGCAGGCAGCCAATGGCGACAGCGTGTTTCTGGCGTTGGGCAGAAACGGATTGCAGCTGCCGTCCAACTGCGGCGGTGGACAGAGTTGCGGACTGTGCGAAGTGCGTTTCCGTGGCGCCGCGCCGCGGGCCACCAGCGCCGACCGCGCGCATCTGTCGGAGAGCAAGCTCAAACTCGGGTACCGGCTGGCCTGTGGTCTTCGCGTCGCGGGCGATGTGCAGGTGGAAGTGGCCGGCGGCGCCGGTCTGTGGACCGAGCATGTGGCCATGGTGGAAAGCGTGCAGGCGGTGACGCCGTTTCTTCGCGAGATCGTGCTCAGCGTTCCTTCGCCGCCCGGGCCGGAATTCCAGCCGGGTTGCTATCTGCAGATCCATGTGCCCGGTTATTCGATGCAACGCCACGATATTTCCCATCCCGAGGATCACCGCGCCGACTGGTCCGCGCTGGATCTGCCCGCCACGCTCAGCAACAAGGAACCGGTCCGCCGTTCGTACTCGCTGTCGTTGCCGGTGGAAAAAGCCGGTGGACGCCTGACGCTGCTGGCGCGCTTCAGTCCCGGGCGCCCGGACCGCAAGCGTCATCCATCAGGCAAGGGTTCCACCTATCTGTACGGATTGAAGCCGGGCGACAGCGTGCGTTTCAGTGGTCCCTTTGGCGACTTCGCGGTGAAGACGGGCGGGCGCGAGAAAGTCTTTATTGGCGGTGGTGCGGGCATGGCGCCGCTACGTGCGATGGTGCATGCCTGTCTGGACGCAGGCGCCAGCGAACGCATCCACTTCTGGTACGGCGCACGCAATCTGCGCGAAGCGCCCTATGTGGAGGAAATGGCGGCGCTGGCGAACCAATACCCCAACTTCAGTTGGCATCTGGTGCTGTCCGAAGCGGCCGAATGCGGTGCGGGCCTGCTGCAGGGATTGGTCCACGAAGCGGCGCACGACACGTTGCTGCGTGACCATCCTGATCTGCGCGCCTGCGATTTCTATCTCTGCGGCCCGCCGGCCATGCTGGCGGCCACGCGGCAGTTGCTGCAGCGGTTGGGCGTACCCGAGGCGCAGGTGGCTTTCGACGATTTCAAGATATAGGGAGGTGTAGAACGATGCAGAAAAGATCTCGCGTCTTTTCTGCATTGACAATGGCTATCGCAGCGCTACCGCAGCAGCCGACTGATGCGCCATGTCGCCGGATGGCGTCTGCAACGGGCGCCACGACTTTCCGCTGCGCATGCGTTTCCAGGTCTCGCGGATGACCGCTTCGCCCAGCGGCCAGTCCAGGCGCTGCCATTCGGCGACATCGCGTTGGTAGCGTGCCTTGAGCATGTCCAGCAACTGGTCCAGTTCCCGGTGGTAGTTCAACAGGTAGGTGTCGTAACCGAACTTCAGAGTGGGAATGTAGTCGTCGAATTCGCGCGGGCTGCGATGGAAGGCGCTTTGGCGGTAGCAAGCGCGCCAATGCCGCAGCTCGGCATCGATATCCAGGATCACTTCCTGCGAGTCGGTCGGTCTGTCATGGAGGGGGCGCATGGCAATCTCCGAGGGGTGTTCTTTCCGGCAGTGCTTTCTGGTTCATAGGTGTGCACCGCAGTCTTGCCAAACACCCGTGACAAGACCGTGAGCGGGATGTAATGGCTGCATCAAGGTCCCGCTCGCGCGTGGATCGTGCTGCAGCGCCACAGGGCGCTGAAGGTGATCGCGGCTAGACTCTTGCTCCCTTTCAGCCCCGGCAGATCCGATGAATCGAAATTTCCCACCCGTATCGCTGATAGGTGTTCCGACCGATATCGGCGCCGGCCACCGTGGTGCGCGGATGGGGCCCGACGCCCTGCGCATTGCGGGTCTGGCTGAGGCTCTGGTGGGGCGAGGGGTGGACGTGGAAGACCGTGGCAATCTCAACGGGCCGGTCAATCCGTGGACCGCGCCGGTGCACGGTTACCGTCACCTGGATGAAGTGGTGGCCTGGAATCGCGAACTGATGCACGCCACGCTGGCCGAGCTGCAGCGCGGGCGCATGCCGATCATGCTGGGCGGCGATCATTGCCTGGGCATGGGGGCGATCACCGCCGTCGCCCAGCATTGCCGCGACAAGGGCCAGCGCCTGCGGGTGATCTGGCTGGATGCGCATTCGGACTTCAATACCAGTGACGTGACGCCCTCCGGCAATATCCACGGCATGCCGGTGGCCTGCCTGTGCGGCATCGGCCCTGACGCCTTGACCCGGCTGGGCCGCGATTTCCCGGCAATGGCGGCGGCGGACATCCGTCAGATCGGCATCCGTTCGGTCGATGCCGAGGAAAAGCGCCTGATCAAGGACAACGGCATCGATGTCTACGACATGCGCTATATCGACGAGAACGGCATGAAGCGCACCATGGAAGCCGCGCTGGCGGGGGTGGACGAGAACACCCACGTGCACGTCAGCTTCGACGTGGACTTCCTGGACCCCAGCATTGCGCCGGGCGTCGGGACTACTGTGCCAGGCGGCCCCAACTACCGCGAGGCGCAGCTGGTAATGGAAATGATCGCCGACACCGGACGGCTGCTGTCCCTGGATATCGTCGAGCTTAACCCGGTGATCGATACCCGCAATCTGACCGCCGAGCTGGTGGTGGACCTGGTAGAAAGCCTGTTCGGCAAGTCGACCCTGATGCGGGACTGAGTACCTAAACTGAATGGGCTGGCCCGCGTTCACACGGGGTGAATGTCCCAAGCCTCAGCGTATGTCCGAGGCCGCACGGACGATCCGGCGGGGCCCGCAAGACAACAAACACTCAGGAGGAATCACTATGAAGCGTGTACTGGCATTGATGGTGCTGTCGATGTTCTCGATGGGCATGGTGGGTTGCAATACCATGGCCGGCGCTGGCAAGGACGTGCAGAAGGTCGGCGAGAAAGTCGAAGACAAGGCGCAGGACTGCAAAGACGGCAAGTGCTGATTCCACTGAATCCGCAATGACGGGCGCAGCGATGCGCTGAGAAGGGCCGGCGAAAGCCGGCCTTTTTTTTGGCAGGAAGTTCAGCGGTGTGAAATGAATATTCAGTGCGGTTTTATATTGCATTGACACGGTGTTGACCGTCCGCAAACGACGCTGAGGGCAACCTGATCGCACGGTATCGACGCCGTGATCACTCAGAGGCAAACCATGAACAAGGACACCATCGCCGGGAATTGGAAACAGTTGAAGGGCAAGATCCAGGCCAAATGGGGCGACCTGACCGATGACGATTTCAAGGTCGCCGAAGGCAACGCCGAATATCTGACCGGCAAGCTGCAGGAACGCTATGGTTGGGATCGCGACCGCGCCCATACCGAAGTCAGCGACTTCGAGCGCAGCCTGAAATCGGACGTCCGCAACTGATTGCTGCCGTAGTTGCGTAGACAAAAAGAACGGGCCTCTCGGCCCGTTCTCTATTTTTTGAGCACCGTAGGAGCGACGTGAGTCGCGATGGGCGACCGGTGAAGCTTCATCGCGACTCACGTCGCTCCTACGCGCCCTTAACGGTACGGATCTGCAACGAAGCCATTGGGGAAGGCGCGCGGCGGCCGACGATCATCGCGAGGGTAGGGCGCTGGCCTGGGCATCGCCCCGATGGCCACCAGTCGACGCGCATCGTCGTAGCGTAGTTCGGTCACCTGCGTCGGCGCGCGGGTCGCGCGTACGAAATCGGTCTGGCCCACCGGAGCCCATTCGCGCTGTCCATGGCCGGTGCCCATGCTTTGCCTGTCTGCGGAGCGGTGCTGCATGACTTCGGCTTCACGGCTTTCCCGGGCAGCGCCATTGGCCGATGCAGCCGGTGCAGGTGCCGAAGCGGACTTGGCCGCGTCGCTCTCATACCGGTCGTCGCGCGACAACGAGGGCAGGGGCGAGGGGTAATAACGCGGCCTGGATTCGCGGAATACCGCCACCCCGATCACCCCCACATTGCGCGGCCGGCCGGTGCGCGCCGCGTAGCTGTCGCCCAGATCCGTGAAGACGAATTGCGCGATGTCATCCAGCGACTTGCGCCAGCCGGCGATCTCGGCGCTTTCCCAGGGTTCCAGCACATAACCGCCCTGTGAGGGGCTGGCGGTCTGGCCGGTCACCGCATTGATGCCGTCTACCGACAGCACCACCAGCACGCGCTCGCCCGTGTTGTTGGACAGGCGCACGGCGTAGCGGCTGCCGGGCGCGCCAGCCACCCAGGTATCGCCGCGATGCGGGTATTGGCGCAGCCACTCGCCGGATTCGCGGTCCACGACCGAGACATCGACCAGGGGCCGGGCGGAGAGGGGCGAACAGGCGTTGGTCAGCAGCAGCGCCAGCGACAGCAGCAAAATCTTTCGGAACATGGTCGTTCTCCTGGTTGGGCATGGCTACCAACGCACCGCCCGCAGATTCGGGGTTGGCGGCGCCAGCGGTTAAACTTGAATCTGTTCAGAACCGGCCAGACCCCTGCGAATGACCCGCGTCCTTACCGGCATCACCACCTCCGGCACCCCGCACCTCGGCAACTACGTGGGCGCTATCCGCCCGGCGCTGCAGGCCAGCCTGCGCCCCGGCATCGAGAGCTTCTATTTCTTGGCCGACCTGCACAGCCTGATCAAGGCGCAGGACCCGGCGCGCACCCAGCGCTCGACCCTGGAGATCGCCGCGGCATGGTTGGCCGCCGGGCTGGATCCGTCGAAGGTGTGGTTCTACCGCCAGTCGGACGTGCCGGAAACCAACGAGCTGACCTGGTTCCTGACCTGCGTGGCCGGCAAGGGCATCCTCAACCGCGCCCACGCCTACAAGGCGGCGGTAGACAAGAATCGCGCCGACGGCGAGGACGACGATGCCGGGATCAGCGCCGGGCTATTCATGTATCCGGTGCTGATGGCTGCCGACATCCTGCTGTTCAACGCGCAGCAGGTGCCGGTGGGCCGCGACCAGATCCAGCACATCGAAATGGCGCGCGATTTCGGCCAGCGTTTCAACCATGTCTACGGCCGCGACTATTTCACCCTGCCTGAAGCGCTGATCGACGAGAACGTGGCCACCTTGCCCGGGCTCGACGGGCGCAAGATGAGCAAGAGCTACGACAACACGATTCCGTTGTTCGCTCCGCGCGAGGAATTGAAGAAGCGCGTGTTCGCGATCGTCACCGATTCGCGTGCGCCCGGCGAGCCGAAGGACACCGAGGGCTCGGCGCTGTTCCAGCTCTACCAGGCCTTCGCCAGCGCCGAGGAGAGCGCCGCGTTCGCGCAGGCCTTCGCCGCCGGCATCGGCTGGGGCGAGGCCAAGCAGCAGTTGTTCGAGCGCATCGATGCGGAGATTGCGCCGATGCGTGAACGTTACGAGGCGTTGATGTCGCGTCCGGCGGAAGTCGAAGCGATGCTGCGCGACGGCGCCAGGCGGCTGCGCGAGAAATACGCCACTCCTTTTCTGGCCGAGTTGCGGCACGCGGTGGGTCTGCGCGATCTGGCCTATCAGCCCGAAGCCACGGGCACGCAGTCCAGCAAATCCGCATCGCCTTCGTTCAAGCAGTACCGCGAATCGGACGGCAAGTTCTACTTCAAGCTGCTGGCGGCCGACGGACGCCTGCTGCTGCAGAGCGTGGGCCACCAGTCGCCGCGCGAGGCCGGTCAGCGCATCGCCAGGCTCAAGCAGGACGGCGCTGCCGCGCTGAGGATCGTCGGACAGGATGCCGTGCATGTGGGCGACGAATTGCTGGGGCATTTGCACGAAGGCGTGCAGCTGGACGAATTGGCCGACACCTTGCTTGCCTTCGGCGAGGAAGCCGCATGAGTTCGCCGTTCGCGCTCAATCTGGCATTGATCCTGTTCCTGCCCTGGTTCGCGCTACTGGGCGCGTTGTACTGGTTCTATCCGCGCCAGCCGCGCAATGCGTGGCGCAGGCGTTTCGATATCGTCGCGCTGCTGTGTGCCTTCGCCTTGAGTTATGGCGGCATGCATTGGGGCTATGCGCTGGGCCTGGCCGATCTGGACACCGGCGCCATCTGGAAACAAGTGTTGGCCACTCTGGTGGCGTACGGCGCATTTCTAATGGCGATGCTCATCGCCATGGTGCTGCGCGCCTGGTTCCTCTCGCGCACGAAAACTCTGTAGGAGCGGGCCCTGCCCGCGACAGGCATTACTGGCAAAGCCTGTCGCGGGCAGGGCCCGCTCCTACATTCATGCGACCAAAGCGTGATCGCGACCGCTACGCTTCATCACTAGAATGGACATCTCCCAGCAGGGCCGCATGAGTCCATGAACGAACACGGCATCCACACCATCGACACCGCGTTCCAGCGCGATCACTTCGATGCGGCTTACCTGGTGGTGGAAAACGGACGCGGCGCCTTCGTCGACTGCGGCACCAACCATTCGGTTCCGCATCTGCTGGCGACACTGCAACAGACGGGCCTGACGCCGGAGGATGTGGACTGGCTGCTGGTCACCCATGTGCACCTGGACCATGCGGGCGGTGCCGGCGCCCTGATGGAGCGGCTTCCCAATGCGCGGCTGGTGGTGCATCCGCGCGGTGCGCCGCACATGATCGATCCATCCAGGCTCATCGCAGGCGCAACGGCGGTGTATGGCGAAGAAGAAATGATGCACAGCTACGGCCGCATCGTGGCCGTGCCGGAAGCGCGCGTGGTGATTGCCGAAGACGGACACCGCGTCAACCTCAACGGGCGCGAACTGCTGTGTCTGGACACACCCGGACATGCACGCCACCACTATTGCGTCTGGGATGCACGCAGCCGCAGCTGGTTCACCGGCGATACCTTCGGCCTGTCGTATCGCGAACTGGACAGCGAGAAAGGTCCGTTCGTCATCCCGACTTCCTCGCCAGTGCAGTTCGAGCCCGAGACGTTGAAGGTTTCCATCGCGCGGCTGATTTCCTATCAGCCGGCTTCCATGTATCTAACCCACTACGGCCGCGTCGGCGACACGGCACGGTTGGCGCGGGATCTGTACGAACAGATCGATGCCATGGTGGCGATCGGACGCAGTTGCGAAACGCGTGCCGACCGGCACCGCTGTCTGGTGGCGGCGCTGCGTGCGTTGTATCTGGAGCGCGCGCAGGCCCACGGCTGCGCGCTGGACGATGCGGGCGTAGAAAAGGTGCTGGAAATGGACATCGAACTCAACGCGCAGGGCCTGGCATCGTGGTTGGACCGCGACAAGCGCTGATGCTTACGCGTTGCTACCCGCAGGAGCGTTGTAGGAGCGACGCAAGTCGCGAATAAGCTGTTCTGTCGTTGGATTTTCTTCTTGATGCAGGACAACAATGACATCGGAATGTTGTTCGCGACTTGCGTCGCTCCTACGACAGAAACCTGTTGCCGTAGACTGGTGTGGTCGATTCATCGGAGCTCCGTCTTGAAATCAGCTTTCCTGCTCGTCCTGGCCTTGCAATCTTCGGTTGTCGCACAGGCGGCGCAAACGCCGGGCGATGCTGCCATCAGCGGCGAGAATCTCTCGCGCCATGTACGCACGCTGGCGTCGGACGAATTCGAAGGGCGCGCGCCGGCGACGCCGGGCGAGGACAAGACCATCGCCTATCTGATCGAGCAATTCACACAGTCGCGCCTTGAACCCGGTGGCGACCACGGCGGCTGGACCCAGGATGTACCACTGGTGCGTGCGCAGGTGGACGGGCCGGTCAGCGCATCGCTGGAAGTCGCGGGCCAGAATCAGGAGCTGGTCAATGGCACCGATGTCGTGCTGCAGACGCTGCAACCGGTCTCGCAGGTAGAGATAGACAAGGCACCGCTGGTGTTCATCGGCTACGGCATCGATGCGCCCGAGCGCAACTGGGACGATTACAAGCAGGTCGACCTGAAAGGGAAGATCGCGGTCGTGCTGGTGAACGATCCCGATTTCGAGACCCCTCAGCCCGGCAGTTTCGAAGGCCGTGCGGTGACCTATTACGGGCGCTGGACCTACAAATACGAGGAAGCTGCGCGCCGTGGTGCGCTCGGCGTGCTGATCGTGCACGAGACCGCGCCGGCCGCGTATGGCTGGGCGACGGTGAAGAGTTCGGGCCTGTCGCCATTGTTCGACATCGAACGCGCAGATGCGGCCGCCTATCACACACTCTTGCGCGGCTGGATGCAGCGCGACCTGGCCGTCTCGTTGTTCCAGCACGCGGGACTGGATTTCGATGTCGCCAAAAAACAGGCGCAACGCGCCGATTTCAAGCCGGTCGCCTTGGGCGATGCGTGCCTGTCGGCCTCGTTCAAGGTCAAGCGCGACCGGGTGGTGACGCGCAATGTGGTCGCGAAACTGACCGGAGCCGAGCGGCCGGATGAGACGGTGATCTATTCCGCGCACTGGGACGCCTTCGGCATCGGTGAGCCCGATGCCAGCGGCGATCCGATCCGCCATGGCGCGATCGACAACGCCACCGGCGTGGCGACGGTGCTGGAACTGGCGCGCGTGTTCGCCGCGGGTCCGCGCCCCAAGCGCACGTTGTTGTTCCTGGCGCTGACTGCGGAAGAGAAAGGCCTGCAGGGCGCGACCTACTTCGCGGCGCATCCGCTGGTCGCGCTGGACAAAACCGCAGCGGTGTTGAATGTGGAGATGCTGAGTCCCGATGGTGCCACCCGCGATATCGCCTCATGGGGCAAGGGGCGGGTGTCGCTGGAAGGCGATCTGGAACGGGTCGCGCAGGCGCGTGGCCGGACCTATTCGCCCGACCCGAATCTGGAAGCGGGGTTCTTCTATCGCGCCGATCATTTCGCCTTTGCGCGTGCCGGTGTGCCTGCGATCACCGTGGGCGCCGGTCTCGATCGCCTGGAAGGCGGGGTGGACAGCGGAAGAAAGCTTCGCGAGGACTATTTCGCCAAGTGCTACCACCAGCCCTGCGATGCATGGACCGCGCAATGGGATCTGCGCGGGCCGGTGGCCGATGTGACGCTGTTGCACGACCTGGGCGCGGAACTGGCCAATAGCAACGAATGGCCGCACTGGCAGGAAGGTTCGGAGTTCAAGGCGATCCGCACCCAGAGCGATGCCGCACGCAACTAAGCCGCGTCTGTAGGAGCGGGCCTTGCCCGCGATGCTTTTGATTCGGGTCCGGCGCCTATTCGTAAGGTCGTCTTTGTAGATCACGCCAAGAACATCGCGGGCAAGGCCCGCTCCTACGGAGGAATCACTTCCAGACGTTTGGTTTGGCGCGCGCGGATTTCTTGGGCATGGGCACCACGCAGAAGCGGTGGCCGCTGGGCGCTTCCATCACCCACCAGCGTTCGCGCACGAATTCGATGCGTTTGGCGCCGAGTTTTTCAAGCCGCGCGACTTCGGCTTCGATGTCGTCGGTTTCGATATCCAGGTGCACGCGCGAGGGGTGCGAGACTTTCTGCACCTCGATGTGCAGGCCACCGGGCCCGTCGCTGAGCGGCGCGTACAGTCCTTCGCCGCCTTCGTTGTAGTCCCGGACTTCCAGGCCCAGCGCCTCACTCCAGAAATCGGCGGACGATTCCAGCGAACCGCGCTTGCAGTCGATGATGAAACCGGCCAGACGGCTGCGATGTGCCATGGTGATCTCCGAAAGGTGGAAAGCGGCATTGTCCCCCTAGGGGACTTGCTTCCGGGCGCAGGAGCGGGCCTTGCCCGCGATGCCGTTTTTCTTGATCTGGCCGAAGAGCATCGCGGGCAAGGCCCGCTCCTACAAGGGCAGGGCCAGGTCGTCGATCATCGCCTTGAGGAAGCGCGCGGCTTCGCCGCCGGTGGCCGCGCGGTGGTCGAAGGTCACCGACAAGGGAATGATTTTGTGCGATTCGAAGCCACCCATGACCGGCATCACCTGATGCCGCGCGCGACCGGCTGCGACGATGGCCACACACGGCGGCACCACCACCGGTGTGGCGTAGCGGCCGGCGAACATGCCGAAGTTGGACAGCGAAATGGTGTAGCCGCTGAGTTCCGAAGCCGGAATGCTGCGGTCTTCCACCTGCGTGCGTAGGCGGTTGACGCCTTCGCGTATGCCGGCGGCATCCAGAATGTCCGCATTGCGAAGCGCCGGCACGAACAGGCCATCGTCGGTGTCCACGGCGATACCGATATCGACCTGCGGGTGCAGGGTGCGGCTGAGCGCGTCGCCGTCGAACCAGGCATTCAATGCGGGCACCGCCTTGCACGCGCGCACGACGGCGCGGATCAGGCGCACGGTGACGTCGTTGCCTGGCACCCAGGCGTGTACATCCGCATCGTCGTTGAGCGTGGTCGGCACGACCTTGGCATGCGCATCGGCCATCACCCGCGCCATATTGCGGCGTACGCCCTTGAGCTGTTCCGGCTGGCCGGTGACCGGGACGCCAGGCGGTTGGGTGCGCATGGGTTTGCCGGTGGCGGAGATGGCGGTGCGCTGCTGCTCTTCCCTTCTCCCCTCGGGAGAAGGTGCCCGAAGGGCGGATGAGGGTACGGTGCGAGCGCGAGCGTCCCGATTCTCCGTACCCTCACCCCCGACCCCTCTCCCGGTGGGAGAGGGGAGCAGAGCGGCATCGCCGCCAGCGGCGGCTTGCTTCACATCGGCCATGGTCACTGCACCATTGGTGCCGGTCGCACGAACGCGCGCCAGATCAACGCCGAGTTTCTTCGCTGTGGCGCGCACCGCCGGCATGGCCTTGATACCGCCGACCGCGAATGCCTGTTCTTCATGCACGGCGTTGGAGCTTTGCATCGCGCCGACCACGGTGCCGGCATCGTCGCGTTCGGTGGTTTCATCTTTGGGAGATGCTTGAGCCTCGACGGGTGCCGGGGCTGAAGCCTTTTCTGCCACCGCGGCAGCCTGTGGTTTGGCAGGACCATGCGCGTGGCCGGTGTCCTGGCCATCGGCGCGTTGTGGCAGGGTGGGGTCGGGTTCGAACTCGGCCAGCATCGCGCCGGTCACCACGATGTCGCCGGCGTCGCCCGCCAGCTTCAACACCTTACCCGAGACCGGCGAAGGCACCTCGACCACGGCCTTGGCCGTTTCCATCGACACCAGCGGCTCGTCCAGGCGGATCGTATCGCCTTCTTTGACGAACCACTCGACGATGGTCGCGTCGGGCAGGCCTTCGCCCAGGTCGGGAAGATGGAATGTCTTGCTGTCGGTCATATGCGGTCCAGTGTGCAGGTGTCGTGTAGAGCCGGGCTTGTCCCGCTGCCCTTCGCGTCGTCCAAAAGCAAGCCGGGCAAGCCAGCCTCTACGTCAGGATTCTTCCAGCAGTTCCAGGGCGCGCGCGGGAATCCAGCCGCTGTCACCCTGCGTGTTCTCCGCCCACCACCAGCCTTCCTGTTCGTGGTGGACGATCAGTATCTCGCCGATATCAGTCGGCAGTTCGCGCGTGTCGTAGTCGGCCTGGGCGGTGGCCTCACCGCTTTCGCGGTCGAACAAGGCGGCGGGAATCCAGCCGCCCAATCCCTGCGCCAGTGTCGTCCACACGAACTGTGGCCAGTCGCTGTCGCGTTCTCCCAGGGTGACGGTGTCGCCGGCCGCGACGCGGATCGAGGGCCGGTCCGGCGCTCGATGCGCAGCGATGACACGCGCGCGGCGCATCAGCCGACCGCCATGACGCGTTTGGCCGCGGCGACGATCTTCTCGACGCTGGGCAGGTACTTCATTTCCAGGCGGAACAAGGGAATGTGCGTGTCGGGACCGGTAACGCGTTCGACCGGCGCGACCAGATCGTACATGGACTGTTCGGCCAGGCGTGCGGCGATTTCCGCGCCGAAGCCTGCAGTGCGCGGCGCCTCATGCACGATCACGCAGCGCCCGGTCTTGCACACCGATTCGGCGATGGTGTCGAAGTCCAACGGCTTCAACGTGGCCACGTCGATCACCTCGGCGCTGATGCCGTCTTTGGCGAGTGCTTCGGCGGCTTCCAGCGTTTCCTTCACCTGCGCGCCCCAGGTCACCAGGGTCACGTCGCTGCCGTCGCGCAGCACGAAGCAGACATCCAGCGGCAACGCTTCGCCGTCATCGGTCACCAGTTCCTTGTACTGGCGGTAGATGCGCTTGGGCTCCATGTAGATCACCGGATCGGGATCGCGGATGGCCGCCAGCAACAGGCCATAGGCGCGTTGCGGCGAAGAGGGCATGACCACACGCAAGCCGGGTACGTTGGTGAAGATGGATTCGTTGGCTTCGGAATGATGCTCCGGCGCGCGGATGCCGCCGCCCCACGGCACGCGCAGCACCATCGGGCAGTGCAGGCGACCGCGGGTGCGGTTGCGCATGCGTGCGGCGTGGCAGATCAGGTGATCGACCATGGGATAGACGAAGCCATCGAACTGCGCCTCGGCCACCGGCTTCATGCCCATAGCGGCCATGCCCACGCTGAGCCCGGCGATGGTGGTTTCGTCCAGCGGCGTGTCGAGAATGCGTTCGGAACCGAAGCGCTGCTGCAGACCGGCAGTAGCGCGGAACACACCGCCGTTGACGCCCACGTCTTCGCCCAGCACCACCACCGATTCGTCGTGGGCGATTTCCCAGGCCAGCGCCTGGGTGATCGCTTCGATCAAGGTGATTGGAAGTGCGGCTTTTGTTGGAGGAACTTCGGTCCCGGCTGCTTTGGGTTGCGTGGAGGCTGAAGCTCCTCCCACCTGCTTGGCGATCTCCACATTCATGGGCGCGGCTCCCGTGCTGCCTGTTCCGCAGCGATCGCGGCAGCACGCTGCGCCAGCAGTTCAGGCGGCGGATCGGCGTAGAGGTAATCGAACATCGCTTCCACCGGCTGCACCGGCGTTTCCAGATACGCGTTGACCTCGATATCGACCAGTCGCCCGCATTCTTCTTTCCACGCGGCTTCTTCGGCTTCGCTCCACAGTCCGCGCGCGGTCAGCCAGGTGCGCATGCGCGGAATCGGGTCGCGTTCCCAGGCCGACTTCACTTCCGCATCCTGCCGATAGCGGCGCGCATCGTCGGCGGTGGTGTGGTCGCCCAGGCGATAGGTGACGAATTCCAGCACACTGGTGCCCTGGCCGCTGCGCGCACGCTCGGTGGCGATGCGCATGGCTTCCAGCACGGCAATCAGGTCGTTGCCGTCCACCTGCAGGCAGAAGGTGCCGCCCGCGATGCCCTTCTGCGCCAGGGTCTGCGCGCCGGTCTGCGCCGAGCGCGGCACCGAAATCGCCCAGCCATTGTTGATCACGCACAGCACCAGCGGCAGCGAATAGGCGCCGCCGGAATTGAGCGCGGCGTAGAAATCGGTTTTCGACGAACCGCCATCGCCGCAGGTGCTCACGGCGATGCGCTGTTCGCCACGCAGCTTGAAGGCCAGGGCCGCGCCGGCGGCATGCAGGCACTGGGTGGAAATGGGCACGCACCAGGCGAAATCGTGACGCGGTACGGCGAAATCGTTGCCGCGTTCGTCGCCGCCCCAGTACAGCAGCACTTCGCGCGGGCGTACGCCGCGCATGAACTGCGCGCCGTATTCGCGATAGCTGGGCGCGAAGGTGTCCTCGGGCAGCGTCGAGGCGCCGATCCCCACGTGCGTGGCTTCGTGGCCCAGGCAGGACGCATACGTGCCCAGTTTGCCGGTGCGCTGCAAGGCCACGGCCTTGGTGTCGAAGGTGCGTACGAACAGCATCTGCTTGAACAGTTCCAGCAACCGCGCGGTGTCGCGCGCGGCTTCGGGCAGATCGTCGCGGACGGCGTTGCCGTCGGGTCCGATGTATTGCAGATAGTCGATCTGGAATTGCGCGGCGATGGTCATCGCGGGGAGATCCTTGAACCGTGTGCGTCGATGATAAGGCGCGCCATGTTAAAGAAGGCGTGCACCCGGGCCGTCGTGCGGCGCAGCAATACGCAGCGCCATGGCGCAAGGAAAAGGCCGTCGCCAGATGACGCGAATGGCTGCCGCAACGGTGGAACCGTTACCATGCGCAACCCGAAGCCGAAGATTCCGCATGAGCATCCAGGACAACCAGCGCCCGTTGGAAGAAGGCATCCACACCGACCTGGCCGGACGCCTGACCTACAGCGGATATCTGAGGCTGGATCTGCTGCTGGCGGCGCAACAGCCGGTCTCCGAGCCCCAGCACCACGATGAGATGCTGTTCATCGTCCAGCACCAGGTGTCGGAGCTGTGGATGAAGCTGATGATCCACGAGCTGGGTGCGGCGGTGACGCATCTGCAGCGCGATGAGGTCTGGCAGTGCCGCAAGGTGCTGGCGCGCAGCAAGCAGGTGTTGCGGCAGCTGACCGAGCAATGGTCGGTGCTGGAAACGCTGACGCCGTCGGAATACATGGGCTTCCGCGACCTGCTGGGGCCGTCGTCGGGTTTCCAGTCGCTGCAGTACCGGACCATCGAATTCCTGCTGGGCAACAAGAACGCTGACATGCTGCGTGTGTTCTCGCACGATGCACAGGGCCATGCCGGACTGGAACGGGTGCTCAACTCGCCCAGCCTGTACGACGAATTCCTGCAGTATCTGTCGCGCTTCGGCCATGCGGTGCCGGCGATCCACCTGCAACGCGACTGGTCGCTGCCGCATGTGTCCGATCCCGGCTTGTTGCCGGTATTCGAAGCCATCTACGAGAACACGGACCGCTACTGGCGCGAATACAGCCTGTGCGAGGATTTCGTGGATCTGGAGAGCCAGTTCCAGCTGTGGCGTTTCCGGCATATGCGCACGGTGCTGCGCATCATCGGTTTCAAGCGCGGCACCGGCGGTTCCAGCGGTGTCGGCTTCCTGCGCCAGGCGCTGGAGCTGACCTTCTTCCCGGAGCTGTTCGAGGTGCGCACCCTGATCGACGGCAAGCCAGGATCGGCCGCCCCTGCCTATTGATGACGTAGGTCGGGGCTACGCCCCCGACACGCATCTGCCCATGTGGCTGCTGCGTCAGCGGCTTGAATCCTTTGAAATGCCAGCTGACAAGGCCCGAAAAGTCGTTCATGCAAGCGGTTCTGTTTGACGCCAAGCGCATCGTTCGGTGATGCTCGCCTGTCCCGCGCCATGCTGCGGACACCCATTCCTGTATTGCAAAAACCAAGGGGCACCTGAATGAGCTCGATCATCCCGAACGCTGCGGAACCCGCTGGCCCACCGCTTGAGGCGCCTGCCGGCGGCAATCCGCCGCCGCCGAATTACGGCCAGTTGATGGGGCATCCCAAGCCGTTGTGGATGCTGTTCATGACCGAGTTCTGGGAGCGCTTCGCGTTCTACGGCATCCGCTGGGCGCTGGTGTTGTACATCGTCGCCCAGTTCCATGGCGGCAGCGGCACGGGGCAGGCACCTGCCAATCAGACCTACGGCGCGTATCTGGCGCTGGTCTATGCAGCCGCGATCTTCGGCGGTTACGTCGCCGACCGGGTGATCGGTTATCAACGCTCGATCCTGCTGGGCGCGGTGATCATGGCGGCCGGTCTCTTCATGATCGCCATGCCCAACGAAGAGGTATTCAAGTTTGGCCTGGCCACCATCATCGCCGGCAATGGCCTGTTCAAGCCCAACATTTCGACGATGGTGGGCAAGCTGTATTCGGTCACCGACGAACGTCGCGATTCCGGGTTCACCCTGTTCTACATGGGCATCAACCTGGGCGCGATGATTGCCCCGGTGCTGACCGGTTGGCTGGCGTCCTCGGTCTTCGGCACCGATGCGATGCCTTCCTACAAGATCGTGTTCATGGCCTCCGGTGTCGGCATGCTGATCAGCCTGGTGTGGTTCTGGTTCGGGCGCGCGCAGTTGCTGGGCGTGGGCCGTCCGCCGGAAGGCGGCGAGAGCAAGGGTCGCGTGCTGTACACGCTGATCGGCGCGCTGCTTGCGATCCCGGTGATCTACTTCCTGCTGTCGCTGGGCGCCAACGTACTGCAGTGGGTGTTGACGGCGATGTTCATCGGCCTGGGCGCGTTGCTGCTGGTTGAAGGCATCCGCAATGGCAGCAAGCAGCGCGACATGGTCATCGCGATGCTGATCATCTTCGCGTTCAACGTGCTGTTCTGGTGCTTCTTCGAACAGGCCGGCAGCAGCTTCACCTTCCTTGCCAGCGAGATCGTCAACCGCGATCTGGGCCGCTGGATCTTCCCGGTGGCCTGGTTCCAGTCGGTGAACTCGGTGGCGATCATCACCCTGGCGCCGGTGATGGCGTGGTTGTGGGTGGCCATGGGCCGTGCCAATCCGTCGATTCCGCGCAAGTTCGGCCTGGGTCTGCTGTTCAACGCGGTGGCGTTCGCGCTGCTGTGGTTCGCGTTGTCGGCGCTGGTCGACGATTTCGGCAAGATTCCGTTCTGGACCTTGTTCATGGTCTACGTGATCCAGTCGGTGGGCGAGCTCTGCCTGTCGCCGATCGGTCTGTCCATGGTGACCAAGCTGGCGCCGGTAAGGCTTGTCGGTTTCGGCATGGGTGGCTGGTTCCTATCCACGGGTATCGGCAACAACCTGTCGGGCATTTTCGCCAGCCATGTCAGCGGCGAAGGCGGCATGACCGTGGCTTCGGCGATGTCCGGTTATGAGTTCGGGTTCTGGGCGCTGGTGATTCCCGGCGCGCTGTTGTTCCTGATCGCCCCGCTGATCCAGAAGCTGATGCACGGCGTCAAATGATGCCGACCTCCGGGTGGCACTCCATCGCACTGTTGTCGGCGCTCGCGCTGACCGCGTGCTCGCAGGAAAAGCCCGCGGCCGAACCCAATCCGCCGTCGATGAAAGCCAACGCGCCTGCCGAGCCGGACACGTCCCAGCGGGTCGCGTCCGGCAACACGATCACTGCCGCGGATATCGCGGCAGTGGCGGCATTGAACGCGTCGTTCGACCCGAAACGCGACCCGGCCAGCGATCTGGAAATGGCCAAGGTGGAAGCGCAGCGCGGCGGTAAGCGCGTGTTGCTGGACGTGGGCGGTGAGTGGTGCAGCTGGTGCCATATCCTGGACAAGTTCGTTGAAGGCGATGCGGAAATCCGCAGCTTCCGCGACGCCAACTATGTCTGGATGAAGGTCAACTACAGCGAAGAGAACGAGAACAAGGCATTTCTTTCGAAGTATCCCGAGATCAAGGGCTATCCGCACCTGTTCGTGCTGGATGCCGACGGCAAGCTGCTGCACTCGCAGTTCACTGGCGAGCTGGAAAAAGGCAAGGGCTACGACCGCGACAAGTTCTTCGGTTTCCTCAAAGCATGGGCGCCGCCAGAGAAGTGATCGCCCTTGTAGGAGCTGCGTAAGCTGCGACGCATATTGGCGAATAACCTGCGCTGCCTCTGTCAGGCAACACGGTCGCAGCTTACGCAGCTCCTACAGGCTGTAATGCTGTTTCTATTTGTCCCGGATGTTGCCCACGCCCTCGGCCAGCTTGGCCAGCAGCACGTCCAGCTGGGCGCGTTCGTTGTCGTCCAGCCCGGCCAGCAGGCGGCGTTCGCACTCCAGCGTCATCGGCGCGACTTCGTCGTAGACCGTATAACCCACCGGTGAGAGTTCCAGCACCGAACGGCGTCGATCATCGCCATGCGTGTCGCGCTGTACCAGGCCGCGCTCCAGCAGGCGGGCCAGCGCGCGGCTGACCGCCACCTTGTCCATGGCCGTGCGTTCGGCCACTTCGCCGGCCGACAGATCCGGATACCGGCCCAGGATCGCCATGATCCGCCACTCGGTCACCGCCAGCCCAAAGCGCTGGCCATACAGGCCGGAGATGGTCTGGCTGATGCGGTTGGACAGAATGCTGAGGCGGTAGGGCAGGAAATGCTCCAGCTCCAGCACGGCATGGCCCGGCTGCGCGGGCGCGGCGTCGTTATGAGTGGCGGGGGAAGTGCTGTTGATCGGGTCGTTCATGAAGCCGTCCTAGGTGATGGCGCATCGCCGCTTGCAATTGGTTTCAGATGAAACTATAAAGTCCGCATCCCGATCCAGCCCGCGAGGCCAAAACCATGAGCGCACAGCCCAATCTTGGCATGCAGGTGACCACGTTCGAGAACCCGATGGGCATCGACGGCTTCGAATTCGTCGAATTCGCCGCCCCGGAAGGCCAGGGCGAGCTGCTCCACGACTATTTCCGCAGGATGGGTTTCAGCCAGGTCGCGCGCCACAAGACCCGGCCCATCAGCACTTACCGGCAGGGCGACTGCACCTTCCTGATCAACGAAGACCCTGACTCCTTCGCCGCGCGCTTTGCTGCCGAGCACGGGCCCAGCGCCTGCGGTTTTGCGATACGGGTCAACAAACTGGCCGAGTGGGCGCGCGTGCAGGCACTGAAGAACGGTGCCGAATCCTTCGATGCTGCCGATGAACTGACCAAGGCGGTCGCCGCGCCGGTGATCAAGGGTATCGGTGGCTGCATGCTGTACATCGTCGATCGCTACGACGACAAGGGCACCATCCACGACCCGGACTACGAAGTCCTGCCCGGCGTGGAGCTGATGCCGACCGGCTTCGGCCTAACCTTCATTGATCACCTGACCCACAACCTGTATCACGGCAACATGGCCAAGTGGGCGGACTATTACGAGCGCCTGTTCAACTTCCGCGAAATCCGCTACTTCGACATCAAGGGTGCCAAGACCGGCCTGCTGTCTAAGGCCATGACGGCACCCGATGGCATGGTCCGGATCCCGCTCAACGAATCCAGCGACCCGAAGTCGCAGATCAACGAATACCTGGACGTATACGGCGGCGAAGGCATCCAGCACATCGCCTGCTTCACCGATGACATCTATGCGACCGTGGAGAAGATGCGCGCGTCCGGCATCCTGTTCCTCGACACGCCCGACACCTATTTCGACGTGATCGACCAGCGCATCCCGGAGCATGGCGAGGACGTGGCGCGCCTGCGCGCCAACAAGATACTGATCGATGCCGACCCGGAAACCAAGCAGCGCAAGCTGCTGCAGATATTCACCCTTAACGCCCTGGGGCCGATCTTCTTCGAGATCATCCAGCGCAAGGGCAACGAAGGCTTCGGCGAAGGCAACTTCCAGGCGCTGTTTGAAAGCATCGAGCGGGATCAGATGAAGCGGGGTTTTCTCTGATACCAGATTAAGCCCCTCTCCCATCGGGAGAGGGGTTGGGGTGAGGGTACGGTGGAACAATGGAAATCAAACCTCCGTTGCCCACCACCACGCTCATGAATTCACGTCGTTTGCGCAAGGAAATGACGGACGCAGAACGCAGGTTGTGGAGTGTCCTGCGTGGAAGACAGCTGGGAGGATTGAAGTTCCGTCGTCAGTATCCGATTCCTCCCTATATCGCCGACTTCTGCTGCATTGAAAGAAAGCTGATTGTCGAACTGGATGGTTCGCAGCACAACGTTCAAACAGATGGCACAAGGAGCAGAGCACTTCAATCGCAAGGCTGGCGGATAATCCGTTTCTGGGATCATGATGTGCTGCTTTCTTCGGTAGCGGTGGCCGAAGCTATCTGGAACATCGCGTTTGAACCGTACCCTCACCCCAACCCCTCTCCCGATGGGAGAGGGGCTCAAGCGAAGATCGAGCCCGACCATGAGTGACAACGCCTACCAATCCGGCTTCGCCAACGAATTCGCTACCGAGGCACTGCCGGGAACGTTGCCCGTCGGCCGCAACTCGCCGCAGCGCGTCGCACACGGGCTGTATGCCGAACAGCTGTCGGGCACCGCTTTCACTGCGCCGCGCGCCGAGAACCGGCGTAGCTGGCTGTATCGCATCCGACCTGGAGCAATGCACGGCACCTTTTCGCCGTTCGTGCAGGCCGGCTTCCACAACGATTTCGACACCGGTCCCGTTTCACCGGACCAGTTGCGCTGGTCGCCGTTGCCGCTGCCCGAAGCGCCGACGGATTTCGTCGAAGGTCTGTTCACCATGGCCGGCAACGGCTCGGCTGCTGCGCAGTGCGGCGTCGGCATCCATCTGTACGCCGCCAACCGCTCCATGCAGGGCCGTTATTTCTACGACGCCGATGGTGAACTGCTGATCGTGCCGCAGCAGGGCGCGTTGCGCATCGCCACTGAATTCGGCGTGCTGGAAGTCGAGCCGCAACAGATCGCGGTGATTCCGCGCGGCGTGCGTTTCGGTGTTGAACTGGTCGACGGTCCATCGCGTGGTTACGTGTGCGAAAATTTCGGTGCGCTAATGCGGCTACCCGATCTGGGCCCGATCGGCGCCAATGGCCTGGCCAATCCGCGCGATTTCGAAACGCCGGTCGCCGCTTACGAAGACATCGAAGGCGAGTTCGAACTGGTCGCCAAGTTCCAGGGCCATCTGTGGCGCGCCGACATCGGCCATTCGCCGCTGGATGTGGTGGGCTGGCACGGCAACTACGCGCCCTATCGTTACGACCTGCGTCGCTTCAATGCCATCGGTTCGATCAGTTTCGATCACCCCGATCCGTCCATCTTCACCGTGCTCACGGCGCCCAGCGACACGCCGGGCACGGCGAACATGGATTTCGCGATCTTTCCACCGCGCTGGCTGGTGGCGCAGGACACCTTCCGTCCACCGTGGTTCCACCGCAACGTGGCCAGCGAATTCATGGGGCTGGTGCATGGCGCCTATGACGCGAAAGCGGAGGGCTTTTCCCCGGGTGGCGCTTCGCTGCACAACTGCATGAGCGGGCATGGCCCCGACGCGACCACGTTCGAAAAAGCCAGCAACGCGGATCTGACGAAACCGGATGTCGTCACCGACACCATGGCTTTCATGTTCGAGACGCGCGCGGTGATCCGGCCGACACATCAGGCTTTGCAGGCGTCGCACCGGCAGCGCGATTACCAGGAATGCTGGGCGGGCCTGCGCAAGCGTTTCACCGCGCCGAAGGAATGAGCGGTCTTTGTGCTCATGAATTGACGGACTGGGGCGCCGCCAGGTTCACCTTGTCCAGCGCACGCAGATACTCCTCGGGCAGCACCTCGGCAAGACGCTCGCGTACGCGCTGCCCCATTGAGGCATTGGTGATGCGTTGCAGGCAATGCAGTGAAGCGAACAGATAGGCCACGGTCGCATCCGGATCCTGGCTGGCCTGCAACTGCGCGTGATGCGCAGTTGCCGACTCATGGCGTTGCAGTTCCAGCATGCTGAGCATGTAGAACTTGGCACCGACCAGCGAGCGACGTGCCCCTGCAGCCTTTTCACGCTGTGGTGCGGGCGGTGGTGTAGCAGGAGCAGCTGTCGGCGAGATCGGGTGTGGAAAGGTTTTCTTTACCGACGCCTCTGTGACCAGATAACCCGTTTCGTGCAAGCCGCCTATCAGCTTGGGAGCATCCGGGCCTAACAGCGCCGTCAGTTCATCCAGGTTGCGACGCCCATCACACAGGATCAATGCGCGTCGTTCGCGCATGCTCAGCGGCCCTGCATGCGATTGCAATGCCAAGCGTGCCTGGTCGGTCTTGAGTGGCAACATACGGCGCACTTGAGCGTGATGGATCGCGGGCAGCCTACGCAGCGGCAATTAAGCGCGTATGACAAAGCCGATCGCGCCATGCAGCCGCTTAACACGCGAGTGGTAGCGTATCGGCTTGTCCAGAACCGGAGTTCCGCCATGCACCGTTTGTTCGCCCCGTGGGTACTGGTTGCTGCCACCCTGTCGCTAGCCGGCTGCAAAGCCGAAGCGCCCGCATCCGCTGACACCGTTCCTACTGCCGAAGCGCCTGCCACTGAGGCGGCGGCCAGTGTTCCGGAAACGGCGGCTCCGGCAACGCCCGAAACGGCACCGCCCAGCGACAACCAAGCCAGCTTCACCGGCTATGGCGACATGAAACTGGGCAGCACCGTCGAAGAGGCGAAGCTGGCCTGGGGCGGTGAACTCAAAGGCAACGCGCCCGTCGAAGGCAGCACCTGTTATTACCTGAGCCCGAAATGGGTCGACAAGCCTTCGGACTTCGGCTTCATGATGGAAGAAGGCAAGTTCGTCCGTTATGAGATCCGCACCGACAAAGAGGCCGCGCCGGGCGGCGGCAAGGTCGGCATGACGGCCGATGCGTTGCAGGCGCTCTACAACAACACGTTGCAATCGGCGCCGCATAAATACGTAGAAGGTGGCAAGACCCTGTCGGTCGCCGCCAGCGGCGTCGCGCCCAGCAAGCTGGTTTTCGAAACCGATGCGGCCGGCAAGGTCACTTCCTGGCGCGTCGGGCTGACGCCGCAGGTCGATTACGTGGAAGGGTGCTTCTGATCGCAGCGCAGTGCTGGCCGTAGCCCATGGCGTGCGGCCCGCGCTTCTGTCACCCGCTTTGGCCTAGAATCGGGCCACGCGACCATCAAGCGACGCGATCATCAAGGGATTAGGGGAGAACGACGATGGCTGAAGCCTGGGCTTTCTTTGTACTGGGTCTGGTGCTGCTGGCGCTGGGAGGCGACTCCATCGTCAAGGGCTCATCGGGACTGGCGCAGAAATTCGGTGCATCGCCTTTCGTCGCCGGCCTGCTACTGGTGGCTTTCGGCACCTCGCTTCCCGAGCTGTTCGTCAACGCGCGCGCCTATGTGGTCGGCGCGCAGGACCTGGCCCTGGGCAACGCGGTCGGCAGCAATATCGTCAACTTCGGTTTGACCCTGGGCCTGGCCGCCTGCTTCGCACCGCTGCTGGTGCGCATGCGGCTGTTGTCGAACCTGCTGGTGCTGCTGACGCTCTCCACGCTGGCGGTGATCTACTTCGGCCTGGATGGCGTCATCAGCCAGCTTGAAGGCATCCTGTTGCTGCTGGCGTTCGTCGGTGTGCTCGCCTTCCTGCTGGCACGCAGCGGGCGTGAGACAGTGGAGGTGCGCGACAGCGTGGCCGCTTTCGCCGAGACCCGAAGCGTGCTGTGGATGAATCTGTTGCGCTTCGCGGTTGCCGCCGCGCTGCTCTACTTCGGTGCCCGCTTCGTGGTGCAAAGCGCGCCGATGATCGGTGCCGCGTGGGGCTGGTCGCCATTGATCGTCGGCCTGTTACCCGTCGCCATCGGCACCGCGTTGCCGGAGGTCGCCGCTGCCATTGCCGCCGCGCGTCGCGGGCAGGGCGACATGGTCGTCGGGCATGTCATCGGCTCCAGCCTGTTCAATCTGCTGGTGGTGATAGGCGGCATGGCCGCGCTGCGTCCGCTGCCGCTGCCAGAGTCGTTCGTCAAACTGGAACTGCCGGCGGCCATCGCCTTCGCGCTGGTGCTGTATCCCATGCTGCGCGGCGACCTGCGCATCAGCAAAACCGAAGGCCTGATCCTGTTCGTCGCCTTCCTGGCGTGGGTGGCTTTCGAGCTTTTCCTGATCTAGGCCTGGCCGTCGCTATTGCGTGAGGCGCTATCGACAGCGCTACGCTGCCGTGGCGCCGCTGATTCCTCTTCAACATTACTGCTCACAGCGGCCGGCGGACGCGGACGATTGCTGTCCAAGGACAAGGCCGCCTTGGCCAGCAAGTGCGCGCTGACGGGCGCAGTGATGAAAAGAAACAAGGTGATCAGGATTTCACGCAGGCCCAGGCCATCTTCCAACCGGGCGTGATGGGCGACGGAGGCTATGAGGATGCAGCCCACGCCCAGGGTGGTGGCCTTGGTCGGGCCATGCAGGCGCTTGAAGAAGTCCGAAAGCTTCACCAGTCCGAACGATCCGACCAGCACGAAGAAGCAGCCGATCGCCAGCAGCACCACCATTGCGATCTCGACCAGGGCGCTCATTGCACGATGTCCCGGCGCAGCACGTATTTGCTCAGCATCACCGTGCTGACGAAACCCAGCATGGCGATGATCAGCGCGGCCTCGAAATAGATGGAAGAGTCCAGATGCATGCCAAACAGGATCAGCAACGCGATGGTGTTGATGTACAGCGTGTCCAGGGCCAGGATGCGGTCCGGCACGCTGGGCCCGCGCACCAGCCGCCACAGGCTCATCAGCATGGCCAGGCCAATGGCATACAGCGAGATCACCACGGCGGTTGCGATCACTCGAATATCTCCTTCAGCGGGGCTTCGTAGCGCGATTTGATCGTGTCGATGGCGTCCTGACGATCCTGCAGGTTGAAGCAATGCACCAGCAGGTAGCGCTGGTCTTCGGTCAGCTCGGCCGAGACCGTGCCGGGAGTCAGGGTGATGATGCTGGCCAATGCGGTGATGCCGTGGATGCTGGTCAGTTCCAGTGGAATCCAGATGAAACCCGGCTTGAGCGCACGCTGCGGGCCCAGGATCCGTCGCGCCACTTCGATGTTCGACAGCACGATATCCACCAGCACCAGGCCGACCAGCCGGGCGATGGCACCAAGACGCCTGATATGCGCTCGCTGGGGATTCAATGCGCCCGCCATCAGCGGCAGGGCGATGGCCAGCAACAGGCCCAGCGCCAATTGGCCCGGGCTCAGATCGGCGACCAGCAGCAGCCACAGCACGAACACCGCAACGCTCAACGGCAGCGAGGGCAGGAAGCGCCTCATGGTGAAGGCGCCCGTGACAGCGGCGCAGTCGCACGCACCTGTTCGACGTAATGCGCAGGGTCGAGAATCTGCACCGCGGCATCCTGCGTGTAGCGCAGTACCGAGCCCGCGCCCACGCTGAGGGCAACGCCGTAGCCCAGCAGCAATACGCAAGCCGCGACTTCCAGCCGACGTGGCGGCGAGGGAATCACGTCGCCACTGCGGAACGGCTCGGCGCGCCAGAACACCTGGCTGCCGCATCGCGACAGAGCCACCAGGGTCATCAGGCTGGTCAGCAGCACCACGCCCCACACCCACGCCACCTGCCCGGGCGGTGCGGCGTCCAGCAAGATGAACTTGCCCACGAATCCCGACAGCGGCGGCAGCCCGGCCACCGAAACACACGCGATCAGGAACAACAAACCAAGCAATGCGCGCGCGCCCATCGGCGCGGGCAGGCGAAGTGCGTCGCCCAGCTCGCCGCGCTGGCGACGCACCAGGTCAACGATCAGGAACAAGGCCGCGGTGACGAAGGTGCTGTGGACCAGGTAGTAGAGTCCGGCGCTGACCGAGTCCGGCGTGTGCAGCGCGAAGGCGATGAAAAGCGTGGCCGCCGAGGCGATCACCAGGTACGACACCGTGCCGCCCAGCGTGCGTCCCGCCAGCGCGCCCAGCGATCCCATCACCAGGGTCACCAGGCCGGCGGGCAGCAACCAGTCCCAGACCCAACCGGCCAGGGCGCTGCCCTCCAGGCCGAACACCAGCGTGTAGACGCGCAGCACCGCATACGCACCCACCTTGGTCATCACCGTGAACAGCGCGACCACTGCGGCGGGCGCGCGCGAATAGGTCTCCGGCAGCCACAGGTACAGCGGCAGCAGCGCGGCCTTGGCGCAGAACACCACCAGCAATATTCCCGAGGCCGCACGCAACAGGGCGACATCCTGCGGGTCCGCCTGGCTGATGCGCAGCGCCATTTCGGCCATGTTGAGCGTGCCGGTCATGCCGTAGAGCAGGCCGAGCGCGATCAGGAACAGAGTCGAGGCCATGATGTTGAACACCACGTAATGCATCCCCGCCAGCATGCGCAGGCGGTGGCCGCCGCTGAGCATCAGGCCGTACGAAGCGATCAACAGCACTTCGAAGAACACGAACAGGTTGAAAAGATCGCCGGTTAGGAATGCGCCGTTCAACCCGGCCAGCTGCAGTTGCAGCAACGCGTGGAAATGCAGCGCGCGCTTGTCCCAGCCGGCGCAGGCGTAGAGCAGGCTGGCGACGGCGAGCAATGCGGTGGTCATCACCATCAACGCATTGACCCTATCCACCACCAGCGCGATGCCCAGCCGCGCCGGCCAGTCGCCGACCAGGTAGACCATCAGCGGTCCCTGGTCGGCACGCGCCACCAACAGCGTTGCAGTCACCAGCAGCGTCGCCAGCGCCAGCCACGACACCACGCGCTGCCAGAACAAGCCGCGCCGTTCGACCAGCAGGATCAGCGCGCCGGCAACGAACGGAATCAGGATCGGCAGGATCGCAAGATGATCCATCAACGCTCTTCCGGTTCGCGCGCATCGACGTGGTCGCTGCGATTGTCGGCGCGGCTGCGCATGGCCACCACGATGGTCACGGCGGTCATGGCGAAGGCGATCACGATGGCGGTCAACACCAGTGCCTGCGGCAGAGGATCGGTGTAGTTGTCCAGGTTGGCCGCCACGCCCGGCGTGAGTACGGGTGGCTTGCCCACGGCCAACCGCCCGGCGCTGAAAATCAGCAGGTTGGTGGCATACGAAAGCAGGGTCAGCCCCAGGATCACATCGAAGCTGCGCGCGCGCAGCAGCAGGTATACGCCTGCCGCAACCAGTCCGCCAATCGCGCTGGCCAATGCCAACTCCATCATGCCGACTTCTCCGCGATGACCGCGCGCGGTGGCCTGACGGTTCCCATCATCGACAGGATCAGCATTGCCCCGCCGAAGACCACCAGATACACGCCGCTATCGAAACCCAGCGCACTGGCCAGTGGGACTTCGCCTATCAGTGGCAGCACGGGTTCGGCATGGCTGCTGGTGAGGAACGGATATCCCAGCCACATCGACACGATGCCGGTCAGCGCCGAGAGCAGCAAGCCGAGTCCGATGCAGCGCGCGTAGTCGAAACCCAGTCGCGACTCGACGTACTGCGATCCCTGGATCACATACTGCAGCAGCAGCGGCATGGCCAGCACCAGGCCAGCGATGAACCCGCCACCGGGCTGGTTGTGGCCGCGCAGGAACAGATAGGCCGATACCGCCAGCGCCAGTGGAAACAGCACATTGCCCAGCACTGCGGGCATGGGCAGGCGATCCACTGGGCCTGGCATGATCTGCTGCGGACGCAGGCGCGCGCGACGCAGCATCGCGTGCACCACCAGCCCGGCAATGCCGAACACCGCGATCTCACCCAGCGTATCGAAGCCGCGGAAGTCGACCAGGATCACGTTGACCACATTGCTGCCATAGCCCTCGGGAAGCGAGCGGGCCAGCAGTTCGCTCGCGATCGTGTCGGGAGTTCTCACCAGCATCGCGTACACCAGGGCCGCGACTCCGCCACCGGCGGCCAGGGCAATGGCGCCGTCGCGCCAGCGTCGCAGCGACGAACGCTCCAGCGGCGACTCGGCCGGCAGGTAGTTCAGTGCCAGCAGCATCAGCGCCAGGGTGACCATTTCCACCAGCAACTGGGTCAACGCCAGGTCGGGGGCCGACAGCAGGACGAAAATCAGACTCACCGCCAGACCTACCGCACCAATCACGATCACCGCAAGCAGGCGCTGCCGGTGCAGCACGACGGTGCCCAGGGTGCCGGCCATCAGCACTATCCACACCATCCACCCCAGCAATGGCATGGGCTGCGTGGTGGCGGCGCTGGTGTACAGCGTGGCGCCAGGCGTCAGGAAGGGCGCGGCCGCCAGTACCAGCGTGGCCAGCACCATCAGCAACAGATAACGCTGCAGGCTGTTGTTGCCGATGCCGCGCGTGAACCGCCAGGCCAGCGTCAGCAGCGCCTTGATCTGGCCACGGAAGATGTCGCGCCCCAGCGACTTGACCATGATCGCGTGGATATCGAAAAGCCGCCGCAGCCCGAAGTAGAGAACGATGCCGCTGACGATACCGCTCAGGCTCATCAGCAGCGGCAGATTGAAGCCGTGCCAGACGGCCAGGCTGTATTGCGGCATCGTCGCGCCCAGCACGCCGCGCGCGGCCGTCGCCAGAATCGGGGCCACGGTCCAGGCCGGCGCCACGCCCACGGCCAGGCACAGCACCACCAGCACCATCACCGGAATACGCATCCAGATGGCGGGCTCGTGCGGCACCGCGTCCAGCGGGCGCGGCCAGTCGCCGAAGAACGTGTCATGCACGAACCGCAGGCTGTAGGCCACGCCGAATGCGCCGAAAAGAAACGCAGCGATACTGATCGCGATGCCCATGCCGCCATGGCCGCTGAGTTCCAGCGCCTCGGTGAAGAACATCTCCTTCGACAGGAATCCGCTGAGCAGAGGAATACCCGCCATGGCCAGCGTCGCCACGATCGCCAGCGCACTGGTGATCGGCATGTACTTGCGCAGTCCGCCAAGGCGGCGCATGTCGCGGCTGCCGGTTTCGTGGTCGATGATGCCGGCCGCCATGAACAGCGAAGCCTTGAACACGGCGTGATTGATGATGTGGAACAGTCCCGCCACCACCGCCAGCGGCTTGGACATGCCGAACAGCAAGGTGATCAGGCCCAGGTGCGAAATGGTGGAGTAGGCCAGTAGCCCCTTGATGTCGTGCTGGAAGATCGCTTTCCACGATCCCAGCAACAGCGTCGCCGCACCCACCGTGCTGACTACGTAGAAGAACAGGTCGGTACCCGACAGCACCGGGTAAAGCCTTGCCAGCAGGAAAACGCCGGCCTTGACCATGGTCGCCGAGTGCAGATAGGCCGACACTGGGGTTGGCGCGGCCATCGCATGCGGCAGCCAGAAATGGAACGGAAACTGCGCGCTCTTGGTGAAGATGCCCAGCAGCACCAGGCCCAGCACCGCCGGATACAGCGGGCTGGCGCGGATCAGGTCGCCCGACGCCAGCACCACATCCAGTTCGAAGCTGCCTACGATCTGGCCGATCAGCAGCACACCGCCCAGGAGCGCCAGACCGCCGGCCCCAGTGATCGACAACGCCATGCGCGCGCCCTCGCGGGCGTCGTTGCGCTGGTTCCAGAAACCTATCAGCAGGAACGAGCTGATGCTGGTCAGCTCCCAGAACACCACCAGCAGCAACAGGTTGCCGGCAATCACCATGCCCAGCATCGCGCCCATGAACAGCAGCAGATAGGCGAAGAATCGTTGCGGACTGTCGTTGCCGCTCAGGTAATAACGCGCGTACATCACGATCAGCGCGCCGATGCCCAGCACCAGTCCCGCGAACATCCATGCCAGTCCGTCCAGACGCAGCGTGAAGAGCAGGCCCGCCTGCGGAATCCAGGCATGCGAACTTTGCGGCACTTGCCCGGACAGCACCGCGGGCGTCATCCACGCCAGCAGGACAAGGCCAAGCAGCGGTGCTGCGGCGGCCAGCCAGCCGATCTTGCGGCGTGATCCTGTACGCGACAGGGCCACCACCAGCGCCCCTGCAAAGGGCAGGGCCATCAGGGTTTCAAGAAGTGGGAGCATCAATGCCTGTGCGGAGAAGCGACAGTCTGTGCCCGAGTTTACCCCATGCCGTCGCCGTGACCGGATGCGCCAGCGTGCCGCTATGCTGTCGCGCATGCTGGAACAAGCTCGCCTCGCGGTCCTTCATCGTTGCCAAGTGCGAGGCATATCGCGTGCCTGATGCCCTGGTATTCGGAGCGAGCGGACAGATCGGCGCGGCCTTGTTGCCGATCCTGCAGCATCACGGCTGGCAGGTCACGGCGGTCTCGCGCGCATCACGAACGGACGTGGACGGCCTGCGGTGGATCCGGGCCGACCTTTGCCAGCCGGAGACGTTTTCCTGCAATGCAGAGGTCGTTTTTTCCTGCGGCCCACTGGATCACTTCTCCCACTGGTACGCGGGCGCAGGAAACCTGCGCGCGCGCGTGGTCGCTTTCGGTTCGACCAGCCTGGAAGTGAAACGGGACTCGATCGATCCCGGCGAGCAGGATTTGGCGGCCCGTCTGGCCGCCGCCGAAGCGCGCGTATTCGAAACGGCGCGCGTGCGCGGTACGGGCGCAACCGTATTGCGGCCCACCCTGGTCTACGGCGTCGGGCGGGACGAGACGCTGACGCGGATCGCACGCCTGGCGCGCACGTCAGGCGTCTTCATCCTGCCCCGTAGCGCGACCGGATTGCGGCAGCCGGTGCATGTGCATGATCTGGCCATCGCGGCGCATGCGGTCATGAATGTAAGGGCGACACAGGGGCGCAGCTATGCCTTGCCGGGTGGAGAAACGCTCCGCTATTCGGACATGGTGGAGCGCACGCTGGCTTCATTGCGCCCACCCGCCAGGCTGGTGCGGATACCGGACCTGGCATTCAGGACGGCGTTGGCGGGTGCGCATGCGTTCGGGAAAATGCGCGGCCTGAGTGCCGCCGCACTGGCGCGGATGAGCCAGGACCTGGTGTTCGACATCGCTCCTGCACACCAAGACTTCGGTTATGCGCCACGCAGATTCGAACCGGTTGCCGGGATGTTCTCCCCGTAGCGGCGGCAAGCTCGACTCTGCCTGCAAGCCCGACGCTACCGGAGTATCCCGGGAACCCGCGATGCGGTCAGTACTTCCAGCCCATCTTGCGATAGAACTTGGACAGCACCCAGATCGGGCCGATCAACAGATAGACCAGATCGGTGAAGAAGCTGGGTTTCTTGCCTTCGATCTTGTGGCCGATGAACTGTGCGATCCACGCGACCACGAACACCGTGATGGCGGCATACAGCAACGTCTTGATGCCGTAACTGTGTTCGATGAGCCGGCAACTGCAGCCGATGGTGAAGAACGCCACCAACATGCCGTAGCCGATGGGCCGGGACAGCCGGTTGTAGAACATCCAGGTGGCGAACATCGCCAGGCCCGCCCAGATGCCGTTCTGGAACAGCGTGCCGAACACCGGGATGCACCAGATCATCGCCACCACCGACCAGAGGATGGCCGGTACTGCGATCACGTGGATCGCCTGGTTGGTGTCGTTGCGGTGATCGCCGGAATAATTCTCGAACCAGCGGTCGATGGGGCGTTCCGTCATCGCATTCATGCATCCCTCCCGAGGATCAGTACACGAGGGTATGGAGCATAGCGTATCGGCCCCCAAGATGACGGCACCGAGGCATGACGACAACGACCACAGGGATCAATCGATCACAGGGATCAATCGACCACGATCCCCGCCAGCTTCTGCAACGCCTCCGCGTACTTGGCCCGGGTGCGTTCGATGACTTCGGCTGGAAGCGAAGGGCCCGGCGCGGTCTTGTCCCAGTCCAGTGTCTCCAGGTAATCGCGTACGAACTGCTTGTCGTAGCTCGGCGGGCTGGTGCCCACCTGGTATTCGTCGGCGGGCCAGTAACGCGAGGAATCGGGCGTCAGCATCTCGTCCATCACGTACAGGCGACCGTCGGCATCGGTGCCGAATTCGAACTTGGTGTCGGCCAGCAGGATTCCGCGCTCGGCGGCGTACTCGGCGGCGAACGCATAGATGCGCAGCGTCGCATCGCGCACGCGCTCGGCCAGTTCCGGGCCCACGGCCTTGACCATGGTGTCGAAATCGATGTTCTCGTCGTGGTCGCCCACCGCGGCCTTGGTCGAGGGAGTGAAGATGGGTTCCGGCAATTTCTCCGCCTGGCGCAGGCCGTCTGGCAGGGCGATGCCGCTGACCGCACCGGTGCGCTGGTAGTCCTTCCAGCCGCTGCCGATCAGGTAGCCGCGGGCGATGGCTTCCACGGGCACCGGCTTCAGCCGCTTGGTCACCACGCTGCGCTTGGCGTAGAGCGCCGGGTCGACCCCAGCGGGCAGTACAGTGGCAACATCGATGCCGGTCAGATGGTTGGGCAGCAGGTGGGCGGTCTTCTCGAACCAGAAGTTGGAGATCTGGCACAGCATCTCGCCCTTGCCGGGAATGGGATCGGGCAGTACCACGTCGAACGCGCTGAGGCGGTCGGTGGCCACCATCAGCAGGTAATCACCATTGAAGCTGGCCCCATTGAAGCCGGCCCCGGTCGTTGCCTCGGCAGGCAGGCGCTCGCGTGGCAGATCGAAGACGTCCCTGACCTTGCCGCGATGGCGCAGCGTCAGGCCGGGCAGATCGGATTGGAGCAAGGTGCTGGGCATGGTGCCTGGAATCCGCGATAGAGAGCAGGCCGCTCAGTTTACGACGCGCTGCCATGCCTGTGCCGTAAAATGCCGCACTGCACGCAACAGGCTCGCCCATGAACCGCTGGTACGGAAAACTGCTGGGCCTGTTGGCCGGCGCCTTGCTGTTCCGCCCCAATCCGCTGTTCGGCGCGTTGATCGGGCTGATCCTGGGCCATGCCTTCGACCGGGATTGGTTCAAGCTGAGCCGCGATAACCCGTATCGCATCCTCAACCTCACCAGCGAGGCCACCGATGCCGAAGTGGAACAGGCCTATCGCCGGCTCATTTCCCAGTACCACCCGGACAAAATGGCGGGCGCGGCCCCCGAACTGCGCCAACAGGCGGAAAAGAAGGCTGGCGAAATCAACGCTGCCTACGACCGCATCAAGACCCTGCGCAAACCCCGGGGCTGAAGCCCCCCACCCTGGCCCTCCCCACACTGGAATGCCCATGCAAGCTCCCGTCATCGCCCCCTCCATCCTCTCCGCCAATTTCGCCCGCCTGGGTGAGGAAGTGGACAACGTGCTGAAGGCCGGCGCCGACTGGGTGCACTTCGACGTCATGGACAACCACTACGTCCCCAACCTGACCATCGGCCCGCTGGTCTGCAGCGCGCTGCGCAAGCATGGCGTCACCGCGCCCATCGACGTGCACCTGATGGTGCAGCCGGTGGACCGTATCGTTCCCGACTTCGCAGAAGCCGGCGCCACGCTGATCAGCTTCCATCCCGAAGCCAGCAGCCACGTGCACCGCACCATCCAGTTGATCAAGTCGCATGGCTGCCAGGCCGGCCTGGTGTTGAACCCGGCCACGCCGGTGGACGTGCTGGACTGGGTGCTGGACGATCTGGACATGGTGTTGCTGATGTCGGTCAATCCGGGCTTTGGCGGCCAAGCCTTCATTCCCTCGGCGCTGGACAAGCTGCGCGCGGTGCGCAGGAAAATCGATGCCAGCGGCAAGGCCATCCGCCTGGAAATCGATGGCGGGGTGAAGGTCGACAATATCGGCGAAATCGCCGCTGCCGGCGCGGACACCTTCGTCGCGGGCTCGGCCATCTTCAATGCACACGGCGCCGACAAGCATGGATATGCGGACGTGATCGCGGAAATGCGCGCTGCGGTGGCTGCGGCAAAAAAATAGGGGCGTCCGCTTTAGCGAACACCCCCGGGGAATCAATTGGAGGCTTATCCCGCCTCCGCCAGTCTTCCTTGCTATGGCCTTCCATACTCCGGGTCGTAGATGACAATCCGGTGACTTCACCGCAATTGGTCTCTGCGCTGATAGCCTGCGGTTCCCTCTTCAAGACCGAACCACATGACGTCCTCGCGCTGGCGCCTGATCCTCAACGGAAAATCCGCGGGCGACGAAGCCCTGCGTGAAGCGGTATCGCGCCTGCGAGATCGGGGCATCGCCCTGGATGTGCGCGTGACCTGGGAGGCCGGCGATGCCGAACGCTATGTGGCCGAGGCCATCGCCGACGGCGTGCAGACGCTGATCGCCGCCGGGGGGGACGGCACCCTCAGCGAAGTGGCCGCCACCCTGGCTCATCGCGACGAAGATGCCGACCATTTGCCTGCCCTGGGACTGGTGCCGCTGGGCACCGCCAACGATTTCGCCAATGCTGCCGGGATTCCACTGGAACCGCTGCCCGCGCTGGAAATGATTGCCGAGGCGCCGGCCGTTCCCGTCGACCTGATCCGTCTGGCCGACGATGACGGCCAGCTGCACTGGTGCGCCAACCTGGCCAGCGGCGGCTTCGGCACCCAGGTCACGGTGGAAACCGACGAGGGCCTGAAGAAGATGCTGGGCGGTCTGGCTTATCTGATTACCGGCATTTCCAAACTGGGCAAGATCGAACCGATTTCTGCACGACTGCACAGCACCGACTTCGCCTGGGAAGGCAATCTGATCGCGCTGGGCATTGGCAACGGCCGGCAGGCCGGCGGCGGTCAGGCGCTGTGTCCGGATGCGCTGATCGACGACGGCCTGCTCGATATCACCGTGGTCCCAGAACTCACCGGCGAGGTGGCTGCGACCGTCGGCACCCTGGTCACCGGCGGCAAAGAGGCGGCGTTGGAGCGCGTAGCGGTACGCGCGCAGCTGGCCTGGGTGGAGATCGATTGTGCCGAACCGCTGACGCTGAACCTGGATGGCGAACCAGTCGAGTCCCGGCATTTCCGCATCGACTGCGTGCCGGGCCGTCTGCGGATGCATCTGCCGGCGGATTGTCCGTTACGGGGCTAGCCGCCGGCCCATGCCATTTCATTGGCAGATTGCGAATACGCCGGTTTGTGCGGTTCCTGCCTGTCGCGCCCATCCTCGCCACTGGATTCTGCGTCCATTACGTACCGCCATGCCGTAGACCTGCTGGCTGTCGGCCAGCAAGAGTCGTGTGCAGGGGGAGTGGTCAAGGGCGAACGTCACGGCGTAGCCCGGAGCACCCAACCGGTTCGTCACGGCCGTGAAGCGCAATTCGCGTACCGGCATTCTCAATGCAATGGCAGGCGGGGGGCGGTACATCGCACGTGTTTCAGGCCAGGCGAACATGGCCTTCCCGGATTGCCGCAACAACGGCAAGGCAGCGACCATCTCGTGAGGCACGTTCTCGCCCAATTCCGCGTCTTCGGCCAGCACGCCGACCGCCGCGCCCACGGCATTGAATTCCGCCAGCGATTGCGTACGGTGCGCCAGCATCGCCATCCAGGCCTGACTGGGCGCCAGCATTGCCGCAATCAGCAGAATCGAAATGATTACTCGTCCCTGCCGCGCGGCTCCCGCACGCAGTGCCGTGGACATGCCCAGGCTCGACCAGAACAGGCTGGACCATGGCAGGTAGCGCGGTGCTACCACTTGTTGCGGGTATTCGATGAAGTAGTTCGCACGCGAGATGCAGACCAGCATGCCCACTGCCAGTGCGAACCAGGCGATGCCCAGCGATGCCTGTTCCATGCGCGAGGCTTCCTGACGACGCCAGACCGCAAGGGTCGACCAGAACAGCCAGCCGATGCCCGCAGATGCGAGCAGCGCATTCGGCCAGATTGCCGTCTGTGCCGGACCGAACAGGCGCTTGAAGGCATGCGCCAGGGACAGGCAGGCCTCACGTACAGGGGCCACAGGTATCTGCGCGGCGATATCGGTGTCCAGCGCCGGCCAGGCAATGTAGACGAAGGGCGCTGACAGCCAGCGCAGCAATTGCATCCCGGAGGGTCTGCCCGCCGCAGCGCCGACTCCCGCATCGCCCAATGCTAAATGCAGGGCCGCCATCGCGATGCCTCCCGCTGCGACTGCCGTTATTTGGCGCCAGGAGGCGCGGCGTAGCAGCATCGCCATCAAGTAGCCTACGAAACAGGCGATGCCACTGCCGAAGGAAAGCGTGGCCACTGCCCCTAACAGCACCACTGCCACCAGGCGCTTGGCCGAGCCTTCCGATGTCCCATCCGTCGCCAGCCAGCAGCCGACGACCAGACACAGGGTCACCAGATAGGCATGCACCGATTCATTGCCATGGGCCAGGGACCTTTCGTTTCCCAACCAGAACACGCCGACCACTGCGAAGAACAATGCGGCCGCGCGGCCGACGTCGGAAACGGGCTCCCGGCGGATGCCGTAGGCGAGCACCGCCACCGTGGCGCAGGCCAGCGCCGCGCCGACCACTATCTGCAGCCACTGGTTGGCCTGCAGCCATTGGAGTTCCAGCACCCGCACCATATTGGGAAACAGTTCGCGGTGGCCGTTGTCTGCGGCCAGCACGTTCCAAGGCCACGGTGTGGTCAGGAAGTGGGAAACGAAACGCCATGGGTCCGCATAAAGCACCCGGGGCGACAAGGCGAACATCGCTGCCAGCCCCGCAATCGCGAAGCCTGCCGTCGCCGCATGCATCGGGTAGAGCCACCGCTGGCCGCGCGGGGCGAGGGGCAAACTCATGACTTGGGCGGCTCTTCGGGCTGTCGTGCATGATAAGCCACGCCCTCCGATTCCCGGCTGCATAGGCGAAGGGCCCCCGCTTCAAGTAAAGTATCCCCGTGATCACGCAGACGCTCTCCCGCGCCGTTCCCTCCGCTCTCCCAAGCTGGCGATGGTGGCCTGTTGCCGTCGTCCGCCCGACCAACGAGAACCGGAAGGAAATCCGCTTTGATCACGCACCCGCAATTCCTGCAATTCGCTGAGCTAGGCCATACCCGCATCCCGGTGGTGCGTGAAGTGCTGTCCGACCTGGACACACCACTCTCGGTCTACTTGAAACTCGCCGACGCCCCGCACACCTATCTGCTGGAATCGGTGGAAGGCGGCGAGCGCTTCGGCCGCTACTCCATCATCGGCCTGCCGGCCAAGCGCGTGGTCACCTTCCGCGACCACACCATGGAGATCCGCGACCACGGCCAACTGGTCGAGTCCCGCGAGGTCGCTGATCCTTTCGCCGAAGTCGAGGCGCTGCGCGCCGAGCATTCCGTGCCCAGGCTGAAAGGTCTGCCGGGATTCACCGGGGGCCTGGTGGGCTGGTTCGGTTTCGAGTGCATCGGCTATATCGAGCCGCGCCTGGCCGGCGGAGACAAACCTGACGAACTGAATACCCCCGACATTCTGCTGATGCTGTCCGAAGAACTGGCCGTCTTCGACAATCTCAAGGGCCGCCTGTACCTCATCGTCCACGCCGACCCGCGCGAGGCAAACGCTTGGGAAAACGCGCAGTCGCGGCTGGACGCATTGACCGGCAAGCTGCGCCAGCCCGGTTCTTATCCAGCGCCGATCACCCGCAACGTGCTGGACGAAAGCCATTTCGTGTCCGGCTTCACCCGCGACGGGTTCATTGCCGCCGTCGAGCAGTCCAAGGAATACATCCGCGCCGGCGACATCTTCCAGGTGGTGCTGTCGCAGCGCCTCAGCGTGCCGTTCCACGCGCGCCCGGTGGATGTATATCGCGCGCTGCGTGCGCTCAATCCTTCGCCCTACATGTACTTCCTGGACGTCGGCGATGTGCAGGTGGTGGGCTCCTCGCCCGAGATCCTGGTGCGCCTGGAACACAACGACCACGGCGAAAGCGAAGTCACCGTGCGGCCCATCGCCGGCACGCGCCCGCGCGGCAGAACCCACGACGAAGACCTGGCGCTGGAAGCCGAACTTCTGGCCGACCCGAAAGAGCGCGCCGAACACCTGATGCTGATCGATCTGGGCCGCAACGACGCCGGCCGCGTGTCGAAAGCGGGCACCGTGGAAGTGGGCGAACAGTTCGTCATCGAACGCTACAGCCACGTCATGCACATCGTCAGCGAAGTCACCGGCAAGCTGCTGCCCGGCCTGAGCTACGCCGACGTGCTGCGCGCCACTTTCCCCGCCGGCACGGTCAGCGGCGCGCCGAAGATCCGCGCGCTGGAGGTGATCCGCGAACTGGAACCCATCAAACGCAACGTCTACGCCGGCAGCATCGGCTACATCGGCTGGCACGGCGACGCCGACACCGCCATCGCCATCCGCACCGCGGTGATCAAGGATGGACGGCTGCATGTGCAGGCTGGCGCGGGGATCGTCTACGACTCGGATCCGGAGAAGGAATGGGACGAGACGATGAACAAGGGCAGGGCGTTGTTCAGGGCGGTGGCGGAAGCGGCGAAAGGGTTATGAGCATGCGAGAGGCAAGCTCCAACCCCGACGGAGTGGCTGGTTCGTTAGACAGGAGGGGCGCTGGCAGAGGAGGCGAAAAATGGTTTCCCAGCATCGTCATCCCCGCGAAGGCGGGGATCCAGCGCCTTTGGCGTCTGCAAGGAAAGTCGCTGGGTTCCCGCTTTCGCGGGAATGACAGTTCCTTTCTCTTGGCGGAAGCTGCATGTCGCCGATTTTCCTTTCCTGCGATTGAACGAACACCACGGAGCGATGAAATGAAATCCAGAACGATTGCGTTGCTGCTGTTGCTGCTGGTCGCGGACCATGCATCGGCGCAGGTCAATGCGTTGCCGCCGACACGGCATATTTTGGTATATGGCGATGCCGAAGCGCGGGCAATCCCGGATCGTTTCAAGATCTCGCTGAAGTTCGAGGTCATTGATCCGAGCGCCGACACGGCGCGGCGTAGAGTCGAGGCAAGCCTGAAGGAAGTTCTCGGCAAGCTCAAGGTGGCGGGGGTTTCCGAAAATGAAATCGTCGCCACATTGCTGGAAATAGATGCTCGTGAGCGATACGACGAAAAGAAAGATGAAGAAATCTTCGTTGGTACTGGTGTGAAGCGGAGTATTACTGCCAGGTTTGACAATCAGCTCGCACTCGAAGCATTCCTGTCAGGCATTAAGACTTCAAAAGAATTGAATATCACAGGAGTTGATACCGAGCTTGCAGATGAAGCCGCGCTTCGCAAGGCACTGCGCGAGAAAGCGGTTGAATCTTCCCGGGATAAGGCGAACACCATGGCAAGGGCCTATGGAGCGAAGCTGGGCGGGCTATACAGCGTGTCCGACGTAGCGCCCCAGTTTCAATATGGAATCCGTGAAGGAAGCTGGCCCTCCGTTTATCAATGGGGCCGCCTCCGCGAAAATGACGGGTACACGCTCGACAAGGTTGAAGTAACCGGAACAAGGATGAAGCGGAGCGACGTCGAGTCGTTTCAAACTGGCTATGTCACCTTCACCGACAAAATCTACGCAGTTTTCCTGCTGGCGGACTGACCCATGCTCCTGATGCTCGACAACTACGACAGCTTCACCTACAACCTGGTCCAGTACCTGCAGTCGCTGGGGGCCGAGGTGAAGGTAGTGCGCAACGATGCGCTGACGGTGGACGAGATTCAGAAGCTCGCGCCGGAGCGCATCGTGATCTCGCCGGGTCCATGCACGCCGAACGAAGCCGGCGTGTCGCTGGAAATCATCGAGCGGCTGGGGGCCACCACGCCGATCCTGGGCGTGTGCCTGGGTCACCAGAGCATCGGCCAGGCCTATGGCGGCGATGTGATCCGCGCCAAGACCATCATGCACGGCAAGACCTCGCGCATCCGCCACGAAGGCCAGGGCGTTTTCGCCGACCTGCCCGACGCCTACGAAGCCACGCGCTACCACTCGCTGGTGGTGGACCGCGGCACCTTGCCGGACGCATTGGAGATCACCGCCTGGACCGAGTTGGAAGACGGCTCGTTCGAGGAAATCATGGGCCTGCGCCACAAGGAGTTCCCGGTGCAGGGCGTGCAGTTCCACCCGGAGTCCATCCTGACCGAGCATGGACATGCGCTGTTGAAGAATTTCCTGGAAAGATAAAACTAAACCGCCGTCATCCCAGCGTTCGCTGGGATGACGACAAAGCGAAAACCGGATCTCCGGTTCCCGTACAGCGAGTGCCGACCACCATGCCAATGACTCCACAAGAAGCCCTGCAACGCACCATCGAGCATCGCGAGATATTCCATGACGAGATGGTGGACCTGATGCGTCAGGTCATGAGCGGCGAAGTCTCGCCGGTCATGACCGCGGCGATTCTGTCAGGATTGCGGGTGAAGAAGGAAACCATCGGCGAGATCGCCGGTGCGGCCACGGTGATGCGCGAGTTCTCGCGGACCGTGGACGTGGCCGACAAGACGCGGCTGGTGGATATCGTGGGTACCGGTGGCGACGGCTCGCATACCTTCAACATCTCCACCGCCTCGATGTTCGTGGCCGCCGCAGCCGGTGCGCGCGTGGCCAAGCACGGCAACCGCAGTGTGTCCTCCAAGTCTGGCAGCGCCGACGTGCTGGAAGCGCTGGGCGCGAACATCGAATTGCAGCCGGAGCAGGTGGCCCGATCCATAGCCGACACCGGCATCGGCTTCATGTTCGCGCCGGTGCATCACCCGGCAATGAAAGTGGTCGCACCCGTGCGCCGCGAAATGGGCGTGCGCACCATCTTCAATATCCTGGGCCCGCTGACCAACCCCGCGGGCGCGCCGAATATCCTGATGGGCGTGTTTCACCCGGACCTGGTCGGCATCCAGGCCCGCGTGCTGCATGAACTCGGCGCCGAGCGCGCGCTGGTGGTGTGGGGACGCGATGGGATGGACGAACTGTCGCTGGGCGCAGCTACGCTGGTCGGCGAACTGCGCGATGGCGTGGTCACCGAATACGAACTGCATCCCGAGGATTTCGGCATCGCCATGTCCGCCAGCCGCAACCTGCGCGTGTCCGATGCTGCGGAATCCAAAGCGATGCTGCTGGGCGTGCTGGACAATCGCCCCGGCCCGGCGCGCGAGATCGTCGTGTTGAATGCGGGCGCGGCGTTGTATGTAGCCGGTGCCGCCGATTCCATAGAAGCCGGAATCGGGATGTCGCGCGAAGTCATCGCCAACGGCGCGGCGCTGGCCAAGCTGGAGGAATTCGTGGTGGCGACGAGGAAACTGGCCCAGTGAACGACGCAGATGAGGTTTCACAGATCGTCATTCCCGCGAAGGCGGGAACCCAGCGACTTTCGCCTTTGTCGATTAACTCTAGCCGCAGAAGCAAAGACACTGGATTCCCGCTTTCGCGGGAATGACTGCCGAGAGAGATGCATATGAATGACGGATTCGCGCGATTGCCAAAACCACCGTATTACGCGGTGGTCTTCTCGTCGCAGCGCAACGACCATGATGAGGAAGGCTACGGCAGCACCGCGCAGCGCATGGTCGAACTTGCGCGCGAACAACCGGGCTTCCTGGGCGTGGAATCCACGCGCGGAGCCGATGGCTTCGGCATCACCGTGGCTTACTGGGAAACCGAGGAGTCCATCCTGGCCTGGCGTCACCATGCCGAGCACGCGGCCGCACGCGAGCGCGGACGCAGCGATTGGTATGAACATTTCGAGCTGCGTGTTGCCAAGGTAGAACGCGCGTATGGGTGGGATAGGCAGTAGACCGCCCCCTCCCTTGCGGAGCAGGGGAGGATTGAGAAGGGGTTGCTCTTGATCTTGCTCTCGAGCCTCAGCATCTCGCCAAGAGCAACCCCCTCCCAACCTCCCCCTGCTTCGCAAGGGGAGGGGCCAATAACAGGACTTTGAATGAGCGACATCCTCAACACCATCCTCGCCCGCAAGGCCGAAGAGATCGCCGAACGCAGCGCCCGCGTGCCGTTGGCCGAACTGATGGCGCGCGCCGGCGACGCTTCGCCAGTGCGCGGCTTCGCCGACGCGCTGCACGAGCGCATCGCTGCCGGCGATGCGGCGGTGATCGCCGAGATCAAGAAGGCCAGCCCGTCCAAGGGTGTGATCCGTCCCGATTTCCGACCGGCGGAGATCGCGATGAGCTACGAGTTTGGCGGTGCCGCCTGCCTGTCGGTGCTGACCGACGTGGATTTCTTCCAGGGCGCCAATGTCTATCTGCAGCAGGCGCGCGAGGCCTGCACGCTGCCGGTGCTGCGCAAGGATTTCACCATCGATGCGTACCAGGTCTATGAAGCGCGAGTGCTAGGCGCCGACTGCATCCTGCTGATCGTGGCCGCGCTGGACGACGCCCAACTGGTGGACCTGTCCGGACTGGCCATGCAGCTGGAAATGGACGTGCTGGTGGAAGTGCACGACATCGACGAGCTGGAGCGTGCCCTGCAGGTGCCGGTGCCGCTGATTGGCATCAACAACCGCAACCTGCGCACCTTCGAGGTGTCGCTGGAAAACACGCTGTCGATGAAGGACGCCGTGCCGAAGGATCGTCTGCTGGTCACCGAGAGCGGCATCGTTGTGGCAGAGGACATCGCCACGATGCGTTCGGCTGGCGTGAATGCCTTTCTGGTCGGCGAGACGTTCATGCGCGCGGATGAACCGGGCGATGCGCTGCGTCAGCTATTCTTCCCGTATGACTGAAGCGGCTTCGACACAAACTTATCCCACACCCCGGGCCGACGCCCCGGTGGTGGTATTCGACTTCGACCACACCCTGTATGACGGCGATTCCTTCAGCCACGTGCTGGGTTGGCTGCTGAAGCGCAATCCCCTGCGCATGCTGGTGGCGCTGGCGGCGACGCCCTTGCTGGGGCCGATGGTGGCGTTTTTGCCAACGCGTCGGCGCGGCATTTCCGGCTACGTCTGGATTGGCACCTTCGGGTTGCACGGACGGCGCAGCTTCGACGCCACGCTGGACCTGTACGTGGCCACGCACCAGGACGAGATCCGCGAACGACTGCTGCCGATCGCATTGAACGTGCTGCGCGAACACCGTGCTGCCGGCGACTGCGTGGTCATCGCCACCGGCGCGCCACCGGAACTGGCGCGCGCAATCCTGGCCTTCGTCACCCACCAGGACGTGCCGGTGATCGGTACTGCGGTGGGACCGCGATTCGGCGCCATGGGCGCGCGCCGGCATTGTCACAACGAAGAGAAGGTGCGGATGCTGGCCGAGCGCGGCTATGGCGAGATCGCGGTGGCCTATTCGGACAGCAGTGCGGATCTGCCTTTGTTGAAAGCGGCGCGCGCGCCGGTGGTGGTGAACCCCAAGGCGCAGCGTGTGGAAATGTTCCGCAGCGTGCTGCCGCCGGGCACGCCGATCCTCAACTGGGGATGCAAGGACCGGGCAGGGCAGGCCGTCGCTTCTTAGCGCCGAGCTTGCTCAGCTGCTTTCAGCGAAGAATCAAAAGCAGCCGAGCAAGCTCGGCGCTACGAGGCGGAACACAGGCACCGTGTTGAGCGGTCCGCCAGCATGGGTTGTGTCACTTGACTTACAGCGGCCGGGCTGGGGCATCCAGGTCCCTGAGCCATTCGATGAAGCTGTGTTTGGTGAGGTCGGTGAACTCGCCGGCGTCGTAGAAACGCCCGAAGCAGCTCTGGCAGCTCTCGAACCAGATATGAGGTTGCTGAGGATCGACCATGCGGATGAGGTCTTGCTGACCAACGCAGGACGGGCAATCGATGCGGTCGATCCGATTGTATTCGCGGCCTTGTTCGGCACTGCCGGTGTCGATTTTCTGGACGAAGGGGACTAACTCCTCATGGGCCAGCATCTCGAGCCACACGCCATTGCAATGCGAGCAACGGGAAGCCTTGGCTGGCAAGTCGGGCAGATCGATCATTGCGTTGGAGCATTTGGGGCATTGCATGCGGTGGCCTCGGATCCAGTGATGGCCAAGAGTAGCGCGAGCCTGGAGTTTCAGACAAAGAGAAGGCGGGCTGTGCCCGCCTTCCCGGTCTCCCCAAAGCGGTGCGCGGTCAGCGCGTGCCGTACAGCACGACAGTCTTGCCACGGGCGTGCAGCACGCCGTCGGCCTGCTGCTTCTTCAATACACGGCCGGCCATCTCGCGCGAGCAGCCGACCAAGCGGGCCAGCTCCTGCCGCGACACGCGCAGCTGGGTGCCCTGCGGATGGCTCATGGCTTCTGGTTCGCGGGCCAGATCATGCAGGGTGCGCACGATGCGGTCGGTCACGTCCAGGAAGGCCAGGCGGCTGGCTTTCCTGCTGGTGTCCAGCAGGCGGCGCGAGAGCTGCGAGCCGATGGAATACAGCAGGCGAGGCGCGTCGGCGACCAGGGTGCCGGCGAACAGCTGGTGCAGGCGTTCGTAGCTGATCTCGGCCAGTTCGCACTGGGTGCGGGTGCGAAGGATGACTTCGCGGCGGTCCGATTCGATGAACAGGCCCATCTCGCCCACGAATTCCCCGGAGCCGAAATAACCCAGCACCAGTTCCCGGTCGTCCTCTTCCTCGGTGATGATGCTGACCGAGCCGCTGACCACGTAATACAGCGTGCCGGCCGGGTCGCCGGGGCGGAAAACATCCGCGCGGGCTGGATAGCGGCGGCGGTGGCAATGGGCCAGGAAGCGTTCGATGGTGGCCGCGTCGGGCGTCAGGGGGCTCGCCGCGATGCGTGCAGGGTTGGAAATCGGTGTACCAAGGCTCATCGGGGGAGTTCAAACTGTGAGTTGAGCAAGCTTAGTCTGAATACGTGCGCAACGGCAAACACCGGACATTCCGGCCCGAACGGACATTCCTCTGTCACCCCGTATGCCGCATAATCGCGCCCCTTGCCGTTTCCCCCAGAGGGATCACCGCCGTGGTCAAACCGCTTCCGCGTCTCAGGCTCCAGGGGTTCAACAACCTCACCAAGGCGCTGAGCTTCAACATCTATGACGTCTGCTATGCGGTCTCCGAAGAGGAACGCCAGCGTTACATCGCCTACATCGACGAGGAATACAACGCCGATCGCCTGACCCAGATCCTGACCGATGTGGCCGAGATCATCGGCGCCAACATCCTCAACGTGGCCCGCCAGGACTACGACCCGCAGGGTGCCTCGGTGACGATCCTGATCTCCGAAGAGCCGGTGATCGACAAGAAGATGGCCGGCAAGGAGATCATCTCCGACGCCGTGGTCGCGCATCTGGACAAGAGCCACATCACCGTCCACACCTATCCGGAAACGCATCCGCAGCACGGTATCGCTACCTTCCGCGCCGACATCGACGTGGCGACCTGCGGCGTGATCTCACCGCTGAAGGCGCTGAACTACCTGATCGAAAGCTTCGAATCGGACATCGTGGTGGCCGACTACCGCGTGCGCGGCTTCACCCGCGATGTGAAGGGTAAGAAGCATTACATCGACCACAAGATCAATTCCATCCAGGACTTCCTGGCCAAGAACATCAAGTCGCGTTACGAGATGTTCGACGTCAACGTCTATCAGGAAAACATCTTCCACACCAAGATGCACCTGAAGGACTTCGACCTGGACCAGTATCTGTTCGAGGAAAAGGCCAAGAACCTGTCGTTCAAGGAGCGCATGAAGATCGAAGCGTTGCTCAAGCGCGAGATCGAGGAACTCTTCCACGGGCGCAATCTGGTCGAATAAGCCGGGTTACGCGGGATTCGGGAATCTCCCGTTATCTTGCCGCTTCAGACAACACAAGGCGGGACGACCCGCGCGCGGAATCGCTGATTCCACGATTCAAGACCGACGGCGGTCCGCGGCGAAAGCCCCGGGCCGTTTTCGTTTTATGCACCCGTATCGACGTGGAGAAATATCGTGGCCTGGATCTATCTGCTGCTCGCCGGACTATTCGAGATCTGTTTCGCCATCGGTTTGAAATACACCGAAGGCTTCACCCGCCTGTGGCCCAGTGTGGGCACGGTGGTGGCCGCAGGCATCAGCCTCTGGTTGCTGACCCAGGCGCTGCGCACGATTCCGGTGGGCACCGCCTATGCAATCTGGACCGGAATCGGCGCGGTGGGCGTGGCCACGCTGGGCGTGGTGCTGTTCTCCGAAAGCGCTTCGCCCGCGCGGTTGCTGTGCATCGCGGTCATCGTGAGTGGCGTGATCGGTTTGAAGTTGACCGCAACCTGAGCGCTAGGATGTAGGAGCGACGCGAGTCGCGAAGCCATTGGTGTCCGATTGCCCGTGGTGTCGCGACTCGCGTCGCTCCTGCAAGAGGCATCGGCCTCAAAGGCGGTAGGCCACGGCCTTCATCAGGTCGGAGGCGGCGGCCATCAGGCGGGGAATGGGTTGCGGAAGAATCCGCGCGCCTGCCTGTTCGGCATGGTCGGCGTGGCGGCCCTCATCGGCCTTCATCACCTTGAGGATCTCGCGGCTGCGCAGGTCGGCCTGCGGCAGCGTCTGCAGGTGCTCTTCCAGGTGGGCCTCGACCTGATGCTCGGTTTCCACCACGAAGCCCAGGTTCCAGCCATCCCCGCGCAACCCGGCCAGCGCGCCGAGGGCGTAGCTGCCGGCATACCAGAGCGGGTTGAACAGGCTGGGACGGCTGTCCAGTTCCTGCAGCCGCTCGCCGCACCAGGCCAGGTGGTCGGTTTCCTCCTGGGCCGCCTCCAGCAGGTGTTCGCGTGTCTGCGGGTCGCGGGCGACCGCCGCCTGGCCGTAGTACAGCCCTTGGGCGCAGACTTCGCCAACGTGATTGATGCGCATCAGGCCGGCCGCATGGCGGCGTTCGGCGGGGTCCAGTTCCACCTCGGCGGTGTCGGCAGCCGGATTGGCGCGTCTGGCGAGCGGCTTGCCGGCCAGGGTGGACAGGGCGTTCTGGGTGTCGACCAGCAGCCGGTCGAGGGGCGAAAGCGTACGTAGCGTCATGCCGGCTATTGTGCCGGGTTACACGCAGGTAGGTCGGCCCTACGTGGCCGACGGCGGGGTGCCCAGGGTGGGCGCGCATTCGGGCGACGCGCTGACTGTGCAGGCTCCCGGGCGTCGGGGGCGTAGCCCTACGGCCTGGTTTGCTTGCAATGCGGCACCGCGATACGTACAATCCCGCCTCTTTCGTTCCGCCCTTACAACGCGTGGCAAAGTTCCGACGGGCTCAAACCCGGCGAAATCCGCCCGACCAAACAACATCGAGCTATTTATCTCATGAGTACGTTTAGCGCCAAGTCCGAGACCGTCCAGCGTGACTGGTACGTCGTCGACGCAGCAGGCAAGACCCTTGGTCGCCTGTCCACCGAGCTGGCACGCCGCCTCCGCGGCAAGCACAAGCCCGTCTACACCCCGCACGTGGATACCGGCGATTACCTGGTGGTGATCAATGCCGAGAAGATCCACGTGACCGGCAACAAGCTGGCCGACAAGAAGTATCACCGCTTCACCGGCTACATCGGCAACCTGAAGACCGAGACCCTGGGCCAGGCGCTTGAGCGCCATCCCGAGCGCGTCATCGAGATCGCCGTCAAGGGCATGCTGCCGAAGAACACTCTGGGCCGCGAGATGTACCGCAAGCTCAAGGTCTACGCAGGCCCCAATCACCCGCACGCCGCCCAGCAGCCGCAAGTCCTGGATATCTGATCATGGCAATTACCCAGAATTACGGCACCGGCCGTCGCAAGTCCTCCACCGCCCGCGTGTTCCTGCGCAAGGGCTCAGGCGCCATCAGCGTCAACGGCCGTCCGCTGGACGAGTTCTTCGGTCGCGAGACCGCGCGCATGATCGTGCGCCAGCCGCTTGAGCTGACCAAGAACACCGAATCCTTCGACATCGTGGCCACCACCACCGGCGGCGGCACCACCGGCCAGGCCGGTGCCATCCGCCTGGGCATCGCCCGCGCGCTGGTGGAATACGATGAGACGCTGAAGACCGAACTGCGCAAGGCTGGTTTCATGACCCGCGACGCGCGCGAAGTCGAGCGCAAGAAGGTCGGCCTGCATAAAGCACGCCGCGCCACCCAGTTCTCGAAGCGTTAATCGCAGTAGGAAGGTAAACGGTAAAGTCGCCCGCGTTGTGGGCTGTGAATGGGAAAGCGGCTTTTCCCATTCGCCATCGACAGGCGGCGCAGCCGCCGGCTTTACGGTTCACCGGTTATTTTTTGCCCCGTCGCCAAGCGGTAAGGCACCTGACTCTGACTCAGGCATTCGGTGGTTCGAATCCATCCGGGGCAGCCACTTCAAGGTCGCAAGCAGCCACGCGGAGGCAGGCAGTACGCCTCCCGCAGCAAAAACCCGCCCCGTGCGGGTTTTTGCGTTTCCGGCCAAGGTCTACTCGTCAGCAGGGAGTGAACTGCAACATGGTCGCGACTTTCCAACCCCCCTACATCGAAACCGCCCAGCTGCAGCCGCAGATGCGCGAACGGGGATATGCGGCGCTCTCGCCCGAGAGTACGGCCGAGCTCTGCGGCCTGCAGGCCGGCGCCTTCGACGCGCTGACGCCGTACTGGAACGACCTGCGGCCTGACCGCTACCTCAAGGATGGCGGCAGCTACCGCAAGCGCCGGCATTCCTGTTTCGTGGTCGGCAGCGATGATCTGGTGCAGGTGCCGCACCGGGCGCACTGGCAATCGCTGGAATACAACGCGCTGCACGGCGGCATGCTGCGCTGGTTCGAGCCTGTCGAGCCTGCCGTGGTGGCCAACGCCGCCTGGCAGAGGCTCATCATTGGTCTTGCAAAGACATGCAGCGCAGTGAAGGGCGATCAGCCCTGGTATGTGGAAGCACACCAGTTCCGCATCGACACCGCCGATGGCATCGGCCGGCCGACGCCGGAAGGCGCGCATCGGGATGGCGTCGATTTCGTGGCGGTGTTGTTGGTGGAACGCAACGGCATCAGCGGTGGCGAAACCCGGGTCTTCGAGGCCAACGGCCCGGACGGACAGCGCTTCACCCTGACCGAACCCTGGACGCTGATGTTGCTGGACGATATGCGGGTGATCCACGAGTCCACACCGATCCAACCGCTGCAGGACTATGGTTATCGCGACACCCTGGTGCTCACCTACCGGGCGGGTAGCTTCCAGGGAGAAGAGTGAATCAGCGGCCTGGTTTTTGTTGGAGCCGGGCGGGCCTTGCTTTGGTTACAATTGAAACCATTGCCAACCATCGCATGCGCGGGAGATTCGGATGAAGCTGGGTTCTTTGAAGGAAGGCGGTCGCGACGGCACGCTGATCGTGGTCTCCCGCGATCTCACCCGCGCCGTGCGCGCCAAGGGCATCGCCTCGACTCTGCAGGTCGCGCTGGAAGACTGGTCCAACCTGGCCCCGCGCCTCAATGCCTTGTCGCAGGCGCTGGACAGCGGCGATGCCGATGGCGTTTTCGACCTGGATTTCAACGCGCTGGCCGCGCCGCTGCCGCGTGCCTATGAGTTCGTCGACGGCAGCGCCTATCTGCCGCATGTGGAACGCGTGCGTCGCGCGCGTGGCGCCGAAGTGCCGGAAAGTTTCTATACCGATCCGCTGATGTATCAGGCGACCAGCGCCGCTTTCCACGGTCCGCGCGATGCGGTGCGCGTGGTCAGCGAAGACTATGGCATCGACCTGGAAGCGGAAATCGTGGTCGTCACCGACGATGTGCCGATGGCGGTCACGCCCGCGCAGGCGGCCACGCACATCCAGCTGATCGGCCTGGTCAATGATGTGTCGCTGCGCAATCTGATTCCGGGCGAACTGGCCAAGGGATTCGGTTTTCTGCAGTCCAAGCCGCGTTCGGCGCTGTCTCCGGTCTTCGTGACCCCCGACGAACTGGAAGGCCACTGGCGCGACAACAAGCTGCATCTGCCGCTGGTCACGCATATCAATGGCGAGTGGTTCGGCGCGCCCGAAGCCGGCGTGGACATGCAGTTCGATTTCTCGCAGCTTGTGGCCCATGCAGCCAAAACCCGGCCGCTGTCGGCCGGGACCATCGTCGGTTCGGGCACGATTGCCAATGAAGACACCTCCAAGGGCGCTTCGTGCTTCGCGGAAAAACGCACGGTGGAAACCCTGCGCGACGGCAAACCTTCCACGCCCTTCATGAAATTCGGCGATGTGGTCCGGATAGAAATGAAAAATAGTGATGGAAGTCCCATTTTCGGGGCGATCGAGCAAAGGATCGAACAGCAACCCTTGCCCTGAGCACCGCCGCGGGCGCAAATGGAGCTTGTCGCAGGCAGTCGATTGCCGTGCGTGGAAATATCCTTCCCTGATTCGTCGTTTCGGACGCTTAGTGCATGAGTGAACAGCTAAGGCTCTACTCCTACTGGCGCTCCAGCGCGGCTTATCGGGTGCGTATCGGCCTGAATCTGAAAGGCCTGCCGTACGAAACCCTGCCCGTCCATCTGGTCCGCGACGGAGGCCAGCAGCATGAGCCCGGGTACGTTGCGGTGAATCCGCAGCATATGGTGCCCACCCTGATGCACGGCGTGCGCGTGATCCGCCAGTCGCTCGCCATCCTGGAATACCTGGACGAGGCCTGGCCATCGCCACGCCTGCTGCCGATGACCGCGCGCGACCGCGCCCGCGTGCGCGGACTGGCCCAGCTGGTGGCCGCCGATATCCACCCACTCAACAATCTGCGCGTGCTGCGTTATTTCGAACAGACCTGGCGCGTTCCGCAATCCGAACGCGACGAGTGGATCCGGCACTGGATCGTGGAAGGATTCCAAGCGATGGAAGCGCTGCTGGAAGGCGACCCGGCCACCGGCACGTTCTGCCATGGCCAAGTGCCGGGACTGGCCGACTGCTTTCTGATTCCGCAGGTGTTCAATGCACGCCGCTTCGGCGTGGACATGGCCGCGTTCCCGACGCTTTCACGCATCGAACAGGCCTGCCTGGAGTTGCCAGCCTTTATCGAGGCGCGCCCGGACAAACAGCCGGACGCGCAGCTGCAAGCCGTCTAGCCGACCAAACGTCGTAATTTCGTATCTGCGTACTTGCAGCCTCCCCCTTTGCAAAAGGGGGATTGAGGGGGATTTGCTTTTCGCGGGGTGCAAGAAGGATCAAGAGCAAATCCCCGTAGCCCCCTTTGTCCAAGGGGGCAGAGCAAGCGCAACTGCCGGGTCAGCCGAAACCCTGAGTGATCCGCGGCGAACCACCCGCAGGCGTTTCATAATCCGCATAGGGATCGTGTTCGCCCGTACTGCCTTCGGACAGGCGGAACTTCAGTGCGAGTCCGTCGCGCGAATCGGCGGCACGTAGCGCTTCTTCCTGTTCGATGCGGCCTTCCTTGACCATGCGGAACAGGCACTGGTCGAAGGACTCCATGCCGTCTTCCAGCGATGCTTCCATGGCCGGCTTGATCTCGTGCACCTGGCCGCGACGCAGCAGGTCGCGAATCATCGGCGTGTTGATCAGGACCTCGGCGGCCGGCAGGCGGCGGCCGTCCACGCCCTTGACCAGGCGCTGTGACACCACGGCGCGCAGGTTCAAGGCCAGGTTCATCAGCACGTTCTTGTGCGCGGTCTCGGGGAAGAAGTTGAGGATGCGTTCGATGGTCTGGTCGGCATTGTTGGAGTGCAGCGTCGCCAGGCAAAGGTGTCCGGTTTCGGCGAAAGCAATCGCCGCTTCCATGGTGGTCGCATCCAGGATCTCGCCGATCAGGATCACGTCCGGCGCTTCGCGCATCGCGTTCTTCAACGCGTTGTGGAAGGCATGCGTATCCAGGCCCACTTCGCGCTGGTTGACGATGGACTGCTTGTGCTTGTGCAGGTATTCGATGGGGTCCTCGATGGTGAGGATGTGACCGGTGGTGGTGCTGTTGCGGTGGTCGATCATCGAAGCCAGCGAGGTGGACTTGCCCGAACCGGTGGAGCCCACCAGCAGCACCAGCCCACGCGGGGTCATGATGATGTCCTTCAGCACCTGCGGCAGGTTCAGTTCCTCGATCGTGGGAATGATGCTGCGGATCGCGCGGATCACCATCCCCACTTCGCCGCGTTGCTTGAACACGTTGATGCGGAAACGGCCGGCGTCACGCAGCGCCAGGGCCATGTTCAGTTCGAGTTCGCGCTCGAAGATGGGCACCTGGCCCTCGTCCATCAGGGAATAGGCGATCTTCTTGACCATGCCGGCCGGCAAACCGGTATTGCCGAGCGGGTAGAGCTTGCCTTCGATCTTGATATAGACGGGCGCTCCGGTGGTCAGGAACATGTCCGACGCATTCTTTTCCGTCATCAGCTTCAGGAAGTAGCCGATATCCATGTGCGATGTTCCCCAACATTGGCATCGCACCGTTGCAAGTGCGACGCAGGCTTCCGACAATGGCCGCGCATTCCCCTTTACGCCACGGCACTCCTATGCATCGTAGCTTCGCACAATTCGATCTCCGCCTGTGTGTGATGGTTGGCGCTTTGGCGCTGTTGGCTGCACTGCCCTATCAGGCAGTTGCTCAGGCAGCGATAACGCCGGAAATCGTCATGGCGCAGCAGGCCGTAAATCGTGCCGATCAGGCCGATGCCGATCAATACGCCCCCGAATTGCTGGCTGCCGCACGCACGACATTGGCGCAAGCGCAGGCTGCGGCCTCCAGTCGACGTGACCGCAAGCTGGCGCCCGACCTCGCATTGCGGGCGGCCGTGGACGCTGACCTGGCGCGCACGCGCAGCGCCGAAGCGGTCGCCAACGCCCAACTGCAACAGCGGCGCTCGGAGATAGCGGAGTTGCAGCGGACGCTGGACGGGGAGGGGCTACGATGAACCGCATTCGCGTTGCGCTGTTACTGCTTTTGTCCCTCGCGCCCCTGTGGGCGGTCCAGGCGGTCGAACGTCCGGAAGTCGTTTCGCTGAACCAGCGGCTGCTGTCGCTGCAATCGGATCCAAAGCTTTCGGATTTCGCTGCCTTTGAAAAACTCCAGGCCCAGCAGGCGATCACCGCCCTGGCCAAGGCACGCGGCAAGCAGCGCGAGGGTGCGTTGTATCTCGCCGACCGCCGGGTGGAAATAGCCGAAACCGCCGCCCGCGCCGAATCGGCACGGCGCGAAGTGGACCGCCTGGAGCGGACCCGCAGCGAACTGCTGGTGGAAGCCAGCCGCCGCGAAGCCGCACGCGCCCGCCAGGAGAACGAGCGCCTGCGCATCCAGGCCCAGATCCAGGCCGAAGAAGCCGAGCGGCTGCGATTGGCCGCCGAAGCCGAGACATTGGCCCGCCAGGATGCCGAGGACATGCTGACCTCGGTCGCCGGGCAGCAGACTGCCAAGCTCAGCGCCGCCCGCCAGAAGGAACTCCGGCTTGCGCGGGAGGAAGCCGAGCTGGTTTCCGGCGCCAAGCTCCCGGTTTCCAAGTTCGAGGCCCGTGGGGAAGTCTTCACCCTGGCCGCCGCGGCGTTCAATGCTGGGCAGGCCAGCCTGTCGGCTTCCGGTTCGTCCAGCGTGTCGGCGCTGGCCGCCTACCTGCAGGTCAATCCCAAGGCCAAGGCGCGGATCGACGGATTCGGCGACAAGCAGACGCCCGGCCAACGCCGTGCGGATGCGGTTCGCGACGCTCTGGTCGCCGCCGGCGTAGCCAAGGCCCGGCTTCAGTCTTCGGCCAAGGGTGAAGGCAGCCGCAGCCGGGCCGTCGAGCTGATTGTCGCGCAGCCGTAATTTCAATAAAAACAGTCGGTTGCACGAACTTCATTGGTTTTGCAGGTGCTTCCAAAATTCAGGCTAAACGCCGTGTTTTCCAAGTCAATCAAGCACTTGCACTCTGGTGTTGCCGGTTCCTTTTTCAGAGAGTAGGGTCGTATACCCAAGTGGCTACCGCTGCTTGGTTCACCGGAGAATCGAGCCGATGACGCCGACCCACAACCCAGAGGACACCCTTGCCGGCCAGCAGGCCAGTGCGGGTGATTTTGGGGAATGCGCCCGCCACCGCCCGATGCTCCGCTCCCAAGCCAACGCCCCGTGCCTGCCCAGGCCGGGGCGTTCGTATTTCTGCTGAAGGAGGTTTCGATATGTTCGAAGGACAACCGCAAAACGAAATAGAGGCACTGATCAAGGCCGACCCCGAGTTCAAGCAGCTCTATCAGCGACACCGCGAACTGAACAAGAAGGTCACCGATGCCGAACTGGGCGTACTGCCCATCGACGACACGACCCTGGGCCAGATGAAGCGCGAAAAGCTCGCTGCCAAGGAAAAGCTCCTGCGAATCTACGACGCCAAACCCCACTGACGTCCCCCGCGTTCCCTTGTCGCGGGCGGCGACGGCCTCCTCGTCGGCTGTCGCCGTCCGCGTCACTCCAAACGAAAACCCGCGAAGCGATTCGCGGGTTTTTTGTTGGGTGATTTGGTCCCCACGCTAAAACTACGCTCATTGTCGTCATCCCAGCGAACGCTGGGATCCATCTTGATCTTGCTTTAGTTTCTCGTTCATTCCGAAGTCTCTCTCCGTAAGAGCGTTTCGCGCTTTGCGCGAGTCACTTTTCTTTGAACGGCAAAGAGGCGATTTTCAACAGCCGAAGGGCTGGGCAAAGTAACCAAATGAAAGCCGCCCTACGGCGCGCCCGGCATGAAGCCGCCGGGTTCACAAGCGGCCCGTGAATTTCCGTAAGCGTATCCTGCGCCTCCGGAGACGGCGCACATCCCTGTGTGCTGCCCCTTCGGGGTTTGTCCCGGCCCGCTTGCCGCGACTCACGGGGTTTGATCAAGCAGGAGCAAGCCAAAGCCGTGGACTTCCAGCAATGCGATAATCCACTTCCTCTCCAAGCTGCACGCGAGCGCATCCCGCATGGCCATCCATTCTTCTGTCTTGGAACTCATCGGCGAAACGCCCATCGTCAAGGCCCAGCGCCTGGATACAGGGTTGTGCGAGCTCTATCTGAAGCTGGAAAGCGCCAATCCGGGCGGATCGATCAAGGACCGCATCGGCATGTCCATGATCGAAGCGGCCGAACAGCGTGGCGACCTCAAGCCGGGCGCGACTCTGGTCGAAGGCACCGCCGGCAATACCGGCATCGGGCTGGCCCTGGTTGCCCAGCAGAAAGGCTACAAACTGGTGCTCGTGGTCCCGGACAAGATGAGTCGGGAGAAGATCTTCAACCTCAAGGCCATGGGCGCGGAAGTCATCCTGACACGCTCGGACGTCGCCAAGGGCCACCCGGAGTACTACCAGGACTTGGCCGCACGCATCGCCAGCGAAACCCCGGGCGCCTTCTTCATCAACCAGTTCGGTAATCCGGATAACCCGGCCGCCCACGAATTCGGCACCGGCCCGGAGATCCTGCGGCAGATGGACGGCCAACTGGACGCCATCGTCTTCGGCTGCGGCAGCTCGGGCACCATGACCGGCCTGTCCCGCGCCTTTGCCCAGCACGCGCCGGCGGTGGAGCTGATCCTGGCCGACCCGATCGGGTCCATCCTGACCGAGTACATCAACGAAGGCACCCTGAGCGAGAAGTCCGGCAGCTGGATGGTCGAAGGCATCGGCGAGGATTTCCTGCCGCAGATTTCCGATTTCAGCCGGGTGAAGAAGGCCTACGCCATCTCCGACAAGGAAAGCTTCCTGACCGCGCGCGACCTGCTGGCCAAAGAAGGCATCCTGGGTGGTTCTTCCACCGGAACCCTGCTGGCCGCCGCCTTGAAGTATTGCCAGGAGCAGACCACGCCGAAGAAGGTACTGGTCTTCGTCTGCGATACCGGCAACAAATACCTGTCGAAAATGTACAACGACTACTGGATGCTGGACAACGGCTTCATCGAACGCGACCAGCACGGCGACCTGCGCGACCTGATCCTGCGTCCCTACAGCCAGAAAGACACCGTGGTGGTCAGCCCCACCGACCTGCTGACCACCGCCTACCAGCGCATGAAGTTGTATGACGTCTCGCAGTTGCCGGTAATGGAGGGCGAAAAGCTGGTCGGCATCGTCGATGAAAGCGATGTGCTGCTGCATGTCTACGGCGACGAGGATCGTTTCCGCGACCCTGTCTCCACGGCCATGGTCAGCAAGCTGGACCGGCTGGATGTGAAGTCGCCCATCGAAGCCCTTTTGCCGGTATTCGACCGCGGTCAGGTCGCCATCATTACTTCCGGCGAGGCTTTTCTGGGCTTGATCACCCGCATTGACCTGCTCAATTTCCTGCGGCGCAGGGTGCAGTAAGTCGCAGAATTGTTTGAGACCGGCCGTATTCCGGTCATCAGGGACGATTGGTTAAGGGTCGGCTGTTAAAATGCCGGGCTGAATTAAAGGATTGATATGTCGGCAGAAAGCTCCAAGCCCCACGAAGGCGCCCCGGCGCTTGCCTTGGGAACGCTCGCCATCCATGGTGGCCAGTCGCCCGACCCGAGTACGGGCGCGGTCATGCCGCCCATCTACGCCACCTCGACCTATGCCCAGAGCAGTCCAGGCGTGCACCAGGGCTTCGAATACTCGCGTACCCACAATCCCACCCGTTTCGCCTATGAGCGCTGCGTGGCTGCGCTGGAAGGCGGCAGCCGAGGCTTCGCCTTCGCCTCGGGCATGGCGGCGACCTCGACCCTGCTGGAACTGCTGGACAGCGGCGATCACGTCATCGCCATGGACGATATCTACGGCGGTACCTACCGGTTGTTCGAGCGGGTACGCAGGCGTACCGCAAACCTGGATTTCAGCTTCGTCGACCTGACCGACCTGGCCGCGTTCGAAGCGGCGATCCGACCAGGCACGAAGTTGGTGTGGATCGAAACCCCCACCAATCCGATGCTGAAGATCGTCGACATCCAGGCCGTAGCCGCCATCGCTCACAAGCATGATCTGCGCGTGGTCGTCGACAACACCTTCGCCTCGCCCATCTTACAGCGCCCGCTGCAACTCGGCGCGGACATCGTCATGCACTCGGCCACCAAATATCTCAACGGCCACTCCGACATGGTCGGCGGCATCGTGGTGGTAGGCGCCGATGCCGAACTGGCCGAGCAGATGGCGTTCCTGCAGAACTCCATTGGCGCGGTGCAGGGGCCGTTCGACAGTTTCCTGGCGCTGCGCGGGCTGAAGACGCTGCATTTGCGGATGAAGGCGCATTGCGAGAATGCGATGCAGCTGGCCCAATGGTTGGAAAAGCATTCGGCCATCGACAAGGTCATCTATCCAGGTCTTGCCTCGCATCCCCAGCACGAACTCGCTGGCCGCCAGATGCAGGGAGCCGGCGGCATCATCTCGGTGGTCCTCAAGGGCGGTTTCGAGACCGCGAAACGGCTGTGTGAGAACACCCGACTGTTCACGCTTGCCGAGTCCCTGGGTGGCGTGGAAAGCCTGATCAATCATCCTGCGGTCATGACCCACGCTTCCATTCCGCAGGAACGGCGGCGCGTGCTGGGCATAGACGATGGACTGGTGCGCTTAAGCGTAGGCGTGGAAAGCGTGGATGATCTGCTGAAGGATCTAAAGGACTCTTTGGCTTGAACGGTCGTCCGCAACATCGGTACGCGCGGCGCTTGCTTGGTCCGGGCTCGTCCCATCCAGCGGGCGAACAGGCATGAATCCCCATTCCGCACATGCGACGGGACTGGCGCCGATGTTCTGGAGTTTCCTCGGCAATCGCCAGCTCGTGGCGCAGATGACCAAGCGCGAGGTCGTCAGTCGCTATCGAGGGTCTCTGATCGGTCTGGCATGGTCCTTCTTCAATCCATTGTTGATGCTCGCCATCTACACTTTCGTTTTCTCCACAGTGTTCAAGGCGCGATGGGGTGTGACCGAGGAGAATTCTCGCGCAGGTTTCGCCGTCATCCTGTTTGTCGGCATCATCATCCACGGCGTGCTTGCCGAATGCATACTCAAAGCGCCGGCGCTCGTCGTGAACAACGTGAGCTACGTCAAGAGGGTGATGTTTCCGCTGGAAATACTGCCGTGGGTCGTGGTCGGCTCGGCTTTGTTCCACGCACTGGTCAGTCTCGTCGTTCTACTGGCCGCGCAACTGGTGCTCGGTCATGGTATTCCGTGGACCGTGGTGCTGTTTCCGCTGGTCATGCTTCCGCTGCTGTTCACTGCGTTGGGGTTCACTTGGCTGATCGCTTCGACATCGGTGTACGTTCGCGACCTGGGCATGGTGACCGGCCTATTCACTACCGCGCTGATGTTTTTGGCTCCGGTGTTCTACCCGCTCTCGGCCTTGCCGACGGAATTCCGCGGGCTGGTTATGCTCAATCCGCTCACCTTCATCATCGAGGAAGGACGCAACGTTCTTATTGCGGGCGACCTGCCCAACTGGCCGGGTCTGGCGCTTTACAGCGTCATTGCGATCGCGTTCGCATGGCTGGGGTACTGGTGGTTCCAGAGGACGCGCAATGGCTTCGCAGATGTCATCTGAACCGAGCGCGGCGCGTGCGCCTCATGGCGCATTCGATGAAGTCGTGGCTGGGGGTCTCCCCGTGGAAACGATGATCAGCGTTTCCGCGGTTTCGAAGTGTTATCAAGTTTACGCTCGGCCGGAAGACCGTCTTAAACAGTCTTTGCTTCCGCGCCTGCAACGCGCGATCGGCCGAGTGCCGAATAATTACTACGAAGAGTTCTGGGCGCTCAGGAACGTATCGCTGAACATCCGCAAGGGCGAAACCGTGGGTATCATCGGACGCAACGGTTCGGGAAAATCGACGCTTCTGCAGACCATTTGCGGCACGCTCACCCCCACTGCCGGCAGCGTGGAAGTCAATGGGCGGGTGGCGGCATTGCTCGAACTGGGCGCAGGCTTCAATCCAGAGTTCACCGGGCGCGAGAACGTCTACATGAGCGGCGCATTGCTTGGTCTGACCCGCGCGCAGGTGCAGGAGCGCTTCGACGACATCCTGGCCTTCGCCGACATCGGAGATTTCATAGAGCAACCGGTGAAGACCTACTCCAGCGGCATGTACGTGCGGCTCGCCTTCGCGGTGATAGCTCACGTCGATGCGGACATCCTGGTGATCGATGAGGCGCTTTCGGTCGGGGATGTCTTCTTCGGCCAGAAATGCATGCGTTTCCTGCGCAAGTTCAAGGAAGAGGGTACGGTCATTTTCGTCAGCCACGACGCGACGGCCGTAGTCAATTTGTGCGAGCGCGCCATCCTGTTGGAAAACGGGAGTGTGAAACTGGAGGGCGACGCAAAGACTGTCTGCGAGGCCTATCATGCGAGCGGCTACAATCAGGAGGTGAAGGCCCCCGCGGTGCACGCCGTTGCCATCGCCGATGCGCCGCCCGTGCCCGATTTCCGCGCCGAGAGGATCAACGCAAGCGCGCTGCGCAACGACATCGAGGTTTTCCGCTTCGTCGCCGACAAGGCCGGGTTCGGCAATGGCATGGCAAGCATAGTCGCCTCGAGCCTGACCGACACCGAAGGCACCGACATGCATTGGATCATAGGCGGCGAAATCGTGCGGCTGCGGATCGAAGTGAAGGCGAACAGCGCGCTTGACAGTCCGATCATCGGATTCTTCCTGAAAGACAGGTTGGGGCAGCCGCTCTTCGGCGACAACACCTATCTCAGTTACGACCGCGCTCCGGTCGCCGCGGCGGCCGGCGAAACCCTGGTGGCTACGTTCGAGTTCGTGATGCCGCTGTTGCCGCAAGGCACTTACTCGTTCGACATGGCGGTCGCCAACGGCACCTATCACGATCACGAACAGGCCGACTGGGTGCATGACGGTCTGGTTGTCGAATCCCACAGCTCCAGCGTGTCCACCGGTCTCGTCGGAATTCCTTTCCGCAGCATCGAGATGAAGAAGGCGAGCGCACAGTGAGCGAATTTCCCCCCAACATTTCGATGGGTCCGGGCCGCGCCCTTTGCGGGATCCGGATCCGATCTTCGAATCGGAGCATGCAGTGCACGTAAGTTCATACCAGCATATGGAGGACCTGGTGAGTCGCTACCTAGCGCCGGAGTCGGCGCTATCGGTGGTCGATATCGGTTCGTACGACGTCAATGGTTCTTACAGGACCCTGTTCGGAAATCCGAAGTGGTCGTATACCGGCGTCGACCTGGAAAGCGGTCCCGGCGTCGATTTGGTCCTGGCATCGCCGTACACCCTTCCGCTTGCATCGGCTTCTGTCGATCTGGTGATTTCGGGGCAGGCGTTCGAGCATGTGGAATATTTCTGGATGTCCTGGCTAGAGATGCTGCGCGTGCTCAAACCCGGCGGCGTAATCTTTCTGATTGCGCCGTCGCGTGGGCCCGAGCATCGATACCCGCAGGACTGCTGGCGCTTCTATCCGGACGGCTATCGGGCGCTTGCGCGCTATGCCGGTTGCGAACTGGTCGAGGTCACGACCGACTGGGAACCCCATCCGGATCCCGGTAGCAGCGCGTGGGGAGACACGGTTGGCGTGTTCCGCAAGACCAAGCTCGGTATCGGGCAGCGCGCGGCGTTGCTGGCGATGCGCTGGGCCAATCGCATGCAACAGAGGACGCTGAGATGACCACGTTCCCCTTGAACGCCAGCATGTGCATGGAACCGGCGCGTCTCACCCAGAGCGCGTGGCTGGGTCACATTCCTTTCGCGGGATGGCTGGTGGAGGAGGTGGCGCCGCGGCTGTTCGTGGAGCTGGGAACCCATCATGGCGCTTCCTACCTTGCGTTCTGCCAAGCCGTAAAGGAGAACCGGCTGTCCTCGGCGTGCTTCGCCGTGGACACATGGCAGGGCGACGAACACGCCGGCAACTACGGCGACGATGTCTTCCTGGCTCTTTCCGAATACCATCAAGAACACTACGCGGGCTTCTCGCAACTGCTCAGGATGACTTTTGATGAGGCCGCTCCCTGTTTCGAAGACGGGTCGGTGGACTTGCTGCACATCGACGGCTTGCATACCTACGATGCGGTCAAGCACGATTTCGACACTTGGCTTCCCAAGATGTCGGACAAGGGCGTGGTCATCTTCCACGACACCATGGTGCGCGAGCGAAACTTCGGAGTCTGGCGATTGTGGGCCGAGCTTTCGGCGCGATACCCCTCGTTCGAGTTCCACCACGGTCACGGCCTTGGCGTATTGCTCGTCGGCGCGGATGCGCCGGCGTCTCTGCGTGGATTGGCCGAAATAGCGGACGACGACGAATCGGCGCAACGGATCCGCCGTCTGTTCGAGCGCTTGGCGCAGGGAGTAGCGGCGGCGTCCGCGCGGGACGAGTTGAGCGTGCGCGTAGCCGATCTGGACCGGGATTCCTCGCGCCATGTAGCGATGCTGCACGAGCAGTCGGAAATCTTGAAGCAGCGCGATTTGCAGCTGGTGCAAGTGCATGAAACGGTCGGCCAACGCGATCGCAAGGTCGAGGACCTGAGCGCCCGGATCACGCAATTCGAAGCCAAAGTGGCCGAGTTGCAAGGATTGCTGGATACGCGCGATTGCCAGGTGGCCGAGTTGCAAGGATTGCTGGATACGCGCGATCGCCAGGTGGCCGAGTTGCAAGAGTTGTCGGAGACGCGCGATGGCCGGATAACCGAGTTGCACATGCATGTCGGCGAACGCGATCGCAAGATCGAAATGTTGACCAACCGGATCGTAGAGACCGACCAGCACTGGGCTCAGCAGACGTACGCGCTGGTCAGACAGATGGATTTGCTCGATTCGGAATGCAAGGCGTTGCGTATCGGGCTTGGCGACGAAACCGGGCCGGCGTCTTTGTCGGCTTCGGGCAATGCAGAAGACGCTTCCGGCTCGCCTCTGCAGCAGCTTTCCGCACTGGAATCGCATTTGCGCGATCGGGTGAACGATCTGTCTCGCTCACGCGAGCGGGCGGCCGAGCTGCAACAGAGGATCGAGCGGGGCGAACTGGCGCTGGGCGAGTACGAACGGCGTCTTGAAGGTTCTCTTGCGGCGGGGCAGCGACTAGAAGGAGATTTAGCCCGCGACAGGGCGGAGCTGGCGGAAGTCTATCGGTCCACCAGCTGGCGCTGGACCATGCCTTTGCGCTGGGTATTGGCCTTGCTGACAGGGAGAGGTCGTGGGTAGTTTCAAACAGTCAATCGGGTTGCGCCTGCAGAAGGCGTACACCGCCCTGCCTTTCGGCTGGAAGTTCAGGCTTGCGGTCAAGAACGTACTGTTCACGCTGTGCGCGCCTTTCATCAGGAACACCAATGTTTTCAAACGTTGGCAAGCCTTCAACAACATGCGCGCTCCGGAGAGTCTGCCGCTCATAAGCCCCGGTCTCGACAGGGTCGGGCGAGGGGAAGAGGTCGCCGAATCATCGGTGCTGCATCGGTATATCGAGGATCTGATGCGCAGAACGGCGACGGCGCATGGGCCCGATTATGTGGCGATGCCAACCGATATCGCGCCACCATCGGCGTGCGCTGCCAAGGCGATCGCGTTCTATCTGCCGCAGTTCCATCCCATTGCCGAGAACGACAAATGGTGGGGGCGGGGTTTCACCGAATGGACGAATGTTTCCAAGGCGTTGCCGCAATTCGTCGGCCATTACCAGCCGCACCTTCCGGGCGAGCTTGGGTTCTACGATCTTCGATTGGTGGAAGTGCTAAGGCGTCAGGCGGAACTTGCGCGCACTTACGGACTGCATGGTTTTTGCTTTCATCACTATTGGTTCTCAGGCTACCGCCTTCTCGAACGGCCGCTGGACATGCTGCTGGAGAACCCCGATATCGACCTGCCGTTCTGTTTGTGCTGGGCGAACGAGAATTGGACGCGGCGTTGGGACGGTCAGGACGACGATGTACTGCTCGGACAGGATTACACCGCCGACAACGATCTCAATTTCATCCGCGACGCCCTGCCGTATCTGCGCGATAAGCGCTATATCGCCGTAAATGGCCGCCCGCTGCTGATCGTGTACCGGCCGTCCCTGCTGCCCGACTGCAAGGGCACTTTGGAGACGTGGCGGGAATTCTGCCGCGCGCAAGGGCTGGGTGAAATTTTCATTGCCATGGTCCAGTTCGACCTCGAGGATCCTCGGACGCTTGGATTCGATGCCGCGCTTGAGTTTCCTCCGCACAAGGTCGCACGCAACCTCAACCCGATCAACCACAAACTACAGGTCGTCAATGGCCAGTATTCGGGTTACGTGGTCGACTACGCCGATCTGGTGGACAGCAGTGTCAATTGGCCCGCCCCGCCATACCCCCTGTTCAAGGGAGTGGCTCCGAGTTGGGATAACGAGGCGAGGAAGCCGGGTCGCGGCTATACCTTCGCCAATTCCACGCCCGCGTTGTACCGCCAATGGCTGGGACACGCTGTCGACTATGCGGTCTCGCACCCGGTGGAAGGCGAAAAGATCGTTTTCGTGAATGCGTGGAACGAGTGGGCGGAAGGCGCACATCTGGAGCCGGACAGGAGATTTGGCTACGCCTACCTGCAGGCGACCCGCGATGCGTTGGATGCCGGAGAAGCGCGAGGCAAGGTGTTGGTCGTATCGCACGACGCTCATCCGCATGGCGCGCAGTATCTGGCGCTCAATCTGGTGCGCGAACTGAAGCATGGCCTGAAGCTGGAGGTGGAAGTGCTGCTCATGGGCCCGGGCCGGCTGGAGGAAGCGTTCGAATCTCTCGCCAAGGTCCATCGGCTGTATGTGGACAAGGTCGATGTGGACGATCTTTTTTCACGCTTGGAGCGCAGAGGGTTCACCTTGGCTCTCGCCAACACCGCCGTCGCCGGCCGGATAGTGCCGGGCCTCAAGCGTGCGGGAATGAAAGTGGTGACCATGGTGCACGAGTTGCCCGGGGTCATCCGTCAGTATGGCCTTGAGCGAGCGGTCGTCGATCTGGCCCGCGATTCCGATCGGGTGGTGGCGGGTTCGGCAGCCGTGCGCGAGGGATTGGTTCAGTTCATCGGCCATGAAGCGGCGTCCGGGATCGAAATCCGGCCCCAAGGGTTGTTCACGCGTAGCCGCTATCGGGGCAGCTCCGGCTTGGCCGAACCCAGGAAGCGTCTGCGCGACAAGTTGAGGCTGTCAGATGCCTCCAAGGTCGTGCTCACGGTCGGCTATGCGGACAAGCGCAAAGGCGTGGATTTGTTGGCGCGCGCCGCGGTGCGCTGCTGTGCGGCCGACCCCGCACTGCATTTCGTATGGGTCGGCCATCGCGATATCGCGATGGAAGAGGAAGTCGATTCGATCCTGCGCGGCACGGCCGCGGCGGGTAGATTCCATTTCGCGGGGCTCGATTTCGATACCGACGACTACTACGCGGGCGCGGACCTTTATGCGCTCCCCTCGCGCGAAGACCCCTTCCCCTCGGTCGTTCTGGAAAGCCTGTCCGTCGGGATTCCGGTGCTCGCGTTCGCCGGCACCGGCGGCGGCGCCGATCTGCTGGCGGCCGGTTGCGGCAGGACGGTTCCGGCATTCGACGTCGAGGCCTATGCGTCGGCGTTGCGCGAGTTGCTGCACGACGAGGCAGTACGCGAGACGATGGGAAGGACGGGGCGTGCACTGGTGGACGAGAATTTCTCCTTCCGTGGTTATGCGATGGAACTGGTGCGCTTGGGCGGCATGGAGCTGGCGCGCGTTTCGGTCGTGGTTCCGAACTACAACTATGCGCATTACCTGAAGGAGCGGCTCGATTCGGTCAGCCAGCAAACCTGGCCGCTGTACGAAATCATCGTACTGGACGATGGCTCCAACGATGGCAGCGTCGAGATGCTGGGCAATCTGCGCGGCGGATTGCATCCGGAGCCCAGGGTCGTCGTGAACGGGCGCAACAGCGGTTCGGTTTTCCGCCAATGGCTCAAGGGAGTGGAATTGGCGCGTGGCGATTATGTCTGGATCGCCGAGGCCGACGATTTGTCCAAGCCGGAGTTCGTGGAGCGCCTGGTCAGGGCTATGCAGGCCGACAAGAGCGTCGTGATGGGGTATTGCCAGTCCGAACAGATCGACGCCTACGGCCAGGCATTGGCTCCGGATTATCTGGCCTACACCAACGACCTGTCGTCCACGCGCTGGCTGCAGCCGTACACGGCCCAGGGAAGCGATGAGGTCGACGCTGCCCTTGGTGTTAAGAATACGATACCGAATGTGAGCGCTGTGCTGTTCCGGCGTGAGGCTTTGTTGGACACGCTGCGGACGGACATCGAAGAAGTGGCCGGCTACCGGATAGCCGGCGACTGGTTGGTGTATCTCAAGTTGCTAGGCAAGGGCAAGGTGCTGTTCTCGCCCGAATCTCTCAACCAGCACCGCCGCCATGGGTCGAGCGTGACGCTGGGTTCGGCCGCCGCCCTGCATTACGATGAGGTGGCCAGGGTGCAGAAGACCGCCCGGACGTTGTTCAAGCTCAGTCCGCGTTCGATCGAGTCGGCCGAGCGTTACGCTCAATCGTTGCGTGTCCACTTCGGACTCGACTCCGATCAAGCGAAGAGCGCCTGACGTGCGGGCGCTGGTCATCGGAGGCAATGGATTCCTGGGCAGCAGCCTGGTCGATCGGCTAGGCCGGCACGTCGATCAGGTCAGAGTCCTTGACCGCCATGCGCCTAGGAAGGATTTCGATTGGGCAGAAATCGAGTATCTGATCGGCAGCCTGGACGATGCGGCGTTGCTGGACCAGGCCATGGCCGGTGCCGACATCGTCTTCCATCTGGCCAGCAGTACCGTGCCCAGCACCGCCAACGCCGATCCGGCCCATGACGTGCGTAGCAACCTGCTCGGCGCATTGGACCTGATTGCCGCCATGCAGCGCGGCGGCGTGCGCAGAATCGTGTTTTTTTCGTCGGGAGGAACCGTCTATGGCGACCCACAGCGCCTGCCGGTGGATGAAAACCACCCGCTCAATCCGATTTCCTCCTACGGCGTCGTCAAAGTCGCCATCGAGGGATACCTGCGCATGTACCAGCATCTTGGGATCATCGATCCTCTGATCCTGCGGCCCTCCAATCCATATGGACCCAGGCAGTCGGTGTCGGGCATACAGGGCGCCGTCGCATCGTTCCTGGGCAAGGCGCACGATGGCGGGACTGTGAGCATTTGGGGCGATGGCAGCGTTGTTCGCGACTACATCTACATCGATGACCTAGTGGCGCTCGCGATCGAGGCCGCGTTCAGCGATTTCAATGGCGTCATCAACGCGGGCAGCGGCGAAGGCTGCAGTCTCAACGAACTTTGTGGATTGATCCGCTCGGTCACCGGGCGCGAGCTGCCGGTGGAGTACCTTCCGGGCAGGGCGTTCGATGTCAAACAGATAGTGCTCGACATGAGCGCCGCGCGCGCTCGCTTCCACTGGCGTCCCCGCATTCCGCTCGCCGACGGCCTGAGTCGAACCTGGGACGCACTAGAATCGCAAACCGACAATTATCGCAACAATACTTGAGTCGAGGATTTCATGAGCAATACCAACAATGAGTGGCTGCCGCAGCTGATAAAAAGTCTGGACAGCGCCGTGGTGAGTCCGCTGGGCCAGCCTTTGCCGGGTTTCCCGTCCGAAGAACTGCAGCGCAATACGACCGGTCTGTCCTCGGAGGCGGCGTTGCGCCAGGCATTCGCGTTCTACGAGAATGTCCAGGATGCATTGGGCAAGGCCGGTGCCAGGCTCGCGCCCGCGTCGGAAGTCCTGGATTTCGGATTCGGTTGGGGCCGCATCTCCAGAGTGTTCATGAAGGATGTGCGCGTGGAGAACATCCATGGCATAGACGTGGATCCCGATTTCGTCAGCCTGACGCAGGAGCTGTTCGGATCGGACAAGTTCGAGAAATGTCCGGCTTTCCCGCCTACCGGGTATCCGGACGGGAAGTTCGATTTGATCTACGCTTATTCGGTCTTCTCCCATCTTTCGGAGAAAGCGTGTCGTGAATGGATGGCCGAGTTCGAGCGGATATTGAAGCCGGGCGGCGTGGTGGCGTTCACCACGCGCCACATCAGCTTTTTCGATTTCTGCGCTTGGGCCGCCACGCAGGAAACCGACAATTCGTACCTTGCCGCGCTGGGCAAGCTGTTCCCCGACATCGAAGCGGCAAAAGCGAAATACCGTGCCGGCGAGATCGTGCATGCCTCCTCGACGGGAGTGGGCGGCGGCGGACCGCGCGATTCGAGCTTCTACGGCGAGACGTGGATTCCTGAGCAGTACGCCAAGACCGGCATGGGCACCGGTTTGCAGTTCGTCGCCGGATATTTCGACGGCAAGAAGTACGACCAGGCCTGTTTCGCCCTCCAGAAGCGGAAATGAAGACACCATTGCTATCGGCTGAGCCGCAAACGGGCGTGGCAACGTCGCCCATTGCCAAAAGGCGGCTCGGCTTTCTGGACTCGCTGCGCGGGCTGGCGGCGGTCTATGTATTGATTTACCACATGCTGCTGTTGCCGCAACCTAATCTGATTCCGCCGCAGTGGGCGGAAAAGGCCTCGCTTGCCGGCGGCACCGGGGTCACGCTGTTCTTCATCGTCAGCGCCTTCTCGCTTTATTACACGATGTCCTTGCGGCTGAGGGATCCCAACCCGACCCTCAGCTTCTATCTGCATCGCTTCTTCCGGATTGCGCCCCTGTTCTACTTCCTTATCCTGGTCACCATGATCAGGGATGCGTGGAAGTTCGATGTAGTGCATCCCTGGGCCGATGTGGCCGCTTCGTTTTCCTTCGTGTTCAATTTGTGGCCGGGCAAGCAGGAAGGTTTCGTCTGGGCAGGCTGGACCATCGGCGTGGAAATGGTCTTCTACGCTATTTTTCCGCTCATCTATGCCCGAGTAAAATCGACCGGCAATGCGGTGGCCTTCATTTTCTTATGCTTGCTCGCCTGGCTCGCGATCCAATTGGCGCTCGACTATCTGGTCATGCCCGATGCCTGGAAGCAGTCGATTCTGCAATGGAGCACGTTCAAGCATTTTCCCGTCTTCGCCACAGGCATCCTGGTCTATCACGTCTATATGTCGATGGACGCCGGAAGCGTGCATTCCGGGAACCATAGAGGGTTGGGGAACGCTTTGCTATGGGCCGGAATCTTCGGCTTCTGTGCACTGCTGCAAGGGTGGCTACCGAACGTGTTCGGAGATGGTTACTACTGGCAGGGTGTGGTTTTCGGCTGCATGTTCATGGGCCTTGCCCTTGCCCCATGGCCATTGATCGTCAATCCGGTCACTGCGTTCCTGGGCAAAGTGAGCTATTCCATCTACCTTACCCATACCACCGCGATATTCTTCATGAGCCCGGTTTATCAGCGGGTCTATGCAAATATTCCGTCGCTGACGCTGGCTTTCCTCGTCTCGCTTCTGTTGACGCTGGTCGTGGTTCTGCCGATTTCGTACCTAACCTATAGGCTCATAGAGGAACCGGGCATTGCGCTCGGCAGGAAGTTTGCCTCCCGGCTCATGCCCGGCCAGAGTCATGCCGGTGTCGCGGCGCAGTCAGAAGACAAGAGGAACATTCGATGAAAACGTCCAGAATCGGCTCGATCTCCATTGTCCTGTTCCCGTTCCTTATGCTTGCGGCGTGCAAGGAACCGAACCAGGTCGGGCAGCCTGCCGCGGCTGTCGATCCGGCAGCAACTGCTTCGGCAGACAAGAAGGGCGAGGCAGAATATCTGACTGGGGAGTTTTGCAACGTCGAGTCGATCGATGGCCAGACGCTGGGCGCCGAACCATTCCGGCTAGGTGCGCCTTCCAGCGTGCGAGGGTGGCTGGCCGATGGGGAGGGAAGGGTGCCCGAACAGCCCATGTTGGTTCTGACCGACGAGAACAAGAACGTCGCCAATCGATACCCTCTGACACTAGCGCTCAGCCGTCCCGACGTGGTCAAAGTTTTCCCTGGCCAGCGGATAACGGAGAAGAGCGGATTCGAGCTTCGGCTGGATCCCACGGGCCTGCCTTCGAAATCGTATCGCCTCTACCTGACTTACCGCGCAGGCGGCCGGCCGTACGTGTGCGACAACGGCAGGGTTGTGAACGTGCTTTGAAGATGGCCGAACCGTTGCGCCGGCCCGCTCGGGCCTGGCGTGTTGGGCCATGTTCAAGCGCGATATCATGACCAGCCCGGACGGCCTTGTTGCCGTTCGCCACCAGACACCCCAGCCAGGAGGCACTACATGAAGAACACGAATGCACTCGTTCGCGGCGGAACCGTCCTGCTGCTTAGCGCGATGATGTTCGGATGCACCGAACCCGGAAAGCCGCCGGCCAATCCCTCGCCCGATGCGCCGCGACCGGCCGACCCGCAGGCCGCAACACCTGCTGCCGCCCCCGATTCGCTGGCACCGGTCGAGGTACCGCTCGAAGAGCGCCGCATGACCTTGGTGCCGGAAAAGAACTGCAATCTGGAGCGCGCCAACAACAAGGTATTCACCGGCGTGCCGATAGAGGTTTCCAAGGCCTCCGGACAAGTGCCCGTATCGGGTTGGGTCGCCAACGGCCAGAGCGCTTCGGTACCGGCTCAGGCTGAGCTGCGTTTGGTCAGCAGCGCCGACAACCGCGCATGGAAGGTAGGCGTGAACACCGGCGGAAAGCGCGAGGACGTGGTGAAGCTGCTTGGCGGCGATCCTGGTTATGCAGGTACCGGCTTCGTGGCGACTGTGTCTGTTTCCAATTTGCCGGTGGGCCAATACCGCATGTACACGGTGTACACCGAAGGCGGCTCGCTCAAGGTATGCGACAACGGCCGGACGATTTTGCTCGGCGAGTAATCGTCGGCCTGATTATTCTGGCTGCGCCGGCGCCCCGGAGGGCGTCGGCTCGGAAAATCCGATTTTTCCCAACAGCATTGCTCTTTGCTGGTCGTATAGACGCGGAAGATCGAAGGTGTTGTCCAATAAAATGCGCACCCGCAACGTGCTGCCCGGGATGAGGCGGCACGTCATCAGGTTCAGTCTGAAATCCTTCCAGGCTGGACCGTCGAACGAGAACGGCAGCGGCGGACAGCCGGCAATAGAAACTGTTCCGGCAAGCAGGTCCGCATTTCGGTAGTACTGGGGCAGCGCCATGTATCCGGAGAATTCAAGTTCGGACTGTCCGTCGTATCGCAACAGGATCTCGCTGTCCGATTCGATCCAACGCCCGTTCATGTTTGCCTCGAAGCCATGCATGCCTTGCGTGAGCGGATAGGACTGGTTCGCAAAATCCACCGAAGTTAACGCCTTGCCGTGGTCGGCTCCCGAGAAAGGATCCCGGGGACTGGAAAAATCGATCCGGTAGACCTGTGCGAATTTGCTGGGTGCAAGCATTTCCTGATGCGGGTACCGGGCCAGCACCTTGGCCAGTGTTCCGGTCGCGAAAGTGGCCTGGTCGGCGACCAGATAGGTTTTCCTTCCAGGATATTTCCCGATCGGCCAATCGGACAGGTCGATGAATTCCCGCCCCGATTGCAGTGCGACAGTCGGCGCCGCATACCAGCCGTAAGCGAAAATCGCCGCATCCTTGTCGAGCCCAGCCACAAAGCGGGACGCAGCCATGGTGTCGGCCAGCGATTGGCGCGGCTTGAAGGAGGCGCTGCCTTTGACCGCCTGCAATACGAATGGCGCGTAGAGCGCGAAGAATGCGACAAAAACCAAGCCGTGCAGGACTCGGATTTTCGCGCTGGCGCCGAAGAGCATGGCCTTAGCCGAAATCGCCATCGCCGTAGTGCCGATGATCGAAAGACAAAGCAATCCGATGTAGATGCGCCGCAGCCAAGCCTTTTCCGTGGGCGTAACGCCCAGCCACCACGCCACGTAGCAGGCTGAAACAGCCGCCAGACCGACGAGCCAGGTTCGGGCGGCCGGGGACCGGGTGCGGTCAGCGACGAAGGCGGTGGAGAACAAGAGGGGTAAGGCAAGTATTCCTAAAGTTGCCCAATGGCCGCGTTTCAGTTCGCCTGCGAGCATGACGAAGTGCGTCTGGACTTTGCCGAACAGGGAGGCGTGTTCGGACCCGGGCTTCAAGCCGGCTTGATAGAGGATGCCGGTCCTTTCGTCGGTCCACCATTGGAGGTAACCGGTCGTACCCAACCAGTTCCATTTCCATACTTCGATCAGCGCCACCGGCAGCGCCAGACCGACGAGAAAAACCGAAACCCCGCCTAACAAACCCCTCTTCGGCGAAGCGGAGTCGGTCGCCACGCGATATAGCAGCGTCAATCCAATAGCGCCTACCTGGATCGCGCCGACCGTCTTGGTGGTCAAGGCCAAACCCGCCAGAACGCCGGCCACCAGGCATTTGATCAGCAAATGTTCGGTGATCGGTGCAGGCCATGCCAGCAGGCCTATGGCCGCCAGCCCGAAAGCGAAGGAGGGCACTTCGCCATATCCGTTCAATCCGTACTGGGTCATCATCGGCGTGGCCAGCAACACCAGCACCACGGCCATTCCGGCGCCGGCATCGAACAGACGCCTGGTCACTAGGAACGCAGTCGCGCACATCGCTACCAAAAAGAGGAGGTTCGGCAATTGCGCCTGGATGACACCCACGCCAAGCAGTTTGAACACCAGCGCACCGACCAGGATGTAGGGCTCCTTGGTCTGCACGCCGTGCGCGAAATACTCGTTGAAATCATAGAGCCTGCGAGGACCGGTGCCCTCGGCTAATGATCTGGATACTTCCAGATTCATCGCACCGTCGAAAAGTATGTTCTGAGCCGCCGCCGCCGCCGCCAACAGCAACAACAGCCAAGCGATCAGGACCAGCAGGACCACCCGCAGGAGCAGGCCGGCCTGTCTTGCGCGAGACGCTTCGATGCTGTTCATCTGTCTTCCTTGCTCGAACCCCTCGTCGTGTGCTCGAGCATTTGCAGGCGCAGATGGATTCTTTCAAGCAGCTTCCGGTTGGTGGAAATCAAATCGGCAAGCAGGCTCATGATCAGAAGCAGCGCTCCCAGCAATATGCATAGTGCCGAGAAGATGACCGACTGCACGTGGCCCGTTCCCGTTCCCTCGATATAGAAATAGAAGAATCGCAAGCCGGCCGCTAAGCCCAGCAGCATCAGGGCCGAACCGGGCCAGAAGAAGAACGCGTGAGGCCGGTAGATGATGAACACGCGAAGGATGGTGATCAGCGATCTGCGGACGTAACTGGAAATGCTCTTGACCAGGCGAGAAGGCCTGAGGTCGCCATTGGTGCGGATCGGCACCGAGACCACGCGCAGATTGCTCAGGCCGGCCTGAATTATCGTCTCGAGAGTGTAAGTGTAGGCGTTGAAGACGTTCAGACGCATCGCGGTGCCGCGCGAGATCGCGCGGAAGCCGCTAGGCGCGTCGCTCACGTCGGTCTTGCTGGCCACGCGCACCGCCCAGCTGCCCAGACGCTGCAGCTTTTTCTTTATCCACGAAAAGTGCTCGGTGTCGTCAATGGGGCGCGCGCCCACCACCATATCCGCCTGCCCGGCGATGATGGGCGCGGTCAGCAACGGGATGTCGGCGGCCTCGTATTGGTTGTCGGCATCGGTATTGACGATGACGTCCGCACCCAGCGCTAGCGAAGCCTGCAAGCCGGTCATGAACGCAGTGGCCAAGCCGCGATTGACGGTGTGGCTGATCACGTGATCCACGCCCAGTTCCTTGGCCAAGCGTGCGGTATCGTCGGTGGAGCCGTCGTCTATGATCAGCCATTCGACCGAATCGAATCCCTCCACCGTGCGCGGCAAGGCCTCTAGGGTGATCGCCAAAGTGCCGGCTTCGTTCAGGCAGGGGATTTGGATTATCAGCTTCATTATGGGTTTTTCTTTACCTGTGAGGGCCAAGGATGCCTATCGGTTGCAATGGTGGCAAGGCGCGGAAAAACCGCAAAAAGTGCGCGTGGAAGCCTAATGGCTTAATCCCGTGGAAACAGGACCGTTCATGCGCCTCGACATCCAACAGCCCGCAAGGAAGGCGAGCAGATCCCCCAGCAAGGTGACCAGACGAAAAAGCACGATCGCGCTTAGGACTTCGGGGTTTTCTTTCTGGCCTGCAGCCGCCAATGTCAGAGCGGCTTCGCGCAAACCTGCGCCGGCCGGCGCGCCAGGGACCAAAAATCCGACCAGCCAAGCCAGGCTCGCCGAAGAAAGAGCTTGCGGGACCGGTGGCAAGCCGCCGGTCGACCATGCAAGTATCGCCAGGAACAAGCATCCGAAAGCGCAGAAAAATAGGAGGTAGCCGATCAACAACATCGCCACCTGGCCTATGCCGTGGCGCGGCAGCCACTGCCATTTCGCGATCCGGGGAAGGTAGGCGATCGCCGGCACGATCATGAGCACGACAAGAGCGGCGATTGCCGGGATGTTCGGCGCATCGGCGAAGAGCGATTGCACCAGCGTCGCGCCGAACAGGGCGACCATGAACGATGCGGCGCTGATCAGCAGCACCGCTTCCAGAACGGCCGCCGATGCCAACGATCCGTGGCCGATGCCGAGCTGCCGGCCCAATGCGTGTCTGGCGGCGTACTGGAAAATGTTGCCGGGCAGGTACTTGGCGAATTGGCTTTTCAGATAACTGATCGCCAGCGCTTTGCGTTTGGATTTGTCTTCGGTTCGCGGTGCGGCCAGGACCGACCAGATGAGAGCCAACAGGCCGACGGCCGCGCCGTACAGCAACGCGCCTGCGCCGACAACGCCTATGGTTTCGGTTGCGCCACGGCTACGGAGAGTCAAACCGTTCTGCATTACCAGTTTGCAGAAGAAAACGAGTGCTGCGGCACTTAGAAGCCAGCCCGCCATGCGCAATGCGGTGCGGATGGCGGGGCTCAGCGAATCGGCTCGCAAAGCGCCATGGTCCATGGTAACGGCGTGCGACATTCGTGCACGCGGAAGCGATTGCTCAGGAGGCCGAGGAATTGGTTACGGGACCAGTGCTGAATGTGGCCTGGCGTGTTGCCGAAATCAGATAAATATTTACCGCGTGCCATGTTGAGCAAGCGCCATGTTGGCTCTCTGGGCACGCTGGTGATCAGCCACCTGCCACAAAGCGCGTGCAGCTTGTCCAGTGCGGCTGAAGTATCTTCCAGATGTTCCAGCACTTCGCAGCACACTACCAATTCGGCACGGTTGCTTGCGGTATCGAGCTCGTAGATCGAGCCGGTAGCGAGCTCTACTTGAACCCCTGCTTGCGCAACGCGCACGCGCGCTTCCTCGATGGCTTCCGCTGCGATGTCTACGCCCGCCGCGCGGATGCCTCTCTGTGCCAGGCGTATGCTGAGCTCTCCCTCGCCGCAGCCAACCTCAAACGCCGAGGCGGGTTTTTCAATAGAACCTACCAAGTCATCGAACGAGCGCAGGAAGCCGTTCATCATTGCCCGCGCAATAGGATTGCGGGTGTGGTACTTGTCATAGAAATTGCCGGCGGGTTGGTGCGCGGCTGGCTTGTTGCCGCTCAAAGTTGCGCTTCCAGCTCAGGCAACAGCTTAAACAGATCACCGACAAGCCCGATATCCGCAAGCTCAAAGATCGGCGCTTCCGCATCCTTGTTGATCGCCACAATGGTGCCGGCGTCCTTGATGCCGGTCAGATGCTGGATAGCACCACTAATACCGATAGCCACGTACAACTCCGGGGCTATGATCTTGCCGGTTTGTCCGACCTGCATTTCGTTTGGGCAGTAGCCTGCATCGACGGCGGCGCGTGAGGCGCCTACGGCGGCGCCCAGTTTGTCGGCGAAGGCGTAGATGATCTTGAAGTTCTCTTCCGAGCCGACGCCGCGGCCGCCGGAGACCACGCGCTTGGCGCTCTGCAGGTCGGGGCGGTCGGACTTGCCGGCGGCCAGACCGATGAAACGGGTGTGCGTGGGCAAGGAGACGTCGAGGGAAACCGCTTCGACCGTCGCGCTGCCGCCGCGCGCAGCTTCGGGCCAGGAGGCGCTGCGAATCGTGGCGACGACGATATGGTCGGCGGGCGCTTCAACGGTGATGATGGCGTTGCCCGCGTATATCGGTCGCCTGAAGGTATGGCTGCTTTCGACCGACATCACGTCCGACACCTGGGCGGTGCCCAGCAGCGCGGCCACGCAGGGCATCAGGTCCTTGCCGAAGGTGGTGGACGGACCGAAAACGTGGGTGTAACCGGCGGCCAGTTGGGCGATCTGCGGGGCCAACACCTGTGCCAGCGCCTGCGCGTTGGCGGGATTGGCAACGGTGAGGACCTTGGCGACACCTTCGATCTGCGCGGCTTCCGCTGCAACGGCTGCCGGGTCGGCGGCGAGCACGGCGATGTCGATGGAATCGGGTTTCAGCGCCAACGCGGCGCTGACGGCCTTGGCGGTAGCGGCGTTGAGCTTGCCGTCGTGGTGTTCGGCGATGACCAGTACCTTGCTCATTACAGCAACCCCTTCTGCTTGAGTGCAGCGACCAGTTCGGCCGCGTCCTTGACCATGACGCCCTTGCCGCGCTTGGCGGGCGGCGCGTAATGGGTAGTCTTGAGCGTATCGCCGCTGTCCACGCCCAGGTCGGCGAAGGCGATGCTTTCCAGCGGCTTGCTCTTGGCTTTCATAATGTCGGGCAGCTTGATGAAGCGCGGCTCGTTGAGGCGCAGGTCGGTGGTGACCACGGCCGGCAGATCCACTTCCAGCGTCTCCAGGCCCGCGTCCACTTCCCGGGTCACGGTGGCTTTGCCGTCGGCGACGTCGAGTTTGGAAGCGAAGGTCGCCTGCGGGCGGCCCCACAGGGTGGCCAGCATCTGGCCGGTCTGGCTGGAATCGTCATCGATGGCCTGCTTGCCCAGGATCACCAGGTCCGGTTGTTCCTTTTCCACCAGCTTGAGCAGGGTGCGGGCGGCGGTCAGCGGCTGGATCGGGCCATCGACGACCACATGAATGGCGCGGTTGGCGCCCATGGCCAAGCCATTGCGCAGGTGTGCCTGGGCGTCGGCGGGGGCGATGGTGGCGACGATCACTTCGGTGGCGATGCCCTTGTCGCGCAGGCGCAGCGCCTCTTCGAGCGCGATTTCATCGAATGGATTGGCCGAAAGCTTGACGCCTTCGGTGACCACACCGGAACCATCCGGTTTGACCTGGACGCGGACGTTGTAGTCCACCACGCGCTTGTAGGCGACGAGAATCTTCATCCTGCGGGAATTCCTGGAGAGGGAAGGGGGCGGCCCGGTGTGGCGTCTGCTGGCCGAGAGGCGTTGATTTTACCGGTCAGCCGCGGACCGTGCGAGTCTGCGGGAATCAGGCATTCATATGGCGCGCCAGCACGCTTGCGAACCGGTCGGCGCTGCCGGGCGCGTGGGCAAAGAAAAGCGAGGGCTCGGTAAGTTCCATTTCCAGCAGTCGCGGCGCGCCGGTTTCGTCATGGATCAGATCGATGCGCGCGTAAGCAAGGGGCTGATCCAGCTTGAGCACCTGGCGAGCCGCGGCCAGAACGCGGTCGCCCAGCTCCAGTTCCGCCGAGTCCGCTGCATGCGCGCTGATACCGTTGCTGGCGTAGGGTGTGGCGTTGGACGAGAGGTCGGGCGACAACTGCGCCGCTTTGCGGATGGAATGGCTGAACTGGCCGTCGAAATAGATCAGGGCGGTTTCTCCCTGGGCATCGACCGCCGTCTGATACGGCTGCAGCATGACGCTGCGGCCCTGCTCCAGCAGGCGGGCGATATGATTGCCGGCAGCGAAATCCTGCGAACGCGCATAGCGCTGGGTATCGCGCGAGCCTGCGCTGACGGCTGGTTTCACCACCAGTTCGGCAGCCGTTTCGCTGGCAAGGAAGGCCTGCAATGCCTCCAGGGGCTCGGCGTCCGGCTCGACGAAGTGGGTGGGCACGATGGGGACGCCGGCCGTCTGCAGTTCCTGTAGATAGTGTTTGTCGGTATTCCAACGCACCATCGGCAATGGATTGAGTAGGCGCGTGTTGCGCTCCGCGTGCTCGCACCAGCGTAGGAATTCCGGCAGTCGCTCGGTGTAATCCCAAGGGGAGCGCAGCAGCGCCGCGTCGAATCTGGACCAGCTGACGGTTGCATCGTCCCAGGCGATCGACCGCGCGACGAAACCGGCGCGATGGCAGGCCTCCAGCAAAGGGTCGAGATCTTCATCGTGACCAGTGGCGACGACTGCGGAAACAAGGGCGAGCGTTTTCATGTCCCAAGTGTAAGGCGCGCCCACCCGATGGCGCGCCATTGGCCGAAAGTACCTGTGTGCGGTGCGGGACGGAGGTTAAACTTCCGGCAGTTCCCCCCAACGGATACGGTCATGGTCGAAGCGGTCGCTGCTCTTTCTCCACACAATGGCGCCAGGAGCAAGCTCTACCCGGATGCCGATGCGGCATTGAAGGGCGTCGTGGCCGATGGCCAGACCGTGGCGGTGGGCGGCTTCGGTCTGTGCGGTATTCCCGAGGCCCTGATCCTGGCCCTGCGCGACAGCGGCGCCAAAGGCCTGACTGCCATTTCGAACAATGCGGGCGTCGACGGTTTCGGTCTGGGTCAATTACTGGCCACGCGCCAGATCCGCAAGATGGTGTCGTCGTATGTGGGCGAGAACAAGGAGTTCGAACGGCAGTACCTGTCGGGCGAACTGGAGCTTGAATTCAATCCGCAGGGCACTTTGGCCGAACGCCTGCGTGCTGGTGGTGCCGGCATTCCCGCGTTCTTCACCCGCACCGGCTACGGCACCATCGTGGCCGAGGGTAAGGAAACCCGCGAATTCGACGGTCAGCACTACGTCATGGAAACCGCGCTGAAGGCGGACGTGTCGCTGGTCAAGGCTTGGAAAGCCGACACCGCCGGCAACCTGATCTATCGCAAGACCGCGCGCAACTTCAATCCCGCCGTCGCCACTGCGGGCAAGGTCTGCATCGCCGAAGCCGAGATCATCGTGGAAGTGGGCGAACTGGACCCGGACCAGATCCATACCCCCGGTATCTATGTTGATCGGCTCGTGCACAACCCCAATCCGGAAAAACGCATCGAGAACAGGACCGTAAGCGCGGCCCGCAACGGAGGAGCACGCTGATGGCCTGGACCCGAGACGAAATGGCCCAGCGCGCCGCTCGCGAACTGACCGACGGCGCCTATGTGAACCTGGGCATCGGTCTGCCGACGCTGGTCGCCAACTACATCCCCGATGGCATGGATGTCTGGTTGCAGTCCGAGAACGGATTGCTGGGCATCGGCCCCTTCCCCACCGAAGACCACGTGGACGCCGACCTGATCAACGCCGGCAAGCAGACCGTCACCGCCCGCAAGGGAGCCAGCTATTTCGGCAGCCACGAGTCCTTCGCCATGATCCGCGGCGGCCACATCGACCTGGCCGTCCTGGGCGCCATGCAGGTGACGGACAAGGGCGACCTGGCCAACTGGATGGTTCCCGGCAAGATGGTCAAGGGCATGGGCGGGGCCATGGACCTGGTCGCCGGGGTCAAGCGCATCGTCGTGCTGATGGAGCACGTGGCCAAGGATGGAAGCCACAAGATACTGCCCGAATGCGACCTGCCGTTGACAGGCGTGGGCGTGGTCAACCGGATCATCACCGATCTGGCGGTGTTCGATGTGACGCCGGCAGGCTTGGTGCTGGTGGAAACGGCGGACGGGGTTACCCGAGAGGAGCTGGAAAGCAGGACGGGAGTCCCCTTCACCTGAGTAGAGGCCATGAGCCCCTAGACCTGCGGACAGGCCATCCCTAGCCTGAATAAACCTGTATATGGCCAAAATGTCCCGGATAACCGCGACCGCACTCACTATTGTGAGCCACATCGGCGGGTTATAGTCTCCAGCCAGGGGCACCAATTCAGTCGCGTTTTTTGAGGATTTACATGAACTTTCGAGTCGGCGCGTGCGCCCTTTTGGTATGTCTGGCTGGCTGCAGTGCAGAAGCCCCCGATGCCCGCCTGGGTGCGCAGACCGGCAAGGCCGCGTCGCAGCTCCCCGGGCAGAAACTCCGCACCGTCCAACTGGACCGCAACGCCAGCCAGTCCATTGCCAATGCCCCGGACCGCGGCACGCTCATCGAATACAAGAACAAAGGTGCGGCCATCAAGCGCGAGGGTGCCTACACCTGGTACCCGGTCGCCATCAGCGAAGCCCATGCGCTGAAAGCGGTAGTCACCGGCGAAATGACCATCCCGTCGCCCGACGGCTCCCAGGTCAAGCTGAAATACGAGCGGCACGAAGAACAGGCTGACGGCAACTGGACCTGGATTGGTCGGGTAGTTGGTGGCGACCAGAATCAGGAAGCTATCCTGACCTTTGGCGAGCAGGCGGTATACGGTTCCATCCCGCAAACCTCGGGCGCTCCGCTCAGCTTGCAGACGCGCAACGGTTCTCTGTATGCAGTGCAAACCGACCTGTCGAAGGTCAAGACCCCCAACACCGCTGCGACCGACATGATGGTACGGCCGGCGCTTGCGTTGCGTTCGTCGTTGCTTTCTTCCGCCACCAAGGCGCAAGTCAGCCAGTCCGTGACCGAAAAAGCTTCGACCGCTGCGACTACGGTTGACGTCGCCATTGGTTACACGCAGGGATTCGCAGCAGCTCAAGGTGGTGCATCGGCCGCAGTCACCCGGCTGACCTTCTTGATCTCAGTAGGTAATCAGGCGTTCGAGAACAGTCTGATTACCGGTGCGTTGCGTCTGGTCAGTGCGGTGCAAGTCGATTACGTGGACAACACGACCAATCAGACCGCGCTTGAAGATTTGACCGGCGTGAGAAACGACCAGCCTATTGCTGTGCCTACTGGACTTGCTCCGCTGCGCACAGCCCGCGAGCAGTACGGTGCCGACCTGGCGGTACTGGTCCGCAAGTTCCAGACGCCAGAGAACGATGGCTGCGGTATCGCTTGGTTGAATGGTGCGGGACAGACGGCCATCAATCCTGCCGTCGACGACGACTATGGTTTCGCGGTGATCGGCGATGGCAATGATTCGGGCACCGATGGCAACACGTATTTCTGTGCTGCAGAAACCCTGGTCCATGAAATCGGCCACTTGATGGGCTCTGCCCATGATCGTGACAACTCGAAAACCAGCACTGGCGCACTTCTTTATGGTCGGTATCCGTATTCGTTCGGCATGAAGACGACTGCGTCCGCCGGAAACTTCTACACGATCATGGCGTATGGCGATAACAATCAGAATTTCTACCGCACTTTTTCTAACCCGTTGGTTTCGAAGTGCGGGCCCTCGGCGAATCTTGCATGCGGCGTAACCAACGAAACTGATAATGCTAGGAGTCTCAATCAGACAATTCCGGTGGTTGCTACTTTTAGGGCGACTGTCGTTCCGTTCGATAATGTTGCGTTGAACATTTACGCAATAAAGAAGAACGGAGTTACAAAAACCGAAGTGCGCGGGCTCAGTCGCGCTACGACATTCCAGACATATTCAAGTAACAACGCTACTTTGCTTGGCAAGACGGGTAGTGACGAGTCCTGGGTCTTTGCTATGGGACTCTACAATAGTGACGCAAAAGCTGATTTATATGCGATCAAGAAAAACGGTGCCTCTGGACGTACCGAGGTGCATGTACTGAATGGCGCAAACGGTTTCACTACCTATTTGATAAACGTGGCCACGATATTGGGCCAAACGGGCAGTGACAACGCTTGGGACTTCAAGCTTGCCGACTATAACCGTGATGGAAAGCTGGATCTTTACGCGATCAAAAAGCAAGGTGTCGGCAACAAAGTGGAGTTGCGGGTTCTTAACGGCGCCAATAATTTCCAGACTTACCTTTTCAGTGCGCAAACGGCGCTAGGGCCGATCCCTTTGGATTATTCATATCAATTCGAATTGGCCGACTTCAATAGTGACGGTAATCCTGATCTATATGTGATCAAGAAAGTCTCAGGTACTGGTAAAACGGAAGTGCAAGTCCTTAATGCTGTAGGTGGGTTCAAGAACTACCTTTTAAGCAGGGCAACAATTCTTGGTCAGACCGGCTCAGACAACGCGTGGGATTTTAAGGTCGGCGATTATGATCGTGACGGTTTCATCGATGTCTACGGCATCAAGAAGAATGGCGCCAGTGGCAAGACTGAGGTATTCGTGCTTAATGGCGAAAATCAGTTCCAGAGCTACTTGGTTGTGACCTCTACGATTCTTGGGGCAACTGGTTCAGATGCTTCTTGGAAGTTTGCTTTGGCGCCCTAGAGAATGAAAGAGCGGTTTGGCGTGGATCGTATTGCCCTTGCTCGTTCACTAGATCCAAAGCGGAACTGCCGCGGCTAGAAATGAGTTAATAAAAAGGCGAGGTTTCTAACCTCGCCTTTTTTATCGTTTTGAAGCAAATCGAATCAAAGATTCTGGTAATTCGGCCCCGACCCACCCTCTGGGGTCACCCAGGTGATGATTTCGTAGGGGTCCTTGATGTCGCAGGTTTTGCAGTGCACGCAGTTGGCGGCGTTGATCTGCAGGCGTTTTCCGGCGGCGTCTTCGACTATTTCGTAGACGCTGGCGGGGCAGAAGCGGGTGCAGGGATTGTTGTACTCCTCGGCGCAGCGGGTGATGCAGATCGAGGTGTCGGCGACCTTCAGGTGCACGGGCTGGTCTTCGTCGTGCTCGGTGGCGGCGTAGTAGACGCCTTGCAGGCGGTCGCGTGGGGCGAGGGTGCGCTGCACGTAGTCGCGCTTGGGCTGTTCATGCGCGCCCACCTTGTCCAGCGAGGACCAGTCGGGTTTCACCTTCAGCGTCCACGGCGACAGGCCGCGGGTGATGGTTTCCCATCCGGCATTCGCCATGCCCCACCATAGGCCACGCTTGAAACCGGGCTTGATGTTGCGGACTTCGCGCAGTTCCTTCATCGCGTCGGAGGCGCGGAGTTTGGCGTCGAAACCGGCCGGATCCATCGACTGCGCCAGATGTTCGGCGGCCAGCATGCCGCTGCGGATCGCCTGGTGCGTGCCCTTGATCTTGGGCACGTTGAGCAAGCCGGCGGTGTCGCCGATGAGCAAGGCGCCGGGCATTTCTACTTTCGGCAAGGACTGCCAGCCACCAGTAACGATGGCGCGCGCGCCGGCCGAAAGAATGGTGCCGCCTTCCAGCAACGGCGCGATCAACGGATGGTTCTTCCACTGCTGGAAGGCTTCCCAAGGTTTGTATTCCCGGTCCTTGTAATCCAGGCCGCTGACATAGCCCAGCGCGATCTGGTTATTGTCCAGGTGATAGAGGAAGCTGCCGCCATAGGTGCGGTTGTCGGCCGGCCAGCCCAGCGTGTGCACGATCTTGCCGGGCGAAACGCGGCCCTCGGGCACCTGCCACAGTTCCTTGATGCCGATCGAATACGCCTGCGGGTCGCTGTCCTGGTCCAGGGCGAACTGCTTGACCAGACGCTTGGTCAGATGGCCGCGCGCGCCTTCGGCCAGCACGGTGACCCTGGCGCGGATGTCGATGCCTGCTGTGTAGCCAGGCTTGTGCGAACCGTCGCGGGCCACGCCCATGTCGCCGATGCGCACGCCGATGACTTTTCCAGGGTTTCCATCGGCATTGAGCTCGTGCAGGGTTTCGGCGGCGGCGAAGCCAGGATAGATCTCCACGCCCAGCGCTTCGGCCTGCGGCGCCAGCCAGGCGCACATGGCACCCAGGCTGACGATGAAGTTGCCGTGGTTGTTCATGCCCGGTGGCACGAACGGAAATTTGCGGCCACCCGTCTTGTTGAGGTGCCAGAACTCGTCTTCTTTCGCAGGTACGCAGACCGGCGGCGGCGCATCGCGCCAGCCGGGAAGCAAGGCGTCCAGCGGGCCGGGCTCTATCACTGCGCCGGACAGGATGTGCGCGCCGATGGTGCTGGATTTTTCGATGACGCAGACGCTGATGTCGGGATTGAGCTGCTTGAGCCGGATCGCGAACGACAGGCCCGCAGGGCCTGCGCCGACGGTCACGACGTCGTACTCCATCACATCGCGTTCTGCATCGGTCATCGCGTTTCCCTGGGTTGGCTCATGGCTGGGCTATTTTCGGTGTTTGCGCTGGCAGGGGCAAATCGGCCAGCATGGCGCATGTCCGTACTGCATGCTGTTGCAACGAATGGTAGCCAACCGGTTTTGCCGGGCGCGGAACTTCGGTTCTTTCCGGAATGGCTGTCCGTCGCGGAAGCGGACCAGTTGTTGCATTCGCTGAATGAGTCGATCCAATGGGAGAACCACCGCATCCGCCTATTCGGTCGTGAAGTGGATTCGCCGCGATTGAGCAGCTGGATTGGCGATGCCGGGACCGCCTACACGTATTCAGGCACGCGTTTCCATCCGCATCCCTGGCCTGCGGCGCTGGACGATATCCGTCAGCGCTTGACTCGGGAGCTTGGCTTTCCCTTCAACAGCGTGCTGGCCAACCGTTATCGGGATGGCCGCGATTGCATGGGCTGGCATAGCGACAACGAGGCAGCCTTGGGCGCGCAACCGGTCATCGCCTCGCTCAGCTTGGGCGCCGCGCGTCGTTTCGTGTTGAAGCATCGACAGGATGCAGACCACAAGCTGGCGCTGGACCTGCCCCATGGCAGCCTGCTGGTGATGGCAGGCGACACTCAAACCAACTATCGCCATGCCTTGCCGCGAACCGCACGCGCGGTAGGCGAGCGCCTCAACCTGACGTTCCGCAGGATCCTCGTCTGAAGCAATGCTTCAGCGTGTGCTGCGGGCGTCGGCTTCGCCGGTCGTCAGGACCCAGCCCACGACCTCGCTGCCAAGCTTCTCCAGCGCATGGTCGAAGGCCACGGTGACCTGCGCCACTTCGACGCTGCTCGATGGTTCGCGCTGCAGGAAGGTGCGTGAGGCCACGATGCGCTGGTCGGTGGTGTGCAAAAGCTTGGCGGTCAGCTCAATGGTGGCCGAAGGTACCGCATTGCCTGCGTAATCGGCTTCGTAGCGGCGCAAATCCATGACCAGCTTGTAGTCGGCGCGGATGCCGCTGCCCAGGCGGGCGACGGCTGGAATCTTTCCGGAATCCTCCAGCGCGCGCAGCACTGTGGCTTCGACCAGGTCGGTGGAAGGCTGTGACCAGGTCACGCCCTTGTAGACCTGCAATTCGCCGGGCACCGGACGTACCGCGATGCGCGGACTGTCGACCACGCGCGCGGCGGTCGGTTTGGCCACCACCAGCTGCCAGGTGACCGAGGGCCAGGACGCTTGCGGAACCACGGTCACCTGTGGCGCATAGATCGTGACTGGATCGCGCTGCTGGCTGCCCAGGACCGAGCACCCGGACAGCAGCGCCAACGAAGTAGTCGCCAGGACTAGCGAACGAAGGGTATGGGATCGCATCGATTTCATTTCGGCTCGAACTCCTTGGGTGCATCGCGGCCCAGCAGGTAGCGCGCGGGATTACCTTCCAGGCGGTCGCTGACCTGGCGCAGGTCGCGGATCAGGCTGCGTAGTTCCGACAGCGTGGGGCCAAGCTGGCCCAGGCCGTCGCTGGCGAAGCTGTTGATGGCCGAGCGATTCTCGCCGAGGATCGCGTCGGCATTGCCGGCCGCCTTGTCTAGCTTGGACAGCGTGCTGTCGAGCTTCTCCAGAATGGGCGGAAGCTGCTGTACCAGATTCTGGTCCAGACGCTGGATGGTGCCGTTGGTGGTATCCAGGGTGCGGTCCAGGTTGGTGGCGGCATCGCGCGCGCTGGCGATCAGCGATTGCAGGCCTTCATCGCGGTTGGCCATGGAGCCGCTGATGGTTTCCAGGTTCTCCAGCGTGGCCGAAATGCGCGCCACGTTCTGGTCGCTCAGCACCTGGTCCAGGCGTTCGACGATGCGGTTGGCGGTGTCAGCGATGTTCTGCAACGCCGAGGGTGCGGTCTGGATGACCGGCGCCTCGCGTGTATCCACCGACGTCAGCGTCGGCGCCTGCGGTGTGCCGCCGCTGAGCTGGATGATGGCCGGGCCGGTCAGGCTGGTGATGGCCAGTTTGGCGCGGGTATCGGTCTTGACCGGCGTGTTGGATTCGAGACGGATGCGCGCGATGACCTGTCGCGGATCGTTGGGCGCCAGCGACAGCTTGGTGATGGAACCCACCGCGATGCCGTTGTACTGCACCGGGCTGCCGACCGACAGGCCGGTGACCGCCTCGCGGAAAACGATCTGGTACTCCTGCCAGCTGCGTTCGGAAGAATATTTCGCCGCCCACAGGCCAAACAGCAACAGCGCCGCGGCGATGATGATGGTGAAGGCGCCGATGAGGACGTAATTGGCTTTGGTTTCCATGACTCAGTGCGCCTCGTGTTGGGCTTTTTCTTCGGTGCGTTCTTGATAGGCGTCGCGGCCATCGCGCGCGGCACGTGCACGGGGGCCGTGGAAATATTCCTGCACCCACGGGTGGTCCAGCTTCTCCACTTCCTTGATCGGTGCGTTGATCAGTACCTGGCGGTCGGCCAGCACCGCCACCCGGTCGCAGATAGCGTACAGGGTGTCCAGGTCGTGGGTGATGAGGAACACGGTCAGGCCGAGCGCCTGCTGCAGAGTGCGAATCAGACGGTCGAACGCAGCCGCCCCGATGGGGTCCAGGCCGGCGGTGGGTTCATCCAAGAACAGCAGCGGCGGGTCCAGCGCCAGCGCGCGCGCCAGACCGGCACGCTTGCGCATGCCGCCAGAGAGTTGCGAGGGCAGCTTTTCCAGCGCGTCGGCCGGCAGGCCGGCCAGCTTGACCTTGAGCAATGCCAGTTCGTAGTGCCAACTGTCGGGCAGCTCGCCGTGGTGCTCTTTCAGCGGCACCTGCACGTTTTCGCCCACGGTCAGCGAAGAGAACAGCGCCCCGTCCTGGAACAGCACGCCGGTGTTGCGTTCGATGTGCTGGCGGTGCTCCGGGCGTGTGGACCGCGCATCGGTGCCCAGTACTTCGATCTCGCCGGCATCGGGAATGCGCAAGCCCAGGATCGAACGCATCAGCACCGACTTGCCGGTACCGGAACCACCGACAACGCCGAGGATTTCGCCGGGCCACACGTCCAGATCCAGCCCCTCGTGCACGACCTGTTCGCCGAACTTGTTGACCAGGCCGCGCACGCGGACGATGGGATCAGTGATGGTTTCGTCAGGCATCACGAGACGTTACCTGTCCGGCGCTGGGAAGTGGTGAAGAGTGAAGTCGGCGGCTGCGCCGCCTGCGAATGGCCAATAAAACGCGAACGCGCGCTTTCGTTCTGGCGTCTCCTTTTGCAACCCGCGCAGCGGGTGACTTCACCATTCACCATTTACCGTTCCTACCAGTCCATCTTCATGAACCACAACGCGGCCAGCGCGTCGAGGATGATTACCAGCGAGATGGTCTGCACCACGCTGGAGGTCGTACGTTCGCCGACGGATTGCGCGGTGCCTTCCACCTGCAGGCCTTCCAGGCAGCCGATCAGTCCGATGATCAGCGCGAATACCGGTGCCTTGGCCATGCCTACGAAGAAATGGCGGATCTCCAGCGTTTCGTGCATGCGCGCCAGATACATCTGCGGCGGGATGCCCAGGTCGAACGCACCGACAGTGATGCCGCCGGCCAGGCCGGCCATCATCGCGATGAAGGTGAGCAGGGGCAGGGTGATCAACAGGGCGAGTACGCGCGGAATCACCAGCAGATCGATCGGGTCCAGGCCCAGCGTGCGGATGGCGTCGATCTCTTCGCGGCTCTGCATCGCGCCGATCTGCGCGGTGAAGGCGCTGGCGGTACGCCCTGCCAGCACGATGGCGGTCAGCAGCACCGCGAACTCGCGCAGGAAGGCGATGCTGACCAGTTCCACCACGTAAATTTCCGCGCCGAAGTCGCGCAGGATGGTCGAACCCAGGAACGCGATCACCGCGCCGACCAGATAGGACAGCAGGATCACCAGCGGCACCGCATCCAGTCCCACCTGTTCCATATGGAAGACGGTGGCGGTGACACGCAGGCGCTTGGGTTCTTTCAGCGTGCGCAACATCTTCACCAGATTTTCGCCGGTGAAGCTGACCAGCGACATGATTTCCTTGCCGTTGTCCTGCACCTGGTAACCCAGTCGTGCCAGCGCAGCGACGAAACCGTAGTCGCGCTTCTTCTTCGGGCGATCATCCGACACATCTTCGATGGTCGACACCAGCGACTGGTGCTCGTCCCGGAAATGCAAATCATCCGGGGCGATGCCGTTGCGCATGGCGTAGCGCAGCAGCTGCAGCACGCCGGCCGAATCGATGCGGGCAATGCCGGTGGCATCGACTGCCTTCACACCCTGGGGCAGTTCGCGCAGACGTTCGGCCACCTCGAGCGCGGTGGCCAGCGTCCACTGACCAGCCAGCCGCACCCGCGTGGGGTCGGCGTCGTCAGGTGCAAAGCGGGGGCGGGCGTCGGTCTGGGTCATATCGCTCGTCCGGTGAGCATACAGTCTACCCATGGCGTGGAAGTGAGGATATCAAGCTGCCCTTGGTAACACGCGGCGGTGCGCCGGTCTTGCCTCAGGCCCTAAACTAGCGCCATGTCGCAGGCCACTTCCTCCAACGCTACTTACGCGCAACGCATCGCTTTCGTCTGCGAAACCGCCAGCCGCCTGCATACCTATGGCACCACCGCGCAGCGGCTGGAGGGCGCGGTGGTCGCGTTGTCCACGCGGCTGGGTCTGGAATGCGAACCCTGGTCCAATCCGACCGGCCTGATCCTGAGCTTCAGCGACCCCTCACGCCCCTTGGGCGCCAGCGACACCACACGCGTGATCCGTCTGGCGCCGGGCGAGAACGACTTATACAAATTGAGTGAATCCGACCGCATCGCCGAAGCGGTCGCTGGCGCAGCCATGAGCATTGCCCAGGGCCACACCGCGCTGCGCGCGCTGGACCGCAAGCCCAGCCTGCGCTGGCGCGCGACCCAGTTGCTGGCCTTCGCGCTGGCCTCCGGTGCGGTGGCCGGACTGTGGCGCCTGCCCTGGGTGGACATCGCCACTGCGACCTTTATTGGCCTGCTGATCGGCGTGCAATCTGTGTTGAACGAAAAAAGACCGCGCCTGAAGGAAGCCAGCGACGCGGTGTCGGCGCTGATCGCCGGCATCGTGGCGGTGTTGGTGTCCTATTTCATCCAGCCGCTTAATCTGAACAGCGTGATCATCGCCTCGCTGGTGGTGTTGCTGCCCGGCATGACCCTGACCAACGCGGTCAATGAGCTGACCAGTCAGCATCTGGTTTCGGGCACGGCACGCTTCGCAGGCGCCATCGCCACCATCCTCAAGCTGACCGTGGGCACGCTGATCGCTTTGACCCTGGCGCAGCTGCTCGGGTTCTACCCGGAAGTGCGCGCGCTGCGGCCGCAGCCGGACTGGGTGGAATGGACTTCGCTGGTGCTGGTGGCCTATGCGTTCGCGGTGTTGTTCAAGGCCCATCGCCGCGACTACGGCTGGGTGATGGCCGCGGCAATCTGCGGCTATCTGATTTCACGCTACGCGGGCGAAGCTTGGGGAAGCCCGGTCGGGATCTTCCTGGCCGCGCTGGCCATGACCGCGGCGGGCAATCTGTTCGCGCGCTGGGCCAACAAGCCCGGCGCGATCATCCGCGTCCCCGGCATCATCATGCTGGTGCCGGGCAGCAACAGCCTGCGTGGGGTGATCAGTCTGATGCAGCAGCAGGATGTGATGGTGGGCAACACGGCGTTGATGGCGGTGGTGAACATTGTCATGGCGCTGGTGGCGGGTTTGCTGTTCGGCAATTTGCTGTTGCCGGCGCGGAAGAATCTTTGACTGAGGCTGTTGCATGTCCGATGCTCGGGCTTCGATGCACTGTTCAGTACATAAGTATCGTCATCCCAGCGAAAGCTGGAGGTGCTTTTCAACAGCCGGATGGCTGGTCATCCATCTTGATCTTTGCGTGTTCTCTACAGCTATCTTTCTTTGTGAATAAGCAAAGGCGTTTCGCGCATAGCGCGAAACTATTTTGCTTTGATCGGACGGACCGCGCCAAGAGCGTCCCCATCCGCCTTCGGCACCTTCCCCCGCAAGCGGGGGAAGGGTTCTGTCGGTAGATTTTCTGGTAGAGCAGATGGATCGTGCAGCGGATTTAGCGGATTCAGCCGATCAGCTTGGACAGCAATTCGGCGCGGCCAAGATTCTCCGCCTCGCTCGCACGCCGGGCGCGGTATTCGAAGGTGCCTGCGGCCAGTCCGCGTTCGGAGATGACGACGCGGTGGGGGATGCCGATCAGTTCGATGTCGGCGAACATCTGGCCCGGGCGCAGGCCGCGGTCGTCCAGCACCGCGTCGATGCCGGCGGCGTGCAGCTCGTCGAACAACTGCTGCGCTGCTTCGTTGACCGCGGCATCGTTCTTCGGATTGATCGTGCAGATGGCCACCGCCCAGGGCGCCATCGGCTCGGGCCAGACGATGCCGGCGGCATCGTGGTTCTGTTCGATGGCGGCGGCGACGATGCGCGACACGCCGATGCCGTAGGTGCCCATGATCAGGGTGGTGGCCTTGCCGGATTCGTCCAGCACCGTGGCCTTCATCGCCTCGCTGTACTTGCGGCCGAGCTGGAACACGTGACCCACCTCGATGCCGCGTGCGATCTGCAGTTCACCGCCGTCCTGCGCGCGGTCGCCGTGGACCACGTTGCGGATATCGGCCACGGTATCGGGTTCCGGCAGGTCGCGGCCCCAGTTCACGCCGGCGATATGGAAGCCAGGCTCATTGGCGCCGATAACAAAGTCGGCCATCGCTGCGACTTCGCGGTCGGCAACGATACGGATCGGTTTGACCGGTGCGAGCGGGCCGAGGAAGCCAGGCTCGCTGCCCAGGTGATCCTTGATTTCCGCTTCGGTCGCCATGCGGTAATCCGCCAGGCCCTGCACCTTGGCCAGCTTGATTTCGTTGACCGCGTGATCGCCGCGCACCAGCGCCAGCACGAAGCCCGCGTCGGTCATCACCGCCACGGATTTCACCGTGCGCTGCAAGGCAATGCCCAGAAGTTGCGCCACTTCCTCGCAGGTTTTCTGTGTAGGCGTGCGCACCTTGTTCAAGGCTTCGCCTGCCGCCGGGCGCGGTCCGGGCGCAGCCGCCTGCGCGGTTTCCATGTTCGCCGCGTAATCCGAACCGGTGGAGAAGGCGATGGCGTCTTCGCCCGAATCGGCCAGCACCTGGAATTCCTGCGAGGCGTCGCCGCCGATGGCGCCGGAATCGGCCTGCACCGCGCGGAACTTCAGGCCCAGGCGGGTGAACACGCGGCTGTAGGCGGCGTGCATGTTGTTGTATTCGCGTACCAGGTCCGCTTCGTCCAGGTGGAAGGAGTAGCCGTCCTTCATCAGGAATTCGCGCGCGCGCATCACGCCGAAGCGCGGGCGGATCTCGTCGCGGAACTTGGTCTGGATCTGGTAGAAATTCACCGGCAGTTGCTTGTAGCTGGCCAGCTCCTGGCGCGCGAAGTCGGTGATCACTTCTTCGGCGGTGGGGGCGAAGCAGTAATCGGCTTCCTTGCGGTCGCGGATTTTCAGCAGCTGGCCGCCGAACTTCTCCCAGCGCCCGGTTTCTTCCCAGAGTTCGCGCGGTTGCACGATGGGCATCGACATTTCGATGGCGCCGGCGCGGTTCATTTCCTCGCGCACCACCGTTTCCACCTTGCGCAGCACGCGCAGGCCCAGCGGCGCCCAGGTGTACAGGCCCGAGGCCAGCTTGCGGATCATGCCGGCACGCAGCATCAGCTGGTGGCTGATGACTTCGGCGTCGGCGGGCGTTTCCTTGGTGGTGCGGAGGTGGAATTGCGACAGGCGCATCGGCAGGCGGTTCATGGCGAAGGGGAACCGGCATTTTGACAGCTGCAGCCCGAGATTGCGGCTTTCCTGTCTATTCGGCCCGGTCGCCCTTCACTTCGATGCCGCGGCCAGGCTCACGGTCGATGCGCTCGTAGGGTCCATTTGCCGGGGGTTTATCGGTGATCTGGAGCACGCCGGCATCGTCGCGCCAGCGATACAGAGAGGGCCGCGCGTCGCGGGCTTGCGCAGCCGCGGCGCGTTGCGCGCGCTGCTCACGGGCCTGCACCTGTTCCGGCGGCTGGCGCGAAAGCCACCAGGCCATGCCGATTCCCAGCAGCAGACCTGCGGCGATGGCCCAGGCCAGACGCATGGATCAGGTAGCTGGAACGGGCGCGGGCGTGCAGTAGGCCTTGACCGCCGCGGTGGCCAGTTCACGCTGATTGGCGCGGTCGTCCTCGCCCAGGGTCTTGTCGGGCTTGCCGTCGCCATCGGTGTCCTGCTGTATGCCGCTTTTGCCGGACAACAGCTGCAGGTTCTGCTTGGCGATGGTGCATTGCGGGTTCTCGACCGATTTGCCGGCCACGACGGTCTGGGCCACGGGCTCGCCGCGGTTGTCGATGCGCCGGTCCTTGACCTGCTGGTTGGGTGGCGGGCTGTCCGAATAGTGGGTGACGCCCTGGGCGTCCTTCCACTGGTAGACCTTCTGGGCGAAGGCAGGCACGCAGGCGCTGGCGAGCAGCGACAAGGCAAGGGTGCGGACCAGAAACGGGTGCGTGGACAGGGCGCGCATGGCGGCCTCCATGAGGGGGAAGAGGGCTGCAGGGGAGGGGGTGGATTGCAGCACCGCCGGGCCGGGCTGGCAAGTCGCCCGCTTGGGCTAAACTGCGACGCATGGACGAAAACACGAAAGCCCCGCGTTCGCGCACCATCTATCTGCTGCCCAACCTGTTCACCACGGCAGGCCTGTTCGCCGGCTTCTACGCGATCATCGCCGCGGCCAACGGCCAGTTCGTCCATGCTTCGATCGCGGTGTTCATTGCCGCGGTGATGGACGGTATCGATGGCCGCGTGGCCCGATTGACCGGTACCAGCACCGAATTCGGCGTGCAGTACGACTCCCTGGCCGATCTGGTCAGCTTCGGCATGGCGCCGTCGCTGGTGATGTATCACTGGGCGCTGTCGTATCTGAAGTTCGACGGCAGCGTGATGGGGCGGGTGGGCTGGGCCATCGCGTTCCTGTATGCGGCCTGCGCTGCCTTGCGTCTGGCGCGTTTCAACACGCAGGTGGGGACCGTGGACAAGCGCTGGTTCATCGGTCTGGCCAGTCCGGCCGCCGCCGGCCTGATGATGTCCTTCGTCTGGGCGTTCGCCGATGGTGATCTGGGATGGAGCGGCGAGGAACTGCGCTACGTGGCGCTGGCGGTAACCCTGGTGTCGGCCCTGCTGATGGTCAGCCGGATCCGTTTCTGGAGCTTCAAGGGGACCGGCGAGGGCGGGGCCAAGGCCGACCGTATTCCCTTTTATGTGTTGCTGCTGGTGCCGGTGGTGATCGCGATCCTGGCCATGGACCTGCCGCGCGCGCTGCTGGCCATTGGTGTGGTCTATGCGTGTTCCGGCCCGGGCGTGTGGCTGTGGCGCCGCTGGCGCAAGACGCCGGAAGCCGCGCCATGAGCGAGTTGTGGTCTTCGCAGCAGCATGAATGGCTGACGGCGCTGGGCCATACCTTGTATGTGCCCGGGGGGGCAGAAGCGCCTTTGGCTGAAACGCCGGCGGCGCCCGCGCAGAAGCAGGCGCCGCGCTCGGTCACGCCTGCTGCGGCGCCAAACCCAACGCGTCGCGTACCTGCCGAGCACGCGACTTCTGCGCCGCCAGCCCGCGTGGCCGCGCCAGCGCGGCGCGCGACCTCGCGTCTGCCGGACAAGCTGCACTTCGCCCTGATTCGCGCCTCGGGCTGCGACCCCAGTGCCGAGGGCGTGGCCCAGATCATGGCCGGCTGGCCGCCGTCTTCGGAACTGCGCGGCAACCCCGCCGCCAAGCGCGCGCTGTGGCCGCAATTGCGCGCGTTGCGCAGGCAGAAGGCGTGATGAACGCGTTGGCGGTCGATTCCGAACCCCTGGGCGGCGCGCTGCGTTCGATGCGCGAGGCCGACCTGGATGTGGTGATGGCGATCGAGCAGCGCGCCTATCCGTTCCCGTGGACGCGCGGCATCTTCCGCGACTGCCTGGCGGCGGGATATCCGGCCTGGATCCTTCAGGAACACGGGCTTGTGATCGGCTATGCGGTCATCAGCCTTGCCGCCGACGAAGCCCATATCCTCAATATCTGCGTGGCGCCGGAACGCCAGGGTCGCGGCCATGGCCGACAGTTGCTGCGCGCGCTGGTGAGCCTGGCGCGCAATCAGAACGCGGCGCGTATTTTTTTGGAAGTGCGGCCTTCCAATCCCAACGCCATCGCGCTGTACCACGACGAAGGCTTCAACGAGATTGGCCGTCGTCCGCGTTACTACCCGGCCCGCGACGGGCGTGAGGACGCGCTGGTGATGGCGATGGAACTGGTGGGCGAAGACATCAGCGTGATGCCGCCGCTGTAGGGCGGGTCGAGACCTGTCCTCTGTTTCCGCTTCGTAGGAGCGACGCAAGTCGCGATGAAGCGTTACCGGGAAAGCTTCATCGCGACTTGCGTCGCTCCTACAGAGAATCCAGCGGAGAGGATGGGTCAGAGCTTCGCGCGCTGGGCTTGCAGGCCGTTCAATTGATTGCCCCAGTCGATCAGGCGCTGGCGCTCCTGTTCGATGACCGCGGGCGGTACCTTGTCGCTGAACTTGGACAGCTTGGTTTCGCTTTTTTCCTTTTCGCCCGCGACCCGGGCGATCTCCTTGTCCAGGCGCGCGCGTTCGGCGTCCAGATCGACCAGCCCTTCCAGCGGCACCAGCAACTTCAATTCTCCGACGATGGCCACCGCCGAGGCTGGCGCCTGCGCATCGGACTGCAGCCATTCGATGGCTTCCAGTTTCAGCAGGAAAGCCAATTGCGAGGCATAACGTTCTGCCAGCTTGCGGTCGTTGTTGTTGCCTTCCTGCAGCAGCAGCCGGACCTGTTTGCCGGGCGAGACGCCGAGTTCGCTGCGCACGCGACGCAGGGCCGACACCATGTCCTTCAGCCACTCCACGTCGATGCCCGCCTGGGCGTAGTCGTGGGCTACGTAATCCGAAGCGACCGGGTAGGGCTGTAGTGAAATCGTTTCGCCTTCGATGCCCAGGCGCGGCGCGACCTGCTGCCAGAGTTCTTCGGTGACGAACGGCGTCAGCGGGTGCAGCAGGCGCAGCAGCGCTTCAAGCACGTACAACGCGGTGTGGCGCGTACTGTCGGCGGCCGCAGCGTCGCTGCCGTTGAGCGCGGGCTTGGCCAGTTCCAGGAACCAGTCGCAGAATTCGTTCCAGGCGAATTCGTACAGCGCCTGGGCGAGCAGATCGAAGCGGTAGCCGGCGTAGTGGGCTTCGGCTTCGGCGGTGACTTTGGCCAAGCGCGAGAGGATCCATTTTTCGGCGTCGGTGATGGGCTCGGTCCCTCTCCCTTCGGGAGAGGGGTTGGGGTGAGGGTACGGCGAAGTGGGAGTGCTGCCGTACTGCGTCCCCCCATCCGCCCTTCGGGCACCTTCCCCCGCAAGCGGGGGAAGGGTGAAGCCCTCCGTATTCATCAACACGAACCGCGTCGCATTCCACAACTTGTTGCAGAAATTCTTGTAGCCCTCGGCGCGGCCCATGTCGAACTTGATGTCGCGGCCGTGGTTGGCCAGCGCGGCGATGGTGAAGCGCAGGGCGTCGGCGCCGTGCGCGGCGATGCCGTCGGGGAATTCCTTGCGCGTTGCCTTTTCGATCTTCGGCGCATCGGTGGGTTTCATCAGGCCCGTGGTGCGCTTGGCGACCAGGTCTTCCAGCGTGATGCCGTCGATGATGTCCAGCGGGTCCAGCACGTTGCCCTTGGACTTGGACATCTTCTGCCCATCCTTGTCGCGGATCAGACCGGTGATGTACACGTCCTTGAACGGCACCTGCCCGGTGAAGTGGTCGGTGAGCATGATCATGCGCGCGACCCAGAAGAAAATGATGTCGAAACCGGTGACCAGCACGCTGCTGGGCAGGTAGCGCTCTAAGCCGCGCTCGGTCATCGCATCGGCATCGGGCCAGCCCAGCGTGCTGAAGGGCCACAGGCCGGAACTGAACCAGGTTTCCAGCACATCGCTGTCCTGCGTGAGCGCTACGTCGGCGCCCAACGAATGCTTCGCACGCGCTTCGTCTTCATCGCGGCCGACATACACGTTGCCGCTTGGATCGAACCACGCCGGAATGCGATGGCCCCACCAGAGTTGGCGGCTGATGCACCAGTCCTGCAGGTTTTCCATCCAGTGGCGATAGGTATTGATCCAGTTGCCCGGCACGAAGCGCACGTCGCCGTCGTTGGCCAGCTTCAGGCCGCGTTCGCCCAGCGTGTCCATTTTCACGAACCACTGGTCGGTCAGGTACGGCTCGATCACCTGGCCGGTGCGGTCGCCTTTCGGGACCTGCAGTTTGTGCGGCTTGGTTTCGACCAGCAGGCCTTCGTTTTCCAGATCGGCAAGGATCTGTTTCCGTGCTTCGTAGCGGTCCAGGCCACGGTATCTAACGGGGATCGCCTCGACCCAGCGACCACCTGTGCCAAGAGAGGCCTCAGGAATTTTTGCCGGCTGGACAATGGGATCAGTCGCTGAACCAACAATCTTTGCATCATCAGTGAGGATGTTGATCAGCGGTAAGTTATGGCGCTGGCCCACCTGGTAATCGTTGAAGTCATGCGCGGGCGTGATCTTGACCACGCCGGTGCCGAAATCGCGTTCGACATAGGTGTCGGCGATGATCGGAATCTCACGCTCGGTCAGCGGCAGCTTCACCGTCTTGCCGACCAGATGCGCATAGCGCTTGTCTTCCGGATGCACGGCCAGCGCGGAATCGCCGAGCATGGTTTCCGGGCGCGTGGTGGCGACAACCAGATAGTCGCGAGTCTCGCGCAATGTCTCGTTGCCGTCAGCATCGTGCTCGACGTGCTCGTAGCTGATGCCATCCTCAAGCTTGTACGCGATGGACCACAGGAAGCCGTCTTGTTCGACGTTCTCCACTTCCAGGTCCGAGATCGCCGTCTTCAGCACCGGGTCCCAGTTGACCAGACGCTGGCCGCGGTAGATCAGGCCTTCCTCGTGCAGGCGCACGAAGGCTTCGATTACCGCCTTGGAGGCCATCGGATCCATGGTGAAGCTGCTGCGCGTCCAGTCGCCGGACGTGCCCAGGCGGCGCATCTGCCGTTCAATCGTGTCGCCGGACTGCGCCTTCCACTCCCACACTTTGGAAATGAAACCCTCGCGCCCCAGCGAGTCGCGGGTTTCGCCTTTGCCTTCAAGGGCGAGATTGCGCGACACCACCATCTCGGTGGCGATGCCGGCGTGATCGGTGCCGACCTGCCACAAGGTGTCATAACCGCGCATGCGGTGATAGCGGACCAGCGCATCCTGCAGCGTGTGCTGGAACGCGTGGCCCATATGCAGCGTGCCGGTGACATTGGGCGGCGGCAGCAGGATGGTGTACGGCTCGCCCTTGCCGCTGGGCTTGAAATAGCCGGCGCTTTCCCACTCGGCGTAGAGCCGGGCTTCGAAGGATTTGGGGTCGTAGCTGGGGGCGAGTTCGGTGGTCATGGCATTCCGGGATTCTTTCCGTCGTCATCCCAGCGAACGCTGGGATCCATCTTGCTTTTGCTTGTGCGTGCTCGGAAAGGCAGACCAACAGCAAGATCAAAATGGATCCCAGCTTTCGCTGGGATGACGTCACTGGGGTTGGGGGATTACATATCGTGCTTGTTCACGTCGTACCCGCGCGCCTTGTACTGTTTCCAGCGTTCGCGCAGTGGTTCGCGTGCGGATTCGTCGGCGGGGACGACTTCCAGAATGCGTTCGCAGGGGCCGTCGAAGGTGGCGTCGCGCAGGTTGATCACCAGCGCGCGGGCCGGCGTATCGACATCGGGCGTGGCGATCAGCACTGGGGTGAGTTCGTCTTCCTCGTCGCCGGCGATCTGGTGCGGGATGTAGGCGTCGTCGTCCATCTCCCACAGCAGCGCGTCGATCTGTTCGGCCTGTTCGGCGTCGCGCGCCAGCACCAGGGTCCACAGGTTGGCGTCGTAGGACTTGCGCGCCAGCTCGCAGACCAGCTTCAGCGGTTCATCAAGGAAACGCGGTTTGGCGATCAGGTAGAAGTCGGCGCGGGGCATGGGGGCTCGCTTCGCTCGCGATCAAGGGTGAAGTCGTGCGCTACGCGCACTGCAAATGGCGAAGGGTGAAAGCGGTTGCTTTCCTTCGCCATTCGCAGCCTGCGTAGGAGGCGACTTCACTATTGACCGCTCCTGTCCAGCAGCCACTGCGTCAGCAAACCCACCGGACGGCCCGTGGCCATGCCGCGCTTGCCTTCATCGTTGGCCACGCCGGCGATGTCCAGGTGGGCCCAGCGCTGGTTCTCGGTGAAGCGCGCCAGGAAGCAGCCGGCGGTGATGGCGCCGGCCCAGCGGCCGCCGATGTTGTAAACGTCGGCGAAGGTGGAGTCGAGTTGGGTCTGGTATTCGTCCCACAACGGCAGGCGCCAGGCGCGGTCGAAGACCTGCTCGCCGGCGGTGACCAGTTCGTTGGCCAGGTCGTCGTGCTTGCTCATCAGGCCGGTGGCGTAACGGCCCAACGCCACGATGCAGGCGCCGGTCAGCGTGGCCACGTCCAGTAGCGCCTCGGGTTCGAAGCGCTGCGCATAGGTCAGCGCATCGCACAGGATCAGGCGGCCTTCTGCGTCGGTGTTGCCGACTTCAATCGTCTTGCCGGACATGCTGGTGATGACGTCGGACGGGCGGTAGGCGTTGCCGTCGATGGCGTTTTCCACCGCAGGCACCACCACCACCACATTCAATGGCAGCTTCATCTTCACTGCTGCGACGAAGGTGCCGATGACGTTGGCCGCGCCGCACATGTCGTACTTCATTTCCTCGATGCCACCCTGGGTCTTCAGGTTGACGCCGCCGGTGTCGAAGGTGATGCCCTTGCCGACCAGCACGTACGGCTTGGCATCGCTGGCGCCACCATTCCAGCGCAGCACGATCAGTCGCGGGCGGTTGGCCGAACCACGCGCCACGGCGAGCAGCGAACCCATGCCCAGCGCTTCCATCTGCGCTTCATCCAGGATTTCCGCTTCGGCGCCTTTGTGTTCGCTGGCGAACTGCTGCGCCTGCTCGGCCAGATAGGCCGGCGTGCAGATGTTGGGCGGCAGATTGCCGAGTTCGCGTGCGAAGGCGATGCCGTTGGCAATGGCTTCGCCCTGCGCCAGCGCGGCCTCATCATTGCCGCTGACCGACAACGTGGCCAGGCCCGTGTCGTCGCTCTTCTTCTTGCCCAGGGTGGCGGTGTAGCGATAGCTGGCGTGGTCGGAGGCGATCACGGCCTGGCGGATGTTCCAGGCGGCGTCGCGCTCCTTCACTTCCAGTTCCGACAGCGTGAACAGCACATTGACCGAGGGGCCGACCTTCAGTGCACGGGTGGCGTCGCCGATCGCCTTCAGATACTGCGGCACGCCGAACTTGGCCGCATCGCCCAGGCCGATGATCAGCACGCGCGGCGCGGTGACGCCAGGCAGGTCGTGCAGCAGGGTGGTCTTGCCGGTCTTGCCGCCCACATCGCCCCGCTGCACCAGCGTATTGAGCTTGCCGCCGGTGGCCGTATCCAGCGCGCGTCCGGCGGGGGTGAGCGTCTTGTCGCTGTAGGCGCCTACCACGATGCAATCGAAGCCGGCCGTGGCCGGGGCGTCGTGGTTCAGGGTGAATTCCAGTGCCATTGATCAGATTCCCAAATCAAAGTGGTAACGAGTTCCGTACAATCGCGGGTTCCCGGCAGCAGCCAGGGCCACGCCAAGCCACGGAAAACGCGGCCAAATTCCAGCGAACGAACCCGAGATTGTAAACCAACCCCTCATGGCGAAGCTGGACCGGTACCTCTTCCTCGAATTCACCCAGAGCTTCCTGGCCACGCTGATCGTGTTGCTGGTGGTGAGCCTGGGCGGGGTCATGGCCGATCTGCTGGGCAATATCGCCGAGGGCAAGATCCCGGCCAATCTGCTGGTCTCGCAGATGGGGCTGCAGCTGCTGAACTATCTGCCGGTGATCCTGCCGCTGGCCCTGATGCTGGGGCTGCTGCTGTCGTTCGCCCGCCTGTACCGCGATTCGGAAATGCCGGTGCTGACCAGCATCGGGGTCGGTCCGAAGCGGCTGCTCAAGCCCTTTCTGATGCTGGTGGTGCCCGTGGTGGCGCTGATCGCGGCGCTTTCGCTGTGGTGGGGTCCATGGGCCGATCGCACCAGCGAGCGCATGATTGAACATGCCAACCGCAGCCTCATCGTGGCCGGCCTGGATGCGGGCCGTTTCACCATGCTGCCCAATGGCAGCGTGATCTATATCGGCGGCATCTCCGACGACGGCACCCGGTTGCAGCGGGTCTTCGTGCAACGCCAGGAGGGCGACCGCCTGGACGTGGTGACCTCGCAGGGCGGCGAGATGTTCTTCGAGGGCCAGCGCGACCGCTATATGCGGCTGGATCAGGGTTTCCGCGTCGAGGGTCCCTTGAACACGGGCCGCGACTTCAACCTGATGCGCTTCGCCAGCAACGAATTCGCGCTGCCCGACCGCGCCAACGTCCGCGACGAGACCGACCCCGAGTTGATGCCGACCCTGGCCCTGCTGGGCGACCCGCGCGCCGATGCCAACGCGCAGTTGCACTACCGCCTGACCCCGCCGCTGCTGGCGCTGGCGTTCGCGCTGATTGCTCTGCCGCTGGCGCGCAGTTCGCCGCGCCAGGCACGCTATGGCCGGATCATGCTCGGCTTCCTGGCCTATCTGGTCGGCACCAATCTGATGTACGTCGGCACCAATGCGCTCTCCGAAGACAAGATTCCCGGCATGCTGGGCCTGTGGTGGTTGAGCCTGCCGCTGCTGGCGTTCGGCCTGTGGGCCTACCTGCGCGACGGGCGCATGGCCCGCTCGAAGCTCAAAGCATGAACAGGATCAAGGCATGAGGCTGCGTCCGACCCTGCATGACCTGTACGTGGGCCGTGTGGTGCTGCTGAGCGTACTGCTGGTGTGGTCGGTGCTGGTGGGCCTGGACGTGGTCAACGCCATCTCCAGCGAACTCAACGATCTGGGCAAGGGCAGCTATACCTTCGGCCACGCGATCACCTTCGTCGCCTATACGATTCCGCGGCGCGCCTACATGATGTTCCCCACCGCGGCGGTGATCGGCGCCCTGATGGGCCTGGGGCAGCTGGCGGTCAGTTCGGAACTGATCGCCCTGCGCGCGCTGGGACTGTCGCGCTTGCGCCTGAGCCTTTCGGTCGCCATCGCGCTGGCCCTGCTCACCGGGCTGATGGTGCTGGGCATGGAAACCCTGGGTAGCTGGGGCCAGACCCAGGCCGACCGGGTGCGCACCTCGGCGATTACCAACAATGCCGCAGCGGCCACGTATTCCGGCCTGTGGGCGCGCGAGGGCAACACCTTCCTCAATGCGCAGGGCGGCGAGCAGAAAGTGCAGGACGGACGCGAATGGCTGCAGCTGCGCGACGTGCGCCTGTACGAACTGGCCGATGACGGCCGGTTGGCTTCCATCTCGCACGCGACCACGGCGGAGAATTTCGATAACAAGTGGGTGTTGAAGAACGTCCTGCGCACCACCTTCAATGCCCGCTCGGTGACCCAGGAACAGCTGCTGGGCCTGCGCTGGGAATCGGATCTGGACCCGGCCGCGCTGGCTGACACGATCGCCAAGCCGCGCTACATGTCCGCCACCGATCTGTCGCGCAGCATCGACTACCGCAAGCGCAACGGACTGGATGCGCGCGAGTACCAGGAAATCTACTGGGGCCGCTGGTTCTATCCGCTCAACGTGCTGGCGCTGTGCCTGGCGGCCATTCCCTTCGCCTTCGGCAGTCTGCGCAGCGGCGGCCTGGGCAGGCAGCTGTTCCTGGGCATTTTGTTCGCATTGGGATTCTGGCTATTGCAGACCTTGTTCAGCCGCTTGGCCGGCGCGTTCAAGTTCGACTATTGGATCGCGTACTTGCTGCCGCCACTGGTGATGTTGACGGTGTCGGGGTGGCTGTTTCGGCGGCGGAGTAGCTAGCACGCGGGCAGCCCTCAAGGCATGGTGTGAGCATCAGACTAAGTAGCAATTCCGGGCATTCTCGATAGGAGTATCCAGCATGCGTGTTGCAGCCGTTCTGATAACGCTGGCTCTGCTGTTCGTAGGCTGTGGAATCGCATCTACGCGCGCATCAGAAAGTCCGGTCCCGGAGAGTGACGCGGCCGATCCCTTCGCCGTGGTGGTCGAGGCGCACCGGCTTGCCACCCAGGACTTATGGCCCGGGTTCGATCCGCAAAAGATCCCGGTGGCTATCTACGACGGCGAACGCACGCTGCTCTTCGGCCATGCTTCCCCGCCGGAGGGATTCCAGCGGCTGCCAGAGCGTGACGACGTGTGGACCTACCCGGGCCGGCACCCGGCTGTCACCGCTAATACCAGCGTGGAGCTCGGTGGGGTGCGAACCGCCACGCTGATGCCACCAACGACTGCGGTTACCCTTCGCTCCCGCGCGGCTCTGCTGCTGCATGAGGCATTTCACGTGTTTCAACGCGAGCGTCACCCGACGTGGAGCGCGAACGAAGTGGATCTGTTCACCTATCCGGTCGCCAATGCCGAATTGCTCGGGCTCCGGCGCGCGGAGACCGAAGCGCTTCGCAGGGCGCTCGTTTCCAGCACTGCGGCCCAGACAGAGTGCTGGGCTCGCACCGCTACCGAGCTACGCCAGCAACGCTTTGCCGCCATGTCGGCAGGTTCCGCCGCCTACGAACGTCTCACCGAACTCAACGAGGGTCTTGCCACCTACGTGGAGCGCCGTGCAACGAAGGAATCGGGCGGCACGCTGCTGGCGCTCGAAGGGTTTGCACCCGAGGCGATACGGCAGCGCGGGTACAAGACCGGGGTTGCCCTGGCCCAACTCCTCGATCAGGTTTCCCCCGACTGGCGGACAGCACTCGAACAGAACGACACGACCCCGCTGGACATTTTGCTGTCCACCGCGCTGGTGGCACGCGCACCCACTGCCGGCGCATGTACCTTTACGCCTGCAGAGCGTGACGTTTTCCAAGCTACCGCAGAAGTGGATATCCAGGCTCTGCAGGCTCGTCGCGCCGAACAGAGGCGCGCCTTCCTTGAACAACCCGGCTGGAGAGTCCTCGTCTCCGCGCCAGGCGAACCGCTCTTCCCGCAGGGCTTCGATCCGCTCAACGTGCAAATCGTGGCGCAGGGAGAGGTTTTGCACACGCGATTTGTGAAACTGGGCAACAAGACCGGCGAGATCGAAGTGCTCGGCCGGTCTGCACTCACGGAAGCGGCCGGAGAGCACCCGCTCTTCAATGGAGTGCACATGCTCACGCTTACCGGGTTTACGAGTGAGCCGGTGATCACGGAGGCAAATGGCGTTGCAAAGATCGAAGCGGACGGCGTAAGCGCGCGATTGCGTGGAGCAAAGGTGGAGCGTTCCGAGAAGACAATGACGATCCGCATCACGTTGACGCTGTGAAAGTCGAACGCTTCCCGCTGTCTCGTGCGTGGCCCATCAATTCTTTCGAGCTAAGCCGCTTGGTCATGGCCATCACCAAGCAATTGGTTAGGCTGGCCTAAGGAGCTTCCGAACCACTCGAATGTCATCCCTCGCTAAGCTCGGGATGACAGGGCAAAGGCTGTTCACATCTTCCGTAATTTGGGTCTCAGAACATAGGAGAAAGCTGTGCCGTTACACGAGAAAATTAATTACGTCGAATATCCCGCGCGTGATTTGAGTGCGACCAAGCGTTTCTTCCAGGAGGCATTCGACTGGACGTTCGTGGACTATGGCCCTGACTACGCCGCCTTTGCGGGCGAGGGTCTTGACGGAGGCTTCTTCAAATCCGAACTGGCTTCCCGTACGCGTGAGGGAAGTGCGCTGATCGTCTTCTACAGCGAGGACCTTGAGGCGACGCTCGCCAAGATCGTTGCTGCGGGCGGGGAAGTGATAAAGCCAATTTTCGGCTTTCCAGGTGGCCGCAGGTTCCACTTCGCTGAGCCAAGCGGCAATGAGTTTGCTGTCTGGTCGGAGCCAGAGGTGTGACGATTCACTGATCTGCGCTTGTGTCGGGGTTTGACCCAATTGATCCCGCCACCGCAGCTAAGTTGAATATCGTCATCCCAGCGAATGCTGGGATCCATTTTGACTTTAGGCGTCGCGCGCGACGACGGTCAGCGCGAAGATCAAGGTGGATCCCAGCTTTCGCTGGGATGACGTCATGTGGTTTTGAGCAGTAGCGTCGTGCTGCAAAATACGCAGCAGCGAGCTTGCCCCGCCCATGCGCGTCACAGCATCGAATGCGCCGCAGCAAGCCAGTGACTATCCGTCAGGCGCCTTTCTTCGCCAGCCGGATCATCCGGGTACCGCTTGCGCGGTCATGCCAGGTGAGTTTCTCCCGATCAATCCACGCCCACCAGAAACCCAGCCCCGCCGGCAGCGTGGAAAACGTCGCCACCACGAAGCGCAGGCAGAGGGCGCGCCAGGTCGGCGCATTCCCATCCGCCGCGACCACTTTCAATCGCCAGGGCCGCATGCCCAGCGTCTGTCCGCCACGTCGCCAGCTGAGCACCGCATAGGCGCCGGTGACGACCCAGCAGGCCAGCCACAGCGCGATCTGCACGGCGCTGAAAGGAGGGATGTTCTGGCGCGCGCCATGGCCGGTCAGGTAATAGACGAAGGTGAAGACCGCACTGAGCACCATCCACAGCGCGAGCGCCGGCCACAGGTCGTAGAGCAGGCCGAACAGGCGCCAGCCGATCAGGGCGCGTGGCTTCTGCGGGAGCTTGGCTGGGTCGTTCATCGCATCAGGATATCCGCCCTGACCAGCGCTCGCTAAGCTGCGCGCATGGATTCCCATACTCCCGCCGAACGCCGCGCCCTTGCCATGGGCCTGCCCGAAGTACCCGAAGCCGATGCGGCACTGATCGCGCAGTTTCTGGATGCGATCTGGGCCGAGAACGGATTGGCCAAGCCCACCCTGGCCAGCTACAGGCGCGATCTGGAAGGTCTGGCGCGCTGGCGCAGTCAGACCTCCGGTGACCTGTGGAAGCTGGACCGGCAGGCGCTGTTCGACTATCTGGCCTGGCGCACGCGCGAGCACGGTTACTCGCCGCGCAGCAATGCGCGCCTGTTGTCCTCGCTGCGCGCGTTCTACGCCTGGGTGCTGCGGCGCGGCCTGCGCAACGACGATCCCACGGCCCTGCTCGATCCGCCCAAACTGCCGCGTTCGCTGCCCAAGGCCCTGGCCGAAAGCCAGATTGAGGCGTTACTGCAGGCACCGCAGATCGACACGCCGCTGGGCCTGCGCGATCGCGCGATGCTGGAACTGATGTACGCCGCTGGCTTGCGCGTCAGCGAGCTGGTGGACCTGCCGGCCAACGCGGTGAATCTGCGTCAGGGCGTGGTCCGGGTGACCGGCAAGGGCAGCAAGGAACGGCTGGTGCCCTTGGGCGAAGAATCGCAGCACTGGCTGGAGAAATACCTGGCCCAGGCGCGCCCGCAACTGGCCGGAAAGCGAAATATGCCCGCGCTGTTCGTCGGGGTGAGCGGCCAGGCGCCAAGCCGTCAGGAGTTCTGGGGCCTGGTGAAGCGCTATGCGGCCGCGGCCGGAATCGACCCGGCCAAGGTGAGTCCGCATGGCCTGCGCCACAGCTTCGCCACCCATCTGCTCAATCGCGGCGCCGATCTGCGCGCACTGCAGATGCTGCTGGGACACAGTTCGCTTTCCACCACGCAGATATACACGCTGGTGGCGCGCGAACACCTGCAGAAGTTGCATGGCAAACACCATCCGCGCGGATGAATCCACGCCGCATGCAGGCGTAGGACCGGGGTGGGCGCAGAGCCGGATGTGCGAAAATCGCCTCTCGCGTGCCGCTTCACGTCCACGCCCTCTTTATGTCCCCAAGGACCGCTCAATGAAACATCTGCTGTTTTGCATCGCTGCCGTATTGGGACTGGCCAGCCTGACCGCCTGCGCCCAGGCGCCGCAGCCCCCCGCTGCGCCCGCCAAGCCTGCGCCCAGCGTCGCTGCCGCGACAGCGCCCAAGGCCGGCACTCCGGAAGCCCGGGTTCGCGAGGCGCTGCTGACGCTCAATCCGCAGATGCAGATCGACTACGTCGGCCCGGCCCCCATGCCTGGTTTCCACGAAGCCATCATCGGCGGCCAGGTCGTGCTGGTCAGCGATGACGGCAAGTATCTGGTCCAGGGCACCGTGCTGGACATCGCCGCAAAGAAGGAACTGACCCAGAGCAGCGCCGCGCTTTCCAAGTACCGCACGGACCTGCTGGCCAGCGTCCCGGCCAAGGACCGCATCGTGTTCGCGCCGCCCAACGCCAAGTACACCCTCAGCGTGTTCACCGATATCGAATGCGGTTACTGCCGCAAGCTGCACAGCGAGATCGCCGAATACAACCGTCGCGGTATCGCCATCGAATACATGGCCTTCCCGCGCATGGGCCTGGGCAGCAAGGACCACAAGGACATGATCTCGGTCTGGTGCGCGGACGACCGCAAGCGCGCCCTGACCGAGGCCAAGGAGGGCCGGCCCGTGCCGCAGAGGCAGTGCCGCAGCACGCCGGTGGACATGGAATACAACGTCGGCCAGCGCCTGGGTATTTCCGGCACGCCGGCGATCTTCGCCGCCGATGGCACCCAGCTGGGCGGCTATCTGCCGCCGGACAAGATGCGCGAAGCACTCGATGCCCTGGCCGCGCCGGCCGCGGCCCCGACCGGCATGAACTGACCGGCGAGGATTGATCGCCCCAGGAAAATTGCGACACGACGAAGCCGGCCCCGCGCCGGCTTCGCTACAATATCCAGCCCCGTTCCTCACGGTTTCCCGGACATGATCGTCCTCGAGGGCCAACCGGCCCTGTCGCAGTTCCGCCGCGCGCGGCTTGAATCCCGATTGCAGTCCCTGTCGCCGTCCGTCCTGATACGGGGCGCCTGGCACGTCTATTTCGTGGCCCCGGAAACGGGCGCCAGCGTCGATCTGCAAACCCTCGGCCGCATCCTGCAGGCGTCTTCCGAGCCGCTCGCGGCAGCCGAGGACAGCCAGTCGCGTTTCATCGTGCCGCGCCTGGGCACGCTGTCGCCCTGGGCCAGCAAGGCCACCGAACTGCTGCGCGGTGCTGGGCTGCCGGTCAAGCGCGTGGAGCGCGGCACCCGTCTGGACCTGCAAGGATGGGAAGACTCCCCGGCGCTGGCGCGGCTGCTGCACGACCCCATGACCCAGTCGCTGCTCGCCACGCGCGAACAGGCATCGGCGTTGTTCGCCACGCCGACGCGCGGCCAATTGGAGCGCATCCCGCTGGGCGCGCTGGAAGCGGCCAACAAACGCCTGGGCCTGGCCCTGGCCGACGATGAAATCGACTACCTGCGCCTGCGCTTCGGCGAAGTGGGGCGCGATCCCTCCGATGTCGAACTGATGATGTTCGCGCAGGCCAATTCGGAACACTGCCGGCACAAGATCTTCAATGCCAGCTGGACCATCGACGGCAAGGACATGCTGCATAACGGCGGACCGCAATCCCTGTTCCGCATGATCAAGCACACCCACGCGCAGACCCCGCAGCACACGCTGTCGGCCTATAGCGACAACGCGGCGGTGGTGGAAGGCTACCCGTCCGCGCGCTTCCGCCCGGGCGCCGACGGCGCCTATCGCAGCGAAGCGGTGGTCGATTCGGCCTTTTGCATCAAGGTCGAAACCCATAACCATCCCACCGCTATCGCCCCGTTTCCCGGCGCGGCCACGGGCGCGGGCGGCGAGATCCGCGACGAAGGCGCCACCGGCCGCGGCGGCAAGCCGAAGGCGGGCCTGACCGGTTTCTCGGTGTCGCACCTGCGCATCCCCACGCTGCCCCAGCCTTGGGAAGCACCGCGCACCTTGAACCCGCGCATGGCCCCGGCGCTGGAAATCATGCTCGACGGCCCGCTGGGCGGCGCCGCGTTCAACAACGAATTCGGCCGCCCCAATCTGGTCGGCTATTTCCGCAGTTTCGAGCTGCCCGAAGGGCCGGGTCTGTCGCGCGCCTACGACAAGCCGATCATGCTGGCTGGTGGCCTGGGTGCGATCGATCGCGTGCAGGTGGAAAAGATTCCGCTGCAGCCCGGTGATGCGGTGATCGTGCTGGGCGGGCCGGCGATGCTGATCGGCCTGGGCGGCGGCGCGGCGAGTTCGGTGGCTTCTGGCGACACCAGCGAAGATCTGGATTTCGCCAGCGTCCAGCGCGACAACCCGGAGATGGAACGCCGCTGTCAGGAAGTGATCGACCGCTGCGTATCGCGGGGCGCGGGCAACCCCATCCGCTGGTTCCATGACGTCGGCGCAGGCGGTCTGTCCAACGCCATTCCCGAATTACTGCACGACTCGGGCCGGGGCGGAGTGATCGATCTGGACAAGGTGCCCAGCGACGATCCCTCGCTGTCGCCGATGCAGCTGTGGTGCAACGAATCGCAGGAACGTTATGTGCTGGGCGTGGCCCAGGAGCACCTGGCTGAATTTGCCGACATCTGCGCGCGTGAGCGGTGTCCGTTTGCGGCGGTGGGTGTAGTGACGGAAGAAGAGCGTTTGGTGGTTGGGTATGGCGCAAGTGTGGATTCTCTTCTCCCGTCGGGAGAAGGTGCCCGCAGGGCGGATGAGGGTACGGAGTACGGCGACGTTCCCACTTCGCCGCACCCTCACCCCAACCCCTCTCCCGATGGGAGAGGGGCTTACGCCATCGACCTGCCCATGGACGTGCTCTTCGGCAAGCCGCCCAAAATGCATCGCGACACCGCACATCCGCCCGCCCCACGCTGGCCGGAACTGCAGACTGCGGGCCTGGATCTGCACGGCGCCGCGCTGCGGGTCATGGCGCATCCGTCGGTGGCTTCCAAACAATTCCTGGTCACCATCGGCGACCGTAGTGTTGGCGGCCTGACCGCGCGTGATCAGATGATCGGCCCGTGGCAGCTGCCGATGGCCGATTGCGCCATCACCCTGTCCGGTTTCGATGGCTATGTGGGCGAAGCAATGGCCATTGGCGAACGCACCCCGCTGGCGTTGCTGGATGCTGCGGCGTCCGCACGCATGGCCGTGGGCGAAGCCATCACCAATCTGTGCGCGGCGCCGGTGGAATCGCTGGATCGCATCAAGCTTTCCGCCAACTGGATGGCTGCCGCCAACCATGCGGGCGAAGACGCGCTGCTGTTCGACGCGGTCAGGGCGGTCGGCATGCAGCTGTGCCCGGACATCGACCTCAGCATTCCGGTCGGCAAGGATTCGCTGTCGATGCAGGCGCAATGGCAGGTCGATGGCGAAGCGCATAAATCCGTTTCGCCGGTGTCGCTGATCATCACCGCCTTCGCACCGGTCACCGACGCGCGCGAACAGCTCACGCCCTTGCTGTCGCGCGAACACGACAGTGACCTGTGGTTGATCGGCCTGGGTGCCGGCAAGCAGCGCATGGGCGGCTCGGTGCTGGCGCAATGTCATCCCGAAGCGGCGACCGGGGAAGGCGCGGCGTTCGGCGGCGAAGTTCCCGACCTGGACGATCCCCGCCGGCTGGCCGACTTCTTCGAACTGATCCGCGATGCGCGTGAAGCCGGCGTCCTGCAGGCGTATCACGACCGCAGCGATGGCGGCGCCTTCGCCGCGCTGTGCGAGATGGCGTTCGCCGCGCACTGCGGCCTGGATATCCAGCTCGACAACTGGGGCGATGATGCCTTCCGCACGCTGTTCTCCGAAGAACTCGGCGCTGTCGTGCAGGTCTCTGCCGAGGACCGCGCCACCTTCGCCGACCTGGTCGAACGCCACGCGTTGACCGAATGCGCGCAACGCATCGCACGGCCCACCAGTGCGCCGGTGATACGCGTGCAGCAGGATGGCGACGTGCTGGCGCAGTGGCGCTGGGATGAGTTGTTCGATGCGTGGTGGTCGGTCACCCATGCCATGCAGAAACTGCGCGACAACCCCGAATGCGCCGACGAGGAACGCGACAGCGCGCGCGATTACGCTACGCCCGGCCTGCGGCCGCGACTGACGTTCGATGCGAACCAGGACATCGCCGCGCCGTATCTGGCGATCGGCGCGCGGCCAAAGGTCGCGATCCTGCGCGAGCAGGGTGTCAACGGCCAGATCGAAATGGCGGCCGCCTTCGACCGTGCCGGCTTCGACGCCTTCGATGTGCACATGAGCGATCTGATCGCGGGTCGCGTGCGGCTGGAAAGCTTCAAAGGCTTTGCTGCCTGCGGTGGTTTCAGTTACGGCGACGTGCTGGGTGCGGGTACGGGGTGGGCGACCTCCATCCTGGAACGCGCGCCACTGCGCGATGCGTTCGCTACCTTCTTCGCACGCAGCGACACGTTCTCGCTGGGCGTCTGCAACGGCTGCCAGATGCTGAGCCAGCTCAAGGATATCGTTCCCGGCGCAACGCACTGGCCGCGCTTCCTGCGCAACCGAAGCGAGCAGTTCGAAGCGCGGCTTTCGTTGCTGGAAGTGATGGAATCGCCCTCCGTGTTCCTGCAGGGCATGGCGGGTTCGCGTATTCCGGTGGTGGTATCGCATGGTGAAGGCCGCGCGGTGTTCGATAGCGCAATGCAACAGGCCAATGCCACCGTCGCCTTGCGTTTCGTCGATGGCGATGGTCAGGTGGCCACGCGCTATCCGTCCAATCCCAACGGTTCCAGCGAAGGCATCACCGGGCTGACCAGCGAAGACGGCCGCGCCACCATCCTCATGCCGCACCCAGAGCGCACGCTGCGCAGCGTCAATCTGAGCTGGCATCCGGCCGAGTGGAATAACGAGTCGCCGTGGCTGCGGATATTCCGCAACGCCAGGCAATGGGTGGACTGATCGCTTCTGCTTGAAAGCGCATGCAAGACCACAAACCCGCCGCACGTAAGTATGGCGGGTTTTTTTATTTCCTTTTGCACTCCACCACGCGCGCAACGCTTGCCAACTACCCAGCACTGGCGACGATTTTGCTTAATCCAGTTTGTTAATTCCTTGTGCAGAGAATCAGGGTTTTCATTACAGATAAAAACATTCTGCAGTGCAAGAAATCCCATCCATCTCCGTCATCTATGGATAAAACACAAAATATTTTCGTGATCGTGAAACGCTGTAATGACGGGCTTTCGCAGATTCAACATACGTCTGCGTATCTATATTTGATTGCTGAGAATAAATCCGTAAGCAATTGTTTTCACCGCAAATAAACGGAAATTTTTCAGCTTCATGAAAACTGCGCGTGAGCCAGCGCGTAGCCGATTGAAGACTTGACTCTCGATAAACCTGTGGTGAATATCGAAACACAGTTGCAGTGTAAGGATGCATTCAGCTCGTGATGTCGAACAACGCACCAGACCCGACCCCCGTCAGGTCCTTCCCCCGAATAATTTGAAACTACCGACTAGGTTGCACGGCCCCCGCCGAGCGATCTGGATATCTCTGTGCTTGCCGATTTTCTATAGGGATTAATTTCGATGAATCGCATTTATCGCAAGGTCTGGAACAAGACGTTGGGCCAGTGTGTCGTGGCCTCGGAACTGGCATCGGGAGACAGCGCGGGCATACAAGGCGCCAGTGTGGTCCATGCGCCCGAACGGCAGGGACTCTCGGTGGCCTTGGGTACGTTGCTGCTGGGTCTTGCGGCCATACCTGCGGCGCTTGCGCAGTCGGTGGAAGTAGGCGGGAATGCCGAATGCGTGGTGTGGAGCCGCGGGGTGACGGTCGATCAGTGCCTGGTCGATGGTTCGGCCAATGCGAGTGGCAACAATGCGGTCGCTGTCGGCGCGCAGTCCAACGCCAGCGGCAACCGCAGTAGCGCGCTCGGCACTGGCAGCAGTGCCACCGCGACCGGCGCCACCGCAGTCGGAGCCGACAGCTCCGCGCGTGGCGCGAACAGCGTCGCGCTGGGCCGGCAGACTTCCATCACCGCGGTCAATGGCGTGGCCATCGGCTACACCGCCTTCGCCAGCAATGGCGCCAACGGCGTGGCCATCGGATTCAACAGCGGCGTTTCGGGAGCCAACGCCATCGCTGTCGGGACGCAATCGCGTGCGACGGCAGCCAATGCGATTGCCGTCGGCAACAATGCAGCGGCATCTTCGGCAGACAGCGTTGCCTTGGGCGCTGGCGCGCAGGCCACCGGCAATATGAGCACCAGCGTGGGCGCGCAAAGCACGGCGAGTGGAACCGAGGCGGCTGCGTTCGGTCATGGTGCTGCAGCGACCGGCAACTACACCACGGCGGTCGGTGGTGGTGCGTTGGCGTCGGGCTTCAACAGCAGCGCACTCGGCAACCTTGCCACGGCCTCTGCCTCGGGCAGCGTGGCATTGGGCTCGGACAGCGTGGCCTCGGGCAACAACAGCCTGGCATCGGGGCAGGGTGCGACGGCCAGTGGCGTCAACAGCGTTGCGGTCGGCGGCGCGCTGGCCGGTTTCGTCACCACCGAAGCCTCGGGCGATTTCTCCACCGCTGTCGGTGGCGCCGCCTGGTCGGCGGGCGAAAACAGCACTGCGTTGGGTAATTTCTCCACATCGTTCGCAGACAACAGCGTGGCCCTCGGCGCGGATGCCTATGCCGATGCCGAAGGCAGCGTCGCGTTGGGCCAGGGGTCTTACGCCGATCGCGAATACACCGTGTCGGTGGGTGATGTCGGCGCCGAGCGTCAGGTCACCAACGTGGCGGCAGGCACCGAAGCGACCGACGCAGTGAACGTGGCGCAGCTGGAGGAAGTGGCTGCCGTCGCGGAAAACACGGACAAATATTTCAAGGCCAGCGGCAGCGAAGACAGCGATGCGGGCGCGTACGTGGAAGGCGACAACGCGACCGCCGCAGGTGAGGCGACCAATGCCGTGGGCAATGGCGCATCCGCATTTGGCAGTGGTGCCAACGCGGTGGCCGATGGCGCGACCGCCGTGGGTTTCAACGCGGTGGCTGCCGGTCAGAACAGCGCAGCATTCGGTCAGAACGCACAGGCCACCGGCCCGGCATCGGTCGCGGTCGGCGGCAACGCGGTGGACGAGGACGGCAACCCGCTGATCACCAACGGCGGCGTGCCGGTCGATACCGGCGCCACCAGTGCGGGCGTAGGCGGCACCGCCTTGGGCGCGAGCGCGCAGGCGGATGGATTTGCCGCAACCGCTGCTGGTGTGGGCGCGTATGCCGAAGGCGCTCAGTCCGCGGCCTTCGGCGCGGTTTCCAATGCCATCGGCGATTACTCGACGGCCATCGGCACGCAAAGCACCGCCACTGGCACCAGCAGCGTTGCGGTGGGTGGACCGGCCGACCTGATTCCGGGCTTCGGGTTCTTCGTCAGCACGCAGGCCACCGGTGAAAGTTCTGCAGCGTTCGGCGCCGGCGCGATTGCGGCGGGTGACTACAGCACCGCGACGGGCACCCTCACCGAGGCCTCGGGACTGGAAAGCACGGCGCTGGGCTATTTCGCGTACGCGCCCGGCGACTTCGCCAGCGCGCTGGGTGCCGAATCCTGGGCCAGCGGTGACAACAGCACGGCGGTGGGTTTCTTCAGCACGGCATTGGGGCAGGACTCGGTCGCCATGGGCTCCGGCTCACTGGCGAGTGCGAGTTCCTCGACGGCTATCGGCGGCCAGCGTTTGCTGGTGGACGAAAATGGCGAACCGATCCTGGATGAAGACGGCGAACTGCAATACGTCGCCACCGAAGCCACGGCCGAAGACGCGACCGCTTTGGGTTCCGGCGCGGTCGCCAGCGCGGCGGGCGCGACGGCGGTTGGCGCAGGTGCCGACTCCAGCGGCGCGTATGCGACGGCATTGGGAACACAGGCCAGCGCGTCCAACACGCAGGCCACTGCCGTCGGTTTCAACAGCAACGCGGCCGGGTTGGCGTCCACTACGGTGGGCGGTTTCAGTAGTGCGGGCGGCGATTTCGCTTCGGCGTTCGGTTACGGCGCGGATGCGGCGGGCGCGGGCGCGACTGCCGTGGGCGAAGGCGCAGCGGCGAGCGGCGAGGAAAGCACGGCGGTGGGCGGTACGACCTTCTTCGGCTTTATCAACACCCGTGCCACTGGCACTGGCGGTTCGGCATTCGGCAACGGCGCGTGGGCGACCGGCGAATATTCCACCGCCCTCGGACACAACAGCTATGCCGATGGCGACGACAGCGTGGCCTTGGGCGTCAACTCGGTGGCTGCGGCGACGAACAGCGTCGCCATTGGCGCCAATTCGTGGAACGAGCGAGAGAACACGGTGTCGGTAGGCGATGCTGGCGCCGAACGCCAGATCACCAATGTCGCGGCAGGTACCGAAGACACCGATGCGGTGAACGTGGCGCAGCTGGACGAAGTGGCGGCCGTTGCCGAGAACACCGACAAGTATTTCAAGGCCAGTGGCAGCGACGACAGCGATGCCGGTGCCTATGTGGAAGGCGACAACGCGACGGCCGCGGGCGAAGCGACCAACGCCATCGGCGATGGCGCTTCGGCGTTCGGTAGTGGCGCCAATGCGGTTGGAATCAACGCGACCGCGTTCGGTTTCAACGCGCTGGCCAGCGCGGACAACGCGTTCGCCGCTGGCGCCAACAGCCAGGCCACCGGCGAATACGCCACCGCTGTCGGTGCCGAAAGCGAAGCCAGCGGATTCCTCGGTACCGCCACGGGTTCGGCGAGCATCGCCAGCGGCGACGGTAGCGTGGCCACCGGTTCGCTCAGTGAGGCTTCGGGGGAGGAATCGACCGCCAATGGTTTCTTCAGTACTGCCTCCGGTGATGCTTCGACAGCGTTGGGTGCCGAAAGCACCGCGTCTGGAATCGAATCCACCGCGACCGGTTTTCTGAGTGAAGCGTCGGGAGATGGTTCCACTGCGCTGGGTGCGGAAAGCATCGCCAGCGGCGACTACGCGACTTCCGTGGGTCTGGCTTCCGCAGCCACTGGCGTGAGCAGCGTGGCGCTGGGTGAATTCAGCATCGCGTCGGGCGATGAAAGCGTGGCCTTGGGTGGCACTGCGTTCGGCCTCTTCAGTGCCGAAGCCAGCGGCTATGGCTCTGTTGCATTGGGCGCCGGTTCTTACGCGGCCGGCGACTTCAGTTCGGCGTTGGGTTGGCTGACCACCGCTGGTGGTTTCAACAGCACAGCGTTGGGTTCGGCGGCGAGCAGTTCGGGCGAAAACAGCGTCGCCGTTGGTGCCGATTCCGAAGCGGTGGCCGAAGGCAGTGTGGCTATCGGACAGGGCTCGTATGCCGACCGCGAGAACACGGTGTCGGTGGGCGATGTGGGCGCCGAACGCCAGATCACCAATGTGGCCGCAGGCACTGAAGACACCGATGCGGTCAACGTGGCCCAGTTGAACGAAGTGGCCGAGACCGCCAACACCACCAGTACCTACTTCCAGGCCACGGGCAGCGCCGACAGCACTGCCGGCGCGTATGTGGAAGGCGACAACGCAACTGCGGCTGGCGAAGCGACCAATGCCATCGGCGATGGCGCATCGGCCTTCGGCAGTGGTGCCAATGCGATGGCCGGCAATGCCACTGCGATCGGCTTCAACGCGCTGGCCATCGAGCAGGACAGCGCTGCCTTCGGCTTCAATGCGCAGGCCCTGGGCATCAGCAGCGTGGCGGTCGGTGCGAGTGCGGCGGCTTCGGGGGCGAATGCCTCGGCCCTGGGTACCGGCAGCGTGGCCTCGGGTGATGGCAGTCTGGCGCTGGGTTCTGGCGCCGAAGCCAGCGGTGCGTACAGCACGGCCACCGGCACCAATGCGGTGGCCAGCGATACGCAAGCTACGGCGACCGGCTACAGCAGCACTGCGTCAGGGCTTGCTTCGACCGCCAATGGTGGTTTCAGCGAGGCCACCGGCGCTTTTGCTTCGGCGTTCGGTTACGGCGCAGGCGCCACCGGCGACTACGCCACTGCCCTGGGTGTGGGAGCGTTCGCCAGCGGAACCAGCAGCATCGCGCTCGGCGAAAGCAGCATCGCCAGCGGCGAGGAAAGCGTCGTGGTGGGCGGCACCATCTTCGGAGGATTCATCTCTGCCGAAGCGCAGGGCGATGCCGCCACTGCGGTGGGTGCGGGCGCATGGGCCAACGGCGATGAAAGCACCTCGATTGGGTGGGGCAGCACGGCGGACGGCGAAGCGACTACTGCCCTGGGTGCCGGCTCGTGGGCCGAAGCGGATGAATCGACGGCGTTGGGCCGCGGTGCCTACGCATCGGCTAGCAACAGCGTTGCGCTGGGTACGGGCTCGTTGGCGGATCGGGCCAATACAGTGTCCGTCGGCGATGCAGGGGCCGAGCGCCAGATCGTGAACGTCGCGGCAGGTACCGAGGGCACCGACGCGGTGAACCTGGACCAGTTGCAGGAAGTTGCCGAGGTCGCCAACACGACCAACCAGTACTTCCGTGCATCTGGTGCCAATGCGGCAGCGGCGACCGGCACCGAAGCCACCGCGGCCGGTTCCGGCGCCAATGCCAGCGGCAATCGCAGCACGTCGATCGGCGCGGCCAGCGTGGCCAATGCGACCGGCGCCACGGCGCTGGGTGCGGATGCCTCGGCGCGCGGTAACAACAGCGTGGCGGTGGGTCGCCAGACCTCGATCACTGCGGTCAACGGCGTGGCCATCGGCTACACCGCCTTCGCCAGCAATGGCGCCAATGGCATCGCGATGGGTTTCAACGCTGGCGTCTCCGGCGCCAACGCCATAGCGGTGGGCACGCAGTCGCGCGCTACCGCCAGCAACGCGCTGGCGACCGGTGCGCGCGCCAACGCGAGCGGTGCCAATGCCACCGCGCTGGGTGCGGACAGCCGGGCTACTGCAGCGGGCAGCGTCGCGTTGGGTGCGGGCTCCGTGGCCGATCGCGCGAACACGGTGTCGGTGGGGTCGGCGGGCAGCGAACGCCAGATCACCAACGTCGCCGCGGGTACCCAGGACACCGATGCGGTCAACGTTGCCCAGTTGAACGACATCACCGGCGACCTCAGCGATCTGGAAGCCGTCGCAGTCAGCTACGACGACGACAGCAAGGACACACTGACGCTTGAAGGGCTGGATGGCACCACGGTGTCCAACGTCGCCGATGGCGCCATCGCTGCCGGCAGCAGGGATGCGGTCAATGGCGGGCAGTTGTTCGGTTCGCTGGACAGTATCGCCACGGCGTTGGGCGGCGGCACCACGGTGAGCGCCACGGGCGGATTGGTCGGCACCAACTTCATGATCCAGGGTGGCAGCTACTTCAACGTGGGCGATGCGCTGTCCGCGGTCGACTCGGCGCTGACTTCCCTGGATGGACGCGTTTCCACGCTGGAGAACCCGACCGCCGCCACCTTGGCCAATCCACGCGTGGAGAGCGCCAGTGCCGCCACCGCGGTGCAGGGTTCGTCCGCCGCAGTTGCGGGAACCGATACCGAGACGGGCGGACAAACGGCCGGCGTGGTTTCCACTCCCGATGCCACGGCCAGCCAAGGCGTGAGCGCGGGTGGCGAAGGTCCAGTTGCGGTCGGTCAGGCAGCAGTTGCCGAACGCACTGTGACCAATGTCGCCACCGGCACCCAGGCCACCGAAACTGCCAATGTGGGCCAAGTGCAGGCTGCCGATGCCGCCACCGTGGCTTCGGCCAATACCTACACCGACAGCGTGGCCACCGAAACCCTGACCTCGGCCAAGAGCTACACCGATACGCAGTTCAAGCTGCTGGACGACGATTTCCAGAACTTCCGCACCGAAACCGAACGTCGCTTCCTGGATCAGGATCGCCGTATCGACCGACAGGGCGCGATGAGCTCGGCGATGCTCAACATGGCCACCAGCACCGCGGGCATCCGCACCGAAAACCGCGTCGGCGTCGGCGTCGGTTTCCAGGGAGGCGAACGTGCGCTCTCGGTCGGCTATCAGCGCGCGCTGAGCGACCGGGCCACGATCACCATCGGTGGCGCGTTCAGCGGCGACGAGAAGTCGGTCGGCGTGGGTGCCGGTTTCGGCTGGTGAGATGAGTAAGCCGCTTGCCGCCGGTTGCGGGCGGCAAGCGATGGTTTTGGATCCGCCCCCGCGGATCCGTCAGGAAACTGGCTGGCCGGCCAATGGACTGGATACGCAACAGCAAGCTTCGACAAAGGCCAATCACCCCTGTTTCAACATCAAGAGGATTGCACCGTGATGAAGAAGAACACACTCGGATTGGCCGTAGCGACGGTATTGGCACTGTCCTCGGCAGCGATGGTTCCGGCACTTGCCGCCGGCCCCGCCCAAGGCCGCATCGTGCAGAGAGCACCAGCGGCTCCCGACGCGGTCGGCGCTACCCGTCTGATCGTCAAGTACAAGGATGGCAGCGTCGGTTCCAGCACCGTGGCCGGCAAGCTGACCACTGTTCGCCAAGCGGCTGGCCGCATCGGCTTGCGCCAGAGTGCAGCCACCGGCGGCAAGACCGCCGTGGCGCTGGATGCCAGCCATGTCCGCAAGCTCGCGCTCGGCGCCGATGCGATCAGGCTGTCGCGTAAGTTGAGCGAAAGCGAAGCCAATTCTCTGGTAGCGGCGTTGCGCGCCGATGCCTCGGTGGAATACGCGCAGGTGGACCGCATGATGCGGGCGGTGGAGGATTTCACCGCGCCCGCGTCGATGACCTCGATGCTGGCGGCCGCAAGCGGCGTGGTCACGCCGCAGGCGATCCCGAACGACCCCTACTTTTCCGTCTACCAGTGGCATTACGACGATCCCAATGGCGGTATCAATGCGCCGGCGGCGTGGGATCTATCCACCGGCACCGGCACCGTCGTCGCCGTGTTGGACACCGGCATCCTGCCTTCGCATCCGGATCTGGCCAACGGCTCGCATATCCTGCCGGGCTACGATTTCATCAGCGATGCGTTCGTGTCGCGCCGTCCCACCGACGACCGCGTGCCGGGCGCGCTGGATTACGGCGACTGGAATCCGGTGGCGAGTGAATGCTATGCCGGCTCGCCGGTGCAGGACAGCTCGTGGCACGGCACCCATACCGCCGGCACGGTGGGCGAGTTGACCAACAACGGCAGCGGCGGCGCAGGCGTGGCCTATGACGCGCAGGTGTTGCCGGTGCGCGTGCTCGGCCGCTGCGGCGGCTACACCTCCGACATCGCCGATGCCATCGCCTGGGCGTCGGGCGCTCCGATTGCAGGCATTCCCAACAACGCCAATCCGGCCGAAGTGATCAACCTCAGCCTGGGTGGTGGTGGTGCTTGCGAAGCCTATGAACAGGCCGCCATCAACACAGCCGTCGCCAACGGCAGCCTGGTGGTCATTTCCGCCGGCAACCAGAACGCCAACAGTTCCGGCTATTCGCCGGGCAATTGCCAGAACGTGGTCACTGTCGGCGCCACTCGCATCACCGGCGGGCGCGCCAGTTATTCCAACTACGGCGCCAACGTCGATATCTCCGGACCGGGCGGCGGCGGAAGCCAGGACACGGGCAACGGCGGCTGGGACGGCTATGTGTTCTCAACGGGCTGGGATGGCGCCACGACGCCCGAATCCGGCGCGGGCGTGTACATCTATACCGGCATGGCCGGCACCTCGATGGCCGCCCCGCACGTGACCGCAGTGGCCGCGCTGGTGCAGAGCGCATTGATCGCCAACGACAAGGATCCGCTGACTCCCGCGGCCTTGGAAACCTTGCTGAAGGAAACGGCGCGCACGTTCCCGGTCACAATCCCGGCCGGCACGCCTATCGGCACCGGCATCGTCGATGCCAAGGCCGCCTTGGACAAGGCGCTGGAAGAACCCTGCGATCCGGTGACCGAGGTCTGCGGGCCGGTGGCCACGCCACTGGTCAACAAGGTCAACGTGACCGGTCTTTCGGGGGCGGCGGGCAGCGAGAAGCTGTACAGCTTCGAAGCGACCGCCGGCAGCGTGCTCAGCATCATGACCCTGGGCGGCAGTGGCAACGTGTCCTTGTACGTGAGCTTCGACGAAGAGCCCACCGCCGCCAGCAGCGACTTCAAGTCCACGCGGCCGGGCAACAGCGAAACCGTGCGCATCACCGCACCGCAGGCCGGCACCTACTACATCAAGCTGGTGGGTGCTGCTGCCTACAGCGGCGTCACCCTGGTGGCACGGCAGTAGGCGTTGATCAACGTTGCATAAACCCAGCAACCCCGGCAACCGCCGGGGTTGCTGCTTATGCGGCTGTGTCCAACGATTCCGCACTTGCGGACTGCTAGAGTGTCGGCCGGTTCCTCACGGAGTTCCGCGTGAACGCAGTGGTTTCCCCCGTCCTGTCGTCGGTACCGGCACAAGACACCGCCGACGAACGCATCATCGTCTCGTTATTGGAAAAAGGCCGGCTGAAAGAGCCCGACCTGATCCGCGCACGCCGCCTGCAGGAAGAGGCCGGCGGCAGCCTGCTGTCGTTGCTGGCGCGGCTGGGGCTGGTTTCCGAACGCGACCATGCCGAAGCCTGTGCCGAAGTCCTGGGCCTGCCGCTGATTTCCCTCAAGCAGGTGCCCGAACTGCCACCGGAAACCATGCCCGACGCGCAACCGCTTTCGACGCGCTTTCTGCGCCAGTTCCATGTCTGCGTGCTGGGCGAAAGCGACGGCCAGCTGGACCTGTGGATGGCCGACCCTTATGAGCGTTACCCCATTGAAGCGGTGCAACTGGCGACCGGCTGGCTGGTGCGTCCGTGGGTGGGACTGCGTTCGGAAATCGACGATCTGATCGAACGCTGGCACGGACAGGGCCGCAGCGCGATGGGTACGATCATCGAGGATGCCGATGCCGAAACCACCGGCAACCTGGACGACGTGGAGCACCTGCGCGATCTGGCCTCGGAAGCACCAGTCATTCGTCTGGTCAACCTGGTGATCCAGCGCGCAGTCGAACTGCGCGCCTCGGATATCCATATCGAGCCGTTCGAGAACCGCCTGAAAGTGCGTTATCGCGTCGATGGCGTGCTTGAAGAAGGCGAAAGCCCGCCGGCCAACCTCACCGCGGCGGTGATCAGCCGCATCAAGATCATGGCGAAGTTGAACATCGCCGAACGCCGCCTGCCGCAGGACGGCCGCATCATGCTGCGCGTGCAGGGCAAGGAGCTGGATCTGCGCGTGAGCACGGTGCCTACCGCGCACGGCGAATCGGTGGTGATGCGCCTGTTGGACCGCGAAACGGTGGTTTTCGATTTCCACAAACTGGGATTCACCGACCACTTCCTGCCGCAGTTCCAGAAAGTGCTGGAGCAGCCGCACGGCATTCTGCTGGTCACCGGCCCCACCGGTTCGGGCAAGACCACTACGCTGTACACCGCGCTCAGCAAACTCAACACCGCCGACGTCAAGATCATCACCGTCGAAGACCCGGTGGAATACCAGATCGAAGGCATCAACCAGATCCAGGCCAAGCCGCAGATCGGCCTGGATTTCGCCCAGGCGCTGCGCAGCATCGTCCGCCAGGACCCGGACATCATCATGATCGGCGAAATGCGCGATCTGGAAACCGCGCGCATCGCCATCCAGTCCGCGCTCACCGGCCATCTGGTGCTGTCCACCCTGCACACCAACAATGCGGCGGGCGGCATCACCCGCATGCTGGACATGGGTGTCGAAGACTATCTGCTCACTTCCACCATCAACGGCATCTTGGCGCAGCGACTGGTGCGGCGTCTGGAGCCGGTGCATGCCGAAAAATATTTGGCCTCGCCCGAGGAAATCGAAAGGTTCGCCTTGCGCCGCTACCAGCCGCAAGGCGAGATCTTCCTCTATCGTCCGCGCGCCTCGCCGATCGCGCCCACCGGCTACCTGGGCCGCACCACCATCATGGAATTCCTCGTGATGAACGACGACTTGCGCCGCGCAGTCATGCGCCACGCCGGCATGGGCGAGCTTGAAAAGCTGGCGCGTGATGCAGGCATGCGCACTATGTACGAGGACGGAATCGTCAAGGCGTTGAGTGGGGAGACGACGATAGAGGAAGTGTTGCGAGTGACGGAGGATGCGTAAAGACGCAAGGTGCTCCGGAACCTTTGAGTGCCGTGAGGGTCATCCCGGGCGTCCTCGTCATCCCAGCGAACGCTGGGATCCATTTTGCTGTTGCTCTTGTTGTTCAAGCCAAAGCCAAATCAAGATGGATCCCAGCGTTCGCTGGGATGACGAGCAAGAAAAATAGTCTCCCTTCTCCCTTCTCCCTTTACCTCTTTCCTCTTTATTGCCCAATGCCCCTCTACCGCTACAAAGCCCTCAACACCCGCGGCGAAGTCCTCGATGGCCAGATGGAAGCGGCCAGCGATGGCGAAGTCGTGGCGCGGCTGCAGGAGCAGGGGCATCTGCCGGTCGAGGCGAAGCTCGCGTCCGAAGGTGGAGGCAGCGCCTTGCGGTCGTTGTTCCAGGTCAAGTCGTTCGCAGGGGACCGGCTGGTGCAGTTCACCCAGCAACTGGCGACTTTGCTGGGTGCGGGACAGCCGTTGGACCGGTCGCTGACGATCCTGCTGGAGCTGCCTGAAGACGACAAGGCGCGCCGCACGATCGCCGACATACGCGACGCCGTGCGCGGCGGCGCGCCGTTGTCGGTGGCGCTGGAACGGCAGCACGGTACGTTTTCGCGTCTCTACATCAACATGGTGCGTGCGGGCGAAGCCGGCGGCAGCATGCATGAAACGCTTCAACGCCTGGCCGATTACCTCGAACGCAGCGCGGCGCTGCGTGGGCGCGTGGTCAACGCGATGATCTATCCGGCCATCCTGGTGGTGGTGGTCGGTTTCGCATTGCTATTCCTGATGGGCTATGTCGTTCCCCAGTTCGCATTGATGTACGAAAGCCTGGACGTGACCCTGCCGTGGTTCACCCGGGGCGTGCTGGCCATCGGCCTGTTCGTGCGCGACTGGTGGTTCGTGCTGGTCGCGGTGCCGGCGCTGCTGCTCTGGTGGCTGGACCGCAAGCGCCGCGACCCCGCGTTCCGCGACCGCTTCGATGCCTGGTTGCTGCAGGTCCGGCTGGCCGGGCCGCTGGTGGCGAAAATGGAAACTGCGCGCCTGTCGCGAACGCTGGGCACGCTATTGAAGAACGGCGTGCCGCTGCTGGCGGCGCTGGGCATCTCGCGCAATGTGTTGGGCAATCGGGCCTTGTCGTCCGACGTCGAACAGGCAGCCGAGGACGTGAAGAACGGCCATGGCCTGTCGGCGTCGCTGGCCAAGGGCAAGCGCTTCCCACGGCTGGCCCTGCAGATGATCCAGGTGGGCGAGGAATCCGGTGCATTGGACGGCATGCTGCTCAAGACCGCCGACACGTTCGAGCGCGAGACCGCGCAGGCCATGGACCGCATGCTCGCGGCCCTGGTGCCGGTGATCACGCTGGTCTTGGCAGCGGTGGTCGGCATGGTGATCATTGCGGTGCTGGTGCCGCTGTACGACCTGACCAATGCGATTGGGTAAGGCAGCTTGCTTGCGCAGCACTGCTGCGCGGCTGCCGAACGCCCGGCCACGGATGGCCGGGCCGGACCATCCACATCCGTGAAGCTGGGCCAGGGTCGATAACGAATTCATCGAAATGGGTAAGGCGACACGCATGCAAAGCCCTGCACCGTTCAGCCTCCATCTTTCACACTGATAGCTACCGTTCATTCATAGAACAGGATTTCGAAAATGTCATTGCCCCGTTCCATCACCCGTTCACCTTCTCCCGCTGCGCAGAGCGGCATGAGCCTGCTGGAAATCATCATCGTCATCGTGCTGATCGGCGCGGTGCTGACGCTGGTGGGCAGCCGCGTGCTGGGTGGTGCTGATCGCGGCAAGGCCAATCTGGCCAAGTCCCAGATCCAGACGCTGGCCGGCAAGGTGGAAAACTATCAGCTGGATACCGGCGCATTGCCTGCCCGGCTGGATGATCTGGTGACCCAGCCCGGCGGAGCCAACGGCTGGCTGGGCCCGTACGCCAAGTCAGCCGAGCTCAAGGATCCGTGGGGTCATGAGATCGAATACCGCACGCCGGGCGAAGCAGGCGCGTTCGATCTGATCAGTCTGGGCAAGGACGGCCAGGTCGGCGGCGACAGCTACAACGCCGACATCAAGTTCGAATAAAAGTCGCGTGCTGCTAAACGTTCCGCGCAGGGAATCCCAATACCGCCTGCGGGCGATGCGCGGTGTCTCATTGCTGGAAATGCTGCTGGTGGTGGCCCTTATCGCCGTCGCCGGCATGATCGCGGCGATGGTCCTGACCGGTGGTTTCGACGGCATGCGGTTGCGCTCCAGTTCCAAGGAAATCGCCGCGCAGTTGCGTTATGCACGCGCGCAGGCCATCGCTACCGGCGAGCCGCAGCTTTTCGTAATCCAGCCTGCCTCGCATCAGTGGCTGGGGCCCAATGACCGTCATGGCGAAGTGCCGCAATCCCTGCGCGTGGAGTTCACCGGCGCGCGTCAGGCGCAGGTGCGGGCGGGCGAGGGCGGCATTCTGTTTTTCCCCGATGGCGCCTCTACCGGCGGCCGCGTGCGATTGAGCGCGAAACAGGCCGCTTGGCGCATCGATGTGGCCTGGCTGACCGGTGAGGTGACGCTGGCGCGGGCCGAGGGTCGGCAGTGAGTTCGGCGCGCAAAAAAAATCCGGTGGGTATAGGCGCTGCCGATGGCCTGGTTCGTGGCGAGGTTGTTGGCGATCCCCGGAACAACTCGCATGTCATCCCGAGCGTAGCGAGGGATCTGCTGTCCTTCAGGAAAAAACAGATCCCTCGCACACATGCCGTTCGTGGCGAGCTTGTCACAGAGACCGTTCGTGGTGAGCCTGTCGAACCATGCTCTTGGCGTCGTCTGTCGAGTCATTCCGATTCTGCCTTGCTCGAAAAGCATGGTTCGACAGGTTCACCACGCACTGGGTTCTCTTCACCCCGATCGATGCGCGGCTTCACCCTGATCGAGGTGATCATCGCTTTCGCCTTGTTGGCATTGGCGTTGACCTTGTTACTGGGTTCGCTGTCGGGCGCGGCCAGACAGATCCGTCAGGCTGATGACAGCGGACGCGCGACCCTGCATGCGCAGTCGCTGCTCGCGCAACTGGGTGTGGGCGAGGCCTTGCGTCCGGGCAGGCAACAGGGCGTAGTCGAACAGGGCCGCTATCGCTGGGTACTGGACGTGGTGCCGTATGCCGATCCCCTGAAGCCGCCACGCGTCGCCACGGACAACGCGCCGCGTCTTTTGCAGGTGCGGCTGTCAGTGGTCTGGGGCGACGGTGATGGACAGGGACTGCAGTGGAATACGCTGCGGCTGGCACCGGCCGACATCAACCAGACGGCGGTCATGCCATGAGGCCGCGCGGCTTCACTCTGATCGAGGTCCTGCTGGCGACGGTGTTGCTGGCGGCGGGGCTGGCTTTGGCCTTCGCCACATTGCGTTCGGCCACGGCCTTGGTCCAGCGCGGCGAGACCATCGCCCAGCGCAACGAACGCATGCGTGCAGTGGAAGGGTTCCTGCGTCGTCGTATCGGCTCGGCCCAGGCCATTTCTTTCGCCGTCGATCCTGGCACGCAACGGCAGTACCGTTTCATCGGCGAACCCGACCGCATGCGTTTTGTCGCCGACCTGCCCAACTATCTGGGCCGGGGAGGACCTTATCTGCATGACTTCGCCGTGGTTGCCGACGGCAGCACCTTGCTGGCCTCTTTCGGCATGGTCCAGGCGGCGCAGGTGGTGCGCGAACCGACACCGCGCGCGCCCGAAACGCTGGCGGACGGATTGCGGAACGTGGGCTTTCGCTATCGTGGCGTGGATCGGGAAGGCCGGCTTGGGGCCTGGCAGGATCGCTGGACCGCCGCCGAAGTGCTGCCCTTGCAGGTGGCGGTCGATGTTGAAGCAGCCGATGGAAAACCCTGGCCTTCGGTGGTCGTGTCGCTTGCCCAGGGCAGCGGGCAGGCGCAAGCCGAAGGCATGGACATGGAGCCTTTGCCATGAGGCGCAACGCCGGTGCGGCTCTATTGCTTGTGCTGTGGCTGATCGCACTGCTCACCGCATTGATCGGCGCCTTCGCGCTGACCGCGCGGGTGGAGGCGCTGCAGGGCAAGGTGCTGAGCGGTGGCGTGCGCGCGCAGGAGCTGGCGCGTGCCGGCATCGAATATTCGATGCTGCGTCTGGCCGATACCGACCAGCGCACGCGTTGGTTGCCCGATGGCCGCGAATACGCATGGCGGTATGCCGGTGGTGAGGTGAACCTGCGCATCGTCGACGAGACCGGCAAAGTCGATCTCAACCAGGCCGGGCAGCCGCTGCTTTCGGCGTTGATGCAGACCCTGGGCACGGAGCGCGACCGCGCCGAGCAGGTATCGGCGGCGATCCTGGACTGGCGCGATGCCGACCCGCTCACCCAGGTCAACGGTGGCGCCGAAGATCCCGACTACGCCGCTGCCGGCCTGCCGTACGGGGCCAAGGATGCGCCCTTCGAGACGGTGGCCGAAGTGGAGCAGGTGCTGGGCATGGACCCGGAACTCTACGCGCGGATCGAGCCCTACCTGACCCTGTACAGCGGTCGCGGAGAACCCGACCCCACCTACGCGCAAGCGCCGGTGCTGGTGGCAATGGGGCTGGACCCCGCTGCGTATGTGGCCCAGCGCGGACAGACGCCACTGCCCGGCACCGGGGCGCCGCTCGTGGGGGGCGGCAGCGGCACGTATAGTATCGAGAGCCGCGCGTGGCTGGACGATGGCCGGAGCGCGGTGCTGCGCACGGTCGTACGTACGGGGGCCGGCCCGGCTCCCGGGTCCGTGTACACCACGTTGCGCTGGCAGGAAGGAACGGCACTCCAATGACGACCCCTCAAACTCCGTCGCTGATCCAGGGCGTCCGCCGCTATCGCGCGGGCGCGGGCGGCTTTCTGAGCTGGTGGAAGGAGTCGCTGCTGTCGTGGATGCCGTTGCGCTGGCGGGTGATCTTCGGACTGGCGCGCAACCGGCTGCTGCTGTCGCGGGTGGGCGAGGACCTGCGGGTGCAGGTCCAGGATGCCGACGGGCTGCACCAGATTGCCCTGTTGCCGCTTCCGCTGGACAGCATGCAACTGGAAGCGGTGCTTGGCGACCGCACCGGCAAACTGCCGCGCTGGCTGTTGCTGCCCGCCGGCAGCGCGCTGCAGCGGCGCATGCTGCTGCCGGCCGCTGCTGCTGACCGCCTGCGCGATGTCGTGCGTTTTGAAGTGGATCGGCAGACTCCTTTCGATGCGGACCATGCGCGTTTCGATGCGCGGGTCCTGGGCCGGCGCGCCGATGGGCAGCTGGACGTGGAACTGGTGGCGATGCCGCGCGCAGGTTTCGAGTCGGCTCTGGCCGGGCTCGGCAGTCTGGCCGGTTCGTTGGCCGGCGTGGATGCCAGCGAAGAGAGTGGCGCACCGCTGGGAGTGAACCTGCTGCCCGAGGACCGTCGCAGCCGTGGGCACGACCCGCTGCTGGCCTGGAAGTGGGCGTTGGCTGGCGTGGCCGGCATCGCGCTCATCGCTGCCCTCTGGCAGGTGTTGGACAATCGGCGCGCCTCGGCTGACGCCTTTGCCGCACAGGTGGAAGTCCGCGCCGATCAGGCCCGCAGCGTCGCCGCGCAGCGCCAGCGTCTGGTCGATATCGTCGAAGGCGCCGCGTTCCTGGATCAGGCGCGCGCCGCGCGTCCGACCACGGTCGAAGTCCTGGACGAATTGAGCCGTCGCCTTCCCGGCGATACCTATCTGGAAAAGGTCGGGATTGAAGGCGACCGCCTGACCTTGATCGGCTACAGCCCTGAAGCGTCCGCGCTGGTGGCTCGCCTGCAGGGATCCAAACTATGGCGCGCCCCTGCCCTGAGTGGCGCGCTGCAGCCGGACCCGCGGACCCGGCTGGATCGTTTCACTGTGGTTGCCGATCTGGTCAGCGCGGCCCCGACCGCTCCTGCCACAGGAGCCGCCCATGGCGCCGGCAACCACTGAACGCGATCGCTGGCTGGCGCTGGGACTGCTGCTGGCGGTCGTCGCGCTGGTTTATCTGCTGCTGGTGCATCCGTTGTGGACGGCACCCATGCAGGAAGTACAGACACGCATAGACGCTTCCCGCGAACGCGAACTGCGTATCCGCACCCAACTGCAGCAGGCGCCGGAGGTGCAGCGGCAATTGGCGGCCGCCACCGCCCAGCAGTCGCAGCGGCCCGGATTCCTGCCCGAGGCCACCTCCGAACTGGCGACCGCCGGTCTGGTGAAGCGGCTGGAAACGGTAGTGCTGGAAGCCAGCCCCGGCAACCGTAGCTGCGCGATCAGCAACCGCTCGCCGCTGGCGCAGCCCGGCAACGAACGCTTCGCCGCCGTGGCGGTCCAGGTGCGGCTGAGTTGCGGCACTCCGGAACTGGCCACCGTGCTGTATGCGCTGGAAAGCGGCACCCCGCGGCTGTTCATCGAAAACCTCAACGTGCTGGCGCAGACCTATTCCTTCGCTCCAGGCACGGCGAGCGCGGGGCTGGACGTCAGTTTCGACCTCTACGGCTATCTGCGTCCGCAGATGGCAGTAGCGCCGCCTGCCGCCACGGCGGCGACCGCCCCACCAGGAGCCGGCAATGCGGATTGAGGCGCTCGGCCCACGCGCCTGGCTGCTGGCGACACTGGCCGGCTGGGCGCTGCTGGTCTGGATACTGGCGCTGTTCGGCATGGGCGCACAGATACGGCCATTGGACGACGATCCGACGCTGCTGACCGCACTCCCGCGGCTGTCGGCCCAGGCACCCGAGCGCCTGGGGCCGCTGTCGCAGTACGCCGAAATCGCTGACCGCCCGGTGTTCCACCCCAGCCGCACGCCGCAGCCTTTCTTCGTGTCCGGCCAGGAACAGGGCGAACAGACCCAGGCCTTCGACTATGTGCTCAGCAGCGTGCTGATCACGCCCCGCCTGCAGATGGCGATCCTGCAGCCCGCCCAGGGCGGCGAAGGCATCCGCCTGAAAGTGGGCGAAGCGCCCGAGAGCGCGCCGGGCTGGCGCGTGGTCGAGATCCATCCGCGCAGCGTGCTGGTACAGGGACCGGACGGACCGCGCACGCTGGAATTGCGGGTATTCGATGGCGTCGGCGGCCAGCCGGTGAGCGCGGCGCCGGGTGCCACGGCAGCGCCCGGCGTTCCGCCGGCTTCCATGCCAACCGGTCCCGCCGGTACCTCGCCCCCAATGGCCACGCCTTCCAAGCCCATGCCTGTGTCGCCTGCGATGCCTACGGCGTCGACTCCACCTGCCGGCGCGCAACCCATGCCCCAGGCGGACGTGCAGACGACAGAACAGCAGATGGAAGCGATTCGCCAGCGCATCGAAGCGCGGCGTGCGCAATTGCGCCAGCAGGGCGAGTCTCCGCCCCTTCAGAACAAGACCAAGTAGAGTGCCCGCATGAAGTCACGTTTGATTCTGGTATCCATGTTGACCGGCCTGCTGGCCGCATGCGCCAGCCTGCCCACGCCCGATGTGCGGCGTGCCGGTGGCCCCGATCCCAGCGCCGCAACCGCGGGCGCGCAGACTTCCCCGCTGGAGCAGGTGGACGCCCCGGAAGCGGGTCCGCAGGCGGTCATCCGCCGCGGCAACGGACAGATGATCAACCGCAGCGCCGCCTCGGCGCCCATGCCCTCGCTCTCGGGCGCCACCAGTGGCGCTTCCACCTTCAATTTCGAAGGCGAATCGGTGCACGCGGTGGTCAAGGCCATCCTTGGCGACATGCTGGGCCAGAACTACGTGATCGCGCCGGGCGTGCAGGGCACCGTCACCCTGGGCACGCCCAAACCGGTGTCGCCGGCCCAGGCGATGACGCTGTTGGAACAAGTGCTGGCGCAGAACAACGCGCGCATGGTCTACAGCGATGGCCGCTACAACATCATGCCGGCCGACCAGGCGTTGTCCGGCACGCTGGCGCCGCGCACCGGACCGGCTTCGAATGCGCGCGGCTTCGAGGTGCGCGTGGTGCCGTTGCGTTTCATTTCCGCAGGCGAGATGAAAAAGGTGCTGGAACCCTACGCGCGTCCGAATGCCATCGTGGGCATCGATTCCACACGCAACCTCATCACCCTGTCCGGCACGCGCAGCGAACTGGACAATTACCTACGCACGGTCGAGATCTTCGACGTCGACTGGCTGTCGGGCATGTCGGTAGGCGTGTTCCCGCTGGAATCGGGCCGTGCCAGCAAGGTCGTTGCCGATCTTGAAAAAGTCTTCGGCGAAAGCAGCAAGACGCCCAGCGCCGGCATGTTCCGTTTCATGCCGTTGGAAGGCGCCAACGCGGTGCTGGTGATCACCCCGCAGGCCAGGTATCTGGATCAGATCCAGGACTGGCTGGAACGCATCGACGGCGCGGGCGAAGCCTCGCGCCTGTTCTCGTATGAGCTCAAGTACATCAAGGCCAAGGACCTGGCTGAACGTCTGGCCGAAGTGTTTGGTGCAGGCCGCAGCGGCAGCCAGGAAACCGGCGGCAATGGGTCGACGTCGCTGATGCCGGGCACCGACCCGGTGCAGATCAAGGATGGCGCCGATGGTGGCACCGTCGAGTTTGGCGGCAACAGCAATAGCAGTATGGGTGGCACCTCATCCGGCAGCACCGGCGCGGGTAGCGGCGGCGGCTCGCTGTCGCTCAACCAGCGTACCGGTGGCAACGCCAGCGTCACCCTGGAAGTGGAAGGCGATCGCGTAGGTGTCGCTGCGGTGGAAGAGAACAATACGCTGCTGGTGCGCGCCAGTGGTACCGCGTGGAAATCGATCAAGGACGTGATCGAGAAACTCGACGTCATGCCGATGCAGGTGCATATCGAGGCGCAGATCGCTGAGGTGCAATTGACCGGCGATTTGCGTTACGGCGTCAACTGGTATTTCGAGAACGCGGTCAACGCGTCCACCGATGATGGCGGTGGTGGATTGCCGAGCGGGCTTGGCCGCGACATCTGGGGCGATATCTCCGGCAGTATCACCGGCAGTGCCGGCCTGGGTTGGACCTTTCTGGGCCGCAATGCCGCCGCGGTGGTCACTGCGTTGGACAAGGTCACCGACCTGCGCCTGCTGCAGACGCCGTCGGTATTCGTGCGCAACAACGTCGAAGCCACGTTCAACGTCGGCAGCCGCATCCCGATCCAGTCCGTCACGTTCAATCCGGGTACCGGTACAGACGGGACTTACAGCCAGGTCCAGTACCTCGATACCGGCGTTATCCTGAAAGTGCGTCCGCGCATCACCCGCGACGGCATGGTATTTCTTGAAATCGTGCAGGAGGTCAGTTCACCTGGCACTGTTGCCGACGACAATGGCAACGTCCGCATCGACACGCGCCGCCTCAAGACCGAGGCCGCCATCCGCAATGGCGATACCGTATTACTGGCCGGCCTGATCAGCGACAGCGTCGATCAGGGTTCTTCCGGGGTTCCTTTTCTGAGCAAGATCCCGGTGGTTGGCGCGTTGTTCGGCACCAAAACCTCCAATACCGGTCGCACCGAAACCATCATCCTGCTGACCCCGACCATCGTGCGCAATCCGCAGGAAGCGCGTGATCTTACCGACGAGTACGGACAGAAGTTCCGTGCCCTGGAACCTCTGCACCAGCCCAAGAAAAAGTGAGTCCTACTTCTGCCGCGCTGCCCGTCATCCTGCTGCCGGTCGGCGTGGATGACGATGCGCTGGACGCCTGCCTGGGTGCATTGGAAGCGGGTACGCCCGCAGGCACGCGCATCTGGCTGGCCGACGATGCGCAGGCCGGTCCACGCGGTACCGCCATCATCGAGCGCTGGTTGAAACGAACTGCCTTGCAGGCAGATTACACGCGCCGCCAGAGCATGATCGGCGAAGTCGCGCACCTGGACGAAATGCTCAACGCCTGTGCCGGCGTGGACGTGGTGGTGCTGGCGCCCGATGCACAACCCTTGCCCGGCTGGCTGGTGCAACTGTCGGCGTGTTTCGCACGCGATGCGTCCATTGCCAGCGCCACGCCCTGGTGCAATGCCGGCGAGGCCGCTGCCTGGCCGCGCCTGGGCGAAATCACCCCTCCACCGGCCGATTTCGAACGTACCGCGTTGGCCTGCGCAGCGATGCCGCCGATGCATCCGGAACTGCCGTCGGCAGTCAGCCATGCCGTTGCCTTGCGCGGCAGCGCGCGCCAGCGCGCGGGTGGCCTGGACAGCAACAGCTATGCCTCGTGGTATGCAGCGCTGATCGATCTCTGCCTGCGCATGTCGGGCCTGGGTTGGCGCAATGCGCTGTGCGAAACCGCTTTCGTCGCGCGTGGTGGCGAAGGCCTGCCGGGCGATGGCGACATGGACACGCTCAACGCACGCTGGCCTGCATGGCACGCACGGCTGGCGAATTTCCTCATGCAGGACCCATTGCGCGAACCGCGCGCGCGTCTTGCCAACTTGTACGCGGAAACCGGATCGCCGCAGCCGCAGCGTGAATTGTTCGCCGATACCTTCACCCCGGTGGATGACCCAACAGTCAAAGCCCCCGTTCGTGGAGACTCTGCCGAGAATCCCGCTCGTGATGAGCCTGCCGGGAGTTCCGTTCGTGGTGAGCCTGCCGGGAGTTCCGTTCGTGGTGAGCCTGTCGAACCACGCCCTTCGCAAGACAACAAGCGTGAATAGCGTACCCGCCACCGACATCGCCGCCATCGTGGTCAGCCACGAAAGCGCCAGCACCCTGGAGCGCTGCCTGCAACGTCTGCGTGCCGCGCACGAGGTGTCGGAAATACGGGTCATCGACAACGCCTCGCTGGACGGCACCCTGGACATCATCCAGCGCCACGCCGCCATGGACCCGCGCGTGCGTTTTGTCGGCAATCCCGACAATCCCGGTTTCGCGGTCGGCTGCAATCAGGGGGCGAAGGAATCCACGGCTCCCTGGCTGGCCTTCGTCAATCCCGACCTGATGGTGGAGGCCGACACGCTGTCGCGATTGCGTGCACACGCCGAAGTGCTGGGTGGCGATGTGCTGCTGGGTGTAGAGCTGGTGGACGAGAACGGCATGGCCGACGAAGCCGCACGCCGACACGACCCGGATTTCGGTGCGATGCTGTTCTCGCCGTCGTCTGCTTCGCGATTGGGCGTCGCGGCGGATGCAGAAGCAAGCGTGCAGTCAGTCGATGCGGTTTCCGGCGCACTGATGCTGATGCCGCGCGGCCTATTCGAGCGATTGAATGGTTTCGATGAAGGCTACCGCCTGCATGCCGAAGACCTGGACCTGTGCCGGCGCGCGCGCGCCGTCGGCGCCGTGGTGGCAATCGCCAATGACATTCGTGTCTTGCATGTGCGCGGCGTCTCCAGCCGCGCACGGCCGGTATTCGTGGAATGGCATAAGCACCGTGGTCTGTGGCGTTATTTTTGCAAGTTCGAAGCGCCGCAACGGGGTGTATTCACGCGCTTTGCGGTGTGGGCTGCGATCTGGGTACGATTTAGTTTGGTTATGGTGAAACGGATTGTTTAGTCAAATCAGAACGCGCGTATTCACAGGATTCGAAAACCGAGCTTTCAGGCTTGCCCTACACGCTGACACGTCATGCCCTCATCCGGCGCTGCGCGCCACCTTCTCCCGGTGGGAGAAGGGAAGCCTCGACTCGTGGATTCGTTGCTCAACGCCGATGCCATCATCGGAAGCATCGTCATCCCAGCGAAAGCTGGGATCCATTTTGATCTTCGCGCGAAAGATCAGCCGCAAGGTGGTTACTACGCGGAGTAGTTGCGGTCAACGCGAAAGTCCCTAGATCCCCGCCTTCGCGGGGATGACGATTTGGCAAAACCGTGCGCGGAGCGCACGGGCCAAATCGTCACTTCAACGCCTTGAACCTCAACCGCTTCGGCTGCGCGCCCTCGGCCCCCATGCGGCGCTTCTTGTCTTCCTCGTACTCGCGGTAGTTGCCCTGGAAATATTCCACGTGCGAGTCGCCTTCGAAGGCGAGGATGTGGGTGGCGATGCGGTCCAGGAACCAGCGGTCATGCGAGATGACGAAGGCGTTGCCGGGGAACTCCAGCAACGCGTCTTCCAGCGCGCGCAGGGTTTCGATATCCAGGTCGTTAGACGGTTCGTCAAGCAGCAGCACGTTGCCGCCCTGCAGTAGCGTCTTGGCCAGATGCAGGCGGCCGCGTTCACCGCCGGACAGGCTGCCGACCATCTTCTGCTGGTCCTGGCCCTTGAAGTTGAAGCGGCCGATGTAGGCGCGCGACTGGATCTCGATGCCGTTGATGTTGAGGATGTCGGCGCCGCCGCTGATTTCCTGGAACACGTTGTGGTTGCCTTCCAGCTTCTCGCGGCTCTGGTCGACGTAGGCGATGTTGACGGTCGGGCCCATTTCGATTTCGCCCGAGTCCGGCTTTTCCTGCCCGGTGATCATCTTGAACATGGTCGACTTGCCAGCGCCGTTGGGGCCGATGATGCCGACGATGGCGCCCTGCGGCACGGTGAAGCTGAGGTCGTCGATCAGCAAACGGTCGCCGAAACGCTTGGAGACGTTCTTGAATTCCATGACCTTCTGGCCCAGGCGCTCACCCGGCGGAATGAAGATCTCGTTGGTTTCCTGGCGCTTCTGGTAGTCGACGGCCTGCAGTTCTTCCATGCGTGCCAGACGCGCCTTGCCCTTGGAGCGGCCGCCCTTGGCGTTCTGCCTCGACCATTCCAGTTCCTTGGCGATCGCCTTCTGGCGCGCCTTTTCCTGGTTGTCTTCCTGCTTCAGGCGATTGTCCTTCTGGATCAGCCACTCGGTGTAGTTGCCCTTCCACGGAATGCCGCGGCCGCGGTCCAGTTCCAGGATCCACTCGGCAGCGTTGTCGAGGAAGTAGCGGTCATGGGTGACGGCCACCACGGTGCCGGTATAGCGGGCCAGGAACTGTTCCAGCCATTCCACTGACTCGGCATCCAGGTGGTTGGTGGGTTCGTCGAGCAGCAGCATGTCGGGTTTCTGCAGCAGCAGTTGGCACAGGGCCACACGGCGCTTCTCGCCGCCGGACAGCTTGCCGATGATCGCGTCCCAGGCCGGCAGGCGCAGCGCGTCGGCGGCCACGTCCAGCTGATGTTCCAGGGTGTGGGCATCGCCGCTGGCCAGGATCGCTTCCAGGCGCTGCTGTTCGGCGGCGAGCTTGTCGAAGTCGGCGCCTTCTTCGGCATAGGCCTCATACACGCGGTCGAGCGCGGCCTGCGCCTGCAGGACCTCGCCCACGCCTTCTTCCACGGCTTGGCGGACGGTGTGTTCGGGATTGAGCTGCGGCTCCTGGGCCAGGTAGCCGACCTTGATGCCGGGCGCGGCGCGGGCTTCGCCGTTGAAGTCGGTGTCCACGCCGGCCATGATCTTCAGCACGGTGGACTTGCCGGCGCCGTTCAGGCCCAGCAGGCCGATCTTGGCGCCCGGAAAGAAGGACAGCGAAATGTCCTTGATGATCTGGCGCTTGGGCGGCACGACCTTGCTCACGCCATTCATGGTGTAGATGTACTGCGACATGGAATCTCCGGGAGGGGCGCTGCCGTGCCCGCACAAGGCGCGCGGTGGCGAGAATCGGGAATGGGCGAATTATACCGGCTGCGGGCGGCTGGCTGGCGTCTTAACGGATTTCTACAGGTGTGGTTTCGGCAAGATGTCGTTCAGCGCCGCGGGTCGATATTCGCTGCAAGTCCCACCTGCAAGAGGTATGCACCATGCGCCACGCAATCAAGTCCGCCCTGTCGCTCGTTTTCGTCGCGGCGCTGGCCGCTGCACCGGCCATGGCCAGAGACAACGGCCGCGGCCATGATCGCGATCGCGACAATGGCCGTTATGGCTATAACGACCGCGGCTATGACCGCGGAGATCGCGGTAACGACCGTTATGACTCCCGCAGGCACGATTCCCGCAAGCACGGCCATGACCGCGACTATGGCTATCGAGGCGACGACCGCCATTACCATCATCCTGCCCCGCCGCGCGTGGTCTACCGGCCCGTGTACCGGCCGGCCTACGGCCACCCCGGCTACGGTCCGCCCCGTTGGGCGCGCGGCGTCCGCTATTACGGCAATGGCTACGGCCCGACCTATGTGATCAATGATTACCGCGGATATGGGTTGCGTGCGCCGCCACGCGGCTATTACTGGCGTCGCAGCGACGCGGGCGACTACCTGCTGGTGGCTGTGGCCACCGGCATCATCGCCGACCTGATCCTGCGTCACTGACCAGCGTAGGAAGCTATAAAAAAAGCGCGCCGTCTGGTGCGCTTTTTTTTGGCTGGAGAAATGCAGTCCGGGTCTATAACCAGGTAAGGCTGCTTGATCAACGGCTGCTTTTCCTGATGCATTCCGTCGGACCGAACTCGGCCGCAGTGCATTGGACAGGCAGCAGAATGCCTGTTCCAGCCACTTCATAGAGGGTGCCCGACGGGTTTGCAGATCCGAGTGATCCTGGTGTGCCGGACCCGGCCGCCGCGCGCACGGTCTGGGCGATCACTTGTCCATTGGTCAGTTCCACACTGCCGATGGACAGGCTGCCTTCGACATAGTTGATGTCGTAGTTCGAGAGACCCTCGCCACGCGCGTTGCCGACCTCGATAGCATACAGGCCGTTCGGGGCTTCAGGGCTGGCGCCTTCGCTGGTCACATCCACGGCGCTGACTGTATCGCTGTTGAGCAGGCCTTGCACGTCATAGGCTCCATCCAGATCTACGCTGGTTCCCAATGGCTTGATCACATCCTGCGCAGTAATGGTCAGCCCGGCTTTGCCGATGCTGAGCGTGCCATCGACGTAGGTGATGTCGTAGTTCGACAGGCCGGTGCCATCGGCGTTGTCGGCGGTGATCTGATAGTTGCCGACATTGGCGGTGGCCACACTGCCGTTGCTGCTCAAGTCGACATCGGTGACCGCATCGCTGTTGAGCAGTCCGTCGACGGTGTAGCCGGTCAATGAGGTGGTCTGTCCGTAGGTCTTGCCGGCATCGCTAGCGGTGATGGTCAGCCCGGCTTTGCCGATGCTGAGCGTGCCGTCGACGTAGGTGATGTCGTAGTTCGACAGTCCGGTACCATCGGCGTTGACCGCGGTGATCAGGTAGTTGCCGACGTTGGCGGTGGCCACGCTGCCGTTGCTGTTCAACGCGACATCGGTGACCGCATCGCTGTTGAGCAAACCGTTGACGGTGTAGCCGGTCAGCGACGCAGTCTGTCCGTAGGTCTTGCCGGCATCGTGCGCGGTGATGGTCAGCCCGGCCTTACCGATGGTGAGTGTGCCGTCAACGTAGGTGATGTCATAGTTCGACAGCCCGGCGCCATCGGCGTTGTCGGCGGTGATCTGGTAGTTGCCGACATTGGCGGTGGCCACACTGCCGTTGCTGTTTAAATCGACACTGGCCACTGCATCGCTGTTGAGCAGGCCCTCGACGGTGTAGCCAGTCAACGACACTGTCTGCCCGTAGGTCTTGCCGGCATCGTGCGCGGTGATGGTCAGCCCGGCCTTGCCGATGGTGAGTGTGCCATCGACGTAGGTGATGTCGTAGTTCGACAGCCCGGCGCCATCGGCGTTGTCGGCGGTGATCTGGTAGTTGCCAACATTGGCGGTGGCCACGCTGCCGTTGCTGTTCAACGCGACATCGGTGACCGCATCGCTGTTGAGCAGGCCGTCGACGGTGTAGCCAGTCAACGACACTGTCTGCCCGTAGGTCTTGCCGGCATCGTGCGCAGTGATGGTCAGCCCGGCCTTGCCGATGCTGAGCGTGCCATCGACATAGGTGATGTCGTAGTTCGACAATCCGGTGCCAACAGCGTTGTCGGCGGTGATCTGGTAGTTGCCGACATTAGCGGTGGCCACGCTGCCGTTGCTGTTCAACGCGACATCGGTGACCGCATCGCTGTTAAGCAGGCCGTCGGCGCTGTAGCCAGTCAACGAGGCGGTCTGTCCGTAGGTCTTTCCGGCATCGTTGGCGGTAATGGTCAGTGCGGCGCGCCCGATGCTGAGCAAGCCGTCGTTGGCGAATGCGAGCGCGTAACCCGATGCCGAAGTATTCAGTGATCCTGCCGAGATGTTGATCGCATAGGGGCCGCCTGCAACTTGCGCTGTCGCTGCGGCGCCTGCCGAGTCGATGGCTGCGGCGCCGGTCACCGCAGTCGCCAGCGTGTCGTCCAGATAGGCGCCGGCAACCCCCTGCATCAGGCCGCTGGTCGAAAATGCCTGCGAGAGGTCGGCAATCTGTCCGTAGATCTTGGATTGATCGGTGGAAGTGAACAGCAGCGTAGGCTGGTAGGAGAACACGTAGCGGTTGCCCGACGCTGTGACATCGCCGAAAGCGGCAGTGCCCCAGACCGCCGTGTTCTGACTGTCCAACTCGCCGTACTGGTGCGGGGCGGTGAGGTCGGTCAGGTAGACCCGCCACTGACCGCTGCCGGTGATATCCAGTGCGTCAGCACCGGCGTTGTTGATGAAGGTGCCTGAGGTCGCCAGTTCGATGGTGTTCGCCTGGATTGTGTCGGTGAGGGTCAGCGTGCCGCCGCTGCTGGCGCGCAGCGAATTTGCAGAGGAGGCATTCAAGGTCAGAGCATTGATATCGACTATGCGCACGTTGCCGCCAGACAACGCCACGCTACTGCCGAAATCGTTGCCAGCGTTTTCCAGTGTGATCGAGCCGGTGCCGGCATCTACGTCGACTACGCCGGTTACCGCCAATGCATTACCTTGCGTGATCGCACCACCGTTGCTGCTGGCATCCAATGTGCCGGCCACTGTGCCGCCGCCGAGGTTCAATGCACCGTTGCTGGTCGCGTTGAGGTTGCCGGTGGCCAACGTGCCCAGGGTCAGCGCGCCGCTGTCGGTGATCGCAGTGGTGCCGCCGGTCAGGCTGACTGCCTGGCCGAAGTTGTTGCCAGCGCCGCTTAGGGTGATCGCACCGCTGCCGGCGTTGACGTTGCCGATGCCGGAAACGGCGAGTGCGCCGGCGCTCTGGACGATCGCGCTGTTGCTGGCGGTCAGCGCCAGTGTGCCGGTGGCGCTGACGTCGTGCGCCAGGGTGATACCAGCGTCGCCACTCAGGTTCACGTTGGTGCCGGACAGCGCCGCCGCAGTGGCCAGCACGTTGCCGCTGTGCAGGCTCAGGTTGGCGCTACCGGTATTGATCGCACTGGTCGGCAGTATCAGCGTGCCGCCCGCAGTCAGCGACAGCGCGCTGTCGCTGCCCAGGGTCAACGCGGCGATGGTCAGAGCGTTGGCGTCAATCAGGGCGATGCCGCTGCCGGTCAGCGACACGGCGCCGCCGAAATCGTTGGCGGCCTGTTGCAGGGTGATCGCGCCGGTACCTGCATCTAGGGTGCTGCTGCCGGTGACGGTGAGCGGGTTGCTCGCGGACTGGCTGATGGCGCCGCCGTTGCTGGTCGCAGCAAGAGTGCCGGTCACCGTGCCGCTGCCCAGGTTCAAGGCGCCGCTGCTGATCGCGGTGAGGTTGCCGGTGGCCAGCGTGCCCAGGGTCAGCGCGCCGCTGTCGGTGATCGTGGCGCTGCCGCTGGTCAAGCTGACCGCCTGCCCGAAGTCATTGCCAGCGTTGTCCAGGGTCAGCGCATGGCCACCCAGCGCGAAAGTGCTGGTGCCACCCACCGTCAGCGCACCGGACTGGGTCAGGTCGGTGGCGTTGGACAGGCTCAGGTTGCCGCTCACGCCCAGGCTGCCGAGTGTGGCGATGTGGTTGTTGCCGGTGAAGCTGGCATTGCCGCCGATGCTGCCGCTCAGGGTACCAGCGGTATAGGCGCCGCTTTGCTGCACGCCGCGATCGGTGCTGATGCTGATCGTGCCGCTGCCCACGTCGATGCTGCCGCCACCGCCAATGCCGGTCTGGCCGGCGCCGTTGGCGACCAGCGACACACTGCCGTCGCTGCCGCTGGAAATCGCGGCGGCGCTGATGACACCGCTGTTGTTGATCAACTGGTCGAACATGCCCTGCGCGGCGCGCGCCTGCAGGGTAATCGTCCCGCCAGGCGCGCTGAGGGTGCCGCTGTTGTCCACCGCCAGCGTGTCGAGTTGCAGCTGCAGCGCCTTATCGACGACGACGCCGAAACCCCCGCTTTCGAAGGTGAGAGTGACCTTGTCGGCGGCGATCAGGTTGATGTTGCCGGCGCTGGCGGTGATGGTGCCACTGTTGACCACCTTGCCGCCGATCAGGTCGACCGCGCCGGCGGCAGCATTGATGGTGCCGCTGTTGGACATCAACGCGACTGTGTTGCCACCGGCATCGAGGACGTCGTTGCCGCTCATGAAGTCGGAGGCGCTGATGCCCAGGGTGCTGGCCACCAGCCCACCGACATTGATCTGCGCGGTGCTGCCGAAGATCATGCCGTTGGTGTTGACCAAAAATACTTGGCCGTTGGCGTTGAGGTTGCCGAAGATCTGGGTGGGATTGCCGCCCTGCACCCGGTTGAGCACCACGGCGCTGGTGGACGGCTGATTGAACGTCACCGTGGCCGCCGAACCGATGTCGAACGTGGACCAGTCCAGCGCCATCCGGCTCGAGGTCTGGTCGATGGTCAGCGTGTTGCCGCTGGCCGCATTGATGGTGCCGGTCCCGCCGACGATGCTGCCGCCGGCCGGCAGCTGGGTGCTGGCGACCTGTGCCGCTGCGGTGCCCGGCGCCGCAGCAAGGCCGACGATAACCGCAGCCAGGGCTAACGGTAGCGCCGAATGCCGGCAATGCGGGGCGAACGGGCGGTGGCCAGCGGGTGATGGATTGGCGCGTGAGGTATTCATGGCGTTCCCTCTTAGAAAGTAAGACCAATGCTGGCCCAGACGCGAACATCGTCGCCTTCGGACAACGGTGTGCGGCGGGTGGGCGTGGAAGCGGACACGTCGAAGTTCAGGCCCTGCTGATAGGGCAGGCGCAACCCCAGGCTGATGCCGGCACCATCGAGCGTGGTCGGCATGATCCCGAGCTGGCGGTTGGCCTGCACCGGCGACACCCGGCCCCAGTCGTAGAAGATCTGGAACGACAACACATCGCCCCAGTTGCGACCCTGGAAGGGAGAGGGCCGCGCCGCGAAGCCGGGCGCATCCACCTGGTACTCGAGGGTGGCCTGCACGCCACGATCACCCATGGCCGCCGACAAGGGGAGGGCGCGCACGCTGGTGGGTCCGCCAATGGAGAACTGCTCCATCGGGGTCAGTGCGCTATTGGTGAACTGACCGGAGGCACGCAACAGGAGCCGCTGGTGGGCCGGCAGCGTCTGCAGCCGTGCCAGCGCCAGACGGGCCACCCAGTAATAACTGTCGTGGGCGGGATACAGCCAATCCAGCGCTGCTGACTCATCGTTGATGGATTTGCGCGCGCTGAACTGCAGCAGGTTGATGCCGCGCAGGCGTTGGTCGGTATGGCGCAGCGTGAAGCCGGCTTCCAGCACGTCGAACTTATGATTGGACAATTGAATGCCCAGTCCATCCAGTCGCGATTGCTGGTGGATCCAGCGCGTCGAGGCCTGCATCTGCAAGTTGGTCCGATTGACGAACTTCCAGTCCAGCCCGGCATAGCCCAGGGTGGTGGGGCCATGGATATCCAGCGCGGCGAACGGACCGCTGTTGAGTTCCATCTCACTGCGGCTGAGGCCTGTGATCAGGCTCAGGCCATTGATCTTGGCCGAAGGGATGCTCAAGGAAAAAGCGCCCTGCCAGCTGTCGTTCGGGTCCAGTCCATAGGCGACGTTGGCCGACAGCACGTCGCCCGCGCCCAGCGCGTTGTAGGCGTTGATACCCACTCCCGCGCGATAGCGGCCGGTGGAGTCGGTGCCGTGGTTGTTCAATCCCAGGCTGACGGCGTAGGGGCGGGCGCTTTCCTCGGCGACCAGGATCACGTCGGTCTCTCCGGGATTTTCGCCAGGCTGGAGCACCGACGTCACCGACACGCCCGGCAGATCGCGTGCGTAGAGCAGGGCGCTTTGCAGGTCCTGCTGGCGCAACGGACGGCCGACCAGGTCGAGACTGCTCGCCGCCAGGGTGTCGTCGCGATAGCGCTGCCCGCCCTGGACGCTGATCTTGCCCAGACGGCCTTCGACTACCTGGACTACCAGTACCCGGTCCTGGCCGATGGTCTGCGGCGGAAGGATGGCCTTGGCTACCAGGAAGCCGGCCTGGCGATAGGCCAGTGTGACTTGGGCGGCAATCTGTTCCAGTTGCTGGAAGGTCAGGCTGGCAGGCAGTCCCTGGGCGCCCGCGACCTCCCGCAAGGCCCGGTCGGCCACGGACTGGATGGATTGGGGGGTGATGCCGGCATCGGGGTGGTTGCCGGCATCGATGACCCGCACTCCCGCCAGGGTCAGGCGGGCAGGTTCGGGCGCTGACTCTGGTGGTGGCGGGTCCGAGGGCGGCGAGGCTTCACTGGTGTGTGCCGGTGAAATGCCGCACAGGGCGAGCAACGCGACGACGAGGGCGAGGCGATGGGTGAACAAGCGATTTCCCCTGTTTTACATGTTTCGTCCGGGGCGCACCAGGTTGGCGTGCCCACTAAAACTTTCCCGAATTACCCCGCTGCTGAAATGCGTGGGCAATCCGGCTGTTGCATCGAGGCTGGTGCGACCGCCTGAGCGGATGCGCAATCTTTGATGGCCAAGCGGGAGCAGGCTTCGATCTGGCCACCGTGTTCGACCGGTGTAAGCGCTATTACCAAGCCCGGGCCGAGTCTAGCCGCCATCAGCTTTCAGTTCCAACCCTGAGGCGGCCCCGGCAGGGCGAATCCGTCGAAGAGGTACAATCTGCGTTCACCCCGCTGGAGAAATGTGCCCCATGTTCGCGCGCAATGCCCGTATCGAAGGTTACGACCCTGAACTGGCCGCGGCGATCGCGTCCGAGAACCGCCGCCAGGAAGACCACGTCGAGCTGATCGCGTCGGAGAACTACTGCAGCCCGCGGGTGATGGAAGCCCAGGGCAGCCAGCTGACCAACAAATACGCCGAGGGCTATCCGGGCAAGCGCTATTACGGCGGCTGCGAGTATGTGGACATCGCCGAAAAGCTGGCCATCGACCGGGTCAAGGAACTGTTCGGCGCCGACTATGCCAACGTGCAGCCGCATTCCGGCTCGCAGGCCAACCAGGCCGTGTATCTGGCGCTGCTGAATCCGGGCGACAAAATCCTGGGCATGTCGCTGGCCCATGGCGGTCACCTGACCCATGGCGCCAAGGTCAATGTGTCCGGCAAGTTGTTCGACGCCATGCAGTACGGCGTGAACGACCAGGGCCTGATCGACTACGACGAAGTTGAGCGCCTTGCGCTTGAGCACAAGCCGAAGATGGTCGTCGCCGGTTTCAGTGCGTATTCGCAAGTAGTCGATTGGGCGCGCTTCCGCGCCATCGCCGACGAAGTGGGTGCGTACCTGTTCGTGGACATGGCGCACGTCGCCGGCCTGGTCGCCGCGGGCGTGTATCCCAACCCGCTGCCGCACGCGCATGTGGTCACCTCCACCACGCACAAGACCCTGCGCGGTCCGCGCGGCGGCATCATCGTGTCCAAGGGCGCTGGCGAAGAAATCGAGAAGAAGTTGCAGAGCATCGTCTTCCCCGGCATCCAGGGCGGTCCGCTGATGCACGTGATCGCGGCCAAGGCCGTCGCCTTCAAGGAAGCGCTGGAGCCCGAGTTCAAGACCTACCAGGCCCAGGTGGTGAAGAACGCGCAGGCCATGGCCAGGACGATCATTTCCCGCGGCTACAAGATTGTGTCCGGCGGCACGGAGAACCACCTCATGCTGGTCGACATGATCGGCAAGGGCGTCACCGGCAAGGCCGCCGAGGAAGCGCTGGGCAAGGCGCACATAACCGTCAACAAGAACGCCGTGCCGAACGATCCGCAGAAGCCTTTCGTCACTTCCGGCCTGCGCTTGGGAACGCCTGCGGTTACTACTCGCGGCTATCTGGAACCGGATTGCGTCGCGCTGGCCAACTGGATCTGCGATGTGCTGGATGCGCCGGGCGATGAGACGGTCATCGCGGGCGTGCGTGCGAATGTCGAGAAGCAGTGCGCGCAGTTCCCGGTCTACGGATAATCCCTTTCCCGAATGCATTGTCCTTTCTGCCAGCACACAGACACCCGCGTCATCGATTCGCGCGTCTCCGAAGACGGCGCGACGATCCGCCGCCGCCGCGAGTGCGAAGCCTGCGGCGAGCGTTTCAGTACGCTGGAAAACATCGAGATCAAGTTGCCGACCGTGATCAAGAGCGACGGGCGGCGCGACAGTTTCGATGCACGCAAGTTGCGCCTGGGTTTCGACCGCGCCTTGCAGAAGCGGCCGGTGTCCGAAGAGCAGATCGAGTCAGCCGTGCGCGCGGTGGTTCACCAGATCCGCATGAGCGGCGAGCGCGAACTGCCGTCGCGCAAGATCGGCGAGTTCGTGATGACCGAGTTGCGCAAGCTCGACCATGTGGGTTACGTACGCTTCGCTTCGGTCTACCGCAGCTTCGAGGATGTGGCCGATTTCCGCGAGGAGATCGAGAAGCTTGAGCGCGACCTGCCGACCGCCAGCGGCCAGTTGCCACTGCTGGGTGCGGATGTGGTGCCGATTGACAAGAACAAGAAGCGCTGAGTTTTTTCCTTCTCCCGTCGGGAGAAGAGCCTGCCCCGTACTCGATACGGGGTGCCCGACAGGGCGGATGAGGGCGGGAGAATTCCAACCCACGCAAGCGATCCGTCGATCTGGAGGTGCACGCCCTCATCCTGCGCTTCGCGCCACCTTCTCCCGGTGGGAGAAGAAAACTACGGAGCCTTCGTGACCATATTCACCGCTTCCGACCATCTCTTCATGGCCCGCGCCTTGCGTCTGGCGGAGCACGGTGCCTACACCACCAGGCCCAATCCGATGGTGGGATGCGTGATCGCCCATGGCGACGAAATCGTGGGCGAAGGATTCCACCAGCATGCGGGCGAGCCGCATGCGGAAATCCTGGCGCTACAGCAGGCCGGCGTTCGCGCGGCAGGCGCGACGGCTTACGTGACGTTGGAGCCATGCGCCCATACCGGCCGCACTGGTCCTTGCGCAGACGCGCTGATCGCAGCGGGTGTATCGCGCGTGATTGCCGCGATGCGCGACCCGTTCCCGCAAGTCGATGGCGCCGGCTTCGACAAGCTGCGCGCAGCCGGCATTGCGGTGGAATCGGGATTGATGGAGAGCCAGGCGCGCGAGCTCAACCGCGGGTTCCTGTCGCGGATCGAACGCGGTCGGCCATGGGTACGCGTCAAGCTGGCGACCAGCCTGGACGGACGCACCGCGATGGCCAGCGGCGAATCCAAATGGATCAGCGGCGAGGCCTCGCGGTTGGACGTACAGCGCTGGCGCGCGCGTGCCGGTGCCATTCTCACCGGTGCCAACACGGTGCTGATGGACGATCCTTCGCTGACCGTGCGGCTGGAAGAAGAAACGCCGTTCGTGCCGCCATTGCGCGTGGTGCTGGATCCGGGCCTGGCCACGGTCGCGCGCGGCAAGGTGCGCGACGGTTCGGCGCCTACGCTGTACATCCACGCGCCCGACGCCAAGCTGCCGCGCGAGTTGCAGTTCGAGCGCGCCACGGCGCCCGTCGAAGGTGGGCGTTTCGATCTGACGGCCGTATTGGAACTGCTCGCAGCCCGTGGCATCAACGAAGTGCAGGTGGAAGCAGGTGCCACGCTCGCGGGTGCATTCGCCGCCGCCGGCCTGGCCGATGAAATCCTGCTGTACGTTGCGCCGGTGTTGCTGGGTGAGCGCGCGCGTCCGCTGTTCGCTGGGTTGGGTATTGATGCCATGGCACAACGTGCGCAGCTCAAAGTCATTGATGCGCGCGTGATGGGCGAGGACCAGCGTTTGCTGCTGCGGCCTGTAATTAATTGAGTCGGAAGCGGTAGTAGCAGTAGTAGCCTGCACCTGCCCCCGGATCGTCATCCCAGCGAAAGCTGGGATCCATTTTGATTTTGTTGTCAGTCATGGCCGCCAATGGAAGATCGGGATGGATGACCAGCCATTCGGCTGTTGAAAGGCGCCTCCAGCTTTCGCTGGGATGACGACGTATTTTTTGTAAGGAATACCTAAGTCTCTCCATGACCACCTTCAAAGACCACTTTTCCCAGGTCGCCAACGCCTATGCGAACTGGCGACCGACTTACCCCGACACGCTGTTCGATGCGATTGCGGCCGTGGTTCCGGCCGATGCGCACGTGTGGGAACCCGGCTGTGGCAGTGGGCAGGCCACCTTGGGATTGAGCCAGCGGTTCGCGCAGGTATTCGCTACCGATCCCAGCGCAGCACAGATCGAACAGCACTGGGCCGCCAGCCAACCGGATAGCCGCGTCGAGCTTGCGGTGGAGCCTGGCGAAGCGACCTCGCTTGCCGATCACAGCGTCGGACTCATCGCTGTCGCGCAGGCGCTGCACTGGTTCGACCGTGTCCGCTTCTTCGCCGAATGTCGGCGCGTATTGCGGCCGGGCGGGGTGCTGACGGCGTGGACCTATCAGGACATGGTCTTCGCCGACGAACTGAAGCCGGCCGCCGATGCCTTCCGCGCGCAGATCGACTCGTATTGGCCGCCCGAGCGTGCGGAGGTGGATAGTGGTTATGCCGGCTACGACTGGCCATTCCCGCCGTTGCCAGCCCCCGGTCTGTGGCTGACCGCGGAATGGACACTGCCGCAACTCCTGGGCTACCTGGGCAGCCTGTCCGCCACTGCGCGCTGCCGCGCCGCCACCGGCCGCGATCCGGTCCAGGACCATGCCCAGGCATTGGCCGCTGCCTGGGGAGACCCCGCGAAAGCGCGAACCATGCGCTGGCCCCTGGTCCTCCATCTCCGCCAAAAGCCCCTGTAGGAGCGGGCCCTGCCCGCGATGCTCTTCGCACATCCATTCGAAAGCATCGCGGGCAAGGCCCGCTCCTACACAAAGGCGATGGAACGGAGCGTTTGACGGTCGCATTTCGAGGCCGATGCTAGAATTCGTCCGCCGGTTCGCCGGCACTCCAATCAGCAAACGTCTTCAGGGCGGGGTGCGATTCCCCACCGGCGGTAGGTCCAGGCGCCCATGCGCAAGGACGAGCCCGCGAGCGCCTCCGGCCATGCCGGAGGGTCAGCAGATCCGGTGAGATGCCGGGGCCGACGGTCATAGTCCGGATGAAAGAAGACGAGCCACGCGCGGCCTTAGGGTCGCGTGTGGGTTATCGCCCTGTGGGCGTTTTTCGCATTCGTCAACGCGGGAAACGTTTCAATGTGCATCGACACGCAACGTTCGCCAGCTCTCTCCGTCGCGGAGACACGCTGATGTTCACGGGAATCATCGAAGGGCTCGGCCGCCTGGCAACGCTCGAAAAACGTGGCGGCGACGCGCGCCTGATTATCGAAGTGGGAAGTCTGCCTTTCGACGGTGTGCGCCTGGGCGAAAGCATCGCGGTCAATGGTGTGTGCCTGACCGTGGTCGCGTTCGACGCGCGGCATTTCGAAGCCGACGCCTCCAACGAAACCCTTTCGCTGACCACGCTGGGCGCGCTCGTTCCCGGCGCGGTGGTGAATCTGGAGCGCGCGATGCGGCCGACCGACCGCCTGGGTGGTCATCTGGTCAGCGGGCACGTGGATGGTGTGGGCAAGGTGCTGGGCATTACTCCCGATGCGCGTGCGCAACGCTGGCGTTTCGCTGCGCCACAGGCGCTGCTGCGTTATATCGCCAAGAAGGGTTCGATCTGCGTGGACGGGGTCAGCCTGACCGTCAACGAAGTCGATGACCAGGGTTTCGAAGTGGCGCTTATCCCGCATACGGTCGCGCATACCGCTTTCGCGCACACCACGGTGGGTGATGCAGTGAATCTGGAGATCGATGTGCTGGCGCGCTACGTGGAACGCTTGCTGCAAACGACACAATAAAAGTTGCACGCACAATAAAAGTCGTCATCCCAGCGAACGCTGGGATCCATTTTGATCTGATTTTGACGTGACCAACACACGCACAATCAAGATGGATCCCAGCGTTCGCTGGGATGACGGTGAGTGATTACATTCGCCCCTTTCGAGTACCAACTTCATGTCTTTTTCGCCCATTCCCGAACTTCTGGAAGAAATCCGCAACGGCCGCATGGTCGTGATCGTCGACGACGAAGACCGCGAGAACGAAGGCGACCTGATCATGGCGGCCGAGATGGTCAAGCCATCCGACATCAATTTCATGGTCACCCATGCGCGCGGACTGGTCTGCCTGTCGCTGACGCGCGAGCGTTGCAGACAACTCGGGCTGCCACCGATGGTCCAGGACAATACGTCGCAGCACCACACCAACTTCACCGTCAGCATCGAGGCGGCCGAAGGTGTGACCACCGGCATCTCCGCCTACGACCGCGCGCATACCATCCGCACGGCGGTACGGCCCGACGTGAAGCCGCAGGACCTGTCGCAACCCGGCCACATCTTCCCGCTGACCGCGCAGCCAGGCGGGGTGCTCAATCGTTCCGGCCATACCGAAGCGGCCAGCGACCTGGCTCTTCTCGCGGGGCTGGAGCCAGCCGGCGTGCTGGTGGAAATTCTCAATGCCGACGGCAGCATGGCGCGCCGGCCGCAGTTGGAGGAGTTTGCACGCACCCACGGGTTGAAGATCGGCTCCATCGAGGAACTCATCCGTTACCGCCTGAGCACCGAGCACACCGTCGAGCGCGTGGACGTGCGCGGTATCGAGACCGAACATGGCCCGTTCCAGCTACACACCTACCGCGACCGTCTCAGCCACGGCCTGCATTTCGCACTGCTGCGGGGCGAAGCGGAGGCCTCGGTGCCGACGCTGGTGCGCGTGCATATGCAGAACCCGTTGGCTGACGCTCTGCATTGGCGGCGCGCCGACTTCGGTCCGGCGGTGGGCGAAGTGCTGGCGGCCATCGCCCAGGAAGGGCGCGGCGCGCTAGTGCTGCTGAGCGAGAACTCCAGTCCGGAAGCGCTGCTGGAGCGGATCCGCGCAAGCTCCGGCCAGGATCAGGAACCTGCACCCGGCACCGCCGTGGCCGAGTGGCGACGCAACGGCGCAGGCGCGCAGATCCTCGCCGATCTGGGGCTGGGCAAGCTGCGTGTGCTGGGGACGCCGCGCCGGCAGGTGGGTTTGGCCGGCTATGGCCTGGACGTCGTCGAGTACGTCCCCTACTGAGTGCCTTTGCTCCGCCCCCTTTGGCAGAGGGGGCTACGGGGGATTTGCTCTTGATCTTGCTTGAAGCAAAAGCAAATCCCCCTCGATCCCCCTTTTCCAAAGGGGGAGATTCAGCTCCGTTACCTGTTCCCCCTACTGTTAAACTGCGCGTCCCCGGATTACCAGCATCCCCATGCCTCACTACGAAGGCGAACTGCGCGCCCCCGATGCCGCACGTTTCGCGATCATCGCCAGCCGCTGGAATCCGCGTATCACTGATGCGCTGGTCACCGGTGCCCGGCAGAGCCTGTCCGGCAACGGCGTGGCCGATGCAGCGGTGGACGTGATCCGCGTGCCAGGCGCGTGGGAGATTCCCGTGGCGGCCGCGCGTATCGCTGCTGCTGGCCAGCATGTGGCCATTATCGCGTTGGGTTGCGTGATCCGTGGCGATACGCGCCATTACGAACATGTCGCCGATCGCTGCGCCGAAGGTCTGATGCGTGTGCAGCTTGATTTCGGCATGCCGGTGATGAACGGTGTGCTGGCGGTGGAACGCATCGAGGATGCCGAAGTGCGTGCCGGCGGCAGCCATGGCAACAAGGGCGAGGAAGCCGCGCTCGCGGCCATCGAGATGGCGCAGCTGCTGGAGCAATTGCCGTGAACCGACATTTCCGCAAGGACAACAACCGCCGCGACGGTATCGACCCGGTCACCCGCGCGCGTGCGCGCCGCCGCGCCCTGCAGGCGATCTATGCCTGGCAGATGTCCGGCGGCCTGGTGGAGCAGGTCATCGCCCAGTTCGCACACGAGCAGGCGCACGAGATCGCCGACCTGGAGTACTTCGACGACCTGGTGCGGGGCGTGATCAAGCATCGCGCCAGCCTGGACGAGGCGCTGCAGGGTTACCTGGACCGCCCGGTGGAAGAAGTGGACCCCATCGAACGCGCCGTGCTGCGGCTCTCGGCGTACGAACTCATCCATCGGCTCGACGTGCCGTATCGCGTGGTGCTGAACGAGGCCATCGAAATCGCCAAGCGCTTCGGTTCCGAGCACGGTCACACCTACGTCAACGGCGTGCTGGACAAGGCTGCGGCGCAATGGCGCCCTGCGGAATTTCGCTAACGCTGGTTTCGGCGCGATAGATGGAAGGGGCTTCAGCCCCGACGCATCCTGCAGATAGCTCCAGGCGGAAGTTGCTCTCGGAAAAGCCCGTGCTTACGCTTACAGCACTCTGGGCGGCTCGCCACCGATGATCACCACATCCGCGGGGCGGCGTGCGAACAGTCCCACCGAGACGATGCCGGGGATCTGCGACAGCTCGCGTTCCATCGCCACCGGGTCGGTGATCGACAGGCCGTGCACGTCGATGATCACATTGCCATTGTCGGTGACTACGCCGTCGCGCCATACCGGCTGGCCGCCGGTGAAGGCCAGGATCTGGCGCGCGGCCAGGCTGCGCGCCATCGGGATGACTTCGATGGGCAGCGGGAACTTGCCCAGTACCGGCACCTGCTTGGCCGGATCGATGATGCAGACGAATTTCTCGCTGGCCTCAGCGATGACCTTCTCGCGGGTCAGCGCTGCGCCGCCGCCCTTGATCAGGCGCTTGTGCGGGTCGCATTCGTCGGCGCCGTCCACGTACAGCGCCAGGTCGCCGGTGTTGTTGAGCTCCATGACTTCGATGCCATGCGCGCGCAGGCGTTCGGTGCTCTGGTCGGAACTGGAAACGGTCCCGGCGATGCGGTGCTTGATCCGCGCCAGTGCGTCGATGAAGAAAGCGACCGTGGAGCCGGTACCGACACCGACGATCATGCCGTCCTCGACGTAATCGAGGGCTTTTTCGGCGGCCAGGCGTTTGGCTTCGTTCTGCGACATGGTGGACATCCTGTTTTGATTGAATTGCAACTGTAGGAGCGGGCCCTGCCCGCGACAGGTTTTACCGGTAAAGCCCGTCGCGGGCAGGGCCCGCTCCTACAAGATCGGTGATTTATTCCAGGGAGAGCAGCAGCTTCCATTGCGCGGCGGTGACCGGCATCACCGACAGGCGGGTGCCCTTGCTGGTGAGGGCGAACCCTTCGCCCAAGGCGTCGCTGTGCTGCCGGATTTCTTCCAGCGGGATGAGTCGCTCGAATTTGCGCTCGAACGCCACATCCACCAGCATCCAGCGCGGTTCCTCGCGCGTGGCCTTGGGGTCGTAATAGTCGCTCTTGCGGTCGAACTGCGTTTCATCCGGATAAGCCTTGCTGGCGACCTTGGCCAGCCCGGCGATACCCGGTACCGCGCAACTGGAGTGGTAGAACAAGACGCCGTCGCCAATCTGCATGCCATCGCGCATGAAGTTGCGCGCCTGGTAGTTGCGAACGCCGTTCCACGGTTCGACGCCCACCTTCTTCAAATCGTCGATGGAAAACGCATCGGGTTCGGACTTCATCAGCCAGTAGCGTTTGCGGTTAGTCATGCGGTGGTGCCTGCAAGGTCAAGGTCTCGGTACAGATGGCGTCGGGCAGTACGTCCCAGGCTTCGACGGCGAGGTGTTCGACGCGTTGTGCATCGAAGCCCACGCCGACCAGCCACGGCGGCGGCATCGCGGTAGTGCGGAAGGCGAAGCTGCGGTCGTACCAGCCACCGCCCATGCCCAGTCGCTGTCCGGCGCCATCGAAACCGACCAGCGGCATGATCACCAGCGACATTGCCTGGGGCTCCAGTGCCGAGGCGGCTTCACCATCGGGTTCCGGAATGCCGAACCGGTTGGTGACCAGCGCATCGCCTGGCCGCCATGGCGCAAAGCGCAAGGTGTTGTCTTCGTGCAGCACCGGCAGGCAGTACACGACGCCGCGAGGCAACCGCAGTTGCCAGCTGTGCAAGGCGATCTCGCCATCCATCGCCCAGTAGCCGGCTGCGTAACCGGTGGCAGGTGCGAAGGGCAGGGCAAGCAGACGATTGGCCAGTGCGTCGGCGGCGGCGATACGTTGCGGAGCAGGAAGCGCGCGGCGTTGCGCACGCAGGTCCCGGCGCAATTGCGCTCGGTCGGTACTCATGGGTGCTTCCGCGCAACAGGTTTCATGTGCGGAATTCTAAGCCAAGCGACCCAAGCATGTAGGAGCGGCCCCTGGCCGCGATGCTTCTTGGCGATGTAGGTAGGAGCATCGCGGGCAAGGCCCGCTCCTACACAGGTACATGGAATACATGTACGCAAAAAATTACATCCTCCGCCATGACGATGCCTGCGAAACGACCTTGAACCCGGGGTTCAAGTGGGAAGAGTTGGGGGCCTTTGGGCTTTCCGCTACAAGGCGGACTTGCACTCCTGGCTTCCGTCCCCTTCCCGTGGTCGTAATTAAGGGACAAGGCGAATGTTTTGCATGCCGTCGTTCACGGCAGAGGATGCGCGATCAGTATAACGACGTAGCCGGAAATGCAAAGTCCATTCGTCGGCCTGCCGGTGGCGTGGTTCATGGTCGGTCGCGTTCAATCCGCGCCGCGTTGGTTCCACGCAAAATGCGCGCTTGCGTGGAACCGCTTATCGCGGATTATCCAGCACCCCATCCAGCTTGCGGTGCAGATCTTCCAGCGTGCGCGAAAGCTCGCGATCACGGGCACCACGTTCGTCGCGCAATTGTTGCAACTCATGCGCCAGATTGAGCGCGGCGAGCACGGCGACCCGGTCCACCGCCGCCATCTTGTTGCTGCCGCGCACCTCGCGCATCTTGCTGTCCAGCAGTTTAGCCGCGGCCATCAGGCTGCTGCGCTCGTCCGCTTCGACGCCGACGGTGTACTCGCGGTCCAGGATATGGACGCTGACCGGTTCGTTGGCGCTCACGTGTGCTGCTCCAGCGATTTCAACCGGGTGATCATGGCTTCGACGCGCGAACGTGCCTGTTCGTTCTTGGCCAGCAGTTGCGAGCGCTCGCCGACCAGCTGTTCCTGCTGGTTGCGCAGGCTGCGGTTTTCGTCGGCCAGGCGCTGGCAGCGCTCCACCAGTTCCTGCGTGCGCGCGGCCAGGGAGCGGAGCTGTTCGATGGCGTCATGATCCATGGCAGTCACGATAGGGGGCCGCCGGTCGGGCGGTCAAGCTGCGCATGCGGAACTGGGCGCTTGGAACTGGGAGCGGGGCATCCCGGTCCTGGGGCCCGGCCCGTGGTCGCTGCGCTCAGGAAGCGGCCTGGATGCTGTGGCCCAGGCCATAGTCGCGGATGAAGCGGAAGCAGGCGTCCGGTGCCAGCGCGTGCGAAATCCAGTGGCCCTGGATCTCGTCGCAGCCGTGGTCGCGCAGGAACTGGAGCTGGGCGGCGGTTTCGACGCCTTCGGCGATGACGTTGAGCGACAGGGAGTGGCCCATGTTGATGATGGTGCTGGTAATGGCCTCGTCGTCGGTGTCGTGGGTCAGGTCGCCGACGAATTCCTGGTCGATCTTCAGCGTGGTCAGCGGCAGGCGCTTGAGGTAGGCCAGCGACGAGTAGCCGGTGCCGAAATCGTCGATGGCCAACGACACGCCCAGCCGGCGGCAGGCGCGCAGCGTGTCGGCGTTCTTTTCGGGATTGGCCATGATCACGCTTTCGGTCAATTCCAGTTCCAGATACTCGGCGGCCACGCCGGTTTCGGCTAAGGTTTGCGCCACGACGTCTGACAGGTCGCCGCGCTGCAACTGCAGGGCCGAGACATTGACTGCCACGGTGAGCCCCGGCAGGCCCTGCTGGTGCCATTCCTTCAGGGTGGTCAGTGCCTTGCGCAGGGCCCAGGCGCCTATTTCCAGAATCAGACCCGATTCTTCCGCCAGTGGGATGAACTGGCCGGGCGAGACCTCGCCGAAGTCGCGGCTGTGCCAGCGCAGCAGGGCTTCGGCGCCGGTGATGCGGTGTTCGGTGAGCGAGAGGCGCGGCTGGAAGACCAGGGCCAGTTCGTTACGTTCCAGCGCCCGACGCAGCGCGCTGGCCAGAATCGCGCGGTGCCGGGTCTTCTCGTCCATCGACTCCGAATACACCTGGTAGGTATGGCGGCCTGCGGCCTTGGCCTGGTACATGGCGGTGTCGGCATGTTTCAACAGGTCGGTCGGCACCTGTGCGTGGTCCGGGTACAGGCTGATGCCGATCGATGGCGACACCGACAGTTCCAGGCGCTCGCCGAAGCTGAGCGGCAGCATGAAGGCATCGATGAGCCGCTGAGCGATGACTTCGGCTTCCTGCATCGAAGCCATGTCTTCCAGCACAACGGTGAACTCGTCGCCGCTCAGGCGCGCCACGGTGTGCTGCGCACCGACCGTCTGCTGCACCCGCGCCGCCGCCGCGCGCAGGATCCGGTCGCCGGTGGCGTGGCCCAGCGAGTCGTTGATGTCCTTGAAGCGGTCCAGATCGAGGAACAGCACGGCGACCTTGCCGTTCTCGCGGCGCGCGCGGACGATGGCGCGCGAGAGCCGTTCGGACAGCAGCGACCGGTTGGGCAGGCTGGTGAGCGTGTCGTAGTTGGCCAGGTAGCGCAGCTCCTGCTCGGCGCGCTTCTGCTCGGTGATGTCGTTGAGTACCTGCACGTACAGGCGCCGCTCGCCGCTGGCATCGGGCACCGCATTGGTCTCGATCTTGCACAGGATCTCTTCGCCGTCCTTGCGCAGTTTCCACACTTCGCCGGACCAGTTGCCGTTGCGGTCGATGTCTTCGCGGATGCGTTGGTGCGCGGCGGCATCCTGCTGGGTGCTGTCCAGCATTTCCACCGGCTTGCCGATCACTTCGGTATCGGCATAGCCGGTGATGCGGGTGAACGACTGGTTGACCGCGATGAAGTTGTAGTCCCAGTCCAGCACCGCCACCGCTTCGCTCATGCTGCGCATGACTTCGCTGGCGATGCGGTGTTCGTACTCCGCATTGCGGCTGGCGGTGATGTCGCGCGCAGTGCCGGCGATGCGCACCGGGCGGCCTTCCCCGTCGCGCTCGACCACCCGGCCGCGCGCGCGTACCCACACCCAGTTGCCGTTGCCGCCGAAATCCATGCGGTGTTCGGACATGAACAAGGGCGATTCGCCCTGCAGATGGCTGCGAAGACGCTCCATCACCAATGGCATGTCCAGTTCGTGGATGGTGGGCACGTCGCCCTGGCGCACGAGTACGGTGATTTCGGCCGAATGCGGCGCGTTTTCATCGGCGCGCATGCGGTGCAGGCGCCGCCTCACCAGGTCGTAGTCCCAGAAGTGCTCGCCCGAAGCCCACAACGCCAGCTTGAGGTGCTCGTCGCGTTCGCGCTGGGATTCGGTCCGGGGCGGTTCGAACACCGGCCTCTTGAGCGGCTGCCAATAGCGGCGGGTTGCAATCGCGATCACTGCCAGCAGTACCAGCACCGCCACGACACCCGCGACGATCTGCGAAGTCGGCATCGTTGCCGGCAATCCTGTTGCGACCACAGCGACGACAAGGGCAGAGGGCATGGAGTACTTGGCGGGCCTCGCGGCGGCGAACGGCCGGCGGATTGCTGAGTGTAGGCATGCCACCGACCGGACAACAAGCCGTGGCATGGGTTTTCGTTGCTACACTTTCCACCCGGTTCGTGACTGTCCGCACCGCAGTACGGAATACGTTGAATGGCCTCACTCCCTCCTATTGAAGATATCGCCCTGGCCTCGTTGCACGCCGGATTGGGCGCCGATCCGTCCGAACTCCATGGCGCGCTGTGCGGATGGCTGTCCGGTGGCGGCGAAGACACCGCCAATTGGCCGGCCCGGGTGTTGGCGGATGACGCCTTGCCTGCACCGGAGCCGGACAGTCCGTTGCAGGCCTTGCGTGCCGCCACCGTCACTCAACTCGAGGATCGGGGATTTGGCTTCGAACTCATGCTGCCCGAACTGGAAGAATCCCTGAGCGCGCGCGCCGATGCGCTGTTCGAATGGTGTCGCGGGTTTCTCGGCGGGTTCGGGCTGGCGGCCGGTGCCAATCCTCCGCTGTCGGACGAGGCCGAAGAAGCCTTGCAGGACCTCGCGAAGCTTGCGCAGGCTGCGCCGGAAAGCGGCGAGGACGATGAAGACGAAGATGCGCTCGCCGAGATCGAGGAATTCGTCCGGGTCGCGGTCCTGCTGCTGCACGGAGACTGCGTACTGGCGCCGCGCCATCGCCAGAGCCTGAACTGATGAAAGGCATCGCTGGCATTTCGGCCGCCGAGTTTGCGCGACGCCGCAAGCAGCTGATGCGCATGTCCACCGACGATGCGATCCTGATCCTGCCCGCCGCGCCCGAGCGCGTGCGCAGCAACGACACCCATTACCCCTACCGCCAGGATTCGGATTTCTGGTACCTGAGCGGTTTTCCCGAACAGGACGCGGTGCTGGTCCTCGTGCCGGGCCGCAAACATGGCGAAGTGCTGCTGTTCTGCCGCGAGCGTGATCCCGAACGCGAGGGCTGGGACGGGCCGCGCGCCGGACAGGAAGGCGCGGTCGAACAGTACGGCATGGACGATGCCTATCCCATCGAAGACCTGGACGAGATCCTGCCTGGTCTGCTGGAAGGCCGCTCGCGGGTGTACTACCACTTCGGTCGCGATGCGGAGTTCGACCTCAAGCTGATCGGCTGGGTCAACCGGGTACGCGAGCAGGTGCGCCATGGCGCGCAGCCGCCGCATGAGTTCCTGGAACTGGGCCATCTGCTGCACGAGCTGCGCCTGTTCAAGTCGAAGGACGAAGTGAAACTGATGCAGCGGGCCGCCGACATCAGCGTGCAGGCACACGAAGCGGCGATGCGTGCCGCGCGTCCCGGCATCCACGAATACGAACTGCAGGCCGAACTCGAACGCGTCTTCCGCGCCAACGATGCCTGGCCGGCTTACGGCAGCATCGTCGGTACCGGCAGCAACGCCTGCGTGCTGCACTATCGCGCCAACAATGCGCGTGCGGCTGATGGCGACCTCATGCTGATCGATGCTGGCGCCGAATTCCGCGGCTACGCGGCCGACATCACCCGCACGTTTCCGGTCAATGGGCGTTTCAGCAAACCGCAACGCGCCCTGCACGACCTGGTGGGCGCGGCCCAGGCCGCTGCGCTGGCCCAGGCCCGCCCGGGAGTGGCCTACGAAGCCGGGCACGTCGCCGCAGTGGAAACCCTGACCGAAGGCCTGCTGCGGCTGGGTCTGCTGAAAGGCAAGCTGGAAAAGAACATCAGCACGGGACAGTACAAGCGCTTCTATCGCCACAAGACCGGGCACTGGCTCGGTCTGGATGTGCACGACGTCGGCGAATACCGGCTGGCCGGAGACTCGCGGATGCTGGAACCCGGCATGGTCTTCACCATCGAACCAGGCCTGTACGTGTCGGCGGACGACACCAGCGTGGACGCGAAGTGGCGGGGCATCGGCATCCGCACCGAGGACGACGTGCTGATCACCGCAGACGGCAACCGCGTGCTGACCGATGCGCTGGCGCGCAGCGCCGACGCCGTGGAAGCCTTGATGAATCAGGACGTCAGACTGGCATAGTCTTGGCAGGCGGGCGGCGCTCGTTCGCAATAAGGACTAAACGGATGCAAAGCTTGCGCACACTGTTACTCGTATTGACGCTGTGGCTGCCGGTGGCATTGTCCGCGCAGCCAGTGACCGCCGAGTCGATGCCACCAGCCGAGCTCGAGGCTCTGCTTTCGCCCGACACGGAGCCTGCGATGCGCAAGGCGTCGTTGCTGAAACTGGTCTCGATGGCCCAGGGCGGCCAGGGCTATGCCGCCTTCGTCCTGGGCGTGATGTACCGGCATGGGATGGATCATCCGGCTCGCCTGGTCGAACGCGACCAGGAGACTGCACGGTACTGGCTGGAAAAATGCATCGATTCCAAAGGCTGTCCGCTGCTGGCGCTGGCCTCGCTGGCAGAACTCGAACTTGCCCTCGGGAATGCCAAACCTGCAATGCAATGGGCGCAGGCCTGGGTGGTTCTGGACCGCGAATTCAACCGGCGATCCCGCGATCAGCCACCGCGCACGCGGGATGCCGATTACCAGTTCACCTCGTATCAGGCCTATCTGATCGGGCGCTGCTACAAAGCGATGCCGAAGACCCGCGATGCCAGCGCCCTGGGCAAGCAATGGTTCAATGAACTGCGGACGAGTCGCGGCCCGGCATTGGACAGGATGCTTTTCGATTCCCTCGATTCAGGCTCGACGTGGAATTCCGTGTCCGGTTCGGCGGGAGCTTCAGAGCACGGGCTGCAGATCAGTGCCGAGAACCAACGCGTCAAGGAAGTACAGGCCGATGCTCCCCAGCCGGTCTCCCCGGCAGTGGGGCTCTATCTCTACCGCGGCTCTCCGGCGGGAGGACGCGCCGAAAATGTCGAACTTATCGAGGCGCTACCCACGCCGAGCGCCACGCGCGGCCTGGCGCAGTCGGCGCGCGGCATCAGGATGCGCCCCTACCAGGAAGAGGCGGGCATAAGACGCTACGCTTTCCTGCCTGTCAGCTATAACGACTGGCAACACTCCCTGGTTCCGTCGAAGAAATAAGGACAGGGAAGGTAGGGCGCTGGTTCGAGAGGCGAAGCCGTCGCCTGCAGTCCCGTCGCATACACGGATTGCTGACGCCAGATATGCAATAAACCCGCTTTCTTCCACAATCGACCTACTGGGCACCCATGGAATCTCTGGCAAATCCGGAAATCTGGATCGCACTGGCTACGCTGACCGCACTGGAACTGGTGCTGGGCATCGACAACATCATTTTCATCTCCATCCTGGCAGGCAAATTGCCGGAGCATCAGCGCGACAAGGCGCGCAAGCTGGGCATCGCGCTGGCCGCGATCACGCGGTTGGCCTTGCTGTTCGCCATCTCCTGGATCATCGGCCTGACAGCCCCGTTGTTCAGTGTGTTCGGGAATGAATTTTCCTGGCGCGACCTGATCCTGATTGGTGGCGGCCTGTTTCTGATCGGCAAGGCCACCCACGAGATCCATCAGAAACTCGAAGGCGCATCGGAGCAGGTGACGCCGGGCGCGGCAGCGACGTTCCTGGGCGTGATTACCCAGATCATGTTGCTGGACGTGGTGTTCTCGCTGGATTCCATCATCACTGCGGTCGGCATGGTCGAGGAGCGCTGGGTCATGGTGACCGCGATCCTGATCTCGATCGCCTTCATGATCGGGTTCGCCAAACCCATCGGCGATTTCGTCGAACGCCATCCGACGGTGAAGGTGCTGGCGCTGAGCTTCCTGATCATGATCGGGCTGGTGTTGATCGCCGATGGCTTCGGGCAGCACATTCCGAAGGGTTACATCTATGCGGCGATGGCGTTCTCGGTGTTCGTGGAACTGATCAACCTGTGGATACGCAGGCGCAGTTCGACCAAGAACGCCGAGCCGGTGAAGCTGCACGAAAAATACGCGCCGCCGGGCAGCAACGACTAGCTGCCCAAACCGCCGTAGGAGCGTCATGAGTCGCGAATTCGCCAACGATTGAACGTCAGCGAGTTTCGCGACTTGCGTCGCTCCTACGGAGGCGTTTTGTCAGGCTTGGGCGGCGAAGGCCGGCCGGGTGAGGTTGTCCGCTTCGCCTTCGGTGCACATCACCTCGTCTTCGATGCGGATGCCGCCGTAGGGTCGGAAGGTGTCCACTCGCGCCCAGTCGATGCTGCTGGCGTTGCCGGCCTTCTTCACTTCGTCCAGCAGCATGTCGATGAAATACAGGCCCGGTTCGATGGTCACCACCATGCCTGGCTCCAGCACGCGGGTCATGCGCAGGTAGGGATGGCCCTCCGGCCGCGGGATCCTGCCGCCGCGATCCGATTCGGCGAAGCCGGCCACGTCATGGACCTGCAGGCCGATGGGATGGCCCAGGCCATGCGGGAAGAAGGCGGCACTGACGCCTGTAGCCAACGCGGCTTCCGGGGAGACGGTAATCACGCCGAAATCCTTCAGGATGCCCATCAGGCTGAGGTGCGCGTCCACATGCAGTTGCTTGTAATCCACGCCTGCGCGCACGCCCTGGCACATGCCGATCTGCGCGGCGTCCACGGCGTCGATCATCGCCTGGAATTCGCTGGACTTGTCGAAGGCGTAGCTGCGGGTGATGTCGCTGGCATAACCATGGAAGCTGGCGCCTGCGTCGATGAGGAAGCTGCGCAATTGCCTGGGTGCGGTGCGGCCGAGTTCGGTGTAGTGCAGTACGGCGGCATGCTCGTTGAGTCCGATGATGTTGCCGTACGGCAGGTCGTTGGCGTCCTGGCCCACGGCGCTGCAATAGGCCATGTGGATGGCGAATTCGCTCTTGCCTTCGCGGAAAGCGCTTTCCGCGGCGCGGTGGCCGCGCACCGCCAGATGCTGGGCTTCGCGCATCAACGCGATTTCGTAGGGCGTCTTGTAGGCGCGGTGGTATTCCAGGTAGTTGATTACCGCGTCGGGGTTATTCGGCGTGTAGCGTTCATCCGGGGTCGCACCCAGCGCGCTTTGCGCCTCGCCCAGGATGGCGCAGCGCGCGGTGGGTTTGGGCAACAGGGCCAACGCTTCTTCCGGCTTGCGGATGATGTGGATGTCGAAGTGTTCCACCCACCAGCCGCTCGGTGCGTCGGGCACCACATGCCAGTAGTCGAAAGGCTGGTAGAAGATCACCTTGGGGCGCTGGCCCGGCGTGTACACCAACCAGCTGTACGGCACGCGCGTCAGCGGTACCCAGGCCTTGAATTGGGGATTGACCGCATACGGGTAATCGCGGTCATCGAAAACCTGGTAGTGCTGCGTGCCGCTGGGCACCACCAGATGATCGAAGCCCCCACGTTGCAGCGCTTCGTCGGCGCGCCGTTTCATCATGGCCAGATGCTCGGCGTACAGGGCGTTGAAGTCGGGCTGGGTCATGTGCTGCTCGTGGGGTTTTCGATTGGATCGTGCGATTTTGCCGCATCCGGGATTCCTGTGCAGCGAGGACAGTTGGAGTAGGGAAGGTTTGACCACCCCTTACTTGTCATCCCGAGCGTAGCGAGGGATCTGTTTTCCCGCACGACAGCAGATCCCTCGCTACGCTCGGGATGACAGTCGGTTGGTTCAGAGGCTTTTAGAGGTGATGCGCGTTCATGTGCGCCTGAGCCAGCGCAGCGCCCAACTTCAGCTTCGCGTTTCAGGTCGTGCGACCCACTGGCGCAGCACCACCAGCTTGCTTTCTCCCAGGGTCAGGAAGCGCAATCCGGCCCAGCTTTGTCCAGGCGTATTGGCATTGCCCACCCATATCAGGTGCGCGCCTACATCAATGGCCACTGGTCTGCCGTTTCCGTCCGGGATCTCGAAACGCAACTGGTACAACGCGCTTTCCACCAGCGGAACGTTGGCCACCAGCAGCATACCCGACTCGGAAAGATTGCCCAGGCGGCCGATCGCCTGATCGGTCATGGTGTCGATGACGGTCACCGATTCGTGTACGTTGCGGCGATGGGCGCGGCGCGATTCGTTGTTCATTTACGCGCTCCGTTGGCATCGATTGCGGGTGTGCCGGCGATGTTGCGCAATGCGCTGATGGTGGCCTGCCAGGCGCGGTCGATCAGGCGCCCCTTGCCCTGGGTGACGACACGGACCTGGTCCAGCGCCATCAATCGCGCCAGGCTGTCCATCGACTGCTCGCCGATGCGCTGGCCACGCTGATTGACGAACAGCGCGTTGTCGGTGATCGGGCTGTACCAGGACAGACGCTGGCGTGAGGCATCGCCCTGCTGGTTCTTGATGAATTCGAACCAGGTGCCGAAGGGCAAAGTACGCAGGAAGTCATGGCATTCCTGCTCGCGCGCCGTGCGCTCGACCAGCACCTTCTTTCGGATCTCGCCCTGTTCGCCAAGCCGCGCCCTCGCTTTGAGGCGTGCAGTCAGTTCCGTACGCGAGGTGGTCTCGTCCTCGCCGTCAGCGCTGGACAGGCGGCGGGCAATGGCCGAGGCCTCGTCGGTGTGATAGCCGACCTGCACCAGCGCGCTTTCGATCCTGGGCGTGAGTTCCTCGTCGGTGACCGGGCTGCCGTCGGCCGCCGCTTCCACGACGGTCGCCGCGACGATGCGCCGGGTGGTTTCCACCTGCTCGCGCCATTCGTCCGAGTCCTCACCGTTGCGCAGCTGGGTCAGGGTAAGCACGTCGGCCCAGGCCTGGTTGAGCAGCGCCTGCACGAATTTCTGCGGCGACCTGCCCTGCAGCGAACTTTCGATGATGTCGGCGGCGCGTTGCTTGGCCACTTCCAGGCGGTCCTTGCCACGTGCGGCTTCGACATGGCGGCGTTCGGTGACCTCGGCTTTGCGCGCCATCGCGCGGAAGTGCGCCTGGACGTCGTTGTTGACGCTCTCGAAGACTTCCTCGTCGCCGTTGTAGTCGGCGACGACCCGATCCACGGCGTGGTGCAGCTTCTGCACCAGCTGCGCGTCGGTCTCGCCCTCGCCCAGCCAGGTCGCGCCCGATTCGGCCACGGAATTGAGCAGTTCCCGCGCTGGATGCTGGGGCCGCAGGAAGAATTCGCGATCGTGCAGCGCGGCCTGCGCCATCGGCACCTGCAGGCGCACCAGCAAGTCGGCGGCGGGCGCGTCGCGCTGCACTTCGCGCTCGATCTCGTTGTAGAGCAGGCTCAGCAGTTCGAAGGTGTCGCTGTCCTGCTGCACCAGCGTGGCCTGCGGGCCGTGCTGTTCGCGCACCTGTTCCAGCAGCGTCTGCTGCACGTTCATGATGGTCCGGCGCGGCTGTCCGGGCTCCGTCGGTACCGGCGCCGCCTGCAGCGCCTGCAGCGTGGCCAGCACATGCTGGGTAGCCAGCGGTACGCCTGATACGTCGGTCCGCGCGGTGCCGGAGAAATACGCACTGCCGCGACGGCCAGGTATCGCATCTGCATTGGGCGCTGCGCCCTGCGAACCCTTGCCGCCCGCGCCCCTGTTGCCAACACCCGCCATACCGGGCATGGCCGCGCGTGCTGCAGCGCTACGTCGCTCGGACAGCAACTGCTGCAACTTGGCGAAGGCCGCGGCGCTTGCATCTTCTGCTTCGGTTTCGGTGGCTTCGTTAACCCCGGCGGACGCTCCCTGCGCGGGAGCCGCACCGTCCGCTGCGCCGCCGCCCGGCATGGACGATGGGTCCTGCGGCCCCGCGCTGATCTCATTCTCGATCATCGACGCCCAGGCCGAAGGCGTGGACTGGCCATACCAGTCGGTCATCGGACGTGCGGCTTCTGCGGATGCATTCTGGCCACCCGACGAAAGCCTGCGTGCGCCGCCATCGCGCTCGGTCCGCGCCCGTTGCGGGGCGAAGATCAGTCCCGGCAGCACACCGTTCTGGGAAAGCAGCGTGTTCAGCACTTCCACCCACTTGGTGTAGTCGGACATCACCTTGTGGTCGAAGGATTTGTACAGCAGCAACTGGGATTCCAGGTCGATCTCGAACGCCGCCGCCGCTGCGGTGCGCAGCACCCGGCACAGCGATTGCGGCCCTATCGGCAGCTGTATGGCGTCGAAGGCGGGCGAACCGGCCAGCACGCCGAAACGCTGGCCCATCAGATAGAGCTGGGTATGGGCGCGGGTCTCGTGGCGGCGCGCGATTTCGCGCAGCACGATCTCCTGGTCCATGTCCGCGTCTTCGACCAGGGTCAGCGTCTGGTATTCGATGCGCGGCTTTTCGCTGTCGTCTGGCGCTTGCCGGGGCAGGCGGATGGCGGCGAGCTCCGCTTCCAGCCCAGCCAGGAACATCGGCAGCAGGTCGGCACGGCTCTTGCGCATCGCGTGCAGGTTGGCGAACTGCTCGGCCTGCTTTTCGTTGCTGCGCGCGCGTTCGGCCTTCCTGAAAAGCTGCTGTTCGAATTCGACCAGCATCTGGTTGCTGCGGTCGGCCAGATCGGTCGAGACCTGGGTGAAGAACACGCCCAGGATCTTGCGAACGCGTGGCGGAAGCGACGACGCGTTTGCGATCGTCGCCGAAGTCCTGGAAGACATGGCGGGCGGTGGGCTGGACATGAACGGACTTGACTCCCCTTAAGGCAGGTTTTTTAACACATCCGTCCGGCGTGCGTGCTGCCTCGCGTGTGCCCCAGGGTTTGTATCCGGGATTACTGGTCCAGGAACAGGGCCACGACATCGTTGGTGAAACGGCGGCCCAGTTCGGTCGGAACCACCTGCTCCCCGGGCAACGACAGCCATCCGCGGGTCTGGGCCAGACCAAGCTGCTTGGCGATGGCACTGCGATCCAGCCCGGTGCGTGCCTCGAAATCGGTAAGTGCGAAACCCTCGTTCAGACGCAACGCATTGAGCATGAACTCGAACGGCCGGCGCGCCGGTGCGATGCGCTCGTCGCCGCCCAGCGAGCGCGGCGTGCCGGCTTCGGCCAGGTACGCGGTCGGGTGCCTGGTTTTCCAGCGGCGCATCAGGTCCTGGTCCGCGCCCAGGCTGAGCTTGCCGTGCGCGCCGGCGCCGATGCCCAGGTAGTCGCCGAAGCGCCAGTAGTTGAGGTTGTGCGCGCATTGCCGCCCTGGCCGGGCGTAGGCGCTGACTTCGTACTGCGCATAACCGGCATCGGCCAGCAGGGCCTGGCAGTGCTCCTGCATGTCCCAGGCGCTGTCGTCGTCCGGCAATCCCTGGGGCGGCCGGGCGAAGAACATCGTGTTCGGTTCCAGGGTCAGCTGGTAGTGCGAGATGTGCGTGGGTTGCAGGGCGAACGCGCGTTGCAGGTCGCGTTCGGCCATGGCCAGGTCCTGGCCGGGCAGGGCGTACATCAGGTCCAGGTTGAAGTTGTCGTAACCCGCGTCCTGCGCCAGCTTCACCGCGCGCTCGGCCTGGGCGCTGTCGTGGATGCGCCCCAGGCGTTTCAGGCAGGCGTCGTCGAAGCTCTGGATGCCGAAGCTGATCCGGTTCACCCCGGCCGCGCGGTAGTCTTCGAAGCGGCCGTGTTCGGCGGTGCCCGGGTTGGTTTCCAGGGTCACTTCCAGTTTCGGTGTGAAGCGCAGACGGCTGCTGGCGGCCTGCAGGAAACGGTCGATCTGTTCGGCCGGAAACAGGCTGGGCGTGCCGCCGCCGAAGAACACAGAGTGGATGCTGCGCCCCCACACCAGCGGCAGATCCTGGTCCAGATCGCGGATCAGCGCGTCCACATAGCCGGCGAACGGCAGCGCGCCCTTGCCTTCGTGCGAATTGAAATCGCAGTACGGACATTTACGCACGCACCAGGGCAGGTGCACGTACAGCGACAGGAGCGGTGGGATCAGCATGTCTTTATTGTAGGAGCGGGCCCTGCCCGCGACGCCTTACCAGTTCAATGATCAAGAGCGTCGCGGGCAGGGCCCGCTCCTACAGACCAGCCAGCTTCGACCTGAGCATCGCCAGCGCCTGCCCACGATGGCTGAGCCGGTTCTTGAGACCAAGTTCCATTTCGGCGACCGACTGGCCGTGAGCGGGGTCGAAGAAGACCGGGTCGTACCCATGGCCACCGGTACCGCGACACGCGTGCAGGATGGTGCCGGACCATTGGCCTTCCACGATCAGCGGTTGCGGATCGTCGGCGTGCCGCAGCAGCACCAGCACACAGTAGAAGTGCGCACCGCGCTCACCGTCCGGAACCTCCTTCAAGGCCTCCAGCAGTTTGTCGATGTTGCGCGCGGCATCGCCGTGCTGACCGGCATAGCGTGCCGAATACAACCCGGGCGCACCGTGCAGTGCATCCACGCAGATGCCCGAATCATCGGCCAGCGCGGGCAGGCCCGTCGCGCGCGTGGCGTGCCGCGCCTTGATCAGCGCGTTCTCGACGAAGGTGGTGCCGGTTTCCTCCGCATCCTCCACGCCCAGGTCGGATTGGGCCACCAGCTCGATGCCGGTGTTGGCCAGCAATTCGCGGATTTCTTCCAGCTTGCCCTGGTTGGACGACGCCAGTACCAGCTTCATGCTTCGTCTCGCGGTTGCAGCAGATCCCAGCGGTTGCCGTAGCGGTCGCGGAAGACGGCGACGGTGGCGTAGGCTTCCTCGCGAGGCGTTTCCAGGAACTCGATGCCGTGGGCTGTCATCGCCTGGTAGTCGCGCCAGAAATCGTCGGTCTGCAGGAAGAAGCCCACGCGTCCGCCATGCTGATCGCCGATGCGCGCGCGCTGCGCCTCATCGCCGGCCTGGGCCAGCAGCAGACCGGTTTCGCTGCTACCACGTGGTGCCACGCGCACCCAGCGTTTGCCGCCGCCCCGGTCGGTGTCTTCCAGCAGTTCGAAACCCAGCGCCCCGGTGTAGTGGGCGATGGCGGTGTCGTAGTCGTCAACCAGCAGGCTGACCAGGCTAAGGGTTTGTTTCATTGCCAGATATCTAATTTGTAGGAGCGGGCCCTGCCCGCGACGCTTTCCATCGCCATCTCTATCGATATCACCAAGAGCGGTCGCGGGCAGGGCCCGCTCCTACAGGGACTAAGGTGTTGCTAACGCCGCGCGCTGCGCCGCGAACAATTCGCCAATGCCCTTTTCGCCCAGCACCAGCAGATCGTTGAGTTCATCGCGACGGAAAGCATGGCCTTCGGCGGTGCCCTGCAGCTCGATGAAGCCGCCGCCGTCGTTCATGACCAGGTTCATGTCGGTGTCGCAGTCGCTGTCTTCCGGGTAATCCAGGTCCAGCACCGGCACGCCGCGATAGATGCCGACCGAGACCGCCGCCACCGCGCCATGGATCGGATCGCGCTTCAGCTCGTTCTTCGCCTTCAACACATTGATTGCATCCACCAGGGCCACATAGGCGCCGGTGATGGCGGCGGTGCGGGTGCCGCCATCGGCCTGCAGCACGTCGCAGTCCAGGGTGATGGTGCGTTCGCCCAGTGCGTTGCGGTCCACGCAGGCGCGCAGCGCGCGGCCGATCAGGCGCTGGATTTCCAGCGTGCGCCCGCCCTGCTTGCCGCGCGAGGCTTCGCGATCGCTGCGGGTATGGGTGGAACGCGGCAACATGCCGTACTCGGCGGTGACCCAGCCTTCGCCCTTGCCGCGCAGGAAGCCCGGCACCCGGTTTTCCACGCTGGCGGTGCAAAGCACGCGCGTGTCGCCGAAGGACACCAGCACGGATCCCTCCGCATGGCGGGTGAAGCCACGCTGGATGCTGACCTCGCGCATCTGGTCGGGAAGGCGGCCACTGGGGCGGGCAACGGTCATGCGCGAATCCGTAAAAAGGGTGGGCTAGGGTACCATTCGCCTCCCGCATCGATGGCTTCCCGCATGATCCGCAGCATGACCGCCTACGCCACCGTGGAGCGCGCGACCGAAGGTGGCACGCTGACCTGCGAGTTGCGCGCGGTGAATCACCGCTTCCTGGAACTGGGCCTGCGCCTGCCCGAGGAGCTGCGCGTGCTGGAGCCTGCGTTGCGCGAACGCATCTCAGCCCGCATCGCGCGCGGCAAGCTCGATTTTTCGCTGCGCTTGCGTTCGCCGGAAGGCGAGGGCGCGGTGCGCATCAACCAGGGCCTGATCACGCAGCTGGCGGCGGTGGCCAAGGAACTGGACGCGCATTTCCCGCAGCTGCGCGCCGAATTCGTCGACCTGCTGCAGTATCCCGGCGTACTGCAGGCCAGCGCGGTCGATGCCGATGCGTTGCAGGCGCACGCGATGGCCGCGCTCGATGCGCTTCTGGACCAGTTCGTCGATGCGCGCGAGCGTGAGGGCGGCAAGTTGGCGCAGGCGATTGTCGATCGCGTCGATGCGCTGGCGGCACGCGCCGCAGAGGTTCGCGAACTCATTCCGCTGATCCGTGCGGGACAGCGCCTGAAGCTGGAGACCCGTCTGGCCGATCTGGCGCATCCGGCCGATCCGGGTCGCGTGGAGCAGGAACTGGTGCTGTGGCTGCAGAAGCTCGACGTGGACGAAGAACTCGACCGCCTGGACAGCCACATCAAGGAAATCCGGCGCGTGCTCAAGCAGACCGAGCCGGTCGGCCGCCGCCTGGATTTCCTGTTGCAGGAATTCAACCGCGAAGCCAATACGCTCGGCTCCAAGTCGGTTGACGTGCGCACCACCAACCTGGCGGTGGAGCTGAAGGTGCTGATCGACCAGATCCGCGAACAGGTGCAGAACATTGAATAAGGTCGGAAAGGGAGAAGGGAAAATGGGAAAGGGGAAAAGCGCTTGGTTTCCCGCTGGTCCTGTTGTCCCCGTGTCATCCCCCGCTGCGCCTTGCCTCTTTCCTCTTCCCACTTCTCCCTTCACCTCATGATGCGCGGAACCCTCTATGTAGTCGCCGCGCCCTCGGGTGCCGGCAAGAGCAGCATCGTCAATGCGGTGCTGGCGCGCGATCCGCAGATCGCGCTGTCCATTTCGTTCACCTCGCGGCAGCCGCGTCCGGGCGAACGCCATGCGCAGCACTACAACTTCGTCACCGCTGACGAGTTCCAGCAGATGATCGATGCGGGCGATTTCTTCGAGCACGCCCGCGTGCACGGCGACTGGAAAGGCACCGCACGCCAATCGGTGGAACCGCAGCTCAATGCGGGCAACGACGTGTTGCTGGAGATCGACTGGCAGGGCGCGCGCCAGGTGCGCGCCAGGGTTCCGAATGCGGTCAGCGTGTTCATCCTGCCGCCGTCGCGCGAGGCGCTGGAGCAGCGCATGCGCAATCGTGGCCAGGACACCGAAGAAGTCATCGCGCAGCGGCTGGCGGCCGCGCGCGAGGAAATGTCCCACTACGGCGAATTCGACTACGTCATCGTCAACGAGGTCTTCGACACGGCCGTGGACGAGATGTGCGCCATCTTCACCGCCAGCCGCCTGCGTAAGGAACCCCAGGTGGCACGGCATGCGGGGCTGATCCAGGCGCTGCTGTCCTGACCCAACGGGTCATTCGGCGGCGCCATCAGGCTTGATCCGGCGCCAAGTGACTGATTTACAAGGCAGAACCGACTGGAAAGCTTGCATGTGGCCGGCGGCGGCTCTACAATCCGCGACCCTTTTGTATTAATCGCGCGGCCTCTGGGTCGCCTGGAGCCCGCATGGCCCGCATCACCGTAGAAGATTGCCTGGAAGTCGTGGACAACCGTTTCGAGCTGGTCATGATGGCCGCCAAGCGCGCCCGCCAGCTGGCCAACGGCGTCGAACCCACCATCGACAACCACGAAAGCGGCGACAAGCCGACCGTCCTGGCGCTGCGCGAGATCGCCGCCCGCAAGATCGACAACGAACTGATCGACCGCGTCGAGAAGTCGGAACGTGAACGCGCCGAACGCGAAGCCCTGGAATGGGCCGCCGCCGAAGTGGTCGCCGACGACGATCTGTCCAAGGGCGACGACTGATCCTTCAGGATCTTCATCTGCTTGTCGAACGGCCCGCGAAAGCGGGCCGTTTGTTTTGCCCTGACCTGATTGCCAGTGACGGCTCTGTGCGATCACCCACAGCCGTCATCCCAGCGAACGCTGGGATCCATCTTGATCGTGCCTTGTCATTGTTCGTCACTCCGCTTGAAAGCGCGGATTCAGGGGTGCTTTACTCGTGTTGAAAGGCGTTTCGCGCTTTGCGCGAGTTACTTTTCTTTGAACGGCAAAGAAAAGTAACCAAAAGAAAGCCGCCCTAACGTCGCGCCCGGCGATAAAGCCGCCGAGTCCGCAAGCAGGCCGGGAATTTCCGTAAGGCGCTTCCTGCGCCTACGGAAACGGCGCACATCCTTGTGCGCCGCCCCTTCGGGGTTTACCCGGCCCGCTTGCCGCGTCTCACGGGTTCCGAAGGCAATATCTAGGGCGAGAGCAGCTGACAGCCTTGCAACTCGCTTCGTGCATTAATTTGCCGTTATATGGCCGCTGGCATAGGCTGGCGGCATGACCCCGAGCCGTAGCGCCAAGACTGTCGACCTTTCGCCATCCGTAAACGATGGGGTGCCTGACTATGTGCGTCAGCTGGAACGTGCAGCCAGCTACCTTCCTGCCGAACAAATCCCATTGCTGCGTCGCGCCTGGCAAGTCGGTGCCGCCGCGCATGAAGGCCAGACGCGTAAGTCGGGCGAGCCCTACATCACCCATCCTGTGGCCGTGGCGCAGGTGCTGGCCGAACTGGGGCTGGATGTCGAAACGCTGATCGCCGCGATCCTGCACGACACCATCGAAGACACGCCGCTTACGCGGGACGAGATCGCCGAAGGTTTCGGCGAGTCGGTGGCCGAACTGGTCGATGGCGTCACCAAGCTGGACAAGCTGCGTTTCCGCGATCGCCAGGAAGCGGCGGCCGAAAGTTTCCGCAAGATGCTGCTGGCGATGTCGCGCGACCTGCGCGTGATCATGATCAAGCTGGCCGACCGCCTGCACAACATGCGCACGCTGGGCGCCCAGAGCACCGAAGCGCGCAAGCGCATCGCCCAGGAAACCCTGGACATCTATGCGCCCATTGCCCAGCGCTTGGGCATGAGTCTGGTCAAATCCGAGCTGCAGGACCTCGGCTTCCGCGCCATGTACCCGTGGCGGCACGCCATCATCGAAAAACACATCCGCAGCCAGCCGGTGATGCGGCGCGAATCGATGGCGCAGATCGAAGCCCATCTTTCGCAGCGGCTGGCCCGCGATGGCCTGGAACACAAACTGGTCAGCCGGGTGAAGACGCCCTGGAGCATCTACAACAAGATGCATAGCGAAGGAAAAAGCTTCGACCAGGTCATGGATGTGTTCGGCTTTCGCGTCGTGGTCGACAGCGTGCCGCACTGCTACCAGGCGTTGGGGTCGGTGCACGCGCAGTACAAGCCGCTGGATGCGCGCTTCCGCGATTTCATCGCCATTCCCAAGGCCAACGGCTACCAGTCGTTGCACACGGTGCTGTTCGGCCCCTACGGTTCTCCTATCGAAGTGCAGATCCGCACGGTGGAAATGGACCTGATTGCCGAACGCGGTATTGCTGCGCACTGGACCTACAAGTTCGGCGCGCAAACGCCCAACAGTGCGCAGAGTCGGGCCCATGCGTGGATCATGGAACTGATCGAAAACCAGCGCGCGGCGGGTTCTTCGCTGGAGTTCCTGGACAACGTCAGAGTCGATCTGTTTCCCGACGAAGTCTATCTGTTCACACCCAAGGGCAAGATACTGTCGCTGCCGCGCAATTCCACCGCGCTCGACTTCGCCTACGCGGTCCATACCGATGTCGGCAATCAGGCGGTGGCCTCGCGCGTGGACAAGAAGCTGGTGCCGTTGCGCACCAAACTGGCCAGTGGTCAGAGCGTGGAGATCATCACCGCCAAGTCGGCCCTGCCCAAACCGCAATGGCTGGAATTCGTGGTCACCAGCAAGGCGCGCACCGCCATCCGCCACCAGTTGAAGCAGCTGGAGCACGAAGATGCCGTGCAACTGGGTCACCGCATGCTGGATCGCGCGCTGGAACATCTGGACAGTTCTCTGGAAAGGCTGCCCCAGCAGCGCTTGGAGGCGTTCCTGACCGAGCATCGCTATCCCAGGCTGGAAGCCTTCCTGGCCGACGTGGCGCTGGGCAACTGGATGCCGGCGCAGGCCGCGCAGGCGCTGACCGCGTTCGCCGAATTGCGTGGCGGCGGTCATTCGAAGCATTCGCAGGAAAAGATCCTGATCAACGGCACCGAGCGCGGCGTGGTCAGTTTCGCCAATTGCTGCCAGCCGATTCCCGGTGACGAGATCATGGGTTACCACACCGCCGGCAAGGGCATCGTGGTGCATCGCCTTGATTGTCCGAACGTGGTCGAGTTCCGCAAGTCGCCCGAACGCTGGATACCGATCGACTGGGATGCCAATGTCGTCGGCGACTACGATGCTTCGTTGCTGATCGACGTGGAGAACCGGCCGGGCGTGCTGGCCCAAGTTGCCGCGGCTGTTGCCCAGAGCCAGTCCAACATCGAGCGCGTGGAATATCTGGAACGCGACATCAATGCCGCCGTGTTGCGCTTCTCCATCCAGGTGCGTGACCGCACCCATCTGGCCGAAGTCATGCGTCGCCTGCGCCGGCTGAGCGTGGTGCATGGCGTCAGGCGCCAATAAGCTTTTGTAGGAGCGGGCCATGCCCGCGAGCTTTGCGCGTCGTACTATCGGAAAGCGCTCGCGGGCATGGCCCGCTCCTACATTAGAATTCACTTCACCTCATCGCTTGGAATCGCCATGTCCCGCCAGATCATCCAGACCGACCACGCGCCGGCCGCCATCGGCCCGTATTCGCAGGCCGTGCGCAGCGGCAATACCGTGTATTTCTCCGGGCAGATTCCGCTTGACCCGGCTACCGGCGCGCTGGTCGAAGGCGACATCGCCGTGCAGGCAAGGCGAGCGTTCGACAATCTGAAGGCGGTCGCCGAAGCGGCGGGCGGTTCGCTCGCGCAGATCGTCCGGCTGGGCCTCTATCTCACCGACCTGGGTGAGTTTGCTGCGCTGAACGCGGTGATGCAGGAATATTTCAGCGCGCCTTTTCCCGCGCGTTCCACCGTCCAGGTGTCCGCACTTCCGAAAGGCGCGGTGTTCGAAGTCGATGCGGTGATGGTGCTCTGAAGTAGGTCGGGGCTACGCCCCCGACGCGCGTGCGCTTTCGGCCGGGATTTTTTCGCCTTTGGCGAATTGTCATGCGTCGGCCGCGTAGGGCTGACCTACGGCACGATTTTTTCTTCGCTACGCCATCTGCTCGCGAGCTTCGCTCGGCGTATGCCCGGTCCAGCGTTTGAATGCGCGTCGGAATTCGCGCGCATCGTTGAAGCCGATGTGCGCGCCGACCTGGCCGATGGTCAGGTGCGGATCGTGCAGCAGCTCGAGCGCGCGTTCGGTGCGGATGCGGTCGTGCAGCCGGCTGAAGCTGATGCCGTCGGCCGCCAGTTGTCGGCGCAGCGTGCGTTCGCTCAGATGCATGACCCCGGCGATGGCCGACAGCGGCGGGTTTTCGCGCACGTGCTGGCGCAGGAAGCGTTCCACTGTGGCGGTCAGTTCGCTCTGCGGCGAGGCGATGTCGGCCAGTTGCCGGCGGCAAAGTTCCAGCACCTGTCGCGCGTTGACCGCGTTGTAGGTGGGAAAACGGTGTTCCATCCAGTCGCTGGCGACCACCATCGCGTTGCGCGGCCGTTCGAAATGCAGCTCGCACTGGAACAGTTCGCGGTAGCGCTCGACATAGACAGGCGCCGGATAGGTCAGCTCCAACCGCAAGGGATGGAAAGCGGGACCCACCAGTTCGCGCGCGACCATCAAGGAACTGGCGAACATCTCTTCGCACAGGTACGGCAGCAGCGCCGGAAGCGACAACGGCGCGCGTGCGGTCATGGCCACCTCGCCAGGCGTGTCGAGATCCGTATCGATATCCAGCATGGCGCCGGTGGTGCGCTGGTAGGTGATGCCCAGCAGCACCGCTTCGCCGAAGGTGGGCGCGGTTTTCATCGCCAGACCCAGCAGGCCGAAATTGCCCACGTCCTGCCTGCAGCCGACCACCAGGCCCAGGTCGGGCTGCGCCAGCGCAGCAAAGGCGCGGGCTACGATTTCGCTGGCCTGTCGGTAGGACACCCGCGTCGCAGGATCCTCTACTTCCCTGGGGTCCAGACGCATGCCCTTGAACCAAGGCGTGCTGTCGATCTGGCGTTCGCGCGCCAGTTGCAGCAGATGGCACAGCATGTTGGTCGGTATGACCGCAGCGCCTAGGCGCAACTCATTGGCCGGATCTTGCATGACGCGCATTCGAGCCCCTTCAGCTTGGCCGCTTTACCCCCCAAAGTATGCCGCTCTGGCCCTCACGACCGTCAAGGTCCGGCGACAGACTGCATCGTCGTCGCCACCTGGATACGCAGGCGTACTGCCTGCGTCCCCCTTTGCCTCGGGAGATTCGAATGCGCTCACCCTTCGTGCTGGCTGCCTTGGTAGCGATGCTGGCGTCCTGCCAGAAGACCGGCGAAGCGCCGGCCAGTGCGGCGGTGGCCGCAGGCGATGCCGGCTTCGCCGGCACCCTGCATGAGCGCCTGCTCGACGCCAAACCGGGCGATGTGATCGAGATCCCGGCCGGCAAATTCTCCTTTGATCGCAGCCTGACCCTGCGCGCCAGCGGCATCACCATTCGCGGCGCCGGCATGGACAAGAGCGTGCTCAGCTTCAAGGGCCAGAAAGCCGGCGCCGAAGGCCTGCTGGTCAATGGCGACGACTTCACCATCGAAGACCTGACCATCGAGGACTCCAAGGGCGATGGCCTGAAGATCAGCGAATCGAAGAACATCACCATCCGCAAGGTAAAAGTGCAGTGGACCGGCGGACCCAGCACCAAGAACGGCGCCTACGGCCTGTATCCGGTATTGACCAAGAACGTGCTGATCGAGGATTCGGTGGCCATCGGCGCCTCCGATGCCGGCATCTACGTCGGCCAGTCCGACGGCGTGATCGTGCGCCGTAGCCGCGCCGAATCCAACGTGGCCGGCATCGAGATCGAAAACACCATCAACGCCGACGTGTACGAGAACGTGGCGACCAGGAACACCGGCGGCATCCTGGTGTTCAACATGCCCAACCTGACCCAGCAGGGCGGCAACATCCGCGTCTTCAACAACAAGGTGATCGGCAACAACACCGGCAACTTCGGCGCCAAGGGCACGCCAGTGGCCAGCGTGCCGGCGGGTTCGGGCGTAGTGGTCAATGCCAACGACGACGTGGAGATCTTCGACAACGAGATCGCCGACAACGCCACCGCCAACTTCATCATTTCCAGTGTGTATTCCACCGGCTACAAGGATTCCAGCATGTCCAAGGAATTCGATCCTTACCCGGAACGCATCTACGTGCACGGCAATAAACTCAGCGGCGGCGGCGATTCGCCCGATGGCATGGACCTGAAGGCGCTGAAGCTGGCGCTGTACGGGCTGGGCGGGCGCTTCCCCGATGTGCTGTGGGACGGCTACGTCAACAAGGACCGGACTGTCGACGGCAAGAAGGCGGCCGGCCCGGACATCTGCCTGCGTGGGGTCAGCGGCGTGATCAATGCCGACGGTCCGGGCGGTTACAAGAATCCGGTCAAGGACGCCAAACCATTCGAATGCGATCTGCCGCGACTGCCGGCGGTGGATCTGGGGCGCGGCTAAGCCTCGATGATGCGCGCACGCGTAGTCGCCTTGTTGCTGCTGGTGTTCGCGCTCGGCGCATGCCACCGCCAGCGCACGGTGCATTTCTTCGCCGAGGGACAACCCGCATCGCTGAGCGAATGGGGTCTGCTGACGGTGGAGAACGGACGCCTGTCGTTGAACGAAGGCGTCACGCCCTACGATCTCAACACGCCGCTGTTCAGCGACTACGCGCACAAGCTGCGGACAATCTGGATGCCGAAGGGGAAATCCGCGCGCTACGACGCCGATGAGGCCTTCGATTTCCCGGTCGGCACCATCATCAGCAAGACCTTCTACTACCCGCTTTCCGCAAACGGAAAATGGGATGGCAAATCGGTGGCGCGTACAGCCGCGAGCGAAGCATCGCAGGGCGCGACGCTTGATCTGTCGAAAGTACGCCTGATCGAAACCCGATTGTTGGTGCGGCGCGAATCAGGCTGGGAGGCAATTCCCTACGTATGGAACGACGATCAGCGCGAAGCCACCCTGAAGCGCGCCGGGGGACTGATTGCGCTGGAACTTGTGGACGCGAACGGAAACCGGGAAGCCGCCGACTACCAGGTGCCCGACCAGAACCAATGCGCGAGTTGCCATGCCACCGACAACAAGACACGTGCGCTGCATCCCATTGGGCCGAAGGCGCGGAATCTCAATCGCGATTTCGCCTATGCGTCGGGCAGCGAAAACCAGATCGCGCACCTTTCCGCTCTGGGCGTTCTCACCGGCGCGCCTGCGCCGGCCAAAGCGCCGCGCAGTGCGGACTGGCAGGACGCCGCGCATGCCACGCTCGATGCGCGCGCGCGCGCCTACCTGGATGTGAATTGCGGCCACTGCCACAGCCAGACCGGTCCGGCGATCACCTCGGGCATGTGGTTGGACGCAGGCGTCACCGACCGCCTGAAATTGGGCTTCTGCAAACAACCGGTTGCTGCGGGCAAAGGCACCGGCAATCGCTTGTATGACATCGCGCCGGGACATGCCGATGGCTCGGTGCTGATGTTCCGCATGGATAGCGCCGATCCGTCGGTGATGATGCCCGAGCTGGGGCGCTCGGTGATCCACCGCGAGGGAGTGCAACTGATACGCGAATGGATAGACGCGCAAACCGGTAGCTGCGATGCGTGACCCAATCCACTAACCACATGGCGACGTCGCAACCACGACATGCCGCTCATCAGTAACGGGGAGAAAACGATGAAACTGATTCGACGCAATCTGGTAGTGGGCATGCGGCGCGCCTTGTTCGGCGGTTGCCTGCTGGCGGTGTCGGTGGGGACGGCCTTGGCGCAGCAGGCAGGGGCCGCGCCGGCCGAATCGACGCCGCCAGCAGACACCGACGCCACCACGCTGGACCGCATCCTGGTCACGGCGCAGAGCCGCGAACAGGAGCTGCAGGACGTGCCGATCGCGCTGCAGGTGCTGGACAGCCGGATGATCCAGGATGTGGCGGCCGAAGACCTGGGTGACCTGGACAGTTTCGTGCCTGGACTGCAGATCAACAGCGTGCAGCCAACCCAGCCTTCAATCGCAATCCGCGGCATCAGCACCGATGACTTCGGCATCGGTACCGACCCGGCGGTAGGTGTGTTCATTGATGGCGTCTACACCGGTCGCAGTGGCGGCGTGCTGCTGCCGCTCACCGACGTGGAGCGCATCGAAGTGCTGAAAGGTCCGCAGGGCACCTTGTTCGGCCGCAACACGGCGGCAGGTGCGGTGTCGGTGATCACCAAGCGGCCCAGCAACGAAACCGAAGCAGCAGCCAAGTTGAGGCTGGGCAATTACGGCAAGCAGTATGTCGAAGCGATGGCCAACATCCCGCTCAGCGACCGCGCCGCATTGCGCCTCAACGGCCTGATAAACCACAGCGATGGCTGGGTGGAAGATGCGGCGACGGGCCAGGATCTGGGAGGTGACAACGTATGGGCCACGCGCGCGGCCTTGCAACTGGGCATCACCGACAACACCACGGCGCTGCTGAGCTGGGATCACGAAAACCTGGACCAGCGTGGAAGGCCCACTACCGGTATCGTGCCCCTGCCGCCTGCGCCCGGCGTACCCGTCGCGCCAGCCAATCCGCTGACCTACCTGGATCCGCGCGACATCGGCACCTTCAACGACACAAACGCCAGCGCCGAATGGCGTACCTTCGATGGCGTCACCTTGATCATCGATCACGGTTTCGACTGGGGCCACCTGACGTCCACGACTGCCTGGCGCCAGTTCGATGCGCTCAATCGCGTGGAAGAGGACGGCACCAACCGTCCCAACCTGTATCTGGATTCCACCAATACCGAATCCAACGAAAACCGATACCAGGAATTCAAGTTCAGCGGGGCCACCGATCGGCTGGACTGGGTGGCGGGGGTGAGCTACTACGAAGAAGAAGCCCGCCAGACCAGCGAAATAAATACCACCACCACCGCAGTAGATACTGCGGTATCCAACCTGGGCCTGGCGCCTACGCCCGACGGCACCCTGTTCGGTTATTTCTCGCAGGTACTGGGCTCGTTCGGCATTCCGTTGACGCTGATGGATCACGCCTGGAACGAGAGTTTCCGCAACACGCTGAAGACCAAGTCGTACGCAGGCTTCGGCGACGTGATCTGGCACGTCAACGATAAACTCAATCTGACCTTCGGCCTGCGCTACACGCGGGACGAAAAGGACTTCAGCTGGTTCAACGATATCCGCAACGCGCCTACGCTGGACGCCACGCTCGATGCGCTGGATGCCATGGGGTTCTTCGCCCTGGCGGGAGTGCCACGGGAATTCTTCGTCTTCGATCTGGCTTTTATCGATCCGCCCGCGATGATGAACAAGGGACTGACCAATCGTGCCAGCCAGACCTGGAGCGACTGGAGCCCGCGTCTGGTGGCGGACTATCACTTCAGCGACAACCTGATGGGCTTCGCTTCGCTGGCCAAGGGCTACAAGGCCGGTGGCTACAACGCGCTGCAGATCGGCAGCGAATTCGACAACGAGGACGTGTGGAACGCCGAACTCGGCATCAAGCACTCCCTGCCGGCGGCGCGGTTGGCCTACAACGCCTCGGTGTTCTTCTACCGCTACGACAACCGGCAGTCGATCCGCCTGGACAACACCAGCGCCATCCCGCGCTTCGTGGTCGATACCGGCGACGTGGAAGCCTACGGCCTGGATTTCGACATGCGATGGCAGGTCACCGATGCGTTCGGTCTGGATTTCAATGCCGCGTACATCAATTCCAAGTACAAGAACTACAGCGTCAACACCAGCGCCGGCCTGCTGGACCTCAACGGGCAACCGACTGGCGAACCGTCGTGGTCGGCGGCGATGGGCGGCCACTACACCTGGGACCTGCGCGATGCCGGCGATCTACGCCTGGCTTTGCGCCATTCGTATCGTGGTGCATGCCGTGGCAACGAATACAACCGCGATTCCGGCGATTGTTTCGGCTTCCCAAGTTTTTCGACAGGCGAATCGCAGAACCGGACCGATGTACGCCTGGCCTGGACGTCGGCACGCGGTCATTGGACATGGGCGCTGTATGGGAACAATGTGTTCGACAACCGTTACGTCGGCCAGCTGAACGTCTACGGGCGCGAAGCGTTCGGAACCGTTGGCGCCGTGGTGAGCGAGCCGCGCACTTACGGCATCGAAGCCGGCGTGAAGTTCTGATTCAAAGATCTCATCCAAGAGCTCTGATCCTGCGGGCCGGAGCCGTCACAGGAGCGTGCTCCGACAGTCAGCGCGGTAAATCCTGACTGGCGCCAATCCGGTGCGGCCGGCATCCTAGACAGATGCCGGCCGCACCACGCAGCGAAGAACCCGCCTTCAACCAGCCCATCGCCGGACAACTGACCGGCGTAGGCCCGCGCGTGGCCGAGAAACTGGCCGCGCGTGGACTGCTGACCTTGCAGGACCTGTGGCTGCATCTGCCGCTTCGTTACGAAGACCGCACCCAGCTCACGCCGATTCGCAGCCTGCAGCCCGGCGTGCCTGCGCAGGTGGAAGGCCGGGTGGAGGCGGTGGAACGCGGATTCCGCTACCGGCCGGTGCTGCGCGTGGCCATCGGCGACGACTCGCAGGCCACGCTGGTGTTGCGCTTCTTCCACTTTCGCTCGGCGCAGGTCGCGCAACTGGCGCCGGGCACCCTGGTGCGCTGTTACGGCACGCCCAAGCCGGGGCAGCACGGTCTGGAAATCGTCCACCCCAGTTACCGGGTGATTGGCGATGCGGATGCGCCTTCGCTCGGCGATGCACTCGACCCGATCTATCCGGTGGTCGAGGGCATCGGCCCGGCCTCCATGCGCAAGCTGGTCGCGCAGGCGCTGGATCGACTGCCCGACGAATCAGCCCTGGAACTGCTGCCGCCGACCATGCTGCGCGGGTTGAATCTACCCTCGCTGCGCAAGGCGCTGCTGGGCATGCACCGGCCGGCGCCCGATGCCGATCTCGCCGCGCTGGCCACCGGTACCCACCCGGCGCAGCAACGGCTGGCGCTGGAGGAACTGCTGGCCCATAACCTCAGCCTGCGGCGGCAGCGCATCGCGTTGCAGCGCTACCGTGCGCCGGCGCTGTCAGGCCCGGGCAAGCTCGCGTCGCAGTTGCAGGCTGCCTTGCCGTTTTCGCTGACCGGCGCGCAGTCGCGTGTGTTCGCGCAGATCCGCGCCGACCTGTCGCAGCCCTCGCCGATGATGCGGCTGGTGCAGGGGGACGTGGGCAGCGGCAAGACGGTGGTGGCCGCGATGGCGGCGATGCTCGCGGTCGAAGCAGGCAAGCAGGCCGCCCTTGCCGCACCGACCGAACTGCTGGCCGAACAGCATCTGGCCAACCTGCGCAAATGGCTGGAACCGCTGGGCATCCGCGTCGCATGGCTGGCCGGCAAGGTCACTGGCAAGGCGCGTGCGGATGCGTTGGCGGAAGTGGCGTCCGGCGCTGCCCAGGTGGTGGTCGGCACGCATGCCCTGATGCAGGACGCAGTCGTATTCCACGATCTGGCCCTGGCGATTGTCGACGAGCAGCACCGCTTCGGCGTGCATCAGCGGCTCGCCTTGCGCGACAAAGGTGCGACCGGAGACTCGGTGCCGCACCAGCTGATCATGACCGCAACGCCCATCCCCCGCACCCTGGCGATGGCCGCGTATGCGGACTTGGATGTCTCGGCCATCGACGAACTGCCGCCCGGACGCACGCCGGTGCAGACCATCGCCCTGAGTGGCGAGCGGCGGCCCGAACTGGTGGAACGTATCCGTGCCGCCTGCGCCGAAGGCCGGCAGGCCTACTGGGTGTGCACGCTGATCGACGAAAGCGACGAAGTAGTGGCGCAAGCCGCGCAGGGCACCTACGAGGCCTTGTCGGCGCAGCTCCCCGGTGTGCGCGTGAGCCTGGTGCACGGACGCATGAAGCAGGCGGAGAAACAAGCCACCATGCGCGCGTTCAAGGCCGGCGATATCGACCTGCTGGTCGCCACTACCGTCATCGAAGTGGGCGTTGACGTGCCCAACGCCTCGCTGATGATCGTGGAGAACGCGGAACGCCTTGGCTTGGCGCAGTTGCATCAGTTGCGCGGGCGGGTAGGGCGCGGCGCGGCAGCGTCCAACTGCGTGCTGTTGTACCAGGCCCCGTTGTCGTTGATGGCCAAACAACGCCTGGCGACCATGCGCGAAACCAATGACGGCTTCGTCATCGCCGAGAAGGATCTGGAGCTCCGTGGACCCGGCGAACTACTGGGTACGCGCCAGACCGGCCTGGCCGCGTTCCGCGTGGCCGATCTCGCCCGCGATGCCGGGTTGCTGCCCCTGGTGCGCGAACTGGCGGATCGATTGCTGGCCGAGTCGCCGGACGTTGCCGACCGCATCATCGCCCGCTGGGTGGGCGGCGCAGCCCGATACGCTTCCGCGTAGGTCGGGGCCACGCCCCCGACGCACTGCGTCCTTCGCGCGGGTCCGACGCATTGCCTTCGTCGGGGACGTAGCCCCGACCTACGTGCGAAACTCGGTTATCAATTGGGATGACGAAACATGACTGACAAAATTCCCCTGCTGATCGACACCGATCCCGGCGTGGACGACGCGCTGGCTTTGTTGATGGCCTTCAACGATCCCAACCACACCCTGGTCGGCCTGACCATCGCCGCCGGCAACGTGGGCCTGGACCACACCGTGCGCAACGCGCTCAAGCTGTGCGAGATCGTGGGCCGCGAAGACGTGCCGGTATTTGCAGGTTGCGCCGATCCGCTGCTGCATCCGGCGGTGGACGCGGCGCACGTGCATGGCCGCGATGGTTTCGGCGATGTCGGATTCGCGCCGGCCGCGCGCAGCGCCGAAGCCGAGCACGCCGCGCTGGCGATCCTGCGCCTGTCCCATGAATATGCCGGCCGGCTGCTATTGGTCGCGCTGGGTCCTCTGACCAATATCGCGTTGGCGTTGAAACTCGATCCCACCTTGCCCCAGCGCATCAAGCGTTTCGTGGTGATGGGCGGCGCGGTCAGCGCGCACGGCAACATCACCCCGGCCGCCGAATTCAACATCGCCTTCGACCCGGAAGCGGCGCATATCGTGTTCCAGGCCTTTCCGCACCTCGATCTGGCGGACTGGGAGGCGGTGATCGCGCATGGCTTCCTGCACACCAGGGCGGAGGTCTGGCTGAAGGCGGACTCTCCGCGGGCCGCGTTCTACGACCGGATTTCGCTGCAGACGCGCCAGTGGTCCGCCGACCGACGCGGCGACCATTGGCATTCCGCCGATGCTCTGGCCATGGCCTACGCACTGGAGCCGGCGGGCGCGCAGGAAGTGATGCAGCGCCCGGTTGCGGTAGAACTGACGGGCACGCTGACCCGTGGTGCGACGGTGGTGGACTGGAACCGGCAGCAGGGCCAGCCGGACAATGCCGGCTTGCTGATGCGCTACGACCAGGGCCGGTTTGAGGCCCTGATCCAGGCGGCCCTCGCGGCGGTTTGACTATCAGCTTGCGCCGGCCGGCCAAGCCGGGCTAAAATGCCGCTCTTCACTTCCCAGATATCCGGTGGCGCCATGAAGGCCGACATCCATCCGCAGTACCAAGACGTCGTTTTTCAGGACGTTACTTCCGAATTCAAGATTCTCAGTCGTTCCACCCTTTCCTCCAAGGAAACGGTGAAGTGGGAAGATGGCAAGGAATATCCGTTGATCAAACTGGATATCTCCTCGGCCTCGCATCCGTTCTACACCGGCCAGCACAAGGTCATGGATACGGGCGGTCGCATCGACAAGTTCCAGAAGCGCTACCAGCAGAAGTAATCCTGCTGCGACGCTCTATCGTAACGGCCGCGCCCAGCGCGGCCGTTTTCGTTTGTCCGGACCAATCGAATCCTCCGGTTCTTTGAGTCTCCTAGTCCTTTGGTCTCACGCCGCTGCTGTTTTGAGCGACGACTCCAAAATGCGTGTGCGATAATCGACGTTATCCAGGGGTTGATGCCTTGGACTCCCGTCACGCGTCGCCGGCACTCCCGTGCGGCGCCTCCCCACGAAGGAGCGCAACTGTGTCAGAACTCGACCAGGCCACACTGACTGCCGGCGATAAATCGGTTGTCATGCCGGTTCTCAAACCCACGCTCGGCAATGATTGTGTCGATATTTCCAAACTGACCAAGGAAACGGGTCTCTTCACCTACGACTCCGGCTTTACCGCGACCGCCAGCTGCAAGTCCGCGGTGACCTACATCGATGGCGATGCGGGCGTGCTGCTGTATCGCGGCTACCCGATCGAGCAACTGGCCAAGCAATCTAGCTTCCTGGAAGTGGCCTACCTGCTGATGAACGGCGAACTGCCGACGGCGGATGAATTCGCCAAGTTCGACCACGAAGTCGCGCATCACACGATGATGCATGAGGCGTTCAAGAACTTCCTCGGCGGTTTCCGCCACGACGCGCATCCGATGGCGATGATGGTGGGCATGGTCGGCTCGATGGCCGCGTTCTACCACAACACCCTGGACCTGGAAGATCCGGAGCAGCGCCGTCTGGCTGCGATCCGTCTGATCGCCAAGGTGCCGACGATTGCCGCCGCCTGCTATCGCTATTCGATCGGCTGGCCGGTGCGCTTCCCGCGCAACAACCACGCCTACGTGGACCGCTTCCTGCACATGATGTTCGAAGTGCCCAGCGAGCCGCTTGAACTCAATCCAGTCGCCGCCAAGGCGCTGGATCTGCTGTTCATCCTGCACGCGGACCATGAGCAGAACGCGTCCACCTCCACCGTGCGCATGGTCGGTTCCACCGGCGCCAATCCCTACGCCTGCGTCGCCGCTGGCGTGGCGGCGTTGTGGGGTCCGGCGCATGGTGGCGCCAACGAAGCCGTGCTGAAGATGCTGGCCGAGATCGGTAAGCCGGAGAACGTGAGTTCGGCGGTGGACAAGGCCAAGGACAAGGAGTCCGGTTTCCGTCTGATGGGTTTCGGGCACCGTGTCTACAAGAATTTCGACCCGCGCGCCAAGATCATCCGCGAGATGACCCATGAAGTGCTGGGCGAACTCGGTGTCAACGATCCGATGCTGGAAGTGGCGCTGCGTCTGGAAGAAGCGGCGTTGAAGGACGACTACTTCGTGCAGCGCAAGCTGTACCCGAACGTCGACTTCTACAGCGGCATCATCTACAAGGCGCTGAACATCCCCACCGAGATGTTCACGGTGATGTTCGCCATCGCCCGCACCGCCGGCTGGGTGGCGCACTGGCTGGAACAGCAGGTCGATCCGGAAGCCAAGATCGGCCGTCCGCGCCAGATCTACACCGGCTATGCCGAACGCGACTACAAGGGCATCGACCAGCGCTGAGTTTTGCGCTGATTCGTAATCCCGAACGCCCCGCTTACGCGGGGCGTTCTTGTTTCACGCTTCAGTTTTCCTACGTCAGCGAGTCAGCAGGCCGGATTCGTAACCTGCGATATCTTCCTGCGCGAGCAACTGCTGCAGCGCCGAAAGCGAGGCGCGTTTCACCGGCCGCTCGTCGAGCGCGGAGAGCGGCGCCTGCCGCAGCGCATCTTCCGGTAGCACGGTGAGGTCGAAGGTCAGTTCCTCGGCACTGAATACCCACACCGGGAAATCCTCGCTTCGCTCCCGATCCAGTCGGAGGTGGCGGCTGCGCGCATCGGTAGGAATGCGATGCTCGTCGAGAAAGCGCGGCACCGCATCCGCATCGTCGGAATACACATGGAGATGGACCGGCGAACTGGAGTCTGCGGTGCCTTCGAGTACCGGGCCGACGAGACGTGGCGAGAATCCGGCCAGGAAATCCATCGCCCGCACGGCGGCTTCCCGACGCACTCGCACCGCCTGTTGCTGCGATTCGCCCACGAACAGGCGCTGGTATTCGCGCAGTGCCTCTTCTATTTCGCGATTGCGGGGCAGCGATGCGTCATCGTGGATGCCAAGACGATCGGCGGCCTTGAGCTTGGCTTGGTGGTAGTCGCGGAAGCCGCCTTCGGCCATCAATCGTGCGGCTTCGTGCGCCAGCCGGCGACGGCGTTCACGGGTGCGGGTTTCGGCATGCTGACGGGCGTGGTGCATGGGAGCCTCCGCGTCGAAACTGGTAAGACTGTACCCGATAAACAATACGTTTGTAGGAGCGGGCCTTGCCCGCGATGCTCTTGCTTCAATGCAGAGCATCGCGGGCAAGGCCCGCTCCTACAAGATCAGAAAATGTCGAAGGCCGCTTCGTCTGCCGCCGCGCTGTCGTCGGTGTTGAAGCTCTCTTCGCTCTGGATGCGTTCCAGGTCTTCGGTCTTCACCCATTCGGTCGCGCCGTTGCTGGTGGTCTGCACCATGCCTTCGGGCGGATCGTTCTGCGCGATAGGCTGGTCCTTCAATGCTTCGCGCATGAAGTCGATCCAGATCGGCAGTGCCGCCTTGCCGCCGTACTCGCGGTAACCCAGGCTGCGGAAATCGTCGCGGCCCACCCAGACTACGGTCGAATAGGGGCCGCCGAAGCCGCCGAACCAGGCATCGCGATGGTCGTTGGTGGAGCCGGTCTTGCCGCCGACGTCCTCGCGGTTGAGCACCCTGGCCGCCGTCGCGGTGCCGCGCAGGACCACATCGCGCATCATCGAAACCAGCTGGTAGGCGGTGCGGTCGTCGATCGCACGCGGCGCCACGACCATGTCCGGGTCCACCGGCTTGGGTGGCGCTGCGGGACTGGCTGGTTTGGCTTCGGGCTTGGGGGCGGTGTTGCCGCCGGGTCCGAAGTCGAAACCATCGACCACATGACTGGTCTGTGCGCTCGCGCCGGCACCGCGTCCGCAGCCGCGGCAGGCGGTGGCCGGCTTCTCCTTGAACAGCACATTGCCTTCGCGGTCCTTGACCTCGTCGATGAACCACGGCGTGACCCGGGACCCGCCATTGGCGAAAACCGCGTAGCCGCGCGCCATCGACAAGGGCGTCAGTGAAGCGGTGCCCAGCGACATCGACAGGTTCGGCGGCAGTTCGGCTTCGTCGAATCCGAACTGGCTGATGTACTTGCGCGCGAAATCCACGCCGATGCTGTCCAGCAGGCGCACTGATACCAGGTTGCGCGACTGGACCAGCGCTTCGCGCAACCGCATGGGGCCGCGGAAGCCGCCGCCGTCGTTCTGCGGGCGCCACATATGCCCGCGGCGGTCGCGGAACACCACCGGCGCGTCCAGCACGATGGATGCGGGGTTGAAGCCACGTTCGAAGGCGGCCGCGTACAGGAATGGCTTGAAGCTGGAGCCAGGCTGGCGGCGGGCCTGGGTGGCGCGGTTGAATTTATTGCCGGCGAAGCTGTAGCCGCCGATGATGGCTTTCACCGCGCCATTGCTGGCATCCAGCGACACCAGTGCCGCCTGGCCGCGCGGAATCTGGTCGATCTGGTAACCAAGCGGTGCGGCGTCGGCGGGTTTCGCCGTTTCGCCGGGCTTGGCCGCGACCACCTTGGGCGCATCGCGCTTGATCCGGGCCAGGTCGCCCCGCTTGAACAGCGAGGCCGGACTTTTGCCGGTCCAGCGGCTGGCCGAAGCGGGCAGGGTGACTTCGCTGGCATCGGGAAGCACCACGGTGATGCCGCCGTCGTCATGGGTGCGGGCGACCACAGTGGGGATCAGGCCGTTCTGGGTGGGAATGCCCGAGACGTGACTCGCCAGAGCCGTCGCATCCGCATCGGCCGTGACTTCGAAATGCTGCTCCACGCCTTTCCAGCCATGGCGGTGGTCGTACAGGCGCAGGCCATCGCGGACCGCCACGTCGGCCGCGATCTGCATGACCGGGTCGATGGTGGTGGTGACGTGGTAGCCCTTGGTCACCACGTCGCCGCCGAAGCGCGCGATCATCTCCTGGCGCACCATTTCCGCCACATACGGCGCATAGACCTCGACCGGGCGCTCATGTGGCTTGGCGTGCATCGGCTCGGCTTTGCCGACGGCCGCTTGCGCGGCGCTGATGTAGCCGTCTTCCAGCATGCGGTCGATCACGTACACGCTCCGCTGGTGGTTGCGTTCCGGGTTGCTGATCGGATTGCCGCTGGAGGGGAATTTCAGCGCGCTGACCAGCGTCGCGGTCTCGCCCAGGGTCAGCTGGTCCAATGGCTTGCCGTAATAGAACTCGGCGGCCGCCGCCACGCCGTAGGCACGGTTGCCGAAGAAGCTCTTGTTGAGATACAGCTCAAGGATCTCGTCCTTGGTCAGCATCTTTTCGATCTTCATGGCCAGCATCATTTCAATGAGCTTGCGCGTGTAGCTGACCTCCGAACTCAGATAGAACTGCCGCGCCACCTGCTGGGTGATGGTGCTGCCGCCTGCGACCCGGCCTTCCTTCAGGGTCGCCGTCTGCCACAGCGCACGCGAGATGCCCTTGGGATCCACGCCGTTGTGGTTGCGGAAATTGGCGTCCTCGGCCGCGATAAAGGCCTGCTGGACGGCTTCGGGGACGTTCTCTATGTCCACCGGATAACGCCGGGTCTCGCCGAAAAGGCCGATCAGACGACCGTCGTTGGCATACACATACAGGGGTTCCTGCAGCTCGACATTGCGCAGCGACTGGATGTCCGGGATCTTCGAGGACACCACGTAATACAGGATTCCCAGGCCGATTGCGCCGAGCAGGAAGAGGGCGGTGAAAGCGATTAGCGCCCAGCGCAGCAGGCGGCGGAAACGGGACATCCGGTCAGAATCCGATTGCAGAATACGTGGCGGCGGAGTATAGATGACTCGGGGTAAGGCGGTTACGTTCCGGGGGGAAACAGTGACTTGCCCGATATCTTTCGTGAACCGTGACAAGCCGCACAGGCTGCGTTACGGCTCTTGCAAGTGGTGAAAACTTCGTTATTAATGTGAGCCGGGGCCTGACTTGCCTGTTGCGCCGTCGGAAGGGGAGATACCGTGGGGCTTATACCTAAAAGCCAGTCGCCGCTTATTGGCGTCGACATCAGTTCGACTGCGGTAAAGCTGTTACAGCTTTCCCGGGTGGGCAATCGCTTCCGCGTAGACCACTACGCCGTCGAGCCATTGCCCCCCAATGCGGTGGTCGAGAAGAACATCGTCGAGGTCGAGGCCGTTGGCGAGGCCATCCGCCGGGCCGTGACCCGGGCCGGGACCAAATCCAAGTTCGCCGCCGCAGCGGTCGCGGGTTCGGCGGTGATCACCAAGATCATCCCCATGCCGGCCGAGCTGGACGAGAATGATCTGGAAGCCCAGGTCGAACTGGAAGCGGTCAACTACATTCCGTATCCCATCGAGGAAGTGAACCTCGACTTCGAAGTGCTGGGCCCGATGCCCAACAATCCCGAGATGGTGCAGGTGCTGCTGGCCGCGTCGCGGTCGGAGAACGTGGAACTGCGCCAGTCGGCGCTGGAACTCGGCGGCTTGACCGCCAAGGTCATGGACGTGGAAGCCTTCGCGGTCGAGAACGCGTTCGCCCTGCTGTCTGGCGAGCTGCCCATCCCGCATGACGGTGTGGTCGCGCTGGTCGATATCGGCGCCACCATGACCACGCTCAACGTATTGCGTTCCGGGCGCAGCCTCTACAGCCGCGAACAGGTGTTCGGCGGCAAGCAGCTGACCGACGAAGTGATGCGCCGCTACGGTCTGACCTACGAAGAAGCCGGCATGGCCAAGCGCCAGGGCGGCCTGCCGGAAAGCTACGAGGTGGAAGTGCTCGAACCGTTCAAGGAAGCCACGGTCCAGCAGATCAGCCGTTTGCTGCAGTTCTTCTATGCCGGCAGCGAGTTCAACCGCGTCGACCAGATCGTGCTGGCCGGCGGCTGCGCTGCCCTCGTTGGCCTGCCCGAGATGGTCGAAGAACAGCTGGGTGTGCCCACCGTGGTTGCCAATCCGCTGGCCCAGATGACCCTCGGTCCGCGCGTGCAGGCCCATGCCCTGGCCCAGGATGCGCCCGCCCTGATGATTGCGACCGGTCTGGCCCTGAGGAGCTTCGACTGATGGCGAAGATCAATCTTCTTCCCTGGCGCGCCGAGCGGCGCGCCAACCGACAGAAAGAGTTCTACGGCATGCTGGGCCTGGCCGCTGCGGTCGGCGTGGTGCTCTCCTTCCTGATCTGGTTCTATTACGGCCAACAGATCAGTGGACAGGAAACCCGCAACCAGTTCCTGCAGGCCGAGATCCAGAAAGTGGAAGGCAAGATCAAGGAGATCGAAGCCCTCGACAAGCAGAAAGATCGCCTGCTGGCGCGCAAGAAGGTCATCGAGCAACTGCAGGCCAACCGTTCGCAGATGGTCCATCTGTTCGATTCGCTGGTGCGCACCATTCCCGATGGCGTCGCGCTGGCCAACATCAAGCAGGAAGGCGAAATCCTGACGCTTGAGGGCCGTGCCCAATCCAATGCCCGGGTCAGCAACTACATGCGCAACCTGGAAGGGTCGGGCTGGATGACCAATCCTGATCTGTCGATCATTGAAGCCAAGGCCGAGGACAAGGCTGCCGTCAACCCCGAGTCGCGCGCGCTGCCTTATGTATTCACCTTGCAGGTGAAGCTGGCCAACCCGAACGCGGTTGATGCGGATGGGGCGGGGGCCACGTCTGCGACTGTTCCGACCGGTGCGGTGGAAGCCCCATCGCCGGCAACCCCTGTAGCAGCGGCACCGGCAGCCGGAACACCGACAACGGCACCTACGGCAGCGCCTCCCGCTCAACCAACCCCGGCACCACCATCTGCCCCTCCATCGCGGGACACAGCGCCGTCCGCACCAGGCGAAGGTTCGAGCGAGGTGCCGGCCAGTGGTAACCAGGCGCCGACGAACGAAGGGAGGCCGGCGTCATGAGCCAGAAGAAAGTCAAACTCAGCGACCTCGATTTCAACAATATCGGCAATTGGCCTCGAAACTACAAGATCGGTTTCTGTGTGCTGATCGCCGTCCTCATCCTGACGTTGTCGTACTTCCTGCTGATCAAGGGCAAGGTCGAGCAACTCGAAGGTCTGGAGCAGAAGGAATCGCAGTTACGCGCTGATTTCGAGGACAAAGCAGGTCGTGCAGCGAACCTGGAGCCCTTGAAGCAGCAGTTGGCGCAGATGGAGCAGGTGCTGCAGCAGATGCTGCGCCAGTTGCCCAGCAAGACCGAAATGCCGGATCTCATCGTGGATATTTCCCAGACCGCATTGTCCAGCGGACTGGCCAACGAGTTGTTCCAACCGGGTCCCGAGTCGCCAAAAGAGTTCTATGCCGAGAAGCCGATTGCGCTGCGCATGGTGGGCAGCTACCACCAGTTCGGGGCGTTTGTGAGTGGCGTTGCCTCGCTGCCGCGTGTGGTGATTCTGACCATGCACGACATCTCGCTGAAACCGCGTGACCTGAAAGGTCGCATCACCGGCAACAGCGCGCTGGAACTCTCGGGTACGGTCAAGACCTATCGCTACCTGGATGAGGAAGAAACCGCAGCCCAGGAAAAGAAGGCGGCTGAAGAGGCCAAGGCAGCGGGCGGCAAGCGACCCGCGCCGGCGGCTGCAGGCGGTGGAGAATGAGCATGCGGCAGATGACCGAAACCAGGCAGTTGCGCAGGGGATGCGCCGCGTTGGTGGCAGTAATGCTTCTGGCCGGCTGTGCACGTGGAATCAGCAGCTCTCCGGGTGAAGCGCCCAATCTCGAGAAATGGGTGGCCGACGTGCAGGCGCGTCCCGCGCCGGCGCTCGATCCTCTACCGGTCATGCAGCAGTTCGAGACTTTCGAGTATGCAGCGCAGACGTTACGCGACCCATTCAGTGATGCCTGGAGCAACGCCGACAGCGGTGGGCTGCGTCCGGATCCGAACCGCCGCAAGGAAACTCTCGAGCAATATCCGCTGGACAGCCTGGACATGGTCGGCACCATTGGTAAAGGCGCGGGTTTGATTGCATTGGTGATGGCGCCGGACAAGGTCACCTACAGGGTGCGGCCCGGCACTTACATGGGGCAAAGCGATGGTCGCATCACCGGCGTCCAGGAAGATCGCATTGAACTTGTCGAACTTGTGCCGGACGGTGCGGGCGGTTGGCTGGAAAGGCCTGCGTCAATTGCGCTTGAAGATCAATGATTAGGGGATACACGATGACCGCTTCGAACGCTCACAGCCCGTTGCCCTTTCGGCGCTTGGCCACTCCACGAGTCCTTGGCCTCGGGCTCGCGATCGGCCTGCTGACAATCGCTGGCGTGGCTGCTGCCGCAGCTGCGCCTGCCGCTGTCTCCGGCAACGTCGATCCTGCCCAACAGGCAGTTGGCAAGCTCGAGATCGCCAACATCGACTTCAAACGAGGCGATGACGGGTCCGGCAGGCTCATTGTCCGCTTCAACGGCAAGGGCGCCATGCCCGACCTGCGCAACCAGGGGGCCTCGGTCATCGTAGATGTCGGAAACGCGACCCTGCCGGCTGCACTGCAGCGCCCCATGAACGTGGTGGATTTCGCAACGCCGGTGCAGCGAGTCGATGCACACAGCGCCGGCACGGGCACCCAAGTCGTGCTGAGCACCCGTGGCGAATTCGAATCCCTCGCCTATCAGACCGGTAACGAATACGTAGTCGAAATCGTGCCGCGCGCAGCCAAGGTTGCGGTAGGTGGCTCGGTCCCGGCAACCATTGCCGGTGGGTCGGCCAGGGTCGCAAGTGGCGCCCTTGGCGCCAAGGCGTACAGCGGTCGCCCGGTGACCTTCAACTTCCAGGACGTGCCGGTTCGCACTGTGCTGCAGCTGATCGCCGAGGAATCCAGCCTCAACATCGTCGCTTCCGACACAGTGCAAGGCAATGTGACCCTGCGCTTGGTCAACGTGCCTTGGGATCAGGCGTTGGACATCGTGTTGCGCGCCAAGGGTCTGGATCAGCGTCGCGAAGGCGGCGTGGTCTGGGTTGCCCCGCAGCCCGAACTGGCGAAGTTTGAACAGGACAAGGAAGATGCGCGAATTGCGATCAACGAGCGCGTCGATCTAGTCACGGACTATGTGCAGATCAACTATCACAGCGCGTCGGCGATTTTCAAGGCGCTGACCGAAGCCAAAGGCATCGGCAACCAGGGCAACAGTGGTGGTGGTGGGCGTGAGAACGAGAACGGCTTTTTGTCCTCGCGTGGTCGCCTGGTCGCGGACGAGCGCACCAATACACTGATGATCAGCGACATCCCGAAGAAGGTCGCGCAGATGCGCGAACTGATCGATGTGATCGATCGCCCCGTCGACCAGGTAGTCATCGAAGGCCGCATCGTGATCGCCAGCGATACCTTCGCGCGTGACCTCGGCGCCAAATTCGGGATCGGGGTCGATAACATCGAGAGCGACGGCAACGGCGACAGTTGGGGCAGCACAGCAATTGGCGGTGGTGTCGTCGGATCGCGGGGACTTAACGTCAACCTGCCGGCGGGCACCTTCACGGAAGGTACCCCGGCGAGCCTGGCATATACGCTGCTCGGCTCCAACTTCAATCTGGACCTCGAACTGTCGGCGCTGCAGCAAGAAGGGCGTGGCGAAGTCATCTCCAATCCCCGCATCGTCACCTCCAACCAGCGTGAAGGTGTGATCAAGCAGGGCCAGGAAGTCGGTTATCTGACCACTACGGGCACCGGCGCCAACGCCACACCACAGGTTCAGTTCAAGGAAGCGCTGCTCGAACTGAGAGTCACTCCGACCATCACCAACGATGGCCGCGTGTTCCTGACGCTTAACGTCAAGAAGGACGAGATCAACCGCTATATTTCGCTCGGTGACTTTGGTTCGGTACCGGAACTCAACCGCCGCGAGATCAACACCGCCGTGTTGGTCGACGACGGCCAGACCGTGGTGATCGGCGGCGTCTATGAGTTCACTGATCGCAACGACGTGTCCAAGGTGCCGTTCCTGGGCGACATCCCGTTCCTTGGCAACCTGTTCAAGAAGAAGGGCCGTCAAAAGAACAAGGCCGAACTGCTGATCTTCATCACGCCGAAGATCCTGACCGTAGTCAAGCGCTGATTGCGCTGGTGATAGCAACGCGAACGGGGCCCTTGTGGCCCCGTTCTTGTTTGCGCTCGCAGCCTGAACAAGCCGGAACAGCAGTCACCCGTGCGTGAACCTTCGCCACGCTGATCGGTCAGAATCGTCCCATGACCATTCCCGACCCAGCCCCCATGGACAGCGATCACTCCATTTCAACCGTTGCGGCGGCAGACAGCACGTCCAATGCGCGCCTGCACCAGGCGTTCAGCACGCTGCGCGAAAGCCTTTCTGAAACCATCGTCGGGCAATCGGCACTGGTCGAGCGCCTGCTGATCGCCCTGCTTGCCGACGGGCATTTGCTGGTCGAGGGTGCGCCCGGACTGGCCAAGACTACGGCGATCCGCGCGCTGGCGTCGCGACTGCAGGCGGACTTCGCCCGTGTGCAGTTCACCCCCGACCTGCTGCCAGCAGACCTGACCGGGACCGAGGTCTGGCGTCCGCAGGATGGCAGGTTCGAGTTCCAGCCGGGTCCTATTTTCCATCCGATCCTGCTCGCCGATGAAATCAATCGCGCGCCGGCCAAGGTGCAGTCGGCGCTGTTGGAAGCGATGGGCGAGCGCCAGGTCACGGTCGGGCGTCATACCTATCCGTTGCCGCAACTGTTCCTGGTGATGGCCACGCAGAATCCCATAGAACAGGAAGGCACCTTCCCGTTGCCGGAAGCGCAGCTGGACCGCTTCCTCATGCACGTGCGCATCGGTTATCCGGAGGCCGCGGCCGAAGCCGAAATCCTGCGCTTGGCTCGCGAACGCGCACGCGACACTTTGCAGCACACCAACGAAACAGTAGCCAGGTTGCCAATCGAAGACGTATTCGCCGCGCGCGCGCAGGTGTTGGACCTGCACGTCGCGCCACAGCTGGAACGCTATCTGATCGAGCTGGTGCTGGCCTCGCGTGATGCCAAACGCTACGACCCGCAGTTGGCGCGGCGCATCGCCTGGGGCGCGAGTCCGCGCGGCTCCATCGCCTTGGAGCGTTGCGCACGTGCGCGTGCCTGGCTGGCCGGGCGCGATTACGTGACGCCTGACGATGTGCGTGCCATCGCACCGGACGTGCTGCGCCATCGCGTGCTGCCCAGTTATGAAGCCACTGCCGAAGGCTGGGACGGTGATCGTCTGGTCGCGGCCCTGATCGACGCCGTACCGTTGCCGTGAACCGGCAGCTGGCTCATGTGGAAGCGGCTTCAGTCGCGACGCTGGCTTGCGCTGTATTGCGTTTACCTATGAGTAGACGAATGCGGGTGGGCGGTGCGGTTTCGGTCGCGGCTTACGCCGCTCCTACGAAAGCGTCATTGCAACGGATTTTTTTACGGAGTGTGTCGTGGCTGACGGCCTGAAGCCGACGCTGGCCGAACTGGTTGCGCTGCGTGCGGTCGGGCAGCGTCGTCCGCCTGGACGCAAAGGGCGGCACAACGTCACCGGGCCCGCGCAGTCCAGCGCGCGGGGCCGCGGCATGGAATACGCCGAATCGCGCGAGTACGTCGCGGGCGACGACGTCCGTCATATCGACTGGCGCCTTACTGCGCGCAGCGGACGCACGCATACCAAGCTGTTCCAGGCCGAACGCGAACGACTGACGCTGATCGTCGCCGATACCTCGCCCGCGCTGTACTTCGGCACGCGCGTGCGTTTCAAATCGGTGCAGGCTGCGCGTGCGGCCGCCGTCGCCGTGTGGGCGGCGGTGCGCGACGGAGACCGCGTGGCCATCCTGCGCGGCAGCCGTCAGGACGCGCCGGTACCGCCCGCCTCAGGCGCGCGTGGCGCGTTGCGCGTGCTCGACGCACTGGTGCGCTGGTATTCGGCGCCGCCGCGGGACGACGCGGGTTTGCCTGCGGCCTTGGACAGCGCCGCGCGCCTGCTGCGCCCGGGTTCACGCCTGATCGTGCTGGCGGATGCGCGGAGCATCGCCGCTGTTCCCGAATCGCGCTGGCCTGCGCTGGCCGCGCATCATGAAGTGGTGGTGGTGCTGCTGACCGATGCGCTGGAAGTCGAGCCGCCAGCCGAAAAGCTGCCATTCTCCATCGATGGCGAGCGCGTCGAACTGGATCTGGCCAATCACGCGCAGCGCCAACGCTGGCAGGAAGAATTCATGCAACCAATGACGCGCGCGCTGGAGTCGCTGCCCCGTCGCGGCGTGCGCGTCTTTTCCCTGCAGGCCGACGCACCCAGCGAATCGTGGCTGCCCCTGCTCGGCCGCGCGCAATCGCAGGTGGCGTGATGCAGGCCCAGGAGCTGGTGCTGCGCGATGTGCATGTGCCCGATGCACCTTCGCTGTGGCCGCCTGCGCCGGGTTGGTGGCTGGTGGCGTTGGCGGTTGCGCTCATCGTCGCGTCGCTCGGGTGGTGGCGGCATCGCCGCAGCCGCCGTCTGCAATCGTGGTCGAAGCTGTTCGATGAGGCGGCGGGCGACGCCAATGTCGCCGCGCGCCTCGCGGCGATGTCCGAGTTGCTGCGCCGTGCGGCACGGCGCGTCGATGCGAAGGCGGATCATCTGGAAGGCGAAGCCTGGCTGGCCTTCCTGGACGGAAAGAAGTCGCATGATTTCACCGAAGGCGCGGGCAGGTTGTTGCTGGAAGGCGGCTATCGGCGTGACGTGCCTGTGGCGGAATTCGCTGCGGCTTCGGCAGTCGCGCGTGCACGTTTCCTCGAACTCATGGCCGGTCGCAAATGATCGACACCTGGGTCGAAGCGCTTAAAACCGCATTCGGCGGGTTCGCCTGGCCGTGGATGTGGCTGGCCTTTCCGCTGCCCTGGCTGGCGGGGTGGCTGCTGCCCGCGCGGCCCACCGCCTCGCCATCGCTGCGCGTGCCCTACGGGCGCCGGTTGCAGGCAATCGCTACTGCAGGTGGACATTCGCGGCGCTTGCACATAGCCGCACTCGTGTGGCTGGCATGGTTCCTGTTGTGCGCGGCAGCGGCGCGGCCGCAGCAGATGGGCGAGGCCGTGGCGCTGCCGCAAAGCGGTCGTGACCTGATGCTGGCGGTGGACCTGTCGGGCAGCATGAGCGAGCCGGACATGGAACTGGGCGGCGAGATCGTGGATCGGCTGACGGCGGCCAAGGCGGTGCTGGCTGATTTCCTCGACCGTCGCGTGGGCGACCGCGTGGGCTTGCTGGTCTTCGGCCAGCGCGCGTACGCGCTGACGCCGCTCACCCTTGACCGCGATTCGGTACGCGACCAATTGCGCGACAGCGTCGCCGGCCTGGCTGGTCGAGAGACCGCCATCGGCGATGCCATCGGTCTGGCAGTCAAGCGACTGCGCGAGCAACCCGAAGGCCAGCGCGTGCTGATCCTGCTCACCGATGGCGTCAACACTGCAGGCGTATTGGATCCGCTCAAGGCTGCCGAGCTCGCCAAGTCCGAAGGCGTGCGCATCCACACCATCGCCTTCGGCGGGTCGGGGCGCGGTCTGTCTGTGTTCGGACTGACCTTGCCAATGCCCGGTGGCGAGGATGAAATCGACGAAGCCACGTTGAAAAAGATCGCGCAGGAAACCGGCGGCCAATCGTTCCGCGCGCGCGATACCGAACAGCTGGCCGGCATCTATGCCGAGCTGGACCGCATCGAACCGGTGCAGCAGGAAGGCCAACGCGTGCGTCCGCGCATCGAACGCTACGACTGGCCCCTGTTCGGCGCATTGCTGACGGCGCTGGCCGCGTTCCTGTTGCCGAGGCGTTTGCGATGAGCGCCTGGCTCGACACGTTCCACTTCCTTCGCCCGCACTGGCTGTGGGCGCTGCTGGCATTGCCGACCCTGTGGATGCTGTGGCGCATGCGCCAACGCAACGACAACGTCTGGCGCGGCGTCGTCGATGCGCACCTGTTGCCGCACCTGCTGGAAACCGGCGGCAAGACGGTGCGCGGCATGGCGTGGATGGGCGTCACGGGTTTCTTGCTCGCGGTGCTGGCGCTGGCCGGCCCCAGCTGGCGCCAGGGCGAGCAACCGCTGTTCCAGTCGCAGTCGCCGCTGGTCATCGCGCTGGATCTGTCCAGCACCATCACCGCCTCCGATCTGCCGCCCTCGCGCTTGCTGCAGGCACGCGCCAAGCTGGCGACCTTGCTGCGCGAACGCAGCGGTGGACAGGTGGCGCTGGTGGCCTACGCGGGCGAAGCATTCACCGTGGCGCCGCTGACGGATGATGCGGACAACGTAGCCTTGTTCCTGGATGCGCTGGAACCGGACGTCATGCCGGTGGACGGCCAGCGCGCGGATCGCGCGATCGGCTGGTCGGTACGGTTGTTGCAGCAGGCCGGATTCGAACGTGGCGACATCGTCGTGCTCAGCGACCATGCCGATGCCGCCGCCGATCTCGCGGCGGGCCAAGCGCTACGCCAGGGTTTCCGTGTGTCGGCGCTGGGCCTTGGTACGCAGGCGGGTGCGCCTTATCGCAATGCGGAAGGCACGATTGCGCGCGCGCGTCTGGATGCGGCTTCGTTGCGTGCGATGGCAGGGGCAGGTGGTGGTCGCTACCAGGGCATCGCGACGGATGATGCGGACCTGCGTGCGCTGAATCTGCTGGCGCCGCGCGAGACTGAGGACGCAGCCACGCGCGGCCGCAAAGGACTCGCCTGGCAGGACGAAGGTTACTGGCTGCTGTTGCCGCTGATGCTGCTGGCACTGTTCGCCTTCCGCCGCGGTGGTGCCTTTGCCTCGGTTGTGTTGTGTCTGTGCCTGCCTTTTGCCATGCCGACCACAGCAAACGCGGCGGAAATCGACTGGTGGCAGCGCGCCGACCAACGCGACCATAAGCGCATCGAGCAAGGTGCGGAGGCGTATCGCAAAGGCGATTTTGCTGCCGCCGAAAAATCCTTTACCGGTATCGACAGCGCCGATGGCTGGTACAACCGGGGCAACGCGTTGGCCAAGCAAGGCCGATACGACGACGCCATCGCGGCCTACGATCGTGCGTTGAAGCAGCAGCCCGGCATGCAAGATGCAGTAGAGAACAGAAAAGTGGTCGACGCGGCACGCAAGCGCAAACAGCAGGGTGGGCAGAACCAGAATCAGAGCCCGGGCCAGGGTCAGCAAAACCAGCAAGGTAAGCAGTCGGATTCAAAGCGGGATGATTCTCAAGGTAAGTCGCAGCAGGGAAAATCGCAGCAACCAGAGCCGGGCAAGGGCGAGCCTTCGGATAAATCCGCCGCGCCTTCTCCACCCAAACCCCAGCCTCCGCAGCCGCCGAAGACAGCCGCTGATGCCAAAGCGCAACAGGCGGCCGACGCCGCCCAGCGTGAACGCATGCAGCAGGCAATGCAGCAGGCGGGCAAATCCGCCAAAGGCCAACCAGGCAAGCCTGGACGGGCTGTGCCTGCAACAGAGACCGCTGAACAGCGCGAACAACGCCAGGCGGTGGAGGCCTGGCTACGTCGCGTCCCCGATGAGCCGGGCGGCTTGCTGAAGACCAAGTTCCAGCTGGAATACGAACGCCGGCAGAAGGAAGGGCAATAGGATGAAACGCACCGCGTCGATAATGCTGATGACTGTGCTGCTGTGGACCTTCGCTCCAGTCCAGGCGGCGACGCGCGCATGGCTGGACCGTGACCAGATCGCGCTGGGGGAATCGGCCACGCTCAATATCGAGACCGACCAGGTCGCCGCGCTCCCGGACTTTTCGCCGCTGCGTGCCGAGTTCGATGTCAGCGGACAGGGCAGCAGCCGACAGGTGCAGATGACCAATGGCGCGGTGACCACGCGCACCACGCATGTCATCAATGTGATCCCGCGCCGTGCGGGCAGGCTGACGATTCCGGCTCTGGTGGTTGGCGCCGAACGCAGCACGCCACTGACACTGTCCGTAAGCGAAGGCGCGCAGGGTAGTTCGGCCAGCAGCAATGCCACCGCGTTTCTACAGACCGAAGTGGACGATCCCAATCCCTACGTGCAGCAGTCGGTCGGCGTGACCCTGCGGTTGTTCTATGCGGTTCCCTTGGCGTCGGGTCAGCTTGATCTGGATGCGCCCGAAGGCGCCTCGATGCAAAGGGTGGGCGATGACGTCCAGTCTGCGCGCATGGTCAACGGGCGTCGGTACAACGTTGTGGAACGGCGCTTCCTGCTGGTGCCCGACCGCAGTGGCCGGCTGGTGATTCCTGGCGCGCGTTTTGAAGGACGCAGCGCGGGCGGCTGGATCGACGACCTGATGGGCGACGGCCGTCGCGAACTGCGCGCGACCGGCACGTCACGCGTGCTCGAGGTGCGCGCGCAACCTGCCAATGCGCCGCAACCCTGGTTGCCCGTGCGCGATCTGCGCATGCGCTATGTGGCCGCGCCCCAATCGCTGCGTGCCGGCGAAGCGGCGACGCTGGTGGTGGAAGTGGTGGCCCAGGGCGCAACGCAGACGCAGATGCCCGAACTCCCGGTGCCCACCATCACCGGCGCGCAAGTATTCCCGGAACCACCGCAGTATTCCGAAACCGTCAATGCCGGTTCGCCGCAGGTCAAGATGACCCGCAGCTATTCGTTGGTGCCCAACGGGGCCGGGATGCTAGTCGTGCCAGGGTTGAAGGTCGCCTGGTGGGACGTGCGCGCGGGTGCGGCCAAGACCGCCAGCTTGCCCGATCTCACGCTCAAGGTGGCGCCGGGCACGGGTGGATTCGCTGGTTCGACGTTGCCGCCCGCTGTGGCCGATCAACCCAACACTAGCGACAACGCACTGTCCGCCATCGCCGACCCGACAACGCCCGTGACAGGACGCTACTGGATCTGGCTGGCGCTGGGTTTCGCGCTGCTGTGGCTGGCGACGCTGGCCTGGGCCGTGCAACGACGCGCTCCAGCGCCAACACGCCGCCGTGCTCTGCAGGTGGGCGAAGCGCCAGAAGAAGTCAAACCCACCCAGACCCTGCCCGATTTGAAGCGCGCGCTGGACAGCGGCGATCTGGAAGAAGTCGGCGAGGTGCTGCGCGGCATGTCCTCGCCGCCCAGTGCCGATCTCGACGCGCTCGCCGACAGGCTGGATTCGCCCGTGCAGCGTGAGGCGTTGGAGCAATTGCGTCGGGCGCGTTGGGCCGGCGGCGATGGGGTGGCGGCGCGCGCCGCGTTGCGCGACGCGTTTCGGGAAGGACCTGTGTGGCGCGCCACGCCCAAGCCCACCACGGAAATCCTGCCGCCGCTGTATCCGTCGCGCTGAATCATTGCGAAGCGTACTCGCGCAGACGCGAGCCGGGTTCGTAGAGCCGAGCAAGCTCGGCTCTACAAGATCACGACAATGTGCTTTCCCGGGCTGTTGAAACAAGAGATGCCTGCTGCGGCGCGATGATTTGATAAGCTGCGATTTGATCTGTTCAGGAATCACCGCATGAGCGATGCCCCGGTTTCCAGCAAGAAAAAGCTTCCGTTGCACTGGAAGATGGCCATCGGTTTCGGCCTGGGCCTGTTGCTGGGACTCATCGTGCATGCCACCGGCAGCGGCGAGGCGGGGTGGGTGACGATGCTGACGACCTACGTCACCACGCCGTTCTCCAAGATCTTCCTCAGCCTGATCTTCATGCTCATCGTGCCGTTGCTGTTCTCGGCGCTGGTGGTGGGGATCGCCGAGATGGGCGACATCCGCGCGCTGGGACGTATCGGCTGGAAGACGCTGGCCTATACGGTGGTGCTGTCGTCCATCGCCGTGATCATCGGCCTGGTGCTGGTGAACGTGATCAAGCCCGGTGGTGGCGTCGATCCCGCGCTCGCACAGACCCTGCTTACCGAGAACGCCGAACGCGCCCAGCAGATCGTCGCCAGCGTCGACACGCAGCCACGCGGCATGGACATGCTGCTGTCCATCGTGCCTGACAACGTCGTCGCCGCCGCCGGCAACAACGGTTCCATCCTGGCGCTGATGTTCTTCGCGGTGATGTTCGGCATCGGCCTGGTGCTGACCGAAAGCGAGAACACCGGCATCCTCAAGCGTGGCATCGAGGGATTGTTCGAAATCTCGATGACCCTGATCGGGCTGGTGATCCGCCTGGCGCCCTACGCCGTGTTCTGCTTCATGTTCAACCTGGCCGCGATCTTCGGCTTCGACCTGCTGGTGCGGCTGGGCGCTTACGTGGGCGTGGTGGTGCTGGCGCTGGCGCTGCACATGTTCGTGGTCTATTCGCTGGCGTTGAAGGCCGTGGGCAAATCGCCGCTGGCGTTCTTCCGCGCGACCCAGGAAGCTGCGGTGATGGCGTTCTCCACCGCCTCCAGCAATGCGACCCTACCGACCGCCCTGCGCGTGGCCGAAGAAAAACTGCATCTTCCCAACCGCGTCTCGCGCTTCGTGCTGACCGTGGGTGCGACCGCCAACCAGAACGGCACCGCCCTGTTCGAGGGCGTTACCGTGCTGTTCCTGGCCCAGTTCTTCGGCGTTGACCTGAGCCTCTGGCAACAGGTCACCGTGATGCTGGTGTGCATCCTGGGCGGCATCGGCACGGCCGGGGTGCCGTCGGGTTCGCTGCCCGTGGTCGCGCTGATCTGCGCCATGGTCGGGGTGGATCCGGTGGGCATCGGCATGATCCTGGGCGTCAACCACTTCCTGGACATGTGCCGCACCACCCTCAACGTGACCGGCGACCTGACCCTGGCCACGCTGGTGGCGCATGGCGAGCCGGATGCTGTGCAGGCGCGTGCTGAAGCAAACAACGCGATCTGACTTCCCCCAGCGATCTGACCTCCCCCTTTGAAAAAGGGGGATTGAGGGGGATTCGCTTTTCGCGCCAAGAGCAAATCCCCCATACCCCCTTTTTCAAAGGGGGCAAGAGCGAGTTGCAAAGGAAGTAAGTAGGCGGCGCAAAGGGGGCAAGAGCATGCGTTCCCCGGTTGACCATGGGACAATGGGTGGCCCGAGCGACGGGCGACTCATTGAAACTGCCTCCTCCATGACGACGTCCGCCTCCCCCAAGCCCACCCGCCGCCAACTCGCCAACGCCATCCGTTTCCTTGCCGCCGACGCGGTAGAAGCCGCCAAGTCCGGCCATCCCGGTATGCCCATGGGCATGGCCGACATCGCCGAAGTGGTGTGGAACGATTACCTCAGCCATAACCCGAAGAATCCGAAGTGGTTCAACCGTGACCGCTTCGTGCTGTCCAACGGGCATGGCTCGATGCTGCAATACGCGTTGCTGCACCTGACCGGCTACGACCTGCCGCTGCAGGAGCTGAAGAACTTCCGCCAGCTGCACAGCAAGACCGCCGGCCATCCGGAACACAGCGAAACCCCGGGCGTGGAAACCACCACCGGGCCGTTGGGTCAGGGCTTCGCCAACGCGGTGGGCTTTGCGCTTGCCGAGAAACTGCTGGCGCAGCGCTACAACCGCCCCGAGTTCGACCTGGTCGATCACCGTACCTGGGTGTTCATGGGCGACGGCTGCCTGATGGAAGGCATCTCGCACGAGGCCGCGTCGCTGGCCGGCACCTGGGGCCTGGGCAAGCTGGTCGCGTTCTGGGACGACAACAAGATCTCCATCGACGGCAACACCGACGGCTGGTTCACCGACGACACGCCCGCGCGCTTCGAAGCCTACGGCTGGCAGGTGATCCGCAACGTCAATGGCCAGGATGCGGTGGAAATCAAGACCGCCATCGACACCGCGCTGAAGACTTCGCACAAGCCGACCCTGATCTGCTGCCGTACCACGATTGGTTTCGGTGCGCCCAACAAGCAGGGCAAGGAATCCAGCCACGGCGCACCGCTGGGCAAGGACGAACTGGCGGCCGCGCGCGTGCAGCTGGAATGGCCGTACGGCCCGTTCGAGATTCCCGAAGAGATCTACGCCGGCTGGCGTGTCGGCGAAGTCGGCGACATCCGCGAGAACCAGTGGAATACCTTGTTCGACCAGTATGCGGCGCAGTTCAAGGACGAAGCGGCGGAACTGTCGCGTCGTTCGCGTGGCGAACTGCCGGAGGATTTCATCGCCTCGGCCAATGCCTTCATCGCCAAGCTGCAGGCCGAAGGCCAGACCATCGCCTCGCGCAAGGCTTCGCAGATGACCATCGAAGCCTTCGCGCCGCTGCTGCCGGAAATGATCGGCGGGTCGGCCGACCTGGCCCATTCCAACCTCACGTTGTGGAAGGCCAGCAAGTCCGTCGCGTCCGACGATCCCAATGCCAACTACGTGTACTACGGCGTGCGCGAGTTCGCGATGACCGCGATTAGCAATGGCCTGGCACTGCATGGCGGTTTCATTCCGTTCGATGCGACCTTCCTGGTGTTCAGCGACTACGCACGCAACGCGGTGCGCATGAGCGCGCTCAATCCGGCGCATGCGATCCACGTGTACACGCACGATTCCATCGGCCTGGGCGAAGACGGCCCGACCCATCAGCCGGTCGAGCATCTCGCCTCGCTGCGCTATATCCCCAACAATGACGTGTGGCGTCCCTGCGATGCGGTGGAATCGGCCGTGTCCTGGCGCGCGGCGATCGAGCGCAAGGACGGCCCCAGCTGCCTGATCTTCAGCCGCCAGAACCTGCAACACCAGCTGCGCGACGAAGCCCAGGTCGCCGCCATCGCGCGCGGCGGCTACGTGCTGGCCGATGCCGAAGGGGGCACGCCGGACGTGATCCTGATCGCCACCGGTTCGGAAGTGGGCCTGGCCACGCAGGCCAAGGCCACGCTGGATGCCGAAGGGCTGAAGACGCGCGTGGTGTCGATGCCCTCGACCGACGTGTTCAACCGTCAGTCTGCCGAATACCGCGAGTCGGTGCTGCCCAACGCCGTGCGCAAACGCGTGGCCATCGAAGCCGGTGTCACCGGTTTCTGGCGCCAGTACGTCGGCCTGGACGGTGCAGTGATCGGCATCGACACCTTCGGTGCGTCGGCGCCTGCGGAAGTGCTGTATCCGTACTTCGGCATCACCGTCGAGAAAGTGGTGGAAGCGGCGAAGACATTGGGCTGAGTTCACGCGAATTTGTGCGGGCAAACAGCGGCTGCACCAGAACTGAAAGGTCGTCATCCCGGCGAAAGCCGGGACCCAGCTGTGGAATCACGAACGGCTGATGGTGAGCTGGTGCGTCGTAGTGGATCCCGGCTTTCGCTGGGATGACGGAATAATTGCTTCGGCTTTCACGCGGGCTGGTGAGACACCAGCGGTGCTCTACTCGGTGCAGCAGCCGCCCGGTGGTTCTGACGTTGCATGAGGGGGCTGGACGCCAGCTCTTCACGACCAACGGGGACCGCAAGCGTTACGCTGCGGCGCCGCGCAGGCAGTTCTCATGCAGCACAAAGCTCTCATCGTCGGTGTCAGCGGCATTATCGGCAGCGCGCTGGCCGCACACCTGCTTGAACAGAACTGGCGGGTTCACGGCCTGTCGCGTGGCCGCACACCTGCCCCGGCCGGCTGCGAATCGATCATCGCCGACCTTACCGATGCCGATGGACTGGCCGCGGCGCTGGATAGCCTGGACATCGATCGGGTGTTCATTGCCGCCTGGTCGCGGCAGGCCAATGAGCGCGAGAACATACGCGTCAACGGCATGATTGTGCGCAACGTATTGGATGCCGTCGGACCGCATCTGACCGGCGGCCATGCCGCGCTGGTGACCGGGCTCAAACACTATCTCGGACCATTCGAGGCCTATGCCACCGGCAACGTGCCTATCACCCCATTCCGCGAGGAGCAGGGTCGCCAGGCAGTGGACAACTTCTACTATGCGCAGGAAGACGAACTGTTCGCCGCTGCCGCGCGCCACAGCTTCAGTTGGAGCGTACATCGGCCGCACACGATCATCGGCTTTGCGGTAGGCAACGCCATGAATATGGGAGTGACCTTGGCCGTGTACGCCACGCTGTGCCGCGAGACCGGGCAGCCCTTCGTATTTCCCGGCTCTCCTGCGCAGTGGCATGGCCTGACCGACATGACCGACGCAAGATTGTTGGCCCAGCACTTGATGTGGGCGTCGACCAGCGACAAGGCACGCAATCAGGATTTCAACGTGGTCAACGGCGATGTCTTTCGCTGGAAGTGGCTGTGGCCGCGGCTGGCGGCGTATTTCGGCATCGAGGCGGCTGAATATGACGATGCAGTCCATCCGCTCGAAGGGCGTATGGCCGACTCGGCTGGGCAATGGAAGGACATCGCAATGCGATACGACCTGCGTGAGCCAGATATTGAACAGCTTGCATCGTGGTGGCACACCGACGCCGACCTCGGCCGGCCGATGGAGGTGCTGGCCGACATGGGCAAGAGCCGCAGCGCGGGCTTTACCGGTTACCAGTCCACCTCGGATGCATTCGTCGACCTGTTCGAAAGACTGGAAGTCGAGCGTCTGATCCCGCGCCGGAGCTGATGTCCGGGTGGTCAGGCAAACGCAACGGCAGGCCTGGCCTTCAAGTCACGAGCCACCTGATGCCGCACTTCCAGTCCGCGCCAGCGCATAGCGCAGGAGCTGCGCCTCCAGACGCTGAGCCAGTCCTTGGGGCTGGCCCAGGCCCATACGTCCAATGGCTTCGAGATCGTCGGGCGGGCTACGCAGCAACGCTCCGATGACGGTCCGCATCTTGCCCGCTGTGCTGGCAGTGGCTGACTTCAACCACCCCAGTGCTTTCACCAGCCGTTGCTCCACCTCGGTGAAATCGCTGCCCAGCGGATAGTCGGGCAGGGTGCCATCGGCGCGGAAGCGCGCCAGCGTGTCCCGCAATCGCTCTGGCGTATTGCGCGACCATTCGGGCTCGGTGTTGAAATCGGAACGCAGTTTCTTTGCTGCCTTGGCTTTTTCCAGCAATCCGTTCTGGAAGCGCGCATCGGTGATCGCAGTCATTGCGATCACGCAGTTCTCATCGGTCTGCGCCAGCAGGTCGGCGATGCCGTATTCGTTTACGTAGATATCGCGCAGATGGCGAGGGATGGTGGTGTGGCCGTAGTTCCAGCGCACGCTGGATTCGGCCTGCGCGCCCTCACCGCGTTGCGAGCGGAACATCAGCACGCTGCGCGCGTCTTCCAATGCGTGGGCCATGGCAACAAAGTTGTATTGCCCACCGACGCCAGACACGATGCGTCCGTCCTCCAGGCCATCGGACACCGCGTCACCCAGCGCTGTTGCCATCATGCAGGTGTTGAAGAAGCGTGAACCCACACGCTGCAACCGTTCCCGTGGTTCATTGCCGCCGTACAGCTGGTTGATCTCGCTGATGCGGCGCATGCCGATGCCGCGGCGCTGGTCGTGCGGCAGATTCCGCAACCAGTCGTAGAACGCGGGCGATCCCAGATAGAACGCGCCGTGCAGGTATTCGCCGTCGCGCTCCAGGCGTGCCTGGTCGCCGAGGTTGGCGGTACCGTCGGCGATGCGCTGCATCAGCGTCTCGTCGTCGACCACCTTGCGCCGGATCACGCCGGCTTCTACCAGCCGCTTGAAGCCTTCGTTGAGCATTTCGCTGCAGCCATACAGGCCGATGGCGAACGGATCCATGCCGCCGCTGGCAATCACTGCCGGATGGTGGGCCAGTTCCGGGTCGAGCGCGTGCAGGACTTCGCGATACTTTTCGTTGTCGGTGTGCCGCAGCGCCAGCGCATGCGACAGCGCGTCGGCCAGCGCGCCGATGCCGATCTGCAAGGTGCCGCCATCGCGCACCAGGGTGCTGGCGTACAGGCCGATGGCGTAGTCGACATCGCCGACTGGCTGGCGCGGCATCGCGAACAGTTTGGGGTGCGGTCCCGGCGGATCGATGACGATGTCGAAGAAACTTTCGTCCACTGCGGCGGTACCGCCGATCCACGGCAGTTTCGGATCAATCTCGGCGACCAGTAGCGGCCTGGGCAATCCCAGCGCGCGGATCGCGTCGATGGTGTCGTGCGTGGTGTCGTTGTTGCACGACAACGACAGGCGAGGCGGTTGGCCTTCGGGCGGGTGCGGTTCGCGCGCGACTTTCTGCACGATGGCATTGGCGCCGCGCTGGGCCACGCCTGCGGCGGCCTGCGTGTAGTTGAGGCTGGTGTAGGCGCGCTGCGCCTGCGAAGACTTCAGCAGGGCGCCGGACTGCATGTAGAACTCTTCCACCACGATGTTGTCGGGCAGCGCATCGCGTTTCATCGCCTGCACGTATTCCAGGCGCGGGAAATCGTCGCCGAAATGCCGCGCGGCGAAGGGTTGCAGGAAGCGTCGCTCCAGGCCGGGCGCCGCATCGGGCGGGTCCAGCGACAAGGCCGTGTAGATCTCCATGCGGCGCGCGGGCTCCTGCGCGATGCGCTGATAGAGCGCGTTCAACAGCCGGTGCGGCTTGCCGATGCCCAGTGGCGCGCCAATGCGCAGCGTGCCGGGGATGCGCCTGAGCACCAGATCGACGGCTTCGTTGAGGTCGCTGAGATGTACGGTCATGGTTGAAGAGTAGCGACCCGCAGCGCCGACCGCCAATGGCGGCGGTTTGTGTGGGCCAGGTCGCTAAGCTCAGTCAAGCACATGCACCGCATCGGTCAGCCGTTTCACTTCCTCGGCCGAATGGCTGACATAGATGATGGGCAAGGTGGTTTCGTCGCGCACGCGCTGCAGGTAGGGAATCAGTTCTTCGCGCCGCGCCTGGTCCAGCATCGACAAGGGTTCGTCCAAGAGCAGCAGCGCCGGTTGCGACAGCAGCGCACGGCCCAGGGCGATGCGCTGGGTTTCGCCGCCGGACAGGTTGGCGGTGCGTCGCTGCAGCAGCGGCGCTATGCCCAGCAGTTCGACCACCGCATCGAAACCTGGCGCATCGGTTTGCGGACCGGCGTGGCTGCCGTAGCGGAGGTTGCGGCGCACGTCCAGGTGCGGAAACAGGCGCGCGTCCTGGAAGACATAGCCCACGCGGCGCGCATGCACCGGCAGGTCGATTCCCGCAGTACTGTCGTAAAGGCTGCGCCCGTCCACGCGGATATGCCCGGATGCCGGCTTCACCAGACCGGCGATGGCATGCAGCACGCTGGTCTTGCCGGCGCCGGAATGTCCGCTGAGCGCGATCACGCGCGCGTTGTCTTCGATGCGGACATGGCGCTGGAAACTTCCGCGCCGCAGTTGCAGATCCAGCGACAGCATCAGTGCGGTTCCTCGTCGCGCTGGCGGCGGGTCAGCCATTCCGAGGCCAGCAGCGCCAGCAGCGAAATGACCACGGCGACCATGGCAAGACGCCAGATGCCGGTTTCGCCGCCGGGTACCTGCATCAGCCCGTAGATCGCGGACGACAAGGTTTGCGTTTCGCCCGGGATATTGGAAACGAAGGTGATGGTGGCGCCGAATTCTCCCAGGGCTTTGGCGAACGCCAGCACGGTGCCGGCCGCGATGCCCGGGAACGCCAGCGGCAGGGTGATGGTGCGGAATACGCGCCATGGACTGGCGCCCAGCGTGGCGGCGGCTTGCTCCAAGCGGCGGTCGGTGGCTTCGATGGACAGGCGTATGGCGCGCACCATCAGCGGGAAACCCATGATCGCGCTGGCCAGCGCGGCGCCGGTCCAGCGGAACGAAAAATCGATGCCCAGCGGCGCCAGCAGTTTCCCCATCGTGCCCTGACTTCCAAACGTGACCAGCAAGGCGTACCCCACCACTACCGGCGGCAACACCAGCGGCAGATGCACCAGTGCATCGATCAGCGATTTGCCGAAGAAGCGTTTGCGCGCCAGCAGCCAGCCCAGTGCGACGCCGAAGGGAAGGCTGGCCAGCGCTGCCACGCTGGCCACCTTCAGGCTCAGCGCGATGGCGGTCAGTTCATCGGCGGTGAATAGCGGCATCGGCTGTGCGTATCAGGGCGCGGTAAAACCGCGCTTGCGGAAGATAATGACTGCGGTGGGCGTGGCCAGCCAGCGTACGAATGCGGCAGCATCGGGATGGGTACTGCCGGTCAGTCGCGCCACCGGATAGACGATGGGCGGATGCGTGGATTCCGGGAACGTGGCGACCACGCGCACTGCCGGTTCGGCTCTGGCGTCGCTGCCGTAGACCGCGCCCAGCGCCGCTTCGCCACGCGCCACGCGCATCAGCGCCGCGCGGACGTTTTCGGATTCGGCCACGCGCGGTTCCAGCGATTTCCACATGCCCAGCGTGATGAACGAAGCCTTCGCATACTTGCCGGCCGGCACGCTGGCAGTCAGCGCCAGCGCCAGTCGTCCGTTGGCACCCAGACGTGGCAACAGATCGAGGCCCGGCTTCAACGCGAAGGGTTGGACGTTGTCCTTCGCCGGTGCGATCAAGACCAGCGTATTGCCCAGCAGGTTGCGGCGCGTCGTGGTGTCGATGCGCTTGCGTTGCTGCAGATAGTCCATCCAGTCCAGATCGGCGGAAATGAAAACATCGGCTGGCGCGCCCTGTTCGATCTGTCGGGCCAACGCGGAACTTGCTGCGTACGAAACGCGCACTTCCCGTCCGGTCTGCTGTTTGTAGGCGAGCGTGGCTTCGTCCAGCGATTCCTTCAGGCTGGCTGCGGCGAATACGGTCAGCGGCTGCGGCTTGTTCGCCGCCAGGGCACCGGGCCCGATCAGGCATAGCAACAGAACAAATGCCCAGAAGCGAAAGCTCGCTCTCATGGCGCAGCTACCACGGTGATCGACTTCACTTGGCGCACCCAGCGAACGGATTGCGATTCCCCGGCTGCGATAAGCCATAACGGACCTTCCTCTTCACTCAATGGCTGGCCATCGCATTGTTCAGCCAGTACGACGCGGTGACTGCTCAGCGAAGGATCAAGTTCGGCCAACGAATACACCACGCGGTAGCCATCGCGCGAGGTCACCAGCACATAGCTGGCCAGCGCCGGTCCGTGCAGTTCGGCGGGCAGGCCGCCGGCGTGGCGCAACAGATCGGAAAGCCCGACGCCTTCACAGTTCACCGTCCTGCCATGCGCGTTTGTTGAAACCGCGATGCGGGGCAGGCTCGCGCGCGTCTCCGCGTCCAGCGGGATGGAAAGAGGGGAGGGTGCGACGGGTTCCGAGGCTCTGGCGTGGCTGCCATGATCCTGCGCGGCCGTCTGCAGTGACAGGCAGCATAGCCCCAGGGCGAGCAGCATTCTGCGATGGCGGAAATGGATCATCGCGTGGCTCATAACGCGTTGAGGGGAAGCATGAGATAGCGCACGCCATTGCGCTCGGGCTCAGGCAGCGCGCCGCCACGCAGATTGACCTGCAATGAAGGAAGGATGAGGGCGGGCAGATCGAGCGTCGTGTCGCGCGTCTGGCGCAGTTGCACGAATGCGGCTTCGTCGATGCCTTCGCGCACGTGGATGTTGGAACGTTTCTGCTCACCTATCGAGGTCTCGCAGGCGACGGCACGGCCGCCGGGGCCATAGTCGTGGCAGACGAATACACGTGTGGTGTCCGGCAGCGTCGTATAGAGGCGATGGATGGAGCGGTATAGCGTCGCCGCATCGCCCCCCGGGAAATCGCAGCGCGCGGTGCCAGCGTCCGGCATGAACAACGAATCGCCGGCGAACAGCGCATCGCCGATCAGATAGGCAACGCTGTCGCAGGTATGGCCGGGCACTGGAATCGCGCGCGCCTGCAGTTCGCCCATCGGGAAAGTTTCGTCGTCGGCGAACAGATGATCGAACTGGGAGCCGTCGGTGGCGATGGCATCATTCGGGTCAAGCCGCGCAGCGAACGTCTGTTGTACCTGGCGAATGCCGTTGCCGATGGCCAGCGTTGCATTTGGCAGCTTGGCCTTCAGCCACTGCGCGGCGGACAGATGATCGGCATGCGCGTGGGTTTCCAGCAGCCAGCGCACGTCGTAGGCGTTGCGTTCGGCGATGTCCAGCAGCGCCTGGGCCGAAGCAGTCGATGTGCGCGCTGATTTCGCGTCGTAGTCGAGCACCGGATCGATCATTGCCGCTGTTCCCGTTGCCGGATCGGCGACGACATAACTCCAGGTGCCGGTGTGGGCATGGTGCAGCGGATGAACGACGGGCTTCATGATGGAGAAGTCACTTGGTGAGCGTCGCATTGAGCAGGTCGGAAAGCCGCTTGGCGGCGATCAATATCTGCCGTTCGGCCAATGGCCGTTTTGCATCCAGGTAGCTGCGATCCAGCTTGTGCCCCTTGGGATACAGATGCTGCGCATCGATCAGCTTGCAGGATTCGACCGACCAGTCGACCGGGTTTGAAGAGGCGCTGATTCTTTCCGGTGGCCACGGCCGTGCGGCCAGTTGGTCGGTATAGGCAGGCGATTCTATTTTTGCCGATGCCAACAGGTAGTAGTCCCAGATCGAATGCAGCTGGGTGCCCATCACGCCATTGACGTAGTCCTTGGCCAAGTTGCCGGTAGGCACCAGGTCCGTGCGCAGACTTATCTGATAATCGTTGCCGCCCTTGTCCTTGCGGTTGGTGTTGTGCATGGGCTGGTGCGCGTCGCCGATGAAATGCACCAGGAACTTCAGCGCATCGCGGCGTTCGGCGATGGATTTTTTCCGGTCGGCCAGCACCGCACGCCAATATTCGATCTGCCCTGCGACGCAGTTGCCGTCCGGGCAATCGCGTTGCCGCTGGTAGGCGCAGGTGTTGGCGGGGAAGTTGATGTAGTGCCAGCGCTCCGTGCGCTTGTATTCCTCGGGATTGCTCTTGCGCAGGTCGTCGGCCCAGGAAGCGACGCCGGCCAGGGTGGGCTCGGGCTCGTCTTTCAGCAGCTCGGCAACTTGCGCGGCGGCAGCAGGCGTCAGGTGACGTTGGGCAAGGTCGCCGACCATGCGATGGCCGGGTTTGGACCAGGCCGCTGCCGGTTGCGGCAGCAGAAAGAGGCAGGCGATCAGAAACGAAATAAGGCGGGTCATGCCGGAATTCTACCCGGCATGACCCGCCCATGATCCGCACGCACTGCAGGTGCGATCAGAACTTCCAGACGTAGGCGGCGCCGTACACCAGCGGGTCGATGTTCACCGTGCCCAGCTTCGCGCCGTTCACTTTCACGTCGGTGTCGATATCGGCCCAGCGCACGTCCACGCGCAGTGCGCCGCGTTCGCCCACCTTGAAGTCCAGGCCCGCATGCGCGGCCAGGCCCAAGGAGTTGTCCAGGTCAAGATCGGTACCGGCCAGTGCGCCCTTGGTCTTCTGGCTGAAGAACACCGTGTAGTTGAGGCCGGCGCCCACGAACGGCGAGACCTTGCCGGCGCTGTTGAAGTGGTACTGCAGCGACACGACCGGCGGCAGGTGCTTGGTTTCGCCGACCACACCGACGCCGTCGATGCTGATGTCGTGTTTGAACGGCAGCGCGGCCAGGACTTCGATACCCAGATTGTCGGCGATGAAGTATTCGGCGGTGATGGTGGGCTTCACGTCGCTGTCCACGTCCACTGGCAGGGTGCCCAGTTCCAGGGCCGACCCGTCCAGGGCGCCGTTGTCGGATTTCGGATTGACCTGGTGCACGCCTACGCCCAGGGTCCAGTCGCCCTTGGACTGGGCCAGGACGGGGGCGCTGGCGAGCGCGACGGCAAGGCCTGCGATGAGGAGAGGAAGGGATTTGCGCATGATGTTTTCTCTATGGTCGTTGGGTGTGCGCGCAGTTTTCCAATTCCTTAACGGGCCCGCCTTGATCTTGATCAATCCCCTGCTGTGGCCTTCGGCCGGGCGAAGCGCTCCGCCCGGCCCGCGACGGAGCGCCTGTTAGAATGGCCGCCCGACCATCCGCCGCACGCTGCGGCCGCAGGAGTTCTGAGCAATGTCGATCAAGGTGGGTATCAACGGCTTCGGCCGCATCGGACGCAACGTGCTGCGGTCCGCCGTACAGAATTTCGGCAACGACATCGAAATCGTCGCCATCAACGATCTGCTGGAGCCCGATTACCTGGCCTACATGCTGAAGTACGACTCGGTGCATGGCCGCTTCGAAGGCGACGTGTCGGTCGAAGGCAATCACCTGGTGATCAACGGCAAGAAGATCCGCCTGACACAGGAGCGCGACCCGGCCGCGCTGAAGTGGGATGAGGTAGGCGCTGAAGTGGTGATTGAATCGACCGGTTTGTTCCTGGACAAGGTCACCGCACAGAAGCATCTGGATGCGGGCGCCAAGAAAGTCATTCTTTCCGCGCCGTCGAAGGACGACACACCGATGTTCGTGTTCGGCGTCAACGACAAGAAGTATGCGGGCGAGGCCATCATCTCCAACGCCAGTTGCACCACCAACTGCCTGGCGCCCATCGCCAAGGTGCTCAACGACAAGTGGGGCATCAAGCGCGGCCTGATGACCACCGTGCATGCCGCTACGGCCACGCAGAAAACCGTGGACGGTCCCAGCAACAAGGACTGGCGCGGCGGTCGTGGCATCCTGGAAAACATCATTCCCTCCAGCACCGGCGCGGCCAAGGCTGTGGGCGTGGTGATCCCGGAATTGAACAAGAAGCTGACCGGCATGTCGTTCCGCGTGCCGACCTCCGACGTGTCGGTGGTGGACCTGACTGTCGAACTGGTGAAGGACGCGACCTATGCCGAGATCTGCGCGGAAATGAAGGCGCAGAGCGAAGGTCCGCTGAAGGGCATCCTGGGCTACACCGAAGACAAGGTGGTGGCCACCGATTTCCGCGGCGACACGCGTACTTCCATCTTCGACGCCGACGCCGGCATCGCGCTGGACAGTACCTTCGTCAAGCTGGTGAGCTGGTACGACAACGAGTGGGGCTATTCCAACAAGTGTCTGGAAATGGTGCGGGTGGTCGCGGCGAAGTAATTCCGCGGGCTTTACAATGTGCAACAGAAGAAGCCCTGGGAAACTGGGGCTTTTTTGATATCCGGAATCTAGTATGGGTTGACCTTGATAGCGTCCTTCTCTCCGCTTGCGGGGAGAAGGTGGCCGACAGGCCGGATGAGGGGCCCCTGAAGCCTGTCTGCGTTCCGCTGAAATGGTGTGCCAGTTGTGGAATCCTTGAAATCAGCATTTCATGCACCGCTAAGACGGATAAGCCACCGGCTTCGGCCTTCCCCTCACCCGCCTTCGGCACCCTCTCCCCGCAAGCGGAGAGAGGGACCGTAGTGACGTGCCACACACTACATTCCGGATACGCCTTTTTTGTGGTGTGCGCGTTCATGGACCCGCCATTCACCCGAGGCTTCACACCGCCTGCATGATCAGCGAATGCCAGCCGGTGCGGTAGGTTTCGTAGCCCGGCGAGGCGGCATGGGCGATGCAGTGCGCGCGCCCGCCGATATCGGCCACCACGGCGCCGCGCGGTTGCTTGAACAGGGCCGGGCGACCGGCAAAGTCGATACGTTCCTGCAGCATGCGTCCGGCCGAATCGGCCAGCACCTGGCCCTGATCGTCGACGATGCAGGCGCGGCTGCGGGACCATTCCTGCTCGGACAGCGGTGTGCGCTGCACCACCGTCTGCGCCAGCGCGTCCCAGCGGAACACGATGCCCAGCACTCCCAGCGCGCGCCCGTCGACGCGGCCGCCGTCGCGCACCGCGCAGGAATACACCAGCACCCGTTCGCCATTGGCCAGGATGCTGGCGTGCACGCCCTGGAAGCCGAATTCCTCGCCGCTGCGGGTGCGTAACGCGCTTTCGAACCAGGCCTGGTCGGCGACCTGGCGGCCGGACGAGCGATATTGCTTCGGGCGGCCGTTGGCCAACACCGTTCCGTCCGGGCCGGCCAGCACCAGATCGAAGTACACCGTGTAGGAATCCAGGATCTGGCCCATCCGTCGCGCCGCGTAGGCCAGTTCATCGTCGCTTCGGCCGGCGCGCGCGGCGGCGACGATGGCCGCATCGGTGGCCCACCAGCGCACATCGCAGCTGCGTTCGTACAGATTGCGGTCGATCAGGTCGATGTTGGTCAGCGCCAGTTCGCTCAGGCGCGTGCGGCGCACGTCGTCTTCCAACCGGCCCAGGCTCAGGCGCATGTCGGCGCTGGTGCCGGCGGCGACTTCGCCCAGGTCGCGGGTGGCTTCGGACACACGCCGCGACAGTCCATCCATTTCCTGCGCGATCACGCCGAAGCCGCGCCCGGCGCTGCCGATCCGCGCCGATTCGATACGCGCGTTCATCGAGATCACATGGGTGGTGCGGTTGATCTCGTCGATCCGCGCCAGCGAACGGCGCAGTTGCCCGAGCAACTGGTCGGACAGGCCGGCGACCGAGCGGATGTGATCGTCGACTCCGACCTCAGTGGGCGTAGCGGGCAGGTTCATCGGTTTTTCTGTCCAGTGGGGTGAACAGGTGGGGATAAGGGACCTATCGGCAAACGGTGGGTAAGCTTTAACCAGCGGGATCGTCGCCGTGCCCATGGCGGTTGCTGGCGAACTCGGCGCGCGCGGCGAACTCGTCTAGCATGGGCGGATGGTCCGGCGCCGCCGGGCTGCGGGTACCGGTGCCATGGCCGTGCGTGCCGCAATCGTGAGCAAAGGAGCGGAATGGAAGCGCTGATCGTATTGCTTGTCCTGGTGGTGCTGGCGGTGCCGATCCTGCTGGTCATAGCGCTGGTGTCGATCAGTGGCCTGAAGCGGCGCGTCGGCGAGCTGGAAGAATCCATCTACCGTCAGCAAAGCCGCGCGGCGGGGGAGTCCGAGCGCGTTGCGCCTGCAACGGCCTATCGCCCTGCGTACGCGCCAGAGGCAGCCGAAGAAGAGGCGCCGCCCGAAAGCGTGCGCGAGCCCACGCTGGCCGAGCTGACCCGCGCGCCCAGCGTGCAGGCACCGGTCACGCCAGTCGCTCCGATCACGCCGATCAGGCAGGCGGAAGTCCCAGACCCAACGCTGGCTTCGGCGCCTGCGCCGCCGCCGCTTCCACCTGCGATTCCGACAGCGCCTGCCACCCCACGGCCTGCCTTCACGCCTCAAGCCACCACTCCCGCAACGCCCGACGTGTTCACCCTGGCCGCGCGCGCGGTGAAGCGCTGGTTCACCGTCGGCAACGTGCCGGTCAAGATCGGCATGCTGGTGTTGCTGGCTGGTATGGCGGCGCTGCTGAAGTACGCCAGCGCCCAAGGCTGGCTGACCGTGCCCATCGAACTGCGCTTGGCCGGTATTTCCGCCGCGGCCCTGGCCGGCCTGGTGTTCGGCTGGCGCCAGCGCGAGCACAAGCGTGCGTTCGCACTGGCATTGCAGGGCGGTGCAATCGGAATCTTGCTGCTGACCGTGTTTGCCGCTTTCAAGCGGTATGACCTACTCGAAGCCCTACCTGCTTTCGCCATCAGCGTCGTGCTGATCGCCGGCGTCGGCGTGCTGGCCGTTGCGCAGAACTCGAAGACGCTGGCGGTGCTCGGCATTCTGGCCGGCTTCCTGGCGCCGATCTGGCTGTCCACCGGCAGCGGCAATCATGTCGCCTTGTTCTCCTACTACGCGGTGTTGAACGCGGCGATCCTGGCCATCGCCTGGTATCGCCCGTGGCGGGTGTTGAACCTGCTCGGCTTCGTCTTCACCTTCGGCATCGGCACGCTCTGGGGCGTGCTGCAGTACGACCCGGCCAAGTTCGCCAGCACCGAACCCTTCCTGCTGCTGTTCTTCGCCTTCTACCTGATCATTCCTATCCTGTACGCACGCAAGCAGCCGGCCAGCCGTGGCGACCTCATCGACGGCTGCCTGGTCTTCGGCACGCCGCTGATCGTGTTCTCGCTGCAGGCGGCCCTGTTGGTGCCGGCCGAAGACAGTCCGCGCATGCCGCTGGCCCTGTTCGCGCTGGGGCTGGGTGCGTTGTATGCGGTACTGGCGAAGCTGTTCATCCATCGCGAACGCTATGCGGCACTCGGCGCTTCGTATGCGCTGCTTGCAGTGGGCTTCGCGACACTCGCCGTACCGCTGGCCTTGTCGGCGCGCGCCACGGCGTCGGTGTTCGCACTCGAAGGTGCGGCGCTGGCCTGGCTGGGTCTGCGCCAGCGACGCTGGTTGCCGCAGGTGACCGGTGCGGGTTTGCAGATCGCGGCCGCCGTGGCCTTGTTCATCGGTGCCTCGCAGTACTGGCCCGATGAAACCGCCATCGCCAATCCAAGCTTCATGGGCGCCCTGTTGATCGCGTTGGCCGGTTTCGCCAGTGCCTGGGCCTACCGCCGCGAAGACAAACCGCAGATCGCGCTGCCGTACTACTTGTGGGGACTGGCGTGGTGGTGCGGCGCGGCGCTGACCGAAATCGGCCGTTTCGTCGATCACGACGCGCGTGCGGACGTCACGCTGGGCTTCGCCGCGCTCACCGGCTGGCTGGCCGCCGAAGTACATCGTCGCCGTCCCGCGTCCGCGTTGGCGCTGACCACGCTGGGTGGTTTCATCGCTGCGATTCCGCTGGCCCTGGCGCAGATGGACGCGCACCAGCAGCCGTTCGCCGGCTACGGTGCATGGGCCTGGCTGGTGTTCGCCGCCTTGGGCATCCGCAGCCTGCTGTGCCTGCGCGTCAGCAACGACCGCTACGCCGGCTGGGCGCAGTTCGCCTGGTGGCTGGTCTGGCCCACGGTGATTTCGTTACTGTTCTCCTGGCTGGCGGATCGCTTCGCGCTGGCGCAGGGTTGGCAGGTCGCATTGCTTGCATTGCCGTGGTTGGGCGCAGTCGCGCTGTCGCTGTTCCGCTGGGAATGGCTGGCCGCACCGCAGGGCGAACGTTTCGCTCCCTATCGTGCCGCACTGCAGGTGGCGTACTTCACCGTGCTGGCGCTGTGGTGGCTGATCGCCTTGTTCCTGCCCGGCGACAGCGCGCCATTGGCCTGGATTCCCGTGCTCAATCCCATGGAACTGGCGCAGCTGGCGCTGCTGGCTCTGGCCGCACGCTGGCTGTGGTCGGAACAGGCGCCGGCGTGGTTGCAGCGCCTGCGCATCTTCAAGATGTCGGCGGCCGGCTTCCTCATGGTCACCTTCGTCACCTTGCGCGCGGTGCATCACTGGGGTGGCGTCGCATGGGGCGCGGACCTGCTTTCGACCAGCCTGGCGCAGACCAGTCTGACCGTGGTCTGGAGCGTGCTTGGCGTGCTGGGCTGGGTGATCGGATCGCGCCGCGGGCATCGCGGCTTGTGGCTGGCCGGCGCCGTGCTGATGGGCGTGGTCCTGGCCAAATTGATCTTCGTCGATCGCGGCAACCTGGGCGACGTCCTTGGCATCGCTTCGTTCATCGCCTACGGCCTGCTGTGCACGCTGGTGGGTTATTTCGCGCCGGCACCGCCGCGCACTGCGACAGAGGAAACCGCTGCATGAAATCCATAGCTCGTACTTTCGTGATTGCGGCGTTGTTGCCGTTGGCTGCATTCGCAGGTGTGCGCGACGAATACGCGCAGCAGTGGCCGCTGACGCTGGGGCAGGCGGATGCGGGCGCCTATCGCGTGGTGCTGGACCGCACCGTCTACCGACAACTGCAAACGCCAACACTGAAAGACCTGGTAGTGGTGAATGCGGAAGGCACGGCGGTGTCGGCTTCGCTGTTCGATGCCGAGCAGCCGCTGGCCAAGGCCGCCAATTCGGTAGAAGTGCCGTGGTTCCCGCTGCCGGCCAGTACCGCGAAAAACCGCGACATCGCCTCGATCAGCGAAATCGCAACGGATGGCACCCTGCGCCGCGTGGTGATGGCAGACGCGGGTGAAGGTGCACAGGAGGCTGGCACCAATGAATACCTCATCGACACCAGCCGCCTGCGCGAGCCGGTGCAGGCATTGAGGATTCGCTGGGCTGCCGGGCAGGCGCCATTCGACCTGTCGTATCACGTCGATGCATCGGACGATCTGAAAAACTGGCGGACCGTGCAGGACGAAGGTCGCCTGGTCGAGTTGGAGAACAACGGTGCGCGCGTGCTTCAGGATCGCATCGAACTGGATAGTGTCCACGCCAGGTATCTGCGTCTGATTCCATTGCGCGCGGACCAGCGCGCGTTCGCCCTGGCCGGCGTGCGTGCCGAAGTCGCGGCCGCATCCGAGGCACAGGACTGGCAATGGGAAGAAATCACTGGCAAGCGTGTGAAGGAAAAAGACGGGACCAGCGCTTTCGTCTATGAAGTCGTGGGGCGTTTTCCCTTCGAGCGCGCGGATGTCGTCCTGCCGGGTAACAGCAGCAACGAGTGGGTATTGAAGGCGCGCGACAGCGAAGCATCGGAATGGACAAACGCTGCTGCGCCGTGGATGGCTTTCCAGTTGAACGGCAGCACCGCCAGCCGCTCGTCGCCACAAGCCTTGCAGCGACTGAATCGCGATCACCACTGGCAGTTGGCTTCCACCAATGCCATCGAGGGAGAAATTCCCGTATTGCGGCTGGGCTATCGTCCAGAAGTCGTGGTGTTCCTGGCGCAGGGTTCTGCGCCGTACGCCTTGCTCGCAGGCAGCGCGCGTGCACAACGTGCCGAATCGCCACTGCCGCGACTGGTCGATGCCTTGCGCGCCGAACGCGGACAGGACTGGCAGCCCGCCACCGCCACCCTTGGCCCCGGAGAATCGCTGGCGAGCGCACAGACCGCGTTGACGCCCGCGCCGGCCGAGCGCGACTGGAAGGCATGGTTGTTGTGGGCGCTGTTGATCGGCGGCGCGTTGATCGTGGCCGGGTTTGCTTTCAGCCTGTTGAAGAAGCCGGCAAGCAAATAGCTTCCCTTCTCCCAACGGGAGAAGGTGCCCGTAGGGCGGATGAGGGCGTGGCCTAGCCGCTTGCAATGACGGCTCTGTGGACGGAGTTTCTCCGCCCTCATCCGGCGCTGCGCGCCACCTTCTCCCGGCGGGAGAAGGGAAAGCCAAGCGTTGCCGTTACCTTCAGTAGCCCCGACAATAAGCACTCGCTCAATATCGGTAAGCACCCATGTCCATCCTCCGCATGACCGACCTGGACCTCAACGGCAAGCGCGTCCTGATCCGCCAGGACCTCAACGTGCCGATCGAAGCGGGCCGCATCACTTCCGAACAGCGCATCACCGCCTCGCTGCCGACACTGAAGCTGGCGCTGCAGCAGGGCGCTGCGGTCATGGTGACTTCGCACCTTGGCCGCCCAAAGGAAGGCGTCTGGAGTGCGGAGGATTCGCTGGCACCGGTGGCGGTACGGCTGTCGGAATTGCTGGGCGTCGATGTGCCGTTGGTGAAGGACTGGATTGACGGTGTGGAGGTCGCGCCCGGCAAGATCGTCCTGCTCGAAAATTGCCGCATGAACATCGGCGAGGGCAAGGACGACGAAGTGCTGTCGAAAAAATATGCGGCGTTGTGCGACGTGTTCGTCATGGACGCCTTCGGCACCGCGCACCGCGCGCAGGCGTCCACCCATGGCGTCATCCGTTTCGCCAAACAGGCCGCAGGCGGTCCGCTGCTGATGGGCGAGCTGGATGCGCTGGCCAAGGCCCTGGACAAGCCGGCGCACCCGCTGCTGGCCATCGTCGCCGGCAGCAAGGTCTCGACCAAGCTGGAGCTGCTGTCGAACCTGGTCGGCAAGGTCGATCAGCTGATCGTCGGCGGCGGCATCGCCAACACCTTCATCGCTGCCGAAGGTCATGGCGTGGGCAAGTCGCTGGTGGAAACCGATCTGCTGGACACCGCGCGCAAGATCATCGCCGACGCGCGCGCACGCGGCGCCGAAATTCCGGTGCCCACCGATGTGGTCGTCGCGCCCGAGTTCAAGGCTGACGCCCCCGCCACGGTGAAGCAGGTGGCCGAAGTAGGCGCCGACGACATGATCCTGGATATCGGCCCCGACACCGCCGCGCACTACGCGAAGATGATCGAAGCGGCCGGTACCGTGGTCTGGAATGGCCCGGTCGGTGTGTTCGAATTTGATGCTTTCGGCAAGGGCACCGAAACCCTGGCGCGCGCCATCGCCGCGTCCAAGGCGTTCTCCATCGCCGGCGGCGGCGACACCCTGGCCGCGGTCGACAAGTACGGCATCGCCGATAACATCAGCTATATCTCCACCGGCGGCGGCGCGTTCCTTGAGTTTCTCGAGGGGAAGGAACTGCCCGCGGTCGCCGCATTGCAGAAGCGCTCGAGTTGATCTAATACTTGGGAGGCGCCTGGGGAGGCGCCTTGAAGTTGTTGTGCGGGACAATTATGGGGAGTTGGGATGCGACAGATCATCATGGCGGTGCTGCTGTGGGCGGCGGTCACCGTACACGCCCGGGAAATCCACAAGCGAGGCGATTTCCAGTTCGAGGTCGGACCTGTTCCGGCATTCGTATCGAGTGGACCCCTTGCCGAACGCTGGGACGCCAAGGCGCCCGGAGCCGATGATGCGCGCTGGCGCTACTGGCGCAATGAAGTGCAAGTCGATCGGCGCGCCGGGCACGACCAGCACTACATCGACTATGCGTTTGAGACATTGTCGGATTCCTATCTCAGCGACGCTGGCCGTTTCAAGATTTCCTTCAATCCCGAATACCAGCGTCTGGTCATTCATCGCGCGGACTTGCGGCGCGATGGGAAATGGACCTCGCGTCTGTCGGTAGACAAGGTTTCGTTGGCCAGGCGCGAGGGCGGCTTCGAGAACGACATGGCCGACGGCGTGGTCACCGCATTGATTGTGCTGGAAGACGTACGTATCGGTGATGTGGTGCGGATCAGCTATTCGGTGATCGGCAGCAATCCGGTGATGGCTGGACAGATCTCCGACTGGATGCGCTTCGCATGGACCAATCCCGCGCTGGAGGCCAATTTCAGGGTTCTTCTGGACCCAGGGACTACACCACGCATCTATCGGACCGCTGATTCCCCGCAACCGGTCATTCGCACTACGGCCGATGCGGTCGAAGTGACGATGCGCGGCAAGGGTGTCGCTGCCGTGGTGGATGAAGACGATTATCCGGTCTGGTTCGAACCCTATCCGCAGGCGCAGATCGCCGTGGATCAGAGTTGGGCGGATGTGGTGGCGTGGGGCTTGCCGCTGTATCCGCAGGTGAAGGAGATTCCCGCAGAGCTGGAAACGAAGTTGCAGTCGTGGCGCACACTTGCCGATGACAACCAGCGCGTCACTGCTGCGCTACGCACAGTGCAGGACGAAGTACGCTATTTCGGTGTGGAGATGGGCGAGAACACGCATCGCCCCGCATCGCCGTCGGAGACCTGGCAGCGCAGGTTCGGCGACTGCAAGGACAAAGCCTATCTGCTGGTGACGCTGCTGGGGCGGATGGGCATCGAAGCTGTCCCGGCCCTGGTATCGATCGAGCGTGGCAGTGCCATCGCCGATTTCGTTCCTTCCGCCTCGGACTTCGATCATGTGATCGTCCGCGCGCGGGTGGATGGCAAAACGCTCTGGATGGATCCGACCATCGCGCAGCAGGGCGGCGACCCCGCAAGCGTCGATCTGAGCGCGTATGGCATGGTGCTGCCCCTGGTCCAGGGGGGCTCCGCCCTGCAAACGGTGGAGGCGCCCAGTAACGTGGTCAGGGCTACGAAAGTCATAGAACGCTACGAAGTGCCGAAAAGTGGCAACGACGTGAAGCTGTCAATCGAAACGTTTTACGAAGGACAAGCCGCAGACTACGCCCGGCGCTCGATGGGCTCCCAGCGGTCGGACGAACTTTCCCGACGCTATTCCGATTACTACCGCAAGCGCTTCGGCGAACTCTCGGTGGTGTCGGCCGCGAATTTCGAGGATGACCGTCAAGCCAACCGCATCAGGCTTAGCGAAAGCTATCTGCTGAAAGCACCGTTCCTGAGCGCCGGTACGGCCAGGTCGATCGACCTGCATGCCGAATCGCTACAGGCAGCCGCCGCGCTTCCTTCGGCAGTGGCACGCAAGGGGCCGCTCAATTTCGCCGAGCCCGGCGACTATTCGCATCAGATCCAGGTCTCTTATCCAACGGGCTGGAAGCCGGTATTCGTCGCAGAGCAGACGACCAACGCATCGAGTGCGTTCGATTATCAGCGGAAGGTCAGCGTAGGGCCGGACCAGATCGATGTGCAATACGATTTCAAGGTGAAGCGCCGCGACGTGGCGGTCGCCGACACTGCGACGCACATCGATCAGCTCCGGATCGTGCGTGACGACATTTCCATCCGGCTCGGTTTCACCATGGTCGCATCCACGTCCGGCAAGGAACGCGAACAGCGAATCCGCGCGTTGCTGCGAGATATGCAGCAGGAGGGCGGCAAATGAAACAGTACTCGAGCCTGAGTTTGGGTTTTTGCCTGCTGCTGCAGCTGCCTTTGCTGGCGACCGCCGGTACGGTGGATATCGACGACGTCTCCGTCGATGCCGCCCAGACCTGGCAGGAATTTACCCGCTTAGCCGAATTCGAGACTGCCTACTCCGCTTACGATGTGCTGGAAAAAGTCGGATATACGGCAGAAGGCATCGATACCGAGGGGTGTCGCGCGCACCCGACAGACCTGGACGATGCCTTGGCAAAGGCGCCGGTGAGCATAGCGGTGGTACGCGCCGCGTTGTTGTGCGCCGAAGCGACCGGGCAGTCGGAAAGGGCCGCGAAACTCGAGACCGCATTGGTCGCACTGTCCAAAGAGGCGTTGAAGGATGGACGCCAGCTCCCCTGGCCGAAACCGATTCAAGTACTGGGCCCCAGCGACGTCTATGCCCTGATGCATGCCGCTGGTCTTGAGGTGCGCTACGAGTACTTCGAACTGATTGGGCCAACACGCTACTTTCCGGTGGTCGTCGCGGCATGGGACGCGGAGGCGGGGAAAGAAATCCGCTATGTCTTCGACTATGTCGAGCCGACCTCACGACTCAAGGGAACCAACGAATATCAGGGATATCCCTTCTACAAATACCTGCTCATGGATTTTTTCGAAGGGGCGCAAGCGAAAAGCAGTCAGCTGGCGGCGGTGGACCTTCAGGCCCTTCGGGCTGCCAGGCTAACTGACGACGCGGCGGAGAAGATAAAAGCGTTGCGCATCAGCGCTGGCTACGGCGGCATACAGTCGTTGCATACCTGGATAGCCGTGTGCGCAGTCCGCCCGTTCAAAGGTTGCGGTGACGGGTTGGAGGACATTCTGCTCGGGCTGACCGAACAGAAACAGGTCGTGCCGATGGTGATGCTTGCCTTCTTGTATGGAGAAGGCCTGGTAGCCAAGCGTAACGACGAAGTCGCAGACGGATTGCTTGCGGCCGCGATGCGTCTGTCGACGGAAGACGATGTCGCCCTTGAATATCTCAGCTTGTCCCAGATCACCGAACGCCCAAAGGCAATAGCACGCAAGTCGTTGTCAGTGGCGATGGGCCGCCCGGCGATGGTGGCTGCTCTGGCAGCGGAAAAAGTGCAGAAGGGTGCCGTGACACTTTCCGAGCGGGATCTGCATGCGCTGGCGGCGCCCGCAAGCAACGCGACTGGTCTTGGACAATCCTGGTTGTCCGAGTACTGGCGCCAGCAAAACAAACAGGACCTGAGGCTGGAGTCGATGCGGTTGGCCGCCGGTGCGGGGGATTCAAACGCACAGCAGATTCGGGCCTTCTATCTGGCGACTGAAAGTCCGCAGGCGTCGGCCGGGCAGGCGCTGGAATCGATGCAGTCGGCGGCGTTGGGTGGTGAGGTGGCGGCGATGAAATACCTGTCGGCGCGGGCCCGCCTAATGCGCCAATGGAAGCCCGCCGAACGCTGGCTGATGGCGGCGGTCAGGGCCGGGGACGAAGATGCAATACTCAGCCTCGCGATGCTTTACGAAGAAGACCATCAGGACGTCGGTCAAACCGCGAAGCAGGCTTTCGACTGGTATGTGGAGATGGCCGGGCAGCCGGCCATGGCCGATGCTCGCCGTCATGCGGCGCGGATGGCAATGAAAGGCAAGGGCACGGCAAGGGACCCCGCACGTGCTGAGCAGTGGTTGCTGCAGGACGCCCAGGCCGGCGATGCGACTTCGCAACTTCTGCTGGCCATTGCCTATCTGGATGGCGATCTGGGTGCCGAATCGGCCGTTAAGGCCAAGCCATGGATCGACAGGATCCTGGCCTCGGACGAGCGCGAGCCCAAGGTCGGTTACGCGGACTGGCTGTACCGCAATCGCAAGGGGGCCGAAGATCGCGCCCTGGCAAAGCGTTTGTGGACTGAATCGCAGCACGACAAACAATCCTGGGCACTCAACAACATGGCGTGGGCGTACTGCACGTCCGTCGATCCTTCGGCACGCGACGTGGCCGCGGGCATGCGGTACTCGGAGCAGATGCTCAAGGATTCCGATATCGCGCTGGGGAAATTGGACACCGTCGCCGCATGCCAGGCAGCCACCGGCAAGTATGCGGACGCGGTTGAAACGCAGCAGCGCGTCATTTCGAAGTTCGTCCGTTACTGGAGTCTGGACGCGCTGACTGAAGAGATGGACGAAAGCGGATTTCTGGACAGGCTCAGGCTTTACCAGCAGGGCAAACCGTACCTCGACGAAAAAGCAGCGCTCGCTGACGATTAGTCGGTAATGGCGAAGGCACGGGATAAGCTCTTGCGGTCAATATTCTGTAGAAAATTAAATACCATTAAAATACCAATCCTGCTGCGTAACACGATGATATCCACAGACTTTGCTGCTATGCAAAATAAATCAGTGGCAATGGCATCGTAGTGGTCCCATGGATGTGTTAGTTTCGCTCCCACTCTAGAGGGAGCGACCCGTGACCGACCGCCAGCGCCGTACCAAGATCCTTGCCACCCTGGGCCCCGCAACTGATCCGCCCGGTGTGCTGGATGAGCTGTTCCGCGCAGGCGTCAACGTGGTCCGTCTGAATTTTTCGCATGGCGATCCCTCCGGTCAGGCCAAGCGCGCCGCTGCGGTGCGCGCCGCCGCGCAGCGTGCCGGTGCCGAGGTCGGCATCCTGGCCGACCTGCCGGGCCCGAAGATCCGGGTCGAGAAGTTTGCTGAGGGCAAGGTCAAATTGAAGATGGGCGACCGCTTCGACCTGGTGGCCGATGAGAATGCGCCTCCGGGCGACACCACGCAGGTAGGCGTGAGCTACCTGGGCTTGCCGGGCGACGTGCAGCCGGGCGACGTGCTGCTTCTGGACGATGGGCTTATGCAGTTGCGTGTGGAAGCGGTGGAAGGCAACCGCATCATCAACACGGTGCTCAACGACGGCGCGTTGTCCGATCGCAAGGGATTGAACAAGCAGGGCGGCGGCCTGTCGCTGGGCGCGCTGACCGAGCGCGACAAGGAACTGATCGGCATCGTGGCCAAGATCGGCGTCGATTTCATCGCCGTGTCGTTCTGCCGCAATGCCGAAGACATGAACGAAGCGCGCCGCATCGCGCTGAGCCACGGCTGCGATGCCGCGCTGGTTTCCAAGATCGAGCGTACCGAAGCCATCGAGAACCTGGCCGAAATCATCGAGGCCAGTGACGTGGTGATGGTCGCGCGCGGCGATCTGGGCGTGGAGATCGGCGATGCCGAACTGCCCGGTCTGCAGAAGAAGATCATCCGTGAGTCGCTGGCGCGCAACAAAGTGGTCATCACCGCCACGCAGATGTTGCAGTCGATGGTGGAAAGCCCCATCCCCACGCGTGCCGAAGTGCTGGACGTGGCCAACTCGGTCATCGACGGCACCGACGCGGTGATGCTGTCGGCCGAAACCGCGGCCGGCGCCTATCCGGTGAAGGCGGTCGAAGCGATGGCGCGCATCTGCCTGGGCGCGGAGAAGCAATTCGAAACCGACACCGATTTCGAGAAGGCCCCGCGCAATCTGGAGCGCGCCGACCAGGCCATCGCCATGGCCACCATGTTCCTGTCCGAACACATCGGCGTGCGCGCGATTGTGGCTATGACCGAATCCGGCGGCACTGCGCGCTTCCTGTCGCGGTTCCGTTCCAGTTCGCCCATCTATGCGTTCTCGCGCCACGACGGCGCGCGCCGCAAGATGGCGATGATCCGCGACGTGTTTCCCATCGCCTTCGACAGTCGTGGCCTGGCCCCGCGCGAAGCCGCGCGCGATGCGATGCGGATCCTGCGCGACCTCAACCGGCTGGTGCCGGGCGACCGCGTCATCTTTACCAGCGGCGACCACATGGAACAGCACGGCGCCACCAACACCCTGCGCCTGCTGCAGATCGGCAGCGACGGCAAGGCGGAGGGCCTCGGAGAACTCTAGAAAATCCTGTCCCCCACGCGTCTCTGTAGGAGCGGGCCCTGCCCGCGACAGGCCTTCCCGGTAAAGCCTGTCGCGGGCAGGGCCCGCTCCTACATGGGAATGGTGTAATCGGTTGCAGACTGATGGTGAAGGGTGGGGCGACGGTGCCCGGGCTATAATTCGGCCCCTTTCCCGCGTCGCACAGGATCCTCAATGAGCATCGAACAGCTTGCCGAAACCGCCCAGGCCATGGTTGCCGCGGGCAAGGGCATCATCGCGATCGACGAATCGACCGCCACCATCGCCAAGCGGTTCGAAAGCGTCGGCATTCCCAACACCGAGGAAAACCGCCGCGCCTACCGCGAGATGCTGCTGACCACGCCGAAGCTGGGCGACCATATCTCCGGCGCGATCCTGTACGACGAAACCCTGCGCCAGTCGACCAAGGACGGCGTGCCGTTCGCCAAGGTCATGGCCGCCAACGGCATCATTCCCGGCATCAAGGTCGACAAGGGCACGCACCCGCTGGCCGGCTGCCAAGGCGAAGTGGTCACCGAGGGCCTGGACGGCCTGCGCGACCGCCTGAAGGAGTACTACGCACTGGGCGCGCGTTTCGCCAAGTGGCGCGCGGTGATCAATATCGGCGACGACATTCCCTCCGGCACCTGCATCGAAGCCAATGCGCACGCGCTGGCCCGCTATGCGGCGCTGTGCCAGGAAGCGGGCATCGTGCCGATGGTCGAACCGGAAGTACTGATGGACGGCGACCACGACATCGAGACCTGCTACGAAGTCACCGAAGCCACGCTGCGTGCATTGTTCGGCGCGCTGTACGAGCAGAACGTGATGCTGGAAGGAACCATCCTGAAAGCCTCGATGGTTGTGGCCGGCAAGGGCTGCGATGAGCAGGCCAGCATCGATGAAGTCGCCGAAGCCACCGTGATGTGCCTGAAGAGCACCGTGCCGGCGATCCTGCCGGGCATCGTGTTCCTGTCCGGCGGCCAGAGCGATGAAGACGCCACCGCGCATCTGGATGCGATGAATCGCCTGGGCAACCTGCCGTGGCCGCTGTCGTTCTCCTACGGCCGCGCCATGCAGTCGGCCGCGCTGAAGCTGTGGTCGCAGGACCTGGTCGGCAACTTCGCCAAGGCCCAGGCGATCGTGCATGCGCGCGCGCGTGACAATGGGTTGGCTGCATTGGGTAAGTGGGAAGGCTGAGCCGTCGCGCTTTGGCCCTTTTAGCCCCTCTCCCAGCGGGAGAGGGGTTGGGGTGAGGGTACGGCGAAGTAGTGCAGGCCAATGACCGATTCAGTGACGGATGCGAATTTCGAATCTTTTACCCATCTCATTGAGTCCTGCAGTCTCACTCCGCCGTACCCTCATCCGCCCTCCGGGCACCTTCTCCCGTAGGGAGAAGGGCTTTACTCGACGCCGGCCTCGTGCCGGCGTTTTCATTGAGAACAATCACAATGGAAATCTCCGGCATACACCATATCGCTATCATCGTGTCCGACTACGCACGCTCGAAGCATTTCTATGTCGAAGTATTAGGTCTGCAGATCGTCGCCGAGGCCTATCGCAGCGAACGCGATTCATGGAAGCTGGATCTGCGTGTTGGCGACGGCGTCCAGATCGAGTTGTTTTCCTTTCCCTCGCCACCACCACGCGTGTCGCGGCCGGAGGCTTGCGGCCTGCGTCACCTGGCTTTCCGCGTTGCGGATATCGAACGCGCGCTGGCATCGCTGACTACGCACGGAGTCGAAGCCGAACCGATCCGCATCGATGAGTACACCGGCAAGCGTTTCAGCTTCTTCGCCGACCCAGATGGCCTGCCGCTGGAGCTTTACGAAGGCTAGGCGCCCATGCGTTATCGTGTCGACAGTTCCGAGGGATGAAGGACTCATGGCGAAGGAAATCAGGTTTCCAGCCGCTGCTGTCTCCGCAATCGGTAGGGGAAACCGGCTAGAGGCGATCAAGCTGGTGCGCGAAGCCAACCATGGCCTCGATCTGCGTGGCGCGATGGAAGCGGTGGAGGCATGTGTCTCGGGTAAACAGGGCTTTCCTGTCGGTCCTGCGCCATCAACTACTACAGCGAACGACAGCGACCTGCCAGCGGAGGCGCTGGCGGCACTGTCCAAGGGGCAGGTGATCGAGGCGATCAAGATCGTGCGCGAGAAAACCGGATTGGGATTGAAAGAGGCCAAGGATCTGGTAGATGGCTATCGCCATGGCGACACGCCGCCGCGTGACCAGGCGATGCGCGCCAAGCTCGAGGCCGTTGCCAGCAAGCATGGCTTCAAGGTTCCGGAAGAAGTCATGACCGCGATGGAAAGCGGCGATCTCAAGACGGCCATGAAGCGATTGCGGCAGGCCAAGGAAAGCAGCGGAAAATCAATGCCGACGGCGCTGCATGCCGGGCAAGCGGCGCGTGGAATGGGCACGGTCAGCCGGGAAACCAATCGCAACGGATGGTTATGGGCGTTGGTAGTACTGGGCGCTGTTGCTGCAGCGTGGGTGTTGTTGACGCCTTGAAGTCGGCTTGCCCGACAGGGTTTTTGTCATGCCGGCGAAGCCGGAAGCGTTATTTACGACGGACGCACCATGTAGTGCGGGCATTGCCCGCCGTGCTGTTCGCGAGCATGTGAAATACAGTCGCCTGGAGGAATTTCTCGCCCTCGTAAAGGTTTCGTCATTCCGGCGAAAGCCGGAATCCATTTTGATTTCAAATCCACGAGCAAAATGGATGACCAGCTTCGCTGTTGAGAAGCACCTCCAGCTTTCGCTGGAATGACGATATGACTTGGTCTGTGCCAATCCGGTCGGTGTTACGGAATCGCCGCCGCGGCCACCGAAGCCAGCCATTCGTCGTCAGAGCCTTCGTTGACGCCTTCGAACAGCGGCGTGGAGAAATAACGCTCGCCGGTGTCGGGCAACATCGCCAGGATGACCGAGCCTTCGCTGGCTTTCTCGGCGACCTGCAGCGCCGCCGCGACGGTGGCGCCGGCAGAGATGCCGACGAAGATGCCTTCTTCGGCCGCCAGCCTGCGCGAGGTGGCGATGGAATCCACGTCGCTCACCGGCAACACTTCGTCGGCGACTTCGCGATTCAATACTTCGGGCACGAAGTCCGGGGTCCAGCCCTGGATCTTGTGCGGTGCCCATTCCTTGCCCAGCAGCAGCGACGCGCCGGCGGGTTCGGAGGCGGTGATGCGCACTTCCGGGCGCGCGACCTTGAGCACTTCGCCCACGCCGGTGAGCGTGCCGCCGGTGCCCCAGCCGGTGACGAAATGATCCAGGCGCAGGCCAGCGAAATCGCGCAGGATTTCCGCCGCCGTGGTCTGGCGGTGATACGCGGGATTGGCGGGATTGGCGAACTGGCTGGCCAGGAACCAGCCATGCTGTTCGGCCAGTTCCTTGGCCTTGCGCACCATGCCGCTGCCGCGCTCGGCGGCGGGGGTCAGGATGACCTTGGCGCCATAGGCGCGCATCAGCTTGCGGCGTTCGATGGAGAAGGTTTCCACCATGGTGGCGACGAACTTGTAGCCGCGCGCTGCAGCGACCATGGCCAGCGAAACGCCGGTGTTGCCGGAAGTCGCTTCCACAATCGTGTCGCCGGGTTTCAGCAAACCCTTGGCTTCGGCATCCAGCACGATGGCCAGTGCCAGACGGTCCTTGACCGAGCCGCCGGGGTTGAACGATTCCACCTTGGCGTACAACGTGACGTGCTTGGGCGCGATGCGGTGCAGCTTCACGACAGGCGTGCGGCCGATGGTGTCGAGGATGTTGTCGTAGATGGCCATGAAGATCTCCGTGGGAATGCGTCAGGCGGCCTGCGGGAGTGTAGGCACGCGCAGGTTGTCGAAATGTGGCGGCGTATGAAGGGGGGATTGCCCGAACCATTGCAGCGTTCCCGCCAGTGCGGCCACCTCGCCCAGGATCAGCAACGCGGGCGATTGCACCTGGTAGTGGCGCGCGGTTTCGGGCAGGGTCGCCAGCGTGCCGGTGATGACACGTTGCTGTGGGCGCGATCCGTTCTCCACGATTGCAAACGGAAGTTGGGGGGACGCACCGGCCACCAGCAGGCGTTCGCGGACTTTTTCCAGTCCCGCCACGCCCATGTAGAGCGCCAGGGTCTGCTTCTCCTGCGCCAGCGAGTGCCAGTCCAGCCCGTCTTCGTTCGTGGTGCTCAGCGTGTCCTTGCAGTGCGCGGTCACCAGTCGCAGCGATTGCGCATGGTCGCGGTGGGTCAGCGGAATGCCGGCATATGCCGCACAGGCGACGGCGGCGGTGATGCCGGGCACCACTTCGAACGGAATGTCGTGCGCGCGCAGGAATTCAAGTTCTTCGCCACCGCGTCCGAACACGAACGGGTCGCCGCCCTTCAGCCGCACCACGCGCTTGCCCTGGCGTGCGTGTTCCAGCATCAGCGCGTGGATCTGGTCCTGGCTCATGCTGTGCCGGCCGGCCGACTTGCCCACTTCGATGCGGGTGGCATCGCGCCGCGCCAGCCGTAGCACTTCGGCGCTCACTAGACGGTCGTGCAGGATCACGTCGGCCTCGTTCATCGCGCGCAAGGCGTTCAAGGTCACCAGCCCGGGATCGCCGGGGCCGGCGCCTACCAGCACCACTGAACCCACGGGCGAAGCGGGCTTTTCGTTTTCCAGCAGCTCGCTCAGATAGGCGTCGGCCTGGGTGGCGTCCAGGCGCTGGCGCAGCAGTCGCGGCAAGGGGCCGGCCAGCAGGGTTTCGAAGAAGCGGCGGCGCAAGCCCATGTCAGGGAAGCGCGCGCGGATCGCCTCGCGCTGGCGGGTCAGTAGTTCGGCCAGCGTGCCCAGCGAATCGTCCAGCAGCGTTTCCAGCTGCCGACGGATATGCCGCGCCAGCATGGGCGCGCCACCGCCGCTGGAAATGGCGATCTGCAGCAGTCCGCGCTGGACCACGGCCGGCGAGTGGAAGCTGCATAACTCCGAGGCATCGACCACATTGGCCAGGATGCGGCGCGCAGTCGCGGCTTCGTAAACTTCGCGATTGACGTCGTGGTCGTCGGTAGCGGCGATCACCAGCCAGGCCTCGTCCAGCCAGTGTTCCTGGAACGCGCCTTCCAGCCAGCGGATGCGGCCGGTCTCCCGCCAGCGGCTCAGGCCCTCGTTCAAGCGCAGCGAGCCCACCAGCGGCAGCGCGCCGGCATGGAGCAGGGCCTCGACCTTGCGCTCGGCCACGGCCCCGCCGCCCACCACCAGGACGGTCCGGTCACGCAGGTCGGCGAACAAGGGAAATAGCGGAGCGGTCACGGCGGCGGCATCAACGAGGGCTGATGACCCTAACGTCCGGTTATATGCAGCAGGAAATGACTTGCCGCTCCTTGCATATGACGGGCGGTTATAAGATGAGGGTTGGAAATCCTCTACATTCCCTTTTCACTTCCCCAGTCCCTGTGGCCGCCTCGGTCGTCCGGTTTCGAGAGCACGATGACGCTGACCCAACTCCGCTATCTGGTGGCCATCGCCGATGCCGATCTCAACATCACCCTGGCCGCGGCCAGGGTGCATGCCACCCAGCCCGGCTTGTCCAAGCAGCTCAAGCAGTTGGAGGACGAACTGGGTTTCCTGCTGTTCGTGCGCAAGGGCCGCAGCTTGGAAGCGGTGACGCCGGCCGGCGGCGAAGTGATCCAGCGTGCCCGCGCGGTGTTGGCCGAAGCCAACAACATCCGCACCTACTCGGCCAACCAGCGCCGCGAGAGCCAGGGCCAGTTGATCCTGGCCACCACCCACACCCAGGCGCGCTTCGTGCTGCCGCCGGCCATCGGCCAGATCAAACGCGCCTACCCGCAAGTCAGCGTGCACCTGCAGCAGGCCGGTGAAAGCGCCGCGCTGGATCTGTTGAGTGAAGGCGATGCCGACATCGCCATCATCAGCACCGCCGGCGACGAACCGCAGGCCGGCATCGCCGTGCCGCTGTACCGATGGCGCCGGCTGGTGCTGGTGCCGCGGGGCCATGCCCTGGACCGCGCCGGCGCGGTGCCCAGCATGAGCGACCTGTCCACCCAGCCGCTGATCAGCTACGAATCTTCCACGCGTGCGGAAAGCTCACTGCAACGCGCCTTCGCTGGCGTCGGCCTGCAGCCCAGCATCGCCCTGACCGCGCTGGACGCCGACCTCATCAAGACCTACGTCCGCGCCGGCATGGGCGTGGGCCTGCTGGCGGAAATGGCGGTCACCGCCGCCGATACCGACCTGCGCGCCTGGGCTGCGCCGTCGGCCATCAACGAATGCATCGCCTGGGCCGTGCTGCCGCGCGAACGCGTGCTGCGCGACTACGCGCTGGAACTGGTGCACGTGCTCGCACCGCAAGTGGATCGCCGCGATCTGCGCCGGGTGCTCGATGGCAACCAGGCCGCCGACTGGCCGGAGCCGCCGACCTGGGAATCGCTGACGCAGACCATCACCAGCTGAAGCCGCTGGTCGCGCCGCTCATCGAGCCATGCTGGAAAGAAACCGTACCCGTTGACGGCTACGGAGATTTTCGCGCCAGCGTTCGCAACACCGATTTGTCCAGCTTCGCCGCCAGGCCCACGCTGCGGCCAGCGAGGTTGGCGACCACGTAGTGCACCGAGCTGCCCATGACCTGCGCGCACTCGGAAACGGTCAATCCGTAATCCTGTTGCAGCCACTGGATCATGCCCGCCGTGGCCGCGCGCAGCGCGTCGTCCAGCGAGCCGGCCTGGCCCAGCACCATGATCTGCGTCTCGGATTCGACGCGCGGCCCTGAGATGTTCTTCCCGTGGATCACGTCCACGCGAAACTCCACGTCCATCGACGTTTCCAGTCCGTACTGCGAGGTCTCGCCATCGCCCTGCAAGGCGTGCGCATCGCCCAGGTACAGCAGTGCGCCGGGTTGCGACACCGGCAGATAGATCGTGGCGCCTTCTCGGATCTCGTTGAAATCCATATTGCCGCCGAAGCGGCCGGTATCGCCGGTGGACATGGGCGCGGAACCGAATCCCGGCGCAACCGCCAGTCCGCCCAGCATCGGCCGCAGCGGCACCGACAGATCGCGTAGAGGTTCGGAAGGAGATTGTGGACGCGCCACGCCACGCTCCAGATCCAGTGTCCAACGCACCGGTTTGCCCAGTTCCGTCGCTTTGGCCGCAAGCGCGGGCGACATGGCCCGTCCGACCACGCTGTCCAGACTGTCGGCGTAATCGCGGTTCAGACGCAGCCGTTCGATATGGATCGCCAGCACATCGCCCGGTCCGGCGCCCATCACGTAGAACGGGCCGGTCTGCGGATTGCCGAAAAGTGCCTGGGTCTTGCCATGCTGGTCCACGCCGCCGGAGTCCAGCGTGGTCGTGCGCACGGTATCGCCCGGCCAGATGGTGAGCACGGGTGCGCGGTGCGGAGAGAATTCGTTTGAATAACTGCTGGGAACGAAATCGTGCCGCTGCGGCGAATCGCTCTTGCGTTGCGGAAGTCGTCGCGCGGAAAAAGCGTGCGACGCACGCTGGTCCTTGTTGTTCGTGTCTGGGTAGTCGGCGGTGCCGGCGATTGCGTCCTGCGTCTGCAGGCCGCTGAACCGGTAGACGGCGGCGTCGTTGCCGGTGACCACGAATTCAATGGCTTGGCCATTACGCTTTCCTGTCAACGGATCGCCGTCGAAGATGCCCGTCAGCGCGCCATCGCCATCGGGAATTTCCAGCACCTGGTAAGCGGCATTGCCCCAAAGATCGGTCGTGACCAGCCACTGGCCCGGGGATTCGGCGGCTTTGCCGTGGGTCCAGGCAGCCAAAAGCAGAAGCAGCAACAAGCAGCGGATCTTCATGGCAATCCAGTTGACTACAAATGTAGTCAGCATTGTTGTGCTTCTGATTTCGCCGGTCAATCCTGCAGGTCATGGCCGATGGGAGTTGTTCAGCGGGGCATCGCGCAGGACCGTAGGCTGGGTTGCCTTCACCAACCCAGCATCTTGGCTTCAGCATCGCGCTTCCTGGTTCGATGAAGCCAGCCTTGTTTTCCGTAGAGCGTAGCTTGCTGCGCTTGCCCTAATGTTCAAAGGCGCCGGCTCAAGAGCAGCGGGGCAAGCCCCGCTCTACGTGAAGCATGTTTTCTGCGACCCTCAATTGCCTGGCCGCTGCTCCGGCTTGGGCTCGGTGACTTCCTTGCCCGGTTCGGCCTTGCCGGACATTTCCGCACCCGCATCGGGCGCCAACTTCAGCATCATCCACAGCGAGGTGCCGGAGATAAGGCCTACGGTGAGGAAGGCGAAACTGAAGTTGATCACGGCGTCCATCGGTTGCCCGGTCGCCATGCTGGCCACGGTCAGCGCGTAGCCGCCGATGGTCACGCCGATGGCCAGCGAGACCTGTTGCGCCATCGCTGCCAGGCTGCTGGCCTGTGCCATGCGCGCCGGATCGACATCGGCGTAGACGATGGCGTTGAGGCTGGTGAACTGCAGCGAGCGGAAACAACCGCTGACCAGCAACACACCGATGATCAGCGGATAAGGCGTGTCCGCGCGAAACAGGCCGAAGCCGCACAACAGCAACGAAGCGATCAGCGCGTTGGTGACCAGTACGCGGCGGAAGCCGAAGCGCCGCAGGATGCGCGCGGCCAGCGTTTTCATGAACATCGCGCCCGCTGCCGACGTGAAAGTGATCAGACCGGATTGCAGCGGATTCAAACCGAAGCCCAGCTGCAGCATCAGCGGCAACAGGAACGGCGTGGCGCCGATGCCGATGCGGAACAGCGAGCCGCCGAGCACGCCGATGCGGAAGGTCGGCAGCTTCATCAATCCAAGATCGATCAACGGATGGGGATGGCGACGCGAATGCAGCACGTACAGGGCCAGCACGGCCGCGCCTGTGAGCAGACAGCCGATTGCCGCCGGTGTGCTGATCAGGTGCCGGCCCATGCTGGCAAAACCGAACATGGTCAGCGCCAGCCCCAACGCCGACAGACAGAAGCCGAGCCAGTCCAACGGTCGCGATTCCCCACGCAGCATCGGTATGAATTTCCAGGCCAGGAAAATGCCCAGCAGCCCCATCGGGATATTGATCAGGAAGATGAAACGCCAGTTGCCGTAGGTGGTGATCAGGCCGCCCAGCGGCGGCCCCAGCATCGGCCCCAACAATGCGGGAATGGTCAACCAGCTCAGCGCCTGCACCAGTTGCGCCTTGGGTACGGTGCGCAACAGCACCAGGCGTCCCACCGGCACCATCATCGCGCCGCCCATGCCTTGCAGGAACCGCGCGGCCACCAGTTCCCCCAATGATCCGGATACGGCGCAGCCGATGGAGCCCAGCAGGAACACGCCAATGGCCGCCATGAAGGTGGGGCGTGCGCCGAAGCGGTCGGCGACCCAGCCACTGATGGGAATGAACACCGCCAAGGCCAGCATGTAAGTGGTCAGGGCCAGCTTCAGTGCCACCGCCTCGACGCCCAGCTCCTCGGCGATCACCGGCAAGGAGGTGGTGATCGAAGTCGAGTCCATGTTCTCGATGAACAGCGCGGTGGCGACGATCAGGGGGAGGAGACGTTCCTTTCTCACGAAGGCAAGCTGGATCCGGCAGAGAGTCCCGCTATTGTCGCCTACGTATTGTGAAGGTAGGTCGGGGCTACGTCCCCGACGCGCCGAGCAGGGAGCGTCGGGGCGTAGCCCCGTCCTACCAAATATTATTGATGCCGTTTGCCCTCACCCGCCGCGCAGGCGCGACGACCTCTCCCGCGTGCAGGAGAGGTGTTGGTTATGGACTCATGCTGGGGATCGCCCCATGAGGACGATCAGACCTCGACGTGGATCCCGCACTCGCGCTTGAGGCCGAAGTAACGCGTGTCTTCGGCGCTCATGCCCGGTTCCCAGCGTGCCGTGGTGTGGAAGTCGCCGATGGAGACATAGCCTTCATCCCACAGCGGGTGATACGGCAGGTCGTGCTTCTTCATGTAGACCCAGATATCGCGGTCGGTCCAGTCGACGATCGGGTTCACTTTCAAGCGGCCTTCGCGCTGTTGCAGCACGGGCGTTTGGCTGCGGCTGGCCGCCTGGCTGCGGCGCAGGCCGGTGAACCAGGTGCCCACTTCCAGTTCCTTCAAGGCGCGCTTCATCGGCTCGACCTTGCGCAGGCCGTTGTACTGGTCGATGCCGACCAGACCCTGTTCCCACAGCCGGCCATGACGCGCTTCCATCCACGCGCGGCTGACCAGCGGGCGGAAGACCTGCAGGTTCAACTTCAGGCGTTCGGTCAGCTGGTCGGCGAAGCGGTAGGTTTCGGGAAACAGATAGCCGGTGTCGATAAGGATGACCGGGATGTCGGGCTGCTGCTGGCTGAGCATGTGCAGCATCACCGACGCCTGCGCGCCGAAGCTGGACGACAGGGCGGGCTTGGCTGGCGCATTCTTCAGCGCCCATTCCACGCGTTGCTCCGCAGTCTGGCCTTCCAGCATCGCATTGAGATCGGCCAGCGATTCGGGTTCATTGGCGGCTACATCCAGGTTGGCAGCGCCCAGGTTGGGAGCATCCAGGTTCGGGGCATCCAAGTTCACGGCGTTCATGCGTACAACTCCAACGGAATCTGTCGGTGTGTGGGGTAAGCGGGCAGGGCGACCACGCCGCTGCGGTGGAGGAAATCGCCGAAGCCTTCGCTGCTCTGGCGTTCGGCGGCGTAGCGCGCGAACAGCGGGTCCAGCGTGTCGAGAATCTCGCTCTCGGCGATGTTCTCGCGGTACAGCGTGTTGAGGCGTTGACCGCGATGGTCCGCGCCCAGCATCAGGTTGTAGCGGCCCGGCGCCTTGCCGACCAGGGCGATCTCGCCCAGGTAGGGACGCGAGCAGCCATTGGGGCAACCGGAAATGCGCAGCAGGATCGGCGCATCGGCCAGGCCGTGTTTTTCCAGCAGCGGCTCGAGCTTGTCGCTGAAATCAGGCAGATAGCGTTCGGCTTCTGCCATCGCCAGTCCACAGGTAGGCAGGGCCACACAGGCGAAAGCTGCGCGTGCCAGTGCCGTGCCGTTGCGTAAGCCGTCATCAAGCGCGTGCGCGTGGACCAACGCATCGATCTTTGCGCGATCATCTGCGGCGACATTGGCGATCACCAGGTTCTGGTTGCCGGTCATGCGGAATTCGCCGGTATGCACCTTGGCGATTTCGCGCAGACCCGTCAGGTGTGGCGCGCCAGGGCGATCAGCGATGCGGCCTGCGGACAGATTCAAGGTCAGGTGCCAGTGTCCATCCTGGCCCTGCACCCAGCCCAGGCGATCGCCGTTGTGTTCAAAAGCGAAAGCACGCGCCGGGGAGAGAGAGAGTCTGGCACGGCTTTCAATTTCTTCGACGATCCTGTCCAGCCCGTGATCGTCGATGGTGTATTTGAAGCGCGCGCGCTTGCGCACGGCGCGGTTGCCAAGATCGCGCTGGGTGGTGACTACGGCGGTGGCGACATCGATCAGCTGGTCCGGCGTGATGAAGCCGATGACGTCGGCCACGCGCGGATAGGTTTCGGCATCGCCATGGCTGGCACCCATGCCGCCGCCGATGCTGACATTGAAGCCAACCAGCGCGCCGTTTTCGATGATCGCGATGAAGCCCAGGTCGTTGGCGAACACGTCCACATCGTTGACCGGCGGCACGGCGAAGGCGACCTTGAACTTGCGCGGCAGGTAGGTGCTGCCGTAGATCGGCTCCTCTTCCTCGCCGCTGCCGGCGACGAGTTCCTCGTCCAGCCAGATTTCGTAATAGGCGCGTGAATTGGGCAGGAAGTGCTTCGACAGCTTTTCCGCCCAGTCCTGCACTTCGGCATGCGCCGAAGATTCCAGCGGATTGGCCGCGACCATCACGTTGCGGTTGACGTCACCGCAGGCCGCCAGCGTGTCGATCAGGCTGGCGTTGATGGCCTGCATGGTCGCCTTCAACTCGCGCTTGATCACGCCATGGAACTGGAAGGCCTGGCGGGTGGTGATGCGCAGCGAATGATTGGCATGGCGCGTGGCGATGGCATCCAGCTGCAGCCACTGCTGCGGCGTGACCACGCCGCCCGGTGTGCGCGTGCGGATCATGAACTGGTAGGCCGGCTCCAGCTTCTGTCGGCGGCGCTCGTCGCGCACGTCGCGGTCGTCCTGCTGGTAGCTGCCGTGGTACTTGATCAGGGTCTGATCCGATTCGCGCAGCGCGCCGGTGATCGGATCGGCCAGGCTGTCCAGCAGGCTGCCGCGCAGGCGCTTGCTCTCGGATTTGATGTCTTCTACGGAATGGGTGGTCATTTCGATTCTTGAATGTAGGAGCGACGCAAGTCGCGATGAAGCCTTACCGGTGCGCTGTGATCGCGACTTGCGTCGCTCCTACAAGTGCCGTGGGCCTAATACACATCGCGGCTGTAGCGGCCCTCCGCTTGCAATCGGCTGAGGTACTCGGCGGCGGATTCGGCGTCCACGCTGGCTTGCTCGGCGACGATCTGCAGCAGGGTTGCGTGCACGTCCTTGCCCATGCCGATGGCGCCGCAGACATAGAAATGCGCGCCGTTCTGAAGCCAGTCGTAGACCTCGCGGCTGCGTTCGCGCAGACGCTGCTGCACGTAGATCTTTTCGGCCTGGTCGCGCGAGAACGCCACGTCCAGGCGATGCAGTTCGCCGGTGCGCAGCGCATCCTGCCATTCGGCCTGGTAGAGGAAGTCGGTGTTGAAATGGCGCGCGCCGAACAACAGCCAGTTGCGGCCCGACGCGCCGGTTTCCGCGCGCTCCTGCACGAAGCCGCGGAACGGCGCCACGCCGGTGCCGGGGCCGACCATGATCAGGTCGCGGCTGGCATCGGCCGGAACCCGGAAACGGTCGTTGGCTTCGATGTAGACCGGCGCGTGATCGCCTTCCTGCAACGAGGACAGGAAACCGCTGGCCGCGCCGACATGCGCGTGGCCGAAGGCCTGGTAGTCGAGCACGTCGACGGTCAGGTGCACTTCCTCGCCCACGCGCTTGCGGCTGGAGGCGATGGAATACAGGCGCGGCGCGAGCGGACGCAGCGCCGCCACCAGATCCTGCGGTTCCCAGTGCGCGGGCCAGCGACGCAGTACGTCAGCCAGTTGATGCGTGGCCAGCAGTTCGGCGAATTCGACGTTGCGGCCCGGACCCAGCAGATCGTTGAGCGCTTCCGATCGAGCCTGTGCGGCATGGCTGGCCAGGAAGGGACGGCTCAGCTTGGTGAGTTCGCGGCGCGCGGCCAGCCACTCGCGCAGCGGCAGCGATTCGTCCTTCTCCTGCACCGGCGTCTGGCCGTCCAGCTCCAGCGCCTGCAGTACGCCTTCCACCAGCAGGTCGGGATTGCGGTGGCGCACACCCAGCGCGTCGCCGGGTTCGTAGTGCAGTCCGGAACCCTGCAGCGAGAGCTCAAGATGACGCACATCCTTGCCGATGCCGCCGTATTTCAGGAAGCCAACGCCTTTGAATTCACGGCCACTGATGCGCTGGTTGAGCAGCAGTTCGGCGGCGAAGGGCTTGTCGTGCGAGTACAACGAGGCCGCATGCGGGCGCAGCGGGGTCACCGTGGCCGAGGGCACTGTCGCCACTTTCAGCAGCGCCTTGGCCTGGGCCAGCGCCTGCTCGCGCCAGGGCAGGGCAACGGTGTCGATATCCAGGTCGGCTTCGCCGGCGGCGAACAGGCGGCTGGCGCCGAGTTCGGTCAGACGCGCGTCCAGGCGACGGCCGATGCCGCAGAAGTCGGCGTAGCTGGAGTCGCCCAGGCCAAGCACGGCGTACTTGAGCTCTGGCAGCTTGGGCGCGCGCTTGCCGGCGATGAATTCGACCAGGCCGATGGCGTCGTCCGGCGGATCGCCTTCGCCCTGGGTGCTGATGACCACGTAGAGCAGGCGCTCGCTGGCCAGTTCGCGCTGCGGGTAAGCGTCGGCGCGCAGCAGGCGGACGTTGAGGCCGGCGACCTCGGCCTCGGCGGCGATTTTTTCCGCCTCGCGCCGTGCGTTACCGGTCTGGCTGCCGTAGATCACGGTCAAACGCTGGCTGGCCTGGGCCGCGCCGCCGGGCAGGACGGCCAGATGGGGGGCCGGGTGTCCCTGGGCCAGGCCAGCGGCATAACCCGACAACCACCACAGGCTGGGGGTGTCGAGCCCCTCGACCACGCGCGCGAGCAAAGCCTTGCGCTCTTCGGGCAAGGGGCTCGGGGCCAACGCGGGAGGTGCAGCGGTCATGCCTTGGGCTCGCCAGGGTCATTAAGGGATGGTCGATGTTAGGTGCCGGTTAACCGGTTCAGAAACGATGTCTGGTTATGGCCTCATGCCCTGTGCTTATTTCAAGGCAGGCTCCCCAACCCGAATACTCGCCGGCCTTCCTGGTGCGCCCCTCCGGGCCGGCGGGGTCAGCCCGGCGAGATCAGCTGATAACCTGCGCTACCGCTTCTGCGCTCCTTCCCTCACAAGATCCTTCATGAGTTCCCTGCCTTCCCTGTCCCACCTCGACCGTCTTGAAGCGGAAAGCATCCATATCCTCCGGGAGGTCGCGGCCGAGTTCCGCAACCCGGTGCTGCTGTACTCGGTCGGCAAGGACAGTTCGGTGCTGCTGCACCTGTTGCTGAAGGCCTTCGCGCCCGCGCCGTCCCCGATTCCGCTGCTGCATGTGGACACACGCTGGAAGTTCCGCGAGATGATCGCCTTCCGCGACCGCCGCGTGGCGGAGACCGGCACCGAGCTGCGCGTGCACATCAACCCGGACGGCGTCGCCCAGAACATCGGCCCGATCAGCCACGGCGCCACCGTGCATACCGACGTGATGAAAACCCAGGGCCTGAAGCAGGCGCTGGACCAGTACGGTTTCGACGCGGCCATCGGCGGCGCGCGCCGCGACGAGGAGAAATCCCGCGCCAAGGAGCGCGTGTTCTCCTTCCGCAACGACAAGCACCGCTGGGACCCCAAGCGGCAGCGCCCGGAGTTGTGGAACGTGTACAACGCGCGCATCGACAAGGGCGAAAGCGTGCGCGCGTTCCCCTTGTCCAACTGGACCGAGCTGGATATCTGGCTCTATATCTATCGCGAGGGCATTCCGGTGGTGCCGCTGTATTTCGCCGCCGAACGCCCGGTGGTGGAACGCGACGGCGCCCTGATCCTGGTCGACGATGAGCGCCTGCCCCTGCACGAAGGCGAAACCCCGCAGCTGAAGAAAGTGCGCTTCCGCACCCTGGGCTGTTATCCGCTGACCGGTGCGATCGAGTCGGAAGCCGACACGCTGGAAGCGATCATCGCCGAGATGCTGGTGACCACCAGCTCCGAGCGCCAGGGCCGGGTGATCGACCAGGACCCGACCGCTTCGATGGAGAAGAAGAAGTTGGAGGGGTATTTCTGATGTTTCCAGTTCGCGCGCGCGCCTGCTTTGGCCTCCCCCTTTGCAAAAGGGGGATCGAGGGGGATTTGCTCTTCGCGGGAAACCTGCTGGAGGGCATGATCAAGATCAAAAGCAAATCCCCCCTGACCCCCCTTTTGCAAAGGGGGGAATGGTATGTCTGACATCGCCAACTACCTCAAACAGCACGAAGAAAAGCCGCTGCTGCGCTTCATCACCTGTGGCAGTGTGGACGACGGCAAGAGCACGTTGATCGGCAGATTGCTGTACGACAGCAAGCGCTTGTTCGACGACCAGTTGGCCACGCTTAGCGCCGACAGCAAGCGACATGGCACGCGCGGTGGCGAGATCGACTATGCGTTGCTGCTGGACGGCCTGGCTGCCGAGCGCGAGCAGGGCATCACCATCGACGTGGCCTATCGCTACTTCGACACAGAGCGCCGCAAGTTCATCGTGGCCGACTGCCCCGGCCACGAGCAGTACACGCGCAACATGGCTACCGGCGCCTCCACCGCCGACCTGGCCGTGGTGCTGGTGGATGCGCGCAAGGGCCTGCTGACCCAGACGCGCCGCCACACCTACATCGTGTCGTTGCTGGGTATCCGTCATGTGGTGCTGGCGGTGAACAAGATGGATCTGGTCGGCTACGACCAGGCGGTGTTCGACGAGATCGTCGCCGGCTATCAGGCGCTGGCCGCCCAGTTGGGCATCGCCCAGACGACCTGCATTCCGCTCTCCGCATTGAACGGGGACAACCTGTCCACCCATTCCGATGCGATGCCCTGGTACACCGGCCCCACGTTGCTGGAGCATCTGGAAACCGTGGAGATGTCCGTGCAGGGTAGCGACGGCGGCCTGCGCCTGCCGGTGCAGTACGTCAGCCGCCCCCATCAGAATTTCCGCGGTTTCGCCGGCACGATTGCTTCGGGGCGTGCGCGCCGTGGCGATGAAATCGTGGCGCTGCCGTCGGGCCGGCGCTCGCGCATCGCCCAGGTGTTCGTCGCTGATCGCGAGGCCGAGTTCGCCCAGGCGGGGCAGGCGGTCACTCTGACCCTGACCGATGAGATCGACATCAGCCGTGGCGATGTCATCGCCGCCGGCGGCGATCCTGCGGAGGTCGCCGACCAGTTCGCCGCCCATGTGCTTTGGATGGACGACAACGCCCTGCTGCCCGGTCGGCCGTACTGGCTGAAGATCGGCGCGCGCACCGTGGCCGCCACCGTAAGCGAGATCAAGCACCGCATCGACGTCAATACGCAGGAAGCGCTGGCCGCCAAACGGCTGGAGTTGAACGAAGTCGCGTACGTGAACCTCAGCCTGGATGAACCCATTCCGTTCGCGCCCTACGCCGAGAACCGCGCGCTGGGCGGCTTCATTCTGATCGATCGCCACAGCAACAACACCGTCGCCGCCGGTACGCTGGATTTCGCCCTGCGCCGCGCCGGCAACGTGCACTGGCAGCATCTGGAAGTGGACAAGGCCGCGCGTGCGCGGATCAAGGGCCAGCAGGCGCGCGTGCTGTGGTTCACCGGCTTGTCCGGCGCCGGCAAGTCCACCATCGCCAACCTGGTGGACAAGCGCCTGCATGCGCTCGGATATCACACCTTCCTGCTGGATGGCGACAACGTGCGCCATGGCCTCAATCGCGATCTCGGCTTCACCGACGAGGACCGCGTGGAGAACATCCGTCGCGTCGCCGAAGTGGCCAGGCTGATGGCCGATGCGGGTCTGATCGTGCTGGTCAGTTTCATCTCCCCGTTCCGCGCCGAACGGCAGATGGCACGCGCGCGATTCGAGCCGGGTGAGTTCCTGGAGATCTTCGTCGATGTGCCCTTGGCGCTGGCCGAGGAACGCGATGTGAAAGGCCTGTACAGGAAAGCGCGCGCGGGCGAGATTCCCAACTTCACCGGCATCGACTCGCCCTATGAAAGGCCCGAGCATGCCGAGCTGCGCCTGGATGCCGGTAGCGAGACGCCGGAGAAGCTGGCTGCGGAAGTGCTGAAGGCCCTCGGTCTGGCCTGAGTCCGGTGAAGCGTGGAGGGTGCCGCAAGCCCGTCGATAACGACGAATGCATCGGTAAATTCACCCGACAACAAGCAGGAAAATAATCACGCAAGGGTCTTTAGTCATGCATGAAGAATGCGTCATGGCGGTCAACGCAAGGTGCATTCCCTGCGTTAACAGCGGACCGGTAAACTCCGCTGGCTGACCCCCTCCAGACTGACCTTCTTCAGGATCTCCATGCTCAACCGTTCAAGTGCGCGCCTCGTCCCCACGGCGATGCTGCTGGCCATGCTGGTCGCCTGCAGCAAGGGCGAACCGGCTTCCCGCGGCCCGGCAGGCGGTGGCGAAGCCATCCCCGTCACCACGCAGCAGGTGAAGGCCTCGGCATGGAACGACAGCTTGCAGGGTATTGGTACCGTCCAGGCGCGCGAATCGGTGACGCTCACTTCGAAGGTCAGCGAGGTCGTGCAGGACGTGCATTTCGAAAGTGGCGACGAAGTGCGCGCGGGTGCGCCGCTCATCACCTTGCGGGGCAATGCGCAGCAGGCCGCACTGGTGGAAGCGCAGGCAACTTATATGGAAGCCGACCGCCTGTACAAACGCCAGAATGAGCTGGCCCAGCAGCAATTGATCGCGCGCTCGGCGCTGGATTCGCAGCGCGCCACACGCGATGCCGCCAGGGCCCGCGTGCAGCAGATGCGCAGCGACATCGGCGACCGCAATGTGCGTGCGCCTTTCAGCGGCGTGATGGGACTGCGCCAGGTCAGCCCGGGCTCGCTGATTACGCCGACGACGGTGATTGCAACGCTGGATGACATCTCGCGCGTGTTCGTGGATTTCCAGGTGCCAGAGGCAGCCTTGGCTACCGTGCAGAACGGCAGTCCGGTCACTGGCGCCTCGGTGGCATATCCAGGTCGCGAGTTCCAGGGTCTGGTGACCGCGGTCGATACCCGCATCGACGCGGCCACGCGCGCAGTCAGCGTGCGCGCCGATTTCGCGAACCCGGAGCGCCTGCTGCGTCCCGGGATGCTGGTCGATATAAGGATGTTCCGGCCCGAACGACAGGCGCTGGTCATTCCCGAAATCGCGGTAGTGCAGGTGGGACGCGAGTCGTTCGTCTACCGCGTGGCTACCGATGGCAGCGTGGAACAGGCCAAGATCAAGGCCGGTGGCCGCCGCGACGGCAAGGTCGAGATCGTGGAAGGCCTGGCCGCAGGCGAGCGCATCGTCATCGACGGCACCGGCAAGCTGCGGGCAGGAGTCAAGGTGAGGGAAGCCAAGCCTGGTGCGCCGCCGCCCCGGAATGCCACCGAGGCCTCGGCCGCACCCGCTCAGGGCTGACGGATGAATCTCTCCGACATTTCCATCAAGCGGCCGGTCTTCGCGGTAGTCGTCAGCCTGCTGCTGGTGGTGCTGGGGATCATGTCGTTCCTGCGCCTGACCCTGCGCGAACTGCCCAATATCGATCCGCCTATCGTGTCGGTGCAGGTCTCCTACGTGGGCGCATCGGCGGCGGTGGTGGAAACCCGCGTCACCCAGATCCTCGAGGATGCGCTGTCGGGCATCGAAGGCATCAACACCATCGAGTCGCGCAGTACCAACGGGCGCTCGGATGTCACCATCGAGTTCAATCTCAGCCGCGATATCGAGGCGGCCGCCAACGACGTGCGCGACGCGGTCAGCCGGGTCCTGGACCGCATGCCTGACGAGGCTGATCCACCTGAAGTCGAAAAAGCGGAATCCGATGGCGATGTCATCGTCTGGTTGAACATGCGGTCCAGCAATATGGACACATTGGAGTTGAGCGACTACGCCGAGCGCTACGTACTGGATCGCCTGTCCTCCATTGATGGCGTGGCGCGCGTCCAGCTGGGTGGCAGCCAGCGCTATGCGATGCGCATCTGGCTGGATCGCGACGCCATGGCGGCGCGTGCCATCACCGCCGGCGACATTGAGACCGCGCTGCGCAACGAGAACGTGGAGCTGCCCGCCGGCAGTATTGAATCGCAGACCCGCGACTTCACGTTGCGCGTCGAGCGCGGTTACACCAAGCCGGAGCAGTTCGCCCAGATTCCGCTGCGCAAGGGCAGCGACGGTTATGTAGTACGCATGGGCGACGTGGCCAAGGTGGAATTGGGTCCCGAGGAACCTCGATCCTATCTGCGCAGCAATTTCGTGCCCAACGTGGGATTGGGCATTGTGCGCACCTCCACCGCGAACGCACTGGACGTGGTGCGCGAAGCGCGTGCCGAAGCCGCGCGCATCCAGGAGACGCTGCCCAAGGGCACCGACATCTTCATCGCCTACGACTCCACCGTGTTCATCGACGCCTCGATCAAGCGCGTCTACTGGACGCTGGTCGAATCAATGGCGCTGGTGGTGCTGGTGATCTGGCTGTTCCTGGGCAGCATCCGCGCCGCGTTGATCCCTTCGGTGACCGTGCCGGTGTGTCTGGTCGCAGCCTTCATCGCGCTCTATGCCTTCGGCTTCACCATCAATCTGCTGACCTTGCTCGCGCTGGTGCTGTGCATCGGTCTGGTGGTGGACGATGCCATTGTGGTGCTGGAAAACGTCCAGCGGCGCGTCGACCTGGGCGAACCGCCACTGGTCGCAGCGCGTCGTGGTACCGCGCAGGTCGCCTTCGCCGTGATCGCGACCACTGCGGTGCTGGTGGCGGTCTTCCTGCCCGTGGGTTTCATGGAAGGCAACAGTGGCAGACTGTTCCGCGAACTGTCAGTAACCCTGGCGGCGGCCGTGGCGCTTTCGGCTTTCGTCGCGCTGACGCTTACCCCGATGATGTGCTCCAAGCTGGTGCGCCCGCATGGCAGGGAAAGCGGATTCAATGCGTGGCGCAACCGCCAGTTGAATCGGCTCAGCACCGGTTACGGGCACTGGGTATCGAAACTGGTCGGACTCACTTCGCGACGCATCCTGCTGCTGATGCTGGCGGTGATGGGAACCTGTCTGGTGCTGGCAACCGTGCTGTTCCTTCGGGTGCCCAGCGAACTGGCGCCTGCCGAGGATCGCGGCCGGTTCTTCATTTCCCTGGATGGTCCGGAAGGTGCCGGTTTCGATTACACCGTCGGCCAGGTGCAGCAGGTGGAAGGCGTACTGGCCGGATTGATCGGCGACGACAAGCCCATCCAGCGCGCCAATTCGCGCGCGCCGCGCGGCTGGGGCGGTAGCAGCGACATGCACACCGGCCAGGTGATCGTGTTCCTGCAGGATTGGGACAAGCGCGACGTCAGTACCGAGGAAGTAGTCACCGAACTGCGCGGAAAGCTGGCCGCATTGCCTGGCGTCCAGGCGCGCGCGCAGGTGCCGGCAGGGCTGATCAACACACGTGGCCAGCGCTTCCAGCTGGTGCTGGGCGGACCCAACTACGAGGATCTGGCGCAATGGCGCGACCGGATGCTGGTACGCATGGAAGAGAATCCGGGCCTGGTGGACATGGACTCGGATTACAAGGAAACACGGCCGCAGATGCGGGTCAACATCGACCGCGAGCGCGCCGCAGATCTGGGCGTGTCGGTGACCGAAATCGGCCGCACGCTGGAAACCATGATGGGCTCGCGCCAGGTGACCACCTTCGTCGACAACGGCGAGGAGTACGACGTCATGCTCCAGGCCAACCGCAACAGCCGCGCCTCGCCCACCGATCTGGTCAACACCTACGTGCGTGGCCGCGACGATGCGCTGATTCCGCTCGGCAACCTGGTGACCATGAGCGAAATCGCCGAGCCCGCCAGTTTCAACCGCTTCAACCGTCTGCGCGCGATCACGATCAGCGGTGGACTAGCGCCCGGCTACACCATGGGCGAAGCATTGGAATGGACCCAGCAGGCGGTCAGCGAGGAACTTCCCGACTACGCGCAGATCGACTGGAAGGGCGAGTCGCGCGAGTACCAGGAGGCAGGCGGCGCAGTGCTGCTCACCTTCGCCCTGGCACTGCTGATCGTATTCCTGGTGCTGGCGGCGCAGTTCGAGAGCTTCATCCATCCGCTGGTGATCATGCTGACGGTGCCGCTGGCGGTACTGGGCGCGCTGCTGGGGTTGTGGATCACCGGCGGCACGTTGAATCTTTTCAGCCAGATCGGCATCGTCATGCTGGTGGGACTGGCGGCCAAGAACGGCATCCTGATCGTGGAATTCGCCAACCAGTTGCGCGACGACGGGCGTAGCGTGATCCAGGCCATCGTCGAATCGGCCAGCGTGCGTCTGCGTCCTATCCTGATGACATCCGTGGCCACGATCATGGGCGCGGTGCCGCTGGTGGTGGCAGGCGGGCCGGGTTCGGCAAGTCGCGCCACCATCGGCGTGGTGGTCATCTTCGGTGTCGCCTTCTCCACGCTGCTGTCGTTGTTCGTGGTGCCGGCGTTCTACGCGCTGCTGGCACCGTTCACCCGCTCGCCAGAAGCGGTGGCGCATGAACTGGAGAAGCTGGAAGCCGAAACGCCTTCCGTCGGCGGACATGGTTGAGGCGCGGCTGCAGGGCGAAGGTTTCGTTTTGCGTCCCTGGCGCGCCGGGGATCTTGATGCGCTCGTTCGCCATGCCAACGACGAGCGGGTTTCGGCTGGGCTCAGCCAACGGTTTCCCTTTCCCTACACGCGTGCGGACGCGGAGGAATTCCTGTCAGGCCGTGTGGTCGCATTCGACGATCCGGTCTTCGCCATCGAGATCGACGGCGAAGCCTGCGGTGGCATCGGTGCCCACCCGGGCAAGGGTGATCGTGCGCGGACTGCCGAATTCGGATACTGGCTGGGCCCTGTGCACTGGGGAAACGGGCTGATGACGCGCATCGTCGGCGTTTTCGCGCCGTGGGTGATGGACGAACTGCAGCTGTTCCGCCTGCAGGCCAGCGTACTGGATTTCAACGCAGGCTCGGCGCGCGTGTTGCAGAAGAATGGTTTTGAAGAGGAAGGCGTGCAACGTGCGGCTGTATGCAAGCGCGGCGTGCTGCATGATCTGCGGCTGTTCGCGCGCTTGAGCCCAACACTGGGCTGATCCTGCCTTCCTTGCCCACGGCTCGCGCAGCAGCCCTGCAATCGTGGACAATCGGGTAACTGCAGTGCTTGCTGCTGCCCCTCCCTGCCAATCCCGACGGAGCACGCGACAGTGGAACAACTGGTCAACGCGCTGAACAACATCATCTGGAGTCCCGCCCTGATCTACCTGTGTCTGGGCGCCGGGCTTTACTTCTCGCTGCGCACGCGCTTCATGCAGGTACGCGGTTTCAAGGAGATGATCCGTTTGATGTTCTCCGGTCAATCCTCTGCGGCAGGCGTGTCGTCCTTCCAGGCCTTGGCCATGTCGCTGTCGGGACGCGTGGGTACGGGCAACATCGCGGGCGTGGCCACGGCCATCGCCTTCGGCGGGCCCGGTGCTGTCTTCTGGATGTGGATGGTCGCTTTCCTGGGCGCTTCCACAGCCTACGTGGAGTCGACGCTGGCGCAGATCTACAAGGAAAAGGACGAGAAGGGCCAGTATCGTGGTGGCCCTGCGTACTACATTGAAAAGGCCATGGGCCAGAAGTGGTATGCATGGCTGTTCGCGGTAGTAACCGTCATTGCCACCGGCTTGCTGCTGCCGGGTGTACAGGCCAACAGCATTGCCGCAGGCCTCAACAATGCATGGGGCGTAGCGCCCGCGGTGACTGCGGCCCTGGTCGTGGTGGTGCTGGGCTTCATCATTTTTGGCGGCGTGAAGCGTATCGCGCGCTTCGCAGAGATCGTGGTGCCGTTCATGGCGCTGGCCTACATTCTGGTGGCGCTGGTGATCATGTTCATCAACATCCAGCAGGTGCCGGAAGTCTTCATGCTGATCATCAGGAGCGCCTTCGGCCTGGATGCCGGGTTTGGTGCGGTGCTGGGCCTGGCCGTGCAATGGGGCGTGAAGCGTGGGGTGTATTCCAATGAGGCTGGCCAGGGCACCGGGCCGCACGCCGCCGCTGCCGCCGAAGTGTCGCACCCGGCCAAACAGGGCTATGTGCAGGCGTTTTCCATCTATATCGACACCCTGCTGGTATGTTCGGCCACGGCCTTCATGATCCTATCCACCGGCATGTACAACGTCCTCCACCCGGATGGCTCGATGATCGTCAACGCGTTGCCGGGCGTGGAAGTAGGTCCTGGCTTTGCACAGGCTGCAGTGGAGTCGATGCTGCCGGGCTGGGGCCGTGGTTTCGTGGCGCTGGCGCTGTTGTTCTTCGCCTTCACCACCATCGTGGCCTATTACTACATGGCCGAGACCAATATCGCCTACCTCAACCGCAAGGCCCATCGTCCGTGGATGACCTTCCTGCTGCGCATCGGCATCATGGCGGCCGTCACCTACGGCTGCATCAAGAGCGCGGCACTGGCCTGGACGCTGGGCGACATCGGCGTGGGCATGATGGCGTGGCTTAATATCATCGCCATCCTGATCCTGCAGAAACCGGCGTTGCTATCGTTGCGCGATTACGAAAGACAGAAGAAGGCAGGGCTGGATCCGACCTTCGATCCTGAAGCGCTGGGGATCCGCAATGCGGATTTCTGGAAGAAAAAGCAGGACTGACATGAGCAATCCCTGGAACAACTGGCCACCGCGGCCACCGGGCAACGCGCCGGATCGGCGTCAGCCCGCTCGTTCGCGAGGCGAGCAATCGCCGACGCGACCGCCGCGCGACGAGCGTGCTGCCGCGGCATCACACGAAATGCGCCTCTATGGCTTCAATGCGGTGCAGGCCGTATTCGCCCAACGCCCCGATGCCATCCGCAAGGTCTACCTGGCCGAATCGCGCATTCCGCAACTGCAGCCACTGCTGGCCTGGTGCGTAAAGCAGCGCATCGGCTATCGCGTGGTCGAGGAAGCGGACCTGGGCAAGCTGGCCGCCAGTTCGCATCATGAAGGCGTGGTGGCCGACGTGCTGAGGGTAGAACCGCAGCCGCTTTCTGCATGGCTTCAAGTGTTGCCACAAGGGCCAGTGCTGGCGCTATGGCTGGACGGCGTGGGCAACCCACACAACTTCGGCGCGATCCTGCGCTCGGCCGCGCATTTCGGCGTGGCCGCGATCCTGCAGTCGCAGGACTCCACCCTGGCCGTTTCCGGCGCCGCCGCGCGCGTCGCCGAAGGTGGTGCGGAAATGGTGCCGCTGGTGCGCATGCAGGAGCGCGATGAGGCGCTCGCGTCGCTGCGCGGTGCCGGGTTCGCCTTGGCTGCCACCGTGGTGCGTGGCGGACAGGATCTGTTTTCCACGAAGTTGCCAGAGCGGCTGGTCTACGTGATGGGTGCCGAAGGCGAGGGCATGGATGAAGACCTGGCCGCCGCCTGCGACCTGAGGCTGTCCATCCCCGGCACCGGCGCGGTGGAAAGTCTCAATGTCGCGGCTGCGACTGCGGTTTTCCTGGCGCAGTGGAGTCGTTGAGGCATTGACCTTGTAGAGCCGAGCTTGCTCCGCTGCTTCAGTGCGGCCAACCTTAAAAAAACCATCGTCATCCCAGCGAAAGCTGGGATCCATTTTGACTTTGCTTTTAAGTAAGTCACCGCCGGCAGAATCAAGATCAAGATGGATCCCAGCTTTCGCTGGGATGACGAACCGATTGGTGAAAGATTATTTGGCAGGCGCAGGCGGTACTTCAGCCGCCTTCACGACACTCCCAAAATCCCCCTCCGCTTCCGCCGCCAGATACGCGAACACCGTGTAAGCCGCCACGTTCTGCGCCAGCGCCTTCGGATCGATCTTGTCCAGGGTGTCGTCTGCGTTGTGGTGCAGATCGAAATAATCGCTGCCGTCCTGTGCCAGCCAGGCCCAGGTGGCGCCCTTAGCGGCAATCGGGCTGATGTCGGGGCCAGGGCTGCCCTTGTCCGGCGCATATTCAATGCCCAGCGGCTTCAAGGCCTCCGCGATCTGCGCCGTGGCTGCCTTGGCATGCGCGGGCGCGCCGGTGTTGAAGGCATAGATGCGTCCGGCGCCGAAGTCGCTTTCCGCGCTCAGCTGATGCAGCGTGACATCGGCCGCATATTTCTCGGCGTAGGCCTTGCCACCGTAGAGGCCTTGTTCCTCGTTGGCGAACGCCACCACGCGGATGCTGCGCTTGGGCGCCCGCTTCAGCTGGCCGATCAGGTGCCCGGCGGCCATGGTGATGCCAATGCCTGCACCGTCGTCGATCGCGCCAGTGCCCAGATCCCAGGAATCCAGATGACCGCCGATCAGCACGACTTCCTTCGGCTTTTCGCGCCCGGTGATTTCGCCAATCACGTTGTATGAAGTCGCCTCGCCGCTCCAGCCGCAATCCAGCGCAAGGTGCACGGTGACCGGTCCCAGCGCGAGCAGACGCGCCAGCTGGTCGGCGTCGGGGATGGTCAGCGAAGCAGCTGGCACCGGCGTCAGGCCTTCATCGAAGCGGGTGATGCCGGTATGCGCCACGCGATGATTGTCCGTGCCCGCCGAACGCATCAGAAAGCCGATGGCGCCCTTGCGTATTGCCGCTGACGGGCCCTTTGAACGGATCGCGCCGCCATTGCGATAGTCGCTGCCGTCGCGTGCCGATTGCATCTGGTAATCGACGAAGGCGATCTTGCCCTTCAGCGATCCTTCCGGTGCCGCTTCAAGTGCTGCGAGGTCGGAGAAGCGCACGACGCTTGCGCTGACGTTGCCGCCCGGGCTTCCACCCAGGGCAGTGATCGTCAGCGGCTGCGCGCTGGGGCCGATGATCGCCGCTTTCTCGCTGCGCCGTTCCCACTTCGGAAACGTTACCGCTTCGGTCCAGACCTTGTCGTAGCCCAGCGCCTTGAATTTCGCCTGGGCCCAGGCCACCGCACGCGCGTCGGCCTCGCTGCCTGCCAATCGCGGGCCGATTTCGGTAGTCAACGACTCGACCACTTTCCAGCCCGTGTCGTCGGCCAATGCCTGCTCGCGCAGCTGCGAAGCGCTGGTCAATGCCGCCTCGGGAATGCGCGTTTCGCGCTCGGCTGCCGACAGAGTTGATGAGACCGCAAGTGCGAGCAACAGGGGCAACAAGCGCATGATCGATTCCGACATTGGAGAAGCCGCGAGCTTAGCAGCCCGCGGCTTGGCGGTGATCCTTTGCCGCTCGCAAAGGTGGAAGAAGCACCGATGAGCGAATGGAAAATATCAATCTTGAACTTTCAGTGTGCACTGAAAATCCACGCCCTCATCCGCCCTCCGGGCACCCCGTATCAAGTGCGGGGCAGGCTCTTTTCCCGAAGGGAGAAGGAAGGGGCTTATTTCTTTAGGGAATCGCGTATCTCGCGCAACAGCAACACATCTTCCGGAGTTGCTGCCGGTGCAGCCTCTGCCGGTTTGCGCACGCGGTTGTAGGCCTTAAGCACCAGAAAGATCACCAGTGCGATCAACAGGAAGTCGATCACCGTCTGGATGAAGGCGCCGTAGCGGATCGCGACTTCCGCCACCTCCTTGCCTGCCGCATCCACCGTCGCCGGACTCAGCACGTATTTCCAGTCGCTGACGCTGACGCCGCCGGTGAGGAAGCCGATGGCCGGCATGACGATGCCATCCACCAGCGAGGTGACGATCTTGCCGAATGCCGCGCCGATGACCACGGCGGTGGCCAGGTCCATCACGTTGCCGCGGGAAATGAATTCCTTGAATTCGCTGATCATGCCCATGCAAGCTCCTTGGTTATCGGGCGCCGACACGCCCGCGCGGACTATAACGCGGCGCGCTTCACGCGGCGGTGATGCGGCCGCGCAATTCGGCCACGCCATCCAGCGTGGCCACGAAGACGTCCTCCGGCAGCATCGGCCCTACGCCTGCTGGCGTGCCCATGAAGATCAGGTCGCCTGCTTTCAGGGCGAACAGCTTCGACAGTTCGTGCAAGATGTCGGTCACGTCCCAGATCAGGTCGTGCAACTTGCCGTGCTGACGCACTTCACCGTTGATCCGCAGCGTGAGTGTCAGCGAATCCAGCGCTGCCACTTCCCTTGCCGGAACCAGTTCGCTGATCGGCGCCGAATGATCGAAGCCCTTGCCGATATCCCAGGGCAGGCCCTTGGCTTTGGCCGCGGCCTGCAGATCGCGACGGGTGAGATCCAGGCCCACGCCATAGGCGAAGACCAGAGCAGCGGCCTGTTCCGCCGCCAATTCGCCTGCGGGCGCGTCGCTTCCCAGCGCCACTACCAGTTCGACTTCATGGTGCAGGTCGCTGGTCGCGGACGGGTAGGGAACATCGGCGTCGTCAATGACAATGGCGTCGGCCGGTTTCAGGAAAAAAACCGGCTGTCCACGTTCGGATTTCGATGCAGGCGCTACCGCACCCATTTCACGCGCATGGTCGGCGAAGTTGCGGCCCACGCAGTAGATGCGCCTCACCGGGAAAGTGCCGCCACCGCGCACGGGCACGCGCGCTTGCGCGGGAGTGGTAATCAGATCGGTCATGGTCGCGTCTTGAGGATTGCAGGACGCGTCAGTTTAATCGCCGTTCGGCGCTTGCGGCAGGAGGCTTCACGGAAGCCTCACTATGCGTATCGCCAACCAGTCAGTGGGAAAGCGGCATCGCCTGCTTGCGAACGACGTGGTATTCGCCTTCGACCACATTGGCATCGCCGACAGCGACAGGCTTGCCGCGCTGGCGCACCAGTTTCCAGGCCAGTCCGGCCACGATCATCGCAGCGCCGACGAACACGCTGAAAAACACCAGCAAACACAACAACGCCAGCCCGACCAGGCCGAAGGCCAGTCGCAGCAAGGGATTGCGTGGCTTGCGCGGAGCGAAAGCCGAGCGCAGGCGGGAGCTGTCGAAACGGAAGGGTTTGGCGAACATCGGCGTGGGTCGTGACAGAATGCGGCAGAAGCCGGTGATGCAGTATCGGATGACGGCCTTGTGACAGTGTGAGAACTTCGTTAAATGCCATGCCTTTGATCACCCTGGATTCAATCGAAGACGGCGGATTCGCCGAAGTGGAAGCGTCTCTGGACGGGGACGCGGAATCGCTGATCATTCACCGTTCTGGTGCAAGCGTCCGTGCCTGGCTGAACGTGTGTCCACATGCCGGAAGAAGGCTGGACTGGGCGCCGGGCAAGTTCCTGAAGAGCAAGGAAGGACATCTGATCTGCGCCGCGCATGGCGCTTCCTTCGAACTGGAAAGGGGCGACTGCGTCGCCGGTCCCTGCCGTGGCGATTCCCTGCGCGCGGTTGCGGTGGAAGTGCGCGACGGCCAGGTGCTGCTCAAGGATTGAAGAGGCATCTGTAGGTCGGGGCTACGCCCCCGACGCACGCGGTGTAGGGTCTAGCCCCGACCTACGAGTCCGCGAAGGTATGTCCGCTTTCGAGCAGCGCGTGCCTGGCTGCTTCGAAATGCTGCTGCTTGACCAGCACGTAGTCCGTATCGAAGGTCGAGACGGCGAAGATGCCGATCTTCGCCTCGGCCAATGGCTGCAGCACCTGCAACAAAATCCCGGTCTGGTCGAACGCGAAGGGCCCCTGCAGCATCATGCATTGCCAGCCGCGATCACACTGCACGTCATCCGGTACCTGCGCTTCGTCGCAGACGACCGACAACTCGGCGTCGGTCCACGACACCGAAGAAAATCCGCCGGGGTAGAACCAGTGCGGCAGCGGCGTTCCTGCGGCGAGTCGGCAGATCGCGAACGTGCCAGGCACCTGCTTCAATGTCAGCGGCATTGGCCGGCTGCCTTCATCGGGTGGTCCACCAGAACATCAGGTTGATCACCAGCACCACCACGCAGGTGTAGATCAGCGAAAGCGGGCCGCCCACGCGCCAGAGTTGCCGGCTGGTGTAGTTGGCCGGGCCGGTGATCATGGAGATGACCGGATTGGACGCAGTCATCAGATTGTTGGAAGCCGACAACGCCACGATCAGCGCGAATGCGGTCGGGTTGCCGCCCGCCGCCAGCGCCAGGTTGATCGCCAGCGGCACCATCACGATGGTCGCGCCCACATGGCTGATCACCAGCGAGAACGCGGTGGTCAGCAAGGCGATGGCGATTTCCAGCATCCAGATCGGAATGCCTTCGGGCAGGCGCTCCACAGTATGTCCGGCTACCCAAGCGGCGGTGCCGCTGCTGTCCATCGCCCAGCCCAGCGGGATCAGGCCCGCCATCAGGAAGATGGTTTTCCAGTTGATCGAGGCATAGGCCTCGTCCATGCGTAATACGCCGGTGACCAGCATGCCGGCCACGCCGGTCATCAGGATCAGCGACACCGGCAGCTTGGAGGTCAACGCGATCAGGATGGTGATGGCGAAGATGGTCATCGCGATCTTGAACTTGTGCGGACGCTGCTCGCCCTTTGGGTAATCGGTCACCACCACGAAGTCACGGCTGTCGGCAGCGGCAGCCAGATCCTGCCAGATGCTGTGGAACACCAGCATGTCGCCAGCCCGAAGCGGAACCTTGCGCACGTCTTCACGCATCACTTTCTTGTCGCGATTGATCGCCAGCAGGCTGATCCCGGATTGTTTGCGCAGGCGCAGATCGGCTGCGGTCTTGCCGATGTATTTCGACGTAGGCGGGATGACCGCTTCGGAAATACCCGCGCGGCTGGGATTGAACAGATCGCCGAAATGGCGCAGGCGCGAAGACAGCCGCAGGAACTGATTCTGCGAAAAATCCTGGACCTGCTGGCGCGCACCCATCACCCCCAGCACGCTGCCCACCCAGATGCGCATGTCCGCCGACGGCGACAGGCGGGTGTCGTTGCCTGTCTGCAGGGCCAGCATCAGCGGCGCGTCGTGCAGGGTTTCCGCTTCGCCCAGCGACATGCCCACCAAGGGGCTTTCGGCGGTGACTACCAGTTCGAATACATCGCCTTCGATGCCGTAGGTGCTGGCGAAATAGCTTTCGGTGCGCGCCGGCGCCACGCTGGTTTCGGTTTCCTGCTTGAGTTTCTTGTCGCCGAAAAACCGGAAGTACAACAGCGAGGCCGCGATCAGCGCGATGCCGACCGGCATCGGCGCGAACATGCGCAGTGGCTCCAACGTGGCCATGCCCGAAGGCAGGTTGTTGTTGGCAGAAATCAGCAGGTCGTTGAGCAGGATCAGCGGCGAGTTGCCGACCATGGTCAGTGCGCCGCCCATGACGATGGCCGCGGCGATCGGCAGCAGCAGCCGTTGCAGCGACAGGCCACTACGCGAAGAAAGGCGCGAGGCGACGGGCAGGTACAACGCCATCACCGACGGGTTCTGCATGAAGGAGGAATTGAGCCCGGCGATGCCGGTGGTCATCAGCAGCAGGCGCTGCTCGATGCCATGGCCACGGCGCAGCAACCACGAGGCCAGACGGTTCAAAGCGCCGGTGCGGTCCAGGCCCGCGCCCAGGATGGTGGTGGCGATGATGCTCATCACCGCGTTGCCGGAGAAGCCGCCGAACAGTTCCTCCGGCGCCACCAGACCGGTCAGGCCCAGGATGACCAGCACGATCAGGGCGACGACATCGGCGCGGATACGCTCGAACAGGAACATCGCCATGGTGAAGCCGACCAGCCCGAGAACGAGCTTCATGTCATTGGTCAGCGTCAGCGCGGTGTCCATCAGCAGTGGGAATGGGGAATAGGGAATTGGGAATGGATAAGGCGCATATCCGAGACTTCCCGCAATCCATCGCTGGTAATGAAAAGGCGAATGCCTCGTCTTGATCGGGAGGATGAAGTGACCACGCCTTTACGATTCCCCATTCCCCACTCCCGATTCCCGGACCTTGTCGTACACAAGATCCCACACCCCATGCCCGAGCTTCTGGCCGCGGGTCTCGAAATGGGTCTGCGGACGCCAGTCCGGGCGCGGCACGTGGCCGCGCGGCCCGGCGCGATTCTCCAGTCCCGGGGTCGCATCCAGCACATCCCACATCTGTTCGGCATAGTCCTGCCAGTCGGTGGCCGCGTGCAAGCGGCCGCCAGCGCGCAGCCGCGAGGCCAATAGCGCCGCGAATTCCGCCTGCAGCAGACGGCGCTTGTTGTGGCGCTTTTTGTGCCAGGGATCGGGGAAGTAGATGCGCACTTCGTCCAGCGAACCCTCGGCGATCTCGTTGCGCACCACTTCAACGGCATCGTGGTGGTACAGGCGCACATGCGCCGCGCCGTCGGCGTCGAGCGCGTTCAACAGGCGGCCGACACCGGGCGCGTGCACTTCGATGCCGATGTAGTTGCGCTGCGGATCTTGGGTGGCCGCAAAGCGCAGCGCATCGCCGTTGCCGAAACCGATTTCCAGCACCCGTGGCGCAGCGCGGCCGAACACGGCATCGAAGTCGCGCGGTTCGCCGGTGTAATCCAGGCCGAAGCGCGGCCAGAGTTCGTCGAACGCGCGTTGCTGCGCGGGCGTGAAGCGGCCCTGGCGCAGGACGAAGCTGCGGACCGCGCGGTGACCCGTAGTGACGGTATAGGGTTTGGGAGGGTTGGGCGCGGTGCCGGTCATCTCAGCCGATCAATCCGTCGACCGGCGAGGAAGCGCTGGCATAGCGCTTGCGCGGAATGCGACCGGCGAGGAAGGCTTCGCGTCCGGCTTCCACCGCCTTCTTCATCGCGCTGGCCATCAGGATGGGGTCGCGCGCGCCGGCGATGGCGGTGTTCATCAGCACGCCATCGCAGCCCAGTTCCATGGCGATGGCGGCGTCGGATGCGGTGCCCACGCCGGCATCGACGATGATCGGCACCTTCGCGTTCTCGATGATTTCCAGCAGGTTGTACTTGTTCTGGATGCCCAGGCCCGAACCGATCGGCGCGGCCAGCGGCATCACCGCCACGCAACCGATTTCCTCAAGGCGCTTGGCCAGGATCGGATCGTCGCTGGTGTACACCATCACCTGGAAGCCGTCGGCGACCAGCTGTTCGGCGGCTTTCAGGGTGCCGATGACATCGGGAAACAGGGTGCGCTGGTCGCCCAGGACTTCAAGCTTCACCAGGGTGTGGCCGTCGAGCAGTTCGCGCGCCAGCCGGCAGGTGCGCACGGCGTCCTCGGCGGTGTAGCAGCCGGCTGTATTGGGCAGCAGCGTGTAGAGATGCGGCGGCAGCACGTCGAGCAGGTTGGGCTCGTTGGGCGACTGGCCCAGGTTGGTGCGGCGGATGGCGACGGTGACTATTTCGGCGCCTGCGGCATCGGTGGCGCGACGGGTTTCGTCGAAATCCTTGAACTTGCCGGTGCCGGTGAGCAGGCGTGACGCGTAGCGCTTGCCCGCGATGACGAGCGGGTCTTTGAGGTCGTGGGAGTCCATTGCGGGATTATCGCCCAAGTGAGCGATCAATCGGTGGCTTGCGGAACGCTGTCTTCAGCCACCACCCAGCGCGTGCACGATCTCCACGCGATCCTGCGCCTGCAGGACGCGCGATGCATGCAGGCCGCGCGGAACGATCTCGCCATTCACTTCCACCGCGACCCTTCTTTCGGCCAGGCCCTCGGCCTGAAGCAAGGCGATGAGCGTGCTGTCGGTTTCGATGTCGTGGGGTTGACCATTGAGCTGTATCTGCATCGGCGCATTGTCGCCCGAGGCGAGGCCTTCCTGCATCCCCGAAGGGCTGGATGGGCGCCTCAATGCCGCAACGCAGCGTGTACACGCCGGTGCTTGGTGGAAGGATGCGCGCCATGCGCCGCCGTACGGCATCTGCCAGGCACGCTTTTCAGGCCTTCCTTCCGCATTGGAGCTTCCATGAAATCTTCGCAATCGCCCGTCCGTTCCCTGCTTTGCGTGGCACTGGCGCTGGCTGCAAGCCCGGCGCTTGCCCAGACCGGGTACTCGGACACGGTCTTCTTCGGCGACAGCCTTACCGATTCCGGACATTTCCGGCCCGCGCTGGTGGGCAGCGCAGGGCCTTCGGCCGCCGTACTGGGACGTTTCACCACCAACCCGGGCCTGGTCTGGTCGGAGTTCCTGGCCGATTACTACGGCACCAATGCAGCCAGCGACAACCAGGGCGGTGACAACTACGCGGTCGGCGGCGCCCGCACTGGCGTGGACACCACCGGCGCGCTGGGCGCCATTCCCTCGGTGGCCACGCAGCTCAGCAACTATCTGGCAAGCAACGGAGGGCGAGCCGATCCCAATGCCCTGTACACGGTGTGGGGCGGCGCGAACGATCTCTTCGCGGTGGCGGCCGGTGCACCGGCCCAGGCCACCATCGGCGCAGCGGTGACCTCGCAGATCGGCGTCATCAGCGGATTGCAGCAGGCCGGCGCGCGCTACGTGCTGGTTCCCAATATTCCGGATCTGGGCAAGACCCCCCAGTTCCTGGCCCAGGGTGCGACCGGGTCGGCGGCAGGCACGCAGTTGGCGGCCACTTATAACGCGGCCTTGTTCGGCGGCCTGACCAGCGCGGGCCTGCGCGTGATTCCGATGGATGCCTTCACCCTGATCGGGGAAATCTCGGCATCGCCAGCGACCTATGGTTTCGCCAATGTCACCAACCCCGCCTGTGGCGCGGTGTCCTCGCTGATCTGCAGCCCCGCCAACTACGCCACGCCTACGGCCGCCGAGACCTACGCGTTCGCCGATGGCGTGCACCCCAGTACCGCTGCGCACCGCATCCTGGGCCAGTACGCGGTTTCCCTGCTGGAAGGGCCGCGCCAGATTGCGCTGCTCTCGTACAGCGCTTCGGTGATGGGCCGCGCCCGCGCCGATCGCGTGGCGTTGCATGTCGATGGCAAACCGCAGGCCGATGGCATGCGCTGGTGGGGCGACCTGCGCGGCGATTCGCTGCGCTACGACCACGGCCATCTGTACGACGGCATCGGCCCGGCCGGCACCTTGGGTGTGGACTGGTCCAAGGGTTCGCTGGTGTACGGCGCCTTCGGCGGCTTCGGACGCAATGAATTCGATTTCGGCAGGCGCGCCGGCAGTTTCGACGAATCCGATGCGACCTTGGGCGGCTTCCTCGGCTGGTACGGCGACCGCGCCTGGGTCAACGCGCAACTCAGCCACACCTGGATCTCCTACGACGTGGACCGCACCGTACAACTGGGTCCGGCGACGCGCGCGCATAGCGGCTCGCCGGACGGCACCAACCTGAGCCTGGGCGTGCATGCCGGTTACGAGTTCGAGCACGGCAAGCTGCGGCACGGACCGGTCGCCAGTGTGCTGGCGCAGCGCATCAGCCGCGATGGCTATACCGAGAGCAATCCCAGCTCGACTGCGCTGGCCTATGCCGACGAAGATCTGGATTCACTCATCGGCAGCGCCGGCTGGCAGGCCAGCTACGCGATGAACGACAACCTGAGGCCGTATGCGCGTCTGACTTACGACCGTGAATTCGAAAGCCCGGCCGATGAAGCGTTCGCGCAATTGCAGTCCATGCCCGGGGTGATGCCATATGCGGTGCCCGGACTGAATATGGACCGCGACTACGGCACCTTGACCCTCGGCGCACGCACCGGACTGTTCGGTCTCGCGGCCGATCTGGGCGTGATGACGACCGTCGGCCAGAAGGGCGGCACCAACGCCACCGTATTCGCTACCCTCAGCGGCGGCTTCTGAGCAACAACGCGATACCCACAATCGGCGCCCTGATCCGGCGCCGATTGCGCAGCAATCGCGCCAGGACATAGACTCTCGGCCTCGCGGGTGTAGCTCAATGGTAGAGCTGTAGCTTCCCAAGCTACTGACGAGGGTTCGATTCCCTTCACCCGCTCCAGCCCGCGATATTTATTTTTATAAATCAACGATTTATAGCGATAAATAGGGGTAACAGCGACACCTAAAACGCCCTTCCGAAGGTATCGTTGTAGGTATCGTTTTATGCCCAAACCTCTGTTTTTGAGTCGACCGAGCGGGCTGTATGTCCGCTTTCGCGTGCCGACAGATCTTCGTGATCGGGTCGGGTCGCGCTTCCTGATTCGATCTTTGCGGGGCCATACAGGCGACGACGCCCGGCTGGTCGCTGCCTTCCTGGCTGTGTCACTCTCCCGGTCGTTCGACGCGCTCAGGAGGGGCACGGGGATGGTCGATGTCAAAAAGCGCCTGGAAGAGGCGAAGCGCAAGGCAAGGCAGACCGAACCCGAGGGCGAAGCGGTCAGAGGCGAGGACGACCCTCTGCGGCCTTGGAGCGCCAAGCACTTCAAGGTAGGGCATTTGGAGTTTCAGGACCTCCAAGTCGATGGCCCCGCCGATAACGAAGCCTTTCTGAAAATGGCGAGAGAGCTTGGGGCTGGACCCGTGGCGGCCCCAGCGGTGGCGGTTAGCCCACCCGCGGTGCCCGTCGACTCGCCCATGCTCGCGGCTGAGATCGAGCACCACCTGGCGGATATGGAGCGGCGCAAGCTGGCCCCTGACACCATCACCGAGAGCCGCCACACCCTCAGGATATTCCTCGCGACCACGGGCGATATCCCCGTGTGGCAGATCAAAGCCCCGCACGTCAGGGCTTTCCTTGATGCCGTGCGCTGGTTCCCCTCCAACGCTACCGTCGTCAAGAAGTATCGGAACCTTTCTGTCTTGAAGATGATCGAGGCGGGCAAGCGCGACAAGGTGCCCGCCCCTTCGGTTCATACCCTGAACAAGCACAACCAAAAACTGGGGAGCTTCTTTAACGGCCTGGTCAACCAAGACCTGATGAACAAAAACCCTTTGCGGGGCATCAAGCCGGATGTGGATACCTCTACCGAGCCGGAGACGGGCAGGGCATTCACCGCCGAAGAGCTGAGTGCGATCTTCGAGCCAGCCCGTCTCAAGGCGTGGGCGACGGGGTATTCCCATCGCTGGTGGGCACCGATGCTGGGGCTGTATACGGGCGCGCGGGTAAATGAGATCGCGCAGTTGTATGTGGATGACGTCAAACAGATTGAAGGCGTGTGGGGACTGTTTTTCTGGAAGAACGCACGCGGCCAGAAGATCAAGAACAAGTCGAGCATCCGGTTCGTGCCGCTGGCGCGGCCGGTTATCGATGCTGGCTTTCTCAATTTCGTCGAAGACATGCGAGCAGCGAAAGAGCCGCGCCTATTTCCGCAGCTTCCTGCGGGTAAGCGGACGGATGGCACATCCAACGGTAAAGGTTTCGGGGTGCAGCTGAGCAAGCAGTTCGGTGCTTATGTGAAGACTCTCGGAGTGGAGAAGGGAACCGGTTTCCATGCGTTTCGCCACACGCTATCGACGGCGTTGGCGGAAGCTGGTTTTCCTTCCAGCGATATTGCGTTGATCACCGGCCACGCCGTGCAAGGACAGGCGCCGGTGCTGGACAAGCATTACATCCACATCGCTCAGACGGCGACCTTGCAGAAACGCGTTCAAATGCTGGCTAGGTTCAAGCCAGATATATCTCTCATCACATATTCGGCCAAGATCTCTGCGTAGTTGCAACGTTGCTTCGGAGTCAGACAATGTCAGCCAAGTTCTTAATCGTTCAGTTCGCCTATTTCCTCCCCAGTGCAGGCCTAACAGACTTTAGGTTGTGTGATACGTCAACTAATGACATATCAGAAGGCTATCCCACCCTTCACCGTCTCGTGATTGCCAAGGAGCGCAGTGGCAACATTCCGGGCCTTATACGTAGCTTGGGTTGTAAGCCATGGCAAAACGCCATTTCAAAGTTGCCGGCGGCAATTAGTCGGAATTGCGCATTGGTGCGAGCCATCGTTTGGACATTCGGAGAGATTGGGCTATCTCAGAATGTGCTTGAATCGTATGCGCTCGCAGGACCGGCAGAAGACAAGGACCAGCCGAAGGCTTCATTCTGGGTGATTGATCCAGAAGCCAAAGTTGTTTTGGATCGACATCTGACGTTGGTAGAGGCAAGAGCGGCGCATGAACGAATTCTGGATGGAATGCAAATTGAGGACTAAGGGCTTGCTTCGCTAAGGTCTTGATCCTTCCAAAGCTTGAGAGGGGCTACGTATTTTTTGTTGGCCTTATTCCATCGCTCAATGCACAACGCAGTGGCTTTATCGGCTTCGACCTTCGCTTCATCGGCAGGAAGGCGCGTCAAGGCGGCTAGGAAGGCCTTGTTCCAAAAGGTTTGAACTTTCATATTAGTTATGGAGCCGAGAATTGACGGCATCGGTTTAACGCCAAATTGAACGATGTCAATTATTCACCCTGTCGCAGTGGTCGAAAAAACCAGGAGTGGTCATCCCTCTCTGGATCGGGGAACCAGTTGAGGGCTCTTCCGTAGGCGCAATGGGGGTGGTCCATGGACACGCGACATATTCCGTTGAACACAGTCCTCTTTTAAGGCCCAGATATTCTTGCTAGTCTGGCGGCAGGCGTGGTCGGCGCCTGCTGCTCACCTTGGCAAACCCTCGCGGGACGATATGCACCTTGACCTTGTCTGATCTTCCCACTGTGGCGGATCCGGGCAGTGAGCACCTGGCCCCCGCCCACAGCGAGGAGTTCAGTCATGCGTTTCATCAAAACCAGCCCTGCCCAGGTCGAAGCCCTGAAAAAGCAGGCTAAGCGTATCCAGCGCAACGGCGGCGGTAAGCACGCCGATCTTTTGGACCGAGTCGCACGCACAGCCGGATACGAGCATTGGCACCATGTGCGTCTGTGTCAGGCAGAAACTGAGCAGATCAATGGGTCGCGCCAACTCCTGCCTGAGGTCGAAGGCATCATCGAGGCGGCCTTATCTGGACGTGGCAAAATTGTTGCCACCGGGCCTGAGGCGCTGGCGTCTCGGCAATTCGTGCTTCTAGCTACTGAGGACGGCGATGCTTGGTTGCTCGATCCCGAGGACGACAAAGCCTTGTGCCTGGTTTGGCACGGAGAACGGCAGGACGTCGTTATCCAGGATCTTCCGACCCAGATCAAAATCCTGTGGCACGGCGACTTTGAGCTCAATGGTGCCTTCTTCTCCGTCCAGACTGATCACGCTGCTGTGGGATCCCGCTACATCGCGGGCTACCCTATGGCGGAGCTGCGTGAGGCTTTGGATCGGGCACGCTCGGCAGACAAGCGAATCGAACAGATCTTCGGAAATGAGGCCGGCGTCGACCTGAGTCCTGAGATCATTCATCAGCTCGTAGGGCAGGGGTGGGAGGAGGCAAGTCTCGTAGAGGCTGCCCTCAATGGAGCGAGGTATTCACCCACTCGGAACACGGTGCTCTATCCGGCGGTGTTTGGCGAAGAAGCGTAGGCGCTGGTGAGAGTGCGAGGATCTGCCGGATTAATCCGGCAGATCTTCAATTATCTCATCTTGGGAGAACCATCCTTGGTCCAGAACGAAGCGCTTGACCCGTGCAGGATTGGAACTGTATGCCACCAAGGCAAGGCTCTTCTTTGCCCGACTTGCAGTGACGTAGAACAGGCGCCGGGTCGCTTCCAAAGTCTTGCCCTCCGTCTTGCCGCCGAAGAGATCTTCATACTTGAAGGTGAAGCCGCGGGCTTCGGTGTCATCCATGACCACCATCACGCGATCGGGTTGGAGCACCAAGATACTTATCGGGCTGCTGGGCTATCCGAATTGGAGAGATCGACCAACATGCGGGTCGAGCGCAGATAACGGTGAACAGTTCAGTATCAAGTTCGCTGGCTGGGTGTAAATATTTCACACACGCCGATACTTTTCCTCCGCGCACTCTAGCATCAAAAATGTGACTGAGTGTGCTCTTTTAAACGGCATGTGCACTCCGCAGCGGCGATACACTTTAGATATAGCGCTTGGGGACGCCGCAACGGCGAACTGCGCTACGTCTAGGGGAAAACATGAGCACCTCACTAATGGGCCGGCTGATCCTGTGTGGCTTACTGTGCATTGGCTGGGTGATGCCCACTAAAGCGATGGCTGAGACGGTAAACGTTTACCTGTGTTGGAAGTTCCCAGACGACCCAAGGCTATTCAACTGCAGGATCATTGGTAGCTTTGACCGCGGCGGAGCGATGGCCGTTCACTACGCGCCAGAGGGCAATGCCGGAGGGGGAGGGCGATCAGGAAGCAGAGGGTCGAGCGAAATGGAGACTTGCTCAGTAGCAAAAGAGAAGCTTGCTACCTCTCTGCCGGTAATCATCTCCAGCGGCGAGAAGATGTTGCCCGAGCTGGATTTTGCAGCAAACGGAGATTATTCGCCGCTAGGAATAGGTAGGAACTACTACTCCGGCAACACCGAGGCAGGCGCTTTCGGGTCGCGCTGGTCTTCAACCATAGACTACGGATTGATGTTTGAACACGGAGCAGCCATCTGCCGTGCGTCTTTGTCGGGCTCCACTACTTGTGATACCAGCACGACCGGGCTGACAAAAATCACCGTAAAACGTCCTGGTGGCAGCGCTGTCTCGTTTCTACCGAATGGATCGGGCGGCTGGATAAGTGGAAGCCAAGACTATGTTCTTGAGCCTTTCGCAGGTGGCTGGCTCTATTGGGAGAAGGATGGAACCAATGAAACTTATAACGCCGGAGGGCAACCACTTGAAATTCGCTCAGAAACTGAGAATGGGTGGAATTTCAACTACGCCAGCGGAAAATTAGCCTCTATTGGTCATACCTCGGGTAGCTCGATGGCCATTAACTGGGTGGGCACGAAAGTAGCCTCGGTAGTGGCGCCCAACAACAAGACCTACAGCTATACCTATAACGCGGCGGGCTATCTGGCCGATGTAACTTTTCCCGATGGTCTTGGCGTCCGAACGTATCATTACGAGGTCTATAGCAAGCCGTGGCTAATCACTGGCATCTCGATTGATGGAACTAGATATTCCCGCTATTCGTATCAATCCGATGGCAGAGTCTCTGAATCCGGCCTTGAAGGCGGATATGACAAAAGTTCGTTCGCTTACTACGCCAATTCCACCTCCATTACGAACGCTTTGGGGCAAACTGAAACATATGCCCTAACCGCCGACAAGAGAATTGCCAGCGTTAGTCGACCCGCCACCTCTACGTGTGCGGGCGGCTCAACGCTTACGCAATATGGGGCCGACAGTCGTGTAAGCAAGTCCACCGATGGCGATGGTAACTCAACTGAGTATTACTACAACGCCCAAGGAAGGCTTTCTGAGAAGCGCGCCGGCATTGCATCGGGCGGCTCTACTGCTAATCAGCAAATCACACAGTATGTGTGGGACTCGACCGGAACGAGAGTCGACTCCATAAAAGAATACGGATCGACTTTATCGAGTTTTATAAAGGAAACCGCCTATACCTACTACGTTGCGCCTGATCCTTACGGACGGCAGCGCATGGTGAGTTCCATAACAGAATACGACCGATCTGCTACTGCGGCGCCGTCTCGAACCACTACCTACGACTACCGTTTCCACGCTAATCGTGAGCTTTCGTTAATGACTGTGGACGGCCCATTGGCAGGAACTGCAGATACTGTCAGATATGAATATGACACCTTGGGAAACCTCACCAAGCTGCAAGATGAAGTGGGCAATGCCACACTATATTCGCTTTACAACGGATTGAAACTTCCTGGTAGATCCATCGATCCTAATGGGTTGATCACAGATATTGCATACGACGCTAAGGGGCGAGTCATGTCCCAATCGGTGCAAGCGCCGACTGGAATACGGACCACGTCCTACACTTACACCGCCTTAGACAAAGTGGCGACTATCGTGGACCCGAGTGGGAGAACGACAACGTTAGATTATGACTCAGTGGGCAGGCTGGCCAGAATCAGCCAGCCCGCAGCACATGTCGAACCGCTGAGCCAGAATTCTACGGATGTCAAGACGTTTTTCTACAACAACCTAAATCAGGTCACCTCTAGCTCTACGCTAAAGAACTGGCTAAAGCGCGTTGTAGTCGGCTATGACTACCTGGGAGAGCCCATCACGGAATGGGTAACCCAGTATTCTGAGTATGCTTTTGAACTCAATAACTACGATCTGGGTGGATTCCTCTCGAGTCAGCAAGGAAGCAGTGGTCAGAACGTGCGGTCTACCTATAATGCGAGTGGCAACATCGCATCTCGAATCAATTCGTTGAATGGAACCACTACCTTCGGATACGACAGTCATGGACGCATCGCTACGGTGCAGGCGATCAATGGCGCCACGGCAGTTTATTCCTACGACGCATTGGGAAGAATAAGTAGCATTAAAGACCACAACAATGTCAGCACGACATTTTCCAGAAATGGTTTTGGAGAAGTTGTAAGTGTCGCTAGTCCCGACACTGGGACTAAAGTCTTCGCCTATGATGGGGCTGGTCAGAAGGCTTCCATCTCCAACCCAGACGGCTCTGTCATTAGTTATGTGCGCGACGCGTCTGGACGTATTACCAGTGAGTCGGCAACCTGGCCTACAGGAAGTGCCAACTCGGGCACCACGGCCCATACCTACACATATGACAGCTGCACGTCGGGCAAGGGGCGAGTTTGTAGTATCACTGATGCGACCGGGTATACGACCTACACCTATTTGAGCTCGGGCGAAACTGCTTCTCAGACGAGTTCAATCCATGGCGTTACATTCGGAACGACGTTTACCTACGATGCCTATGGGCGGCTGTATACAACCACTTACCCTGGGGGACAGAGTCTTCGTTATTCTTACACCGCAGATCATCGTGTGGCCCGTATCGAAGCCAACTTAACTGGCACTTGGCAGAATGTAATAAGCAATGCGGCCTACCAATCTATGGGAGGCGGGTTGTTAGGTTTCACTTATGGCAACGGTCTACTACTAGATAACGACCAAGATATAGATGGAAGGTTGATTAAGATTCAAACAAAGAATGGCGCGGGGTTCTTACAGAATCTTACCTTGGCCTACAACGCCAACAACTACTTAACTGCTGTAACGAATGGAACGAACGCGGCTGCGTCACAAACCTATGGATATAGTCCATCTGGCTATCTGACATCTGTGAGTGGGACGGCTAGTGGCGCCCACACTTGGACCTATGACGCAAACGGAAACAGAACTAGCCATGCATGGGGCGGTGCAACAGATACCTACACTATGGCTGCCGGGACCAATCGCTTGGCTTCCATATCCGGCTCTAGACCCCGCACCCTTTCGTATGATGGCGGTGGCAGCGTGCGCTATGACGCTCGCGGCGGATCCACCTCAGAGCGCAGGTATAACGGATTCGGTAGGCTTGTTGAACTGGTCAGGCCTGCAGCCCAGACCTTTACGTTGCCAACGGGTGCAAGCACCACACTCCCGGCTGGCACTTGGCAATATGGCTACAACGCGCTCGGCCAGCGTGCCTCAAAGTTGAACGTGCCCTCGGCGATGCGGTCTAGATATCTGTATTCGCCATCAGGGGTAATGCTTGGAGAGGCGAACGCAAACGCAACGACTCTGGACACAATCTACATCTGGCTAGAGGGAAAACCCGTGGGCCTCATTCGGGGCGCCCAGCTCTATATGGTGCATGGAGACCATCATGGGCGGCCAGAGTTAGTGACTAACAGCGCCAAGGCGGTAGTTTGGAAGGCCAATAACTATGCTTTTGATCGCACGGTCACCTTGAACACTTTGGGAGGCCTGAACTTGGGGTTCCCTGGGCAATATGAGGATGCTGAGGCTGCTACCTGGCAGAACTACTATCGAGACTACGACTCGGCCATCGGGCGCTATGTCGAGAGCGATCCGCTCGGTGTTGCGGGAAGCCTGAACGTATTCGCATATGCCAACAACAACCCATCCACGCTGAATGATCCCTTCGGGCTTAAGGCGTTGTGCGAGGCAATGGATGAAGTGCTCGCAACCAACAATGACTTTATCAACGGCAGTATGTTTCCCGTTGACCAGCTTGCGCAGGAGTATGTTCCTGCCGGCGGCCACGGTCCTGCAGGATCGAATTTCACACACACTGACGGAAAGGATTACGATATCCAATATGTTCAAGTTGGATGGAGTTTGACGCAAAACTTCTCTCGTGCCGGCGCGCATACAGCCTATTTTGGCTGGATGATGTTAGCTGCACTAATGCAGGATAAGAGCTATTTCAAGCCGGATAATATATTGCCAAATACTCGAGCGATGGAGATGGCAATGGATGGCGCAGAAGCTTTTGAATCCTTCAAGGAATTTGTCGACAGCGAATGCCATAAGGAGTGCCCTAAATGAGATTGTTGTTGAGGCTGGTATGCATTGCTCTGGCTGGAGTTTTGGCTATCGCATGGTGGCTGTCCCCCAGCCCACACATTGAGCTGCTGTCTCTTGTGGGCCTTGGGGGCTTAGCGCTTGTTTTTCTATTGCAGGCGATCAAGCAGCGAGTATTTGGATTGGCCGGCTTCGCCGTTTTCGCCTGCTTTCTGGGCTATGCGATCTTCGCTACAAATAGAGTGGTTGCAGAGACTGATCGTGAGGCGACCATCATGGTTAAGCAGTTTGCTTGCGCACCCTCTATTAGAGCGTTGCAAGCATCAAATTCCGAATGGAAAAGTAGTGGATCTGGTGTCTACAAGACCATTTCCCTTAATGGCGCCAGTCGCCGGCTTAGCTTTCAGGCCAACGGTTTACTCCGTTGGGGGCTTTTCGATGACGCAGACCGCACCCACTGGTTTCCCACTTGTCAGAAAGTGGGCGCGTAATCCGAGTCTTGCTAGATTACGAATGAACCTGTGCTCTCCTCGTGGGAAAGGGTTAGCCAGTCCCAGGAAGCGAACAGGCCCACTCTGGCCCTGTCGCCTCACACCCAATTGATCATAACGGACCAACGCCATCGACAGGAGTCTGGGCGCCGGGAAGGGGGCAGGGACTAACGCCAAGCGATGAAAGGCCCCGAATAGGGGCCTTTGTTTTTGTTGTCATGCATCGCCGGATCTTGCCCATAGGTGCCAGTGCTTGGTCACCTAGGATCCTGGTGGTGGTGAAGCGGCTAGGGACAAAGGCCGCTCGCTACGGTTTGGCAGGTCCACTCGTCCACGCGGGTGTTGACCCAGTCGGTGAGCGTATATCCAAATGGACGATCCACAATTTGATAGACGTCGCCAGCTTTGCACAATGCTCCCCCCTGCGACACGGTCAATGCTGCGTTCTGCACATCGAGGTAGGTGCAGTTCGCATCACGCTCATAACACGCGAAGTTTCCTCCGCCAACGAGCTTGGCGCAAAGCAACGCGAAGCCCTTGCTGTGGAGCTCGGCCAGATGCTGGTAGATCGCTATCAAGTCGCCGTGCTAGTCGCTGTCCACGCGCCCGGAAAGGAGGGCGATCAGCGCAACCATCACACCCATCTATTGATGTCCGCGCGTCAGATAGGTCCAGACGGCTTGGGCAAGCGTGCAGGGGAGGCATTCGATGGGCGTGGCGGAAAAGGCGCCGAGGAGATTCGAGAGGTCAGGGCGATTGTCAGCAAGATGATCAATGCGCACCTGGCAGATGCTGGGCTGGAGGATACGGTCGACCATCGAAGCCTACGCGACCAGGCAAGCGCGGCGATGGCGCGGGGCGATCATAAGTTGGCCGCTGAACTGTCGCGGCCGCCAACTAAACATCTAGGGCAAGCGATCACGGCGATGTTGCGCAGGGGCGAGATAGATCCGCTCATGAAACAGGCATCAGGAGAAGCGGAGAAGACCATGGACGATGCGATCACACGCGCCATTCGTGAGGGCAAGCTGGTGGAAACAACGCTCGGCCACAGCCGCGAGTCGGCGCAGCTGGACCGTGAGCGCGAGGTCTATGACTCAGTCATCAAGCCGGAGAAGTCGGTCGGAGCTGTAGCGCCAAGGCCAGCAGCTTCCACGCTGGTGCGTGGGCGAGTCGTGCCCATCTGGTCACCCAGCACGACAGCGCTGCACCTGGGGCGCCTGGGAAGGTTGGGCAGGATGCGAGGTGTGGGGTCCGAGCTTCTTAATGCCGAAGCCGCGCTGATCGAACAATGGCTGGAGTCGCAAATGGAGGCAGCCAAGGCTGCACTTGAGGTTCTGCAAGCGTGCGGTGTGCAGATGCAAAATCCCTGTTGGATGCCGTAGCGACGCTCAATCGCCCGCGGGTAGCGGTCTATGGGACCAAGGATTTCTTCTTCGAAGATACCGAGGAGCTGACCGCGAAGATCGTCGACTACACCGCGGCATTGTGTGAGCCGCAACAAATGCGGGATCGGGTCCATCGGGCGCGGGTGTTTCTGTCTGGCTTGGAGGCCAGTGGCGCCGGCCCCAGAAGTCCGGAGATGGTCAGTGCCCGGAGAGCACTGACTCGCGCGAAGGCCAATATCAGTTCGACGGCTCGGCGGGCGAATGAGGTGAGGACCCGGGAGGCTCTTGAGTCAATGATGGAGGCGCGTGCTCGGATAGAAGAGCAGTTCCATGTGACATCTTTCGACTCGCCCTATCTCGAGCCCGAGCCGCCGTTTCCGGAGTTGGCACCGGGGAAAGGTGGTGGAGAGCGGAAGAGCGACTCGAACCGACAGGAGCACAAGCCGCGAGCGAGGCCGGGGGTTTAGCTCTCTAACGGGCCTGCGAAAGCTACGAAAGTCCTCCTCCGGAAGTGAAATATTTACGTTGTGCTGGTGAAAAAAATGTGGTGACAATTGATCACGGACAACAGCTGCCTGCTATGCAGCCGTTTGCAGCACGCACGGACACCGTAAAAAGGGGATTGGCGCTGGGGAGTGAGCAATGAAGCATCAAGTTGTGATCAAGGTGGTCGTTGGCATTCTGCTTCTCGGGGCTGCGGGCCTGTGCATAGCGAAGGACAAAACCGATCCCGCGCCCGCGAAAGTGCGCTATACGGAGCTGAAACTCACGCAATTCATTTCATCGAAGCCTACCTTTCTTCATGGCAGCGAGTTCGACGCTGACGGAAACAGGGACAGGTTCTGGGGTGCAACTGATCAGTCTTGCTCCGCGCGAAGTCAGGCTGTGGCGCCAGTCGTGGCCGCTGTGCTTGGGATAGTCGTGGACTGGCTTTTCTCCCGAGCCGCAAGCGGGTTGAGTAAACGACTCAAGAAAAGAATTGAAGAGTATAGCGATGGATATAGCAACACTCCTGTTTACGAGGATATGTTTCTCGGCGGGAAGTGGGACCAAAAGAAAGAGAGTTGCGTCGTTTTTCAGCGGGTAGTTTGTGATGTGACACCGGATGCGGTTGAGTCAAAAACGGCTAGCTGCCCAAAGGGCAGTGGTGAAGCAGAGCTTTCTGTAGGGATAAAACTTCGTGATGAAGGCAAGTATTTTCGGGTGTTGCCTTTTGCCATTCACCTAAAGAAGTTAAAGCCAAAGCACCATCAAGGCGATGTGGCGGTGGCCGCGTCGGTTCGAATACAGGCCCCGCTTTGGAGTCGAACAAATGCTGGAGCGATGTGGACGTCGCCAGAGGCGAAGGTAGCTTCACTCACCTGCAACGTATCGAAAGCTGGGGAATACGCTCCCAATTGCTTTCGCAGCTTTACGCTCGGCGATAATGACTGGAATAAGTCTCAGGTCATCCCCCGTCCGCCTAGGACCACCCAGGCGATCATCTTTGCGGTTGGCGAAGTGGGAGAGCCCTCGCAGGGACTGAAAGGATTCTCTGAGTTCATGGATGCCAATAATGGCGCGCTATCCGGGGCGCTTAGTGAGGCCTTCCAGAAGAAGATTGGTCTTAAGGAGTGACATGAGGGCAATAACAGGCCGTTGCGGCCGATCGGCGCTTGCTTCGATCAGGATTGGATGAAGGCTAACGAATTAATGATGCGGACGAACTAGGCCTTGCGTTCATATGCGCGGGTATCGGATCGCACCTTCTCATGGTCTTCAATGCGGATGCACATTTCTTCTATCATTTGGAAGAGGGCCTCCATCGCTCTCAGTGCCTTGCGATATTCAGCAAGGCGTGCAGCGTGTGCTTCCTAGAAGCTGATTGGCAAGTGGCGCCAAGGTGGCTCGATGCCCGGAGTCGGGATTTCCACTGATGGGGGACTTGTCCACCCACGAGCGGTGGGACTTCTATATTCTGGAATTGTGCCAAAAATTGTCGAAGATGCTAATTAGACAGACGTTTCAAACTTGCGTGCGTAGCGCAGCGCAGGCTGTCCGGAATGTGCATCCATAAGACTCTCCGGCTCGCCCCCAAGCACGTCGGCTGCCACCCGTAGCGAGGCGAAGTTGTCAACGCTTACCACGGCCTCCACAAAGAACGGAGGGAAGCCCTTGAAGCCGTTCCTCAACTCGGCGATTCCAGTCCGTAAGATATCCTTCGCTCTTCCCTGGTTGCGGAAGGCTTCGGGGACTGCATAGCCAACAGCCAGGTTTGGATGGCCTTTGTAGGTTCCATTGAGCACGAAGGTTGCGAAGGCAGTTACCGTTTGGCCTTCCAGGCGCACGTAGGTGAACTGCGGTTTCACGTGCCCCCGATGGCCGTGCATGAAGATCTCGGAGTCGAGCCGGCCAAGTTCCAACTCCACAGGACCAGCCAACAGCGCATCTTGGAAGATCTTCAAGGCAAGGGCGGGATCAGCCATATCGGGCATTTGAGTCTCCCAGTGTGTCCAACTCTTGTCTGACGCTGCGCAACACAGTGCCTTGCAATTCTCAGCATATATCTGCCAGAGCTGCGATCTCGGCAACTTCGATCACATTTTCCTTCTACTTCTTTGGCCAAGGCAATTGGCCTGTAAGCTCGGGCAAAAGCTCGCCTTCTTCGTTCCAGCGTGAGCTGGCGCTCGTCATGCTCCTCACTGGCTCAAACGTGAGGAGCGACAAAGTCTGCCCCCATTTCAGCATGTGAAATGCCTCTTCATAACAGCCGAAATTGTCTGCCGCATCGCTTGAGCTCCAATCGGATGCGTCCAGATCTGCGGTTTCGAGAGTGGAGTGCTTTGCTAGCGCCAGTGCAGCCGCTGACGTCGAAGGTAGCTCTCCGCCCTGAATAAAAATGCGTTGATCTCGTAGAGCAGCGGAACAAATGACGTTCTGGATCTGGCCGTTCTCGGAATAGACATAGGCAACGAGGTCCCGGGAGGCACGCACAAAACTCGACGCTATACAGGGCCTGGAAGCCTGGAATTGTTCTGAAAGTTCGTGGAGGACTTCGACCGAGAAAGAAGAGCTTGCGGCGATTGGGGCGATCAAGTGCCGAGGAACAAGACACTCAGCTGCGAATACATCGCAAAGTCGCTCTTCCAATGGGCGACCTGAGAAACGTTCAAGATCGCTGGACTGGATCATTGCCGAATGATTGGATGGCAGGTCCAGGATGTGGTGCCCCATTTCATGCAGGACAGTAAACCGTCGCCGATAGGGGTCATCGTTTTTGTTCACGACGATATAAGTCTTGCCGCCCTTGCAGACGGTGTTGCCAGCCTCACCCTCATCAAGATCGCGCTCTTTGATCTCCATGCCATGCGCTTCGGCCAGGACAGCTACGTCCACTGGGGCTGTCTTGATGTGTTCAACCAGTCGCTTGGCACGACCGATGGCAGTGAGTTCGTCCAAGGAGCACCTAAAAGGATTTCACCATCTCTATGAGTTTGAGCCAGCCAGCTTGGTCGGCGGGCCTGTTGCCGCGGAAGCTCATGGTCGCTACCGGTTCAATGTCCTCGATCGGAATATCTGGCCGCTCAACCATCAGCCGGTGGAGATTGTCATCGACATTGGTTTTCAGGAGCAGAAGGGCAATTTCCCATTCCCGAGGGGTTACCTCCAAAGCGCTGGAGAGCTTGGACAAGGTCTCAGGAGAGGGCGCATCCCGGTCGCCCTTCTCAAGCCGCCAGATGTAAACGTGGCTCAACTCGCCTGCACGTTTCTCTAACTCTCTGAGACTAAAGCCTTTTTTCTCTCTGAGCTCACCAATGTAGGTTCCAAAATCCACGCATTCTCCTCGGGGCTTGTAACGGGGGTGGGAGGAGTATAGGCTGTTGCCTGAGCCTGAAACACCAAAGCCGTCCCAAAGCGGCTTTTTTCCGGGCATGGGTGTTGCCTAGCTCTGTAACGGTAGCCGCCGATGGCGGTTTTTTATGAACCAATGTGTTGCCTGAAACTGTAACGAGGTGAAGCGATGAGCAAGACCAGTGGTTTGAAGCCAGGCCAGACAGCTCCGAAGTCTGGGCAATACCAAATCGAAGGGCCCCGTGGTGGGAAAGGTCCGGAGCGGACGGTGGTCAGGGGAGAGCCAATGCCTCCGACGCCAAGCTCGGGATCCAGCTACCGGTTAGTTGATCCCACCAAGACCAAGTGATGTTGCTTCCGGCGTCGCGGTAGATGAGACGGGCATCACGTCTGATCTATCGCGGCGCATCTCCTTCTCCTTAACCCGTAAGAGGAACCATGAACATTCCAACCAATGCCAGGCTTCCTCTGTCGGAGCCTATCGATGCGCTACTGGCCGACATCGCCATCCGCATCCAGCTCAATGCCACAAACTATGGGCTTGCGGTTACTCGCTACGAAGCCATCAACGAGTGGATCGAGCGCAAGGGCAGTCCGCTGGAAGGCCTCGTGAAGCTCTTCCATCCACAGGGCTCAATGGCGATTGGAGCGACCATTGCATCCAAGCTCGAGAATGATGAATTCGATATCGATCTCATCGCGATCCTGGGTCTGTCGCCTGATACACCGCCGCATGAAATGCTCGACCTTCTTGAGGCGGCGATACGAGGCGAGAAGGGGTCGCGCTACTACGATATGACCGAGCGCTGCACGCGCTGCATCCAGGTCAGGTATGCCGATGGAATGCATCTTGATGTTACCCCTATGGTCAGGATCGAAACCCTGCCGGAAAAATGCGGCTACATCTTTCATGCGCCGGAGCGCTATAAGACCAGCCAGGATCAAAGGATCATCGCCAATCCTTGGGGGTTCGCTCGCTGGTTTAATGCGATGACACCTGCCGAAGGCCTGTTCTCCATTGCGTTCTCTGAGCGTGCCAAAGGCTACGAGGCCGCAACCTACTTTGCCGAGGCTGATGTCGAACCCGTGCCAGAGCAATCACCTGTGTATGAGAAGTCGATGGCGGTCATTTCTCTTCAGCTTCTCAAGCGTTTCCGCAATGTGCGCTACGACCAGCGTAACGGCCGCTGTCCACCGTCGGTTGTGATGGCAAAGCTTGTGGCCGACAACGCCAACGCTACGTCCACGCTCTCGGAGGAATTGCTCTACCAAGCGACCCGGATGCGGGACGAATTCGCTATCGCGCAGCAGGAGCGGAGAATCCTCGAGGTGCGCAATCCCGCATGTGAGAGCGACCGGTTCACCGATCGGTGGCCCGACACGCTCGAGGCGCAACAGGTGTTTCTCGATGACCTGCGCCATTTTGTGAGCAAGATTGAAAGGCTGAGGGGGGACTGCGACTTGGCAGAAATGCAGGAAGTTCTCTCCGAATTGTTCGGAGAAAAGCCGACCTTTGAAGCAATTAAGGAAATGAACCGGCGTGTGGGGCAGGGGATCATCGATGGGCGCTCGAGCCACCTTCCGCAAGGCGGTCGCATTGTCCTGCCGGCGGCAGCGGCGGTAGCGGCCGTTGCAGCTTCTGCAAATGCCTTGACACGGGACACTCCAAAGCACACAAATTTTGGGGGAGCCGCCTGAAAATGATGTCCATGCAAGAGCAGATCCGACGCATGGGGAAAGTCTTTCCCGGCTTCGACCTGCGCTTCAATGGTGGGTGGATCGCGGTATGGCACGGCGAGCTAAGGCCGTTCTCTAAAACCTATCAAGTGCAGGTGAGATATTCCTGGAGTCATGCCATTGGCGACATGGAATACAAAGCGCCTTGGTTTCCTGAAGTCTCGCTAATTGCACCGCAATTGATAACGCTACATCCCAAGACGGGCGAGGCGGTTCCGCACATCTACCTAAACCCCAGAAACCCGGCCGCGTCTAACCTTTGTATGTTCGATCCGGCCACTGAGGAGTGGAGCCAGGACATGTCCATTGCGGATACAACACTTCCATGGACCATCGACTGGTTAGCGAGCTACGAGGGATGGCTCGCAACCGGAGAATGGACGGGTGGCGGGCGCGATCACGGGGTGGCGGCCAAATGAGCTCCGACGCTATCCAGCCGCGCTCGACAGGCTCCCTTACTACGCGGCGAGTGCAACTGCCGTGGCCAGCTGACAGGGAGTTCCGCATCCTGTCGATTGATGGTGGTGGGATCAAAGGAATCTTCCCGGCCGCATTGCTTGCCGAGCTGGAAGAGCGTCACCTTGGCGGGGGCTCTATCGCGGACCATTTCGACCTGATAACCGGCACATCCACAGGCGGAATTATCGCGTTGGCACTATCGATTGGAATGCCCGCGCGCGAGGTCGCGAAGCTGTATATCGAACGAGGCAATGAGATATTTCCTCCCGATGTTGACACTTGGCGAGGAAGGCTGGTCCGACGATGGAACGCGGTCCGAAAATATGCCCGTCACCGGTATGACCGCAAGGCTCTGGCAAAGCTGTTAGAGGACACTTTTGGCGAGCGATTGCTGGGCGAGGCGAAGGCTCGGCTGTGTATCCCTTCAATCGACGGAAAATTTGGCGATGTCTACATCTTCAAGACTCCGCATCACCCTGACTACAAGAAGGACCAGCGTGAAAAAATGACGACAGTGGCATGTGCCACAGCCGCCGCACCTACTTTCTTCCCACCTCTCGACTCGGGTGGCTTTCGGTTCGTTGACGGTGGACTGTGGGCCAACAACCCCGTCATGGTGGGCTTGGTCGACGCCTTGGCCTGTTTTGATTTGGACAGGCATAAGGTCCGGATATTGACCCTAGGATGCGGGGACGATCCCTACACGGTCTCTGATCAGATGGTTGAACGTGGTGGGCTACTGTCTTGGAGCAATGTCATCGATGGCGCCTTGGCCTTCCAATCTCAAAATGCGCTTGGCCAGGCAAAACTTCTAGTAGGCGCCGAGCGTGTGATGCGCGTAGTTCCCGCGCCAATGAGCCCACCAATTTCATTGGATGACTGGGCACGGGCAAGCCAAGTATTGCCCAGGGAAGCAGTAGCGTCTGCTGACATGCACGGGACTTCGATCAGGGACGCCTTCTTTAGGTAGCCACAAACCCTAACCGCGCGAACTGAAGCAGGCAGTCAGGTGAGCTTCCGCGTCGCTAGTCTTACGAAGTCATCATATGGCGCCACCAGTGATCTGGCAGCCGCATTTGCGCGCTGCGCACTCTCCCGGACATGGTCTGGCATGCCTTTGCCGCCTTGATCAAATGGATAGACCGTGCGCAGTCCTTCGATATGATCGTTCGGCACTGTCTCGACAGCTATTTGCATCGCGGCCGCCTCTGCTGCCTTGAGCAGTGCAAGTTTTGCAGCTTCAAGTTCACTGTCGATAAATTCGAAGTTCGGGTCATCCCATTTTTCTATGAACCGATTGAGTGGCGTGAGCGAGTCTGCCCGATAGTCGATAAGGAAATCGTGGTCGCGCAGCGTCCGCATCGTAGGGTTGAATGGAAGTGCAGCCTGGAATGCTTTGAAAAGATCGATATCGTGCTGCGCCGCAATGGGCGGGCTGTCCTTCTTTTTCCACCAATGGAGTGACTCGGTAGTAAGTAGGACAAACAGGGCTCCAGCTGTGCCGCCTGCTGAAGCGAACGAAACCGCGCCAGCACGCCAGGTCACATAGGTATCCCATCCACAAAAGGCCAGAACCGCCAGCCCCAAGGTCCAAGCTGCTACCCGCATATTTCCCCCTCGCATGCCCCTCGGCGCCCCGTAGGCTAACGAATTCGGGCTCCGGGGGCTGCCTGGCTTGGAGGCAGAGCTGAAAATAACTAGAGCTGTCCCGATGCCTAGGGTAGGCTTGGGTATCGCTTTAGGTATCGCTTTTGGGGCAGTTTTTGCCCCAGACCCTTGATATGGCTGGGGGGTGGGGTTTGGAGTCTCTTCCCTTCACCCGCTCCACTTAGACCTGGCGCGAAAGCGCTGAAAAGAAAGGGTTTATTCGAGAATCGAGCTTGATTCGATACCTTCACCGAGGTGCGTTGCCGTGAAGTATGGGGCTGGTATCGACATCAAGGATATGTTCCACACGCCACAAGGCGGTGTGCGTTGCCGAATAGGCGCGCGGGGAATGCGCTAGCGAACACTCGACGAGATTCGGTCCAGAGGCGATAGCGCCGAACGGCAGGAAGCTTCGATGGAGGCTGAAGTCGAGAGCCTGTAGCTCACCCAGGTCAAACGTCGAAATTCCCAGATAATGGGAAGTAACTCCACCGCAGCGTAGTTTCCGACTATTTGAAGCAGTAAATGGATCGCCGAAGGAAGTGCTACGCGAAGCCGCGAGGAGATCAATCCTTGTTGGAATCTTGATGCCGTAGTCGCCGCTATGGTTTCCAATGCAATGCTTTAGACCGAATTCCTAGAGCGTCCCGCCCGGTTGTCGCAAGACGGTTTTGCCGCGGTCATTTGATTGCAACCCGGCACGCAGACAGTGCGTTCTCCCCCAAGCGTAGGAGAACGTCCGTGCGCCACTTGAACACACTACTTGCCACCTCGGTTCTGACCATGATGGTGGCCGCTTCAGGCCAGGCTGCAGAGCCCGAGCATATCCGCGGAAAGGTTTCCGCCAAACAGGTAGCCAATCCACCGACAGCATCGAAAGGTGAAAGCGCCCAGCAATGGTATGAAGACGGTGCACGCGCCGCCCGTGAAGGCGCCGAGTTGCGGCCCACCCGGGGCAAGGCCAAGAACGTGATCCTGTTCGTCGGCGATGGCATGGGTCTCTCCACCATCGCGGCCGCCCGCATCCTCGAAGGCCAGCTCAAAGGCCGCACCGGGGAAGAGAACGCATTGAGTTTCGAGCGTTTTCCCTATCTCAGCCTTTCCAAGACCTACTCGGTCGATGGGCAGACGGCCGATAGCGCCCCCACCATGACGGCCATGATGTCGGGCATCAAAACCAAGCAGGGCGTTATCGGCGTTACGCAGGCAGCGGTCTACAACAATTGCGCCTCGGCCAAAGGTAAAGGCGTGGCCTCGCTGCTGGAAGTGGCTGAAGCACTGGGCATGTCCACCGGCATCGTCAGCACCGCACGCATCACCCATGCGACTCCTGCTGCCACCTACGCCCACACGCCGAACCGTGACTGGGAAAGCGATGCGGATATGAGCGCCGATGCCAAGGCAGCCGGCTGTAAGGACATCGCCAGCCAGCTGCTCGATTTTCCCTATGGCAACGGCTTGGAAGTGGCCTTGGGCGGTGGGCGCAGCTACTTCCTGCCGAGCACGGTCAACGATCCGGAAGATGCCGGGGCCAAGGGACGCCGCCTGGACGGGCGTAACCTGGCTGCCGAATGGACCAGCCGACCAGCCTCCTCGTATGTGTGGAACAAGAAACAGTTCGATGCCATCAACCCGGCGACGACGCGTCGCCTGCTGGGTTTGTTCGAACGCTCGCACATGGAATACGAAACCGATCGCAAGCTCGATGCCGGCGGCGAACCCAGTCTGGCCGAGATGACCGCCAAGTCGATCGATATCCTGCAACAACGAGCCGGAAACAAGGGCTACTTCCTGATGGTGGAAGGTGGCCGTGTGGATCACGCTCACCATGCGGGCAACGCCGCACGCGCGCTGGCCGATGCCATCGCGCTGTCGGATGCCGTGCGCATGGCTACGCGCAAGAGTTCTGCTGAAGACACCCTGGTCATCGTGACCGCCGACCACAGCCACACCTTCACCGTCGCTGGGTATCCCGATCGCGGTAACAACATCCTGGGCAAGGTCGTTACCGATGGTGCATTGGCGTTGGACAGCAATGGCAAGCCGTACACCACTCTGGGTTACATCAACGGCCCCGGCTATCGCGGTCCGGCGGCACGCCCGGACCTGACTTCGGTGAATACCGCCGATCTCAACTTCCTGCAGGAAGCTGCCGTGCCGCTCGCGTCTGAAACGCACGCGGCTGAAGACGTAGGCATCTATGCTCAAGGCCCGGGTGCGCATGCCTTCCAGGGCGTTGTCGAGCAGAACGTGATCTTCCATGTCATGGCCCAGTCCCAGAAGGAAATCTCCACCTTTTTCTGCGCCCTGTTCGGCGGCTGCGGCAAAAACGAGAAGCGGGCTGCGCTCGCTGCACCGCTGCTTGAAGCCGACTTGCGCGCCGGCATGGCACGCGGTTCCGAGAAGCAATAATGCGTATTGCAAGCGCTGTGCTGCTTGCCCTCGTCGCCGGTCCCGCATGGGCCGGCGATGCATGGATTGCCGAATACCTGATCGGCAATGCTGTTGGCGGCAAAACACTGGTGCTGGTGCGCGATGAGACGCAGGTGGAATACCGGATGGAAGGGCAAGCTTCGCGCATCTGGAGAAGAACGCCAGATGGAGTGGAAATGCACGAGCTTTACCCCGATCAAAAGAAGCTGATTGCGTACTCGCCTGGCGATTTGAGGACTATGGGCATGGCGCTGGATTGGGAACAACTTGCTGGCCTTGTATCGCCTGAGGTTCGCCGGTCGTCAGAGATAGAAGAGAGCGTCCGGCAATTTGGGCAAATCGTCGTCCGTTATGAGGGGGTCGATCATAGTGGGCAACCCGTAGTGCTGAACTGGTTGCCGGAGGTTGGTTTGCCGGCGCTTTTCAAAGCGGTATGGCAACAGGAAAGCGGGGTGGTTCCGCGTGCAAACTTGGAGCTTCGCAAGCTGAGTCGCTTGCCCGCAGAGCAGGCTTTCAGTTCAGAAGAGGGACTACTGGAGATCGATCAGGTTGATCTGGGAGATATGGAGATGAACCCGGACATGCGCCGATTGACGCAGGACGCGCATCCTGGCCATTGAGACCTAGCCGCTTTCCCTCCCCCATTCGCAGTACCAAAGGCTCGTTGATAGTCTCCGTCCTGGCCAAAAAGGCCAGTCCAGGAAGCTGCTTTTTCCAAATCGCCAAAGGGTAGACCTGTCGTAAGCTAGAGCAATCCGTCCCTGGTTTGCGCCATGACTGCTGCTTTGGAAGACGCTTTCCCATCCCCGGGTGTCGCTCTGCGTCGACTCGCAGAAGGCGAACTGTTGCACGCCATCGACTACTTGGGACGGAAGGCCGGACATCTGCACAAGGGCGTGCACCTGGCCCGCAAATCGATAAGGCGGGTTCGCTCGCTGCTTGCCCTGGCCGGTCCAGTGCTGGGTCCGGGCGCCGAGGCGCTCAACCAGCATCTCTCCAAGATCAATCAGAGCCTGTCGGGCTTGCGCGATGCGCAGGCGCTGGTCGAAGCGATCGACCACTTTAGCGCGCGTACCAGGAATGAGAAGTGGCTGGTCCTGTTGGGCAGGGCGCGGAACCGCGCGGTGCGAGCACGGATGGCTGCGCTCCAAGATCGGATGTCGATGGATCCAGGCTTCGAGCAGGCGAAAGGGACGTTGATTCAAACTGCGGCAGCGTTACTGGAACTGCCGTGGGACGGGCTGGATGAGGCGGCCCTCAAAGCGGCCTTCGCACGCTCCAGGAAAAAGACCAGGAAAGCCTCCTTGAGTGCGGTCGCGACGGAAGACGATGAGGATTGGCACCGGTGGCGGCGCAAGGCCAGACGGCAGACCCAGCAGCATAGACTTCTGGCCGAAGTCGGCATCCGTACTACTGTTCGTCATGACGATAAAGCGATGGCCGAGTTGCTGGGTCAACAACAGGATTGCTCGCTGCTGCTCGCCTTTTGCGAGTCAGGAAACTCGCCCTTCGGTTGGGCGGACCGCAATCAACTCAGACAGTTCACCCGCGAGCAACTACGCGCCATCCGCAAGCGGTTGGCACGACAAGCACGTCATAGTTGAGCCTTACTCGTTCGCACCCTTGGGAAGCGGACGATTGGACGCCCCCGCAGCCACTTTGCGCACGCTCATGATCGCAGCCTCTGCGAGCGAGCTGCGGGCCAGCCCAGCAGGCACTCGGCCACCAAGATCGGTCAAGGAGACGTACGTGATCTGGGTTCCTCCCGGCACAGGGGTGAGGGTCCACTCGCCTTTGCTGCGAAGCGCCACACAGCCAGGTGTGGGTGGGGTGCCATGATCATTCAGCGTGTGAAAGCGCACCCGGACTCCCGTGGCGGGCAGAGCCTGGCGCTCGAAGCGCATGGAATAGCAGCGCTCGCTGATCATCGGAAGGCGCACGACGTCGGACCAGACCGTAACGTCGTTTCCGCGTTCGATGAAGGTTCGTTGGATCCTCTTGTTCGGCAGGTCCAGATAGGTTCCGAACAGATACGCGGCAACTACCTCGGGCCTGATCTGGAGTGTGGCGCTCGCCCGGAACTCATCGAATCGCTCGCCAGGCATTGCGCGTGATTCCAGGCGCACACCATGGGCCTCACTCACCATTCGCCAGGAAGTTCCTGCCCAGCCCTGACTGGAAGAAACCGCCAGAAACAGGACGGCGATCGAAAGTGCACTACGAGCAAGTGGCCGCCAAAGCCTGGTCAGTCTGATAGTTGGGGGCATATCCATCAATTTCCCCAGGCGATCTGATTTAGCCATTGCACGTGCTTGGGATGACAAGGAAAAGTCAGAACCGACTTTTTTTTGAATATGCGCCAGCCTCTCACGGCGAGAATTCGAATTACGCCCCAAAGAACATGGGATGGCGCAGTCGAAAATTCACCAGGAGCAGATGCTGTGGATTGGAAACGGCTATGACACCAAGAGAGCACATAGCGACGAACTCTAGGAGTGATGTCTTATGCCTGGAAATTCCTTGAATTGCTGCGTTCCGATCACGCACCGGCCCGAGTTGGGCCCGCCCCGTCATTGGCGAGACAAAGCGCCGGATGTAAGCGTTTTCTGCTGCAGCGCATGATGCTTTCTCTGTTGCACTGCATGGTGACAAGTTTATTTATCGTTATTAGGCTGCGGCTGCGATGTTAGCGCTACCACGGTGCCTAATGATTTGAATGGAATGCAATGGTTCTTTCGGGTCTTCTGCATGCGGGGCTGTTGTTCGGGACACTGTGAAAGATTTCTGTGGTGGCTTGGATACGTGGCGAAAATCGTGAGCAAGGCTGAAAGCAAAGCGACGCCCCTGGGGAGGGCGATGAGTCCAACGATCTAGAGAGGGGAGATCCAATGAGAGATTGCCGGTTTGGCTGCGTTGCGCCTAGTTCGGGTGCCAATGCAGTGGTGGCGGATGTGTGTACCAAGAGCAGCGTGCTTTCGGTCGTTCAAATCTCAGTGCTGAGGACCAGTCCATGAACCACAAGTTGAAGCGCTTCAAGTCGACGGCCATGTTCACCTTTGTGGGTGGCGCGTTGATCATCAATCCTGCGTTTGCGCAGGACGCACAGCAGGACGCACAAAGTCAGTCCGCGCAAAGTACAACCTCTACCGACGAGGCTACGACACTCGATACCATCACCGTAACGGGCATACGCAACAGCCTCAACCAGGCGATGGGGATCAAGCGTGATTCTGCCGGCGTGGTCGATGCGATCAGCGCCGAAGATATCGGCAAGTTCCCCGATACCAATCTCGCCGAGTCGCTACAGCGCATCACTGGTATTTCCATCGAGCGCCGCGATGGCGAAGGCGCGCAGGTGACTGCACGTGGCTTCGGACCGCAGTTCAACATGGTCACGCTCAATGGCCGCCAGATGCCCGGCGCGGACGCGTTCGGTGCCTCCGGACAGGTGGCAATCGGTGGCGTGGACGGCGGAACACGTGCGTTCAACTTCGCTCAGCTTGCTGCCGAAGCGATCAACGGCATCGAGGTCTACAAGACCGGCCAGGCGCAGGTCCCCAGTGGGGGTATCGGCGCCACCATCAATATCCTGACCGACAGGCCGCTGAACCATGAGGGCATAGTCGCCAGCGCTGGTGCCAAGGCGGTCTCCGACCGGAGCCAGCCTTTCGACAATGACCTGACTCCGGAAATCTCCGGAATTTTCAGCTTCACCAATGACGCCAAGACCTTCGGTGTTGGCCTGAGCGCAAGCCAGCAGAAGCGCAAGGGTGGATCGGTGCAGGCGACCGAGAATTACTGGAACGTCCAGCCGTGGACGGGGACGATGCCCGGTGATCCGAATGTCGTGAATGAGCCGGCTATTGGCGATCTCTATGCGCGTCCCAATGACTTGCGCTATGCCTTCTCCGAGTTCGAACGCGAGCGCGTCAACGGACAGGCCGTGTTGCAGTTCGCGCCGACCGACAGCTTGACCCTGACCCTGGACTACACCTACTCGACCAACGAGATCACTGAGAACCGTGGCGAGCAGGCGATGTGGTTGCAGAACAGCAACTACACCGACATCGAGTTCGACACCAGCGGTGCGGTGGCGACACCTGTGTACATTCGCGAAATCGCCGGCACCAAGGATTTCGGTCTCGAGCAGCAGCGCACGATGCAGAAATACAAGCTGGGATCGCTGGGATTCAATGCGGTCTGGGATGTCAGCGATGATTTCCGCCTCACCTTCGATGCGCACAACTCAAAGAACGAGAGTCTGCCAAACGATCCGCTGACCGGTGGTGGCTCCATCTTCGCGAGCGTCGCCGGTACCAACAACTGCACTACCGGTCCGCATTGCGGCGGGTCGTGGGTGCAGGAGTTGTTCTTCAACGGCGGATTGCCGCGCGGCTCGCAGACCTGGTATCCAAGCACGGCTGATGCGGAAGCTGGCACCAACGGGGTGGTCAATCCCGGATTCGTGGAAGGCGAGATCGGGTCTCAGGTGTTGCGTATCAATGCGCAGACCCAGATCAGCGAAATAAAGCAGGCCAGGATCGATGGCGAATGGAGTTTCGACCAGGGTCGTTTCCAGTTCGGCGTGGATACCAACAAATCCAGTACCCATCGCATCCAGGCGGCAGAAAACTATTCCACGCTGGGCGACTGGAGCGTGGCCAACGTGGACAGCGACGTCGCCAACGGCCTGATGGATCTGCTGCAGCCCTATGACATCGCAGGCCTGTTCAATGACTACAACGTCGGCAGCAGCAACGGTGCATGGCGTGGCGACGCCGGTGAACTGGCCCAATGGGCGGCCGACAACTATGGCGCCAGCATCGGCGTAAGCCCGCAGAACGCCGCCGATAATCGCGTGGAGGAGAAGACGAATTCGGTCTATATGCAGGTCGAATTGGAAGGTGATTTGGGCGGTATGCGTACCAATACCCGCATCGGCGTGCGCTACGAGAAGACGGACGTGGTATCGACCTCGATCATCGCCATCCCTGAAGCCATTGAATGGCAGGCCAACAACGATTTCCGGATAGTGCTGTCCGACGAGCAGCAGCCGTTCAGTGAAAAATCCAGCTACAGTTACATTCTGCCGAATCTGGATTTCAGCATCGACTTCACCGACGAGCTGAAAGGCCGCGCTTCATTCGGCAAGACCATTGCGCGCGCGCCATACAGCAATCTCTATGCGGGTCCCAGTGCGCAACAACCGTTTGGATCGGTCTTGATTGATCCGTCCGTACGCGCCAGCGGCAGCGCACAGAGCCCGACTCTCAAGCCGCTGGAGTCGGACAATCTGGACCTGGCGCTGGAGTGGTATTTCGCAGACGCCAGCTATGTGTCGTTGACCTACTGGAACAAGTCGGTCGACAATTTCATCGGCAATACCGTTGTGCAAGAGTCTCTGTATGGCCTGACCGACCCGACTTCAGGCCCGGATGCGCAAACCGCCCTGGCCTTCCTCACCAGTGCGGCGTGTGTGGCACAGGTCGGAGCTGCCAATGCAGCGGCCTGCTCGGCGAACGATACTTCTCTGTTTACCGCCCTGGCCCTGCTACGCAACGATCCTGCCGGACTGGGCGCGTACAACGGCACCGACGCGCAGGTACTGGCGACCGAAAACGCGTACAACCTGGTCGGCGAGGCCGACGATCCGCTTTATCTGTTCAACGTCAACCGTCCCGTTAACCAGAACAAGGCCAAGCTGCATGGCTGGGAATTGGGTGGCCAGTATTTCTTCGGTGACAGCGGCTTCGGCATTCTCGCCAACTACACCGTGGTCAAGGGCGACGTGGGCTACGACAATGGGGGCGATCCGGGCATCGACCAGTTCTCGCTGACCGGTCTGAGCGATACGGCCAATGCCATGTTCATGTACGAGAAGTACGGCTGGTCGGTACGTTTGGCCTGGAATTGGCGCGACGAATATCTGATTCTCGCCAACCAGGGTGCCAGCCGTAACCCCTACTATGTGGAGGAATACGAGCAGTGGGATCTGAGCGTGAACTACGCGCTCAACGATCACTGGTCGTTCGGACTCGAGGCGATCAACCTGACTGGTGAGGATGTGCGCTGGCACGCCCGTACCGATGAGCAGATCGTCAAATTGGCCGATCAGAGTCCGCGCTACATGCTGGGTGTCCGCTACAAGTTCTGAAACCGACGCCAATCCCCTCCTGGATGTCGACGGTGGGGCCGCTGCGCGAGCAGCGGTCCCTTTTGTTGAGGTAGCAGCGTGAAGGGGCGGGCCTGTAGTGGGCGTAGCAGAGTCGCACCCTCATCGGTATTGGCGATAGGATTGGCGTCCACATTTGTTTCATCCTGGACAGGCACGATGGCCCGATACGAACTTCTCAACAACGTGGCGCACAAGGACTTGCGGGTGGCCACTGGCTTCGGGCGCCAGTTCGGCGATGAGGTGGGCATGGTGCCCGCGTTCCCGAGTGAATACGCCGAGCTGCAGCGCGAGTATCCGATCTTCTTCCGTAAGGATCAGCAGACAGGCCAATGGCAATCAGTTGCGTTGCTGGGGTTCGAGCAGCGGGAGAATCTTTTTCTGCAGGACGATCGTTGGAACGCCGCCTACCTGCCCGGCGCGGTGGCCAAGGGGCCATTTCTTATCGGTTTCCAGGAGCAGCGTATTGAGGGCGAGCTGCGTCAGGAGCCGGTCATGCATGTGGACCTGGATCATCCGCGCGTGAACGTCAGTGAAGGTGAGCCGGTGTTCCTTCCGCAGGGCGGCAACAGTCCTTATCTTGAACATATCGCGGGCGTGCTTCGGGGAATCCGCGACGGCACCGAATTCGGCGCGGCCATGTTTTCGGCTTTCGATTCGATGGGCCTGATCCAGCCGGTGCATCTTGACGTGCAACTGGACGAGCGGCACCGCGTGAACGTGAACGGATTGCATGGCATCGACCGCGAAAGGCTGGCTGCGCTGGATGCGGAATCGCTGTTGCAGCTGAACCAGGCCGGATTTCTGGAAGGCGCGTATCTGGTGCTCGCGTCGCTGAACAACATGCGCCGTCTAATGGCCGAGAAGCAGCGTCGTCTGCGTGAGCAGGATGCTACAACTTCGCAAGGCGGTAGTTGAGACTGTGAGCGAGGCCACCACAACGATGCGCATCATCGAAGACTGCCGCGCCGACGACTTGCCGTTGGACGAACTGCTGGCCGAAGGACAGCCTGTCCTGCTCAAAGGCATCGTAAGCGACTGGGGGTTGGTGAAAGCGGCCGCGCATTCCGCACAGGATGCGATGACGTATCTGCGTGGCTTCGACAGCGGCAAGGTGCTGCAGTATTCCTTTGGCGAGCCGGCAATCGCCGGGCGTCCGTTCTACAACGAAGACTTTACCGAACTGAACTTCCAGGTCCACCGCGGCCGCCTGGATCAGGTATTGAACGAAATATCGGCGCATCTGGACGACCCCGCGCCACCGACCTATTACGTAGCGTCGTTGCTGGTGGACGGTGCCTTGCCGGGTTTCAGCCATGACAACGATCTGCATCTGGCTGCCCGCGGTGTTCAAGCGCCACCCAGCATCTGGATCGGCAACCGAGTCATCGCGTCCTGTCATTTCGATGCGCCCAACAATCTGGCCTGCTGCGCCGTGGGCCGACGGCAGTTCACCTTGTTTCCGCCAGAACAAATCGAGAATCTTTATCCTGGTCCGCTGGACCCAACGCCGGGCGGGCAGGCGGTGAGTCTGGTCGACTTCGCGGAACCCGATTTCCAGCGTTATCCGCGTTTTCGTCAAGCGTTGGCTACTGCGCAGACGGCAGTGCTGGAGCCAGGCGATGCCATCTTCATTCCCAGCATGTGGTGGCACCATGTGCGAAGTCTTGAAGCGTTCAACGTGCTGGTGAATTACTGGTGGCGCAGCTCGCCTGCGTTCCTGTCTTCGCCCTTGCATGCGCTCTACCATGCGCTGTGGACCGTGCGCGATCTGCCGGAGCTCGAAAAGCAGGCCTGGGCCAGCGTGTTCGACTACTACGTTTTTGGTCCGGGCGAACGGGCAGGCGAGCATCTGCCTGCACAGGCGCGTGACGTATTGGGCCCGATGGATGAAACGCTGGCGCGGCGTATCCGCGCCATGTTGATCGGAAGGCTCAACCGCTGAGCCGGTAAGGGAGAAGAAGTTGGATAAACCAGAGAGTTCATCGGGCCAGATCCGCAAGGTGGTTATCGCAGGTGGAGGCACGGCCGGCTGGCTTGCCGCCTGCGCGCTTTCACACCAGTTCCGCGACCGTTTGGATATCACGCTGGTCGAGTCGGAGCAGATCGGCACGGTCGGCGTGGGCGAATCGACGGTTCCGCCCATCCGTACCTTCCACCGTTTTTTGCAGATCGATGAGCAGGAATTCCTGCGTGCCGTCGCCGGCACCTTCAAACTTTCAATTTCATTCGAGAACTGGCGCCGCCCGGGCGAACGTTACATCCATCCGTTCGGCATCACCGGGCAGGGCACGCTGGCGATGCCTTTCCATCACTTCTGGCTGGAGAGTCTGCGCCGCGGCATGCCCTCGGAACTTGGGGATTTCTGCCTGGAAACCGTCGCCTCGCGCGAGGATCGCTTCGCACTCCGGACCCAGCCCCAGGTCAACTACGCTTACCATTTCGATGCGGGCCTGTATGCCAAATTCCTGCGTCGTCTCGCCGAAGGCTATGGGCTGAGGCGCGTCGAAGGAAAAATCCGCGAAGTCCGGCAGCGTTCGGTCGATGGCTCGGTCGAAGCACTGGTGCTGGAAGACGGGCAGGTGCTGGAGGGCGATCTGTTCATCGACTGCACCGGTTTCCGTGGACTGCTGATCGAACAGACGCTGCACACGGGCTACGAGGACTGGAACCAATGGCTGCCCAGCGACCGGGCGGTAGCTGTGCAGACCGAATCAGTGGGTCCGCCAGTGCCGTATACGCGCGCCATCGCGCATCAGGCAGGGTGGCGGTGGCATATTCCGCTGCAGCATCGCGTCGGCTGCGGGCTGGTGTTCTCCAGCCGGCACATGTCCGACGACGAAGCACAGGCGAAGCTGCTGAATGATGTAGGTGCACAACCTCTGCGTGATCCCTGGCTGGTGCCTTTCCGCACCGGGCGAAGATTGAAGGCCTGGAACAAGAACGTGGTGTCGCTTGGCCTGGCCAGTGGTTTCATCGAGCCTCTGGAGTCGACCAGCATCCATTTGGCTATCAGTGCCGTAGTGCGCCTGATCCAGCTGTTCCCCGTCGATGGCATCGAGTCCTCGCTCGTGCAGCTTTACAACGACGTGAGCCGCGCTGAGATGGAGCACGTTCGCGACTTCATCATCCTGCACTACCACGCCACGCAACGCGACGAGCCTATGTGGAAGGCATGCCGCGAAATGGAGTTGCCGGAATCCCTGGCGATCCGCCTGCGCGCCTGGCGCGAACGCGCGCACGCGTGGCAGGGTGCGGACGAACTGTTCCGCCTGGATTCGTGGACGCATGTGATGCTTGGTCAGGGTATCCTGCCGGAACAGCATCACCCCCTGGCGCGCGCAATGGCCGATGAGGACCTGCGCAGGTTGCTGACCTCCATTCGCGAACCCATCGGGCGTACTGTCGCGCAGATGCCTTCCCAACAGGACTTCATCGATCGCTACTGCAAGGCCGGTGCCGAAGTCTGGGGATCGCGGATTCCGGCGCAGTAGCCGGCGCGGTCACGGCGAAATCAGATGCTGCTGACACCTCATCCGGAGATGCGAATCACCCGGCGCACGATAGGGTTGGAAGGCGCGCCGCTGTTGATCATCGATAATCTGGTTTCCAATCCAGACCGCCTGCTACGCAGGGCGGTCGTCAGCCATTTCGTCAAGCAGACCTCCATGTTTCCCGGTATCCGCGCGCCTGCGCCGCTGTCGTATCAGCAATTTCTGGAAACCACGCTGAATCCGCTGCTGCAAGAATGCTTCGGGCTAGCGCCCGGCCGGTTCCTGTTCCCCATGTGCCATTTTTCGCTGGTGACGCAGCCTGCGGAGAAGCTGGCTTTCCTGCAGCGCGTGCCGCATATCGACTCGGTGCGCGCCGATGGCCTGGCTACCGTGCATTATCTGTTTCGCGGCGATTGGGGCGGAACCGCTTTCTATAGGCATCGCCGTAGCGGTTTCGAATATATCGATGAAAGCCGCCATGCCGCTTACTTCGAGTGTCTGGCGCAGGAGAGTCGCCGCGACGATGCGGCCGGCGCCGGATACATCGACGAAGACACCGCGCTGTTCCAGCGCATCGCCGACGTAGACGGCGTATTCAATCGGATCGTCGTGTACCGGCGCAATTCCTTGCATTCCGGGCGCATCGACAACGCACGGGTGCCTCCTCCCGATCCGATAGGCGGTCGATTGTCGATAAATTCGTTCATCGATCTGGCCCGTTAGTGCTTTGCACTCCGGCCCCGGGTAACAAGGGACCAGATACGGATCCATAAGCTGCTGTTTTGAAACCCATTCTGCGCTGCAGCACGCTTTTTCGGCCGACGCTGGTTACAGTGCGATCTGCCGAAGGCGTGGGCAGTGCGATGGCATCAAATAGAGGCTAATCAGCGATTGGCCTTTATTTGGATCCCGGAATGGTAGCGCTAACTTTTTTGATGTTCGAGGACCGATTCGATGACTTTTACCGCCGGAATCGACGCGGGCACGCAGAGCGTGAAGGTTGTCGTCTATGACGACCAGACGCGACGTGTCGTGGCCTCGACAAGCGCGGCACTGGAGCTCATCAGCGGTAGCGATGGCTCACGCGAGCAACATCCCGACGCCTGGACCCAGGCGGTCAGGCAGTGCTTCGCAGACATCGACAGCGTCGTGCGTAGCCAGATAGAGGCCATTGCGGTCTCTGGTCAGCAGCATGGTTTCGTCCCGCTTGATGCGGAGGGTCGGGTGCTTGCCCCGGCGAAGTTGTGGTGCGATACCAGTAGTACGGCAGAGTGTGCGGAAATCACCAAAGCGGTTGGTGGCACGGAGCGCTGCATCGAACTGGCCGGCAATCCGATTCTCGCCGGCTACACTGCGTCCAAACTGCCTTGGACGCGCAACCACCGGCCGGAAGTCTATCGCCGTCTCGCGCGGATTCTGTTGCCGCACGACTATCTGAATTTCTGGCTGACGGGCGAAGCTTTCTGCGAATACGGCGATGCTTCGGGTACAGGCTGGCTGGATGTGCGCACGCGGCAGTGGTCGAAGGAATTGCTGCAGGCGATCGATCCGCAGCGCGACCTGTCCGCCTGCCTGCCGCCCCTGGTGGAATTGGGCACGACCTTCGCGATGCTGCCGCAGGTTGCCGACGAACTTGGCCTGCCGCACAGCGTGCGCGTGGCGGTCGGCGGCGGCGACAACATGATGGCTGCCATTGGCACGGGTTGCGTCGTGCCGGGCAGATTGGTCATGAGCCTGGGGACTTCCGGCACGCTGTTCGCCTACTCCGAGACACCAGCGGTGGACCCGGCCGGACGCTGGGCTGCCTTCTGCTCGTCCACCGGCGGTTGGCTGCCTCTGATCTGCACCATGAACTGCACGGTCGCCACCGAAACCATCGCCAGGTTATTCGGGTTCAGCACGCGCGACGGTGACAGCTATATCCACTCGACCCAGCCGGGTGCGGGCGGAATAACGATGCTTCCTTTCCTCGACGGCGAACGCACGCCCGATTTGCCTCTTGGCAAAGGGACGTTGACGGGCCTGACCGTAGAAAACGCCAGCGCTTCCAATTTCTACCGCGCCGCGATGGAAGGTGCGACCTACACCTTGAAGCATGGCTTCGAGGCCTTCGCCTCTGTCGGCATGGAATTCGACCATGTCGTACTCACTGGCGGGGGTGCCGGCAGCGCCGCGTGGCGACAGGTGGTGGCGGACGTCTTCGGGCTGCGTGTCGCAGTGCCACGCGAGGCGGAAGGCGCCGGGTTTGGCGCCGCACTGCAGGCATTGTGGTCGTTGTCGAACGCGCGGGGCAGCGAAATCAGTTTCGCAGAAGTGGTCGATACGCACGTGAGCTTCGACAGTGCGCTCGCCTGCAGCCCGCACCCTGACCGTGTCAAGGCTTACCAGGAACCCTATCAGCGGTTTCTCGATCATCTCGTCGCCGTCAAGCAGCTCTACGCCGCTTGACGGTCGTTCTCGAAATTCCATATCACCAGAAAGGATGTGCCATGAGCGCTCAACACTTCGTCGGTAACAAAGAATATTTCCCCGGGATCAAACGGATTCCCTTTGAAGGACGCGATTCCGACAATCCTCTCGCCTTCAAGGTCTATGACGCCAACAAGCAGATCGGCGGCAAGACCATGTCCGAGCACCTGCGTTTTGCGGTGTGCTACTGGCACACGTTCTGCAATGCCGGCCATGATCCCTTCGGCCCGGGCACGCGCCATTTCCCGTGGGAAGCCGATTCGCCGATGGCCACGGCCGAGGCCAAGGTCGATGCGGCATTCGAGTTCTTCACCAAGCTGGGCGTGCCGTACTGGTGCTTCCACGACATCGATCTTTCCCCCGATGCAGAGGACATCGGCGAGTACGAGAAGAACCTCAAGCACATGACCGCCCTGGCCAAGGAACGCCAGAACGCCACCGGCATGAAGCTGCTGTGGGGTACTGCGAACCTGTTCTCGCACCCGCGCTACATGAACGGCGCCTCGACCAACCCGGACTTCGCCGTGGTCGCGCGTGCGGCGGTGCAGGTCAAGGCCGCACTGGAGGCCACGGTGGAACTGGGCGGCGAGCACTACGTCTTCTGGGGCGGCCGCGAAGGCTATGCCTCGCTGGTCAACACCCAGATGAAGCGCGAGGTCGAGCACTTCGCCCGCTTCCTGACCATGGCCCGCGATTACGGCCGCAGCATCGGGCTGAAAGGCAACTTCCTGATCGAGCCCAAGCCGATGGAGCCGATGAAGCACCAGTACGACTTCGACAGCGCCACGGTGGCCGGCTTCCTGCAGCAGCACGGGCTGGAGAAGGACTTCAAGCTGAACATTGAAGCCAACCACGCCACCCTGTCGGGCCATACCTTCGAACACGACCTGCAGGTGGCCAGCGACCACGGCCTGCTGGGCAGCATCGACGCCAACCGTGGCAACGCCCAGAACGGCTGGGACACCGACCAGTTCCCGACCGACCTGTACGACACGGTCGGCGCGATGCTGGTGGTGTTGCGCCAGGGCGGCCTGGAAGGCGGCCTGAACTTCGATGCCAAGGTGCGCCGCGAATCGACCGATCTGGAAGACCTGTTCATCGCCCATATCGGCGGCATGGATGCGTTCGCCCGCGGCCTGGAAGTGGCCCATGCGCTGCTCAACGACTCGCCGTGGGAACAGTGGCGTACTGAACGCTATGCCAGCTTCGATGCTGGTGCAGGCCGCGACTTCGAGCAGGGCAAGCTGTCGCTGGCCGACCTGCACGCACTGGCGCTCAAGCAGGGCGAGCCGAAGCAGGTCAGCGGCAAGCAGGAGCGCTACGAGAACCTGTTGAACCAGTACCTGCTGCGCTGATAGACCACTTCCGTAGGAGCGCCCCTTGGGCGCGATGCCTCTAGGCTCAACCGCATGAAGCGCATCGCGCCCATGGGGCGCTCCTACGGACCATGAATATTGATGACAACCAAGGCACAACCCATGAGCACTTCAGCAGCCGCTAGCGGCGAGAACACCAGGTTCATCATCCTGATCAGTTGCGTGGCCACCATCGGCGGCTTCCTGTTCGGCTTCGACAGCGGCGTGATCAATGGCACCGTGGATGGGCTCAAGCAGGCCTTCGGCTCGGATGCGGCGGTCACCGGATTCAATGTGGCCTCGATGCTGCTGGGTTGTGCGGTCGGTGCGTTCTTCGCAGGCAGGCTGGCCGACCTGTACGGCCGCCGCACGATGCTGATCTGGGCGGCAGTGTTCTTCATCGTCTCGGCCTGGGGATCGGGCATCGCCACTTCGTCGATCGAGTTCGTGATCTACCGGATTCTGGGCGGGTTTGCGGTCGGTGCCGCCAGCGTGATGGCGCCGGCCTACATCAGCGAAGTGTCTTCAGCGCGCTATCGCGGCCGACTGGCCACGGTGCAGCAGATCGCCATCATCGGCGGTCTGTTCGCCGCGTTCCTGAGTAACTATCTGTTGGCGAAGATGGCCAGCTCGTCACTGGCCGAACTGTGGTTGGGATACGAGGCCTGGCGCTGGATGTTCTGGATCGAACTGTTCCCGGCAGTGTTGTTCCTGCTGGCGTTGATGTTCATTCCGGAGAGCCCGCGATACCTGGTAGCGCGTGGTCGACGCGAGCGCGCGCAGACGGTGCTGGTGCGGTTGTACGGTGACGAGTCGGGCACGCGCAAGCTGGCCGAGATCGATGATTCGCTGGCCACCGATCATCACCGGCCGCAGTTCTCGGATCTGATCGACAAGGTGAGCGGGCGGGTCCGCCGCATCGTCTGGGTAGGCATCGGCCTGGCCACGTTCCAGCAGCTGGTGGGCATCAACGTGGTGTTCTATTACGGCGCGGTGCTGTGGCAGGCGGTGGGTTTCTCGGAGAACGACGCATTGCTTATCAACGTGCTGTCCGGTGCGCTGAGCATAGGTGCCTGTCTGGTGACGGTGGCCTTGATCGATCGGATCGGGCGCAAGCCGCTGCTGTGGGTCGGATCGGCGGGCATGGCGGTGACGCTGGGCCTGGTGACGCTGGCATTTGCTAGTGGCACCCTTGAGAACGGCCGGCTGGTGCTGAGCGACAACATGGGCGTGCTGGCGCTGGTGGCGGCCAACATCTACGTGGTGTTCTTCAATATGTCGTGGGGCCCGGTGATGTGGGTGATGCTGGGCGAAATGTTCCCCAACCAGATCCGGGGCTCGGGATTGGCGGTGGCAGGGCTGTTCCAATGGGGAAGCAACTTCCTGATCACCTGGACGTTCCCGATGCTGCTGGCGGGAATCGGGCTGGCGGGTGCGTACGGCCTTTATGCGTTGGCCGCGTTCATCTCGGTCTTCTTCGTGCTCAAGTACGTGCACGAAACCAAGGGCCGGGAACTGGAGCAGATGGAAGGCTGAGGCGGACATGCGCGAGCCGGGAGGGCATGCAATGATTCGGCGCGGGAAGAAAACCGGCTATCCGGGCAGGATCGCCGGTACGCAGCTCACCGACGATCTCAGACGTCTGTCTTCACTTTTTCGCGGCGCGTTTCGGCTTGGGCGGCGGCGCCACCGAATCGCGAAGGATGAGTTGGTACGAGGACACGTGGTCGACCACCATGCGCGTACTGCGGTCCTTGCTGCGTATGGTGCGCAACAGGATGTCGATGGCCGAATCGGCCATGTCCGAGACCGGCTGGTGGATGGTGGTCAGTTCCGGCCACACCGTGGTCGCGGCGAAAGTGTCGTCGAAGCCGACAACCGAGAGGTCGCGCGGCACATCCAGTCCCTTCCGGTGCGCGACAGAAATCGCCGCAGCTGCCATGTCGTCGTTGCTGGCGAAAATCGCAGTCGGCGCAGGTGTAAGCGCGAGCAGTTTCTCGCTGGCATCCAGGCCGGAGCGATAGGTGAAGTAGCCCTGTTCGACCAGGGTGTCGTCCAGTGCGATACCCGCTTCGGTCAACGCGGCCTGGAATCCGTCGTACCGGTGGCTGCTGGCGGTCTGGTTGGGGTGACCCTTGATGTAACCGATACGGGTATGGCCCCGAGCGATCAGATGTGCGGTCATCTCCTTGCTGGCGCGGAAATCGTCGATGCGCACGCACGAGATGTCGTTGCTGAAACGCCCCGAGGCGATGGAGACCACCGGAACCCCGGCATTGGCGAATTCCTTGAGTACCGTCTTGGACTCGCAGAGAGGCGGGGGCAGAATCACCCCCGCCACGCTCTTGGCCAGCAGGCGCGCCGCGTTGCGTTGACCGGCGGCGTCGAGATCATCCCAGGTATCGATCACCAGCTGCGCGGCCGCGCGTGCAGCGCCACCCAATGCGCCTACCAGGAGCTCGCGCAGGTAAGCCGAACTGGGGTTGGTGTAGATCAGGCCGATGCGCGTGTGCTGCGCGGCGGCCAGGGAACTGGCCGCCAGATTCGGGGTGTAGCCAAGTTTCTTGACGGCCCGCATGACCTTGTCACGGGTGGAATCCCGCACCTTGCCTTGGCCATTGATCACCCGGGACACCGTCATGGGGGAAACGTCGGCGAGGACGGCCACTTCATCGATGGTGACGGCACGGCCTTTGCGGCGAACGGATTTCTTGGGCTTTTCCAACAAGGGCACCTTGGGTTTGCGGGCAATCGCGTTGGGCAGGCGGCACTTCCATGATCGGGGAAACAGGTTCCATCCGCCCGTCGAAAACCAGCGGATCGACTGCGGGAATGGTAACGCTAACAGTCGATTGCCGCGATAAGGGCAACGCGGATTGGTTAAGGCGCGCATTGGTCTGGTCGCGCAGCGGACCGGAAAAATGGCTGACTTGCGTGCGCGCAATGGTTTGCTGCCTTGTGCTTTCCGGGTTCGGGATGCAGCCGGCCTTGGCCGAGGATGGATACGACCTCTGGTTGCGGTACCGTCCTCTGGCCACGGCGCAGGCAGAGGTCTACCGCACGCATGCGGCCCAGTTGGTCGCAGGACAAAGCACGGCCAGCCTCATTGCCGCGCGCACTGAACTCGAGAACGGCTCGAGCGGATTGCTAGGCGTGTCCTTGCCGCTGTCCGAGGCCGTGACGCATGACGGGGCCATCGTCATCGGCAGCGCCGACTCCTCACCGCTTGTGGCCAGGCTGGGCCTGGACCTGAGTGCTTTGGGACCGGAAGGCTATCTGATCCGCAGCATGCGCATCGACGGACGACGCACGACGGTGATCGCGGCGGCGCAGGACATCGGCGTGTTGTACGGCGTCTTCCATTTCCTGCGGCTCATCCAGACCGGCGCATCAATCGAGCATCTGGACCTGCGCCAGACCCCACGTTTGAAACTGCGCATGCTCAATCACTGGGACAACCTGGATGGGTATGTGGAGCGCGGTTACTCGGGCGCTTCGCTTTGGGATTGGCACAAGCTGCCGGATTATCTGGACCCGCGCTACACCGACTACGCGCGTGCGAATGCGTCGGTGGGTATCAATGGCACGGTGCTCAACAACGTCAATGCCAATGCATTGAGTCTGACGCCGGCCTATCTCCGCAAAGCGGCCGCGCTGGCCGGGGTGTTCCGACCCTATGGCATCCGGGTGTTTCTCAGCGCACGCTTCAGCGCGCCCATGGAAATTGGAGGACTCGCCACCGCAGACCCGCTGTCGCCCGAGGTGCAGCAGTGGTGGCGGGACAAGGCCGATGAAATCTACCGGATCATTCCCGATTTCGGAGGACTGCTGGTCAAGGCCAATTCCGAAGGCCAGCCCGGGCCGCAGGATTACGGACGTACCCATGCCGATGGCGCCAATCTGCTGGCCGATGCCCTGGCCCCGCATGGTGGCGTCGTCATGTGGCGCGCCTTCGTCTACTCGCATGAGCAACCGGACGACCGCGCCAAGCAGGCCTACAGCGAATTCGTGCCACTGGACGGCAAATTCCGCCGCAACGTGCTGCTGCAGGTGAAGAACGGCCCGATCGATTTCCAGCCGCGCGAACCATTCCATCCGCTGTTCGGCGCGATGCCGGCCACCCCGTTGATGATGGAGTTCCAGATCACCAAGGAATATCTGGGGTTCGCCACGCATCTGGTCTATCTGGGAACGCTGTACGAAGAAGTCCTTGCGTCCGACACACACGCACGCGGAAAAGGAACGACGGTCGGTGACATCCTCGAAGGCGCTGCCGATGATCATGCGCTCAGCGGAATGGCGGGCGTGGCCAATATCGGTGCGGACCGCAACTGGAGCGGTTCCCATTTCGATCAGGCCAACTGGTACGCTTTTGGTCGCCTGGCCTGGGACTCTGCGCTCTCTGCGCGCAGCATCGCCAACGACTGGGTCAAGATGACTTTTTCCAGCGATGATCGTTTCGTGGCGCCGGTGGTGGACATGATGATGGCGTCGCGGCAGGCGGCGGTCGATTACATGACGCCACTCGGCCTGCATCACGTCATGGGGCGGGGGCATCACTATGGTCCCGCACCCTGGATCGACGATGGTCCACGCGCCGATTGGACTTCGGTCTATTACCATCGCGCCGATTCGCAGGGAATTGGTTTCGACCGGACCAGTCAGGGCAGCAACGCCGTAGCCCAGTATCGGCCGCCCGTGGCAAGCCGCTTCGCCGATCTCCAGCGTGTTCCGGATGACCTGCTGCTGTGGTTCCATCACGTGCCTTGGGACCACAGGATGTGGTCGGGTCGTTCGCTGTGGGACGAACTGGTTTTCCGCTATACGCATGGTGTGGCGGCCGTCCGAAAGATGCGCGCGCAGTGGAAAGAGATGGCGCCTTATGTCGATGCGGAACGCCACGCGCAGATCGATGCCTTCCTCGGTATCCAGGAGCAGGAAGCACAATGGTGGCGCGATGCCAGCATCGCCTATTTCCAAAGTATGTCGAAGCGACCCTTGCCTGCCGGTGTCGCGCCTCCGGCGCAATCGCTCAATTACTACAAAGCGCTGGAGTTTCCATTTGCGCCCGGGGACGGAAGATGAAATCGGCCAGCCGCTACTTGCATTTGATCTGCATCGTCACGCTGCTGGCCGCATTGCCGGCCTTGCATGCCGCCTCGGCGTTCGCGCAGGCGCCGGCCCAGCGTGCGTTGCTGGATGCGATGTTCCAGCAGCACGCCGTGCTTCAGCGCGGTCAGCCGATCCGGGTGTGGGGCCGCGCGCAAGCTGGCCGCAAGGTGCAGGTGAGCTTGGATTCGCACCGGGCGCAGGCGCGCGCCGATAAATCCGGACGATGGGAAGTCATGCTGCCGGGTTTTCCAGCAGGCGGGCCGCATACCTTGACGGCGAGCGATGGCGAAAGAACGCAGGTGGTCACAGATCTGCTGGTGGGCGATGTGTGGTTGTGTTCGGGCCAATCGAACATGGAACTTCCAGTATGGAGATCGCTGGATGCTCTTTCGGAATTGTCCAACCCCACCGCGCCCACCATTCGCCTTTTGAGCGTTCCTCAATCCGCCAGTGCGATACCTCTGGAAACGTTCTCCAGCGCAGCGCGATGGGAAACGGTCAATGCCGGGTCCTTGCGCGATTTTTCCGCCGCCTGTTTCTATTTCGCGCGCGAACTTCAGAAAAACGTCGACGTGCCTATGGGGTTGATAGATGCGTCCTGGGGCGGTTCGCGCATCCAGGCCTGGATCGGCGCCGATGCCTTGAGAACCGACCCGCGTTACCGGCAATCGCTGGAAGTGCTGGCGCAGCACGCGAAGGATCCGCTAGCCGCAGCCGAGCGCTGGGGCCAGGTATGGGGCGAGTGGTGGAACCAGCGCGCCGGTACTGCGCCCGGCGATCAACCCTGGAGTATCGCGGACACCTCGGCGGCGCACGATTGGCGAAAAGCACCCGGCGAGCTTGGACCTTGGGAACGCTGGAACGAGCCGGCACTGGCCGATTACAACGGCATGGTCTGGTTCCGCACCACGGTCGAGCTCACGACGGAACAGGCCAGCCAGGATGCGGTGCTGGAACTCGGTGCAGTAGATGAGACAGATATCACCTGGGTCAACGGGCGCGCCGTGGGCAGCAACTACGATCCTGGTTCTGCCCGCCGTTATCCGTTGCCGAACGGGTTACTGCGGGCAGGCGACAACAAGATTGTCGTCAATGTGCTGGACACCTATCGCGAAGGTGGAATGAGTGCCCCTGCTTCCGCGTATCGCCTGCGCTTTGGGGACGGTTCCAGCGTGCCTTTGAAAGGCTGGGAATATCGACAGACAGCCGCGGGCGAATCGCCGCCCGGCGCGCCATGGCAATCGGCGGGCGGGCTGTCAACGCTCTACAACGGAATGATCGCGCCATTGGGCCGTTACGGCCTGCGCGGGATGCTCTGGTATCAGGGCGAATCCAATACCGGTGAAACCACGGAGTACCGCGACCTGTTGCGCAGACTGAGCAGCGGCTGGCGCACGCGTTTCGGAAGCGCGGTGCCGATGCTGGTCGTGCAACTGGCAGGGTATGGCATGCCGCCGACCGCACCGGGCGAAAGCGGATGGGCAGGCCTGCGTGAGGCACAACGGCAATACGCGGATGAAGATCCGCGCGCCGCGCTAGTCGTGGCCGTGGATATCGGCGACCGCTACGACATCCATCCGCCCAACAAGCAGGAACTGGGTCGTCGTCTGGCGCGGGCGGCGCGGCACTTGGTGTATGGCGACCGGATATCGGCCTCGGGCCCGGTGCCGGTATCGGTGGCACGTTCTAGCGATTCGGTGCGCGTGCGTTTCGGTGACGTCAGTAAGTCGCTGGTGGCTTATGGCGCTCAATCAGCGCTGGGTTTCGAACTCTGTGGCGCCGTGCCAGATAGCTGTCGTTATGTCGCCGGCGAAATCCAGGGGCACGACATTGTGCTGCGTTCCCAGTTGTCGGGAACCGCCACGCGGGTGCGCTACGGCTGGGCGGATAACCCGGTGATCAATCTGTTCGATAGTGAGGGCCTGCCAGCGGGCCCATTCGCAGTACCTGTTCCTTGAGGCATCACGATGACATGTCTAATACAGCGCCGCGCTGAATTCTTCGACGAGGAAACATCATGATCCGCGTGGGGCTCATGCTGTTGCTATGTGCGGTGGCCGCACCCCGGGCTGTGGCGCAAGCGCCGGTCCTGTTCGACTGGTTCGAATATCGCGGCAACGATGCAGTATTTGATGCACCGGTGCCGCCGGGCAGCTATCGCAACCCGATCCTGGCCGGTTTCCATCCCGATCCCAGCATCACCCGCGCGGGCGACCGTTTCTATCTGGTGACTTCCAGTTTCGCATTCTTCCCGGGCATCCCGGTGTTCGAGAGCGCCGACCTGGTGCACTGGAAGCAGATCGGCAATGTCATCCATCGTCCTTCGCAACTGGACTTCGATGGGCTGGGCATGTCGCGGGGCGTCTTCGCACCCGCCATCGAATATCACGAGGGCACTTTCTACGTCGCCAATACCGCCGTGGACAGCGGCGGAAATTTCATTGCGACGGCCACGAATCCGGCCGGTCCCTGGTCCGATCCGCACTGGCTGCCGGGCATCGGCGGCATCGACCCGTCCCTGTTCTTCGACGACGATGGACGCGTATACCTGCTCAACAACGATGGGCCGAAAGAAAAGGCGCGTTACGACGGGCACCGCGCCATCTGGATGCAGGAACTCGATCTGGCGAAGATGACGCCAGTGGGGCCGCGCGAAGTGCTGATCGATGGCGGCGTCGATCCTTCGACCAATCCGATCTGGATCGAAGGTCCGCATATTTTCAAGCGCGACGGCTGGTATTACCTCAATTGCGCCGAAGGTGGCACCGGTCCGCAGCACTCGCAGGTCATCCTGCGCAGCAGAAAAGTGTGGGGGCCGTACACACCTTATGCCCGCAATCCCATCCTGACCCAACGCGATCTGCCTGCCGACCGCGCGCATCCGGTCACCAATGCCGGGCATGCCGACCTGGTCGAGGGACCCGATGGCCGTTGGTGGGCGACCTTCCTGGCGAGCCGCAACTACAACAAGTCGCACTACAACACTGGCCGCGAAACCTTTCTGCTACCGGTGGAATGGAAAGACGGCTGGCCGATCATTCTTGAGCCTGGGCTGGAGATTCCCTATGTCGCGCCCGGCCCGACCTTCATGGATACCGCTGGAATCCAATCGCCTTCCACGGGCAACTTCACCTGGCGCGACGAGTTCGACCAGACTGAATTGAACAACGCGTGGATGTTCGTGCGGGTACCCAAACAGGCGTGGGCGGATCTGGGCAGTCATCCCGGTCAGCTTGCAATCAAACCGCTGCCGGAGGGCCTGGAAACGTTACGCAATCCCGCTTTTCTGGCGCGTCGGCAACAGCACACGTCTTTCGAGGCCAGCACCGCACTGCGCTTGCCGGTGGAAGTGGGGACGGAGGCAGGCATCGCCGCTTTCCAGAACGAATCGCACTGGTATTTCCTCGGCGTGCGGCGCACGCAGCAAGGGGAGCAGGAACTGTTCCTGGAACGCAGCAGCGACCTGGGCAGGCAGATCGTCGCCACCGCGGTCTTGCCCCAGTCGCCATTGCTGCAGTTGAAGATTACCGGCCAGAGCAGCGACTACAGCTTCGGCTACGACACCGGTAGCGGGTGGCGCTGGCTGAAGCAGAAAGAGGATGGAACGGTACTCAGCACCGAGGTCGCCGGCGGGTTCGTCGGCGCGGTACTGGGGCCGCATGCGCGAACAACGAAGACCACCAAAGGTGAAAACGATGCAGCCCAATGACAGCGTGGATCGATCCAGCATGAAAAGACACGTCGGACGGCCCTTCGCCGCGACCACATTCATCGCAGGCATGCTGGCACTATGCCTGCCGCTGTGCAATTCCGTGGCCGCTGAAGCAGTTGTACAGTCAAGCGCCGACGCGCCGTGGCTGGATACCAGCCGTAGTTTCGAGGCCCGCGCAGCGGACCTCGTATCGCGGATGACTCTGGAAGAAAAAACCGCACAGATGCAGAACGCCGCACCGGCAATCGAGCGACTGGGCGTGCCGGCCTACGACTGGTGGAACGAAGCGCTGCATGGCGTTGCCCGCGCTGGCGGGGCGACGGTTTTTCCGCAGGCCATCGGCATGGCCGCGACTTTCGATATCCCACTGATGGATGCGGTGTCCACAGCCATCAGCGATGAGGCGCGCGCCAAGCATCATCACTTCGCGGCACGTGGCGAACGCGGACGCTACCAGGGACTGACGTTCTGGTCGCCGAACATCAACATCTTCCGCGATCCGCGTTGGGGCCGCGGACAGGAGACCTACGGCGAGGATCCTTATCTGACCGCGCGCATGGGCGTTTCCTTCGTGCGTGGGCTGCAGGGCGACGACCCGGTGTATCGGAAGCTCGATGCGACCGCCAAGCACTTCGCCGTGCATAGCGGGCCCGAAGCCGACCGCCATCACTTCGATGCGCGCCCGACCAGGCGCGACCTTTACGAAACCTACCTGCCTGCTTTCCAGACGCTGGTGCAGGAAGCCGATGTCGATGCGGTGATGGGCGCCTACAACCGGGTCTACGGCGAATCGGCCAGCGCCAGCCAGTTTCTTCTGCGCGACATCCTGCGCAAGGATTGGGGCTTCAAAGGGTATGTCATGTCGGATTGCTGGGCGGTCGACGACATCTGGAAGCACCACAAGATCGTCGCCACGGTGGAGGAGGCCTCCGCATTGGCCGTGCGCAACGGCACCGAACTGGAGTGCGGGCAAAGTTATGGGGCGGCGTTGCCTGTGGCCGTGCGCAAGGGTTTGATCACCGAAGCAGAAATCGACGACGCATTGACGCGGCTCATGGCGGCGCGCTTCCGGCTGGGCATGTTCGACCCGCCGGAGCGGGTGCGCTGGGCGCGCATTCCTTATTCGGTGAACCAGTCGCCCGAACATGACGCGCTGGCACGTCGTGCGGCCCAGCAATCCATCGTATTGCTGAAGAACAATGGCGTATTGCCGCTTTCCAAAGAAGTGAAACGCATAGCCGTGGTCGGTCCGACTGCCGACGACACCATGGCCTTGCTCGGCAATTACTATGGAACACCGGCGGCGCCAGTGACCGTCCTGCAAGGTATTCGACAAGCCGCGCCAAAGGCCGAAGTGCTATACGCACGCGGCGCGGACCTGGTGGAGGGTCGCGACGATCCCACCGCCATGCCGCTGATCGAACCGCAGTATCTGCGTCCTTCGGCCGAGTCGAGCGAACGCGGATTGCGCGGAGAATATTTCCGCAATCGCGATCTCTCCGGCAAGCCGGCGCTGGTGCGCGTAGATCCGCAGATCGTCTTCAACTGGGATCGCGGTTCGCCCACCGACAATCTGCAGGCGCGTGGCGAAGCGAGCTCCGAAGAAGCGGTGCCCAGCGACAATTTCAGCATTCGCTGGAGTGGCCAGTTGCTGCCGCCTGTCTCGGGGAAGTATCAGCTTCAAGCCGCAGCGAACGATGGCTTCCGGCTCTACCTGGATGGCAAGCTGGTACTCGACCACTGGCGCAACGAAGATCGTCTCAGCGCCAGCAGTGTCAGCCTGGACCTGCAGGCCGGACGCGCCTACGACCTGAAGCTGGAATATTTCGACGCCGAGCGCGATGCCGGCGTGCGGCTGGCGTGGGTGCGGCCTGGCGCGGTTCCGCCGCTGGAAGAAGCAGTGGGGATCGCGCGCCAAGCCGAGGTCGTGGTGTTTGTCGGTGGCCTGACCGGCGATGTGGAAGGCGAGGAAATGAAAGTCGACTATCCTGGCTTCGCCGGTGGCGACCGCACCGACCTGCGTCTACCCGCGAGTCAGCAGAAACTGCTTGAAGCGCTACAGGCTACGGGCAAGCCAGTGGTTATGGTGCTGACCACCGGGTCCGCTCTGGCAGTGGACTGGGCGCAACAGCACCTGCCCGCGATTATGGTGGCCTGGTATCCGGGGCAGCGTGGTGGAACGGCCGTCGCCGATGCGTTGTTCGGCGATACCAACCCGGCGGGTCGTCTGCCCGTTACCTTCTACAAGGCGGACGAAAAGCTGCCGGCGTTCGACGACTATGCGATGCAAGGGCGGACCTACCGCTACTTCGACGGCAAGCCCTTGTATCCGTTCGGGCATGGATTGTCGTACACGCGTTTCGCGTACTCGGACCTGATGCTCGATAGCCCGCAGGCCACGCCGGCGCAGACGATGCACGTCACCGTGAAGGTCCGGAATGCCGGCGATCGCGCGGGCGAAGAAGTGGTCCAGATGTATTTGAAGCCTAAGAACGCCGATCGCGATCGCGCCCGCAAGGACCTGCGTGGATTCCAGCGCATTGCGCTGCAGCCCGGCGAAGAACGCAGCGTGTCGTTCTCGTTCACGCCAGCGGCGGACCTGCGGATCTACGACGAAAAAACCAATGCCTACTCGGTCGATCCCGGGCTGTACGAAGTGGAGATTGGTGCGTCCAGCGCGGATATCCGCCTGTCCAAGGAATTCAGTTTGAAGGCACGTTGACGCTACGAACCAATCGCCTGGCAGGGACGCCAGGCGATTGCTGCTGCGCTACAAACCTCTCTACTGCGCGGCGACAAAACGCAGTTCGATTCACTTGCGCTTTTCGAAGCCCAGCCCCGTGGCATTGACCCTTACCCGCGCCAACCGCTTGTGCGAAGTCATGTAAAGGGTGTTGCCGTCATCGCCGAATGCGCAATTGGAGATGGCGCCGCCGGTTTCGATACGGCCCAGCCGCTTTCCGGTCGCGTCCATGACCAGCACGCCGCCCGGACCCGTGGCGAATATCTTTCCGTCGTCGGAAATGGCGATTCCATCCGGCAGACCGTGCACGCCCTCACCCATCAGATCCGACGCATCGGCGAACACGCGCTTGTCCGTGACTTTGCCATCGCCGTCCAGCGAATAGGCCATCCAGATAGGCCGTGCGGGATCGGAGTTGGCCACGTACAGTGTGCGCTCGTCCGGCGAAAGCGCGATGCCGTTCGGCAAACTGAGGCTGTCGTCCAACAATCGGACGCGGCCGTCCGGATCCATGGCATAGACCCCGTTGAACTTGAGTTCCTTGATGGAAGAATCATTCATTCCTTTCAGGCCATAGGGCGGGTCGGTGAAGAACACCACACCCTTGCTGTTGGACATTACGTCGTTGGGGCTGTTGAACCGCTTTCCTTCGAAGCGCTCCGCCAGAAAGGTTTTGCGCTTGGTCTTCAGGTCCAGGCGCGCAATGGCGCGCGACCCCGAATCGGCCAGCAGCAGCGTGCCGCCGGCTTCAGCGAACAGGCCGTTCGCCCCGGCTTCGCCCATGGTGCGCGGGTCAGGATTGGCCAGACCGGAAGGTTTGAGAAAAACCGAAAGCCCCTCCGCTTCGCTCCAGCGATACATGGTGTTCTCGGGCACATCGTTGAACAGCAGATAGCCTTCGTCCTTCACCCATTCCGGACCTTCGGACCAGGTGAAACCTTCGGCAATCGCTTCGATGCGGGCATCGGCCGGGACGATGTCGTTGAACGATGGATCCATGACGGTCAGTTTTCCCACTATGGGAACAGGTTCCTTTATCCGCTCAGCGGCGATGCAGCCGAACGAACATGAGGCGACGACACAGATCAATACGCGCGCGAGCAGGGGTGACATGGCGTTCCTTGGATTGGTTTTGGTCATGATGCTGCATGATCGAGGGCCTGTCGTCATCCGACGGCCTGTCGCCTCCGGTGGTGGATTCAGTCGGTGCCTGGCAGCAGCTTGGGGTCGGGCAACGGCACAGTGCTTGTGTTGCCTACATAGGTTCGCAGCCACTGCAGGGCCGGGCGCTCACTGCCGTCTTCACGGATCAGGTTAGCGCCTTCCTTCGTGCGCCAGAGGCCCGGCCGGAAGCCCCATAAGGTAATGCCTTTCACGGCGGGGTGTTCCCAGAAGACCGGGAAGATCCGCTGGTAGTCCTTGAGCTGCGCATCATCGCTGGGGCCGTCGATATCCAGTTCGGTCACGTAGAGCGGCAGGCCCGTGCCCGCCAGACGATCCAGGTTGGCGCGGTGCACCGACATGGGCGTTTTGGTAGTGGTCGCGAACGCATGGCCCTGGACGCCTACCGCGTCCACCAGCTTTTCCTTCTGCAGCAGTTCGATGATCGCCAGGTATCGCAAGGTATCGGCGTCGTTATCGGTGATGCTGTAGTCGTTGATCATGAGGTCCGAATGCGGAAAATATTTGCGCGCCAGGCGGAAGGACTCGACAATCCAGTCCCAGCCGCTGCCCCCGTTTCCGCCCAGCGCTTGCAGATAGTTGCCACCACCTTCGTCGTCCTTGGCGGGCGGGTCGTGCAACGGCTCGTTGACCACTTCCACGTAATCCAGTTTCGGGTATCGATCAGCCACGGCGGCGAACCATTCCTCGATCTCGGCACGCTGCTCTTCCGGCGGCAAAGTCTCCATCCATTCGGGCTGCTGGTTGCCCCAGACCATCACATGCATATGGAACGGAAACCCGTGGCGTTGGGCGAACTGGTAGCTGTCGTCCAGCGCGCGCCAGTCCATCTGGTCCCGTATGGCCTCAACGCTTCCCCACTTGCCGGCGTTCTCCGGGGTGACCTTGTTCCAGTAGGCCTCGAAGTCCTTGGCCTGATTGGAGCCATAGGCGGAGCCCAGAAATTTGGGCTGGTTATCGGCAATAGGGGCCGCATGCGCACCACTTGCGAACAACAGAGCGGCCAACGTATTCAACGCAATCGAGGCAGGTAGTTTCATGTTTGTTTTCCGTTTTGAGCGGTATCGATCAGACGCGGAGAGGGCTCTGCCTTGCAGTAAGCAGACATCTGCTGCCGGCTCTTTTGGGAACGTCGAAAATCATGTTGCTGCGCAGCGTGCAGAGCAATAATGGTAGCGCTACCATCCTTGCACATCGAGAGGGGTCATGCGACCTCGATCTGTAAAAAATCGCAGTGTGATTGCGTAAGAAGCGATTGGGGGAGTGCGCTTTGTTGCGCGTGCTGGCGTGTGCGGCTGACCCGAATGGTGGGCGCAAGAAATGGTGGCGGTATCAGGCGTTGCGAGATCCATTCCGGTGCTCCCGGTTTGGCCGTTGTAGCGGCACCAGCCACTGGGTAAACGGCCGTATTTGAACTCAATGCAGGGGCAGTGAATGGCGGCCATCAATTCAGGTGCGGAGACGCTCTCGGTCAGGGAGAAGATCGGTTACAGCCTCGGCGATCTGGCGGCCAATCTTATTTTCCAGACGCTCATCACCTATCTGGCTTTCTTCTATACCGACGTCTTCCGCATACCGGCGGCTACCGCGGCCACGATCATTTTCATGGTGGGTTTGCTGGGCGCTTTCGTCTTCACGCCGCTGGTGGGCATCATCGCCGACCGCACGCGTACGCGTTGGGGCAAATTCCGCCCCTGGATCCTGTGGACTTCCATTCCATTCGGTGTGCTCTCTCTGCTTGCCTTCAGCACGCCGGACCTGGGCGAACATGGCAAGGTCATCTATGCACTGGTGACCTACACCTTGTTGATGCTGGTCTATGCATCCAACAACCTGCCTTACTCCGCGCTCAGCGGGGTGCTGACCGGCAATATGGCCCAGCGCAACAGCCTGTCTGCTTACCGTTTCGTCGCGGTGATGATCGCCCAGTTCATCGTGCAGGTGCTGTTGCTGCCCCTGGTGTTGATTCTGGGCCACGGAGACAAAGTGCTTGGATTCAAAAACACGATGACGATATTCGCGATCATCGGCACGGTGTTTTTCCTGATCACGTTCTTCACCACCCGCGAGCGCATCGTGCCCGCGCCCGAGCAGAAATCGGGCGTGTTCCAGGACCTGAGCGACCTGACCCGCAATGGCCCCTGGCTGGTGATGCTGGCCTTGACGATCCTGGTCTTCGTGAACCTGGCGCTGAAGGGCGGCATGTACATCTACTACTTCCAGTATTACCTCAGCGAAACGCAACTGGCTGGTTTTCTGCAATCCATCGGTTTCAACGGCTTCATCGCCCAGCTCAATGCAGGGCTGACTTCGGCGGGTTTGACACAATTCACCTGGCCCAAGGATGCGCCGACTTCCGCATTCAGTCTGTTCAATGCCGGCGGGATCATCTGCATGATTCTGGGTATCGGCGTTTCCCAACGCCTGGCCGACCGCTTCGGCAAGCGCAACGTCTTCGGCGGGGCCTTGCTGATTTCCACGATCTTCCTGTTGGCGTTCTTCTTCTATTCCCCGAGTTCGATCGGGCTGGTATTCCTCAGCTATATCCTGCATGGCTTCAGCTACGGCATCACCATCCCCTTGCTGTGGGCAATGATTGCCGATGTCGCCGATTACTCCGAATGGAAAAACCATCGTCGTGCCACGGCGATCATCTTCTCGGCCATGTTGTGCGGATTGAAGATCGGCTTGAGTATCGGTGGTGCCCTGGTGGCGGGCATTCTCGCTTTTTACGGCTATGACGCCGACGCCGCGACTCAACTGCCGCAAACGGTCAATGGGATACGCCTGGCCGTCAGCATCTATTGCTCGATTCCTTTCCTGATCACCGTGGCCATGCTGTTCCTCTACAAGATCGACAAGTCGATGGAATCGCGTATTGAACGGGATCTGGCCGAGCGCAGGCTCGCCGCCTCGATGCGCTGACCCCGACCCGACAAGGTGCAACGATGTCCGAAGACTTGACTCCCGCAGCCCTGGACGCGCTGGCCGCCAAGGCCATTTCCCAGCCGCTGGTGACCCATCTCTATACGGCGGACCCTTCCGCGCATGTTTTCGATGGGCGCCTCTATATCTATCCCTCCCACGACATAGAGGCGGGCATCCCTTTCAACGATCTTGGCGATCATTTCGGCATGCAGGATTACCACGTGCTGCGCCTGGATTCGCCCGATGGCGAAGCGGTCGACTGCGGCGTCGCCTTGCATATCGATGATGTGCCCTGGGCGCAGCGGCAGATGTGGGCGCCCGATGTCGCCCGTTGCGACGGTCGCTACTACCTCTATTTTCCTGCGAAGCGCCCCGACGGAATTTTCCAGATCGGGGTGGCGGTCAGCGACGAACCTGCGGGCCCCTTTTTGGCCGAACCCGAACCCATCAAGGGGAGTTATTCCATCGATCCGGCGGCCTTCGTCGATGACGATGGCACCTGCTATCTGTATTTCGGTGGGATATGGGGCGGTCAGCTGCAGAGCTATCGCGACAACGTCTATGACGCCTCGCATGGCGAACCCGAGACCGGCCAACCCGCACTGGGGCCGCGGGTAGCACGCCTAGATCCAGGCATGAAACAGTTCGACGAGGCGCCGCGCGAGGTGCTTATCGTCGACGACAACGGGCAACCGCTACGCGCTGAAGACCATGCCAGACGATATTTCGAAGGTCCCTGGATGCACAAATATCAGGGCAAGTATTACCTTTCCTACTCGACCGGCGACACGCACCTGCTTTGTTATGCGATTGGCGAGAGTCCTTATGGTCCTTTCGTCTATCAGGGCGTCCTGCTAAGCCCAGTGGTTGGCTGGACGACGCACCACTCCATTTGCCAATTCCAGGATCGCTGGTATCTGTTCTACCACGATGCGCTTCTCTCTGGCGGAGTCACTCATCTGCGTTCGGTCAAGATGACCGAGTTTCACTACGACGCGCAGGGAAGGATACCGACGATCCATCCCTATGGCGGTTGAGCCCGTCCATGGCGTCGAAGCCGACGCGCTGGCTTCGATCAAGCGGGGTCCGCTGATAGAGCTCTGCAGCGGCAGGCTGAAGATGGAGGTCGCGCCGCAGGCTGGCGGACGCATCGCGCAGATATTCCGCGATGGAATCGAGCAGCTGGTCGGCTATGGTGGGCCGCATACGACGATGATCGGCTGGGGTTGTTACCCGACCTTGCCTTGGGCGGGCCGCATCCGTGACGGACGGTTCCAGTTCGGCGCGCAGGATTTCCGATTGCCGCCGAACCTGGGCGTGCACGCTATCCACGGGATCGGTTTCGCGATGCCATGGCAGGTCGACTGCCAACAGGCGGATCTCCTGGAGCTTTCGTTGGTCTTGCCGCAGGATGCGCGTTGGCCCTTCGGTGGAACCGCCTATCAGCGGATGGAACTGACTGAAGACCGGCTGGATCTCAGTCTTTCAGTGCAGGCAGGACCAGAGGCAATGCCCATCGTGATCGGTTGGCATCCGTGGTTTCTCAAGCCGGAACGAATGCAGTTTTCGCCGAATGGCATCTATCCCCGCGACGCGGCGGGGATAGCGACGTTGCCCGTTGTATCGCCGCCGCCTGGCCCGTGGGACGACTGCTTCACCAACACCGCCGCTGTCACGCTGGAGCGGCCCGGGCAGCGGATGCGCTTGAGCTCGGACTGCACGCATTGGGTGGTCTACGATCAGGCGGACTATGCGACCTGTGTCGAACCTCAAAGCGGCCCACCCGATGCATTCAATATCGAGCCGCGCGTGCTATCCCCAGGCAGTGTATTGAGTAGATGGTTCCGGATGGAATGGCAGGACTGTTGAACATGGGTGTGGTGAAACTGCAGCGTAGCGAGGCTCGCCGCAGGATCAAGAGGTTTTCCTTGCCACAGATGCAGTTTTGCGAGGCGCCCGCGCTTTGGGAGTCGAAACATTCGCCGGTTCAGCCGGCTGACGTTTTCCTGCCGGCACGGCATTCATCTCATCGCCGTGCAGGGTCATCAGCGATTCCATCAATTGCTCGTCCGCGCTGGAGCACACGCCCAGCAGCAGGACTTCTTCGCAGCCTTCTGCGGCGATATAGGCATGGCCCATATTCGAATCTATGTAGACCGACTGCCCGGCCTCCAGGATGATCGGGTCGTAGAACTCGGTATGCACTTCCGCGCGCCCTTCGAGCACGTGGATGTATTCCTCGCCAGAGTGGTGGACCAGCTCGCCGAATTCCTCGATGGTCTTGGCACGCACGCGCGTCAGTACCGGGATCATGCGTTTGCGGCGCAGCTCGGGGCACAGGTAGTAATAGTCGTAGTTGGGCGTGTTCACGCGGATCGCATCTTCCATGCGGCCGATGCTGCGCCGGGCCGTCACGGGCGGGTCGGGCGCGTCGTCCTGTTCGGCGAACAGTTCGGACATGCGCAACTGCAGGCGCTGACTGAGCTGGAGCAGCTTGTCGTAGGTCAGTGTCAACCGGTCGTGTTCCACCTTGGAAAGGGTGGAAAGCGGAATCCCGGAATGCTGACTCATCTGCTTGAGGGTCCAGCCCTTGCGCGCGCGTAGCGAGCGCAGCAGTCCGCCGATGGTGGGGTGGTGCGATGTCATCCCTAATTATCTCCCGAGTGGATAGCCCGACTGCGGATGTCCTGGGCAGGATCATCATCGCCTCAGCAGGCGCTCTAGGGAAATGGCGCTGTGCAATCGCGAAACAAGGGCAGCTATGGACCTGACTTTCGGCAGGTTGACAATTCTCTGATTAGGATCATTATTGCCGAATTAGGATAAATAGGCACCTGCCGCCCCGCATGCACCCGCGGGTCTGTTCATCCATTCCGGAGACCAGCAATGCGCGTAATTCCGTTCCTGTTGTGCGGGGGGCTGTTGGCCATGGGCTTGACCGCAACGCTGACCGCGCAGGAGGCATCGCTGGCGCCAGCGGCTGTTCCACCCGCTGCCATGCAGGCCGACTCCACTGCTGCCCAAAAGCCCAAAACTCCATCGCCTGCAGAGGCGCCCCTGCTGACCCGTGCGGACGTCGAGGCCTGGCTGGATGGCTATCTGCCTTACGCGCTGGACAATGGCGACATCGCCGGTGCGGTGGTCGTGGTGGTCAAGGACGGCCAGGTACTGCTGCAGAAGGGTTACGGCTATTCGGATATCGAGAAGCGTACTCCGGTCGATCCGGCAGGCACGCTGTTCCGGCCCGGATCGGTCTCCAAGCTCTTTACCTGGACCGCTGTGATGCAGCTGGTCGAGCAGGGCAAGCTGGACCTGGACGCGGACGTCAACAAATACATCGACTTCAAGATTCCCGAGCGCGACGGCAAGCCGATGACGCTGCGCCAGATCATGACCCACACCACCGGACTGGAAGAACAGATCCGCGGCCTGATCACCTCGCGCCCCGAAGAAATCGTGCCGCTGGGAGAGGCGCTGAAGCGCTGGGTGCCCGAACGCATTCATGTGCCGGGCGCCACGCCTGCCTATTCCAACTACGCCACGGCGTTGGCTGGCTACATCGTGCAGCGCGTGTCCGGCGAACCGTTCGACGCCTATATCGCGAGCCACATCTTCCAGCCTTTGGGCATGGCGCACTCCAGCTTCAGCCAGCCGCTGCAACCCGCGTTGCTGGCCAAGATGTCCAAGGGCTACACGAAAGCTTCCGACGGCAAGGCCAAGGAGTACGAGTTCATCAGTCTGGCGCCGGCCGGCAGCCTGGCGTCCACCGGCGCGGACATGGGCCGCTTCATGCTGGCGCACCTGGGCGACGGCAGTTACGGAGACGCGCGCATCCTCAATGCGGAAACCGCGCAGAAGATGCATTCGACCGGACAGAAGTCCATTGGTCCGCTCAACCGGATGATGCTCGGCTTCTACGAAACCACCATCAATGGTCATCGCGCGATTGCCCATGGCGGCGACACGATGTATTTCCATAGCGATCTGGAGCTGTTCCTGGACGATGGCATCGGCATCTTCGTTTCCATGAACAGCAGCGGGCGCGATGGGGCAACCGGGGTGATCCGCGGAAACCTGGTTCGCGGTTTCGCCGACCGCTATCTGCCGGGTCCAAAGACGCGCGCGCCCTCGTTCGATGCGGCCCAGGCCAAGCTGCATGCCGAACAGATGGTGGGCCATTACGACAGCAGCCGACGTCCGCAGAGCAATCTTCTGTCGCTGGTGAATCTGCTGGGCCAGGTCAAGGTGGTCGCGAATGAGGACGGTACCCTCAGCGTGCCGATGGCCATGGGCGCCAATGGCGTGCCCAAGAAGTGGCGCGAAATATCGCCCTATGTCTGGCAGGACGTGAATGGCAGCGACCGCATGGCCGCCGATGTAGTCGATGGCAAGGTCACCCGCTTCACCATGGAACCTTACGCGCCGATCATGGTGTTCGAGCGGCTCTCCACCTGGCGTTCTCTTTCGCTGCCACTGCTGGTGGCCAGCTTGACGGTGTTGTTGCTGACCGTCATCGCCTGGCCGGTGTCGGCGCTGGTGCGCCGCCGCTATGGCGTGCCTTACGGTCTGTCGGGCACCGATGCGCGTGCTCACCGCATCGTGCGGCTGACCGCACTGGCCGTGCTGCTGTCGGTCGGCGGAGCGCTTGGCTTCGTGGTCGCGATGCTCAGCGACCTGGAGATGACAGGGGCCAGTTCCGACCTGTGGATCAATCTCTTGCGCCTGCTGGCACTGGTGGTGCTGCCGGTCGGGGCGGCGCTGTCGGTGTGGAATGCATGGCAGGTGCTGCGCAGCAGTCGTCGCCGCTGGTTGGCCAAGCTATGGGCCGTGCTCGTGGCGCTGTCGTGCCTGTTCCTGCTGTGGCTTGGGTTGGCCCACCACCTGCTCGGTTACGGCGCCTACTACTGACCCAGAACGTCCGGTGCTGCATTCCGCCGGCTGTTTCCCTCCGACTTCCTGGTGAGGTGTGCGTGACTGCTACCGCGTCCGTCGTACTCGAATTGCATAACGAACCATTGCCGATGTCGGCCCCGTTCCGCATCGCCGGCCATGTGTTCGAAGCGATGCCCGCGACCGTCGTAACGCTGCGCGATGGCGAATATGTGGGGCGCGGAGAAGCGGCAGGCGTCTACTACAACAACGATCATCCCGAGACGATGATCGTCACGCTCGAGGCGCTGCGGCCACGCATAGAAGCGGGACTGGATCGGGACACACTGCGCACGTTGCTGCCTGCGGGCGGCGCGCGCAATGCGCTCGATTGCGCCTTGTGGGAACTCGAATCCCAGCGTCGCGGCATGCCGGTCTGGAAGCTGGCAGGGCTGGAGAAGGTAAACAGGCTGTTGACGACCTTCACCGTCGGTGCCGACGAACCTTCGGTGATGGCGGACAGAGCTGCAGCCTATTCGCAGGCGCGAGCGCTGAAACTCAAGCTGACCGGCGATGCGGAACTCGACAGTGCACGGGTGCGCGCAGTGCGCACGCGTTGCCCGCAGGCATGGATCGGTGTGGATGCCAATCAGGGCTACGATGCAGCGACCTTGTCGCTGCTGCTGCCGGCATTGGTCGAAGCGGAGATCTCGTTGCTCGAACAGCCGTGCGTGCGCGGGCGCGAAAGCGACCTGGACGGCATCGACCGCCCGCTGCCGTTCGCGGCTGACGAAAGCATTCTCGACCTTGCCGAACTGGAAGCGCGCCATCACCGCTTCGATGTCATCAACATCAAGCTGGACAAGTGCGGCGGACTGACCGAGGGCCTGCTGATGGCCAGGCGCGCACGCGAACTCAGCAAGCAGGTGATGGTTGGCAACATGTGCGGCACCAGTCTCGCTGCGGCCCCGGCCTTCGTGCTGGGGCAGTTCTGCGACGTTGTCGATCTGGACGGGCCGATCTTTCTGAAGCAGGACCGCACGCCCTCGGTCCATTACGAGGACGGCTACATTTCCTGCGGCGATGAAGTCTGGGGCCCAAAGGCCATCGCGTGAGCACGGTGACGGAAAAGACGTGGTTCGGCCAGCCGCGTGGGCTCACGATCCTGTTCCTCACCAACATGTGGGAGCTGTTCTCCTACTACGGCATGCGCACGCTGCTGGTCTATTACATGACCAAGGAGCTGTTGTTCGCGCAGGAAAAATCCTCTCTCATCTACGGCACGTATACGGCGCTGGCCTACTTCACGCCGATCCTGGGCGGCGCCATCGCCGACCGCTGGTTGGGCAAGCGCAACGCGGTGATCATCGGCGGCAGCGTGATGGCGCTGGGCCACTTCATGATGGCGTTCGAGCCGATGTTCTACCTAGCGCTGGCCACCATTGCGCTGGGTAACGGCCTGTTCCTGCCCAGCCTTCCCAGCCAGATCAACGATCTTTACAGGGCCGACGATCCGCGTCGCGGGCGGGCCTACAACGTGTATTACGTGGGCTTGAATATCGGCGGCTTCATGGCACCGTTGATCTGCGGCACGCTGGGCGAAGTCTATGGCTGGCATTACGGGTTCGGCGCCGCGGGGATCGGCATGTTCCTCGGCCTGATCATCTATGTGCTTGGTCGCGACTATCTGCCGCCCGAGAACCGGATGCGTGCATTGCGCACGTCCGCTGGCGCAGGCGAACGCAGCAGCGACCAGAAGCAAGTGTGGATGCTGCTGTTGGGCGTGGGCATTGCGGCGACGATCTTCCGCGGCGCCTACGAACAGATCGGCAACACATTGCCGTTGTGGACCGACATGGGCGTGGATCGCACCTGGGGCAGCGTGGTGATTCCGATGACCTGGTTCCAGGCCTTGAATCCATTGCTGGTGATCAGCATGACGCCGCTGTTGCTGCTGCACTGGCGTCATCGCGCCGATGCGGGTCGTGAGACTTCGCCAGCCCGCAAGATGGCTATCGGTGCCGTGATCGTGGCGCTGGCCTATCTGCTGCTGGCGGCGCTGGACAATTTCGCTGGCGGCGAACGCGTCGGCTGGCCATGGCTGCTGGCGTTCTTCGTGATCCTGACGCTGGGCGAGCTTTATATCCTGCCCACTGGTCTGGGTCTGTTCGCGCGGCTGGCGCCGCCGCGCCTGGGTGCGACCACCGTCGCCGCGTGGTTCCTTGCGGTCTTCAGCGGCAGTCTGTTGGCTGGCGTGGTCGGTGCCTTGTGGTCGCGGACCAGCCACGCCGGATTCTTCGTGCTGCTGTCGGGCTTGGCAGTGCTGGCCGCCTGCGTGCTGTGGATGCTAGACCGTCCGATCCGTGACGTGGAGTCGGCACGGCGTTCGATGCTTCAGCAACCCAATGCGTCCGCCAATGCGGATGCAGCGCAAGAAGAAGCTCGCCATTGAAATATCCGCCGCGCTCATCGCGGCGCCTGCGCCATTGCGATCCATGAGGAGCACGCCGATGTACCGACTACGCATTTTCCTGCTGGTGCTGGCACTTGCCGGTTGCGCTTCTTCTACACCGGTTACTATCCCAGCCAGAGAGTCGTACGACCTGCTGATACGGAACGGATTGGTCTACGACGGCAGCGGTTCTCCGGCGCAACAGGTCGATGTGGCCGTGCGTGGTGACCGCATCGCCGCATTGCTGCCAGCCGGAAGCAAGGTGGTAGCCGCCCGCACGGTGGATGCACGGGGCCAGGCGGTCGCACCGGGTTTCATCAACGTATTGAGTTGGGCCAACGAGTCGTTGATCGCCGATGGCCGTGGCATGAGCGACACCAGGCAGGGCGTGACGCTGGAGATCTTCGGCGAAGGCTGGTCGATGGGGCCTTACAACGAGAAGATGAAGGCCGATGCGCTGAAGCAGCAGGGCGACATCCGTTACCCGATCGAATGGACCACGCTGGGCGAATACCTGGACTATCTGCAGAAGCGTGGGGTCACGCCGAACGTCGCTTCGTTCGTCGGCGCGACGACGGTGCGCATCCACGAACTGGGCGAAGAAGATGTCAAGCCAGACGCGGCGCAGCTGGCGCGCATGCAGGATCTGGTACGACAGGCGATGAAAGAGGGCGCGCTGGGCGTGGGCGGCTCGCTGATCTATCCGCCCGCTGCATTCGCCGACACCAGTGAATTGACTGCACTGGCGCAGGCCGCGGCCGAATCCGGCGGCGGTTACATCGCGCATATGCGCAGCGAAGCCGACCGCTTCCTGGAAGCGTTGGACGAGACGATCTCCATCGCGCGCGCCACCGGGCAGCGTGCCGAGGCGTATCACCTGAAAGCGGCAGGGGAGAAGAACTGGCCCAAGATGGCCCAGGCCATCGCCAGAATCCAGACCGCACGCGATCAAGGCCAGAAAGTAAGTGCGGATATGTATGCCTACACCGCCGGTGGCACCAGTCTCACCGCCGCGTTGCCGCCATGGGTGCAGGCGGGCGGTTTCGAGGCGCTGATCGTGCGGCTGAAAGATCCTGCGATCAGGACGCGCGTGATAGCCGAAATGCGCGATCCCAATGCGTCCTGGGAAAACCTCCGCTTGCTTACCGGTTCCGACGAACGCGTTCTGCTGATCGAGTGCAAGACCGAAAAGCTGAAGCCGTTGTTGGGGAAGAGCCTGGCCGCGATAGCCAAGAGCCAGGGCAGGTCCACTGAGGACACGGTGATCGATCTGATCCTTGAAGATGACTCGGAACTGGGCGCCGCATACTTCCTGATGAGCGAAAACAATGTCGAGCTGGGTTTGAAGCAGCCGTGGACGAGTCTGGGGTCAGATGCCGAATCGTCCGCGCCCGAAGGCGTGTTTCTGAAGTCCAGCACGCACCCCCGCGCCTACGGCAACTTCGCACGTTTTCTGGGCCATTACGTGCGTGATCGCAAGCTCATGACGCTCGAAGAAGGCATCCATCGCCTCACCGGATTGCCCGCAGCGAACTGGAAACTCAAGGATCGCGGTTGCCTCAAGGTAGGGTGCTTTGCCGACGTGGTCATATTCGACCCGTCCGCGATCACCGACCACGCCACTTACGACAAGCCCCAGCAATACGCGACCGGGGTAGGCGATGTATTCGTCAATGGCGTGCAAGTGCTGCGCGATGGGGAGCACACCGGCGCTAAACCAGGGCGAGTAGTGCGCGGCCCCGGCTGGCGTGGACCGACACAGAATTAGTCGGTTTTGATGGCAGTCCGCCACGAGCCGGCCATAGTGGCCAACATTTTCTAAACATATTGACAATTTTCCGATTAGGATCATTATCCCTAATCAGGATACCCATGCGTGCTGCAGCCAGGGCATTGCCGGGACCGATCATTCATTCAGCCCAACGTCCCGCCGGGAGAGCCAAAGATGAACGCGTTCCAGTCAACCCGCCCGTGGTATCGCTCGCCCTTGTCGCTCGCCATTGCCAGCAGTCTGGCGTTTGCCGCTGCCAATCCCGTCTTGGCGCAGCAAACTTCCACGCCGCAAGCGCAAGCGCAATCGACATCGGCCGAACAAGCGGCCACGCTGGACACCGTAGTTGTCACCGCCAACAAACGCGTGGAAAACATTCGCGATGTGGCCGCGTCGATCAGTGTGATCGGCGAGCGCCAGCTTGAGAACATCGGTGCCAGCTCGCTGGCCGATTACGCGGCGCTGATCCCGGGACTGCAGGTGGAAGACAACGGCAGCCCGGGACAGACCTCGATATCGCTGCGCGGCATCTCGGCGATGTCTTCCAGCGCCACCGTCGCGACCTACATCGATGAAGTGCCGGTGGGTTCCAGCGGCATCTATCAGGGCGCCAACACTTTGATGCTGGACGTGCTGCCCTACGACATCAGCCGGGTGGAAGTGCTGCGCGGGCCGCAGGGAACGTTGTACGGCGCGGGGGCCATCGGCGGTTTGCTCAAATACGTCACGCGCGCGCCCGAGACAAGCGGAGACGAATTGCGGCTCGGCTTCGGCCTGCGCACCGTGCAGGGCGGGGGCGAGGCCTGGAACGCGCGCTTCGGTGCGAGCGTGCCGCTTGTAGAAGACCGGCTGGGCCTGCGGGTGAGCTTCGCGCGCAACGGACTGCCGGGTTACACCGACAACGTCGTCGACGGCCACCAGGACATCAACGACAGCGAGCAGGTGGGTGCGCGCGCTGCGCTGTTCTGGGACGGCGATGCTTTCGATCTCAACCTTTCGATGCTGCACCAGCGCATCAGCGCCGACGAGCGCGGCGGCACTGCGCTGGATCCCGACACGCTGCAACCGCTGTTCGGCGATCTGGTGGACCGCACCTGGCAGTCGCAACCTTTTTCCAAGGAACTCACCCTGGGTTCGCTGAGCCTGGACTGGGATCTGGGCTGGGCGGACTTCGTGTCGGCCACGGGTTGGTCGCAGACCGACACGCTGTCCCAGATCGATGCGACCATCCAGTTCGGAGAAGTAGCCGACCAGCTGCTTGGGCTTCCGGACCCCGGCAGCTCCTTCGCGCGTTACCAGTTCGACCTGGAAAAAGTTACCCAGGAGTTCCGCCTGAGTTCCAAGAGCGGTGGGCCGTTCGAGTGGATGCTGGGCGCCTTCTATACCCGGGAAGATGCCTTGCAGACCCAGTTCGTATGGCTGGGGCAGCTCGATGGTTCGCCGCTGCCGGCGCCCTACGACGAAATGTTTTCGACGCTAGCCTTCCTTGGTCTGCCCAGCACCTACAAGGAGTACGCGGTGTTCGCCAACGCTTCCTGGCGCATCGGCGAACGCTTCAAGATCGATGCAGGCGTGCGCCAGGCGCGCAACGAGCAGGACTTCAGCCAGAACGTGACCGAGGGCATCCTGGTGGAACTGGGCAATACGCCTGGCCAATCCAGTGAGGATGTCTTTACCTGGAGCCTGAGCCCGCAATTCAAGCTGGGCCAGGACAGCATGGTCTATGCCCGCGTCGCCACCGGCTATCAACCCGGCGGACCGAATGTCGCGGTTCCCGGCATGCCGCCCAAGGTGGATGCCTCGAAACTCGACAGTTATGAGCTGGGGCTAAAGTCCCAGTTCGCCGACCAGCGCGTGCAGCTGGATGTGTCCTTATTCCGCATCGATTGGGACGACATCCAGGTGGCCGCTTCCTTCAACGGCATCGGCGGCCTGGTCAATGGCGGCGAAGCGACCAGCGAAGGCGCCGAACTGTCGACCTCGTTCCGCGCCACCGACCAGTGGACCGTCGGCTTCAATGCCGCCTACACCAAGGCCACGGTGAAGAACGACTTCGATCCGACGGTCATCTCGCTGGTCGACGACGGCCTGGACGTCATCCTCAATACGGGACTGGCCGGTGATCGCGTGCCCTATGTGCCCAAGTTGTCGTGGGCCTTCACCACCGAATACGCGTTCGCAACCCAGGGTGGGTTCACGGGCCAGGTGGGCGCCGCATTGCGCGGCGTGGGCAAGCGGTTCAACGCGACGACCGAACGCCAACGCATCACGCCATTGGGTGATCCGTCGACGGTGCTGGACGAACAAATAACCGCGCCGCTTGAACTCGACAGCTACCGCGCGCTGGATGTGTACGCGGGCATCGGCAAGGGCCGTTGGGAAATGCGCGTCTATGCCAACAACGTCACCAACGAAGACGCCTGGTCCTCGCTGTCAGCGATAGACAGCGAAGTGAGCGGCGCCAAGGTGCAGGTCGCCGGCGTGCCCATCAGGCCGCGCACCTTCGGCATCGAGTTCGACTACCGGTTCTAGGCGACGCCATCAAGCGCCGCCATTGCCTTCGCCGCTGGCGTTCTGCGCCGGTGGAACGGGGCGCCTCTCGACTCTGTCTGGTGAAGAACGCCCCATGCTGCAAGCACGCCCGTTAGGTCCGTTAGGTCCGTTAGGTCCACAAGCATTGGAGGCGCTGCCGGGCCCCTATCTCCTGTTCCTTGGCAATACCACTGAATCCGGTTACGCCAAGACCGCGTATGGGCTTCGCGACTGGGCACCCGAGCGCTGTCTTGGGGAGTTCCATTGCGAAGGGGCAACCGTCACCACGGGCTTGCGTTTCCTGACGCCCGTCGAGGCTTCCGCGAAGGGCGCGCGGGCCATGGTGATCGGCGTAGCCAACGCCGGTGGTGTCATACCGGAGGCGTGGTTGGGTTCGCTGTTGCAGGCTATGGAAGCCGGCCTGGACCTTATCAGCGGCATGCATGTGCGCTTGGGGGACATTGCGCAGCTGCGCAATGCGGCGGCAATACTGGGCCGCAGATTGATCGATGTGCGTCAGCCACCGACAGGTATCAAGGTCGCCACCGGCCTTCCCCGCAGCGGGAAACGCCTGCTTACCGTGGGAACCGATTGCGCTTTGGGGAAGAAGTACACGGCACTCGCGCTGGCCCGCGCTTTCCGTCAGCGCGGAGTGGATGCGGATTTCCGGGCCACCGGTCAGACCGGCATCATGATTGCCGGTAGCGGCATGCCGATGGATGCGGTGATTGCCGATTTCGCCGCGGGGGCGGCCGAGATGCTTTCGCCCGATGCTGCCGACGATCACTGGGATGTGATCGAAGGGCAGGGGTCCGTGTTCCATCCGGCCTATGCTGGCGTGTCGCTGGCACTGCTGCACGGCAGTCAGCCGAATGTCGTGGTGGTCTGCCATCAACCGGGACGCGAACGCATGCTGGGTCATCCAGCCTATGTGCTTCCCAGTATCGAGGAGACCATCGAGCTGACGCTGCGGCTGGGGAGCCGCACACGAGCTGACATCCGTTGCGGCGGCGTCAGCCTCAACACTGCGCACCTCGACGAAGCCGCCGCCCTGCATCTGCTGGCGTCCGAAAGCGACCGCCTGGGCTATGCGGTGGCCGACCCGATGCGTGGTGGAGCGGCGTTCGAGCGTTTGGTGGAAGACTGTCTGGCATGAAGAACCTTGGCCACTATTCCGCCATGGATAGGGTCGCCATGCACTTGTGTGCGCAATGACTGCGAAAGCCACCTGGTTCCAGCGCTACCTGCTGCCGGGATTCGTGTTCCAGGCGGCGGTGATCGCGGGCGGCTACGCCACCGGGCGCGAACTGGTGGAATTCTTCCTGCCGGCGGGGCCTTGGGGTGGTCTGTTGGGCATGGTGGTCAGCATGCTGGTCTGGAGCCTGGTGCTGATGGTCAGTTTCGAACTGGCCCGCGTCGCGCGCGCCTACGACTATCGTTCGTTTTTCCAGGTGCTGCTCGGCCGTGGCTGGTTCCTGTTCGAGATCGGCTACTTCGCGCTGATCATCATCATCCTGGCGGTGATGGGCGCGGCTGCGGGCGAGATCGCGCACAGCCTGTTCGGCCTGCCGAAGCTGGCCGGTTCGCTGGGCATGATCGCCGCCACCGGGTTGATGCTGGTCTGCAGTAGCGCGGCGATCGAGAAGTTCCTCACCGTGTCGGTGGGCTATCTCTACCTGGTGTATTTCGTCTTCCTGGTGTGGAGCGTGATCGCGTTCGGCGACCGCATCGAAACCAACTTCGCGGCGGTGCCTGTTTCCGACGGCTGGTTCACCGCGGGCATCACCTACGCCGGGTACAACGTCGCCACCATTCCGGCGGTGCTGTTCTGCATCCGCCATCTGCGCAGCCGTCGCGAGACGCTCGCTGCCGGCGCGCTCGCCGGTCCGCTAGGCATGCTGCCGGGCGTGGTGTTCTACATCGCGATGATGGGCTACTACAACGAGATCGGCGCCGAAGCGCTGCCTTCGGCGTTCCTGCTGGCCAAGCTGCAGGCGCCTTGGTTCGAATGGGTTTTCCAGATCGCCGTGCTGCTGACCCTGGTGGACACCGGCGTGGCGCTGTTGCATGCGATCAACGAGCGCGTGGCCAAGGCCTTCGAGGAGCGGCAAAAACCCATGCCGCAGTCGCTGCGTCCGGCGCTGGCGGTCATTGTGATGCTGCTCGCCGTATATGCCGCCAGCGCGGTCGGTCTGGTCGATCTGATCGCCAAGGGTTACGGCACGCTGACCTGGCTGTTCCTGCTGGTGTATGTGCTCCCGTTGATGACCTGGGGCGTCTGGCTGTTGTGGCGCCGTCCGAAGCGCATCGATTCCGATTTCAGTTAGCGAACCGTGTTGGAGAGTTCATGATGGTTTCGATTTCTAAATGGCTGCGGCTGCTGATCGTCGTCACTGCCCTTGCATGGGTCACTGTCGCACTGGCCGCGCCGCCGCCCGATTTCGACGCGCGTGTGGACCAGGCGATCCGCGAGCACGGCGTGCCCGGCATGGCCATCGCCATCGTCGAACAGGGAAAGATCGTGCATGCCAAGGGTTATGGGGTACGCAAGCTGGGTGAGCCCGACGCGGTCGATGCCGACACCATCTTCCCCACCGGCTCCACCGGCAAGGCCTTTACCGCCGCTGCGCTGGCGATCCTGGTGGATGAAGGCAAGCTGGACTGGGACGACAAGGTCATCGACCACCTGCCGGATTTCCGCATGTATGACGCCTGGGTCACGCGGGAGATGACGGTGCGCGATCTGCTGGTCCATCGCAGCGGCCTGGGACTCGGGGCAGGCGACCTGCTTTTTATTCCGCGTAGTTCGCGCAGCCGCGCCGACATCGTACGCGCGCTGCGCAATCTTAAACCGGCGACCAGCTTCCGCAGCAACTACGCCTACGACAACATCCTGTACATCGTTGCGGGCGAGGTGATTGCCGCAGCCGGCGGGCAGGACTGGGAAAGTTTCATGCGCGAACGCATGTTCGAGCCCGCGGGCATGACCAGCTCGGTCAGCGATGAGAAGGATCGCTTCGCCAACCCGAACCGCGCGCAGCCGCATGCGCGGCTCGATCCGCGCCTGCGTGGACTGGGGCCGCAGCAGGTATTGCCGGAGCGCGAGGGCCTGGGTCAAGTCGGTGCAGCGGCTGGCGGTCTGTCTTCAAGCGCGAATGATCTGGCCCGCTGGATGCAGATACAGCTGGCGCATGGCGCCCTGCCTGGCAGCGATGGCAAGCGCCTGTATAGCGACGCTTCCGCACAGGCGATGTGGACCCCGCAGGTGCCGGTCCCGATCAATGCCTATCCAGCGCCGATCACCGACATCACTCCGCAGTTCTCAAGCTACGCGCTGGGCTGGAACGTGCAGGACTATCGCGGCATCAAGGTCATCCAGCATGGCGGCGCCGTCTTCGGCGTGCTGACCTTTATCGTGATGGTGCCGGAGCGGAACCTGGGCATTTCGCTGCAGATCAATTCGGAAGACGTCGGCGTGATGCGCGGACTGGGTTACGAATTGCTCGATCACTATCTGGGCTTCGCGCCGCGCGACTGGGTTGCGGCATTCGATACCTGGAACCGGCAGCGTCTTGACGGCGGTCTGGCGGCATTGCAGGCTACGGGGAAGGGAGTTCGCAAGACGTCGCGTCCTTCGCTGGTTGCTCCGGGCTACGCAGGCCGCTATGTCGATGCCTGGTATGGACCTGTCGAGATCAGCGAGCGTTCGGGGAAACTGCGCATCGACTTCCTGCAGACGCCGAATATGGCCGGAACACTCACTCATTGGCAATACGACACGTTCCGTACGGAATGGGACGACAGTTCGATAGAGCCGGCCTACGTCACCTTCGCGCTGGACGCGGAAGGCAAGGTCGCGCGCATCACCATGAAGCCGGTTTCGCCGCTCGCCGATTTCAGTTACGACTATCAGGACTTGTTGTTCACGCCTTCAAACGATCAGAAAGCGGTTGCACCCTGATTTTTGGTGTCGGCTAAGTCAGGTCGTTCCGGTTTCCGAGTGGGCGGTTACCAACGCGTCGGCAGACTCTTGGTGAATACGAGTTGCCGCTTTTCATCCCGGGAAACGAAGCCGCCTTTCATGAGTTCCCCCAGCACATGATTGATCATTTCGCGGGTGGCGCCGACGCGGTCGGCGATTTCCTGCTGGGTCATCGAGGGCGGGACAATGCGGGTATCGCCTTCGGTCAGGGCGACCTGGTTGAGCAGCGCGGTGGTCCGCTCGTAGACATCGTTGAGTACCAGGCTCTTAATCATCTGGGTGGCATGCCGCAAGCGCGCGATAAGGCTCTGGATCAGGCATTCCGCAAGTTCGGGGTAGGCCTTGATCAGCTCCTGGATCTGGGTGTCATCGATGAGGATGCATTGCGATTCTGCGGTCGCTTTCACCGATGCGGATCGCGTGCCGCCATCCAGGAACATCTCCCCGAAGAGTTCGCCTGGCTGAAGGATGTTGTAGACGACCTCGCGTCCTCTCGAGTCCCGGGTGAATACTTTCACTTGGCCCGAAACTAGAATGAAGAGGGCATCGGACGTATCGCCCTCGGTAATCAGGATCTCGTTCTTGGCGTAGCCTTTCATGCCGCCCCGAAGCATCAGCTGTGCGAGCAGCTCTTTGGAGAGGAGGTTGGCGCTCGTGTCCTGCATTTTTCTCAGCCGTTAATGTGCCCGATGTCAGCTTTGTGAGCATAGCTCAGCGTGAGGCGATTCAGCGCTCCATAAATGGCCGGTCCAGTATGTGAAAAATTTACGGTGCAGCCGTCTAGGGGCTTGTTGGGGCTCTAAACAAGCTGGATGTCATCCCAAGCGCCCAGAAAACCGATTTCCGCTGGACTTGATCGCAACAGAATCCATTCGGAGCCACAGACAGGTCTGGCCGGGTATGACTCCGTAAACGGCAGGGCCCGGCGTGGCCTGCCGCGAACCGTCATAAGCCCGTTCGGCGGGCAATGTCCGCTCTACGATTGTCCGTAGGCGGCCAATAGAGAGGGGCGACGCCCGACTCCCTAAAGCCGCCTGGACCGTCATGCCCGTTCAAAGCACCCATGGCATGCTGTCGCCCCCACTGCTATCCAAGCCAGTAATGAAACTCGCCATCCTCTCGCGCAACAGCAAGCTGTATTCCACCCGGCGCCTGGTGGAAGCGGCACGGAAGCGCGGCCATACCGTGCGGGTGCTGGATCCGCTGCGGTGCTATATGCGCATCGCCAGCGATGGCTTCAGCATGCACTACAAGGGCAAGCCCATCGCCGGCTACGACGCGGTCATCCCGCGCATCGGCGCGTCCATTACCCGCTATGGCACCGCCGTCCTGCGCCAGCTCGAGCTGATGGGCAGCTACACCCCCAACCCGTCCGATGCCATCCTGCGCGCGCGCGACAAGCTGCGCGCCCACCAGTTGCTGGCGGCCCAGGGCATCGACATGCCGATCACGGTATTCGGGGACAACCCCGACGACACGGTCGACCTGCTGTCGATGCTGGGCCCGCCGCCGCATGTCATCAAGCTCAACGAAGGCACCCAGGGGGCTGGCGTGATGCTGACCGAAAAGCCTTCGGCGTCACGCAGCGTGGTCGAGGCGCTGCGGGGCCTCTACGCCAACTTCGTGGTCCAGGAGTTCATCGGCGAGGCGCAAGGCGCTGACCTGCGTTGCTTCGTGGTCGGCGACCAGGTGGTGGCTTCAATGCGCCGTCAGGCCCCCGAGGGCGACTTTCGCTCCAACCTGCACCGCGGCGGGACCGCGGAGCGGGTGGAAGCGAGCCCCGCAGAAAAGGACGTGGCCATCCGTGCAGCCCATAGCCTGGGACTCAGTCTGGCAGGCGTTGACCTGATCCGGGCCCAGCGTGGGCCGCTGGTGCTGGAGGTCAATTCGACCCCGGGACTGGAGGGGATTGAGCAGGTCTGCGGGCAGCATGTAGCGGGATTGATAATCGACCAAGTAAGCGCCAACATATGGAAATAAAATATATTAATCAATAGCTTATAAATTTTATGAGCTGCGTGGGAAACGGTGGGCTATGCTTTAACAGGGCTTTAATCAGCCACGGCGTAGCTTTGCTCGACCGCAGCTCTGCGCTTTTCCGGGGACGTCAGCCCTGAGGCGGAATTACGGTAATCGGGTAAACTTTTGGCCCCGCCGGATGCAGTCCGACCGGGCCTTTTTACTGGTGCTGCGACGAGGACAGGCGCCATTCCCTATGCCAGAATCAACTGGCCTCCGCGAAGGACGCGGAGGCCGTTCCGCTTGTTGATGGGCGGAATGGCTAAGGAATTTCATCTAATCATTGTTGGAGCGCACTCATGTTCAGATTGCTATTCATATGCTTGTTACTGGCTATGGTCAGCGACCCAGTATCCGCGACAGTTAAAGGGGCGGCGATGGACCTGGCCGCGGGTGGCTTCGCAGAGCAAAGGAAGGCCATTGAGGCCGACTTTGCGGACAGTGAAACGTATAGTGAAATCAGTTCGGAAGAGCGTATTACCGTGCATCGGGCGCTGGATCGGATCTCCAGTCTTTTTCAAACCTACGGTAGCGTCGAACGCCTCTCCTGGGAAGACAGAACCCAGATGTTCAACGATCAGGAGCAGATCAACAACATCCTGACCAAGGCTGGTGAAGACAGCAGACTGGTCTGCAGGCGCGAAAAGAAAGTCGGCTCGAACCGTGTCACGACCCAGTGCGCTACGGTCGCGGAGCGCAGGCGCGCAACGGAGCAGTCGCAGGATGAGCTACGGAAAAACCAAAGGAGCATTATGCCCCTTGAACCTTGATTTGCTATCCGCTGGCAATAATCTACTTGGGTAAATCCTCGGGTCTTAAGGCGGATGAACAAAGTTTGACCTTTACAGCAGTCGGTTTCACCGGTTATCAGGTGCTGTTGCTGTTGTTTTTTTACTTGGAGTAATTGATGCGAATTCTGGTTATCGAAGACAACAGCGACATCGCGGCCAACCTTGGGGATTACCTTGAGGATCGCGGGCATACCGTGGATTTCGCGGCCGACGGCGTGACCGGTCTGCATCTGGCGGTGGTGCATGACTTCGATGCCATCGTGCTGGACCTGAACCTTCCAGGCATGGATGGCCTGGAAGTCTGCCGCAAGCTGCGCAACGAAGCGCGCAAGCAGACGCCGGTACTGATGCTGACGGCGCGGGACACGTTGGACAACAAGTTGGCCGGGTTCGATTCCGGTGCGGACGACTATCTGATCAAGCCGTTCGCCTTGCAGGAAGTCGAAGTGCGGCTGAATGCACTGTCGCGTCGTGGCAAGGGCGTGCAGACGCGGGTGCTGGAGGTGGGTGAGCTGGAATACAACCTTGACACCCTCGAAGTGCGTCGCCAGGGCAAGCTGCTGCAGCTCAATCCGACCGCACTGAAGATTCTGCAGGCCTTAATGGAAGCCTCACCGGCAGTAGTCACGCGTCAGGAACTGGAAACGCGGGTGTGGGGTGAAGAACTGCCCGATTCGGATTCCCTGCGCGTGCATATCCATGGCCTGCGCGCGGTAGTCGACAAGCCGTTCGATACGCCGTTCATCCAGACCCGCCATGGCATTGGCTATCGGATCGCTGCGCCGGATGCCTGAAACAGGTAGTCGCCATTCAAGCCGTCGGCAACTGCGTTTCCGGCGGCGGCTTCGTACGCGCATCATTCTTTCGTTCTTTTTTCTAGGAACAGGGCTGACTGCGCTCTTCGCATATCTGACTGATTACACGCGTCAGCGGGTAGAAAATCAGCTGGTCGAGGACGTCATGAATCGGAACATCGACGAATACGCCCGGCGCTTCTACGATAATCCAGCTAAAAATCCAGATCTCCCGTTGCAACAAATCCGGGCTTTCGTATTCACCCCGGACAAGTTCGAGCGCGTGCGGATCGAACGCCCCGAATGGGCTAATTTGCCAAACGGAAATCACAATATTTCCGATATTGATGAGAGCGGTGAGCCTTTCATCTACAAGCTCGCAGTTCGCAAAACACCGGATGCGTGGTTTTTTCTTGCTTACGACATCTCGGAAACTGCAGGTGGACAACGGCAATTCATGCGTGCGATCTATCTGTCTGTCCTGCTGTTCAGCGGACTTTCCTTGGTGGTCGGATGGTGGGCTGCTTCCCGGGTTATGAGTCCGGTCTCCGAACTCGCAGCAAGGTTGCGGGCATATCGAGGCAGCAGTAATCCTAAGCCGCTCGCCACCCACTTCCCTGAAGACGAAGTCGGTGAGCTCGCCAAGGCCCTGGACGATTACTCAGGTCGTTTGACCGAAGTCGTGCAGCGCGACCGTGAGTTCAATGCCGATGTCAGCCATGAGTTGCGAACGCCGTTGGCCGTGATCCGTGGAGCTACCGAGTTGCTGCTGGCAAGACCCAACCTGGATGAGAAGGTCCAGCAAAGGCTGCTGCGCATCCAGCGCGCGGAGCAGCAATGCACCGACCTGATCGGCTCTTTGCTGTTGCTATCGCGCAACGAGCGCGGGCAGGGCAATACCCTGGTGGCACGGGTCGCTGAGCAATTGCTTGACGCGCATCGCGCGCAGCTGGGCAGCAAGCCATTGACGCTGCGCATGGAAGGCGAGAGCGGCTTGACTGTGGATGCGCCGGAATCGGCGGTGTCGGTTGCGCTCGGCAATCTGATCGGCAATGCCGTCAAATACACGCTTGAGGGCGATGTTGTGGTGCGTCTGTTCCCGGACAGCGTTGAGGTGATCGACTCGGGTCCTGGCTTGAGCCCGGAAGATGCGGCGCGTCTGTTCGAGCGCGGATACCGCGGTACCCATGCCGGTCATTCGCAAGGCGGGGGTATCGGCTTGTCCATCGTCAGTCGGCTTTGCGAACTTTATGGCTGGCAGGTGGGCGTGCGGCCGGGTGCGGAACGTGGCGTTGTCGCTACGTTGAAATTCACCACCGACTGACTCAGCGCCTATATGTTGTAGAGCCGAGCTTGCTCGGCTGCTATTGGCGAAAGACTCAGAGCAGCCGAGCAAGCTCGGCTCTACAAGGGCATATTGCTGACCTGGCTGGCTACAGGTAATCCAGCCAGCCGTGCTTGTCTTCGGTGCGACCTTCAAAGAGCCCGAAGAAGAGGTCCTGGATTTTCTTGGTGACGGGCCCTGGTTTGCCATCGCCGACTGGCTTGCCATCTACTGAACGCAAAGGCGTGATTTCTGCCGCCGTGCCGCACATCAACAGTTCATCGCACAGGTAGAGGTATTCGCGCGGAATATCGCGTTCCACCACTTCGATGCCGTTGTCGCGTGCCAGCCGGATGATGGAATTGCGGGTGATGCCGGCCAGCAACGAGGCGCTGGCGGGCGTGGTATGCAGGGCGCCTTCGAAGACCAGGAACAGATTCTCGCCAGCGCCTTCGCTGAGCAGCCCGGTCGAAGCCAAGGCAATACCTTCGCCGTAACCATGCCGGCGCGCCTCGCGCGTCACCAGTTGGCCGGACAGGTAGTTGCCGCCGGCCTTGGCGCCCGCGGGCAGGGTGTTGGGCGCGAACCGTTGCCAACTGGAAACGCAGGCATCAATGCCGTTCTCCATGCCGTCTTCGCCCAGATAACGGCCGAACTCCATCGCCGCCACCGCCACATCGATCGGCGTGTCCGCCGCGATGCCTACGCCGCCGTAGCCGCGGAACACGATCGGGCGCAAGTAGGCCTTTCTCAGGTTGTTGACCCGAACGATATCGCGGCATGCGTTGTTGATTTCATCGAGTGTGAAGGGAATCTCGATGTCGTAGATCTTCGCCGACTGGAACAATCGCTTGTTGTGGTCGTTGAGGCGAAAGATCGCCGTGCCCTTCGGCGTCTCGTAGGCGCGGATGCCTTCGAACACAGACGAGCCGTAGTGGATGGCATGGGCCATGACGTGGGTGGTGGCTTCGGCCCAGGGCTTGATGACGCCGTTATGCCAGATTTTCTCGGGGAATTTCATGGAGGACTCCGTGATTGCGAAGCCATTGTGCCAGCAACCCGGCACGCTTGTGGCCTGTAGGAGCTGCGCAAGCTGCGACCACACACTGTCCAGATTGGTCGTTTACGGATGGCGGGAAGGCGGGTCGCAGCTTACGCAGATCCTACAGGGGCGCCGCTACAGAGTGATCCAGAAGCACTTGTAGCTGCGGCGCAGGCCGAACACCGTCTGCGAGGGCGTGCTGCCGTTGGCGAGAGTCTGTTCCAGCCTGAGTGCCACCGGACGCTGCGGTGCTGCGGTCTGCGGGTAGTAGCCGTCCACGTTCGCGTCCACCACCACGCCATTCTCATCCAGGATAGGCGCTGGTGCCGGGCGTACGGGCACGATGTCCATGAGTGGGCGCTGCACGATTGCTTCCAGCCGGTTGAGGATGTTGTTGGCGGCGGCGTTCGAGACGCCGCTCCACTGGTACACGCTGGCCAGGCGGTTGACGTCCTTGTTTTCCACCGCGGCCGTGATCTGGTAGACCAGATCGCTGAGTGTGCGCGAGCAACCACTGCGGTAAAGCGCCGAACCCGCCGAGCCCGCCGTGGTGGTGCTGGGCAGGCGATCCATGGCGCCGATATCTTCGCAGCGTTTGTCGGTGTAGACGGTCTCGCCCGACATGGTTTGGCAGCGCTGGACTTTTTGCGCGGCTGCGTCAGAAGACAAGACCAGCGCCCATCCGGCAAAAATTAGTGTCAGCAGGGGCATGGCGGTGCGCATAAGCCCGTAGCCTAACGTGATGAGGGCAAGAGTGGAAAGTTGGCCGGATTTTGCTCGTCATCCCAGCTTTCGCTGGGATGACGTCAAAAAAATCAGGCGATCCGCGACAACACCGACTGCGTGGGCTTGGCCAGGTTGAGTGTGTAAAAGTGCAGCGCAGGTGCGCCGCCCTCGATCAACCGCCGGCACAGACCGGCGACCACGTCCGCGCCGAATTCGCGGATGCTCTCGGCATCGTCGCCCAGGGCCTGCATGCGCTTGCCGATCCAGCGCGGAATCTCCGCACCGCAGCTTTCCGAGAAACGCTTGAGTTGGGTGTAATTGGAGATGGGCATGATGCCGGGGATGATCGGGATCTCGACCCCGAGCTTGCGGACCGCATCGACGAAATGGAAATACGCGTCGGCGTTATAGAAGTACTGGGTGATGGCGCCGTCCGCCCCAGCATCCACTTTCGTCTTGAAATGCTTCAGGTCAACCAGGGCATCGTCGGATTGCGGATGGGTTTCGGGATACGCGCCTACTTCGATATGGAAGGCATTGCCGTGTTCGCCGCGAATGAACTCGATCAATTCGGACGCGTAGCGAAGATCGCCAGGATGGCCCATGCCCGAAGGCAGGTCGCCGCGCAGCGCGACTATGCGCTTGCAGCCCAGTGCGCGGTACAGGCGCAGCAGTTCGCGGATCTCCTCGCGACTGCCGCCCACGCAGGAAAGATGCGGTGCCGCATCGAACCCGTGCGTCTGCTTGAGGTGGCGGACAGTCTCGGAGGTATAGCTGAGCGTCGAACCGCCAGCGCCGAACGTGCACGACACGTATTCGGGCGAATACGACTTCAGCTTCGCCGCAGTGCGGTCCAGCTGGGTGCGTTGCTCATCGGTCTTGGGCGGATAGAATTCGAAAGAAACGGGTGTACGCATTGACGTGTCCGCGTTTGTAAAAACGGATCGTCATCCCCGCGTAGGCGGGAACCCAGTGACTTCGCATTTCGCTAAAAGCCAGTCACTGGGTTCCCGCCTACGCGGGAATGACGTCTGTAAGAGGGTGGCGAACTAAAGAACGCCGCCTTTCGATCAGTAGCGGTAATGCTCAGGCTTGTACGGCCCATCCACGCTTACGCCTAGGTACGCGGCTTGTTCGGCGGTCAGCGTGGTCAGCTTCACGCCGATCTTTTCCAGGTGCAGGCGCGCGACTTCCTCGTCCAGCTTCTTGGGCAGGATGTAGACGGTCGGTTCGTACTTGTCTTTGTTCGCCCACAGGTCGATCTGCGCCAGGGTCTGGTTGGAGAACGAGTTGGACATCACGAAGCTGGGGTGGCCGGTGGCGCAGCCCAGATTGACCAGGCGGCCTTCGGCCAGCAGGAAGATCGCGCGGCCGTCGGGGAAGGTGTACTTGTCCACCTGCGGCTTGATGTTCAGCTTGACCACGCCGGGGAACTCGTTCAGCGCATCGACCTGGATCTCGTTGTCGAAGTGGCCGATGTTGCAGACGATGGCCTGGTCCTTCATGTGGCTGAGGTGTTCGATGGTCAGCACATCCTTGTTGCCGGTGGTGGTGACGTAGATGTCGCCGCGGCCCAGGGTGCTTTCCACAGTGTTGACTTCGAAACCTTCCATCGATGCCTGCAGCGCATTGATGGGATCGATCTCGGTGACCACAACGCGGGCGCCGTACGCGCGCAGCGAATGCGCCGAACCCTTGCCGACATCGCCGTAACCGCAGACCACGGCGACTTTGCCGGCCAGCATCACGTCCATGGCGCGCTTCAGGCCATCGGCCAGCGACTCGCGGCAGCCGTAGAGGTTGTCGAACTTGGATTTGGTGACCGAATCGTTGACGTTGATGGCGGGGACCAGCAGCGACTTGTTCTCGACCATCTGGTACAGGCGGTGCACGCCGGTGGTGGTTTCTTCGGACACGCCCTTCCAGTCCTTGACCACGGCGTGCCAGAAACCGGGGCGTTCCTTGGCCACGCGCTTGAGCAGCGCCTTGATCACGCCTTCCTCGTGCGAAGAGGCGGGTTCGTCCACCCACTTGGAGCCATTTTCCAGCTCGTAGCCCTTGTGGATCAGCAGGGTGACATCGCCGCCGTCGTCGACCACCAGCTCGGGGCCTTTGCCGCCCGGGAAGGTCAGTGCGTCGAGCGTGCAGTCCCAGTATTCCTCCAGCGACTCGCCCTTCCAGGCGAACACCGGCGTGCCGGTGACGGCGATCGCCGCAGCGGCGTGGTCCTGGGTGGAGAAGATATTGCAGGAAGCCCAGCGCACGTCGGCGCCGATGTCCTTCAGCGTCTCGATCAGCACGGCGGTCTGGATGGTCATGTGCAGCGAGCCGGTGACGCGCACGCCGGCCAGTGGTTTGCTAGAAGAATATTTCTTGCGGATCGACATCAGGCCCGGCATCTCGTGCTCGGCGATGTCCAGTTCCTTGCGGCCCCAATCGGCCAGGGAGATGTCGGCAACCTTGTAGTCGCCTTCGGTCGAAAACTTGCGTACTGCGTTCATGGCATTGCTCCGGTCTGTGCGATCTTGGATCGCAGGTTATCCGGGCGCCGTTGCAGGATCATTCCACCGAGCCTGGCCGGACTATGTGGAGTCCCCGCACATGGATATGCGGGCTCTTGCGGAAGGATCCGCACATGTCTCGGTCGCAGCGCCCCTCGGCGGAGGGGCGGCCATTATATCGCTTCTTCCGGATGGAAAGATGTTCAAGTTCCGTAAGCCTGGGTTAGGCTTGTGGCGGGGCGACCCCACCGCCCGATATCTGGTGACCTCAAGCCATGAACGACCCCCGCAGCCTAGAGTTCGCGCCCCCGGACGCGCCCCTTCGTGACGATGTCCGCCGCTTGGGCGCCCTGGTGGGCGACATGCTGGCTGAACAGGTCTCGCCTGACTTCCTGGCCGAAGTCGAAAAGGTGCGTACCACCGCCATCTCACGACGGCAGGGTGCCGAACCGCCTGCGTCCCTGGCGGGCCTGCTGGCCGGCCTGGAACCCCACCACGCCGAATCCCTGATCCGGGCCTTCAGCGCCTATTTCCAGGTGGTCAATATCGCCGAGCGCGTGCACCGCATCCGGCGGCGCCGCGACTACCAGCGCGCCGGCAGCGCGCCGCAGCCCGACGGCCTGCACGACGCCATGCTCAAACTGAAGGCGCAGGGCGTGGACCTACAGGAACTGGCCGAATGGCTGCCGCGCATCGATATCGAGCCCGTGTTCACCGCCCATCCGACCGAGGCCGTGCGTCGCGCGCTATTGGAGAAGGAACAGCTGATGGTCGCCAGTCTGGTCAACGACCTTGACGGCCAGCGCACGCCCGGCGAACGAGCCACCGACATCGCGCGTTTCCGCATGGCGCTGACCTCTTCCTGGCAGACCGCCGATTCCTCGCCGGTACGCCCGGGCGTGGAAGACGAGCGCGAGCACGTCGGCTTCTACCTGACCAACGTGCTCTATCGGGTGATGCCGGTGCTGTACGAGACGGTGGAAACCGCGCTCATCGAAACCTTCGGCCAGGCCATCGACGTGCCGCGTCTGTTGCGCTTCGGCACGTGGGTCGGCGGCGACATGGACGGCAATCCCAATGTCGATGGCGGCACCATCGCCGCGACCTTGCGCGCGCAACGGCGTTCCATCCTGCAGCTGTATCTGAAGGAATTGCGTCAGCTGACCACATTGCTGAGCCAGTCCAAGGATGTAGTGGGCGTGTCGACACAGGTTGAGGCCCAAGTGGAACGCTATCGCGCCCTGCTGCCTCAGGCAGCCGCGCGTTCAAAGCCGCGCCATGGCGACCAACCGTATCGCCTGCTCAACGATCTGATGCGCGCGCGGCTGCAGGCCACGCTGGACGATCTGCCGGAAGGCTACGCCACGCCGCAGGAATTCGCCGATGACGTGGACCTGATCCTGCACAGCCTGGAGCAGAACCGCGGCCTGCATGCCGGCTGGTTCGCGGTGCGCCGGTTGGCCTGGCGCGTGCGCAGCTTCGGATTCCACCTGGCGCGACTGGATGTGCGCCAGGAATCCAGCGTGCATGCGCGGGCCGTGGCCGCGGCGCTGCACGATGAGGAATGGGAATCGCGCGATGCCGTCGATCGTGGCGCCCTGCTCGGGCCGTATGCCAGCGGCGAAACCGTCCTGCCGGACAACGACGACGAGATAGGCCTGCGCATGGATGCGGTCTTCGCCGCGCTCAACGAAGCGCGCGATCTCCACGGCACCGATGCGCTGGGCGCCTACATCATCAGCATGGCGCACAATCGCGCCGACGTGCTGACCGTGCTGGCGCTGGCGCGTCGCGGCGGGCTGGTCGATAACGACGGCAACGTCCCACTCGATATCGCTCCGTTGTTCGAAACCGTGGACGATCTGCAGCACGGCCCCGATACGCTGCGCGATCTGCTGGCCGATCCGGTCTATCGCACTCATCTTGAAGCCCGGGACAACGTGCAGATGGTGATGCTGGGCTATTCGGACAGTGGCAAGGATGGCGGCATCGCCGCGTCGCGCTGGGGATTGCAGCGCGGGCAGGTGGAATTGCTGCAGGCGGCCAAGGAACTGGGCATCAAGCTGACTTTCTTCCACGGACGCGGTGGCTCCATCAGTCGCGGTGGCGGTAAGACTACGCGCGCGGTAGATGCCTCGCCGCGCGGTAGCGTCGATGGTCGCCTGCGCGTGACCGAACAGGGCGAAGTCATCCACCGCAAGTACGGCATCCGCGCGCTCGCATTGCGCTCGCTGGAACAGGCGACCGGTGCGGTGCTGATGTCCAGCCTGCGTCCGCGTCCGCAGGAACCGCGCGAAGCCAAATGGCGCGAGACCATGGACCAGGTGGCGAGCCAAAGCACGCTGGCCTACCGCGGTTTCGTCGGCGCACCGAATTTCATGGACTATTTCCGCAACGCCACGCCAATCGATGTCATTGAACGCATGACCCTGGGTTCGCGTCCTTCGCGACGCCTGGGCGAAGACGCTGCGTTGACCAATCTGCGTGCGATTCCCTGGGTATTCGCCTGGAGCCAGTCGCGTGCGGTCATTCCCGGCTGGTATGGCGTGGGCAGTGGCTTGCAGGCAGTGATCGATACCGGCGGCGAGGAAGCTTTGCGTGAAATGGCGCGGGATTGGCCGTTCTTCAAGACTTTCCTCGATGATGTTTCGATGGTGCTGGCGAAGGGCGACCTCAGCATCGCCGAGATGTTCTCGCGCATGTCCGGACCGTTGCACGAGCGCTTCTTCCCGCTGATCGAACGCGAGCACGCGCTGACCCTGAAGCACGTGCTGAGCTTGAACGACAATCAGTGGTTGTTGCAGAACGATCAGCGCCTGGCATTGTCGATCCGCCTGCGCAATCCCTATGTCGATCCGATCAGCGTGCTGCAGGTGGACCTGCTGAAACGCTGGCGCGACAGCGGTCGCGAGGACGAGACGTTGCTGCGCGCGTTGGTGGCCAGCGTCAATGGCGTGTCGCAAGGTGTGCAGAACACGGGCTAGTGGCAGCTGCGGTTTCTATCGGCGTTCGATGATGCGAAACAGCCACGGGATACTCTTAGTCGTCATCCCAGCGAACGCTGGGATCCATTTTGATCTTGATCTTGCTTGTATTTCCTTCTTGGGAGCAGAGCGTTTCGCGCTGAAGCGCGAGTCACTTCTCTTTGAACGGCAAAGAAGCGCTTTTCAACAGCCGAATGGCTGGTCAAAGTAACCAAAAGAAAGCCGCCCTAACGTCGCGCCCAACGATGAAACCGTTGGGTTCGCAAGCAGGTCGGGAATCTCCGTAAGGCGCTTCCTGCGCCTACGGAAACGGCGCACATCCATGTGCGCCGCCCCTGCGGGGTTTGCCCGACCTGTTTGCCGCGACTCACGGGGGTTTTTGGGCAAGATCAAAGGCAAAGACATAAGTAGATGCGCACCTTTGGCTGCAGGCGCGCATCGTGTTCCGATATCTGTAGGAGCGACGCCAGTCGCGAAGCCGACGTCGTTTCGTTGCCGCGAGCTTCGCGACTGGCGTCGCTCCTACGGCAGATGGGATCAGGCGTCGAGCTCGTTCCAGCGCTGGTAGGCGTGTTCGAGTTCGGTCTGCAACTTGGCCGAGGCTTCGTTAAAGGCGAGGATTGTCGCGCTGTCCTGCTGGTAGAACTTCGGTTGGTTCATCGACGCGGTGCGCGCAGCGATCTCCGCCTCCAAAGCCTCGATACGCGCCGGCAACAGTTCCAGCTCACGCTGATCCTTGTAGCTGAGCTTGCGCTTGGGTTCGGCAACCACGGCTGCGGTCTGCACCGGGCTGGGCGATGCCTTCGCTGGCGCAGCAGACTCGGCGTTGAACAGCGCGTTCGGTCGCTGCCGTACCCAGTCGGTATAACCGCCCACGTAATCGGCCAGGCGGCCCTTGCCTTCAAGCACTAGCGTGCTGGTGACCACGTTGTCGATGAACTCGCGGTCGTGGCTGACCAGCAGCAGCGTGCCCTTGTACTCGCCCAGCAGTTCTTCCAGCAACTCCAGCGTTTCCACGTCCAGGTCGTTGGTGGGTTCGTCCATTACCAGCAGGTTGGACGGCTGCGCGAACAGCTTGGCCAGCAGCAGGCGGTTGCGCTCGCCACCGGACAAACGGGTGATCGGCGCGCGGGCGCGTTCGGGCGAGAACAGGAAGTCCTGCAGGTAGCCGATAATGTGCTTGCGGGTGCCGTTGATCTCGATGAAGTCGCGACCTTCGGCGACATTCTCCAGCGCGTTGAGGCTGTCGTTGAGCTGGCTGCGGTGCTGGTCGAAGTAGGCCACCTGCAGGCCAGTACCCAGGGTCACTTCGCCCGTCTGCGGCTGCAGTTCGCCCAGCATGATCTTCAGCAGCGTGGACTTGCCGGCGCCGTTGGGGCCGATGATGCCGACGCGGTCGCCGCGCAGGATCGTCGCCGACACGTCGTCCAGCAGCACGCGACCGTCATAGGCCTGGGTGACGTGTTCGAACTCGATGACTTTCTTGCCTGATTTCTGCGCGGCGGAGACGGCCATGTTGACGTTGCCACTCAGGTCGCGGCGCTGCGAACGCTCGCGGCGCAGCGCTTTCAGCGCGGTTACGCGGCCTTCGTTGCGGGTGCGACGGGCCTTGATGCCCTGGCGGATCCAGATCTCTTCCTGGGCCAGCAGCTTGTCGAAGCGCGCGTTTTCCTGGGCTTCGGCGTGCAGGCGTTCTTCGCGACGGCGCAGATAGTTCTCGTAATCGCCCGGCCAGCTGGTGACCTGGCCGCGGTCGATTTCCACGATGCGCGTGGCTAGTGCGCGCAGGAAACTGCGGTCATGGGTGACGAAGACGATGCTGCCTTCGAACTGTTTGAGGAAACCTTCCAGCCAGGCGATCGCGTCGATATCCAGGTGGTTGGTCGGTTCGTCCAACAGCAGGATGTCGGGTTTGCGCACCAGCGCCTGAGCCAGCAGCACGCGGCGCTTCATACCGCCGGATAGCGCGGCGAAGTCGGCGTCTTCGGGCAGTTCCAGCTTGGTCAGCACCTGCTGCACGCGCAGATCCAGGTCCCAACCATGCTGGGCCTCGATCTTTTCCTGCGCATCGCCCATGGCGTCCATGTCGCCGTCGTGCAGGGCGTGGTGGTATTGCGCCAGCAGATGCCCCAGATCGCCCAGGCCTTCGGCGACCACGTCGAACACGGTGCCGTTGGTGTCCTGGGGCACTTCCTGGGCCATGCGCGCGACCACGACGCCGTTCTGCAGGCGCACCTCGCCATCGTCGGGCGTGATCTCGCCAGCCAGCAGCCGCATCAGGGTGGATTTGCCCGCGCCATTGCGCCCGACGATGCAGACGCGCTCGTTGGGTTCCAGGGTCAGGTCGACGTGTTCTAGGAGGAGCGGACCGCCGATGCTGAAATCGACGCGCTGCAGTTGCATGAGTGACATGGGGCAATTGTACAGCCCAGCTCATGCGCGGACTGTAGGAGGGGGCCCTGCCCGCGATGCTTCTCGCCCGAAGAGCGGTCGGGCAAGGCCCGCTCCTACAAAAGAGGACAGCACATCCCCAATGCCGACTACTGGTAGAGGTAGCGCACCACGTGGAAGAACACCGGCGCGGCGTAGACCACCGAATCCAGCCGGTCCAGGATGCCGCCGTGGCCCTCGATCATCTCGCCCCAGTCCTTGGCCCCCAGGCTGCGCTTGACCGCCGACAGGGCCAGCCCGCCGAGGAAACCGCAGATGACGATCAGCAGCGACAGCAGGCCCGACTGCAGCGGCGTGAACGGGGTGATCCACCACAGCGCCGCGCCCACGCCAGCCGCTGACAGGCCGCCACCGACCAGGCCTTCCACGGTCTTGGAGGGGCTGACCTGCGGCGCCAGCAGGTGCTTGCCGAACAGTTTGCCGAACACGTACTGCAGCACGTCGCTCAACTGCACCACCAGCAACAGGTAGAACAGCAGCAACAGGTTCTGGCCCTCGTAGCCGGGAATGCGCAGCAGCATCAGCGCGGGCGCGTGGCTCAGACAGTACACGGTCAGCATCAGGCCCCACTGGACCTTGGTGTTGCGTTCCAGGAAGTTCTCGGTGTCGCCCGAAAGCGCCGACACCGCCGGCAGCAGCAGGAAGCCGAACACCGGAATGCACATCACGAACAAGCCGTACCAGTCGATCCCGATCAGCCAGTACTGCAAGGGAATGGCGACGTAGAAGCACAGGCACAGCGACAGGTGATCGCCGCGTCGGGTGGGGGTGAGGGTCAGGAATTCGCGCAAGGCGAAGAACGACAGCAGCGCGTACAGCACCAATGTGGCGACCTTGCCCAGCAGGAAGCATGCCGCCAGCACGCCCACCATCACCCACCACGCACGCACCCGCGCGTTGAGGTTGTCGATTACCGGGCCCGGCTTACGCTTGGCCAGCACCCAGCCGATCAGGCTCGCAAGTGTCAGGATGCCGATGACGCCGGCAATCACCCACCAGAATTTCTGCGGCGCCTGGGCCAGCGCAGTACGCAGGAAGTTGTCCAGCGACGGACTGCCCGAAGAAAAGACGTCGCTCATGCCAGGGCCACCACTGCGTTGCGTGCGCGTTCCAGGAAGGCTTCCTTGGTCTCGCCGGGCAGCGATGGCAGTGCCGGCCCGAAGCGCACCGTGCAGATCAACGGCACGGGCAGCAGGCTGCCCTTGGGCATGCTGCGGCGTGCGTTGTCCAGATAAACCGGGATCAGTTCCACGTCCGGAAATCGCGTGCTCAGATGAAACAGCCCGGACTTGAACGGCAGCGGTTGCGGGTCGCTGTTGCGGGTGCCTTCCGGGAACAGGATCAGCGATTCACCGGCGGCCAGCGCGTCGTACAGCGGCTGCAGCGGGTCGCCTTCGCACTGCTCGCGGTGGCGTTCGATCAACACTGCGTTGAAGCCCTGTCGGGCGACGAAATGACGAATGCCGCTTCCCCAGTAGTCGCGCGCGGCCACCGGACGTGTGCGTTTGCGCAGACGCGGCGGCAGGGCCGACCACAGCGCCACCGTATCCACGTGACTGGAATGGTTGGCGAAATAGATGCGTTGCCTGCGCGTGGGTTCCGAGCCCGCCCAGCGCGGATAGGCGCCAAGGAAAATCTGCACGAAGAACACCAGCAGGCGCGAGAACACGTCAGTCTTGCGTGTGCAGCTGCGAGGCGATGGCGCGGGTGCGGGTAATGCAGGTGAGCAATGATCCGACGGCGATCAGGATAGCCGCCAACACCAGGGCATAGCGCGAATGATTCCAATACATTTCTGCCGCACCAACCACGCAGGCGATGGTCAATACAGCCATCCGATGCTGCTTGGCCATTGGCCCACGGAAATCCTGCGCCTGCCCAAGGCTGCCGCCGAACACGCGCACATATGCGGTCAATGCCGCCAGCAATGCGCCGAGCCAACCCAGCCATGGCATGCCTGCGCCGTAGCCCAGGGCCACGATCAGCAATGAATCGGCAATCCGGTCCGGGAATTCGTTGTAGATCGCGCCGGTCGCGGTTTTCTTGCCGCCTTCCATCGCCACCATGCCGTCGAGCAGGTTGCAGGCCAGGCGCAGCTGCACGCCCACGGCGCACAGCAGCAGGGCAGGTGGGGAAGGGGTCCATGCCAGCACGGCGGCGCCCACCGCCGCAAAAAAAACACTGAGCATGGAAATCTGGTTGGGCGTGATCGACGAACGCGCCAGCGACGCGGCGAGCGAAGTCGCCCAGCCGCTGCCACGCGCCGCGATAGGTCTACGGTTTGCTTCTTTCCCCATGCGGCCGATGGTAAGCCATTGCGCCGATTCCGGTAGTGGGGTGCGCATCGCGTTGCCGATTTCTTTACCCAGTTCACGTACTGGACGGCGACTGTTCCGGAAATCGGCCATCTACGGGAGAGGCACGCTGGCATCGAGCCATGCAGGATAGTGCCGAAGCGGTTCAAGGCACCCCCTGGGTAGGTCGGGGCTACGTCCCCGACAAGAGCCGCCATCGGGGTGGAATGGTGCCGATACGATTGCGCGCGTCGGCCGCGTAGAGCCTGCCCCGTACTTGATACCGGGGCCGACCTACTGCTCGCCGCTTTGAAAACTCACCTCACCAATCCGTAGGCCGGTAATCCTTGAGGAACTGGCCCCAGACGTGTTCACCCGTATTGAAGCCATGGATGATCGGGTCGACGATGCGCGCGGCTCCGTCCACGATATCCAGCGGTGGATGGAAGCGCTCTTCCACCGTCTTGCGCGCCGCCAATTCCACGGGGTCCTCGTCGGTGACCCAGCCGGTGTCCACGCTGTTCATATGGATGCCGTCGCCGTGGTAATCGGCTGCCGCCGTGCGCGTCATCATGTTCAACGCGGCCTTGGCCATGTTGGTGTGCGGATGCCGGGTGGTCTTGAAGTTGCGGTAGAACTGGCCCTCGACTGCGGACACATTGACGATGTGCTTGTCACGATCATCCGTGCGCAGCATCAACGGCTTCAGGCGCGCGTTGATCAGGAACGGCGCGATGGCGTTGACCAGCTGCACTTCCAGCAATTCCACCGACGGCACCTCGGCCATCTGCAGGCGCCATGAGTTGCGCCCGCGCAGATCCACCTGCTGCAGGTCCTGGTCCAGGCGCCCTTCGGGGAACAGATGCTTCTGGCCCAGCAGTTCCTCGGCCAGCAGCGGTACCTGCGACAGCTCGGCGGCGTGGGACAGGCCGGCGACTTCGGGCAGGCCGTGCCTGATCGCAACCTGCATCTTTGAGGCTTCCGGTAGCAGGTCGTGGCTGCGCAGGCCTTCGTAGCTGCCCAGCAATTTGCGCACATGCTCGGGTGTGTCGCGCAGCGCTGCGGTCTCGGCTTCCATCATGTGCGCGTAGAACTCGGGCGGACGGCGCACGGTCTGGCAGGCGTTGTTGATGATGAAATCCAGGCGCGAATACTTGCTGGACATCTCGCTACAGAAGGCTTCCACGCTGGGCGTGTGGCGCAGGTCCAAGCCGAAGATCTCCAGCCGGTGCGCCCAGTCGCCGAAGTCGGGTTCGTTGGCATACCGCGCCGCCGAATCGCGGGCGAAGCGCGTGGTCACGATGAGGTGTGCGCCAGCGCGCAGCAACTTCAAACCGGCCTGATAGCCGATCTTCACCCGGCCACCGGTCAACAGTGCGACGCGACCGCTCAGGTCGGTTGTTTCGGTGCGCTTGAAGAAATTGAACTCCGCGCATTCCGGACACATCTGGTCGTAGAAGTGGTGCAGCTGGGTGAACTTCTGCTTGCAGACGTAGCAGTGGCGTAGCTCGGGCGATTCCAGGGGCTCGCGCACTTCTTCCATGTTGTCCTGGGCGATGAAGCCGGCAGGCGGGAAGTAATTGGGCGTGGTGAACACCGGCGCACGGCGCAGGGCGCGTATGCCGGTCTGGTCCAGCAGTGCGTCAGCGCGGCGGAGTTTCTCCTGGTGGCGCTCGCGCTCCAGTTCCTTGGTCTTCTTCCGGCGAAGCTTGGGTTCGGGGTGATAGATCGAGGCGATGGCCTTGTGCAGGCGCACGCGTTCTTCCTCCGGCCACGTGTCGAGCACGGTGCGGTCGGCGGCGATGGATTCGAGCAATTCAAGGAGTGTTTCTGGTGTGGTCAAGACATGGAGTCCGTTTCTGGAGCGATGCGTTACAAATAGAAACAGGCCGCAAGGCGGCCCGTTTTAATGCTTCCCTTCTCCTTCGGGAGAAGGTGCCCGAAGAGCCTGCCCCGCACTTGATACGGGGGCGGATGAGGGCGTGGACTTACCGATTGCTGCGACTTCAGTGGCTAGAATTCTCACGCCCTCATCCGTCGCTGCGCGCCACCCTCAGCCGCTTGAGGCGGCTTCGATCCCGGTGGGAGAAGGGAGCAACAGCAGTCTTCGCTTACTTCAACCCAGCCGCCTTGCGCAGTTCGTCGGCCTTGTCGGTCTTCTCCCACGAGAATGAGGTGGCGGTGTGTTTCTTGCCGTCGCCGTCGGTGTAGGTGATTTCCTTGGGCTTGCGGCCGAAGTGGCCGTAGGCCGCCGTCTCCTGGTACATCGGATGGATCAGGTCCAGCATCTGGATGATGCCGTACGGGCGCAAGTCGAAATGCTTGCGGATCAGCTTTTCGATCTTCTCGTCGGCGATCTTGCCGGTGCCGAAGGTGGTGACCGAGATCGAGGTCGGCTCGGCCACGCCGATGGCGTAGGAGACCTGCACTTCGCAGCGGTCGGCCAGGCCGGCGGCCACGACGTTCTTGGCCACGTAGCGAGCGGCGTAGGCGGCCGAACGGTCGACCTTGGACGGGTCCTTGCCCGAGAACGCGCCTCCACCATGACGGGCCCAGCCGCCGTAGGTGTCAACGATGATCTTGCGGCCGGTCAGGCCGCAGTCGCCCACGGGTCCGCCGATCACGAACTTGCCGGTCGGGTTGATGTGGAACTTGGTGCCCTTGTGCAGCCACTTGGACGGCAGCACCGGCATCAGGATCTCTTCGCGCACGGCTTCGACCAGATCCTTCTGCTTTATGTCCGGGTCGTGCTGGGTGGACAGCACGACCGCGTCGATGGCCACGGCCTTGTCGTTCTCGTAGCGCAGGGTGACCTGCGACTTGGCGTCCGGGCGCAGCCAGGACAGCGGCGAGTTCTTCTTCTTGCGGATCTTGGCCTGCTGCTCGACCAGGCGGTGCGACAGGTGGATCGCCGCCGGCATGTAGCTTTCGGTTTCGTTGGTGGCGTAGCCGAACATCAGGCCCTGGTCGCCGGCGCCCTGTTCTTCGGGCTTCTTGCGGTCCACGCCCTGGTTGATGTCGGGCGACTGCTTGCCGATCAGGTTCAGCACGCCGCAGGTCTCGCCGTCGAAGCCGACTTCGCTGCTGTCGTAGCCGATGTCGATGATGACCTTGCGGGTCAGCGCTTCCAGGTCGATCCAGGCGCTGGTGGTGATTTCGCCAGCGACAATCGCCACACCGGTCTTGACCATGGTTTCGCAGGCAACGCGTGCGCGCTTGTCCTGGCGCAGGATCGCGTCGAGCACGGCGTCGGAGATCTGGTCAGCGACCTTGTCCGGATGGCCTTCGGAGACCGATTCGGAGGTGAAGAGGAAGTTCGACATCGCGGCTTATATCCTTTGATCGGGATGAAAAGATGGGCGCGCATGATACACGGCCCGGGCGGGGGCTGCATTGTGCCGCGTTCAGGATGGCATTTAGGTTAAGTCATGGAGCACAGCAGCATTGTGTGTACCTCATCGCAAAGGGAGGCGCCTGCTTGTCTTCCCCCCTTTGGAAAAGGGGGATTGAGGGGGATTTGCTCTTTGCGCTGAGAGCAAATCTGCCCTAACCCCCCTTTTTCAAAGGGGGGATGCTTCGTTCGACTTGTTGCACTGCTGGTCTTTGCTGCGGCGGAGCTCTCGTCGCGTTTCGGGCAACCAACCGCCGCTGTCACCGTCCTGCCGCAAAACCGCAACCGGGCTGACGCCTGCAACCGGCAGGCTGCCGGCCAAACCCGCCGGGGGCGGGCTGCGGGCGACCGGCATGGAACTTCTCGAACGACAGTTGGCGGACCGCTATCCGCAATGGTTCCGCGGAAGACGCGCCCTGGTGTCGCGGCCGCTGCTGCGTGGACTGGCGCACTGGTCCCGGTTGGAACATGTCTACGGTTTTCTTGAGCGTCACGCCGACCTCAGGGGGTTCGCGCTGGTCGAAGCGGCCATGCAGTTCCTCGGGCTGCGTTACACCGTCGATGCACAGGACCGGGCGCGCATTCCCGCCAAGGGCAAGTTACTGATAGTGGCAAACCATCCTTCCGGCGCGCTGGACGCGCTGGCACTGCTGGACCTGGTAGGCAGCGTCCGCCGCGACGTGCGCATCGTGGCCAACGATCTGCTGGAACAGGTGGAAGGACTGCGGGAGCTGTTGTTGCCGGTGCGCATCCTGGGCGGCAAACCCAGCCCCGATAGCCTGGCGGCCATTGACCGGGCGCTGCAGCAGGAACAATGCGTCATCGTGTTTCCGGCCGGCGAAGTGTCGCGGCTGGGTTCGCGCGGCATTACCGATACGCGCTGGCGCCGTGGGTTCCTGCGTTTCTCCCGCGACAGCGGTGCGCCTGTGCTGCCGGTGCGCATCGAAGCGCGTAATTCGGCGCTGTTCTACGGCGCCTCCGCGCTCTCCAAGCCCATCGGCACGGCATTGCTCGCACGCGAGATGTTCAAGCGCAGCGGCCGCCGCATCGCACTGCGCGTCGGGCCGCTGATGACGCCCGATCATGCCGCCGATCCCGAGGTCATGATCGCCGGCATCCGCAAGGCGCTGTATTCGCTGGGCCGGCGCAGGGCCATGCAAGCGCCAAGTACTGCGCCCGTACCCTTGGCGGAAGCGGCCGATCCGCAAGCCGTGCGGCAGGCCTTGCGGTCGCTGGAGGTGCTGGGCAGCACCACCGATGGGAAGCGCATCTGCGTCGGTCGCCTTTCGCACGGGTCACCGTTGCTGCACGAGATCGGTCGCCTGCGCGAACTGACCTTCCGTGCGGTGGGTGAGGGTACCGGCCTTGCGCTGGATATCGACGCCTACGACCTGCATTACGAGCACATCGTGCTCTGGGACGAAAGCGCTGGCCGCATCGCAGGCGCCTATCGAATCGCGCGCGGTGCGCCAATGCTGGCCGCACAGGGCTTGAAAGGGCTGTATACCGCGTCGCTGTTCCGCTACGCCGACGCGATGGTGCCGCGCCTGGCCGAAGGCATGGAACTGGGCCGCAGTTTCGTGGCGCCCGACTACTGGGGTAGCCGCAGCATCGACTATCTGTGGCAGGGCATCGGCGCCTATCTGGGCCGGCACCCCAACGTGCGCTATCTGTATGGCGCGGTATCTCTGAGCGCGGCATTGCCCCTTGGTGCACGCGAGCAGATCGTGGCCTATTACGCGCGCTACTACAGCGATGGCGCCGATGGCGCGGTGCCGCGCAATCCCTTTCTCTATCGCGATGCGCCGCCTTCATTCGGCGGCATGGATGCCGACACCGCCTTGCGCGTGCTCAAGACGAATCTGGACAGCCTGGGGGCAACCATTCCGATGCTGTACAAGCAATACACCGAACTGTGCGAACCCGGCGGCGCCCGCTTCCTGGCTTTCGGCGTGGACCCGGATTTCAGCGATTCCATCGACGGACTGATCGAAGTGGACCTGCACCGGATCAGGCCACGGAAGCGCTCCAGATACTTGCAGGTGGCCGCGGTCGAAAGCGGGGTCACGGCATGAGCCCGAGTATGGCAAGACGGTGTGCGGTGTTCGTGTCCGATGTGCACCTGGGTTCCAAGCATTGCCATGCGGCCGAGTTCGCCGGGTTCCTGGAAGGACTCAACTGCGCGCGCCTGTACCTAGTCGGCGATATCGTGGACCTGTGGTGGATGGCGCAACGGCGTGCGCACTGGAACGGGGCGCACAACCGTGTGGTCGAAGCGTTGCATGCGCTGCGCCGGCGCGGTACCGAATTGATCTACATCCCCGGCAATCACGACCGGCCCATTCGCCGGTTCTGCGGTCTGATGCTACCGGCGATGCAGGTGCGTCGTCGTGCGATCCACGTGACCGCCGACGGTCGCCGGCTGCTGGTGACCCATGGCGACGACTACGATGCGGTCACCCATTTCGGTGGGCTGCAGGAGCGTTTCGGCGACTGGCTGTACTACCGCATTCTCACCGGCAACAAGCTGCTCAATGGATTGCGGCAGCGCGCGGGACTGCGTTACTGGTCGCTGTCCGAATACCTGAAGCAACAGAGCGGCGCGGCGGAACGTTACATCGAGCGCTATGTGCAAGCAGGCCTGGACGATGCCAAACGCCGCGGCCTGGACGGCATCATCTGCGGGCATATCCATCGGGCAGCGCTGATCCAGCGCGACGGGCTGGTCTACGCCAACGATGGCGACTGGGTGGAAAGCCTGACCGCGCTCAGCGAAGAAGCGGACGGCAGCCTGTGCCTGCTTTCCCATACCGGAGAAGTGCTGCAATCGCTGCCCGCGCGCTTGCGTCTGACGTTGCAGGAACTGCCCAAAGCGGCCTAGCATAATACCTGTAGGAGCGACGCGAGTCGCGAATCGCACACGCTGCAGGATACGGTTTCGCGACTTGCGTCGCTCCTACACGTGTCTTGCAAGTGCGGGCTGTTAGCATTCCGGCATGGATTCCATTTCCCAGATCGTTCTCGGCGGCGCGATAGTCGCCGCCATCGCACCCGCCCGTCATCGTCGCGCCGCCTTGCTGGCAGGCGCGGCACTGGGCACCTTGCCCGACCTCGACTCGCTGCCGATCATGCTCTTCACCGATAACCCGGTGTCGCTGATGACGTTGCACCGCAGCCTCAGCCATTCGTTGTTCGTGTTGCCGCTGGTAGCCTGGCTGATCTGGTGGCTGTTCAAACGTCGCGGCAAACGCGTGGCCGAATCGCCGACGCGCTGGTTCTGGGCCATCCAATTGGCCCTGGTGACGCATCCGCTGCTCGATGCATTCACCGTCTACGGCACCCAGTTGCTGTGGCCGCTGCGCACGCCGCCGGTGATGTGGTCCAGTGTCTTCATCATCGATCCGCTGTACACCCTCTGGCTGCTGGTGGCCTGTGTGGTGGCGTGGTTTGCGCAGGCGCGCCCGCTGGCACAGCGCGCGTTGGTCGCGGGCCTGATATTGAGCACCGCCTATCTGGGCTGGTCACTGGCCGCCAAGGGCATGGTGGATCGACAGGCCGGCCGCGATCTCGCTGCGCTCGGGTTGGGCGACGCGCCACGGTTCTCCGTACCCATGCCTTTCAACACCTTGCTGTGGCGCGTGGTCGCCATGACCCCGCAGGGCTATGTCATCGGCGACAGATCGCTGGTCGCCGACCACGGCCCGATGCATTTCAAGGGCTATCGCTCCGATACGCAGGCATTGGGACAGGCCCGCGGCATCGAAGCAGTGGAACAGCTCGCATGGTTCAACCATGGCTTCATGCGCACGCAGATCGTTGGAAACGAACTCGTCCTCAGCGATCTGCGCATGGGGCTGGAACCGGACTACAACTTCAGCTTCGTAGTCGCCGAGCGCGAGGGCGGGGCATGGCGTGCGATTCCACCGCGACAGCTTCAGAGCGCCTATCGCGCGCCTGTCGCCGAGGATGGTTTGAGCAAAGCGCTCGCTGGCGTCTGGACGCGCATCTGGCATGCGCCGGAAGAACCGAAGCCAGATATCGAGTGAGTGGTTGTGGGAGGGGCTTCAGCCCCGACCTTGCTCTCGCCTGCGTGCGGCGTGAATTACCCTCCGCCAATCAGTACACGATCGCCCGCGCCTGCACGAAGGAATAGAAGAAAACCGCATTCGGATCGTTCTGCACCTGATGCATTTCGCGGCGCACGCCTGCCACCACTTCCGGCGTGACCTTGCCTTCAGCGACCAGCTGGTCGGCCGCCGACAGCAGCAGCTCTTCCCAGAAGGCGATCATGGTCTTGCGACGCGCGGGCTCGCGGTTGTCGAAGTGGAAGGTCTTGATCTGCGTGGTGACGTCGCGATAGCCACCGGCCAGCAGCAGGTTGCCGAGCTTGGCGCCGATGAAGGGATCGCCGCCGCTGTCGATCTGGAAGTCGTTGAACGCCATCCAGTAGCGCCACACGTTGGGCGAATACGGATCGAGCAGGAACGAGGCATTCATCACTTCGGTGATGTAGACCGGCGATCCGGGCGCGAGCACGCGCCGGACCTCGCTGAGCACGCGCGCCGGCGACGGCACGTGTTCCAACACCCAGCACAGGAAGGTGGCATCGAAGCTGCGTGGCTCGAAGGGCAGATCGGTGGCATCGGCCTGCTTCAACGCATAACGGTTCTGCAGCCAGGGCATCGCGCCCAGTCGCTGCGCGGCGGCGCCGAGTTGCGCCTCGCTCAGATCCACGCAGGTCGCGTGCAGCTGCGGGAACCTGCGCAGCAGAATCTCGGTCTGCGCGCCGACGCCACTGCCGACCTCCAGCAGTTTCCTGGCGCCGGAGAAATCGATGTCATGGAAGATCGTCGATTCGGCAATCTGCGCCTGCTTGACCAGGCGGGCCTGCTCGACCGGCGAGAAACCATGCAGATAAGGGAAATCGTTGGTGGTGTCGTTGTCGCTCATGCGCATGATCCTTGGAAATATCTTTCGTGATGATCGATGGCTAGGCGGCCGCCGACAATGCGGACGGAACCCCGGACGCGAGCGCATCGAAATAGTCACGCGTCAGCCGCACCTGTTCGGCGGCGCTCTCGGCCCGATTGACCACCGCGCGGAAGTTCACGTTTTCTGGACGGTCCTTGGCATACCAGCCCAGATGCTTGCGCGCGATGCGCACGCCCTGGTGTTCGCCATAGAACTCATGCAGGGCCTGCAGATGCCCGAGCAGAATGTCGCGGATCTCGATCAGGCCCGGAGGCGGAAGCAGTTCGCCTGTCGCCAGGTAATACGCCATCTCGCGAAAGATCCAGGGCCGTCCTTGCGCGGCGCGCCCTATCAGCAGCGCGTCGGCCCCCGTAGCGCGCAACACGGCCAGCGCTTTTTGCGGGGAATCGATGTCGCCATTGGCCATCACCGGAATATGCAACGCCGATTTGATCGCGGCGATGGTGTCGTACTCGGCCGCACCGGTGTATTGCTGGTCGCGTGTTCGTCCGTGCACGGCCAGCGCGGCGATGCCGGCGTCTTCGGCGATGCGCGCGATCTGCAGGCCATTGCGATGGTCCGCATCCCAGCCGGTGCGGATCTTCAGCGTCACGGGCACATCGACCGCTGCGACCACCGCCTGCAGGATGCGCGCCACCAGCGCTTCATCGCGCATCAGTGCCGAGCCGGCCCATGCATTGCAGACCTTCTTCGCCGGGCAGCCCATGTTGATGTCGATGATCTGCGCGCCGTGGTCCACGTTGTAGCGCGCCGCCTCGGCGAGCTGTACAGGCTCGGTGCCCGCGATCTGCACGCTGATCGGGGCGGGTTCGCCGACATGGTCCATGCGGTGCAGCGACTTCTGCGTATGCCAGAGTTTCGGATTGCTGATGGTCATTTCAGACACCGCCAATCCCGCTCCGAGCTGTTTACACAGCTGCCGGAACGGCTTGTCGGTGACCCCGGCCATGGGCGCCAGAATCAGGGCCGGAACTATGGAATGCGGGCCGATCTGCATGCCGGCATTGTAGCGGCGCGGTCAGGCGGTGCTATCAGTCTCGTATCGTGCCGCGACTTCCGCCAGATGCGGCATAGATAGCGCCGCGCCTGGCCGTTCGGTGGACAGCGCCGCGTAACGGTTGGCGAAGCGCACATGCTCGGCGAAGGGCAGGCTGGGGTCGCGCGCCAGCGATGCGGCCAGCGCGCCGTTGAAGGCGTCCCCGGCACCGGTGGTGTCGGTGGCCTCGGCGGGTTCGGCGCCCATCCGGTAGCAGGGTTTTGCATCGCCGCGCAGGCGTTCCTCGGCATGCGAGACGAATACGCCGGCCGAGCCCAGCGTGACCACTACGCTGCCGTGGCTCAGCAGTTCACGGCAGAGCGCGTGCAGCCGTCCGACGTCAAGGGCGGCGACATCGTCGGGTTCGATGCGTTCGCCGACATGGCGTGCGAGCAAGGCCGAGAACTCGGTTTCGTTTGGCGTGAGTACATCCGCCAGGAACAGCAACTCCGTCGTGGTCGCGGCGTTCGCCGGCGCGGGATTCAACAGCGTGATGCCGCCTTGTTCGCGCGCGATCTGAAGCACGCCGATCACGCTGTCGATGGGCGATTCGAGCTGTGCCACCACCACCGCCGCCTTTGCGATGGTCTGGGCCTGCTGCTGGACGAAATCCGCAGTCAGCGAAGCGTTGGCACCCGTGCCGATGACGATGCTGTTGCGTCCCCGGCTATCCACATAGATGCCGGCCGTGCCGGTTGGCTGGTCGGAACGCAGGTCACGCAGGTCGATGCTGTCCGCCGTAGCCAGCGAGCGCGCCAGCGTGCCGCCCAGGTCGTCACCCAATGCGCACAGGAAAGTGACGTCTGCGCCCGCGCGCGCTGCGGCGACGGCCTGGTTGAAGCCCTTGCCGCCCGGCCCGCTGCGGTAGCTGCCGGCGATGGTCGCGCCCGGTGCCGGCAACGCATCGCACTGCCAGACATGGTCGACATTGAAGGAGCCCGCGACGACGACCGCTCCCATGCGCTTATCCAAAATGCGACAACACGCCGGCGATGGTGGCGGTCATCAGCGTGGCGATGGTGCCGCCCAGCACCGCACGCAGACCGAAGCGTGCAAGATCGGCGCGACGTTCCGGAGCCAGGCCGCCGATGCCCCCAATCTGGATGGCGATGGAACTGAAGTTCGCGAAACCACACAGCGCGTAGGTGGCGATGAGTCTGCCTTCGGCGGTCAGACTGGTGCCAGCCACCTTGCCGTTGACGATATCGGCCAGCTGCAGATAGGCGACGAATTCGTTCAGCACGATCTTCTGCCCGATCAGCGAGCCGACCGTGGTGGCGTCCTGCCACGGCACGCCGATCACCCAGGCGATCGGTGCCAGCACATAGCCGAAGATCATCGCAAGGTCGGTAGGCTTGCCCAGCATCGCCTGGAGCCCAGTGACTTCACCGATCCAGGTCAGCGGCCAGTTCACCAGCGCGATCAGGGCGATGAAGGCCAGCAGCATCGCGCCGATATTCAGCGCAAGGCGCAGGCCATCGCCCGCACCGGCTGCGGCGGCATCGATGATGTTGCTGGAGGTTTTCTCCACTTCCATCTTCACCGTGCCGCGAGTGAGCGGCGTGCCGGTTTCCGGAATCAGCAGCTTGGCCACGACCAGCGTCGCCGGCGCGGCCATGATCGAGGCGGCGAGCAGGTGCTTGGCGTAGAACGCCTGCTGCACCGGGTCGCCGCCGCCCAGCATGCCTACGTACGCGGCGAGCACGCCGCCGGCGATGTGGGCCATGCCGCCGATCATCATGGTGATCAGCTCCGATTCGGTCATCTTCGGAATGTACGGGCGCACGGTCAGCGGCGCCTCGGTCTGGCCGATGAACACGCTGGCGCAGACGCTGGTCGTTTCAGCGCCGGACACGCGCATGACCTTGGTGATGCCCCAGGTCATGGCGCGGACGACGGTCTGCATCACGTTTAAGTGGTACAGCACGCCCATCAGTGCGGCGAAGAAAATGATCGTCGGCAACACCTGGAAAGCGAAGATGAAGCCGTAGGTTTCGACGTTCATCAGGCTGCCGAAGATGAAGCTGGAGCCGGCATTGACGAAGCTCAGGATTTTGACGAAGACCTGTCCCAGCCAGTCGAACACTTCGCGCCCGCCCGGCACCAGCAGCACCAGGGCGGCGAAACCGATCTGCAGGACCACGCCGGTGGCGACCAGCTTCCAGTCCACGGCCTTCTTGTTGTTGGAAAACAGGAACACGATGCCGATCAGCACCGCCAGCCCGAACAACCCGAATCCGATTCGCCCCAAACCTTCCAGCATGCCCAGCCCCTAAGTGTTGCCGATTCCCGAATCGAGGCAGACTAGAGCAGGGCAGGGGTGCGGGCAAGGCAAATCAGCCGATGCCGTACAGCGCGACCCACAAGGCCAGGCCCAGGAACACCACGGCTGCCACGGTTCGCGCCAGTTTCAGCGGCAGGCGGTCGGCGAAGCGATGGCCCAGCCAGACCACCGGCAGGTTGGCGACCAGCATCCCCAGGGTGGTGCCGGCGATGACCTGCCACAGCGGCGAGTATTTGGTGGCCAGCAGGACCGTGGCGACCTGCGTCTTGTCGCCGATCTCGGCCAGGAAGAACGCAATCGTCGTGGCGATGAACGCGCCATGCGCCGGCAGCTTCTCGCCTTCGTCCAGCTTGTCCGGCTTCAGCGTCCACAACGCCACGGCGAGGAAGCTGCCCGCCACCACCCAGCGCAGGACCTCCGGGGACAACCACTCCGACACCTCGGCGCCGAACCAGGCGGAGATCGCATGATTGACCAGGGTCGCCGTCAGAATGCCGAAGGCGATGGGCCAGGGTTTGCGGAAGCGCGCCGCCAGCAGCAAGGCCAGCAATTGTGTTTTGTCGCCGATTTCGGCTAGCGCGACGGTCCCGGTGGAAACCATCAAGGCTTGCAGGGAAAGCATGTGCAACTCCGGAGCCGGGCATTCGCGAAGGACGCGAAGGCAAACGCCACGCAGCCCGGCCCGGGTATGCGCAACGCCTGCCTACGGTCTTGCCCGACGACGAAGCAGACGCTGCTTCGGCCCTGCGCACCATGGCGAAGATTCGATGAGGGGATTCCCTCAGGAACACGGCCAAGTATGTTGATGCGCAGACCCCGCCTGAGCGGGTGGGCTACTCCCCGGAGGAGGAAAGTGCGCGCATTGTACAGGCGAGGGGTCGTGGCATGGGTAAACTCTTCTCATTCGCCCGCTGGAATGGAGACATCTATATGCAGTATCGAAGACTCGGCAATTCCGGCTTGCAGTTGTCGGCCTTGTCCTTCGGCGCCTGGGTCACCTTCGGCGGACAGATCGGTCGCGACGAAGCGCGCAACCTGATCGCCGCGGCCTACGACCACGGCGTGAATTTTTTCGACAACGCCGAGGTCTACGCCAAGGGGCAGGCCGAGACGGTGATGGGCGATGTGATTGCCGATCTGCGGCTGCCGCGCGACGGCTACTGCGTGTCCAGCAAGGTGTTCTTCGGCGCAGTCGACGATCCTGCGCCCACTCAGCGCGGACTGTCGCGCAAGCATGTATCCGAAGCCTGCCATGCCGCGCTGCGCCGTCTGCGCGTGGATCATCTGGACCTTTATTTCTGCCATCGCCCCGACCCGGACACGCCCATCGAGGAAACCGTGTGGGCGATGGATGCGCTGATTCGCCAGGGCAAGGTGCTTTACTGGGGGACTTCCGAATGGTCGGCAGTGCAGATCAGGGAAGCGACCCGTATCGCGCGTGCGCATCACCTGCATGCGCCGACGATGGAACAGCCCCAGTACAACCTGCTGCATCGCGCGCGCGTCGAACTGGAATACGCGCCGCTGTATTCCGAATTGGGACTCGGCACCACCATCTGGTCGCCGTTGGCCTCGGGCCTGCTGACCGGCAAACACAACGAAGGCGTGGCCCCTGACTCGCGACTGGGGCAGAAGGACAACGCCTGGTTGCAGCGCATGGTGCTCGGCGACCAGGCGAAACAGCGGATGGATCGCGTACGCCGCTTCACTGCCATCGCCGCTGAACTGGGCGAGAAACCATCGCAGCTCGCCATCGCCTGGTGCCTGCGCAATCCGCATGTCTCCACGGTGATGCTGGGCGCCAGCCATACCGCCCAACTGCTGGAAAACCTGGGCGCCCTAGATCTGCTGGACCGATATGAAGACAGCGTTTGGGAGCGTTTAGGGGCCGCCACAGCCGAATGACAGACAGGTGTTGACTAACGAATGAGAATCATTATCATCTGAATCCGTTCCCCATCGGAGCTACCCAGATGAGCGCACTACCGGTCTTCCTCTCCCGTCCCGAAAGCCTGCTGCGCGACAGCAGCCTCCCGCAACCGCTGCCTGCCGAAGAAGCCCTCAGCAGCGAGCGTTTGCTGAATGGCCGTCGTGAAATCCTGATCAGCCATGGCGACCGCGTCTATCGCCTGCGCCATACCAGCAACGACAAGCTGATCCTTACCAAGTAATCCGCACGGTGCGCGCGCGTCCGTGGCGTCGGCTGTCGTGCCGCAATCGTTCGCGCGCCAGCCGTCGGTGTTGCCATCCGTCAGCTCACGGCTCACTCCCTCACAGGACCTGCTGAAACGATGAACCTTCCCACCCTGCTCACTTCGACACTGCAGCTTGTGTTCGCCGCGAACGCGCCTGCGCTGATCGATACGGACACTCCGTTGCGATGAACACCTTGGTGCTCCCGCGCGCGCAACAACTGGCGGCGTTGGGCACGGTGTTGTGCCTGTACCGCCCACAGCACGGCAGCGAACTTTCCGGCTGGGCGCAGGCCGTCCGTGCCGAATCCAGGGCGGGCGTCGATAGCGACGGTCTGCGCGAAAGCCTTGCCTTCTACGACAGCGAGGGCCGTTGTTGCTGGCGACTTTATCTTCTCCCCGACAGCGACTTCCTGGCCTGGGATCGATTGCTCGATGCCTTGCCCGCTAACAATGAAACCGAAGCGGCTACCGGCGTGGGCGAACGCCTGTGGCGACGTCTGGCCGGACGCCTGCTGGGTGAGCAATGGCAGGCGTGCGTAATGAAGTTGCATGTGCTGCCCACCCTCGTCACCCAGTCCGTGCTCGCCGCCAGCCTGGCGCCGCTGTCGCCGCTAGGCATCGCGACCGCGCAGCGCATCGCCCAGTCCGAAGGCGCCGAAGAACGCATCCGCCTGGACGATTGCTGCTGTGCGCAGTCTGCCCTTGCCGCTTCGGTGGCAGCGAAGAAATACAAAGCCACGGGCGAACGCGCCGCACCTTTGATCCGGTTCGACTCCAGAAAACTCGCGTGAGTTGCGTCCTGGCTCTGGCCGCCTGGACCGGTGACCTGAGTTAGCTAGCAACACCATCGACGTAGGTCGGCCCGACGTGACCGACGCCTCCCGCAGGTTTGTGAGTCGGGGGCGTAGCCCCGACCTACTGCGTCTATACTCCCGCCCTATCTAGGGAGAGGGAGAAACTCATGTTCGAGACAGGTTTCCTGGCCATCGTACTGCTGGTCGCTGGCGTCATCGTCCTGTTCAAGACGGTGCGCATGGTGCCTCAGGGTTTCGAGTGGACGGTCGAGCGTTTCGGCAAGTACACCAGCACCATGTCGCCCGGACTGCATTTCCTCATCCCGGTGATGTACGGAGTCGGCCGCAAGGTCAACATGATGGAGCAGGTGTTCGAAGTGCCGTCGCAGGATGTCATCACCAAGGACAACGCCGTGGTCCGTGTGGACGGCGTGGTGTTCTTCCAGGTGCTCGATGCCGCCAAGGCCGCCTACGAGGTCTCCAACCTGGATCAGGCGATGATCGCGCTGGTGCAGACCAACATCCGTACCGTGATCGGTTCGATGGACCTGGACGAATCGCTGAGCCAGCGCGAGACCATCAACGCCAAGCTGCTGGGCGTGGTCGACCATGCCACCAGTCCGTGGGGCGTGAAAGTCAACCGCATCGAGATCAAGGACATCCAGCCGCCGCAGAACCTGATCCAGTCCATGCAGCAGCAGAAGATGGCAGAGCAGAACAAGCGCGCCGCGATCCTGGAAGCCGAAGGCGTGCGCCAGTCGGAGATCTTGCGCGCCGAAGGCGAAAAGCAGGGCGCAATCCTGCAGGCCGAGGGCAAGCGCGAAGCCGCCTACCGCGAGGCCGAGGCCCGCGAGCGTCTGGCCGAGGCCGAGGCCAAGGCCACGCAGATGGTCAGCGATGCGATCGCCAGCGGCGATGTGCAGGCCATCAATTATTTCGTCGCGCAGAAGTATGTCGAGGCTTTCCGCGAGCTGGCCACGGCACCCAACGCCAAGTTCGTGATGATGCCGATGGAGACCAGCGGCATCATCGGCTCCATCGCCGGCATCGCCGAACTGGCCAAGGAGTCGCTGGAGAAACAGCAGACCAAGATCGCGAGCAAGCCGCCGGCCTTGCGCTGAACTGGATCGGGGGAGAACGCCATGCGTTGGGATGTGGTTTCGTGGGCAGCCATCGCGCTGCTGCTGTTCGCCGCGGAGGCGATGGCGCCGGGCGCCTTCATGCTGTGGATGGGTTTCGCGGCCACGGCGGTGTTCCTGGCCGTGCTGCTGATACCAGGCGTGCCGGTTTTGTGGCAGGTGGTCGCGTTCGTGGCGCTGAGTTTCGTTTCTATCCAGATCTATCGCCGCTGGTTCCGCAGCAACGAACCGCAGAGCGACCGGCCGCACCTCAACCAGCGTGCCAACACGCTGGTCGGGCATGTCGCGCCATTAGAGCAGCCCATCGTCAACGGCCGCGGCCGCGTGCAGATCGCCGATGCGTTCTGGGTGGTGGAAGGCCCGGAGCTTCCCTCGGGAACGCCGGTGCGGGTGGTGGCGGTCGATGGCATGACCTTGAAGGTCCAGCAGGTTTGAACGATGTCGATGCGTCCTGTCTCGCTACTGTTGCTGATGATGTTGTCGTGGAAGGCGGGCGCAGTCGACCTGATCGGCAGGACCATGCCCCCTTATCCGGAAGGCCTGGAGGATGTCGGCGGTATCTGTCTGTCCGATGCCAGCGTTCCGGGCCATGTCTGTGATTTCTCGATCGGTTTTGTCGGGGATGCGGGCGCCGATCCGGAGCTGGAGCCAGTGGTGCGCTATATCGTCGCAGGGCGCCTGAGCGGACGTGACGGCAAAAAGGCGCTCTGGAAAATCACCGATGCACTTGCGTATCCCAAGGTCGCCAAGGGCTTCTCCTGGCAAGCCGGCAATTGCCGCGTCGGCCAAGTGATCGATGACAAGGTCGTCGCCATCGTGGGGCCCGGCGATAAACAGGAATATCTGAACAATGTCGTCTGGGCGCGGCGACTGGATCTGTCTAGCGGCAAGTTCGAGGAGGTCGACCCTGCGAGTGTCGACTGCATCAACGAAGGTTACGGCGAAGGCCCCTGACGTCCGGGGCGAGTCATCTGGGATAATGGTCCTCTTTCGCAAGGTGGCACCCATGACCCAGAAGACCATCCTCAACGACACCCATCGCGCGCTCGGCGCCAAGATGGTCGACTTCGGCGGCTGGGACATGCCGATCCACTACGGCTCGCAGCTCGACGAGCATCACCTGGTGCGCCGCGATGCAGGCATGTTCGACGTCAGCCACATGACCGTGGTCGATCTGCACGGCCCGCGCACCCGCGACTTCCTCCGCCATCTGCTCGCCAATTCGGTCGACAAGCTCAAGAAGCCCGGCAAGGCGTTGTACACCGCGATGCTGGATGAGCAGGGTGGGGTGATCGATGACCTGATCGTCTACTTCATGGAGGAGTCGTTCTTCCGCCTGGTGGTCAATGCCGCCACGCGCGACAAGGACCTTGCCTGGATCCAGCGGCAGGCGCAGGCCTTCGAGGTACAGGTGAAGGAGCGTCCCGGGTTCGCCATGATCGCCGTGCAGGGTCCCACCGCGCGCGCGCGGGTGCTGGGACTGTTGCGCGAATCCGACCGCCCCGCAGCCGAGAAGCTGGCCCGCTTCGCTGCGGTCGAGGCGCAGACCAGCGAAGGCGTACCGCTGTTCGTCGCGCGCACCGGTTACACCGGCGAAGACGGTTACGAGATCGTGTTGCCGCAGGAGCAGGCGGTCGCGTTCTGGAATGCATTGCTCGGTGCCGGTGTGAAACCTGCGGGCCTGGGCGCACGCGATACGCTGCGCCTGGAGGCAGGCATGAACCTGTATGGCCAGGACATGGACGAATCCACCAGCCCGTACGAAGCGGCGATGGCCTGGACCGTGACGCTGGACGAAGGCCGCGATTTCATCGGTCGCCGCGTGCTGGAATCCCAGGCCGCCGACGGCGCGCCACGGCAGCTGATCGGATTGGTGATGGACGAAAAGGGCGTGCTGCGCCACGGGCAGAAAGTAATGACCGCTGGCGGCGAAGGCGAAATCCTGTCCGGCACGTTCTCGCCCACGCTCGGCAAGGCCATCGCATTCGCGCGTGTGCCATCGGGCGAACCCGGCCAGGTGCGCGTGGACATCCGCGGCCGCGAAGTGCCGGTACGGGTGGTGAAGTTCCCGTTCGTGCGCGAAGGCCAGGCGCAGCCCGGCGTGCTTGAGTGAACGCACGAAAAACCTACTCGTCCATTGAACGAAATCCTTCGCTAAACTAGCGCCGCACGCCCACCCCAACCCGATTCCCCGGAGCAGCAACATGAGCGAGATCCCTGGCGACCTCAAATTCCTCAAGTCCCACGAATGGGCGCGTGTAGAAGGCAGTGGACGCGTCACCGTCGGCATCTCCGATCACGCCCAAGGCCTGCTGGGCGACCTGGTCTACGTCGAGTTGCCGAACGTTGGCGACCGAGTTGAAGCCGGCAATGCGGCCGCGGTGGTCGAGTCGGTCAAGGCCGCCTCGGACGTCTATAGCCCGCTCACCGGTACCGTGGTCGAAGTGAACTCCGACCTGGCCGACAAGCCCGAGACGATCAACGAAGATGCCTACGGCGAAGGTTGGATCTTCGTGCTGGAGATCGAGGAGCCGGACCAGCTCAACGACCTGCTGGCACCCGACGACTATGCCGAGTTGCTGGAAGACGAAGACCACTGAGCCAGTGCCAGCCTCTGTTTTTTTGAACCGGCCGCCTTGTGCGGCCGGTTTTCTTTTGGGACGCCGGTCCGGAAATGCCAAGATCTGCAAGCAGCATTTCCAGGCGATACCCGGAGCCAGTCGGCATGCGAGCGTCCGACTGTTCCCTCTATTGCGCATCGCATCACCGACCTCGCCGGGTGCGCCTGCAGTGAGTTGGCGGATCGCTCCGCCAACTCGGCGAACGAACTTCGCGGCCGGTCCGAGCGGTTGCGAATCGTTCGCGCCCTGATGCCAATCCGATGCCGATCGGCCGATGCGCGCGTGCATGTGGAGAGTTTCAAACCGCTTCGAAGGGGATTGGCCGGCAAAAAAAGTTCGCGCAAATCTGCGCATTTGGACTTGTGCGGCGCCCAAACTGGCGAAGCGTTGCGGTTCGGAAAAAGCTTCCGTTTATTCCTCAGACGGCGTGTCGATGCCAGCTCGACGCAACGCCGCATGACGCTGTGCGATATCCAGTGCGAAAGCGGCGCTGTAAAAAAACCGCATTAAACGCGGTGTTTTTTAACTTGGTGATACGACGGCGTTGCTCTTATGCCATTGGTGGCGATGGCTTGTCCGGAAATCCATGCCGCTTGTCGCGGGAAGCAGGCGGACCGGAGCCGAAAAATAATTCTGAAAAACTGTTGACACATTGAAAAAGCGTGATTAGGTTTCGCCCCAGCAGACATTTCCTGCGGAAGCAAGTGAGCCGAGCCATCGCGACAATACGCAAAACAAAACGGCCCTCCACCCGCGCCCTCGACACGATGGACGCAGGCTTCGCTTCCTCCAAGATAATGCAAACTCTTTCCGACACCACACCCGCGCCCTCAGCGACGCGGGTGTTTAGCATCCGCGCCCGACGGCGCGCACAGGTCTCCGCCGATCCGGCCAGACCTGCCATATCCGGTCCGACGCGCCTGGCGCGACGGCGGCTGCCTGCGGGTCCGACTCCCGCGGCGTTCCATTGCAACTGGGCTTTTTAAACGGATTAACAAATCCATAGTTCACTGACGAGGAGCCATCACATGGCAACGAAGAAAGCTGCGAAGAAAAAACCCGCCAAGAAGGCCGCCAAGAAAACGGCAGCCAAGAAGGGCGTGAAGAAGACCCTGAAGAAGGCCGCCAAGAAAGTAGCCAAGAAAGTGACCAAGGCTAAGAAGGCAGTCAAGAAGGCCGCGAAGAAAGTAGCCAAGAAGGTCGCCAAGAAGAAGCCAGCAAAGAAGGCTGCTAAAAAGGCCACCAAGAAAGCTGCCAAGAAAGTAGCCAAGAAGAAGCCAGCCAAGAAAGCGGCTAAAAAGGCTGCCAAGAAAGTAGCCAAGAAGCCGGCCAAGAAGGCGGCCAAGAAAGCTACCAAGAAGGCTGCAAAGAAGAAGCCGGCCAAGAAAGCGGCCAAGAAGCCTGCCAAAAAAGCCAAGAAGAAGGCTCCGGTAGCGCTGCCGCCAACCCCGGCTCCGCTGATCTAAAAGCTGTCTATAAGAACTAGTAATCCCGATTATCTGTAATGTCAGGAAACTCCCTCCCCGGTGCCCAGCGGAGAGGGAGTTTTTTTATGGGCGAAGGTGTAGCCTTTGCCTCGTTTCGATCACGGGGAGCACGACATGAAGATCTTGAAATGGCTGCTGTGGACGATGGCCGCGCTGGCGATCCTGGTGGTCGGTGGCGGTCTGCTACTTCCGGGCACGACTCACCTGGAGCGCAGCATCAGCATCCAGCGACCGCCGGCCGAAGTTTTCTCTACGCTTGATTCGTTCCAGCGTTTCAACGAATGGTCGCCCTGGTTCGAGCTGGATCCTTCCGCCAAGTACACCTATTCCGGTCCCGCCACTGGTGTGGGTGCCCGGATGGCCTGGGTCGGCAATAGTTCAGTGGGCAGCGGCAGTCAGGAGATTCTTGAAAGCGTGCCTGACAGCAAGATCGTCAACGCGCTCGACTTCGGTGGCAGCCAGGCGCAGGCGATGTTCCTGCTGAAGCCGGAAGGTGATGGCACCCATCTGACCTGGACCCTGGACAGCGCACACGGCTACAACCCGATCAACCGGATATTCGGTGCCTTCCTGCTGGAACGCTTCGTCGGTAAAGACTATGAAAAGGGTCTGGCGAAGCTGAAAGCCGTGCTGGAAACCGGACCGCGCTAGTCCACTCTGGTCGGTCGTTGCCAGCCTGAGAAGCCGCGCCTTGCCGATTACTTCGGAGAGGCTGCGGCCTTGGCGGCCGAACTGCCCGCCGCATCCTGCGTCGGCGTGTCCACCGAATCGGCCATCAGCAGGTCGCTGCCGATCTTCTCATCGAGCCATTGCTGCGTGGGCAGGCCCATGGCCCGATCCAGGATAGTGGGCAGCAGGCCGGTGGGCAGGCTGCTCTCGCTGTTCCACATGATGGCGATGCCCAGATCGCGTTCCGGTACCAGCGCGACCAGACCGCGATAACCCTGCACGGCGCCAGCGTGGAAGACCACCTGATGGCCCGCGTAATCGAACACGCGCCAGCCCAGTGCGTAGCCGGCCGAAAAGATCCGCTCGCGGCGCCAACCGGCTCGCATCTCGCCCGGGGTGTTGATGAGGGGTGCATGCAGCGTTGCCAGCAGTGGGGCCGGCAAAACATCAGGTCGATGCCCGGTCTGGGCGATCAGCCACTGCGCCATGTCGCTGGCGCTGGCATTGACGCCGGCCGCAGGCGGCAGGCGGTAGTAAGTGGGCTTGGGCATGATCGACACCCAGCCATTGCGGCTGCGCACATGCGGCCGCGCCCAGCGCGAACTGCTTTCGATGCCGGTCAGACCAATGCTTGCGTCATTCATGCCCAGCGGTTTGAAGATGCGCCGATCCACCGCCTGGTCGTAGAAACTGCCGGTCGCCGCGAACACTACGTCGCCGATCAGGCTGAAGGCCACGTTCTGATACGCATAGCACTGGCCGGGCGCGCATTCCAGCGGCGCGCTCGCGAGCTTCCGGGCGACGTTGTAGTACTCGGCGTTGCCTTCGATATCCCGGTCGAACGCGTTGTGTGCCTGCAAGCCCACGCGGTGGCTGAGCAGGTCGGCCACGGTGACGCGCTGGGTAGCCAGCGGATCGCTGAGCTGGAAGCTGGGTACATAGTCGGTGACCTTGCTGTCCCAGCGCAGCGAACCATCGTTGACCAGCAGGCCGGTCATCGTGCCGGCGAAGGCCTTGGATAAAGAAGCCAGCCGGAACACCGTATGCCCATCCACCAACTGCGGTGAGACCACATCGGTCACGCCATAGCCGCGCGCGCTCAGCACGCGACCGTTCTGCACAATGGCCATGGCCAGCCCTGGCACCCGCTGTCCGACAGTGAGTGAAGTGGCGACGTTCTCGAAGGCAGCAACATCGAAGCCCTGGGCAATCGGCATGACGCGCTTGGCGGCCAGGCTGGTGCGATAGGCCTGCGCCTGCGCGGGCGACTGATACTGCGGAGCGGTGGCCGATGCGGTCGATGCCGGATCCCATCGCAACGGGGTCTGCGCGGTCGAGGAAAGCGTCAGCGGCAACAGCATCCCCAGCAGTCCGATGCGCATCGACTTGGTGGGACGCCAGTTACCGTTGTCTTTCATCGTGTCCCCTGCCTACGTAAGTTGCTGCCGTACCGGATGATAGCGCCGGTTTTTTGTAAAGCACAAACGGGGAGAGGTTCAATGTTCAGTTTGTTGATCTTGTTGGCAATTGTCTCACTGGCGGTGGGATCGGCCGCTGGGGCATCGGCGTCTTCAGCGGGCTGAATGCAGCCCGGGATGTATTCAATAGTCCATTTGTGCAGATCGACGTTCAGCTTCAGGATCTCGACCCCATTCGCGAGCCGGTGTTGCCTACTGGCTGACTAAGAGAATGACAACGCCGGAAGTCGGTCGTCGCGACGCGCTTGGATGTGCGGGCGCGCCTCGTTGGCGTCAGACAAATCCGGTCTGTCCCGGCGATAGCGCGAGGGACTTCGCTGGGGCACAACGACGGCTTGACCGCTGCCAAGTTACCGCTGGCGCTTGTCGGGAACCGAAAGCCAAGTAATACGAGATGCGGCTCGGGGAGCTGACCTCGACTGGCAACAAAGTGCGTTCGTATGCCTGGGTACAACATTTGATGGTGGTGTTCGACAACGAGGGCGGGGTTCCACCTGTCAGTGGGTGGGGCAATTTAGCGCCTGTGGCGTAACTGGATATACAAGCGGACAAGGCGAAAGCGCGGAGCACCGAAGATGCATTCTGATCCCGGCAGCAAACGTCAGAGTTCGCAGCAATAACGACGAATCGTTCTCTTGCTTGCGGGGGAAGGGCCTGCCCCCGCGAAGGCGGGATGCCAAAGGCGGATGGGGCGGATTTTCGCGCTACTTTTCTGGAGCCAGGGCGTTCGCGCGTTGCGCGAGTCACTTTTCTTTGAACGGCAAAGAAAAGTAACCAAAAGAAAGCCGCCCTAACGTCGCGCCCGACGATGAAGCTGCCGGGTTCGCAAGTGGGCCGGGAATTTTCGTAAGGCGCCTCCTGCGCCTACGAAAACGGCGCACATCCTTGTGCGCCGCCCCTGCGGGGTTTGTCCCGACCTACTTGCCGCGTCTCACGGGGATTGTTAAAGACGAAGCAGCAAGGGCAAAAAAAGCAAAGCAATAAATCCTGCATCGATCAGAAAAAATAAGGTCCGCTTTCTCCATGAGTTTCTTCAAGTTCCAGGCCAAGGCATGCAGCAGTTTCTCTTGGATGGGGTGGTTCGCGTTTGTGAGAGGTTTGGCGGTATTCATGCTGCTGGCTTGTCTCGCCTTACCAGCGATGGCAACGACCTGGGGCGAAACCACCATCGTCGATCCAATCAGCGGCAAGCCATGCAAAGTGGCGACTCCAGCCAGCATGGGTTCCTACATCTACGAGTGGCCGGAGAAGTACGACCAGGTGTTCTTTCCCGTGACCGCCGCCGATGGCATTTGGGCATGCGCATCGGGCTTCGCCAGTGTGATTGGAGACATCGCGCTGTCCGACGCGGAGAAGCAGCGGGTAACTGCTTTCCTGGCCAGGCTCGACGCTGGCGAGCGGCAGCCGGCCAGCATCGCCGACAAGCTGCGGCGGGCCGAGACGCTGTATGCGCTGCGCGATCTGCAGCCGGAGCGGCGCGCGCTGATCCACCGCATCCTGGCCTACGACTTCGAACGCATGGCGGGCGACGGCGACCGATCCACTCTCCATCGCAAGGCCGCGCTCGAGATCATGCTGGGCCGGCTGGCCGACGAAACCCTGTCGCTGGCCACGCGCATGGAATACGTGTTCGTATCGGCCAACTATCTGCGTGAGTTCGGCGATTCGGTGCGCGCGGATCGACTGTATTCCCAGCTCGAATGGCTGGTAACGCAGAGCGCGGGTTCGCAGACGGAGAGCTATGCGCAATACCTGCAGTCGCTGCTTGTTTCGGCCAGGACGATCACGCCCGGCGGTCGCCTGGCCCCGGAAACCGGGGCCGCTACGCCGGCCGACTAGACCGCCAGCGGGCTCCTGCCGAGAATCAGGTCGGAGGCGCGCTCGGCGATCATCATGGTCGGCGCGTTGGTGTTGCCGCCGATCAGCGTGGGCATGACCGAGGCGTCCACCACGCGCAGCCCTTCGATGCCGTGGACGCGAAGCTGGCTGTCGACCACGGCCGTGTCGTCGTTGCCCATGCGGCAGCTTCCCACCGGGTGGTACACGGTTTCGGCCTTGGCACGGATGAAGTCGACCAGTTCGATATCCGACAGATTGCTCCGGGGCGGCTGGATGGGTGCGCCGCGGTAGGGATCGAACGCGGGCTGCGCGAAGATCTCGCGCGACAGTTTGGCGCACTCCAGCATCATCTTCAGGTCGAAGCCTTCTTCGTCGCTCAGGTAGTTGGCTTCGATGCGCGCGTCGGCACGTGGGTCGGCGCTGTTGAGTCGTATGCGGCCGCGGCTGCGTGGGCGCAGGAAGCAGGCGTGCAGCGTGTAGCCGTCGCCCTTGAGCCGGTTGCGGCCGTGGTCGTCCAGCATCGCCGGCACGAAATGCAGCTGTATGTCCGCGCGCTCGTCCGGTGCCAGCGACGAGCGCAGGAAGCCGCCGGCTTCGGCGATATTGCTGCTGCCCGGGCCGCTGTGGTTCTTCAGGTAGTAGCGCCAGGCGATGGCGAGGTCGCCCAAGCGGTCGTAGGTCACGCGCTGTGTGGAATGCTGCAGTGTGCAGATGTCCAGGTGGTCCTGCAGGTTGCGTCCCACGTATGGGGAGTCCATCGCCACGGTGATGCCGTGTTCTTCCAGGTGGTCGGCTGGGCCGATGCCAGACAGCATCAGCAATTGCGGCGAATTGATCGCCCCACCGCAGACCAGAACCTCGCGCTCGGCGCGCGCCTGGATTTCCTGGCCGCCGCGGGCGTAGGCCACACCGACCGCGCGCCCGTTCTCCAGCACGATACGGCGCACCAGTGCGCCGGTGATCACTTCCAGGTTGGGGCGCGCTTTGACCGGCTGCAGATAAGCCACGGCCGACGAACAGCGCGCGCCGTCCTTCTGCGTGACCTGGTACAGGCCCACGCCGGTCTGGGAAGGACCATTGAAGTCGTCGTTGCGGCCGAAGCCCGCCTGCTGCCCGGCTTCGATAAACACCGACGACAACGGATTGGTGTAGCGCAGGTCGGAGACATGGACAGGACCGTCGCCACCATGCAGCGCATCGGCACCACGGGAATTGTGTTCGGAACGCTTGAAGTAGGGCAGGGCGCTGTTCCAGTCCCAGCCTTCTGCGCCGCCTGCGGCCCAGTCGTCGTAGTCGCCGGCGACACCACGGATGTAGCACATGGCGTTGATGGAACTGGAGCCGCCCAGGACCTTGCCGCGCGGCCACCACAGGCGGCGGTTGTGGAGGTGCGGTTCGGGGGCGGTGTCGTAGTTCCAGTTCACGCCCTTCTGCCCGACCAGCTTGGCCAGTCCTGCGGGCATGTGGATGAAGGGGTGCCAGTCGCGCGGACCGGCTTCCAGCAGCAGCACTTTGAGGGTGGGGTCCTGCGAAAGGCGATTGGCCAGCACGCAGCCGGCCGAGCCGGCGCCGATGATGATGTAGTCGTACACACGCAAGCCTGTTGCAGGAGTCCGGCGAAGCTAGCGGCCGCACGTAGAGCAAATGCTCTGCGTAGCACCGTGCTGGCTAAGCGACTGAAAGCTGGTGTGCGTCAGTGCTCGAACCGCTGGCGATGTTGCAGTGCATCGGATACCGTGCGCGCTGGTAGCCCCAGAGACCCTCCCCATGCCCGCGATGCAAAGCCTCAGCCGGTTGCTCAGCCGGTGAACCAGGTGCCTGCACGCGCCGGTGCGTTCGGCCGCTTTCGCGCCGCGCTGGGGGACTCGCCGCCGCTGATCTGGGCCTTCGTCTATTTCTTCTGCCTGCTGAGTGGCTACTACGTGCTGCGGCCCGTGCGTGAGGCCATGGCGGCGTCCAGCGATGTGGAAGCCGTTTTTCCACCGGCGATGATCGCTTTCTTCGTCGATCGCGGGGTGGCCTTGAACGAGTTCACCCTGCAGGTGATCTTCACCCTGGTGTTCGTGATCATGCTGGTGTTGCAGCCGGTGTATGGCTGGCTGGTCAGTCGTTTTCCGCGCCGCGTATTTCTGCCGGTCATCTACGGTTTCTTCATCGCTACGCTGCTGGTGTTCTACGTGGTGTTCCACAGCGGCATCGCCGGGCGCGGCCTGGCCTTCATCCTCTGGATCACGGTCTTCAATCTGTTCGCCGTGGCGGTGTTCTGGAGCTTCATGGCCGACATCTTCAGCAACGCTGAAGCGCGCAAGTACTACGGATATATCGGCGCGGCCGGCACCATCGGCGCGTTCCTGGGGCCGGTGCTGACCAAGGTGCTGGTCGAGCGGGTAGGTATCGCCAACATGATGCTGGTCTCGGCCGTGCTGTTCTCGATCTGCGTGGTCTGCATTCTCAAGTTGCGCGTATGGGCCGTGGCGCGCGAGCAGGAGCGTCAGCAGACCAGCGGCGAGATTCCCATGGGCGGCGACGTGCTGGCCGGCCTGAAACTGATCGTCCGCGAGCCGCTACTGCGCTGGCTGGCAGTGATGGTGGTCATGGGCGTTGGCGTGGGCACGCTGCTGTACAACGAACAGAACGCCATCGCCCGCACGATGTTCACGACCTCGGAGCAGCGGGCCAGTTATTTCGCCACGCTCGATCTTGCGGTGAACTCGTTGACCCTGGTGGTGCAGCTGCTGCTTACCCGCACGCTGTTGTCGCGTTACGGCATCGCGCCTGCGCTGCTGATTCCCGGGTGCGCGATCATTCTGGGTTTCTCGATCCTGGCTGCTTCGCCGCTTCCGCTGATGGTCGCCATCGTGCAGGTGGTCACGCGCGCCAGTGAGTTCTCGCTGGCCAAGCCCGCACGCGAAACCATCTACACCCGGGTCGGCCGCGAGTGGCGATACAAGGCCGGCGCGGCCATCGACACCGTCATTTATCGCGGTGGCGACCTGACCTTCGTCTGGGTGCACAAGCTGTTGTCGGCGTTCGGTTCCAATGTGGTGTTCGGCGCGGGGTTGCTGGTGGCCTCTTGCATGACCTTCGGCGCCTGGCGATTGCTGCGCGAAGCGGCCAAACTGCCTGCCGAACGCAACGCTTAGCATCTAAAGGTTTGCAGCGTCTGGTGGCACGGCGGCGCGCATGACCTTTGGCGCATGGAACCAACCCCGACTGCGGCGCAAGCTGGCCGGCACCGCATAGCCGAAGGCCAGCCCGCATGACCAGTCGCCGCGATTTCCTGATCGCCACTTCCGCCGCTGCCACCTGGCTGGCATTGCCGGGATGCGCCAGCGGCGCCGGCCGCACGCCAGTGAAGCGCACGCCCGGCAAGCCGTTGAAGATATTGATCCTGGGCGGCACCGGTTTCCTGGGGCCGCATTTCGTGGAAGCCGCGCGCGTCAAGGGCCACCAGCTGACGTTATTCAATCGCGGCAAGAGCAACCCCACGCGTTTCAGCGGCGAGGAGTTCAAGGATCTCGAGCAACTGCAAGGCGACCGCAAGACCGATCTGTCCGCACTCGAAGGCACACGCCGCTGGGATGCGGTGCTGGACACTTCTGCCTATTTCCCCGGCGACGTGACCCGTTCGGCAAGCCTGCTGGCTGACCGGGCGGACCAGTACATGATCATCTCTTCGATTTCCGTGTATGCCGACAACAGCACGCCGGGTGCTGACGAACAGTCGGCGGTTGCGACGATGCAAAACCCGGAGGCCGCAAAGGAAATCACCGGCGAAAACTACGGACCATTGAAGGCGCTGTCGGAGCAGGCCGCAGAAAAAGTATTGCCAGGCCGTACGACCGTGGTCCGTCCGGGTCTGATCGTCGGGCCAGGCGATCACACCGATCGTTTTACGTACTGGCCCGCGCGTGCGGCACGCGGCGGCGAGATCCTGGCACCGGGTGCCGCCAGCGATCCGACCCAGTTCATCGATGTGCGCGATCTGGCGGCCTTCCTGCTGCATGCCATCGAAACCGGCACGGTCGGCGTCTTCAACGCGGACGCGGCCCCGGGCACGCTCACCATGGGCAAGTTGCTGTCCGCATGTCAGTTGGCCGGCACGCAGGCCAATGACATCCAATGCGTCCGCGCGCCCTGCCCACAACCGCCGGAGGCCAGTTCCACCGTCACCTGGGTGCCGGCCGATTTTCTGGAAGCGCAAAAAGTCAGCGCCTGGCAGGACATGCCCGCGTGGATTCCACCCAAGGGCGAATATGCCGGCTTCGGTCTACGCAGTACGGCCAAGGCACAGGCGGCCGGATTGAAATACCGTCCACTGCAGGAGACGGTGGACGACACGCTGCAGTGGTGGCTGGGACTGCCCGAAGAACGCCGCGCCAAACCGAAGGCCGGTTTGAGCGCCGTGCGCGAAGCCGAGGTGTTGAAAGCCTGGCATGCCAAAGGCAAGTCAGTGGGCTGAATTACTGCGGCGCGGACCGCTTGGTTATGCTGTGGGCAATCCAAACTGCGGAGCCGCGCCATGTTGATCCTTGCCCAGGTAGTGGTGGTACTGGTCGCCTTGCTGCACGTGTACTTCCTGGTGCTGGAGATGTTCCTGTGGACCAGACCGCTGGGATTGAAGACCTTCCGAAATTCGCCGGAAAAGGCAGAGACGACGAGCGTACTGGCCGCCAATCAGGGCCTGTACAACGGATTCCTGGCCGCAGGTCTGCTCTGGTATCTGTACCTGGGTCAGTGGCCCGTGGTCATGTTCTTCCTGCATTGCGTGCTGGTCGCGGCACTGTACGGCGCGTACAGCGTCAACAAGCGCATTTTCTTCGTGCAGGGCATTCCCGCCATCGCCGCGATATTGGCCGTATGGTGGCTGATGAAGGCTGCCTAGCTGTTTGTAGGAGCGACGCAAGTCGCGATGAAGCTTTCACAGGAACGCTTCATCGCGACTTGCGTCGCTCCTACATGACCAAGCCTTTCCAGAAGCCCAGATGAAAACAGGCAGGTATTTGTCCAGCTTGGCCGCTAACGGGCTGCGCGTGCCGGCTTCGGTGATACCCACATCGAGATGCGCGCCTTGAACACGGCATCGCCCTGCGGGTCGGCCACCACCACGTTCATCGGCAGCTCGTAGGCTTCGGACGACTCGTAGGGCGGGAACTCCGGCGTGGCCACCGCGTGCTGGGTGCCGACGGCTTTCTTCAGGTATTCGACCGTCATGCCCTTGGGAATCCAGCGCATCGACGCCGGGATGCTGACGTCGGTGGTCAGGCCGCCCACGAACTCGGCGAGATTGCACAGCGCGATCGCATGCACCGTGCCCAGATGGTTGGTGACGCTGCGACGATGCGTGATCGTCGCCTCGCCACGGTTGACCTCAAGCACCATCATCCTGGGCTTGATGCTGCCGAAATAAGGCGCCTTGAAGCAGATCAGCCGCGAGAACAACCAGTGGCCGAATGGTTTGCGACTGAGTGTGTTGTAAAGCTGCAGTACCGATGTGCTCATAGTGTGGCCAAGCTCCAGCTTTTGCTCGCTCCCTTGCGAAACAGGGGAGCTCGAAGCCGCCTCAAGCGGCTGAGTGGGAGGGGTTGCTCTTGCTCTACGTTTTTGTTGAAAGCCAGCGCGAAGAGCACCCCCTCCCAGCCTCCCCCTGCTGCGCAAGGGGAGGGGCAGAGCTTCAAGCCGCTTCGCGCGCCGCCTGCTTGCCAGCCTGCGGCAGATCGTAATACCCGGCCGAACGCAGTTCATGCGTATCGAAGTCGTCGACGGTGATCGTTTCAAGCGTGATCTCGCGCAGTTCTTCCAGCTGCTTGCGTTCCTCGGCGGTGATCCAGCCTTCACGCACGCCTTCATCCAGCTGCGAGGCGAAATCCAGGGCCTCGATATCGCTGCCTTTCAGCGCCTTGAGGAACTTGCGCTCCACCGGCTCGGCCAGGATGGCCTTGGCCAGATAGCTGTTGATGCGGCCGCCAGGATTGTTCTCGCATGGGGTCAGGAACACACCCGCACCCAGGCGGTCACGCGCTTCGTTCGGCGTCATCAACAGCGCAGCGACGCGATGGCCCAGGCGGTCGCTGGGAGCGACGGCGCGGCGGCCCCACGGGAAGATCAGCGGCCACAGCAGCCACACCACCGGACGGATCGGGAAGTTGCGCAGCGCGGCCGACAGGGCCTGTTCGATCTTGTGCACGCTATCGTGGAACGCCCAGGCCAACAGCGGCTGGTCGGCGACCGGTGCGCCTTCGTCGTGGTAGCGCTTGAGCATGGCGCTGGTCATGTAGATGTGGCTCAGCACGTCGCCCAGCCGGCCGGACAGCGATTCCTTGAACTTCAACTTGCCACCCAGCAGCAGCATGGAAACATCGGCCATCAGTGCCAGATTGGCGGAATAACGATCCAGCTTGCGGAAATAGCGGCGGGTGTAGTCGTCGCCGGGCGCAGCGCCGATTTTTGCGCCGGTCAGGCCGAACCAGAACGAGCGCACCGCATTGGAAATGGCGAAGCCGATGTGACCGAACAGATTGCGGTCGAACTCCTCCAGCCCGGCCTTGTGGTCTGGATCGCCTGCGGCCTTCATTTCCTTCATCACCCACGGGTGGCAAAGGATCGCGCCCTGGCCGAAGATCAGCAGGCTGCGGGTCATGATGTTGGCGCCTTCCACGGTGATCGCGATCGGCGAGGCCTGCCACGAACGGCCCGCAAAATTACGCGGGCCCAGGATGATGCCCTTGCCGCCGACGATGTCCATCACGTCCTTGGCGACTTCGCGGCCCATTTCCGTGCAGTGGTACTTGGCGATGGCCGACGGCACCGATGGCACGTCGCCACGATCCACTGCTGCGGCAGTGGCCTGCGACAACGCGCTGATCATGTAGGCCTTGCCGCCGATGCGCGCCAGCGCTTCTTCCACGCCCTCGAAGCGGCCGACCGACAGGCCGAACTGCTTGCGGATGCGCGCATAGGCGCCGGTCACCAGTGCGCCAGCCTTGGCGCCGCCGCTGCCGGTGGAAGGCAGGGTGATGGAACGACCCACCGCCAGACACTCGTTGAGCATGTTCCAGCCCAGGCCGGCCTTGTCCACGCCACCGATCAGCTGGCTGAGCGGAATGAAAACTTCCTTGCCATGGATCGGGCCGTTCTGGAACGGCGAATTCAACGGGAAGTGGCGACGGCCGATTTCCACGCCCGGGGTGTCGCGTGGCAGCAGGGCCAGGGTGATGCCGATGTCGCGCGTATCGCCCAGCAGCTTGTCCGGGTCGTACATGCGGAAGGCAAGACCGATCAGCGTGGCGACTGGTGCCAGCGTGATGTAGCGCTTGTCGAAAGTCAGCTTCAGGCCCAGCACATTGGCGCCGTTCCATTCGCCCTTACAGACGATGCCGAAGTCGGGGATGGAAGTCGCGTCGGAACCGGCGAACGGGCCGGTCAGGCCGAAGCAGGGCACTTCTTCGCCGACGGCCAGGCGCGGCAGGTAATAGTCCTTCTGTTCTTTGGTGCCGTAGTGATTGAGCAGCTCACCCGGGCCAAGCGAGTTCGGCACGCCGACGGTGGAGCTGACCACGCTCGATACCGAAGCCAGCTTCTGGATGACCTTGTGGTGCGCCAGCGCCGAAAATCCCAAGCCGCCGTATTCCTTGGGAATGATCATGCCGAAGAACTTATTCTTCTTGATGAAAGCCCACAGCTCCGGCGGCAGGTCCGCGTGCACGTGGGTGATTTCCCAGTCGTTGGTCATGCGGCAGAGTTCCTCTACCGGACCATCCAGGAACGCCTGTTCTTCGGCAGTGAGCTGCGGCTTGGGTTGGCCCAGCAACTGGTTCCAGTCCGGGTCGCCGGTGAACAACTGGCCTTCGAAACCGACCGAGCCGGTTTCCAGCGCAATCCGCTCGGTCTGCGACAACGGCGGCAGAACCTTGCGGAAGAACTTCAGCAGCGGTGCGGTCACCAGCGGCTTGCGGATGGCCGGAATGAGCAACGGCACTGCGATCAGCGCCACCAGCACTGCTGCGATGATCGTCGCCGTAGCGTTGGCGCCCAGCAGCCAGCACGCCACCAGCACGGTGACGGTGATCGCCGCCCAATAGGCCAGACGCAGGCGATGGTAAGCGGCGAATGCACCCACCAGGAGAAAGGCGAGGAAGGGGGCGACGATGCTCATGGCGTGACTCCGGAAACGGACTTGGTGGTGGCGGATTCGCCAGTTGTGGAAATCGGATAGGCCAGCGCAGGATCTACTCCGGCAGCGGGCAGGCCAGAGAGGTATTCGAGCACGGTACGGGTAAACGCATCGTTGTCATCGCCGGCCAGCATATGCGTAGCATGCGGCAGATGCGCATGCTGCGCATGTGGCACCAGCGCGCGGAACTCTTCAACGGTCCTGGCCGAAACCAGATCGCTGCGGCCACCGCTGATCAGCAGCACCGGGCAACGCAGCGCACGCGCAGCGTCGGCGATATCGTCCTGGTGCTGGGCGCAGTCGCGCACCAGATCGTCCACCAGACGCGCATCCCAATGCCAGGCCCAGCGCCCGTCGTCGCGTTGGCGCAGGACCTCACGCAACTCTTCTTCGGATTTGCGTTCGCGACGATGCGGAAGATAGGCGGCAATGACATCGGCAGCGTGATGCAGCGAATCGAACCCCTGCGGAAAGGCAGTGATGAAACCCAGGATGCGCTGCAGACCGGCTTCTTCCCAACGCGGGGTGATATCCACCAGCACCATGGCGCGGAAAAGTCCCGGCCAGCGCGCCTCGGCGATCATGCCGAACAAGCCGCCCATCGAGGCGCCGATCAAGACCGGCGGCTGAAGGTGCTCGCCAGCCACGATGATCAGGTCGTCGGCGAATTGTTCGCCGGTGTAGAGCTGGTCGGCAGGATTGCGCGACGAACCGCCATGGCCGCGGGCGTCATAGGAAAGCCCCGCGTAACCCTCGGCCGCCAGTGCAACCGCACTCTTGTGCCACGCGCCACGCGTCTGGCCGAAACCATGTGCAAACAACAAGGTGTCGGCGGCCTGCAGTACAGATGAAGTGGGAAACGCAGTGGCTGCAAGCGAAATCCCGCCCGCACCTGTCAGATGCCGGGTCTGCGGACTCGCCGGCATTTGCGGATCGCCATGGGAAACGTTAGATACCATACGGGATAGTATGGATCTCTGGATTTAGAGTAGTCAATCGGTTTGGCCATGAGTTCCTAGTGGATAGGTCAATTGCTTGATTTCATTATGAATTTTCATCCGTAAAAACATACCGCAACAAACCCCGCCGTATGGTTAAATGTGAACCATGACCAACCAGACGACCGACCCGACTGCCACTGTCCCCTTGGCCCGACCTGCGCGTTTGAGTGCAGACGACTGGGCACAGGCCGCGCTGGATCTTGTTGCCGAACAGGGCGTTGCCGCCGTGGCGGTGGAACCGCTGGCGCGTCGGCTTGGGGTGACCAAGGGAAGCTTCTACTGGCACTTCCCCTCTCGCGACGCGCTGCTGCAGGCGGCGCTGGAGCGCTGGGAGGCTATCGAACAGGAAAGCGTGTTCGGCAGCCTGGAGGCGGTACCGGATCCGCGGGCGCGTCTTCGCGAGCTGTTCCTGCTGGTCGCCCACGAAGTCAAACCACACGTTATCTATAGCGAGCTGCTGAAGGCGCTGGACCATCCGGCCGTGCAGCCGGTGATCAATCGCGTGTCGCAGCGTCGTCTGGATTACCTGGTCGCTTCCTTCCGCCAGGCCGGCCTGGGCCGGACCGAGGCCCAGCACCGCGCACGCCTGGCGTATTCGGCCTATCTGGGCTTCCTGCAGCTGGCCTTGCAGCTACAGCAGCCGCGGCTGCACCACGAGGAGTTCGAGGCCTACGTGGAGCATGTGATCAGCACGCTGATCCCGAACTGACTTCCGGCGGAGATTGGTCGCGCCTTAAACCTTGTGGCCCCTGGCCGCATCCCAGTGTTCATGCTGACCGCCGTCATGAGCGAATTGACCCACGACACGACCATCCCCGAGGTGGCCGCCGAAACCGATGCCGCGCTGGCAAAGTCGGCAGCCGGTGGCGATGCCATTGCCTTCGAGGCGATCTACCGCCGCCATGCCGGTCGCGTCCATGGCGTTATCGTCCGGCTGGTGGGCGCTCAGGGCGTCCGAGCCGAGGACCTGACCCAGGAAGCCTTCGTCCGGGCCTGGCAAGCACTGCCGAAATTCCGTTTTGAAAGCGCGGTCTCCACCTGGCTGCATCGGCTAGCGGTGACGACGGCGCTGATGGAACTGCGCAGCCGGCGCGGCGGTCCTCGTTTCGATGAGGATGAAAACGCGGTCGATGGTCTGGGTGTCGCGGACTCGGCCGGCAACGGTACGGCGCTGTCTATGGATCTGGAGCGCGCAGTGGCCACATTGCCGCCGCGCGCGCGCGCGGTGCTGGTGCTGCACGACATCGAAGGCTGGAAGCACGAAGAAATCGCCAATGAATTGAACATGGCCGTAGGCAGTTCGAAAGCGCAGTTGCACCGCGCCCGGCAACTGCTTCGCACGCGCCTGGGAGGTGAAGCATGAGCAATGAACAGAACGATGCACTGCGGTGGCAGTTGCAGGGACTGCGTCGCGAGATCCAGCCAGAGAGCGATCTATGGCCCGGCATCGCCGCGCACCTAACGCAAGTACAGCAGTCCAACGTAGAACGTCCAAAACGTATCAGCGCACGCCGCTTCGTCCCATGGGCGATGGCCGCATCGGTGCTGCTGGTGGTCGGCATGTTCTGGCAAGGGATGCCAAGCCCCACGCAGAGCAATCCGCAAACCAGCCCGCTGGTCCTTCAGCAGGCGGTGGCCATGACCTTCGATTACGAGAATGCGCTTGCTCGCATGCAGGAAACCCAGGCGCATCCGGAGGTACAACAAGCCTTTGGCGAACTGGACCGTAGCGCCGCACAGATATTGACCGCGATCGACCGCGACCCCAACGCGGTCTTCCTGCTCGAACAACTCCGCCGTACCTATGCGCGCCGTCTGCAGCTGACGCAGCGCGCCACCATGACCTGAGGAAACTGCCATGCGCTATCCGACACCTGCACCCTCCCTGCTCTTCGTCGCACTGCTGGCCTTCTCCGCCAGCGCCGGCGCGGCAACGCCCATCAATGAGACCCGTGCGCTGGATGCACGTGGTCGTATAGACATAGAAAACATCAAGGGGCGCATCCAGGTCCGCGGCTGGGACCGGCCCGAGGTCAAGATTGCCGGGAGCCTGGGCGAGGGCGTGGAAAAGCTGGTGGTCGAAGGAGATGCACAGCATCTCGTGGTCAAGGTGCAGTACCCGAAGCGCGGCGGCTGGGGCGGTGGAAAAACGGGCTCCAGCGATCTTCAGCTGACCGTCCCGATCCGTGCCGAGGTCGATATTGAATCGGTTTCAGCCGACGTCGATGTCTCCGGCGTCGCTTCTTCCAAGCTCTCTGTGGACACCGTCAGCGGCGACGTCTACGTAGCCGCAGCTCCAAGCGAAGTCGACGTGGAAAGCGTCAGCGGCGACTTGCGCCTGACCGTCAACAGCGGCGAGGTGGATGCCCAATCGGTCAGCGGCAACATCGTGCTGCGCGGACGCATGAACGGCAACATCAAGACCGAAACCGTGTCGGGGAACATCGATGTCGTGGTCAACGGCGAACAGGTACGCGAACTGGCCGCCAACACCGTCAGCGGCAGCGCCGATGTACAGACAGCTCTGTCCCCCAAAGGCGAGATCAACCTGGAAAGCGTCAGCGGCGACCTGAGGCTGGTGCTGCCAAAGAATGTCTCCGCCCAAGTGCGAGGGGAAAGCTTCAGCGGCGACCTCAAGGCGCCGGGCGCAAAGATCCAGAAGCCGGAACACGGCCCTGGTGCCAGCTTCAATACCCGCTACGGCAATGGAGATGGTGAGATCCGTATCGAGACTTTTTCCGGGGATGCAGAACTGAGGCTTGAGTAAGCTGTGACGGGATTGGCCATGTCGTGCGCCATTGCGAACCCCGGTCCACCTGAAAGCTCCACTAAATGCTTCGCTTCCGTAAGTAAAGAGGCGATACACGATGGGCTATCGATGGAATCCGTGACGCCGGGAGCAGAGGCCTGTCACTTTGTGCGGCTCAAACTCTAGTTCAGTTCGTTCACAAGTGCATACAAGCCGCTATTGGCCTGGCGGGCTGTCAGGTCGAGTTTGAATGTGGTCTCCTCGAAAGCTGATGCATGTGTCTGCCGTACCTACAGGCGTCTCGAAAGCATTAATCGCTGGTTAATTGGGCCTATCGCAGCGAGCAGACTCGGATTCCCAGATGCGCCGGATGAATAGCGGGTTGCGTCGTCGAGGGGAATAACGAACTTTGGCTCGTGGAAAAACGAACGTATGCATTGTTCAGCTGCAGTTTTGTATGAATAGGCCCGCTTGTCGGAAATGGAACTGGCATCACAATTGCCTAACATATTAAGCTATTGAAATATAAGAATATTTTATATTTATACAGGCTTTCGGTTGCAGTTGTATCCATCCTCGTAAAAATTACGTTATCCTTCGGCCACCAGACGCTACATGCATTTGGCGTCTGTTTATTTGGCTTGGGTCCCACCGACCTGGTCTTCAACTCGACCTTGAGAGAGAGAGCATCAAATGACCAACCTTAAGAAGCTGCCAAACGCGATTAAGTTCGCGTTGTTCGCCAGCGCGGCGACATTGGTTTCGGGCAACGTAGTTGCGCAGGAAACCACTGATGACGCCAAAACCCTCGACCGCGTCGAAGTAACCGGTTCGCGCCTGAAGCGCGCCGAAATTGAAGGTGCCGTTCCGGTAGTCGTGATCGACCGCGCCACCATCGATGCTAGTGGCGACGTGTCGGTGGCCGACGTGCTGCGCGACAGCACCTTCGCTTCGTTCGGCAACTTCAAGCCGCAGTCCGGCAGCTCCGCCCAGTCGCTGGCCTCTATCGACCTGCGCGGTCTGGGTTCAGGTCGCACGCTGGTGTTGATCGACGGCCGTCGCGCCCCGACGAACCCGATGTCGGCTTCCTCGGGCACGGACGTAAACGCGATCCCGTTGGCTGCCGTAGAGCGCATTGAAATCCTGTCCGACGGTGCATCGGCGATCTATGGCTCCGACGCGATCGGCGGTGTGGTCAACATCATTCTGCGCAAAGACTTCAACGGTGCGGAACTGCGTTACGGCGTAGGCCAGACCAAGGTACAGGGTGGCGACCTGGAAGACGCTTCCGCTGTCTTCGGCGTTGCGAGCGACCGTGGCCGTCTGGTCGGTGGCGCATCCAAGTCCAGCCGCGGCATGGTCTTCACCCGCGACCAGATCGGTGGCGATACGCTGGGCGTGTCGATCTACGGCAACAATTACTACGATCCGCGCACTGGCACTGTCGTCGCAGTCCCCGGTTTCGACTGCAGCGGCAGCTTCTGGTCGCAGCCGAACGGTCGTTGCTCCTTCGACTTTAACTCGGTCGCCGCCAATGAAGCCTCGGTGGACAACACCGCCGTGTTCGCCTTCGGCGAATACCAAATCAACGATGACTGGTCGGTGTACCTGAACGTTACCAACACTCGCGTTGAAACCTTCGGCCGTTATGCACCCGTCCCGGGCGTGGTACGCGCAGCTTCGGATACGGTTAACGACGTGATCCAAGGCGATGGCCTGGCGACTTACTTCTACCACCGCTTCGCTGCGGCCGGTAACCGCGACAACTTCACGACTGCTAACAACGCCGACTTCCTGCTGGGCTTCCAGGGCCAGCTGACCGACAAAGTCTCGGTCGAATTCGGCGCCCGCCGCACCAATTACAAGTACAACGAACTGGGTCGTGGCTATATCATCGCAAGCTTGGCCAACCAGCAGATCGACGCGGGTAACTACCTGCTGACCGATCCCTACGGCGCCAGCCAGGAAACCCTGGACAGCTTCACCGCCACCATCGGCCGCGATTCCTTCTTCAAGACCAAGGAATATTTCGCCAACATCTCGTTCGACCTGTTTGAAATGGGCGGCGGCATTTCCAATGCCGTGGTCGGTGCCGAATACCGCGAAGAGAATTACCAGGATATCTACGACTCGCTCTCGCGCGCTGGCGTGGTGCTGGGTTCGTCGGGTGGTTCTTCGGCCGGCGGCCGCGATGTCTATTCGGCCTACTTCGAGTGGCTGTTCCCGTTCACCAGTACCTTCGACATCACCGTCGCGGGCCGTTACGACAACTACAGCGACTATGGCAACGACTTTTCGCCTAAGATCGCCGCCCGCTGGCAGCCGCTGGACAACCTTACCTTCCGCGCCTCTTATGGCGAAGGCTTCAAGGCACCGGGCTTGGATATCCTGACCCAGGCACGTTCGTTCTCCGCCGAGCCCGTCGACAATGACCCCGCGACCTGCTTGTTCAACGGCCTGACCGCGGATTGCATCAACGCCGCAACCGGCAACCCGAGTTCGGTGCAGGTGGATACGTACTTCATCGCCAACCCCGGCCTAGCTTCGGAACAGTCCAAGCAGTACAGCCTTGGCGTTGTATACGATCCGGTCGATTGGCTTGACGTGTCCTTGGATTACTACAACATCGAGATCGAGGACAACATCTCGCAGATCTCGGCTTTCGACATCATCAACATGGACCTGGATCCGGCCAATTACGGCACAATCCCGGCTGGGTTGAGCATCACCCGCGACCCGGTCACCGGCCGCATACTGGAAATCACGGCCGGTTACGGCAACGCAGGTGTCCTGAAGACGGACGGTGTCGACTTCCGCGCCAACACCGACTTCGACTTGGGTGGCATGGGTTCGTTGCAGAACCGCCTGTCGGTTTCTTACATCAACAAGTACGAGCAGACTGACGCCACTGGCATCACCATTGACTACATGGATGGTGACGGCAAGGGTCGTCTGGGTACGCCGCAGCTCCGTGCCAATCTGCAGAACACCTGGAGCTTGGGTGATTTCGATGTGACTTGGGGTATCAACTACATCGACGGCCAGAAGAATCCGGACACTTTTAACGACGCTGGCGTATTGGTCTCGCGTGGTGCGGAAGTGGGTGGCTACGCCACCAACGACCTGCAGATCAGCTGGAAGGCCCCGTGGAACGCCAAGATTTCTTTGGGCGCCAACAACATCGGCGATCGTTACCCGGAGCTGGTTTCGTACGATGGCCGTCCTTGGAACTTCTACCTGTATGACGCCTATGGCCGTACCACGTACTTCCGTTACACGCAGTCGTTCTAAGCGTTTCGAAATAGTGTGACTTCGAAGGGCCCCTTGCGGGGCCCTTCTTTTTTTTGCGCCAATCGCGCCACAATAAGCAATGGACGAGGAAGCTAGACAATCCAGGCGCGATGCATGGTCCGCCTACTGGGCCGCGGGAGCGCTGCATTCATGTGCGAGCAGCTACCAAGGGGGCAATTACGCTGGAGCAATACGAGGATTTTGGGAGTCCCATTTCAAGGGGCTTCGCACGGGTGACCGCGTACTTGATCTAGCGACAGGCAATGGCGCGCTGCCATTGCTGGTTGCAGAATTTGTAGGCGACAAGACTGATATCCGGATAAACGCCATTGACTTGGCGGACATCTCGCCAGCCGCTTGCTCTGACTCGCCTCTGGAAACAATTTTCCAGTCCGGTGTCTCTATGGAGAAATTGCCTTTCCCGGATGAGACCTTCGACCTCGTAGTCAGTCAATACGGCTTGGAATACGCTCGATGGCCGGAAGCTCTAATTGAGAGCATGAGAGTCTGCAAGCAACAGGGGTCCGCGGCTTTCGTCATGCACCATGCGGATTCTGTTCTGGTCCAAGTGGCCCGATCTGAACTCGAAGGGCATCGCTTGATCCTAGAACATGGCGGTCTGCTTGATTCGGCGCGGGACGTGATTCCATGGATTGGGCTAGCCCGCGCTGGCATTGACCTGAAAGATGACGGCGGGGCCATTGGCTGCAGAGAGCGCTATAACCAAGCTATGAATCGAGTGAGTGGGGAAATCGACAGAACCGCCATTCCCGACCTGCTGCTTGAAACACGCGCATTTGTTCATTCTTTGCTGGAGGGCACTGGCGCAGCGGATGCTGCCCCACAGCTGATGCGCCTGGAAAGTCAACGGCAGGCATTGCAAGCGGCCCAACTGCGCATGCTGGAGCTAGTGGATAGCGCCATGGACATTAAGCAGGCTTCTGCATTGGTGGAAGTTCTTCATGCCGCGAGGCCGACCCACGACATCAGCTGCGAGCCCTTGATACAACGGGAGGGGATCATGGGATGGGGTGTCGTGGTGCAGCCCCGGGCCGTCCAAACGACGCTTCAGGATTCAGCAGGTGGGTGATGCAATACCTTCAACACTGGTTCCACATCTGACCTGTAATTCACCCAGCGCCCCACTGAACGGGTGTGCATCGGTTGCTTTACCTGCCAGCGGCTCGGGGTCTGCACGCCACGGCCATTCAAATGGAAATCGAGGCATGCCGCATCCCATTCCAGTCCGATGAAATCGATGATCTTCCTTGCTTTTTGCTCTGGATGGGAGACCAGCGATTCGTAGTCCGATTCGAGGATTGGCAAGGGGAGGACCGATTGCCAATGCCGCATCAATCTTTCTTGCAGGTTGATGTAGTGGCCAATGCCTTCGAAACTCGTCGCCAGCTTTTCTTCGAGAGAAAAATTCTCGCCATAGATCGAAATCGCAACATCGCGCGGATCCCGGCGGCACCAGATGATCCTGGCTTTCGGAAACATCATGGCGACCAGTCCGAGGTTGAGAAAGTTCAAGGGGGCTTTGTCGACGAGGCGGAGTGCGCCAGCGGGCGCGTGCCGTGTGCTTGCCTCGAGGTAGCGCGTTATGGATTCCCGCAGGGCCGGACTGGTGATGGAGCCAGCGAAATCGGGCCATGCACAATCGATATCCAGCAGTATGGGCAAGTTGCGCACTATCAGCGCAAGGTCCGGTAGTTCGCCACAACCGTGTGCGAGCGGGTGGCTGGCGATTATTTGTTCGGTCAGTGTAGTTCCGCTACGCGGCATGCCGACGATGAAAACCATTCGTGGATCGTCGCTACCGCTCGAGCCATACTCGGAGAAAAAACGGGAAGTGAAAATCTCGATGCTGCGGTCGACCGCAGTTTGCAGCCGTCCTGGGTCAGGCTCACCGATCATCCGCGCTCTGGATGCATTGGCATCGTCCCAGCTGGCCATGGCGGCTTCATGCTCGCCGCGCCCATCGTAGACTTTGCCTAGTTCGTAGCCTATTAGTGCGCGGTCTGCATCCGGAAGCAGTGGGTTTGACTGGATCCGGACGGCCTGCTCGATCAGTTCGTTAGGCGCCTTGCCGCGGTAGAGCCCGAGCAGGCCGCTAACCGGGAACGCCCAGTCCGGCCTCAATTCCAGTGCCTGTGCATAAGCCATAGCGCTCGCTTTGGAATCGTCGTTGTCTTCAAGCGCTTGCGCCAGAGCCATCCACAAATCGGCGGCCAAGGGCAATCTCTGCAACGTTGACCGATAGGAAGCTATTGCTTCCTCATGGAAGCCCAGGCGGCTCAAGGTCTCGTTGTGCTTGAGCCAGGCATCGACGTCATCCGGGTCCAGTTCAACGATTTCCCGCCACAATGGCAAAGCGTCAATGGGGTAACCGATCCGGAACTCGAGATCCGCCAAAGCCCTTAGGGCTTTACGATGGCCCGGCTGTAGGCGACGCGCATTGCGCAGCATTGGCAGCGCCTCGGTGTCCCGTTTCAACTGCAACAGCGTAATGCCGAGGAAGTACCAGCTGTCCGCGTGCGACGGCATGCGGGCCGCAGCGCTGCGGAATTGTTTCAGTGCCTCGGGAAACTTACCAGCATGGGCTTGCAGGCATCCTAACTGGAATGCCAGCTCCGCAGAGTCTGGTACTAGGCGCGAAGCGATTTCCATGTGCTGCAGGGCAAGCTCAATCTGATTTGAGCCTGATGCATGCAGCGCCAAGGCTCTGTGGATTACTGGCTCGGCGGGAAATCTGGAAACCATTTCCACAAGCCGGTTTCCGGCTTCCAACCAAGCGCCGTTCCGTTGGAGAGTTTCGATTTCCCTGAGTTGCTGCTCGATCAACATGCATCCATTTCCAGGTTATGCGGCCTGCAATCAATATGAGCGCGAGTCGTCTGGCGAAGGGGCTTCGTCCGATGCTGCAGGGGAGGCTGTATTGAGTGGCAGGAATGCACACCATTTTGAAACCGTGTGCCAGTTGGCAGTTATCTAAGGATCGAACGCAGTAACGGCCTACAGCTACAGATCCTGCTCGTACCGAACATAAGGCACGGTGCCTTCGTCGACGCTTTCATTGCTGGGCGAGAAGGGATTCTTGCCGCGAGTGATGACGTTTTCCGCGCCGACGGTCAGCTGGCCGCTCCAAGGAGTACGCCAGGTCAGGCCTAAACCCAATCCTTCCCATTTGCCGGGTTGGCCCGGCACATCGACAACGCGTCCGACGATGTTTGCACTGAAAGCGCCGTAGCCGCCGCCCACGCTGAGGCTCTTGCTGTTCCAGCGGTCGGCCATGGCGGGTACGTCGGCGATGGGAACCAGGCGTGCGCGGGCAACTGCGCCGCCGATGCGGACATAGCCTTCGCGGCCGATGTTCTTCTGGCCGAAGACCGCCAGGTCGTTCTGTTCGACGCGTGCGCCTGCGTTGGACGATAGCCAGGCTGGGAGAGAATCGCGACCGGTCCCTGCGGACAGGCCGAGTTTGCCGCCTGGACGTGCAAGAGAGGCGCCGGCGCTGATGCGTTGGCTGTTGCCATCACCACCATCGGTGAGTTCGGCAACGGCGCAGTTGCTGATCAGGCTGCCAATGCTGCTGGCGCTCTGGCGATTGCAGACCAGACCCAGAGAGTCGCCAGCTTCAAGACCGAATGCCGCTCCCAATGTATTGCTGCCAAGACGCCAGGTGGCACCTGCAGAGGCTTCGCCCGTGGGCTCCAACAGCAAAACTGCTTCCACCTTGCCGCTGGTGTTGTTCCAGACGGGAAGGACGGCGGGATCTCGCTTGGAGGCTTGCGGCTTCTTGGTTTGCGCCTGCGCGCCAGCCGCCACGCCAAAGGCGAGCAATAGGGCGAACGGCAGGTGCAGAAGACGCAGTTTCATGGCTCGCTTAAGACTCCCAACCCCAGTGCGGAGTTCCCCTCCCGAGGGGGTTTGATGCTATTCGGTTTATGTTTCTTTAACAAGTCCCCGCACGCCTGGAGCGCTACTGCAGCCGTTCAGGGGCCTCCATTCCGACCACTGGCGAGGCGAATAGTTCACCGATCTGCGGCTCGGAAAAAGCATACCTCTGGCCACAGAATTCGCAACGGACTTCGGCTTGCCCATCGGCCAGGGCAGCGTGGGCCTCCTCGGGACCCAATGACTGCAACATGGCCGCTACCCGTTCGCGCGAACAGGAGCAGGCAAAACGCAGCGGACGCTCGGCCAGGATCTCCGGCGCCTCCTCGTGATACAGCCTGTGCAGCAGCTCCGATGTCGGCAGGGCCAGCAACTCGGCCGGTTCCAGGGTGTCGAACAAGGCCCCGGCCCGATTCCAGCCATCGGCATCGCCCTCGTCACCGGGCAACTTCTGCAGCATCAGGCCGGCCGCCGTCTTGCCGTCCGCCACCAGCAGCAGCCGGGTAGGGAGCTGCTCGGACTGGCGGAAGTAGCCCTCGAAGACCTGGGAAAGGGTGTCCGCCTGCAGCGAAACCAGACTCTGGTATCGCTGCGGCTCCCGCGGGTCCAGGCCGGGGTTTTCTATGGTGATCGCCAGCAATGCGTCGTCGCCGAGCTCGCGCAGATCAGTCGGGGCGTCGGTGCCGTCGGTCAGACGCGCGATGCCGCGCAAGGTGCCTTCCGCTGTGCATTCGGCGAACAACGTGCGCAATGCTTGCTGGCTCCTCAACTGTAGTGACAGCCTGCCATTGACTTTGGCATGGCCGGTGAACAGAGCTGCTGCGGCGCAGGACTGGCCGAGCAGGTTGCGAGCTGCTTGCGGATAATCTGAATGTGCCAACAGATCGCGCCAGGTGTCATGCAGCCGCACGCCGACTCCCCGCACTCCGGCGATAGGCAGCAGAAAACGGGTCTGCAGGTCGTTCTTCTCGCTCACAATTCTCCCAGGTCGGCATTTTCGCCGTAGAAATCCATCATCCCCTCTATGGTGTGGGCGACGGCCTCGCGTTCCAATGGTGTCAGCAGGGGGTGCCAGACATCGAAAATCAGGACTACGCGCAGTCGATCACTGCGGTTCCAGGCTTCGTGACGGATGGTGTCGTCGAACAACACCAGTTTCCCCGGCTCCCAGATCTGGGTTTCTTCGCCCACGCGCAACCCGCAGTTCGGCGGCACGATCAGCGGTAAGTGGGCCGTAAGCCTGGCATTGGTTGCCCCGTTGTGCGGCGGAATGTGCGTACCTGGCTTGAGTGCGGAGAAGAAGATTACCGGCGCTCGATTCTTGACCGTGATCTGGGGCGCACTTGCGATGGCCGCTTCGGTGCGTGGGCAGAGGTCGGCATGCGCATTTATGCGCTTGCCGTTCTTCCATAGGAAATAGGCGCCCCAATCCTGGCTCTGGTCCAGAGGTTCGAATTGTCCTTTCGGCTGGCCGGGAGCGGTCTGTATGTAAGGCTCGAAATCCTGGCGGGAAGCGAGCAGAGCATTAAGCTCTTCGAGCACGGCGGGAAAGGCGGCTTCCACCTCGCCGACCCACGGAAAATCTTCGCGATGGAAGAAGGGAATGGCCGGGAGTCGGGGGATCGGCAGCATCAGCGGTCGTGCAGTGACGAAACTTCGGCGTCCGGTAATGATGTCCAGGGCATGCCCCATCCGCTCCCATTGGCGGCCTGACTGGTCCCCCATCAGTTCCCGCAGACGCTCATCCAGGAATTCTGCCAACTGATTTTGGCTGGCTGACAGAGCGCTTGTCGCCCGCTGCACCATGGGTTGGAGTTGCGGCGAATTCCTGGCCGCATCGGGCATGTATTGCAAACCGCTACTCCACGCAACTGATGCTTCGCGGACCCGGCCCGCATCTTCCAGCAGGCGGGCCTTTTCGAAGTGCGGTCCCCAGGCGGCGGGTTCAGCGCGGATCGCGTGGTCTATGGATTCCAGCGCGCGCGTCGCATCCCCACGCTGGGAATGCAGGCGCGACAGGTTCGCATGGGCGATCGCCAAACCAGGGTCGGAGGCAACCGCACGGGTCAGGAAATCGTTAGCAGTTGCCGCGTCACCCTGTGCAAGGGCATGGGCGCCCAGATAATTCAGCGCGCGCGCGTAGTGTGGGTCAAGTTTCAGCACCTGCTGCCAGCGAAGCACTGCGACCATGTTCTGACCGCGCCCCGCCGCTTCGGCTGCTTGCGACATCAGGCCTGCGATGGAGCTTTCTAGGGAAGTCATTGCAGGCGGGGCCATGGGCATCAGACGAGCCGAAAGGTTAACATTCGGTCGGTCCGTACAAGCACGATTCTGGGGCAATACCATCGACAACCAAGAGGCTGGCCGGAGCCCTTCCAAACGACGGCGCTGGCTCCGCTGGATGCTGGCGTTTCCGTTTCTGTGTGCCATAGCGAGCTTCCTGCAGGTGGCGGTGTTGCGGTTCATCGATCCTCCGTTCACGGCGTTCATGCTGGCCAGGCAGGTGGAGGCGTGGGGTGCCGGGGAATGGGGATTCCGCTTGGCTTATGACTGGCGCGATCTGGAGCGGATCTCGCCGAACCTGCCGGTGGCGATGGTTGCGGCCGAGGATCAGAACTTCGCCACCCACAGCGGTTTCGATTTCAAGGCGATAGAAAAAGCGCGCATCAACAACGCCAAGGGCCGCAAGCTGCGGGGTGCGAGTACGGTCAGCCAGCAGGTGGCCAAGAACCTGTTTCTCTGGCAAGGCGGCGGCTGGGTGCGCAAGGGCATCGAGGCCTGGTACACCTTGTTGATTGAACTGCTCTGGCCCAAGACCCGCATTCTGGAGGTCTACGCCAACATTGCAGAATTCGGCGACGGCATCTATGGAGCGCAGGCGGCGTCGCGTAGCTATTGGCGCAAGGATGCCAACCGGCTCTCGCTGGCTGAAAGCGCCCGGCTTGCGGCGGTCCTGCCGTCCCCCAGGCGCTACAGTGTCGCCAGGCCGGGACCCTTCGTGCAGCGCCGCGCCAACTGGATCCAGCGGCAGGTGCGCCAGATCGGCGGCCCGGCCTACCTGGAGACACTGGATTGAACATGTCGCCCCAGCTTGATCGCCTGACCGTGGTAGTGGCGGCGCGCAACGAAGCCGACGCGCTGCCCGAACTGCATCCGCGCATCATGGCGGTATTGCGGCGCCTGGATGGCGTCGAAGGCCGCGTTCTGTACGTCGACGACGGCAGCACCGATGCCACGTGGGAAGTCATGCAGCACTTGGCGCGTCGGGATCGGAACGTCTCGCTGCTGCGGCTGTCGCGCAACTTCGGCAAGGAACTGGCGCTCACCGCAGCGCTGGACCAGGTGGAGGTGGGCGCGGTGCTGATCCTGGACGCTGATGGTCAGGACCCGCCGGAGCTCATTCCGCAGTTCGTCGCGAAGTGGCGGGAAGGCTACGACGACGTGCATGGCACGCGGATTCAGCGCCAGGGCGAGAGCTGGCTGAAGCGCGCCACTGCGGCCAGTTTCTACCGCGTGATCGGGCGGTTGTCGAAGACGCCTATTCCGGCCGATACGGGCGATTTCCGCCTGCTTTCGCCACGCGCGCTGGCCGCGCTGCGGCAGCTGCGCGAGCGGCACCGCTTTATGAAGGGATTGTTCGGCTGGGTGGGATTCAACCAGGTCGCCATTCCCTATCGCCGCGAGGCGCGTCTGGCCGGGCGCAGCAATTTCGGCTTGTGGAAACTGTGGAACTTCGCGCTGGAAGGCATCACCAGTTTCTCGACCGCACCTCTGCGCGTGGCGACTTATTTCGGCCTGATGGCGGCCATGCTGGCCTTCGTCTTCGCCCTTTGGATCATCGGCAAGGCGGCGCTCTACGGGGACCCGGTCGCGGGCTGGCCGACGATGATGGTGGTCATCCTGTTCCTGGGCGGCATACAGCTGATCGCGCTGGGGTTGATTGGCGAATATCTGGGCCGTCTGTACGACGAAGCCAAGCAGCGTCCCCTGTATCTGGTGGATGTCTGGCAACCGGGCGAGGGAGGAGTATCCTCGTTGCAAACCGATGCCGAGCGAGGAGAGGTCGATGCACACGCTACGTCAGTTGTTGGGAAGCAAGACGCCTGAGGTCTACGCCGTCGCGCCGGACGATTCTGTGATGGCCGCGATCCGCTTGATGGCCGAAAAAGGTGTCGGTGCGGTTCTGGTGATGCAAGGCACCCGCCTGGTGGGCATCGTTTCCGAGCGCGATTACGCGCGCAAGATCGTCCTGCATGGGCGATCGTCAGCGGACACAGCCGTACGCGACATCATGACCGCCGACGTGGTCACTGTTGGCCCGCAGCACTCGGTCGAACATTGCATGCAGGTGGTCACAGATCACCGCATCCGGCATTTGCCGGTGGTCGAAGGCGACGATGTGATCGGCGTGATCTCGATTGGCGATCTGGTCAAAGCAGTGATCGAAGACCAGAAGGTGCAACTGGACGAGTTGCAGCGCTACATCGCCAGCTGATCCCGTTGTCTTGAGGCGGCGCCAATTTCGCCGCTGATAGCAGCGTAGGGTTATTTGGCGTATTTCCCGCCGCAACCACTGTCCTCGCCCGGTCCCAGTTCCAGCGTGGCGAGCAAGGCGGCGGGAGGCGCTATGGTTCCCAATGCGACGGCGATGGCACCGCGCAGACCCAGTCGCTTGAAGTCCGGCCGGAACGAGGGATCCTTGAAAGTGCCGCCCACCACCAGCGGCGAACGCAGCGCGAAAATGCTGCGATCCTTCGGTCGCGGCCGTAGTTCGAGGTCCAGGCTTTCATCCTTGAGGTTGATCTGGCCTTCGCCCACGATCAGAGTGTCCTGGGTATCGAACGCCAGCGCGCGCGACTGCATCATGCCGTCAGTCACGGCGAAGTCGCCAAACGCGCAGCGGATGGGCACCTTGCGGTCCTTGGTGACCAGAAACTTGAGTGCTTCGGCGATATCCAGGCCCGCCAGTTCCATCAGCAGGTTGCTGATCTGGCCCTTGCCCATGCCCAAGGCGATGTCGCCATCGGCGGTACCCAGCATGCTGGCGATGGAATTACCGGTGGCGTTGATCGCCATATGGCCGCCGACGCGTCCGACCGCATCGCGGGTCAGTTCCACCTCCGGGAACAGCTTGGACAAGTCCAGCTTGCGCGCGGTGATGTCGGCGCGTGTCCGGATGGTCGATTGGCGTGCGTCCATGCGGATGGTCGAACGTATCTCTCCGCCCGCCACGCCGAAGTTCAAAGGCACCAGTTGCAACACGCCCGCGTCTAGCTTGAGGTGCGCATCCATGTCCTCTATCGGCAGACTGGGCGCATTGATCCGTGCCGCTTTCAGGCGCACATCCGCATCCATGGTGCGCAGTTTGGTCAGGTCATAGGGAGTGCTGGGCAGCACGCGCGCAGCGGCGGCAAGTTTGGCCGCCTGCGCCTTGAGTTCGGCATTGCTGGATTCGTTGCCGCCGGTCTGCGGCGGCGCGCCCAGGAAGCCAGCCAGATCGTCCAGGTCCAGACGCTTGGAAACCAGGTCGGCTTCCAGCAAAGGACGTGCGCGTCCCACCGTGACCTTGGCGGTGCCGGCCAGGTCGCTGTCGCCCACGACGCCTTTGAAATTCTGGTACTGCCACACATCGCCGTTGCGAAGCAGACGACCATCAAGCGAATAAGGTGGCGTGGGCGGAGTAGCGATACCGATCAGCGGATAGAGGTCTTCCAGGTTCTGTCCCGACAACGCCAGTTGCAGACTGAAATTGCGTAATTCAAAAGGGTCTACCAGCTTGCCGCGCGCGTGCGCCCGGGTCGGGCCAGCCACCGCGCGCAGATCGATACGGTAGGGTTCGTCACTGTTGCTGAGCTCCAGCGGCGACTCGGCGCGGCCAGAGATCGTGAAGGCGTTGCCGATCCATCTACCCTTGCCCTTGATCTCGATGGGCGGCGCGGCGTCCACGCGCCTCGGTGCGCCGCTGTTGACGCTGATGTCGATGTCGGTTTTCTTCGGCGCATTGAAGAATTGCAGGCGGCCATCGTCGATCCAGATCTTGCGGAAGCGCATCGTGTTTCCGCCCGACTCGCCGAATACCCAGTTGCCGACGCCTTTCGGCCCGGTTTCCAGGCGCAGGTCCGGCTTGGTCAGCCGGATCTCGGGGATCTCCACTTGGCGCTTGAACAGAAGCGGCCACAGGCGGATATCCAGTTCCGCATGATCGGCCTTGGCCATCTGCTTTTCTTTCGACCATGGCGCATTGCCGAAAGTCAGTGCGTCGGCGCGAACGGTGGTCACACGGCCCAGATCCACGTCCAGATTTCCGCCGATACGGAATTCCCGGCCCGTTTGCGCAAGGACCTGGCGTTCAATGGGCCGCTTGAGCCAGTTCCAGTCGAACAGCAGGATCAGCACTAGCAGCGCGAGTGCAATGGCGCCCAAGGCAATCAGCGCCGGTCGCGAAGGCCTGCGCCGGTAGAAGGGAATGGGTTTGACCGCCTCGTCTGCCATATGGCGACTATAGGAATCGCACGTTCAGGTTGCGCGAAAGCCTGCGGCAACCATTCATGTTGGCGCTCAGGAAAGTCGCGGGTGGAGAACCTGCGCGGTCACCGCGACGAAGTGGCAGACGCTGCCGGCGATTACGAACAGATGCCAGATGGCGTGGGAAAAGCGGATGGATTCGCGATGGTAGAAATACGTGCCCAGTGTGTAGAACAGGCCGCCGGCGAACAGCCAGCCCAAGGTCCATCCATCCAGCGAGTTCAACATGGGTTTGATCGCCACCACGATCAGCCAGCCCATGGCGATGTAGATCAGGGTGGAGAGGCGCTTGAAGCGACCCGTGTAGAAGAGCTTGAAGATCACGCCGCCCACCGCCAGCGACCAGATCGCCGCGAACAGTCCCCAACCCCAGGGCCCGCGCAGTCCGATCAAGGTGAAGGGCGTGTAGGTGCCGGCGATCAGCAGATAGATCGCGCAATGATCGAAGACCTTCAGCCGGCCTTTGGCCACCGGATGCTGGATGGCGTGGTAGAGCGTGGAGGCGGTGTAGAGCAGCAGCAGGGTGACGCCGAAAACGATCGAGGCGCCGAGTTGCCAAGCATCGCCATGCAATGCAGCTAGCGTGATCAGCACTGCACCCCCGGCCAGCGCAGCGACTGCGCCAAGGCCATGGGTCAGCGCGCTGGCCAGTTCGTCCTTCAGATCGCTGGTGTCCATCGGTGTAGCATCCCGCTGCTGGGTGGAGCAATTGCTCGCGTTGTCCGCAGATTGCCTATCATAACCGTCTAAATTCGCTAGCTTTAATTTCGCGCATGATCATCTCGCACCGCCACCGCTACGTTTTCGTGGCTATTCCCAAAACCGGCACCCATTCGGTACGTCAGGCGTTACGCGCGCATCTGGCCGAGGACGACTTGGAACAGGTCGGTTTGTTCGTCAATAAGCGTTTCCCCTTTGCCGACTTGGCTGCGATTCGGCACGGGCACCTGAGCCTGCAGCAGGTGCGGCCGGCGTTGGAACCAGACCAGTTCGAGTCGTATTTCAAATTCGCGTTCGTGCGCAATCCCTACGACCGGTTCGTTTCCTATTGCGCCTTTATGAGCCGCGAGACCGGTCATTTCGCCGCTGATGCGCGCGGATTCATGAAACAGGTCCTGTTCCAGATCCGCCCAGAGCAGCACATCCTGTTCCAGCCGCAACACCTGCTGCTGACCGATGCCGACGGCGTCTTGCTGTCGGACTATATTGGCCGAGTCGAGGAAATGCAGGCCGGCTTCGACCACGTCTGCCGCCAGCTAGGATTCAAGAGTGCGCCACTAGGTCGGGTCAACAGCTCGCAGCGTGGCGATTACCGGGAGTACTATGACGCCGAACTTATCGCTGGGGTGGGCGAATACTACCGGCGTGACCTCGACCTCTTCGGCTACTCATACGACCCAGATGCATCCCAATCCCCGTAAAACAGAGTCCATACGTCATCTGGGGCCAGTGGATTCGGCACGCCTGTCCGAAGCGGTACTGGCGATACCCGAGTCGGTCTGGAACGAGGAGAACGCGGCCAAGCCGAACAAGTTCGATGCGCTTTCCAGCACCCGCCACATTGTGTTCCGCTTCATCAGTAGCCCGCTGCACTGGGCGCGCTCTTACGATCGTCCATTGTGGAAGCAGTGGCAACTGCTGCTGTTGCCGGTCATGGAAGAAGCCACCCGGTCGTATGGTTACGCGCGCCATGCATATCCTAGGGTGATGTTGGCGAGGATGGCTCCGGGGGGCGTGATCCATCCGCATGTCGACGCCAACCCGGCGGCCTTGTGGCCGCACAAGATCCACGTGCCGATCACCACCAACGACAAGGTCACGTTCTTCATCGGCGAGCAGGGCCACAAGCTGGAAACCGGAAAAGCCTACGAGGTCAACAATCTTGGCAGGCATGCGGTGAGCAACGAAGGTGACAGCGACCGCATCCACCTGATCTTCGAGTATTACGATCTGGATCAGCCGGAAGACTGAGCCACACTTGTTACCGCATCCATCTTGCGTTTCCAGAATGGGACGACGACGCTGCCCTCGCGAAGCATGCGTCGTGCCAGCAACAGGCTGGCGATGCAGCAGGTGAGCACCGCCAGCACCGAGGCTTCGGCACCGAAGCCGCCGCCGTCCAGCCAGTCGGGCCCCTGTAGCGTGGACTCGGCCAGGCCATCGACATGGATGCCCGAGACCGGGATGCCGAACACGGCGCCCTGCACGAAGTTCCAGCCCGCGTGCAGGCCGATGCACCACCAAAGCGATCGGGTCACGTGATACAGCAGGCCGAACAGCAGGCCCGCTTCGATCGAGATCGCCGCCGACGTCCACCACGTGGCCCCCGGATTTGAGGCATGCGCGAAGCCGAAGAACAGCGCCGACACCGCCAGCGCGATCCAGGTACCCAATCCTTCCTCGGTCAGCCGGAACAGGATCCCACGGCTGACGATCTCTTCGGTGATGCCCGGCACCACCGCGGTCAGCAGGAACAACGTCCACAGCGGCGCATCGCCGATGTCCTGGACGGTGTAAGCGCCCGCAGCCCACAGCTCGAAGGTGACTACCGAAAACAGCAACAGCGCCGCCAGCAGTCCCCACAGCAGCTGCGGAGATTTACGCCAGGCCAGTTCCTCCAGCTTGCGGCGCTCGATCAGCTTCGCCAGCACGACGTACGCCAACAGGTAGGGCAACACGGCCAGCAGCGTGGCCAAGCCGGTGGCGCTCATCGTCTTCAAGTTGTTGGGCGGTATCGCCAGCATCCGTGAGATGGCTATGGACGCGATGACGAACACGGTGAGCAATACGGCGAAATACACCAGCCGCATGAAGGGTGAGCGCAGCAGTCTGACCAGAACCGCGCGGTGCACGCTCTGCTGCTGCGCCTGCATGCGCTCAGTCCAGCCCAACGCTGTGCGCGTGTTCGCGCGTGGCCAGGAACTGCACCTCCGGCGCGCGTTCCTGCGCCAGTTGCAGGTTGACCCGCGTCGGCGCCAGATAGACCAGTTCGCCGGCAGCGTCCAGGGCCAGATTCATCGCGTTCTTGTCGCGGAATTCTTCCAGCTTCTTCGCGTTGTCGCAGCGTACCCAGCGCGCGGTGACCACGCCGATGGGTTCGAAACTGGCATCCACGCCGTATTCGTCCTTCAGCCGGTAGGCGACCACGTCGAACTGCAGCGTACCCACCGCACCCAAAATCAGGTCGTTGCTCATCAGCGGACGGAAGAACTGGGTGGCGCCTTCTTCGCTGAGCTGCGCCAGGCCTTTCTGCAATTGCTTGAGCTTGAGCGGGTCGCGCAGGCGCGCGCGGCGGAACAGTTCCGGGGCGAAGTTGGGAATGCCGGTAAAGCTGATCGACTCGCCTTCGGTGAAGGTGTCGCCGATGGAGATGGTGCCGTGGTTGTGGATGCCGATCACATCGCCCGGCCACGCTTCCACTGCGATTTCGCGGTCGCTGGCCATGAAGGTCAGGGCGTTGGCCAGCTTCATTTCCTTGCCGGTGCGCACGTGGAAACTCTTCATGCCGGCGGCGAAACGGCCCGAGCACACCCGCATGAAGGCCACGCGGTCCCGGTGCATCGGGTCCATGTTGGCCTGGATCTTGAACACGAAGCCGCTGAGCTTGGCTTCGTCCGGCTGCACTTCGCGCGTGGTGGTGGCATGCGGCTGCGGCGCGGGCGCGTGGTCCACGAAGAAGTCGAGCAAGGGCTGCACGCCGAAGTTGTTGACCGCCGAGCCGAAGAACACCGGGGTCTGCTTGCCGGCGCGGTAGGCGTCCACGTCGAAGGCATGCGAAGCGCCCTGGACCAGCTCCAGTTCGTCGCGCAGTTCGGCCAGCAGGTTTTCGCCCAGGCGTTCGGCCAGTTGCGGGTCGTCCAGCGAGGAGAAGATGGTGGAATCCTGGCGGGTGAAATTGCGGCCCTGTTCGTACAGATGCACCTCGCCACTGACCAGATGCACCACGCCTTTCAGGCGCGAACCCATGCCAATAGGCCAGGTCACCGGCGCGCACTGGATGCCGAGCACGCTTTCCACCTCGTCCAGCAGCTCGATCGGGTCGCGGCCCTCGCGGTCCAGCTTGTTGATGAAGGTCATGATGGGGGTGTCGCGCAGGCGGCAGACTTCCATCAGCTTGATGGTGCGTTCTTCCACGCCCTTGGCCACGTCGATGACCATCAGTGCCGAGTCCACCGCAGTGAGCACGCGATAGGTGTCCTCGCCGAAGTCGGCGTGGCCCGGCGTGTCCAGCAGGTTGACCATGCGGCCTTCATAAGGGAACTGCATCACCGACGAAGTGACCGAAATGCCGCGTTCCTTTTCCAGCGCCATCCAGTCGGACGTCGCATGGCGCGCGGCCTTGCGCCCCTTCACCGAACCAGCCATCTGGATGGCGCCGCCGAACAGCAACAGCTTTTCGGTCAGCGTGGTCTTGCCGGCGTCGGGATGGGAAATGATGGCGAAGGTGCGGCGGCGCGCGGCTTCGGTGGCAACGTTTGACATTGGTGCGGCTGACATGGGCGCAGCGGACATGGCGAGCACGCCCGGTGGGGCGCGGGAATGGCGGGGAGGGCGGTGATTATAGCGGGGGCGGGGTTTGGAGGTTCCTGGTTGTTGGTTCGTGGTTCTTGAAGAAGCGCTTTACCACGCTGTTACCAACAACCAACAACCGCCCCATCACTTGCCGCCAGGAAACTTCAACTCCCCCAGCGGCCCGAACATGCGCAAGGGAATCGACTCCAGGCGCATGCCGCGATTGACCTGCAGGACGAAGTGCAGGTGCGGTGCGGTGCTGAAGCCGGTGTTGCCTGACAGGCCGATGCGCTGGCCTTTGCGCACGCGCTGGCCGGTGCGAACCTGCACGCCTTCGGGTTTCAGGTGCGCGTAGACGGCCATGCTGCCGTCGTCGTGGACGATGCGGATGAAGTTGGCGCGGCCGCCGTATTTCTCCCGGTTCAGGCCGGCCTTGTCGAAGTCCGATTCCACCTGCATCACCACGCCTTCGCGGACCGCCACGATAGGCGTGCCTTCGGCCAGCGCGAAATCGATGGCGTAGCGGTTCTGCGGATCGTTGTGACTGAAGCTGCCGCCGGGCCCCTGATCCACGCGCACCCGTGCGTAGTCGAACGGCAGCCGGTATTCGTAGTCCAGCGGCTGGCTGGCTGGCGATCCAGGCAGGCCATCGAGCAGCAGTTCGAAATCGCCGCCGTGCAAGGGGTCGGGAATGGTCAGCGCCGCCACCAGCACGCTGCTGCGTGCCGGCACCGTAGCGGCGGCGGGCAAGACGGGGCTGGCGACCACATTGCGGTTGCGCTTGAAGCGCAGCGTCACCTGCACCGGGCCATGCATCAGGTTGTCCGCCCAGGCTTCGTAGCGCCCGTGCTGGTTCTCCAGCCGCAGGCGCACCAGTGCACCGGGCGGATTGCGGAAGCGGGTGATGTTGACGTCGCTGGCCGGCAGTTCATCGGCCTCCGGCGGCTGATCGCCGTACTGGGTGATGCCGTGACGGTCCTTCCAGCGGTACAGGCGCGCGGCGTCGGCTTGCGTGGTGGCCAGCAGCATCGCCACCACGGCCAGCAAGCTGCCTGCGCGGCGACAGCCCGCTTTCATTGCATGCAGCGTTCCGACAGTCCCAGCGCACGCACGATGTCGCGCAGGTCGAAGGCCGCTACCGCCCTGTCGTCGTGCAGGGCAAACAGCGCGCCGGCCGGAAAGCGCGGCGTGCCTGCGGCGTAAAGCACTTCGCCGTCGGTGTTGGCTACTACTTCGCCTGAGAACGTCTTCAGTGGACGCAGGGTGGAGCGGTCGAACACGCGGAACACGGTAGGACGCAGCTGGTCCACCGCGATCCAGTAGCCTTCGCCCGCGTCGCAGGCCCACAACGCGACGCCTTCGGCATCGGCGTCGAACAGCGGCAGGCTGCGCGCCCGGTACAGACCATCGAGGGTGTATTCGCGCAACGTCGAACCCACGCGCTGGTCCTCTTCGGCGATCAGCAGCCGGTCGTTGGCGGTGTCGCCGGCAATCGATTCCACCATGCGCAAGGCGCCGGCCTCGCTGGTGTCGCCGAACGCGCCCAGATAGCGTGAGGCCAGCCTGCCTTCATCGTCCTGCCGCACCTCGAAGCGCTTCACGCGCTGGTCCAGTTCGCCGATGGGCGGCAGCTGAGCGGTCTTGAAGTCGGCCATGAAGCTGTCGGTGACGAACAGTTCCAGATCGTCCGGGCCGGTCTCGCGCACCCAGAGCCCGTAGGGAACGCGCAGCACGTCCTGGCCGATCATGCCCAGCGAAGTGAAGCCGGGCAGCGACAGCACCTGTACGCGGTGGTTGTCGCGCTCGGCCACGAACAGCAGGTCGCCATGGATGGCGATGCCATTGGGCCGATTGAACTGCAGCGGGCCGTCGCCGGGGCCGCCGACATCGCGCAGGCGCTCACCGGTTTCGGCGTCGTAGACCACCAGCCGGTGGCTGGATTTGGCGGTGGCGATCAGCCAGGTATGGCCGTCTTCGGTAGGCCATACGGCCAGCGAATCCAGCTCGTCCTGGGGGCTCTGCACCGAGACCCAGGCCTCCGGGACAACCGCATCGGTGGGCATCGTGGCTTTGGGGGCAACGGGGGCGGAAGTTCGCATGGGCGGTGCCGTGCGGCACGCTGCGAGCAGCGCCAGGAGCAGCGCTCCGAGAATAAGACGGGGGTTCATATGCAAATTATGCGTTAAGGGCGCCATGGGCCGCGACCGGAATCTGCAACGAAATCCATCGCTTTATCCGAATAAAGCGATTGACATGCCGAAAAACGGCTGGCAAGCTGGCGCCACCATCGAGACCGGCAGAGGGACAGGCCCAATGAAGCCGGGGCAGCCAGAGACGCGCAAGCGTTCTCCAGGTGCCAAATCCTGCGGGGACCCAGCGTCTGCCGGAAGATGGTTCGCAACATGCTCCGTGCATGGCGAACGCCGAGCTCCGTGAAGCTCGATGGTTGTAGTCCAAGTTCCTCACCTGGATACCGCCATGAGCTTCATCAATACCGCCCTTTATGCTGTTCCCTCCGCCGTACCGACCCCGGCTTACGAGCCCGCGTCCGACGCGGTACCTGCATTGCGTGGCGAAATAAGCATCCGCCTGGATCTGCGCCATGCCGGCGTCCGTCAGGTCATCCTGCGCTACGAACTGCTGGGCCAAGCCGGATTGCCGGTGGTGTTCGTGGCTGGCGGCATTTCCGCGCACCGGCATGTGGTGGCCAGCGAAACCTTTCCCGAGAACGGCTGGGCCAACGCGCTGGCGCAAAGCGGCCGCGCGCTAGACCCCACCCGCCGCCGGCTGCTGGCCATCGATTACGTCGGCGCCGACGGCAAGCTGGATGTGCCGCTGGAAACCGCCGATCAGGCCGATGCCATCGCCCAGCTCCTGGACGTGCTGAAGATCGACCGGCTGCACGCGTTTGTCGGTTATTCGTATGGCGCGCTGGTCGGCCTGCAACTCGCCGCGCGCCATCCTGCGCGCCTGCGCAAATTGATCGCGGTCAGCGGCGCGCATCGCGCTCATCCGTATGCATCGGCATGGCGCGCGCTGCAGCGCAAGGCCGTCGCGCTGGGTCAGTTGCAATGCGCGGATGCGCAGGGGCTGTCGCTGGCGCGCCAGTTCGCGATGCTTAGCTATCGCACGCCGGAAGAATTCGACGAGCGCTTCGATGCCGCGCCCGAGATCATCAACGGCCGCGTGCGTTGCGCCGCCGAGGATTACCTGGACGCCGCCGGCGCGCAGTACGTCGCGCGCACGCCGGTCACCGCGTACCTGCGTCTGTCCGAATCCATCGACCTGCACCGGCTCGATCCCGCGCTGGTCGCCGTGCCGACCGTGGTCGTCGCGGTGGAAGGCGACCGGCTGGTGCCGCTGGCCGATTCGGTGGCGCTGGTCGAAGGTTTGAACGCGGAAGGTTCCAGCGCGCGTGGCCAATTGCGCGTGCTGCGGTCGCCGTACGGGCACGACGCCTTCCTCAAGGAGACCGACCGCATCGACAACATCCTGGTGGGCGCACTGCGCGACGCCGAACGCAACGAAACTGGAGAAACCGCATGAGCCACCACCACAACGACATCGATGCCGCCTGTAGCGCCGCCACTTCCGCAGTGCGCGCCGGCATAGACCGCGATACCGCCTATGGCGCGGTCACGCCGCCCATCGTGCTGTCGTCCAACTTCAGCTTCGATGGCTTCGGCAACAAGCGCCAGTACGACTACACCCGCAGCGGCAATCCCACCCGCGACCTGCTGGCCGAGGCGCTGGCCGAACTGGAAGGCGGTGCCGGCGCGGTGGTCACTTCCACCGGCATGGCCGCGATCACGCTGGTGCTGAACGCGCTGCTTGAGCCGGGCGAGCGCCTGGTAGTGCCGCACGATGCCTATGGCGGCAGCTGGCGCTTGTTCAATGCGCTGGCGAAGAAAGGCCACTTCGAGCTCATCACCGCCGACCTGACCGATCCGCGTTCGCTGGCCGATGCGCTGGCCCAGTCGCCGAAGCTGGTGTTGATCGAAACCCCGTCCAATCCGCTGCTGCGCATCACCGATCTGCGCTTCGTCATCGATGCGGCGAAGAAGGCCGGCGCGCTGACCGTGGTCGACAACACCTTTCTGTCGCCCGCGCTGCAGAAGCCCATCGAATTCGGCGCCGATGTCGTGCTGCATTCCACCACCAAATATATCAACGGCCACAGCGATGTAGTCGGCGGCGCCGTCGTCGCCCGTGAAGCCGGGACCCACGAAAAGCTCGCGTGGTGGGCCAACGCGCTGGGCCTGACCGGTTCGCCGTTCGACAGCTTCCTGACCCTGCGCGGCCTGCGCACGCTGGACGCGCGCCTGCGCGTGCACCAGGAAAACGCCACTGCCATCGCCACGCTGCTCGACCAGCATGCGGTCGTCTCGCGGGTGTATTTCCCGGGATTGGCCTCGCATCCGGGACATGCGCTGGCCGCACGCCAGCAGAAGGGTTTCGGCGCCATGCTCAGCGTGGAGCTGCATGGTGGCGAAGCGGCGGTGCGCGCGTTCGTCGATGGACTGAAGTATTTCACCCTGGCCGAATCGCTGGGAGGCGTGGAAAGCCTGATCGCCCACCCGGCGACCATGACCCACGCGGCCATGACCGCCGATGCGCGGGCCAAGGCAGGTATTTCCGATGGCCTGCTGCGCCTGTCCATCGGCATCGAATCCACCGACGATCTGGTGGCTGATCTTTCGCAGGCACTGGCCCGCGCCGAACGCGCCGCAGACCTGCCGACGCAGGACAAACGCGTTCTCGTCGACGCATGAGCAGCATCGTACCGCTGACCAGCGCGCATCGCCGTGTCGCGGTGCCGCGCCTGGCCTTGCTGGGCACCGGCGTGGTCGGCAGCGCCTTCGTGGATCGCTACCAGCATCTGCACAGTGCCGGATTGGTGTTGCCTGCATTTTCCTGGCTGGCCAATTCGCGCGCGTGGCAGACCTGCGATGGAACGCCGCAGCTTGCGCTGCGTGAGGCGTCTGCTGCCGCGGCCAACAGCGATCCGGCGCAATCATGGACCGGTGCCGAGTCGTTCCGGCGTGGCGATGTGGTGGTGGATGCGACGGGAAGCGAAAGCGTGGCCGACCGCCATGCCGACTGGCTGGCGCGCGGCGTGCATGTCGTAACCGCCAACAAACTGGGCATGGGCAGCACGCAGTCGCGTGCCGTGGCCATTGCCCAGGCTTTGCGCAGCGGTGGCGCGTCCTATGGCAACAGTGCGACCGTGGGCGCGGGACTTCCGCTGTTGCGCAGCCTGCGCGAGCTGGTGGCCGGTGGCGACCGCATCCATCGCGTCGAAGGCGTGCTGTCCGGTTCCCTGGCCTGGCTGTTCGGTCATTACGACGGCATGCGTCCGTTCTCGGGCTTCGTGCGCGAAGCGCGCCGGCTGGGCTATACCGAGCCGGACCCGCGCCTGGATCTCTCCGGAGAAGACGTGCGCCGCAAATTGCTGATATTGGCCAGGACAGCCGGCCACGCGTTGCAGGCCGAAGACGTGGAAGTCGATTCGCTGGTGCCGCCGGAATTGGCATCGCTGCCGCTGGACGAAGTCGATGAGGCGTTAACGAGTCTGGATGCGCCGCTGGCGGCGCGCTTCAAGGCGGCGCATCGCGGTGGCGCCCGCTTGCGTTTCCTCGGACGTTTCGACGCTCAAGGTGCGCGCGTGGGTTTGCAGGATCTCACCGCCGATCATCCGCTATGCGGCGGCAGTGGCACCGACAACCGCGTGGCGATTTTCAGTGATCGCTATGCCGAGCAACCGCTGGTGATTCAGGGCCCCGGTGCCGGCGCGCAAGTCACTGCGGCGGCGCTGCTGGACGACGTGCTGCGCATAGTCCGCGCCTGAGCTGTCTTTTGTAGGAGCGGGCCCTGCCCGCGACGCTCTTTCTAAAAGGTGCGACAAGAGCGTCGCGGGCAGGGCCCGCTCCTACAGGACAGTCTGATGCCCGCCGGGATTATTTGGCGAGCGCTTTCAGCAACGCGGCATTGAAGCGTGCCGGGTCTTCCACCTGCGGCGAATGCCCCAGGGTGTCGAATACCACCAGTGTCGCGCCCGGGATCGCAGCAGCGGCGCGTTTGCCCAGCACCGGGTAGTCGCCCAGGCGTTTGGCGACGTCGGGCGGCGCCAGGTCCTTGCCGATGGCGGTGCGGTCTTTCTGGCCGATGAAGAGGGTCGTCGGCACGGCGATCTTCGGAAACTCGTAGACCACCGGCTGGTTGAAGACCATGTCCGAGGTCAGCGCCTGGTTCCAGGCGACGGCCTGCTTGCCGGGACCTGCATACATGCCGCCCAGCATGTCCACCCAGCGGTCGTAGGCCGGCTTCCACTGGCCGCTGTAGTAGACGTCCTGCTGATACTTCTTGATGCTGGCGTAATCGGTCTTCAGCTCCCGCGTGTACCAGGCGTCGATGGGTCGCCACGGCACGCCTTCGGCCTTCCAGTCTTCCAGGCCAATGGGATTCACCAGCGCCAGCTGCGTGGTCTGTTGCGGATATTGCAGCGCATAGCGCACCGCCAGCATGCCGCCCATTGAATGGCCGACGATGGCCGCTTGCTTGATGCCCAGTTTTTCCAGCAAGGCATGCGTATTGAAGGCAAGCTGCCCTAACGAGAACTGGTAGGCGCTGGGCTTGCTGGATCTACAGAAGCCCACCTGGTCCGGGGCGATCACGCGATAACCGGCATCGCTGAGCGCGGCGATCGTCGATTGCCAGGTCGCGGCGCAGAAATTCTTGCCGTGCAACAGCACGACTGTTCGTCCATTGGCGTTCCTTGGAGCGATATCCAGATACGCCATCGACAGAGGCTGGCCCTGGGACTGGAACTCGAAGCGCTGTACTTCGTAGGGATAGTAGAAGCCTTCGAGTTGCGGGCCGTAGGTTTTCTGCTGGGCAAGACCCAGCACAGGCAAGAAGAATAAAAGCGAAGCGGCAAGAATAAAGCGCGAGTGGTACATCACAACCTCCTGAACATTGGAGGGAAAGGTATCGCATCTTTTGTAGGAGCGACGCGAGTCGCGATACACGTAACCTGAGAACAATACGTTGTTCGCGACTCGCGTCGCTCCTACAAAAGCTTGGCTGGATCAACACTCGATGACGTTGACGGCCAGTCCGCCGCGGCTGGTTTCCTTGTACTTGTCCTGCATGTCGCGGCCGGTGTCGCGCATGGTCTTGATGACCTTGTCCAGGCTGACTTTGTGCTTGCCGTCGCCGCGCGCGGCCATGCGGCTGGCGTTGATCGCCTTGACTGCGCCCATCGCATTGCGTTCGATGCAAGGAATCTGCACCAGCCCGCCAATGGGATCGCAGGTCAGGCCCAGGTTGTGTTCCATGCCGATCTCGGCGGCGTTCTCGATCTGGCTGGAGGTGCCGCCGAGCGCGGCGACCAGTCCGCCGGCGGCCATGGAACAGGCCACGCCGACTTCGCCCTGGCAACCGACTTCGGCGCCGCTGATGCTGGCGTTTTCCTTGTAAAGAATCCCGATGGCCGCAGCCGTCAGCAGGAAATCGAAGATGCCCTGTTCGTTGGCGCCGGGGCAGAAGCGGTCGTAGTAGTGCAATACCGAGGGGATGATGCCCGCCGCGCCGTTGGTGGGTGCCGTCACCACGCGCCCTCCAGCAGCGTTCTCTTCGTTGACCGCCAGCGCGTACAGGTTGACCCAGTCCAGCGTGGTCAGCGGATCGCGCATCGCCGCTTCGGGCTTGCTGGACAGTTCATTGAATAAGGCGGGTGCGCGCCGGGTGACATGCAGGCCGCCGGGCAGCGTGCCCTCCTGGCGGATGCCGCGGGCCACGCAGCTCTGCATCGCATTCCAGATCTCGCGCAGGCCGGCCTTCACCTCGTCTTCGCTGCGCCAGGACTTTTCGTTCTCGAACATCAGCCGGGCGATGCTCAACCCGCTTTCGCGCGAACGCGCCAGCAACTCGTCGCCGCTGTGGAAGGGATAGGGCAGCGGTGTCTCGTCGGCCACGATGCGGTCCGATGCCGCATCGTCCTGGTTGACCACGAAGCCGCCGCCGACCGAGTAGTAGTCGCGCGTGGCGATCACTTCATCCCGCGCATCGAAGGCGGTGAAGCGCATGCCGTTGGTGTGGTAAGGCAGCTTCTGGCGTTTGTTCATCACCAGGTCGCGCTTCTCGTCGAAGGCGATGACGTGCCTGCCCGACAGCAGCAATTGCTTCTCTCCGCGGATGCGCAGCAGCGCGCCGGGGATGACATCCGGATCGATCAGGTTGGGCAGATGGCCTTCCAGCCCCATCAGCACAGCCTTGTCGGTGCCATGGCCGCGTCCGGTCAGCGCCAGCGAACCGAAGACTTCGGCACGAATGCGTACCACGTCCTGTAAGCGCCCGGGCTCCTCCAGCCAGCGCGCGACGAAACGCGCCGCCGCCCGCATCGGGCCGACGGTGTGGGAGGAACTCGGGCCGATGCCGATCTTGAAAAGGTCGAAAGTGCTGACTGCCATGGCGCTATTCTATGCCGCCAGTCCCTGAAGCGACTCCTGTGTCGCAGCACTTGCCGGAACACGCATGTCCCTGACCCTCTACCAGCGCGACAACTGCCACCTGTGCGATCTGGCGCTGGAGATGCTGGCGGCGGCGCGCATCCCCGACTTCGAGAGCGTCTTCATCGACGACGACGCATTGCTGGAAGAACGCTACGGGCTGCGCGTGCCGGTCTTGCGCAACGAGGCCAGCGGCGCGGAACTGGGATGGCCGTTCGATTTCGACCGGTTGCGCGCCTTCCTGTTGTAGGAGCTGCGTAAGCTGCGACTGCCAAGTTTCGGCGCCAGGGCTTTATCGCAGGTTGGAAATTCCTGGTCGCAGCTTACGCAGCTCCTACAACGGGGTTGCAGGGTTTACTTCGCGGCTTTGAACACGACCTTCGTGCTCACCGCCACTTCGTTGGGAATACTGCTGGTGTCGGTCCAGTCGCCGCTGCCGACACCGAAGTCCAGACGCTTGACCGTGGCTTTGCCCGCCAGCACGGGCTGCGCACCCGGCGTCCAGGTGAAGGTCAACGTGACCGGTTTGCTGACGCCACGCAAGCTTAGTGTGCCGTCCGCCGCATACTGGTTGCCGCCGAGCGCGCGGAACTTGGTCGCGGTGTAACGCGCCTGCGCGAACTTGGCGACGTTGAAGAAGTCGCCGCCGGACAAGGTGGAATCGCGATCGGCATTGCCGGTGCTGGTACCGGCCAACGGAATGACCACATCCAGTTTCGAAGCGGCCAGCTTGGCCGGGTCGAAACTCATGGTGGTGGTGAAGCTGGCGAACTTGCCGGTGAACACTTCACCGTCGTACTTGCTGGCGAACACCAGGGTGGAGCCAGGCGCCTGCACATAGTCGGCGCCGATTGCCGGAGCGGCTGCCATCATCGCCACCAGGGCCGCAGCGGTGAGCGAGGGGGAGTTGAAGTTACGGGACATGCGGGGGTTCCTCGGGAGTTGTGGCAGTGGGGCCGGATGCAAGGGGGGCGGGCTCGTCGTTATCGACGATCCGGGGTGAACGTTGGGGCAACATGCGCACGAGCGTGGCGTCGCGCTGGAAATAGTGGTGGTAGAACGCAGCGCCGGCATGGGTAGCGACCAGGGCCAGCAATACCCAGAAGCCCCACTCGTGTACCTCGTGCGAGAGGCCGCGCAGTGCTTCGTCCGGCGGGCTGAGCTTGGGCACGTCGAACAGGCCGAACCAACGGAACGGGCGCAGGCCGCTGGCCGAGTCATACAGCCAGCCGGAAATCGGCATCACCAGGATGATGGTGTAGAGCAGCCAGTGGGTGACCGTGGCGATGCCTTCCTGCCAGCCAGGCGTGCCCGGCACGGGTTCGGGCTTGCCGGCATACAGACGCCACGCCAGCCTCGCGATCACCAGCACCAGCACGGTAATGCCGAACGACTTGTGCGCGGTATAGACCCAGAAATACTTCGGCGTCTTCGGCAGTTCGTCCATGATCAGACCGGCCACAGCCAACCCCACGATCAGCAGCATGATGATCCAGTGAAACGCCTGGCTGACGGGACCCCAGCGTTCGGAGGTGTTCTTGAGGGTCATGGCGTGGCGGGCTCCTGGGCGGAATCTGGCTGGGCGGAAGGTTCTTGTGCGGGTGCTTCGCCGGCTTCGTCCTGATCGCCACCGCGCGTGCGCGTGGCCTCCACTTCCAGGCGGATTTCGATGGCGTCGCCGATGACCGATTTCCACGCATCGATGCCGAAATCGGCGCGGCTGATGACGGTCGTGGCGGAAAAGCCCGCAGTGCGCCGGAACGGCGGCAGCGGATGGCGTTTGAGCGCGTTCAACACCACGTCCAGTGTCACTTCCCTGGACACGCCATGCAGGCTCAGGGTGCCGTGGACCTTGGCGTGGGCCGGGTCGATGGGTTCGATGCGCGTGGAAACGAACTGCGCGTTGGGGAAACGCTCCGCATCCAGCAGGCCGCTCGCCAGCACCGCCTTGTTCCACTTCTCATCGCCGAAATCCAGACGCTGCAGCGGAACGCTGACCTGCAGCTGGGCCGTGGTCCAGTCGTCCGGGTCGAAGCGCAATCGCCCGCTGCTGCCCGAGACGGTGCCGATGGCTTTGGAAAAGCCGGCATGCTCCACCGCCACCATGACCCGCGTATGCACCGGGTCCAGTTCGTAATCGGCACTGGCGGCCAGCGCGGGCTGCACCATCAGCGACACGAGCGCGGCAATGCCTAGGCGGGGAAGGAAGTTCATAGGCCGGGGATTGTAGGTGGCTGCCATGCAAGATACGCCGCTTGCACATGCAATGGTCCGTTGCGATGCTGGCCGGACAGGGAAGCAGGTCCGGGGGTAGGGATGAAGTGGTGTGCTTGTTTGCTGGCAATACTGCTGTGCGCGACGGCGCGCGCGGCGGTACCTGAGATTCCGCGGTTCCGGGTGCTGGGCCCGGCCGATGGCCTGCCCGCCACCACCATTCCGGCGCTGGCGCGCGACCGCCAGGGCTATCTGTGGATCGCCACCTGGGACGGGCTGGCGCGCTACGACGGCGTGGGCTTCCAGGTCTGGCGGCACGACCCCGACGACGCCTCCTCGCTGCCAGGAAATCTGGTGCAGGCACTACACATCGATGATCAGGATCGCTTGTGGGTAGCGACCGAAAACGGTGGCCTCAGCATGATGGGCACCGACCGCAAGGGCTTCCGCCACTACCGCGTGGCCGACCATCCGCAGATGGGCAGCGACGATGTCTTCAGCATCACCAGTCGCGGCGATGAAATCTGGTTCGGCACCTTCGGCGGTGGTCTACATCGCCTCTCGGCGCAAGGCCGCATCGACGGTTTTCGCACCAACGAAGACACGGCTGCCAGCCTGCCGTCCGACGTGGTGCTGTCGCTGTCCTTCGACCGGCAAGGCGTGCTCTGGATCGGCACCATGGCAGGGCTTGCGCGTTTCGATGGCAAGACCATGCAGCGCGTCCCGACGCCCGGCGGCGATGGCCCGATCGTGTACTCGGTCACCGGCATCGGCGACAGCACCTGGGTAGGCACTTCCGAGGGCGTTTACCAGATCGGCATCGACGGCCAATGGCGAACCCCGGCATGGTCGCCGATGTTCGCGCGCCCCAATGCGGTCATGACCGTGGTCAGCGACGGCAGCGGCGAATACTGGCTCGCCAGCCAGGGCGGCCTGTGGCGTACCGAAGGCGAGGGCGCGCCTGCGCCGGTCACCCACGACGAAATCGGCGCGGGCATCGGACGCGTAGTGCAGACCGCATTGCTGCAACCCGATGGCGGCATGTGGGTGCCGGTGCCCACACGTGGCCTGGCGTACCTGCGGTCGGACTGGCGGCGCATAGCCACCTTCGCCCGTGCGCAGGGACTGGCGGGTGGCATTTACCGCGGCCTCGCCTCAGGCGATGGCGACCAGATCTGGCTGGTGGGCACCGCCGGCAAGGTCGAGCGCTTGAACAAGCGCAGCGGTGAAGTCGTTCCCTTGGAGCTGCCGGAAGAAAAGCTCAAGGATGTTCGCCTGATCTCGGTTCTGCAGGACCGCCGGCAGCGGCTGTGGCTGGGCTATCGCGAAGGGCTGATGCGCATCGACTTGGCGACCAACCGGATACGCAGCTGGAACGGCGAGCAAGCGCCCGATGGGCTGCCCGATGCGAGCACGGTGGACTGGCTGGTGGAAACGCCGGATGGTCTCTGGCTGTCCACGCAGATGGGCGGTGTGCAGCGGCGTGATCCGGAGACCGGGCAGGTGCTGGACAATCTGACCATCGGTTCGGCCGATTCGCCGCAGGCCGATATCGAGGCCATGGTCGCCGCGCCCGACGGCGCGCTGTGGCTGGCTGTCGCCAAGGGCCTGCGCCGATGGCATCAGTCGCAGCGCAGGTTCGCCGCGATGCCGGCTTTTGGCGAGGAGCGCGTGTTCGGTTTCGTCTTCGAGGGCGCGGATCGCCTGTGGCTGCACAGGTTGTCCGGCATCGAAGGCTGGCGTCGCGATGCGCGCGGCAATTGGGCGCTGGAACGCCGGATTTCCTCGGCTGACGGACTGCCCGCGCTGGAATCGACCGGACTGAAGATCGACGCCCAGCGCCGCCTGTGGCTGGCCACGCGCCGCGGCCTGTTCCGCATCGATCCAGCCAACAACCAGGTGCGCAACTATGGCGTGCGCGATGGACTGCTGAGCCAGGAGTTCAACGACCGCGGCTTGCTGTTGACCGCCGATGGCGTGCTGGTGGGCAGCGCCGCGGATGGTTCGGTGATGCTGCTCGATACGCAGTTGCCTGATCCACCGCCGGTCCAGGCGCAACTGGTGCTGGACACTTTGCAGGTGAGCCGCGGCGCAGAAGTGCTAGACCTGCCAACCACTGGCGGATTCACCTTGCAGCCCGGCGATCAGGAACTCCAGGTCGGCGCGCGCTTACTCTCATTCGATGATCCCCTGGCCAACCGCTACCGGTCGCGGCTGGAAGGCTTCGACAAGGCTTGGGTTGACCAGGGCGCGAGCGGCGAGCGCGCGTTCTCCGCCCTGGCGCCAGGCAGCTATGTGTTGCGCATGCAGGCCTTCGACGATGCGGGTACGGCGTCGGCCGAACGCGTGCTGCGTTTCCAGGTGGCACCGCCGTGGTGGCGCAGCGCCTGGGGCATCGCGTCATTCGTGTTGCTGGGACTGCTGCTGTTGGGCATTGCCGCGGCGTTGTACCGCCGCAAGCTGCGTCGCCGCAGCGCCTGGCAATTGGCCGAACACAAGCGCGAACTCGCCGAGCAGGCCTCGCTGGCGAAGACGCGCTTCCTGGCCACGCTGGGCCATGAAGTGCGCACGCCGATGACTGGTGTGCTGGGCATGAGCGAGTTGCTCTTGGCCACGCCGCTGGACGAGAGGCAGCGCGGCTACACACACGCCATCCAGAACGCCGGTTCGCATCTGCTGCGGCTGGTCAACGATGCGCTGGATATCGCCCGCATCGAAGCGGGCAAGCTGGAGTTGCAGCAACAGGATTTCAACCTCCGCGCGCTGGTGGATGAAGTGGTGGGCCTGACTGCGCCCATCGCAGAGAAACGTGGTCTGGGTTTCGCCGACGAGATCGCCGCAAGCGTGCCGACGATGCTGCAGGGCGATCCGTTGCGCGTGCGGCAGATCCTGCTCAATCTGCTGGGCAACGCGATCAAGTTCACCGAACAGGGCGGAGTGACCTTGCGGGTCGCGCCGTTGTCGCCACAGGGCATTCGTTTCGAAGTCGGCGACAGCGGTCCCGGCATCAACGAAGAACAACGGGCCCGCCTGTTCCAACGTTTCGAGCAGGCTGAAGGCGCGCGTACCGCCGCGCGTTACGGCGGCAGCGGTCTGGGGCTGGCGATCTGCCAGGAACTGGCTGTGGCCATGGGCGGGCGCATCAGCGTGGAGAGCAAACCCGGCACCGGCACCTGTTTCACGGTGGAGCTGCCGTTGTCGGCAGTGTCCGCGTCGGCACGCAGCGCCATTCCCGAATCACCGCAACCGGCCCGGGCCTTGAACATCCTGCTGGTGGAAGACGATGCCACCGTGGCCGAGGTGATCGTTGGCCTGCTGCATGCGCGTGGCCACACGGTCACTCACGCCGCGCATGGTCTTGCCGCACTGTCGATGATCGGCACGCAGTCCTTCGATATCGCGTTGCTGGATCTCGACCTGCCTGGCCTGGGAGGCCTGGCCCTTGCGCGGCAACTGCGCAGCCAGTCCTTCGACGCGCCACTGGTGGCAGTCACCGCACGCGCCGATGCCGAAGCCGAACCGCTGGCCAAGGCGGCGGGATTCAATGGATTCCTGCGCAAGCCTTTGACCGGAGAAATGTTGGCCACAGCGATGCAGCGGGCTATCGAATCGGTCGTGGGAAACAGGAGGGAGAGCGGACCATGACGATTCTGCGGACCGCAACCATGTGGCTGTCAGTTGCATTGCTGCTGGCAACCCTTGCGACCGCGCATGCGCAGGACACAGCGCCCGCGGCCAGCGAACAGTCTTCTTTCCTGGGCGGATTTTTGAAGGAGACGCGCGTGGTCTATCCCTTGCGCGTGGGGCGATGGGAAGCCAAAGGCGAACATCTTTACGAAGCGCAGGAACTGGGGGCCTCGGTGCGTTACGCCGACGGCGCGCATCGGGACCGCTGGATCGATCTGTATTTCTATCCTGCCGGCGCATTGCCAGAATCACGGCTGGCCGGGGATATCGAGGGCACCCTGGAAGGCATCCGCACCACCGTGGGCCGGCCCGGGGGCTACAGCGAGATCGATATCGCACCGGTGACGATGCGCCGGTTCAATGTCGGCACCGGCAAACAGAAACGCAGCGTGCAGGCGGGTTCGACCTCGATGCGGTTGCTGCGCGAAGACAAGGCCTACAGTTCGGCGATGGTCATGCTGGTAGTCGACCTTTACTACGTCAAAGCCAGGTTCAGCGCCGAAGAATCGGTCTTGTCACGCCGCCAGGTCCAGAAACAGCTGGACAAGTTCACGACGGAAGTCGTGCGCGCGATGACCATCCGCAGCACGGGCGACTGCTGGATGCCGCCGCCCATCGTGCAGAAAGACACTTTGCTGCGCGATGCCCCCGGGCAATTGATCAAGACCGAGAAAGAGGGAGCCCTGTCAGCCGTGGCCTACGCCGACCGCGTGGAAGCGTTGGATGCCACTTCTCCCGAAGCAGTGGTGATGCAGTTCCTGTCGATGCCGTTGAGCGGCCGGCACTTTCCAGGCTGCCAGGCACCCGAGGACATGAACCCGGCCGTGCCTGCCGGCATGCGCGAACTCAGACTCGAGTTCAATGCGCCCGCTGAAGGAGGCCGCAACCAGTCCACTCCGTTGCGGATGCGCAGGACCGAGTTCTCTTGAGTGACCTATGGACCTGGCCTAGCGCAAATTATTCCGCTGGGGTGACCCGAATAAAGGCACTCAGTCCGACCACGCCTCGGCATACACGGTGCGCGACGGATTGCCTTCCTCGGCGTGCACCCAGATTCCACCCAGTTCGCTGGCTTCCAGATACAGGCCTGCTTCGGTATCGGTGAGCGTGCAGGTTTGTTCCATCAGCGCGCCGGGCCGGTCCTGCTGCGCATGGCAGCGCGATTCAAGGAACGACTTCAGCTGCGCGCGCGCCTGTGCGTAAGGCATCTGCAGCAGGTACTGGTGGTCGCTCCACTGATCCGAATCCATCAGTCGGATTTCGGCCACGGGCAGGCCCGCGAACTGTACGGTTCCCGGGCGCAGGAAACCGGTCACCACGGTGGCGACCATGTCGAAGCCGGCGTCTTCTTCCTTCAGGTCTTCGCAGTCCAGGTGGATGCGTTCCACTGCGCGTTTCCACAACGGATCCAGTTCGTCGATGCGCCTGGCGCGGATCTGGTCGCAGGCCATCGCCAACTGGTTGCCGCGTTCGTCGAAGACCGGTCGGTGCAGGGTCAGATCAGGGAAATCCCCGCCCGACAATTGCAACACCGGTGCTTGCGCCGCCGCGCTGAAGGCATGCGCGAGTGCAGATAAGCCGATGAGGCAGGCGGTATGGAAACGGAAGCGGCGATCCATGCGGAATTCCAGGCGAAGTTCCAGACAAGAAGGGCGATCAAGCGCGGGCCGACAAGGCATGCACGGCGTCGACCAGGACGCCGACGTGCTCGGGATTCATGTCCGGCGACATGCCGTGGCCCAGATTGAACACATGGCCTGAGCCTTTGCCATAACTGGCCAGCACATTGCCGACCTGTGTGCGAATGGCGTCCGGCGAGCCATACAGCACGGCCGGGTCCAGGTTGCCCTGCAGTGCGACCTTGCCGCCGGTGCGACGACGCGCTTCCGACAATTCCACCAGCCAGTCCACGCCCACCGCATCCGTGCCGCTTTCGGACAGCGCTTCCAGATGCGCGGCATTGCCCTTGCCGAACAGGATCAGCGGCGTGAAATCGTCCTGGTCGCCGCGTTCCAGTTCGCGCGCGATGCGTACCAGGTACGGAAGCGAGAATTCGCGGTACATCGCCGGGCTGAGCACGCCGCCCCAGGTATCGAACACCTGCAACGCCTGCGCGCCGGCCGCGCGCTGCGCGGCCAGGTAGGCGATCACCGCATCGGTGTTGAGCGACAGCAGTCTGTGCAGGGTGGCCGGGTCGTTCAGCGCCATCGCCTTGATGCGCGCGAAATCCTTGCTGCCGCCGCCTTCGACCATGTAGCACGCCAGGGTCCACGGGCTGCCGGAAAAACCGATCAGCGGCACCTTGCCGTCCAGTTCGCGACGGATCACGCGCACCGCATCCATCACGTAACGCAGGTCGGTTTCCATGTCCGGCACGCCCAGCTTGTCCAGGTCGGCGGCGCTGCGCACGGTGTTGCGGAACTTGGGGCCTTCGCCATCGACGAAATACAGCTCCAGCCCCATCGCGTCGGGAATGGTGAGGATGTCCGAGAACAGGATCGCCGCATCCAGGTCGAAGCGCGCCAGCGGCTGCAGGGTGACTTCGCAGGCGATGTCCGGATTCTTGGCCATGGCCAGGAAGCTGCCCGCCCTGGCGCGCGTGGCGCGGTATTCGGGCAGATAGCGGCCAGCCTGGCGCATCAACCATACAGGCGTGCAGTCCACGGGTTGGCGCTTGAGCGCGCGCAGCAGGCGGTCGTTGCGGAGGGAAGTGGGCAAGGCGTTTCCTTTGCGGGTGAATTCGACGGCTGCGCCGTCTGTAAAGGGTGAATGATAAAGAAAGGCGAGGAAATCCGGCGACGCGAACGTTTTTGGCAGGCGGCGCAGGCGCCGACTTCACCCTTCACAGCTTGCGTAGCAAGCGACTTCACCCCTTCGGCGCGTCGGCGCCCCGCACGAAGGTCACCTGGAAGCCGCGCTTGACGTGTCCATCGCGGGCTTTTTCGAAAGCGGCCGTGGCTTCTTCCTGCAGCAGGTACTGCTCGCGCTTGAGCTGCGAGCGGCCTCCGATCTGGCCGGACTCGCGCAGCAGCTCCCAGCCGCCGAACAGATCCGGCTGCAGGGTCAGCTGCACGTAGCGGGGCGATTCGCCCGCGGTCGGGTGTTGCTGGAGGAAGAGGCGCATGCCCGCATTTTAGCCGGACAGCACCGCCAAGACGGCATTTTCGTCCACGTCCGGGACCACCTCGGCGCGGCCGATGCCGCGCCAGAGCACTAGGCGCAGGCGGCCGGCCAGGTTCTTCTTGTCCAGGCGCATGCGTCCCAGCAGGGCGTCGGGCGTGAGGCCGGCCGGGATTGCGGTGGGTAGGCCATAAGCGTTCAGCAGCGAGACCAGGCGGTCGGTGTCCGCCGCATCGGCCATGCCCAACGATGCCGACAGGCGCGCGGCCAGCACCATGCCCACGGCCACGGCTTCGCCATGGTTGAGGTTGTCGTTGTGCGGACTCCCGTAACCCTGTTCGGTCTCGATGGCGTGGCCGAAGGTGTGGCCCAGGTTGAGCAGGGCGCGCTCGCCGCGTTCCAGCGGATCGCGCGCCACGATGTCGGCCTTGTGCTCGCAGCTGCGGGCAATGGCCATGGCCAGCGCGACGGCGTCGCCGGCCAGCAGCGCATCGCGTTCCACTTCCAGCCATTCCAGGAACAGCGGATCGCGGATGGCGCCGTACTTGATTACCTCGGCCAGCCCGGCGCGCAGTTCGCGTACCGGCAGCGTGCGCAACGTCGAGGTGTCGGCAAACACCGCGCGTGGCGGATGGAATGCGCCGACCAGGTTCTTGCCCTGCGGAATATCCACCGCGGTCTTGCCGCCTACCGACGAATCCACCATCGACAGCAGCGTGGTCGGCAGTTGTACGCAATCCACGCCGCGCATCCAGCAGGCGGCCGCGAAACCGGCGAGATCGCCGACCACACCGCCGCCGAGTGCAAATACGCAGCCATCGCGGGTGGCACCGAGAGTGGCCAGCGCTTCGATGGCGGAGCCGAAGTTGGACAGTGTTTTCGACGCCTCGCCCGAGGGAATCACGAAGGTGCCCACCAGCAGGTCCGGGCGCGCTTCATGCAGCGCTTCGCGCACGCGGGACACATAAAGCGGGGCGACGGTGGAATCGCTGACCAGCAGCACATGGCGGCCGCGCACATGCCGCGCCAGTGCCGCGCCGTCGGCAAGAAGATCGGGGCCAATGGCGATGGTGTAGGGCTGCTCACCGCCGACTTCGACGATGCGCGTGGTGTCGTTCATGCCGCCTGCTCGCTGCGTTGCCATTGCGCGGCCAGCAGCTGCGCTAAAGTTGAAGTTGCCGCGCCCGGCGACAGGCCATCGGTGTCCAGAATCAGGTCCGCGACTTCCAGATAGAGAGGTTCGCGTGTTGCGGCCAGCGTGCGCAGGACCTGTTCCCTGTCGCCGCGCTGCAGCAGCGGACGGGTGCGGTCGCGGCCCAGCCGTTTCAGCTGTGCTTCCACGCCCACATGCAGATAGACCACAAAGCCGCGCCGCTGCATCAGCGCGCGGTTGTCCCGGTCCAGCACCGCGCCGCCGCCGGTGGACACCAGTTTCCCGTCCAGGGAGAGCAGATGCTCCAGCGCGGCTTTCTCGCGCTCGCGGAAACCGGCTTCGCCGACATGTTCGAAGATGGTGTTGATGGTGGCGCCGCAGCGCTCGACCACGGCCTGGTCCGCATCGGCAAACTCCAGGCCGAAGCGTTCTGCCAGGCGCCTGCCGATGGACGTCTTGCCGGCGCCCATGGGCCCGACGAGGATGAGATTGGGGGCGGGATTCATGAGCTACCGATGCTATCACCCGGCCGTACGCGGCGGCATTCCCCGCATGGCGTTAACAGTCCCGGGTCCATGCTCACAACCCCGGCGGAATCCGCCTACTGCAACGAGCCAGCCATGTCGATCGCCAAGATCATCGAAGTCAACGCCTCATCCAGCACCAGCGTCGAAGACGCGGTGAAGACGGGGCTGAAAAAGACCGCCGAGACCGTGAAGGGCATCAAGGGCGCGTGGGTCAACGAAATCAAGGTCGTCACCGACGACGCCGGCAACGTCACCGAGTGGCGAGTCAATCTGCGTATCACCTTCGTGGTGGAATAACCCTTAATTTGCGGACTGGTGCTGGCTGTCCAAGTGTATGGTCCGCTCCGCGATCGCCGGCAGGGTCTTCAAGGCCTGCCGGCTGACACGTTCGAAAAACTGGACGAAGCGCTCGACCTGCATGCGCGACATCGCGGTGCGGCCAGGTTGGGCTGCCTGCAGGGATTGCTCCTGCTGCCAGCGCCATTCCGGCACTACCTCGAAGCCGGGACCTCGCAGGAACCAGGTCGTGTCCACGGTGTCCCACAAGGCCGGATACCGCGTGGCGAGGGCCGTGTTGCAATAGCGTCGCCAGATTCCCTGCGCATCCTCGTCGCGCTCCAGCGCATTGACGGGTTCGGACAGTTCGGCGTCCTGCTGGGGCGGCGTTTTCAAAAACCAGCCTTCAAGGATCACCAGGTCGCAGCGGCGGCGTGCGATGGGCCATTCTGGCATGGGTACCCGATCGTCGGCGAGTTTGTCGAAGCGGGGCAGGGCGGTCCGCTCGCCTTCGCGCAATGCGGTCATCGTCTCCAGCGCCAAGGCCAGGTCGTGCGTGCCCGGCGGGCCGCGCGTGGCCAGCAAAGGGTGCACTTCACCCGACAGTTGCAGACGGTCCTGCCGTCGCAGATAGAAATCGTCCAGCGATACCACCGCGACCTCAAGCCCCTTGCTCGCGGCCAGCGATGCGACCTGTGCGGCCAGCGTCGACTTGCCGCTGCCCTGCAGGCCGACGATGCCGAACACCGGTGTCGGCTTGCGGATAGATAACGCTGCGTCGAGCGCCGCGGCGACCAGCGAAGCATCGAATCCTGCCGTCGGGGCGTGCGCGGGGTCGGCCATGGGGCGACAATAGCGCATCGCCCGGCGGTCCCGCCTGGCCATTCCCCGAGCACGATCATGACCACCGACCTGTACGCCGAAGCGCTTTCCACATTCGCCGAGTTGTATGCCGAGGCCAGGGCCAGCGGCACCGAAGCCGAATTCAATGCCATGACCCTGGCCACGGCGACCGCAGATGGACTGCCTTCGGCGCGCATCGTGCTGCTGAAGTCCTTCGACGAAGATGGCTTCGTGTTCTACACCCATCTGCACAGCCGCAAGGGCGACGAGTTGCAGGCCAATCCGCGCGCCGCGCTGTTGTTCCTGTGGCGTAGCCTGCGCGCGGCGGGCGTCCAGGTCCGTATCGAAGGCACGGTGGAAGTGGTCGCGGGCGCGGAGGCCGACGTGTACTTCGCATCGCGCCCGCGACTGAGCCAGATCGGTGCGTGGGCGTCTATCCAATCGGAAACACTTCAGTCGCGCGAGGCATTCGAGGCGCGCCTGGCGCAGGTCGAAGCCGACTTCGAAGGTCGCGACATTCCCAGACCCGAGGGCTGGGGCGGCTATCGCGTCGTGCCTGCGGCAATGGAGTTCTGGTACGGCGCCGAGTTCCGTCTGCACGAACGCTGGCGCTACGAGCGCTACGCAGAGGGCCGATGGAGCAAGCGGATGTTGTACCCATGAGCAGTCCCGTAGTCCGTCGTAGGAGCGACGCAAGTCGCGAAGTTCATGAACGCCGAATCGCCGGGAGCTTCGCGACTTGCGTCGCTCCTACGGCTCTCGCGGACGGCGAGCAGTCGTGAGCGGTCCGCAACGCATCGTCTGCCTGACCGAGGAGCCGACCGAAACGCTGTACGCCTTGGGCGAGCAGCACCGCATCGTCGGCATCAGCGGGTTCACTGTGCGCCCGGCCATCGCGCGCAGAGAAAAACCCAAGGTCAGTGCGTTCACCAGCGCCAAGATCGGCGAGATCCTGAAGCTGCAACCGGATTTCGTGGTCGGCTTCTCCGACATCCAGTCGGAGATTGCTGCCGAGCTGATCAAGCACGGGATCGAAGTGTGGATATCGAACCACCGCAGCGTCGCCGGCATCCTCGACTACATCCGACGGCTGGGCGCGCTGGTCGGCGCGGCCGTCAAGGCTGATGCGTATGCGGATGAACTGGCGCGTGGACTGGATGAAATCGGGCGTGCCTCGGCGACATTGCCTCGCCGGCCCAAGGTCTATTTCGAAGAATGGGACGAGCCACCGATCACCGGGATACGCTGGGTCGCAGAGTTGCTGCGCATCGCCGGCGGTGACGACGTGTTCCCGGAGCGGTCGATGGAACCGCTGGCCAAGCACCGCATCCTCGCAGATGCCAGCGAAGTCGTCAGGCGCGCGCCGGACATCATCATGGGTTCGTGGTGCGGCAAGAAATTCAGACCCGACAAGGTCGCAGCAAGACCCGGCTGGGACGCCATTCCCGCAGTACGCGATGGCGAGCTGCACGAAATCAAGTCGCCGTTGATCCTGCAACCCGGCCCCGCTGCGCTGACCGATGGCGTACGCGAGATGGCGCGCATCATCCAGGCGTGGAGCGCCAGACAAGCACTCCTGTAGGAGCGGGCCATGCCCGCGATGCTCTTGCGTGATGCTCCAGGCGAAATGCTGCCCAGGAGCCCCTGAAAAATTCCGATGTCATCCCGAGCGTAGCGAGGGATCTGCTGTTTGCAGGAGTAAGCAGATTCCTCGCTACGCTCGGGATGACAATCTTTGGTTTTTTAGAGGTTCCCTGGCGCGTTGCCTGGCCAGAGAGGTCGCGGGCATGGCCCGCTCCTACAGGGGGCCGGAGCACGCAGGCGCGTTCGCCACTCAGAAATTGCGCTGGAACTTAACCTTGCCGCCGCGTTCGCCCGACTTCACCGTGACCTCGAAGCGGTAGCTATCGCGTTCGGCGATGCGGAAGGTGCCGATGTAGTCGGTGTAGTCGCCGGTGCGCGCGGGTGTGAAGGCAATGGACTGGCGCATGCCCTGCAGATCTACCGCCACGGCTTGCACTTCGCCCTCGGCGGCAAGCTCCTCGCTTCCGGCGACATTGCGCAAGGCGACCGTCAGCAGCGCCTTGTCCGCATCGCGCTCGACCCCGTACTGGCGTGCCACCGCTTCGCTCATCGCCAGCGTAGGCATGGCGTTGAAATGCACGCGCAGATCGCCGAAATCCTGATAGGCCTGTGCGGGTGCGATCGCGTCGGCCGCACGCGGCTTCTCGCCCGCCGTGCATGAGGCGAGCAACATCGCGGCACCAAGCAACAGTGGTTTGCCGATCCTGTTCATCGCTCATCCGCTCCGCAGGTCATCGCGATCAATCGTTCGCCGCAGACAGTTCCCGGCCGCGCTCGCGGGCGGCATGGATTGCCTTGCCCACCAGCTTCTCGAAACCGCCGGCCTGGAAGGTTTCGATGGCCGCCTGGGTGGTGCCGTTGGGAGAGGTGACGCGCTTGCGCAGTTCCTCGGGCGCTTCGTCGGACTCGGTCAGCATGCGCGCCGCGCCTAGAATGGTCTGCAGGACCAGCGCGCGTGCGGCCTCGTCTTCAAGTCCTTCCTGCTTCGCCGCGGCTTCCATCGCTTCTGCCAGCAGGAACACATAGGCCGGACCGCTGCCCGACACGGCGGTCACCGCGTCCATTTTTTCTTCCTGGTCTATCCACACCGTCTTGCCTGCACTCGAGAGCAGGGCTTCGGTGCGCTCGCGGCCGGCGGCATCCACTTGTGGCGTCGCGAACAGACCGGTGACGCCCGCACCCAGCAGCGCGGGTGTGTTGGGCATCGCGCGGATGACCGCCGTGCCTTCGCCCAGCCATCGCTGCATTTGCGCGGCGGTGATGCCGGCAGCGATGGACACGACCAGCGCACCATGCGCCTGTGCTTGCTCGGAGAGCCCGGTGCATACGGTCCCCATGACCTGCGGCTTGATGGCAAGCAGCCACAGGTCGGCACCCTGCGCTGCCTCGAGCGCGGTGGCAAAGGTCGCGACACCAAAATCCTGCGCCAAGGATTCGCGCAGCGTTTCCACGGGTTCGGCCACACGGATGTGTGCGGCAGGCGTACCACGTGCGATCAAGCCGCCGATCAGGCTGCGGGCCATGTTGCCGCCGCCGATGAAAGCGATGTTTCCGGTCTGTTGCATGGAGGTCCTCAGGGTTTGGCGGCACGCACGCCGAACAGCGCCGTGCCGATGCGTACCATCGTCGCACCTTCGGCGATGGCCAGTGGGAAATCGTCGCTCATGCCCATCGACAAGGTATCGACCTGCGGATGCTGCGCGGCCAGTGTCTGGAACAGCGTGGCCATGGCGCGATAGGCGGCGCGCCTGACTTCAAGGTCAGGATCGGGTGCGGGAATGGCCATCAGTCCACGCAGCAGCAGGCGAGGTTCGGCGGCGATGGCCGCTGCAAGTTCGGTTACCTGCGCAGGACGGCAGCCGTGCTTGCTGGCCTCGTCGTCGATGTTGACCTGGATGAGCACGTTCAGTGGTGGCAACTGCGCAGGCCGGGCGCGCGCCAAAGCGGCCACCAGTTTCATGCGATCCACGCTCTGTACCCAGTCGAAGATCTCGGCGGCGATATCGGCCTTGTTGGATTGCAGGTGGCCGATGAGGTGCCACTCCAGCCCCAGCGCGGCCAGTGCCTGCACCTTGGTCTGGGCTTCCTGAACGTAATTCTCGCCAAACGCATGCTGCCCGGCGGCCGCCAACTCAGCGACCGCCGTCGCACTTTGGGTCTTGGAAACCGCCAGTAGCCGGGGCACTGGCCGTTGGCCGGCTTGTGCCGCGTTTTCAAGGCTTTGCAGTGTCGCGCTGAGGCGCTGGGCGAGCATAATCCTTCAACCGTTGGATATCGCAGCAAGGTGGGTATACTGCCTCTCGGGGATGTATCGTTCCAGCTGTCGCAGCAATTTGGGGAAAGCAGCGTATGGATATCGCCGAACTTCTGGCGTTTTCGGTCAAGAACAAAGCGTCTGACTTGCATCTGTCGGCCGGCCTGCCGCCGATGATCCGGGTAGACGGCGACGTGCGCCGCATCAACATCCCGGCGCTGGACCACAAGCAGGTGCATTCGCTGGTCTACGACATCATGTCGGACAAGCAGCGCCGCGACTACGAGGAATTCCTCGAGGTCGACTTCTCTTTCGAGATTCCCAGCCTGGCGCGGTTCCGCGTCAACGCGTTCAACCAGAACCGTGGCGCCGGCGCGGTGTTCCGCACCATTCCCTCCGAAGTGCTGACCCTGGAAGACTTGGGCTGCCCGCCGCTGTTCAAGCAGCTGATCGAACAGCCGCAGGGTCTGATCCTGGTCACCGGTCCCACCGGTTCGGGCAAGTCGACCACGCTGGCGGCGATGATCGACCACATCAACAAGAACGAATACGGCCACATCCTCAGTGTCGAGGATCCGATCGAATTCGTGCACACCTCGCAGAAGTGCCTGATCAACCAGCGCGAAGTGCACCGCGACACGCACGGCTTCAACGAAGCACTGCGTTCGGCCTTGCGCGAAGACCCGGACATCATCCTGGTCGGCGAGTTGCGCGACCTGGAAACGATTCGTCTTGCGCTGACCGCCGCGGAAACCGGACACCTGGTATTCGCCACCCTGCACACCAGCTCGGCAGCCAAGACCATCGACCGCATCATCGACGTGTTCCCTGCCGGCGAAAAGCCGATGGTCCGCTCGATGCTGTCCGAATCCTTGCGCGCGGTCATTTCGCAGGCGCTGCTGAAGAAGGTTGGCGGTGGCCGTACCGCTGCCTGGGAAATCATGGTCGGCACTCCAGCCATCCGCAACCTGATCCGCGAGGACAAGGTGGCGCAGATGTACTCGGCCATCCAGACCGGCCAGCAGAGCGGCATGATGACCCTGGACCAGCATCTGCAGGACCTGGTCAAGCGCTCGTTGATCACGCGCCACCAGGCCAAGGATTACGCCAAGGACAAGCGGTTGTTCGAGTAAGGCAGGTAGCCGGTAGCCGGGAATCGGTAGCCGGAAGCAGAAACAATGCGGCGCTTTCCGGTTACCGGCTCCCGGTTACCGGCTCCCGGAGAATCCAAGATGAGCACCATCGACTTCACCTCGTTCCTCAAGCTGATGGCCCACCAGAAGGCCTCGGACCTGTTCATCACTTCCGGCATGCCGCCGTCGATCAAGGTGCATGGCAAGATCTCGCCGATCACGCAGACGCCGCTGACCTCGCAGCAATCGCGCGATCTGGTGCTGAACGTCATGACGCCCGCCCAGCGCGAAGAGTTCGAAAAGACCCATGAGTGCAACTTCGCCATCGGTGTCGCCGGTGTCGGCCGCTTCCGCGTCAGCTGCTTCTACCAGCGCAACCAGGTCGGCATGGTGCTGCGCCGGATCGAGGCGCGCATCCCGACGGTGGAAGAGCTGAACCTGCCGCCGATCATCAAGACCCTGGCGATGACCAAGCGCGGCATCATCATCTTCGTCGGCGCGACCGGTACCGGTAAATCGACCTCGCTGGCGGCGATGATCGGCTACCGCAACCAGAATTCCACCGGCCACATCATCACCATCGAAGATCCGATCGAATTCGTGCACAAGCACGAGGGCTGCATCATCACCCAGCGCGAAGTCGGCATCGATACCGACAGCTGGGACGCTGCGCTGAAGAACACGCTGCGCCAGGCGCCGGACGTGATCATGATCGGCGAGGTCCGCACCCGCGAGGGCATGGACCACGCCATCGCCTTCGCCGAAACCGGCCACCTGGTGCTGTGTACGCTGCACGCCAATAACGCCAACCAGGCGATGGACCGCGTAATCAACTTCTTCCCGGAAGACCGCCGCAGCCAGTTGCTGATGGACCTGTCGCTGAACCTGAAGGGCGTGGTCGCCCAACAGCTGATTCCGACCCCAGATGGCAAGGCCCGCCGCGTGGCGATGGAGATCATGCTGGGCACGCCGCTGATCCAGGACTACATCCGCGAGGGCGAGATCCACAAGCTCAAGGAAGTGATGAAGGAGTCCACCAACCTGGGCATGAAGACCTTCGACCAGAGCCTGTTCGAGCTCTATCAGGCCGGCGAGATCAGCTACGAAGACGCGCTGCGCTACGCCGATTCGCAGAACGAAGTGCGCCTGCGCATCAAGCTGGCCCAGGGCGGCGACGCACGCACCCTGGCCCAGGGCCTCGATGGCGTGGAGATCGCGGAAGTCCGCTAACCGCATGCGCGGGTCACTAGGGTCACAAAGGGGCAGGTTTCTGCCCCTTTTCGTGTGTGCACCAGTATCAAGCGGATGTCTGCATACCCTTCTACAATTGCAGGCAAATGAACCTGCTTGCTACTGACTCCGCTGCCGATACTGCCGAACATCTGCGCGATTGGCTGGTTCCATTCGCGCGCGTATTCGTGCTGACCGGTGCAGGTTGCAGCACCGCATCGGGTATTCCCGATTACCGTGACACGCAAGGCGAATGGAAGCGCTCGCCACCGGTGAACTTCCGCGACTATGTAGACGATCCGGTGGTGCATGCACGCTATTGGGCGCGCAGTTTCGTCGGATGGCCGGTAGTGGCGCAAGCGCAGCCCAATGCCGCGCATCATGCGCTGGCGAAATGGCAGTACAGCGGGAAACTCGCACAACTGCTCACCCAGAATGTCGACAGCCTGCACCAGCGGGCAGGCAGCCATGGCGTGATCGACCTGCATGGACGCATCGGGGACGTCATCTGCCTTGCATGCAAGGCCGGTTTCAGCCGACTTCAAATTCAGCGGCAACTGGCAGCCGAGAATCCCTCATGGGCAGGCTTGACTGCGGACACCGCGCCCGATGGCGATGCCGATCTGGAAGGACGGGACTTCAGTGGTTTCCGTGCGCCGCGTTGCGATGCGTGTGGCGGCATGTTGAAGCCGGACGTGGTATTTTTCGGCGAGAACGTTCCCAGGTCAAGATACGAAGCGGCCCGCGCTGCGCTGGAAGCTTCCGATGCGTTGCTGGTGGTGGGTTCGTCGCTGATGGTGTATTCCGGCTTCCGTTTTGCACGCATGGCGCATGAGGCGGGCAAGCCGATTGCATTGCTTGGCCTGGGGCTGACGCGGGCCGATGCCATGGCCGATGTGAAGTTGGCAGGAGACTGTGCAGCCGTATTACCACTGGCATTGGCCGAAGCGGGTATGCGGGATGCAATAAACCAATGATGGGGATCGAGCGCACCTTGCTGTTCCTTGCGCTGGCGCTGTTGGCCGAAATCGCGGGGACGCTGGATGGCTTTGGTTCCTCCGTGTTCTTCGTTCCAATCGCCAACCTGTTCTTCGACTTTGAATCGGTGCTGGGCATCACCGCGCTGTACCACCTCAGCAGCAACGTGAGCAAGTTGGGCATGTTCCGCGGTGGCGTGGACAAGCGTTTGCTGCTGACACTGGGCGTGCCATCGGTGGTGTTCGCCGTGCTGGGCGGGCTGGCCACCAGGCTCGTGGCCACGGAATGGCTTGAGGTGGCGTTGTCGATCTTCCTCATGGCGCTGAGTGCGTGGATGCTGCTGCGGCCGGGCTGGGCGATTGCCGCCACTACGCGCAATGCCATACTCGGCGGTGCACTGTCGGGCGGAATGGCGGGCCTGGTCGGTACCGGCGGTGCCATACGCGGACTCACCATGGCGGCATTCAATCTGCCCAAGGAGATCTTCGTGGCTACGTCCGCGGCCATCGACCTGCTGGCGGACGTGGGCCGTGCGCTCGTGTATTGGCGCAATGGCTATTTCCATGGCCACGACCTGGTGTATGCCCCGTTGCTGATGGTGGTCGCCATCGCGGGAACCTGGGTCGGCAAGTCCCTGCTGCGACGCATATCGCAGGAAGCTTTCCGCAAGATCGCGCTCGGCATGGTCCTGCTGATCAGCGTGGCCACGCTCTATGTCGCCGTCCGGGCTATCCGGCAGGCATAAACAGGTAGGTAAACAGGGCCAACTCCGGGCCTACGCGGTTTTTCGCATCCAGGCGGGTTTCTGTTTGGCCGCGCGCTTGAAAGCAGGACAGTCCTCGCGGTGCGCGCCGGGCAGGTAGCCCAGGCTCATCAGGAATTCGCCGGTGATCTCGCCGCCGGTGAAATGGAAGGTTTTCTTGAACAGCTTCACCCAGTCGGCTTTCGGCAAAGGATGGTGCGATTCAATCCATTGCAGGAAGCTGCCGTGCGACTTGCGCAGTTCGCGGATGACCTGCGCGTTGTGGATCGCGGCGTCCACCTTCAGCCGGTTGCGGATGATGCCCGCGTCGGCCAGCAGGCGCAGCCTGTCTTTTTCGCCATAGCGCGCCACCTTGTCCACGGCGAAGCCGCTGTAGGCTTTGCGGAAGCCCTCGCGCTTCCTGAGGATGGTTTCCCAGCTCAGGCCGGCCTGGTTGATCTCCAGGATCAGGCGCTCGAACAGTTCGGATTCCCCGGTCTGGGGGAACCCGTATTCGGTGTCGTGGTAGGACCCGTGGACTGGATGGCCCGGGGCGAAATCGCAATATCCGCTCATGGGAACAGGTTAACGCAAGCGGGCTAGAATAAGACCCATGTCTGCCAGCCCCGCCAGTTTTTCCAACCAGTTGCTGATCGCCCTGCCGGCGCTGGACGATCCCAATTTCTCGCGCAGCGTGGCTCTGATCTGCCAGCACGATGCCGACGGCGCGATGGGGGTGGTGGTCAACCGCGCGTCCGAATACAGCCTGGGCGACGTGCTGGCGCAGATGAACCTGGAAGCGCGCGATCCGGCGCTGGCCAACCAGATCGTCCTCAGCGGCGGTCCGGTGCATCCCGAGCGCGGTTTCGTGCTGCACGATGGCCAACGGCAGTGGGATTCCACGCTGGCCATCGGCGGCGGTCTGGCGCTGACCACTTCGCGCGACATTCTCGAAGCACTGGCCGAAGGCGAAGGCCCCGAGCATGTGGTGGTCGCGCTGGGCTGCGCGGGCTGGGGCGCGGGACAGCTGGAATTCGAGCTGGGCGAGAACAGCTGGCTGACTGCGCCGGCCGACAACGAACTGCTGTTTGCGCTGCCGCTGGAACAGCGCTGGCAGGCGGCGGGCGGGCGACTGGGCATCGACATCACCCGTATCACCGATTACAGCGGCCACGCATGAAGCTGGACGGCACCGTGCTGGGGTTCGATGTCGGTGCCAAGCGCATTGGAGTGGCCGTCGGCAGCGCTTTCGGCAGTGGCGCACGTGCGCTGGCGGTGATCGATGTGCATGGCAAGGCGCCGGACTGGTCAGCGATCGACAAGCTCAATACCGAATGGCGTCCCGACGGCATGGTTGTCGGCGATCCGCTGACGCTGGACGGCGGCGACCAGCCAATCCGCAAGCGGGCCCATGCGTTCGCGCGCGAACTGCATGCGCGCTACGGCGTGCCGGTGGTGCTGGTGGATGAGCGTTCCAGTTCGGTGGAAGCCGCGCAGCGTTTCGCGCTGGACCGTGCCGAAGGCCGCAGGCGCCGCCGCGATGCGGTCGCGCTGGATGCGGTAGCGGCGGCGGTGATCATCGAACGGTGGTTGGCGGCGCCGCAGGATGCAGTACAAATTTGATTCTCCTTCTCCTTCTGGAGAAGAGCCTGCCCCGTACTCGATACGGGGTGCCCGAAGGGCGGATGAGGGTGCGACGAAGTCATGAACGTCTGGATCATTCTCGTTTCGCCGTACCCTCACCCCAACCCCTCTCCCGATGGGAGAGGGGCTATCAATAACGCGATGGTTGAAGCATGACCCAACAACTCGATTCCGATGGACGCCTGCGCCACCTGCTGACTCTGGAGGGCTTGCCGAAGGAAACCCTGTGTCGACTGCTGGACCGGGCCGGACAGATCCGTGATGCCGCGCTGGGACGCACGCAGAAGCGGAACTCGCTGCTGGGTACCACCATCTGCACACTGTTCTTCGAACCGTCCACGCGCACGCGCAGTTCCTTCCAGATCGCGGCGCAGCGCCTGGGCGCGGACGTGCTCAATTTCGACGCATCCACCTCGTCCTCACGCAAGGGCGAAACCGCACTGGATACGCTGAGGAACCTGGAAGCGATGGGCGTACGTGGCTTCGTCGTGCGCCATCCCGAAGACGGCGCGGCCGAAGCCTTGGCCAACCAGGCCGGCGAGGGCACCACCGTGATCAACGCGGGCGATGGGCGCCGTGCGCATCCGACGCAGGGGCTGCTGGACGTGCTGACCTTGCGGCAGGCCAAGGGTGCCGACTTCTCCAAGCTCAAGGTGCTGATCGTCGGCGACGTTAAGCATTCGCGCGTGGCGCGCTCGGACCTGCATGCACTGCGGACGTTGGGGGCGGGAGAAATCCGCGTGTGCGGACCGGTATCGCTGCTGCCCGACGACGGCACTCTCGATGGCTGTATACGCGGCGATGATTTCGACGCGATGCTCGAAGGCGTGGATGCGGTGATGATGCTGCGTTTGCAGCGCGAACGCATGGAAGAGGGGCTGGTGGCTTCGCTCGACGACTACCACGCAGCCTATGGCCTGACCGCCGAACGTTTGCGCCGCGCCGCGGCCGATGCGGTGGTGCTGCATCCGGGGCCGATCAACCGCGGGGTGGAAATCACCGACGAAGTCGCCGACGGTCCGCAGTCGCTGGTCCTGCGTCAGGTCAGCAATGGCGTGGCCATCCGCATGGCGGTGCTGGAATCGCTGTTGGCGTAGCCGGTAGCCGGGAATCCATGTAGGAGCGACGCAAGTCGCGATGAAGCGTTCCATGAATGCCCCATCGCGACTTGCGTCGCTCCTACGCAAAAGTGAATGGAACGCTGGGTTTATTGCTCGGCCTTGCGGTGCAGGGCCAGCGCTTCTTCCACCAGGGCCAGCTGCTGCTGCGCTTCCAGGTTGCCTTCAGCTGCTGCCTGACGCACCTGCCCGATATCGGGGTGCGACACGATCAACAACGTGTTCTCGCATGCGGGGCACGCGTAGTCGGTCACTTCCTCATGCAGTTCCATCTGCATGTCCGCCGAGGCGCCCTCCCAGCCGCAGACGCAACTGATGCGGTCGATGCGCCAGCGCGGCATGAAGTAGTTGCGGATGATTTCGGCCATGCGGTAGCGCGCTCAGTCCTTGCGTTGCGCGAACAGCCAGGTCCACATGGCATCGAGGTTGTAGGTCGCGTCCCACGAATTGTGGTTGGCATCCGGGAACTCGGTGTATTGCACGTCCGCGCCCGCCGCCTTGAAGGCTGCGAAGGTCTTGCGGTCGTCGTCGGGCAGGACCACGTTGTCCTTGGCGCCGTGGAAAATCCAGGTCGGCACGTGTTTCAGGCGCGCGGCGAGGGCCGCATAGGGATCGTCCGCACCGACGACTTCGCTGACATAGAGCGCCCGGTAATCGTTCGGCGCGCGAATCGCACCGCAGACCGGTGCCAGGGCGGCGAAGCGTTGCGGCGCCGCCAAGGCGGTTTCCCAGGTGCCATAGCCGCCCATTGATATGCCAGTGAGGTAGGTACGCTTCGGGTCGCCGCCGAACTCGGCCGTGGCCGCGTCCAGCGCGGCCAGCGCCATTTCCACGTTCTTCCCCATCCACTCTTCATTTTCTGGCGCTTGGGGAAACACGACGATTGCCGGAAAGTCCTCGGTATGCGCCTTCACATAGGGGCCCAGCCCCGCCAGGAGCTGCTTGTCGCCATCGCTGCCACGTTCGCCCGAGCCATGCAGGAACAGCACGACCGGCGTGGGCTTGCCGGCAGTCTGGCGCTTGGGTACGAACACCTGGTAGCTGTGTGATTGCCCCTGCACCACGACTGTCCGTTTCAAGAATTTTCCGCCCGGATCAGTGTTCACGGTCTGGCATCCGGCGAGCGCGAGAATCAGCAAAGCGAGCAGAAGAGCGAAGGGGAATATCCGAAGCTTCATGGCGTAGGAAACCTCTTATGTCGAGGATGGGACGGCGAAGTGGCATGCAGGGATTCTCAACGCAGCAGGATCAGCGTAGCCAGGCCCAGGAAGCAGAAAAAACCCATTACATCGGTGACGGCGGTGACCACGACCGTGCCGGCGACTGCCGGGTCGATGCGCATGCGTCGCAGCAGCAGGGGAAGCAATACGCCAGCGGTGGCTGCCGCGCAGAAATTGATCACCAGCGCCGAGGCGATGACCAGCGACAGCATCCAGTCGTGGAACCAGAAAAAGGCGACGATGCCCACGGTGCCGCCGATCAGCACGCCATTGATCAAGGCGACGCGCAGCTCCTTCCACAGCAGGATGCGCGCGTTGCTCGCACCCACCTGCCCCAGCGCCAGACCACGCACCATCAGCGTCAATACCTGCACCGCCGCGTTACCGCCGATGCCGGCGACGATGGGCATCAGCACGGCCAGGGCGACGACCTGTTGCAGGGTGGCCTCGAACTGGCCAATCACTGCCGCTGCCAGGAACGCGGTGCACAGGTTGATTCCCAGCCAGACCACGCGGCCGCGCACGGCGCGCTTGATCGGCGAGAACAGATCTTCGTCCTCGTCCAGACCGGCCGCGCCCAAGGCCTGGTGTTCGGCCTGTTCGCGGATGATGTCGACCACGTCGTCGATGGTGATGCGGCCGAGCAGGATATTGCTCTCGTCGACCACGGGCGCGGAAATCCAGTCGTGATCGGAGAACTGGCGCGCCACTTCCTCGGCGGTTTCCTCGACGTCGATGGCCGGTTGCTCGTCGTCGATCAGGCGGTTGATTGGCGTGCCGTCGTCGTGCGTGACCAGTGCAGCCAGCGACAGGCGGCCCAGGTACTGGTGACGGCGGCTGACCACGAACAGATGGTCGGTGTGGTCCGGCAGTTCGCCGCGCAGGCGCAGGTAGCGCAGCACCACATCGACATTGACGTCGGCACGCACGGTGACCACGTCGGGATTCATCAGGCGGCCGGCGGTATCCTCCGGATAGGACAGCACCTGCTCCAGGCGCTCGCGGTTCTCGCGGTCCATCGACTTGAGCACTTCTTCGATGACCGTGTCCGGCAGGTCTTCGACCAGATCGGCCAAGTCGTCGATGTCCAGGTCTTCGACCGCGGCGATGATCTCGTCGGCGTCCATGTCGGCCAGCAGGCTTTCGCGCACTTCGTCGCCGACGTGCACCAGCACCTCGCCGTCGTCCTCGGGATCGACCAGCCCCCACACGACCACGCGCTTGCCGGGCGGCAGGGATTCGAGCAGGTTGCCGATTTCCGCAGGAGCCAGGGTGTTGATCAGGCGCCGCACAGGGCCAAGCCTACCGCTGTCTAGTGCATCGGACAGCAGGCGCAGCTGGCGCGCGGTCTTGTCGTGGCGAACGGCTTCGGCCATGCGCGACTCCCGGTAGCGGTGAAGCCGCTTCCGTGCAGGAGGCGGCAGGTCAGGTGTTCATCGCGACATTATCCCCCCGGAGCAAGGCAATGGACACCCTTGCGTAGCCATGCCGCGCGAAGGGTTCATCTGTGTGTTGTAGGAGCTGCGTAAGCTACGACCGTTTCTTCCGGCTTGCTGATGCATTCTGGCAAGGCGGCATTCCGGTCGCAGCTTACGCAGCTCCTACACAAGCGCGCACGCGGACGGTTTTACAGGGAAGCGGACTTCAGCCAGTGCTCGATGCCCGCACGGTCGCGGGCCTGCAGCAGCTTGTCGGTGCGCGCCTTGAGCGCGGAGAGATCGCTGTTGCGGATGGCCTTGCGCACTTCGAGCAGAGTAGCCGGATGCAGGCTGAACTCGGTCAGCCCCAACGCCAGCAACAGCGGAGCCAGCGTCGCGTCGCCGGCGATTTCGCCGCACACGGCCACCGGGGTGTGGTGTTCATTGGCCACGTTGATGATGTGCTTCAGCAGACGCACCACGCCGGGGTCGAGCGGCGAATAGAGTTCGCCCAGCGCATCGTTGTTGCGGTCGGCGGCCAGCAGGTACTGCACCAGGTCGTTGGTGCCGATGGACAGGAAATCGACGAGGTCCACGAATGCGTGCAGCGCGATGGCCGCAGCGGGCACCTCGATCATCGCGCCCAGCGGAATGTCCTCGGCTACTTCCGCGCCCCGCTTGCGCAGCTTGTCGGCCACGCGCTTGAGCCGCTTGCGCACCGCCACGATCTCCTCGCGGTTGCTGATCATCGGCACCAGCACGCGCACCGGTCCGTAACCGGAGGCGCGGACGATGGCGCGCAGCTGGGTGTCGAAGAGATCGCCATTGGCCAGCGACAAGCGCACGCCGCGCAGGCCGAGCGCGGGATTGTCTTCGTTGCCCAGCACCAGTCCCGTGCGGTCGGCCTTGTCCGCGCCCAGATCCAGGGTGCGGATGGTCACCGGGCGTCCGCTCATGCCCAGCACCACGTCGCGGTAGACGCGGAACTGTTCTTCCTCATCCGGCAGTTCGCTGCGTTGCAGGAACAGGAATTCAGTCCGATACAGGCCCAGGCCCGAAGCGCCCAGCGAATGCGCCTGGGCCACGTCTTCGCCGGACTCGGCATTGGCCAGCAGGACGATATCGACGCCGTCCCTGGTGCGCGTGGGCTTGGAGCGCAGGCGTCCGAGTTCGCGCTGTTCCTTGGCCAGGTCGCGCAGGCGCTGGCGGTAGTCGCGCAGATCGTCCGGGCCGGGCTCGATCACGATGCTGCCGGTGGCGCCATCGACGATCAGCACATCGCCGTCGTTGATCTTCTGCAGCGCCTTGTTCGCGGCCACCACCAGCGGCATGTGCAGGCTGCGGGCCAGGATGGCGCTGTGCGACAGCGTGCTGCCGGCGGAGGTGACGATGGCCACCACGCCCTGTTCCTGCAGCTGGGCCAGTTCGGAAGGCGCCACGTTGTCGCTGACCAGGATGTCGCCGGCCACCCCCTTCGGACCGCCGATGCGCTTCTGCAGATGCGCGTGGATGCGGCCGATCACATGGTCCAGGTCGTCCATGCGGCTTTTCAGGTAGGCGTCGTCCATACCGTCGAAGACCGCGGCCAGCCGGTCGCGCTGCAGGCGAAGGGCGTAGTCGGCGGTATAGCGGCCGGCGCGGATCAGCTCATCCAGGCCGTGCAGGAGTTCCGGGTCGTCCAGCAGCAGGGCATGCAGATCGAGGAATTCGCCCACTTCCTTGGCCAGCGCGCCATGCAGGCGTTCGCGCAGGGCGTGCATTTCGAGGCGGGTGGAATCGACGGCGTCGTGCAGACGGCGCAGTTCCTTTTCCACCGCATTGGCGGGAATGCGCTGTTCGACGACCTCCAGCGCATGCGGCAACCGGACCCTGGCACGGCCGAGCGCGCTTCCGCGCGAAGCGCCGTGCCCGGTCAGCTGCAGGCGCACCGGTCAGTTTTCCTCGTCGAACCGTCGCTCGAACAGCGCAGCGACCGCTTCCATCGCCTCGGCTTCGCCTTCGCCATCCACGCGCACGATGACAGGCGTGCCCTGGCCGGCAGCCAGCAGCATCACGCCCATGATGCTCTTGGCGTTGACCTCGCGGCCCTTGGCCGACAGCGTCGCATTGCAGCGATAGCCGGACAGCACCTGCACCAGCTTGGCGGTGGCGCGGGCGTGCAGGCCCAGGCGGTTTGAAACGGTGAGTTCACGCTCAAGCATCGTCGACTATCGCTCCATTTCGTGTGCCGGCAGCAGCAGTGGCCGGCAATTGGTCCAATCCCTGTTCCGGATAATTCATCACCCTCAACAGCATAGGCAAGCTCAGCGCGGAAACGCGCCTGACCGGCGTACCCAGTCTGGCCAGCCGCCCGGCCAGATTGCTCGGGCTGGCGCCGTACAGATCGGTCAGCACCAGCACGCCCTCACCACTGTCCACGCGCCTCAATGCGGAAGAGGCCTTGGGCAGCAACGCCTCGAAATCGGCGTCGAAAGGAACTTCGAAGACTTCCGTCTTCAGCGGTAATTGCCGTAACAGACCGGTGGCCACCGCAAGCAATGCGGTGCCGATACCGGGATGAGTCACTAGGAGAATGCCACAGGCCATGCCGGAACGTTAGCAGACCGGCGTGACCGGCCGAAAGCGCGGCCCTAATCCTGTTCCCGGTGGAAGGTGGCCACTTCCTCCCAGCCCAGCTCGCGCGCGTGCTGGGCCAATCGCTCGGCCAGATAGACCGAACGGTGTTTGCCGCCGGTGCAGCCGAAGGCGATGGTGACGTAGCTGCGGGTTTCGCCGCGCAGGCGCGGCAGCCAGGTATCCAGAAACTGGCTGACCTGGCCGACGTATTCGCTGACTTCCGGCTGCGCATCGAGATACTCGCGCACTTCCCGGTCGCGACCGGACAGGGAACGCAGCTGGGGATTCCAGTGTGGATTGGGTAACACGCGCGCGTCGAAGACGAAGTCGGCGTCGGCGGGGACGCCGCGCTTGTAGGCGAAGGATTCGAACAACAGCGACAGCGAGCTGCCCGAACTGAGTGCGAATTCGCCGATGATCCGGCGCCGTAGCTGGTGCACATTAAGTGATGTGGTGTCGATGATCACGTCGGCTTCGGCGCGAAGCGGCGCGGTGATGGCGCGCTCGCGGTTGATCGACTCGGGCAGCGACAGGCCGAAATGCGCCAGCGGATGCTTGCGGCGCGTGTCGGAATACCGCCGCAGCAGCACTTCATCGCTGGCATCGAAGAACAGCAGCGTGGCTTCCAGGCCCAGTTCGGTCACCGCTGCGCGCCATTGCGCCAGCTTGGACAGGTCGCTGTGGCGGTTGCGTACGTCGATACCGACGGCGATCTTCTGCGGCAGGGCGTCGTCGCGCATCATGCTGCGCACGAACGAAGGCAGCAGTTCGACCGGCAGGTTGTCGACGCAGTAGTAATCCAGGTCTTCGAAGGTCTTCAATGCGACCGACTTGCCCGAACCGGACAGGCCGCTGACGATGATGACCGTCGGCGCGGACTTGCTGGCGGCTTCCTCGTTGTTCATGCGCCGCGCCTCACGGGCTGGTGCGTTCCAACAGGTTGCTGTGCCGGGCGATGAACATCGCCGCCGGATCGATGCCCTTGGTACGCAGGATGTGCAGCCGCGTGGCCGCTTCGGTGAGCACGGCCAGGTTGCGGCCGGGCATCACCGGCAGGGTGATCAGCGGCACGTCCAGGTCCAGCACGTGGCGGGTGCCGCTGTCGCCGGTCAGGCGTTCGTAACCATGCGGGTTGGGTTCGGTCATGGGCCGGGTCAGGTGCACGATCAGGCGCAGGTATTTATTCTTCTTCACTGCAGTGTCGCCGAACATGTCGCGCACGTTCAACACGCCCAGACCGCGGACTTCCAGCAGGTCCTGCAGCAGTTCCGGGCAGGTGCCATCCAGTACGTCGGGTGCGATCTGGGTGAATTCGGGTGCGTCGTCGGCTACCAGACGGTGGCCGCGGCTCAGCAGTTCCAGCGCCAGTTCGCTCTTGCCCGATCCGGCTTCGCCGGTGATCAGCACGCCGATGGAATAGATTTCCATGAAAACGCCGTGCAGGGTGACCCGAGGGGCCAGCGTGCGGGCCATGTGGTACGACAGGTGATTGAGCAGTTCATGCCCGCGCTTGGGCGAGATCCAAAGCGGGGTCTGCGATTCTTCGGCTGCGTCACGCAGGTCTTCGGGGCAGGACTGGTTCTTGCTGATGACCAGCGCCAGCGGCCGGTAGGAAACCAGCTTCTCGATGGTTTCCCAGCGCTGGCGCGAATCCAGCGAATCCAGCCAGGCCAGTTCCTCGCTGCCCAGAATCTGCACCTTGTTGGGATAGATCGCATTGAGGTAGCCGGCCAGGGAAGGGCGGCGGGCGATGGTGTCGACGGCCTCCAGTACGCGCTGGTCGCCCTTGGCGCCGGCAAGCCAGCGCAGTGCCAGCTTTTCTTTCTGCTGGTCGAACAGTTCGCGGGCAGTGATGCTGGTGGTCATGCGGCGGCTTTGGGTGAGTGGGGGTCGTCCAGCAGCAATCTTCGCATTTCCGGCGCACCGGGCGCATTGCGGAGCGCGTCGCGGAAATTTTCGTCGGAAAACCGCTCGGCCAGTTCTGACAGCAGCATCAGATGCTGGTGGGTGTAATGATCGGGGACGGCCATGGCGAAGACCAGATCCACCGGCTGGCCATCGCCGGCCTGGAAATCCACCGCCGGCTCCAGCCTCAGCAGCACGCCGCGGGGCGCTTCCAGGGTAGGGAACCGCCCATGGGGAATGGCGATGCCATGGCCGATGGCGGTGCTGCCCAGGTTTTCGCGCGCTACCAGACTGCTGCGCAGGTCTTCCGCGCCCGCCTGGCGGCAGGCCAGCAGGTCGGCGGCGGCTTCCAGTACGGCATTGCGGTCGGTGGCATGTAGCACGGACGCGCGCAGGTCCGCCAGCTGATCGGCCAGGCCCATGGTTATGGAATCGAGTGCAGCGAATTTGTAGCGGCTGCGCGACACCCGGGCGACGCAGGTCGTCCGGGCTCGTTGGAAAGTCGCATGGGCGGCAAGCGGTCAGCCAGCCGATGGTCAGTCGGCATTCTCGCCACGCGGAGCGCGTTCCTTGTCGATCTTCTTCTGCTTGTGCTTCAACAGCAGGCGGTCCAGTTTGTCGGCCAGGATATCGATGGCGGCATACATGGTTTCAGCGCCTGCGTCGGCATGCAGGGTGCGCCCGGCCAGATTGAGCGTGGCCTCGGCGAGGTAATCGGGTTTGCGTATGCCCAGTTGGGCCCGGACTTCCAGTGGCTGGTCGAAATGGCGCTCAAGACGCTTGAACTTGGTTTCTACGTACTCCCGCAGCGCGGGGGTGACTTCGATCTCATGGCCATGGGTGTCGATACGCATCAGTGTGCCTCCTAACAGTTCGATAGGCCGCGGAATCCGCGGATTGTGCTTCGCTGTTTATGACCTCTTCGAGTGGTTGAAGTTCTGCCTCCTGCGCCTTTGCGGCATCGATGGGCGGATCGCCTGCAAACCATCATGGACTTCCATTCCTTACGAGAGCGTTAGCTCAAGCAATCCGTACGCGTTCATGCGACGAAAGTATCTCCATGGCTTCACGATACTTCGCCACCGTGCGTCTGGCCACGGGGACGCCGGCGCTTTTCAGCAGATCGGCCAGCTTTGCATCGGACAGGGGTTTGCGTGGGTTTTCGTCTTCGATGAGGCGACGGATCATCGACTGGATGGCGATGCTGGACGCTTCGCCGCCGCCCTCGGTACTGACACCGGAGGCGAAAAAGGCGCGCAGCGGCAGGGTGCCACGCGGGGTGCGCACGTATTTGCGGGCGATGGCACGTGATACGGTCGATTCATGCAGGCCGACTTCGGTGGCGACCTCGCGCAAGGTCAAGGGACGCAGGGCCTGTTCGCCGAATTCAAGGAAGCCGGCCTGCTGTCGCAGCAGGCAACGCGTGACCTTGAGCAGGGTGTCGCCGCGCGCTTCCAGGCTCTTCAGCAACCAGCGTGCTTCCTGGAGATGGCCGCGCAGGTAGCCGGCGTCGTTTTCGCCGCACTGGCGGATCATCTGCTCGTAGCCGCGGTGGATGGTGATACGCGGCAGATTGTTGCCAGCCAGCGCCGCGCGCCAGATGCCGCGCTGCCGCCAGACCACACAATCGGGGACCACGTAGGTATCGTGGCTCAGCTCGCCGATCTGCGCACCGGGCTTGGGGTCGAGCGAGCGCAGCAGCTGCACCACTTCCTCGACTTCCTCGAGGGGGCGCTTCAATTCCGAAGCCAGTCCGGCGATACCGATCCTGGGCAGGCGTTCCAGCGCGCTGCCATCGACGATGCTCAGCGCCAGGGCCTTGCCCGGCGTGTCGTCGCTGAGGATCGCCAGTTGCAGATGCAGGCATTCGCCCAGGCTCCGGGCGGCCACACCCACCGGATCGAAGCGCTGCAGCTGGTGCAGCACGGTAAGGATTTCATCTTCGCCGGCAACCACTTCGGGAAGCAGGGTCTCGGCGATGCCCGATAGCGGCTCGCGCAGGTAGCCGTCGTCTTCCAGCGCGTCGATCAGTGCGGCGCCGATGCGGCGGTCGCGCGCGGACAAATGTGAGAGATGCAGCTGCCAAAGCAAGTGGCCCTGCAGGGTCTGGCTTTCGGCGACCCGTTCGGCCGCAGAGCCCTGGTCGTCGTCGTCATCGAAATTGCCGCCGCTGCCGTGGCTGACGCCGTCCGACGACCAGGGGGATTCGTCCGGCGACCATTCGTCGCCCTCGTTGCTGCCGGCGATTTCGCGCGGGTCGTCCGGCGGGGTGTCGGCGGGTGCAACGTCATCGGTGTTGTGAGTGCTGTCGTCCCAGTCCAGCAGCGGATTGGTTTCCACCGCTTCGGTGATTTCCAGCTCCAGCTCGGCCGTGGACATCTGCAGCAAGCGGATGGCCTGACGCAACTGGGGCGTCATGACCAGTTGCTGACCCAGCGATGTCTGGAGGCGTGGCTTCATTCCGCAGTCCGAAAGCGTGATGGCACGGCCGGGCCGCGCGAGACGCATATCAGAGGCGGAAAGTTTCCCCAAGGTACACGCGACGCACGTCCGGATTGGCCAGCAGCGCGTCCGGTGCCCCCTGCGCCAGTACGCTGCCTTCGTTGAGGATATACGCCCGGTCGCAGATTCCCAAGGTCTCGCGCACGTTGTGGTCGGTGATGAGCACGCCGATGCCGCGGTTCTTGAGATGCTTGACGATGCGCTGGATCTCGCCGACCGAGATCGGGTCCACGCCGGCGAAGGGTTCATCGAGCAGCATCAGGCGCGGTTTCGCCGCCAGGGCGCGGGCGATTTCGCAACGCCTGCGCTCACCGCCGGAGAGGCTGGCGCCCAGTTGCTCGGCCACGTGGCTGATCTGCAATTCATCCATCAAGGACGCCAGTTCCTTGTCGACACCGGCAGAGTTGAGGTCGTCGCGCAATTCCAGCACCAGGCGGATGTTGTCGGCCACGGTGAGCTTGCGGAATACCGAGGGTTCCTGCGGCAGGTAGCCGACGCCCAGCTTGGCCCGTTTGTACATGGGCTCGGCGGTGATGTCGCGGCCGTCCAGTTCGATCTTGCCGGCATCGGCGGACACCAGTCCCACGATCATGTAGAAACAGGTGGTCTTGCCCGCGCCATTTGGGCCGAGCAGGCCGACCACTTCGCCCGCTTCCAGGGTCAGGCCGAAATCGGCGACCACTTCGCGCGACTTGTAGCGCTTGCGCAGGCCCTTGGCGGAAAGCATTACTTGGCGTCTCCGGCCGGTTTGGCGGACCTGGGCTGGATCACGGTCTTGACCCGGGTACCGTCACCGCCGCTCTGCACGTTGCCGGTCTTGGTGTTGTAGACCATGCGCTGGCCGCTGTTGGAACCACGCGGCGATTTGACCGTGTAGTTGCCGATCAGGGTAATGACTTCGCTGGTCATGTCGTATTCGATGCGGTTGGCCGTGGCATCCATCCAGGTGCCGTCGTCCTGTTGCTGCCGCAGTTTAGCCGGGCTGCCAATGAACACCGCCTTGGAAGCATCGCCGTTGCGCTGGGTCAGTTCGGCACGCTGCGCAGCGATGTCCAGCGTGCCCTGCTTGAGGGTGACATTGCCCGTCCAGACATTGGTGCTGTTGCCATCCATTACTCCTTCCTGGCGGTCGGAATCCAGCTGGATAGGCTGATTGCGGTCGGACGATTTGGCCCATGCCGCGGCCGGCACAGACAACGCAATGACGGTGAGCAGGCTAGCGCGCAGAGTTGGGTTCATATCGGGTCTTGACCTGGGACTTGAAGGTGTATTGCTTGGTCTTGGTGTTGGTCTCGAAACCAACACCGCTGAGTATAGAACCGGGGCGGGTGATGGTGACCGCAGCGTCGGTGGAGGCCAGGTTCCGGCGGGGGAATACGTTCAGGCGCTCGGTAACGAACGTGGTTGGGAGCGCGGTTTCCGTCGGGCTGATGCCCTTGACGTCGCCCGACAGGCGCATCTCGTCGCCCTTGGGACTTACCCACGCGGTCTTGGAACGCATTTCCCAATGGTGCCCTTGGTCGTCCGGCAACAGAAACAACGGCGTGGCGATGGTGAAAGTCTGATCCTTGGGATTGCGCTGCATTTCCGGCGCGCGCAGGGTGATCGATTCCTTGCCCTCGTCATCCAGGCTGATCATTTCGAAATCGCGCATCAGATAGTCGGGGCGATCGGAAGTCACCGCTTCCGGTTCGGCGACATCGCGTTGCTTCCATGCCGACCACCCGCTCACCACTGCGGCGACCAGCAGGATCAGGCCGATGCCAAGACGCCAGTTCATCGCGCCGATCCTGCGAGCTTGGACCCTGCAAGCAGGGTGTCGACATGCCCTTGCGTTTCCAGCAGCAGATCGCACAGTTCGCGCGCGGCGCCCTTGCCGCCCTTGGCGGTGGTGATCCAGTGGGCGCGTTCGGCGATCCATCGGTGCGCATTGGCCGGCGCGACGCTCAAGCCGACGGCGAGCATTACTTCCAGATCGGGCAGGTCATCGCCCATGAAGGCCACTTCATCCAGGCCGATGCCTTGCGTTTCGCACAAGGCGCGCACCTGCGCGAGCTTGTCCTTGCAGCCGATGAAGGCCTGCAGCCCGAGATCGGCAGCGCGATGGGCGGCCGAGGCGCTGTTGCGTGCGGTAATGAAGGTCGCCGGGATACCGAAGCGCTTCAGCAGCACCATGCCCTGGCCATCCAGTACGTGGAAATCTTTGGATTCCCGGCCCTCGCTGTCGTAATGAAGGCGGCCATCGGTGAGCGTGCCATCCACATCGAAGCACACCAGCTTGATGCGGCGGGCGCGTTCGCGGATGTCGTCGGCGATCTCGGTGCTGGGCGTGGAAAGCATGCTTGTCTTAGACCACGCGGGCGCGCAACAGGTCGTGAATGTTGAGCGCGCCGACTACGCGATCAGCAGCATCGACCACGATCAGGCCGCTGATCTTGTGCGTTTCCATCAGGCGTGCTGCTTCGGCGGCCAGCTGGTCGGCGGCGATGGTGCGGGGCCGGCGTGTCATCACGTCGGCGATCATCGCGGTGCGCACATCGAGTGCGGCATCATCCAGCGTGCGGCGCAGATCGCCGTCGGTGAACAGGCCGATCAGGCGGTCGTCGGCATCGACCACAGCCGTCATGCCCAGTCGCTTGCGGCTCATTTCCACCAATGCCTCGCTCAGCGTCGCTTCCTGGCGCACGCGCGGCACTTCGTCGCCGGCATGCATCACGTCGGTGATGTGCAGCAGGAGGCGGCGGCCCAAGCTGCCGGCCGGATGCGAGCGGGCGAAGTCATCGGCGGTGAAGCCGCGTGCTTCCAGCAAGGCGACCGCAAGCGCATCGCCCATGGCCAAAGTCGCGGTAGTGCTGGAGGTGGGTGCCAGGTCCAGCGGGCAGGCCTCGGCGGGCACGCTGACATCCAGGTGCAGGTCCGATTCGCGCGCCAGGCTCGACTGGGGCTTGCCGGTCATGGCGATGACCGCGTTGCCCTGGCGCTTGAGCACCGGCAGCAGGGTCAGGATTTCGTCGGATTCGCCCGAATACGATAGCGCCAGCACCACGTCCGCATCGGTGATCATGCCCAGGTCGCCATGGCCCGCTTCGCCGGGATGCACGTAGAACGCAGGCGTGCCCGTGGAGGCCAGCGTTGCGGCGATCTTGCGTGCGATATGCCCGGACTTGCCCATGCCGGTGGCGACCACGCGGCCCTTCGACGCCAGGATCAGCCTGCATGCGGCGGAAAACGCGCCGTCGATACGCGTCGCCAGATGCTGCAGTGCCTGCGCCTCGATCTCGACCACGCGCCGGCCGCTGGCGGCCAGGCTGGCGTCGGTGGGTTCGTGGGTCTGGGGCAGCAACTCGGGCATGCGGGCGCCGGGCGGAGGTTAGAATGACCGTTCATTTTATAAGGAAAGGCACGTTGGACGCCGAAACCATCCGTAAACTGATAGAAACCGGCCTGCCGGGGGCTGTGGTTCAGGTGCAGGGCGACGACGGCGTGCATTTCGAAGCCACGGTCGTGTCCGAGGCGTTCCGCGGAAAGATGCCCCTGGCCCGCCACCGTCTGGTGTACGCGACGCTGGGCGAGCTGATGGGGGGCGCGATTCATGCGCTGGCCTTGAAGACTGTGACGCCGGACGAGCAGGCTTAAGGCCGGGCGTAAAGCGGGTTGTTGGTTGCTGGTTGTTGGTGAAAGCCACCGATCCCTGACTTGCCAACAACCAACAACCAACAACCAACAACCCAAGACCCCTATTCCATGCAGAAAATCGTAGTCACCGGCGGCAACCCCCTCAACGGCGAAGTCACCATTTCCGGTGCCAAGAACGCCGTACTGCCCATCCTCTGTGCCACATTGCTGGCTGATGCGCCGGTGGAGATCACCAATGTGCCGCACCTGCACGATGTGGTCACCACAGTGAAACTGCTGGGCGAACTGGGCGCCGGCATCAGCATCGATGAGGGCACCCTGTCGAAAGGAAGTTCGATCACGGTCGATCCACGCAGCGTGAACCAGCATGTGGCGCCCTACGAACTGGTCAAGACCATGCGCGCCTCGATCCTGGTGTTGGGGCCGCTGCTGGCGAAATACGGTGCGGCGGAAGTGTCGCTGCCTGGCGGCTGCGCGATCGGTTCGCGCCCCGTCGACCAGCACATCAAAGGCCTGCAGGCGTTGGGTGCCGAAATCACGGTCGAGAATGGTTTCATCAAGGCCAGCGCGAAACGGTTGAAAGGCGCGCGCTATGTATTCGACATGGTCAGCGTGACCGGCACCGAGAACGTGCTGATGGCCGCCGCGCTCGCCGACGGCACCACGGTGCTCGAGAACGCAGCAATGGAACCGGAAGTCACCGATTTGGCCGACTGCCTGATTGCGCTGGGTGCGGATATCGAGGGCGCGGGTACCTCACGCATCGTCATCCGCGGTGTGGACCGCTTGTCAGGTGGCCGCCATGCGGTGTTGCCGGACCGCATCGAAACCGGCACCTTCCTGGTGGCCGCAGCGATGACCGGTGGCCGGATTACCGCACGTCGTGCACGTGGCGACACACTGGATGCTGTCCTTGGCAAGCTGATCGAAGCCGGCGCGCAAATCGAGACCACCGCCGATACCATCACTCTGGATATGCAGGGCAAGCGTCCCAAAGCGGTCAGCCTGACCACCGCGCCGTATCCCGCGTTTCCCACCGACATGCAGGCGCAATTCATGGCGCTCAATTGCATCGCCGACGGAGTGGGCGTGATCAATGAGACGATCTTTGAAAACCGCTTCATGCACGTCAACGAACTGCTGCGCCTGGGTGCCGACATCCGTGTGGAAGGCCATACCGCCATCGTGCGCGGCGTGGCCAAACTGAGCGGAGCGCCAGTAATGGCCACCGATCTGCGCGCATCGGCTTCGCTGATCCTGGCCGGGCTGGTCGCCGACGGCGACACCACAATCGACCGCATCTACCACCTTGATCGTGGTTACGAGAACATCGAAGAAAAGCTGAGCGCGCTCGGCGCCCAGATCCGTCGTATTTCCTGAGCAGGTCCGCATGAACGCAAAACTCTCCAAACCACGTAGCCGTTTCTCTACCCGGCGCAAAGCGTTGCTGGGTCTGGTGGTCATCGCATTGGCATCAGTGGGGTGGCTACAGTACGTCGGCGCGGCAGGCATCAGCGGCATGCCCACCAAGGACATGGACTGGAATGCCGACGGCACCGTGACCCAGCAGGAAATCATGCAGGCCTTCTATGCGGTCGGCGTTGAAAAGACCCAGGAAGGCCTGCGCGAATGCAGCGAGTATTTCTGGCGGGAGGACAGGCGCGGCATTCGCGTGGACTGCCGCACCAACGTTGCGCCCAGTGCGGCGAAGGAATAAAAAAAGCCCGGCAATGCCGGGCTTTTTCTTTACATCGTAAGCGTCGTGGTTATTTCCAGGACTTGAGCTGCAGGTCGATCGAGTCCTGACCGTCTTCGCGCTGCAGGATGCGGGCCGGTACCGGCATGCTGGCCACGACCCAGACGATGATTTCCTTCTTGCCGTTGATGCGGCTCACCTTGGTGGCATCGCGAGACTGTCCGCCAATGGTGATCTTTTCCTTGCCGATCACCTGATAGCTCATCGGCTTGGCGCTGCCGTTCTCGACCATGCGGTAGTTCAGCGGCTTGCCTGCTGCGACGTCGCGCACCAGCGCCAGGTTCACCAGCAAGGCATCCATGTCACCCGGTTTCAAGGCCACGGGTCCGGCACGTTCGGGTTTCACATCGCCCGTCCAGGTGGCCTGGTTCTTGGCCCAGTCGAAATTGGTGTTGACCGCCTTCTTCTTCACCAGCAGGCGGGAAATATCGCTGCTGGACAGGGGGCGCAGCCAGCCCTTCTGGTCATCGAAGACAGTGTTCTGGCTCAGATCGACCAGCTGGTTCTTGATGGTCAGGCTGTACTGCCAGCGGTTGTTGCCTTGCGAGGTGAGCGACATCTGCCCATCGCCCTGCATGCCCATTGCGCTGGCCTGGTACTGGGCAGAGAACGGTTGGACCGCCGCAGCGGGCAGGCTGGCCACCAGCAGACCGGCAGTGAGGATGACTGCGGGGAGGGTGATCGAGGGAATCCGGATGCTCATGTTCATTGCACTCCTTGGTATTCGACCAGTCGCAGGTCGATAGTGTCCTGGCCGTTCTCGCGGCGCAAAACGCGAATGGGGGTAGGCACGCCGTTGGCGACCCAGAAGATGGTTTCGTCGTTACCACCATTCGTCCGCGCCACGCGCATGGCGTCGTAACTCAGGTCGTCGACGGCGACGATTTCGGTCTGCTCGGCGACGGCGTACTGGTAGTCGCGCACGCGGCCGTCGTCGACCACGCGGTAGCTCAGGGATTTGCCTGGTTGCGCGTCGCGGATCACCGCCAGGTTCATCAGCAGCGCGCTCATGTCGCCGTCCTGCAATGGCACCGGCGCCGACCGCGATTTCTTGACGTCGCCCTGCCACCGCGCGCTGCGCGCATTCCAGTCGTAGGTGCCGGAAATCTTGCGCCCGGTGAATACCGCATGCTTGACCGTGCCCTGGCTCAAGGGCCGGTACAGATCGCCGGTGGCGTCGAATACCGTGCTCTGCTCGATATTCAGACCGGCCAGACGCGCGAACCCGCGCGTGCCCTTGATGCCCAGGTCGACTCGCCAGCGATTTCCTTCGTTGTGCACCACCTGCATCGTGGCGCTGCCGGCAAGCTTGCCCTCGTTGTAGGCCTGGTAAGTGGCCACGAACGGCTCGAGCGCGAACGCGGGCAGGCTGGCCAAGGCCAGTGCGCCGAGCAGCACTGCACGGGAAACAAGGAGGTTCATGGGGTCGAGAGCGAATCCGGAAGCGTGAGCTTAGCGGCAGAATCTAGACGCAACGGACTAAATAAGGCCTGACCATCCAGGCAGGCCATGCCGCCCTGTTCAGAAATTCGTCCTGCGACAGCAAGCGCCAATACCGAAACCAGCAGTGCGTGTTCGGCGGGAAGCAACCGCTGGGCGAGGGTTTGCGCAGTGTCCCCTTGCTGTATCGGAATGCGGGCCTGGGCGACCACACCGCCTGCATCCAGTTCAGCCACGACGAAGTGCACGCTGCCGCCATGTTCGCGATCACCGGCTTCCAGCGCACGCGCGTGCGTGTGCAGGCCGCGATATTTGGGCAGCAGGGAAGGATGGATATTGAGCAGGCGCCCCTCGAACCGTGCGATGAAGGCGTCGCCCAGGATGCGCATATAGCCTGCGCAGACCACCCAGTCCGGACGGCAGGCCGCGACTGCGTCGCCCAGTGCTTCATCGAAGGAAGCCCGGTCCGGGAACCCGCGTGCCGCTGCGGCCCAGCGCAGCGTCTCGGGGACGCGCTGCAACGCCGGCGCATCGGGTTTGTCCGAGAACACACCGACTATCTCCGCATCCAGCTGGCCGATGGCGATGGCATCCAGCAATGCCTGCAGATTGCTGCCGCGACCGGAGGCCAGGACGGCGATGCGACTCTTCATGCGCCTGCGCGGACAGGAGTCGAGGCGGGCACGCCACCGCGCGGCCAGGCGGTCAATGCACCCAGGGTGGCCAGCAGCATGTCGGCATGAGCGTCCCAGACGTCGCCTTGCTGACCGTTGTAGGACTCGGCGGCTTCTGGCGAGAGCAGCAGGGCGATGGCCCATTCCATCCACTCGTAGATCAGGCTGGTGCACATGATCGCCATCACCGCCAGCACGAAGGCCTGCCTGGCGGTCAATGGCCAGCGCTGGCGGAAGTGGTGGGCGACGGCCGGGGTGAAACAGATGCCGTAGAGCAGATGGATCAGACGATCAGTGTGGTTGCGTTGCCAGCCGAATGCCTGCTGCGGCGACCATCCGCTGACGGCCTGGATCCACTGGTCGTAGGGCAGATTGGAATAGAGCCATCGTGCGGCGACGCAGTGCACGCACAGGAATGCGCAGATCAATGCGAACTGCCAGGTCGGCGGAGACCAGCGGCGGTCGTGCCACCGCAGCCAAATCAGTGCGACCACAGTCAGGCTGCTATGCAGCGCCTGTTCCAAGGGCCAGGGCGGTGCGATCCAACTCGCTGCGAATGTCGCCAGCGTGACTGCCAGGGCGATGCGCTTTCCGGTTTGCCTCTTGCCGGCCTGCATGCCGGATCAGCCGATCCGCACGCGTTCCGCGTCAGTCGCTTCCACCACTTCGCCAATGCGCCAGTTCGGCAGGCCCAGGCGGTCCAGATCGTTTTCGAGCAGGGCGATTTCGTCCTGCCCGACAATCAGCACGAAGCCGATGCCGCAATTGAACGTGCGCCACATCTCGTGATCGGCGACCGCGCCTTCACGCTGCAGCCAGTCGAACATCGGCGGCAGAGTCCAGGCGCTGGCGTCGATCCGCAGGCCCAGCCCTTCGGGCACCACGCGGATGATGTTTTCGCTCAGGCCGCCGCCGGTGATGTGGGCCATGGCGTGCAGGTCGTGGGATTTCAGCAGTTCCAGCACCGGCTTGACGTAGAGGCGGGTGGGTTCCATCAGCGCATCGACCAGCCTGCCGCCGCCCACGTCCAGGTCCGCAGGGCTGCCGGCGCGTTCGTAGATCTTGCGGATCAGCGAATAGCCGTTGGAATGCGCTCCGCTGGAGGCCAAGCCGATCAGCACGTCGCCGGCACGCACCTTCTTCCCATCGAGCAGTTTCGATTTCTCCACCGCACCGACGGTAAAGCCGGCAAGGTCGTATTCGCCGGGCGCGTACATGTCGGGCATTTCGGCGGTTTCGCCGCCGATCAATGCGCAGCCGGAGAGTTCGCATCCCCTGGCGATGCCGCCGACCACGGCCACGGTGGTTTCCACGTCCAGCTTGCCGGTAGCGAAGTAATCCAGGAAGAACAGCGGCTCGGCGCCCTGCACCAGCACGTCGTTCACACACATGCCGACCAGATCGATGCCGATGGTGTCGTGGCGGCCCAGTTGCTGGGCCAGCTTCAGCTTGGTGCCCACACCATCGGTGCCGGAGACCAGCACCGGTTCGCGGAACTTGCCGGACAGGTCGAACAGCGCGCCGAAACCACCCAGCCCGCCCATCACTTCGGGCCGGAAGCTGCGCTTGACCAGTGGTTTGATGCGTTCGACGACTTCATTGCCCTTGTCGATATCCACACCCGCGTCGCGGTAGGTCATCGGGGTGGGAGCGGGCGGGGCGGAATGAGTCACGTGGCGATCACTGGCAAGGTCGGGAGAGTCGTCGATTTTAAGGGAAGTCGCGGCGAATCGTCCGTCCTGAACGGCCGACATTGGCGCGAACGGCGCATTCGGGCAACAATTCACCCCGTTCGCCAGGCAATCGCTGGCCACAGGGATGCTCACCAGATGCGCCGGATTTCTGCTTTTTTGTTGTTCGCGGTTCTCTCCTGCCTGCTGCTCCCGACGGCCTGGGCACAGACCGGTACCCGTACCGAAGGCGACCGCGCGGGCGCGCAGGGCGTCTACGAGGCCGAGGTGCAGGTCAACGGCCAGGGCGAGGCCGAGCGCAACAATGCCTTTTCCCGTGCGCTGGGCGTGGTGCTGGGCAAGCTGAGCGGCGACCGCAGCGCCGCCGGGCGCCCGGGCGTGGGCGCCGAATTGCGCAATGCCAAGAATTACGTCGCCAGCTACGACTACCGCCAGGATCAAGGCACCTCGGCCAGCGGCGCGCCCACCTTCCGCAGCACGCTGGTGGTGCGCTTCACGCCCGCCGAAGTGGACAGCCTGATGGGCGCGATGGGCCTGCCGGTGTGGCCGCTACCCCGGCCCAAGCCGGTGGTCTGGCTGGCCATCGACGATGGCAGTGGCCCCCGACTGGTCGGCCTGAGCCAGTCCAACGCTGCCCGTCCCCTGCTGGATCGCGCCGTCGAACGTGGCTACAAGCTGGGCCTGCCCGCAGGCAATGCCGCCGAACAGGCGCTGGTCGGCGCGATCTGGCGCCAGGACAGCGCAGCAGTCGCGCGCGCGTCGTCCAAGTACAGCCCCCCCATGCAACTGATCGGCAAGCTCTATCGGGCCAAAGCCGGATGGGCGGCTGATTGGGTGTTCGTCGACAATGGCAAAGTCCTGTCGAAATGGAACAGCAAGAATGGCGACGCGCGCGGCGCCATGGCGTCGGGTGCCGACGGCGCGGCCGAAGCGCTTATGAAGAAATACGGCCGGCGGGGAAGCGGTGGGCCGGCCGGCACGTTCCGCGTGATCTTCACGGGTATCGACAGTGCCGACGACTATGTTCGTCTTTCATCTGCGCTGCAGGGCATGAGCGTAGTGCGCAAGATCACCCCGGTGCGTGCCAGCGGTAGCAGCCTGGAAGTGGACCTGGAATTGTTGAGTGGCTTGTCCGGCTTCAAGCGCATGCTGGGTTCCGACAGTCCCCTCGAAGGCGGCGAAGGCGAGCCACCGGTGTACCACCTCAAATGAGCCAGATGACCGAGAGTCCAGAATTCGAGATCGCGCGATTCCTGCGCCGTTTGCAGTGGACCGCCGTGGGTGTGGGCGTGTTCTGGCTGGTGTGGCTGCTGTCGCCGATCCTCACGCCATTCGCGGTTGCCGCACTGCTCGGTTGGCTGGGTGATCCACTGGTTGATCGTCTGGAATTGTCGGGCCGTTCGCGCAATACCGCAGTAATCCTGGTGTTCACGCTGATGGCGCTGTTGCTGGCGCTGGTGCTGGTGATCCTGGTGCCGTTGATCGAAGGCCAGATAGCGACGCTGGTCGAATCCATGCCGCGCTATCGCCTGTGGTTCACCAGCGTGGCCATTCCGTGGGTGGAAGGGCGGACCGGCCTGCAACTCGCGACCTGGTTGGACCTGGATCACATGGTCGAACTGGTGCGCAGCAACTGGGAACGCGCCGGCGGCGTCGCCGCGACGATCATGTCCTATGTGTCGCGTTCTGGATTCGCGTTGATCGGCATGGCCACCAATATCGTGTTGATCCCCATCATCACCTTCTTCTTCCTGCGTGACTGGGACCTCATCATCCAGCGCATCGCCTCGATGGTGCCGCGCGACCACATCGATACCGTCAGCCGCCTGGCCAAGGCCTCCAGCGATGTGCTCGGCGGCTTCCTGCGTGGGCAATTCCTGGTGATGATCATCCTGGGCGTCATGTACGGCATCGGGCTGTGGGCTGTTGGTCTGGACCTGGGAATACTGATCGGCATCATCGCCGGCCTGCTGACCTTCGTGCCGTACCTGGGCCCCACCAGCGGCCTGGTGCTGGGCGTGCTGGCCGCACTCATGCAGTACGGCGACTGGAAACACATCGCCGGCGTGCTGGCGGTATTCGGCGTTGGGCAGGTGATCGAAAGCTATTGGCTGACGCCGAAGCTGGTCGGCGACCGTATCGGCCTGCATCCGGTGGCGGTGATCTTCGCGGTTCTGGCCGGCGGCCAGTTGTTCGGATTCCTCGGCATGCTGCTGGCGTTGCCGATGGCTGCGGTGGTCAACGTCCTGCTGCGCTTCGCGCACGAGCGCTATACCCAGAGCCATCTCTATGCGGGTGAACGGCCCACCATCGTCCTGGACAACTTCCTGGACAAGCAGGTGATTGTGGACGTATCTCCCAAGGACAACGACGAGAAGTGAACGTCCCGCAACTGCCGCTGGCGTTGCGCTATCCGCCCGACCAACGCCTGGAAAATTTCATCGCCGCACCAGAGGCCGCCATCGACCAGTTGCAGGCACTGGCCGCGCGACCGGGAAGCGACTGGCTCTACCTCTGCGGGGCTGCAGGCACCGGCAAGACGCACCTCGCGCTGGGTCTTTGCGCCGCTGCGGAACAGGCGGGCAGACGTGCCGCTTACCTGCCGCTGATCGCGGCAGCAGGGCGTCTTGCTGAGGCGCTCGATGCGCTGGAAGGCAATGATGTCGTGGCACTGGATGGGCTTGACGCCATTGCTGGCGACCGCGAATCCGAGATCGCGTTGTTCGACTTCCACAATCGCGCGCGCGGCACAGAATTGAATCTGCTCTATGTCGCCCGCGAAGATCCCGACAAATTGCCGCTGGCATTGCCCGACCTGCGCTCGCGCCTCTCGCAATGCAGCCGCATCATCCTCAATGCACTCGACGACGATGCGCGCGCCGAAATCCTCCGGGATCGTGCGCAACGTCGCGGTCTGGTATTGGAAGAGCCCGCCATTGAGTGGCTGCTTTCACGGACTGATCGCGACATGGCCAGTCTGGGCCGTCTGCTGGATCGGCTGGACCGTGAGTCCCTTGCAGCGCAACGAAGGATAACGGTGCCCTTCTTGCGCATGGTGGCTGGTAGCGAGCCTTAGGAAATCTAACCATGGGAATGTCATCCCTCGCTACACTTGAGATGACAGGGCAAGGGCTGTTCAAAGCTTCTTTTGAATTACCGATGCGATGCTGTGCCGATGAGGGTTAATCGCGCGGTCGCAGCGTTCATCGTTTGATTGAAGTGATCTCGAATTGCCGCCAGCTTGGCGCGGGGTCACTGTTTTCAGTCCTGTGGCAGGTCGATGATACGACGGACTGATACTGCTCAGGGGCAGGATTCCGGGACCACTTCCCAGACCACCGGCTGCCAGTACGCATTGTCGCGGATGCTTTTGGTGTCCAGCTTGTCGCGCAACAACTGTGCGCCAATGCGGTAGCTCATGCCTGGCTTCACATCAACCACGATGGATTTGTAAGCGCGCGCGAAAGCAAACTTCTTCATCTTCGCGATCTGGGCCAACTGTGCCGAGTTTAGATAGTTCTCCGAAATAAGGTCACGCACCACTAGCACGCGCTTGCCGGCCCCTACCTGATGCCGATGGGTTGTCTGCAGGGGCGTGCTGCGCCCCTCGATCTGGGTGATCTCAACGTCGAAGATGCCTTTGTTGCGCGGAACCACGCCTGCCCGATCAGTCACATAGCCGCAGGATCCGATGCCGTTTGTCTGCACCAAGTCGGCGCGCCCCGACAGGAGGAGTGGCTTTGCGTCGCGTGTTATCTCGACGCGCAGGGCGCCGCCGCCTTCTTGCAATGCAGACTCCAGGGTGGCGGAGGGCTTTGCGGTCGCATCAAGCCGACGACCGTTGATGGCCATCATGCGGTCGCCTGCGCGCAAACCGATGCGATCTGCCGCTGCCCCTGGGGTCACGGCCAGTACGGCGATTCCATTGGCACTGGATTGCCGCACGTCCACGACTGCGCCCAGGTCGTAGCGCGACCGTGATCCGGCGGGCACTCCGGATTGCAGCATCGTCGCAGTTTCCAATATTTGCATTGCGCGGGCGATGGGGGTCTGGGCGAGAGTTGTCGCTATCAGCGTTGCGAAAAGGATCATTTTCGGCATGTGGGTACTCCTGGTGGCGCAACCGCGCTGATGCAGGTCGTGCGCCAAAGTGTTTTGCTGCAGCCTTCAAGCAGGGATTGCATGATCAAGTGCAGGACTCCTGCTTCTCATCCCATACCACAGGTTCCCAGTAGGCGTTATCACGGATGCTCTGCGTGTCTAACCGGTCCTTGATCAATCGGACGCCGATGCGGTAGCTGGTTTCTGGCTGTACATCAAGGATGAAGGCTTTCAGCGGGGTGGATGAGCGCGATTTCATCTTCCGAATTTGCAGCAATTGGGAAGAGTTCAGTCGCGTGCTTTCGATTCCTTCCTCCACCACCAACACATGCTTGCCTGCAGCCAGCTTGTGTTGATATCGCTGCCACATGGGCGTTTTGCCATCAATTTGGGTGATGGTGGCGCGGAAAATGGAAAGGTGGGTAGGGACAGTACCGGCTTTTGTGCTCACGAATCCGCAGCCGCCGCCGCCATCGACCAGTGCCGGGTACTTGGCAAAGGCGGTGCTCGACACAAGGGCGATGCCTGTTGTCAACACTAGTGTCATCAAAATATTCCTCATCGCTTTGATCCCTCCTCGTCACGTCTGGTTTTTATTCGGCCTGGCGGTAGCCGATGTAAGCATCGCGGCGCGCACTACCCACATCGGAGCGATTTCTGCATCGCTCGCGCCGCGGTCATAGGCTGCCTGCAGTGCCTGGTCGATCGCACGCAGCTCTGCCTGTTTGTCATCGACGGAATCTGTGTGCATGGCAACCGCGTCATTACGCGTGTTTCCACGCTCCCGCATAGGCGTCAGGGTCGCGATAGTTGCAACCATGACCAAAGTCAGGCTCGCTAACCCCATGATCAATCTTCGCCGTTGGACCCTGTGCTTGCGGCCTGCTTGCACCCGCTGCCAGAGTGTCTCCGGCAGTTCGACTTCAGGAAGCGCTCGCAGATGGTCACGAATCGGTGATAAATCAGTCATTGCTTACTCCTGCACTTTCCAGTTCGCCCCGCAGCTTGACCAGCGCGCGTGCGACGATTGATTTGGACCAGCTCTGGCTGCGTCCGAAGCGTTCGGCGAGTTCCGGATGGGACCAGCCTTCCATTTCGTGAAGCCAAACCAGGGTACGCGCAAGCGGCGACAGGCGTCGCATCAGACCTATCAGTTCGATGTTCTCAGAGAGGTGCGCACGGTCGTCCGCCCATATCTCTTCGTCGGACTGGCCGCTGAGGCGTTGTTCCCGGCGCAAGCGATCAATGGCGGCGTTGGCAGCAACCTTCTTGAGCCAGGGCCGCAGCGGCGTATCGCTGCGCAGGCCCGACAGGAAACCGAACATCTTCAGGAAGGTTTCTTGGGTGATGTCCTCGGCAGCCGCCGCGTTGCCAGTCAGCCGATAAGCCAAAGCGTGAATTGCCTTGGCATGGGCCTGATAGAGCAGTGCGAATGCCTGGTCATCGCCACGCCGTGCCCTGCGTATCCGCGCAGCTTCCTCTGGGTTTGCTTCCGTGGCGTCATGCATTACCCGAGGATACGGCGTAGAGCATTGCGCCGTCGCAGGGATCAGGTGGTCAGTTCACGATCCAGTTGCGCAAGCCGCTGCGGTGTTCCGACATCGGTCCAACGCCCATGATGACGTTCCCCTGAAATTTTTCCCATCGACATCGCGGCGCGCAGCAATGGCGCTAGTTTGAATCTCGGCGGCAATTCTTCCACGCCCGCCGATTTGCCGACGATCGTGCGCCAGTCGGCCAGCAGCGAAGATCGATAGACACCGATGCCGGAGAAAGTCAGGCAGGCATCGCCCTTGGGGTGCAATATGCCGTCGCTGTCGAGTGCGAAATCTCCGTTCGGGTTATGCGCCGGATTGTCGATCATCACCAGATGCGCTTCGCCTTTGGGCTCGCGAGGCAGTCGGGAAAAATCGTAGTCAGTCCAGATATCGCCGTTGATCGCCAGGAACGGCGCATCGCCCAGCAATGGCAAAGCGTGGTGCATACCACCCCCGGTTTCGAGTGGCGTTGGACCTTCGTAGGAATAGGACAGCCGCAGGCCCCAGCGTTCGTCATCACCCAGGGTCTGGGGGAACTGCTCGGCCAGCCAGCTGGTGTTGATGACCACTTCGCGTACGCCCATGCCGGCCAGTTTTTCCAGGTGCCAGGCGATAAGTGGTTTGCCGCCAACCTGCAAAAGTGGCTTGGGCGTATGGTCGGTCAAGGGGCGCATGCGTTCGCCAAGACCGGCTGCGAAGATCAGTGCCTTCATGCGGAGGCCTTCGAGCGCAATGCCGGCTTGACGATCTTTTCCAGCAGTTCCGCCAGCGGCTGCAGTTCTGCGTAACGGGGCACAACTTCTTCCAGATAATCGATGAAACGGGGCGCATCGGCCAGATATTTCGACTTGCCATCGCGATAGTGCAACCGCGCGAAGATGCCCAGGATCTTGAGATGACGCTGCACCCCCATCCAGTCGGCGTCGCGCTGGAAACGCGGCAACGGCGGAACCGGTAGCCCGGCCTGTTGTGCGCGCGTGTGATAGGACGCCAACCAGCCGTCCACGCGCGCCAGGGGCCAGCTGAGGAATGCATCCTTGAACAGGCTGACTGCGTCGTAGGCGATGGGGCCGCGCACGCAGTCCTGGAAATCCAGCACCGCCAGTTCCGGTTGCGTGGGCATCAGGTTGCGCGGCATGAAATCGCGGTGGGTCAACACTTGCGCCTGTTGCAACGCATTGTCCATCAGCCGGCGCTGCACCAGTTGCAGTTGTTCGGCGTCTCCGCAGTCCAGCACTACGCCCAGGTGACGGCCCAGGAACCATTCCTCGAACAACCCCGCGTCGCGTTGCAGCAGCGCTTCGCCGAATTGGCCCATGTCCTTCGTGGTGGCAATGGATTGCAGCTTCAGCAACTGACGAATGGCCGCGTCGAACCAGGCATCCGCATTGTCGGCAGCAAGCACCTGGGCCAGCGTGGGGCCGCCCAGGTCTTCCAGCAGCAGGAACCCGGTTTCCACGTCGCGCGCCACGACCTGGGGAACGCGGACGCCGCCTTGTTCCAGCAGGTCGCGCATCCGCAGCCACGGCCCAACGTCTTCCAGTGCCGGCGGGGAATCCATGACGATCCGCGTCGCGCCTTCACCGCTGCTGCGCCAATAGCTGCGATGGCCGGCATCGACGGAAGCGCGTTGCAAAGTGGCCTGCGGGTCGCCCAGTGCTTCCCTGGCCCAGGCAAGGCGTACGTGCGCACGGTCGTCGACAAGGTGGGGACTGGCGGTCATCTGTTTTATCCGGGTACTCCATCCGGGGGCAATTCATCCGGGGTCCGGGGGACCCTGCAGGCGACAGGGTAAACTGCGTCGCAGGTGACTTGCGAGAAACACATGACGGTCGTGCAACCGGTTTTATTGTCGGGTGGTTCGGGTACGCGACTGTGGCCCTTGTCGCGTGAGGCGTATCCCAAGCAGTTTCTGCCGCTGGTCGGCGACGACACCATGGTCCAGGCGACCTGGCGGCGTGTAGCGCCGCTGGCAGGCGCGGCCCCTATCGTGGTTGCCAACGAGGAGCACCGGTTCCTGGTGGCCGAGCAATTGCGGCAGATCGACGCCCCGGTGCCGGCCATCATCCTCGAGCCGGTCGGTCGCAATACCGCGCCCGCCATCGCTGCGGCGGCATTGCAGGCCATGACTGGGGGCGAAGACCCTTTGCTGCTCGTCCTTCCGTCGGACCATGTGGTGCGTGACGCAGAGGCCTTCCGCGCGGCGGTGCGCGAAGCCGGCGAGGCCGCATCGGCCGGCGCCCTGGTGACCTTCGGCATCCTGCCCGATGCGCCCGAAACCGGATTCGGGTACATCCAGTCGGCCAGCGGCACCGGCCTTCAGCAGGTGCTGCGGTTCGTGGAGAAACCCGATGCGGCCACCGCACAGTCCTACCTGGATGCCGGCGGGTACTACTGGAACAGCGGCATGTTCCTGTTCCGCGCCAGCCGTTATCTGGAGGAACTCGGAAAGTTCAGGTCTGACATCCTGCAAGCGGTGCGCACGGCATTCGACGGCGCGCAACGCGACGGCGATTTCATCCGCCTGGATCGCGAGGCCTTCAGTGGCAGCCCTTCGGATTCCATCGACTACGCGGTCATGGAGAAAACCGACCGGGCTATGGTCCTGCCGGTGGACATCGGCTGGAATGATGTCGGCAGCTGGTCGGCGCTGTGGGAAGTCTCAGAGCGCGACGCGGACGGCAATGCGCATCACGGCGACGTGATCGCGGTCGACACGCGCAACAGCTATGCCTACGCGCAGCGTCTGGTGGCCCTGGTGGGCGTAGACGATATCGTGGTGGTGGAAACCGACGATGCGGTGCTGGTCGCGCACAAGGATCGCGTGCAAGAAGTCAAACAGGTCGTCGCACAGCTGAAGGATTCGCAACGCAGCCAGGCGATCCTGCACCGCAAGGTCTATCGTCCGTGGGGCGCTTATGATTCCATCGACACCGGCGAACGCTTCCAGGTCAAGCGCATCACGGTCAAGCCCGGTGGCGTGCTGAGCCTGCAGATGCACCATCACCGTGCCGAACACTGGATCGTGGTCAGCGGCACCGCCAAGGTGACCCGTGGGGAAGAAACCCTGCTGCTTTCGGAAAACCAGAGTACCTACATTCCGCTTGGCGTAACCCACCGCCTGGAAAACCCCGGCATGGTGCCGCTGGAACTCATTGAAGTGCAGTCAGGCAGCTACCTCGGCGAGGACGATATCGTGCGCTTCGAGGATGTGTATGGGCGCAAGAATTGAGTGCTGTTGTGTCCGCGTACCACCTTGACGACCTGTGGATTGATCTTGCGCGGCAGCGGGTTGAACGAGGGGGAGTGGCGCTCAACGTTGCTGGGTTGAGTTTCCAGCTGTTGCGTTACTTTCTGGAGCAGGGCGATCGCGTTATCGGTTTCGACGAGCTGATCGGTCAAGTCTGGGCGCCAGCCGTCGTCAATGAGGAAACCGTCACCCAGCGCGTCAAGCTGTTGCGCCAGGCATTGGGCGATGACGGTCGCAACCCACGTTATCTGCGTTCCGTGCGCGGACGTGGTTATCAGTTGTGCTCAGTACCGAAGGCTGTTGTTGATGCCGATGCCTCTACTGTTGTGGCTGTTGATGTAGTTGAAGTTGCTGGAACCAAGGGGACAGCAACGACAGTTTCCGCTCCAATTCGCAAGCGTTGGATCGTTTGGGTGGTCGTGTTGTTGTCCTTGGTCACGATATTGCTTTGGTGGCGTGGACGTGATGCTGCTCACACCGGCGCTGACAGTGTGGCCAGTGATGCCAGTGCGCTTCGCAAGCCCGGACAGACCCTGGTCGAGCGCGCCTCCTATTACGCCAGCATCGGTCAGCGTGACAACAACGAGCGTGCCATCGCGCTGTACCAGCAAGCCTTGGCCGAGAAGCCGAACGATGCATCGGTGTTGCTGGGACTGAGCCGTGCTTACAGCGCCCGCGTATGCCTTTACAACTTTCCGCCCGACTGGGCAGCCAAGGCGCAGGTGCTGGCTGAGCAAGCCATCGCCCAGCGCGCGGATGACGCGGCCGCCTATGCCGCCGTGGGTTACGCGCAGGATTGCCGCGGCAGAGTGGACGAAGCACTTGCAGGCTACGAACGCGCCATGCAACTCGACCCTGCCCTGGATGCAAGCCGCGCGTCGGCCGCCTATCTTTATGACCGCAAAGGTCGCCTGGCCGACGCATTGATCGCCAATACCTCGTTGCGTGGCGATCCTGCCCACGTACGTTTCCTCGAACTGCAGATTGCAGGCAATCTTGATTTGCTGGGCTACCCGCAGGCCGCCGAGGCCCGCTATCGACGCAGCTTTACGCTGTATCCGGACAATGTGTATTCCAACATCGCCTGGCCGCGTTTCCTGTTCCGCCAAGGGCGCTCGAGCGAAGCGCAAGATGCATTGAACCAGGCGATGGCGCGTGGAACCGAACACGCAGACCTGCATATTCTTGCTGCCGAGCTGGCGCTGATACGGGGCGATGGGCAGGCCGCCACCCAGGCCTTGCGCAAAGCCGCGGCGCTGAGGCCACAGGCCAGCCTGCCTGCAACGCTTGCGGGTTTGTACTCAGGCACGACAGATCCCAACTGGGCACGGCGGCGCGCACAGGAACTGACGGGGTACCTTGAGCAGGAACAAGGCAACCCCTCCGACTGGTTGGAGGTCGTGCAATTGCAAATGGCGGCAGGGGATCGACCGGCCGCGCTGGCTGCGCTGGACAAGGCCGTGGCCCTGGGCTACAGCGATATCGCCACGCTGCGCGTCTCGCCGCTGTTCCGCCAATTGGCTGACGATCCTGCATTCGCCAAAGTCATCGACAGGATCGCCGCCCGGATCAATGAAGAGCGCCGGAAAGTTCCTCCGGCGCTGCTGGACAAACTTACGGCATCGCCTTGAGCAAGTAGTCGCCAAACATCTTTTGCGATTGCTCACGCACGCCGCGCTGATTGTAGGAAGTGCGGGTAATCACCGCCACCAGATTTTTTTCCGGCACGATGAAAACATAGTTGCCGCCATTGCCCGACATGGCCCATGCTCCCTGCTCTTTACCTTGGTAGGGGAAACGGAAGCGCCAGAACTGGTAGCCATAATCCGCGTCTTCGCGCGCCTGCGCATGGATGGTCAGCGCTAGGTCCACCCAGTGTGCAGGCAATACCTGGTGCTCCTTCCAGCGCCCGCCATCCACCATCAATTGGCCCAACTTCAGCAGGTCACGGCTGCGGTAGCGGGTGCCACCACCGCCCATGCCTACGCCCAGCGGTGATTGATTCCACTTCGATCGGGTAATGCCGAGTGGTCGTTCCAATACTTCGCCAGCGAAATCCGAAAGCTTGCGGCCAGTGGCCTCTTCCACCGCCGCACCCAGGAGGTAGCTGCCGGCGGTGCAATAGGAAAATGCACGCCCATGCGGACTGTCCTGCGGCCGTGTCATCCACGGCGCGAAGCCCTTGATTGGCAGGTCCAGCACAAACTGGGTCCAATCCTCGCTGACGTACATGCGCTCTTCATTGCCGCTGGAGAACTGGTTTTCGTCATCGCATTCCAGCACCGAACTCATGGTCAACAAGTCCTCCACGGTTATCTTCTGCTTGCGCGGATCGGGGTGCTGCCAATGCGGATGGCTCTTGAACAGACCATAGACGCTGGCATCTACGCCCGAGATCAAGCCGCGGTCGATGGCTGCACCCACCAGCAAGGCAGTGATGCTCTTGGTGGCTGAACGGGTGTCGTTGAGCGTTTCACGGTCGCCGTCGTTGAAGTAGCGTTCGTAGACCAGCTTGCCGTCATGGGCCACGACCACACTGGTGACACCGGGATAAGTGCCTTTGGCGATGGCGGCTTCCAGTTCAGCAAATTGTGCGACTTTCCACTGGACGGCAGTGGCGTCGGTGACTTGCCAGCCATCGGTCAATGTTTCGGGCGCTTGGTAAGGGGGCTTGGCCTCTACTGCGCTGGCAGAAGCGGCGGCAAAGGGGATTAGAAAAACCAGAAACAGGGATGGCAGGTGCATGGCGAACTCCACTGAAAGGAGCGCGCATTAACGGCCATGCCCATATGAAAGCCATGAAGTCACGATGAAGAATTATGAAAGCGACCACTGTACGGGCAAAAAAAACCCCGCACTGCGGGGTTTTTGGCGAATGGATCAAGTTCGCTTGCGACGGAACAGGCTGGCTATCAACAGGATCACGACGGCACCCAGCAAGGCACCCCAGAAACCTGCCGCTTGGCCGGGCGCATACCAACCCATGTATTGGCCGAACCAACTGGCCAGCATTGCGCCGCCGATGCCCAACAGGACGGTCATGATGATGCCCATGCCATCGTTGCCGGGTTTGAGGAAGCGGGCCAGCAACCCGACGATGAACCCGATGAAGATGATGTACAGCCAGCTACCGCTGCCGAGCAGACCTTCCATTGCGCTTTTCCTTCAAAGTGGGATGAGACGAGGGTAGCAGTCCGCTACATGACTGTCAGATCAGCAGCAGCCATGCTCGCCGTGCTGGTCGCCACCGGCCACGGCCGCCACGCCCGTGGTTTCGCCGCGCACACTCGCCTGGTGATGGTCGGCGATGACCTTGGCCACGCAGGCGGTGACGCGCTTGCCCATGGGAATGTGCAGGAACTCGTTGGGTCCATGCGCATTGGAGTGCGGGCCCAGCACGCCGGTGATCATGAACTGCGCGCCGGGGAACTTCTCGCCCAGCATGCCCATGAACGGAATGGTGCCGCCTTCGCCCATGTACATGGCGGGCTTGCCGAACGCAGCCTGTGAGGCGGCTTCGATGGCGCTGGACAGCCAGGGCGAGAGGGCTGGCGCGTTCCAGCCACTGGAAGCTTTTTCCAAGGCCAGTTCCACCTGCGCGCCGTAGGGCGGGTCGCGCAGCAGCACGTCCTTGAGGATTTCGCCGCCGCGCTTGCCTTCCAACGTAGGGGGCAAACGCAACGACAGTTTCACCGCGGTCTGCGGACGCAGTACGTTGCCCGCCGATTCCAGTGGCGGCAGGCCATCGGCGCCGGTGATCGACAGGGCAGGGCGCCAGGTACGGTTGAGCACCAATTCGGTCAGGTCCTCGGCCATCGGCTTCATGCCGGGCAGGAACGGGAACTTGTCGTAGACCTCGTTGCCCAGCACGCCGGCGACCTTGGCAGCCTGTTCCAGGCGCTCTTGGGGGATCTCGACGAACAGACCTTCGGCCTTGATTCGCCCGTGGTTTCGTCTTCCAGGCGCGAGAGCAGTTCGCGCAGGATGCGGAAGCTGGACGGCACGATGCCCGAAGCATCGCCCGAGTGGACGCCTTCAGAGAGCACTTTCACCGAGAAATTGCCGCCGGCCATGCCGCGCAGCGAGGTCGTGCACCACAACTGTTCATAGTTGCCGCAGCCCGAATCCAGGCAGACCACCAGGGAGGGTTTGCCGATGCGCTCGGCCAGATGGTCCACGTAGGCGGGAAGATCGTAGCTGCCGGATTCCTCGCAGGCCTCGATCAGCACCACGCAGCGTGCATGCGGTATTCCCTGGTCCTGCAGCGCCATCACCGCGGCCAGCGAACCGTAGATCGCATAGCCATCGTCGGCGCCACCACGCCCGAACAACTTGTCGTCCTTGAGTACCGGAGTCCACGGGCCCAGGCCCTCGTCCCAGCCGGTCATCTCGGGCTGCTTGTCCAGATGCCCGTACAACAGCACGGTGTCGGCACCGGTTTCCGGGCCGGTGGCCGGAATTTCGATGAAGATGAGCGGCGTACGGCCTTTCAGTCGTACCACTTCCAGCTGCATCCCGGGAATGGATTGGGCGCGCGCCCAGGATTCCATCAGCTTCACCGCCTCTTCCATGTAGCCGTGCGCTACCCAGTCCTTGTCGAACATCGGCGACTTGTTGGGGATGCGAATGTATTCGACCAGCTGCGGGACGATTTCGTCGTCCCATTTTCCGGCGACGAAGCGGTCGATCTTGGCGTTATCCATGGGTGCTCCCGTGCATTCTTGAGTGCGGCAATTCTACTCCCGCGTGTCTGACTCGCCCCGGCACGGGGCCGCGGGGTAGGAATAACCCTACGTTTCAGCAGGGGATCGGCCGGCATCGCCCGCTGCCTTGCGGCGATATCTTGGCTCTGCGGTGGAAGTGGACACTCTCCACACCGGCGGATGGACAGGTTCCTCCCCGGCGGACCCACACCATCGCCACAAGGAGAGTTGCCATGAAGTCGTTCGCCCTCATTCTGAAATCCATCGCCCTATCGCTGGCTCTAGCCACCAGTGCGCTCGCCGCCGACAAGGTCAACATCAATACCGCCGACGCGGCGACCATTGATGCCGTCCTGCTCAATATCGGACCTGCCAAGGCCCAGGCCATCGTCGATTACCGCAAGGCCAATGGCGCGTTCAAGAGCGCGGAAGAATTGGCCATGGTCAAGGGCATCGGCCTGAAGACGGTCGAAAAGAATCGCGATCGCATCGAGTTGGGGCGCGCCACTTCGGCGAAGCAGCCGGCCGCTGCCGCCGCTGCGGCCAAGCCCAAGCCGGTTGCTCGTCGCTGATCCAGCATTCCCGGAGGCAAGGCCTGCAGGACGCACCGCTTGCTTCAAAGGGGCAGGAAGCCAGGGGGATATCGGCATGGATGCCGACAAGGATGTACTTACACCAGGCACACATGCCTGAAGCGTGACAGGGCCGGAAGCCGCCCGTCGTCGGCAGGAAGCCTACAAGGAAGTCACCATCGCCCGACACGCACAGGGAGTGCTGTCGGGCGATGTTTTTTGTGCCGGTTAAACTGTTGTCTGATCCAGATTGGAACAGGCGCATGACCGGCAGAACAAGGGTGATAGCAGCCAACGAATATCGACGCGAACGTTGGAAGAACGGGACCGGCTGGACGCGCGAGATCGTGCGCGTGCCTGAGGACGGGGATTGGGATTGGCGTCTTTCCATCGCGGAGATCGAACAGGACGGGCCTTTTTCCGTCTTCGAGGGAATCGAACGGGAACTCGTGCTCATCCATGGCAATGGACTGCGTTTGCGGCTGGACGGCGACGAAGTGCATGAACTGCATCCTCCTCACGGACGCCTCAGGTTTGCTGGCGAGCGGGTCGTACAGGGAGAGTTGCTGGATGGCACCACCCATGACTTCAACCTGATGTGGCGACGCGATGCGGTCGCCGCCGAGCTGCTGCATCGGCCGCTGGTAGGGCCGATGGTTTTCTTCACCGAGCCGGGCTGTACCTGGGCGATCCATCTGCTGGCCGGCCAGGCACGTTTCGATGACGGGTCGGGTCTGCCGCCGATGTGGGCCGGGGATACCGCTTTGTTGGTCGATGCAGGGTCGCGGGATCGCTATGTGCTTGATGGTGGCGGCGAAGTGCTGGTGATCAAGGTATCAGCTGCCGCTCAATAAACGTCGCGACGATAACGGCCTTCGACCAGCAGGGTTTCCACGGCGTCATCACCTATCGCTCGACGCAACACGACGTCCACGCCGGGGGCCATGCCATCCAGGCTGCCGCAGACGAAAAGACATGCGCCCTCATCCAGCCAGCGACGCAAAAGCCCGGCGTTTTCCTGGAGCTTGTGCTGGACGTAAATCCTTTCTCCCTGATCGCGTGAGAACGCCAGGTCCACGCGCTCTATCCAGCCCTGTGCCTGCCACTGCCGGATTTCATCGCCGTAGAAAAAATCGCGGTCGGCATTGCGTTCGCCGAACAACAGCCAGTTGCGTCTGGCGCCTGCGGCAATTCGTTGCTTGAGATGTGCGCGCAGGCCGGCGATTCCGGTGCCGTTTCCAATCAGGATCATCGGCTTGTCGGGAGCGGGCGCATGGAAGTTGGGATTGCTGCGCAGCCGCAGTGCGATTTCTCCACCCACACTCGCAAAATCGCATAGCCAGCCACTGCCCAGGCCCGGCGTGCCATCGGGTCGCAGCATCCGGCGAAGCAGCAGGTGCAGGTTGCCGTCGACCGGCAGCGACGCGATGGAGTACTCGCGGTGCGGCAACGGTTTGAGGCTCTCCGCGATGGCTTGCAGGTCCAAGCCGCGCATGTCGGCAGCGTGCGGCAGTTGCGACCCGGCAAGCAGATCGGCCAACAGCAACGATTCCTGCGCCACCACGACGCGTGCATCAGGCGGAATTCCAACCTCGGAAAGCAGCGCTGCGATCATCTCGGGCGAATGCCGTGGCCCGATTTCCGCAATATCGCCAGCAGCCCATTGAGGACTGGATCCAGCCGGCGGCGCAATGGCCAGGTGGAAAGCACTGCCGCCTACGCTGCCTGGATTGGCCTCGCGACGCTCGATCAGTGTCCATTGCTCGTACTGTGGCGGTGACCAGTCGGGCAGGTCGGTCACGCCGGCCAATCGACCCAGGTGATGTTGCCAGTGCCGCAAAGCGCTCTGGTCGGCATTGTCGACTTCGATGACGTCGAAAAGCGGGCGCGCGCCGTGCTGCCGCAGCCAGTTGTCGAGCCGATGGCCGAAGCCGCAGTAGTCTTCGTATTCGCTATCGCCCAGCGCCAGCACTGCGTAGTGCAGATGCCCTAGCGAGGCAGGCCTGGCCATCACGCCACGCACGAAGCCCAACGCCGGATCAGGAGGGTCGCCTTCACCGGTCGTGCTGGCGATGAAGAGCGCGCGCTCGGTCGATGCCAGCAGTGTGTCGTCGACCTCGGCGACAGTGCGCAGTTTCACCGGTAACCCGGAAAGGCGCAGGCTTTCGGCGCTCCGCTCCGCCAACTGCTGCGCGAATCCGGTCTGGCTGGCATACGCCACCAGCACTGCCGGTTGCCCAGGAGTGGATTCGTGTTCGGAAGCCGGTGCGCGGGCACGTGTACGCCACAGCAATACGCCGCAGAAAGAGAGATAAGCGAGCAGCGCGATCAATGCGCCGATCCACCGCCCGGCACGCGGCGTCGCCGTCCACCAGTCACCGCTTTGCAGCGTGGACAGGGCGAAAGCGATGAGTGCGAGCAAACCCAGCGTGGCGAGGTTCGCCCACAGCGACCGCGAGCGCCAGTCGATGGCAGGCACAGGTGTCATGCAGCCAGATGCACGCGGAATGGCTCGGTCATTCGGACGATGTCACTGTCCTCACCGCGGGTGACGAAACGGACGGCAAGGTTGCGTTCTTCGGCGAATGCAAAACCTTCTTCGACGCCCATCACGGTCAGCGCGGTTGCCCACGCATCGGCATGCATCGCATCGGCGGCGATGACCGTGACCGCCGCGGGCGCATGTTTTACCGGAGCGCCTCTGCGTGGGTCGATGGTATGCGCGTAGGTCTGGCCGTGCTGCTCGAATGCATGCCAGCGGTCGCCTGAGGTCGCTACTGCAAGACCGTCCAGGGCAAGCACGCAAGCTTCATCTTCTTCGGAGTCGGGAGAAGTCTCCACCAACACCTGCCACGCATCGCCATCGGGTTTGTGTCCGTAGCCGTAGAGTTCGCCGCCCACTTCGATCAGCGCCGCATCTATGCTGATGTTGCGTAGATGTCGGGCGACCAGATCCACGGCGTAGCCCTTGGCGATGGCGGAAAGGTCGAGTGCGATATCGCCTGGTTGCAGTGCGGCGCTGGCTCCTGTCTGCAACTGTACTTTCTTCCAGCCAACGCGTTGGCGTGCGGTCGCCAGGGTGGAAGCGTCCGGGATGCTCCTCGTCTCTCCGGTCGCGCCGAATCCCCATGCTTCCACCAGCGGGCCCACCGTCGGGTCATACGCGCCTGCACTCGCGCGCGCCGTTTCCAGCGCGCATGAGAGCACGCTGAAGAACTCGCTCGGCAAGGGCTGCCAAGTGCCTGCGGGTGCGCGATTGAAACGGCAGATATCCGAATCTTCCTTCCACGTACTCATCTGCGCCACCACCAGATCCAGTTGCGTCTGGATGCCGGCATGGAAGGCATGCAGATCCGCGCGCGGCGACGCCACCAGCCTCACGGACCAGGTGGTGCCCATGGTTTCGCCATGCAGGACGTGGACGGAAACGGGTGTGCGGCCGGGAATGGGGGAGGCAGTGGGGATCATCAATCACCGCCGTCCACGCAGGTGCGGGACGGCAGTCTCCTGGGCGGTTACTGCGGCAGCACTTCCAGCGTGGCTACATATGACAGGCGGCGCTTCTTGGCCTGCGGCAGCGAAGTCTTGGTGTCTTCGGTGCCCGTTTCCAGCCAGTACATACCCGCTTCCGGCCAGGTCACGCTGAATTCGCCACTGGCATCGGTCTTCACTTTGATTTCTTCCTGCGCGTTGCGGTACCGCGTGCCGCCACGGGTGATCTCGATCTCCAGTCCGGCGGCCGGCTTGCCGTCGATATGCAGCTTGAACGTGGCTTTCTCGCCGGCAAACAAGTCGTTGGGATGCGTCACCGGCACCAGTTCGATGCCTTCGCCGGTTTCCTTCAGCGCGGTGTCGTTGGGGGAGCCGTTGGTCACGAAGGTTTCGACCCGCCCCACCGACTGCGATACCTGCAGGTTCTTGGCGTCCTTGGGAACTTCGGTGGCGAAAGTTGCCGCCGTACCGCGCCAGCGCTTCGGCTTGCCATCCACTTCCCAACTGCCCGACAGGCCGCTGTTGACCGTGGCGATGCGGTACGTGCCTTGCTGCTTCAGTTCCACGTCGAAAACGCTGCGGTATTTGCCGGTGGCGCTGTTCTGCGGCTCAGCCTTGCTGCCGTCCGGTGCGGTGATGACCAGGTTGTCCAGGCGCAACGGCACATGGTTGAAATAGAACAGGTCGTTGGAAACCGCTGCATCCACCGTGATCCACGGATTGGTGCCGGCGATGACGGTCTGCGAAGGCTGCAGCCAGGCCTTGTGCGCGAAAGCGGACAGCGGCAGAAGGGTGGCCAGGGCCAGCGAAAGAGTGAGGGTACGCTTCATGGTGTTCTCCAGCGGAATGATGAGTAAGGAAGTCGTGTCTGAAATGACTAAGGCTTGATCGCCAGGGTGACCGCACCCAGTTCAGTGCTGCCTTCGGCCTTGCCCGATTGCGGCGCCTTCGCCGGCCAGGTGAAGGGAATCTTGACCAGTTCGCGACCGCCGACTTCACGCGCGGCTTCCACGACAAGCGTGTAGTTGCCTGGCGCCAACGTCGCCAGCGCGGGCTGCTTGTCGGTGAACTTCAAGGCGTGCTTGCCGGCCGGGCGGGTGGGGCCGGTCACACCATCTACCGGAACCTTCAGCGTACGACCGCTCTTGCGCCACCATTGGCGCAGGTCGGGCAGCCATTTGGTGCCGTGGCCTTCCTTCGTGTCCTTGTTCTGGTACCAGACCGACAGGTTGGCCGCCGTCTTCTGGTCGGCGCCTTCCAGCCAGATGGCGACATACGGCCGGTGATATTCGGCCACATTCAACTGCGGTACTTCGACGCTGAGGTTCAGCTCTGCGGCGTACGCGGGCATGGCGAGCAATCCGCTCAGCGCGATGCTCAGCGTAGTGGCGACGTTGATCTTGGACATGGCGTTCACTCGGTAAGGAAAGGGAATTAGTGGATGACAATCAGTGGATGAAGAGCAGAGCCAGCAGGACAGGCACGATCAGGCCCAATCCCACATAAGGCCAGGTCATGCGCCGCTGCTTGGCATGTAGCTGCAGCAGGAACAGGCCGGTGATGCAGAAGACCAGGCAGGCCACGGCGAAGATGTCCAGGAACCAGCTCCATGCGGCGCCCGCGTTGCGCCCCTTGTGCAGATCGTTGAAATAGGACACCCAGCCGCGATCGGTGCTTTCGAATTCGACTGCACCCGTAGCGCGATCAATGCTGAGCCACGCGTCGGCACCGGGACTTGGCATCGAAAGGTAGATTTCTTCCTCCGACCACTCCGCCGGACGATCACCGATGGCGACCGACAGGTGGTCGCCCAGCCAGTCCGAGAGGGCCGGCGGCAACGGCGCGTTGCCTTCGACGCGGTCGCCAAGATTTGCCAGCAAAGCGGGTGGGATTTCCGCAGTGCGGTTGTCGACTTGCGGGCTGGCCTCGATCTTCGACGCATGGTTCAAGGTGATGCCGGTCACCGAGAACAGCAGCATGCCAATCAGGCACACCGCCGAGCTGATCCAGTGCCAGTGGTGCAAAGTGCGCAGCCAGAAGCCGCGCCGCTGCTGGCTGCTGGAGATGTCGCTTGGCGATTGCGCTCGCACCAGTGAAGGTTTCCGAATGGAGGAGGTAACAACCGCCATTACACCATAAATGAGAATGGCTCTCAATTGAGTGAGCGTTCTTTTTGCCCGGAATGCGTGCCAGAAGTTGATCTGTGCTCGCGGAAGCGTTCCTTTCAGAGAGGTGCGGATCAGACCTCGGTCCACTGCCTCAGAAGGTTGTGATAGACCCCGGTCAGCTGCACCAATGCCGGATGGTCCGGCAGTTCCTGGGTCAGGCGGCGAATGGAAAGATCCAGTTCGAACATCAGCCTGCGTTGACCGTCGTCGCGGACCATGCTCTGTACCCAGAAGAACGAGGCGACCCGCGCACCACGGGTAACAGGCGTGACGCGGTGGAGACTGGTGCCGGGATACAGCACCATGTGGCCCGCCGGCAGCTTGATGCTCTGCGTGCCGTAGGTGTCTTCGATGATCAGTTCGCCGCCGTCGTAATCCTCTGGTGCCGACAGGAACAAAGTTGCGGACAAGTCCGTTCGCACAGCGTCGGCGCCGCCACGGCTGCGGTCGTACCTTACTGCGTTGTCGACATGGAATCCGAACGATTGCCCCCCTTCGTATCGGTTGAACAACGGCGGATAGATACGCTTGGGCAAGGCCGCCGAGAAAAACGTGCTGTTGCGTGACAGCGCTTCCAGAATGACGCCGCCGAGTTCCCTGGCCACGGGAGACGTTTCCGGCAGTTGCGCATTGTCCTTGGCCTTGGCCGATTGATAACCTGCGGTGATGCGGCCATCGGCCCAATCGGCCGACTGCAGCATGGCAAGTGCGTAAGCGACCTGTTCGGCGGTCAGAACATCAGGGATATTCAACAGCATCGTGATTGCCTCGACCCAAGAAAGAAGCCCCGCCCATTGTGCATGGGCAGGGCCGTGGCGTGCTCGCAATTTATAGGTTTAGAACCTGAAGGTGGCTGTCAGCGTTGCCGAGCGCGCATCACCCGGCGTGGCCCAACCGTTGTTGCGGATACGTATGAAGTACTCCTTGTCGAACAAGTTGTTGACATTCAACTGTAGTCCAAAACGTTCATTGATCTGGTAAGCGACCATGGCACGGTGTGTGATGTAACCCTTCAACACCGGAGCGTTTGCAGTGCTGGCAGCAAGGAAATGATCCTGGTAAGTGGCACCGTAGCCGAAGGTCCAATCCTGCAACGCATATGTAGTCCACACGCTGGCGGAGTTCTCCGGGGTGTTCGGTAGCGGATTGCCGGCCTGGGCATCTATACCTGTCGTTTCTTTGACTTCGTCGGAAACGCTTTGCAGTACTTCGCTGTCCAGGAACGTGTAGTTGGCAAACACCGACCAGGCCGGAGTAATGTGCCCGGCCATGCCAAGCGCGATGCCATCTACCCGGGCCTTGCCATCCAGTTGCTGTTCGGGGATCAGCGGGTCACCGCTGGCGACCTTATAGTTCTGGCGTTCATTGCGGAACAGCGCGGCAGTGAGCGAGAGCTTTTCGTCCAGCACATCCCATTTGGTGCCCAGTTCGATGTTGACGGCGGTTTCGGGGCCGACGTCGCAAGTGGCCACGGTGCAGGCGCCATTGACCGACGCCTTGGAGGGTGTCTTGCTGTTGGCATAGGAGAGATAAACCGTTCCGTGCTCGACCGGCTTGTAGACCAGCCCGGCGCGGTAGGAGAACAGGTCCTCCTCGTTCTTGAATCTGTTGTCGCTGGTGATGCCGCCGCCCGCTGCAGGGGTGGCAAAAGCGGTGGTGTGGGTATCGCCTTCATTATGCTCGTAGCGGGCGCCCAGGCTGAGCTGCCACTGTGGACTGAACTTCAGCGTGTCGAACATATAAATCGCCTGGTTGTTGAGCACGCCTTCGGTCTTGCCGCTACGAATGTAGTTGACCGGTCCGGTATAGACGGAATCCGGGTCATGGAGGTCCATCAACGGATAGGTCGGTGTAGTGCCATCCGTATTGCGCTGCGTGTTGCCGTTATCCAGGTCATAGCTCTCGTGCGAGAACGACACTCCAGTCACCAGCGCATGCTCCACTGAACCGGTATTGAAGCGAGAGGTCAGATCCGTCTGGCTGACTGCCAGGCCATTGCTGGTATCACGGGTGGTTCCGCGTGGGCCGGTGGGCAGGTAAGTGCCAGCATTGCCACAGGACGCGCCCGTTGCAGGATTCACGCCGCTGTCCAAACACCACGTGCCCTGGGTCGGGTTGACCAAGGTGTATTGATCCACCTTCTGGAAGCGCGCCAGGCTACGGAGTGTGACGTTATCGCTGAAATCGTGCTCGAAAACGCCAGTCAGCATGTCCACGTCGATTTCCTGCGTGTCCATGTTGCGATAGCCGAAATAGCTTTCACGATCTACGCCAGGCAGCAGGCCGCCATAAGCGGCGAAATAGGGCAAGCCGTATTCGGGAGTGTTTTCATCATGTTGATGCAGATAGCTCAAAGTGAAACGCGTATCCGAACCCAGGCCAATAGCGAAAGAAGGCGCGAAGCCCCAGCGCTTGTATTCCTCGACATCGCGGCCGGGCACGTCATTCTGGTGGACCATGGCGTTCAGGCGCAGTGCCTGGCCGGTTTCGAAATCGAAATTGCTGTCCGCAGTGATGCGGCCAAACCCGTCGGTGCCGGCGCCAATCGTGAAATTGTTGAAGTCGCCTGCTCGCGCGGTCTTGCTTACCAGATTGATGTTGCCACCGACCGAGCCTGCGCCTGAATAGGCGGAGTTCGCGCCGTTGATCAGCTCAAGTGATTCGAGGTTGAAGTTGTCCGTCCGGGTGTATTGCGCGCTGTCGCGTACACCGTCGCTGGTGATGTCGCTATTGGCGTTGAACCCGCGCAGGTTAATGCTGTCGCCATAGCCGCCGCCGCCTTCGCCCGCGCCGAAGGTGATGCCGGGCAGCGTGGTCAGCACATCGCGCAGGCCGATCAGGCCTTGCTGGTCCATGGTCTGCTTGCTGACCACGGTGATGGTCTGCGGCGTGTCCAGCAGTGCTTCGGTGTATTTCGGCGACGATGGCTTGTCGATCTTGGTGCCTTGTACTTCGATGGCGTCCAGTTCGGTCGCCTTTTCGTCAGGCGCGACTTCGGCCAGTGCAGGCACGGAAAGGACTAGCAGTAATGCCGAAGCAAGGGGGGTCAGGCGGAGTTTCATGGGAATTTCCGAGTGGTGGTTTGAAGAACACCCGTTGGCGGCGGCTATCGGGAGAATGAGTGGAGCGGAATCGAACCGATCAATCCGCATGGGTGGACGTCGAGAAGGGGCGCTGGCTGCGGAGGTCGTGACGTACCGGACCTTCAGGCGGGCTCAGGCGTTGCCGGGTGGTGCGCGTCCGGAGTACAGGTGGTAAACGGGCAACGGTGTCTGCTGCGCCGCACCGGCGACGCGCAGGCTCGGCGGAAAGCCCTGCGGCGATCGATCAGGGGTCGGGGTAGGTTCTTCTTCTGGCTCGGCAGGCGAGGGGATTTCGGGCGCGTCCGCAGTAGCGAGGATGCCGCCGATTACCGATAGCTTCGGCGCGCAATCCCGGACGCTGGGTATATCGATTGATTCGCAGGCTGTGGTCCGGGCGGAGACTTGTTCGCCCGATTGCATCGCATAACCCGACCCATAAAGCATCGCAAGTGCGCACAGGACGGCCACCATGGCAGCCACCGAGCAGACCCGGATGGCGAACTGGGCGAGGGCTGGCGAAATGGCAGCCGGGGCAGGCGATGAGAACAAAGAAACGGGCCTCAACCCTCGGGACGGGGCTGCTGGGCCGCTAGGATAATGAGAACTATTCGCAGTTACAACAGATTGTTCACAATCGAGCCTGGTTTAGGTTCAATCCCGGTCGTCCCGGGTCCAGACCGCGTCGTGTTCCAGCTTGACCGGGAATTTCGGTACGCCGGTATAGGCCGGAGCGCACAGTGGTCGGCCGTCGCGGATGTCGAAGCGGGCGCCGTGCAGGACGCATTCGATGGAGGCGGCCTCGGCGTCGTAGCCGCCGGCCGAGAGCTCGAAATCCTCGTGGCTGCACTTGTCCTCGAGGGCGTAGTAGGCGCCGTCATGGTTGAACACCACGATGGGCACGGATGTCACTTCGTCCCAGGCGGTCTTCATCTCGCCGGGAAGCAGTTCGCCGATTGCGCAGACGAAGGTCCAGTTCTCGCTCACTCGGCGTTATCCTGAAAATCCTTGCGCAGGATCTCGAAACGCAGGTCATCGCGCTTGGGGATGCCGTAGCGTACGTCGCCGTAGGGGAAAGGCTTGGTGATGCCGGTGCGTCGATAGCCGCGGCGCTCGTAGAAGGCGATGAGCTCGTCGCGGATATCGATGACGGTCATGCGCATTGCCGGCAGCCGCCATTCATCGCGCACGACCCGTTCGGCTTCGGCCAGCAGCAACTTGCCCACGCCCGCACCCTGCAGATCGGGTCTGACCGAGAACATGCCGAAATAACCGGCGCCTTCCTGTTCGGCAACGTGCGCGCAGGCCAGCATGCGTCCGTCTTGCTCGGCGACCACCACGCGGCTGGTGGGGCGCTGGAGATCGTGAAGCAGCACTTCGGGGTCGATACGTTGCCCTTCGAGCATGTCCGCTTCGGTGGTCCAACCCTGCTTGCTCACGTCGCCACGATAGGCGGAGGTCACCAATTCAACCAGGGCGTCGAGGTCGTCGGCGGTTGCCGCGCGGAAGGCGAGGGAAGTCATGGCGCGATTTTACCCGGCATGGTTCTGCCCGTCACGCCAGCAGGTTGCGCGCCTTGCGGAGTGCAGCGACGAAGCGCTCGACTTCCTCATGGGTGTTGTAGAACGCCAGCGACGCGCGACAGGTCGCGGCGACGCCCAGCGATTGCAGCAGCGGGTGGGCGCAATGCTGGCCGGAGCGGATGGCCACACCTTCCAGGTCCAGCAACGTGGCCAGATCGTGCGCATGCGCGCCTTCGATCAGAAACGAGATCACCGCCGCCTTGCCAAGCGCCTGTCCGAAGATGCGCAGGCCGTCGATCTTTGATAGCTCTTCGGTGGCATGCGCCAGCAGAGCGTGCTCGCGCTTGGCGATGTGCTGCATGCCGACCGATTGCAGGTAATCCACTGCGGTGCCGAGACCGATGAAACCGGCGATATTGGGGGTGCCGGCCTCGAACTTGTGCGGAGGCTCGTTGAACACGGTGCCCTCGAAACTGACTTCCTTGATCATCTCGCCGCCGCCGATGAACGGCGGCATCGCTTGCAGGTGCTCGCGGCGGGCCCACAGCACGCCGGTGCCGGTGGGGCCGCACATCTTGTGGCCGGTGATGGCGTAGAAATCGCAACCGATGGCGGACACGTCCAGGGCAAGATGCGGTGCGGCCTGCGAACCGTCGACCACGCTGACAATGCCGCGCTTACGGGCTTCACGGCAGATGTCGCGAACCGGATTCACCGTGCCCAGCACGTTGGATACATGGGCGATGGCCAGCAGTTTCACGTCTGCCGTCATCGCCGCTTGCAATGCGGGCACGTCAAGGCTGCCGTCGGCCGTCAGTTCCGCGACCTTGATGCGTGCGCCGGTGCGCTCGGCAACCAGCTGCCAAGGCACGATGTTGGCATGGTGCTCCATGCGAGTCACCAGGATCGTGTCCCCCGCCTTCAGCCGCGGCAAGGCCCAGGAGTAGGCGACTAGATTGAGTGCGAAGGTGGTGCCGCTGCACAACACCAGTTCGTCGGCGCGCACCCTGAGGAAGCCGGCGAGCTTGGTACGCGCGCCTTCGTAGGCATCGGTGGCTTCCGTGCCCAGGGTGTGCACGGCACGGCTGACGTTGGCGTTATGCCGCCGGTAGAAATCGTCCACGGCCTGGATCACCGACGCCGGTTTCTGGCCGGTGTTGGCGCTGTCCAGATAGATCAGCGGCTTGCCGTGGACTTCGCGCGTCAGCAGCGGGAAGTCGGCCCGGATGCGGTCCCAGTCGGGAGTAGCGGTAAGAGTGGATGCGGAAGACGGCGCGTTCATGGCTCAGGCCACTCCCGCAGTCGTCAGCGCCTGGTCGAGTTGCGCGATCAGAGCGGTCGAGATGCCGGCATCGGCAACCAGTCCCAGCGGTTCCCGGCAGAAAGCGGCGGTGAGCAACTGTTGCGCCTGGTCCAGCGGCAGGCCGCGCGAACGCAGATAGAACAACGCATTGGCATCCAGTCGTCCGACCGTGGCGCCGTGCGCGGCTTTCACTTCGTCGGCGTGGATTTCCAGCACGGGCTGGGTATCGATTTCGGCACCTTCGGACAGCAGCAAATTCTTGTTGGAAAGCATCGCGTCGCTGCCGTCGGCGCCTTCGCGGATCAGGATGCCGCCATGGAACACCGCGCGTCCGCGTCCTGTTCCCAGTCCGCGCCATGTCAGCTCGCAAGCGGTGTCACGTGCGATGTGCTCGATGCCCAGCCGCGTGTCCACGTGCCGCTTGCCGCCGGCCAGCAGCACGCCGTTGGCGATGAGCTTGGCGTTGTCGCCTTCCAGCCGCACATTGAGTTCATGGCGCGACAAGGCGGCGCCCAGTTCCAGGTCCACGCGCTGGTATCGGGTGTCGCGACCGAGCACCGCATCGGTTCGCAGGAAAGTAGTGGCGCGCTCGCTTTCGTGTTGCACGCGGACATGATCGAGTGCGGCGCCTCCGGCCAGATGCACATGGGTCAGGGCGTTGGCGAAATGGGCATGGGCGCCACTGGCCAGATGATGCTCCACCAGTGACAGTCTTGCGCCTTTACGCAACTCGATCAGATTGCGCAGGTGCCAGGCGCGGTCGCCGCCATCTTCGACGCCGATGAAAACCAGATGCAGTGGTGTGGCCGAATGCACGTCCGCTTCGACACGCAGCAGCACGCCTTCGCTGGCCAGCGCGGCATTGAGGCGGGCGAAGATCTCGTCGTGACGGTCGAAGCGGCGGGCCAGGAACCGCGCCGTGTCGTTGCCGGCCGACAGGACTTCGGAAAGCAGTTGCACGCTCACGCCGGGCGGCAGGTCCTGCATGGCCGAAAGCGATGCCGAATGAACACCGTTGACGAAGACGATGCGCGGCGACGGGATTGCCGAGAGCAGTTCGGGATCTACCGCAGCTTCCGAATCGGCGGCTGCGAAGCTACGACGTTCCAGCGCTCGCAGCGAGGTGTATTTCCACGCTTCGCTGCGCGCACCGGGCAGGCCGTCGCGTAGCGCGTCCTCCAGCACCGTGCGCCGGGAGGCGTCGCCATTGAATGCGCTGGCGAGGGAATCGAGCAGGGCGCTCATCAGGCCGCCTTCTCCGGGGTCACCCGGTCTTTCAGCCAGGCGTAGCCATGGGCTTCCAGTTCCAGTGCCAGTTCCGGGCCGCCGCTTTCGACGATGCGCCCATCGGACAGCACATGGACCACGTCGGGTTTGATGTAGTCGAGGAGCCGCTGATAGTGAGTGATGACCAGGAAGGCGCGGTCCGGCGAGCGCAGGGTGTTGACGCCATCGGCGACATTCTTCAGCGCGTCGATGTCCAGGCCGCTGTCGGTTTCGTCCAGGATCGCCAGCTTCGGCTCCAGCACGGCGAGCTGGAAGATTTCGTTGCGCTTCTTTTCGCCGCCGCTGAAACCTTCGTTGACGCCGCGATGCAGCAGTTCGTCTTTCAGGTGCAGCACCGCCAGTTTCTCGCGGACCAGTTTGAGGAACTGCATGGAATCCAGTTCGCCTTCGCCGCGCGCTTTGCGCTGGGCGTTGAGCGCGGCACGCAGGAAGTAGGTGTTGTTGACGCCGGGAATTTCCACCGGGTACTGGAAGGCGAGAAATACGCCGGCAGCAGCGCGTTCTTCCGGCGCCAGCTGCAGCAAATCCTTACCTTCATAGATCACCGAGCCTTCGGTGACCTCGTAGCCCTCGCGACCGGACAGGATATTGCCCAGGGTGGACTTGCCGGCGCCGTTCGGGCCCATGAGCGCATGCACTTCGCCGGCTTTCACTTCCAGCGACAGGCCCTTGAGGATTTCCTTGCCGGCGACGCGGGCGTGGAGGTTTTCGATTTTCAGCATTTCGATTTCCAGTGATTGAGCCCCTCTCCCGTCGGGAGAGGGGTTGGGGTGAGGGTGAGGGTGAGGCGGAATCGCGATGCGTTTCGCACCTCGTCATTGCCGTACCCTCATCCGCCCTTTGGGCACCTTCTCCCGGAGGGAGAAGGGAGAAAACAGTCAGCCGACCGATCCTTCCAGACTGACTTCCAGCAACTTCTTCGCCTCCACCGCAAACTCCATCGGCAGCTCGCGGAACACCTGTTTGCAGAAGCCATCGACGATCAGCGATACCGCGTCTTCCTGGCTGATGCCGCGCGCGCGGCAATAGAACATCTGGTCGTCGGAGATCTTCGAGGTGGTCGCCTCGTGCTCGACGATGGCGTCCGGGTGCTTGACCTCGATATACGGGAAGGTGTGGGCGCCGCATTGCTTGCCGATCAGCAGACTGTCGCACTGGGTGTAGTTGCGGGCGCCGGCAGCGGACTTCTCCACCTTGACCAGCCCGCGATAGCTGTTCTGGCCGCGACCGGCGCTGATGCCCTTGCTGACGATCTTCGACTTGGTGTTGCGGCCGATGTGGATCATCTTGGTGCCGGTGTCGGCCTGCTGACGGTGATGGGTCAGCGCTACCGAGTGGAACTCGCCGGTGGAGTCGTCGCCCAGCAGCACGCAGCTCGGGTATTTCCAGGTGATGGCCGAACCGGTTTCCACCTGGGTCCAGCTGACCTTGCTGCGCGCGCCACGGCATTCGGCGCGCTTGGTGACGAAGTTGTAGATGCCGCCCTTGCCGTTCTCGTCGCCGGGGTACCAGTTCTGCACGGTCGAATATTTGATTTCCGCGTCTTCCAGCGCCACCAGTTCCACCACGGCGGCGTGCAGCTGGTTTTCGTCGCGCATCGGTGCGGTGCAGCCTTCCAGATAGGACACGTACGACTTGTCCTCGGCGATGATCAGGGTGCGTTCGAACTGGCCGGTGTGGCCGGAGTTGATGCGGAAATAGGTGCTCAGTTCCATCGGGCAGCGCACGCCCTTGGGAATGAACACGAAGCTGCCGTCGGAGAACACGGCCGCGTTGAGCGCGGCGAAATAGTTGTCGCCCACCGGCACCACGCTGCCCAGATATTGCCTGACCAGCTCCGGGTGCTCGCGTACCGCCTCGCTCATCGAGCAGAAGATGATGCCTTTCTCAGCGAGTTCCTTGCGGAAGGTGGTGCCCACCGAGACCGAGTCGAAGACCGCATCCACGGCCACGCCGGCCAACCGGGCTCGTTCGTGCAGCGGCACGCCAAGTTTGTCGTAGGTGTCCAGCAGTTCCTGCGGCACTTCATCCAGCGAGGCGTACTTGGCCTTGGGCGCGGAGTAGTAGCTGACCGACTGCAGGTCGATGGGTGCGATGTTCAACTTGGCCCAGTGCGGCACGGGCATGGTCAGCCAGTGGCGATAGGCGACCAGCCGCCAGTCGGTCATCCACTGCGGCTCCTCCTTCTTGGCGGAAAGCGCGCGTACGACGTCTTCGCTCAGGCCGGGCTCGAAACTGTCCGATTCGATATCGGTAACGAAGCCGGCGTCGTAGCGACGGCCGAGCTGCTCGACGATGTCGGCGTTCCGGTTGGGGAGCGCGGTGGTGGGTGCGGCTTCGGTGGCCATGGGCTGCCTGGTCATTAGCTGGACGCGATCTGCAGGGCGATGGGTCGCCGCTTCAGGTCGTCGGAAGAAGAGGGGGGCTTGAGCATCTGCGCCAGGGTCACGCCGCGCAGGGCGTCGGCGACCACATCGTTGATCAGCCGCCAATTGGAGCGCACGCCGCACTGGTGGGCGATGCCGCAGTGGTTTTCATGCTGGCTGCATTCGGTCATGGCCAGCGGACCTTCCATGGCCTCGACGATCTCGATCAGGCTGATTTCGGCCGCACTACGGCTCAGACGGTAGCCGCCATGTGCACCGCGCAGGCTGGACACCAGTCCCGCCTGCGCCAATGGCTTCAGCAGTTTGCTGACCGTGGGTGTTTCCAGCCCGGAGGTCTCGGCCAGATCGGCCGCGCTCAGCACGTCGCCCGGCCGTGCGGCGAGCACGGTCAGGACCACGGTGGCGTAATCGGTGAGCTTGGTGACGCGGAGCATGGCAGAGGTGTCTTGAAAGCGTACCGAAATTGTACTCTTTCAGCCGCGCCCGGCCAAGCCGCGTCGGTTCAGGAAGCGGCGGGCGCCTTGGCAGCCTGCGCGTCGGGCTTTGCGGTTTCGGCAGGACCCGGGGGCAGTACCAGCTCGAAGTAAGGTGCCGGTGGCTGTTGGCCCGGTGGCAGATAGGCCGGTGCTTCGTCGCCTGTACTGCCCAGCGAGGTAACGAAGCGATAAAGCGCGCGACGGTCTTCCTCGGACATGTCGCGGATGGTGAAATCCGGCATGGGTGGGCGGGTGTGGAAGGTGCTGCTGTAGGTCAGCCAGTCGGCCTCGCTCATCTTCGACATGTTCAGGCGCAGGTTGCTGGGGTAGGTCGTCCCCCAGGGACCCAGAAACCCCTGGGAGGAACCCGTCAGCCATTGCTCCTTGGGCACCTTGCCTCCACTTTCGCCATAGCCCGCCGTATGGCAATCGTTGCAGCCGCCGATTTTCACCAGGTACTCGCCCTTGGCGATCAGGTCTGGAGCGGCGGTCGTCGGCGGTGACACGGCGACGGGCTGCTGGCAGGCAGCGAGGGGAAACAGGGCGGAAAACATCAGGACGAATCGGACTCGCATGGAACTGGCTCGTTGGGGGAATGCCAAGCAAACGCGGCCCTCGCCCAGGACAGGCCACGGGGAGCCGGGTGATGGCAAGGAACGCCTTCGCAGGCGACAATGAAGGCAACCCACGTTGGAACCTCCCATGCCCCGCAAGATCGAAGCCCGCCAATCCGACATCCATGGCAACGGCGTTTTCGCCATCGCCGATATCAAGAAAGGCGAGCACGTCGTCGAATACAAAGGCAAGCGCCGTACCCATGCCGAAGTCGACAAGGACGACACCGGCGATGTCGAATCGGGCCACACTTTCCTGTTTACGCTCAACGACGATTACGTGATCGATGCCAATCACAAGGGCAACAAGGCGCGCTGGATCAACCACAGCTGCGACCCCAACTGCGAAGCGACCATCGCCGAACACGATGGCAAGAACCGCAAGAAGGACCGGGTGATGATCGAGGCCATCCGCAACATCAAGCCCGGCGAAGAACTGACCTACAACTACGGCATCACTCTGGACGAACCGCACACCGCGCGTCTGAAGAAGATCTGGGAATGCCGCTGCGGCTCCAAGAAGTGCACCGGCACCATGCTGCAGCCGAAGACCAAGGCCAAGAAAAAGTAACTGAAGGTATAACCGTATCGGACACAAGTACGATGCGGTAACCCACGGTTTGCGACACTATCGGGGTCTGTTCCCCACATCAGGAGTCGTTCCCATGGGTTCCCCAATCGAAGGCAAGATTGCCGTCGTCACCGGCGCCGCCAGCGGCATCGGCAAGGAAATCGCGCATACGCTGGCTAGAGCCGGCGCCAAGGTCGCCATCGCCGACCTCAATCTGGACGGCGCGCAGTCCGTCGCCGACGAAATCGTCCAGGCCGGCGGCAAGGCCATCGGCGTGGCCATGGACGTGACCGACGAGGCAGCGGTCAACGCCGGTGTCGCCAAGGTGGTCGAACAGTTGGGCCCCGTGGATATCCTGGTTTCCAACGCCGGCATCCAGATCATCAATGCGATCGAGGACTACGCCTATTCGGATTGGAAGAAGATGCTGGCCATCCATCTGGACGGTGCTTTCCTGACCACCAAGGCGGTATTGCCGCACATGTACCAAGGTGATCGCGGCGGTGTGGTCATCTACATGGGCTCGGTGCATTCGCATGAGGCGTCGCCGCTGAAATCGGCCTACGTCACCGCCAAGCATGGCCTGCTGGGCCTGGCCCGGGTGCTGGCGAAGGAAGGCGGCAAGCATGGCGTGCGTGCCAACGTGGTCTGCCCCGGCTTTGTGCGTACGCCGCTGGTTGAGAAGCAGATTCCCGAGCAGGCCAAGACCCTGGGCATCAGCGAAGAAGACGTGGTCAAGAATGTGATGCTCGGTCAGACCGTGGACGGCATTTTCACCACGGTCGAAGATGTGGCGCAGACGGTGAAGTTCCTGTGCGAATTCCCCAGCAATGCGCTGACCGGGCAAAGTGTGGTGGTGAGCCATGGCTGGTATATGCAGTAGGCGTGCAAGGCTTTGCTCTGTTTTTTTAGGACAATTTTTTTGAGCAATGAAGCTGTGTTATCACCGTTCGTGGTGAGCCTGTCGAACCATACCTTTGAGCCATAAATCAGTTGTCGTGACTTGAAGAATTTCGCCAAGAGCGTGGTTCGACAGGCTCAACACGAACGGGATTGAGAGAGCAGACATGGCAACTCGACGTGCAAAGACGACGACCAGAAAGGTAGCGGGGAAGTCGGGGGAAAAGGCTGCCAGGCCCGCGCGACGGCGCGCGGCGCCGAAGAAGCACGCGCCGAATAACATCGCCCTGGTCCTGCAGGGCGGTGGTGCGCTCGGGGCTTATCAGGTCGGTGTCTATCAGGGGCTGCACGAAGCGGGCATCGTGCCGAACTGGATCGCCGGCATTTCCATTGGTGCGTTCAACACCGCGCTGATCGCGGGCAATCCGCCCGAGCGGCGCATGGACGCTCTGCGCGAATTCTGGGAAACCATTTCCCAGCCGTACCTGCTGCCGGCGACCACGCTGGGCCAGGAGTCGCACCTGACCGGCATCGGCGAGGAAGCGCGCGGTTGGCTGGATGCGTGGGAAGCCTGGCGCGCGATGGTCGAAGGCCAGCGCGGTTTCTACCAACCACGCAGCTGGTTCGGCGAAGATCCGTTCACCGCGCCTGGTCCCACGCGCGCGAGCTGGTACACCACCCGGCCGATGGTCGAAACGCTGGAGCGCATGGTGGACTTCGACCGGCTCAACGACGGCGGCATTCGCGTGTCGGTGGGCGCGGTGGACGTGGCCAGCGGAAACCTGGAGTACTTCGACAACGCGCATATGCGTCTCGACGCGCGGCATATCCTCGCGTCGGGCGCATTGCCGCCGGCGTTCCCTGCGGTGGAAATAGACGGCCGCTATTTCTGGGATGGCGGGCTTGTGTCGAACACGCCGCTGTCACAGGTGTTCGATAGCGAACCGCGGCGCGATTCGATCATCTTCCAGGTGGATCTTTGGAACGCGCGCGGCGAGCTGCCGCAGAATCTGCTGGACGTTGCCGAGCGCGAAAAGGAAATCCAGTATTCCAGCCGCACGCGCACCATCACCGACATGCAGCGCGTGGGCCAGCATTACCGCCGGCTGCTGCGCGAACTGTTGCAGGAGATTCCGGAGGACGTGCGCGAAAGTAATCCCTGGTGCCGCCGTGCCGCGGAACTGGCCTGCAATCGGCGTTACAGCCTGATCCATCTGATCTACCGCGACCGCGCGCGCTTCGGACACTTCAAGGATTACCAGTTCGGCCGCGTTGCCATGCGCGAACATTGGCAGTCCGGCCTGATCGACATCGGACGCGCGCTGGCCCATCCGGAATGGCTGCAACTGCCGGAAGGCGAGAACGCGTTCGCCACCCACGACGCGACGGCCTGACTTCCTCCGTGATGCGCTGAAAGGCAAAAAGGTTGCAATGACCAACGGGAGAGGCGGAGCAAAGGAGGCCCGTCTACCATGCGCGCCGATCAGGAGGATTCGATGCGCAAGATGATAGGAATGGGGTTGCTGGCATGGGCGATGCCCGCCATGGCGGTGGAAATCGATGGGAGGATCGACCCCCAGGAATGGGCCGGCGCGCGCCACGTCGATGATTTCCGCCTGACGCAACCGCTGACCCGGGCGCCTGGATCGCAACCCACCGAAGCCTGGATCCTGGCCACGCCCGAGGGCTTGGCGGTGGCTTTCCGCAACACCCAGGCCGCCAGCGTCCCACGCAACCGCCAGCGCGTGCAGCGCGATTTCGACGAACAGGTGGACCGGGTCAACCTGATGGTGGACTTCGATGGCGACGGCCGCACCGGTTACAACTTCACCGTGTCCTCCACCGATGGCATCGCCGATGCAGTGATCAGCAACCAGAACAACTTCAACGACGACTGGGACGGCAACTGGCGGCATGCGGTCAGCGAAGACGCCGACAGCTGGTCGGTGGAAATGCTGATTCCCTGGTACATCGCGCCGATGCGCAAGGCCAGCGGTAACACGCGCACGCTCAAGATCTATCTGGACCGGGTGATCGGGTCCACGGGAGAGCGTTCGGCCTGGCCCGCCGCCAGTTTCGAACTGCCGCGTTTCATGTCCGACTTCGCCGCGGTGGAAATGCCGCTGTACAACCAGTCGCTGCTGACCGTCACGCCTTACGTTTCCGGCCTGTACGACAACGTGCGGGGCGGCAGCGACTTCGATGGAGGCGCCGATATTTTCTGGAAGCCGAACGGCCAGTTCCAGATGACGGCGACCATCAATCCGGATTTCGGACAGGTGGAAAGCGACGATCTGGTCGTCAATTTCGACGCCACCGAAACATTCGTGAGCGACAAACGACCGTTCTTCACCGAGAACCAGGGCCTGTTCGAATACACCACGCCGTCCGATTTCAGCCAGTTGCTCTATACCCGCCGGATAGGCGGCCCTGCCGACGACGGCAACGGTTCTGGCGACATCACTGCGGCGATCAAGGTCAATGGCAGCATCGGCAACACCAATTACGGCGTGTTCTTCGCCGACGAGGCGGACGACGTAGGGCGTTCCTTCGGCGCCTTGCGACTGGTCCGCGATTTCGGAGATCAGAACCTCGGGCTGATGCTGACCCAGGTCAACCGGCCGTACCTGGACCGTGAAGCTACCGTGCTCGGCGTGGACCACAATTGGCGGCCGAACCAGCGCTGGAACGTGCAGACACGCGTGTTCGGCAGCCAGATCGATGAGTCCGGTAGCACCACCCGCGACCTCGGCGGCACCCTCTGGGCCGATTACCAGATGGACCATGGCTGGCGCCAGCAATGGATCGCGATGCATTTCGGCAACGACCTGGAGATCAACGATGCCGGTTATCTGTCGCGCAACAGCACCAACTACCTGCATTGGGAAGTGCGCAAGCGCTTTGCCGAGCAGCCGGCCGAATCGCGCTATTCCTCCAAGGAGTGGCGCTGGCGGGCCAGCAGCAGCCACAACGATCACGGCGAAAAGCTAAACGACCAGTTCCGGGTCAGCCGCGAAGGGCGCTTGCGCAACGGCAGCTACGAGTACGCGCAGATCAACATCAACGGCCCCGGCGTCGACGACCTGATCACCCGTGGCAATGGGTCGGTGAAACGGCCGGGCAACTTCAATTCGCTGTTCGAGTACGAGCGACCGCGCAAGGGCAACTGGGCGCACAATCTTGAATTGCAGCTGCACAGCGGCGGCTTGGCGGGCAATTCGAAGGTCGGTTACAGCCTGTACTACGAACCCACGTACTTCATCAGCGACGCCTTCAGTCTGGTCGCCGGAGCGTATGCCGACCATACGCCGGACTGGCTGGTATGGAACCGCGACCGCAATCTGTTGGGCAGCTACCAAGGACGCGAGGTCCATCTCAATGCCGGGCTGGACTGGAATATCGGCAACAAGCAGGAGTTACGGGTGAAGCTGCAGGCAATCGCTCTGGATGCGGACATGCGCCAGACCTACAGTGTCGACGGCAGTGGAAACGCCGTCGTCAGCGCCGACAAGGTGGACGATTTCAGCGTCAAAAACCTGGGCTTGCAGATCCGCTACCGATATGAGCTTGCGCCGCTGTCCTACCTCTACGTTGTGTATGGGCGCGGCGGATACCGCGAGGAAGACTATTCCGAAGACACCGGTCAACTGCTGGGCGACAGTTTCGACCTGCGCGACGACGAACAGTTGCTGGTCAAGCTGTCCTATCGGTTCGAAATCTGATTCAGAGATCGTCTCCGCCGGGAAATCCGATGCTGATTGCGCCTACGGCGATGCCCAGATCCTTCCAGCGTGGGTCGTCGGACGAGAATTCAGCGTCCCCCATCGGATAGGGTTTGTCGCCGGAACCGCCTTCGGGCATGCGCAACTGCATGCGCTCGGAGATGGCCTTGTCGTCGGCAGGCTGCAGTTTTCCACCGCGCCAGTCGGTGATGGTGCCGCCGTAGTCCCAGTCGAAACCGCTGAAGGTGAAAGGCCCGCCGTTGCGCGCCTGCACGTCGGCCAGCGGTGCGCCGATGCTAATGCCGGAAGGCAGTTTCCAGCGCGAGGTGGGCTCATCCACGCTGATCATGCTCAGTCCCTGCAGGCGCTCGGGATCCTGAAAGTAGAGCGTGGCACGGCGCGTCGGGTCGTCCGGGAACAACACCACGCCGCGCATGGTTTCGCCTTCGGCGCCGGGAATCTCGCGGGCGCTGACATTCGTTTCGCCGAATCGCTGTTGCAGTTCCAGCAGGGTCGTTCCTGCGTCGAGCCCGGCCGGCAATATCCAGTTCTCTTCAACAGCAGGCAAAGTCAGTGGCGACTTCGCCGCGTCGCTTGCGGTTTCGGCCGTTGCAGATCCATCGGCTGGGGCATCTGGCTGCGACGGTGCGGAAGGCTCGCGATGGCAGGCCGCCGCTGCCAGCACCAGTGACGCGACCAGAACGATGTGATGGAGATTCATGACAGTCCGATTGGGCTAGTGGAAGCGTCCTGCTCAGGGAATCCGCTGCATCTCCGCCGACGCAAGGTGCCAGCGCCTTTGCGCTTCAGTGGCGCCATCGGCGACGACAGCGCGCAGCGTGAAGCGTCCCTTGTAGCTGCGCGTGGTGCCGTTGTATTGCTTGGACTGCAATTCAACCGGCACGTTGATATAGCGCGAACCAGCGGCGCCTTCCTCGTCGGTGGCTTCACCTACGGCGGCGTCCACCGATTCGGTATTGGCGTAGCCACCACTGAAATGCTCGAAACTCTGTCCGCTCGCCGCGCCCTTCTCGCTCCACAAGCCGTAGGCCTTTCGATAGTCGCGCGCATTGATCGCGGCGTAGTAATCGACAACCACCTGACGTGCTTCGGCAGCGGAAGGCGCATTGCTTTGAGGCAGGTTTGGAGCCGTTGCAGCCTGGTCGACGGGGGATGTCGGCTTCACCGCTTCAGTGGCAGTTCCGGTAATGGCTGCTGGAACCGGCTTTTCCACCGCCTGCTGATCCTGCGTGCAGGAGGCGAGGCCGGCGCACAACGCCAGCGCGAGGATCGCAGCCTCAGTGCTGCGCATCGTCGAGGTCCGGCATGCCCACGGGCTGGTTGAAGCGCACGACGATCTGACCGTTCTCGATGCGTGCCGATTCCACTTTCACTCCGCCCAGTGTCGCCATCAAGGCGGGATCAAGCTTGTACAAGGGTTCCTTCCGCGCGTAATCCTCCAGCCACAGGTTGAGCAGCATGCGTGTCTGTTCGTCCACACGATGTCCTGGCGTAGCGGGTTTCACATCATCGACAGTGGGCTGGTCCAGATACAGCGCGTTGTTCTGCACGTCGTAGCGCAAACCGCTGCTCAGGATGATGCGGCCGACCGGGGTCTCCTGACTGCCTGCCGAAGATGCGCTGGCCGAGAAATCCATGTTCAATCGATTGCCTGAAGCCGGGATGCTCAACTTGGGATCGCGGGCAGTCAGCGTGAACAATCCACCCAATGCGTCGTATTCGCGTGGGAACGCGCCGTCCAGGTATTGCTGCACCTGGGAAGAGCCGACGCTGAGTTCCCGATTGTCTGTGGTTGCGGCGGCCGCCGCGGTGAATGGAACGGCCAGTGCCAGTCCGAGAAATGCGGTACGCAAGCGACTGCTGGAAAAATGGATCATGGGGGATGGTCCTGATTGGGGGGTGCTGCGAAAAATCGCGCAATGCAGACGTGGTGCCTGTCAACGCGACCTACCGCACCATAACCTGACCGAGTGAATGCAGCTTCAATCCAGGGCAGGTTGCAGGGAGGCGGAGGTGATTTCCCAGCCGTCGTCCCTGACCTTCCGACGCATGCGGTACCAACCATTTATCTCGGTTATGCCCGTGGTTTCGCGGACGTGCAGGGTCACCGGGATCTCGATGGAACGTGCTGGCGACTCCTGGTCGAGGGGTTTGGGCGAACCGTTCTGGATGCGCATCGAGCGCAGATCCTGTGCTGCGCGAACGCTCGCGTCGCCCGGTTGCGAAGGGGCCTTGCCGCCGGTCCAGTAACCGTCCGCTTCGCTCCATTGTTTAGCAGCGACCGCACGCAGGTAGGCATGCAGGATGGAGGCGGCCTCGGCATAAGTGGCCTTTTCCGAGGGCGGGGGTTCTGCGGGCTGCCCAGGTTGCGCAAGCGGAGTCTGTTCCTGCTTCGGCGCAGCGGCTTCGGCCACGGGCGCTTCTTCCTGTGACTGCTCGGCATTGCGTTGGCAGGAACAACCGGCGATCAACAACAAGACTGCCAATGAAAGCATCGTACGCATGCGAATCACCTCTCTTGCGAGTCTATAGATCGGGGTGCTGCAGCTTGCGCTCGGCGGTGTAATGCCACCACGGATGCGGCGGCGCGCCTTCCATGAAACGCACAGCGCTGATGAAAGCATCCAGCACGCAGGGGTCATGGCGCGTACCGGTGATCTGGCAAAGGCGCCGATAGAGCAGCAACGGGTCCGCACCGACCAGTTGCGCCGGCTGGTCGATGCCCAGGCGCTCGAAATCCTCGACCATGGCCGGGCCGATGTTGGGAATATGCTCCAGCTTGAGTGCCTGTTCGGCGAGTCGTGCCTTCATCGTCATCACTCGTCTGCGAGCCCTTTGTTCAGTTCGTCGGCAGCAACAGCTTGCAGGAATGGATCGCCTGCTGGGCCTGGGGCAGATGGGTGATGCGCGTGTAGCGGTAGCTGCCCTTGACCATGCCCATCACGATTTCCTGTTCCACATAGGCCACTTCGCCGTCGGCCACGGCGACTTCCAGGGGTTGCGGACACTTCTTGTCGCCGCCCAGCAGATGCCGGCCGGGTTCCACTTCCAGGCGGTAGAAACGCAGTCCGCGCGTCTGTCCGATCACCTTGCCATCGAGCACCACGTCAAGACCTACGAGCAGGCCGACCAGTTGCTTGCGATAGACGTAGATCACGCCCTTGCCCGACGCGGGCGCGAACTGCAGAGCGGCCTGCTTTTCAGCGGCCGAGGCGGCGCGCGTGGTCTTGTTCTTGAAAGCGAGCAGCCAGACCACGTAGCCAAGAAAGCACAGCACCAGTGCAACGCAGGCCAGCAGGATCCAGGATTGGGCTGCGGTTCCTCTGGCCAGGGAAACGCCGATGAACCCCGCAATGCCGCCGATCAGGGCGAAGACGAGATACTTGGGTAATGAAGCACGTCCGAGATTCATGGTCGCTTCCAGTGCGGGCAATGCCGGCAAGGATAGCGGACCGGTGGGCCGCGCTGCGACGGAATCTTTGAACAGAGCGAACGCCATCCCGAGCGTAGCGGGGGAGCTGCTGTCTTGCAGGGAAAAGCAGATTCCTCAAGCTCCACGAAGGGCGAGGATGGTTCAGGCCTTCATTATTGATCCAGCCCGGAATGCCTTGATTGCGTAGGTCGGGGCTACGCCCCCGATGCGCGATCTGCGGGTTTGCCGAGATGTCGGGGACGTGGCCCTGACCTACTGTTTGTAGGCCGGATCATTACGCGACGCTGTTGCGCTGCTTCAGACCCTTGATGAATTCTCCCATGTGCGGCCGCAGGGGCGCGAACACGTCATCGGCATCCTTGCGGTGATCCAGCATGAGGCCGCTGAGCAGTTTGGTGCCTACGGTCAGCGCGGCGCGCTCGTCGCCGGTGAAGCCGCGTTGCTGCTGCATGGCTTCTAGAATGCGCATCCAGTCGTCGTGGCAGCTGTGTTCGAATTCGATGGTGCAGCGACCGTGGCATGGCAGGCCGTCGCTTTCGACGGGGGTGACGGTGATGCGATAGCGATGGGAATTGTTGGCCATGTTGCGGAATCTGTTCGGCGGGTGTGCGAACAAGATAGGTGCGCAAGGCGGGTGCCACGAGGGGGCGGGCCGCGATGGACTGTTCCACCCGGCGGTCGCACGGTTTAGCGGGCGTATGCCTTCAACAGCGGCAAGGGGTCGTAGGCACCGCCTGCGCCGTAGATGCCGTAATGCAGGTGCGGTGGCGTGCCACGCGCATTGCCAGTGGTGCCGACTGTGCCCAGCGGTGTGCCGGGATGGACCACATCGCCTTCGGCCAGGCCGGGTTGCCAGTCTTCAAGATGCGCGTAGTAGTGGCGCTCGCGCGCTGGGCCCAGCACCCACACCTGGCGACCACCCAGTCCGCCGTCGCGTACCGACACCACGATGCCGCGCGTGGCGCTGAGCACCGGAGTGCCGCGTGTGGCGAATATGTCCACGCCCGCGTGGGTACGGTCGCTGCCGCGTGGCGCGCCGAAGGTGTCGGCGATGCGCGTGGCACGCACCCCTTCCACCGGCACCGGCAGGGTGGAAGGCGGGGGCATGCGCGCGATTTCCCAGGTGGTGCGCGGCACGGCCATGAAAGGCTGGCCCCAGGACCATGCAGCGGCCCAGGACAGCAACAGCAGGATCAGCAGCCACCACAGCAACCGCTTCAGCGCACGGACGTACCCGCGCCCACTTGTCGCCGGGGCGCGGGGCACCACGTCGTTGTCAGGCCTGTTTGAGTTGCTGTTCAAGGCGTGCTTTCAATGCATCGTCCAGTTTCAACTGGCGGGCCAGTTCGTCCAGATAGGCGCGTTCCATGAAGTTCTGTTCGTCGGCGGCCATCAGGCTGGCCAGGTACATTTCCGATGCAATCTCCGGCGTGGTCGCCGCGCGAGCGATTTCGGCCGGGTCCAATGGTTTCTCGAGTTCGGTATGCAGCCACTGCTGCAGTTCCGCATCCTGGTTGACCCGGCTGAACTCGCCTTCGATCACCTGGCGTTCCCGCGCATCGATATGCCCGTCGGCCTTGGCCGCCGCAACCAGTGCCTTGAGGATGGCCTGGCTATGCAGTTCCGCCTGCGGAGGTGGAAGCCGGTCCACGGTCTGGGGTTCGATCTGCGCACCACCCTGCTGTTGTTTGTAGTCGCCATAGGCCTTGTAGGCCATGACGCCGATGGCTGCCAGTCCGCCATAGGTGGCCAACTTGCGCGTGGTCTTGTTCTTGCCCAGCAGCAGGCCCAGGGCGCCGCCGGTCAGCGCGCCCTTGCCGAAATCGGCGTTGAGCATGCCGCCCAGGCCGCCTTGCGATGAACCGTTGTTTACGCCTGGATTGCCGGTGCCGCCCTGTGCGGACTTGAGCAGGTGGTCAAGAAAGCCCTGGATTTTCATGCGTGACGATTCCTGTGTCGTGATGGTCCTTTATAGCTGTGGGCGCATGAGCCGGGCGTCAACCATGACCAATGCCATGGGCGTGCCCTGCTTACCGCCGCGGTATTCCCTGGGCCCGGAAACGACTCGGGACGGCATTGCCGTCCCGAGCGGGTGTTGCGTTGGAGCGCTGCGATCAGGCAGCGGCGTCCTTCAACTTCTTCAGCGGACGAACCTTGACCTTCACCGAGGCGGGCTTGGCGGCGAACCACTGCTCTTCCTTGGTGAACGGGTTGATGCCCTTGCGCTTGGCCTTGGCCGGCACGTTGACGGCGGTGATCTTCAGCAGGCCGGGCAGGGTGAAGGAACCCGCACCCTTCTTGCTGACCGAACCGGCGACCGCATGTTCCAGCGATGCCAGGATGGCGCGCACGTCTTTGGCGGCGACGCCTGCGGCTTCGGCCAGATGGGCGACCAGACCGGACTTGCTCAGTGCTTCCTTGATGGGCTTCGGTGCTGCCGGCTTAGCGGCGGCGGCTTTCTTCGGGGCGGCCTTCTTGGGCGCGGCTTTCTTCTTGCTCGTTGCCATAAATGTCCTGTTTTACAGTCAAAGGTGGGAAATCGGGCCGATCACGTCGGCATGCGCAATGTAGGGCAATTACCCGGCCACGCCAATACCAAAAGTGAGAAAAATGGCTTTTTTTATGTATTTTTTCGCAATCAGCAGATAACCGGCCGGGTTGGGTGCATGTTTTGCGCCAGGAAAAACGCGTATGCGGTCCCAGCATGGCGCAATCGTGGCGTTCGCTTTCGCCTTCCGCACCGGCGGTCGCGCACATCAGACGAACGTTCGCTGAACCTCAACTCCCGGAACAATGGGGAAGGTAGCGCTTGAGATCGGGATCGCCCGAGGTCCTGCATCGCCAGGTCACCTGATAGGTGTCGGGGTTCGCATCGGGAATCAGCTCCAGGCGCGCGCCCTGGCTGAAGGGGTCGTCGAAGGTCACGGTGACGATGCCGCGTTCGCCTACCGCGATGTCGCGGATGGCGCCGCCCGCCTTGGTGTTGTTCTGTTGCAGGCCTGCTTCGGATGCTTGGGCCGGCCACTTGCCGTTGGCCATGAACGACTCGGTCAGCGCGACTTTGTAGAGCTGCGTCTGCGCGACGGCTTCGCTGGCCATGCGTCGTTTGTTCTGGTCGGCTGCCTGCGCATCGAACGCCTGTTGGGCGCTGTCCACGCTTTGCTTGACGGACGCATCCAGGCCTTCGGTGATCTTCCTGGCATCTTCGGCTGCGTTCGCAAGATCCAGCGTGACGGCCTCGGCACGTTTGGTTTCCCGTGGCTGGACCACGAAACGATCATAGGCCAGCAGCGCGATTCCCACGCCGAGCAAGGTACCCAACAGCGAAAGCACGACTTGCTTCATGCGGCGCTCCGTAAGCGAAGACGCGCTACGGTAGCAAGAATCGACGGTGGCCTCATTCCTCGTCGTGGCGAGGCTTGTACGCTTCCACCAGTCGCTGTTGCACTGCGGCGGGCACCGGTTCGTAGTGGCTGAAGTCCAGGCGGTAGCGGCCCTTGCCGGCCGTCACCGATTTCAGTTCGGCCGCATAGCCTTCCAGTTCCGACAAGGGCACTTGCGCCTTCACCAGGACTTCGCCACGCGCGGCATCGGTGCCATTGATGCGGGCGCGTTTGGACGACAGGCCGCCGGTGATGTCGCCCACCTGCGATTCCGGCGCTGAGACTTCCAGATCGACGATGGGCTCCAGCACCTGCGGCCGCGCCTTGCCGATGGCATCGAGAAAGGCTTTCTTGCCGGCCGCGACAAAGGCGACTTCCTTGCTGTCCACCGGATGGTGCTTGCCGTCGTACACGGTCACGCGCACGTCCTGAAGCGGGTAGCCGGCCAGCGCGCCGCCATGCAACACCTGACGCACGCCTTTCTCGACCGCCGGCAGGAATTGGCCCGGGATCGTCCCGCCTTTCACCGCATCGACGAACTCGAAACCATCGCCACGCGGCAACGGTTCGATACGCAGGAAGACTTCGCCGAACTGACCCGCGCCGCCGGTCTGCTTCTTGTGACGATGATGTCCCTCGGCCGGTGCCCCTATGGTTTCGCGGTAGGCGATGCGTGGTGGACGCGAGGTGATCTCCAGGCCATGCCTTTCCTTCAAGCGATCCAGATTGATGCGCAGATGCAGGTCGGACAGACCGCGGACCACGATTTCGTTGGTCTCGGTTTCGTGTTCGACCCGGAAGCAGGGATCTTCTTCGGCCAGCCGGTGCAGGGCGGTCGCGAGCTTCTGTTCCTGGCCCTTGCGCGCCGCTTCGATGGCCAGGCCGAACATCGGCTTGGGGAAGGCCAATGGGGCGAGACGGATCTCGTCTTCGTCATGGCTGTCGTGCAGCACGGCGTCGAAATGCAGCTCGTCGATCTTGGCGACTGCGGCGATGTCTCCCGGAATGGCCTGCGCGATCTCGACGTGGTCCTTGCCCTTTAACTTGAACAGATGCGCCACCTTGAACGGTTTCTTGCCGTCGTCTACGAACAGTTGCGTGTCCTTGCGCACGGTGCCCTGATAGACGCGGAAGATGCCTAGCTTGCCGACGAATGGATCGTTGACGATCTTGAACACGTCGGCGATCACGTGCGCATCGGGATCGGGCGTGGCCTCGAGGGGCGTGGCGCGCTCGTCGCCGCCTTTGACGAACTGCGGTGGATTGCCTTCGCCCGGATGAGGGAAAAGCTTTTCGGCGATCTCCAGCAATTCCCTGACCCCGGCGCCGCTTCGGGCGGACACGAAGCAGACCGGCACCAGATGGCCCTCGCGCAGGCACTGCTCGAAGGCATCATGCAGTTCTTCGCGCTGCAGTCCCGATTCGGCCTGTTCCAGATAGTGGTCCATCACCGACTCGTTCACTTCTACCACCTGGTCGATGATCTTCTGGTGCCACCCAGCGATCGGACCGAGGTTGCTGTCGCCGGTGGTCTTCCAGAAACAATCGACCACCGTCCTGCCGCCTTCGGCCGGCAGGTTGAGCGGCAGTACTTCCGGTCCAAAGGCTTCGCGCAGGTGCTCCAGCAATACGCCGAGCTTGGCGCCGGGATGGTCGATCTTGTTGATCAGAATCACCCGGCACAGGTTGCGCGCCTTGGCGTGCTCCATCATCCGGCGCGTGCCGTAGCCGATGCCGGTGTCGGCATCGACGACCACCGCCACCGTTTCCACCGCCGCCAATGCCGACAGGGTCGGGCCGCGGAAGTCGGGATAGCCGGGGGTGTCGATCAGGTTCACGTGGATGCCATCGTGATCGAGGCTGGCGATGGCGCTGTCCAGGGAATGCCCGCGGCTTTTTTCCATCGGATCGTGATCCGAAACCGTGGTCCCGCGTTCCACGGTGCCTGCCGTCTGCAACGCTCCGCCGGCCTGCAGCAGGGCTTCGAACAAGGTGGTTTTGCCGGCGCCGGGGTGGCCTGCCAAGGCCACGTTGCGGATCTGCGCTGTCGAATAAGGCATGAGGCCGTTCCTCCCAGGGTTGGAGTAAAGGGCCGTCATGGCAGTCCGGGCCGGGCATTGCGGCCGATGACGCGTGGTGCCCGGCGGGCGGTCATGGCGGACCGGCAGCATTGCCACGGCAGGCGTAGCGGTCAAGCCGCAGTGCGGTACAGGGCGTGAACATGGCCCGGTGTAAGCTTCGCGCTCCCCCACCCTGAGGAGCATGCAATGGCAGCACTGAAACGATTCGGCGACGCGGTCTGGACCGGCGACCTGATGTCCGGCAAAGGCAATCTGAGCACGCCGCAAAGTGGCCTCTTCGCCGAACAGAATTATTCGTTCAAGACGCGCTTCGGCGAAGAGAAAGGCACCAATCCCGAGGAACTGCTGGCCGTCGCGCATGCGGGCTGCTTCAGCATGGCGCTCTCGGCGGTGCTCGGCAAGGAAGGCTTCACCGCCGAAAGCATCAACACGCGCGCGGAAGTCTCGATGGAACCCGGCGCCGATCCCGGCCCGACCGTGACCGGCGTGAAGCTGGTGCTGTCGGCCAAGGTGCCCGGTATCGATGCGGCCAAGTTCGACGAGATCGCAAATGCGGCCAAGGCCGGCTGCGTGATTTCGCGTGCGCTGGCGGTGCCGGTGACGCTGGAAGCCACGCTGGTTGCGTGATTGGCATGCGTTGCTGATCCACGGCGCCGGTGGTGGCCCGTGGGAATGGAACCGATGGCAGGGCGTGCTTGAAGCGCACGCTCTGTCGGTCGAGACGATGACGCTGCTGCCTGCACCCGCGGGACTGGCAGTGACCAGATTGCAGGATTATCTGGATCAGGTCCGCGCGGCGCTGCAGGCCATGCCGCGCCCGCGTGTGGCCATCGGTGCCAGTCTGGGCGGATTGCTGGCGGCGATGTCCGCTGGCGATGTAGATGCGCTGATGCTGGTGAATCCCTTGCCGCCTGCGCCGTGGCACGCGCAGCTTCCGCAACGCGAGTGGGAAGCCCGGGTGCCGTGGCAGCGCAACGCACGGCTGGCCTCCAGCCAGGAAGCGATGGTCGATTCGGACGAGGCCAGCGTGCTGTTCGCGTTCCGACGATGGCGCGATGACTCTGGTGCGGTGTTGTGCGAGGCGCAGTCGGGCATCGCCATCCAGAAGCCTTCATGTCCCGCGCTGTTCATCGTTTCCAGTCACGACTTGGATGTACCGCCGGCTGCCATTCGCGCCTGGGCGCAGTCCTGGCAGGCGGAGCAGCTGGAAACGCTTGCAAGTAGTCATGTCGGGCCCTTGCTGGGCAACCATGCGCCCGACATCGCCAGCCAAGCTGTCGCATGGCTAAACCGGTTGGAAGTGTCGCGCTGAGTTCAGACTCGTTTCACCCGCGCGACTCGACGATGCAATCGCGCCGCCCCGGCGCTGGGAGCCTCCTCATGAAACGCCTTTCCGTCAGTCTGCTGGCTGCCAGCCTGCTTTTCGCCGGCAGCGTCTCCGCGCAAACCTCGGGTTACTACGCTTCGGATCGCTACACCGGACAGGACGAGGGCTATTACCGCAACGGCGAATATGGGGAGCAGGGCGCCACCTACGACTACGCGCGCGTGGTGCGCGTGGACCCGGTGATCGGCGGGAACTACGGCGACCGTTACGCGCGCGAGACCACCCAATGCAGTTATCGCCAAGCCGACGATGTGTACGCAGGCGACGATGGCTACTACGGATCGGATCAAAGGTATTCGCGTGACGACGACTATTACGGACGCGATGATTATGGTGATGATGACTATCGCAACGGTGGCAGCCAGGCTGGGCGCACGGTCGCCACGGTGATCGGCGGCATCGCAGGCGCGGTGTTGGGCAGCAAGGTGGGCGATGGCAGCGGCCGTTACGTCGGCACGGCAGTGGGTTCCATGGTCGGCGGCATGGCGGGCCGGTCAATCTACGACAGTTCGCAGCGCAATCGCCAGGTCGCGCGTCGCGGCACGGTACGGGTCTGCGATCCGGTACCGGTGAACAGCGGCGACTATCGCGACGAGGACGAACGCCTGCAGGGCTACGACGTGACCTACGAGTACGCGAACCGTACCTACCGCACCCGCACCAGTTACCACCCCGGCGACCGGATCCGGGTACGGGTGGATGTTCAGCCGGAGTGAGGCCTCAGTCAGAGTAAGAAAGAAGAGGAGCCGTGAGGCTCCTTTCTCTTATGGATTCAATTCCAAAGAATTCTCCAGTCGTCATCCCAGCGAAAGCTGGGATCCATCTTGATCTGATCTGCAGCGACTTACGGACCACATGTAAGATCAACGGCAAAATGGATCCCAGCTTTCGCTGGGATGACGACCCTGGAGGTCATCACTGTGGGTTATCGGCCAATGTTCATCGTGAAAGGACGGTCAATTACCAATCAATCCGTCCCGTCACCACATTGCAGATGCGCCCGCCCGACCACACTTCGCCCTCGGGATCGACATACAACTCGATGATCGCGTCATAGCCTACTTCGCGGCCCTGGCTGATGCGGTAGCGTCCGTCGCTACCCGGCAAGGCGTTCTGCGATGCCAGCCAGGCCGCCAAGGTCGCGTTGGCAGCGCCGGAAGCGGCGTCCTCGAACTGCGCCGGCGCGCCGACCCAGGCGCGTACGGCCAGGAAATACACCGGGTCATTGCTGCGCGCGAACACGCACATACCCATGCTTTCAGTGTCCCGCGCCAACTTGCCAATGGCTTCCCATGGGGGTGTCGCCGAACGTAGCGCGGCTTCATCGCGCAGTTCGGCCAGCCACCAGCGCCGTCCGCCGTCCATCAAGGCGGGCGGCAGCGTTCCCAGCGGCAGCTCGGCCAGGGTGTCGCGCAGCCGGATATCTGACGCCGACGCGATTTCCATGACTTTCGCGCGCGGCGTGCGCACGGCAATGGTGCGCGTGGCGCCGGTTCCGTTGACCCGCAACGGCAGCAGACCGGCGATGCCCTCCTGCACCAGCAAGCCATCGCGTGGTTCGGCGATTCCCGCTTCGATCACCGCATGCGCGGTGCCGACGCTGGGATGGCCGGCGAACGGCACTTCACGGCGCGGGCTGAAAATGCGCAGGCCATAGCTGGCGCCGGGCTGGGTGGGCGGGAACACGAAGGTGGTCTCGGGCAACCGCGTCCAGCGCGCGATGGCCTGCATGTTCGCCTCGTCCAGGCCTTCGGCATCCAGCACCACCGCCAGTGGATTGCCCGCGCCGGGACGGTCGGCGAAGACATCGAGTTGCACATAACGGCGTGAGTTCATGGACGGGGCTGGCAGTGAGGGCCGTGCAGCTTACCAATCCACGCTGCCGCGGATCACCGGTTCCGATAGAATCGGCGGTTCACGCCCGAGTGGTCGGGCAATCCCCCAGTTCTCCATGTCTCCTGCCCTGCCTGCGTCTGATCGCTGGATCGTCCTCAAGTTCGGCGGCACTTCGGTGTCGCGTCGCCACCGCTGGGACACGATAGGCCGGCTGGCCAAACGCAGGGCCGATGAAAACGACGCGCGCGTGCTGGTGGTGGTGTCGGCCTTGTCCGGCGTCACCAACGAGCTCACTGCGATTGCTGACGGTGCGGCCGACAGTGCCGAGCGCGTGGAGAAACTCGTGCAGCGCCATCGCGAGTTCCTTGCCGAACTGGAACTCGACGCCGATCAGGTGCTGGGCGAACGTTTCGCTGCCCTGCGTGCGCTGCGCCAGGACGAGCGCGCCGCCACGCGCGCGCTGAGTTGGCAGGCCGAAGTCCTGGCCCAGGGCGAATTGCTTTCCTCCACGCTGGGCGCGGCCTATCTGCGCGCCTCGGGCCTGGATTTCGGCTGGATGGATGCGCGCCAGTGGTTGCAGGCCAATGCGCTGCCCAATCAGAGCGAGTGGTCGCAGCGCCTGTCCGTCACCTGCAGCACCTCGCCCAGCGAAGACTGGAGCCGCGCTTTCCGCGAGCAACCCGCGCGCATGTTGCTGACCCAGGGTTTCATCGCCCGCCACGCCGATGGCGGCACCACCGTGCTGGGCCGTGGTGGTTCGGATACCTCGGCCGCTTACTTCGGCGCGCTGCTCAATGCGCAGCGCGTGGAGATATGGACCGACGTGCCTGGCATGTTCAGCGCCAATCCGCGCGAAGTGCCCGATGCGCGGCTGCTCACGCGCCTGGACTATTACGAAGCGCAGGAAATCGCCACCACCGGCGCCAAGGTCCTGCACGCGCGATCGATCAAGCCCTGCCGCGATGCGGGCGTGCCGATGGCGATCCTGGACACCGAGCGCCCCGAGTTGCCCGGCACCAGCATCGACGGCAATGCGCTGACCGTGCCGGGGGTCAAGGCCATCAGCCGCCGCAACGGCATCGTGCTGGTGTCGATGGAAGGCATCGGCATGTGGCAACAGGTCGGCTTTTTGGCCGATGTGTTCGCACGTTTCAAGAAGCATGGATTGTCGGTGGACCTGATCGGTTCGGCCGAAACCAACGTCACCGTGTCGCTTGATCCCAGTGAAAACCTGGTCAATACCGACGTGCTGGCCGCGTTGTCCGCGGACCTTTCGGAGATCTGCCGGGTCAAGGTGATCGTGCCGTGCGCGGCCATCACCCTGGTCGGTCGCGGCATGCGCTCCCTGCTGCACAAGCTGTCGGATGTGTGGGCCACGTTCGGGCGCGAGCGCGTACACATGATTTCGCAGTCGTCCAACGATCTCAACCTGACCTTCGTGATCGACGAAGTCGATGCCGATGGCCTGTTGCCTGTGTTGCATGCGGCGCTGATCGACAGCGGCGCCATGCCGGTGGAAGAGACCAGCGTCTTCGGACCGCGCTGGCGCGAAATCGCGCACGGCATCCGCAAGCGCGAAACCCCTTGGTGGCACGGCGAACGCGAGCGACTGCTGACCATGGCCGAAGCCGGTACGCCACGTTACGCCTACCATCTGCCTACCGTCCGCGCGCGCGCGCAGGCGCTGAAAGCGTTGGCGCCCATCGATCAGCGCTATTACGCCATCAAGGCCAATTCGCACCCCGAGATCCTGCGGCTGCTGGTCGAAGAAGATTTCGGGCTGGAGTGCGTGTCGCTGGGCGAGCTGCAGCGCGTGTTCGAAATCGTTCCCGAAATCTCGCCGCGCCGCGTGCTGTTCACACCCAGCTTCGCGCCGCGCGCGGAATACGAGGCCGCTTATGGACTGGGCGTCACCGTCACTCTCGACAATGTGGAAGCCCTGCAACGCTGGCCCGAGACGTTCCGTGGCAGAAATCTATGGATGCGCGTGGACCTGGGACGCGGCGACGGCCATCACGCGAAAGTGCGTACCGGAGGCAAGGAGTCCAAGTTCGGCCTGCCGGTCGCCAAAGTCGACGCCTTCGTCGCCCTGGCTGCTGATCTTGGCGCGCGCGTGGTTGGTCTGCACGCGCATCTGGGCAGCGGCGTAGAGACGCCGCAGCACTGGAAGCAGATCTGCGACGAACTCGGCGGCATCGCCGAGCGCATCGGTAGCATCGAGACCATCGATATCGGTGGTGGCCTGCCGATTCCCTATACCGAAGACGACGAACCCTTCGATCTGGACGCCTGGGCGGTGGGCTTGGCTGAAATCAAGTCGGCCTATCCCGGCTATCGGCTTGCCATCGAGCCAGGACGCTATCTCGTGGCCGAATCCGGCGTGCTGCTGGCCTCGGTCACGCAGGTGGTGGAGAAGGACGGCATCACGCGCGTCGGCCTGGATACCGGCATGAATGCTCTGATCCGTCCCGCGCTCTACGACGCGTGGCACGACATCTTCAATCTCAGCCGGCTTACCGACACTGCGGAAGCGGCGTTCGATATCGTCGGACCGATCTGCGAATCCAGCGATATTTTCGGCAAGCACCGCAAGCTGTCCGCCGCCACGGCGGAGGGCGACGTGGTCGTGCTCGCTGATGCAGGAGCTTATGGATTCAGCATGGCCAACACCTACAACCTGCGCGCGCTGCCGAAAGAAGAGGTGCTGGATGTCTGACTGGAAATTCCAGCGCGACCAGGTCGCCGTATTCCGCTTCGTGCGTTGCGAGCTGGACAACGACACCGGCATCGCCCGACTGGTCTATGCCTTCGATGAAGGCCCGGAGATGGTGGAAACGGTCACCATTCCCGGTGCGCCGTTCGCACTGGAGGGCGCACGCACCAAGGCAGTGGAACAGGCGTTGCGTCTGTTGCACCTCATTGCCGGCGTCAGCTATTACAAGGCGGCGGTACCGCGTGAAATACGCATCGAAAGTTACGCCATCGATTCAGAAACCGCTGCATTGCTTGAAACCGTGTATGTGAATGGCCTGGGCGAGTTCGCTTACCGCAATGGGCTGGATTTGCATGGGAAGATCCAGTTTCCAAGTAAGGATGTGGTAGCCGAAAACGCGCCCAAACTCGGATTGCGCCAGCACGCGCTGGTCGCCATAGGCGGCGGCAAGGATTCACTGGTGTCGATCGAATCGCTGCGTTCGCTCGGTGTGGACCAGACCGTGACCTGGATAGGGAACTCGCAGCTGATTGCTGCGTGCGCGGCGCGGACCGATCTGCCGACCTTGAATGTAGGCCGTGCCATCGCACCGGAGCTTTTCGAACTCAACCGTCAAGGCGCCTGGAACGGCCATATCCCGGTGACGGCGGTGAACTCCGCAATCCTGGTGCTCGCGGCACTGTTGCAGGGCGTGGATCAGGTCGTCTTCTCCAATGAGCGTTCGGCCAGCTACGGCAGCATCATTCCCGGCACCGGCGAAGTGAACCACCAGTGGTCGAAAGGCTGGCAGTTCGAAAGCGCTTTCGGAGAATACGTGCAGCAGCGCATCGCCGCGGATCTGCATTACTACTCGCTGCTGCGCCCACTCAGCGAACTGGCCGTGGCGCGTCAGTTCGCCAAGAACGACCACTACGACGCGCATTTTTCCAGCTGCAACCGCAACTTCCATATCCTGGGCGAGCGCCCGGTGAACCGTTGGTGCGGCGTGTGCCCGAAATGCCATTTCGTGTTCCTGGCGCTGGCGCCTTTCATGCCCAAGCCGCGCCTGGTGCGGATATTCGGCCGCAACCTGCTGGACGACTCCGCGCAGGCGGGCGGTTTCGATGCCTTGCTGGAATTCCAGGACCACAAGCCGTTCGAATGCGTGGGCGAAGGCAAGGAATCGCGCGCGGCCATGGCGGCTCTGGCGTCGCGGCCCGAATGGAAGGAAGACACGCTGGTGGCCCGCTTCATCCGCGAGATTCAGCCGCAGCTGGTGCCCACGGAGCTGGAGATCGCTCCGTTGTTGGAAACCGTTGGCGAACACCGCGTCCCGGCCGGGCTGTGGGAGCGGCTGCGTGCGAATTTCGCAGCTTGAGGGCAAGCGCGTTGCCCTTTGGGGCTGGGGCCGTGAAGGCCGCGCGGCTTACCTGGCCATCCGTTCCCGACTGCCCGCACTGCCGCTGACCCTGTTCTGCAACGAGGCGGAAGCCGTGGAAGCCACGGCGCTTCAGGATGCGCTGCTGACGGTCGCGCAGGACGTCACGGCCAAAAGCCTGACCGCGCATCAGATGGTGATCAAATCGCCGGGCATCAGTCCTTATGGCGAAGCGGCACGCGATGCTGCGGCCAATGGCACCATCTTCGTCGGCGGCAGCACGCTGTGGTTCGATGAGCGTGGCGATGCCAGCGGAGTCGTGCCGCATTCGATCTGCATCACCGGCACCAAGGGCAAGAGCACCACCACCGCCTTGCTCGCGCACCTGCTGCGTGCCGGCGGGTACCGCACCGCGCTGGTAGGCAATATCGGCATGCCCTTGCTGGAAGCGCTGGAGCCGGCGCCCTTGCCGGACTACTGGGCCATCGAACTTTCCAGCTACCAGACGCTCGACGTGGCCGCGGCGGAGGCACGGCCGGAGATCGCGGTGGTGCTGAACCTGTTTCCCGAGCACCTGGATTGGCATGGCAGCGAAACGCGCTATATCGAAGACAAGCTCGCCTTGGTGACCGAGGCCAGGCCGAGGATCGCGGTACTGAATGCGGCTGATGCGCGCTTGGCATCGCTCAGGCTTCGCGACAGCGAAGTCCATTGGTTCAACCATCCCGAAGGCTGGCACCTGCGCGGAGACGATGTCTATCGCGCGGACACTTTCGTATTCGACAGCACCCGTACCCCGCTACCGGGACGCCACAATCGCGGCAACCTGTGCGCGGTGCTGGCGACGCTTGAGGCGTTGGGACTGGATGCAGTGGCGCTGGCCCCGCATGCCGAAACCTTCCGTCCCTTGCCCAATCGCCTGCAGACACTGGGCACGCGCGACGGCATCACCTACGTCAACGATTCCATCAGCACCACGCCGCACGCCACGCTGGCCGCGCTGGAGTGCTTTCATGGTGAGCCCGTCGCGGTGCTGGTGGGCGGGCACGACCGCGGCGTGGACTGGTCCGGTTTCGCCGAAGTAATGAAGCACAATGCGCCCGCCGCCATTGTCACCATGGGCGCCAATGGTCCGCGCATCCACGAACTGCTTGCGCCCCTGGCTGCCGAAGGCGAGTTCAAGCTGGAAGCGGCGGTTGGCGATCTGGAGTCGGCGGTAAGCCAGGCCCGGCGTTTGCTCGGCGGCACGGGCGTGGTCTTGCTGTCGCCGGGCGCGCCCAGCTTTGGCGCCTACAAGGACTACGTAGCGCGTGGCCGTCATTTCGCCGCTATCGCCGGTTTTGACCCCGATGCGATTTCCGCCATTCCCGGCATCGGCATTAGTTAACGTCGCGCGTAGGAGCGACGCAAGTCGCGAATAAGTTGATCAGCCGGCCCAAGTGACCAAAGATCGAATTTCGCGACTTGCGTCGCCCTTACGCGTTAGCGCTCTGCGTCAACATGACGGGAATATCCCGGTACCGAACCACCCTCGATCAAGGAGCGACCCATGCGCAAGATTTCACGAGTCTGGATTGTCCTGGCCGCATTGTGGGCCGGCCCACTACTGGCTGCCCCCGTCGCCAAGCCGATCAGCTGGAAAGTCGGCAAGCAGACTTTCAGTGGTTTTGTCGTCTACGACGATGCCAGCAAGGAAACCCGTCCCGGCCTGTTGATGGTGCCGGACTGGCTGGGCGTTACCCCTCAGGCAGTAGAGAAGGCCAAGCAGATCGCCAGCGATGACTACGTGGTACTGGTGGTCGATATGTTCGGCAAGGGCGTGCGCCCGAAGAATCCGACCCAGGCGATGGCCCAGGTCAAGAAAATGTACGCCGACCGCCCGGCGATGCGCGCACGCATCAACAAGGCGCTGGAGGTGCTGCGCACCAAGGCCGGCAAGGCGCCTGTGGACACGACGAAGATCGCAGCGCTGGGCTTCTGCTTCGGCGGATCGTCGGTACTGGAACTGGCGCGCAGCGGGGCCGATGTTGCTGGTGTCGTTACTTTCCATGGCGGGCTGGAAACCACCATGCCGGCCGCGCAAGGCGCGGTCAAAGCGCCGCTGCTGGTACTCAACGGCGCCGACGACCAGGGCGTTGCGCCGAATATTCCCGCTTTCGAAAAGGAAATGAACGCAGCAGGCGCCGATTGGCAGTTCGTCAATTTCAGCGGCGCGGTCCACTGTTTCGCGCTGGAAACCGCCAACAGCCCGCCGGGTTGCGTCTACAACGAGCGTGCCGCGAAGCGCGCCTATCGGATGATGGACGACTTTTTCGAGGAAGTGTTCGCCGATTGATCTTGAGATGACGCCGTAGGAGCGACGCAAGTCGCGATGAGGCTCTACCGATAAGGCTTCATCGCGACTTGCGTCGCTCCTACGGCTTTATGCGGGTGTGAATCAATGCTTGCGCGTCACGGCGTACCGCGCCAATCCGCGCAACGCGGCAACCGCCTCATTCTCAGGCAGGTCATCCAACGCGCTTTCGGCCGCTTCGGCATATTCCGCCGCACGCCACTGGCTGTACTCCAAACCGCCCGTTGCGCGGATAGCCGCCAGCACTTCCGGCATCGCAGTACCATCGCCGTTCTCGACGATTTCCCGCAGGCGCGAGCGCACCGGTTCGGCAGAATGGGCGATGGCATGGATCAGCGGCAGAGTGGCTTTGCCTTCGGCCAGATCGTCCCCGAGATTTTTGCCCAGGTCGACCGCATCGGCGGTGTAGTCGAGCACGTCGTCGGCGATCTGGAACGCGTAACCCAGGTGCATGCCGTAGTCGTAGAGCTTCCGCTGCACGGCCGCCTCCGCGCCCGAAGCCAGCGCGCCCAACTGGGTGCCAGCGGCGAACAGCACTGCGGTCTTGCGTTCGATCACGCGCAGATAGGCGGCCTCGTCGGTGTCCGGGTTATGCACGTGCAGCAACTGCAGCACTTCGCCTTCGGCGATACGGTTGGTGGTGTCGGCCAGGATGCGCATGACCTCCATGCGGTCCAGTTCAACCATCAATTGGAAGCTGCGCGAATACAGGAAGTCGCCCACCAGCACGCTGGGCGCATTGCCCCAGAGGGCGTTTGCGGTGCTGCGGCCGCGGCGCAGGTCGGATTCGTCGACCACATCGTCATGCAGCAGGGTGGAGGTATGGATGAACTCGACGATTGCGGCCAGCTGGTGGTGCTCGGCCGAAACCGTGCCGCACGCGCGGCCGGCCAGTTCCACCAGCATGGGCCGCAGGCGCTTGCCGCCAGCGGAAATGATGTGGTCGGCGATCTGGTTGATCAGCACGACATCCGAGGCCAGCCGGTCGCGGATCAGGGCGTCCACGGCGGCCATGTCGGCGGCGGACAGCGCCTGGATCTGGGGCAGGTCCAGCGCGGGCCGGAGCGTTTCGATGGCGGTCATGGGGGCTGAGCGGGGAAAAGTGGCTGAATTATAAGGGACGGCCGGACAAGGCTGACGTGAGGGCGCGCGGTTCACCGATGGCGCGGGAACCCCCGGGTATACTTCACTGGATTGCGCCCGCAACCGGCGGGCATCACCCGACGGAAGACGATATGGCACGCGGCATCAACAAAGTGATCCTGGTGGGCAACCTGGGCAACGACCCGGACACCAAATACACCCAGGGCGGCATGGCCATCACCCGCATCAGCCTTGCGACCACCAGCGTCCGCAAGGACAAGGATGGCAACCAGCAGGAACGCACCGAATGGCACCGCGTGGTGTTCTTCGGCAAGCTGGGCGAAATCGCTGGCGAGTACCTGCGCAAGGGAAGTTCGGTCTACGTGGAAGGCTCCCTGCGCTACGACAAGTACACTGGCCAGGACGGTGTGGAGAAATACTCCACCGACATCATCGCCGATGAGATGCAGATGCTCGGCGGCAAGGGCGAAGGCGGCGGTGGGGGTGGCGGTGATCGTCCGCAACGCAGTGCGCCGGCCCAGCGTCAGGACTCCGCGCCGCGTCGCCAGGCGCCTCCCGCGCAGCAGGCGCCGATGGATGACTTCGCGGACGACGATATTCCGTTCTGAACGTCCCCCGATTTGCGTCTTGAAGTTTTCTGCTGGAGGTAGAAAGTGCCGACTTGGCTCGTAACTGGTGGTGCCGGCTTCATCGGCGGTAATTTTGTTCTGGAAGCCGTGGGCAAGGGCATCCGCGTCATCAATCTGGATGCACTGACCTACGCCGGCAATCTCGATACCCTGGCCTCGCTCGACGGAAATCCTGATCACGTTTTCGTCCAGGGCGACATCGGCGATCGTGCGTTGGTGTCGCGATTACTTGCCGAGCACCAGCCCGATGCGGTGGTGAATTTCGCGGCCGAAAGCCATGTCGACCGTTCCATCGATGGGCCCGGTGCCTTCATCCAGACCAACGTGGTTGGAACGCTCGGCTTGCTGGAAGCGGTGCGCGACTACTGGCGCGGATTGCAGGATGACAAGCGCGATGCGTTTCGCTTTCTGCACGTTTCTACCGATGAAGTTTATGGCTCGCTGGGCGAGACGGGAAAGTTCACCGAAGCCACTCCTTTCGCACCGAATTCTCCGTACTCCGCGTCCAAGGCCGCTTCGGATCATCTGGTCCGGGCGTTCCACCATACCTACGGACTGCCGGTACTGACTACCAACTGCTCCAACAACTACGGTCCTTACCATTTTCCGGAAAAGCTCATTCCCTTGATCATCGCGCGTGCGCTGGCTGGCGAACCGCTGCCGGTCTACGGTGACGGCAAGAACGTGCGCGACTGGTTGTATGTGAGCGACCATTGCGCCGCCATCCGCACGGTCCTGGAGAAAGGGCGTCCAGGCGAAACCTACAACGTTGGCGGAGATGCGGAGCGGCAGAACATCGAGGTGGTGCAAACCATCTGCAAACTGCTCGATGAGCGCCGTCCGCGAGAAGATGGAATGGCGCGCGTATCGCAGATCACCTACGTTGCCGATCGCCCGGGCCATGATCGCCGATATGCCATCGACGCATCGAAACTGCAGACCGAGCTGGGTTGGCGGCCGCAGTACACCTTCGAGAAAGGCATCGCCCGGACCGTCGACTGGTATCTGGACAATCAGGCCTGGGTGACACGTGTGCTGGATGGCAGCTATCGCCTGGAAAGAATCGGCGTCGAATAAAGGCAGGGAAAGCACGATGACACAGCGCAAAGGCATCATTCTCGCGGGCGGTTCGGGCACGCGTCTGTACCCCATCACCCAGACCGTCAGCAAGCAACTGTTGCCCGTCTACGACAAGCCGATGATCTATTACCCGCTCAGCGTCCTGATGCTGGCGGGCATCCGCGAGGTGTTGATCATCAACACCCCGCATGAGCAAGCCTTGTTCAAGCAACTATTGGGTGATGGTTCGCAATGGGGCATGCGTATCGAATACGCGCCGCAACCCAGTCCGGATGGATTGGCGCAGGCCTATTTGATCGGCAAGGAATTCGTTGCCGGCCAGCCGAGTTGTCTTGTCCTTGGCGACAATATCTTCCACGGTCACGGTTTGACGGACACGCTCAAGCGCGCGGATGCGCGCCAGCAGGGCGCGACCGTGTTCGGCTATTGGGTGAGCGATCCGGAGCGCTATGGTGTTGCGGATTTCGACGAGAAAGGGAAAGTCGTCGGTCTGGAAGAGAAGCCGTCGAATCCCAGGTCTAACTACGCGGTCACCGGACTGTATTTCTACGACGGGCGTGCCAGCGACTATGCCGCTTCGCTGAAACCCTCGCCCAGGGGAGAGTTGGAGATCACCGATCTCAACCGCTGTTACCTGGACGATGGTTCGCTGCATCTGGAGCCACTGGGGCGTGGTTTCGCATGGCTCGACACCGGAACCCATCAATCGCTGCTGGAAGCTTCCAATTTCATAGAGACGATCGAAGCCCGTCAGGGGTTGCGTGTCTGCTGCCCCGAGGAAATCGCCTTCGGCAACGGATGGATTGATGTCGCACAGCTGGAAAAGCTCGCGGCGCCACTCGCAAAAAATGGCTATGGCCAATATCTGCTTTCCCTGGCAACGCGCGGTGTGGTGCGATGAAGGTCGTCGAGACTGCGCTTCCAGGTTGCCTGGTGATCGAGCCAGCGGTCTTCGGCGACGACCGTGGATTCTTCTTCGAAACCTGGAACGCCGAACGTTACGCAAAGGCGGGCCTGCCCGACAGATTCGTGCAAAGCAATGTGTCCTCTTCGGCGCGCGGCGTGCTGCGGGGTCTTCACTACCAATGGCCGAATCCGCAGGGCAAGCTGGTCAGCGTCCTTGAAGGCGAAGTCTATGACGTTGCCGTGGACATCCGGCGCGGCTCGCCGCACTTCGGCAAGTGGGCAGCAGTCGTGCTGAGCGCGGAGAACAAGCGCCAATTCTGGATTCCTGAAGGTTTTGCACACGGCTTTGCTGTGCTTTCCGAGCGAGCTATTTTTAGTTATCTGTGCACCGCTCAATACGATAAGACCGCGGATGCGAACGTACGCTGGAATGATGCTGATATAAAAATTGATTGGCCGATCAATTCGGCGCTGCTATCCGATAAGGATGCTGCCGCACCATTCCTAAAGGATGTGGCGCACGACCGCTTGCCCGTCTTCGCCGCATGAAGATTCTGCTGCTGGGAGCTAACGGGCAAGTAGGTCACGAACTAAGACGCAGTTTGGCGTCTCTGGGCGAAACTGTGCTTGCCACGCGCACCGGTATTCTCGACGGGAACGAATGCGAGCAGGCCGATTTCGACCTCCCTAGCTTGTTGCCTGTTCTGATCGAACGTGTCGCACCCGATGTGGTGGTGAATGCCGCCGCCTATACCGCCGTCGATCGCGCTGAGAACGAGCCGGACGCCGCCTTGCGGGCGAATGCCGAAAGCCCAGCGCGCCTGGCCCAGGCTTGCGCCGGATCGGGTGCGCTGCTGGTGCACTATTCCACCGACTACGTATTCGATGGTGAATCGAATCGGCCTTATCGAGAGGAGGATGCGACCGGTCCACTGGGCGTATACGGCCGCACCAAGCTGGCGGGCGAGCAAGTGATACAGGACTCCGCCTGCCGTCACCTGATATTCCGCACGGCTTGGGTATACGGCAATCACGGCGCCAATTTCATGCGGACCATGCTGCGCCTCGGCTCCGAGCGCGATGAGTTGCGCGTGGTTTCCGATCAGCTAGGAACCCCTACGCCGGCGCGATTGATTGCTGATGTCACCGCGACGGTCCTGCAAGGCAGTCCTAGGCATTCTGGCATCTGGCATCTCACTGCGGCCGATCATACAAGTTGGCACGGGTTTGCCGTGGAAATATTCCGGCAAGCTTCGGCTAACGGGCTGATAGACCGCGCTCCCCGGGTCCTACCCATCGCCACCAGCGAATATCCTACCCCGGCTAGGCGCCCTCGATACTCCTGTCTGGACACGGCCCGGTTGAAGGAAGATTTCGGCATCGACCTGCCGGATTGGAAGAAGGCATTGGCACAGGTCCTGATACGGTAGGCCCGGCGGTGCGACCAGGGCGGATCGGGGTGGTAGCCGCAGCCGACCTAAGCATTTTTCTGGCCGTCTGCATGGGGAAGTCATTGAGCACGGTGGCGGGTGCTGTGCGCTTGCCCATGTAGTATCTGCGCCGTGCGGGTGTTGCGCATAGGGGGCCGGGGTTGTTTCGGCACGAATCCGGAATACAGGGGGGGTAAGCAAATGAAGTACGGGATTTTCGCGGCGATCTTCGCTTTGGCGGTGATGGCGCCCGCGCAAGCGCAGGTCAATTTGGATGGCTACATAAAGAAGAATGAATTCAACGACATCCAGATATCGCCGGACGGGCAGTACTTGGCCGCCACGGTTCCGTTGGAAGACCGGACCGGCCTTGCCGTGCTACGGCGTTCGGATTCAAAGGTCATGACCTCTATCTCGCTGGGTAAGAACAACCACGTGGGCGACTTCTTCTGGGTCAACAAGGAGCGTTTGCTGCTTACCGTGTCGGAGAAGTTCGGGATGCTTGAGCAGCCGCAGCCGACTGGCGAGATCGTGGCCCTCAATTTTGACGACAAAGTGCCCGAAGCACTGGTCGGATACCGCGCAGCCGATAAGCAGGCTGGAACGCATATCCAGGGCAAGAAAAACGAACGCGTGGCCGCGATCAATGTGAGTAGCATACCCGGCGACGACCGCAACGTGATCGTGACGGTCACGCCCTATAGCGAAGACGAAATGTGGTATCGCGCCGACCGGATGGATGTCTACTCTGGACGCCGCACCACCGTTGCACGCGCGCCGGTCAAAGGCGCGTCGTTCCATATCGATAACAAAGGCGCTGTCCGTTTCGCCATGGGCGCCGAGTACGACAACGCCAGCAAACTCTACCATCGTGAAAACGACACCGCGGCCTGGAAACTGGTTAACGACGAGAACACTAGTGGCCGCGTCGAGTCACCGGTGGGATTTTCCGCCGATAATCGCGTCGCCTACCTGCAGGTGGAGCAGGTAAGCGGGCCTGACTCCATCGTGGCCTACGACACTGTAAGCGGCGAACGCAAGGAGCTGCTCCGCGACAAGTTCTCAGATCCCACGATCATCATCGGCGAATTTGGCTCTTCACAGGTACCCGCAGGCGTCATGTACATGGATGGACACCCGCATACCAGCTTCTTCGATCCTAACGGAGTCGAGGCGCGCATCTATCGGATGCTGGAAACGGCATTTCCGAATGATGTGGTAATGGTGACGTCGACTACCAATGATGGAAAGACAGCCTTGGTCAGCACCTATTCTGATCGCGATCCCGGCAGTTTCTATCTGTTCGATACCGAGACCAAGAAAGCCTTCTATCTACTGAGCCGACGCAGTTGGGTAGACCCCGAGCAGATGGCCACCGTGAAGCCGGTCGAGTTGAAGGCGCGCGATGGCGTGGTCATGCGTGGGTATCTGACACTGCCGCAAGGCAAGGGCGAGCGCAACCTGCCGCTGGTGATCTACCCGCACGGAGGGCCGTTCGGTATCTATGACCTGTGGGGGTTCGATACCGATCCGCAGATATTGGCGGCGGCAGGTTATGCGGTGCTGCAGGTCAACTATCGCGGATCGGCTAACTACGGTCGTAGCTTTCGCCAATCGGGTGCTTTGCAATGGGGTCTGACCATGCAGGACGACCTGACCGACGCGACGCGCTGGGCGATCGACCAGGGCATCGCCGACCGCAATCGCATCTGCATGTACGGCGCCAGCTACGGCGCATACGCGTCGCTGATGGGCGTGGCCAAGGAGCCCGACCTCTACCGGTGCGCGGCAGGTTACGTGGGGGTATACGATCTGGTCTTGCTAAGTACGCAGGAAAGCCGCGAAAGCAAGCGGTTGAACACTTGGACTTCAGAGTGGATGGGCAAGGGTGAAAGCCTGGCGCCAGTGTCGCCCAACCGAATTGCCAACCGAATCAAGGTTCCGGTATTCCTGGTGGCTGGCGGGGAGGACGAGATCGCGCCTATCGTACACACCGAGAAGATGGAGAGCGCGTTGAAGAAGGTCGGCGTGCCTGTGGAAACGCTTTACTACCGCACCGAAGGCCACGGGTTCTACACCGTCGAGCATCGGCGCGAGTACTACCAAAGGCTGCTTGCATTCCTGGATCGCCACATCGGCGCAGGAGCGGCGGCCAAGTAAAGCGCAGCAGACAGAGATGAGCGTGCCGCCACTTCCGGCCTGGCGGCGACGCTCGCTGGCAACGACAAAAGACCGCGACTCGCGCCCGTGCTATTTCACCCCGTGCATCATCCGCCGCAGTAACGGCGAAGCAATGAAAGCGATCAGCGCGCAGGCCAAGCCGATCCACATCAGTTTCCAGAACAGGCCGGCATAACCGGCCGCCGCCGCGGTGACGTCGAAGACGCCTTGCGCATCCACGTCCACGGCGGCCAGCTTGCCGAATTGGGAGGCGAGCATTTCCGAAAACGCGGTGGCCAGGAACCAGGTTCCCATCATCAGGCTGACCACGCGCGGCATCGACAGTTGGGTCACTGCGGAAAGGCCGACCGGCGACAGGCACATCTCGCCGATCTCCAGGATCAGGTAGGCCAGCACCAGCCACCACACGCTGGCCATCTGCCCGGTCATGCCGACCTGCTGCGCGGCCCAGGCCAGCGGGATGAACGATAGTCCAGCGAACATCAGTCCCAGCGCGGATTTGAACGGCTTTGACGGGTCCAGTCCGCGTTTGCCGAGCCCTCCCCACAGCGTGGCGAACAAGGGCGCCAGCAGCACCAGGAACATCGCGCCCAGATAGGTGAGCGAGCCCGCGGTCTGCTGCAGCACCAGCGAGTCGCGGACCAGCAGCACCAGCATCGCCGCGACCACACCGATGAACATCAGGCGCGGAGCAGTCGAAGTCGGGTCTCGATCCGACATTCTAGATGCGACGACGAACGATAGCGGCGCCAGCAGCAGGGAAATGATCGACCACGGCCATGGTGTGCCGTCGCGCTGCACCAGCGAAGGCACGATGTCCTTGGTCAGCAGGCGGTCGGTGAAGGTGACCCAAGAACCATACGTCTGCTCGTACAAGGTGAAGAACACCAGCGCCATGAAGATCAGGGCCATCAACGCGAGCATTTGCTGCCGCTGCGTCGGTGTGCAACGTTTCAGCACGAACCAGGTGAACCAGCCCAGCACGCAGCCCAGCACGACCAACATCAGCATGGTCGCCAGGGTGACTTCGCCACCCAGCGAGAACGCGCCGTTGGCCGCTGCCCACATCAGCCACGCCACGGGGACCACACCGATCAATGCGCCTGCGTAGATCAACCACTCGCGCGGCAGGCCCAGCACACGCTCGCGCAGGCTCTCCGGCGCGGCGGGTTCGGCATGGCCATGCAGGTATTTCTGGCCCCACAGGAACAGCGCCAGCCCCAGCACCATGCCGATGCCGGCTGCGCCAAAACCATATTTCCAGCCATAGGTTTCGCCTAGATAGCCGCAGACCAGGGAAGAGAACAACGCACCCAGGTTGATACCGGCATAGAAAAGCGAGAAACCCGAATCGCGTCGCGGGTCGTTCTCCGCATACAGCTTGCCGACGATGGTGGAGATATTCGGTTTGAGAAAACCGACGCCCATGATGATCAATGCCAGCGACAGATAGGTATAGCGAAGCGACGCATCGTCGCGCGTCACCACGCCCGCCACACTGGTGGCCGCTGTGCCCTCGAACGCCATGCCGGCGTGGCCCAGGACCAGCAGGATGCCGCCGAACACCACCGCCTTGCGCATGCCCAGCCAGCGGTCCGCCAGCAGACCGCCGATGACGGGGATGCAATAGACCAGGCCGCCGTATGCGCCCAGCAAATCCAGGCCGGCCTTGTCGCCGAACAGGTGGTACTTGGTCAGGTACAGCAGCAGCAACGCCTTCATCCCGTAGAAGGAAAAGCGTTCCCACATTTCGGTGAAGAAGCAGACGTAGACGCCCTTGGGATGGCCGAGGAAGTCGTCGCTTGCTGGCAGGGCGGGCAGGGCAGTGGCGGACAAGGACGCGATCCTGCGTGGAAACCCGGAGTATAGCCATGGCGCTGGACTTGATCGGGGCTTCCTTATAGGTTGTCGGCACTTCGAATCTTAGGGATCCGCATGAAAAGCGAGCAGACGCCGCAACTTACCTTCCGTGCCGTCGTACTGGCCATCGTGCTGGCCGTGATCCTGTCGGCGGCCAATGCCTATCTGGGTCTGTTCGCCGGGTTGACCGTGGCCACGGCCATTCCCGCCGCGGTCGTGTCCATGGGCGTGCTGCGCCTGCTTGGGGGCGGCACGATTCTGGAAAACAACATTGTCCAGACTGGCGCATCGGCGGGTTCGTCGATCGCCGCTGGCGTGATCTTCACTATTCCGGCGTTGATCATCCTGGGCTACTGGCAGGACTTCCAGTATTCCTGGGTGCTGGCCATCGCTGGTTTGGGCGGCCTGCTGGGCGTGCTGTTCTCGGTGCCGCTGCGCCGTTCGATGATCGTCGACGAGCCATTGCCGTTTCCCGAAGGCAAGGCTGCTGCGGAAGTGCTTAAGGCGGGAGAAAACCCTGGCCCCGGATTGAAGATTCTGGCGTTTTCGGCGGCCATTGGTGCCGTGCTCAAGGTCGCAGCGCACAGCGGCATGCGTGTGATCCCGGATACGGCCGCGGGGGCGGGCTTCTTTGGCAAGTACCTGGGCTATCTGGGTACCAACCTGTCGCCTGCACTACTCGGCGTGGGCTACATCGTCGGCCTGAACATCGGCATCGTGGTTTTGTCCGGCAGCGTCCTGTCCTGGCATATCGCCATCCCGCTGTACCACATGTTCTTCATGGGCACCGATCCTGCGCTGGCACAGAGTGTCGTCGGCGCCGGAGCGGAGGACGTGGCCGGTGCAATCTGGTCGACCAAGATCCGCTACCTCGGCGTCGGCGCCATGCTGATCGGCGGCGTTTGGACGCTGTTCTCGCTGCGCAAGTCGTTGCTGTCGGGCGTGAGGAGTGGCATCGCCGCTGCGCGTGCGGGTTCGGGCGGCGCCGAGGTTCCAGAGACTGAACGCGACCTGCCAATGAAGTGGATGCTGGTGGCGTTGGTGGTATTCGTGGTGCCGCTTTTGCTGCTGTATCAGGCGATCGTCGGCATGTGGCATGTCAGCATCCCGATGGCGATCATCATGATCGTGGCCGGCTTCCTGTTCGTCTCGGTGTCGGCCTACCTGGCTGGCCTGGTGGGTTCATCGAACAACCCAGTGTCGGGCATCACCATCGCGACCATCCTGTTCGCCTCGGTCGTGTTGCTGTTGCTGCTTGGCGAAAGTGGTCGCATGGCTGTCGGTGTCGGCGGCGCGCCACTGGGCGCGGTGGCTGCGATCATGATCGGCGCGGTGGTGTGTTGCGCGGCAGCCGTGGGCGGCGACAATCTGCAGGACCTCAAGGCCGGTTACATCGTCGGCGCCACGCCGTGGAAGCAGCAACTGATGCTGGGTATCGGTGCATTCTCCTGCGCGCTGATCATGGCGCCGGTGCTGAACATCCTGTCCGAAGCGTACGGGATTGGTGCCCCGACGGCCGAGCATCCGAACCCGCTGTCAGCGCCGCAGGCCACGTTAATGGCCTCGGTCGCCAAGGGCCTGTTCGGTGGCGAATTGCCGTGGAGCATCATCGGCATCGGCGCGGTGATCGGCGCGGTCATCATCGCCATCGACGAGGCACTGAAGGCCAAGGGCAGCAGTTTCCGCGTACCAGTGCTGGCTGCTGCGATTGGTATCTACCTGCCACTGGAGCTGATGGTACCGATCTTCCTCGGTGGCTTGCTGGCGCATCTGGTCGAGAAGCGCCACGGCATGGTGGGCACCAAGGACGAGGAGGCGCGTGATCGCCTGCATCGCCCTGGCACGCTGTTCGCGGCCGGCCTGATCACTGGCGAGGCGCTGATGGGCATCGCGGTGGGCGTGGCCATCTATGCCACCAAGGACCGTGATGTGCTGGTGTTGCCGGAAGTCTTCCAGCAGGGAGAGATCGTCGGTCTGGTAGTGCTGGCGATCGTCGCTTGGTTGCTGTATCGCACCGGTGCCAAGTCGAACGCGCTGGGCGATGTGAAGCCGGGCCCGAAGTAGTCGGAACGCACGCAAAGGCATGACCTCATGCCTTTGCGCCCAGCCACTGTTACGGCCTAACATCGGGGTTTTCCTGATACCGGAGCCCCGGATGAAGTTGCGAACCGCACTATTGCCCTTGTGCCTGCTGGCCGCGTTGCCGGCCGCCGCCGCCACACGTGGATTCGATGTGCGCGACATGGTCGCGCTGGATCGTGTGTCTTCGCCCGTGCTTTCGCCCGATGGCGCCGTGGTCGTATTCGCGCAGCGGCAGATGGACAAAGAAGTAGTCAAGGCCAGTTCCAGCCTGTTCACGCGCAACCTGTTGACGCGCGACATGGCCCCGCCGAAGCGCCTGACACCGGAAGGCTGGAACGTGAACTCGCCCTCGTTTTCGCCCGATGGCAAGACGGTCTACTTCCTCAGCGCCAAGTCCGGCACGCAGCAGCTGTATTCCATCGCTTCCAGTGGCGGCACGCCGAAACAACTGACGGCCTTTGCCCTGGATATCGGCAGCTACAAACTGTCGCCCGATGGCAGCCGCATCGCCTTCAGCACCGAGACCTTCGCCGACTGCAAGGCGGATTTCGCCTGCACGCAGAAGAAGCTGGACGACACCAGGGCCAGCAAGAGCACCGGCGTGGTTTACGACCAGTTATTCGTGCGCCATTGGGACACCTGGGCCGATGGCCGCCGCAGTCGCCTGTTCGTGACTACATTGCCGGTGGGCAAGGCCAAGGCGGCGAGTGCGGCCACCTCGCTGACCGATTCGCTGGATGGCGACGCGCCATCCAAGCCTTTCGGCGATGCCAGCGAATACACCTGGTCGCCGGACGGCAAATCGATCGTCGCCGGCATCCGCGTGGCGGGCAAAAGCGAAGCCTGGTCCACCAACTTCGATCTCTATCGCCTCAATGCCGATGGCAGCGGCGCGCCGGTCAATCTGACCGCCGACAACAAGGCCTGGGATACGGGCCCGGTGTTCAGTGCCGATGGCAAGACGCTGTTCTATCGCGCGACCAAGCGCCCGGGTTTCGAAGCCGACCGCTTCGCACTGATGAGCATGGACGTGGGCAGTGGGCAGACGCGCGAGATCGCCGCACACTGGGACCGTTCCGCCGACGGCATCGCGCTCTCGGCCGACGGGAAAACCCTCTACACCACGGCGCAGGACACCGGCGAACATCCGCTGTTCGCGGTCGAAATCGCAACCGGCAAGGCGGAACGGATCGTGGCGGACGGAACGGTCTCCAGCTTCGACATCGCCGGGCAGACGTTGGCTTTCACCCGCAATACCTTGAAGACCGGCGACCAGTTGTTCACCAGCACTGTTACGCCAGACGCACCTCTGCGTGCGATCACGCCCAGCGTCGAGGAGCGATTGAAGGAGGTTGCGTTCGGCGATTTCGAGCAGTTCGATTTCAAGGGCGCCGGTGGCGACACCGTGCACGGTTATGTAGTGAAACCCTGGAATTACGTGGAAGGCCAGAAATACCCGGTCGCCTTCCTCATTCATGGCGGTCCGCAGGGCAGTTTCGGCAACGGCTGGAGCTACCGCTGGAATCCGCAGACCTATGCCGGCCAGGGCTATGCGGTGGTGATGATCGATTTCCACGGTTCCACCGGCTACGGCCAGGCGTTCACCGATTCCATCAGTCAGGACTGGGGCGGGAAGCCGCTGGAAGACCTGCAGAAGGGCTGGGCGGCAGCGCAGAAGAAATACGACTTCCTGGATGGCAAGAACGCCTGCGCGCTCGGCGCCAGCTATGGCGGTTACATGATCAACTGGATCGCCGGCAACTGGAACGAGCCGTGGAAGTGCCTGGTCAACCACGACGGCGTATTCGACACGCGCTCGATGGGTTATGTAACCGAAGAACTGTGGTTCAGCGAATGGGAAAACGGCGGTACGCCTTTCGAGGTGCCGAAGAACTACGAGAAGTTCAACCCGGTCAACCACATCGCCAAGTGGCGCGTACCGATGCTGGTGGTGCAGGGCGAAAAGGATTACCGCGTGCCGGTGGACCAGGGCCTGTCCGCCTTTACTGCCTTGCAGCGCAAGGGTATCGAATCGAAGCTGCTGTACTTCCCGGATGAAAACCACTGGGTGCTCAAGCCGCAGAACAGCGTGCTGTGGCACGACACGGTCAACGGCTGGCTCAAGCAGCACCTGGGCCAGTAATTCCACGTAGCACACCCGTGCATGCGCGCTGCCGGCTTGGCCGGCGGCGCGGATCGTCGTCCGCCAGGAGCCGTAGCCAATGGCCATCGAAGCCGCTGCACCATCCACCGCGTTGATCACCAACGACATCGTCCTGTTCGGATTGATCGCCGGCACGCTGGGCGTGGTGTTCTGGACGGCCTCGCGCGAAACCGGAATGTGGAAGAAGTTCTACACCTACGTGCCGGCGCTGCTGCTCTGCTATTTCATTCCCGGCATCTACAACAGCGTGGGGCTGATCGACGGCAACGCCAGCAAGCTCTACAACCCGGTCGCCAGCCGCGTGCTGCTGCCCGCGGCGCTGGTGCTGCTGACGCTGACCATCGATCTGAAAGGCGTGCTGCGGCTGGGGCCCAAGCTGCTCGCGATGTATCTGGGCGCCTCGATCACGGTGATGCTGGGCGCGTTCTTCGCATTCTGGTTGATGGGTCTGCTGCATCCTGAAACCGTGGCCGGCGATACCTGGGGCGGCATGGCGACATTGGCCGGCAGCTGGATCGGCGGCGGTGCCAACATGGTGGCGATGAAGGAAGTCTTCGCCGTTGACGAGACCACATTCGGTCAATTCGTGGTCGTGGACGTCGGCGTGGGCTACGTGTGGATGGCGATCCTCATCTTCCTGGCCGGACGTGCGGAAAAGATCGATGCGCGCAGCGGCGCGGACACACGGGCCATCGAAGACCTTAAGCAGCGGCTGGCCAGTTACCAGCAGCAACACGAGCGCGTCGCCACGCTGCCCGATCTGATGGTGATCCTGGGCATCGCTTTCGGTGCGGTGGGTCTGGCCCATGCCGTGGCCGGTCCCGCATCGGCCTGGTTCGGCGCCAATGTCGGCTGGTCGCGGCAGGTCAGCCTGCACGAGCCATTCGTTTGGGTGGTGGTGCTGTCCACACTGATCGGCCTGGGTCTGAGTTTCACCCGTGCGCGAACGCTGGATGGCGCGGGCGCGTCGAAGATCGGCGCCTTGCTGCTCTACATCCTCATCGCCTGCATCGGCATGCAGATGGATATCAAGGCGCTGGCGGACCGGCCGTGGCTGTTCGCGCTGGGGCTGATCTGGATCTCGGTACATATCATCCTGCTGTGGCTGCTGGGCAAGGCGTTGCGCGTGCCGTTCTTCTATTTCGCCATGGGTTCGCAGAGCAACATCGGCGGGCCGGCGTCGGCGCCGGTGGTGGCGACGGTGTTCCATCCCTCGCTGGCACCGGTGGGCGCGCTGTTAGGCGCGCTGGGCTATGCAACGGGTACGGTGCTGGCCTATGTCGTCGGTATCGTGTTGCGTTCTATGGCGGGCGCAGATTGACAGAAAGCCAAGGCATGCTTTTTTCGCCTGTCGAGCCACGCTTCAGCGCGTCGAAAGAACGAAGGCAGGAACGTAGGAGCGACGCGAGTCGCGAAGCAGTGAATAATTGAACAGTCGCGAGCTTCGCGACTTGAGTCGCTCCTACGACGGCAATCGGCAATCGGACTCCGTTGCTTAGCGTGAATTTCCGGGGAAAAGGGCGAACCCACAGCAAGTAGGTCGGGGCTACGCCCCGACGGATTTCCGGCGTCGGGGACGTAGCCCCGCCCTACGACGCCCAGACCTGCCCGCAAGCGCGTCCCTCGCCCCGCTTGCGGGGAGAGGGTGGCCGAAGGCCGGGTGAGGGGACGGGCGCATAAAAAAGCCAAGCCACAAGGGCTTGGCTTTTTCTTGTGCAGCTGCCAGTCGTCAGCAGCAGCGGAACCCGTTCTTGCCGCCGAAGCGCGCCTCCTGCCGTTCGCGGAAGAAGGTCTTGTAATCCATCGGCTCGCGGTCTGGATGTTTCTCGAGCACATGACGCACGTAGTTGTCGTAGTCCGGCACGCCGCAGCACAGGCGGGCAGTCTGCACCAGGCGCCGCCATACGCGGCGATGCGCCTGGTACTGACCAGCGGGGACCAGTTCGGTTCCCATCAGCGCATGCTGCTCACAGCGGGCTTATTCACAGCCAGCTTCTTCACAGCCCGACCAACGCGTTTGGATCGACCTTGACGTACGGCGTCTCGCGATCACTGCGTTCCGGGTTGGCGCGGGCCTTGCGGACTGCGCCGATCGCATAGACCAGCGTGCTGAACACCACGAACAGGAACAGCACCGTCAGCCCGGTGTTCACGTAGCTGTTGGTCGCGATCTGCTGCATCTGCTCGATGCTCTTGGCCGGTGCCACCAATTCGCCAGCGCTCACGCCAGCGCGGTACTTTGCCGCCTGCGCCAGGAAGCCCACAGCCGGGTTCGAGTCGAAGATCTTGATCAGGCCGGCCGAGATCGTGCAGATCAGCAACCACGTTGCGGGCAGGATGGTCACCCAGGCGTAGCGGTCGCGCTTCATCTTGAACAGCACCACGGTGCACAGCATCAGTGCGATACCGGCCAGCATCTGGTTGGCGATGCCGAACAGCGGCCATAGGGTGTTGATGCCGCCCAGCGGATCGACCACGCCCTGATACAGGAAATAACCCCACAGAGCGACGCAGCCTGCGGTGGCCACCACGTTGGCGCCCCACGATTCGGTGCGACGCAACGAAGGCGCGAACGTGCCCAGCAGGTCCTGCAGCATGAAGCGGCCTGCGCGCGTGCCCGCATCGACTGCGGTCAGGATGAACAGGGCTTCGAACAGGATGGCGAAGTGGTACCAGAACGCCATGGAGTTGGCGCTCGGCATCACGTTGTGCAGGATGTGCGCGATACCTACGGCCAGCGTCGGTGCGCCGCCGGCACGGGAGAGGATGGTGCTCTCACCAATATCGGCTGCGGTGGCAGTCAGCATGTCGGGCGTGACGGTGAAGCCCCATTCGCTGATCTTGGTGGCTGCGGAAACGGCGTCGGTGCCGATCACGGCCGCCGGGCTGTTCATGGCGAAGTAGATGCCCGGTTCGATCACCGAGGCGGCGACCAGCGCCATGATCGCGACGAACGATTCCATCAACATGCCGCCGTAACCGATGTAGCGGATGTGTCCTTCGCTGGCCAGCAGCTTGGGCGTTGTGCCGGAAGAAATCAGCGCATGGAAACCGGAGACCGCGCCGCAGGCGATGGTGATGAAGAGGAAGGGGAATAACCCACCTTTCCACACCGGGCCGGTGCCGTCGGTGAACTGGGTCAGCGCCGGCATCTTCAGTTCCGGCATCACGATCACGATGCCGATGGCCAGCGCGATGATGGTGCCGATCTTGAGGAAGGTGGACAGGTAATCGCGCGGTGCCAGGATCAGCCACACCGGCAGCACTGCAGCAACGAAGCCGTAGCCGATCAGCATCCAGGTGATCTGGGTGCCGGTGAAGGTGAAGGCAGGACCCCAGGTGGGATGCGCACCGACCTTGCCACCCAGCCAGATCGAGAGCAGCAACAAGACGATGCCGACAAGGGAAATCTCGCCGATTTTGCCCGGGCGGATGTAGCGCATGTACACGCCCATGAACATCGCGATGGGAATCGTGGCCATGACCGTGAACATGCCCCACGGACTTTCCGCGAGCGCTTTGACCACGATCATCGCCAGTACTGCCAGGATGATGATCATGATCAGGAAGGCGCCGAACAGGGCGATGGTGCCGGGGATGCGGCCCATTTCCTCGCGGACCAGGTCGCCGAGCGAGCGCGCGTCACGACGGCTTGAGATGAACAGGACCATGAAGTCTTGCACCGCGCCGGCCAGGACCACGCCTGTGATCAGCCACAGCATGCCGGGCAGGTAGCCCATCTGCGCGGCCAGTACCGGTCCGACCAGCGGACCTGCGCCCGCGATGGCGGCAAAGTGATGGCCGAAGAGAACGTGCTTGTTGGTGGGGACGAAGTCCAACCCGTCGTTGCGCAGCACGGCGGGCGTGGCACGAGTAGGGTCCAGCCCCATCACCTTGTTGGCGATGAACAGGCTGTAGTACCGGTACGCGACCAGGTAGATCGAGACCGCGGCAACGACTATCCACAGCGCATTGATCTGCTCGCCGCGACGCAGGGCGATGGTACCCAGGCAGAACGCGCCAAGGACGGCGAGCGCGGCCCATGCCAACTTCGAGAAACCCTTCATGCGAACCCCTCAGGTGAACTTCGGGGTAGGGTCCTCCCATGCGAGGAAGGGGTCAATGTGTAACTGCGGATTCAGTGTTCGACTTTGGTCTTAATGCGCTCGGAACTATTTTGTGCGGTGCAATAGTTCGTGTTGTGATCCAGGCAAAGGCTTAGGTCGCGTAGGAGCGACGCAAGTCGCGATGAAGATTTACCGGGAAAGCCTCATCGCGACTTGCGTCGCTCCTACGCGTGCTCGGGTCTTATGAGGGTCAAAGCCACTTGGCGCGTTTGAAGAGCCAGTACAGGGTGCCGCAGACCAGCACCACGCCCCCGATCAGCACGGGATAGGCATAGGCCTTGTCGATCTCCGGCATGTTGTGGAAATTCATGCCGTACCAACTGGTGATCAAGGTGGGCGCGGCCAGCAAGGCCGCCCAGGCGCCCAGTCGCTTCACCACTTCGCCTTGGCCCAGGGTGACCAGCGAGAGATTCACGCTGAGCGCGGTGGTCAGGATTTCGCGCAGCGTATCCAGCGAATCATTGACCCGCTGCGCGTGATCGTAGACGTCACGAAAATACAGGCGCACCTCTTCGGGAATCAGCTGGCTCTGGGTGCGGCTGAGCTGTGCCAGCACGTCCTGCAGGGGGCCGACGGCCAGGCGCATCTTGCTGAGTTCGCGCTTCAGTTCGTACAGGCGTACGACGGTATCGCGGCTGTAGGTGTCGGCGAAGATCGCCTGTTCCAGCGAATCGGCAGTATCGCGGAACTCATCGATGATTGGTCGATAGTTGTCGACGATGAAGTCCAGGACCGCATACAGCCCGTAGGACGGCCCCAGCACCAGCAACTCCGGCTCCCGCTCCACGCGCTCGCGCACCGGCGCGTACGACAGCGATGCGCCGTGGCGCACGGTGACCAGATAGCGCGGGCCCACGAAGATGTGGGTCTCGCCATAGACGATTTTTTCGTCCACGACCTGCGCGGTGTGGGCGACGGCGAACATGGAGTTGCCATAGGCTTCCAGCTTTGGCCGCTGATGCGCGTTCTGCGCGTCTTCCACGGCTAGGTCGTGTAGGCAGAACTCCTCCTGCAGCTTTTCCAGGATTTCGTCCGCCGGTTCGTACAGACCCACCCAGACAAAACTGCCGTCGTCCTGCGCCAGCACGTCGCTGATCGCGTCCAGGGTGATGTCGTGGCGCTTGCCTTCCTTGTCGTAGACGACGCAATTGATGACGCAGGAGGGAAGTTCGGGACGGGAGATATCGTTCATGGTGCGAATCGTGCGCCACCGAACGCGCGTGGGCAAGCAGATAAAGCGCGTAGGAGCGACGCCCCCCAAGGGGACTTCCTTCGGGGCGCAGTCGCGATGAAGATTTACCGGGAATGCCTTATCGCGACTTGCGTCGCTCCTACGCTTTGGCTGAGGCCCGCGTCTATTGAGCGACGAAGCGGATCGCTTGTCCGCCGCCGGGAGCCAAGCGCAGGGTGAGCGTATCGGCGCTGGTGACTTCACGGGTCTCGATCACGATGTCCTGCGGGGCGCGTTTCCAGTCGGCGTCCTTGCCATCGCGGTAGATCTGCGCCGAGTACTTCTTTCCCGGATCAAGAAACGACAGCGAGGCCTGCAGTTCGCGGCCTTCCTCGTCGGACACCGAACCCAGGTACCAGTCCTCGGAATGGCGATCCTTGCGCACGATGGTCACGTAGTCGCCGACTTCGCCATTGAGCACGCGCGTGTCTTCCCAATCCACCGGCACGTCTTCGATGAACTTGAACGGTCCGGGATTCTTCTCGTAGTTCTCCAGCAGGTCCGCGGCCATCTGCAATGGGCTGTAGATCACCACGTACAGCGCCAGCTGCTTGGCCCAGGTGGTGGCCACCCCGTCGGTCGCGCGCGTCTTCATGCCGAAGATGCCCGGCGTGTAGTCCATGGGCCCGGCCAGCAGGCGGGTGAAGACCAGATTGGCTTCGTGCTCGGGAGGATTGCCCGGCACGCCCCAGGCGCTGAACTCCATGCCGCGCGCGCCTTCGCGGGTGATCCAGTTCGGGTAGGTGCGGCGGAGCCCGGTGTCCTTGATCGGCTCGTGCGGATTGACCGCAATATGGCGTTTGGCCGCTTCGTTCACCACTTTGAGATGGTGGCGCGCCATGTCCTGTCCTTCGTGCCAGGCGTAGTGCAGCTTCCCATCCATCCCAATGACTCTGGCCTGGCCCGCATCGGCGACGTAACCGGTCTTGACCGCATTGATGCCCAGATGCTGGTAGAGATCGAATGCGGCGCCCATCTGAGATTCGTAGTGCGCGGCGTTGCCGGAGGTTTCGTGGTGGCCGATGATGCGCACGTTCTTCGATTTGGCGTAGGCCGACAGTTTTTCGATATCGAAATCGGGATAGGCCTGGGTGAAGCTGAACTCCTCGCCGTTGCCGAACCAGTCGCCGTCCCAGCCGACGTTCCAGCCTTCGACCAGTACGCCACCCAGACCATGCTTGGCGGCGAAGTCGATATGGCGCATGACGTTCTCGTTGGTCGCGCCATGTTTCGGTCCCGACGCCCAGCTCTTCAGATCCAGATGCATCTCCCACCACACGCCGACGTACTTCATCGGTTCGACCCACGACACATCGCCGAGTTGGTTGGGCTCGTTGAGATTCAGGATCAGGCTGGAGGTGACCAGTCCACCGGCATCGTCGGAAACCTGCAACGTGCGCCACGGCGTATTGAACGGTGCGGTGCGCACGACCTTGCCGTCGCCGATGCCCGGGGTGAGGTCGGCCCGGAACTTGCGGTCCTCGATGCGGGTGAGGTTCATACCGGCGTAGTCCACCAGCGCCGCTTCGTGGATCGACAGGTGCAGCCCGTTGTCGGTGCGCAGTGTGATCGGCGTCTGCGCATCGCCGACTTCCTGTACGGGCGTGCGGTGGTACAGGTATTCCTCGCGGTTCCATTCGCCGGCCGGAATCCACCATGCGGTCGCGGGTTCGGCGATGTTGAATTCGGTCAGCTCGGTGCCGATCTTCACCTGCTCCAGGCCCGGCTGTTTCGGGAACTCATAGCGGAAACCCAACCCATCGTCGTACACGCGGAACACCACGTCGATGCTGCGTTTAAGCGCGTTCTTTTCGGTGAGCGTCACCCGCAGTTCGTTGTAATGGTTGCGGATGCTGCGGCGCTCGCCCCAGGGCTGTTCCCAGGTCTGGTCGAAGCTGGATTTGGAATGACGGGCGATGACGAAATTGCGTTCGAACTTCGGCACTTCCAGGAAGATGAAGCCGAGCCGCGACGGCGTGATCACCGCCTTGCCATCGCGCAGTACGGCATAACTGGGCCGGCCATCGTTGTCGGTGGTGACTTCCACGGACAGGTTGCCGTCGGGCGAGGCAATGCCAACTTTGGGAGGCACCGGCACAGCGGGTGCCGCGGCGACCTGGGCGGAGAACGAAAGTGCAGTCAGTACGAACAGGCGAAAGAGCATGCGGACATCCGGGTAGCGACCGTGAGGCCGCATCCTGCGCCAGCAGACTCAGCGCAACAAGCCGCGTGACCTTCCGAATACGTATGCAAGCGCGATATGCATGGGTAACAGCAGCGCGATCCAGCTCTGGTTGTACTGCGGCGCAATAGGAAGCCAGTGGATGATCCAGGCGACGACCGCCGCAGCGGCCACCACGATCAGCAGCCAACGAAACCATGCTGCACTGCGGCGACCACGCAGCAGTGTGATTGCACCTGGAAGCAGCAGCAGGCATAACGGATTGAACAGCAGCAGGTTGCGGTTGGCCCACGCGGCGTGGTGTTCGGTGAAGCCCCACAGGAACACGAGCACCGCGCCGACGATTCCACACACCAGCCAGAACGGCATGGCCAGCGCAGCGATCAGTCGTGGCTTGTGCGGCGCCACCCAGACGATGAGCAAGGCGATCGACACACCGGCCAGCAGCCAGGGCCACCAGGTGCGCGCACGTTCCGCAGGTTCGGGGGCGACGCGATGTTCCACCAGTACCTGGGTAGCCTGCACCAGTGGGCGTCCCTCGGTATTTTTCGCTTCGCCCAGGCTGTCGGCCAGACGCATGGGCACGTAGGCTTCTTCCCAGCGCGACATCGGCACATCCGCATACGGACCCAGGCCGATATCGAAGCCCAGCCACATCCACGGCACCGGCGAGACCAGGCGCACCGCTTCACTGCGGAAAGTGTTGCCGCGCGAGCGGCCCACCATCTGCGACTTCAGCGCGCCACCCATTGCATGGTCGAGCGCGTCGCGGACCTTCGTTGAGCAGTTGGAAACGAAATAGTCGTAGCGATAGCGCGCGTTCTCCGGTTTGGCGCGCTCGGCCAGCGTATCGGCCAACGACTGCGCCTGGTCTGCAGGCAGGTCCAGCCACTGCAGGGTCACGCCACGCCCGACTTCGCGATAGTAGGCCAGGTCCTGCTGCAGCGGCAGGGCGACCAGGTAGTACTGCATGTCGCCGTGCGCAAAACGATCGACGAAGCCCGGTTCTTCCATGTTGAAGAAGCCGAAGTTGTACGAGGTCGCCTCGCCGGTCTGCGTGTCCATCACCACGATGGCGTCATGACCGAAGCGTTCGAAGAAGATCTCGCCCGGCTGCATGGTGATCACGCCGATGCGGGGAGCGGCAGCGGACGGTGTCACGGCCCATGCCGGAATCGTCAACAAGCAAAACAGAACCAACATCACGCGTTGCCATGATGCGGTCATGGGGAATTCTTCAATCCGTTCGTAGTGAGCGCGTCGAACCACGCAGTTGGCGCAATGTGTCCGGACCACATGACACCTATGCTTCGACGCGAAAGGCGTGGTTCGACACGCTCACCACGAACGGGGCCCACAGAAGCCAGGCGCAACTCGCCCAACTCAACCATCCGACAGCACGCCCACATGGAACGCATGCACGCGACGCGCATCGGCCTTGGCCACGCGGAACTCGAAACGGCCAAGAGTCAGTTCTTCATCCGTATCCGGCAGATGGCCGATGGCCGCCGTGACCAGACCGCCGACGGTGTCGTATTCGTCGTCCGGGAAGTCAGCGCCGAAGCGTTCGTTGAAGTCGGAAATCGGAGTGAGCGCGTCCACCACATAGCGGCCGTCGGCATGCGCGGCGATCTGGTCGGCGCCTTCCTCGGCGTCGTCGTGCTCGTCGTCGATCTCGCCGACGATCTGTTCCAGCACATCCTCGATGGTGACCAGGCCGGCAACGCCGCCGTATTCGTCCACCACGATCGCCATGTGGTTGCGCGACAGGCGGAATTCCTTGAGCAGCAGGTTGAGCTTCTTCGATTCGGGAATCAGCACCGCCGGTCGCAGGAGCTCGCGCACATTGCCCGGACCGTTGTCGGCGACCACGCCGCGCAGCAGGTCCTTGGCCAGCAGGATGCCCAGGATCTCGTCCTTGTCGTCGCCATGCACGGGAAAACGCGAATGCCCCGACTCCACTACTTCCTTCATCAGGTCGAGGAATTTAGAGGCAATCGGCAGCGACACCATTTGCGAGCGCGAAATCATCACGTCGCCGACGGTGAGGTCGGCCACGGCGATTGCGCCTTCCATCATGCGCAGCGTATCGCTGGCGATCAGGCCGTCGGCCTGCGCGTCGCGCAGCAGCGCGACCAGGTCGTCACGTGAGGAGGGTTCGCCGGAGAACGCAGAACTGATGCGGTCCAGCCAGGAGCGCCGTTTCTCCGGATGTTTCTCGGAGCCGTCCGGCGCGGAAATACTGTCGTCTTCTGACATGGTTAGGTAAAAGGCAGCCCGGGGGAGGGCGACATGGGGCAGTCTAGCAGGCCTCAGCGCGGGGCTGGGTCGGTTGTGGTGGCAGGCGTGGATTGGGCAGGTTCTTCAGTCGATTCTTCCGCCGGGTCCTCGGCCAGGTCCAGGCTGTAGCTGCAGCCCACCAGGGTCTTGCCCGGATGTGAGGAAACGTTGGACACATTGAGCACGACCGAACGGATGAAGGTCATGCCCGACTTCTCGTCGGTTTCTTCCAGGCTGACCAGTTCCTTGCCGAACATGGCCTTCTCGGGCGTGTCGATGGCCGCTTCCAACTCGAGTTGCTTGGCCAGAGGGCGTGGATCGGGCAGGTCGAGCAGGGCGATGATGCTGTCGCCGGTGAAGGCGATGTGGTCGGTCGCGTTGCCGAAGACGGTGATCGGCGCAGTGAGCTTGTATTCGGTCATGAACAGGTTGGCCTGCGGCAGCGGCCGCCAGCCCAGTGACACGGCTTGCAACGGATCGATCAGGGCAGGCGCGAGATAGTGGAAATCAGCCAGCGTCTTGCGGCATTCGACCAGGGCGGCGAGATCGATTTTTGTGGGGTCGAGCTTCTCTTCGGCCTCGGCCGCCAGCGCGAGTGCCGGCAGCGCCAGCGCAATGGAAAACAGCAAACGGCGCATGCTAGTCCTCGATGATGTAAGGGTCGTCGATACCGAGTCCGGCAAGGATTTCGCGCTCCAGGCGCTCCATCGCTTCGGCTTCGCGGTCGTCCTCGTGGTTCCAGCCCAGCAGGTGCAAGGCTCCGTGCACGGTGAGGTGGGCATAGTGGGCGGCGAGGGTCTTCTTCTGTTCCTTGGCCTCGCGCGCGACGACCGGCGCACAGATCACCAGATCGCCCAGCAAGGGCATCTTGACGCCCTTGGGCATTTTCACGCCTTCGGCGATTTCAGCCGGAAAACTGAGCACGTTGGTGGCGTAGTCCTTGCCGCGGTAATGGCGGTTGAGCGCGCGGCCTTCCTTGGTGTCGACGATGCGCACGGCCAGGTCGGCTTCGCGGATGCGGCCATGCAAGGCTGCGGCCACCCACTTGCGGAAACTGACCGCTGACGGCAGGCCGGCGCGTGGCAGTGCGTAGCTCACGGAGACTTCGAGTATTACGGGGCCTTTGGTCATCTTAACTCCGTCATCCCAGCGAACGCTGGGATCCATCTTGATGTTGATTTCTGCATCACTGAACTCTTGCGGAGAAAGCGGAAGTCAAAATGGATGACCAGCTTGCGCTGTTTTAAAGCACTTCCGGCGTTCGCTGGGATGACGTCATTTGGAGTAATGGCAGCTCGGGACCTTACGCTTGTCCCGTCTCCGCATCCTTCCCGTCACGCGCATCGTAAGCCCGCACGATCTTGGCGACCAGCGGGTGGCGGACCACGTCGCGCGCGGTGAAGAAGGTGAAGCTGATGCCGTCCACGCCGCGCAGTACTTCCAGTCCGTCCTTGAGCCCGGATTTCACGTGCTTTGGCAGGTCGACCTGGGTCAGGTCGCCGGTTACCACCGCCGTGCTGCCGTAGCCGATGCGGGTCAGGAACATTTTCATTTGCTCGATGGTGGTGTTCTGCGCTTCGTCCAGGATCACGAAGGCGTCGTTGAGTGTGCGTCCGCGCATGTAGGCCAGCGGTGCGATCTCGATTACGTTCTTTTCCAGCAGCTTGATCACCTTTTCTACGCCCAGCATTTCGTACAGCGCGTCGTAGAGCGGGCGCAGGTAGGGATCGACCTTCTGGCTGAGATCGCCGGGCAGGAAGCCGAGTTTTTCGCCGGCCTCCACCGCCGGGCGCACCAGGATCAGGCGCTGCACGCGCGATTCGTTGAGCGCTTCGACCGCGCTGGCCACGGCCAGGAAGGTCTTGCCGGTGCCGGCCGGGCCGATGCCGAAGTTGATGTCGTGGGTGGCGATGGCATGCAGGTAGCCGGCCTGGTTGGGGCCGCGGCCGCGCACGGTGCCGCGCTTGACCTTGATCGCGACTTCCTGCGCCTCGTAGCCGCCCGCTGCGACATGGGCGACGTTGGACGCGTTGAGCCGCAGGTGTATCGCTTCGCTGTCGAAGGTCTCTTCGGCGGCTTCCTTGTACAGTGCTCGCAACAGTTTCTCGGTCGCCTTCACTTCAGTTGCCGGACCGGTGATCTTGAAGATGTTGCCGCGGTTGGCGATCTCCACGCCCAGGCGCAGTTCGATCTGGCGCAGGTGGGCGTCGAACGGCCCGGTCAGGTTGGCCAATTGCTCGGCATTGTCGGGTTCCAGGGTGAACTCGCGTTTTTCGGGTGCATTCATTGGATTTCAGTGCCTAGTCTGGTCGTCGGCATCGTCGACGCGCCATTGGTGGAATACGTAAGCCTCATCGTCGATGAGTGCCTGGTCGAAATGTTTGGCTTCGGGCGCCTCATCGCGCTCGATCTGCCGGGGTTCTTCCTGCACGCCGGTCACCTGCCAGCCTGCTTCGCGCAGGAAGTCGCTCGCATGGCGGATCGGTTCCTCGGCAAGCCCGGGCATCTGGTAGCACAACACGAAAGCGCCACCGAATTCCTGGAAATCGGGCGTGTCCGGCAGGGGTTCGGCTTCGAGCACGAAGACCCACAACTTGGGGGCGTTCAGGGGGATGGCAAGCGAGTCCGAGCCGGGCGGTGCAGGGTATCGCGATGATAGTGAAGCGGCCAGAACGGCGACCGTTCGTCGGATTGGATTTGCAGTTAATTAAATGATCAATTAAATATGCACCATGAAACGAATGCCCTCGGAAAAGAACCTCAAGCCCACCCGTTCTCAGGCCGAGTCGCCCCGCAAACGGGCGCCGGGCCGACCCGTGGCCGATTCGCCGGATCTACGCGACCGGCTGCTCGATGCCGCGCTGGTCTGCTTCAGCCGCAAGGGCATCCATGCCACGTCGTTGCGCGACATCGCCATCGAAGCCTCGGTGACGCCCGCGCTGCTGCACTACTACTTCGGCGACAAGGCCAAGCTGCAGAACCAAGTGATCGAAGACAAGATCCTGCCGGTGTTGCAGGCACTGCGGGACCCGTTGCAGGCGGCAGGCGACGACATCGCCGCGCTCATCGCCGGCTTCGTCACCGGCATTGGCGGCATCGTTGCCACGCATCCCTGGTTGCCCGCGCTGTGGGTGCGTGAAGTGCTGTGCGAGGGTGGGGCGCTGCGGGACCTGTTGTTCGACCGTATCGGCCCGCAACTGCCGCAGATGATGGTCAGGCGTTTCGCTCAGGCGCAGGCGCAGGGCCGCATCAACCCCGACCTGGATCCGCGCCTGCTGATGGTGTCGCTGGTTGGCCTGACCTTGTTCCCGGCCGCCGGTGCGCCGATCTGGCGCCGTCTGCTCAACGCAGACGACCTGAATTTCGACGCCGTGCGCCTGCATACGCTTTCGTTGCTGGATCGCGGACTGGAGCTTGACCGTGAAAAATAGAAAAACATTCGCATGGCTGGCGTTGTGCGCGTTTGCGTTGTCCGCATGCAGTGAGTCGCCACCGCAGGTGCTGGGGACGCTGGAATGGGACCGCATCACCCTGCCAGCACCCGTCGCCGAGAAGATCGTGCGCATCGATGCGCGCGAAGGCCAGCAGGTCGCCGTCGGCGCGCCCTTGTTGCAGCTCGAACTTACCCGCACCCAATCGCAGCTGGCCGCGGTGCAGGCCCAGGCGCAACAAAGCAGGGAAGCGCTGTCCGAACTGCAAGCCGGGCCGCGCAGCGAAGACATCGCCCAGGCCCGGGCCAATGTCGCCGCCGCGCAATCCCAGGCCATCGACGCGCGCGCCTACTACAACCGGCTGCAACCGTTGGGCCGGCAGAAGCTGGTGGCCGCTGCCGACGTGGACCGCGCCCGCGCTGCCGCCGGCAACGCCGAAGCGCAAGTACGCGCGGCGCAGGCCGCGTTGCTGGAACTGGAACACGGCACGCGCAGCGAGCAGGTCGCGCAGGGCCGCGCCGCAGTGGCCGCAGCCGAAGCCCAGGCGCTCACGCAGCGCGTGTCGCTGGACAAGTTGAACGTGGTCGCGCCGCGCGCCGGGCGCGTGGACAGTCTTCCCTACAAGCTGGGCGACCAGGCGCCGGTGGGTTCGCCGCTGGCGATCCTGCTGGTGGGCGACGCGCCGTATGCCCGCGTCTATGTACCGGAACCGATCCGCGCCAACGTCAGGGTTGGCCAGCGCGCCCGGGTCTTCGTGGATGGTCGCGATGCCGCTTTCGCCGGCCACGTGCGCATGATCCGCAGCGAACCCAGCTTCACCCCGTACTACGCGCTGTCCGGCCGCGATGCGGAGCGCCTCAGTTACCTGGCGGAAATAACGCTGGACAAGTCCGAAACCGATCTACCGGCGGGTGTGCCGGTGCGGGTGGAATTCGAGGGGAACGGTGATGGGAAATAGCTTCCCACAGACCTGTCTCCGCCGTCATTCCAGCGAAAGCTGGGTTTTCAACAGCCGCATGGCTGGTCATCCATTTTGCTCTTGCTTCGGCTGGTACGCGCGCAAGGCAAATGCAACGGCAAAATGGGTGACCAGCCATGCGGCTGTTGAAAACCCAGCTTTCGCTGGAATGACGACGCTGGGGGATGGGGATTCGCCGTGATCCCGCAAGACTCCACCCCCGCCATCCTCGCCCGTGGCCTCGGTAAGCGCTTCGGTCAATTGCAGGCCGTTGAGGGCGTCGATCTAACCGTGCCGCGCGCCAGCGTCTACGGGTTTCTGGGCCCGAATGGCTCGGGCAAGTCGACCACCATCCGCATGCTGTGCGGCCTGCTGACACCGAGCGCGGGCGACATCGAAGTGCTGGGCCTGAAGATTCCCGAGCAGGCCGAAGCATTGCGCAAGCGCATCGGTTACATGACCCAGAAATTCTCTTTGTACGAAGATCTCACCGTGCGCGAGAATCTGGAGTTCCTCGCCACCGTGCAAGGCCTGTCGAAAGATGCCAGGCGCAGGCGCATCGAAGAATTGCTGGCCGCCTATAACCTGGCTGACCGTGCGAAGCAGCTCGCAGGCACGATGAGTGGCGGGCAGAAGCAGCGGCTCGCGTTGGCAGGCGCGACGGTGCACCAACCCGAACTGCTCTTCCTGGACGAACCTACCAGCGCGGTCGATCCCGAGTCGCGTCGCGACTTCTGGGAAAAACTGTTCGATCTGGCCGATGCGGGGACGACCATTCTCGTGTCCACGCACTACATGGATGAAGCCGAACGCTGTCACCGCATCGCCATCCTGGATACGGGGCGCCTGGTCGCTGATGGCACGCCCGCCGAGCTGACCAAGGGCCTTGCCGGACGCACGGTCGGCGTACGCGCGGGCGAACCGCGCAAGGCGCAGGCGGCGCTGCATAGCGCGCAGGGCGTGATCAGCGTCGCGCAGATCGGCAATGAACTACGGGTGCTGACGGAGTCCGGCATCGGGATCGAAACCAGCCTGCAGGCTTTTCTGCGGTCGAAAGGCATCGACGCGGAGGTGACTCCGATAGAGCCGAATCTGGAAGATGTCTTTGTCTCCGCCACCCATTCCGGGCACAAGGCGCAGGCCGCATGAAAGCGCGACAGATCTTCGCGGTGATGGTGAAGGAATTGCGGCAGATGGTGCGCGACAAGATGACCGTGGCGATGATGCTGGGTATTCCGACCCTGCAGCTGCTGTTGTTCGGTTATGCCATCAATCTGGACGTACGCAATCTGCCCGCGGCGGTCGCCGATCTGTCGGGCACCAGCGGTTCGCGCGCGTTGACCCAGGACCTGTTCGCGACCGGCGTGATCCGCCCGGTGGCAGCCGTGCGTACGCCGCAGGAACTGCAAACCCTGCTGCGCAAGGGTGAGATAAAGATCGGCATCGTGATTCCGGCGGATTTCGAGCGGCGCAGGATCGACGGGCGCGAGGCGATGCAGGTGATCGTGGATGGCAGCGATACGTCGGTGCAATCGACAGCGCGCCAACTGGCGCAGATGCCATTGGACGGTGCCGGTCTCAGCGCTCTGCAAGGCCAGATCAGCGTGCTGCCGCTGTACAACCCGGAGCGGCGATCAGCTGTCAACGTCGTGCCTGGCCTGATCGGCGTCATCCTGACCATGACCCTGGTGATGTTCACCGCCATGGCCATCGTGCGCGAGAAAGAACGCGGCAACCTGGAGCTGTTGATCACCACCCCCGTCTCCAGCGGCGAACTGATGGTCGGCAAGGTGCTGCCCTACATCGGCGTGGGCCTGGTGCAGACCACGGTGGTCCTGTTGCTGGGCGTGCTGTTGTTCAAGGTGCCCATCAACGGCAGCCTGTGGGGCGTGTATGGCGCGGCGATGTTGTTGATCGTGGCCAACCTGACGCTGGGACTGCTGGTGTCCACGCGCGCGCAGACCCAGTTCCAGGCCATGCAGATGGCGTTCTTCCTGTTTCTGCCGTCGATCCTGTTGTCGGGCTTCATGTTTCCCTTCGACGGCATGCCCAAAGCGGCGCAATGGATTGCCGAAGTACTGCCGCTCACCCACTTCGTCCGCCTGATCCGCGGCGTTGTGCTGCGCGGCGCGAATCTGTTCGAGCTATGGCCGGATGTGCTGGCGCTGCTGGCCTTTACCGCAGTGATGATGTCGCTGGCCATCCTGCGTTTCCGCAAGCGGTTGGATTGAGTCAAGCAGGAATGATCTTTTCTGTAGGAGCGACGCAAGCCGCGAAGCAGGAAAACGTTCAGGCACTCCGAGTTTCGCGACTTGCGTCGCTCCTACGGTAGTCAGGAGACAGGTTCGTCCGCGAGATGTATCCGTCCGCGCAATGAGTTGGCCATGACCTCGGTGATCTCGACATCCACGAACTGGCCGATCAGGCGCGCGTTGCCCGGGAAGTTCACGTAGCGCATGTTCTCGGTGCGGCCGGTGAGTTCGGCGACGTCGCGGGTGCTGTGGCGTTCGACCAGCACGCGTTGCACGCTGCCCAGCATTGTCTGCGAGATCCGAGTCGAGTTCGCGTTGATCGCCGCCTGCAGGCGGGCAAGTCGTTCCTGCTTGGTCTTTTCTGGCGTGTCGTCTTCCAGATCGGCGGCCGGCGTGCCCGGGCGGCGCGAATAGATGAAGGAATAGGACTGGTCGAAGCCCACGTCCTCGATCAGTTTCATGGTCTTTTCGAAGTCGGCCTCGGTTTCGCCGGGGAAGCCGACGATAAAGTCCGAGGAAATCGAGATGTCCGGACGCACGGCCCGCAGCTTGCGGATCTTCTGCTTGAATTCCAGCGTGGTGTAGCCGCGTTTCATCGCCGCCAGGATACGGTCGCTGCCTGCCTGCACCGGCAGATGCAGGTAGTTGGCCAGTTGCGGCACGTCGCGGTAGGCCTCGATCAGCGAGTCGGAAAATTCCAGCGGATGCGAGGTGGTGAAACGGATGCGGTCGACGCCTTCGATCTCGGCCATGGTGCGGATCAGCAGTCCGAGATCGGCGACTTCGCCCTCGCCATAAGGTCCACGATAGGCGTTGACGTTCTGGCCCAGCAGATTGATCTCGCGCACGCCTTTGGCGGCCAGTTGTGCGATCTCAACCAGCACGTCCTCGAACGGACGACTGACTTCCTCGCCGCGCGTATACGGCACCACGCAGAAGCTGCAGTACTTGCTGCACCCTTCCATGATCGACACGAACGCGGCCGGGCCCTCGGCCCGGGGTTCGGGCAGGCGGTCGAACTTCTCGATCTCGGGAAAGCTGATGTCCACCTGGGGGCGGCCGGAACTGCGGCGTTCCCGGATCAGTTCCGGCAGGCGGTGCAGGGTCTGGGGGCCGAAGACCAGATCCACGTACGGCGCGCGTTTGACGATGGCGGCGCCTTCCTGCGAAGCCACGCAGCCTCCCACGCCGATCAGCACCGGCTTGCCGTCCTTCTTCAGCGATTTCCAGCGGCCCAGCTGGCTGAAGACCTTTTCCTGCGCCTTTTCCCGGATCGAGCAGGTGTTGATCAGGATGACGTCGGCTTCTTCCGGGTTGTCGGTGAGTTCCAGGCCGTCGGACTCGGCCAGTACGTCGGCCATCTTCGACGAGTCGTATTCGTTCATCTGACACCCGTGGGTCTTGATGAACAACTTGCCGCGCAGGGGCGCGACTGCGTCGAAGGCCGGCCTGGCGGGAAGGCGGGGCAGGGGCAGGGGCAGCGGCGTGTCGTCCACCGGGGACGAAGCAGGAGGGGCGATCCCGGGCATGGTGGGTAATCCAGGCGGGTTGGCGAGGGGGCGCACAGTCTACCGGGCGTGGGGCCGGGCGGCCGCATTAGGATCCAATCTGCGTTATCAAAGTAAACCTGTCGCGAACCGGTACCCGATTGAGAAATGGGTCACCCTCCGCCTCCAGAGGAAAACCTTTTGTCGGACAAGCACTTGGCAACGCGTCATGAAGTTGGGACACTGCCCCTCATGAAGGGGGCTTCACATCATTTGCTGCTGCCGGTATTGGCGGCGTTGGTCGCGTCGGCGGCATTTCCGGCCGCTGCGGGCACGCTGTACAAGTGCACCGGCAGCGACGGCGTGCCTGCGTATGTGAGCAAGCGCGTGGGTGGGGCGAGCTGCGAGGTGATCAGCCGCTACACCCCGGACAGTCGGTCCGGCAGCTCGATTTCCCGGCCTTCCACCTCGGTTTCCGTGCCCGCCACGCCGACCACTGCGCTGGGCGCGGCGAGTTCGGGCGCAGCAATCACCATGCCCGAGACTTCCAGTGCAGCCTTGGTAGCAGGCTCGATCCCGACGGCCACCTCCGCACCGTCATCCACGCCTCCCGCCGCCAAACCGGTCGCAAGCGGCAATACCCGACGCGTGGTCAGCGGTCAGGTCTATTCCTATATCAAGGACGGCGTGCGCCACTACACCAGCAGCAAGCCCAAGGGCGCCGGGGCCGTGGCCAGCGTGCGCACCATCAAGTACAGCTTCATCGAGACCTGTTTCGCCTGCGCGGCGAATCCGGGTGTCAATTTCGGCACGCTGCGCTTGAACACGGCCTCCTACCAGGCCGAGATCAGCGCCGCTGCCCGCCAGTACGGGGTGGACGAGGCGATCGTGCGCGCCATCATCCACGCCGAATCCTCGTTCAATCCGATGGCCCTGTCGCATGCCGGTGCGCAAGGCTTGATGCAGCTGATGCCGGCGACGGCGCGCCGCTTCGGCGTGACCAATTCCTACGACGCCAGCCAGAACATCCGCGGCGGCGTGCAGTACCTGGCCTGGCTGTTGAAGCGTTTCAACGGCAACCTGACCCTGGCCGCTGCCGGGTACAACGCCGGGGAAGGCGCGGTGGACCGCCACGGTGGGATTCCGCCGTATCAGGAAACCCAGCGTTATGTCGCCCGTGTCGGTGTGCTTGCCGATCGTTACCGGGGCGTAGTCGGCGCACGTTGAGCCGCCGCAGCGCCTGCAACTGGCCCAAGTCATTGATTTGGCGGCCAACGTTGTCGGCTCATTAAGCCTTCCGTTACAATTTCCTGTCTTTTGCGGCCGCGTCGGGGTTATGGCGTCGGTTTTGGCAGCCTTTTAGCTACCTGAATGTTTTGTGGAGTGCCGGATGGCCAATGATGGGGTCAATGAGCCTGTGAATACGGGCCGACGCCGGTTCCTGACCGCCACCACAGCTGTGGTGGGTGCGGTGGGAGCGGGATTTGCAGCAGTTCCTTTCATCAAGTCCTGGAATCCAAGCGCGCGCGCCAAGCTGGCCGGTGCGCCGGTGATCGCCGACTTGACCGGCTTGCAGGAAGGCCAGCGCCTGACGTTCGAATGGCGCGGTCAGCCGATCTGGATCGTCAAGCGTTCCAAGGCGATCCTTGACGCGCTGCCGACGCTGGACAGCCGCCTGAGCGATCCGGAGTCCAGCAACAAGGACCAGCAGCCGGAATACGTGCTGAAGGACAACCCGGAGTACCGTTCGGTCAAGCCGGACATCTCGGTGCTGGTCGGTCTCTGCACCCATCTGGGTTGCTCGCCGGAAATGGTTGCCGAAATCAAACCCGAGCCCTACGACCCGGAATGGAAGGGCGGTTATTTCTGCCCTTGCCACAAGTCGCGTTTCGACATGTCCGGCCGCGTGTTCAGTGGCGTTCCGGCGCCCACCAATCTGGTGGTTCCGCCGCACTACTACGAGAACGACAACACCATCGTCATCGGTCTCGATCCGCAGGGGGCCGCGTAAGCCATGGCGAACTTCATCACCCGTACCACCGGCAACGTCGTGGAATGGTTCAACGCGCGCACGCCGGGCTTGATGCCGGTCTACCGCAAGCACATGACCGAGTACTACGCGCCGAAGAACTTCAACTTCTGGTACTACATGGGCTCGCTGGCCCTGCTGGTGCTGGTCAACCAGATCGTCACCGGCATCTTCCTGACGATGCACTTCAAGCCCTCGGCCGCCGAAGCGTTCTCGTCGGTCGAATACATCATGCGCGACGTGGAGTGGGGCTGGCTGATCCGCTACATGCACAGCACCGGCGCCTCGCTGTTCTTCATCGTCGTGTATCTGCACATGTTCCGCGGCCTGATCTACGGCAGCTACCAGAAGCCGCGCGAGCTGGTCTGGATTCTGGGCATGCTGATCTACCTGGTGCTGATGGCCGAAGCCTTCATGGGCTACGTGCTGCCGTGGGGCCAGATGTCGTTTTGGGGCGCCAAGGTCATCATCTCCCTGTTCGGCGCGATCCCGGTGATCGGCAACGGCCTGACCGAGTGGATCATGGGCGACTATCTGCCCGGCGACGCCACGCTCAACCGCTTCTTCGCCCTGCACGTGATCGCGTTGCCGCTGGTGCTGTTGCTGCTGGTGGTGCTGCACCTGGGCGCGCTGCATGAAGTCGGTTCCAATAATCCCGACGGCGTCGACATCAAGTACGGTCCCAAGGGCAACCGCTGGGATCCGACCAAGCCGGCCGATGGCATTCCGTTCCACCCGTATTACACGGTCAAGGACTTGGTGGGCGTCGGCTTCCTGCTGATCATCGCGGCGTTCATCATCTTCTTCGCGCCCGCGTTCGGTGGCTGGTTCCTGGAACACGATAACTTCACCGAGGCCAACCGCCTGGTGACCCCGGCGCACATCAAACCGGTCTGGTACTACACGCCGTACTACGCCATGTTGCGCGTGATCCCGCACAAGCTCAGCGGTGTGATCGTGATGTTCGCGGCGATCGCAATCCTGTTCCTGGTGCCGTGGCTGGACAAGGCCAAGGTCAAGTCGGTGCGCTACCGTGGCTGGATTTCCAAGGTCGCACTGGGCGTGCTGGCCATCAGCTTCGTCTGGCTGGGCAAGATCGGCGCCGGTCCGGGTACCGACCCGGTCGAGACCATCATCGGCCGCGTGCTGACGTTCCTCTACTTCGCTTTCTTCATCACCATGCCGATATGGACCAAGCTAGACAAGACCAAGCCGGTGCCGGAACGGGTGACGACGCATGACTAAGACTCTGCCCCTGCGCAAACTCTTTCCGCAGAAACTCGCATCGCGTCTGGCGGTTTTCGCCAGCGGCATGCTGCTGTCGCTCTCGCTGTTCGCAGCCGAAGGCGGCGCGACCCTGCAGGCCGGCAACGACCTCAGCGATCGCGCATCGCTGCAACGTGGCGCGCAGCTGTACATGAACTACTGCTCCGGTTGCCATTCGCTGAAATACCTGCGTTACACGCGCATGGCCGACGATCTGGGACTGACCGAAGAAGAGGTGATGACCAACCTCAACTTCACCGGTGCCAAGTTCGGCGAACAGATCCTGGTGTCGATGCCGCACGATCCGGCGACCAAGTGGTTCGGCAAGATGCCGCCCGATTTGAGCCTGATTTCCCGTGTGCGCGGCAGCGACTGGATCTATACCTACCTGAAGTCGTTCTATCTGGACGAAAGCCGTCCGCTGGGCTGGAACAACAAACTGTTCCCGAATGCTTCCATGCCCAATCCGCTGTGGCAGATGCAGGGCCTGCAGCATGCAGAAATGAGCGAGCCCGACGAGATCGGCGAACGCCATGTCGAAGCATTGAAGGTGACCCAACCCGGCACGCAGACGCCGGCGCAGTTCGACCAGACGGCGCGCGATATCACCAATTTCCTCGAGTATGCCGGCGAACCAGCCGCCCTCAAGCGCCAGAGCATGGGCGTGTGGGTGATTCTGTTCCTGGTGGCGCTCACTTTCCTGGCCTACCTGCTCAAGCAGGAATACTGGAAGGACGTGCACTAAGCGTTTCCTTCTGCCGGTCCGCGCCTGTACGCGCGGACCACGGGGCAGGCCGGAGAGCAGGCCTGGCGGAAAGAAACGTACTCGGGGCCGTGGCGACCGTCAGCAGAGGGCTGGCGGCGTCGATGCGATCGGCGGTTCCGGTCGTCGGAGAGCCTGATGGCTGCGAGTCCGCGTATGCGAAATACCTTGACGCTTTTTTCTTCCACCGACGATGTCCTGTGTCACCGCGTGCGGCTGGTGCTGGCGGCCAAGGGCGTGACCTACGACCTGGTGCCGGTGGATGCGCAGAATCCGCCTGAAGACCTGATCGATCTCAATCCCTACCATTCCGTGCCCACCCTGGTGGAACGCGATCTGGTGCTGTACGCCGCGTCGGTGGTCAGCGAGTATCTGGACGAACGTTATCCGCACCCGCCGTTGATGCCGGTAGATCCGTTGTCGCGCGCGCGTTTGCGCCTGGCCATGCTGCGCATCGAGCACGATTGGGTGCCGCAGGTGCAGGCCATCCAGATGGGCAACAAGACCCAGGCCGAAGCGGGCCGCAAGCGATTGAAGGAACTACTGACCGCCTCGGTGCCGCTGTTCAAGGCCAGCAAGTTCTTCCTCAACCCGGAAATGAGCCTGGCCGATTGCGCCATGGCGCCGATCATCTGGCGCTTGCCGTCGCTGGACATTCCGCTGCCCAAGGATGGCAAGGCCATCGAAGATTACGGCAACCGCATTTTCCGCAATCCCGGTTTCCTGCGTAGCCTTACCGAGCAGGAAAAACGCCTGCGCGAGATTCCGGCGTGATGTCGTTCCCTTCTCCCCTCGGGAGAAGGTGGCGCGAAGCGCCGGATGAGGGTTCGGAGAAGTCAGGGTGCACGTACTCGCCTCGAATCAACCACGATCAAGGCGCTCGTTGAAGCGTCGTCTCAATTCAAATTTTGCAGACTTCGCCGTACCCTCACCCCAACCCCTCTCCCGGTGGGAGAGGGGCTCAGAGCGCTAGAGTATTCGCATGACCGACGAAACGCCGCGCATGACCAGCCATCGCCCGTACCTGTTGCGGGCGCTGTCGCAGTGGATCGCCGACAACGACATGACCCCGCATCTGCTGGTCGATGCCACCCAGCCCGGCGTGCAGGTACCGCCGAGCGCGGTCAAGGAAGGCAAGGTCGTATTGAACATTGCCGAGCGTGCGGTCGTGCGGCTGCAGATAGACAATTCATCGGTAAGTTTCAGCGCACGCTTCGGTGGGGTCAGCTACCCGGTGATGGTGCCAATTTCGGCCGTACTGGCCATCTATGCGCGCGAAACGGGCCAAGGCATGGCCTTGCCGGACGACATCGCCGGTGCGACGGGTCCCGAAGACGACGACGAACCGCCCACTCCGAGTGATGACACGCCTTCCCCCGCCAAGCGCCCGTCCTTCCTGCGTGTGGTCAAGTAATTCGCGAATGCAGGGCCATGCCCTTGTAGGAGCGGGCCATGCCCGCGACAGGCATTACCGGTAGAGCCTCTCGCGGGCATGGCCCGCTCCTACAGAAAGCGGTTCAATGCAGATCGATGGGCGTAACCGAAGGCTTCATCGGCCCGACGAAAGACACGAGCTTTTCACCACGCAGCACCATCCTGCCCACATGCCGGTCGACGCCGTCATGGGAGTATTCGAAGCGGAAGGTGCGCTCGAATCCAAGCTTTCCGTCTTCATTGCGACGCACCCGGATGCCCGAAGCGTGCACCGATTCATCCAGCCACATCACCTGGGCGGCCGCGCAGGCGTTGCGGCCCAGCAGCTTGGCGTGCTCGGCGGCAGCACGCGCGGCGTTCCAGTAGGCGAAGAGGGCGGCGCCCACGATCATTAATACGATCAACGAAGGCATGGCGATCAGCGCGGCGCCGGGCCGAGTTTCAGCGACAGGTCGATCGCATGCACATGCTTGGTCAGACCGCCGATGGAAATGCAGTCGACGCCGTCCTCGGCAATGCCACGCACCGTGTCCAGGCTGACACCGCCGGAAACCTCCAACGGAATACGTCCGTTGGCGATCCTGACCGCTTCACGCCGCATCGGCGCATCGAAATCGTCGATCAGGATGCGGTCGCAACCTGCGGTCAGCGCTTCCTGCAATTGCGCCAGGTTTTCCACTTCCACCACCAATGGCAGTCCCGGTTGCGACGACCGCGCGGCGTTGACGGCCGCAGTCAGCGAACCGGCGGCGCGGATGTGGTTTTCCTTCAGCATCACCGTGTCGTACAGGCCAATGCGGTGATTGCTGCCACCGCCGCAGCGCACCGCATACTTCTGCGCCAGGCGCAGGCCGGGAAGGGTCTTGCGCGTGTCCAGAATCCTGGCGCGCGTGCCCTTGACCGCTTCCACGTACGCCGCGGTGATCGTGGCGGTACCGGAAAGCGTCTGCATGAAGTTGAGACTGGCGCGCTCCGCACTGACCAAGGCGCGCGCGCGGCCGGACAAGGTGGCCAGCACGGTGCGCGCGTGAACATGATCGCCTTCGGCGACACGCCACTCGATGACCACGGCCGGGTCGAGCGCGCGATGGCAGGCGTCGAACCACGGCCTGCCCGCGATCACCGCTTCCTCCTTGCACAGCAGGTAGGCGATATCGGCCGTGTCGGGCAGCAGTGCCGCAGTGACGTCGCCGCTGCCCAGATCCTCGGCCAGCGCACGTGCCACATCGCTTTCCACCACGGCTGCCGGCGGCGGAACCAGCTCGCGCATCAGGCTTGTGTGCATCAGGCCTGCGTGCATCAGGCCTGGAAGCCTTCGATCTGCGCGGTCGCAATGGCTTCTTCGGCCAGCAGCACGGGGATGCCATCGTCGACGCGATACACGGTCTTGCGGTCCCGCGTCAGCAGGCCCTCGCGCAGGGCTTCGCCCTGAACGGATCCGTCCGCGCGTTCGACCCCGCCTGCAGCGATGGCGCGGTTCAAGGCGTCCAGACCCTGCGCATCGAGCAAGCCCAGGGATTGGCGCGTGGTGGGGCAGCACAGCAGATCGAGCAGTTTGCGGTCCATTCGTGCATCGTCGAGCTTGGAAGATGTCCTAGAATAAGCCTTTGCGCCCGCAGGCTGTGAATGCCTGCGCCATTTGAGAGCATGGCCTTGAGCGCATGACCCCCGAGAGCACGGCCCTGAGAGGATGGCAATGACCGACACCGCTTCGACTCCCCTGGTCGGCCTCGTCATGGGTTCGCGCTCGGACTGGGAAACCATGCAGCACGCTGCGCAGAAGCTCGATGCGCTCGGCGTGCCTTACGAGGTGAAAGTCGTTTCCGCGCATCGCACGCCCGATGTGCTGTTTTCCTATGCGGCCGAAGCTTCGGCGCGCGGTTTGCGCGCGATCATCGCCGGCGCTGGCGGCGCGGCGCATCTGCCCGGCATGCTGGCGGCCAAGACTGCCGTGCCCGTGCTCGGCGTGCCGGTACAGTCCAAGGCGTTGAACGGCATGGATTCGCTGCTTTCCATCGTGCAGATGCCGGCGGGCATCCCGGTGGCCACGTTCGCCATCGGCGTGGCTGGCGCGGCAAATGCCGGCTTGTTCGCCGCCGCGTTGCTCGCACCCGGCTATCCGCATATCGCCAGCGCACTGGATGCATTCCGCGAACGTCAGACCGGCGAGGTCGCCGGCAACGACGACCCGCGCGTGCCGGTCGCAAGTGCCGGTCCTGCCTGAGTGACCACCGTCGGCATACTGGGTGGCGGGCAGCTGGCCCGCATGCTGGCGCTTTCCGGCGCACCACTGGGTCTGCGTTTCCTGGTGATGGATACCGAAGCGGACGCTTGCGCGGGTCAGTTCGCACCCTTGCTGGTGGGCGATTATCGCGACCATGCGGCATTGGCCGAATTCGCTTCCAGAGTGGATGTGGCCACCTTCGATTTCGAGAACGTGCCTGCCGAAAGTGCCGAATGGCTGGCGGCGCGCGTGCCGGTGTTCCCGAATCCGCGCGCCCTGGCCGTGGCGCAGGACCGGTTGGTGGAAAAGAACCTGTTCCGCAGCCTTGGCATCCCGGTCGGGGAATACGCCGCAGTCTCCACGCGTGAGGAACTCGACAGGGAAGTCGCGCGCATCGGTGGTCCGTGCATCCTCAAGACGCGTCGGTTGGGCTACGACGGCAAGGGTCAGTTCCGCATAAGGACCACAGCCGATCTGGATGGGGCGTGGGCCGCGCTGGGCGCGCAGGCCGAGACGGTTGGATTGATTGTCGAGGCCTTCATTCCCTTCCAGCGTGAGCTTTCCGTGGTGGCCGTGCGCGGACGCGATGGAGAGTTCCGTACCTGGCCGATGACCGAGAACTGGCATGTGGATGGCGTGCTGTCAGCCAGTCTCGCGCCTGCGGTGATCGATGAATCATTGTCGCGTCTGGCCTTCGACTATGCGGCCAGGCTCGCTGAGGCCTTGGGCTACGTTGGCGTGTTCGCGTTGGAACTGTTCTGCAGGGACGGCGAGTGGCTGGCCAACGAGATGGCGCCGCGCGTGCACAACTCCGGTCACTGGACCATTGAAGGTTCTGAGACCTCCCAGTTCGAGAACCATCTGCGCGCCGTGGTTGGGCTGCCACTGGGCGATACCCGCATGCTGGGGCATGCCTGCATGCTCAACTGGATAGGCGAGATGCCGGAAGTAACGAGCGTGCTCGGCGAGCCAAGCGGTCATTGGCATGATTACGGAAAGCTGCCGCGTGCCGGGCGCAAGGTGGGGCATGCGACCTTGCGCGATGACTCCGTAGTGGCGCTGGCTGAGGCATTGCAGCGCATCGGTGCGACGCTTGCCCGGGAATCGCAGGTCGCCTCACCGATTGCGCGACTCACGCAGTAGGTCGGGGCTACTGCCCCGACACTCGCAACGTTCCGATTCTTCAGGGACGTCGGTCGTATAGGGCCGACCTACCCCGTCCGTAGGTCGGGGCTACGTCCCCGACGCACCGTGGCGTTCCCATTTGTGATGCGCCACGCGTTCTGATCCATTTCGTGCGTCGGCCCCATAGGGCCGACCTACATTGAGCCACCGCGTTCGTTGGCGTTATGGCTTACCGGCAACGACCAAAGCGATCCGGCGATGCGCCAGGGCCACCTTTCCAGCCGGGCGGATTCTCCCAGTTGGTGCCGCGGCCACCGGCCGGGCCCGGCGGATTGTTGTCGAAGTCCAGCCAGCAACGTCGTGCCTGGTTCCACAGGCCGTAACGCGGATGCCAGTAGCCGTAGCCGGCGTTGTAGTAGTAGCCGTTCTTCAGCGTGAACTTGTAGCGCTTGCCGTTGTGGCGGTAATAGCGATAGTCCGGCGATGCGCCAGGGCCGCCTTTCCAGCCGGGCGGATTCTCCCAGTTGGTGCCGCGTCCGCCAGCGGGGCCGGGTGGGTTATTGTCGTGGTCGTGTTTGCGGGCCATCGCATCGCCGCTGAACACAGCAGCGGCCAGCAGGGTGGATACCATCAGCCATCGGGAAGTCTTCATTGCACGCTCCTGTTGTGTGGGACTGCGCGGCAATGAACTTGGCAGGGGCTGGTTTCGTTGACCACTAACCATGGCTGTGTTGTGGCTGTGTTGGGGTTTCGCAACGGCTACTGAAAATCTTGATGCCTCGCCACGCAAATCACTAAAGAAAAGGCCGGGAATAATCCCGGCCTTTTCTGACTTGCAGATGCTTGCCGTGCCGTCAGCGCAGGTTCGCCGCCACGAAGTCCCAGTTGACCAGGGCCCAGAACGACTCCACATACTTCGGCCGCGCATTGCGATAGTCGATGTAGTAGGCGTGTTCCCACACATCGATGGTCAGCAACGGGGTGTCTTCGCCGGTCAGTGGCGTGGCTGCATTGGAGGTACTGACCAGGGCCAGGGAGCCGTCCGGACGCTGCACCAGCCAGCCCCAGCCCGAGCCGAAGGTGCCGATGGCGGTCTTGGTGAACTCTTCCTTGAACTTGGCGAAATCGCCGAAGGCCTGTTTGATCAGTTCACCAACCTTGCCGCTGGGCTCGCCACCACCGCCTTCGGCCGCCGGCTTCAGGCCGTTCCAGTAGAAGGTGTGGTTCCAGATCTGCGCGGCGTTGTTGAACATGCCGCCCTGCGACTTGCGGATGATCTCTTCCAGCGGCAGGTCGGCGAATTCGGTGCCCTCGATCAGCTTGTTGAGGTTGTCCACATAGGTCTTGTGGTGCTTGCCGTAGTGGAAATCGATGGTCTCGCCGGAGATATGCGGTTCGAGCGCGGTGCGGTCGTACGGAAGTGGGGGAAGTTCGATAGCCATGGCGTTTCCTTTGCTGTGCTAGGCGGGGTGGGAGCAGGGCGGGGGCGCGACGGCCTGGCCATGCGAAGGCTTACAATAGGAGTTTACCCGACCGCGGTTTGCAGGCCGTCAACGCAGGAGAAAACACCATGCCGGTGATGGAACGTATCCAGGCCGAAGTCGAGCGCTACCCCATCGTGCTTTTCATGAAGGGCACGCCGCAGTTCCCCATGTGCGGATTTTCCAGCCGCGCCATCCATGCGCTCAAGAGCGCTGGCGCCGGTGACGTACACACCGTCAACGTGCTGGAAGAGCCGGAGATACGCGCCAACCTGCCGCGTTTTTCCAACTGGCCCAGTTTTCCGCAGCTTTTCATCCATGGCGAACTCATCGGCGGTTGCGATATCACCCTGGAGCTGTTCGAGTCCGGCGAGCTGCAGCGCATCGTGTCGGAAGCGGGCGCCCAGTGAGCCTGCTCGACCTTCCCGTACGCAAGGCGCAGGCACTGCAGGATCGTGTGGTGCTGATCAGCGGCGCGCAAGGCGGGCTGGGCAGCGCCGCAGCGCAAGCCTGCGCGGCGGCAGGCGCGACGGTCGTACTGCTGGGGCGCAAGCCGCCGAAATTGAACCGGGTCTATGACGCCTGCGCCAAACTCGGTGCGGAGCCGCTGTTGTATCCGCTGGACCTGGAAGGCGCCGCGCCCGACGACTATGCGGAGCTGGCCGACCGCCTGCATCGGGAGTTGGGAAGGCTGGACGGCGTGCTGCATTGCGCCGCCGAATTCCGTGGCCTGACCCCACTCGAGCACACCGATCCTGCCAATTTTGCCCGCGCGGTGCACGTCAATCTCACGGCACCGTGGTGGCTGTCGCAGGCCTGCCTGCCCTTGCTCAAGCAGGCGCCCGACGCGGCACTGGTGTTCGCACTGAACGACCTGGACCAGGTGGGCAAAGCCTACTGGGGCGCTTATGGCCTGGCGCAATCCGCTCTGGGCGCCATGGTGGGCATGTTGCATGCCGAACTCGCCAACTCCAGCGTACGCGTGTCAGCGTTGCAGCCCGGGCCCATGCGCACCTCGTTGCGCGCCAAGGCCTACGCCGACGACGAGGATATGCAGGCACGTGACCCGGCCGTCTATGCCGAAGCATGCGTGACCCTGCTGGCACCTGCGGGCGCCGCGCATCGCGGACAGATCTGGAGCGCCCGCGCTTGACCATCCTGTCCGCCGCGCTGCTGCTGTTCCTGATCCTGGACCCGCTGGGCAATATCCCGGTGTTCCTGAGTGTGCTCAAACCGCTGGCGCCCAAGCGTCAGCGCATCGTGCTGGCCCGGGAGCTGCTGATCGCGTTGCTTGTGCTAATGGGGTTCCTGTGGGGCGGCAAGTACGCGCTGGAACTCATGCATCTGCGCCAGGAATCAGTCCAGATTGCCGGCGGCATCGTCCTGTTCCTGATCGGTATTCGCATGATCTTCCCGCGCCCGGAAGGCCTGATGGGCGAACTGCCGGGTGGCGAGCCTTTCATCGTTCCGCTTGCCATTCCCCTGGTGGCCGGCCCCTCGGGCATGGCGGCCGTGATGCTGATGGGCAGCAACGAGCCCGGGCGTCTGTGGGACTGGAGTGCGGCCCTGATGATCGCCTGGGGCGCGACCGCAATCATTCTTTTTTCTGCCACCTTGCTCTACAAATGGCTGGGCCGCAGCGCGCTGATTGCCCTGGAACGCCTGATGGGCATGCTGCTGGTCGCTATCTCGGTGCAGATGTTCCTAGATGGAATAGGGACTTACCTGAAACTGTCACCGCCCAACATTTAGTGCCTTCAGCTGCATGCTGCAGCGCAAAATTTTGTCACGCCGCGGTCACAATTCCGGCCTATCGTGTTAACCTGTTATTAACCTTCGCAGTCATTACGGCGCGGGCCAAGGGAACCCAAAACGTTATCTGCCAGCGCTCCTTCACGGGATCGCCGAGCCGCTGCATCCAGCCCGTTTCGCCATCGCCAAAACACGTATTTGAGGCTTATCAAATGAATCAATCCCGTTTCCGGATGTCCAAGATTGCCCTTGGTCTAGTGGTCGCGCTCGCCGCGGCGCCTTCGTTCGCGCAGAGCACCTCGTCGGGTGTTGGCGGCCTGGTCACCGGTAGTGACGGCACGCCCGTCGCGGGCGCCGAGGTGACCATCACCCACGTCGAATCCGGCACGGTCAGCCGCGCTACCACCGATGACAGCGGCCGCTATAACGCCCGCGGCCTGCGCGTAGGCGGTCCCTACACGATCAGTGTGGTCAAGGCTGGTGCGGGTGCCGATACGGAAGAGAACATCTATCTGGCCCTGAACCAGGTTGGTACCGTCAATGCAACCTTGGCGGGCGGCGACGTCGCCACGCTGGAAACCGTCACCGCCGTGGGCTTCACTGGCGGCTCGGAAGTGTTCAGCGCCACCAAGATGGGCGCGGGCACCAACGTCACCCGCCAGCAGATCGATGCCATGCCGTCCATCGGCGGCAACATCCAGGACTACATGCGCCTTGACCCGCGCCTGGTCCAGATCGACAAGGCAGGCGGCGGCATCTCCGCGGGCGGACAGAACCCGCGTTTCAATTCCATCCGGATCGACGGCGTCTCGGCCAGCGACACCTTCGGCCTTGAAGGCAACAACATGCCAACGCGCCGCCAGCCGGTGGCAATGGAAGCCATCGAAGCCATCAACATCGATCTGGCCAACTACGACGTCACCATCACCGGCGCGACCGGTGCGGTGGTCGACGCGGTGACCAAGTCGGGCACCAACCAGTTCCACGGTTCGGTCTACGGCACCTACCGTGACGGCGAATGGTTCGGCGACAACCCGGATGGCACCCCGTTCAATGGCTTCACCGAGGAAGAAAACTACGGCGTCACCTTCGGCGGCCCGCTGGTCAAGGACAAGCTGTTCTTCTTCGCCAACTACGACAAGTTCACCCAGGCGGCCCCCGGTGCCGACATCAGCGGCAGCCCGATCGGCTTGGGCCTGATCGACGCGCAGGACGCCGTCGATGCCGCGGCGGCGGCCGCGCTCGGCCAGGATCCGTATCTGGGTTATCCGGGCTACGACGGTTTCGATGCTGGCGGCCTGGACAGCAACAGTGATACCGACCTTGAGGAATACGCGCTCAAGCTGGACTGGAACATCAACGACAACCACCGTGCCAGCTTCCGTTACAGCAAGCTGGAGCAGAGCAAGCTGCGTCTGAACGGCTTCAACAGCGGCAGCACCGGTTCGGCTTCGCTCAGTTCGTACTGGTACCAGCACGACAAGAGCGTCGAAAGCTATGTCGGTCAATTGTTCAGCGACTGGACCGACAATTTCTCCACCGAGTTCAAGGCGTCCTATCGCGATTACGCGGCCGTGCGCAACACCCCGACCGAAGGCACGCCGGCCATCCAGATCGCCTATGGCAACGCCAACTCGCAGGGCGTGGGCCAGAGCCCGTTCCTGTATCTGGGCACCGAGGTCAATTCGCAGTACAACGAGCTGTACACCAAGACCTGGGACTACTTCGCGTCCGGTACGTTGACCCTGGGCAACCACGATCTCAAGTTCGGCGCCAACTACAGCACCAACGAGATCTACAACCTGTACGCCCCTTATGTCGACGGGTTTTACACGTACAACAGCCTGGAGGATTTCCAGAACGGCGAGTGGAGCTACTACCAGTCGCGTACTCCGCTGAACGGCGACATCGACAACATGGCCTCGGCCTACACCTACGAAAACCTGGGCTTCTTCGTCCAGGACCAGTGGTTCGTCAACAGCAACCTTACTTTGACCTTTGGTGTGCGCGCCGACAGGCCGATGATCGACGAGAAGCCTGCTTACAACGCGTTGGCCGAAGCCGAGTATGGCTACGACAACAGCGATGTCGGCGGCGAGGACTGGCTGTGGCAGCCGCGCTTCGGTTTCAACTACACCTTCAATAGCGACCGTCCCGCACAGTTGCGCGGCGGCATCGGCCTGTTCCAGGGCGACTCCCCGCAGGTCTGGCTCAGCAATGCCTACGGCACCACGGGCCTGAACTACTCGCAGCTTGAGGTCTACGCGGCCGGCGGTACCGCCGCCACCCCGCGCATGAACGTCAATTTTGTCAGCCCGGACTTCGAGCAGCCGGCCGTGTGGAAGGCCAACCTGGCGTTCGAACACGAGCTGCCGTGGTACGGCATCGTCGGCTCCGCCGAACTCCTCATCACCAAGGTCAAGAGCGCGTTGTTCTATCGGCGCCTGGACCTGGGTGATTCGACGGGCACCGCTGCCCAGGACGGCCGCGAACTCTACTGGCGCAACAACAATACGTTCAGCACCGCACGCTACAACCGTGACGCTGCGTTCGGCGATGTGTTGTTGCTCGACACCACCGACAAGGGCGGAAGCCAGCAGTTCACCGCCAGCCTGACCAAGCCGTGGACGGCGGAGAGCGACTGGTCCTGGATGCTGGGCTATACCTACACCCACGCCACCGAAGTCAGCGGCCTGACCAGCTCCACCGCCACCTCGGGCTGGAACTACAACAACATCTTCCAGGCCAACGAAGACACCGTAGGACGCGCGCGCTACGAGATCAAGGACCGCATCAGCGGCTCGTTGAACTGGAAGCACAACTTCTTCGGCGACTACAAGACCGAAATCGGCATGTTCTACGAAGGCCGCACCGGTCGTCCCTTCAGCTATGTCTATTCCAACGACGTCAATGGCGACAGCCGTGTCAACGACCTGTTCTATGTGCCGAGCGGTCCGGGTGATGTCCTCTTCGGCACGGTCAGCGGAGGCGTCTTCACCGCGGATCCGGCCATGGAGCAAAGGTTCTTCGCTTGGCTGCAGGGCAATCCCGATCTGGCCCGCTATGCCGGCAACGTCACCCCGCGTAATGCAGGCCGTGGCGACTGGGTGAACAGCTTCGACGTGCGCATCAGCCAGGAGCTTCCGGGCTTCTTCAAGGGCCACAAGTCCGAGATCTGGCTGGACATCCAGAATATCGGCAACCTGATCAACAAGGATTGGGGGCAGATCTACGATTACGGCTTCTTCGCCGACCAGTCGATCCTGCGCGCCACCGGCATAGACGCCGCCACGGGCAAGTACATCTACAACTTCACCACGCCGGAAGCGGCGGTCGCGGCCAACGCCGATGCCGACGGCTTCAACGTGGGCGTCTCGCAGTGGTCGGTGCAGGTGGGCTTCAAGTACAAGTTCTGATCGCTGCACTGCCATGCTCCGCGAAAACGGCCGGTTCATCCGGCCGTTTTCTTTTGGCGTGCCGACTGCGCTACAGTTCCGGCCCGAGAATAGCGACAGGCATGGCATCGACATGAGCGAAAAGGCAACGAGGGCGCTGCCGGTACAGGACGCGCGCATCTACCCGCGTGGCGGGCTGGACGTGCTGTCCCGCGTGGAAGTGGCGCGCCTGCGCGATGCCTCCAGCGGCGGCATGCACGAGTTGCTGCGCCGGTGCGCGCTGGCGGTGCTGACCAGCGGCAGCGCGTCGGACGACCCGCGCGCGGCGCGCGATCTTTATCCGGATTTCGACATCCAGGTGTTGCAACAGGATCGCGGCGTCCGCATCGACCTGAGCAATGCGCCGGCGATGGCCTTCGTGGACGGGGAGATCATCCGTGGCGTGGCCGAGCTGCTGTTCGCCGTGGTCCGCGACCTGGCCTACACGGCGATCGAGCTGGGTCCGGAACACGAGACCGAACTCGAATCCTCCGAAGGCATCACCAACGCGGTGTTCGGCTTGCTGCGCAACGCGCGCATCCTCAGGCCCGCAGATCCGAATCTGGTCGTGTGCTGGGGTGGTCACTCGATTTCCAGGGACGAATACATCTACACCAAGCAGGTGGGATACGAACTGGGCTTGCGTAGCCTGGACATCTGCACCGGCTGCGGCCCGGGTGCAATGAAAGGACCGATGAAGGGCGCGACCATCGCGCACGCCAAACAACGCAAGCGCACCACGCGCTATATCGGCATCACCGAGCCGGGCATCATCGCCGCGGAGTCGCCCAATCCCATCGTCAACCACCTGGTGATCATGCCGGACATCGAGAAGCGCCTTGAGGCGTTCGTGCGGGTCGGTCACGGCATTCTGGTATTCCCCGGTGGCGTAGGCACGGCCGAAGAAATTCTCTATCTACTGGGCATATTGTTGCGCGAAGAGAACGCAGGCCTGCCGTTCCCGCTGATCCTTACTGGCCCCACCATCGCCGCGCCGTATTTCGAGCAGATAGACAAGTTTATTCGTCTGACACTGGGTGATGCCGCAGCAGCGCGATACGAAATCATTACCGGCGATCCCGTTTCCGTTGCCAAGAAGATGGCCGCCGGCATCAAGCGCGTGCGCGAGTACCGCATCGCGCACAAGGACTCGTTCTTCTTCAACTGGGCCATCGATGTGCCGCTGGAATACCAGCAACCTTTCGTGCCCTCGCACGAAGCGATGGCGGCCCTCGACCTGCACCACGGCCGCCCCGCGCATGCGCTGGCCGCCGATCTGCGGCGTGCGTTCTCCGGCATTGTTGCCGGTAACGTCAAGGAAGACGGCATGCGCCGCATCGAGCAATTCGGCCCGTTCGAAATCAACGGCGATGCCGACATGATGCAGGCCCTGGATGCCTTGCTGCGCGCTTTTGTCGAGCAGCGGCGTATGAAGATCGCTGGGGAATACAAGCCCTGCTACAAAGTATTGTCCTGATCGGTGGCGAGCACTTTTATTTCCGGAGCCGCATCGCTTGCCGGCTGGGCAAGCGTCAGGACTATCGTCGCCGTGTAGTGGCAATCATCAGTCGTGATGTCCAGGCGCGCCGGGTAGGGTGAAGAGGCCTGCAATCGGTCCCGCACGGAGTTCAAGCCGATGTTGTGTCCGGCGGTACTTCGCGTGCCTGGGGGAGGCAGAGTGTTACGGATCGTGATGGTTGCCGACTTTGCACAGGCGGTCACCTTTATGTCGATCATGCCTCCCGTTGGGGACGGCTCCACACCATGCCTGATCGCGTTCTCGACCAGCGGCTGGATGGACAGTGCCGGGATCTGCACCTTCAGCACCTGCACCGGGGCATCCCATACCACCTGTAGCCTGTTGCCAAACCGCAACGATTCGATCTCCAGGTAGCGTCGGGTCAGGGCCAGCTCTTCTTCCAGGTCTATATCGCGCGCATCGCCCAGCGCGGCCCTGAAGAGATCAGCCAGATCAAGCAGTAGTTGTTCGGCATCGGCAGGTCTCTGATGTACCAGCGCAGCGCCCGTGTTGAGTGTGTTGAACAGGAAGTGCGGACGAATCCGTGCCTGTAATGCTTCGAGCTCGGACTGTTTTGCGAGCACTGCCAATTGCCTCGTGCGCCAGTGGTTGTGGAACGCCGCCAGGCCCAGCATTCCTACAGTGATGGCGATACCGGTGAACTGCAGGAACAAGACCTGCCAGCCGCCCTCGGGAAGCGAGCCGATGTTCCGGAGCACCAGCCAGACCGCGGCGCATACCAGCCAAGTGGTCATGATGAGCATCGCCATTGCGATGTAGCTGACGTATTGGGGTCTTAGCCTAGCGATGGACCGGCGGAAGAGGTAGATCGCGCCTAGCGTAAGCAACACCACCCATTGCACGATAAGAGAGGCCAGGCCGAAGTAGATCAATGGCGTTCCCTCCAGCCCGGAGGCCAGGGTCAGCACGATGGCCAAGCCCTCGCCGGCCAGGACTGCCCAGACGATGACCGGCGCCTGCCACAACGCATCCAGCGGGGTCAGTACCTGGGATCGATCTGGCATGGTGAGGGGGTTTCCGGTGGGGCGTCCGCACGCATGATGCCTGTAAAACGCCGTCGCGGGCTTCGTCCGGAGCCGCCCGGGAGACGCACGTAGCCGTCCATCGGCTCTCGTTGGTTCTTTGTGGCGGGACCGCCTAGGCTCCACTTCCATCTACTTGGGGAAGTGGTCGATGAATTGCATGAAGTGCTTGGGCATGCGACGCGCTATCCGCGGCTTGGGGCTCGCTGGCGGATTCACTCTACTTGAGTTAATGGTGACCGTTGCCGTGGTCGCCATCCTTGCGGCTGTCGCTACACCGAGCCTGGTGTCTGTGGTCAACAGCAACCGTCTTGCCACCCAAGCCAACGAATTGGTCGCATCGTTGCAAATCGCACGTTCCGAAGCCATTCGGCTAAACAATACCGTCACCCTGTGCCGCAGTACGGATGGCGCCAGTTGCGCGGCGGCAGGTCCTTGGACACGCTGGATTGTGATCTCCGGCACGGAGGTCCTGCGTGACTCCTCCCTGCGCCCACCCATTCAGATCACCAGCGTCGATGCTGCGGTGAACTTCCGCTCCGATGGAAGGGCCCGCACCCCAGCGGGCGCATTGTCGAGCAACGTATTTACGGTGTGTATTCCCACCACTTATCCCCCGCAGAACCGACGCGTGGTCGATTTGGCCCTGGGCAGCCGAGTCGCCACCAACCCCGGCGGTAGTGGCGACGGCACCTGCCCGTAGTACGGCGAACAAGAAAGGAAACATTCCATATGCAACGATCAAACAGAATAGTTTCACTTAATGCCCAACGAGGGATGAGTCTCATCGAGGTCCTTGTGGCGGTTCTGATCATGGGTGTCGGCCTATTGGGTATTGCCGCAATGCAGGCCACTGCGCTTCGCAACAGCCAGAGCGCGCTGGAGCGCAGCCAGGCCATCATCCAGAGCTACGCCATTATCGACGCGATGCGCGCAAACCGTGCTGCGGCGATTGCCAATGCGTACAACACCGGTTCGATGGTCTGCGCGGCGCCTGCGGCAGGCACATTGGCCCAGACCGATCTGAATCAATGGATCAGTTCGCTGAAGCTGGCGATGAGCGGCGTGGCCAATGCGGGTGCAGATACCACTTCCTGTGGCGAAGTCGCGTGCATGGCAGACCTCTGTACGGTCACGGTGCAATGGGACGACAGTCGCGGTACTGATGTCGATGGCACGGATGCCACTGAGCGCTCCGTAACCACGAGTGTGCTGCTATGAGCCATCGACATATCACCAGATTACGTTCCTACAGCGGCGCCCAGGGCCTGACCCTGGTCGAAATGATGATCGCCATGGTGCTGGGCCTGATGGTTGTGGGCGTGGCGATCGGCATCTTCTTGTCCAATCGGCAGACCTATCGCGCGACAGAGACCCTGGGCCGGGTTCAGGAGAACGCACGCACGGCTTTCGAGCTGATGGCGCGCGACGTTCGTGAGGCTGCTGGAAATCCCTGTGTGAACAATCTGCCCATCGCGAACGTGCTGACGGGCTCTGGCAGCAACTGGTGGACCAACCTCCCGTCCTGGGATGCGGGCGTCCTGGGCTACGACGGAGACGTAGCATTCCCCAACGCCGCATTCGGCACCGGCAACGCACAGCGGTTGAGCGGGACCGATGCTATCCAGCTGATTTCAGGTGACGATTCAGTCGCCACCATCAGCGGGCACAACACAGCCGGTTTCCAATTCACCCTGAATACGGCTGATCATGGCTACGCCGTCAACGACATCATGATGGCCTGCAATTCACGACAGGCCTCCATTTTTCAGGCCAGCGCGGTCAGCGGCAACACCGTCAGTCATGCGGCTGGAGCAGGCAATTGCACGGGTGCCTTGGGTGTGCCGGTGACCTGCGGCGCAACGCCGGTATTCGAGTTTTCCGCCCCCAACTCGGTGATGGTGCGTCTGCACTCGACGCGCTGGTATCTGGGCAACAACACGCGTGGAACAAGTTCGCTTTGGCAAAGCCGTCTGGAAGGCTCCAACGTGAGTACCCAGGAAATCGCCGACGGCGTGGAGGACATGCAGATCACCTATCTTATGCGCAACGGAACCCAATACCTGAGCGCGGAAGACGTGAACGATGTGGCTGGCTGGGCGAATGTGATTGCCGCCCGCATCCAGCTGACGCTCCAGGGGGATCCAGTGGTAGGTGGCGGAACCGCGACACGCCAGATGATCCAGGTCGCCAGCCTTCGGAATCGGAACCAATGAATACTTCCGCTGCAATTTCCGTGAGTCAGTCCACGCGCCAGGACGGCGTTTCATTGGTGGTTGTCCTGATCCTGCTGCTGGTGATGACGCTTCTGGGCTTGGCCGTGCTGCGAGGCACGCTGCTCGAAGAGCGTATGAGTTCCAACATGATGGACAGGGGCATCGCGTTCCAGGCGGCGGAGAGCGCACTGCGGGAGGGCGAGGAGCTTGCAGGCGATCCCGCCACGACCGCGCCCAGTACGGGCTGTCTGGCAGGCGTGTGCTCATTGCCTGATGCCAGCGCTACCGACCGTTGGTTGGACCCGAGTTTCGCCGGCTGGGTCAACAGCGCAGCCGACCTTGGGGATCTGGGCGGCACTCCCCAGTATTTCATCGAGTTCATGGGGCAGGCGCCGACATGGCCAGGCTGTGACCGTGCGATCCCGGTCGCCGATCTGTGTCTGGCCCCGCGTTATCGCATCACGGCGCGCAGCAACTCTCAGGATCGCGCCGATGTCCTGCTTCAAACCAATTTCATCTTGCGGTAAGTGGAGTCTGTCATGCGCATCACCTCTAAAAAGAAATCCAATTTCTGTGAGCGCTTGGTAAGGCGTCTTCGTCCGCTCCTGTTCGCTTTCATGGCGACCCTGCTGGCACTGCCTTCCAGTGCAGGTATCGTGTTGCCCGACGAACCCCTCACGACCGGTGCACGCATTCCGCCGAATGTGCTTTTTGTGCTTGATAATTCGGGTTCCATGGCGGAAACCTCCATGCCGGACACCATCTCCGCTGTTACCGGCATCGATATCAAGCTGCAGACTTTCGTCCGCAACGTCATCTATTACGATCCCCGCAAGACCTACCTGCCTTGGGTGGACTCCACCGGTGCCACGATGACGGGAGGTACCGCCTACAATGCGGTCTATAGCGATGCGGCACGAGTAGCGCCCTTTGCGACCGCTACGACCGATCTGTCCGTCTCAACGCAAACCTATTATGTGCCGAAAGATCTGACCAATACGGGCTCATTCGGCAATGTCGTCAATTATTATCGATATCAGATTCTGAGTAGCGGTCGCGTGGAACGCAGCGAATGGGACGGCACGCGCGCGGCCGCGCTCGTGCCGACCGGATATCCGCAGAACGGGTTGTCAGGCACTGGTACCACGAATATGTACTTATTGCCGACAGTGACCTTGCCTGCCAATGCCGTGAATCTGGTCGTGGAGGCTACCAATGCTGGCAACGCGCGTCTTTACATACGGCAAGGGGCGGCGCCCACCACAACGACCTCCACCGCGAGTTCGACCGGTACAGGCGCGACCAAGACGATTACACGCACCAACCCAGCTGCGGCCGATTGGTATATCGGTCTGACAGGCAGGATAGCCGCTGGTTTTACGGACGTTGTCGTTAAAGTGAGCTATCAGCTGAACACCGATAGTTGCTCGGGCGGTGGTTGGATCAACTGCGCCGACGCTACGCCGACCGGGCGGACTGAAGCCGCTGAAAAGCAGAATTTCGCGACCTGGTATTCCTATCATCGCTCGCGTTTCAAAGTGGCCAAAGCCGGTGCAGGGCGTGCGTTCGCTGAGATCGGCAGCAACTACCGGGTAGGCTATCGCAACATCTGGAACGACATGCCGGTTTCGAATACGGCTATTCCCGGGGGTGGCAACTGGCCAACGGGTGGCCGCTGGTCTACGCATCCCATCACACGCGCCAAACCTATTCCAGTGACCCGCAACAACGGGTTGTTCGACGACCCTAATGGTAGCTTGGGCGCCAACAACAACCGTACGGCCTGGTATCAGCGCCTCTATTCCCAAGACGGAAGCAGCTCTACGCCGCTACGCAAAGCACTTTGGGATTCGGGTAATTACTTTGCAACCGATCATACGGATACAGGCCCTTGGGGTCCTGAGCCGACGGCGGGTCAATACGCCTGTCGGCAAAATTTCACTATTCTCACTACGGACGGTTATCGCAACGACGACAGTAGCAACAGCGGCGGTTTCGATTACACTGGCGTAGGCCAGCAGGTAGGCGAACAGGACAGCGTGGCGGGCGACAACATCACCTCGCCGAGCGGCGCCTCGTTCACTTATGCGCCCGGTGCGCCCTATGCCAGTGCGCACAGCAATACGTTGGCGGACATCGCCATGTACTACTGGAAAACGGATCTGCGGAGCGATCTGCTCAATGTAGTGCAGCCGTCTTCGGCCAATCCCGCGTTCTGGCAGCACATGGCCACGTTCTCCATTTCCATCGGTGCGCAGGGCACGCTGAATCCGGCGACTGACCTGCCCAACATGGTCGCAGGAGGCGTATGGCCGCAGCCGTTGAATCTGCAGGCAACCAGTATCGACGATCTTTGGCATGCCACCGTCAATGGACGCGGTAGTTTCTCAGTCGCGACTGATCCAGATGCATTCAGCACGGCATTGAGGGACGCGTTGGCCGATATCGCGGAACGTACTGGCTCTTTCTCCAACGTGGCCGCCAACTCGACCTCGCTGGATGCAGGCACCCGGGTATTCCAGGCCAACTATCTGTCGGGCGTCTGGACCGGTCAACTCAACGCGTTCCCAGTGAGCGAGACGGTAGTCGATGGCGTAACCGTGCGGAATATTTCCGCCAGTCCCTCTTGGAGTGCATCCGCTGGCATCCCTGTGGTGGGAAGCCGCAGGATATTCTCATCCAACGGTACGGCGGGCACCCAATTCCCATCCGGCGCGACTACGGCGCAACTGGCAGCGTTGACGCGCACACTGAGCGTGCCGACCACGGGCGCGCAGAACGCCGCCTACATTGCAGGCGAGCGGAGCTTGGAAATCTCCAACGGCGGCACGCTGCGCAATCGCACGCACCTGTTGGGCGATATCGTCGGGTCATCGCCCGCGTATTCGAAGGAAACCGACACCGTCTATGTCGGCGCCAACGACGGCATGCTGCACGCGATCGATGCGGCAACCGGAGCGGAGCAGTTCGCCTACATTCCCAACATCATCAACTGGGGACAACTACGCGAACTCAGCAACCCTGAATACTCGCATCGTTACTTTGTCGATGGACCATTGGTCCTCTCTACCCGTGCCCAAACGCCGGGACAGACGATTCTGGTGGGAGCGCTCGGAAAGGGCGGAAAGGGAATGTTTGCGCTGGATGTCACCAATCCCGCGTCTTTCAGCACAGCAAATTTCAAGTGGGAAGTGGCTGCGGATAATAATGTGGCTACGACGGCAGACAACAATCTCGGTTTGATCCAGGGCAAGCCCATCATCGCCAAGCTCAACAACAACGTGACCGCCCTGATCGTCAGCAATGGCGTCAACAGCACTAATGAGCGTGCCGTATTGCTGGTGTACGATCTGGCGACAGGTGCTTTGATCAGGCAGATTGATACGGGAGCCGGCTCGGCATTGAATCCGAATGGGCTTTCGGCCCCGGTGGGATGGGACGGCGATGGCAATGGCACGCTGGACTATGTCTATGCTGGTGACATGCTGGGCCACGTGTGGAAATTTGATCTTTCTGCCAGCCTGGCCAGCAGCTGGTCCATCGCCAATAGCGGCACTCCCTTGTTCACGGCCACTGATGCTGCCGCACAACCGCAGCCCATCAATGGCGGTTTGTCGGTTGCGATGCATCCGACGACCTACAAGACCTGGGTCTTCTTCGGTACTGGCCGTTTAATGACAGCGGGTGATCTGGTCGATGAAAGCGTCCAGAGCTACTACGGCTTCATGGATGACGGCACGGCCATCGTCAGAAATGGCGGGAGTGCCAATTTGACGCAGCGGAATGTGAGGGTTACCGGGACCAGTGGGGGCAAGCTGGTGCGAGGGTTCGATGAAAGTACACCGCTACCCTCGACTTCCAAGGGTTGGTATGTGGATCTGGTGCCGCCGTCTCCCGGTGTGGCAGAAGGCGAGCGGGTGGTGACAGAAGGTCAGGTCGTCGGCAATGTCCTGGTTTTCGCCAGCGTGATTCCGACAGCTGAAGCATGCGATCCGAATGGTCGAGGGTATATCAATGCCCTGGATGCATTCACCGGTACCAGTACGGGGCCCTCCTTCTTCGATATCAACAACGATGGCGTGTTCGAGAACGACACCGTTACAGGGGGAGGAGCGACGGTCCCCGTGGGCTCGGTCGATCTGGGCGTGGGCATGCCGACCTTGCCAAGCTTGCTGCAAGGCTTGGCAGTGGTATCTGGCTCCGGCGGCGGAACGGGTAGCGTGATGACCCGCGAGACGCGGAACGTAGGCCGGGTTTCCTGGCGTGAAGTGATGAGGAATTGAGCATGAAAAACACGGATATTCCCGTAAGGGCAGCGCGGGATCGCGGATTCACGTTGATCGAATTGTTGGTGACGGTAGCCATCATCGCTATCCTTTCCACAATCGCGCTGACCAGCTACCGCGAACAGGTCATCAAGTCACGCCGCGCCGCCGCCGCAGTGTGCCTGCAGGAGCGTGCGCAGTTCATGGAGCGCTTCTACAGCACCGCGCTTTCCTACTCGGGCGCTGCACTGACACAGTGCGATGACAATGTTTCTGAGTACTACACTCTGAGTTGGGCGGTGGAGCCGACAGTTCGTACCTTTGCCATCAGCGCGACACCGCAGGGCTCGCAGGCGACTGACGATACCGAGTGCGCGGTGCTGAGCATTGATCAATTGGGAGCCAGGACGGTTTCCGGGGGGGCAAGCGTGCAGGATTGCTGGTAACCGTCCCGCCAACGTACTGAACACTGTGCTGTTGCCCGAGTCGCGACTCCCCCTTACAATGACCGCCCCGCCCGAATAGCTCAGCCGGTTAGAGCACTTGACTGTTAATCAGGGGGTCGTTGGTTCGAGTCCAACTTCGGGCGCAAATTGCTGATTTCAGTTAAGAAGGGCCTTCCAAGGCCCTTTTTTAATGGGCGGTTGGGAATGCCGCCTGCATCGGGATGCATGAGGCCGCGCATCAGGCGCTTCGGTCAAGAAGTGCAGGGAGGCGACCCACTGGCCTTTTCGCTGCGAATCCTGCCCGCATTGTTGACGATGACCCGCCCCAGCAGCTTGTCTTCACGACACAGGCGCACGGTGAGGTTGGTGCCGGAGCTGCGTCCGTCGGGGAGGTAGCGCAACTGCGACCGCCCAACCGAGGACAGGATGCGAAGGGAGGGGTGGATGGGTGCATTTTCGTCGCGCAGGATGTCTTCCCGCAGGTCCGGCTGGCGGTTTCCATCGCCGTCGAAGAACATCAGCCAACCCCGGCTCCAGTCGCCGTCTTTCCGGCAACCCCCCGCCTGATTGGACGGACAGACCACGGTAGGAATACGGTAACTGACGGCGGTGTTGCGGGCTGAAGCCATGTGCGAGGTCAGCAGGTGCATGGCCGCGCTAGCGCGCTGGTTTTCGACGAAGCCCTGGTACGAAGGCACGCCAATGACCAGGCAGATGCTCGTGACAGCCAGCGCGGTCAGGGCTTCGACAAGGGTGAAGCCGCTGCTGCAGCTGGCCTGATGGCGGAGTGTTGCGGTTGTGGAGATGGCAGTGGAACTGATGTGCGTCCTGCGCATGGTCATGTCCTGAGTCGCCGGTCCGTGGCAAACCCAGCATCGGCGACCGATCCGGCTGCGGACATCGGCCCGTCGCTGAGCAGCCCGTAGGAATACTCCTGACGCAGTCGTAATCCCGACCCCCGCTATACTCGCCAGTCGCCCCAGAATCGCCGCCATGACCGAACGTTTCGAACTCGTTTCCTCCTATTCCCCCGCTGGCGACCAGCCCCAGGCCATCGCGAAGCTGATCGAGGGATTCGAGTCGGGTCTGGCCAAGCAGACGCTGCTGGGCGTAACCGGCTCGGGCAAGACCTACACGATCGCCAACGTGATCCAGGCCGTGCAGAAACCGACCCTGGTGATGGCGCCCAACAAGACCCTGGCGGCCCAGCTGTATGGCGAGTTCAAGTCTTTCTTTCCGAACAATTCGGTCGAGTATTTCGTCAGCTATTACGACTACTACCAGCCCGAAGCCTACGTGCCTTCCTCGGATACCTTCATCGAGAAGGACAGCTCCATCAACGAGCACATCGAGCAGATGCGCCTGGCTGCGACCAAGGCGCTGCTGTCGCGTCGGGACACCATCGTGGTCGCAACGGTGTCGGCCATTTACGGCCTGGGCGCGCCGGAAGACTATCTGTCGCTGCGCCTGATCCTGTCGCGTGGAGAACATATCGACCAGCGCGATCTGATCAAGCACCTGACCCAGCTTCAGTACACGCGCAACGAGTACGAACTGCACCGCGGCACGTTCCGGGTGAAGGGCGAGGTCATCGACGTATTCCCCGCCGAGTCCGATGTCGAAGCGCTGCGCATCGAATTGTTCGAAGGCGAAATCGAGAACCTGACCCTGTTCGATCCGCTGACCGGCGAGACCCTGCGCCGCATGCCGCGTTACACCATCTATCCCAAGACCCACTACGCGACCACGCGCGACCGCGTGCTGGCGGCCATTGACACGATCAAGGTCGAACTGAAGGAGCGGCTGGAGCAGTTGTATTCGCAGAACAAGCTGGTCGAAGCGCAGCGCTTGGCGCAACGCACCCAGTTCGATGTGGAGATGATGGCCGAGGTGGGTTTCTGCAACGGCATCGAGAACTACTCGCGCCATCTGACCGGCAAGGCGCCGGGCGAACCGCCGCCGACCCTGTTCGACTACCTGCCGCCGGATGCGCTGCTGGTCTGCGACGAGTCGCACGTGACCATTCCGCAGATCGGTGCGATGTACAAGGGTGATCGTTCGCGCAAGGAAACGCTGGTGGAATTCGGTTTCCGGCTGCCGTCGGCGCTGGACAACCGGCCGCTGAAGTTCGAGGAGTGGGAAGAGCGTTCGCCGCGCAGCATCTACGTGTCGGCGACGCCTGGCCCTTACGAGCTGCGCGAATCGGGCGGCGAAGTGGTCGAGCTGGTGGTGCGGCCAACCGGCCTGATCGATCCGCCGGTGGAAATACGCCCGGTGGCCTCGCAGGTCGACGACGTGTTGTCGGAAATCAACCTGCGCGTGGCCATGGGCGACCGCGTGCTGATCACCACCCTGACTAAGCGCATGGCCGAAAACCTGACCGAATACCTGGGCGAACACGGCATCAAGGTGCGCTACCTGCACTCGGACGTGGATACGGTGGAGCGGGTGGAGATCATCCGCGACCTGCGCCTGGGCAAGTTCGATGTGCTGGTGGGCATCAACCTGCTGCGCGAGGGCCTGGACATGCCAGAGGTGTCGCTGGTGGCGATCCTGGACGCGGACAAGGAGGGCTTCCTGCGTTCGCGCGGGTCGCTCATCCAGACCATCGGACGCGCGGCACGCAATCTGCGCGGCAAAGCAATTCTTTACGCGGACAAGATCACCGCCTCGATGCAGGCGGCCATCGACGAAACCAACCGCCGTCGCGAGAAGCAGGTGGAATACAACACCGAGCACGGCATCACCCCGATCTCGGTCGCCAAGCCCATCGTCGATATCCTGGAAGGCGCGCGCAGCGACGCGGCCAATGAGGGAGGCCAAGGCGGCAAAGGCAGTCGCGGCAAGGGCAAACGGGTGGCCGAGGCGTCCCCGGACTATGCGTCCTTCAGCCCGGCCCAGGTCGCCGCCCGGCTCAAGGTGCTGGAGCAGCAGATGTACCAGCACGCCCGCGATCTGGAGTTTGAGGATGCGGCCCGCCTGCGCGACGAAATCCACAAGCTCAAGGACGCCAGCCTGGTGATGTGACCGAACCGATGGGTCGTAGGTCGGGGCTACGCCCCCGACGCATGGAAACATGCGCCCAAGCCGATTCCGTACCGCCCGCATGGATGTTATGATGCGCGCCCCTGAAAGCGTCACCTCGGGGCATACCGGGCGGTTAGCTCAGCGGTAGAGCACTACCTTGACATGGTAGGGGTCACAGGTTCGAACCCTGTACCGCCCACCACGCTTAACCGGCGTGGTTCCAGCGAAGGCATCCATCCAGAGGTGACGGCAAGCGGCCGTCTAGCGTGCGACATGAGCACTACCAACTTCCCCTGCTGACTTCCTTGCCGCCCTTTTCTGTTGGTGACTCGAAGGCGCGCAGCGCCTTTTTTCATTTCTGGTAACCACACATGATCACGATCACGCTCCCCGACGGCAGCCGCCGCGAATTCGAAAACCCTGTCACGGTGCTGGAAGTCGCCCAGTCCATCGGCGCCGGCCTGGCCAAGGCCACCCTCGCCGGCGCGGTGGACGGCAAGCTGGTCGACGCCAGCGACCGCATCGACCATGACGCCTCGCTGCGCATCATCACGCCCAAGGACGAGGAGGGTCTGGAGATCATCCGCCACTCCAGCGCGCATCTCGTGGGCCATGCCGTGAAGCAGCTGTTCCCGGAAGCCAAGATGGTGATCGGCCCGGTCATTGCCGAAGGCTTCTACTACGACATCTGGAACGAGCGCCCGTTCACGCCCGAGGATCTGGCAGCGATCGAGCAGCGCATGCAGGAACTGATCGCCCAGGACTACGACGTGGTCAAAAAGGTCACCCCGCGCGCGGAAGTGATCGAACTGTTCAAGGCGCGGGGCGAGGAATACAAGTTGCGCCTGATCGAGGACATGCCCGACGAAACCGCGATGGGCCTGTACTTCCACCAGGAATACGTGGACATGTGCCGCGGCCCGCACGTGCCGAATACGCGCTTCCTCAAGTCGTTCAAGCTCACGCGCATCTCAGGTGCGTACTGGCGCGGCGATGCCAAGAACGAGCAGTTGCAGCGCATCTACGGGACGGCGTGGGCCGACAAGAAGCAGCTCGAGGCCTACATCACCCGTATCGAGGAAGCCGACAAGCGCGACCACCGCAAGATCGCCAAGCAGCAGGAATTGTTCCACCTGCAGGAAGAGGCGCCGGGCCTGGTGTTCTGGCATCCGAAAGGCTGGGCCATCTGGCAGGTGGTCGAGCAGTACATGCGCAAGGTGTATCGCGACACGGGCTATGGCGAAGTGCGCTGCCCGCAGATCCTCGACGTTTCCTTGTGGCAGAAATCCGGTCACTGGGACAACTACCAGGACAACATGTTCTTCACCGAATCGGAGAAGCGCACCTATGCGCTGAAGCCGATGAACTGTCCGGGCCATGTGCAGGTGTTCAACCAGGGCCTGCACAGTTACCGCGACCTGCCGATCCGCTACGGAGAGTTCGGTGCCTGCCATCGCAATGAGCCCTCGGGCGCGCTGCACGGCATCCTGCGCGTGCGTGGCTTCACCCAGGACGACGGTCATATCTTCTGCACCGAGGACCAGATCGAATCCGAAGTCACCGCCTTCCATCAGCAGGCGCTGGCGGTGTATCAGGCGTTCGGGTTTGAGGAGATCCAGATCAAGATCGCCCTGCGTCCCGAAGCGCGATTGGGCGACGACGCCACCTGGGACAAGGCCGAAGGCGCGTTGCGTTCGGCTCTGGCCGTCTGCGGCGTGGAATGGCAGGAGCTGCCGGGCGAGGGTGCCTTCTACGGTCCCAAGATCGAATACCACCTCAAGGACGCCATCGGCCGCACCTGGCAGCTGGGCACCATGCAGGTCGATTTCATGATGCCCGAGCGGCTGGGCGCCGAATATGTGGACGAGCATTCCGCGCGCCGGCACCCGGTCATGCTGCACCGGGCCATTGTCGGCTCAATGGAGCGCTTCATCGGCATCCTGATCGAGCACCACGCTGGTGCGTTCCCGGCCTGGCTGGCGCCGCGCCAGGCCGTGGTCATGAACATCACCGACGCCCAGGCCGACTACGTGGCTGAGGTCCAGAAAACCCTTGCGAATCAAGGGTTCAGGGTGGTTTCTGATTTGCGCAACGAGAAGATCGGCTATAAGATCCGCGAGCACACCTTGCAGCGCATTCCCTACCTGCTGGTGGTCGGGGACCGCGAAAAAGAAAATGGGGCCATCGCCGTGCGCACGCGCTCGGGCGAAGATTTAGGCACAATGAGCATCGCAGCCTTCGCCGAGCGCCTCCGCGCCGAGCAGGCCGCGTAAGAAATGTCCCGTCCTCTGCGGAGGACGGCATGGTTTCATCCCTTGGGAGATTGCAACAATCAGTACCCCCGATAACAAGCAAAACCGCAAGAACGGCGAGATTCGCGTACCCAACGTGCGCGTGATCGGTGCAGACGGCGAAATGGTCGGCGTGCTTTCGCGCGACGCGGCGATCGCACTGGCCGAAGAGTCCGGTATGGATCTGGTGGAAATCCAGCCCCAGGCCGATCCGCCGGTCTGCCGCATCATGGACTTCGGCAAGTTCAAGTTCGAAGCCCAGAAAAAGGCCAATGCCGCCAAGAAGAAGCAGAAGCAGGTCGAGATCAAGGAACTCAAGTTCCGCCCGGTCACCGACGAAGGCGATTACCAGATCAAGATGCGCAATATCCGCCGCTTCCTGGAAGAAGGCGATAAGGTCAAGATCAACATCCGTTTCCGTGGCCGCGAAATGAGCCACCAGGAACTGGGCCGCGAGATGGCCACGCGTATCGAGACCGAGCTGGGTGACGAGATCGTGATCGAATCGCGTCCGCGCCTGGAAGGCCGTCAGATGGTCATGATGATCGCGCCCAAGAAGAAATGATCTGTCTTCCTTCTCCCTCCGGCAGAAGGTGCCCCGAAGGGGCGGATCAGGGCATGTCCTTTCAGATCGCAGCGTAGTTTCCGTGGGCCGGAACTCTCCCGCCCTCATCCGGCGCTACGCGCCACCTTCTCCCAGCGGGAGAATGAAGCAAAAGATTGATTTGCAAGGAATTCCCGCTCCGGGCATAATACGCGGCCCGGTCATACGGGCGGCTGTTCACAGCCACAGGACCTGTCGTTCTTTTCTGAAGAGATTCAACGACTTACAAGCCGACATTGGGCATGGATGGAAAGCGTGGCCGCTTCATGACGAAGCATTCAAGGCTGCCGCCCGGGTCAGTTACAGCAACCAACAAGGATCACCGCAATGCCCAAGATCAAGACCCACCGGGCGGCGGCCAAGCGTTTCCGGAAGACCGCTTCCGGCAAATACAAGGCTGGCCACGCCAACAAGAGCCACATCCTCACCAAGAAGTCGACCAAGCGTAAGCGAGGCCTTCGTGCGACGAACATCATTCGCGCCGAAGACTCCAAGCGTCTGGATCGTATGCTTCCGTATCTCTGAGGACTGAACAATGGCACGAGTCAAACGTGGTGTAACGGCGCGCCGCCGTCACAAGAAAATCCTGAAGCTCGCCAAGGGCTATTACAATGCCCGCCGCAAGGTCTTCCGCGTCGCCAATCAGGCCGTCATCAAGGCCGGTCAGTACGCGTATATCGGCCGCAAGCAGAAGAAGCGCAATTTCCGTTCGCTGTGGATCACCCGCATCAATGCGGCTGCCCGGATGAATGGTCTGAGCTATAGCCGTTTCATGAACGGCATGCTGAAGGCCGGCATCACCCTGGACCGCAAGGTGCTGGCGGATATCGCCGTGCACGATTCGGTGGGTTTTGCGGCCTTGGCCGAAAAAGCCAAGAGCGCACTCGCGGCGTAAGCCGGCGATCTCCACCGTAAGCAATACCGGCAATCCATCGCCGAACACGTGGGGAAGGGCGCAAGTCCTTCCCCATTGTTTTTTCCGACGTAGTTCCAGATTTCTCTACGCCGTCATTCCAGCGCAAGCTGGAATCCATTTTGACTTTGCTTCTGTTTTCGCACGGCCTAATAAGCAACAGCAAAATCAAGATGGATCCCAGCTTACGCTGGGATGACGACTTCCGTTTTTCCAGGGTTGTGAACGAATGAGCGATATCGAATCACTGTCCACGCAAGCGCTGTCCGATATCGCTTCGGCGCAGACGCCCGATGCGCTGGAATCCTTGCGCGTTGCGCTGTTGGGTAAAAGCGGCAGCGTCACCGCGCAGCTCAAACAATTGGGCACCTTGCCTGGCGACCAGCGCAAGGCGGCGGGCGAGGCCATCAATGTCGCGCGCGACGCCATCGCCAAGGCTTTGTCCGATCGGAAGATCCTGCTGGAAGACGCGGCGCTCGACGCGCGTCTGGCTGGCGAAAATATCGACATCACCCTGCCGGGCCGCAATCCGGAACGCGGCGGCGTGCATCCCATCAGCCGCACCCTGGAGCGCATCGCCGATATCTTCGGCCGGTTGGGCTACGAGCTGGCCGACGGTCCGGAAATCGAGGACGACTGGCACAACTTCGAAGCGCTGAATTTCCCGCCGCACCATCCGGCGCGCGCGATGCACGACACGTTCTATTTCCCGCCGGATGGCAGTGGTATCGCCCGCCTGTTGCGCACCCACACCTCCGGCGTGCAGGTCCGTTACATGGGTGAGCACGCGCCACCATTGCGCATGATCGCCGCCGGCAAGGTCTATCGCAGCGATAGCGACCAGACCCATTCGCCCATGTTCCATCAGGTCGAAGGCCTGCTGGTGGACGAGCATTCCACCTTCGCCGATCTCAAGGGCACTCTGGCGGAATTCGTGCGCGCGTTCTTCGAGCGCGATTTTGAAATGCGTTTCCGGCCCAGCTATTTCCCATTCGTCGAACCCGGCGCTGAAGTGGATATCGCCTGGCAGCAGCCCGACGGCAGCACGCGCTGGCTGGAAGTGCTGGGTTGCGGCATGGTCCATCCGAATGTGCTGAAAAGCTGCGGCATCGACCCCGAGCGCTACACCGGCTTCGCGTTCGGTCTGGGCGTGGAGCGTTTCGCGATGCTGCGTTACGGCGTCAATGATCTGCGCGCGTTCTTCGAGAACGATGTGCGCTTCCTCAGGCAGTTTGCTTGAAAACTGGGAATGGGGAATCGGGAATAGCGAACGGCAAAGCCGGTGGCTGACTCCTGATCTTTCCATTCCCCATTTCCTATTCCCCATTCCCGGCTCCATCCCATGAAATTTTCAGAAAACTGGTTGCGCAGCCACGTTCCCACCGACGCCACCCGCGCAGAACTGGCGGCGACGCTGACCGCCATCGGTCTGGAAGTGGAAGAGGTGACACCACTGGGCGAATCGCTGGCCGGCGTGGTCGTTGCGCGCATCGTCGAATGCGCCAAGCACCCGGAAGCGGATCGTCTGCAGGTGTGCCAGGTCGATGCAGGTCTCGGCGAATTGCTGCAGATCGTCTGCGGCGCACCCAACGCCCGTCCTGGTCTGCTGGCGCCGCTGGCGACGGTCGGTACAGTAGTCGGCGACATCACCATCAAGGCCGCCAAGCTGCGCGGCGTGGATTCCAACGGCATGTTGTGCTCGGCCAAGGAACTGGGAATCGACGCCGATGCCTCCGGCTTGCTGGAACTGCCCGATGATGCGCCGGTAGGCTCGCCGATTGCCGACTATCTTTCGCTGCCCGATGCCAGCATCGAGATCAAACTGACTCCCAACCGCGCCGACTGCTTCAGCGTGCGCGGCATTGCGTTCGACGTGGCCGCCGCCTGCGGTAGCAACGTCGTCGCTTTCGATGCCACGCCGATGCCCGCGCTCAACGACAGTGCGCTGGCAGTCGAGCTGCAGGCAGGCGCAAAAGTACCGCGCTTCGTCGGCCGGGTGATAGAAGGTGTGAACGCGACGGTCGCCACACCGATCTGGATGGCAGAGCGCCTGCGCCGCAGCGGCGTGCGGCCGATCAGTTTCCTGGTCGATGTCACCCAGTACGTGATGCTGGAGCTCGGGCAACCGATGCACGCCTTCGATCGCGACACGCTGGTCGGCCCGATCGTGGTGCGCCCTGCACGCAACGGGGAAGAGACGAAGCTGCTAGATGGCCGCACCGCATCGTTGGATGAAGATTTCCTGGTGGTGTCGGACAGCAGCCAGGGCGGCGCAGGTTCGCGTGCGGTCGCGCTCGGCGGCATCATGGGCGGCTACGACACGCGCGTGACGGACGCCACCCGCAATGTGTTTCTGGAAGCAGCGCACTGGATTCCTGCCGCGATCATCGGCCGTGGCCGCAAGCTCGGCCTGCATACCGACGCGGGCCATCGCTTCGAGCGCGGCGTGGACCCGGAGTTGCCGCGCCATGCCGTCGAAGTTGCCACGCGGCTCATTGTGGAACTGGCCGGCGGCTCACCTGGCCCGGTAGTGGAAGCGCTATTGCCCGAACATCTGCCCAAGCCGACCAGCATCCTGCTGCGTCGTGCGCGTATTCGCCGGTTGCTGGGCATCGAAATCGCCGATGCCGAGGTGGAACGCATTCTGGGTGCGCTTGGCATGCAGATCTCGGCGGTCGCCGAGGGCTGGCAGGTCATCGCGCCCAGCCGTCGTTTCGATATCTCCATCGAAGAAGATCTGATCGAGGAACTGGCGCGTATCCACGGCTACGACCGCATTCCCACCACCTTGCCGGGTGGCGCCACCCGCGTCGTCGCGCCCACCGAAACGCAGGTCGAGGCCTCGGGCGTGCGCCGCCATCTGGCCGCGCGCGATTATCTGGAAACCGTGAACTATGCGTTCGTCGACAACGCGTTGCTGGAGCGTTGGAACGCCACCGAGCGTGCGGTACCGCTGGCCAATCCGCTCAGCGCCGAACTGGGTGTGATGCGCACGCGGTTGCTGCCGGGTCTGGTCGCCGCCTTGCAACGCAACGTCGCGCGTCAGGCCGGGCGCGTGCGTCTTTTCGAACTCGGCAACGTGTTCCAGGGCAACGCCGGTTCCGCACCGACCGAGACGCAGCGCATTGCCGCCGCGATCCAGGGAAGTGCGGCGTCGGAACAATGGGGTCAGCAGACGCGCAAGGCCGATTTCCACGATCTCAAGGGTGACCTGGACAGTCTTGCCGCAGCCTCGGGCGCTGCGCTGGAATACCGTCCTTCTTCAGAAGCATTCGGACATCCCGGCCGCTCGGCGGATGTGTTCCGCGATGGGCAGCGCATCGGCTGGATCGGCCAGATTCATCCGCGTCTGCAGCGCGCGTTGGATCTTGAAGGCGAAGTGTTCGGATTCGAACTGGACCTGGCGCCGTTGACCGCGCGCGCATTGCCCAGGGCAACGGAGTTGTCGCGCTATCCGTCCGTCCGCCGGGACCTTGCGTTCGTCGTCGCCGACGAGGTGCCCTGGTCTGCCGTGGCGGCGACGGTCAAAGCCGTTACCGGCCCGCTTTTCCGCGATCTTGTGCTGTTCGACCGCTACGTCGGTGCTGGGGTCGAATCCGGTCAAAAGAGCTTGGCTATGGGCTTGATTTTGCAGGACAACTCACGCACTCTGACCGACCGCGATGTGGAAGAGGTAGTGACCGGGGTGGTGGCTGCCATCGGGCGCGACCACGGTGCGCGGATACGTGTTTGAGAGTGACCGCGGTGGATAGGGACGGGGAGCGATAGATGGCACTGACGAAGGCAGAGATGTCCGAACGTCTGTTCGACGAAGTTGGACTGAACAAGCGCGAAGCGAAGGAATTCGTCGACGCGTACTTCGATGTGCTGCGCGAAGCGCTGGAACAGGGTCGGCAGGTCAAGCTGTCGGGCTTCGGCAATTTCGATCTGCGTCGCAAGAACCAGCGTCCCGGACGCAATCCGAAAACGGGCGAGGAAATTCCGATTTCCGCGCGCACCGTCGTGACCTTCCGCCCGGGCCAGAAGCTCAAGGAACGCGTGGAAGCTTACGCCGGAGTCGAGCATGCTTGATCCGGGCAGCAATCGCGAACTACCGCCCATTCCGGCAAAGCGCTACTTCACCATCGGCGAAGTCAGCGAACTCTGCGACGTCAAACCGCACGTGCTGCGTTATTGGGAAACCGAATTCCCCAGCCTGGAGCCGGTGAAGCGCCGCGGCAACCGCCGCTACTACCAGCGCCACGACGTGCTGATGGTGCGCCAGATCCGTGGTCTGCTCTATGAGCAGGGCTACACCATCGGCGGAGCCCGCCTGCGCCTGGAAGGCGAGGGCGCCAAGCAGGAATCGGCGCTGAGCAACCAGATCGTCAAGCAGGTGCGCATGGAGTTGGAAGAGATTCTGCAGCTGTTGCGCCGCTAGCTGGCTTTCCCGTCAGCATCCGCAATGCCGTAGGAGCGGGCCTTGCCCGCGATGCTCTTCCCACGGGATCCTGCAAAAGGCATCGCGGGCAAGGCCCGCTCCTGCAGGAGCCCTCCGTTTTCTTCTGAAAGCCTGCATGAAATACGGCTATAATTGCCGCCCCGCCGCAAAGCGGGGATTCGCTTAAGTTCGGGGCGTAGCGCAGCCTGGTAGCGCATCTGCCTGGGGGGCAGAGGGTCGTCGGTTCAAATCCGGCCGTCCCGACCATTCGCGAAGTCCAAAAGAAGACCCGCATCCCATTGCGGGTTTTTTATTGCGCCGGGTTCGCCGCACTGGCCTACGATGACCGCATGCACCCGCGCGCACTCGAACTCATCAGCTCGCTGGATCTGTCGCCGCATCCTGAAGGCGGCTACTTCAAGCGCATCTACGAATCCACCAAGCAGGTGGAGGCCAATGGGGTGCTGCGCCCTGCGATCACGTCGATCCAGTTTCTGCTCACCCGGGAGGCGGGCAGCCGATGGCACCGGGTCGATGCGGCCGAAGTGTGGGACTGGCAGGAAGGCAGCGCCATCGAACTGCTGATGTACGACGCCCAGATGCGTAGCCTGAGCCGCGCGCAGCTGGATACGTCGGCGCGTGGAGGGCAGCTGGTGCAGGTCGTCCCGGCCGGCATCTGGCAGAGCGCGAAGACCCACGGCGATTATTCGCTGGTCACCTGTTCCGTTTCGCCGGGATTCGTTTGGAGCGGACTGGAGATGCTGGATGAGCAAAGTGCCGTGGCCGGCGAGTTGCGTGCGGCAGGAGGCTTGGCTTCCTGAGGCGGCTGGGCTGAACGAACGCATTCTGGCAGTCGATCCGGATTTGTGCCCTTCGCGGTTGCGGCTACGCTCTCTCGAATTCCGTGATCGATGAGAGTTTCGATGCGCCTGCTTCCGGTTCTGCTGCTTCTGCTTTCCACCAATGCCCTGGCGCAGACGGCCGCGCCCACGCCTGCACCGGCAGCAATCCCCGAGCAGGAAGTGCGCGACATGGCCGCCGTCGTGGTGACCGGTGTGCAGCCGGGTCCGGGCATGTGGAAAGTCAGTAAAGGCGATCACGTGCTGTGGGTGATGGGCACGTTGACGCCATTGCCGAAAGGAATGAGCTGGCTGTCCCGCGACGTGGAAGCGGTGATCGCGCAGGCCGACGAAGTGCTAGAGCCGCCCGGACTGACATTCGATTCGGACATCGGCAGGTTCCGGGCAGTGTTGATGATTCCTTCTTTGCTGAAGGCGCGGAAGAATCCCGACGGACGTACCCTGAGTCAGGTATTGCCCACGCCGCTGTATGCGCGGTGGTCGGTACTCAAGGCGCGCTATCTGGGGAGGGATGCAGGCGTGGAGAAATGGCGCCCGGTGTTTGCCGCGCAGGAGCTCTATCAGGCGGCGCTGAAGAAATCCGGATTAAGCCAGTCGGGCGTCGTCGGCCCGGTGGTCGACAAGCTGGCCAAGGCGCATGCCACCAAACGCACCTCCACTCTGGTCAAGATCAAGATCGAAAGGCCGAAGGAAGCGATCAAGGAATTCTCGTCATCATCGTTGGCGGATATCGATTGCTTCGAAAAGACCGTAGCGCGGTTGGAGTCGGATCTGCCGATGATGACTGCACGCGCCAATGCCTGGTCCATCGGCGATATCGAGGCCTTGCGTGCATTGCCCTACGACGACCAGTACCGCACCTGCATCAATGCCTTCCTGGAAAGCGGCATAGCGCAGAAGCGCGGCATGGACGATGTTCCACAACGCGTCGAAGCGATGTGGCTGTCGAAAGCCGAGGCCGCCCTGGCGACCAACCAGGTGACGTTCGCCACGCTGCCCATTGCCATGCTGCTGCGACCGGACGGGTATCTGTCGAAGCTGCAGTCCAGAGGTTATGTGGTGGAAGCCCCATAAGGCTGCGTGCAGCAGGCTTTGGGTAGAGCCGAGCTTGCTCGGCTGCTTGTAAATGATGACTCGTGTTAAGGGCAGCCGAGCAAGCTCGGCTCCACGACAGTGTGCGTCAGCTCGTCAACCAGCGGCGCTGAGCGGCGCAGTCGATAGGCCAAGCTGCGGCCAGCGCGCGATGACTGAGGCCTGGATGCCAGCGGCGTCGATGCCGGCTTCGGCCAGCAGCTGTTCGCGACTGGCGTGATGCTGGAACTCGTCCGGCAAACCCAGATGCAGAATCGGCAGTTGCAGGTTGGCATCGTGCAGCAGTTCGGCGACTCCCGATCCCGCGCCGCCCATCACCACGTTGTCTTCTATGGTCACGAAGCCTTCGTGTGCCGAAGCCAGTTCCAGGATCAGCGCGCGATCCAGTGGTTTGACGAAGCGCATGTTGACCACGGTGAGACCCAGCGCTTTGCCTACGGCTTCTGCGGCGGGCACGGTGGCGCCGAAGGCCAGCAGCGCGATGCGCGAACCATGCCGGCGGATTTCCGCCTTGCCGATCGGCAAGCTTTCCAGGCCAGGATCGATCGCCACGCCCGGACCCGTGCCGCGCGGGTAGCGCACCGCCGCCGGACCCTCATGCCGGAAACCGGTGCTGAGCATCTGCCGGCATTCGTTTTCGTCCGCCGGCGCCATGACCACCATATGCGGCACGCAGCGCAGGTAGGACAGATCCAGATTGCCGCCGTGGGTGGCGCCGTCCGGGCCGACCACGCCTCCGCGGTCGATGGCGAACAGCACGTCGAGTTTCTGGATGGCCACGTCGTGGACCAGTTGATCGTAGCCGCGCTGCAGGAAGGTGGAATAGATCGCGACCACGGGCTTGGCGCCTTCGCAGGCCATGCCGGCGGCAAGGGTGATCGCGTGCTGTTCGGCGATGGCCACATCGAAATAGCGCTGCGGATATTCCTTGCTGAAACGGACCAGGCCGGAACCTTCGCGCATCGCCGGCGTGATGCCCAACAGTTTGGGATCGGCTGCGGCCATATCGCACAGCCAGTCGCCGAACACATCGGTGTAGGTCGGCTTCTTGGCGCCGCCCTTGCTGACCAGGCCTTTTTCGGGATCGAACGGCCCCACCGCGTGGTAGCCGATCTGGTCGCCTTCGGCCAGTTCGTAGCCTTTGCCCTTGGTGGTGATGATGTGCAGCAACTGCGGACCTTTAAGGGTCTTCAGCGTCTTCAGCGCGCCGACCAGCGCCGGTACGTTGTGGCCGTCGATGGGGCCGGTGTAATGGAAGCCCATTTCCTCGAACAATGTGGAAGGCACGAACATGCCTTTCCAATGCTCTTCCCAGCGGCGCATGAAGCGCGCCGGCGGCTTGCGTTTGTCGCCCAGCAGTTTCTTGCCGCCTTCGCGCAGCGCATTCAATGTGCGGCTGCTGCTCATGCGGCCCAGCATCTTGGTCAGACCACCCACGTTTTCGGAAATGGACATCTGGTTGTCGTTGAGCACCACCAGCAGATTCGGCTCGGGGTCTTCCATGCCGCCGGCGTGGTTCAGTGCCTCGAAGGCCATGCCGGCGGTCATCGCGCCGTCGCCGATCACTGCCACGACTTTGCGGTCGTTGCCGGCCTGCGCGTTGGCGATGGCCATGCCCAGGGCGGCGGAAATCGACGTGGAGGAATGGCCGACGCCGAAGGTGTCGTACTCGCTTTCCTCGCGCTTGGGGAAAGGCGCGATGCCGTCGGCCTGCTTGACCGTATGGATGCGGTCGCGGCGACCTGTCAGGATCTTGTGCGGATAGGTCTGATGGCCGACATCCCAGACCAGCCGGTCGTTGGGCGTGTCGTAGAGGTAATGCAGCGCGACGGTGAGCTCGATGACGCCCAGGCCGGCACCGAAGTGTCCGCCGCTCTTGCCCACCGATTCGATCAGGTAGGCGCGGAGTTCGTCGGCGATGGCGGTCAGTTCGGCTTCGTCGAACTGGCGAAGATCGGCCGGAACATCGATGCGGGAGAGGCGGGGATAGCGCGTGGGGTCGATCATTTGCGCCATTTTCCTCCCCATTGGGAGGGGGGGCAAGCGTGGGGAGGTGAACAGTTAAGGGTGAAGGGTGAAGAAGAGCAGGGGCGTGACTCTTCCCCCCTTTGCCATTCACCTCTTCACCCTTTGCCGCCCTCAGACGGACAGTTTCGACCGTTTGGGCAGCTGCGCCTTCAGGAAAGCCATCTGGTCGGCCAGGATGTTGCGGTTGGACAGGATCAGGTGTTCGATCCAGCTGGGGCGGTAAGGCACGGCCAGTAGCGGCATATTGGCCTGCTGCGGGGTGCGGTTGGCCTTGCGCGAGTTGCAGTGGAAGCAGGCGGTGACCACGTTCTCCCAGATATCCCGGCCGCCCTTGGACAATGGCAGCACGTGGTCGCGGGTGAGGCTGGGCCGGGAGTATTCGCGGCCGCAATACAGGCACAGCTGGGCGTCGCGCGCGAACAGGGCGGTATTGGTCAGCGTGGGAGTGGGCGAGAGCGCATGCGAGCGGGCATGGCCGCGCGAGGCGACGATGGGGTGCAGCTCGATGACGCTCTGTTCGCCGGTCGTCCGGCTGGTGCCGCCATGCACCCGCAGGCAGGGATCGCCCAGGGTCCAGGCGACGGCGTCGCGCGCGTACAGGCAGGTGGCGTCCTGCCAGTTGATCCAGTCGAGCACGCGGCCATGCGCATCCAGCGAGAGCAGGCGCACGGTCGCGGCACGGGAAGAGGGGTGGGACGGAACCAGAGCCGGTATCGGGTGGATACCGGTGGAGGCCATCTGAAGCTGAGCGATGCCTGCTTCCATGGAGAAACAGGTTATACCTAAATGTTGACGATTTGTGTACGCCTGCCTTGTAGGAGCTGCGTAAGCTGCGACCGAGGACCATATGGTTTCAAGCACAGATTTCTGTGCTGGTGGTTTACGTGTCGCAGCTTACGCAGCTCCTACTAAGAGCGAAGCCGGAGCATCGCGGGCAAGGCCCGCTCCTACAGGAGTTCGTTCAGGGGCCGAAACGCTCGGCTTCCATCGCCATCAGCGGTGCGGCGCCGGACTCGATGGCCGCCGCATGGGTCAGGGTGCGCGGCAGGATGCGTGCGAAGTAGAAGCGCGCCGTTTCCAGCTTGGATTGCTTGAACGATTCCGAATGATTCGAAGCGTTGGCCGCCGCCACGCTGCGCGCCCACCAATAGGCCAGCGCCACATAGCCGGAATAGAAAAGATAGTCGGTGCTGGCCGCGCCGATTTCTTCCGGATCGCCGGCCGCGCGCTGCAGGATGCCCTGGGTCAGCTGGGCCCATTCCGTGCTTTTCTGGCGCAATGGGGCAATGAATTCGGCCAGCGCCGCGTCGCCTTCGCTGGCCTTGGCGAAATCTTCTATCTGCGCAAGGAACAGCTTCAGGCCCGCGGCCTTGCTCGCCGCGGTCTTGCGGCCCATCAGGTCCAGCGACTGGATGCCGGTGGTCCCTTCATAGAGCGTGGTGATGCGCGCATCGCGGGCCAGCTGCTCCATGCCGTGTTCGTGGATATAGCCGTGGCCGCCGAAGCATTGCAGCGCGTTGTAGGTGTTCTCGATGCCCCATTCGGTCTGGCAGCCCTTGGAAATGGGCGTGAGGAAACTGACCAGCACGTCGGCGGCCTCGCGTTCGGCCGGGTCTGCGGCATGTTGCGCCACATCGATCAGCGTGCCCGCATGCAGGGCGAGCAGGCGGCTGCCTTCTACCAGCGATTTGACCGTCAGCAGCATGCGTCGCACGTCGGGGTGGACGATGATCGGGTCGGCGGGTTTGTCCGGGAATTTGGGGCCGCTCAGCGAACGCGTCTGCAGCCGGTCCAGCGAATAGCGCAGTGCGTTCTGGTAGGCGCGCTCGGACAAGCCGATGCCTTGAAGACCGACGCCGAGGCGTGCGGTATTCATCATGGTAAACATCGCCTGCAGTCCCTTGTGCGGCTGGCCGACCAGATATCCTTCGGCGCCGTCGAAATTCATCACGCAGGTGACCGAGCCCTTGATGCCCATCTTGTGTTCGATGGAGCCGCAGCGCAGCGCATTGCGGTCGCCCATGCTGCCGTCGCGCGCGACCTTGAACTTGGGCGTGACGAACAGCGAGATACCCTTGGCGCCCGGGGGCGCATCGGGCAGTTTGGCCAGCACCAGATGCACGATGTTCTCGGTCAGGTCGTGCTCGCCGGCGGTGATGAAGATCTTGGTGCCGGTGATGGCGTAACTGCCATCGGCGTTGGGTTCGGCTTTCGTTTTCAGCAGGCCCAGGTCGGTGCCGCAGTGCGGTTCGGTCAGGCACATGGTGCCGGTCCAGCGGCCTTCCACGATCGGCTTGAGGAAGGCCTCACGCTGCCAGTCTTCGCCGTGATGCTTCAGCGCTTCCACTGCGCCGTGCGACAGCAGCGGGAAATTGCCCCAGGCGAGGTTGGCGGCGTTGATCATTTCGTTCAACGGCACGCCGAGCACATGCGGTAAACCTTGTCCGCCGTGTTCCGGTGCTGCGGTCAGGCCCGTCCATCCGCCTTCCATGAACTGCGTGTAGGCCTGCTGGAAACCGGGCGGCGTGGTGACCTCGCCGGTGGCCTTGTCGAAGCTGCAACCGATCTCGTCGCCCACGCTGTTGAGCGGCGCCAGCACGGTTTCGGTGAAGCGCGCGGCTTCGTCCAGTACCGCATCGATCACTTCGCGCGAGGCGTCGTCGTAGCCCAGTTTCGCGAACAGCGCTTCGGCGCCCAGTACGTCGTACAGCGCGAAACGGATGTCAGTCAAGGGGGCTTTGTAGGTGCTCATGCGTATGTAGGGCCGTGAATGAGTAATGGAGAATCGGGAATCGGGAATCGTTAAAGCCGAACTGGAAAGAAATGGAGAAGAAGATCTTCGGGTGGAATGCTTTTCCTATTCCCGATTCTCTATTCCCTTTTCCCAACTCAGCGCAGCACGCCGTCCAGGCCGGGCACCGGCGTGAGCGTGTTGCGTGAGTCGATGTCGAAGGATTTGGATTTCTTTTCCTCCGGGATCGCCTGCAGTTTTCCCTTCAGCGTGTAGCCTACCGAGCGGCGGCTGGCTAGCGCGTCGGCCAGCACCATTCGCGCTTCGGCCGAAGGTTTGAAGGGCAGGGTGACCACATCGGCCGACTCCGGGCCGATGGAAATCTGTGGCGTGGCTTTCAAATTGCCGGCCGCCTGGTCGCTGACCGTGATCGCCAGATCGGCGGTGTCGAAACGCATCGGGATACTGCTGTAGTTCTGCAGGCGCAGGTCCACCGACCAGCTGCCGTCCGCATTGACGGTGAGTTGCTGAAGGCTGGCGGCAGGCTCCGATACCCGGCGCACCGGCCCGCCGCTGCAGGCGACCAGAACCAGTGAGAACAGCAGGAGCGACGCCCAGCGCAGAACAGGATTCATGCCCATCTCCCTCTCAATCGGAATGCCAATCAGGGAGCAAGGATACTACGGCGTATGGGGTGGGCTGCTAAGGGACCACTGAACAACGCGCATGTCATCCCGGGCGTAGCGAGGGGTCTGCTGCTGTGCAGGGGAAAAGCAGATCCCTCGCTGCGCTCGGGATGACAAGAACAAAGGTGGGATGACAACGCAAGGGGGTTCAGATCTGCCTTAGCGCAATGGTGCGGCCATGATCAGCGGGCCCAGGTCGTAGCCCATGCCGGTCGCGCGTGCCTTGATCCGTTCGAACAGTGCCCGGTCCATGCTCGGCTCGCGCGACAGGATCCACAGGTAGTCGCGGTCCGGTTCGCCCACCACGGCCCAGGTGTAGCCGGGATCCAGGTCGATGACCCAGTAATCGGCCCAGACCAGGGGCAGCCAGGAAAGCCAGTTCGGTGCGAAACGCACTTCCAGGCGGCCGGGGTGCCCTTCGACCGGCCTGGCCAGGCCCTCGGCCACGCTGATTTCCCCATCTGCCGTCCGGCAGGCATTGCGCACACCGATGTGGCTGTCCTCGCGCAGGGTGTAGGAGGCGGTGATGTCGCCGGTGCATTTGTCCTGGAAGGACATCGGCAGGTGGGCGATTTCGTACCACTGGCCTGCGTAACGCGAAATATCCAGTTCGGGCACGGAAGTGACGGGGTTGGCCGCCATCGCGGTGGGAGACGCACAAGCCAACAGCAACAGCACGGCGTTCAGGCTACGCATGCGGGCAAGCTCCACGGGGGAGCCCGCAGCATATTTCGGCTGCGCCGGTCATGTGTGAAGCAGTTGTTGGATACCGGCCGGCCAGGAGTTTTCAGCCGTAGGAACTGACCCGCACAGGGACCCGGTCGCCGTTCTCCACCTCGACCCCGGTAGGCAGGCTGGAGAAGGTATGCCGGGCTTCGGCGATGGTATTGGCGACCTCCAGGGCCGCCTTCTTTTCCGGAAACCAGAACACCGGCTTGCCGTTGTCGAGGAGTTTCCAGCCTTCGCAGGAAGGACTGAGCATCAGCAGGGAACGTTTCATGGCCTGACCCCCAAGGACACGGCAGCGATCCGACGACGCTGCCGTGAGTGGACCTGCACCTGGTTCCCTGTGCGCGGGCGTCATCCTGACCCGCACAGAATGTCGTGCGAGGCACATTCAGGGCAGTCGGCCGACAGCGTGGAGCGGGGTAGGGAAAGTCTGATCCCAGGTGGCATCTGTGGGCTGAAGGTCGTCCTCAGTCGAATCCTTCGGTTTTGGGCTCTCGCATCACTCATGCGCTCAGCTTGAGCAAGTCCCCAGCCGTCGCTGCGCATACCAGAGCGCACGTCGTGCCTGATCGAAGGCCATGTCCGCAGTGCGCGGCAACAGGTGTTCGACTTGCACCGGATCGGCGCCATGCCCGTAGGCGTATTCGGCGCGCTCCAGATCGGCGAGGTGGGTATTGATGGGGCCGATGACCTGCTGCCAGCGTTGCGCGCTGCAATGGGCAAACTGCTTCTTCAGCAAAGCCAGTTCGCCCCGCAAGCGCTTGCTGGCTTCGCCAGTCAAGCCTGGGGCTTTTTCGAAAGCGATGGGCGCGGCCTTGTAGGCATCTCCGGTGGCCTCGCTGCCCAGATCGGAGGGACGTTCGTGCAGTCGGGGATTGAATCGCACTTCCGGTGGCGGACGTGCGTGGGCGGGCTGGTCCTGCTTGCCCGCCAGGGCTTTGGCCATGCCCTTCAGACCTTCGTCCATGGATTCCACCATCGCATCGCCCAGTGTGCCATCGGTGGCCCAGGCTTTGTCGAAACGCGTGGCGCGGTAGTCGACGGGATTGGTGCGTTCCAGAAGCCGTTTGGCCTGCGCTTGATCGCGAGCATTGGGAAGCCCCGGAGGGCTGCCCACGGCCCCGGTACCCAGGGGATCTATCCGCGCAGCCGCTGGCAGATTCGCGCGTCCGTCGCGCGTGTAGAGGCGGCCAGCCAGGGGTTCGGTGAGGACTTCGTCTATCGGGCGCGGAGTATGTGTGGCTGGGCGTGGCGCGAGTGCAGTTGCAGAGGTCGATGCCACTGCGGTGGAGGCCGGTGTAGACCCGGTCATCAGTGGCCGTGTCGCGGGAAGGGCGCGCGGGCTCTGCGTGATGAAAGACAGTCGGGTGCGCACGCCATCCACTTGGTTCTGCGGAAAGTCGGGCCGAATCAACAACACCTGGCCGATAAGCCAGATCATCAGTACTGCAACGCCGACAGCCAGCGTTTGTGATGGCCAGTCTTCGTGCCGACTTGCGACCGTTCTATCAGGGCTTTGATCGCGAACAGCGGAAGTGGACTTGCTAGGCATTAATCAAATGAACTCATCGATGCGCTCTGGCTGGGCATCGGCTAGAGGAAGCTGGGAAGGAAATACAATGGGCCCCACACAAACCGGCACTGGTGTGGGGTCTGGCCACATCAGAGAGAAAGTGGCCCTCAACTTGGATGATCCTACCGGCAGAGGTCGGCTGGCTCATGAACACAGCAAGGTGGAACTTGACTGATCCCTGAGCAGATACGCTTCGTCTTCACTTGATAGGCAACTGACTATCGCCGGTTGGTGCCGCATGCGAAGTCCCGCGCCACTGGCCAATCTTGCGACTACCCCATTGCAGCAGGTCATCGACATAAGTGAACACCACCGGCACGACGATCAGGCTCAGCACGGTCGAGGTAATCAATCCGCCAATCACGACTATGGCCATAGGCTGGCGGAAGCTGGGTTCCGCACCCAGTCCCAACGCATTGGGCATCATGCCCGCGCCCATGGCGATAGTGGTCATGATGATGGGCCGTGCGCGCTTGTGGCAGGCATCCATCAAGGCATCGAAACGGTTCATGCCGCGTTCGCGCCGGGCCATGATGGCGTACTCGACCAGCAGGATGGAATTCTTGGTCACGATGCCCATCAGCATCAGCACGCCGATTACCACCGGCATGCTGAAGGCCTGGCCGGTAATCACCAGCGCAAACAACGCGCCGCCCATCGCCAGTGGCAAGGCGCACAGGATGGTGGCTGGCTGCAGAAAATCGTGGAACAGCAGCACCAGCACGGCATAGATGCAGAAGATGCCGATGGCCATGGCCAGGCCGAAACTCTGGAACAGTTCGGACATGCGCTCCAGATCGCCCTGCTCGACACGATGCACGCCGGCCGGCAGCTGCGCCAAAGCCGGAAGCGCGACCGCCTTGCGTTGCACCTCACCAATCGGAAGGCCGTTGAGCTCCACGGTCAGGCTGATGTTGCGTGATCGATCCAGTCGCTGGATCTGCGAGGGGCCGCTGCCCATGCCGATGTCGGCCACTGATCCCAGCGAGACCATGCCGTCGGCGCCTTTCACGCGCAGATCGGAAATGGCGTCCAGATCGTTGCGCACTTCGGGATCCATGCGCACGCGGATGGGAATCTGCCGTTCGGGCAGATTGAGTTTGGGCAGGGCGGTGGAATATTCGCCATAAGTGGCCAGGCGCACTGCGTCGGCGAGGGCTTCGGAAGTGACGCCCAACGAGGCTGCGCGTGCGGCGTCGGGTCTAACCTGGATCTCGGGCCGTTGCAGCGCGGCGCCGGAGGTGACGTTGCCGACGCCTTCCAGCGTGCGCAGCTCGGTCTGCACTTGCGTCGCTACCGTGGTGAGCAGTTCTCCATCGTCCCCGGCCAGGGTGATGTCCATCGACTCGCCACTGCTCCCCATGCCGATGGAGACCCGCGCTCCGGGCAGGTCGCGCAGCAGATCGCGGATCTTGGCTTCGACTTCGGACTGCTTGAGATCGCGCTCGCCGCGTTCCACCAGATCGACGGTGAGCGTGGCGCTGGTCACGTCCGCGGACGATCCGCCGCCCATGCCACCCGTGCTTGCAGTGCCGGCGGAAGTGAATACGCCGCGCACTTCCGGCAGCGTGCTGAGCAGTTCGGCGGCGCGCTGGCTCACCGCCGCGGTTTCTTCCAGCGTGCTTCCGGGTTGGAGCTTCAACGAAACGGTGCTTTGCGATTTGTCCTGGGCCGGCATGAAACCGGTATTGATGAAGAACAGGCAACCCAATGCCAGGCCGAAGAAAGCCGTTGCCAGGATCACCGTGGTCTTGCGCCTGGAGAGCGCGTTTCGCACCCAACCCAGGTAGCGGGTCATCGTGGGACCGTCGGTGGACACCTCGCCTGTGTGCTCCTTGGCAGGCTTCAACAGATAGGCGGCCATCATCGGCGTAAGCAGGCGAGCGACCAGCAACGAGGCCAGGATCGCGACCGAGGCGGTGACGCCGAACTGGCGGAAGAACTTGCCCGGGATGCCGCCCATGAACGCGGTGGGCAGGAACACGGCCACCAGGGCGAAGGTGGTGGCGATCACCGCCAGGCCGATTTCGTCGGCCGCTTCCATCGCTGCCTGATAAGGCGTCTTGCCCATCTTCAAGTGGCGCTCGATGTTTTCCACTTCCACGATGGCGTCATCCACCAGGATGCCGACCACCAGCGAGAGCGCCAGCAGCGTGATCGTGTTGAGCGAATAACCGGCCAGGGCCATGAAGCCGAAGGCGGGAATGATGGACAGCGGCAGCGCGGTGGCTGAAATGAGCGTGGCGCGCCAGTCGCGCAGGAACCACCACACCACCGCGATGGCCAGCAATGCGCCCTCCAGCAACAGCATCATCGAGCCGTGATAGTTTTCGCGGATTGGCTCGACCGTATTGCTGGCCTGGCTGATTTTTACTTCCGGATGCGCGCTGGCGAACTGCTCCACTGCCGCCGCTACGTCGTCGGCCACGCTCACATCGGAAAAACCACGCGAGCGGGTGACCTGGAAGCCGATGACTTCCTTGCCATCGCGAAAAGCCACCGTGCTGGCTTCGGCGTGCGAATCGGACACTTCGCCGATCTGGTCCAGCCTGACGTAGCGGCCATCGGCCAGTGGAATGGTGATGGCGGCGACTTCGGCCACCGACCCGACCGTGGCGATGGTGCGGGCGGACTGGCGCTGGCCGCCAATGCGGCCTTCACCGCCTGAGCTCTCGCGCTGGACCGCCTTGAGCCGGGTGGACACGTCCGAAGGCGTCACGCCCAAGCCGGCCATCAGGCTGGGATCAAGATCGACATGCACTTCCCGGTCCACGCCGCCGACGCGCGCCACCGAAGCGACGCCCTTGACTGCAAGCATGGCCTTGTTGATGTCGTTGTCGACGAACCACGACATGTCCTGCGTGTCCATCCGCGCGGACTCGACGGTGTAGGTGAGCAGCGCGCCTCCGGCCGAGGTCAGCTTGGACACCGTGGGCGAGTTCATGCTGGAGGGCAGTTCGGCGCGCGCGCTGTCCACGGCGTTGCGCACTTCGCTCAGCGCTTCCTCGCTGTCCTTGTCGATATCGAAACTGACGCTGATGCTCACCGAGCCTTCGGTGATGGTGGTGGTGATGTGGTCCAGCTTGGTCAGCGACGCCAGCTTGTCCTCGATCTTGCGCGCGACTTCTGTTTCCAGCTGCGAAGGTGCCGCGCCTTCCAGGCTGGCCTGCACCTGGATGGTCGGCAGGTCCATGTCGGGGAAATCCTGGATCTGCAGCTTGCCGAAGCCGATCAGGCCCAGCACCGTCAGCAGGAAGAACAGCAGCAGCGAAGGAACCGGATTTCGGATGGACCAGGCGGAAAAGTTCACTGGGCGTTTCCTGCCGTGGCTTTGGGTGTGGCGGTCTTGGCCAGGGTGACGCGCGCGCCTTCGGACAGGAACGCACCACCACTGGCGACGATCCGCTGTTCGGCCTTCACGCCAGAGAGCACCTCGATGCGTCCGTCACGGCTGCGCCCGGTGGTGACCACGTGGCTGCTCACGGTTTGATCGTCGGCAATCACGTACACGTAGGCGCGGCCATCGCGCAGGATCACTGCCGCCTGCGGCAGCGTGTTGGCTTCGAGCGGATCGAGTTCGATCACGCCGGTGCCGAACATGCCCGCACGGGCTGCGCTCTCGGTGGGAAGCCGCACATACACCGTGGCCCTGCCGGTGTCGGTGCTCAGCGTGGGACCGACCAGTCGCACCGTCCCTTCCACTTGTTCACCGGTGGGCAGGGTGATGCGCGCCACCTGGCCGGCCTTGATGGTGGCCACCTGGCGTGCGTCGAGTTCCGGGCGCCACTCGATAATGCTTTGGCGTACGAGCTTGTAGAGTTCTTCGCCGACGCTGACCACCGCGCCCAGCCTTGCGCTCTTGGAGGACACGATGCCGTCGTCGGGCGCGACGATGCGGGTCTGGCGCAGTTTCAGATTGATGTTGTCCAGATCGGCCTGGGCCGAAGCCAGCGACGCGCGCGCGGTGGTTTCGCCGATCCGGTATTCCTCGAGTTGTTGCTCGGAGAGCGCGCCGCTGGCGCCGACCACTTTGGAACGCCTCAGGTCGGAACTGGCCTGCTGCAGGCTGGCGCGCGCCTGGGCCACCACGGCCTCCTGCTTGCGCCGGTCGGCGAGCAGACTGTCGTCGGCCAGGCGCGCCAACACCTGGCCTTTCTTGACGCGGGTGCCCACATCGGCCACGACTTCGGCAATCCGCAGTCCGCCGGTTTCCGGGCTGACGATGACTTCCTGCCAGGGCGTCAGCCCACCACTGACGCGCACGGTCTGCGGCCAGGATTGCTTCTGCAAACTGGCCACCTCCACCGTCAGCGCGCTGGCCGTTTGCGCGTCGCCTTCACTGGCGTCACTGCCCGGCGGACCGCCGCTGGGCTTCAACAGCCACGCAAGCAAGACGATTCCCAACAACACGGTGCCCACGATGAGCCCGATGCGAAGCTTGCGATTCAAACAACACCCCATTGATGTGTAGAGGAAAGCAAGGACACGGCTTCCGACGTTGGCGCCGTGGCTGCATCGCCCGGTTGCCAGCCGCCGCCCAGTGCCTTGTAAAGCGCGATCCAGTAGGACACCCGATCGCGCTGCAACGTGATGCGCTGTATCTCGGCCGACAGCGCAGAGCGGCGCGCCTCTTCCAGGGTGATCAGGTTTTCCCTGCCGGCCCGCCAACTGGCCTCGGTGGCCAGGAAATAGCGGCGGTATTCCTCGTCGGCCTGTTCGGCCTGTTCGGCGCGCTGGGCCGTGCTGTCCAGATTCACCAGCGCGCGTTCGACTTCTTCGACCGCATCGCGCACGCCTTGCCGATAATCGGCCAGCGCCGAGGAGTAGTTGGCGCGCGCGGTATCGACGGCCGCCAGCCGCCGGCCGCCATCGAACAGGGGAATGGAGATCGAAGGCCCGAAGGACCAGGAGGTGGCCGAAGGCACCAGATCGCTGGCCGAGACCGTGAGCGAGCCCGACAACGAAAGGCTCGGATACAGGTCGGCCTGGGCCACGCCGATTTCGGCGCTGGCCGCGGCCAGTTCGCGCTCGACGGCCGCCAGGTCCGGGCGCTGACGCAGCACGTCGGCGGGCACGGATTGCACGCTGAGCAGCGCAGGCTGGGGAACGGCCTCGCTACTTTGGTTGAGCAGGGCACGCAATGCCTGTTCATCGGTGCCGGTCAGGTTCACCAGCGACTTCACCAGCAAGTCGCATTCCGCGCGCTGGGAGAGCAGGGTGGAGCGCGTACTGGCCAGACTCGCGCGTGCCAAGGCACCTTCGGCCGGCGGTTTGAAGCCTGCGTCCACCAGCTGCTGGGTCGCACGTTGCGTCTGGCTCATCGAAGTCAGCGAGCGCTCGTAGGCCCCGGCAAGAAGACCGCAGCTGCGGTATTGCACATAGGTATCGGCGACCTCCGCCCCCAGCGAGACGCGAGCGTCGTGCCAGTTGTCCACGCGCGCTTCGATGCGCGCGCGCGCGGCTTCGGCACCTCTGCGGACCTTACCGAACAGGTCGATTTCCCACGACGCGTCCAGGCCGGAACTGCGCGATTCGATCACGTCGGAGGAGGTGGCCGATCCCTGCTGCGAAGCCTGATCGCCGCGCGAGACCGAGCCGCTGGCATTGACGCTGGGCAGGGCACCGGCGTTGGTCGATTGCAGGGTCGCGCGCGCCTTTTCGATATTGGCCCACGCTTTGACCAAGCTGGGACTGTCGTCCTCGGCCATTCGCACCAATTGATCGAGCGTGGGATCGTTGAATTGCTCCCACCAGTCGGCCATGGCCTGCACCTGCCCGCCATGGGGCAGCGGTGCATGCCAGCGCGTCGGTGCTTCGGGAACAGGTTCACGATAGTTGCGCCCTGCCATGCACCCGCTCAGGGCGATGGCCAGGCTTGCGAGCAGCAGCGCCCGTGAAAATCTGGGTTTATGCATCAGGCCTGTTTTCTGGGTTTTGGAGGTGAAAAAGAAAGTTGCAGTTGGACATCGGCAGTTGGTGAGTGGTGTGCTCAGAATCCTCCGCCGAAGGTGAACTGCAGTCTTTCGATTTCATCGTCGTCTTCTTTGCGAAGCGGGATGGCGTAGCTGATGGAGATCGGACCCACCGGCGCGCGCCAGAGCAGCGAGATGCCGGCCGACGCGCGGAATTCGCCTGCGTCCACGCTGTCCACATCGGCGAACACATTGCCGAAATCCACGAACGCCGAGACGCGCGCGGCCTTGGAATCGAACAGTTTGGGGAAATACATTTCCAGCGAACCGGTGGTCTTCACCGATCCGCCCAGGGGTTGGCCGTCGGGGTAGGAAGAGGTGGCCTCCGAGCGGGGTCCCAGCGTGTTGTCGGTGAATCCGCGTATCGAGCGCACGCCACCGGCGTAGAAGTTCTCGAAGAACGGAAGCCCGCTGGCGGTGACCGAGGAAACTTCGGTGGAACCGGATGCGCACTCCGAACTGGCTTTGACGATGGTGTCGTCTCCTTGCACCTGGCAGAACCTGCGCGTGGTGTCGGCGCCGTAGCTGTCGCCGTAGCCCAGTTCGGCGCGTGTGTTGAGCACGAACGAGGGCGACAGCGGCCAGTATTTGGAGAATTCGTAGTTGAGCTTGAAATACTCCACGGTGGAGCCGGGCAGGGTGATTTCGGCCGACGTGCGCTGGTAGGTGCCGCGTGTGGGCATGAAATAGTCGTTGCGGCTGTCGCGCGCCCAGGCCACTTCGGTACGCCAGGCATGGAAGGTGCGATTGCCCACGGCATTTATGTAGTCGATGATCGCCTGGGGCGTCGAGCCGCTGTAGGTCGATACCTCGTTTGAGTCGATGCCGAACGCAAGCGATACCGTGTCGTTCTCGGTGATCGGCAGCCCCAAGATGGCCTTGGCCGAAGCGTTGGTGGTGGCGTAGTAGGCGGTGTTGTAATCGGAGTAGTCGGTCTCGCTCCAGCCCAGGTTGTAGCCCAGCGAAACGCCGCCGTCGGTGAAGTAGGGATTGGTGAAGGAAAAGCCGTAGCGGTCCTGGTAGGTGCTGCGCGCCGCGTTGACCGCCACCCGGTTGCCGGTGCCCAGGAAGTTGTTCTGGGAAAGATCGATCGAGGTGGTCAGTCCCGAGGTCTGCGAATAGCCCAAGCCGAAGGAGAAAGTACCGGAGCTGGTTTCCTTGACCGAATAGACCAGATCGACCTGGTCGCTGCTGCCGGGCACTGGCGGGGTTTCCACTTCGACGGTTTCGAAATAGCCCAGGCGCTGCAGGCGGATCTTGGAACGGTCGATGGCCGCCTGCGAATACCACGCGCCTTCGAACTGGCGCATTTCACGACGCATCACTTCATCGCCGGTGCGCGAGTTGCCCTTGAAGACGATCCGCCGCACGTTGACCCGCGGGCCGGGCACCACCTGCAGGTTGACGGCGACGGTGCGATGTTCGCGGTCGACGGTGGGAATGGCGTTGACCTTTGAAAACGCATAGCCGATGTTGCTGAGGGTGGAAGTGATCGCATCGGAAGTGAATTCGAGCAGCGCGCGCGAGAAGGTCTGGTCCTTCTTCATCAGCACCAGCCGTTCGATGTCCTGGGCCGGCAGCACCGTGTCGCCGGTGACCTTGACCTCCGACACCTTGTACTGGACGCCTTCGGTCACACCCGCGCTGATGAACATGTCCTGCTTGTCCGGACTGATCGCCACCTGGGTCGAATCCACCGCGAAATCCACATAGCCGCGGTCGAGGTAGAACGAGTTGAGCGATTCCAGATCGCCCGCGAGTTTTTCCTTCGAGTACTGATCGTCGCGGCGGTACCAGGACAGCCAGTTGCTTTCCCTGGACTCCCAGTTTTCCATGATGTCCTTGTTTTCGAAGGTCTCGGTGCCCACCAGGTTCACATGCCTGATCTTGGCGGCCTTGCCTTCCTTGACCTTGATGGTGACGTCCACGCGGTTGCGGCCCAGCGCCCTGACGTCGGGAGTGATCTCCACGTTGTATTTGCCGCGGTTGTTGTACTGGCGGGTGAGTTCCTGGGTCACGCGATCCAGGGCCAGACGGTCGAAGGTGTTGCCTTCGGCAAGTCCGATGTCCTGCAGGCCTTTCAGCAGATCCTCGGTCTTGATGTCCTTGTTGCCTTCCAGCTTCAGGGAGTTCACTGCCGGGCGCTCGGTCAAGGTGACGACCAGGATCGCGCCCTGGCGATCCAGCCTGACGTCTTCGAAGAATCCGGTCTTGTAGAGCGCGCGGATCGCTTCGGCGGACTTGCTGGAATCCAGCAGATCGCCGCGCTCGACGGGCAGGTAGGTCAGCACCGTGCCTGCGGAGATGCGCTGCAGCCCATCAACGCGGATATCCTCGATCACGTACTCGCTTGCCGCGCTCTGCTGCGCATGGACTTCGACGGCCGTGGGCAGGGTCAGGGTGATCAGGATGGCCAGAAACAGCGTGGAGCGGTTTGCCGAAACTTTCATGCAGCGCCTTCCAGCGAGGTTTCGCCCTGCATGAATTGTTCGCTTTCCCACCCGGCGCCCAGTGCCTGGTACAGCTGCACCAGGGCCAGGTAGGTTTCTCCGCGGATGACGATTTCACGGTCGTTGAAATTGAACCGGTTCACATGCGCATGCGACACCGCGTCGGTGCTTCCGTTGCCCTTGCGCAAGGCTGCCTGCGCGGCGCGGGCGGTCGCGTCGGCATTGGCCGCGCACGCCCTGGCCGGAACCAGACTGCTGATGGCCGTGACCATCCGGTTGAGCGCGTGCTCCACGGCTGTGGTGGCCGCAAGACAGGCCCGTTCGTAGTTCAGCTGCGCCTGGCGCACGGCAAAGGCGGTTGGTGGCCCGATACCTTGCTCGCGCAGCAGCGCGTGTTCCAGCGCCACCAGATCGGGGCGGCGCAATGCGAGATCTTCAGGCGAACCCACCACCGGCAGCACCGCCATGGTCGGCGGCAGGCAATGCGTGGCCGTGCGTGAGCGGGTGATGCTCAACGGCTCGCACAGCTGCTCGGACAGGGCGAGCAGGGTGGCGTTGCGCTCGCCGTTGAGCGTTTCGCGGAAAGCGTGCAGTTCGGCGATGGGAGAAGAAGCCAGGCGCGCCGCTTGATTGCGCTCACTGGTCTCGTGCGATCTGCGGTCCGCGATGGATTGATGCAGGTCGATCGCGTGATCGGCGTTCTGCAGGCGCTCGGTCTGTACGAGCAAACGCACGTAGGTGGAAGCTAGCCTGCCGATCACGCTGATGCGGATGTGCTGATACTGGGCGATCTGACTGATCAGCAGATGCATGGCCTGCGCCAGTTCGTCTTCGGGGCTCTCCGAATGACTGGCCGCAAAGATCGCGGTGTGGTGCTCCATTTCCAGTCGCGCCTGCGAGATCTCGATGGACTGGGCCAGACAGGCCTGCACCACGGTGGACAATCCTTCCAGACCAGCCTGTTCCCACCAGCGGGTCAGCAGCTTCTCATCGCATTGGTGGGTCTTGCCGGGCGAAAACAGGAAGCGGGGCGAGGCGACATTCGCCTCGGCGCCCTCGACGCCCGCGCGGTGCGAGGGCTCTGGCAAAGACGGTTCTGAGCGGAGTGAGATAGGCATCATGCGGGAGACCGGAAGAGTTGAATAAGGGAAACGAACGGCGGACATGGACGGTGAGGCGTGCTGCCGTTCGGTGGGCGGAATGAAGCAAGTGCCCAATAGCGAAGCGATCTGCTTGAGCGAAGCGACTCAGGGTTTGCGCACGAACACACGTTCCATGTCGATGCCGCCGGGAATGGGCGACATGCGTCCGGCCACGTTGGTGCGAATGCGCAGGCGATTGCCCTGGTCTTCCAATGCGTAGGTATGCGTCACGCGCGCGCCATCGTCGGTGTTGAACTCGACGACGAACTGGCCCTGCTCCCATGCGGCGAAGACCCGGGTATGGCCATCGGCCAATTCGGTCGCGCCGCGTCCCACCTGTATGTCGGTCAACGGTTCCCCGGCGCGACCCAGGCGGAAGTCGGTCTCGGTGCTCACGATTTCCAGATCCCCCTGCAACGGGGCCGCGAAATCCATTTCCTGGCGCATCACGCCATGGGCATTGGGTTCGGGCCGGCCGCGGCCGGGTGGCCCGCCTTCGGGTGGCCCGCCTGCCATGCCCCCAGGAGGAGGCCCCCCAACTCCACCCGATGGCGGCGACCCGCCGCCAGGACCGTCGTAGTTGGGTGCGCGCTCCTTGGGCGCGCCCTGCTTCATCTTCTTGCGCATGGCCTTGCGCATCTGCTTTTCCAGTTCGGCATTGGCCTTGGCATCGGGTACCCAGATTCCCGAGTAATCCGGCCGGCCTTGCACCGTTATCCTGTCCAGGTCCTGTTGTGCGCGTGCTTCCATGCAGGGCGCCAGAACAAGCGCCGCGAGAACGCCGAAAGTGATGAATTTCATGACCAGCGCGATGGGGGGAGAGCGACCTATGTTCTAGATTTGCGCGCAAGGATTCGTAGGCGATTCGTCAGCTACGCGCCGGCATTCAGTAAATAAATGTAAATGCCCTCAACGTTGCGAGGTCCATGGGAGAATGCGCTCATGAAAGTGCTACTGATCGACGACGACACCGAACTTTGCGACCTGCTGAAGACCTATCTGGTCCAGGATGGATTCGGTGTCGAGGTGATGCATCGTTTCGACGAAAGCGGCTGGGCGCGGCTGGCCGAAGAGATCGGCTTCGTCGTGCTGGATGTCGGGCTGCCGGGCAAGAACGGGTTCGAAGTGCTGCGCTATCTGCGCGGCGTGAGCAAGGTGCCGGTGTTGATGCTCACAGCCAGGGGCGAGGATGTCGACAGGATCATCGGGCTGGAAATGGGCGCCGACGACTATCTTCCCAAGCCATGCAATCCGCGCGAACTGTCCGCGCGCATCCGCGCCATCCAGCGCCGGGTCGAGGACACGCAGCAGACCACCAGGGACCGCTACCTAAGTGTCAGCGGTGTGGAACTGGATGCGGGCACCCGTTCGGTCAGGCAGGGCGCCGAGAGCATTTCCCTCACCAGCACCGAATTCAATGTGCTGGAACGCCTGATGCAGCATGCGGGCGATGTGGTGACCAAGGAAGAACTGACCCGCGATGTGCTGGGTCGCAGGATGTCGTCCTACGACCGCGCCGTGGACATGCATATCAGCAGCATCAGACGCAAGATCGGGGAAGGCCTGGTGTGCACGGTGCGCGGCGTTGGTTATCAGTTCCTGTTGAAGGGGTGACATGGGAAAGCTGTTCTGGAAGTTGTGCCTGGGCCTGTGGCTGGGCAGCGCGCTGTTGATGGTGGGCACGGCTTTTCTGTTCGCGATCACCATCGAGCGGCGCATTCCCGAGAATGTGCAGGAAAGCCTGAAACGATTCGCCACGGCCACCGCGCGCGCGGTGCTGGTGGCCCATGAATCGGGATCGGCCGGGGACACGTCCGAGTTGCTCGACAACATGGAGCGAGTCCACGGCTTGCAGATGTATTTCATCGGCGAGGACGGCAAGGAGATCCTTGGGCGTCCGGTGCCCCGCATCTCGTCCACTCACGCTGTGGAGCGCCAAGGACTGCTTGGACCCAGGCGAGGGGTGAAGCCTGGTGCATCGGATATGGCCCTGGACCTTCCCATGACCACCAAATCCGGTGGGCACTACCGGGCCATCCTTTTCTTCCAGCCGCCGCCGCGCCCTCCGCTGGATTTCCTGTTGAGGCGGCTGCTGGGGCCGTTGTTGCTCTCGATACTTCTGGCCGGCGTGATCAGTGCGGTGGCGGCGAAGTATCTGGTCGGTCCCATTTCGAAACTACAGTCGGCCGCGCAACGCTTGGCGGGCGGCGATCTGGGCTATCGCATCGGTACCGCGCTGGATTCGCGCCGCGATGAATTCACCGCTCTCGGCAAGGATTTCGACCGCATGGCCGATCAGATCGGCCAACTGCTCGCCTCCCAGCGCCAGCTCATGCTGGATCTGTCGCACGAGCTGCGCTCGCCGCTGGCGCGGATCAAGGTGGCGCTGGAACTGGCCCGCGGTCAATCCAGGCCGGAGGAGCTGATAGAACGGATGGACCGAGATGCCGATCGCATGGACGCGCTGATCGGCGAGTTGCTGTTGCTGGCGCGGCTGGAGTCGCCCACACCATCCGACAACGAGCATGCATTGGACATGTCCGAACTGGTGTCTTCCATCGTCGAAGACGCGCGCCTGGAAAGCGCCGGCTCGGGGCATTTCATTCGTGCGCTGATCGCCCCGGGCCTCGACACCGTGGGCGACCGCGAGCTGCTGAGCCGCGCAGTGGAGAACGTGCTGCGCAATGCGCTGCGGCACACGCCCGAAGGCGGCGAGATCGAGCTGGAAGCATCCCAGGACAGCGACGGCATACTGATCAAGGTGACCGATACCGGACCAGGCGTGTCCGATGACCTCATCGACCAGCTGTTCAAGCCCTTCGCGCGAGGCGAGGGATCGCGCAGCGGAATAGGCCTGGGACTGGCCATCACCCGCGCGGCCATCGTCCGCCATGGCGGCACTGTGGTGATCAGGAATCGTCCGTCACGCAGTGGGCTGGAAGTGCGATTGCACCTGCCGCACAGGATGCTTGTTTGATCCGACAAGTTGGTTCCTGGAAGGGCATCCAGGGCGCCTCTTAACAGTGTCCAAGGTGCCGTGTTCCCCCCAAATCTCCGAACAACTTCGCGCAAACGCCAAGGGCATTGAACTGCATTCGTAGTGAGCCCTTACAATACGCACATGCTCCGCTCCGCCGGTTTCCAGAAACCCATGGCCCGCATGGCGCTTGTAGCCATGTTGCTGCTGGCGTTTTCGCCCATCGTCACGCGCGTGCTCGCCGGATTGCCCTCGTCCGCAGTGACGGGCTGGGCAGAAATCTGCACGGCGACCGGTTTAAAATTCGTCGACCTGGCCAAGTTCACCCAGGGAACTCCGCCTGAGCCTGCCAAGACGCCGATGGCGGCGGATTGCGCTTACTGCCCCTTGCTGGCCGCCACCGCTTTGCTGCTGGTCGCGCTGGCCATCTGGCTTCCGCCTGCTGTCGTCAGTCTGTTTGCGGCGTTGTGGGCCAAGCCAGAAATATCGTCGTTCCATCCCTGCGGGTTAGGCAGTCGCGGTCCGCCCATTCTTCTCTGAAACACAAGCAAGCGTTTTTCGTAGTGCGGCCCTGAGGGCTGCACGCATCCCTTGTGCTTTGGAGTTGCCATGTCTACCTCATTTCAATCGACGCGCCTTGGCGCGGCGATTTCTGCTGTGCTCTGTATTTCCGCCGCTGCATCGGCGGCGGCCGCCACCTCATCCGTCGCCGACACGGGCGCCGCCACCCTGGACACCATCGTCGTGGTGGGCCAGGCCCCGGTTTCACCGCTGACCTATGAAACCGATCCGAAACTGCCACGCCAACCCGTGCCCGCCAGCGATGGCGCCGACTACCTGAAGACCATTCCGGGCTTCACCGCCATTCGCAACGGCGGCACCAACGGCGATCCGGTCCTGCGTGGCATGTTCGGCTCACGCCTCAATATCCTGACCAACGACGGAAGCATGCCTGGCGCATGCCCCGCGCGCATGGACAACCCCTTGTCCTACATCTCGCCAGAAACCTTCGACCGGCTGGTGGTGATCAAGGGTCCGCAGACGGTACTCTGGGGGCCGGGCGCTTCCGCAGGCACGGTACGGTTTGAACGCAAGACCGAAGTCTTCGAGAAACCCGGATCCCGGATCAGCGGCAGCGTGCTGGGCGGATCCTCCGGCCGCAACGACCAGGTGCTGGATGCCGCCGTCGGTGCGCCCCGGGGTTACGCCCGTGTAAGTGCGAACCGTTCGGAAGCCGACGACTATCAGGACGGAAACGGCGACACCGTGCCATCGGCCTGGAAGAAGTGGAATGCCGATGTCGCTTTCGGCTGGACGCCCGATGCGGACACCGTTCTGGAATTCACCGCAGGCACCGGCGATGGGGAAGCACGCTATGCGGGCCGCAGCATGGACGGTGCGCAGTTCAAGCGCGAAAGCTATGGTCTGAGATTTGAGCGCAAGAACTTCGCGGGCGCGCTCGATACCCTCCAGGCCAATGTCTTCTACAACTACGCCGATCATGTGATGGACAACTACACCTTGCGGTATCCCAAGCCCATGAGCTCGATGCCCATGCCGATGGCCGCCGACGTGGATCGACAGACCAAGGGAGGGCGCTTTGCCGCCACCTGGGCCGCACAGGCGTGGGAGCTCACTGCAGGACTGGACGCCCAGCACAGCCGCCACCGCGGGCGCAGCGCGATGGGCCGTAATACCTATGACGACGTGCCCTGGTCCACCGATGCCAACTTCAGCAACCTGGGCCTGTTCTCAGAGAGCACATGGAAGCGGGACGCCGAAACCAGATGGGTCGCCGGAGTGCGGCTGGACCGGGCGCAGGTCAAGGATGAGCGTGCGACGGCGGGGATGATGGACATGCCCAACCCGACCGCAGGCGTGACCCGCAAGGAGAACCTGCCTGGCGGATTCGTCCGCTATGAGCGGGACTTCCGCGACTCGCCGCTCAGCTGGTATGCCGGTATCGGCCACACCGAACGCATGCCGGATTACTGGGAACTGTTCTCCGCCGATATGGGGCCAATGGGCGCACTCAATGCGTTCGATGGCATCGATCCCGAAAAAACCACGCAGGTCGATATTGGAATGCAGTACCGGACGACGCGTCTGGATGCGTGGGTCTCGGCTTATGCAGGGCAGGCCGATGATTTCATCCTGTTCACTTACATGGCAGGCGGCATGATGGGTATGTCCTCTTCGGTCGCCAATGTGGATGCCAGAACCCGTGGCGCTGAAGCGGGTGTGGAGTTCCGGCCTGGCGAGCAGTGGAAGCTGGGCGGCACCGTAGCCTATGCCTGGGGAGAGAACCGCAGCAGCGGGCAGGCCTTGCCACAGATGCCACCGCTGGAAGCGCGCCTCTCGGCCAACTACGACAACCAGCGCTGGTCGTTCGGCGCGCTGCTACGAGCGGCGAGCAGGCAGGATCGCGTGGCCATCGACCAGGGCAATGTGGTGGGGCGCGACCTGGGCCCAAGTGCAGGCTTCGCCACCCTGGCCTTGAACGGCGGCTATCGTTTCAGCGAACGGGTCGCGCTGACGGCCGGCGTGGACAATGTGTTCGACCGTCTCTACAGCGAGCACCTCAACCTGTCCGGCAGTGCGGATTTCGGTTATCCCGCAGATCCTATCCGCATCAACGAGCCGGGCCGAAGCGCCTGGGTAAAACTCAACCTGCGCTATTGAGTCACCGCCGGCCGTCCGCGTTCAGTGGACGGCCGGTCTTTGTGTTTACCAATCGACACGCAGATCCAGCGAGCCATTCCTGGCCTCACCCAGCGTGTCCAGGTTCCAGTATTTCCGGTTGAACAGGTTGTTGACGTTGCCGGTCAGCGTGAGGCTGCGGCCGCCGAGTGTGGTGCGGTACTGGAATCCGACATCGGCCACGGTGCGCCCGGGAATCAGGATGCGGTTGGCGTCTTCGTAATACTGGTCGCCGGCGTAGCGCAGGTTGCCGTGCAGGCTGAAGCCGGCCAGCGCGGCGGGGCGGTACTCGCCATTGAGCACGTACTGGCGACGTGAGGAACCAGACGGGCGATTGCCCTGCAGGGCGGCGTTATCGGGCGACAGCTTCTCCAGGCTGGGGTCCAGCCACAGTCCGCCAACGCCGATGTCCAGACGCTCGGTGACGCCGTAGCTGGCAATGGCCTCGAAGCCGCGATACATGGTCAGGCCGTCCTGTACCCGGTAGCGCAGCCCGTCGCGCCATTGGTCGATCTGCGCGCTGCGCTCAACGCGGAAAGCTGCGGCGGTGAAACCGAGCCGGCCCGCCTGATATTTGGCACCCAGTTCGTATTGCTTGCTGATGGTCGCATCCAGCACCTCACCGGCGTTGGCGTAAGGCGGTTCGCTGTCGAAGCCGACGCGCCCCGCCGATTCAAGCGATTCCACATAGCTGCCGTAGACCGACACCGCATCGACCGGTTTGTAGATCAACGCCACGGTGGGCGTCAGTGCCGAGGTGGCGTAGCGCGAGTCCACCGTCGGGTCGCCATCCAGGTCGCGCTGTTCGTAATCCACGTAGCGCGCACCCAGCACCGCTTGCCAGTGCTCGCCGAAATGGACGGTGTCGCTTGCGAACACCGACTTCTGCCGCTCGTCAGCGCTCACCGCTACCAGGCTGAAGTCAGGCACGTGGGTGGAGAGGAAATCCTGGCGAAGGTAGAGGTTGCCCGAGAAGTCGTTGCTCCAGTACCAGTCGTTGCCCCACTGGTCCCAGGTGCGCTGGACCGAGGCGCCGAATACCAGGTCGTGTCTTACGCTGCCCGCGCCCACGTGTCCGGTCAACAAGACCTGCGCTACGCTGTTGCGCATGACACCGGCGAAGTTGTAGACGTAACCTTCGTAATCGCCCGCTTCATTCAGCAGGTTGGCGAACATCTTGTTGGAGTAGTGCTCGCGCTTGCTGCCGCCGACGGTGAAGTCCGCGTTCCAGTTGTCGCCGATGCGCCACTGCAGACCGGTACTGGCGTTGGTGGTCACGGCCTTGTAGTACGAATTGCGTACGCGGACATTCTGGTAGTCGTAGGTCGGGCTTGGCAGGCGTTCGCCTTCGTAGGCATCCCAATAGAAATACAGCGGCTCGTGCTTGAGCTTGTTGTCTTCGTGCAACACTTCCGCGTGCCAGAGCAGGTTGTCGCCGAGGGGTTGGTCCACGGCCAGCGCGAGCAGGGTGCGGTCGATACCAGCGCCGTTGTAGGCGTCGCCGCCTTCCCTCACCAGGTTCACGCGGTAGCCGAACGAGTCCGGCCCGTCGACACGGTCGCTGGCATCGAGGTGGAACGAGACCGCGCTGTCATTGCGCCAGCCCAGGGTGGTGGAGAGCAGCGGGGCGTCGGTGGGTCGCTTGGTCTGGTAGCTGATGATGCCGCCCGGCGCGCCGAAACCGTACATGAAGCCGCCCAGGCCTTTGAGTGCCTGTACCGATTCCACCGCCTCCAGCGGATACTCGCCGCCCCATTCCATCAGCATCGGCACGCCATCCACATAGTGGTTGGTCACGCCGATACCGCGGATCTGCGTGCCCCACCAGGCGGTGGTGGCCGAAGGTTCGGCCGCGTACACGGAAGGGTCGTTGATGAAGACCTGCCCCAACGTGGTGGCGCCACGCTTCTCGATGTCCTCCTGCTCGACCACGGTCACCGAGAACGGCGTATCCAGCAAGCGCTTGGTGCCCAGTGCGCCGGAGCTGGCATCGAGCTTGAGGTTCAGGCCCAAGCGTTCGCCCTTGACCTGCACGGCGTCCAGGGTGACGGCGTCGCTGGGTGTGTCTTCTTCCGGAGCTGTGGTGGCGTCATGGGCCGCTACCGACAAGGGCAGGGCCAGCAGCAGGGCGGTCAGGGAAAGCGAGAGCGGCGTGCGCACCAGCGCGCGCGGGTGGGAGATGTGGGACACGAAATCAGCCTGTGGTGCGGGAAGTGGCTAACTGCTTCACGCAGCGGCTGATGGGTGAAGTTTAGCAAAGTGCGAATGGCTCGCAATTGATATCAATCAAGGCCGTTGTCTGCGGGGCGGCCAGAGGTTTTCGATTTGGCGGTAATGGGCTGGGCGCTGTCCAGATGCCGATCATTCTTCCAATCAACAAGCAAGCATCGTCATCCCCCGCGAAGGCGGGGATCCAGCGACTCACCGCCTGGAAAGCAAGTCACCAGCCATTCGGCTGTTGCAAGCCCGCGAAAGCGAATGCGCTCTTCAACAGTGCATGCCGGTCAATCCATGGATTTTGATTTCAATCGCTCAACGTCCATGGATCCCCGCCTTCGCGGGGATGACGGCACTGCAATTTAAGCCTGTTGCGTAGGATGGGTTGAGCGCAGCTATACCCATCGCTGTGTGACCGCCGCTAGGTGATGGGTATCGCCTTCGGCTCAACCCAATGGAATGGACTCCTCCCACTGATCCGGCATCTAGGTGCCAGACTGGAAGTGTTGGTCAACCAGTCACACAGCAGGAGGAGTCCGTCATGCAGATTAATCGTGTTGCCTTGGATTTGGCAAAGCAGGTGATCCAGGTGCATGCCGTGGATCGTTCGGGTCGGGCGCTGGTGCGCAAGTCAGTGCGTCGCTCTGCACTACTGCCATTCTTTCGAGAACTTGCGCCCTGCGAGGTAGCCATGGAGGCGTGCAGCGCGGCCCATCACTGAGGCCGGCAGTTGCAGGCCATGGGTCATCGGGTGCGATTGCTACCACCGCAGTACGTCAAGCCATTCGTGCTGGGCCAGAAGAACGATGCCAATGATGCCGCTGCGATCTGTGCGGCAATGACACGCCCGGAGATTGCCGCTGTGGCAGTCAAGACGATTGCTCAGCAAGACCAGCAGGCGCTGCATCGGGTGCGCAGCGCCCGGGTGGCGCAGCGCACCGCGCTGGTCAACCAGACGCGGGGGCTGTTGGCCGAGTACGGCATCGTGGTGACCACGGGTCGATTGGCCTTGCGTCGTGCCTTGCCCGAGTTGCTGGAGGATGCCGAGAACGGACTGAGCTTCGACTTCCGCCAGTTGCTGGCTGAGCTGTACGAGGAACTGGTTGCGCTGGATAGTCGAGTCGAGCAACTGACCCGACGTATCGAACAGCACGTGCGGCAGAATCCGGACATGCAGCGCCTGGTAAAAGTACCTGGTATCGGCCCGCTGACGGCCAGTGCCTTGGTGACCTCCGTGGGTGATGCCACCCAGTTCCGCAATGGGCGGCAACTGGCTGCGTTCCTGGGCCTGGTACCACGGCAGCAGTCCAGTGGCGGCAAAGCGCGATTACTCGGAATCCACAAGCATGGCGACAGCTACCTACGTGGGCTGCTGGTGCATGGCGCACGCAGCGTGTTGCGTGCAGCCACTGACAAACCCGATGACCGAAGTCGCTGGCTGATGAACCTGTCTACCCGCAAGCATCGCAACATTGCCACCGTAGCCCAAGCCAACAAGACTGCACGCATTGCCTGGGCGGTGCTGGCACGCAACGAGTCCTATCGCCCCTGACTGGGGCACGCTTCACTTCACCTTGAGTTTGCTGATCTGTTGATGAGGAATATCGGTAAGACCGTCGCGGGAAGAGCCTGAGTAGGCTGGTGGCCGCAAGGCCGATAACCCAATGAGGCACCCGCGAGCGACTGTTCCATCATGGCCAGAAGCAAGAGCTTCACTCACAGGCCGAATATACGTTCGCAGGCTCTTCCAGGAAAACTCAAAAGCAGCTTGGCAATCGGGAGGAGTCCATATACAGCCTACGAGCTCTCTGGCTTATCTAGCAGCGTAAGCATCGAGCGCAAAAATAGTTCACGGTCAGCGGTGTGGTGGACCATGCCCGTTCGACTGGTGCATTGTCCATGTCGCGGCCAATCCTCGGCACGCAGTGCCCAGGCGCTTCCTCTGACGGGTACCTATTCGAGAGGCAAATGCGTCGAACTGGGTGTCCGGTGGCCGCCGCACTGGCTGATCTGGAGAATCATTTTGGTCGATCACCCAGGCCCTAATGACCTCACGGGCGGCTTGACGATCAAGACGTCGGGCTAGCCCCAGCTGCAATCGGTGCCCGGCGAGCAAGCCTATGAAGAAACTGAGGCCGCTCCACCACAGACCCGGAATTTGAGCGATCCACTGCAGGAAGGGGTCCATGGGTACCTCGTCCGTTGCTTTGTGGAGTTGGTCTTGAGGAAAATCCTGACATGGCTATGACACGGCCTTGCTCAGGCCCAGATAGCAAAAAGCCCTGAATCGCCTGAAAGGCTTGCGGGGCTTACGTTTGACCACCAAAGAAATGGTGGCCGGGGAGGGAATCGAACCCCCGACACAGGGATTTTCAAGTGCAACCAGAAGCAACCATTTTTTCATTATGAATCAGCTACTTGCAGAGTTTTCTATGGTGATTAATGTAATATGGCGTAGGATTTGCAAATGCTGGCTACGCCACAATACTCACTACGACGCTCTACCTCTGCTTGCGTAACCAGTCCGAAGCACCATATAAAGCGTGCTCGTGTTCATCTTTACTGGTTATCGATGCGCTTCTATAGAGGAATGAGAAAGGACGATGACGGACTGCCGTCAATTGGCCAAAGGGCCGACCACTTGGGCGTGCGACCGAACGTTGACATACCTATTGTTGAAGGGATTGTTCGGCCAACGACGGGCGGTATGTCTGTGACGCATCCTGATCCAAGATCTATACCTGGACATCGACGCCCCAAAACCCTTGGTGGAACAGCACAACATCCTGTGTTCTATATCTTGGAAGAAAACATACCTCCGCAGCTTGCAGCGCGTCAGGACCCAAAAGATCGCAAGAAAAAGCACTACTTCATTGAACCAACAACAGAGTGCACCTTCCAGAGTTACGAAGAAGATCTAAATGGGACTCGTATAAATTGGAGCATTTATGATCATTGAATCGCTCAGCATATATCGAGACTTGTTGCGTCAATCGTTGAATGCGAGGGCTGACGGAGATCTTGAGTTGGAAGATGATCTTCTGTCTAAGCTTGACGAGTTGTGGTACTCGCTTGATGAGTGCGAAGCAGTAGTGGCCGACTCGTTCGCCGCATATTTAGCAAATGCATGCTTGAACGTGGATGGTGTGGTTGTTGCTCGACCTGCCGTTAATCAGGTAGAAACAGGGTTAGTGAAGTACACGAATACGATAAGAGTTTTAAGGACGCGTCAGCGGCGTCAGCCATCAGCCGACGAGTTTTCCTGCCTCACCTATTCGACCGGTTGATCTGCGAGTTCCTATGCCTAAGTGCCTAAATATTATTGTTTGTGCCAAGTCGATCGTAGATGCCACTTCAAAGAATTGGTCCTTTATCGATACTTGCGAGAATATCGCGAGCCCTGTTCTTGGAATTCGTGTTCCCATTGAAGTGATCAGTTATTGGGATTTTGATCCCAAAGAAGAAGGCAAGGATATTGAGGCTGTCGCAATTCTTGAGGGGGGCGGCACAATGGAAAATTCAACTTCTTCAGAACAGACGCGTAAGGCTCTTAGCAAAGTTCCGAAGGGCAGGGCCAGAGTCCACATAAAAGGATTGCTGCTTCCTTCTGAGCCAGGTTCTTACCGTGTGAGAGTCAAGGTAAAGGTCGGTGCGGGTCGAGAAATTGTCTCGGATATTTATTGGCCTTTGGGGATCACGAAAGTAGATTTTGGTGCAGCGAAAAAGAGTGTGGAGGTCGCGGAAAGTGCCGGCGCTACGAGAAACGACGCTGCGGCACCAAAACGCAAATCAAAGAGAGCTGTAAAGTAATAATTGACTCAATAGCTATCTGAAGCTACTTAGGTCGGGCTGCGTCTGCTCTTTCCAAACTTGGGTCGAATTCTCGCGAGCCCATCGGCGCGGATTGTGCGCATCCTTATTTATAGATGAGCCGCCAAACGACCATAAAAGCCGATACGTCAGGCCAGTCTGCAACGCTCGAACCAAAGAGTTGGCTGACTGAGAGGGGACTGCGCCCTTCTAGATTTGATTTAGGCCTCCAGACAAATTTTCAGCACATTTAAGGCTGCACGAGCATTGCTCGGTCGGCTTCGCCCTATGCGTGAAGGCTGCCGTCGCTCCCTTAACTATTAGGAGTGAACGATGAAACCGCGACACACTATTGAAAAGTATCGCGTCCTGCTGTCAGAGGGGACGTAGAACCGAGTGCGCGAGAAGCAACGCCTGCTGCGCTAGGGGCTGGGTGACGCTCTCGCGCTGCGGGTGCGCAACTCAATACCACAGCACGAGCAGGCTGCATTCGACCTTGCCGGCAGGGGTATACAGCCTTTATCTATCTTTCCTGGGGGCATCGATCCCGCTTTGGCGTTGTGCTTGTCCTGCGCTATGCCGATTTGGCTGCGGATCATGTGCGTGGCGCTGCGTGTCGGATTGACGGCACACTGGTGTCGCATACAGAAAACCCGCAACGAGTGCGGGTTCTATTAACGCGTCACGAAAACGCAATGTAACGTCTTGATCCTAAAGGATAGGAGCGCCACCAAAATGGTGGCCGGGGAGGGAATCGAACCCCCGACACAGGGATTTTCAATCCCTTGCTCTACCGACTGAGCTACCCGGCCACTGCACCCGCGGCCAAGCCGACGTGAGGGGCGGCATGATACGGGGACGGGGGCCGCGCGGCAAGCCGCCCGTGCGCTGAACGGGTTGGGCGCGGGTGGGTTTCGCTGCCAGAGGACGGGCGCAATATTGGCGTATTCCTCATTTCCCCCTCTGGAGTACGGCATGAAACGCCTCGCCCTTTTACTCGGACTGACCCTAGCGCTGGGCGCCTGCAGCACCACCCGGCTGACCGATACCGAAACCCTGGCCCTGTACCGCGCCCATGCCGGCGAGCCGGTCAACAGCTTCCAGTATTTCGGCCAGATCAACGGATGGACGCCGATCGGCGACGAGGCGCTCGCCGTCTGGACCAAACCCAACCAGGCCTACCTGCTGCAACTCTTCGGCCCCTGCCAGGACCTGGACTACGCCCCCGCAATCAGCCTGAGCAACATGATGAGCCGCGTGTCGGCGCGGTTCGACAACGTCTACGTACATGGCGGCGGCACCAGCACCATGCGCATGCCGTGCAGGATCGAGACCATCCGGCCGCTTGATGTGAAGGGGTTGAAGCAGGCGCAGAAGGATTTGCGTGAGGCCAAGGTGGTGGAGCGGGAAGCGGCTGGCAGCTGAAGCCAAGGCGCGTTGTCTTTGTAGAGCCGAGCTTGCTCGGCTGCTTTTGGGGTTTCCTTGCCTAGAACGTGAGTGAGGTACAGCGAAGCCCAAAATATGGGTTTCGCCGTACCCTCATCCGCCCTGCGGGCACCCCGTATCAAGTACGGGGCAGGCTCTTCTCCCGAAGGGAGAAGGGTTTTTACTCTTCCGCTACGTAGCCTGCGGGCTTTTCGGCGCCGCCGTCGAACAGGAATTTCTCCAGCTCCTTTTCCAGGAAGGCGCGGTGCTTGGGATCGCGCGGGGACAGCCGGTTTTCGTTGATGAGCATGGTCTGGTGCGCCAGCCAGGCGGCCCAGGCGGGCTTGCCGATGTGGGCGTAGATGCGCTGGCCCAGTTCGCCGGGGTAGGGCACGAAATCCAGTCCTTCGGCCTCGCGCTTTTCGTATTCGCAGGAAATGGTTCTAGGCACGGGGAGTTCCTTGGCTGCCGAGGAGTTTGCGGATGGGCGCGGGCAATCCCAGGGAAGGCAGATCCGCAGACGAAACCCAGCGCAGGTCGTCATTGTCGCGCAGCACCTCGCGCGCGGCGAGTCCGTGCCATTGCAGCGGATGCATGCGCAGCCGGTAATGGGTGAACACATGCGGGATTTCCGCCAGCGGTTCGCCCTGGTCGTAATCGCCCTGCAGCTGCGCCGAAAACCAGTCGCGCGCCTGGTCGTGGTCCGGCGCTTCCGGCAGCGACCACAGCGAGGCCCAGATGCCGGTCGGCGGACGCCGTTGCAGCAGCACTTCGCCGGCCGCGTTGCGCACCAGCAACATCAGCGCGATGCGTTCGGGCAGCGGTTTGCCGGGACGGGAAGTGGGCAGTTCCTCGACGCGTCCTTCGCGCAAGGCCACGCAGTCGGTGTTCAACACGCACAACATGCAGGCCGGGTTCTGCCGCGTGCACAAGGTGGCGCCGAAATCCATCTGCGCCTGCGTGTAGTCGGCCAGGCGGTCATGCGGAAGATGCGTCTGGGCCAGCGCCCACAGCTGCTTTTCCACGGCCGGGGTGTTGGGCCAGCCGACGATGCCGTGATAGCGGGTAAGCACGCGCTTGACGTTGCCATCCAGGATCGGGAAACGGTCGCCCCAGGCCTGCGCCAGGATCGCGCCCGCAGTGCTGCGGCCGATGCCCGGCAGGGCCAGCAGTGCGTCGAAATCGCGCGGCAGTTCGTCGTCGTGACGTTCAGCGCACAGGCGCGCGGTCGCATGCAGATTGCGGGCGCGGGCGTAGTAGCCCAGGCCCGACCATTGCGCCAGCACTTCGTCCAGCGTGGCGCGGGCCAGATCGCCCAAGGTGGGGAACGCCAGCATGAAACGCTGGAAGTACGGCATCGCCGTGCGCACCTGGGTCTGCTGCAACATGATCTCCGCCAGCCACACGCGATACGGCGTGCGCGGATGCTGCCAGGGCAGATCGTGGCGTCCGGAGGTGTCGAACCAGGCCAGCAGGCGCTGGGCGAAGGTGTCGGGCGCGGTGTTCATTGGCGCGTTTGCCTGATCACATGCGGCATTCGTTCTGTTGCAACCGATGAATTCCGGTTGTGTTGAATTTGTCCAGAATCCCGTTCGTGGTGAGCTTTTCTAGAGTTCCGTTCGTGGTGAGCCTGTCGAACCACGCCTTTCGCGGCCAAGTTAAAGCGGCCATTACTGGGGGAATTGCGCCAAGAGCGTGGTTCGACAGGCTCACCACGAACGGTTTCAAAGTCCCCATCACCGAAGGCTTGAAACTCACCGCGAACGTTTTGCAAACACACGAACGGCTTCGAATTCACATGCCCGACGGCAGGATTCACGCGCCCAGCGCTTCCGGCAACAAGGCATCGACGAAGGCTTCGGCATCGAACACGCGCAAATCCTCGGAGCGCTCGCCAATGCCGGCATAGCGGATGGGAATGCCGAATTCGCGTGCCAGTGCGAACACGACGCCGCCTTTGGCGGTGCCGTCCAGCTTGGTGATGACCAGACCGGTGACGCCGACCGCCGCATGGAACTGGCGCAACTGCGACAGCGCGTTCTGGCCGGTGGTGCCGTCGATGACCATCAGCACTTCATGCGGCGCGGCGGGATCCAGCTTGCCCAGTACGCGACGGATCTTGCCCAGTTCGGCCATCAATCCCTGCTGCGTGTGCAGCCGTCCGGCGGTGTCGGCGATCAGCACTTCGATGCCGCGCGACTTGGCCGCCTGCAATGCGTCGAATGCGACCGAGGCCGCATCCGCGTCCTGGCCCTGGGCGATCACGGGCACGACGTTGCGTTCGCCCCAGGCCTGCAGCTGCGCCACGGCGGCGGCGCGGAAGGTGTCGCCCGCGGCCAGCATCAGGCTGTGGCCCTGTTCCTTGAACCTACGCGCCAGCTTGCCGATGGTGGTGGTCTTGCCCACGCCGTTGACGCCGACGGTCAGCACCACGAAAGGTTTAAGCGACGCATCGATCTGCAACGGCAGCGCGACCGGCGCCAGCAGTGCGATCAGTTCGGCGCGCAGCGCTTGGAGCAAAGCCTGCGCATCGGCGAACTCGCGCGCCTTCATGCGCTTGCGCAGGCCTTCGACCAGCGCCGTGGTGGCGGGCACGCCGACATCGGCGGTCAGCAGCGCGGTCTCGATTTCGTCCAGCAGGTCGTCGTCGAGTTTGGGATTGCGCGAGAACAAACCGCCCAGGCCGCGGGCGAAGCCGCTGCCGCGCAGGCGTTCGCGCCAGCCGGGCTTGCCGGCGGCCGCAGGGGCGGGGCGTTCGGCTTCAGCAGGGGTGTGCACCGGCGTTGGCAAAGGTGCTGGCGCGGGCGGTGCCACCACGGCGGCGGGTGCTTCGGGTTCGGCTACCGGTTCGCGGGGCGTATCCGGGCCGGTGGCATCAGTGTCGGTCGGCGTGGGGAAGGCGGCGGCCAGTTCTTCGACGCTGTAACGACGCGTGGTGTCGCCATCGGGCGCGGATTCGGGGCTGGGGGAAGGCTTCTTGCGACGGAAAAAACTGACCATTGCACTGGGATATCGGAGAATGCGCACATGCTAGCACCGGCACCACTATGGCCCCGATGAAACCCGCCCCCCGTCCCGAGACCGGGAAGATCCGCATCATCGGCGGACGCTGGCGCGGTACGCGGCTGACGGTTCCGGCCAGTCCGGGCTTGCGGCCCAGCAGCGACCGCGTGCGCGAAACCCTGTTCAACTGGCTGCAGTCCGCAGTGCCGGGCGCGCGCGTGCTCGACGCCTTCGCCGGTACCGGCGCATTGGGCCTGGAAGCGGTGTCGCGCGGCGCGTCCAGCGCGGTACTGGTGGAGCGCGATGCGGCGCTGTGCCAGTCGTTGCGCGACACCGTGGGCCGGCTGTCCGCGCAATCAATGGTGGAAGTGGTGCAGGGCGATGCGGTGGCGTGGCTGGCGCGACAGCCGAAGGGCGTGTTCGACCTGGCCTTCGTGGACCCGCCATTCGATGCAGGGCTGTGGCAGTCCAGCCTGGCGGCATTGACGCCGACGCTGGCGCCGGGCGCGTGGGTGTATGTGGAATCGCCCGTCGATACGGTCCTGCGGCCGCCTGCCTGGACGCTGCACCGTGAAGGCACCACCCGCGAGGTGCGCTATGCGCTGTACCGCGCGCCCGGGTCCACCGATCTGCAGGGCGCTGATACACTGAACGGCAACATTTCCGTGGCGGTTCCTGAATGACAGTGGCGCGCACCCGTATTGCGGTTTATCCCGGGACATTCGATCCGATCACCAATGGCCACATCGATCTGATTGATCGCGCGGCGCCCTTGTTCGAGCGCCTGATCATTGGCGTGGCCGAGAGCCCGGGCAAAGGCCCGACCTTGCCGTTGGATCTGCGCGTGCGCCTGACCCAGGAGGCGGTGTCCCATCATGCGCATGTCGAGGTGCGCGGCTTCAATTCGCTGCTGGCGCATTTCGTCAACGAAATCGGCGGCGGCGTGCTGCTGCGCGGCCTGCGCGCCGTATCGGACTTCGAATACGAGTTCCAGCTGGCCAGCATGAACCGGCACCTGATCCCGGAAGTGGAGACGCTGTTCCTGACGCCCGCCGAGCAGTACGGATTCATTTCGTCCTCGCTGGTCCGCGAAATCTCCCGGCTGGGCGGGGATGTTTCCGGTTTCGTGCCGCAATCGGTGGCTGTTGCGCTGCAGGAACAATGGCAGCTCAGGACCCCAGGTTGATCCATGCCGTACCATTCACCACAAGACTTACCGGAGGGGAAAACACCATGAAGATCGCAAACCGTTTGTTGCTGGCCGCATGCCTGGTTCTGCCGTTGGCCGCGTGCAAGAAAGAAGAAGCCGCGGCGCCCGTCGAAGTCGCAGCGCTCACCGCGCCCACGACCAATGACGATGCGCAGTGGAAGGCCTATCTGCAGGATGTCGTGGGCCGCAACATGGGCGAAATCACCAACAGCCCGTTCGTGTACTACCTCACCAGCCAGTCCAATCCGAAGTTCGAGTCCGATTACAAGGGTCAACTGGACCAGGTGAAGAACGCCCTGGCGCGCGGCATCGTCGGCGGCAACCTGATCGCCTTCGGCTCGCCGGAGTCGGCCAAGATGGCGGACATCGCGGTGGAAGGATTCAAGGACGTGCCGCCGGACACGATGAAGAAGGTCAAGATCGTGTTCATCGGCCAGGCCGCGGACAGCGAGCGGGTCAAGGCCGCCGTGATCGCCACCGGAGCCGACTACGTCTTCGTCGAAGCCAAGTGACCTTTCGGCGCGTGGCCGCAACGCGGCCACGCCTCTGCCGAAAGGTCATCCCCCTCCTTCGACAGGCTCAGGACAGGCTGGCCTTCGGCCAGGCGGGGATCCAGCGTCTAGAGGCTTCATGCGCAGCCCATCAGTAGAAACCCTTCCCCTGCTTGCGGGGGAAGGTGCCGAAGGCGGATGGGGGCGCTCTTCGCGCAATCTTTCATTGCCACGCAAGCATCTAGTGCATTTCCAAAAAACAAATCCCCGTAGCAAGTACGGGCCATGCTCTTCTGCCCCATTGCTCCCCACGCGGTCGATGCAATGTCGCTGAAGATCAACGAGTTGTGCGTCAACTGCGATGTCTGCGAACCGGCCTGCCCCAACCAGGCCATCGCGATGGGCGAAACCATCTACGTCATCGATCCCGCGCGCTGCACCGAATGCGTCGGCCACTACGACGAACCACAATGCGTGGTCGTATGTCCAGTGGAGTGCATCGACCCGGATCCCTTATTCCCCGAAACAGAGCAGGACCTGCTGGCGAAATTGCGCCGGCTGCAACAGGAGCAGGCATGAAATTCCAACACCATCTGGCCGGACTGGTCTTCGCCTGCGCCGCAGCATTGTTGCCAGCCACGGTACTGGCGCTCTCGCCACAGGCCAGCCCACAGACCACACAGGCAGCCACGCCATCCGCCCATCCGCCCGGTGCGGCCATCGCCTCCGGTCACCACCTGGCCACCGAGGCTGGCCTGCAGATACTGGCCGAAGGCGGCAACGCCTTCGATGCGGCGGTGGCGGTGTCTTCCACCTTGTCGGTGGTCGAACCTATCAGCTCCGGCCTCGGTGGCGGCGGCCTGTTCCTGCTGCACGATGCGCGCACTGGCAAAGACGTGATGCTGGACGCGCGCGAATATGCGCCCGAGTCCGCAACGCCCGACCAGTACCTCGACAAGGACGGCGAACTGGACCGCGACCGCTCGGTGAATGGCCCGTGGTCGGCCGGCATTCCCGGCCTGCCTGCCGCGCTGGTGGAACTGGCTGGCAAGCATGGCCGTCTGCCGTTGCAGAAGACACTCGCGCCGGCCATCCGCATCGCCAGGGAAGGTTTCCCCGTGTATGCGCGCATGGCCAAGGGCTATGCGTCGCGTCGCGAAGTGATGGAGCGCTATCCCGGTACGCGTGAGGTTTATCTGCGCAACGGCAAGCCCATCGCCGAGGGCGATGTCTTCCGCCAACCCGAACTCGCACACACGTTGGAACTGCTGGCCGCCCAGGGTTTCGACGGTTTCTACCGCGGTGAGACCGCACGCAAGCTGATCAAGGGCGTGAACCAGGCCGGTGGCCGCTGGACCGCGAAGGAACTGGCCGCCTATCAGGTCAAGCAGCGCACGCCCATCGTCTTCGACTATCGCGGCTGGAAAGTGACCACCGCACCGCCGCCGTCTTCTGGCGGCATCGCGCTGGCCGAGATGCTGCAGATCCTGGAGCCGTGGGATCTGCAAAAACTCGAAGAAGCCCAACGCATCCATCTGGTCACCGAAGCCATGCGCCGCGCCTATCGCGACCGCACCTTCTTCCTGGGCGATCCTGATTTCGTGGAGATCCCGCAGAACGTACTGACCAGCCGCGACTATGCGCAGGGCCTGCGCGCCACCATCCATCCGGACAAGGCCACGCCCAGCGATCTGCTGTCGAGCAAGCCAACGCCGCTGGAGGACGATGAGACCACCCATTTCTCGATCATCGATGCCGAAGGCAATCGTGTCGGCGGCACGCAGACGGTGAACCTGCTGTACGGTTCGGGCCTGATTCCGCCCGGCACCGGGGTGTTGCTCAACGACGAGATGGACGACTTCGCACTCAAGCCGGGCACGCCCAACGCGTTCGGCGTGATGGGCTACGAGGCCAATGCGCCCAAGCCGGGCAAGCGCATGCTCAGTTCGATGACGCCCACTTTCATGGAGTCGCCAGACAAGGTCGTCGTGCTGGGCACGCCAGGCGGAAGCCGCATCATCACCATGGTGCTGCTGGGCATCCTGGGTTACGACGCTGGCTTGTCCGCGCAGCAGGTCGCCGCGTTGCCGCGGTATCACCACCAGTGGCTGCCCGATGTCATTGACGCCGAAAGCGGCGCGTTCTCGCCGCAGGTCGCGCAGGCGCTCACGGCGATGGGCCACAAGGTCGATCTTCCCGGCGACCAGGCCGACGGCGGTCGCGGCTCCAGTCATGTGTGGGGCAATCTGCAGACCGTGGCCTGGGACCGTATCAGCAACATCTTGTCGGCGGGCAGCGATCCGCGCAGCCCCGTCGGTGCAGCCAAGGTCGTCGTGGCGCCCGCCACGCCCTGATCGCGCGTTTGTATGGCGGGGAACGGCGATAGAATCGCCGCGATATATCTTCAATACGACAGGTAGGACCCACGCGTGGCGGACAACGAAAAAAAGCCGGTCATCACCCACCTGCCTGCCATTCTGACCGGCAGCGCGGCTTTGCTCGCCGCGCTGACCACGGTCTACGTCAATATCCGCAACGATCTGAAGGACGAGCCGGCTACTCCGCCTGCGGTGACGACTCCCTCCACAGTTGCGCCGGCCACACCCGCCGAGCCAGCGGAGCCGCAACAGCTGCGCCTGCAACTGCAACGGGTCGCCGTGCAGCAGGATGGCGCCGTTGGAACCGCGGACTGGCGTTTTGCGGTCGAGGCGGACGGACAGCCACTGTTCTCCTTCGAGCAGGAATCGATGACCTCCGAAGGCGGTCGCAACATCCTGGTGCTGGGCGAGGACCGCGATGTCAACGCCACGCTGCAACTGCAGCCGGGCAAGCGCATTCCCGTCACCATCAAGGGCTGGCGTGGCGGCTGGCTGAAGAAATCCGAGGAACCGCTGGTGAGTGGCGAAGGCTGGCTCTCGGCCGCGGGCGCACTGACGCCGATTGCCGTGAAGGCCGAAGACCCGAAGAAGGGCGCGTTCACGTTTTATTTCACCGCCATTCCCGAGAAAGATTGAGCAAAGCCAACCGGTCTTTTGTAGGAGCGACGCAAGTCGCGATGGGGCCTTACCGGTAGAGCTTCATCGCGACTTGCGTCGCTCCTACACAACTTTGGTGGGCGTACAATCGGGTCATGAAGCTCTGGTCCATTCTAGGTAATTCGCAGAAGCTCGATGGCGGCGCGATGTTCGGCAATGCGCCGCGCGCGATGTGGGAAAAGTGGTCGCCGCCGGATTCGGAAAACCGTATTTCCCTGGCCTGCCGCGCCCTGCTAGCCAGCCCCATCAAGGGCAAGACGGTACTGTTCGAAACCGGCATCGGCGCCTTCTTCGAGCCCAAATTGCGCGAACGTTATGGGGTGCAGGAAGACCGGCATGTCTTGCTGGACTCGCTGGGCGAAGCCGGCTTCGCGCATGAAGATATCGATGTTGTCGTACTGAGCCACCTGCACTTCGACCACGCCGGCGGATTGCTGGCGCCGTGGGCCGAAGGCAAGCCGATGCAGCTGTTGTTCCCGAACGCCACCTACGTCGTTGGCGCGCAGCACTGGCAGCGCGCGCTGCACCCGCACCCACGCGACCGCGCCAGTTTTATTCCCGAACTGCCGGGCCTGCTGCAGGCCAGCGGCCGTCTTGAAATAGTGGACGGCGAGTACTCGCAAGTGTTGGGCGACCGCGTGCGTTTCAGCTATAGCGATGGGCACACGCCTGGTCTGATGCTTGCCGAGATCGTCGGTGCCGAGACCGCCGATGGACAATCGCATGGTGGCGTGGTGTTCTGTGCGGACCTGATTCCGGGCCGGTCATGGGTGCACGTGCCCATCACCATGGGCTACGACCGCAACGCCGAACTGCTGATTGACGAGAAGCGCGCGTTCCTGGAAGACAAGCTGGCGCGCAACGTGCATCTGTTCTTCACCCACGACACGCAATGCGCACTGGCGCAGGTGACGCGGGATGAGAAGGGGCGCTTTGGTACGGCGCATGAAGTTGCGGAATTGCGGGCGAGGTGTCTGGCTGCTTAGTTGTTCCTTCTCCCGCCGGGAGAAGGTGCCCGTAGAGCCTGCCCCGTACTTGATACGGGGGCGGATGAGGGCAAGGAACATCAGCTTGTAAAGAACTTGCGTGCGAGTCCTTTTCCCGCCCTCATCCGTCGCTTCGCGCCACCTTCTCCCGGAGGGAGAAGGAAAGGCAATCACTCGACCCGCGTCCCGAAAATGCGATCGCCCGCATCACCCAGCCCTGGAAGAATGTAGCCGCGCTCGTTGAGGCGTTCGTCGATCGCCGCGGTGTATATCTCAACGTCCGGATGCACTTTCTCCAGCGCAGCCAGTCCTTCCGGCGCGGCCACCAGGAAGATGCCCCTGATGCGCCGGCAACCCGCGCGCTTGAGCATGTCGATGGTGGCGATGAGGGTGCCGCCGGTGGCCAGCATCGGGTCCAGGATCAGCGCGTCGCGTTCTTCCAGGCGGCCGGTGAGGCGCTCGAAATAAGGCACGGGTTGCAGGGTTTCCTCGTCGCGCTGCAGGCCGACCACGCTCACGCGTGCCGTCGGAATCAAGGCCAGCACGCCCGGCAGCATGCCCAGGCCTGCGCGCAGGATCGGCACCAGGGTGATCTTGGCGCCGGCGATCTTCTTCACTTCCACCGCGCCCGCCCAGCCGGCCATGGTCTCGGTGGTCAGCTCCAGATCGGCGGTGGCTTCGTACGCCAAGAGCGTGCCGAGTTCGGTGACCAGTTCGCGGAAATCCTTGGTGTTGAGGCCGGCGTTACGCAGCAGGCCGATCTTGTGCTGGACCAGGGGGTGACGGACTTCGATCGTTTTCATGACGGCCTGCAGTGGAGTGGGGTGCCGGAAGTCTGCATCAAACGCGGCGTTCCCACAAAAGCAGAAGCCGGCTTGCGCCGGCTTCTGCAGTATTGCCGTATGAATCGCTATCAGAACGCCCAGCGCATGACCAGCTGATAGCTGGGGCCTGCTTCCTCGGTTTCCAGTTCGTACTCGTCGTAGTCGCGGTCGATCTGGTCATCCAGGTTGTCGAACTTATTGAAGAATTCGTCCTTCGACGCATCCAGTAGATTGGACGCGGTCAGGCGCACCGACACCTTGCTGCCGAAGCGCTTCTCGACGAACAGTTCCAGGTCGTCACCGTACTTCACCGTTACTTCCTCGGCGACGATGCGGCTGAAGGCGTCGCCCTGCTTGCGGTAGGTCGCGCCGAAGCTGGCACCCATCGACGGCAGATCCTGGATAAAGCCGATGTTGTAGACGCTCTTGGCCTGATCGTTGAAGCGGCGCTCGCCGATGAAGTCGGTGACCTTGCTGTTGAGGTAGGAATAGTTGAGGAACACGCCGGTATTCGGCATGCCGAACGCGGTCAGTGGCGTCGACAGGTCGAACTCCACGCCGTAGACCTTGCCGTCGCCCACGTTGGCCGAGGTGAACAACCAGCTTTCCGGTTCGAATTCGAAGTCGTCTTCCGTCGAGCCGGGGTTCTCGTCCAGGAATTCCTCCAGATCTTCTTCGTAGGTATCCTGCGCGTCTTCGCTCCACTCGCCGGTATTCACCAGTTCGATCAGGTTCTTGACGTCGCGGTAGAAGAAGTTCACGCCGATCACGCCTTGCTTGCCGAGGCGGTGTTCGAAGCCCAGGTCGATGCCGTTGGCGGTTTCCTGTTCCAGCGCCGGGTTGCCGACGTAATCGTTGTCGCCGTACTCGCCGTCCAGCAGGGCCGGAATCAGTTCATTGAAGTTCGGGCGCTTGACGCTTTTGGCCAGCGATAGGCTGATGCGGTCGGCCTCGGTCACGTCCCACTTCATGTGCACCGACGGCAGCAGTTCGTTGTAGTCGTTGCTGAAGCTGCCCTCGTCCTCGCCATCCTCGCGGTAGACGATATCCGACTTGGTGGTTTCATAACGCAGGCCGGCTTCCCACGAGAAGACTTCGCCCTTGCCGGAGAGCATGACGTAGGGATCGATGCGGGTTTCCTCGATCAGCGAGCCGACGGTGCCGTCCAGTTCGTAGACCACCGGGTCGCCTTCGTCTTCGGCTTCCCATTCGTAGTTGGTGTAGGTGATGTCGCGCTTCTTCCTGCGATAGTCCACGCCGAATTCGAGTTCGGAGGCGCCGACCGGGCGCTTGTGCGCGATCTTGAAGCTGGTTTCGGCGTCCTTGGCGTCGACCGCCGATGCTTCGGCCTCGGAGGCATCCCATTCGCCGTTGACGTACTCGTGCTTTTCCTCGCTCTCGGCGCTGTCGTCCTCGAAGCGTGCGTAGTCCAGGTCGAACTCGGTGGTACCGCCGGCCATGTCGAACTGGTACTCGGCGCCGACACCCCAGTTGCGCTGGTCGATCGGGTTCAGACCCGGCACGTTGGACTCGATCACGTCCTCGTCGTCGTATTCCACTTCACGCGACACCTCGGTGACGTCGCGGTCGGTCTTGACGAAGAAGCCGTCGATGCTGATGCGGCCGCTCTCACCGACGTCGGCGGTGTAGGAAACATTGGCCGAGTAATCGCGGCCGTCCTTCACTTCTTCCTGGTCTTCGAAGCTGACCAGTTCTTCCATGGACGGATCGGAGAAGCGGTCGGAGCGCTTGATCTTGGCACGGTAGCGGTCCTGCACGTTGATGCCGGCGAGCAGGCGGCCGCCCAGAGCCTCGCCGCTGGTCACGGCGCCGAAGGTGGGATTCACTTCGCCATCGTCCCAGCGGTTCACGCCAACGCGCAGATAGCTGCCGTCGAATGCGAAGGCGTCGCGCAGCACGATGTTGATGGCGCCGGCCATGGCGTCGCCACTGCGGTTGGCGCTGTTGCTGCGCAGTATTTCGATATGGTCGACCATTTCGGCCGGGATGCGGTCCACCCAGAACGAACGGTCGTCGCCGGCGCCCGGCACTTTCTTGCCGTTGATCAAGACCTGCGTGTAGCCGGCGGCCATGCCGCGCATCAGCGCGCCGTCGTATTCCATGATGTCCGAGCCGACGAAGGTTACGCCGGGTACGCGCTTGAGCATGTCGCCGACTGTGGCCGGCTCGAAGCGCTGGAAATATTCCAGATCGTAGGACAGCACCGGCGCAACGTCGTCGGTGCGGTTGCGGTAGGCGATTTCGCCCTGGACCACAATGGTGTCCAACTGCTTGGCATCTGCGGCACCATCGGGCATCGCCGGTGAGGCCGTCTGGGCGAACGCAGTGGCCGACAACGGCGCCAGTATCGCGCAGGCGAGTGCCTGCGACAGGCGGGTCGCCAAGAGTTTCTTCTTCATCGCAAGATTTCCCCGTGAAAGTTCAAACCACACTGTTCTACGGCAGGCTTGTGGCGGAAATATGACGCGTGATGAAAACAATGCGATTGGATTGCAGTTTCGTGGCAGGCGGTCGCGATTGGCGTCGATGTCATCATGCTGTCATTGAACCGGCGCATGAATTTCACTTCGTGGCCGTACAAGCTGTCCGGTCCGCTCGTGCGCCTATTCTTTGGAGAACCGATGAATCCTCACCCTGTATGCCTGCCGGTTTCGTTGTGCGCCTTGGCGTTTTCCGCGCTGCTTGCGGTGGCCTGGTCGGCTCACGGGGAAGAGCACGTGCGCCATCCTTTTCTTGCCATGCAATCCAAGAAGGCACCCGAGGAGGTCGTGCTGGCCGTGGAGATTCCCGCCGGCAGCTTCACCAAGTACGAGATCAACGAGGAGGGCCTGGTCTATGTGGACCGCTTCCAGTCCATGCCCGTGATCTATCCGGCGAACTATGGCTCGATGCCGCGCACGCTGGCCGGCGACGGCGATCCGCTGGACGCGCTGGTGCTGACCCGTGAGCCGTTGCATCCGGGCGTATTGATCGCGTTCCGCCCTATTGGCGTGCTGCGGATGAAGGACGATGGGGAAGGCGATGAAAAGATCATCGGCGTGCCCACCGACAAGATCGACCCCACCTATGCGGCGATCCGCGACCTGGGCGACCTGCCGCTGATCGAGCGGCAACGCATCGAAGCGTTCTTCCGTATCTACAAGGATCTGCCGGCAGGACGCAACCCAGTGGAGTTGAGCGGCTTCGGCGATGCGAAGGAAGCCAAGCAGGTGATCTCCGCCGCGTTGCAAAGATTTGCAGAGGAAAATCCGAAAATCGGTAAGCCATAACAAACGGGTCGTAGGAGCGACGCGAGTCGCGATGAGGCTCTACCGGTAAGGCCTCATCGCGACTCGCGCCCCGAAGGAAGTCCCCTTGGGGGACGTCGCTCCTACGACGATTTTTCTGACTTTCAGGCGGCTGCGGCCTGCTCTGCGCGCGGGCCTTCGCGCAAGGCCTGGCCGACCATGCCGACCAGCAGGTCCAGCTCATCGGACGTCATGGCGAAATGCGGAGTGAAGCGCAGGGAATTGGCGCCGCCGTGGATCACGTTCAAACCGCGTTCGCGTAGCCATTCCTCGGTGGAGCCCGCGCCGTAGCATTTGAACTGCGGGGCGAGTTCGCAGGAGAACAGCAGACCGGTGCCTTGGACCTGGGTGATCAGCCCGCCCAGTTCCGACTTCAGCTTCTCCAGCTTCTCGGTGGCTTCCATGCCGCGCTTGCGGATGTTCTCGCGCAGTTGCGGTGTGAGCAGGTCCAGCACCGCGCAGGCCACGTCCAGCGCGCGCGGGTTGCTGGTCATGGTGTTGCCGTACACGCCCTTGCGGTACAGGCCGGCGGCGCGTTCGCTGACCGCCAGCACCGACAGCGGGTACTGCGCTGCGTTCAGCGCTTTGGAATAGGTTTCCATGTCCGGCGCGTCCAGGCCTTCGAAGCCCGGGTAGTCGACGATGGACAGCACGCCGTGCGCGCGCAGGCCGGCCTGGATGGAATCGACCAGCAACAGGCTACCGTGGCTGCGGGTGAGCTCGCGCGCGACCGCATAGAACGCAGCGGGCAGGGAGCGTCCCGGGTCGCCTTCGCCCATCACCGGCTCCAGGAACACGGCTTCGACGAACCAGCCGTTGCTGTCCGCATCTGCGAACACGCGCTTCAGCGCTTCGGCGTCGTAGGGCTCGACCGCGATCACCGAATCCTCGTTGCGGTAGCTGGCCAGGTGCTGCTCGTAGGCCTTGCGCGAGGAATCCGAATACAGGGCGGGGCGCTCGGTGCGGCCGTGGAAACTGCCCTTCACCACCACGCGCTTGACCGTGCGGCCGGCGTACTTGGCGCCCGGATCGGTCTGCAGCTTGGTGTTGATGTCGGCGATGCGCGCGGCCAGGCCGACAGACTCGGAGCCGGAGTTGAGGCACAGGAACTTGGCGAACGGGCAACCGCCGCGGGTGTGGCCGATTTCCTTGCGCAGGGCGCGGTCGAAACGCAGCTGCGACAGGCTGGGGGTCATGATGTTGGCCATGACCTGCGGCCTGGACATGGCGTCCATCACCGCTGCGGGCGTGTGCCCGAAACCGATCATGCCGTAGCCGCCGGCGTCGTACAGCACCGCGCCATTGATGGTGACGACCCAGGGGCCGCGCGCGGTCAGGGCCACGTAGGGGTTGATGGCGTCCTCGGCATAGAAATTGACGTAGCCGCTCTGCACGGCGCGCAGCTGCGCTTCCTCGTCCATGGCGAACAGGTCGGCAAATTCGTGCTGCAGCCGGGCGTGTTCGGCGGCGGCGGCTTCGATGGCCGCTTCCAGATCGGGATGGGATTTGGCCAGGCGGGACAGGGTGGCATCGTCCAGGCCGGTGGTCAGGCGTTTACCGGCATGGGCGCGCAGGGGCGCAAGTTTTTCGATCAAGGTCATGGCGCTCTCCCGCGTGATGAAGGCAATCCTCTATTATCGGAATAATTTCGTCGTTTAACAGTTGTTATTCGTCTGAATTTGCCCTAATTTTCGTCATATCGACGAAACACCGAGACCCGAATGAAGATCAGCAGTACCGACGAACAGCTTCTGTCCCTGCTGCGGGAGAACGCGCGCGCCTCGACGGCGCAGATCGCGCGCCGGCTGAACCTGTCGCGCACCACCGTGCAGAGCCGGATCGAACGGTTGGAGCGCGAGGGCGTCATTGGCGGCTACACGGTGCGGGTGGACAACGAGTACGAGCGCGGCCATATCCGCGCCCACATCATGATCACGGTGCACCCCAAGCAGAGCACCTCGGTGACCAATGCGTTGCGCGCCATGCCCGAGCTGCGCGCGCTGCATTCGGTCAGCGGTTCCTATGACTTCATCGCCATCAGCGTGGTGCCCACGGTCGATGCCATGGACGTGCTGACCGACCGCATCGGCGCCATCGATGGGGTCGAACGCACGGCGACCTCGATCATCCTGTCCACCAAGCTGGAGCGATAGGCTCCCGTACAATGCGCGGCCGTTCCGGTCCCGACCCTTGAAGAAATCCGACTTCCATTACCAACTTCCCGAGTCGCTGATCGCGCAGGCGCCGTTGCCGCAGCGCTCGGCGAGCCGGCTGCTGGTCGTTCCTGCGGACGGCGCCGCGCTGGTGGATCAGCACGTGCGCGATCTGGGGCAGTGGCTGCGCGCCGGCGACCTGCTGGTGTTCAACGACACCCGGGTGATTCCGGCGCGCATCTTCGGGCAGAAGGAAAGCGGCGGACGGGTCGAGATCCTCATCGAACGCCTGCTGCCCGACGAATGCGCGCGCGTGCAGATCGGCGCCAGCAAGTCGCCGAAAACCGGTAGCCGCATCGCGCTGGATGCCGGTGGCGAGGCCGAAGTGCTGGGACGCGACGGCGAGTTCTACCGGCTGCGCTTCCAGGTGGCGGACACGCTGGAAAGCTGGCTGTTGAAGGCGGGACGCCTGCCACTTCCGCCTTATATCCATCGCGATCCGGGTGTCGACGACGACGAGCGCTACCAGACCGTATTCGCGCGCGAACTCGGCGCGGTGGCCGCACCGACCGCAGGCCTGCATTTCGACGACGCGTTGCTGGAAACCTTGCGCGGGCAGGGCGTCGAGTTCGGCCACGTGACCCTGCACGTGGGCGCCGGGACCTTCCAGGCCATGCGCGTGGACGACGTGCGCGAACACCGCATGCACAGCGAGTGGTTGAACGTGGGCGCGGCGCTCGTCGAACAAGTGCGCGCAACGCGCGCGCGCGGCGGCCGCGTGATCGCAGTCGGTACGACGGTGGTGCGCGCGCTGGAATCGGCGATGCGCCGCAATGAAGCCGGCGGCAGCGAACTGCAGCCATTCGCCGGGGAAACCCAGATTTTCATTTTCCCGGGCTACCGCATCCGCAGCGTCGATGCGCTGCTCACCAACTTCCATCTGCCGGAAAGCACGCTGTTGATGCTGGTGTCGGCGTTCGCGGGCAAGGCGCGCGTATTCGCCGCTTACGAGCATGCGGTGCGCGAGCGGTATCGGTTCTTTTCTTATGGGGATGCGATGTTGTTGTTTCCGGAATCGTCGGAATGATGGGCGCACCAATTCAATTCGAACCGTCATCCCAGCGAACGCTGGGATCCATCTTGACTTTGGAGCCGTGCGTGAGAAGCAGGATCAAAATGGATCCCAGCGTTCGCTGGGATGACGACTGCATTTTCAGTCGCATTTCCAATCGATGTGGAAACCTCAACGCATGAGCCGCATGTCCTTCGAGCTGCTGAAGACCGACGGCATTCCGCGTCGTGGTCGCCTGACTTTCCCGCGCGGCACCGTGGAGACACCTGCGTTCATGCCGGTGGGCACCTATGGATCAGTGAAAGGCATCCTCCCCGAGCACATCAAGGAACTGGGTGCCGAGATCATCCTGGGCAACACGTTCCACTTGTATTTGCGTCCTGGTCTGGAGGTCATCGCCAAGCATCAAGGCCTGCACGGCTTCGCGCGCTGGGACAAACCCATCCTCACCGATTCCGGCGGTTTCCAGGTGTTCTCGCTGGCCCACCAGCGCAAGATCACCGAGCAGGGCGTGACCTTCAACTCGCCGGTCGATGGCAGCAAGGTCTTCCTGGGGCCTGAAGAAAGCATGCACATCCAGAAGGTGCTGGATTCGGACATCGTGATGATCTTCGACGAATGCACGCCGTATCCGGCCACCGAAGACGTGGCGGCGCGTTCCATGGAGCTGAGCCTGCGCTGGGCGCTGCGCAGCAGGAACGCGCACGAAGGCAACGACGCCGCGTTGTTCGGCATCGTGCAGGGCGGCGTGCACCCGGAACTGCGGACGCGTTCGGCCGAAGGGCTGCAGCAGATCGGTTTCGATGGCTACGCGATCGGCGGACTGGCGGTGGGCGAACCGGAGCACGAACGCAACGCGATGCTCGAGCACATGCATCCGCTGCTTCCGGCGGACAGGCCGCGTTACCTGATGGGGGTGGGGCGCCCGGAAGATCTGGTGGAAGCGGTGGCGCGCGGCGTGGACATGTTCGATTGCGTGATGCCCACCCGCAACGCGCGCAATGGGCATTACTTCACTTCCACCGGCACGGTGCGTATCCGCAACGCGAAGTACGAGCAGGACCTGGACCCCATCGAACCTGGCTGCGGCTGCTATGCCTGCCGCAACGGCTATACGCGTTCCTACCTGCGTCACCTGGACCGCTGCAACGAGATGCTGGCGCCGATGCTGGGCACCCTGCACAACCTCTGGTACTACCAGAAGCTCATGGCGGACATGCGCGGGGCGATCGAGCAGGGGCGGTTCGAGGAGTTCAGGAAGGGGTTTTACGCGGCGCGGGAGTAATGCTGTTCCTTCTCCCACCGGGAGAAGGTGGCGCGCAGCGCCAGATGAGGGCGTGGACTTTCGGATCGACGGAAACGTTCCTGTGGACTGATCTTTCACGCCCTCATCCGCCCTTCGGGCACCTTCTCCCGAGGGGAGAAGGGAAAAAAAGCGGAACCTTTGTCCGTTACCAAGGGTCTTTTGCCAGCGGATGGGCGGATTTCCAGCCAGTTTCCATACATTTCCCCGCCCGCGGGGACGCCGCACCACCCCCCATGGCATAATTCCCGGCTGTTTTCAGCCTTATCGGATGACCTGATGAACCTGCTCGACTACTTGATCCCGACCGCCCATGCCCAGGCAGCGGGCGCTGCTCCCGCCGGCGGTGGCTTCGGCATGCTGCTGTTCCCCATCATCCTGATTGCGGTGATGTACTTCCTGATGATCCGTCCGCAGATGAAGCGCGCCAAGGAACACAAGGGCATGCTGGACAAGCTGTCCAAGGGCGACGAAGTCATCACCTCGGGCGGCATCGCCGGCACCATCACCGACATCGGCGACAACTTCGTCACCGTTGAAGTGGCCGACAACGTGCGCCTGCGCGTGCAGAAGGCGGCCGTCGGCAACGTGCTGCCCAAGGGCACGCTGAAGTCCGCCTGATCCCCCTGCGATTGTCCGGGCCACGCCTTCAGGGCAGGCCCGGTTTCGTGGCACCCAACATCCGCAGGTCGCGATCCGCTTCCTCGGCTTAGGTTTTACCTGGAACTCTCCGATGCTTGAATTCCCGCGCTGGAAATACGTCCTCATCCTGCTGGTGGTAGCGCTGAGCGCGCTGTACGCGTTGCCCAATATCTATCCTTCCGATCCATCGGTGCAGATCACGCCCAACCGCGGCTTCGCGGTGGACGCGGCGTTGAACCAGCGCGTGCAGACCTCGCTGAAGGGAGTGGGCGTGACGCCACTGTCGCTGGACCAGGACGGCGACAACCTGCTGGTGCGGTTGCCCAGCCTGGATGCGCAGACCAAGGCCAACGACGCGCTTCGCAACAGCCTCGGCGACGACTACACAGTCGCGCTGAACCTGGCCTCGACCGTGCCGGCCTGGATGGACAAGTTCGGCGCCAAGCCCATGGTCCAGGGCCTGGATCTGCAGGGCGGCGTGCACTTCGTGCTGCAGGTCGACCAGAAGGCCGCGCTGGACAAGCGCATCGATGCCTACGCCGAAGATGCGCGCGTGACCATGCGCGACAAACGCGTGAAGTACGAGTCGGTCGAGCGCCGGGCGGACAACACCATCGTGGTCACCTTGCCGGAAGGACAGGATGCCAGCGCCGCGCGCGCCGCCCTGGTCGGCACCGGCACTGCGGCGACCGCTGCGGTCGCGTCGGGCTTGACCTACCAGATCGACGGCAACCGCATCAACATCACCCTGCCTGACAGCGAACTGTCGAAGATTTCCGGCGATGCCATCGAGCAGAACATCGCCACCTTGCGCAATCGCGTCAACGAACTGGGCGTGTCCGAGCCCATCATCCAGCGCCAGGGCGATGATCGCGTCGTGGTACAGCTGCCTGGCGTGCAGGACACTGCCGCCGCCAAGCGCCTGATCGGTGCGACGGCCACGCTGGAATTCCATTCGGTGGTCGATGGCAATGCACAGGACGCACTGGCCAGCGGTAACGTGCCGCCGGAAGCGCGCATCTATTACCTGCGCGATTCGGCCGGTCCAGACGGCAAGCCCACGCCGGTCCTGTTGAGCAAGCGCGTGCTGGCTTCGGGCGACCAGATGGTGACCGCCAGCGCCGGTGTGGACCAGAACGGCCTGCCTGCCGTGGACATCACGCTCAATGCAGCCGCTGGCCAGCGCATGTTCGACTTCACCAGCGCCAACGTCGGCAAGCTGATGTCGGTGGTTTATATCGAGCGCATTCCCCAGGTCACGATTGTCGATGGCAAGGAAGTGCGCACCACCAAGGTGAACGAAGAAGCTTTGGCCCCCACGCGCATCGCCGGTGTGTTCGGCAAGAACTTCCAGACCACCGGCCTGGAGAAGACCGAAGCCGAGAACTTGGCCAAGCTGCTGCGTGCCGGTTCGCTGGCTGCGCCGATGGACTTCATCGAGGAACGCGTGGTCGGCCCCAGCCTGGGTGCCGAGAACGTGGCCCGCGGTACCCAGGCGGTGATGTATTCGTTCCTGTTCGCGCTGGCGTTCTTCCTGGTCTATTACCGCATGTTCGGCCTGATCACCTGCGTGGCCCTGCTGTTGAACCTGTTGATGGTGGTTGCGGTGATGTCGCTGTTCAGCGCGACCATGACCTTGCCCGGTTTCGCCGGTCTGGCCCTGTCCATCGGCATGTCGGTGGACGCCAACGTACTGATCAACGAACGAATACGCGAAGAACTGCGTGCAGGCGTTCCACCGCAGGCGGCCATCGCCACCGGTTACGACAAGGCGTCCGGCACCATCTTCGACTCCAACATGACCGCGCTGCTGGCTGGCGTGGCCCTGTATGCGTTCGGCACCGGACCGCTGAAGGGCTTCGCCATCACCATGATCGTCGGCATCCTGACCTCCGTCTTCACCGCCGTGACTGTGTCGCGCGGCATCGCTACCTTGATCTACGGCCGTCGCCGCAAGCTCAAGTCGCTGGCCATCTAACGGGACTCCCTGACCATGAAACTTTTCCCGTTGCACCTGATTCCCAACGACACCAACTTCAATTTCATGCGCCTGCGCTGGTTCTCGCTGGGCGTGGCCCTGCTGCTGGCGGTGGTCGCCGTGGGCGCGATAGTGGGCAAGGGCTTCAACTACGCGCTTGATTTCACCGGCGGTACCGTGGTCGAGGTGCGCTTCGACAATGCACCCGATGTGGACGGGGTTCGCGAACGCCTGAATGCGGCCGGTTTCACCAGTGCCCAGGTACAGACGTTCGGCACCGGCAAGGATCTGTTGATCCGCCTGCAACCGCGCGAAGGCAAGGTCACCACCGAAAGCACCAACGAGACCGCGCGTGATGTCCTGGCGGCGGCCTCGCTGCCGGACAACAAGGCTACGCAGCTGCGCAGCGAATTCGTCGGTCCCCAGGTCGGCAAGGAACTGGCGCTCAACGGCCTCTACGCGCTGATTTTCGTGGTGGTGGGCTTCCTGATCTACATCGGCTTCCGGTTCGAATGGAAGTTCGCGGTGGCCGCCATCCTCACCACCTTGCACGACGTGCTGATCGTGGCCGGCTTCTTCGCTCTGACCGGGCGCGAGTTCGACCTGACCGTGCTGGCGGGCCTGCTGTCGGTGATGGGTTTCTCGATCAACGACACCATCGTGGTGTTCGACCGCGTACGCGAGAACTTCCGCACGCTGCGGTTGGAACCGGAAGAAATCCTCAACCGTTCGGTCAACCAGACCCTGTCGCGCACCATCATCACTTCGTTCGTGGCGTTCCTGACCGTGCTGGCGCTGTATATCTACGGCGGCGGTTCGCTGGAAGGCATGGCCATCTCGCAGATGATGGGTATCGTGATCGGCACCATCTCTTCGATCTTCGTGGCCTGTCCGCTGCTGACCATCGGCTTCCTGAAGGTCACCAAGCAGGACCTGTTGCCGAAGGCGAAGGAAGAAGCCGCGCTGGCGCGTCGTCCATAAAGCTCCGCCGTAACGCAACGAAAAAGGCCACGAATTTCGTGGCCTTTTTCATGTATCTATTTTTTGTAGGAGCGACGCGAGTCGCGAAGCTCCCAACTCATGGCCATTCCATTGTTAAGAGCTTCGCGACTCGCGTAGCTCCTACAGGCTGTTAGTTGAAACTGGCGGCGTAGCCCGAGCTGACGATGGTCTTCTGCAGCGCTTCGCAGACCTTGATGTTGCCGGCCACGACCTGGTGGTCCTTGGCGCCCTGGAAGTCCAGGCGCGGCACATTCGCGCCACGGTAGTCGCAGACCTTGCCGCCAGCTTCGCGCACCAGCAGCACGCCAGCCGCGATGTCCCAGGCTTTTACGCCCGCTTCGAAATAGGCATCGCTGCGGCCGCAGGCCACGTAGGCCAGATCCAGCGCGGCCGAACCGGTGCGGCGCACGTCCTCGGCCTGGACCAACAACTCGCGCACGCATTCCAGCTGCGCGCCGGTGCGGGCGCGTTCGCGCGGGGCGAAGCCGGTGGCGAGGGTGGCGCCGGCCAGGTCCTTGCGGTCGCTGACGCGGATACGGCGTTCGTTGAGCTGGGCGCCGCTACCGCGGCTGGCGGTGAACAGTTCGTTGCGCAAGGGGTCGAAGATCACCGCGTCGGTCGGCTCGCCGTTGTCGACCAGGGCGATCGACACGCAGTAGTGCGGGAAGCCGCGCAGATAGTTGCTGGTGCCATCCAGCGGATCGATGACCCAGGTGTAGCGTCCGTTCTTGCCGGCCTGGCCGCCGCTTTCCTCGCCCAGCACCGAGTAATCGGGGTAGGCGCGCTTGAGTTCCTTGATGACCGCCTTTTCGGCGTCGGCATCGACTTCGCTGGCGTAATCCAGACGTCCCTTTTCCACCACGTTCAGGCTGTCGAGCTTGTTGATGTTGCGCAGCAGGACGTTGCCTCCCTGACGTGCGGCCTTGACCATGATGGTGACGACGGGATTGAGCATGGCGACGGAACTCGGGCTGGCAGGGCGGAGGGGAGGAACGGCTGGAAAAGAGCGGCACGGCGCGGAGACCGGCGCGCACAGTTTAACATCTGCGACCACGAACAATTCCCGTGACCATGAACATCTCCGCAGAGCCCACCGTCATTTCCCCGCATACGGCCGCCAGCCGCATCCGTTTCGTGCTGGTGGGTACGCAGCATCCGGGCAACATCGGCGCGGCGGCGCGCGCACTCAAGACCATGGGACTGTCGCGTTTGGTGCTGGTGGCGCCCGAGCAATACCCGGCCGACGAAGCGTTCCGCCGCGCGGCGGGCGCGGACGACCTGCTGGCCTCGGCCGGCGTCGTCGCCAGCCTGGCCGAAGCCATTGCCGATTGCCGCTTCGTGCTGGGCTGCACCGCCCGCAGCCGCCGGGTGGCGCTGGAGGAGTTCGCGCCGCGTGCGGCGGCTGAGCGGGTGGTGCAGATCGCGGGCCGCGACGAAGTGGCGCTGGTATTCGGCAGGGAACGCACCGGCTTGAGCAACGAAGAACTGCAGCTGTGCCATGCCTCGGTGCATATTCCAGCCAATCCGGAGTACAGCTCGCTCAATCTTGCGGCCGCGGTCCAGGTGCTGGCCTACGAATTGCGGATCGCATTGTTGGCTGCCGGGCAGGTTGCGGGCGCGGTCGGTGAGGGCCCCGGCGAAGCGGTGGCCACGCATGCGCAACTGGAGGGTTTTTTCGCCCAGTTGGGAGAAACACTGGACGACATAGATTTCCATAAAGGCCGCGCGCCCGAGTCGGCCATGCGCAAGCTGCGGCGGCTATTCCTGAAGTCCAGCCTGAATGAGCAGGAGGTCAGGTTGCTGCGCGGCATCCTGGCCGACGCGCAACGCATGGCCCGTCTGGCAGGTCAGAAAGCGGATTAGTGCTGCTAACGCTTTTGGGCCAGGCCACGCCAGCGGTAGCAGGCCCTGGCGCCTGTTATCGCATTTGCTGGAAGCCACGCGACCTGTCCCGATCGCGTTAATAGACCCTAATCACTACCCGTGGCGAGTGCTTTCAGCTAGGCTCACATTTGTCACTAATGCGAGCCCCAACGTTGCGCACCGCCTGGTTTGGTCTTGCCTTCCTGATCCTCAATTCGGTCCTGGGCACCGCCCTGGCGGCGACGCCGCTGCCTGATGACGGCAGTGTGCTGGTTCTCGGCCGGATCAGCGACGACCCCAAGACCCACTACGAGCAACTCAAGCCCCTGTTGGACTATGTAGTACCGCGCATGCGCGATGTCGGCATCAAGGAAGGCCGCATCCTGATGGCGCGCGACACCCAGCAAATGACCAGCTACCTGCGCCGCGGACGCGTGGACTGGGTCACCGAAACTTCCGGCACGGCCATGCAACTGCAGAAGCGCAGCGCGGCCAGGCCGCTGGTACTGACCGAGCGCGGTGGCGTCAGCAGTTACCACTCGGTTTTCTTCGCGCGCAAGGACAGTGGAATCGATTCGCTGGCCGATCTCAAAGGACGCAGCATCGCCTTCCAGAGCACCGCTTCGACCAGCGCGTACATCGTGCCGGCGTCGGCCCTGATCGACGCAGGCCTGAATCTGGAAATCCTGCTGTCGCCGATGGACCGCCCCACCCCTGACTCGGTCGGCTACGTGTTTGCGCGCTCGGAGCTGAACATCTCCGCCTGGGTCCACAAGAAGCTGGTGGATGCCGGAGTATTCAGCAGCCTGGACTGGGCCGACGAACGGCGCATGCCGCCTGCGTTCCGCCCGGACATGAAGATCCTCTACGAGACTCCGGACTATCCGCGCGCGCTGGAAATGGTCCGCGGGGATATCGATCCGAAGGTGGAGGCGCGATTGCGCGAAGTCCTGCTGCAGGCGGCCGAAGATCCGGACGCGCGCGAGGCCATGGCGTTGTTCTTCCGGACGACGCGCTTCCTGCCCATCGACGATGCCTCCAGGCGAGGCCTGGAACGTCTGCGCGATGGCGCGGCCCGTGTGCGCGAGCACGTCGAATGAGCGTTCGTTTCGGACTGCAGGCCAGGTTCTTCGTCGCCATGGGTCTGACCCTGGGGGTCGTGTTCGCCCTGATTGCGCTGTTGCTGCAGCGGCAGACGACCATGCAGCGCGAGGTCGATGTGCTGGGGCGTGAAGCTATGCAGAGCATGGCCGCCGATGCGTTGAAACGACGCGGCGAAGCCATGGTCGGGCAGCTCGCCGATACGTTGACCAATCCGCTGTATTTCTCCGACCTGGATGGCGTTGGTTCCACTGTGCGCGCAGTCGCCCGGCAACCGGATGTGGCCTATGTGCTGGTGTACGACGCGCAGGGCAGCATCGTCCACGACGGCTCCTACGACATCGCCGCCTACGGACAGAAGATGGTCGACCCGCTGGCCCACGAAGCGATCGCTTCCAACCAGTTGCTGACGCAATGGTCCAGGGAAGTGATGGACGTTTCCGAATCGATCAGCATCGGCAACGAGCGCATCGGCGGCGTGCGCGTAGGGTTTTCGCTGGCCGACATCCGCGCCAATGAAGAACGCGCCGCCGACAATCTCAATGCCCGGCTGTCGGAGGTAGGGCGGCGTCACCGGGGCTGGTTCATGCTGCTGCTCGCTGCATTGGCCGCGGTCTGCGTCGGCATCGCCTTGTATGCCCAGCGCACCCTGGTCAAACCCATTCGCCAGCTGGCCGAAGCCGCGCACGCCATCGGTGTGGGCAACTACGACGCGGAGCGGCTTTCCAGCACGCGCCAGGACGAAGTGGGCGAACTGGTGCGCGCTTTCAGCAGCATGAACGACAGCATCGCCCGGCACGACCGCGATGTGCGGCGCATGGCCTATACCGATGCGTTGACCGGCCTGACCAATCGGCTGGCGTTCCGCGAAAGCCTCGACCACCGCCTGATGATGCTGCGCGGCGCGGGGCGCCAGCTCGCGCTGCTGTTCGCCGACATCGACGACTTCAAGCGGGTCAACGACACGCTGGGCCACGAAGCCGGCGACGAGGTGCTGGTGCAGTTCGCCAATCGCATCCGTGATGTGGTGGAACGCATGGGCGGCGACGAATCATTGCTGGCGCGTTTCGGCGGCGACGAGTTCGTGATCCTGATCCAGAACGGCGATGTTCGTGCCTCGGCCACGAGGCTGGCCGAAGTGCTGGTGCGCGAACTGGGACAGCCGCTGGTAGTGGAGGGGCGGCAGGTGTTCCTGGGCACCTCCATCGGCATCACCCTGTTCCCCGAAGATGCCTCCGGCGCAACCGGGCTGATGAAGAACGGCGACATTGCCATGTACCAGGCCAAGGTCGCGGGCAAGAACTGTTACCGCTTCTACAGCCGGGCGATGGATCAGGCGGTGGAACGTCGCGTGCATATGGAGCAGGAGTTGCGCGGCGCGTGGGAGCGCGGCGAACTCAGCCTGGCCTACCAGCCGATCTATCGCCTGACCGATCAACGCATCATCGGTGCCGAAGCGTTGTTGCGCTGGCAGCATCCGGTGATGGGCGCAGTGGCGCCTTCGGTCTTCATCGATGTGGCCGAACAGAGCGGCCTGATCGAATCCATTGGTCCACGCGTGCTGCGCGCGGCCTGCACCGCGGCTGCACGCTGGGCGATGGAAGCCGGCATGGACGAAGCGCCATTCGTGGCGGTCAACGTGTCGCCCCGTCAATTGCGCAGCGGCGACCTGCCCGAAGAAGTGGCTTCCTGCCTGCGCGACACCGGACTGCCGTCTTCGCGTCTGCATCTGGAACTGACCGAGACCGCGGTCATCGGTGATGAAGCCCATGCAAGCGCACTGTTGGCCAAGCTGCACCGCACGGGCGTGAAGGTGTGGCTGGACGATTTCGGCACCGGTTTTTCCGGCCTCAGCCACCTGCGTCGCGTTCCCGTGGACGGGGTGAAGATAGACCGCAGTTTCATCGCCGACATGCAGCGTGATCCGGACGATCTTGCGCTGACCACCGCCATCATCGCCATGGCCCATTCGCTGGGCATCACCGTGGTAGCCGAAGGCGTGGAGAAGGAAGCGCAGTTCCAGATCCTGCGTGAGCGCGGCTGCGACCTGGCGCAGGGTTACTGGCTGGGATATCCGATGAGCGACACCGAGTTCGCGCAGTTGCTGGTGTCCAAACCAAAGCCGTAGGTCGGGGCTACGCCCCCGACATCAGTAAGGTTTGCAGCATATTCTTCCAGCGGTGTGTCGTTCTGCAGCAAGTCGGAAGCGTAGCTTCGACCTACGACGCTAGAACCAGCTGTCCACCATGTGCACCAGCATCTGCACCAGGTTGCCGGAGACGAAGCCGAACACCACCACTGCGATTCCGCCCGCCAGCCACGCCACCAGCATCAGGGCGCCGTCGCGTTCCAGCAGGGCGAACACGAACAGCAGCAGCAACACGCCGAACAGATAGTTGGTGAACGGAATGGGCAGCGCCAGCAGAACGCCCAACAGGATCAGCAGCAATCCGGTGAAGGCGCTGGCTATAGGATGGTCGAGTACCCAGACCATGCGCGGACGGACCAGTTTTTCCACCCAGCCCAGCCAGCGCGACATCATGTCGCGGAACCGGACCATCGACTTGCGATGCGGGCCGCGCCTGGCCAGGAAACCGGGCAGCCAAGGCTTGCGCAGGCAGACCAGCAACTGCACCCCGATCAGTGCCACCAACGGTCCGCTGACCGCGCCCGCCACACCGGGAATAGGCATGAAGGCCGGCAGCACGGCCACGAACAGCAGCATGCCGAATGCGGTCTGGCGCAAGCCGGAGAGCAGATCGCCCAGGCGCAGGTGATCATCCGGATCGCCTTCGGCGAAGGCGTCCAGCACCGCGCGGGTACCGGCGGTAGGGGGAGGGTCTTGGCCTGGTTCGGCGGGACTTGCCGGATCAGGCGACGGTTTCGTCATCGTCCTCTTCCGCCAGCTTCTGCAGCAGAAGCTTGTCGATGCGCGGGCCGTCCAGGTCCACGATTTCCATGCGCCAGCCCGCCCATTCCAGATATTCGCCAACATGCGGAATGCGGCCGAACTGCTCGATTACCAGGCCGGCGATGGTGTTGTAGTCGGCTTCGTCGCCATCGGGCAGGGCGACCCCGCCCAGCAGCTCCCGCAGATCGTCGTTCGGCAATGAACCATCGACCAGCAGCGAGCCGTCTTCGCGAACCACCACCAGCGCGTCCTCGTCGCTGTTTTCCGAGGCCTGCAGGCGACCGACCACCGCGCCCATCAGGTCGCTGAGGGTCACCAGACCCTGGATCTCGCCGTATTCGTCGACCACCAGCGCCAGCGACTGCTGCTCTTCGCGCAGGATCTCCAGCAGCTTCATGGCGTGGGTGGATTCGGAGACGAACAGCGGCTCGCGCAGGCTGAGAAAGATTTCAGGCGACTTCTCGGCGAAACGGTCGATCAGCGACTTCACTTCGAGTATGCCGACCACGTCCTGATCGTTGCCGCGGTACACCGGGAAACGGGAGAACTGCGATTCCCGCATGATGTCGATGTTGTCCTGGTAGCTGGCCGACTGGTCCAGCCAGACGATCCGCTTGCGTGGGGTCATCAGGCTGTCGGCGGTGCGATCGCCCAGGCGCAGCACGCGGTTGACCATGTTGCGCTCGTCCACGTCGATCACGCCCTGGGCATGGCCTTCGCTGACGAGCATGCGGATCTCTTCTTCGCTGACCGCATTGCGATCGCCGTCGTGGATGCCGAGCATGCGCAGTACCAGCCGGTTGATCGCGCCCAGCACGAACACCACTGGCCGGGCAATGCGCGACAGCCAGTCCAAAGGAATGGCTACCACCGCGGCGATCTTTTCCGCATTGGTGAGGGCCAGGCGCTTGGGGATGAGCTCGCCGAAGATCACCGAGCCGGCGGTGATCAGGGTGACAGCGGTGCCGATGCCGATAGGCGTGGCGTAGCGCTGCGCGTCGGGCCACATGCCGCCGATCCACGTAGCGATCATCGCGCCAATGGCGTCGCCACCGAACACGCCGGCCAGCACGCCGATGCCGGTAATGCCAATCTGCACCGTGGACAGCAGGTTGTCGGGATGCTCGGCCAGGGCCAAGGCCACACGGGCGCCACGGCTCTCCTGCGCCATCTGCTTGAGGCGCAGCTTGCGCGAGGTCATCAGGGCCATCTCCGACAGCGCGAAGAAGGCATTGAGAATGATCAGGGCGGCGACGATCAGCAGCTCAAGCACGCGGGCAATCCTCGCCGTGGCTGGCTTGTGCGGGACCGCGCAAGGCCGGGGAGTGGCCTGCGCAAACGGGGGAGGTAGGGTCGTCTTCCATAAAGTGCGCCTTGGCGCGGAGCGAAGTCTAGCAAACCCGGCACCGGCAATATCCCACTCCCGGGCCGCGATCCCCTTTGTTGCCTTGAACCAAGGCGCCGGCTGCCACAGGCGGTCATGAAACCGTCATAATTCGCGCCGGTTGCCGTCCCTCCCGTGACGGCGGGACGCTTCCCATGTTTTCGTTGCAGACCATTTTCGGATCGGGCCAGCAGTTCTATACCCTGCTGGACGACTCCGCGCAGGCGGCCTATGACAGTACCAAGGCCCTGCACATCATGATGAAAAGCGCCGACCGGCAGCCGGCGCTCGACGCCTTCAAGCTGGCCCGCCAACGTGAACGCGCGGCCTCCGACAAGATCGGCAAGGCGCTGGTGGACAGTTTCATCACCCCGATCGAGCGTGAGGACATCGAAGCCCTGGGGTCGGCGCTTTACAAGATTCCCAAGCAGGTCGAGAAATTCGCTGATCGTTATTCGCTGGCGACCAGTCACCTGGAAGGCATCGATTTCGCCCCGCGCGCGGCGATGCTGGAGCAGGCGGCCTCGGTGGTTGTGGAAATGGTCCACGACCTGCAGAAGATGGACATCGACCGCATGACCGCGCTCAACGAGAAGCTGCGTGCGCTGGAGAACGAAGCCGACCGCCTGATGCTGGAGTTGTACCGCGACATCTATTCCGGCCGGCTGGACAACCTGCAGATGTTCCTGCTGAAGGAATTCTTCGAGATTCTGGAAAAAGCCATCGACCGCTGCCGGGAAGCCGGCGTGGCCGCGTACCAGATCGTGCTGAAGAACAGCTAGGACCGTCGCCCATGCTGACTCTGGTCCTGGTGGTGATCCTGACTGCGCTCATCTTCGAGTTCATCAACGGATTCCACGACACCGCCAACTCCATCGCCACCGTGGTGGCCACCAAGGTGCTCACGCCTGGTCAGGCGATCATCCTCGCCGCCAGCACCAATCTTATCGGCGCCTTCATGGGCACCGCCGTGGCCAAGACCATCGCCTCCGGACTGGTCGATACCGATGTCGTCAACGTGACCTCGCAGGTGCTCATCTGCACGCTGCTCGGCGCGATTATCTGGAACCTCATCACCTGGTGGCGCGGCTTGCCTTCCTCCTCTTCGCATGCGCTGATCGGCGGACTGTGCGGCGCGGCGATGGCGGCTTCCAACAACAACTGGGCCGCACTGATCTGGTCGAAGGCAGGCGATGGCGACTGGGCAACCAACAAGGGCCTGCTGTGGAAAGTGGTGTTCCCCATGGTCACCTCGCCACTGGCGGGATTTCTGCTTGGCGTGTTCATCATCTCCCTGCTTTACCTGTTGATCGCGGGATTGATGAGGGCAGGCGGCCCGCTGGCACGTATGGCCAAGCCGCGTTGGGTCAATGCTTTTTTCGGCAAGGCGCAATTGGTATCCGCCGCCTATATGGGGTTCGCGCATGGCCGCCAGGACGCGCAGAAGACCATGGGCATCATCGCGCTCTCGATCTTCGGCGCGCAGGCGGCGGGCATTCTGGATGACCTGCCGGCGTGGCTGGCGTTCCTGCACCCGGACGGGGGCAAGGACGACATCGACAGCTGGGTGATCGCCACCTGTGCCCTGGTCATGGCAGCAGGCACCGCTGCGGGCGGCTGGCGCATCATCAAGACGCTGGGCCACAAGATGGTCAAGCTGCAGACCATCGACGGGTTCGCGGCAGAAACCGCCTCGGCGACGATCCTGGTCACGGCCGCGCATTTCGGCATGCCGGTGTCCACGACCCACAGCATTTCCACCGCCATCATGGGCGTGGGCTTCGCCAAGAACCCGCGCAAGCTCAAGCTCGGCGTGATCGAGCGCATCGTGTGGGCGTGGATACTGACCATTCCCGCAGCCGGCGGCATCGCCTACGGCCTGTTCAAACTGGTCGAGGCATTGGGCTGGAGCTGACGGATTTCCCTTCTCCCTCCGGGAGAAGGTGCCCGTAGGGCGGATGAGGGCGTGGCAATCCAGATCCACGGATACGCACTACAAACCGATACGCCGTTTCCTCTTCCACCCGGCATCGCGTACCCGGCAGGTTCCTCTCCCGGAGTGAGAAGCAAAAAACCTAGAGCAGATCGCCCTCTGCCGACAACGCGCGTTCCATATTGTCCCCCAGGCCGCCGATCTCCAGCACCATGCGGTCCACTTCCGAAGGCGTCAGCCCTTCGTACGGACGGTTCTCGCAAAGCTGCAGATAAGGTACGCCGTCCAGGTCACCAATGGCCAGGTAACCCACGCTGCTCTGCCAGTTGAACGTTAGCGCGCGGCGGGCATCGATGCCGGTGATCGGTGCGATCACCGTGCTCACGCGCAGGTAGCTGCGTTCGTCGTCGTTGCCCAGTTCCGACAGGAAAATCGCCTGGTGCCGATTGCCGCTGTCCAGGGACAGTTCCACACAGGCCACATACGGCTCGTGCATGGTGACCTTGTAGCCCGACTTGGTCAGGTGGCTGCGGATCTGTTCGAAATTCTGCATGGGGTGCTCCTTCGTAGCGCGCGGGCTATGCTAATCGCTGATGGCCGACAAGTCTTCCGCCGATCGCATCCTTGCCGTTGTCCGCGCCATCCCCCGCGGGCAGGTGGCCGGCTACGGCGAAGTCGCGCATCGCGCCGGCCTTCCCGGGCGCGCACGCCTCGCCGCGAAAGTATTGAGCGAGAACACCGATCCGAAACTGCCGTGGCATCGCGTGCTGCGTTCGGATGGACGGATCGCGCTGCCCGAAGGCTCGAAAGGCTATCGGGAGCAATGCCAGCGGCTGCGCGCCGAAGGCGTGACCGTGGTCGAGGGACGCGTGCGTGGGCTTAAGGCGGCACGCACGGTGGATGAAGAGGTCTGGGGGCCCTCGTGAACATGACTGCCTGCTGGCAGGCGTGTCCGTAGCGAGAGAGTCCGCCGGTATCATAGAGCGTAGGCCCAAAGAGAAACGCCATGTTCCCCAGAATTCCCCCGATCACGCAGGGCCTGATGATCGCCTGCGTGGTGATGTTCCTGCTGCAACAGCTGTTGGGCGATGCGGCGACCGCGTCGATGATGCTGTGGCCGCTGGGTGCGAACGGCCTGGATCTCTTCTCGGCCGATTACACTTTCAAGCCATGGCAACTGCTGACCTACGGGTTCATGCACGGAAGTTTCGCGCATCTGCTGTTCAACATGCTGGCGCTGTATACCTTCGGCGCGCCGCTGGAATACACATGGGGCAATCGCCGCTTCCTGACCTATTTCCTGGTCTGCATTGCCGGTGCCGGCGTACTGCAGTTGATCGTGGGCTGGTGGACCGTTTCCAACGGCGGCATGCCGTACCCGACGGTGGGCGCATCGGGCGGTGTCTTCGGCCTGCTGCTGGCCTACGGCATGCTGTTTCCGCACCAGCGCCTCATGCTGATTTTCCCGCCCATCGCGATGAAAGCGCGCACGCTGGTCATCGTCTACGGCGCCATCGAGCTGATGCTGGGATTCACCGGCTTGCAGCCAGGCGTGGCCCACTTCGCGCATCTGGGCGGCATGTTGTTCGGCTGGTTGCTGATTCGCTATTGGCGCGGGCAACCGCCGTTCAACAAGCGCAAGCCGCCGGGGCCACGCATCGTTCGCTGAAAACGCGTTTGTTGTAGACAAAAAAAGGCCGCGAAGATCGCGGCCTTTTTCTTTGAATTGAACGAACTCAACGCCAGATTGCGATCTGCTCCGCATCGTTGCGGCGCATCGGCTGTCCGGCCTTGCAGGCGAAGGACTCGCCGAAGGCGGGCAGGTTGGTAAGCGGACCGTTGCTGCGCCATTGGCCGGGGGCGTGCACGTCGGTGGCGATGCGTTGCGCGGCTTCGCTGGGGGCCACGTGTTGGGCCCAGAGTTCGGACCAGCTGCGGAACAGGGTCTGTTTGGCGCCCTGGTTCGGGGCCAGCTGCGTGTTGGTGAAGGCGTCCCAGGCCAGTTCTATGCCGGCGATGTCTGCCAGATCTTCGTCCTGGGTCAGCTTGCCGTTGAGCTTGGCGTTGGCCACGCCGGGATAGGCGAAGCCGCTGTACTGGGTGGAAACGCGCGTGCCGATGGCGTTCCATGCGGCGACATCGGCGGGCGTCCACCAGTCGCGCAGTTCGCCGGCGGCATCGACCATGCGGCCACGGCTGTCGAAACCGCGGCTGAGTTCATGACCGACCAGCGCGCCATAGGAACCGAAGAGCGCCGAGTCGCCACGGTTGAAGTCGAACACCGGCGGCTGCAGCACTGCGGCGGTAACGATGAGACGGTTCTGGGCCAGGTCGTAGGCCAATGCGGGTTGCTGCGGCAACACATCCCAGCGACGGTCCGCATTGCCCTTGCCGATGCGCTTCATCTCCTCGCGGTGACGCCAGGTCGAGGCGATGAGGATATTGCTGCCGAAACTGCCGCGGCCCATCGGCTGCACGCTGTAGTCCAGGTCGCGACGCGGAGTGCCGATCTCGATCTTCAGCTTGTCGATCTTCGCCTTCGCTTCCTGTTTCGCCGAAGCGCTCATCCAGGTGCTGCGCTCGATGCTGCGCGCCAATGCATCGCGCACGTTCTGGGCGATGGATTCGGCCTTGCTCTTGCTCACCGCAGGCAGGTAACGACCGGCGTACTCGCGGCCCAGCATCGGGCCGGCGGCGGTGTTGATGGCATCGAGCACCTGCTGCCAGCGTGGCGCGGGCGCGATCTGGCCTTTCAGCACGCGGCCACGGAATTCGAAATTCGCATCGCGGTAGGACTTGGCCAGATAGGGCGACATGGTGTCGCCGACCTGGAAGCGCAGGTAGGTCTTCCACTGGTCGGGCTTGAGCGTGCCGACCAGCGTGTTGAGTTCGGCGAACAGGGCCGGATTGACCATCGACACGGTATCGTCGCTGACGCCCTGCACCTTGAGGAACGCATCCAGCTGCAGATTGCGGTATTGCTTGCCCAGGTCCTTGGTCGGGACAGGCAGATAGTTGGACAGCGGATTGCGCAGGTCCTGCAGCGGCTTGGAGACGCGCGCGATGCGCGTTTCCAGATCGATCACGGCATTGGCTTCGGCATCCAGCTTGTCCGCTTTGGTGCCGGTGAGCGCCAGGATCTGCTTCACGTAATTCTTGTAGCGGCCCAGCAGTTCGCGGGTCTCGGCATCGCTGCGGGTGTAGTAGGCCGGGTCGGACAGGCCCAGGCCGCCTTGCGAGAAATAGCCGATGTGACGATCCAGCGCCTTGAGGTCCACGTCGGGGCTGAAGTTGAAGGCCACCGGGATGCCGATCTGATGCAACGCGGCGATGGCGGCCGGGACGTCCTTGGCGCGCTTGATGCCGTTGATGCGGTCCAGCAGGGGCGCGATGGGTTTGGCACCGTCGGCTTCGACCGCCGCTTCATCCAGGCCGCTGGCCCAGAAGTCGCCCAGCAGTTTCTGCACGTTGCCCTGTGGCGACTGCATCGAGGCATCCAGCAATTCCCGTTGTTGCAACTGGCTACGTTCCACCAGCTGGCCCAGCGCGCTCAGCGAACCGGCTCCTGCGGGCAGCGGATTGGCCTTGAGCCAGGCGTCATTGGCGCTGGTGTAGAAGTCGGTGCATTCGGCGCTCACCGCCGGGGCCTTGGGCGCCTTTTTCTTCTTGGCGGCCTGGGCATCGGTGGCGCCCAGCGCCAGAACCAGGGCAAAGGCGAGCAGGGTGGGTTTGGTGAGGGCGTGGTGCAACTGGGGCATCAGGAACTTCCATTTCGATTGATCCGGCGATTCTAGCAAGCGTGCCGTTGCCGCCCATGAACGTGGCTCGCAGAAGCGCGCCTCATCTGGGCGGCCTCGGAAAAGCGAAGGCCCGGACATGCCGGGCCTTCGGGGACTGCGGGGCGAGAGCTGCTTACCAGATCACGACTTTCTGGTCGTCGGCACGCACCATCGGTTCACCCGCCTTGCACGAGAACGCAGCGGCGAACGCGGGCAGGTTGGACGGGGCACCGATGGCGCGGAAGTCGGCCGGTGCGTGCGGATCGGTCTTCAGGCGTACGGCCAGGTTCTCCGGCGTGTAGTTACGACGCCAGACGGTGGCCCAGTTGAGGAAGAAACGCTGGTCGCGGGTCAGTCCGTCGGTCATCGGATCTGGCGTACCTTCGGTGGCCTTCTTCATCGCGTCATAGGCCGTGGCCAGTCCGCCCAGGTCGGCGATGTTCTCGCCCAGGGTCAGCTCACCGCTGACCTGGCCGCCGGCCGCGGTCTTGTAGGCGTCGAACTGCTTGATCAACTTGCCGGTCAGGCCCTTGAACGCGGTGGCGTCGGCTGGCGTCCACCAGTCCTCGAAGTTGCCGGTCGGCCCGAAGCGTGCGCCCTGGTCGTCGTAACCGTGGCTCATTTCGTGGCCGATCACCGCGCCGATGCCGCCGTAGTTCATTTCGTCGGTGGCGTTGGCGTCGAAGAACGGCGGCTGCAGGATCGCGGCCGGGAACACGATCTCGTTCTGCTGCGGGTTGTAGTATGCGTTGACGGTCTGCGGGCTCATGCCCCATTCGGTCTTGTCCACCGGCTGGCCGATCTTGCTCAGGTTCCACTTGTAGTTGAACTCGTTGGCGGCCAGCACATTGCCGATGTAGCTGTCACGGCTGGTGGTCAGGCCGTTCCATTCGCGCCACTTGTCGGGAAAGCCGATCTTGGGGGTGAAGGTGTCCCACTTGGCGATCGCCTTCTTCTTGGTCTCATCGCTCATCCAGGCGAGGTTTTCGATGCGTGCCTTCATCGCGGTGCGCAGGTTGCCGACCAGCGTCTCCATCTTGGCCTTGGATTCTTCCGGGAAGGCCACCTTCACGTACATCTGGCCCAGCGCTTCGCCGGCCTGGTCTTCGATGGTGCCCAGCACGCGCTTCCAGCGCGGCTTGATTTCCTTCTGACCGTTGAGGGTCTTGCCGTTGAAGTTGTAGTTCTCGTTGACGAAGGCTTCGCTGAGGTACGGCGCGGCGCCATCGACGGTGTGGAAGCGCAGGTAGCTGCGCCACGTGGCCGGCGCGGTGTCGGCCAGCATCTTGCTCACTTCCTGGTGGAAGGCGGGAATCGCCAGCGAGAACTTCTCCTGTGGCGCGACGCCCTGCGATTTGAAGAATTCGGTCCAGGAAAAATTGGGCGTCAGCGCGTCGGCTTCGGCCAGGGTGACCGGGTTGTAGAACAGCTTGGTGTCGCGCGAGAGGTCGGTGCTGGTCTTGGAGACCTTGGCCAGGCGCGTTTCGAAAGCGATCACGGCTTTGGCCTGCGCGCCCGCATCGGCGGCGGGAATGCCGGAAAGCTCCAGCATCTTGGCAATGTGCGCTTCATAGGCCTGCAACTGGGCCTTGTTGGTCGGGCTGCTGTAGTACTCCGGGTCCGGCAGGCCCAGGCCACCCTGCATGGCATAGGCGATGTTCTTGGTGGAGTCGGCGAAGTCCGGGCTGGCGCCGAAGCCGAACAAGCCGTTCTGGCCCTTGGCCGCGCTGCTGCGCAGGTAGGCCACGATGGCGGCCTGGTCGTTCAGCGCATCGATGGCGGCCAGCTCGGCCTTGATCGGCTCGATGCCCTGGGCGTTGATCTTGGCTTCGTCCATGCCGGTGGACCAGAAATCACCGACGATCTTTTCCACGCCCGTCGCGTTCTTGTCGGCGGCGGCCTGTTCGGCCAGCTGCTGCTGCACAGCGGTGGAGCGCTCGCCCAGGACTTCGAACGAGCCCCAGGTGGTGCGGTCGCTGGGAATGGTGTTGGCGGCCAGCCATTTGCCGTTGGCGTAGCCGCCGAAATCGGTACAGGCGTTCTTGCTGGTGTCCAGGTCGGCGATCTGGAAGCGGTTGGCCTTGGGCAGCTTGGACTCGTCCAGCGTCAGGGTGGCAGGCGCTTCCGGCGCCGCGGCGACTGGGGCGGGTGCAGCGGCTTCTTCCTTCTTGCCGCAGGCGGCAAGCGCCACGCTCACGGCCACGGACAACAACAGGATTTGGGGTTTGCGAATCACTGACTACTCCGGCCCCGCAGGGCAATAGAAAAAGGGTCGCCTCCCGGGAAGGCGTGCGCGGACTCTACGCCTGCGCCCGCCCACCCGAAGGTGTCGAAGGTCATGCCGAAGCGCTCACCGTTCCTTCTGCATACATCGGGTATTTGCTTGTCACGCAGGCCTGTACGGCATGCTGAACGGACTTGACGATGCCGCCTCAGCCGTGGGTGGCAGTGCGCTCGCCGGTGTGGCTGAAACTGCGGTTTCGGCCGGCCTGCTTGGCCTGGTACAGCGCGTTGTCGGCCAGTTCGAAGATGTCGGCGGCGGTTTCATCGCCACCCTGCACGGTGTGGATGCCGATGCTGGCCGTGAACGGCGGCAGCGGAACGTGGTTGCCGGTGCGGGAGGGCAGGTTGGCCAGGTCTACGTGGATGGTGGTGGCGATGGCGGCGGCGGCCTGCGGCGTGGTTTCCGGCAGCAGCACCGCGAACTCGTCGCCGCCCAGCCGTGCCACCAGATCACGCGGGCGACGCGCCCGGCCGCGCAGGATGCCCGACAGCGCACGCAAGACTTCGTCGCCAGCCGGGTGGCCCAGTCCGTCGTTGAGCCGCTTGAAGTTGTCCAGGTCCAGCAGCAGCAGGGACAGGGGCTGGCCGGTGCGGCGCGAGGAGCGCAGTTCGTGCTCGAGTTCGGAATCGAACTTGATTCGATTGGCCAGGCCGGTGAGCGGGTCGGATTCGGCTTGCCTGCGGGTGCGGCGTAGCCCCTGCAGGACCAGGGCGACCACGCCCAGACCCAAGACCAGCAATGCGGCCATCGGCGGGTACCAGAGCTGCGCGATGCTCAGCAGCAACCAGGCAACCAGCACGACCGCCAGCACCGTTCCCAGCAGCGGGCGCCAGAGCGGACGCAAGGCGTTGATGCCCAGCAGCATCAGGGGCAGGGTCACCATGACGATGGAAATCACGATCTGCACCGGTACCGACAACGGCGTGACGGCCTGGTTGCGCAGCAGCATGTTGAGGGCGTTGGCCTGATAATCCAGACCTGACAGGCGCGCGCTATCGGCGCGCGAACCGGGCGAAGCCAGGTCGTTGCCCATGCCGGCCGCGGTCACGCCGACCAGGACCCAGCGGCCGCGCAGCAGGGAGATCGGGATGCGTCCCTTCAGTACGTCGACGTAGGAGACGGTCTGGAATCCTGCAGGTGGATCCGCATAGGGAATGAGCACCTGATGGTCGCGCACCCAGCGATGCGGCGAAGCCTGTTGCAGGTCGTCGACGCGCAGGCCGGGCAAGTCGAGGTGGGGGTCAAGCTCGTCTTCGAGCTGGTTCAGTGCCAGCGCCAGCGAAGGCCAGTGGGCAGAGCCCAGGCCGGCGCGCAAGAACATGCTGCGCGCCACGCCATCGTCATCCAGTGGCATGTCCACATGACCCAGCGCTGCGGCGGCAGCGGCGAATTCAGGGATCGGCATCAATTCCACCGAAGCGCCGTTGAGCTGCTCGGCTTCGGCATAGACCGGCAGCACCACCTTGCCGCTGCGGATCAGCGCCTGTGAGAGCAGGGCGTCGCCTTCCGGGTCGAAGAGTGCTGGTTCCGACAGCAGGATGTTCATTGCCGTGCCGCGCACGCCCGCGGCGCTCAGGCGTGCGATCAGTCCGGCATGGGTGCGCCGCGACCATGGCCAGCGGCCCAGTTCGGCAAGGCTTTTTTCGTCGATCGCCACCACCAGGATGCGGCTATCGGCCGGGTCTGCCGAGACATGGGTCAGTGTGTCGAACAGCCAGGCGTCGGCACGCCAGGTCAGCGGGACCACATGCAGCAGCGTCACCAGCGAGGCAGCGGCCAACGCGGTCAGCAGGCGCGACCGGATGCGGGAGGCCCTGGAACGCGATCTGCTCATAGCGCCAGCAATAGCCAAAGCGCGCCGCCGCCAGCCACGATCTTGCACACGCCGCATGGCACCTTCACCTGTTGCGCAGGTGGCATGGGGGCAGCGTAGCCGTCTTCGGCAATGGCCTGGGCCCGCAGATACCAGGTACCCGCGGGCAACCGGGGCAGCGTGATCGAGGGCTCGGTGACGATTTCATCGACCCGCATCCTGGTGAAATCCGGCTTTCGCGACAGCTGGAAACGGTAGCGCTGTCCCGGCGCGCCGACGCGCCAGCGGAAAGTGACGCCGCGCGTGCCGTCGGTCTGGCTTTCCACCGTCCCGGCTTCCTGCAACGGCTGCACCGTGAAGGCGACGGCATCGCTATAAGGGCCGGCGCGCCCGTTGCCGGCTTCGGCGGCGACGCGCCAGTGATAACGGCCCGGAGCCAGTGCTTGCGATGCACGCAGCGATGTCGATTTCTCGTATTGCGTTGCGATGAGGTCGCCGAAGGCGGGATCGGCCGAAAGTTCGAAACGATACTGCGCCGCGTCGGCCACCTGCGCCCAGCTGAATTCTGGGTGGCCGTCGCGCACCGTGCTGTCGATGCCGGGCGCGATCACGAAGGGTGCCTCGGGGAATGCCTCGGCTGTGAACTGCGCGAGCGCATCGCGTCCCTCCAGACCCTGGGCATCAATGCCGCGTATGCGCAGGAAATAGCGGCCTGGCTGCAACACCGGCAGATCGAGGCGCGCGTCGTTGGTTTCCACATCCACCAGCAAGGTGTCGAATGTAGCGGTGTCGCTGGCCTGCACGCGGTAGCGCTGCGCGCCGGTAATCGGCGCCCACACTGGTGTTGCGCGCGCGCCGTTGAAGGCGGCGGGAATGCCGGAGAGATCCGGCGCCGGCAGCAATGCCACGGCGCGCAATGCGCCCGACTGCCCGCCCGTCGCCACCGTCCCCTGGCCGCGCCGGATGCTGGCACTGCGTTGGCCTGCGCTGACCGCCACGGTGCCTTCGGTGACTTCGGTCTGGGTGTGTGCTTCGCCGGCATTGACGCGGAATTGCGTGCCGCGCACGGCGGAGGTGGAGTTGGGCGTATCGACGATGAAAGCAGGCGAACCACCACGCTTGCGAACGACTTCGTTGGTGATGCGTCCACGCTGCAGGCGAAGCCGTGTATCGACCATGCCGCTCTTGCCGTAGCGACTCAGCCGGTCCAGGCGTAGTTCGCTTCCGCCCTGCAGCAGCAGGCGGCTGCCATCGGCGAATTGCAGACTCAAGGTCGCGTCGCGGGCGGTTCGCAACACCGCACCCATGCCGAATTCCATGCCTGCGGTCACCGGGCCTGCGGAGTCGACGCCGCTGACCGAGGCCTCTCCGCGCACCGCAACCACCTTCGCCCGCGCTGGCTGCTGGTGCAGCCAGGCCAACGGGAAGCGCAGCGTCGTGCCGGGGGGCAGCTGGTAGGGATCGTCGATGCCGTTGTGGGCCTGCAGCCGTTGCCAGGCGACCCCGGGTTTCAGGTAGTCGTCGGCCAGGTCCCAGAGGGTATCGCCGGGACGGACGCGGTAGCTCCATTCCTGGGCCGAGGCCACGGGCGCCAATGCCAGCAACAGCGACAGCAGCCAACACCAGGCAAACCTGCGGTTTCGTCCATGGCTGGTGCCGTCGATATCCAACCTGTCGATCATCCCTATTGTCGCCTTCGCCCCGGCGGCCGATTATAAGTGAGCCGGCTGACTTAAGTGTCCGGATTGGGGACGTAAATCCGTTACACGCCTTTTTCGGGCGATGATCCGGACCGCCGACACCCCCACCGACCATCCAAAGGGACCGTAATGCCTGATACGCAGCGTGACGTGATTCTGATTGGGGGCGGCCACAACGGCCTGGTCTGTGCTGCCTACCTGGCCAAGGCGGGGTTGAAGGTCACCGTCCTGGAGCGCAGGGGAGTCGTGGGCGGAGCCGCAGTGACCGAGGAATTCCACCCCGGTTTCCGTAATTCGGTGGCGTCCTACACGGTGTCGTTGCTGCAGCCCCAGGTCATCGCCGACCTGGATCTGCACGGTCATGGTTTGAAGATCGTGCAGCGCAAGCGCAGCAACTTCCTGCCTTTGCCCGACGGGCAGTATCTGTTGACCGGCGGGGGTGAGACGGAGGAACAGGTCGCCAAATTTTCACGGCGCGATGCCGAACGGCTGCCCGAATACGAGCGCCGCCTGGACGCCATCGCCGACGTCCTGCGTGCGCTGGCCATGCAGCCGCCACCCAATGTCACCGACGGGAGCTGGTGGAAGGCACTTCCAGAGCTGATGCGCGCCGGGCGGCTGGGCCGGCAACTCCACAGGCTGGACGAAATCCTGCGCCAGGAACTGCTGGACCTGTTCACCGTTTCCGCAGGCGAATATCTGGATCGCTGGTTTGAAAGCACGCCGATCAAGGCGGTGCTGGGTTTCGACGGCATCGTCGGCAACTATGCAAGTCCGTATACCCCGGGTTCGGCGTACGTGTTGCTGCATCACGTGTTCGGCGAAGTGAATGGCGTCAAAGGGGCGTGGGGCCACGCGATTGGTGGCATGGGTGCCATCACCCAGGCCATGGCCAAAGCCGCAGTGGCTGCGGGTGTGGAAATACGAACCGACGCAGCAGTGCGCGAAGTGCTGGTGGAGCAAGTCAACGGCAAGTCCGGTCGCGCCACTGGCGTGCTCACCGAATCGGGCGAGACGCTTCGCGCGCGCGCCGTGGTCGCCAACGTCAACCCGAAACTGCTGTACGAGCGGTTGATGTCGCCGCAGGACGTGCCGACGCCCACGCGCGAACGCATGGCCAACTGGCGCTGCGGTTCCGGCACGCTGCGCATGAACGTGGCGCTGTCGCAATTGCCCGACTTCATCGCGCTGCCCGGCGAAGGCGATCACCTTACCGCCGGCATCATCATGGCGCCGGACCTGGACTACATGGACCGCGCCTATCTGGACGCGCGTGCGAACGGCTGGTCGAAGGAGCCCATCGTCGAAATGCTGATCCCCTCCACCCTGGACGACACGCTGGCGCCTGCAGGACAGCATGTGGCCAGCCTGTTCTGCCAGCAGGTGCAGCCGGAGCTGTCGGGCGGCCGCAGCTGGGACGATCACCGCGACGAAGTGGCCGACCTGATGATCGCCACAGTGGACAAATACGCGCCCGGCTTCGCCGGTTCGGTACTCGGCAGGCAAGTGCTGACGCCCATGGATCTGGAACGCACCTTCGGCCTGATCGGTGGCGACATATTCCACGGCGCGTTGTCGCTCAACCAATTGTTCAGCGCACGCCCCATGGTGGGACAGGCCGACTATCGCGGCGCCGTGCCCGGCCTGTATCTCTGCGGCGCCGGCACCCATCCCGGCGGCGGCGTCACCGGCGCGCCAGGACACAATGCGGCCAAGGTCATCCTGTCCGACCTGTAAAGCGAAAAAAAGAAACTGTAGGAGCGGCGCAAGCCGCGATGCACGTATAGCCTTAAAGATTCCATGCATCGCGGCTTGCGCCGCTCCTACAAACAGCGTCTGCAGCAGTGTTCGATCAACCTTTCTTGCTGGCGATCCAGCGATCGATCTTGGCTTCCAGCACGTCCAGTGGCACCGAGCCGTCCTTCAGCACTTCGGCGTGGAACTGGCGGATGTCGAACTTGTCGCCGAGTTCCTTTTCCGCTTTCGCGCGCAGTTCCTGGATTTTAAGTTCGCCGATCTTGTAGGCCAGCGCCTGGCCCGGCCAGGCGATGTAACGTTCGGCTTCGGCGGTGGCCTGGGTTTCGCTTTCGGCGGAGTTGTCCAGCATGTACTTGATCACCTGGTCGCGGGTCCAGCCCTTGCTGTGCAGGCCGGTGTCGGTGACCAGGCGGATCGCGCGCCACAATTCGTTCTGCAGGTAGCCGAAATAGTCGTACGGTGTTTCGTACACGCCCAGCGATTTGCCCAGCGACTCGGCATACAGGCCCCAGCCTTCGATGAAGGCGGTTTCGCCGCCGAAGCGCCGGAACGCTGGCACGCCCTGCAGTTCCTGCTGCAAGGCCAATTGGAAATGGTGGCCGGGAATGGCTTCGTGCAGATAGAGGTCTTCGGCATCCCAGGTCTTGCGCGTGGGCAGGTCGTAGGTATTGACGTAGAACACGCCCGGACGGCTGCCGTCCTCGCTGGGGCTCTGGTATTCGCCGCCTGCGGCGGACTTGGCGCGGAATTCCTCGACTGGCCGGATCTCGAACGGCGCCTTGGGCGTCAACGAAAACTGTTCCGGAATGCGCTTGTTGATCCTGTCTTCCAATGCGCGGTAGTAGGCAAGCAGCGCAGGTTCGTCCTTGAAGCTGAAACGCGGGTCGGTTTGCATGAACTTGAAGAAATCCTGCAGCGATCCCTTGAAGCCGGTTTCGGCCATCAGTTTGCGGATCTCGCCGTGGATGCGCGCCACTTCGTCCAGGCCGAGCTGGTGGATCGCTGCCGGACTCATGTCGGTGGTGGTGGAGTTCTTGGCGTTGAAGGCGTACCAGGCCAGTCCATCGGGCAGTTTGTCCAGGCCGACGCTGTCGCGCGTGGCTGGCAAGTATTCGTCGTTGATGAAGGCACGCAGCTTGCGGTAGGCCGGCAGCATGCGGTCGGCGATCATCGTGCGATAGGCCCCAGTGAGACGCTGCTTGTCGGCTGCGCTGAAATCGGCGGGCAGGTTCTTGATCGGACCCCAGAACAGCGTGTCCTCGGGCTTTTCCTTGATCAACGCGTCCAACTGCGGGATGACCTTGACCATCAGCGCGCGGGGCTGCACCACGCCGGCCTTGATGCCTGCGCGCATGTTGGCGATGTCGGTGTCGAACAGCACCGGCAGCTTGTTGCCGCGCGCCAGCCAGTTGTCGTAATCCTTGACCGTCTTGAAAGGTTGCGCGCTGGTGCCGGACCCCAGCATCACCGCGTAGCTGGCGATGCTGGCCATCTGGTTGACGGGCATCATCCAGTCTGGGAATTTCTCGCCTTCCAGCGAGCTTTTCGAATCGCGCACGAAGATCTCGTAGCTCAGCAGATCCTGCCCGCTCAAACCGGCGCTACCCACGTCTTCGATGGTCTTGAGCCAGCGCACGGTGAAATCGTGCTGCTGCTTGCGGTACTCGGCCGATCCGAAATCCGGCAACTGGTCGTTGTAGCGTGGGTCGCCCTGGAAAGTGGCCTGTATAGGATTGAGCTTCAGCACTTCTTCCCAGTAGTCGACGTAGAGCTTCTGCAATTGCGCGGCCTTGGCCGAGGTCGACTGGGTAGCGGCGGGTGCAGCGGCAGCCTCGGCGGCGAACGCGGATGGCGCCAGCAGCGCGGCGGACAAGGCCAGGGCAAGCAGGGAAGGGCGACGGAACGTCATGCGGGCGATCTCCATGGATTCGGAAGTCAAGCGTGGCCCATTGGACAACAACATGCGAGGGGCCGGAAGTCATGGACGCTCCCTAGCGCCGAGCTTGCTCGGCTGCCGTTGCTTCCCGCGAAGCGCAGCCGAGCAAGCTCGGCGCTACAACCGCTAATCCGCGGCCGCTTCCTCACGCAGTTGGCGTTCTCGCTCGCGACCCAGGTAGGCGCGGATGGCATGGCGCATCAGATAAAGCAGCGGAATCATCGCTACGGCCGCCAGCATCTTGTAGACGTAATTGACGCTGCTGACCGCCAGGAACAGCGAGGTCGGCCACTTCTGCGGCCCCAGCACGAAAGCGATGTACAGCACCACGAAACTGTCCACCAGCTGTGACACCGCAGTCGAGCCGGTGGCGCGCAGCCACACGTATTTTTCGCCGGTCGCATTGCGGATGCGGTGGAACACGGAAACGTCGATCAACTGTCCCAGCAGGAACGCAACGATGGAACCGGCAATCGTCCACATGCCCTGGCCGAAGATCGCGGCGAAGGCCTTCTGATAGTCGGGCACACCCTGCGACTGCGCGGCTTCGACCCACCAATCGGCCGGCGCCAGCGCAATCGCCGCAAACGCGAACAGGAAGCCGTAGACGATCAGCCCGACGGCGAGCCAGGAGATGAACTTCACCCCGCGGCGACCGAAGAATTCGTTGATGGTGTCGGTGAGGATGAACACCATCGGCCACAACAACGTGCCGGCGGTGAAACTCAGCGAACCGGTCTGCCCGAACAAATTCCATTCGAACGGCGAGATGCCCAGCGTGTCTTCCAGCGCGAAAATCTTGACGCCGATGAATTCGGCCAGCACCGCGTTGACGCAGAAGAACGCCGCCAGCGCGATGAACAGCCTTACCGCGCGGTCATCGATTGTGCGCGACATGTTCATTCGGGCTCCCTCGGGTACCAGCCTTGCGCATTACGCGCCGGCAGCGGAATTGATTTCAACTGCATATGGTTTTCGAAGGCTTCCTCATCGGCCGGCGCCCATCCGCTGTGGCTTCCCTGGAAACAGCTCTTGCAAACGGTCAAATCGTAACCGGGGATCCGCTGGTAGCCGTGCACGCCAGCCCCTGCTTTGCACCTGGCGCCACAGATATCGCAGGGAAACATCGGTGCCTGGCGCATTCGCTCACCTCTCAGCGGTACTGAAGCACTACCAGAATCAAAGACTGGAAGGCGGCGTGATCCCAGCCTCGGATGCGGAAACTTTCACTCTGTCCGCATCACGGGTAAAGGGCACGCTTTCCGGCGACACCGCGCCGCCGGAGATGATGAAGCTCATCGCCTGGTCTACGGTCCAGTCGGTCGGCGTCAGCAGTTCGATTGGCACGATTTCCAGATAGCCCGAGGTTGGATTCGGCGTGGTCGGCACGTACACGGCGGCCAGTTCCCGGCCGGTGCCTTGCTCTTTGAGAATGCGCGTCACCAGTCCCACGGATTTCATTTCCTTGTGCGGAAAATCCACCAGCACCACGCGCTGCGTGTTGCCGGGCTTGGTCTGCAGGATGTCCAGCAACTGGCGCGCGCTGGTGTAGATGGTGCTGGCCAGCGGTATGCGCAGCACCAGCAGTTCGAACCAGCCCAGCAGCCGTTGCCCGATCACGCGCCGGGTCAGCACGCCGACGGCCAGGATCACGAATAACGTGGCCACCAGCGCGATGCTGGCCTGCACCCACTGCGCATTGAACCAGCCCATCGAATCGGGGAATGAGGCGGCGATCTGGTGCGACAGCGGTTCGACCAGCGGACGGCTGATGTCCGACAGCAATACGAAAACAAACTTCACCACAACCCAGGTCAGCCAGATCGGCAGCAGGGTCAATAGACCGGTCAGGAAGAGTTTCTGCAGCGAGGGCCGCGCGTGTTGGGTGTCGTTGTGCATGGCACATTGTAGCGGCCGGGTGAAGCGGGTGAAGGGCGGTCAGCGTCGCTCGATTCCCAAGGAGCCTCTGAACAAATCTAATGTCATCCCGAGCGTAGCGAGGGATCTGCTGTTTGCTGGGAAAGCAGATCCCTCGCTACGCTCCGGATGACAGGGGAAGGATTTGTTCTGACCTTCCTAACGCCGCGCAGGCTTCAGCCGCACATAGATCTGCTTGCGCACACGGGCAACGACATCGCCTTCCGCATCGACTACGTCCACAGGAAACCAGCGCAGGTATTTTTCGCCGCTGGCAGTGGCCACGCGGATTTCGTCCAGCACGCTGTCCTCGATCTTGAACTCGGCGTGGACCGTGCCCTTGCCCGGTTTGACGAACTCGATTTCCGCCGCCTTGTCCCAGACGATGTAGGCGTTGCCCAGGCATTCCTTGATCGGGATCATCCAGAAAGGGTCGGTCATCGAGAACAGGTTGCCGCCGAAATGCGTGCCCACGTAGTTCCGGTTCCAGGGCCGCATGCGCATCTCGACCCGCACTTGGTGCCAATCCGGGGAAATGCGGGTGACATGGATGCCGCTGGCCAAGAAAGGCGGCCAGAGGTTGAAGATCAGGCGCAGGGTGGAGGGTTTCATCGAAAGACGAGGGGCGACTTTGGGTGGAGCGCAGCCTACCATACGGAAAGGTATGGAGTATTTCCGCCATCGAGCTTCAACGTCCGTTCCTGCTTCTCGAAACTGTGCTTATGGCACGCTACTCTTCCTGCATGTTCTAGACTTGGGCGCAAGCATGAGAAGGCGGGCATTTCTGGATGCATCAACGTCCCTGCTGGTTACCGCTCTCCTGCCAGGACCAGCAACCGGCCAACCCTCCGCCCGCTCTTTCGTCAAGCTGGCTACCGAAGGAGAAACTCCACCATCCGCCACGCTGGCGGATGTCGCCTGGCTGCAAGGAAGCTGGATCGGCGAAATGCCCGACGGCCCGGTCGAAAACATCTTCATGCAACCGCGTTTCGGGCAGATGCCGGCCTTCGTGCGGGCCCTCAACAAGGAGGGGATCATCTTCTACGAGATCGCCACCTTCGTCGAAAAAGCCGATTCGCTGGTCATCCGCCTGAAACACTTCACGTCTGCCCTGGCGGGCTGGGAGGACAAGGACGGGTATATCGAAAGGCCGCTGATCGCCAAGGATGGAAACGCGCTTTATTTCCACCGTTCCACCTATGTGCGGACAGGGCCGGACAGCTATACCGTCTACTTCCTGAACATGTCCGGCGAACAGGAAGGCGAAACTCTGGTCATTCCCTTTCGCCGGGGCTAGAAGCAGGCAAGCGTTTGTTCCGCTCAAAAAAGCAGCGAAGCCATCTTCCTGCGGTACTGGCCCACCAGGTCTTCGTCCTCGACCACGCGGAACGCATCGATCAGGGTCTTTTTCGGCAATCCCTCTTCGTAACTGCGGTCGCGGCGCAGCATTTCCAGGAATTGCTCCAGCGCAGGCTGCGCCTTGCCAGTCATCAACTGCTGCACGCCCAGCAGGTGGCGGGCACGCAGGTCGCCGGGGTTGGAGGCGATGGCCGCTTCCAGCACTTCGACCGGCGGGGCGTCTTTCACTAGCGTGGCGAATTCCAGGCGCGAGCGTGCCCGGACCGCGCGTTCGTCGGTGGACAGGTTGGCGGGCAGGGCATCGAGCAGCGTTTCGGCTTCGGTCGCTGCGCCGGTCTTGAGCAGGGCCAAGGCCAGGTCGAGCTTCAGTTCGGCCTTGTCGGGCTCGTTCTCGATCGCCTTACGCAACGCCACGACTTCGGCGTGGGGATCCAGCGGTGCGCTGGCTTCCGTCGCGACTTCGTCGTTGGCCGCTTCGCCCGGTTCGATTCCATGCTGCTTGAGGAATTCACGCAGCTGTCCTTCGGGCACGGCACCGGGGAAGCCATCCACGATCTGTCCGCCCTTGACCAGGAAAACGGTGGGCACCGAGCGGATCTGGAAGGCGGCGGCGATTTCCTGCTCTTTATCCACGTCGACCTTGGCCAATTGGAAGGCGCCGTTGTATTCGCCGGCCAGCTTTTCGAGGATCGGCCCCAGGGTCTTGCAGGGCCCGCACCAGGTCGCCCAGAAGTCCACCAGCACCGGTGTCTGCATGGATTTCTGCAGCACGTCGGCTTCGAAGGTGGCGGTGGTGGCGTCGAATACGTGGGCTTGGTCGGACATGGCGGACTCGTTCAGAAAAACGTGGGAGTGAAATGGTGGCTGGGCGCAAGGATACAAGCCGATGTAAAAAAGACTTGACATCCAATATTTGTAAAGTAAAGTTTGTTTTACATTTAGTTAGTCAGGGGTGACATCATGCGTCGTTGGGTGTGGCTGGTTTCGGTAGTACTGGCGGGGCTGGCCTTGTGGCTGTTGCTGGCGGGTCCGGCCAAGGTGCTGGGATTCGATCCGGGCAAGCTGGGCATGGTGCTGCTGGTGGGCACGGCGTGGATCTCGCTGTATGCGGTGTCGCGTCTTCCGAACGGTGAACTCGAGGCTATGGTTTCGCCGGGCGAGTGGCGTGCCTGGGTGGGTTTCGGCTTCACCCTGGTGGCGATCCTGTACTTCCTGTCGAAAGTCTCGGTGTTCGGGCACGGCCCGGCCTGGGGCAATCCGGATGCGAGCGCGGTCGCGCGCAACCTGGTGATGCTGTTGATCGCCTGGGCGGTGCTGTCCGTTGTCATGGGCTCGCGCTGGAAGGGTGCCGTCCAGGAAGACGAGCGCGACCGGGAAATCGAAAAGCAGGCCAGCGGCTGGGGGCGTGGGGCACTGATCGTCGTGATCGTCGGGTTGGCAGTGATGCTTGGCTTCTCGCCGGCCGAGAAGCTGCAGTGGGCCACGCATTTCATGATCGCCAACCTGCTGGTGTTCGCGCTGATGTGGGGATGGTTGTGCGAGTACGCGGCGACGGCGCTGATGTACTGGCGCGACCGGCACTAAGCGTGACGAACGCCGCAGTCATCTGAATCGTGGACGATTCCACTCATTCGAGCGAGCCAGAATGCAATCTCCGAAAGATCAAACACCGCTTATCGCCAAGCCGTCCGTGCCGCTGGCTACCATCCTGGCCGTGCTTGTCGGGTTTCCGGCGGTTTCGGCACTCGTCTCAACGCTGCTGCTCGATCAGTCCCTGTTCGAGTCCACGGGTCTGGCGTTCCGAGAGGTGTTCTGGCCCATCTGCACCGTTTGGTACTGCCTGCAGATCTTCATCCTGTCGAAGGTGCTCAAGACGGTGGGCTGGGGTTGGCGCGATATCGGATTCGGATTGAATCGCCGAAAGACGCTCTACTTCGTGTCTGGCTACCTGATATTCGCCTGCGCGCTATTCGGTTTCATCGAGTTCGCGCTCGCCAGCAAGGGCTCGGCAGCTCCGTCTTCGCTCTCCGATTTCGCCAACGTGGGTCCGGTAACCAGGGTGGAGCGAGCGCTCTTCATCCTGATGGGATTGATGGCGGCCATTTGCGAGGAATTGGTCTACCGTGGATTCGCTATCAACGCGATGCGCAGTCGCGACCTGAGTAAATGGCTCGCGGTGCCGGTCGCCGCCATTCCGTTCGTATTCCAGCACGGCCTGAAATCGCTGGATCAGTTCTGGTGGTTCTTCGGGATGGGGATCGTTTTCGGTCTGATGTTCGTCTTCATCAGGAATCTGTATCTGAACATCGTCTTGCACTGGCTGATTATCCTGTCGGCCATGCTGGCGATTCTGCAGGCGATTGGCTAGAACGAAACCGACATGGCGACCACACCGATTGGCAACGAGATCCGCCGCTGGCGTTTCGAGCGCGGAGAGATGACGCAGGAGGCGCTGGCGCAAGCGTGCGGCGTGACCCGGCAGACGATCATCGCGTTGGAAGCGGGAAAGTATTCGCCTTCGCTGGAACTGGCGTTCCGGATTGCGCGCGCGTTCGGTGTGGGTGTGGAGGAGGTGTTTCGATGGAAGACCGAATGAAAGCCGTGGCCGGCCATGCGGGGTTGCTCGCCGCCGTTGTTTTCATCGTGGCGGTAAGTGGTTTTGGCGCCGCGCTCGAGGGTTATTCGCAGCTGCGGTTCCCGGTTGCCTTGCTGGGCGCCATAGGGTTTCCGCATGCGCTGGCATTCAACCTGCTGGCCTTCGTCGTGCCGGGGATGCTGGCCGGCGTGGTGGCGATGATCCTGCGCCGTCGCCTGCCGTCGGGCGCCGGATGGTCGTTGCGCATCGGCGCGCAACTGGTGTTCCTGTCTGCGCTGGCGTTCATCGCCATGGGCTTGCTGCCGCTGGATGCGAACGATCTGGAAAGCGATGCCAGCCGCTGGCATGGCACAGCGTGGATGCTGTGGACGGTGGCCTTCGTGCCCGGCGCGCTGGCGCTGGGTGCGGGCTTGCTGGGACGTCCCGGCCGTTCCTGGTTCGCGTGGCTGTGTCTGTGCGCGGCGGCCGGCGTATTGCTGGCTGGTTTCGTGTTCAGCGATTTCATGCCCGCAGGCCTCGCGCAACGCATCGCGTTCGGCGTGTGGTTCGTGTGGCTGGCGATAGCCGCGCGCCACGGCGCGTAGGTCGGGGCTACGCCCCCGACGCACGCAGTTCCAACACGTCAAGCGTCGGCCGCGTAGAGCCTGCCCCGTACTTGATATTGATACGGGGGCCGACCTACGTCAGGTCCGTAGGTCGGGGCTATGCCCCCGACGCACGAAAATCCTAACGCTTCCAATCGTCGGCCACGTAGAGCCTGCCCCGTACTTGATACGGGGGCCGACCTACGGCCTAGAGGGTTGGCGGTAGATCACGCCATCCTTCATCACGAAGTCCACCTTCATCACGTTGTTGATGTCGGCGACCGGATCGCCCGGCACCGCGATGATGTCGGCGCGCTTGCCGGTTTCGATGACGCCCTGGTCGTCCACGCCCAGCACGGTGGCCGCATGCAGCGTCGCCGCTTGCAGCGCGTATACAGCCGGGATGCCCGCTTCGACCATGTAGAGGAATTCGCGCGCGTTGTCGCCGTGCGGACCGACGCCCATGTCGGTGCCGAAGGCGATCTTCACGCCGTTCTTGTACGCGCGTCCGGCGGTGGCCTGGATCTGCGAGCCGATGCGTATCGCCTTGGGTCGCACGATGGCCGGGAAATAGCCATCGATCTTGGCCTTGTCGGCGACGAAGCGGCCGGCGTAGATAGTCGGCACGTACCAGGTGCCTTTCTGCTTCATCAGCGCCATGACTTCGTCGGTCATCTCGGTGCCGTGCTCGATACTGGTCACGCCGCCGAGGACCGCGCGTTTCATACCTTCGGCGCCGTGCGCGTGCGCGGCGACTTTGTAGCCGTAGTCCTTGGCGGTATCGACGATGGCTTTGACTTCCTCCACCGTGAATTGCGGCGCGTCGCCCGACTTGGCGTAGCTCAGCACGCCGCCGGTGGCGGTGATCTTGATCACGTCGCTGCCGTCCTTGTAGCGCTGGCGGACGGCCTGGCGTGCGTCGTCGATGGAATTGATCACGCCTTCGGTGGGACCGGGCGGTCCGAGCAGATGTTCGAGTTCGCTGTTGATGCCGTTGGTGGGATCGGCGTGGCCGCCGGTGGTGGCGATGGATTTACCGGCGGCGAAGATACGTGGACCCTTCACCAGGCCCTGGTTCACCGCGTCGCGCAGGTGCGGACTGACTTCGCCGCCCAGGTCGCGCACGCTGGTGAAGCCGGCCATCAGGGTCTTGTCCGCGTAGCCGACCGAGCGGAATGCGTAGTCGGCCGGGTCCAGGCGGAAGCCTTCCGAATAACTCTGCGGGCTGGACTGCGAGCCCAGATGGACATGCAGGTCGGTAAAGCCGGGCAGGCAGGTATGACCGGTGAGGACGATGGATTCGGTGCCGCCGGTCAGCTTGGCCCTCCCCGGGATCACCGAATCAATGCGGCCGTCGCGGACCACGAGGGTGTGTTCGCCCAGCACCTTGCCGGTGCGCGCATCGAACAAGCGCTCGCAGTGGATGGCTTGTGCGGGGGCTGGTTCGCGCACATCCGCTGGGGCGGGGGATTCGGCGGCCATGGCGGCCGGGCTGGCCAGCAGGAACAAGAAAAGAGGTTTCAGGCGCATGGTTGGCTCCGGGACAGGTCCGGCCATCATGCCATCGCCATGGCGGTGCCTGGTGCACTGCGGTACGCTGCGCAGCTTGATTTCAGTGCCGAAGTCCGCCCACGCATGTCAGTTCCCGCCGAACCCGCCGTCCACGATCCGAAGTCCGTCGAAGCCGCCGCCCAGTCCTTCTGGGACCGCAACCGCGCCTTCGAGGTCAAAGAAACCTCCGACAAGCCCAAGTTCTACTGCCTGTCGATGTTCATGTACCCCAGCGGTTCCATGCACATGGGGCACGTGCGCAACTACGTGCTCGGCGATGTGATCAGCCGCTACCAGCGTATGAACGGCAAGAACGTGTTGCAGCCGATGGGCTGGGATGCGTTCGGCCTGCCTGCCGAGAACGCCGCGGTCAAGAACCACAGTGCGCCGGCCAAATGGACCTACGCCAACATCGATCACATGCGCGCGCAGCTGAAGCAGTTCGGTTTCGCCTACGACTGGTCGCGCGAACTGGCCACCTGCAAGCCCGAGTACTACGTGCACGAGCAGCGCATGTTCACGCGCCTGCTGCGCAAGGGCATCGCCTACCGCAAGAATTCGGTGGTCAACTGGGACCCGGTGGACCAGACCGTGCTGGCCAACGAGCAGGTGATCGACGGCCGCGGCTGGCGTTCCGGCGCGGTGGTGGAGAAGCGCGAGATCCCGCAGTGGTTCCTGCGCATCACCGATTACGCCCAGGAGCTGCTGGACGGCCTGGATTTGCTGCCGGGCTGGCCGGATTCGGTCAAGACCATGCAACGCAACTGGATTGGCCGTTCGGAAGGTCTGGAAATCAAGTTCGCGGTCGAAGGACATGACGCCCTGACTGTGTTCACCACGCGTCCGGATACCTTGATGGGCGTGACCTTTATTTCGGTCGCTGGCGAACACCCACTGGCGTTGAAGGCGGCGGCCAGCAATCCGGCGCTCGCCGCATTCCTGGATGAGCTGAAACACGGCGGTGTGTCCGAAGCCGAACTGGAAACCCAGGAAAAGCGCGGCATGGACACCGGTCTGCGTGCGGTGCATCCGGTCACCGGCGACAAGGTCCCGGTGTGGGTCGCCAATTTCGTGCTGATGGGTTACGGCACCGGCGCGGTGATGGCGGTGCCGGGCCATGACGAACGCGATTTCGAATTCGCGCACAAGTATCAACTTCCAATCCAGCAGGTGATCGCGCTCAAGTCGCCGAAGAACGAAACCGAACAGACCTACGACGTGAACACCTGGCGCGACTGGTACGGCGACAAGACCCGTGCCGATCTTGAACTGGTCAATTCGGGCGAGTTCGACGGACTGGGTTTCCGCGGCGCCTTCGAGGCGCTGGCCGAACGTTTCGAGCGCAAGGGCCAGGGCCAGCGCCGTGTGAACTATCGCCTGCGCGACTGGGGGGTATCGCGTCAGCGTTATTGGGGTTGCCCGATTCCGGTCATCTACTGCGACAAATGCGGCGCGGTGCCGGTCCCGGATTCCCAACTGCCGGTGGTGCTGCCGGAAGACGTGGTGCTGGATGGCGTGAAGTCGCCGATCAAGTCCGACCCGACCTGGCGCAAGACCACCTGTCCGGAATGTGGCGGCGCGGCCGAGCGCGAAACCGACACCTTCGACACCTTCATGGAATCGAGCTGGTACTACGCGCGCTACACCTCGCCGGGCGCCAAGGACATGGTCGACAAGCGCGGCAACTACTGGCTGCCGGTGGACCAGTACATCGGTGGCATCGAGCACGCGATCCTGCACCTGATGTACTTCCGTTTCTATCACAAGCTCTTGCGCGACGCGCGGCTCGTGGACAGCGACGAACCGGCGACTAATCTGCTCTGCCAGGGCATGGTCATCGCCGACACCTACTACCGCGAATCGGAAACCGGCAACAAGGAATGGATCAATCCGGCCGACGTGGACGTGCAGCGTGACGAGCGCGGTCGCGTCACCGGTGCGACCCTGATCGCCGATGGCCAGCCGGTGCAGATCGGCGGCAGCGAGAAGATGTCCAAGTCGAAGAACAACGGCGTGGACCCGCAGGCCATGGTCGACAAATACGGCGCCGATACCGTGCGCCTGTTCTCGATGTTCGCCGCGCCGCCGGAGCAGTCGCTGGAATGGAACGAAGCCGGCGTGGAAGGCATGTCGCGCTTCCTGCGTCGTCTGTGGGTGCAGGTGCAGAAACACGTTGCGACCGGCAATGTCACGGCCGCCCCGGAACTGGGCTCGCTGTCTCCGGAGCAGAAGGCATTGCGCCGCAAGACCCACGAGACCATCGACAAGGTCGCTGGCGATTATGGAAAGCGCCAGAGTTTCAACACCGCCATTGCCGCGGTGATGGAGCTGTCCAACGCGCTGAACAAGTTCGAGGACGTCACTGATAACGGCCGCGCCATCCGCCAGGAAGCGCTGGAAGCTGCGGTGCTGCTGCTCAATCCCATCACTCCGCATACCAGCCATGCGCTATGGCAGTTGCTGGGCCACGAAGAAACGCTGCTGGAAGACCTGCCGTTCCCGCAGGCCGACGCCTCGGCGATGGTGCGCGACCAGGTCACGCTGGCCATCCAGGTCAACGGCAAGCTGCGCGGCACCATCGACGTGTCGGCGGACCTGCCGCGCGACCAGATCGAGGTCCTGGCGCGCGCCGAACCCAACACGGCCAAGTTCATGGAAGGCATGGAGGTGCGCAAGGTGATCATCGTGCCCGGCAAGATCGTGAACATCGTTGCGGCCTGAACATGACGCCTGTGTGCGCCCCGGCGATGTTCACCTGCCATCCGGGTTGGCCCTTGCCGCCCATGCCGGCCTCGTCCAGACTTCGCCCATGATCACCACCCCCGCGTTTTCTCCTCTCCGTCTGCTGGCAGCCTGCCTGCTGGGCGTCGTCCTCACTGCCTGCGGCTTCCACCTGCGCAACAAGATCGCCCTTCCGGCCGACCTTGGGCCGGTCAAGGTGACCTCCACCACCCAGTACAGTCCGTTGGCCGATGCGGTCGCGCGTGGCCTGCAACAGGCCGGTGCGGTCGCCGCAGACGCCACCGCCACCGACGTGGCAAGCCTGGATATCCTGTCCGAGCGCTGGGGCGACCTGCCCATCGCCATGGACGACCGCGGCCGTGCACAGGAATTCAGCCTGCGCTATGCGGCGGTGTTCGTGTTCCGTCGCGCCGACGGCACCGAGCTGGTGCCGCAGCAGGTGGTCGAGCTGTCGCGCGATTACGTGTCGCCGCCCGAAAACGTCACCGGCACCACCACCGAGCGCGAAATCCTGGCCGATGAACTGCGGCGGGAAATGGCGGCTTCTATCCTGCGCCGCATCGATGGCGTGATCCTGGGCGCTGCCGAAGGCCGCAAACCCGCGCCCTAGATGGAACTCACCCCCGAACGATTGGGCGCCCTGCCGGATGACGCGCCACTGCATCCGGTCTACCTGATCGCCGGCCCGGAAACGCTACGTGTGCTTGAAGCCGCAGATGCGGTGCGCCGCCAGGCGCGCGCGCAAGGCATCGGCGAACGTGAAGTCTTCGATGCCGACGGACGCGATTTCGACTGGGGCACGCTGGAGGCCACCTTCAACGCGCCCAGCCTGTTCAGCGCGCGCCGGCTGGTAGAAGTCCGCCTGCCCACCGGCAAGCCCGGCAAGGACGGTGGCGAGGCGATCACCGGCTTCTGCGCCAATCCGCCGCCCGACGTGATCCTGCTGATCACCGCCGGCGAATGGAGCAAGGCGCATCACGGCAAGTGGGCCGACGCGGTGGCCAAGGCCGGCGTGGTCTCCGTCGCCTGGGCGATCAAACCGCACGAACTCGCCGGCTGGGTGGAAAGTCGCCTGCGCAGCAAGGGCCTGCAGGCCAGCCGCGACGCGGTGCAGGTGCTGGTCGAGCGCGTGGAAGGCAATCTGCTTGCCGCCGCCCAGGAAATCGACAAGCTGGCGTTGCTGGCCGACGACACCACCCTGGACGCCGAAAAAATGGAGTCATTGGTCGCCGATGCCGCGCGTTACGACGTATTCCGACTGACCGATGCGGTGCTGGGCGGGCAGGGCCCGCAGGTGTCGCGGATGCTGGCCGGTCTGCGCGCCGAGGGCGATGTGGTGGCCGGGTTGATGCCCATGGTGGTCAAGGAGCTGCTGCGCACGGCGGCATTGGCCCGGGCCCAGGCGCGCGGCGCCAACCTGGCCTCGGAAATGAAATCGCAGGGCATCTGGGAAACCAAGCAGGCGCCGTTCAAGCGCGCCCTGCAACGCCACCCCAATCCCGCCCGTTGGGATCGCTTCGTCGCCGAAGCCTCTCGCATCGACCGCATGGCCAAGGGCCGCGCCGAAGGCGATGCCTGGGTTTCGCTGGAAAGATTGCTGCTGGCTATTGCGGAAGCCCGCGCCGTACGCCTGCTTGTGGCGTGAGTCATTGCAGCAAGGACGCATGCGAACGCGCACGCGATAGCCTTTCACGCGGTAGACCCTACGTTCGTCATACCACGAACGCTGGGATCCATTTTGACTTTAGCTTCTGCTCTGAAGTCTCGTAGTGAAAGCCAAGATCAAGATGGATCCCAGCGTTCGCTGGGATGACGATCCAGGTTGTACGCTTTCCCCGACTCCCGACTCCCGACTCCCGACTCCCGACTCCCGACTCCCGACTCCCGATTCCCGATTCCCGATTCCCGATTCCCGATTCCCGATTCCGAATGCTCAAACTCTTCTACGGCGGCACCTTCGATCCCGTGCACAACGGGCATCTGGCCATTGCCCGCGCGGCGCGGGACGAGCTGGGTTGCGAGGTGCGGCTGATGCCCGCGGCCGACCCGCCGCATCGTGCGCCGCCGGGTGCCGACGCAGCACAACGCACGCAGATGCTGGATCTGGCGGTGGCCGATCAGCCGGGCCTGCGCGTGGATCGTCGTGAGCTCCTGCGCCAGGGGCGTTCCTACACCGTCGATACCTTGCGCGACCTACGACAAGAACTGGGCGAAACTCAGCCGCTTGCGCTGCTGATCGGGGCCGACAGCTTCGTCGGACTGCCCACTTGGCGGGAATGGCGGCAGTTGTTCGACCTGACCCATTTCGTGATCGCACCGCGTCCCGGCACACCGCTGGACGGCGAGTTGCCCGCAGAACTGGAAGCAGTAGTCGAAGGGCGCTGGGCGGATGCGCCGGAGACGCTGAAAAGCGAACCAGCCGGACGTCTTTACCTGCTGGATCAGCCCCTGCAGCCTGAATCGGCCAGCGATATCCGCCGCCGGATTGCCGCCGACGAGCCCTGGCAGGACCTGGTGTCACCCTCCGTGGCCGGGTTCATCGCCGCCAATGGCCTGTATTCACGGCCGACCCCGGACCCCAGTCCGCTATAATTCGCGCCAACCCCCGGAGCTTCCAAGCCTTTGTCCAGCCAAACACAAGTCATCAAGACCCGTCTTCCCAATCCCCCTCCGTCGGTCCCGGCATTGCTCGCCAATGTCCATGCCGCACTCGAGGAACTCAAGGCCAAGGATGTCGTCGAGATCGATGTGCGCGGCAAGTCCAGCGTCGCCGACTACATGGTCATCGCCTCGGGCACCTCGACCCGGCATGTGAAGTCGAGCGCCAATGAAGTCGTCAAATTCGCCAAGAAGCTCGATGTCATGCCGTTAGGGGTGGAAGGCGAGCGCGAAGCCGAATGGGTGTTGGTGGACCTGGGCGATGTGATCGTCCACGTGATGCTGCCGCGCGTGCGCGAGTTCTACGCGCTGGAACGCCTGTGGACCGTCGGCGACCAGCCGCCGGATGACCATGAAACCGCGGATGAGTCTGAGCGCTGAGGACATGCAATGGTCAGGGACGGACGATGGGACTTTTACTTCCTCCGCGTTGACGACCAACCGGCCTCCATCTACCTTGACTTGAGCAGAATTGATGCGGCCCCTATGCCGCATTTTCCTGTCATGGCATACGTGCGCATCGCAATGCGATCGCCACGTGAGGATGGGTTGTCCAGCCAGGACGAATTCGACGAGTTGGTGAAAGTCGAAGACCATCTTGTGGAAACGTTGGCCGCGTCCGGTGCGCTGTATGTCGGGCGCAATACTTCTGCCGGCTGCCGCGATTTTTATTTCTATATTCAAGTCGACGATGGCCGTTGGGAACAACAGGTCGCGCAGGCAATGCGGGCGTCAAGCCAATATCGCTATCAGGCAGATGCCCGGTCCGATAAGGAATGGTCTGTGTACAGGGAATTCCTGTATCCAAGTCCGCGTGCGCTCCAGAGCATCGAAAATCGCTCAGTTTGCGATGCATTGGAAGGCAATGGTGACTCGATGTCGACTCCTCGCGAGATTGATCACTGGGCGTATTTTCCCGATCTTTCATCGCGCGACGCGTTTCTGCAGCGCGCGCGTGAGCTGGGTTTCCAGATACGGGCACGCGACGCTGGGGATGGGGGGGGCGATGAATTCGGTGCACAGGTCTTTCGCATCGATCTTCCGTCTTTTGCTGCCATCGACGATGTATGCCTGCCGCTCTACGACTTGGCAGTGGATTGTGGTGGGCGCTACGACGGCTGGGAATGTCAGGTCATCCAAGCCGGTATGCCGCATTGAAGGCGCGCCTGATCGCCACCGGCGAACGCGCGCCGGCCTGGGTGGCGCAGGGGTTTTCCGAATACCAGAAACGGCTCTCGCACTGGCTGCCGCTGGAGCTGGTCGAAATCGAGCCGGGAATGCGCGGCAAGGGACGCGATACGCAGCGCGCCACCGACGACGAAGGCAAGCGCGTGCTGGCGGCGCTGCCGAAGAATTTCCACGTCATCGCGCTGGAAGTGACCGGCAAGCCGCACTCTTCCGAGCAGCTTGCTCAACGCATGGAACACTGGCGCGGGCAGGGACGCGATCTCGCCTTCCTGATCGGTGGTCCCGAGGGCCATTCGGCGGAAGTGCTCGCCATCGCGCATGAAACCTGGTCGCTGGGACCGCTCACTTTGCCGCACATGCTGGCCCGACTATTGGTCGCCGAGCAGTTGTATCGCGCGGCGGCGATGCTGGCCAACCATCCTTATCACCGAGCCTGATCGCTGCTGTCTTGCGCCGCTCCGTTGCGCACTTCGCCCGAATGTCTTTCCAACGAACGGACGTCATCCCAGCTCGACCAGCCATTCGGCTGTTAAAGGCCGCTGGGATGACGGTAAAGGTTTTTCTTTATACGGTCAGCCTCGACCCGCTCATTGCATCGAGAACACCACCGGCACCTTGCCGTAAGCCTGCACCGCCTGGCCATCGCGCATGGCCGGCTGGAACAGCCAGGTCTTGAGCACATGCTCGCGCGCGCTGCGGTCCAGCCCCCGGTTGCCACTGCTCTCCAGCACGATGACCTCGAGCGGTTTGCCGTCGACGTCCACCAAGACCTTCAACAGCACGGTGCCTTGCACGCCCGCGCGGGCTTCGGCACGCGGATACGGTGGAGCCGTCGCTTTGATATAGGCCAGGTTGCCCACTGAAATCGGTCCAATGACCGCGGGTCCCGGGTCCGCAACGATGGGTCCAGGATCAGGCGACACCGGACCGTTGGTAGCAACTTGACCACCTTCCACGGTCACTGGTGGTTCGGTGACGATTGCAGGTTTTTCCGCCACCTTTGGAGGCGTCTTCACGTCCGTAATCGGCCTCGGCTGCTTCTGGGTAACGACTACCTCTTCGATCGGTTTTTTCGGCTCGATGATGAAGACATCGGGCTTGTCGACGATGGCGCGTTGAAGTACGGGTGTCGCCATCGGTACCAGCAGCAACATAAACGCCAAGGCATGCACGGCAATCGCGGCGGCGATGCCCAGGATGCGTGACGGGTCGGGACGGCTTTCGGAATGCAGCGGTAACGTGCGAACCATGATCCACCTCCATATCGGGTATGCGAGAGGAACAACGCCTGGGCACGGGTGATGGGGTTAAGCCGAAGGCCGTGCCGCAACCCGACAATGCGCCGGCTTCTGGCGGCGCGCAATAGGGCTTAGACCATCGTAGGTCGGGGCTATGCCCCGACGCACGCAAATTGGAACCCTGTAGATCTTTTCGGGGGTATCGGGTGCGTCGCGGGCGGCGGGTTGTCCGCGCGTCGCGGGCGTAGCCCCAACCTACGAAAACGGCGCCTTGCGGCGCCGTCATTTCAGGATTGGAACCGGATTTACCTGCCCAGTTCGAAGACCACGTCCAGATTCACCGACAGGGTGGTTTCGCCCGGCGAAACCGCAGTCGATTCAGCCCGGTCCATGCTCTTGGCCATGGCCATCATCGGCACTGGCTGGAAGCCACCGCCGCCGCCTTCGGAAATGCTGACAATGCGGCGCACCTTCAGGCCCAGCGACTTGGCGTAGGTCTCGGCGCGGGCCTGGGCCTTCTTCAGCGCGGCCAGGCGGGCTTCGTCGTAAACCGGCTCGGGCTGGTCGATCTGGAAGCTGGGGCCATTGATCTGGTTGCTGCCCTGCGCGGCCAGTGCGTCCAGCACCTTGCCGAGCTTGGCGATGTCGCGGACCTTGAGGTTGACGGTGTTGCTGGCTTGGAAGCCGGTGATCTTCGGCGCCTCGTTCTCGACGTAGCGGTACTGCGGGCTCAGATTGATGCCGCTGGTCTGGATGTCCTTCTCGGCGATGCCTGCGGCCTTGATTGCCGCCATCACCTTGGCCATCTGTTCGGCATTCGCGCGCATGGCCGCGTTGCCGTCCACGGCCTGGGTGACCACGCCCGCCGAGATCGTCGCCACATCGGGCACGCGCGAGGCTTCGGCATTGGCCGAGACCGAGAGCAGGGTGCCATCGGTGGGAACCGCATAGCCGGCGGCGTTCTGGGCATGGGCGGTCATGGCGGTGGCTCCGAAAGCGAGGGACAGGGCAAGCAGCAGGGGACGCAGGGAATGGGTACGCATGTGGTTCTCCTTGGATGCGATGAGAGGGAAGTCCGTACGAAAGTGCGGGCTAGGGTGTTCGGGTAAGGATGAACGCGTAGTGAGTCCGACTGGGGTTCGACAGCAGCACGCGGAGTAAGGCGACCATTCAGTCAGCAAGCGCAGGGTATTCTTACTGCCATGTTGCATCTGGCATCCAAGTCGCCCCGCCGGGCCGAGCTGCTGGCCCGCCTGGGGCTGGATTTCGGCGTACTGGACCTCGACCTCCCCGAACATCGCCAACCATCGGAACCGGCCGAGGACTACGTGCGCCGGGTGGCGCGCGAAAAAGCCGGCGCCGGCCTGCTGCTGGTCATGTCCACGCCCGGTGCCGTGGTGCTGGGCGCCGACACCGAAGTCATTCTGGATGACGAAGTGTTCGGCAAGCCGCGCGATGCCGACGATGCTGCCGCCATGTTGCGCCGGCTTTCCGGGCGAACCCACCGGGCGGTGTCCGCAGTTTCGGTGGTCAGCGCGGACCGCGAGTTGCAGGCAGTCTCGGTCACCGAAGTCACCTTCATGGAACTCAGCGCACAGGACATCGCCCGTTATGTGGCCGGTGGCCAGCCCATGGGCAAGGCGGGGGCGTACGCCATCCAGGGTGAGGCGGAACGCTTCGTCAAGCATCTGTCGGGCAGCTATTCCGGCGTGATGGGATTGCCGCTGTTCGAGACATCGCAATTGCTGAAGTCGTTCGGGGTTATTTGATGTCCGAAGAAATACTGGTCAACGTCACCCCGCGCGAGACCCGCGTGGCCGTGGTCGAGAACGGCATGCTGCAGGAGCTGCACATCGAGCGCGGCTGGCGGCGCGGTGTGGTCGGCAACCTCTACAAGGGCAAGGTGCAGCGGGTCATGCCGGGCATGCAGGCCGCCTTCGTCGATGTGGGCCTGGATCGCGCGGCCTTCCTGCATGCGAACGACGTGGTGCGCGCGTTGACGACCAGCGCGGGCGAAGAGGTCGAAGTCTCGGCATCGTCGACGTCGGTGCCCATCGTCGAATTGCTGCGCGACGGGCAGGACATCGTGGTGCAGGTGGTCAAGGACCCCATCGGCAGCAAGGGCGCGCGCCTGACCACGCAGATCAGCATTCCTTCGCGCTACATGGTGCTGTTGCCGCAGTCCAAGGTGATCGGCGTGTCGGCGCGCATCGAGGACGAAGCCGAGCGCACGCGCCTGAAGACGCTGGTCGGCGAACTGGCCGCCAGCCATGGCGGCCATGGCTACATCGTGCGCACCAACGCCGAAGGCCAGCCCGCTGAAGCCTTGGCCGAAGACATCGCTTATCTGTCGCGGGTCTGGAACATCGTGGAAAAGCGCGGGCGCGAATCGCCGACCTGCAGCCTGATCTACGAAGACCTGAGCCTGCCGCTGCGCGCCGTGCGCGACCTGATCCGCAAGGATGTGGACAAGGTGAAGGTGGATTCGCGCGAGACCTACGACCGCCTGCAGACCTTCGTCGCCCGCTACATGCCGGTACTGGCCGATCGCATCGAGCTGTATACCGGCGACCGACCCATCTTCGATCTGTACGGTGTGGAAGATGAAATCGGCCGTGCGCTGGAAAAACAGGTGCCGCTGAAATCGGGCGGCTACCTGGTGATCGACCAGACCGAAGCGATGACCACCATCGACGTCAACACCGGTTCGTTCCTGGGGCAGCGCAATCTGGAAGAGACCGTCTACCGCACCAATCTGGAAGCGGCGCAATCGGTTGCCCGACAACTGCGCCTGCGTAATCTGGGCGGGATCATCATCATCGATTTCATCGACATGGAAGATCCCGAACACCGCCGCCAGGTGCTGCGCACGCTGGAAAAAGCGTTGGCGCGCGACCATGCCAAGACCACGGTGTACGAATTCTCACCGCTGGGCCTGGTCGAGATGACCCGCAAGCGCACCATCGAAAGCCTGGAGCGGCAGCTGTCGGAAACCTGCCACGAATGCGGCGGTCGCGGCACGGTCAAGACCACCGAAACCGTCACCTACGAAATCTTCCGCGAGATCACCCGCGCCGTGCGCCAGTTCGAGGCGGCCAGCCTGCTGGTCATCGCCTCGGCCAAAGTGGTGGCGCGCATCACCGAGGAAGAATCGACTGCGGTCGCCGAACTGGAGGAATTCCTGGGCAAGTCGATCCGTTTCCAGGCCGACGAGCAATATTTGCAGGAGCAGTTCGATGTGGTGCTGCTCTGAGATGGGAATGGGGAATGGGGAATGGGGAATAGATAGCAACGCGTTTGCTGGCCTTCAGCGCGTGCATCGACATTGCTTGCCGGTGCAGTCTGCCCATCCGGCAGGCAGGAGCGTATGGCCCTGTCCCATTCCCCATTCCCCATTCCCCATTCTCGGCTCCCCCTAGATGCCCACTCCGCTGCGCCGCCGTTTGCGACTTGCGCGCCGTGGTGCGTGGTATGTCGTGGCCGGCTTGCTGGTGTGCATGGCGGTGGTGCTGGGCATCGCCAGCCAAGTGCTGCCGCTGGCCGAACGCAATCCGGAGAAAATCGCCGCGTGGTTGAGCGCGCGCGCGGGCAGGCCGGTGGCCTTCGACAGTGTCGACACCGAATGGACGCGTCGCGGTCCGCTGCTGCGTCTGGATGGTCTGCGCGTGGGCGAGGCCGCCAATGCAGTACGCATCGGCGAGGCCGAGGTGCTGGTTTCGATGTATGCGGGCCTGTTGCCGGGACGCTCGTTCACTGAACTGCGGCTGCGCAAACTCGCGCTGACCCTGCAACGCGCCGAGGATGGCACGTGGTCTGTGCTCGGCTTGCCGGGACAGAAAAGTGGTGGCGATCCGCTGGAGAATCTGGAAGGCCTGGGCGAGTTGCAGGTCATCGACGGCAAGCTGGAAATCCTGGCGCCTTCGCTGGGCTGGGAAGCGCGTCTGCCGCGCATCGATCTGCGCATGCGCGTCGAGGGAGACCGGGTGCGCGTCGGTACGCGGGTGTGGGCGCAACCGGAGGTCAGTCCTGTGGAAGTGGCGCTGGATTTTGATCGCGCCAACGGCAATGGACGCGCCTACGTGGATATGCAGCAGGCTGATCTCGCCGCATGGAAATCGCTGGCGCGCTATGCAGGGGTCGTGGCCGAGGCCGGCACGGGACGCGTGCAGGGCTGGGTGGAGCTGCGCCGGAATCGCGTGGTGATGGCGACTTCGCAACTGAAGCTGCAGCAGGTCGAACTGGCCGGCCCGGCGCTGGCTAATGGAGTAGCAGCGCCACGCGCGCGTTTCGAGCGTGTGGAAGGACGCCTGCGCTGGCGGGTGTCGCGCAATGGCTGGCGTCTGGATGCGCCGCAATTGCAGGTGGGCAACCAGCAGGCGCCACAGAAGCTGGACGGTCTGGTGGTGGCGGGCGGGCGCGAATACGCACTGCTGGCTGATCGCATCGATGCCACGCCGCTGTTGCAGCTGCTGGCTTTGAGCGACCGCATTGATCCAGGGCTGCGCCAGTGGTTGTCGCGCGCCAAACCGAGTGCTCGTTTTACGGCGTTGTCGCTGGCCGGAAGCAAGGCAGGCGGAATCCGCGCGCATGGCCGCCTGGAGGGCGTCGGTTTCCTGCCGATAGATCGTGCTCCGGGTATCGACGGGTTGGCGGGTGAGTTCGTCGGCGACAGCGAAGGATTCTCACTGCAACTCGACCACAACACGCCGTTCCGCTTCGACTGGCCCGCCGGCTTCGGCGTAGCCCATGCGGTGACGCTGGAAGGCTCGCTGGCCGGTTGGCGGGAAGACCAGGGTTGGCGCGTGGGCACCTCGGCGCTCCGCATTCGTGGCAAGGATTTCGGCGCGCATGCGCGCGGCGGCCTGTGGTTCCAGGGCGACGGCACACGGCCCTGGATAGACATCGCCGCCGACATCGACGAAGCGCCGGTGCCGGCCGCCAAAGGCTTCTGGATCCACCACAAGATGTCCAAGGCCGCGCTGGACTGGCTCAATCGCGCGCTGGTCGGTGGCAAGGTCCGCAACGGCCGGGCCATCGTTTCCGGCGACCTGGACGATTGGCCGTTCACCCGCAACAACGGTCGTTTCGAAGCCACCGCGCGCATCGAAAACGGACAGTTCAAGTTCCAGCCCGACTGGCCGGCGATGGACCAGGTCGATGCCGATATCGCCTTCATCGGCAACGGTTTTTCCATAGAAGGCAAAGGCGCGCTTGCAGGCGTACGCATCGGCGCCTTCAAGGCGGGCATCCCGGAATTCTCGGAGGCCGAGTTGTCGATCAGCGCGCATGGCGGCTCCGACGCGGCGCAGATGCTGGCGATGCTGCGCCAATCGCCGCTGCAGAAAAAGTACGGCGACACGCTGACCAACCTGGGCGCCAGCGGTCCGGCGCGCGCCAGCTACGACATGCTGTTGCCCTTGCACGTCAAGGGCGGCATGCGCAGGACCCGCGGTTCGGTGGAACTGGAGGGCGTGAAGCTTACCGACCAGCGCTGGAATCTGGCCTTCGACAACGTGCGCGGCAAGGCCGATTTCGATGGCGACGGATTCAGCGCCGAGAAACTCGCCGTCAGCCAGAAAGTGCAGTCTGGCGTGGCCCAGCCGGGTGTGTTGTCGCTGCGTGCGGGCAGTGGCGTTCGCGACAGACAGCATGCGTTCGAAGCGGAGCTGTCGGCCAGTCTGTCGGCCTCGGAACTGCTGGATCGCGTGCCCGATATCGCCTGGCTCAAGCCTTACGTGGAAGGCCGGTCGCAGTGGACCGTGGGCGTGACGATCCCGCAGGGCGGCACCGCGAGCACGCCCAGCAGTCTGAACCTGCGTTCGGATCTGGTGGGAACCACACTCAAGCTGCCGGCGCCGCTCGACAAACCCGCGTTCGTGGCGCTGCCGACTCGCGTGCAGACGTCCATGCCGATGGGCGCGGGCAATATCGATGTCGCCTTCGGCAGGTTGCTGGCTTTGCGCGCGCGCAGCGATGGTCGCCAGAGTGGCGTGCGCGTCGTGCTGGGTAGCAATGCCGTAACCGAGGCGCCACCCGCTTCGGGACTTGTCGCCAGCGGCCGGACCGCCACGCTGGATGCGCTCGAATGGACCACCCTTGCCACCAGCCGCAATGGCAGCGGAGGCAGCACGTTACCTTTGCGGCGGATTGATATCGTCGCCGACCGCCTGTTGCTGCTCGGATCGGCATTCCCCGATACGCGGCTGCAGGTCGCACCCAGCGGCACTGCGCTGGCGGTGACGCTGGCCGGCCCCGCACTGGCCGGATCGGTGCTGATCCCAGATGCGAAAGGCGCGACGATCAGCGGCAAACTCGCACGAGTACATTGGCGCGCGGCCAGTACCGGTACGCGGACATCGGAGGCAACCGCTGCGGGTGGCGAGCCATTCGATCCTGCCAACGTTCCTTCGCACCATCTGGATATTGACGATCTGCGCTTCGGCGATGCGCGCCTGGGCAGCGCGCAGTTGCGCACGCAGCAAACCCCTGCAGGCATGCGCATACAGCAACTGGCATTGCGCTCGCCCAAGCAGAAGATCGACATCCAGGGCGACTGGCTGGGACGCGGGGCAGCGGCGCGCACGCGCGTGACCGCCAACATCGACAGCCAGGACCTGGGTGGTCTGCTGGATGACCTGGGCTTCAAGGGAATGCTGGGTGGTGGCTCCGGGATAGTGAAATTCGATGCCAACTGGGCTGGCAGTCCGGCCGCGTTCTCGCTGGCCACGATCGAAGGCAGCCTGGCGGTCGCCGCACGCGACGGCCAGTTGCTGGAAGTGGAACCGGGTGCAGGACGTGTGCTGGGCTTGCTCAGCCTGACGCAGCTGCCGCGACGGATGATGCTGGATTTCCGCGATTTCTTTTCCAAGGGTTTCGCCTTCAACCGCATCGACGGCAACGTGCGCCTGGGCGGCGGCGTGGCCCGCAGCGACGACATGGTCATCGACGGGCCTGCGGCGCAGATCAATATCCGCGGCAATACCAACCTGCGCGAACAGCGCTTCGACCAGACCATCGAAGTGCTGCCCAAGGCGGGCAACGTGCTGACCGTGGTCGGGGCCGTCGCTGGCGGCCCGATCGGCGCGGCCATCGGCGCGGCAGCCAATGCGGTATTGAAGAAGCCGCTGGGAGAAATCGGTGCCAAGACCTATCGCGTGACCGGGCCGTGGAAAGATCCGAAAGTGGAGGTCATCGGGCGCGAGCAGTCGCGGATAAAAACGGTCGGGACGGTGATGTGACCGCAGGGAGCTTGAAATCTTTCCTTCTCCCACCGGGAGAAGGAAAGCCTGGCTTGCCTTTACCTCATTCGACCCCCAACCTAATCTCCTATGACCAATTCCTCGCTGGCCCTCGCTGAAACCCGTCTTCTTCTTCCCGCAGGACTCGACCAGACCGGCCTGCATCGCGCTTTCGGTACGCTGCTGGGGCCGGGTATCGATTTCGGCGACCTGTATTTCCAGCATTCCCGTCGCGAGAGCTGGACGGTGGAAGACGGCATCGTCAAGGACGGCGCGCATTCCATCGACCAGGGCGTGGGCGTGCGTGCGATTTCCGGCGAGAAGACCGGCTTCGCCTATTCCGACGACATCAACCCGCAGGCGCTGTTGAGCGCGGCCGGTTCGGCGCGTGCCATCGCGCGCGACGGCGCATCGCATACGCCGCATGCGCTGGTGCGCAACGGTGGGCGTTCGCTTTATTCCAGCGACGATCCCATCGATGCGTTGGACAACGATGCGAAGGTGGAAGCCTTGCGCGTGGTCGACAAGCTGGTGCGCGCGGCCGATCCGCGCGTGCAGCAGGTCACCGTTAGCCTGTCCGGTGGCGTGGACACCGTGCTGGTGGCGCGCAGCGACGGCGTGCTCGCCGCCGATGTGCGGCCGCTGGTGCGCATGAATATCCAGGTGATCGTGGAGCGGAATGGTCGTCGCGAATCGGGCTATGCCGGTTTTGGTGGGCGCTATTCGTATGCCGAACTGTTCGCCGCTGGAAAGCCCGAGGAATTCGCGCGCGAAGCCTTGCGCCAGGCGCTGGTCAATCTGGATGCGGTAGACGCCCCGGCCGGCATGATGCCGGTGGTGCTGGGTTCCGGCTGGCCCGGCGTGCTGCTGCACGAAGCGGTGGGCCATGGGCTGGAAGGCGATTTCAACCGCAAGGGCACGTCCACTTACGCCGGACGCATGGGCCAGCGTGTCGCTTCGCCGGGCGTGACCATCGTTGATGACGGCACTCTGGAAGGCCGCCGCGGCTCGCTCAACATCGATGACGAAGGCACGCAGACCAACTGCACCACGTTGATCGAAGACGGCGTGCTGGTCGGCTACATGCAGGACACGCTCAACGCACGTTTGATGGGTGTGGCGCCCACCGGCAACGGCCGTCGCGAATCCTTTGCCCATCTGCCGATGCCGCGCATGACCAACACCTACATGCTGGCCGGGCAGCACGACCCGCAGGACATGATCCGCTCGGTGAAGAAAGGTCTGTACGCGGTGAACTTCGGCGGCGGCCAGGTCGATATCACCAGTGGCAAATACGTGTTCTCGGCGACCGAGGCCTACCTGATCGAGGACGGCAAAGTCACCGCGCCGGTCAAGGGCGCCACGCTGATCGGCAACGGGCCGGAAACCATGCAGAAGGTAAAGATGATCGGCCACGACCTGGCGCTGGATGCCGGTGTCGGCATCTGCGGCAAGGATGGGCAGAGCGTGCCGGTGGGCGTGGGCCAGCCTTCGCTGCTGATCGAAGGCATCACGGTAGGTGGGACGCGCGCGTGAAGTTGCCGCGTTTTTCCCTTCTCCCTTTGGGAGAAGGTGCCCGGAGGGCGGATGAGGGTACGGCGAAGTCCGTAATGTCTGAAGCCTCTGGGCTTCGTCGTACCCTCACCCCAACCCCTCTCCCGATGGGAGAGGGACTAAAGCTCGTCGTCTCCGTCTTCTTCATCCACCTGCGCCAGCAGCTCCCGCAACTCACGAAACAACTCCCGAAACGCATGCGGCGGTTTGTTCTTCGCCCGCTCCTCACCCGCGTTGCGCACCAGTTGTCGCAGGTGCTGGCGGTCGGCGGTCGGATATTCGGCCAGCAGTTCGCCCAGGGCGACATCGCCGTCGTCCAGCAGGCGCGCACGCCAGGTTTCCACGGTGTGCAGCAGCGCGGTTTCGCGCTTGGCCGCGTCACCGCCTACTTCCATCGCATCGCGGATCGCATCCAGGGTCTCGTCGCTTTCCCGCCGCATCTGCTTGGCCAGAAACTGCAGCTGCCGCTTGTGCGCGATGTGCGACGTGATCCGCTGGGTGTCGTGGATGTGCTCCAGCAGGTCTTCGGGAATCGGCAGTTTGGCCAGATGCGCCGGGGCCAGCGCCACCAGTTTTTCGCCCAGGCTGCGGATGTCCAGCGCTTCGCGGCGTTGTTCGCTGCGGCTGGGCCCCAGGAATTCGCCGGTTTCCGGGTCGGTTCCACGCATTTTCACTCTCCAGAACTTTGTCACAGGATAAGCCATTGAACGCAATCGCCGACTTTTCGCACGACGACAGCCTGGTGCGCGTGGAGGCGCTGTCGCAGTTGTCGCAGCGCCTGCTCGACCGCGCCCGCGCGCTGGGCGCCACCCAGGCCGAGGTGAGTTGCAGCGAGGACCGCGGTCTCAACGTCAACGTGCGCATGGGCGAAGTGGAAACGGTCGAATCCACCCGCGACCGTGGCATCGGCGTTACCGTGTACTTCGGCCAGCGCAAGGGCAGCGCGAGCACTGCGGACCTGCGTGAGGAGAGCCTGGATGCCACGGTCGAACAGGCCTGCGCCATCGCGCGCTACACCGAGCACGATGAGGCCGCCGGACTGGCCGATGCCGGACTCATGGCGACCGCATTCCCGGACCTGGACGCCTGGCACCCATGGGCGCTGGAAGCCGACCACGCCGTAGACCTGGCGCTGGCCTGCGAAGCGGCGGGGCGCGAGTACGATCCGCGCATCGCCAATTCGGATGGCACCTCGGTGGGCAGCGGCGAAAGTATTTCGGTGTATGCGAACTCGCACGGGTTCATCGGGCGCGACCGCAGCACCCAGCATTCCATCGGTTGCGCGCTTATCGCCGGGCAGGGCGAGGACATGCAGCGCGACGGATGGTATAGCAGCGCGTTGTCACGCGAAGGTCTGGAGGCGCCGGCGGCCATCGGACGGCATGCGGCCGAACGCACGCTGGCGCGCATGGCGCCGCGTTCGCTGGCCACCGGTGAGTACCGCGTGCTGTTCGCCTCGGAAGTGGCCCGTTCGCTGATCGGCCATTTGCTGGGCGCAGTGTCGGGTGGCGCACTCTATCGCCGTGCCAGTTTCCTGCTGGATTCGGCGGGCACGCAGCTGTTTCCGGACTGGTTCCAGATCAACGAGCAGCCGCTGTTGCGCGGTGGCCTGCGTTCGGCCGCATTCGACGCCGAGGGCGTGGCCACGCGCGAGGCGCCGCTGGTGAGTGACGGCGTCTTGCAGCGCTACGTGCTGGGCAGCTATTCGGCCCGCAAACTCGGCTTGCAGACCACGGCCAATGCCGGTGGCGTGCACAACCTGCAGGTGGCGGCGAATGCGGGCGACTTCGCCTCGCTCATCGCGGGCATGGGCGATGGCCTGCTGGTCACCGAACTGATGGGTCAGGGCGTGAACCCGGTGACCGGCGATTACTCGCGCGGCGCCGCCGGTTTCCGCATCGAGAATGGCGCCATCGCTTATCCGGTGGATGGCATCACCATTGCCGGCAATCTGCGACAAGTCTTTGCGGGCATCGAGGCGGTAGGGTCTGACGTGGACACGCGCTCGCATATCTCGTGCGGCTCGATTCTGGTCGGGCGCATGACCGTGGCGGGGGAAGAGGGAAGTCCGTAATTCGCCACATGCGCGCGCTGCGGCAGGTTTCCCATGGTTGGTGCGTTGATTTGATCGTGGTGCGATCGGGCGTATGACCGCCGCGGACGGCAATTGACGTTATCCTAGGGTCAGCCCGGAAAGGCCCCGCGCCGCGCCGGCATGCCTGCTGTCCCTCCGCACTTCCACGTCCATGTATTGGGGAAAATCATGAGTGAATTCGACAACGTGACCGCCGCGCCGCCATCGCCTTTGGGCACGCCAACCGCCGAGGAAAAGCAGTGGGCGCTTTTCGCCCATCTCTCCGCGCTGGTCGGTGGCATCGTGACTTCGGGTTGGGCGGGCAGCATCGGCTGCTTCGTCGGTCCGCTGATCATCTGGCTGGTGAAGAAAGACACCATGCCCTTCGTCGATGATCAGGCCAAGGAAGCGCTGAATTTCAACATCACCGTGGCCATCGTGTTCCTGGCGCTGTTCCTGCTGGCGGTGCTCACCCTGGGCATCGGCCTGATTGTGGCCATTCCGCTGTGGATCATCATCGGCATCGCCTGGCTGGTCTTCACGATCATCGCCGCGATCAAGGCCAACAAGGGCGAAGCCTACCGCTATCCGTTCGCGCTGCGCCTGATCAAGTAATTCTCAAGTAATTGGAATGCACGAAGGCCCGGGTTCCCGGGCCTTCGCTGTTTGCACTGTGCGGAAAGAGCAATCGCGACTCACGTCGCTCCTACGAGGAGCCGATCAGGCGGATAGGGATTCCAGACGGTAGCCGTCGGCATCAACGCGCAGCACCGATCCCTGTTCGTACCAGTCGCCCAGCACGATGCGTTTGCATTCGCGGTCGCCCAGCTGCAGCTCGTGCAGCGCAGGGCGATGGGTGTGGCCGTGGATCATGGTGTCGATGCCGTAGCGCGCAAAGGTCGCTTCTACGGTGGCGGGCGTCACGTCGGTCACCGTTTCGAAACGGATCTCGTTGCCGCCCGCGCGCAGCTTGGCCTGGTGCGCCTGGCTGGCGGCGCGGGCCTGCGATGCGAAGGCCAGCCTTGCGCTCAATGGCTGGGAAAGGAACTGTGACTGCCAGGCCGGGTTGCGGGTCTGCGTGCGGAATGCCTGGTAAGCGACGTCCTCGGTGCACAGCAGGTCGCCATGCAGCAACAGGGTCGGCTTGCCGTAGAGGACGACTACGGCAGGATCGGACAGGAGTCGGAAGCCGGCGCGTTTGGCGTAATCCTGGCCGATCAGGAAGTCGCGATTGCCACGGATGAAAGACACCGGCACGCCGCTGTCGCCGAGGCTTTTCAGCGCCGAGGCCACGACCGCGCCGACGGCGGAAGGGTCGTCGTCGCCCACCCAGGCTTCGAACAGATCGCCCAGGATGTACAGCGCATCGGCCGACGCGGCCTGGCTGCGCAGGAAGCCCACGAACAGCTCGGTGATGGCAGGCCGGGTGAAGTCCAGGTGCAGGTCGGAGATGAAGAGGGTGGTCATACCCCAATTGTAGGTTCTTGTTGTAGGAGCTGCGTAAGCTGCGACTGGACACCGTCTGGTGCAGGACAAGCTGTCCACGGCCTTCATTTCAAGGTCGCAGCTTGCGCAGCTCCTACAGGGTAAAATTGCCGGATTCCGCTTTGTTGGACTTCAAATGACCTGTCGTACCCGCTTCGCCCCCAGTCCCACCGGCTACCTGCACATCGGCGGCGCGCGCACCGCCCTGTATTGCTGGCTGGAGGCGCGCCATCGCGGCGGCGACTTCATCCTGCGTATCGAGGACACCGACCAGGAGCGCAGCACCCAGGGCGCCATCGACGCGATCCTGGAGGCGATGGACTGGCTGGGCCTGGACTATGACGAAGGCCCGATCTACCAGACCCAGCGTCTGGATCGCTACCGTGAAGTGGCCGAGCAACTGGTCGCCGCCGGCAAGGCCTACTACGCCTACGAGACCAAGGAAGAGCTGGAAGCGATCCGCAACGCCGCCCAGGCTGCTGGCGAGAAGCCGCGCTACGACGGCCGCGCGCGCGAACAGAACCTGCCGCACCGCGACGATCCGAACCGCGTGATCCGTTTCAAGAATCCGCAGACCGGCAGCGTCGTGTTCGAGGACCGCATCAAGGGCCGCATCGAGATCAGCAACAGCGAACTGGACGATCTGGTGATCTTCCGTTCCGACGGCTATCCCACCTACAACTTCGCCGTGGTGGTCGACGACTGGGACATGGGCATCACCGATGTCATCCGCGGCGACGACCACATCAACAACACGCCGCGCCAGATCAACATCTACGAAGCACTCGGCGTGCCCGTGCCGTTGTTCTCGCACATGCCGATGATCCTGGACCCGGAAGGCGCCAAGTTGTCCAAGCGCACCGGCGCGGCCGACGTCATGCAGTACAAGGACGCCGGCTATCTGCCGCATGCACTGATCAACTATCTGGCGCGGCTGGGCTGGTCGCACGGCGACCAGGAACTGTTCACCCGCGACGAGCTGATCCAATTGTTCTCGGTGGAGGACGTGAATTCCAAGGCCGCGCGCCTGGACATGGACAAGCTGGGCTGGGTGAACCAGCACTACCTGAAGAGCGAAGACCCGGCCGACATCGCGCCGCAGCTCGAATACCAGTTGCACAAGCTGGGTCTGGAGCTGGGCAACGGACCGGCCCCGTCCGATGTGGTCGTCGCGCTGCGCGACCGTGTGCATACGCTCAAGGAAATGGCCGAGCGCGCAGCCGTCTGGTACCAGCCGCTGGAAACCTATGACGAGGCGGCCGTGGCCAAGCATCTGAACGCCGCCGCATCGGCGCCGCTGGCAGCCGCGCGCGACCATTTGTCCAGCGCGGTGGAGTGGACGGTGGAATCGGTGTCGGCAGCGCTTCACGACACCGCTGCGGCCCTGGGTCTGGGCATGGGCAAGGTGGCGCAACCTTTGCGCGTGGCCATCACCGGCACCCAGGTCAGCCCGGATATTTCCCAGACCGTCTACCTGGCCGGCCGCGAGCAGGCCTTGAAACGCATCGACGCCGCACTCATCAAGATACCTACCGACCGCTGATTCGCCGCGACCGCTTACCCATGGCCGAAAAGCATTCCTGCACCGATCCCAAGCATCACGTCGACGACGCGCGCAGCTTCGTCATGGCGGTGGAGCATGCGTGCCAGGAACGCGGCCTGCGGCTGACGCCGATCCGCGCGCGGGTGCTGCAACTGATCGCCGAAGCCGGCAAGCCGGTGAAAGCCTATGAGCTGCTGGACCTGGTCCGCGCGCAGAAGGGCGTCGGTGCCGATGCGCCGCCAACGGTCTATCGCGCGCTTGATTTCCTGATGGCCAATGGTTTCGTGCACAAGTTGGAATCGGTGAATGCGTTCGTGGCCTGCCACCATCCCAACAGCGACCAGCATTCGGTTCCATTCCTGATCTGCGACCGTTGCCACAGCGCCGTCGAACTGGAAGACCGTGAAGTGGTCACGCAACTGGAAGCACGCGCCAAAGCGCTGGGTTTCCAGCCCCAGGCGCAGACCCTGGAAGTCCACGGCCTCTGCGCGCGCTGCGCCGCTTAATCGCGCGTCCATGCCCGTAGGAGCGACGTAAGTCGCGATGGAGCTTTCGTAGTAAGCCTCATCGCGACTTACGTCGCTCCTACAACAGGCCTACGCCACGGCCATTCTTGGCGACTTCTCACGAATCGGCAGGTTGGCAACTGCCGCGATCAGCGCCAGCGCGATATCCGCGTACCACATCCAGGTGTAGTCGCCGAGGCGTTCCATCGCCACGCCGCCCAGCCAGGCTCCGAAGAATCCGCCGATCTGATGGGACAACAAGGTCAGGCCGAACAGTGTGCCCAGATAGCGCGGACCGAATAGTTTGCCGATCAATCCCGCCGTGGGCGGCACGGTGGCCAGCCAGGTGAAACCCAACGCTGCGGCGAAAATGTAGAACGTCATTGGCGTGGGCGGGGACACCAGATAGATCACGATCATCACCGCGCGGCTGGCGTACATGACCGCCAGGATCAGCTTCATCCGGTAGCGTTGCCCCAGCGCGCCAGCCACCAGGCTGCCCAGCACGTTGAACAAGCCGATCAGCGCGATGGAGGCGCCGGCAACGCCCGGGCTGAGTCCGCAGAGCGCGATTTCGCCGGGAAGGTGCGTGACCAGGAAGGCGATATGAAAGCCGCAGGTGAAGAAGCCCAGATGCAGCAGCCAATAGCTGCGATCACGCAGTGCGATCCGCAACTGTTCGCGCAGGGTCATTTCAACCGCTGTCTGCGGGCTTGCCGTCGCGGCGGGTGCGGCTACGGGTTTGCGTCGCAGCGGCCAGGCTAGGGGTAGGGTCAGCAAGGAAACCGCCGCCAGGCCGAACATGGCCACGCCCCAGCCTGCAGCGGTGATTGAAAGTTGCACCAGAGGCGCGAACACGAACTGCCCGAGCGAGCCGCCCGCGTTGATGAAGCCTGCGGCGAAGGAGCGTCTTTCCGGTGCGAGCCGCGAAGCGGTGGCGCCGATCAGGATGGAGAAACTACCCGCTCCCGCACCCGCTGCGGTTAAAAGTCCGAGCGTGAACATCAAGCCCCACTGCGACGACATGAAGGGCGTCAACGCCATGCCCAGCGCCAACAGAATGCCGCCGGCCATCAGGATGCGCGTTGAGCCCTGCTTGTCGGCAATCGCACCGAACACCGGCTGCACCGCACCCCAGACAAACTGACCGATGGCCAGCGCGAAACTGATAGCGGCGATGCCCACCCCGGTGGACTGATGGATGGGCTGCAGGAACAGGCCGGTGGTCTGCCGCACCCCCATGGTGATCATCAGCATGGTCGCTGCCGTGATCAGCAAACCCCAATGCATCGCGGGGACTACGCGCGTCTGCGAAGCCACGTTCATGCGGACACTGCCGGGGAATCGCGCAGTGCAGAGTCCAGCAGATCCAGGTCTTCGCGCAGACGTCTGGTCTTGACGCTACCGAAGCGGCTGTCGATATGCGACTGCGCGCGCTGCCAATGCGGCTTGGCACTGACCAGACGCCGACGGCCGCTTGCGGTGATCGAGATGAAACGCTGGCGCGCATCGTCGCCACGGTCTTCCTTCAGCCAGCCGGCCTCCAGCAGCGGCTTTAGGTTGCGGGTCAACGTGGTGCGTTCCATGCCCAGCGAATCGGCCAGCTCGCCGAGCAGGCGAGCCTCGCGCTCGGTATGTCGCAGAATGGAATATTCGTTGAGGCTCAGATCCACCGCCGCCAGTTCGCGGTCGTAGATCTGGGAAACCTGGCGCGCCGCCCGGCGCAGGCGGAAACAGGTGCAAATGCTGTCGGTAGCGAGCGTCATGTCCATGTCCTTGGTTCGCGACCGGTATTTAAGTGCATATACACTTATAAGGTCAAATAAAGGGCGACTGCTGATGGCAGTCGCCCTTTTCGTCAATTCCGCAGTGGCGGAGTCAGAAGAACAGGCGTATCCCGGTGGAGAAACTGCGGCCAGGCAGCACCACTGTATCCTTCAGGAAAGACGTATGCACGCGTGCCGTCTGGTCGGTGAGATTGCTGCCATCCACGAACAGCTCCCACGCGGTGCCGCCATTGTCGTGGTGATAGGCGAAGTGCGCGTCCACCAGGGTGTAGCCGGCGGTGGGGGTTTCATTGACCGCGGTCTTGTCCTGCTTGTCGTAACGTACGGCCCCGACCGAGGCGCGCCAGCCCTCGCGTTCCCAGCGCAACTGCGTGCCGAAGCGCGAAGGCGCGATGCGCGGCAGGTTGCCGCCATCGACCAGGGTTCCGCGCACGGTGTCCCCGTATACACGCAGGTCCCAGGCGCCGTTCTCGTTGTTGGCCAGATGAAAGGTGGCTTCGCCCTCGAAGCCGCGGAAACGCGCATCTGCCTGGCTCCACTGGCGGATCGGCAGGAACTCGCCGTCCTCGAATTCCACCTCGTCGCCGGTGTCGGTCAGGTAGATGAAATCGTCGAAGCGGTTGTAGTAGACCGATGCCTTGGCGTCCATGAATTCGGACTGGTACTGCAAGCCGAATTCCAGCTGGTTGGCTTTTTCCTTGCCCAGGTTCGCATCGCCGATCTCGTAGGCCAACGTGGCCAGGTGCGGACCATCGGCGAACAGTTCTTCTTCGGCTGGCGCGCGTTCGGCATGATCCAGGTTGGCGGTCAGGCGCCATTGTTCGTTCAAGCGCCAGCCGCCAGCGATCGACAGGCTGAGCGGTTTGAAGTCGCGCGCGGCCGCCTGGACCGGCTCGGCTTCGACCTTGTCGATACGCGCGCCCAGATCCAGCTGGAAGTCGTTCCAGTTGCGTCGCGCCACGCCGAACACACCTAGCGAGCGCGTGCGGGTTTCGGGTACGAAGGATTCCTCGCCAATCGCCGCGAAGGTGGAATCGCTACCTTGCACACCGACTGCACCTTTCCAGACTGAATTTCCACCGAAAGCGGCCTCGACGCGTCCTTCGTTGGCGCGCTTGACGAAGGTGGTTCCGACTTCGTCGCCTTCGAACTCGATGTGGTTGTAGTCGGTATGGCCAAAGCTGTAGCGCAGGCTGCTGCCTTCGCCCCAGGGATCGGTCAGTCCGCCTTTCAGGTCGTAGCGGTTCTGGCGCAGTTTCAGCCACACGCCGCGTTCGCCGGCCGCCAGGTCGCCCGGTTCACCGGGATTGCCGTAATCGTCCTCGAAGCGCGAGGCCGACACGCCCACGAAGCCCCAGTCGCCCAGCAACGAGCCGCCAACTGCACCGGTCTTGGTATCGATGAAAGTATTGGGCTGCTTGCCGTCGGGTGAGTCGTAGTCCTTGTTGTTGCGGTACACGGCATCGGCGTGGAGGGCGAAACGGTCGTTGCCGCCGTCCATGCGTACCAGGTCGGTGTTGCCTTCGTTGACGCTGTCGAAGCGCATTTCCGCACGGCCGCTGAAGCCGCCCTCGATCGGCGTTTCGGGAATACGTCCATCGACCACGTTGACGATGCCGCCGATGGCCCCGCTGCCGTAGAGCAGGGTGGAAGGGCCTTTCAATACCTCGATCTGGTCGGCCAGGAATGCTTCGACTGCAGGTGAGTGATCCTGGCTGACAGTGGAGACGTCCTGGCTGGACAAGCCATTGCTGAGGACGGCCACGCGCGGTCCGTCCAGGCCACGCAGGATCGGGCGGCCCACGCCGGGCCCGAAGTTCGAACTCTGCACGCCAGGCAGGCTGGAGATGGTGTCGCCGAGGCTGGCGGCGCGGTTTTCGTCCAGACGCTCGCCGGAAAGTATTTCGGCCGGCTTGCTTAACGCATCGGCGGTATCGCGCAGCGGGCTGGCGGTGACGACCACGCTGTCCAGGTCCTTGACGTGGCGGTCACTGGCCTCACCGTCCGCATGGCGGGTGTCGGTCACGGGTGCGTCCTGGCCTGGGGCGGCGGCGGGCGCTGCCGCCCAGGAAAGCGCAGGTGCCAGGGCAATGGCCAGCGCAATGGCGAGCCGGTGACGGGGATGCGGAGCGTGGGGGGTCATCACAGTGTTCCAGGGTGGGGAAGATAATTTTATGTTATATTATACCAATAACGAGTCAATGCCCCTCCCGAAAGTCATACTCATGTCCATGTCCTCTTCTTTGCTCACCCGGCTGCTGGACCGCTTTGGCGCCACCGGATCCATGATCTGCGCAGTGCATTGCGCACTGACGCCGCTGCTGCTGGCCGCAATTCCTTCGCTGGGGTTGTCTGCCTGGCTGGGCGACGGGTTCGAGCGCGGCTTCGTGATTTTCGTGACCGTGCTGGGCTTGTTCAGCCTGTTATGGGGCTATCGGCGGCATCGCGCCTTCCGCGCGCTGACCCTGCTGCTGGTCGGGCTGGCAGCGTTGTGGGCCGGCGTTCTCTATGCGCCGCTGCATGAATCGCTGGTGCCGCACGCCATCGTCATGACCCTGGGCGGCACCCTGGTGGGACTGGCGCATGTGGTGAATCTGCGCCTCAACCACTGGCACGTGCATGATGCCAGCTGTGCGCATTGAGGCCTGCGTGGTAGGCTTTGCGGCCTCGCGCGCAAGGCGCAACCGTTGAAATCAGGAGCAAACCATGGGCAAGGGTGATCGCAAGACCGCCAAAGGCAAGCGCAGCATCGCCAGTTACGGCAATGCGCGTTCGCATGTTTCGAAAGTCGCAGTGGGTCCCGCCGCCCCGGTCGCCAAGAAGACCGTGACCAAGGCAGCCCCCGCGAAGAAAGCCGTCGCCAAGAAGACGGTGGCCAAGGCCAGCTGACCGGTCCTTCCGGTCATGCACGAAACGCGACGCCCGGCGTCGCGTTTTTTTTTGCTCAGGGAATCCGTTCTCCGGCCGCGAAAGAGGCCGCCAGCGCATTGCCGCCCAGCCAGTAAGCCAGTTCGGCCGGCCGGCCAATGTTCCAGCATGCGAAATCCGCGCGCATGCCTACGCGCAGTCGGCCACGATCAGCCAGTCCCAGCGCACGCGCCGCGTTGATGGTCGCGCCGCGCAGCGCTTCTTCGGGCGTCAGCCTGAAATGCGTGCATGCCAGCGACATCGCCAGACGCAACGACTGAAGCGGCGAGGTGCCGGGATTGCAGTCGGTGGCCACAGCCATCGGCACGCCGTGACGACGGAACAAATCCAGCGGCGGCAGCACCGTCTCACGCAGGCAATGGAAAGCGCCCGGTAACAGTACCGCCACTGTTCCCGCTTCGGCCATCGCCCGCACGCCGGTTTCCGAAGTGTGTTCGACGTGGTCTGCGGACAGCCCACCGAAACGCGCGACCAGCGCCGCACCCTGACCATCGCTCAACTGGTCGGCGTGCAGCTTGACCGGAATGCCGAGTGCGCGCGCGGTTTGGAAAACTCTTTCGGTCTGCGCCAGGGTAAAGCCGATGCGTTCGCAGAAGGCATCCACCGCATCCACCAGCCCTTCGTCATGCAGCTGCGGCAACCACTGGCATACGGCCGTCACGTAGTCGTCCGCGCGTCCAGCGAATTCCCGCGGCAGTGCATGTGCGCCGAGGAACGTGGCGCGAACAGTAATACCCAACTCCACGCCGATGCGCCGCGCCACACGCAGCATCTTGCGCTCGTTGTCCAGATCCAGGCCATAGCCCGACTTTATTTCCAGCGTCGTCATGCCGTCGGCGCAGAGCGCACGTGCGCGGGGCAGGGATTGCGCGAACAGGTCGTCTTCGCTGGCCGCACGCGTGGCGCGGACCGTGGAAACGATGCCGCCGCCATTGCGTGCGATTTCCTCATAGCTCGCGCCGCCCAGGCGCTGCTCGAACTCACCGGCGCGGTCGCCGCCGAACACGACATGGGTGTGGCAATCGATCAGCCCAGGCGTGATGCAGCCTTCCGCCTGGACCACCTCCTGCGCCAGCCGGTCCGGATCGTCCGGCAGGTCGGACACTGCCCCCACGAATTGCAGTACGCCGTCGCGCCAGCCCAGCGCGCCGCCTTCAATCAGTCCGTAGCCCTCGTCGTCGGCCAGCGTGACCAGGTCCATGCCCAGAATCAGCCCATCCCAACGCTCCGCCGCAGCTTCAGTCGCCACCGCCGCCTCCATCACCGCAACTACCGCCATCGCTGCTACCGCATGTGCTGTCGGTGCTGCTGTAGTCACTACTGTTGAAAGATCCGTCACCGCCCCCGCCATCACTGGAGCGATTCGCCGGCCGGCGGGTGCGTGCGATCAGCCAGGCAAATGCCAGCACGACCAGAAGCGCAATCAGTAAGAGTTCCATGCAGATGTCAGAGCAGTGGCGACACGTTAGCCTAACGCAATCCGCCTTCCGGCAATCGGGGAAACCGCATGTCTTCATCGCCTCCAATGCCACTTGCGGCCATGGAAACCCGGTCGCTGGCGCATTCCGGGAAGTCCCGATTCGTATTCCCCTCGGTGTGCGGAACCACCGTCAATCGCTCTCGGAATGTCCTACCTGGCTTGTTCGCCGAATACTGGCGCCTGCTGGTACCTGCTCGTCACATCCAGCCGGGGTTTCGTCGCAAATGCCGGCAACAGGCGCAGCGGTTTTGGATTCTGCAGATTCCAGAAAGGAGAAACCCATGAAGCTTAGATTCGCTCCCCTCGTACTCGCCCTGGCTGCGGCCACTTCGCATGCCATGACCAACGACGAACTGCGTCAGGTCGTCGATCAGCGTTTGAAAGGCGACCGCACGGGCGCCTGCATGGCGGTCGCGGTGGTCGAGAAAGACCAGGTGGCACGCACGTTTGCCTGTGCCGACGACGCGGATTCTTCCCGCATAGATGCCCGGACGGCCTTCGAAATTGGTTCGGTCAGCAAGACCATGACCGCTGCTCTGTTGGCCGAGTTGATCAAGCAAGGCAAGGCCTCGCTGGACGACCCCTTGTCCGACTATCTGCCAGCCGGCACTCGTGTTCCGGAATTCGAGGGCAAGAAGATCCTGCTGCGTCATGTGGTCACCCACACCTCGGGCCTACCTGTATTGCCCTCCCGCCTGGGTGCCACCGGTACTGACGACCCCTACGTCAACCTGACCGAAGACACGCTGCTGGCTTCGCTGGGCGATGTGACGCTGACCGCCGCGCCGGGAAGCAGATTCGAATATTCCAATTTCGCATCCATGCTGCTGTCGTATGCCGTCGCCCGGCGCGCAGGCGAGGACTTCGAAACCCTGGTCGATACGCAGTTGTTCGCGCCGCTGAAGATGGATGGCGCCTATATCCAGCAACTGCCTTCGGGTATCCGTGCCGCGCAGGGGCATTCGCCCAACCGCAAGCCGGTATCGGCCTGGAATTTCAGCACCAACCTGGCCGGGGTCGGCGGCGTGCGCGCCACGCTGGATGACATGGTGAAGTACGTGCAGGGCGAGCTTGGCCAGCCGGCGACTTCGATTACGCCGGCCCTGAAACTCAGCCAGCAGCAGGTCTCCAAGACGCCCCCGATGGCGATGAACTGGATGCTGCTCCCGGTCGCTGGGCGGACTGTGCACGTGCATGAGGGCGGAACGGGCGGATTCTCCTCGTTCGTCGCTTTCGACAACGAGCGGCAGCGTGGCGTGGTGATCCTGTCGGATACCACCTGGAATTCATTGGGCAGCCTGGGCACGCTGGGTCTTCACCTGGTGGACAAGAGTTTTCCGCTGGGCAAACCGCGCAAAGTGGTCAAACCGCAGGACGAGTTGCTGGAAGGTCTGGTGGGCGAGTACCAGGTGGGCGCGATGAAGATGAAACTCTCCCGCAAGCAGGACGCACTGGTGATCCAGGCCGAAGGACAACCCGCTTATACGATGGCCTATGACGATGCCGGTGATTTCTATCCATTGGAGTTCGATGCGCTGCTGCGCCCGGGACGCACCAGCACCGGATACGGCTTCACCTGGATGCAGATGGGTGGCGTGGTGGCGGCCCAGCGCCTTGATGCTGTCGCGAAGCCGGGCGGGTTGTCGCTGTCGCAGGAGCAGTTGCGTGATTACCTTGGTGAGTATCCGCTGGTGTCCGGCTTCGGCCTGACGGTGATGGAGAAGGACGGAAAATTGTTCATCCAGGGCACGGGCCAGCCACCCATCGAAGTGTCGGCGGTGAAAACCGATGTCTTCGTGGCCGATGTGATCGCCGCGGAAATCCAGTTCGAACGCGATGCCGCCGGCAAGGTGATCGCGCTTACCCTGCTGCAGGGTGGACAGAAACTGCGTGGCGAAAGGAAGTAGGCGATGGCCCGGGAAGATTACCCACTTCACCAGGATCTGCCGGCCGATGTAGTGGTGGGCGGCAACGTGGTCTGGAGCCGCTATCGCCGCTATCCGGTATTCAGCCTGCGCTGGCTGCTGGGACGCAGCGTTGTCTTCATTGGAATCATCTCGGTGGTCGCCGCGGTTATCGGGATAGGCAGCGGGCTGGCCGTGCAGGATGCGGTGGTCGGCTTGAAGATAGGCGTGACGCAGCTGATCGCCTTTTCGCTGATGGCGACCATGGGCCCCGCCTTGGCGACGTGGGTGCGGCACCGCTGCTGGCCGCTCGCGCGCGAACGCAAGGGCGTGGTCGTAGCGGTACTGCTGGGCATGCTGATCAGTTTCTTCGCAGACCAACTTGCGTCGGGTTACATCGAACAGCTGATGCATCCCTGGGTTTCCTCGCTGGGCATGAAACCACCCGCGCCCATAGGCAACGTGGCCAAGGCCGTGGGGCTGGCGATGAATCTGGCGGTTCTGATCGTCATCTATGGATTGTTCGGCGGCGGCTTGTCCTTGCGCGCTTACTTCAGTGAGCGCATGCGCTGGGACCGACACCGCGTACGCGAACAACTGCAGGCCGCTCAGGGCGCCGCACGCGAAGCCGACCTGCGTCTCGGCGTGCTGCAGGCCCAGGTAGAGCCGCACTTCCTGTTCAACACGTTGGCTTCGGTGCGTGCGCTGGTGCGACAGGACCCGGCGCAGGCGGAAAGCACGCTCGATGCCCTGGTGGAGTTCCTGCGCGCCACCATTCCCAAGTTCCGCGCGGGCGAGAGTGGTTTGCATGCCACGCTGGGCCAGCAGCTGGATATCTGTCGCAGCTATCTGGCCCTCATGCAGGTACGCATGGGCGGACGCCTGCACTACGCCGTGGGAGTGGAAGCGACTTTGCGTGACCTTATTTTTCCACCCTCGATCCTGATCACCCTGGTCGAGAACGCGATCAAGCATGGCATCGAGCCCAAACCCGGCGCTGGCCGCATCGATGTGCGCGCCTGGACCGAAGAGGGTTACCTGAAGGTGCAGGTCATCGACGATGGCGCCGGCCTTCAGCCGGGTCTGGGTAGCGGCATGGGGCTGGCCAACGTGCGCGAACAACTGGCCAGTCGTTTCGGGGATCGTGCAAGCTTAAGTCTGCGTCCGCTGGAGGCAGGCGGTGCGATCGCCGAAGTCCGCATTCCAATGGCTTCACCCCGATGATCATGCCGATCCCACGGGCGCAGACAGGAAGCATGCCGCGATGACCCGAATCACTGCCTTGATTGCCGAAGACGAAGCGCCGCAACGACAGGCGCTGCTTGAGCAATTGCAGCAAGCATGGCCTGCACTCGAAATCGTCGCTGCGTGCGAGGACGGCATTTCGGCGTTGGATGCGGTCGCCACCCATCGCCCGCAGGTCGCCTTCCTGGATATCCGCATGCCGGGTGTTAGCGGGCTGGATGTGGCCAAGGCCGTCGTGCAGAACGGTGGCCTGGTGGTCTTCACCACCGCCTATGACGACTACGCCATACGCGCCTTTGAAACTGGAGCCGCCGATTACCTGCTCAAGCCCGTGCAACCGCAGCGCCTTGCGCAAGCGGTCGAGCGCCTGCAGCTGCGTTTGCAGGAGGCGCGCAGCCTGCACACGGTTCAGGCTTCGGACCTGCACGCTGTCATCGAACAGCTGGAAGCGCGTCTGCGCCCGCAGGGCGACAAGCTGATCCGCTGGATCACCGCCAGCATCGGCGACAGCGTGCGCATGATCGGCATCGACGAAGTCCTGTATTTCCAGGCGCAGGACAAGTACGTGCGTGTGGTCACCGCCGATGGCGAAGCCATCATCCGCACTTCGTTGAAGGAGTTGCTGGCCGGCCTGGATCCCGACGAATTCTGGCAGGTGCATCGCGGTGTGGTGGTGCGGGTCAAGGCCATCGATCGCGTGCGCAAGGACGAGTTGGGCCGCTACGCGTTGAACCTGAAAGGGCGCACCGACACCCTGCCGGTCAGCAGCGCGTTCCAGCAGCGCTTCCGTGGTATGTGACCAGACTCCATTGCCTATGTAGGAGCGACGCGAGTCGCGATGCGGTTCCCGAGAAGGCTTCATCGCGACTTGCGTCGCTCCTACGGCATTCAGGGAAATTCAAGCGAACAGGTCGCGCTTCCGCGGCAATGCGCCTTCCAGCTCCAGCAGGAACTGTTTGGTCGGTAGTCCGCCGCCGAATCCGGTGAGTGAGCCATCGGCGCCGATCACGCGATGGCAGGGCAAAACGATGGGCAGCGGGTTGCGTCCGTTGGCCGCGCCCACGGCACGCATCGCACTCGGTTTCCCCACGCGCTGGGCAAGCTGCGCGTAGCTGATGGTCTGACCGTAGGCGATGTCCGCCAGGGCATGCCAGACCTCTTTCTGGAACGCGGTGCCGTGCGGCGCCAGCGGCAGTTCGAAGCTGGTACGGGTGCCGGCGAAATATTCCTCCAGCTGCATGCGTGCTGCCTGCAGTATCGCGTTGTCGCCTTCCCGCCAGTCCGCGACCCGCGCCATCGGATGGCGCGGCGTGTGGAATTCGATCAGTCGCAGGCCGTGCTCGTCGGCGGCCAGCAGCAAGGGATCTACGGGGCTGTCGATGTACTGGTAATCAATCATTGAGGACACTCGACCCATCTGGAGTGATACGACTTCACGACCGCTTGCTTGCGGACGACGGTTTTGTCTTTGCCTTCGGCTTTTCTTTAGTGGGCGCGGGCGTGACGGGGCTGCCCATCGAGTCCTTCCATAAGTGCATCACCGCATACGCGCGCCACGGCTGCCAGGCCTGCGCACGCGCAGTCAGTAATTTGGCCGTCATCCGCGATCCATCGGTGGGGACGGCCTTTTGCAACACCAGATCTTCCGCCGGAAACGCATCGGGATGCCCGAGCGCGCGCATCGCGATATAGCTGGCTGTCCACGGGCCGATGCCGGGCAGGGCTACCCACCGCGCGACGAATTCCTCCAGGGTGCGTTCGCTCTGGAAATCCACGCGTCCGTCCAGCACCGCGCGCGCGACCGTCCGCACGGTCTCGGCGCGGCTGCGGGTCAGACCGATGCGGGTGAGGTCGGCCTCGGCCAGCGTCTCGGGCGTCGGGAACAGGTGCGACATGCCCTCCGCGAAATCCACCGGCAGCGCTTGCCCGAACGACTGCGCCAGTCGCGCGGCCAAGGTGCGCGCGGCGGCCACGCTGACCTGCTGGCCGATGACCGCGCGGATGGCGATCTCGAAACCATCCCAGCCGCTTGGCAGACGCAGCCCGGGACGCTTTTTCAGCAAGGGCCGCAAACGCGCATCCTGGGACAGCGCTGATGCGATGGCACGCGGATCGGCATCCAGGTCGAACATCCGCCGCAACCGGTTGACGATCTGCAGCAATTGAGTCGAGGGCACTCCGCGCAGTTCCAGCTTCAACGCGTGCCCGTCGTTCGGCCAGGCACTCACCCGCAACCAGCCCGGTGCCGTCGCCGGCCCCACGACGCGTGCGTACGCCTGATCGTCGACCAGTTCTATGCCTGGCAATGCGCGACCACGCAGGAAGTCCAGCATCGCAGCGAAGTCGTAAGGTGGCCGGTAGCCCAGCCGCAGCACCAATACGCCCTCCTGCGCGGCAACGGGGAGACGTCGAAGGTCGCGCGGCGCCATCCGATAGGCGTCGAGAAAGGTCGCGTTGAAGCGGCGCAGGCTTCCGAAGCCGGCGGCCAGGGCGACTTCGGTGATAGGCAGCGTGGTTTCGCTCAGCAACTGCTTGGCGAAAAGCAAACGACGGGTGCCATGCACGCCTATCGGTGCCGCGCCCAGCCGTTCCACGAACAGGCGGCGCAATTGCCGCTCGCCAATGCCGACGCGCGCGGCCAACGTCGCCAGTGGTTGTTCCGACAATACACCCTGGTCGATCAGCTTCAGGGCGCGCGCCACGACTTCATCGCCCCGCCGCCACGCGCCATCGCCCGGTGAAAGCTCGGGACGGCAGCGCAGACAGGGCCGGAATCCAGCGGCTTCGGCCGCAGCGGCATTTCCGTAGTACACGATGTTGGATGGCTTGGGTGCGGGCGCCGGGCACACCGGTCGGCAATAGATGCCGGTGCTCTTGACCGCTGTGAAGAACAAGCCGTCGAAGCGCGCATCGCGGCTGAGGCGCGCCTGTTCGCAGATGCGCGGATCGGGCAGGGAAGAGAGGGCGGGGAGGGCCATGGACGCAGGCTAGCATCGGGCGAAGCGGATGACTCGCCGTTTTCGGACATGGATAGTGTTGGTGGCACTTCGCCAAAGGCATGGTTCGACAGGCTCACCATGAACGGAATCAGACAGGTCAGTGCGCACTGTCATCCCGAGCGTAACGAGGGATCTGCTATTTGCGGGGAAAGCAGATCCCTCGCTACGCTCGGGATGACATTCCCAATTGTTCTAGAGTTGGTTCCTGAAGCACAGTCCATCCAGAACCAGCAACAAGATCAAGGTTGTTGAATGCTTTCCGATTTCAACGCAGGCAACAGCGGCGCAATGTCGCCGTCGTTCTCGCGTGCCGGAATCTGAAGCAGACGCGCCATCAGCGGATACACATCCACATTGTCGAAGGCCGGGATCACCACGCCTTTGCGGAATGCCGGGCCATGGGCGATGAACGTTGCACGCATCGAAGGCAGTGCAGGATCGTAGCCATGCGAACCGCGTGTGGCGCCCGGCTTGCGGCGACGCGCGCTCTCGGCAGTTGTCACGTCCCAGCCTTCGTCCATCTGGCAGACGATGGGTGGGACGCGCGGATTGCGGCCGTAATGCCAGCGCGGTGGCAGATCCTGCTTGCGCCAGCACTGGTAGTGATCCTTGCGTCCCAGCAGGCGACGTTCCACCGCCTCGGTACGCCCCGCGCGCGGGGCGACGCCGACCGACTGCCCGACGCTGATCACGGCCGCGTCTTCCATCGGCACCAGGTCTTCGGCCACGATCACGTGTCCGGGCGCTACTTCGGCCATGCCATGGTCGGACACCACGATCAGGTTCAGTCCTTCCAGCAAGCCGCGGCTGCGCAGGGCCTCGACCAGATGGCCCACCGCCGCATCGGTCTCGCGTACGGCGGCACGGGTCTGGTCCGACCACGGCCCGGAGTCGTGGCCTGCGTTGTCCACCGCTTCCATGTACAGCGCCGCAAAACGCGGACGCGTCGCCATGGGCTCCTGCAACCAGCGCGCCACATCGTCGGCGCGTTGCGCCGCGCGGATGTTTTCGTCGTAGGGCATCCAGCGCGTCGGGCGTACGCCGTTGATCCGCGCCGCACCACCCGGCCAGGCCCAGATCGCAGTGCGCAGGCCGGCCTTTTCCGCGCCGATCCAGATCGGTTCGGCACGCCACCAGCGGGCATCGCCCACGGCAGCCAAGTCGGCCACGCGGAACTCGCCGAGGCCTTCTTCCCGCATCGTGTTGTGGACCACGCCGTGGCGGTCGGGACGCAGGCCGGTGACCAGGGTGAAGTGATTGGGGAAGGTCAGCGCGGGGTAGGACGGGTTCATCCATTCGGCGCGAACGCCCTCGCGGGCGAGGCGGTCCAGGTGAGGCGTGTTGCCCTTGCCCAGGTAGTCGGTGCGCAGGCCATCAATGGACACCAGCAGCAACGGTGCGGGGCCGTGGGCAGTGTTACGGTGCGGCGTGGCGGAGCAAGCCGCCAAGGCCAGCACAGCAGCCAACCACACGGCCCGGATGTAAGACAAACGCATAGGCACTACATTCGGAACAGGACGCCAACAGCTTGGCAGACTAAGAGGCAACGCGCATGACAGGTTTCCTCCATTGGCTGGTGACGGGTGCATTGGCAGGTACTGCCCCGGTGGGTGCAGGCGAAACCCAGTCCCCGCCTCAAACGGCTGAAGCGTCCGCGCGTTGCGAGGTCTGGCAACGCGAACTGGGCTTTGCCCGGTCTGTGGCCGAACATGATGCTGCCGCCTTCGCCGATTACCTGCATCCAAGCACCGCTTTCGGCGTAGGCGGCAAACCGACGATAGGCCGGGCGGAGGTCACGGCCCAATGGCAGGGCATCATCGATGGCAGCGCAGTGAAGCTGGAGTGGTATCCGGACGTGGTCACCGTGGGTGGCGATGGCCGCACTGCGTACTCCAGTGGACCTACCCTGTACGTGAATCCGAAAACAGGCGCGGCCAGAAGCGGGCGTTTCGGTTCGGTCTGGCAGCGCGATCAGGAGGGCGTCTGGCGGGTCATTTTCGACGATGGCAGCCGTCCGGAACCCGCTGACGCTGCCGCTGTGCGTGCCTTTCAGGAAGGGCGTCGTACGGCACTCTGTTCAGCCGCCTGACGATCCGATGAATCCACGCCGCGCCAGGGGCGACGAAGACCGGTGCTCAGGCGTATAAAACATGCATACGTCTATCCAGCCGGAGACTCCTTATGACCCGCACCGCCGTGACCCGAATTCCGTTGTTCGCTGTCGTCTTCGGCCTGGCTTTCGCCGCCTCGGCACAAACTGCAGCGCCTGTTACCACGCAAGATGAGGTTTCCGCCAACGCTGCCGCTCCTGCCGCCGACGCCGACAAGCTCATTGAAGCCAAGAAAGAGATCGCCGATGGCAACTGCCTCAGGCAGACCGGTTCGCGTATCACGCCCCGCCCCGACAAGCAGGGCCGCAAATGCGTGAATGCGCCAGGGCGTTCCTATTCAAAGGATGACCTGGATCGTACCGGCGCAACGGATGTTGCAGAGGCGCTGCGCAGACTGGACCCTTCGGTTCGCTAAGTCGGGCGCCTGCTAAAAAAAGCCCGGGTCTACCGGGCTTTTTTTGCCTCAGCATTCCATGGACAAACCACTGGCATAACGCAGGCCGCGGATGAGTTGTTGCTGGAACTCAGCCTTGTCGTAGATCGCGATCTCGTGGCCCAGGCCTGTGTACCAGCTACGCCCACCGTCGAAGGCATGGCACCAGGCGATGGGGTGGTCCAACCCCATGCTGCCGCCCGTGTAATCCTCTTCCTTGACCGTGGCCGTCACTTCAACTTGCATGCGCGGGTTGCTGCGGAAGTTGTACAGCTCGTCGGTCACTGTCCATGTTTCGCCCGTCGCGACACCGTTGTGTTCCGGAATCACGCGCGTGGTCTGCACCCCTGGTGGGTGATTGGCGAAACGCGCGCCTACCAGCTGTCCGTACCATGGCCAGCCATACTCGGTGTCCGCGGCAGAGTGCACACCCATGAAACCGCCGCCGCCACGCACAAACGATTCCAGCGCCGACTGCTGCGCCTCGTCCAGCACATCCAGTGTGGTGTTGGCGAAGACGACTGCCTGGTAACGTGCCAGCCGCGCAGACTTGAACCAGCTTGCATCCTCGGTGTGGTCCACCTGCATCCCTTGTTGAGCGCCCAGTCGTCGCAGCGTGGCAACCGCGGTAGGGATGGAATCGTGCCGCCAGCCCGTTGTCCTGGTGAAGACCAGCACGCGCGCCTGTGGCGCCGAGGTCGCAGCCGCAGGCGGGCTGGGGACCAGCATCAGCAATGCAAACAAAAACGTCAGGGCAGGGTGCATGGGCGGAGTCTGCCATGGTCTGCGTGTTGCGCATGTTTGGATTTCCGTATGGCGTCGCGCATGCGGCAGGTTGCGAAGCTTGTGGCCTGTTCATGTCTCAATCCTTTGAATTCAAGAGTCTGCAGTTGCAAGCGGGGCAGGTCAGTCCTATAAGACGGAGCTGGAGACGAGCGCAACGGAGACATCAGTGGCAGGCAAGCGTCCGACCACGATCGCCGAATACATCCAGGCGGCCCCGCCCGAGGGTCAGCCGCAGCTACGCCGTTTATATGCGTTGCTCAAGCGCGTCGCGCCGGAGGCGCAGGAAGCGATAAAGTGGGGTATGCCGTTTTTCGTGGAACCCCGGTTCCTGTTCGCATTCTCCGCGCACAAGGCGCACCTCAGCTTCGCACCCATGGCGGCGGCCATGGACGCCTTCAGCGAGGAACTGGCCGGGTATCAGACGACGAAGAACATGCTGAAAATCGCCTATGGCAAAACCTTGCCTGAGGACCTGATTCGCAGGATGGCCGAGTACTGTGTGCGTAAGGTGAGCGAGCGCGAAGACGACGGGTTCTGGTAACCCGCTGGACTGCTATTTTCTCGATTCCAGGCCGGCTGCAGGCCCGGAAGTCGGCCTGGCAGGTGCAGATTGCGTAGCGGAATCGAAGGAAGAGTTGCTCCTTCCCTGGAGCCGTGTGCTTTCCGCGCTGTGCACTGGCAATACTAGGCATTTGCGGGTGCCGGCCACAACGTAAATAGTTCACACCCTAGGCAAAACCGGGAGATCACCGGCTCTTCGGGCCCACCAGGAAGTGCTGACTACTCCCGCACCAATTCTCCGTCGGAATTGAATGCGTAACGGAAGTAGAACCATTTCTCCAGTTCCGAAGCGCTCTCCACCTTGAACGCGGTGATCAGGCGCTCGCCATCCGTTTTCAGATAGATCGCCCCGTAGACTTCGACATTGCTGCGCCCCAGCGTCTTCACTGCCTGCTTGATCTTGTCCAGCTTTCCCTGCGTCACACCCGCCGCAAGCGCGTCGATGTCGTCGAGCAACTTCTGCACGATTTTCCTGTCCTCCATCGCACGGGTGGAGCGCTGCAACTCCGTGGACAGGATCACCGGGGAGCCACCGCGACCCAGGCCGCCCAGGCGGCCGAGCAGGTCCGGTCTCGGATGCACATGGCCTTCGGCGTCTCCGGAGGAGATGACGAAAGCAGCCGGGTTCACCGCCGCCATGAACGCATCGGTGACTTTCTCGGAACCGTGATGGCACGACTTCATGACTTCCGCCTCGAACACCGCACGGGCCTCCTGCACCATCGTGTCGTAATCGGGCGTGCCGATCCTGGGAAGCGGGTCCCGGCCGGTGTAGTGCTGCAGCAGGAATTTTTCAGCCGGTTCATTTAGGTCGCCGCCGAACAGGACGCTGAAACCGCCGTACCTGAGCTTCAGCAGCACTGAATGACCGTTCTTGGTTTCTCCATACGATTTCAACCGCCTCAGGCCGGCAATGCCCGCGCTGTTCTCTTCAACTACCGGTCCCAGTACCTGGATGGTGTAGCCCCGATTATCCGAAGGCGCGAAACCGGGCATCCATGGCGTGTCTTCCTCGTTATGCGCATGCGTGGTGGACAGCATGCGCACATCGTTGATTTTCGGATTGTCCAACGCGGCCTTCATCACCAGCGGGAAAAGATAGGGGCTGTTGTTCGGCACATTCGTGAATTCGGCCTGGATGGCGGGTAGGTCCACGGCCAGCTCATGCAGATAGGCGACGCCGGAGACCGGATCCTCCTGCGGCGATCCGATCTTCTGCCAAGTGCCGGAGACGGGCCGCTCCACCAGGCCGTTGTGGTAGATGGTGTCGAACCCGATCATGTGATCTCTGAACAGATCCAGGAAACCGTTGTAATGATCGCTGTCCGGGTGCGTGATCACCGCGGCGCTGAAATCGAAGCCGCGATAGGTCTGGAAGCGCGCGGACAGGAAGGCGCGCATGTTGTCGCCCATTCCCGCATCGATGACCAGGATGCGTTCCTCATCCCCGGATTCAGGCGTGATGAGCACGGCGCCATCACCCTGGCCGACGTCGACGAAGACGATCTCCAGCGGACGTCGCGCAACCGTGTCCGCCTTGGGGATGTAGAGCGTCGTGCGTTTGGTGGGCGATCGCTTGGCCCAGTCGATCTCAAGCCAGCCGTCGTCCAGCTCGCCGATGACCTCCAGGTAATCGCCCCACAGCACCTGCCTCACCCGATGGGTGCGGTCTTGCGCATAGAGGTAGGTGCGTTTACCGTCTTCGCGCAATCCGACGAAACGATGTGCCATGGCTGCGTTCACTCATGTGGGTGAGGGTGTGTAAGCGTTCAAAAAAGACAACGCCGGTGACATGCACCGCAGGCCACTCCCTGCATGGAAAGATCTTCATTGAAGTGCGCCGTTGAAGTTGCAACGCACGTCTTGCGAACCCCCATTGGGTAAATATTTCACAAGTTCGTGAAAGTCTTCCGCGTATCCGGATCAGCCCGGATGCTCGGCCAGAAAGGCTTGCATGTGCCGCAGCACCGGGACGCGGTCGCCGCACCACCACCAGTGATCATCGCCTTCCAACGGACACCAGCGTGCGCCGGGAATGGATTCGGCCAGATAGCGTCCTGCCTGCAGACGTACTGCGCGGTCGCCACGGCGATGCATGACCAGCGTGGGGGCAAGGATGCCGGGTAGATCGGCACGCACATCCACATCGCGCAGCGCTTGCAGCGTGGCGCGCATGCCGGCGGGAGACGTGGCATGGCGCAGCATGCGTGCCCACCACGCGCGCATGCGCGGGTCGTGCATGGCGCTGGGCGCGAACATGTCGATATCGGCCGGGCCGCCCCAGCCGGCCTGCATCTTGTCCATCCAGGCATCGAAAGCTGCCGGCGGCAACGCCCAGGGGTAGTCTTCGCTCGATGCGCCTTTGGCCATCGCGCCCATCAGCATCACCCCGCGAACACGGTCGGGATGCCGCGCCGCCAGCTTCAGCGCGATGGGGCCACCTTCCGAGCTCCCAAACAGCCAGGCCTTCGCGATACCCGCATGGTCCAGGATGGAAATGATGTCGGTCACCGACGCGTCGGCGCTGCACGCCGCGCCGACGCGTTCGGACAATCCCATGCCGCGCCGGTCGAAGACCAGAACCCGGTGGGTAAGCGCGAGGGTTTGCAGGAAATCGCGCAACTCCGGTTGTTCCCAGCCGATTTCGATATGCGAGATGAAACCCGGAATGATCACGATGGCTTCCGGTGCGTCGCCGATCATGGCGTAGGCGACCGCATCCTGCAGCGACTCGGCGAAGCGCACGGACAGGGCGGCATCGCCTTGCGGATCACTGGCGTCACGCGCTGCCACTTCCTCCATCAAGGCCAGATAAGCGCGTTCAGTGGCTGGGGCGGGCTTGCCGCCGAACTCGTCGCGCAATTCCTGCGCGCAGCGCATGAAGGCGGCGTCCACGCCGGTGCGGTTTCCTTCGGCTGCGTGCAGGCGCATCAGTGTTACGTAGCTGGTTTCGCAATGGCGATCCAGTGCGATCAGCCGCTCGGCCCAGTGCAGGGCGGCATGGGTCTGCCCAGTCAGCGTCAGCGCATCGATGCGATGGGCCAGCACGCGCGCCAGCAGGTGTTCGTGTTCCAGCACGCGTGCGCGCAGCCATTCGTCGAACGCCGGTGATCCCAGATCGACGCCGTGCAGCAGCGGTTTGAAGGCGGCTTCCAGCGATTCATCGAACGTGTCATCGCCGCCGGTTTCTTCGGCACCCTGGTGCAGGCCCACCAGCACGCGTGCGTTGCGGGCGAACACCAGCAGATCCACGGTCATTGTTTCTGGACGCAGGGCCAGCAGTTCGCCGGACCCTTCGAATGCCGGGCGGGCGGCCGCCGTTTCGATGCGATAGGCCAGGCGACGTAGGCGGGTGCGCGCCGTGGCGTCGTCGGCGTCGGGCCACAGCACGCCCGCCAGGTGCGAACGCGGCACCGGCGCGCCGGCGTGCGCCAGCAACGCCAGCAATGCGAAACCGTGTTTCAACGACAGGCCCGTCGGCTTGCCATCGACCGTGAGCGCCGGGTGGCCGAAGCAGTGCAGCACCAAGGGCGGCGGCGCAGAAGGCATGGAAGGGGCCACGGCAGGGATCAGGGGACGGTCAAGGGACGGCGCAGGTGGATGCTTGCCTGCGTCCTTGCCGGATCGGAGTGAACAGGATTCTGCCCCGCTCCGGGAAGGGTTGCCAGCGGGCCATCGGCCGGATACGGACTGCCCGTGCCGCGCCGAAGTCCGCTGGTCCGCTTCCCCTGTCTGTTTCGATGGTCCGTTCCGAGGTTTCTTGCCATGCCCACTCCCCTGGAAATTCTGCTGCAACCCGTTTCACTGGCGTTCCTGGCCATATACGCATTTCTGATGCTGTGGGAGGCCATCGCGCCTGCCAGGCCGATGCCATACGTGAAAGGCTGGTGGTGGCGCGCCTTGCTGGTCTTCGCCAGCTACTTCCTGCTGTCTTCGTACCTCCCCATGTGGTGGGCGCCGTACCTGCTGCCCTATCAGTTGCTGGACCTCTCATCGCTTGGGCCGTGGCTGGGTGGACTGGTGGGCCTGCTGGTCTATCAGTCCCTTGCCTATGCCTGGCACCGCGGCATCCACGCGTTCACCCCCATGTGGCGTGGCTTCCATCAGATGCATCACAGTGCTGAGCGCCTGGATACGACCAGCGCATTCTGGTTCAGTCCGTTGGAATCCATCGGCTGGACGGCGGTGGCCAGTGTCGCGCTGATGGGAGTGGTCGGCCTGAGCGCACAGGCCACGACGGTCACCCTGTTGACCGCCAGTGCGCTGGCCATCTTCACCCACACCAACGTTCGCACGCCACGCTGGTTGGGGTGTCTGGTGGAGCGCCCGGAAAGCCACGCGCTGCATCATGCGCGCGGCCATCACCGCGACAACTACTCCGAGTTGCCCTTCATCGACATGCTGTTCGGCACCTTCCGCAATCCCGCCGGCTTCGCGCCCGAGAACGGTTTCTACGACGGCGCCTCGCAACGGGTGATGGAAATGTCGCTTGGCCGTGATGTGTCGTCCCCACCTGTCATGGGTTCCATGCAGCGCACCTGAATCGCGCTGCGCACGGATGAAACGCAAAGCCCTCGTCGGACGAGGGCTTTGCGTATGGCAAGTGTTGCGGATTCCATCAAGGGCCCATTGAACAATTCGGACGTCATCCCGAGCGTAGCGAGGGATCTCCTTTTCTCTGTAAGCAGCAGATCCCTCGCTACGCTCGGGATGACAATAGAAATGTGATGAGAGATTCCCTACCGCTGCATGCAGCGCTGATAACGCTCATCCACGCGCGTGGCGAACCAGGCGGTGGTCAGCTTGCGGGTGATCTTGGGGCTCTCCAGGGCGATGCCGGGAATCATCGCGCGTGGCAATGGCTTGCGTGCGCGTGCCTCAGCCAGTGCGAAGACACGCGCATACAGGTCGGTCTGATCGAAGTCGGCGCGGTCGCCACGTTCGAGCGCATTGCGGATGGCGCGGTCGTCCATGGCCAGTTCGCCTGACAACAGGCGCACGGCGCGCTCGGTCTGGCCGGGCTTGTCCAATGGCGCGCCGGGGTTCAGTACGTCGCCATCCAGCGCGAGCGTCGACCTGCTGGCGATGCCGACTGCATTCTGGAATGCCGCATTGCGGCTGGCGTACCAACCCGCGTTGTAGTCGGCGAAGCGGTGCACCTTGCGCGTGTAGGGGGTCTGGTAGCCCAACAGGTGGGCGATACCGAAATACAGGCCGCCGCGACGGGTGAAGACTTCATCGCGGATCGGGCCCTCGACCGCATGCGGATAGCCAGCGGCCTTCGATTCGGCGAATGCAATGCCCACCTGCATCGGCCCGCCGGTCTGCACCGGGTTGAGGCCGGCGAACAAGCGCTTGCCCAGCGGAACGCTGCCGATCATGTCCTGATAGAGCTCGCTGAGTTCGCGCTCGGTCCGCACCTGCTGCAGGCGCGACTGGTAGCTGCGTCCATCGGGCGAGCGGATCGCCAGCGCTGCATCCACCAGAAACTTGGGAACGTGCAGGGCGGCGGCGCGGCGGTCGATTTCGCCCCGTGCGATCTTCGGCAGATTGGCGACCGGTGGATCGGCGACATAGCCGGATTCCTGCTCGATCACCGCCAGCACCGCACAGATGTTCTCGGTGTTGGGCGCGATGCGCTGAGCGGCGAAGGCCGACTGGATGTCGGCCGCCCAGCCTTCGCGGTCGGTCACGCGTGCCGGCATGCGCTGCACGATCTCGCTGCGCACGTCGGCTGCTGGCCGCGATGGCACCGGCGGCGCGCTGACGCAGCCGGCCAGCAACAGACAGGGCAGCCAGAACAGGGTCTGCAGTGACCAGAGGCGGGGCGGGGCGATGTTCGGTGTGGGCAGGGTCATGCCGCCAGCATATACGCAGCCGTTTCCTGGTGAATGGATTACTTTCCCAACGTATCCTGTGCGGCATTCACCGCGCTTGTTCGCGGGTTGGAGGGATAGCGTGACTGCAAGAACTGGAGTATCCATCTGGGTCATTTTGTTGCTTGCGCCGGTTTGCGCGCAGGCAGCCGAAGCCGATCCGCTGAGTGGCCGTTATGGACACGATGCAAGCGAACCGGCTTACCAGGCGGTGTGGGAAGTCAGCCGTCAGGGCCAGGATTGGCAGGCGCGGAACCTGACTGATGAGTTGGCTTCAACGGCCTATCGCCTGTCGCCCGCGGGCCGGCAGGCGTTCTGGGAAAAAATGGACTGGCCATCGCACACCGCGGCGACCGCCGACTGTGTGACCTGGGGCGAAGCGGCGCCCTCGTTGTTGGACCTGTTGCAGGAGTCGCAAGCCGATGCAGAGCCAAAGGCTGCTGTCGATGTGGTGGGTGGTGCGCTGGTTTGCCATGTTCCTGCCGAAGCGAGGAAGCAGATTGGCTGGCTGCAGGATAGTAGCGAGGACTGGTTCTACTACGACGCCATGGCGGGCGTAATGGAGGTACGCCGCCTGCCGGTTGATTAGCACTAGACAAGTCCGAGCACCTTGAACCTGTCATCCAGAGCGCAGCGGGGAATCCGCTGTTCCACTTGCAAAAGCAGATCCCTCGCTGCGCTCGGGATGACATAGGAGTTGGTTCGCATGTTCTTCGTCACCGCATAAACGCAACGGCCCGCACAGTCTGAAGAACTGACAGGCCGCGTTTGATGCGTTGAGTCCTACGCACTGTCAAGCTGCTCCGGTGAAGTTTCGACCGGGGCGGGATTCGCCGTCGCTGCAGGTCGGCGCACAGGGGCGTGTGATGAATGCAGGAATCAAATGTCGGTCCGTCATGGGGATGGCGGATTGAAGCGTGGTGGGGTGTTGCTCCTTTTAGCGCTGGCCGTTGTGCTGCCCGTTCGCGCGCAGACGGTGGGCGATGCGTTCGACCGCATCACCGGCGAGCGCACCATCACCTACACGGCCGACGGCAGTACCGACACCACGCGTCCGGTCGTCACTTTCCTGGCGACTTTCGAGGACGACGTTTCCTCGTCACTGGTCAATCTGGCGTTCGTTACTGCCGACGAGGGCGCGGGCATTCCTGCACCGCGATTCGCCGGGTGCCATGCCGTCGAATGGTTCGTGGACGGACAACCGCTGAACAGCACGCCGGCGTCGCATCGCGGCCGCGTGGTGGATGGCGAAATGATCGAGATGATCGACCAGCACGTCAGCACGGACTGGGTACTGAGCATCGCCGCCGCGCAGTCCGTGCGTTATCGCGTCTGCCGCAATGAATACGTGCTGACTGCCAACGATCTGCAGGCCTTCGCCCGGATCGCGAACAAGCTCAAGGGAACGACCTATTCGCGCTCTGCAGATCCAAGCAACGCGCCGCCTGCGCCGGTGCAGCCGGCCGTGGACTACAAGGGCATGCAATGGCGCCCCAAGAATCAGGAGACCATGTTTCCCAAGCGGCGTTGAGGCAATGCTTGGAAAGCCCCCATGCGACGTGGAACAGTGATTGGATTGACTAACTAGGAGGGCTCTGAACAACCCTGAGGTCATCCCGAGCGTAGCGAGGGATCTGCTATTGCGGAAGCAGATCCCTCGCTACGCTCGGGATGACATTTGAGGGGCGAACTCCGCTACCACCAGTCAGCTTGTAATCACTCAGGATTTCGACCCCAGTTCCAGCACCGGCACCGGCACAAACCCACCGTAGATCATGCGTTTCCCATCGAAGGGCATGGGATTGTTTTCGGGCGTCAGGCGCGGGTCCTTCATCGCCGCTTCCATGCCCGCATCGCGCGCTGCCTTGTCCGGCCATTCGATCCAGGAAAAGACCACCGACTCGTCGTCCTTGGCCTGGACCGCTCGGCGGAAGTCGGTCTGGGTGCCGTTGGGAACATCGTCTTCCCAGCACTCGAGCACGCGGGTGGCACCGTGCTCCACGAATACCGAGTCGCCGTCCTTGGCGTGCTGGATGAACTTTTCCTTGTTGGCGGTGGGAACGGCCATCACGAAACCATCGATGTAAGGCATGGTCCTGCTCCTTGGTCTGGGAATCGTGCGGCCAGCCTGCGACGGGGTGGGTTAATGCGCGGTCATGGCGTCGTTCACGAGCCCAGGCGGTTGATGTCGCGGTTTTCCAGCACGGCAGGCGCGTCCGGTTGCTGCAGCACCGCGAGCATCGCTCGGCCCACACGCTGGGTGGTGGTCATGGTGTCCGGCAGCAGCCTAACGCCCCAGCCCATGATCGGGCCTGCGACAGCGTAGAGCGCGGCCATGGCGGTGTGCGGCGAGCGCACCCCTTCGACCGGCTGGATGCCACCTGGTCGCAGCATCACCGTGCGGATCGGCAGCGCGGCCAGCGCTTCCTCCGTTTCGCCCTTCACCCGCAACGGCATGAACCGGCTCTGCGCATTCGCATGCGCGCCGGAGACGTAGATGAAGGTCATGTCGGGGTTGTGGCGCGCCATGGCCCTGGCCACGTTGCCGGTCAATTCCAGGGTCACATGTCGGTACTCCATTTCCGAGGTACCAAGAGGTGGTGCGCCGGCGCAGTACAGGCAGGCGTCGAACGGCTGCAGTTGTTCTTCCACTGCGCGCAACCGCGAGAAGTCGGGGCAGATCAGTTCGCTCAGCTTGGCGTGCGATTGCCCGCTGGGATGTCGCCCCAGGGCGACGACTCCGGTGACAGCAGGATCGCGCAGGCATTCCTGCAACACGCCCTGGCCGACCAGTCCGTTGGCGCCGGTAATCAGGATGCGCATGGGTTCAAGCCTAAGGCGGGGGAAGCGACGACTCTAGCGCCGCGTCTGTGAAGAGATGGAGTGCTTGCCCACTCCACCGCATTCGGTGGTCCTGGGTCAGCGCCTAGCTGGGGAGGTAACATGAACGGGAACAGCCAAAGCCTATCTCCATGCACCTGTCCAGCCTCCATCTGTATCCCATCAAATCCTCTGCGCCTTTGGAAGTCGAGTCGGCCCTGGTCGAAGCACGCGGCCTGCAATACGACCGGCGCTGGATGGTGGTCGATGCCGACGGTCACTTTCTGACCGGCAGGCAGCTGCCGCGCATGACCCTGATACGTGCTTTGCCCAATGCGGGTGGGCTTTCGCTCGAAGCGCCAGGGAAGGCGGCCTTGCAGGTGCCTGTGCCGAATGCGGACGCCACCTTGCCGGTGACGGTGTGGAAGAGTCAGGTAGCTGCGCGCCCGGCGGGTGACGCTGCAGATGCATGGCTCAGCGATTTCCTCGGCCAACAAGTGCGCTTGGTGCACATGGATGACGCCATCACCCGCCCGATGACCGACGCGCGTTCGCTGCCGGGCGACGAAGTGAGTTTCGCCGATGCGTTTCCGTTGCTGCTGATTTCGCGCGCGTCGCTCGAAGGCCTGAATTCGCGGCTGACCAAGCCAGTGTCGATGCTGCAGTTCCGTCCAAATCTGGTGGTCGATGGCGTGCCCGCGCACGCCGAGGACACCTGGAAGCGCATCCGTATCGGCGAAGTCGAGTTCGACGTGGCCAAGGCCTGCACGCGTTGCGTCTTCACCACCGTCGATCCACTGCGCGGCGAACGCGACCCCGATGGCGAGCCACTGCGAACCCTGATCACTTACCGACGCACCGCCGACGGTGTGACCTTCGGCCAGAACCTGATTCCGCGGGCACTGGGGCAGGTGCGTGTGGGCGATGTGGTGGAAGTATTGGCGTGAGCTGACGCGGTACGGAATGTGCGATCACAACCGCCATTTCGGCGTCCGCCTGGTCGCTGCAACGCCGCGTCCAATATCCATTCTGCAGCACCAGGAAAACATCGCATGAAGACTTGCATCGCACTGTTGCGCGCCATCAACGTAGGAGGTACAGGCAAACTGCCGATGACGGATCTGAAGCGCATGTGCGAGGTCGCGGGCTTTGCCCAGGTACGTACGTACATCGCCAGCGGCAACGTAGTACTGAGCAGCGCGAAGGCCACGGCCCAGGTGAAGTCATCGCTTGAAACGGCACTGGCCGCTTATGCCGGGAAGCCGGTGGGAGTGATGGTGCGCACCCCTGCAGAGATGTCGGCGTGCTGGCTTCGAATCCCTTTCCCGATGCGGCGCCCAATCGTGTAGTGGTGATATTTCTGGATGCAGCGCCCCCTGCGGACACACTGGACAGGATCTCGCATCGGACAAGCGAAGAAATTGTGCTTGGCAAACGTGAGATCTACGTGCATTACGGCGCAGGCATGGCCAGTTCGAAATTGGTGATCGCTGCCGCCAAGACCGGCACGGGCCGCAACCTCAATACCGTCACCCGTCTGGTGGAGATGGCGAATGCAGCCCATCCAGGCAAGTCCTGAGCCTTCGCCGTATTGCAAGTGGTGGCAGGTGGTTTCAGCCCCGATGCTTGCGTGACCCACATTCGTCAGGGGCTGAAGTCCCTCCCTCAGGAGGCGACAGATGCGCTGGAGGATCGCTGTCGGCTTGATCAGGCAGAGCCGAGTGAACGAGGTCTTGCTTGGAGATATTCATCGACCGTTCGGTTGCACCGCGACCGCCGGACTAGACTAGCTGCTCGCGCATGCCAATCGCTGTCGCCTGCCTCCCATGTACACGGAACCCGATGCAGCATTTTCCCAACCCGAAATTCGTGCTTGTGCTTTGTCTGGCCCTCGCAGCCTGCCAGCAGAAACAACCGCCAAAGGAACCGGCCACCATCGTCGATGTTCCGGTCAATGCCGAACAGGGCGGTGCGCTCAGCGGCGGGCCAGTACTGCCGCCTGCGCCTGCCCCCAAGGTCGATGTGTTGGCAGGTACCGATTGGCCGGCTGTCGCGCTCACTTCGGGCAGGGCCTCCATCGACTGTCAGGCAGATGCTGTGGAAGGCAGGGGCGGTCACGAGCTGGTCGATCTGTCCTACACCGGGGTAACCGCAGCGCTGGAGCCTTGTGAAACAACCGGGATGGTGCGTCTGCACTACGAGGGCAAGATCGCCACAGACTTCACCGCCCTGGTGGAGCGGGTCGGCAATGTCGCCCAGCGTCTCAAGATCGAAAAGCGCCTGCTGGATCTGGATTCCAGCGGTGGCCACGTGGAAGATGCGATGAAGGCAGGGCAGGTCATCGGCGATTCCCGGTGGACGATACGCGTGGGTGCCGATGCCATCTGCCACAGCGCCTGCGTGCTGATTCTGGCCGCGGGCGATGACCGGCAGGTCGATGGGAAAGTGGGCATCCACCGTATGATCCGCGTGGATTCCAAGGCGACCTCGCGCACCGAACTCAGCCAGGAATTGCGCGAGGTCTACGGGCAGATGAAGGAATACCTGGAGCGCAACGGCGCGTCGGCCGCCGTAGCCGATCTGATGATGACCGTGCCCAACCGCAAACTGCGCCTGCTGACCGCCAACGAGCTGCTCGAGTACGGACTGGACGGCACCAATGCCGTGCAGGACGACCTGGAACGCATCCAGCTGACCCGTAAATGCGGCGATGACTTCGTGCGTCGCAAGGACGAGTTCACCCGCGTGTTCGACCGCGAGTGTGGACTACCGGACCGCACTCCCGAGGAAGTCGATACCTGCGGTCTGGCCCTGCGTCAGGACTTCGGTTTTCCGGATGGAAAATGTCCGATAGAAAGCCCCCTGTCGTGGCACGACCAGCGCCCCGTGGAGCACGCCGGCGGCGAGTGAGCCGCATTCCAGGCGCCGCGAGTTGGCTATGATTGGGCTGGTTTCCGACTCGGGATGGGTGGATGGGCGTCTGGCTGGTGGGTACGTTGTTCGTCGTGGCAGCGATTCTGGTCGGCATGCTCCCGGCCTTGTTGTTGCGCAAGCGTTTCAGCGGACTGCAGGAAGCGGATACGCGCGCGGTCGCCTCCGATGTGATGGCGCGTATCGGCGTCATGCACGGATTGATCCTGTCGCTGGTATTTGCCAGCGCCCATGGCGGCGCACAGAAGTTCGATGACGACATGACCGCCGAGGCATCGGCGGCGCTGCATGTCTACGCCAATGCCGAAATCTACGGCGCGTCCGACCTGCGCGCGGCGAGTCTGGCCTATCTGCATGCGGCCATCGATCAGGATTGGCCAGCGTTGCAGCAGCGCAACGAGTTGAGCAGGCAGGGCTGGATCGCATGGCGCAAAATGCTGGATGCATCCCTGGCCCTGCGACCCACTGATCGCAGCCAGACGCTGCTTGCCGACAAGATCCAGTCCGATATCTGGCAGATCCAGGCATTGCGCGAGGCGCGGGGTTACGAAGCGGCCAGCAAGCTGTCGGGCGAATTCTGGCTGGTCGCGGTGGTCGGCCTGATGCTGATCGCTGCGCTGTTGTTCGTTCACAGGATCCGACCCCTGCACCAGGCCATCATGGCGATGTACTCGGGTTTCACGGGCTGACGCTGTTTCTGATCTACGACATGTCGCATCCGTTCAAGGGAGCGATTTCCATCGAGCCCACCGCTTTCCGCACCGCCTTGCAGATCATCAACAACGGTCTGTAGCGGGCGCGCCGCATTCTCCCAACAGAAAGGAAGTTCATGACCATCGAAATCAAGATGCTGGCCTGGTCCATTGCACTGGGGCTGTTCCATGTGTTGCTGGGCGCGGCACTGATGACCCGGCAGCGGGGGATGAAATGGAACGCGAGTTCGCGCGATGGCGAAGCCAAGCCGCTGGTCGGCGTGGCCGCGCGCGTGGATCGTGGACTGCGCAATTTTCTCGAAACCTTCCCGTTCTTCGCCGCGGCCGTACTCGCGGTGGTGCTGACGCAACAGACGAGCGCCGAAACCGCACTCGGCGCGCAGGTCTACTTCTGGGCACGCCTTGCTTACCTGCCCATCTACGCAGCCGGCATTCCCTATCTGCGCTCACTGGTCTGGGCGGTGTCGTTCTGGGGAATGCTGCAGGTGCTGTGGGCGCTGTTCTGATTGCTGGGTTTCAATGGGAAACCTTTGGAAAGTCTGCGCGAAAACCGGTAGTGAGCAATTCGTATGGCTTGTCGAAAATACAGTTAGTAGTGGGCCTGTCGAGATTTCTGGTCGATGTAAAAGCGTGCGTAGAGCGCAGCAAGCTACGCTCTACGCGGGCTTTTTCAGTGAATAGAACCTCAGTAGGCTCATCACTAACGGTGCCTTCGACAAGCTCGCCACGAACGAGCTCGAGTTCATCGTATCGAGGCTGGGTTCCGTCCCGGGTGGCCGAACAATGCGCGGCTCCTGCGATTCAAAGCCCAGCCGGCACCGTTTCCAGCATCCATTCCGCGCACAGCGCGCGTTTCCTCGTGGGCGTGAGTTGTTTGATGCGGTACTCCGCGCGGCTGGCTTCTGCGCGATCCGGGTACACGCGATACCCCAGCAGGCGCAGGGGTGGGTGCGAACGCGTGTACTTCGCGCCCGTGCCCGCCTCATGTTGCGCATAGCGCAGGGCTACATCGACCGCGATGCCGGTGTACAGACTGCCGTCGTGGCATTCGACCAGGTATACGTACCAGACCTTCTGCGACATCAATGTCCCCGCATACGGTCGTGCAATCGCAGCCGGTCGAACGCAACCGCAATCCGTCCAGCGCCGCTGCACAGAGGGCCAGCGGTGCGATCGATAGCAAGACTCATCGGCATCCGAATCAGGCGGCGACGGGCAGGTTGAAGAGGCGTCGCCACTGCGCGGCGGTGTTCGTCGCCAGATAGGACGACTGCATGGCCGGGGTAAGCACTTCCAGCAGTGTCACGTTTTCTACCCATAATTCGACGACATCGAACATGCCGCCACGGTTGCACAGCAGCGTGCGCCAGCCTTCGCGTTCGGCCAGCGCGATCACCGCCTCGGCGCTCAGCGCAGTGGCAATGGCCAGATGCCAGCCGGTTTCCTTGGCCAGGATTTCTGTCTGCCGTGGTTCTACCATCTTCTCGCCTGGCACCATCGGTTGCGACCGGGGATAGATCTCAAGGGTCGAATTTCGGTCATCGCCAGCGAACACCACCCGAGCGCCCGGCCACGGTGGGAACGGCAGGTCTTCTCCAGCCCAGAGTTCGGCCAGTACGCGCGCGACGCGTTCGGGTTCGTCGGCGGGAAGTGAGGCGTGGAAGATCATCGTTTTTTTCCTTTGCCCATGTCGTGGGCGGCGTTGGTGAGGAGGGAACGGATCGCGTCGCTGGCGGCCTCTCCGGCCTCCTGCCCGGAGAAACCCCAATAGTCCTTCATGGTCAGCCAGCTGGTCGCGGAGTAGAGCAACTGCACAGAAGCGCAGAGACGGGTGAAAGCGGGTTCGGGCAGGTCGCCGACGGCGTCGCGCACCGAGCGCCGGATCGCGTCCTGTCTTTCGGCGTTGACGCTAAGGCGCACCTCGCGGCCCTGTGGCGAGGCCAGCATGCCGCGCAGCACCTGTTCGTGCTGGTCGAAGAACGGAAAGACCCGGCGCGGCATGTCGATCAGTTCGCTGGCCGACGCGGGAAACGCATTGATCTGCAACGCGCCGTGCAGCCAGGTCCAGAAGGCCTCCATCAGCAGTTCCTTGGTCGGGAAGTGCCGGTAGATGGTGCGTTCGGACACCTGGGCCAGCTTGGCCAGCTCCGGAAAGGTGAGCTCGTGCAGGCCGTGGTCTTCCAGCCGCTTGCCGACCGCTTCCAGGATCAGGTCGCGGGTTGCGGTCTTCTGCCGTTCGCGCAGGGAGCTTTCATAGCGGGCGAGTGGGGTTTCAGCATTCATGGCAGCAATACTGACATGAGGGCATTTTAACTGTCAACAAGCCAGCTCTACTGCCATCTGCAGCTGCCGAGTCGGCGCTGGGATGGGATCACAGGGGGTCTGCTGCCTCCGCCACATGAATCTCCACGCCCTCCAGCGTCACCACCTGTCCCGACCTGATCTTGCAGGTCTTGCGGTGCTCGGTTACGCCATCGACAGCCACCGCCCCGGAAGCCACCAGCGCCTTGCCGGCGCCGCCGCTGTCGCAGATCCCGATCACTTTCAGCAATTGATTGAGCTCGATGTAGTCGCGCTCCAGTTCGAAATCGATGCGTTGGGTCATGTCAGCGGTCGCGGTCTGCGAGGGGTAGGGCCGGCAAGTCTAGCTGTTCGTGAAACACGAACCCAAAGTTTGTGTGATTCGTCTCACGTGCGAAGCCGACCCGAATAACTTACCGCGACTCGGCAAGTGTGAAGCCACGCGCGTTGGGTCAGGGCGCAAGAACATCGAGCTGTTCACGCCATGCGCTTGATGTCTGGAGGGTCCAGTTCCGGAAAAAAGCATTCAACTACAACTGCCTGGATCGAGCGCAGCGATAGGCATGTTCCGTGGAATCCAATCGCGGCCGCTGTGAGTTCAACTCACATTAAGAGCAAAAACTCACAAGAAGAAAATCACAAGAAGGAAGCGATGGAGAAGCTTGGAACAGCCATTGCGCTGTCAATCCCGGCATAGCGAGGGAGCTGTTTTTCCCCGAAAAACAGCAGATCCATCGCTGCACTCGGAATGACATCTGAATTTTTCAGGGGTCCATTAAGTGGAAAGACGCAATTGTGAGTTGGGGTTCAAGTTCTGCGCATAGGAAATAAAGCAGCAATCAAATGAAATGTTACGACAGTGACTGTCTCGTTATTCGCATAGATGATCGCCACGTCATCGGGCTAAAGAAAAAACGCATTGGAAGATTGCGATGAGAACTGCAGCTTGCATCTCACATCGGTGAAACACGCTGCATCGCAATCAACACATCGACCGCACCTACGTGCACTCACAACAGGGGAGTTAGTCAATGAACAAGATCTATACAAAAATTTGGAACAAAGTTCTGAGGCAACTAGTAGTTGCATCCGAACTGGCCAGTAGCCGTAGCGCGGGTATGCATGGCAGCGGTCCTGCCCGAAGGACCCTGGCAGTCGCTGGTTTGGCGAGCGCAATCGGCATGACGGGGAGCGCTTTTGCTTCGGGCGCTGCAGATCCTGGTAGTGCAACCTGGACAGCCACGGCGGGCCCGGCCAATACATGCGTTAGTCAAGCAGTCGTGGCGGTGGGTACCACTGCTGCCTGGAATTGCATGGGACAAACTGCATCGGGTGGTCTTGCACTGATCAACGGCGTCAGTGGAACCCCGGCTAATATTGGCACCGCCGATTTGGATGCGCGCGCTTCTGGCCTCAACGCAATAGCCATTGGATCGCAGACCACGAGTGCAAGTGGGGCAGATGCCATCGCCATCGGCAATGGCGCCGTTGCGGGTACGGGTACGAATACCCAGTCGGGACCAGGTACAGCAGGGCGGTTTGCTATCGCAATCGGTGCCAATGCCTTGGCGTTGGATGAATACAGCGTTTCCATCGGCTACAACGCCGGCATTAATTCGTCCGGTTTCGGCAACGCCCTGGTGGGCTTTGGCGCAGGCGGCGATCTGGTCGGCAACCGTAACGCGGCATTGGGTCAGAACGCTTTGTCAGCCTGGTACGGCTCGGTTGTCGGCAACGAAACGCCTACGACCAGTGGTGGCAATCTCAATACCGGTGTCGGCCATGGTGCCGGCCAAGGGATGTCGGGAAACAACAATTCCTATGTGGGTTTCGCATCGGGCCGCTTCACTGTCGGCAGTTGGAACGCCGCCGTCGGCTCTGGCGCAGGTCTGGGCGTGGCGGGCAACCAGAATGTGGCGATGGGCCGCAACGCAGGTTCGAATATGCGTGGCAGCGACAACGTGGCCATCGGCACTACCGCCGGACGCATCGGCACGGTCACCTACGATGCCAATGGCAACCCGACCTTCGTTCTAAACGACACGCCACTTCTCAATACGGTGGCCATCGGCACCAATGCGATTGCCAGCAGGGATGGGGCGATCGCCATTGGCCTGAATTCCGTTTCCAGTGGCGTAGACGCCATTGCGGTCGGTACGGGTGCCATTGCGACCGGTTCGGTCGCAATGGGCGCCGCCGCCAGGGCTGGTAACGGCGGTGCGGCTTTCGGTGACGGCGCCATTGCGACTTACAACAGCGCAGTGACCGATCCCACCCTCGTCGCGGGCGCGGCGCTGGGCAACAACGCTATCGCGGACGTATCTGGGGCTACGGCGCTGGGCAGCGACAGTTCGGTGACCGCAGTGAATGGCGTAGCACTGGGTGCGGGTTCGGTGGCTTCCACAGCGGCAGGCGTCGCGGGCTACGACCCGGTGACCGGCTTGCCGTCTACCGAGACCTCTTCCACCTGGGTCAGCACTCTGGGTGCGGTTAGCGTGGGTAGCGCCGGCAATACGCGCCAGATCACCAATGTCGCTGCCGGTACGCAGGACACCGATGCAGTGAACGTGGCGCAATTGAGCGCGCTGGCCGATACGGTCACGGCCAACGAGATCCATTACTTCAGCGTCGATGACGACGGTGTGCAGCAGGCCAACTTCAACAATGACGGCGCGCAGGGCGCCAACGCCATTGCGGTCGGCCCGGGTGCGAGCGCGCTGGCGAATGCTGTCGCGATAGGCCATAACGCCTATGCGGAGAACGATAGCGTCTCTGTGGGCCGCGAAGCCGGCATTGGGTCCAGCAACGGGCTGCACGCAACCTATATCGGCGGTCTAGCCGGTCGAAATGTGCTGGGCGGTGAGAATACCGCCGTCGGCTATGCGGCTGGACAGGATATCTATGGCAACAGCAACACGGCCCTCGGCCACTTTGCAGGCAACGACATTGCGGGCAGCGGCAACCTAGCCGTCGGGCATCATTCTGGAAATGCGATCACGGGCGCCGACAATGTCGGGGTAGGTAGCTATGCGGGCTGGACTGTCACTGGCGACTTCAACGTCGCAATGGGGCCGATTGCCGGAAATAACGTCGTAGGCAGCGAGAACATCGCCATCGGCTTTGCGGCGGGTAGCGGCATCGGCGCCTCAGGTGCCGCGGTCGACCGTACCATCGCGCTAGGCCGCGATTCTCTGGCGAGCGCCACCAATGCGATTGCCATGGGAACAGGCGCCACGGCGACGAATGCCGACGACGTGGCGCTGGGCGCTGGCGCTGTCACGGCATCGGCGGTGGGTACGGCCAGCACGACAATCCTCGGCACGACCTACAACTTCGCCGGGACGGCGCCGACCAGCACGGTGAGCGTGGGCGACGTGGGCGCGGAGCGCACCGTCACCAATGTGGCGGCTGGTCGCATCAGTGCGACTAGCACCGACGCGATAAACGGTTCACAGCTGTATGCAACGAACTCGGCCATCGAAGACCTCTCGAACACCGTGACTGCCAACGAAATCCACTACTTCAGCGTCAATTCCACCGGCGGCGGCAACTTCGCCAACGACGGGGCGACCGGGGCGGATGCGATTGCCATTGGGGCGTATGCATCGGCCGTGGGCGAGCAGAGCCTGGCGTCGGGCTATGCCGCAAGCACAGCGCAACAGGGCTCCGTCGCGATCGGTGCCTACAGCGCATCGGCGGGTGTCCACGACGTGTACGTTGGTTACGCTGCCGGCAGCGGCGGTCAAGCGACCAACATTACGAACGTAGGCGTCGGCGATTACGCTGGCGCGCAGGTCAACGGCAGCGACAACGTCGGCGTCGGCACGGCCGCCGGTTACATCGTGAGCGGCTCGCGTAATGTGGCGACGGGCCTGAATGCGGGCCGCAGCGTGACAGGCGACGACAACATCGCGAGCGGCGCAAATTCGGGTATCGGCGTCGTGGGTAACGGCAACGTGGCCATCGGCGCGTCCGCCGGCACGAACATCACCGCCAACCGGACCGTGAGCATCGGCCAGGCGTCGCTTGCCAGCGTCGATGATTCGGTCGCGCTGGGCGCCGGCTCGGTGGCCAATACGGCGAGTGGCATCGCCGGTTACGACCCGGTGACCGGCTTGCCGTCCACCGACACCACATCTACTTGGGTCAGTACCTTGGGTGCGGTCAGCGTGGGTGGCAATGGCGATACGCGCCAGATCACCAATGTGGCGGCCGGTACGCAGGACACCGACGCGGTGAACGTGGCGCAGTTGAGCGCGCTGGCCGATACGGTCACGGCCAACGAGATCCATTACTTCAGCGTCAACGACAACGGTGTGGCCGGTGGCAACTATGCCAATGACGGCGCCACTGCCATCGGCTCCATCGCCGTGGGCTCGGATGCCAGCGTCACCGCAGGCGCGGGCGTGAATAACGACGGCGTGGGCGGCATCGCCATGGGTCAAGGCGCAAGCGTTGTTGGTGGCAGCGGCACGGTGGGTTTCGCATCCACCGCAATTGGCTACGGAGCGACGGCACAGGGCATCTCCGCCACCGCTTACGGCGGTAATGCGTCGGCCATCGGAACGGATTCGACAGCAGTCGGTGTCTCTGCTAACGCTAATGGCGACCAGGCGACCGCGCTGGGTCACGCGGCCAGCGCGGTGGGACAAGCCACAGCGCTTGGCCGTGGTGCGAATGCTGGAGGCGGTAGCTCCGTAGCAGTAGGCCTTTACGCCAATTCCGCAGGCAGCGGGGCGGTCGCGCTGGGTCGCGACTCGTCGGCTTCAGGAACCTACGCAACGGCGTTGGGCCGCGGAGCGAATGCCTCCGGTACGGTGGCGTTCGCACAGGGCTTCCAATCCAACGCCTCGGGTGATTTCTCGACGGCTATGGGCTACTTGTCGCAAGCGACTGCGGACCGCTCCATCGCGATCGGTCAGGGGGCCAGCGCCACCGTGGCCCGTGGACTCGCACTGGGCGCGGGTTCTGTGGCAAACACGACTGGCGGCATCGCCGGCTACGTGCCGTCGAGTGCCGATGCCACGCAAGCAGCGGCTATTGCCGCGACCACCGGTACGTGGGGTGCGGTGTCCGTGGGGGATGCGGCCAATGGCCAGTTCCGCCAGATCAATGGCGTGGCCGCCGGTACCGCCGACAGCGATGCGGTGAACGTGGCGCAGTTGCGCGCATTGGAAGGCACGGTGGCCGCGGGCGCGGTGCATTACCTCAGCGTCAACGACAACGGCGTGGTGGGCGGCAACTACGCCAATGACGGTGCGACCGGCGTCAACGCGGTGGCCATTGGCGTGGACAGCGTGGCCACCGGCGACGGCGCCTATGCGGCTGGTGACGGCGCGCAGGCGCTGGGCATCAACAGCATCGCCGTCGGTACGGGCGCTTCGGCTACCGGCGACAACGCCATCGCCCAGGGCAATGGCGCCCTCGTCAACGGCAACGACAGCACCGCCATCGGCAGCGGCGCCAACGTCAGCGCCAGCAATGGCCTCGCGTTGGGTGCGGGTGCGACCGTTACCCACGACAACAGCGTGGCGCTGGGTTCGGGTTCGGCCACCACGGTCGGCGCACAGACCGGGTACAACGCCGCGTATGTGGGCAGCAGTAATTCGACGGGTGAAGTAAACGTCGGCGGCCGCACCATCACGGGCGTGGCCCCGGGCATTGCCGGCACCGATGCGGTCAACGTGGACCAGTTGAATGCAGGCATCGGCAGCGTCAGCACGGCCATCACCAATCTGGACAACCGCATCACGACCATTGAAGGCGACATCACCGACATCCAGGGCGATATCGTGGACATACGGGGCGACATCACCAATCTGACCGATACGGTGAACAACATCACCACCAATATCGATGCGGTGCAGAACGGTGCCGACGGCATGTTCCAGGTCAGCCAGGAAGGTGCGATCGTCAAGCCACAGCCTACCGGCACCAACTCCTCGGCTGGTGGCAATGGCGCGGCGGCGTCGGGTGACAACGCGTTGGCGGTGGGCAACCAGAGCACTGCCAGTGGCGACAACAGCACGGCCATCGGTACCAGTTCGACGGCTTCGGCGACCAACAGCACCGCCCTGGGCAACAACGCTTCGGCCACCCACGGCAACAGCGTGGCGCTAGGCCAGGGTTCGGCCACCACGGTGGGCGCGCAGACCAACTACAACGCCGCGTATGTGGGCAGCAGCACGTCAACGGGCGAAGTGAACATAGGTGGCCGCACGATTTCGGGCGTTGCGCCCGGTATCGCCGGCACCGATGCGGTCAACGTCAACCAGCTGCAGGGCGGCGTCAACTACGCCATCGAAACGGCCAATGCCTACACCGACAACCGTCTGACCCAGATCGATAACGACATCTGGACGATGGAACGCGATTACCGCGGCGCCACTTCTTCGGCGATGGCCATGGCTGGTCTGCCGCAGGCGTATCTGCCGGGCAAGAGCATGTTGGCGGTGGGCTTCGGCGGCTACCAGGGCGAATACGGTATGGCCGTGGGCCTGTCGGGCATCACCGAGAACGGTCGCTATGTCTACAAGGCGCAGGCCAGCGGCAATACCTCGCGCGACTGGGGCTTCTCGGTCGGCGCCGGCATCCAGTGGTAATGGCTGGCTGTTAACTGCTGGCGGCCCCCTCCGCTGAGGGGGCCGCGCTCCGACATTCCGTCGAACACTCAAAATTCTTAGGGGAAAACACATGAATCGCAATTCGAAGATCTACGGCGCGCTGCTTCTTTCGATGGGCGCCGCCGTGCTGCTGGCTGGCTGCGGTACCCGCCACGTCAGCCGCGACATCAGCGCTCAAGGCACCGCCCGCGAGGTCATCTTTCCTTCCGTGGACAAAATCGTATTGAAGGAAGGCACCTTTCCCAACGTCACCAGCCTGCGCGCGGTGGGACCGGGCGTGACCAAGGGCCAGTTGTACTACCTGCTGGGCCGTCCGCACTTCCGTGAAGGCTATGCCGGCGTGCGCGAATGGGACTACCTCTTCCACTTCCGCAAGGACGGCAAGATCATCACCTGCCAGTACAAGGCGATCTTCGACGAAAACTACCTCGCCCAGAGCTTCCATTGGGCGCCGGAATCTTGCGCTGACATGCTGATGGAGCCAGCGGCCCCCGTTGCGGCCGCCGCACCGGAACCGGCCGCGCCGACCCGCTTCGAACTCTCGGCCGATGCCCTGTTCGCCTTCGGCAAGCATGGTGCCGGCGACATCCTGCCGAAAGGTCGCCAGGAATTGGCAGCAATCGCCGAGAAGCTCAAGGGCGGCAGCGATGTCTCCATCGCCGTAGTCGGCCACACCGACCGCATCGGCAGCGATGCGGCCAACCAGCTGCTATCCGAACGTCGTGCCCAGACCGTGCGTGGCTATCTGGCTGAGCGTGGCATTCCGGCAGCGAGCATCTCGGCCCGCGGACAGGGCGAAAGCGAGCCGGTGGTGCAATGCGAGGAACAGAACCGCACTGCATTGATTGCTTGCCTGGCCCCGAATCGCCGTGTCGAAATCAGCGTTACGGCCGTTACGAAGAACTAAGGCTGTCTTGACGCGACCCCAGGGCGGCTGTCGTAGACTGGCAGCCGCCTTGTTGACCCGATTCCGGAGAAATACATGAAGATTTCACGTTTGGTTCTGTTGGTGGTCGCGCTGATGTTCAATGGCGCCGTTCTCGCCCAACAGGCAGCGCAGCCCGCACGGGCGCCGGCACCCGCACCGGCCGCAGCGCAGCCGCTCACCCCGGCACAACAGGCGCAGATAGCCAAGCAGGATGCGGAGATGTCCAAGGCGGCGGCGCAGGTGGTGCAACTGGTAGACCAGAACAAGACCGGCGAAGTCTGGGATGGCGCTTCGGCCGTCGCCAAGACCGTCGTCACCAAGCAGGCATTCGTGCAGCAGATCGCCGCTGATCGCAAGACACTGGGCGCACCGGCCGAGCGCAAACAGATCGGCGTATCCCGTACCTATTACGAAGCCAACAACCCACAGGGCCTGCCGGTTGGCCTGTACGTCACCGTGGCCTACGCAACCAAGTTCGCCAACTCGCCCCAGCCGGTCCGTGAAATCGTCTCCTTCCATGCCGACGATGACAAGACTTGGCGCGTCTCGGGCTACAGCCTGCGCTGAACAATTGCGTCGGCTGAACTGGCCGACGTGCGCATAGCTTCTCTCTTTAGCCCACCGTTATGGTGGGCTTTTCTTTGCGTCGTGATCGGTCATTCCTGCTCGAACCGTGCGATGTCGTCGAGGATGCGCTGCGCCTTGCGCAAGCTTCCACCGGTGACGCTGTCCTCCATCGCCTTGGCCAGTTTCGGGCGTTTCGGGCTACGTGACCAATGGTGGAACCACCATGTGGCGAGCAGGCCGGCGATGCCTATGCCCAAGCCCGTCCAGATCACGGATGGCGCCCGTGCGTACAGATCCACGCCGCCCAGTCCCGACAACACCATCAACACCGGTACCCACAGCAGCCACCAGGGCAGGCCCGCGATCATGCCGTTGATGAAGTAGAAACGCCGCAATTTGGCAAACTGCTTCTGGATGGACAGTACAGGCGCCGAATAATCGATGGTCTTGATCAGGCCCATGGTCTGGCCGGCCAAGGCAATCGTCGCCACGCCATAGACGTGGACGACGATTCCCGCCAGCAGCAAAGGCAGTGGTGGCCAGCTGTCCAGCATTGTCCACAGGCAGCCGGCCATCAACACGAAGGGCAGGCCGAGCAACAACATCTGCGCCAGTTGCCCCCAGAACAGGGGACGCAGGCTGGTGCGGGCCTTGTCCAGCTTGCCCTCCTTGAACAGTTCCAGGTTGATCCGGTTGTGCTGCGCCAGTTGGCGGTCGAGCGCCTGCCACGTGGCTTTAAGTTCGTCGAGTTCCATTATGTTTTCCATGTGTCGTATTTGCCAGGTCAGAGTTCGTTACGGATGCGTTGCTTCAGGCGGCTGAGTTTGGTGGCCACGTTGGTTTCGCTGATGCCTAGGATGTCGGCGATCTGCCGGTAGCTCTGGTCCTCCAGGTAAAGCAGCAGCAGTGCGCGGTTCAATGTGTCCAACCGGGCGATGAAATCCTGCAGCGCACGCACCTGTTGTTCTGCTTCGTGGTTCGATGCGTTGGCGTCGGCTACGTCGTGGAGCGATTCGTCCAGGGCCACCGAATGCCGTTCCTTGTGCGCGCGGCTGCGCACCTGCGAAATGGCCACGTTCAGCGCGATCCGGTACATCCAGGTGGAAAACGAACGTTCGGCATCGAAAGAAGGGAAGGCGCGCCACAGCTGCGCGGCGATTTCCTGGGCCAGTTCGGCCCGGTCGTCCGGATTGAAGCTGTAGGTGTTCACGACCTTGAAAACGATGCCCCGGTGCTGCTCGATGAGCGCAGCGAAGCGGTCCTGCATGCGTGCGTCGTCAGCCATGGGGGCGGTGCGGTCCATTCAGAAGTCGGTCCAAAGTTGCCTGTTGACCCATGATTCGCGTCACCGCCCATAAAATCACAGCGCGCGGCGACGCCTGGCCCAGCCAATAATGGGCCGGGATGAACAAAACCGGCCATACGCCGGCGGATGTCATTGCGCTGACCTTATCCGTCCCCGACAATCAAGCCTCTTCCAGGAGATATGTCTTGAGTTCCGAACCCCAGATGGCCACGCCGGCTGCCCAACTCCGCAAGTTGTGTTCCCAGTTCGCCAAACCCCGCCTGAGCCGCGCGATCTGGCAGTTGTTGAATACGCTGCCGCCGCTGCTCGCCATCTGGGCGCTGATGGCCTGGAGCGTGGTCGACGGCTGGGGTTACGGCTGGACCCTGTTGATGGCTGTGCCGGCGGCCGGTTTCTACGTGCGCCTGTTCATCATCCAGCACGACTGCGGGCACGGTTCGTTCTTCGCCAGCGAGCGCGCCAACCATATCGTCGGCGCCACGCTGGGACTGATCACGCTGTTTCCGTTCGGCTACTGGAAGAAGACCCACGCGATCCACCACGGCACCTCCGGCAATCTGGATCGCCGCGAGATGGGTGATATCGAAACCCTGACCGTGGCCGAATACGAATCGCGCTCGTGGTTCGGGCGCTTCGCCTATCGCTTCTATCGCAGCACCCCGGTGCTGTTGGGCATCGGGCCGCTGTACCAGTTCGTGATCAAGCACCGTTTCCCGTTCGATCTTCCCTTCACCTGGAAGAAGGAATGGGCCAGCGTGATGCTCAACAATTTGATGCTGCTGATCGTGGGCGGCTCGCTGGGCTTTCTGATCGGCTGGCATACGGTGTTGCTGGTGCATCTGCCCATCGTGTTGCTGGCCGGCGCCATGGGTGTGTGGCTGTTCTATGTGCAGCACACCTTCGAAGGGGCCTATTGGACCCGCAAGGAAAACTGGGACGCAGGCGCCGCCGCGGTGGTGGGCAGCTCCTATTTCGACCTGCCGGCGGTACTGCACTGGTTCACCGGCAACATCGGCTACCACCACATCCATCACCTGGCCAGCCGCATCCCTAATTACCGGTTGCGCGAGGCGTTCGAATCCAGCGAGCTGCTGCAGTCGGCGCCGCGTCTGACCCTGTGGACCAGCCTCAAGTGTGCCCGTTTGAAGCTGTGGGACGAGCAGTCCAACCGGATGGTCGGCTTCGGCTATCGCAAGTCGATGGCCTGAGCGTTTGTAGAGCCGAGCTTGCTCGGCTGCTCCACCCCGGAGTCGCGCAAAATGCAGCCGAACAAGCTCGGCTCTACGTGGGAAGACGGGCCTGACAAGCCTGGTTTTACAAGGACATAGGCGGTTTTAGGGCGACAGCTCTGGTCGCAGGGCGCACAATATCGCCTTGCGTAGACCCATTTCCGGGGCGCGCCGGAGTTTTCTGTCATGTCCAACGAGTCCGAATCACCACTTCCCCCCCTTCTTTTCGCCGATCTTGGTCTTTCCGCGCCGGTCATGGCGTCGGTCACCGAGGTGGGTTACGAGTCCCCTTCGCCGATCCAGGCGGCCACCATTCCTGCCCTGCTGCAGGGCAAGGACGTGCTGGGCCAGGCCCAGACCGGTACCGGCAAGACCGCCGCCTTCGCCCTGCCGATCCTGTCGCGACTCAAGCTTGACCAGAAAAAGCCGCAGGCCCTGGTGCTGGCGCCGACCCGCGAACTGGCCATCCAGGTGGCCGAAGCCTTCCAGCGTTACGCCAACAAGATCCCCGGTTTCGTGGTCCTGCCGATCTACGGCGGGCAGGGCTATGCCCCGCAGCTGACCGCCTTGAAGCGCGGCGTGCACGTGGTGGTGGGCACGCCCGGCCGCGTCATCGACCATCTGGACCGCGGCACGCTGGACCTGTCCGAGCTGAATACCCTGGTGCTGGACGAAGCCGACGAAATGCTGCGCATGGGTTTCATCGACGATGTCGAGGCGGTGCTGAAGAAGACCCCGCCGCAGCGCCAGGTGGCGTTGTTCTCGGCGACGATGCCGCAGGCCATCCGCCGTATCGCCCAGACCTACCTGCACGATCCGCAGGAAGTGACGATCACGTCCAAGACCACCACCGCGACCAACATCCGCCAGCGCTACTGGTTCGTCAGCGGCATGCACAAGCTCGATGCGCTGACCCGGATCCTGGAAGCCGAACCCTACGAAGCCATGATCGTGTTCGCCCGCACCAAGCTGGGCACCGAGGAACTGGCGCAGAAGCTGCAGGCCCGCGGACTGGCCGCCGCCGCGATCAACGGCGACATCCAGCAGCAGCAGCGCGAGCGCACCATCCAGCAGCTGAAGGACGGCAAGCTGGACATCCTGGTCGCCACCGACGTGGCCGCGCGCGGCCTGGACGTGGAACGCATCAGTCACGTGCTGAACTACGACATTCCCTACGACACCGAAAGCTACGTGCACCGCATCGGCCGCACCGGCCGCGCCGGTCGCAGCGGCGATGCCATCCTGTTCGTCACTCCGCGCGAGAAGGGCATGCTGCGTTCGATCGAACGCGCCACCCGTCAGCCGATCGAAGAGATGAAGCTGCCCAGCGTCGAAGCAGTCAACGACCGCCGCGTGGAGCGTTTCCTGGGCCGCATCACCGATGCGCTGGCTACCGGCGAACCTGGCGAGTACCGCTCGCTGGTGGAGCGCTACGAGCAGGAAAACAACGTGCCGATGGTGGACATTGCCGCTGCGCTGGCGCACCTGCTCCAGGGCGAAACGCCCCTGTTGCTGCGTCCCGACCGCACCCCGGCACCGGCGCCACAGGCCTACGAACGCAACGAACGCCATGAGCGCGCGGAACGGCCGTCGCGTGGCGAGCGTCCGCAACGCAGCGAACGCCCTGCCTTCGAGCGCCCTGCGCATGCCGAGCGTCCATCGCACTCGGAGCGCCCTGCGCCACGCCGCGAAGAATCGTCTACGCCTTTCGAGCGGCCCGCACCGCGTGCCTTCGAGAAACCGGCGCGCGAGACCTCACGGATCGAACGCCCCAGTTTCGACAAGCCTGCCGCAGAACGTCCGCGCATCGAGAAAGGTGCGCCGCGCGAGAAACCTGACGTGGGCATGGAATCGTTCCGCATCGAGGTCGGTCATGCGCATGGCGTGAAGCCGGCCAATATCGTCGGCGCCATCGCCAACGAAGCCGGACTGGACAGCAAGTTCATCGGTCGCATCGATATCCAGGACGACTACACCGTGCTGGATCTGCCCGAAGGCATGCCCAAAGAATTGCTGATGCACCTTAAGAAGGTGTGGGTGTCCGGTCAGCAGCTGCGCATCCACAAGGTGGGCGAAGGCGATGCCGGCGGCGACACGCCCCGCAAGTTCAAGCCCGCCGGTGCGCGTACCGGTGCCAAACCCTCCGGCTTCAAGCCGGGCCCGCCAGGCAAGCTGCATCGCAAGGGACCGCCGAAGTCGCGGGAGTAAAAAGCGCCGATATAAGTCTGCGCCAAAATTAGCCAGTGCGAAAAATTGCACCGTACTGAATTACCGTACGAAATATAGGTCGTCATCCCGGCGAAAGCCGGGACCCAACTTTCCGATGACTGTTAGTTGGGTCCCGGCTTTCGCCGGGATGACGATCCTGAATTTTCCTGCTTTCCTGCTGATTGCTTGGCGCATCCGCAATCTGTCCAGCGGGTCAGTCATTCCGTCAGCCAACCCCTACCCTTGCACTCGCTAGCTCCTCTGCGCCTCACCAAGTACCCCTTCATGACCACCACCCGCCTCAACAAACACATCGCCGAAACCGGCTTCTGTTCGCGCCGCGAAGCCGACCGTCTGATCGCCGACCGCCGCGTGACCGTCAATGGCATCGCCGCCGGCATGGGCGCGGTGGTGGGCGAGGGCGACGAGGTCAAGGTGGATGGGCAGGCGTTGCGCGTGCGCCAGAAGAAGGCCGGCGGCCGCAAACACGTCTACATCATGCTGAACAAGCCGGTTGGCATCATCTGCACGACCGAGCAGGCGGTGGAAGGCAACATCATCGACTTCATCGACCACCAGGAACGTATCTTTCCTGTCGGCCGTCTGGATAAAGAATCCGAAGGCCTGATCCTGCTCACCAGCAACGGCGACATCGTCAACGAAATCCTTCGTGCGGAAAACAAGCACGAGAAGGAATACCACGTGGCGGTGAACAAGCCGGTGACCGACGAGTTCCTGCGCGGCATGGCCCGTGGCGTGCGCGTGCATAACGAGATGACGCTGCCGTGCAAGACCGCCAAGTTGGCCAAATTCGGATTCCGCATCGTACTGACGCAAGGCCTGAACCGGCAGATCCGGTTGATGTCGGCGGCGTTCGATTACCGCGTCAAGCAATTGCGCCGCGTGCGCATCGACAGCTTGAAACTGGGCGCATTGAAGCCCGGCCAATGGCGCAACCTGACCGAAGTGGAACTGCGCGGCCTGTTGCCGCAACGCAGCGAATGGTGAATGTGGCAATCAAGCGCGCCTGTCACAGCATCGCGTTCTCATAGACAGGTGGTTGTTGTGGCGGGGCGATAGGTTTGATTCGCCACCACAGTTCATGTTCCTTCGAGCTGCACTTAGGTATAAAGACGTGTCTCGAGGACGCCAGTGAAGGGGGTGGCATGCTCAAACCACAGAAACCACGCAATGAGGAAGCACGCCTGGCCGCACTGCGACGCTATGACGTGCTGGACAGTGCCAAGGAAGCGACCTACGACGATCTGGTGATCATTGCGGCGGGTATCTGTTCGGTGCCCAGCGCCACGGTGTCGCTGATCGATGCCGAACGGCAATGGTTCAAGGCCAAGATTGGGTTGGAGGATACGGAAACTGAGCGCGAGGTGTCCTTCTGCGCGCATGCCATTCTCGACCCTGACCATGTGATGGTGGTGCCCGACGCGACCGCCGATGCGCGCTTCCGCGACAACCCGTCGGTGACCGGGCCCGATGGAATCCGTTTCTACGCCGGTTCGCCGTTGCTGAGCAGCGACGGGTTTCCCATCGGCACGCTGTGCGTATTCGACAATCAACCCAAGCAACTGGACCAGTTCCAGATCAACGCTTTGCAGGCGTTGTCGCGGCAGGTGTCGCAGCTGCTGGAGCTGCGGCGGATCAGCAAGGATCTGAATCTGCAGCTGCAGGATCGCCAGTGGTACGAGCAGCAGCTGCACGACTATCAGGAGACGCTGGAAACACAGAATGCCGATCTGGCCGAGCAGACCCGCACCGATCCGCTGACCGGCCTGCCCAACCGCCGCGCTTTCGCCGCCGCGTTGCAGGGGGAAATCGAAAAATCGCTGTCCGGCGGGCAGCGGCTGTCCGTGGCGGTGCTGGATATCGACCACTTCAAGCTCATCAACGACCTGCATGGACACGCCCAGGGCGATCAGGTGTTGAGGGAGCTGGCGTCGTTGCTCAGGACCCAGTTCTCGGCCCGGGGCATGGCCGCGCGCTATGGCGGCGAAGAATTCGTGATGTTGTGGCCCGGTTCCACCGCCGCCGAAGCGCAGCTGCAGTGCGAGTTCATTCGTCAGGCGGTGTCGTTGCTTCCTATCGGCCTGCCGGTATCGGTGAGCATAGGCGTGACCGAATTCCGTCGCCACGACGACAGTACGGAAGCATTGTTCAAACGTGCGGACGAGGCCTTGTATACGGCCAAGCGAAGCGGGCGGGATCAGGTCCAGGTCGGCTGAGCAAGCGACACCAATCGGCAATATTGTCTAGTCGACGATGTTCCTGGCTTCGGAAATGCCAATGACCTCGGGATGGACGACGCGCTTGTTGCGATCTAGCAGGGGATGCAGGAAAACCGCGGCCAGGATGATCGCCACGCCCAGATAGAACAGCGGCGTCAGTTCGCGCTGCTCGCCCAGCAGCACGATGGCCAGCACGATGGCGTAGACCGGTTCCAGATTGGTCACCAGTTGCACACCGTAGGCGCTCAGATGGCGCAGGGCGACCAGCGACAGCGCGAATGGCAGTAGCGTGCAGACCAGCGACAGCACCAGCAGCAGCGCGCCATCCTTCAGGCTGGGCAGGGCGAACAGGTCGCCGGCGAAAGACGGGAACAGCATCGGCATCAATGGTGCCAGCACGGTCAGCAGCAAGGTGCCGGCGCCCAGTTCCAACCCGGTGATGGTGAGCGGTTCGCCGTGGTCGATCAGGCGTTTGTTCAACGGCCCGAAGATCGCCACCAGCAGTGCGGAGATCGCGCCCACCAGCACGCCCAGGCGCATGCCGTCGGGAATGCCGCCGACCACCAGGGCCACGCCGGGCAGCACGGCCAGGCCGAACAGCAGTTCGCGCATCGAGAAGGGACGCCGCGTCAGCCAGGGTTCGATGACCGAGGTGAATGCCGGGGCCAGGGCTATACAGGTCACGGCCACCGAGGCATTCGACAACTTGATGGCGCCGTAGAAGGTCAGCCAGTGCAGTGCCACCACCATGCCGATACCGCTGTAGGCGAGTATCAGCTTCAACGGCATCGCGCGCAGTCCACGCCAGACACGCGGCACGCACGCCAGCGCGACCACCACCAGCAGCATCCGCCACCAGACCAGCGGCAGGGCGGACAGGCTGATCAGCTTGCCCAGGATGGGAGTGAATCCCCACAGCAGCACGCAGAAATGGATTTGCAGCTGGGCTTTGGCGCGGGAGGAATGGGGCATGCCAATATTGTCGCCGATGCCGGCGCATGCTGGCGACCAGACAGGCATCGATGATGGGCGAATCCTTCGATGATCACTTGCGCGAACTGTTTTCCGCGTTCGGGCCGGTGACGCTGCGCCGCATGTTCGGAGGGCGGGGCGTTTACCACGATGGCGTGATCATCGGCCTGGTGATGGGCGAGGAGTTGTTTCTCAAGACCGATGCGCTGAGCGTTGCTACGTTCGAGTCGGCGGGCGGGCAGCCTTTTGTCTATGACGGCAAGGGAAAACCGGTGCGCACCAGTTACTGGTTGCCGCCGGCCGAGGCCATGGAGTCCGCGCAGGCCATGCGTCCTTGGGCATTGCTGGCTCAGGAAGCGGTGAGGCGGAAGAGTGCAGAAAGCAAACCAAGGAAGAAAAGGGCTGTGGCCAAGCCAAGCGCGGGCAAGCCAAGGAGATAACCGCAGAAGCATCGGATTCCGTTCGTGGTGAGCTTGTCGAACCACGCCCTTTGCCGACTGCCTCGCGATGATCGTCTTTATCGCCAACAGCGTGGTTCGACAGGCTCACCACGACCACGATCTTCCGCAAGCTCACCACGAAGGGATACTTGTAGTCATCCCTGATTATGGTCATTCCTTATCAGTGACGGCGCCCAGACGCTCAAGCAATGCCATCGCTGCGGACGGGTTGCGTTCCTTGGCGCTGCTGATGAAGTAGAGGAAGACGTCCCGCGGCTGTACCGGCGCCCGCTGCGGGTCCAAGTGCAGAAGATCGTCCTGCTCCTCGCCTGCTGCCCAACGTCTGGCGCGTTCGCACCATGCGTCCAGTTCGGCGGCTGAATATCCGGTTTCGATGCTGGCGCGCGAACGCATCAATCGCGCATAGACGAAGTCGGCGGTGAGATCGGCGAAGGAAGGATGTTCGTCCGAATCGGTATACACGGTCGCCATGCCATGTTTGCGCGCCAGCGCAACATAGTCGGCATCCACGAATGCAGGATCGCGCACGTCCAGCACATGGCGCAGTCGGCGTTTGCCGTGCGTGGCCGGAAGCAGTTCGACGAAGGATTCGAATTCGGCCGCATCGATGCGTTTGCCCTTGTCGAACTGCCACACCAGCGGCCCCAGCTTGTCGCCCAGTTCGACAATGCCGCCGATGAAGTCCTCGATCTGGCCGCCGGTCTTGGACAGCGCCTTCGATTCCATGATCCGCTTCGGGGCCTTGGCCGAGAACATGAAGTCCTCCGGCGTCTCGTCGCGCCATTTGCCGTAGGTCGCCGGTTTCTGCGTGCCGTAGTAGGTGCCGTTGATTTCGATGGCGGTGAGTTTGCGGCTGGCGTATTCCAGTTCACGGCGCTGCACCAGGCCGACCGGATAGAACATGCCAGCGCGCCACGGCACGAAGGTCCAGCCGCCAATGCCGACACGGATGCGCCCGGAACCTTTGGCGACGATGGTGGCCGGCGGTGCGGCGAACAGGTCGTTTTCAGCAGGGGAGTCGGTGCGCTTTTTCATGCTTCTCATGCTTTCCATGGATCGTAGCTGCCGAACCACCACAGGTGGCCTTCCGGATCGCGGCATGAATAGCCGCGACCGCCGTAGTCCTGGTCGGCGATGTCCATGACGATAACCGCGCCAGCCGCCTTGGCTCGCGCGTAGTGTGCATCGGCGTCGGTGACGATGACGCAAGGGCTCTGCGTTTCGCGCAGGCCGATATCTTCCGGTTGTGCGATCTGCTGACCCCACTCGCTGGCGTTGTCCGTCGAGCCGAGCATGACCATGCCGTTGCCGAAGGTCAGCTGCGCGTGATGGACGATGTCGCCATCGGCATAGACGGCATTCTTCTGGAAACCGAAGGCGGCGCAGAGCCATTCGATCGCCGCAGGCGCGTCGCGGTAGCGCAAGCAGGGGATGATGGTGCTGGTGGTGTCGGCGGCGAGATTCATGGCAGGCTCCTTCATCTCCTGATTTGGTCGGAGCATAGTCCAGTGGCCATGGGGCTGCCATATGGTGTTCTGGGGCGCAGGTTTGCGAAACGCTGCGTGCGATTCCGGGGGACTGTCCCTTCACGTACTTTTTGATATTTTCCACCGATCTTTCCCTCCCCCAGACTGGAAATCCAATGCTGCGAACAGTCTTTCTGTTCCTGGCGGCGCTCGCCTGCGGCGATGCGCTGGCCGCCGAAAGCGAAGGTTGCGCCCGCCGCACCGACCTTCCCCCCACCGTCAACTTCCGCATCGACAACGACCTGTTCGGCAAGCAGGACCAGGGCTACAGCAACGGCGTGCAGCTGACGCTGGTGTCGCCCAATCTGGTCGACTACACCGACGACCCCTGTCTGCCGCGACTGGCGCGCTGGTTCAATCGCCGCTTGAATGCGATCACGCCGGAAGGCTTTGAGCAGCAGAACATGGTGGTGACCTTCGCGCAGGGCATCTTTACGCCGACCGACTACAGCCGCAGCGACCTGATTCTTGAAGATCGCCCGTATGCGGCTGCCTTGCTGGTGGGATTGGGTTACAACGCCCGCAACGGCGACCACCTGCGCACCACGCAGTTGCAGTTGGGCATCGTGGGACCATCGGCGCTGGGCGAACAGGTGCAGAACGAAGTGCACCACCTGTTGGGCGATCCGCCCTTCGAAGGCTGGGACAACCAGCTGCACGACGAGCCGGTGATCCGGCTGGTTCACGAACGGATGAAGCGCTATTCCTCCGACAATGGCGTCTGGGGCTGGGATGCGATCACCCATTACGGCGGCAGCCTGGGCAACCTGGCGACCTATGCGAACGTCGGCGCGGAACTGCGCTTCGGCCGGCACCTGCCGGACGATTTCGGCAGCACGCCGTTGCGGCCGGCCGGCGAGAACACCGCGCCGACCCGCAGTCGCTCGGTGGGCGGACCGTTCGGCATACATCTGTTCCTGACCATGGACGGGCGCTGGGTGCTGCGCGACATCACCCTGGACGGCAACACCTTCCGCGACAGCCACAGCGTGGACAAGGAAGCACTGGTGGGTGATATCGGCCTGGGTCTGGCGATAACCAAGGGCCGCTGGAAATTCGCATTGGCGCGCTACAACCGCAGCCGCGAGTTCGAGGGACAGGTGGAGGCGCCGGAATTCGGCAGCTTCACAATCAGCCGCGCGCTTTAAGTCTTTTGTAGGAGCTGCGTAAGCTGCGACCGGAAGGTTTCGGTTGTATGCGATTGTCTTCGGCAGGGTGTGGATTCGTGGTCGCAGCTTACGCAGCTCCTACAAGGACCATGCGTGCGTGGGCTGGGTGATAATGCACGCATGATCTTCCGCTGGTTCGAATCGCTGATCGACGTGTTCGGCAAGCCCGACACGCGTATGCCGCCGCGCGGCGTGTGGCGTTTCTACGTGCACTATCTGCGCCAGGCGTGGCCGGTGCTGGGGGTAATGTGCGCGCTGGGATTCGTGGTGGCGCTGGTTGAAGTGGCGCTGTTCGATTTTCTCGGGCGGCTGGTCGATCTGACCAAGGATGTGCCGGCGCCGGATTTCTTCGAGCGCCATGGCCACGAGCTGTTGTTGATGGCCTTCGTGGCGCTGATCGCGCGGCCGCTGCTGATCGGCTTGAGCGATCTGCTGATGCATCAGGCGGTGACACCGGGACTGACCGCGCGTATCCGCTGGCAGCAGCACCAGTATGTAGTGCGGCAGAGCCTGTCCTTCTTCCAGAACGATTACGCCGGACGCATCGCCAACCGGATCATGCAGACCGGCGCGTCGCTGCGTGAATCGGCGGTGCAGATCGTCGATGCGCTTTGGTATGTCGGCGTGTACACCGGCAGTGCGCTGTTCCTGTTCGCCCAGGCCGACTGGCGGCTGACCCTGCCGCTGATCGTGTGGGTCGTGCTGTACATCGGCGCGCTGGCGTTCTTCGTGCCGCGGGTTAAGGAGCGTTCGTGGAAGGCGTCCGAGGCACGGTCGAAGCTGATGGGCCGCATCGTCGACGGCTACACCAATATCGCCACGCTCAAGCTGTTCGCCCACACGCGTCAGGAAGACACGTACGTGGCCGAGGCCGTGCAGGAGAATGTGGAGAAGGTGCGCGGCATGACCCGCATGACCACCGGCATGGACGTCACCCTGACCGTGTTGAACGGCCTGCTGGTCGTGGTCACTGCCGGCCTGGGACTGTGGCTGTGGCGCAACGGCCTGATCACCGTCGGCGACATCGCGCTGTCCACCGGACTGGTGATCCGCATCGAGAACATGTCCGGCTGGATCATGTGGGTGGTCAACGGCATCTTCGAGGACATCGGCACCGTGCAGGACGGCATGGAAACCGTGGCCAAGCCCAACGCCGTGGTGGATGCCGCCGATGCGCGCGCGCTGACGATCACGCGCGGCGAAGTCGAATTCCAGGACATCCATTTCCATTACGGCAAGCAGGGCGGTGTGATCGCCGGCCTGAACCTGCAGGTGAAGCCCGGCGAAAAAATCGGCTTGATCGGGCCGTCAGGTGCGGGCAAATCAACCCTGGTCAACGTGCTGCTGCGGCTGTACGACCTGGAGTCGGGCCGCATCCTCATCGATGGTCAGGACATCGCCGGGGTCACCCAGGAAAGCCTGCGTGGGCAGATCGGCGTGGTCACCCAGGACACGTCGCTGCTGCATCGTTCGATCCGCGAGAATCTGCTATACGGCCGCCCTGAAGCGTCGGAAGACGAGGTGATTGCGGCGGTGCGCAGCGCGCGTGCGGATGCCTTCATCGCCGATCTGGTCGATGGCGAAGGGCGTCGCGGCTACGACGCGCAGGTAGGCGAGCGCGGTGTGAAGCTGTCCGGCGGCCAGCGCCAGCGCATCGCGATTGCACGTGTACTGCTGAAGGATGCGCCGATACTGGTGCTGGACGAAGCGACGTCTGCGCTGGATTCGGAAGTGGAAGCTGCCATCCAGGACAGCCTGGATACCTTGATGGAAGGCAAGACAGTGATCGCCATCGCCCATCGCCTGTCCACCATCGCGCGTATGGACCGGCTGGTGGTGATGGACCGCGGCGCGGTGGTGGAGACCGGCACCCACGCCGAACTGATTGCGCGCGATGGATTGTATGCGCGGTTGTGGAAGCGGCAGACGGGTGGTTTTGTGGCGGCTGACGTTTGATTTTCCTTCGCCCTTCGGGAGAAGGTGCCCGAAGGGCGGATGAGCGCGTGAAAAGTCGGTGTCAGCAATCCTTCGCTGGCGCGTGATTCTCATGCCCTCATCCGGCGCTGCGCGCCACCTTCTCCCAGTGGGAGAAGGAGAGCCTTTTACTGGATCGGCTGGTCCAGCATCAGCTCACGCGCGAAACGCACCGGCGGTGCCCCATACGACAGGATCTGGTCGTGGTAGGCCTTCAGGCTGAACTTGTCGCCCAGCTTGGCCTCCACTGCCTTGCGCGTGTCGAAGTGTTCCTGCACGCCGACGAAGTAGGTGGGCAGCTGCGCGGAGGTCAGCTGCACGCGCGTCCACTTGCCGGCGGCTTCGCGTTCCTGCTGGAAAGTCTGGCGCACCATCAGGTCCATCGCCTGTTCGCGGGTCCAGTTGTCCACGTGCACGCCCTGGTCGAGGATCGCGTTGGCGATCGTGCGTAGATAGAACTTCAACTGCACCAGGCGGAACAGCGGATCGTTGTCCATGTAGCCGGCGTCGGCCATCATCTTTTCGGTGTACACCGCCCAGCCCTCGGCGAACATGCCCGAGCGCAACACGCCGCGCAGCGTCGATTGGAACTTGGCCGAATGCCAGCCTTCCAGGTAGTGGCCCGGCGTGCCTTCGTGGATGCTCAGCAGATGGATCATGCGGTTGTTGTATTCGCGCAGGAACGAATCGACCTGCTTGTCATCCCATTCGTCGGGAATCGGCGACACGGCGTAGAACGTGTCCAGTCCCTTGTCCAGCGGGCCCGGCGAATCGCAATAGGCTACGGCCACGCCACGCTGGAACTCGGGCATCAGGATGATCTTCACCGGCGCATCGGGCAGCCTGACCAGGTCTTTTTCACGCACGAAATCGGTCGCCGTCTTCAACGCGGACTCGGCGGCTTCCACCACCTTGTCGCGCGCTGGCTTGTCCGCATAGGCCAGTTCCAGCGCCGCCTCGATGGCCTGTTGTTGCTGTTCGTCGCTGGGCGCATCGGGCATCTGCGGTGCGCCGGGCTTGTCCTTCAGCACGGTGCGGGCGATGCCGTACATTTCCTCGCGCACGCGCTTGAGTTCGCCCTCCGCACGCTGCTTGATGTCTGCACGCGACAGCGAGGACAACAAGGCGAACTGCAGCTTCTGGTCGTACAGCGTCTGGCCGACGCGGAACTCGCCTTTCGCATTCGGCACCAGGGTCTTGTCCAGCCATGCCTGGTGTTCGGCCACGGCCTGCTTCAAACCCTCGGTGGCCTTCTCGGCGCGTACGCGGTCGGCTTCGGGAAGGTCCTTGAGGTTGGGCGTGATGAACATCTCGACGATGCTGAGCACGCCGCCATTCTGCTTGGCCACGGTTTCGGCGTGGATTTTCGGAACGCGCGCCGGATCCAGGTTTTCACGCGCCTGCGCCAGCAGCGCAGGAATCTTTTCCATGCGCGCGGTCGCCGAACGCAGGCGGTCCGGGAGGGGTGCGAATTCGCGCGCCATCAGGTTGTAGATCGCGCCACCGGCCAGCCCGCTGTACACCTGCGGGTCCCAGGCCCAGCTCTGCAGGGTTTCGCTACCCCAGAGGTCGTACTGCAACTGGTTGCGAAGGATCGCGGCATCGACCTGGTTCTCGCGCGATAGCTTGCTTACATCAAGCGCATCGAGTTCGGCGAGGATCTTCTTGCCGAATTCCAGACCCTTTTGCCGACCGGCGGCGCTGTAGTCATCGAGTTCGCTGTCGTACTTGTGCTCGCCGATCTGCGTAGCGCTGACCGGCGACAGCTGGAACCAGCCATCGAGAGCGCGTTGCGACAGGTCGGCGAATTTCGCATCGGCCGCTGCGGTGTCGGTCGCGACGGCCGCGTTGGCATCTGGTGCCGGAGCGGCCGGTGCCTCGGCCTTCTGGCAGGCGGCGAGACTGGTGAGCAGAGCGAGGGCTAGCAGGCTGTGGCGCATACGATGAGGTCCGTTGCAGTGCGGCATTGCACGTAGCGTTGAAGCATAGGCAAAACCGCCTGCCGGTGCATGTGCCGATGGCTTATGCTCGCGCTGGGTCAAGCGGAGGAATTCGACCATGAAACACGAAGGCAGTTGCCATTGCGGCGCGATCGCATTCGAACTGGAAGGCGAGATCGCCGAAGTCGTGGATTGCAATTGTTCCATGTGCCGGCGGCGCGGCGGCCTGCTCTGGTTCGGGTCGCGGGACGCACTGGTCTTGAAGACGCCCGAATCCGCGTTGTCCACCTACACCTTCAACAAGCACCACATCCGGCACCACTTCTGCGCGACCTGCGGCGTCTCTCCCTTCGGCGAAGGCGACAATCCAAAGACCGGCGCCAAGACCATTGCGGTCAATGTACGCTGCCTGCCGGGCGTGGACCTCAAGGCCCTGAAAATCGTCGAATACAATGGCGCAGCGTTGTGAGCTGGGCGCGCGTGGCTAGAGGGCGAACTATCCATCACCTGATGCTATGGCTCGTGCTGGCTTTTCCCTTCATCGCGTCGGCCGATGAATCATGCCCACCCGAGGGCACCGACGCGGGCTCGCTGCAATTGCTGAAACAGCAGGAGTTCCAGGTCGATGATGCCGCGACGCGTGATGCGCTGGCGCTCGGGCTATTGGGCTGCCTGTCCAGCGCGGACTCCGGGTTGCGCGACGGCATCGCCTACGAGGCGTTGACGCAATGGCTGCGCGGCGATCAGCTGGATGTGGTTATGCGCAGGAAGCTGCGCGATCGCCTGTACGCGATGCTGAAGGAAAACGATGCGCAGGGATTCGGCAGGCCTTTCGCCGCGTTGGTCCTGGCCGAGGTCGCTCGCACCGATCGCATCACGCCATGGATGACCGACAAGGAGCGCGTGGCGATGGTGGAAGCAGCCGCGCGATACCTCGAGTCCGTGCAGGATTATCGCGGCTACGACGACGTTGAAGGCTGGCGCCATGGGGTGGCGCACGGCAGCGACTGGCTGATGCAGCTGTCGCTCAATCCCGCCCTGGAGCGGCCGCAGCTTGAAAGCATGCTGGCGGCGATCGCCACTCAGGCGGTACCGGAAAGCGCGCATGCCTATGTATTCGGCGAACCGGGCCGGCTCGCATGGCCGGTCCTCTATATCGCCAAGCGCGGCGTGCTTGCTGATGCGGACCTGTCGGCCTGGTTTCTGAGCCTTCCTGCACGCATCGGCGAACGCGACAAAGCTTATTCCGATGTCGGCTGGCTGGCACGGCGCCACGATCTGCTGGCTTTTCTGACCGGCGTCTATCTGGAAGCCGACCAGTCGCCCGATCCGTCGATAAAGGCGTTGAAAGCGCCGGTAGTGCAGACGCTCAAGATAATCCCCTGATCCGCGTTCTCCGCTTTCCTTGGAGCCGGGTTTGTTCGGCCGCTTTTCGCACGCATCAGGGTGGAAGCAGCCAGGCAAGCCCGGCCCTGCAGAGAGAAATCTCGTGCCGCATCACCGTCCTGGCAGCTTGGCCGTAATGGCCTGCGTCGGCATCGGCGTGCGTTCGTCCGGCGCTTCCTGTTTCATCCAATCGATGAAAAGCGCGGCGGCGGGGTTCAGTGGGCGATGGACAGGATGCACTGCGTAGTAGCTAAATCGCGCCTTTAAAGCAGGCCCCGGTAGGCGCACCAACTCATAGCGCTGCAGATAGGGCATTACGATCTGCTTGCGCGCCAGCGCTGCGCCGATTCCGTACACCGCCGCGCGCATGGCGTCGGTGCTGTCGCTGAAGATGTGCATGGGTGGCAAATTGAGTCCGCGCACGCCCGCCGCACGGAACCAGTCGCGCCAGCCTTGCAGGGCCATGTCGCTGACCAGAGGCAGGCCGGCGATCTGACGGGGTTCGCTGATCTGGCCGATACCCGCCAATGCTGGCGAGGCGACCGGGAACAGTTCGTCGTCCATCAGGTGATGCGACGTCAGGCCGGACCATTGCCCAGGCCCATGCCGGATGGCCAGATCGGGGCCGTCGTCGTCGAAACGGGTCAGGGAGATGTTTGCGTCGATATGGAGGCGGATGTTGGGATACGCGGCGCAGAAGCGCGGCAGCCGTGGCAACAGCCAGCAGTACGTCAGCGAGTGCAGGGTGGAGATGCGCAGAGAAACGATATTGCCGCTGTGGTGGAGATTGGCGGCAACAGCGGCAATGTCGGTCATCGCCGCCGTGGCCGCGTCGGCCAGTTGCCGACCTTCCGGTGTCAGGGTTACTCCGCGCGCATTGCGCTGGAACAGGATCACCCCGAGGTTGGCTTCCAGCTTGCGCACGTGGTGGCTGACCGCGCTGGCGGTCAGGTGCAGCTCTTCTGCGGCGTGGGCAAAGTTCTGGTGGCGCGCCGCCGCGGCGAAGACACCAAGGGCGGGTAACAAGGACGGCCGGAGGTTCATTGGGGATACCTTCGAGGCACAAAGCAGATTTGTGGCTGCCCCGGATAGTACGCGCTTGTGGGCCCGCAGCGTTCAAGGAGAATGGGCGGCAGACACAAATCGGGAGCAGTCAAATGGCGACCAGCGATGCGGCACTGGCGGCGGGAAGTGGGGCGGTGGTCGCTCGCGACTGGCGGACTCCGGCGGAACTGTTGGTGCTGGGAGCCATCTGGGGTGGCTCGTTCCTGTTCATGCGGGTGGCCGCCAAACCGTTTGGCGCGTTCGCGCTGGTGGATATTCGCCTGGCGCTGGGAGCGCTGGTGATGCTGCCGTTCCTGTGGCGCGACCGCGCGGTCTTCACTCGCCGGATATGGCCGAAGCTGGCGCTGATCGGCCTGATCAATTCCGCGATTCCCTTTCTCCTGTTCGCATGGGCAGCGCAACGTGCGCCAGCGGCTATCGGCGCCATCTGCAATGCCATGACTGTGTTGTTCGCGGCTCTGGTGGCATTCCTGTTCTTTGGCGAGAAGATCGGCATGCGTCGCGTGCTCGCGTTGCTGGTCGGCTTTGCCGGCGTGGTGCTGCTGGCGACCAGCAAGGTAGCCGGACTGAGCGTGGGCTGGGCCGTGGTGGCCGGCGCCAGCGCGGCGTTGCTGTACGGCGTGGGCCTGAACCTGGTGCGCCGGCACATGGCGCATCTGCCGCCCGCGGCGTCGGCAGGCAGCACCTTGGGTTGCTCGGCCTTGTTGCTGGCGCCGTTCGCGGCCGCGCATTGGCCCACCGCCGCTATTCCGGCAGCGGCATGGTTCAGCGCCATCGCGCTGGGCGTGCTTTGCACGGGTCTGGCCTTCCTGATGTATTACCGCCTGATCCAGCGCATCGGTCCGACCCGTACGGCCGTGGTGACCTATCTGGTGCCGCTGTTCGGCGCCGCCTTCGCCTGGCTGTTCCTCAACGAGCCGGTGACGCCGACCATGATCGCCGCCGGCCTGCTGATCCTGGGTAGCGTGGCGGTCAGCCAGCGCACCCCCGCGAAGTGAGCGCCGCAACGGGCGCACAGAAACGCGTGGTGTTCGATTTCGAGATCGACTTCAGCAACGGTGGAGGCCTGCAGGGGCAGCAATTCCGGCTGGATATCGACGGCGAGGATATTCCCGATGCCAAGTTGGCCAATTACATCGTCGACGACATGCGCCTGCTGATGGTGGGCGCAGTGCGCATCTTCAACAAGCGGATTATCGAAGAAGCGCATATGCGCTCATCGAGTGATGAGTAGGTCGGGGCTACGACCCCGACGCATGGGATCCCAACCGATCCACGCGTCGGGGACGTAGGGCCGCCTACGCAGGGCATGGTCGGCGGCATTCATGGCACGCAGCCCGGCGCAGGTCCGGCTGCGCCCTGCCGGGTTGTCAGTCGTGCGGCGCGTGCGCTTGAACGTATTTCAGCCATTGGTCCTTCGACGGATCGTGGATTCTTTCAAAACCCTTGACGTGCGGCACATCGTCCAGAAAAACCAAATAGGTTCCTCCGATCGCGAATGACGGATACAGCCGGCAGTCCGGGTGGTTGAACACACTTCCAGCCCAGTCGTCCTCCCAGAACACTTTCGCCTTGTGATCTTCGAAGTTCCATTCCGTCAATCCTTTGTTTCGCCTGCCTCTCCGGGATCCGATGATTTCAAAACGCGACACGGCTTTGCCGGAAACCATGCTGACCGCTTCCAGGGTGTAGACAACCCGATATGGGCTCAGCGTGACCGCACCTGTCGGCTTGGCGAGCACGATGGTATCGGCAGATGCGATGAGTTCGTCGATAGGCGCGTGTTGCCGGGCGGGCGGAGCCACACAAGCGCGTGCGTCGAAGATAGTCATCGCCATGGCGACCAGCGCGGTACCACGTAGACACATGGCCTGCGGCTAACGCTTCGTCACGCGCACCGGCAGCGGTACGTTGCACAAATCGATGTGCCCGGCGGGACGCTTGTAGAAATCGTCGCGGCGATTGCGGCGGGCTTCGGTCGCTTCAGCAAAGGCCTTGGAATCGGTGCGTAGCGCTTGCAGCGGAACGCGTTCGGCTTCGGGCAGATCGCTGGCCAGCTTGATCGCCTTGATCGTCGTGCGCAGCTCGGGCTTCTCGTAGAAGCCCATCGGTGCGGGGCCGCGCGGAATTACGCTCAGCAGTTCCATGCCTTGCACCACGCGGCCGACCACGGTGATGTTGTCGTCCAGTTGGCGTGGCGACTGGCCATCGACGACATACAGTTCGGCGCCGATGCTGCTGTCGGCGTCGTTGTTTCGGCCCGCGCCCAGAGTGCCGTAGCAATGCGCCAGCCAGGTCTTGCCTGACTTCGGGTCGTGGCCGACCGGGAAGCCTTCCACGAAACCGACTTGCGGCGCCCAGCCATCCGGGTCGGGCAGACGATCAAAAGCCAATCCGGCGGACGCGCGGTGGAATTCGGCGGGCAGTTTCTTCTTCGCCGATCCCAGCGAGCGTGCCTTGGCCGGGTCGTCGCTGTCCGGATCGCCGAACTGCACGACGAAATTGTCCTGCGAGCGGTAGATGCTCAGGCCATCCCAGAAATGCTCGCTGGCCAGAGTACGGATGTTGCCGACGTGTTCTGGGGCAAATTGCGGTGCCAGTTCGATGATCACCCGGCCGGCGTCCAGTTCCATGTACAGCGTGTTGGCCGGATCGAGGGAGCGCCAGGCTTCGGCTGGTGCCGCGTCGATGATTTCCTGGGCGCTGCGGTACTTGGCTGGTTCGGTAGCAGCCAGCGGGAGGCACGCGAGGACAAGGGCACAACCGAGCAGGGCAGGACGCAGGGACATAAGCATGGGCCGCAAATGAAAAGAGCCCGATTCTCGCCCGCCTGCGCATCGCTGACCATGCCCGATGACTAATGGCACATTCGCTATACCTAACTCAACACTAGTATTCCCTCCAACCTAGCGGCCGCGCCGCACAGGGGAGGCCCATGAACGATCCCGATGTGCAACTGAAGAAGTTCCAGAAAGAACTCAGCGCCGGCACCGTGTCGCTGGCGTTGCTGGCGGTGCTGGCCAAGGCGGATGAGCCCATGTACGGGTACCTGATCGCCAAGCAGCTCGAACGCGTGGGCGAAGGCGTGCTCAGCGGCAAGCAGAGTGCGCTGTACCCGGTGCTCCGCAACCTGGAAGGGACGGGCTTGCTGGACAGCTATGTCGAACCGTCCATGTCCGGCCCGCCACGACGTTATTACCGCATCACCGACGCAGGGCGGACCACCCTGCACGAATGGGTCGCCGCCTGGCGTGCCACCCGCGACTCCGTCGATTCCGTCCTGTTGGGGATACTCGAATGAACACCCAGACCCTGCCCACCACCATCCCCGAATACCTGGAACAGCTGCGGGCCGCCTTGCGCGGCGCCGACCCGGCGATGGTCCAGGACGCACTCTACGATGCAGAGGAATACCTGCGCTCCGAACTCGCCGAACAGACCGGCAAGAACGAGGCCGAAGTGATTGCTTCAGTCGCTGGAAGCTACGGTGCGCCAGAGGAAGTCGCCGAGATCTATCGCGATACCGAAGTGACCGTGAACCGTGCCTTGCGTGCGCCGGCACAGCCAAAACGCAGATCCGCACTCGGCCGGTTCTTCGGCGTGGTGATCGATCCCCGCACCTATGGCGCACTGTTCTACATGCTGCTGTCCATGGCGACCGGTATCGTCTATTTCACCGTGGTCACGACTGGTGTCAGTCTGTCGCTGAGCCTGATGATCCTGATCATCGGCATCCCATTGCTGGTCCTGTTCCTGGCCCTGATCCGCGTGCTGTCGCTGGTCGAAGGCCGCATCGTGGAAGTGCTGCTGGGCGAACGCATGCCACGTCGTCCGCTGTACACGCAACGCGGCAAAGGCTGGCTGGAACGGATCAAGGAAATGTTCACCGACGGCCGCACCTGGACCGCGATGCTGTACTTCCTGCTGATGATGCCGCTGGGTATCGCGTACTTCACCGTCGCGCTGGTCGGACTCGTCGTGCCGCTGGCCTTCATTGCCGCGCCCATCGCGGTGTGGACCGGAATCGGCAACGTGCAGAGCGATCCGAACGGATGGCTGTTCCTGGGCGACCCGGGCAACGGCGTCATCACCACCAATCTGCAGATGTGGCAATTGCCGGTATTGCTGGTCTCCGGCTTCCTGCTCTTCTTCGCCATGCTGCATCTGGCCAAGGTCATCGGCAAATTGCATGGGCTGCTGGCCAAGCATCTGCTGGTGCGCAACCCGGTGGTGTAATGCGGTTGTCTGTAGGAGCTGCGCAAGCTGCGACCGCAAAACAAAAGGCCTACGGATTTCGCCGTAGGCCTTTTTTCATGTCGCAGGCGTAGGTCGGGGCTACGCCCCCGACGCACGCAATTTCTGATGCATCCGGGGCGTCGGCCACGTAGGGCCGACCTACATCACATTGCGTATTTGGCGATGAAGTCGCGCACATCCGGGTACACCACTTCACGCCAGCGGCGGCCGCTGAAGATGCCGTAGTGGCCGGCGCCCTTGACCGTCACATGCTGGTGCTTGGCTTTGGGAATGCCGGTGCACAGATCGTGCGCGGCGGCCGTCTGGCCCAGGCCGGAGATATCGTCGAGTTCGCCTTCGATGCTCATCAACGCGGTCTTCTTGATCGCGGCTGGGGTCACCAGCTCGCCGTTGATTTTCCAGGTGCCGCGCGGCAGCGAGAATTCCTGGAATACGGTGCGGATGGTATCCAGGTAGTACTCGGCCGGCATGTCCAGCACGGCGTTGTATTCGTCGTAGAACTTGCGGTGCGAGTCGGCGTCTTCCAGATCGCCCTTGACCAGGTCGGCGTAGAAGTCCCAGTGCGACATGAAGTGGCGGCTGGGATTCATGGCGATGAAACCGGCGTGCTGCAGAAAGCCCGGATACACCGCGCGTCCATGACCCGGGTAGGCGGCCGGCACGGTGTGGATGACGTTGTTCTCGAACCACGACAACGGGTTCTTGGTGGCCAGATCATTGACCTGCGTGGGGCTGTGGCGCGCGTCGATGGGCCCGCCCATCATCACCAGCGAACGCGGTGTGGCTTCGCCGCGCGCGGCCATCAGCGACACGGCCGCCAGCACCGGGACGGTGGGCTGGCAGACGCTGATTACGCTGAGGTTCTCGGCGCCAATGTGGCGGATGAAGTTTTCGATGGTGGCGACGTAATCGTCCAGCCCGAACTTGCCTTCCTCGGCCGGCACCAGCCGCGCATCGATCCATTCGGTCACGTAGACCTTGTGGTCCTGCAACAGCGTGCGCACGGTGTCGCGCAGCAGCGTGGCGTGGTGTCCGGACAGCGGCGCGACCACCAGGACGGCCGGTTCCTTCTTCATCGTTGCCATGCTGGCGGCGTCGTCGGTGTAGCGTTTGAAGCGCAGCAGGCGGCAGAAAGGAGTCGCGATGATTTCCTGTTCCACCACCGGCACCTTGGCGCCGTTGACTTCGACCTGATGGATATTCCAGGGTGGCTTTTCGTAGTCCTTGCCCAGGCGGTGCACCAGTTCGTTGCCGGCGGCCAGACGGTCGGCGCCGGGCAGGGTGGAAAGCCAGCTGTTGGGATCGGAAAAGAGCTTGGCGTTGGCGCCAGCCTGGTGGATCCAGGGAGCCATCAGATTGCGGCTCAATTCATGCCATTGATAAAGCATCATCGGTTGCGGAATCCTGCAGTGCGGGTTGCTGCGGCGCAGCATACCTTAAAGCGGGTTTCGACTCCTCCCTTGCCCGCTTAGCGGATAGGGGAGGCTGGGAGGGGGGCTCCTGGCGAGGTGTTTGAAGAATCAGGGTGTGTGGGGCAACGGAGAGGGCAGTTATTCGCGGGGAGGAGCTAAGTACCTTCCAGCGCGGAAACCTGATCGCCAAGCGTGGGTGCAAGCCAGCAGTGCGAACCCACCGAGCGCAGGCCCACCGCATTGAACTGCTGTTGGTACCAGACTGCCTTGCGTGGCTGGAAGCCGGCCCGGTCTCCTTCGAATTCGTCTTCCCGTGCGAAGGTTTCCAGGAACGCCACCCCGCCGCAAAGTTCGCCCAGACCGACAAGCCCGCGCTTCAACTCGGCCGATGGCAGGTAATGCAGCACATCGGCGCAGATCAGCAGATCGACGGGCGGGCAGGGCCGCAACTGGGCGAAGTCGCCAAAATGGGCGTAGTGCAGGTTGCGGCGTGGGCCATATCTGGAAATGGCGAATTCGCTGCTGTCGAAACCGAGGTAGCGCAATTTGGGTCGCAGTTTCAGCAGCGGCGCGCGCCAGGCACCTTCGCCGCAGCCGATGTCCAGCACGGTGCGGATAGGGCGTTCCAGGTAGTACTCCGCGCAGGACACCGCCAGCGCCACCTTGCGCGCCAGCCGTTGCGGACCGCCGATGTCGCCGCCGCGGTACCAGTGCTGGAAATAGGCTTCATCGTATTGCTTGGTCATGGGGCAGCCGGACTTGAACAGGCTGCATTGTAGGAGCTGCGTGAGCTGCGACCGCAAAACAAAAGGCCTACGGATATTAGCCGGAGGCCTTTGTCCCTGGTCGCAGCTTACGCAGCTCCTACGGACACCAAGCCTGCGTGGCATCCTATGCCTTACCCAATCAATGAGCCGCCGCTATGTATTTCTGGGTCAAGACCGCCCATCTCGTCTTCGTGATCGCGTGGATGGCGACGGTGTTCTATCTGCCGCGCATCCTGGTCAATATGACCGAAACCCGCGCCCAGCCGGATGTCCAGGCGCGTCTGCTGTTGATGGGGAAGAAGCTTTATCGCTTCGGCCACGGCATGTTCGGGCTGGCGGTATTGCTGGGCCTGGTGCTCTGGATCGGTTACCGGTTCATTCCCGATTTCCCGACGATGGTGGCTTCCGGAAGTGGCTGGCTGCACGCCAAGCTTGCCCTGGTCGCGCTGATGCTGGCGCATTTCATCGTGGCCGGTCGCTGGTTGAAGGGCGTGGAGAAGGGACGCGCTTTGCCGTCGTCGAAAGCCCTGCGCTGGTTCAACGAACTGCCGGTGCTGCTGCTGGTGGTCGTCGTTTATCTGGTGCTGGCCAAACCGTTCTAAAGAATAAGCCTGTAGGAGCGGGCCCTGCCCGCGACGCTCTTCATTTGGGTACAGAAAAAGCGTCGCGGGCAGGGCCCGCTTCTACAGGGTCTGCTATTGCTTCTCGAAGTCGGTGGGCTTGGGTAGTTCTACCGGCACGCCTTGCGCATTGCAGGTGCTGGCGGCGCACAGACGCTCACGCAACTTTGGGGTCGCCTGCACGATGAAGTGATAGATGGTGTTCTGTTCGACCGTACCGCGCACCGCGTCGCTTCCCGGACCGCGTGCCCAGATGCCGACATCGTCGCCGCCGTGCGTTTCGTCCTTCAGCGGAATCAACGCTTCCTGCAGATAGTCGGGGTGCTCGGTATCTACCTTGCTCAGGTCGGGACGGCCCGTGACCGGCTCGTAACTGCTGGGGGCATGTTCGTAGGTCTTCGATCCCGCCGGCTGCTCGTTGCTGGGGCCGGTATTGCCCGGACCACTGGCGTAGCTCAGCGTGGTGAACGGCTGTCCGGTCGCGTCGCGCGCCAGGTCGCCGGGTGTGTCGTCTTCGCCGCCCTGGCCGCGCACCTTGCCCAGGATCGGATTGCCGCGTACCGGGTAGCCCATCAGGTTCAGCGTGTGCGAATGGTCGGCAGTGACGATGATCAGCGTGTCGTCGGCGGACGTGGCTTCCACCGCCGCGCGCACGGCGTTGGACAGGGCGATGGTTTCGTCGAGCGCACGATAGGCGTTGCCGTCATGGTTGGCATGGTCGATACGCGCGCCTTCGACCATCAGCACGTATCCCTCGGGACGCTGGGACAAGGTGTGGATCGCGGTCAGGGTCATGTCGGTCAGGCTGGGATCGCCGACACCGCTGCGCCTGCGGTCGTGTTCGTACTGCATGTGATCGGGTTCGAACAGTCCCAACAGCGCCGGCGCGTCTTTCGCAGCACGCAGTTGGCCGGCGTTCCAGACATAGGCGCCCTGCGGATGCGCGCGCTGCCATTCGGCGGTCAGGTCGCGGCCGTCGAGGCGCTGGCCCACCTTGTCGTCGTATTCCACGTCGCGCTGGTCGGTGGAAATGAATTCACGGCGTCCTCCGCCCAAGGCAACGGCAGGACCGCGCCCGAAACGCGACGAGGAAAGCAGTTGCTGGGCAATGTCCACGCAGCCTTCGGAAACGGCGGTGGCCGGCAGATCGCTGTCTTTTTCCCAGTTGCGGTTGGGCACATGGGCATAGGTGGCGGCCGGCGTCGCGTGGGTCAGGCGCGCGGTGGTCACCACGCCGGTGGCCAGGCCGGCGCTGTCGGCCAGTTCCAGCCAGGTCAGCAGCGACTTGCCAAGGCTGTCCGCGCAGTCATTTTTGGAACCGGCGCTGACGCCAATGGCGCCCATGTGGCTTTTTACCCCGGTGGTGATTGCGGTCATGGTGCCGGCCGAGTCGGGGGTCTGCGAATCGGTGTTGTAGGTCTTGCTGAGCGCGGTATTGGGGAATTCTTCCCACGCGAGGCGGTTTTCCTCACCCGGATTGCCCTTGCGCTGTCCTTCCAGAATGCGTGCGGCCGCCACCGTGGTCAGGCTCATGCCATCGCCCAGGAACAGGATCACGTTTTTCGCGCGGCCGGTCATGGCGCCGTTGCCGGCAGCGCGTGCCGCACCGCTGCGGTACCACCATGCAGGTGTTTCGCCGGCAGGATGGGCCACGGCCGGCACGTCGATCCCGGCGGTTGCAGGTCCGGCGCCCCGGGCAGGCGCTGCAGCACAGTCGGCGATCAAGGTGAGCGAGAAACAGGCCAGGGCGGCGGTCAATGCATTCGTCTTGCGGTCCATCAAGTCGTGGGTTCCATCGGAAGGGCAGTCTTGAATTATGACCGCCACTCAATGTCCTGCAGATGACATGGAGCAACTCGGTGTTGCCATCGCACGAATCCTGTCGCTGGGATATGGTTCGCTTCTTGTGGTGGAAGCGGGTCCTTTGATGAAAGTAATGGCTGCCTGGTTCAGGATTCCCTTCTGGCAACGCGTGCTGGCGGGGTTCGTGCTGGGCGCGCTGGCCGGCTGGGCATTCGGTCCGGCGGCGGACACGTGGTTCGGCCCGCTGGGCGATCTCTACGTCACCCTGATCAAGATGATCGCCATTCCACTGGTGTTCTTCGCGGTGATCAATGCGGTCTCCAGCCTGCACGGGCAGAAGTCGGTCGCTGCGCTCGGCGGCCGAACGTTCCTGTGGTTCGTGCTCACTGCGATCCTGGCCGTGGGCGTGGGACTGACGGTCGGTATCGTGGTGCAGCCGGGTGTGGGCGTAACGACGCTGCAGGTGGATCCGAACTATGTGCCCAAGGAGATTCCCAGCCCGGTGCAGGTGCTGCTCAACGTGGTACCTGCCAACCCCTTCCAGGCCTTGACCGGCATCGGCACGGTGAAGAATGCGGCTGGCGAAACCGTGCTGGCCGCAGGCAGGGGTTCCATCCTGCCGGTGATCTTCTTCGCCATGCTGCTGGGTTTCGCCATGGTCAAGCTGGGCGAGCGCGTGGCTGGCGCGCGCAAGCTGGCGGGTGAAGCGAGCGAAGTGATGATCCAGGTAACGCGCTTCGTACTGGAAGTCACCCCGATCGGTACGTTCGGATTGATCGCCTCGCTGGTGGGCGTGTACGGCTTCGAGAAACTGCTGCCGCTGGGAAGCTTCGTTGGCGCGCTGTATCTGGCCTGTGCGCTGCACATCGTGGTGGTCTACAGCGGCTTGCTGCTGGCGCACGGGTTGAACCCGATCAAGTTCTTCCGCGGCGCGGCGGCTGGCATGCAGATCGCGTTCGTCAGTTCCTCAAGTTTCGCCTCGATGCCGGTGGCCATCCGCAGCGTCACCCACAACCTGGGTGTGGACAAGGACTACGCGTCCTTCGCCGTGCCGCTGGGGGCCAGCATCAAGATGGATGGATGCGGCGCCATCTATCCGGCCCTGTGCGCGGTGTTCATTTCCCAGTACACCGGGCAGCCGTTGAGCGCGGATCAATATTTCATCGTGCTGATCGCCTCGGTGCTGGGCAGTTTCGGCACGGCGGGCGTTCCCGGCACGGCGGTGATCATGGCCACAGTGGTGCTTAGCGCGGCGGGCCTGCCGCTTGAGACCATCGGCTATCTGTACGCCATCGACCGCGTGCTGGACATGATGCGCACCATGACCAATGTCACCGGACAGATGCTGGTCCCGGTGCTGGTGGCCAAGGAAACCGGTCTGTTGGATCGGGCGAGATACGAAGCGGCGCCGACGAACGTGGGTATCGAGGAAGAAGAACCGGGTGCGACGGGGACAACCCCTTGAATGCGCCGCAGGGCGTCGAACTGCTCCAGCGATTTCCCGATGTCGATGACTATCGACGGTTGCGAAATGTCGCGGGTCTGTCTCCAAAGTCGCCGGAGGCCGCGGCCAAAGGCCTAAGCAATACTTTGTACGGCGTCAGCCTGATTCAGAACGGCGAAACGATCGGCATGGGCAGGATCATCGGCGATGGTGGTTGTTTCTTCGTGGTCGTGGATATCGCGGTGCATCCCGATTTCCAGCGTCGCGGCCTGGGCAAGCAGATCATGCAGGCACTCGATGCGTGGCTGCGTGCCAATGCGCCCGTGAGCGCGCATGTCTCGTTGCTCGCCGATGGCGATGCGCGCCATCTTTACGCGCGGTACGGTTTCGTCGAAACCGCTCCGATCTCCGTTGGCATGGCTTACAGCGTCAAGCCCTGAGTCCAGGGGCCGTCAATGGACTGGCCGGTGTCGCATCACCAGCAAGGCCGCAATCGTTGCCAATGGCAGCGGCAGCAGGAGGCCCACGACTGTGATCCAGTCGGGGTTGGGAATCACCCGGGCGTAGAAGATGACTGCTGCAGTCAGCACGGCACCGACCGTCAATGCCGCGCCACCGCCTTGCGAACGCGCGATTTTGGCCGCTGTTCCTCCGCCTGCGAATCCGCCCGCAGCCCAGCCGATCAGAATCCAGGCCAGCGCCATCACCGGCGTATTTGCCGCATAGAGCGAAAGCGATTCGGGAGTGGCGAAATCGGCGTGGCTGGGCAAGGGGTGGATACGCGTGCTGGCGTACCAGCTTCCTGTCACCGCCAGTCCCGCGGTCAAAGCTCCACAAACAACTGCCAGCATCGTGCGCACCATGATGTCCTCCGTGATGGGTGTGACGGATCAGGTTCCATGATCCCTTCCGCAAGCATCGCCCAGCCGGCGGCCAGCCGCAACTCACTTACTCATTGAGGTCAGGCGTAGCAGGTTTGCGATTCAACACAAAAGCGAACACTGCGGCCGTCAGGAACATCAACAGGCTGTAGACCGCCGCCGGCACCGAGATCCGCGGGTTGTCGAGCACGTTGAGCGCGATGAAGATGGCCAGGGTTCCGTTGTGTATGCCTATCTCCATGGCAATGGCGATGGCCTGGCGTCGCGGCAGTTTCAACGCCAATGGCGCCAGATAGCCCACGCCCATGCTGATCAGGTTGAACGACAGGCAGGCCAGTCCAACGACGGCGAAGAACGCGATCAGCGTTTCGCGCCCCTGCATCACCGCGCCGACGACCAGCAATGCCAGCACCAGCACCGAAAGAAGCCGCAGCGGTTTTTCCAGCCTGGCCGTGAATCCGGGCGCGCGTGCGCGCAGCAGCATGCCGATGACCACGGGGAACACGATGATCGCCGCCACTTCGACCACCTTTTGCACAGGCGGCGGAACGTACTGGCCTGCGCCAAGGAAATACTCCAGCGACAGATTCAGAATGAGCGGCAGCGTCGCCAGACACAGCACGCTGTTGATGGCCGTCAGGGTGATGTTGAGTGCGACATCGCCACGCGCCAGGTGACTGTAGATATTGGCCGTGGCGCCGCCTGGCGATGCGGCCAGCAGCATCAGGCCCACGGCGAGTTCCGGCGGCAATCCGAACAGCAGCGCCAGTGCGAACGCGGCGGCCGGCAGCAGCATCACCTGCAGCACCAGACCGGTGATCACCGCGCGTGGATAGCGCGCCACGCGACGGAAGTCTTCCAGCGTCAGGCCCATGCCCAGGCCAAGCATGATCACGCCCAGCGCTAGTGGTAACAGCAGGTTGGTGAGCAGCGATGCCTGCATTGGCTAGCACTCCGTGTTGTCGTTATCCATTCCACAACTGCGGCAGTCGGAACCGCGCTAGGGCGAGGATGACGCCAAGCCATTCGGCCTGCAACCGGATAAGCTGCACCCATATCCAACGAGAGTCCGAACATGAGCGGCGAACAGCGCGAACTGACCTTCCGTTTCCTGGCCGAGCCGACCGACGTCAACTACGGGGGCAAAGTGCATGGCGGCGTGGTCATGAAATGGATAGACCAGGTGGGCTACGCGGCCGCCGTGGGTTGGAGCGGACACTACAGCGTGACCGTGGCGGTCGGCGGCATCCGCTTCGTCGCGCCTATCCGCATCAGCGATCTGGTGACCGTGACCGCCAAGCTGGTCTACACCGGCAACTCCAGCATGCATTTCGCCATCGACGTGCGTGCCCGCGATCCCGGACTGGATGCCAGCATGGCGGAGAACCGTTTGTGTACCCACTGCATCATCGTGTTCGTGGCGCTGGATGGCGTGGAAGGCAAGCCCATGCCGGTGCCTGCATGGAAGCCGGAGACCGACGACGACCGCCGCATGTCCGAATACGCGATCAAGGTGATGGAACTGAGCAAGGGCATCGAACAGACCATCGCCCATTATCAGCATCCCGAAAACGAAGAAGGCCGCTGATCGGCGGCCTCTCTTTCCATGCAGCGATGGTAGCGCCCTACATCGCGACGCGGCGCGCCTGCATGAACTTCGCGCTCCAGTAACCGGTGACCAGGCTGTCCACGCGGACGTCCTTGCCGGTGCTGGGCGAGTGCAGGAAACGGCCTTCGCCGACGTAGATACCCACATGGTTCACGCGGCCCTTGCGGCCGAAGAACACCAGGTCGCCTTGCTTGAGGTCTTCGCGGTTGCGGATCAGTTCGGCATCGTCCTTGCTGGCCATGTCGCGAGAGACGCGCGGCAGTTCGATACCGAGGGTCGTACGGAACACGTAACCGACCAGCCCGCTGCAGTCGAAACCGCTGTCCGGCGAGGTGCCGCCCCAACGGTACGGGGTGCCGAGCAGGGTCAGCGCACGCTTGAGCACGGTCTGCACGTTGCTGCCCGACTCGGTCGGCGAGACCGCACCGGTACGGGTGAGGTCGTAGTTGGAGAGAAGACGGCTCAGATCACCGGCAAACAAGGTCGAACGATCCAGCAACGGCATGGTTTCGTGGGCGGCCAGGCGCGGGAGCAGGGCAGTGAGCGTTGCGGCGGCCGCCTGCGTCGCGCGGTCGCGGACGGAAGTTGACTTCTCTGGGGCGGCGGGAGCCGGGGTGGCGGCGGCAACCGGAGCGACCTGGACTTCGGTGACCACGGCGTCGGCGCTAGGCGCCAGGACCGGCTTGGTCGGGGCGACGTCAGAGGTTGGGGTGGCGGTCTGGGCCTGGGCGGAAAGGGCGGCCAGGCAAAGTGCAGCGGAGCAGAATAGGGAACGGGTCACGCCAACGCTGGGTGGGCGGCGGGCGGCGGGCAGGCCTTGATGCAGGTCGTCAGTCGTCACGCGGAAGTCTTGTGCAGCGAATCAGGGGTCGATCATGCCTTCATACGTTCTTCACATGGTTCAAATTCCGTTAGGGAAGCGTGAAGTCAATGCGATTTCTGTCACATTTCAGTGCAAGACCCGTTTTGCCCCGGAATAGTGATCCCGCCAGTAGGAACCATCCAGACGGTCCAGGCGGACCGTGCCGCCGGTGCTCGGGGCATGGACGAAACGCCCTTCGCCCACATAGATGCCCACGTGGCTGACATTGCCCTGGCTGCCGAAAAACACCAGGTCTGCCGCCGCCAGCCTGTTCGGGTCGATGCGAGGCCCCTGGATTCCGGCAAGTTCCCGGGAGGTCCGCGGCAGGCGCAGGTCCAGCATGTCCCGGTACACGTAAGCGACCAGCCCGCTGCAGTCGAAACCGCTTTCCGGCGTATTGCCCCCATAGCGATAGGGCGTGCCCACCAGCCCCAGCGCACGCATCAGCACGGCATTGGCGGCTGCCGGATTGGCAGGCATCACCTGCGGCCACGAACGTTGTGGAGCGGCTGCAGGTGGGTTGGGCCGGACGTGGCCGCCGCCGCCGCAGGCGCTCAGGCACAGGCCCAGCATCGCCGCTGCACATAGCTTTGCCATGCCGCCGATTTCCCTGAGTCGGGCGGCAACTGGCGTGTGACCGGTCAAGCCGGGATAATGCGCAGCCTTCATTGCGGGCATCTTGACCGCAATGCCTCGTGGCCCACAAGCCGCCCTTCCGCTGTCGCCCCCCGTGCGTCACAGCCCAGCCAGAGTCGAACATGAAAATCGCAAAAGACAGCGTGGTCCGTTTCCATTACACCGTGTCCGAAGTGGGACAGGAATCGCTGGAGAGCTCCAAAGACCGCGAACCGCTGGCCATTCTCTACGGTCACGGCAACATTATTCCCGGCCTGGAAACGGCGATGCTGGACCGCGAAGCGGGCGAGAGCTTCGGCGTGGACGTGGTCGCTGCCGAGGCTTATGGCGAGAAGCGCGATGGCCTGAGCCAGCGTGTGCCCAAGAAGCATTTCGGCGCGCAGAAACTCGAGCCCGGCATGCAGGTCGTGCTGCAGACCAATTTCGGCCCGCGTGCGGTGACCATCCAGAAAGTGGGCATGAGCGTGGTCGATGTGGACCTCAACCATCCCATGGCCGGAAAGGATCTGCATTTCGACGTGGAAATCGTGGAAGTGCGTGAAGCCAGCGCCGAGGAACTGGCGCATGGCCATGTGCACGGCGACGGTGGTCACCACCACTGACCCGCTTCACCTGACTCGAGCCCTACGCTGAGTTGAAGCAAATCGATCCGGACGGCTCGCCAAGGCGGGCCGTCTTCGTATCCGCAGGTTGTCACGGCCGCACCCCGGCAACGCATTGAAGGAGACCGCCATGAGCACGATGCCGCCGCCGCTTGATCTGGCCCCGATCACCGCAACCGAACGCCTGCCGGTGATGGACGTGCTGCGGGGATTCGCCCTGCTGGGCATCCTGCTGATGAATATCGAGGGCATGGTCGGCCCGATGCTTGAAACGGGCACCGGCCTGGATCCCTCGCTTACCGGTGTTGACCGCTGGGCCGACGCGGCCGTCTACCTCTTCGTGCAGGGCAAGTTCTTCACCTTGTTCTCGCTGCTGTTCGGCATGGGCTTTGCGGTCATGGCCGAACGCGCGCGCTCACGCAGCCAGGACTTCACCTCGCTGTATCTGCGACGCAGCCTGGTATTGCTGGGCATCGGCATCGTCCACGCGCTGCTGATCTGGTCCGGCGACATCCTGGTCGCCTATGCGTTGTTGTCGTTGCTGCTGCTAGCGTTTCGCGATGTTAGCGGCCGCTGGCTGGTGGGACTGGCGATTGGTTCGTTTCTGGCGCCGTTGCTCCTGATGATGGCGTTCGGCCTGATGGGCACGCTGATGCAATCCACGCCAGAATTGGCGGCGATCTGGAAGGAGGCGATGGGCGGCCAGGAGCAGATGCTGTCTGCGATGGTGGAAGGACAACGCCAGGCCTTCGGCGCAGGCAGTTTTCTGGAGGCCACCGTGCAACGTGCCAAGGATTTCGGCCTGGCGCTGATGAACTTGATGATCGTGGGGCCGCTGGTGTTCGCGATGTTCCTGCTGGGTGCGTGGTTGGTGAAAACGGGCGCCATCGCCCAGCCCGAAGCGCACCCGCAGCTGTTCCGGCGCCTGCGCTGGTGGGCGCTTCCGGTGGGGTTTGCGCTGGTGCTGGCGGGATTTGCGATTCGGCCCACGCTGGACCCCGTCGAGTACAGCGTCGCCGCGTCGGCTGCGTTCTGCCTGGGCATGCTGGGCGCTGCGTTGATGTGCCTGGGCTATGCGGGCTGGCTGGTACGCGGCATGCAGTCGCCGGCGTGGGCTCGTCGCCTCGCATGGCTGGCGCCGGCAGGACGCATGGCGCTTACCAATTACCTGCTGCAATCACTGGTGTGCACCTTGATCTTCTACGGTTACGGCCTGGGATATTTCGAGCAACTGTCGCGTGCGTGGCAAGTGCCGTTCGTGCTGGCGTTCTTCTGCCTGCAGGTGCTGGCCAGTCACTGGTGGTTGCGCCGTTTCCGCTTCGGCCCGATGGAGTGGTTGTGGCGCACGCTCACCTATCGCAGCAGGCAGCCGATGCGGCAAATGATCAGCGCTGCGAATACACTAGCGCGGTGAAATCCCCACGCGACGATGTCCTGGTTCTAGGCGGCGGCGTGATCGGCCTGGCCACCGCGCTGGCGCTGATCGAAGCCGGAAGAAGTGTGCGCGTCATCGAAGCATCGTCTGTCGGCGCAGGCGCTTCGCACGGCAATTGCGGCACCATCACCCCCAGCCATGCACCGCCGTTGGCGGCGCCGGGCATGGTCGCTGTGGGTCTGCGCTGGATGTTTACGCCCGATGCGCCGCTGTACATGAAACCGCGTCTGGATCCGGCGTTATGGCGTTGGCTGGCGCGCTTCGCGCTGCGCTGCAATCCCAGGGACTGGCATGCCAGCACGATGTCGCGCGCAACCCTGCTCAACGACAGCAGTGCGCGGCTTGCCGACTGGATCTCGCGCTATGGACTTGCCTGTGAATTCGAGCAGGAAGGGCTGGACTATGTGTTCCGCACCCAGGCCAAGTTCGACTATTACGCGGACGAGTGCAGGCGACTGCAGGACTACGGCGTGGTCAGTGAACTGTTCGACGGGGATGTTTATCTGCGCGACGAACCCGCGTTGAAGCCAGGCGTGATCGGCGCGATACGTTTCCCCGGCGATGGACGCCTGCGCCCGGACCGTTACGTGGCCGAACTTGCCCGGGCCGTGCGTGAGCGCGGCGGATTTATCGAAGAAGGGTGCCGGGTCGAGTCGCTGGGTGAGTCGGACGATGGCGTGACCGTGAATACCTCGCTAGGCGCGCGCCACGGCAGCGATGCGGTGGTCGCGATGGGTTCGTGGTCGCCGGCACTGGTGCGCAGCCTGGGAATGAAACTGCCGGTGCAGCCCGGCAAAGGCTATTCCATCACTTATTCGCGTCCCGCACTCGTGCCCAAACGTCCGATGCTGCTGAAGGACCGGCAGGTGTGCGTGACGGTCTGGGACAGCGGTTTCCGCTTGGGCAGCACCATGGAGTTTTCCGGTTACGACGCCTCCTTGAACGAGACGCGCCTGTCCGCATTGGAGCGCGGTGCGAGCGAATACCTGCACGAGCCTGTCGGTGCGGTGGTGCACGAGCGCTGGTATGGATGGCGGCCGATGACCTGGGACGATCTTCCCGTGCTGGGCCGCGTGCCTGGCAAGCGCAAGCTGTGGCTGGCGACCGGCCACGGCATGCTGGGCGTAAGCATGAGCGCGGCCAGCGGCCAGTTGATGGCCGACCTGATGACTGGGCGGTCGACTGCTATCGATCCTGCGCCTTACCGGATGGAGCGCTTCCTCTGAACGCGAATAAAGAGTACGACTACGACCTGATAGTGATCGGCGGCGGATCGGGCGGTCTTGCCGGTGCGTTCCGCGCGGCCGGCCATGGCGCGCGCGTGGCGTTGATGGAGCCGGGCGAATTCGGCGGTACCTGCGTCAACGTCGGTTGCGTGCCGAAGAAAGCGATGTGGCTGGCGGCGGAACTGGCCCAGCGCATCGACCTGGCGTCGCGAGTGGGCTTCGGTGTGCCGGCGCCCACGCTGGACTGGCGCGAATTCATCGTCCATCGCCAGCGCTATATCGCCGGCATCCACGACAGCTACCGCAAGCGTCTGGATGCCGCGGGCATCGTGCACCTGCCGTGCCACGGGCGCTTCGTCGATGCGCATACGGTGGAAACGCACCAGGGTCTGCGTGCCACCGCCGCCCATGTGCTCATCGCCACGGGCGGCAAGCCGGTGTGGCCGGATATTCCAGGTGCGGAACTAGGCCTGGTATCGGACGATTTCTTCAATCTCTGCGATGCCCCGGAACGCGTGGCCATCATCGGAGGAGGTTATATCGCCGTGGAACTGGCTGGCGTACTGCAAGCACTGGGTAGCCACGTCGACGTGTTCGTGCGTGGCAGCCGCCTGGTGGATTCCTTCGATGTGGAGCTCACCGACGAGTTGGCCGAAAGCCTGCGTCAACATGGCATCCATTGCCACTTCGCCCATCCGGTCGCGGCACTGGAGTCCGCCGATGGTGACCGCGTGCGCGTCGTCAACGGGCCGGATATGCCCAGCGAGACTTTCGACAAGGTTATTTTCGCTACCGGACGCACGCCCAACAGCAGTGGACTGGGTCTGGAAAACGTCGGCATTGCGACCGATCAAGGTGGTTTTGTCGTGGTCGATGCATTCCAGGACACCACGGTCGCAGGCGTGCACGCGGTGGGCGATATCTCCAGTCGGCTCGCGCTGACGCCGGTCGCTATCGCCGCGGCAAGAAGGCTGATGGACCGCTTGTTCGGCGGTCAACCCGAAGCGAAGCTGGACTACGAGGACGTGGCCACGGTGGTGTTTTCGCATCCGCCGCTGGGCAAGGTCGGGCTGACCGAGGTCGAGGCGCGCGCGCGTCATGGCGACGGCAAGGTCAAGGTCTACACGACCGGCTTCCGGCCCATGCTGCATGCCTTGGCCGATACGCCCCAGCGCAGTCTGTTCAAGCTGGTCTGCGTGGGAGAGGAAGAGCGCGTGGTTGGCCTGCATCTGCTGGGTGAAGGCGCAGATGAAATGTTGCAGGGCTTTGCAGTCGCGCTGAAGAAAGGCATCACCAAGCGCGACCTGGACGACACCATGGCCATCCACCCGACATCCGCCGAGGAAGTGGTGCTGATGCGTTGACCTTGTCACGGCTGTGATGCCTCGTAGGAGCGACGTGAGTCGCGAAAGATTCACCTCGCAAATCCATCGCGACTCACGTCGCTCCTACGGTCATGTCACGTCAAAATGCACTCCGTTCTCTGTATTCCAATACATGGTCATTGACGTCGCATGAGCACTAGCGCACCGGTCCCGGACGAGACCATTCCGGTGGTTCCCATAGCAGAACCGCCACGGCCATCCTCCCCAGCATGGTCCGGCATAGCGCTGGCACTCTTCGGCGCCATCGCGTTCTCCGGCAAGGCCATCATCGTCAAGCTCGGCTTCCGCCACGGCGCCGACGCGATCACCCTGTTGGCCCTGCGCATGCTGGTGGCATTGCCGTTCTTCATGTTGATGGCCTGGTGGGCGCGGCGCGACACGCAACGCTTCCGCCTGCGCGGCGGCGATCGCTGGAAGGTCGTTGGGTTGGGTTTCAGCGGCTACTATCTGGCCAGCTTCCTCGATTTCGCCGGGCTGGAATACATCACCGCCACGCTTGAGCGGTTGATCCTGTACCTCACTCCGACGCTGGTCCTGCTGATCGGCATGCTGCTGTTCCGTCGCAAGCCCTCGCGAAGGCAATTGCTGGCACTGGCAATCAGCTACTTCGGCGTGGCGCTGGCGTTCGCGCACGACCTGGACGTGGGCGGCGACGCCATCGCGTTGGGCGGGGTGTTGGTGTTTCTCAGTGCACTCAGCTACGCCAGTTACCTGGTCGGCAGTGGCGAAGTCGTGGCGCGGATCGGCGCCGTACGATTAACTGCCTACGCGAGCGCAGTGGCGGCCGGATTCTGCCTGCTGCATTTCTTCATCGTGCGCCCGGCGCATTCGCTGTTCGAACTGCCCGCCGAAATCTACTGGCTTTCGCTGCTCAACGGCACTGCGTGCACGGTGTTACCGGTGCTGGCGACCATGATGGCGGTGCAGCGGCTCGGGTCGGCGATGGCCTCGCAGATCGGCATGGTCGGCCCAGTGTCCACCATCGTCATGAGCCTGCTGATCCTGGGCGAACCCATGGGCCCATGGCAGGTCGCCGGGACTGTGCTGGTGATGCTTGGCGTGTTCGTGGTGACGCGTCCGGCCCCGCGTTGATGCGGGTAGTGCTTGCGTCTTCAGGTTCCAGCGTTCCAGTCGTCGCTTCTGTCAGGGAAACCAGAGCGTACCCTGTATCGCATCGACCGGCAGGGTGAAGCTGCGCAGCGGCACGAGCCGCCGGATGCCGGGTTCCCGGGCTTCCATCGTTGGTTCCTCGCTGGAAAGCGCCGGGGTGATGCAGTCACGGCGCACCGCGTCTGCAAGGTCTGGAGTCAGTGGTTCACGGTTGCCGAACGGTTCGCCTTCCAGCGACAGTTCCTCGCCCTGCAATTGCGCACGCAGACGTAGTGCCGGCATCGCCTGCACCTGGTCGAAGCCGATGCGCACGTCGCCGCTGTTTCCGTCGAGTGCATAGACCGTTACCGACACGGTGGCTGGTTCCCGTTCGCCATCCACGCGCGGAACGGCATGGGCGAGGAAGAAATAACGCGCCTTCGCGGCTTCCACGGCCGGCAGCGTATAGCTGGGCGACCAGCCATTCTTATCCTCTGGAAACAGCGGGCGCATCGTCGCAGGCGGACTGTTGCTGCCAGACATGGTGAACGCCGCGAGTGACGCGCCGGAAAAGCTGTGGCCGTCGAAGTCGAACGTCACCTTGCCCTTTCCGGTCGTTGCTTCATTGAGAATCACAGGGAATACGGTTCGCTTCGCTTTCACTTCCTGCAAGTCGATGCCGTCGGCGGGATTGGTTGCCTCCTGCCAGTGGCCGCCGGCCATCAGGTCCAGCGAACCTGCCATGACCGCATAGCAGAACGTTTGATCTTCCAGCAGCACCAACTGTTGCACGCTGTCCACGCCGCCACTCGAATACGAGCCCGCGTAGCCAGATGGCGCTGCGTTGGCCACGTGACTTGCCAGCAGGCAAACGGCAGTCAGCGATAGCAGGCGCTTGTCTGCCACGGCTCAGACCTCCAGCGACGCCAAGTCGCCCTTCTGCTCCAGCCAGGCCTTGCGATCACCCGCACGCTTCTTGGCCAGCAGCATGTCCATCAGCGAACGCGTGCCGGTGTCGTCTTCATTGGTCAGCTGCACAAGACGTCGCGTGTCGGGATGGATGGTGGATTCGCGCAGCTGCGACGGGTTCATTTCGCCCAGTCCCTTGAAGCGGGTGACGTTGACCGCGCCCTTGAGCTTCTCGCGCTCGATCTTTTCCAGCAACAGGCGCTTTTCTTCCTCGTCCAGCGCGTAGAACACCTGCTTGCCCACGTCCACGCGGAACAGTGGCGGCATGGCGACGAAAATATTGCCCGCCTGCACCAGCGCTGGAAAATGCTTGAGAAACAACGCCGTCAGCAGCGTGGCGATATGCAGCCCGTCGGAGTCGGCGTCGGCCAGGATCACCACCTTGCCGTAGCGCAGGCCGGTGATGTCTTCCTTGCCGGGGTCGCAGCCGATGGCCACGGCCAGGTCGTGCACTTCGTTGGACGCCAGTACGCCGCCCGAGGCGACTTCCCAGGTGTTGAGGATCTTGCCGCGTAGCGGCAGGATGGCCTGGAAGTCCTTGTCGCGCGCCTGCTTGGCGCTGCCGCCGGCCGAATCGCCTTCCACCAGGAACAGTTCGGTGCGCGACAGATCCTGGCTGATGCAGTCTGCCAGCTTGCCGGGCAGGGCGGGGCCCTGGGTCACTTTCTTGCGGACGATCTGCTTTTCGGTTTTCAGACGCGCGCTGGCGCGTTCGATCGCCAGCTGCGCGATGCGTTCGCCGAAATCGGTGTGCTGGTTCAACCACAGCGAGAACGCATCGTGCGCGGCGCCTTCGATGAAGCCGGCGGCCTGGCGCGAACTCAAACGTTCCTTGGTCTGACCGCTGAACTGCGGGTCGGTCATTTTCAATGACAGCACGAAGGCCACACGGTCCCACACATCTTCCGGCGCCAGCTTCACGCCGCGCGGCAGCAGGTTGCGGAAGTCGCAGAACTCGCGCAGCGCGTCGGTCAGGCCGCTGCGCAGGCCATTCACATGCGTGCCGTGCTGGGCAGTGGGAATCAGGTTGACATAGCTCTCCTGCACCAGTTCGCCTTCGGGAATCCAGGACACGGCCCAGTCCACGATTTCGTTCTGCTTGGAAAGCTGGCCGACGAACAGTTCCGGCGGCAGCAGTTCGCGACCGGTCAGTTCGCCCAGCAGATAGTCGCGCAGGCCGTCGGCGTAATGCCACTGGTCGCGCTCGCCACTGGCTTCGTCGAACAGCTTCACGGTCAGGCCGGGGCAGAGCACGGCCTTGGCGCGCAGCAGGTGCTTGAGCGCACGCAGGTTGTACTTGGGCGTGTCGAAATATTTCGGGTCCACCCAGAAGCGCAGGCGCGTGCCGGTGTTCTTCTTGCCGACGCTGCCGACGATTTCGAGTTTCGAAGCGGCATCGCCGTCGCGGAACTCCATGCGGTATTCGTTGCCGTCGCGCTTGATGAACAGCTCGACCTTCGTCGACAGCGCATTTACCACGCTCACACCCACGCCGTGCAGGCCGCCGCTGAAGGTGTAGTTGCGGTTGTTGAACTTGCCGCCCGCGTGCAGACGGGTAAGGATCAGTTCGACGCCGGAAATCTTCTCTTCCGGGTGGATATCCACCGGCATGCCGCGGCCATCGTCGCTGACCTGGCAGCTGCCGTCCTTGAACAGGACGACCTCGATCTCGCTGGCATGACCGGCCAGGGCCTCGTCCACGGCGTTGTCGATGACTTCCTGCGCCAGATGGTTGGGGCGGGTGGTGTCGGTGTACATGCCAGGGCGGCGTTTGACCGGGTCCAGGCCGGAAAGGACTTCAATGTCGGCGGCGTTGTAGCGTGTATTCATTCGTGGTGGTCGGTTCGCTTTGTCGCGGGTGATTGGAGGGCGCCGGGTATGTTGGGGCCTGACCCTTTTTTTTGCACGTTCAGTGGCAGGTGGGTGGCGGTGGGCTATTTTCCCCGGTGGCTGGACATGCACCAGCCGTAGATGGGAGATCCCGATGAACAAGCGAAACACTTTCCTGCTGGCTGCGCTTGCGGCCACCGCCCTGGCTGCAACGGCCGCGTGGGCGCAATCCAGCGGCAACGCCGGCCAGACCACCAAGGGCAGCGACACCACGTCCCAGGACGATCCCGAGGCTGCCGCCAAGGCCAAGCGCCGCGCCCAGGCCGAGGCGGCCGCCGCCAAGCGCAAGGCACAGGGCCAGGACGCGGGGCAGTCCGGCAAGGAAGAAGAGGAAGAAGAGCGCAAGAAGCCCTGAGCACCGGCCTTCGACGCCTTCACGCAGTTTAGGGCGGCTTTTCGCCCACACGCGCCCCGCCTAGTCGGGGCGTCGTGTTTTGAGGGACCTGCTTCAAGCAAGGGCCTGTTTTTTGGAGACGGGTTCCCGGATCGCTTGGTCTAATCCGGGTCAGCCGGTAAACTATGGCTTTCCGGGAGGCCTTCGGCCATGACCCCCCTGATTTTCGTTACTGGCGGTGTGGTGTCCTCGCTTGGCAAGGGCATTGCCGCCGCGTCACTTGCGTCCATCCTCGAAGCCCGCGGTCTGCGGGTCACGATGATGAAGCTGGACCCCTACATCAACGTGGACCCGGGCACCATGAGCCCGTTCCAGCACGGCGAGGTCTATGTCACCGACGACGGTGCCGAAACCGACCTCGATCTGGGCCACTACGAGCGCTTCGTGCGCACGCGCCTGAGTCGCAAGAACTCCATCACCACCGGACGCATCTACGAGAACGTGATCCGCAAGGAGCGTCGCGGCGATTACCTGGGCGCCACCGTGCAGGTCATTCCACACATCACCGACGAGATCAAGCGCTGCATCGATGAAGCGACCTCGGGCTTCGACGTGGCGCTGGTGGAGATCGGCGGCACCGTCGGCGACATCGAGTCGCTGCCGTTCCTGGAGGCCATCCGCCAGATCCGCACCGAGCGCGGCCAGGAAAAAGCCTTGTTCATGCACCTGACCCTGGTGCCGTACATCGCTGCGGCTGGTGAGCTGAAGACCAAACCCACCCAGCACTCGGTCAAGGAACTGCGCTCCATCGGCATCCAGCCCGACGTGCTGCTGTGCCGCAGCGAGCAGCCGTTGCCCGATTCTGAACGCCGCAAGATCGCGTCGTTCACCAATGTCCCCGAGCGCGCAGTCATCACCGCGCGGGACGTGGACGTGCTCTACAAGATTCCGCTGGAACTGCACGAACAGCAGCTCGACGAAATCGTGGTCAACCAGCTGAAGCTGCCGGTTACCGGTCCGGCCGATCTTTCCGAATGGGAAGCGGCAGTCGATGCCACGCTCAATCCGCTGGATGAAGTCACCATTGCCGTGGTCGGCAAATACGTCGACCACAAGGACGCCTACAAGTCGGTGGGCGAGGCCCTCAAGCACGGGGGCCTGCGCCAGCGCACGCGGGTCAACCTGAAATGGCTGGAGGCGCAGGAACTGGAAGGCAGCGACATGTCGGCGCTCGCCGATGTCGACGGCATCCTGGTGCCGGGCGGTTTCGGCGATCGCGGTTTCGAAGGCAAGGTGGTGAGCGCGCAGTATGCGCGCGAGCACGGCGTGCCTTATTTCGGCATCTGCTACGGCATGCAGGCGGCGGTGGTCGATTACGCGCGCAACCTGCTGGGCATGGCCGACGCCAACAGCACCGAGAACGACAAGCAGTCCACGCATCCGGTGATCGGCCTGATCACCGAATGGCGCACAGCCACCGGCGAAGTCGAAAAGCGCGACGAACGCACCGACCTGGGCGGCAGCATGCGCCTGGGCCTGCAGGAAGCGCGCCTGAAACCCGGCACGCTGGCGCGTGAGTTATACGGCAAGGATGTGGTGGCCGAACGCCATCGCCACCGCTACGAATTCAACAACCGTTACCGCACCCAGCTGGAAGACGCGGGCCTGGTGATCTCGGCCAAGTCGATGGACGACCTGCTGGTGGAAATGATCGAGCTGCCGCGCAGCAAGCACCCGTGGTTCCTGGCCTGCCAGGCGCACCCCGAGTTCCTGTCCACGCCGCGCGAAGGCCATCCGCTGTTCGTCGGCTTCATCCGCGCGGCGCGGGAGATGAAGGCGGGTGGGAAGTTGTTGAAGGAAGCGCGCGCGTGATGCCTTCCTCGTCATTCCTGCGAAAGCAGAAATCCATTTTGACTTTGCTGTTGCCCGTGATTTTCAGCGCTGTGGAAATCCCTCGCATGCGCTCGTCAAATAGGAGGGCAAGATCAAAATGGGTCCCAGCTTTCGCTGGGATGACGACAATCTGGAGCGTTTCATGAAACTCTGCGACTTCGAAGTTGGCCTTGACCAACCTTTCTTCCTCATCGCCGGTCCCTGCGTCATCGAATCGATGCAACTGCAGCTGGATGTCGCCGGCAAGCTGAAGGAGATCACCGACAGGCTGGGCATCAACTTCATCTTTAAGTCCAGTTTCGACAAGGCCAACCGCACTTCGGGCACCAGCTTCCGCGGTCCGGGCCTGGAAGAGGGCTTGAAGGTGCTGGCCGAAGTGAAGAAGCAGATCGGCGTGCCGGTACTGACCGATGTGCACGAATACACGCCGCTGGATGAGGTGACTTCAGTAGTCGATGTGCTGCAGACGCCGGCGTTCCTGTGCCGCCAGACCGACTTCATCCACAAGGTGGCCAGCGCCGGCAAGCCGGTCAATATCAAGAAGGGCCAGTTCCTGTCGCCGTGGGAAATGAAACACGTCACCAACAAGGCCAAGGCCACCGGCAACGAGCAGATCATGGCCTGCGAACGCGGTGCCAGTTTCGGTTACAACAATCTGGTGTCCGACATGCGCTCGCTCAGCGTGATGCGCGATACCGGTTGCCCGGTCGTGTTCGACGCCACCCATTCGGTGCAGTTGCCCGGCGGCATGGACGGCAAGTCCGGCGGCCAGCGCGAGTTCGTGCCGGTGCTGTCGCGCGCGGCCATGGCGGTCGGCATCGCCGGCATCTTCATGGAAACCCATCCCAAGCCGGAAGAAGCGTTGTCCGATGGCCCGAATGCGTGGCCGCTCGGGAAGATGGAAGCGCTGCTGGAAACGTTGATGGCGCTGGACAGCATCACCAAGAAGAACGGTTTCCTCGAATCCACCCTCTGAAAACGACAATCTCTCCCATGACCTCAATCACCAAGATCCACGCCCGCGAAATCCTCGACAGCCGAGGCAATCCCACCCTTGAAGCCGAGGTCACGCTGGCCGACGGTTCCTTTGGCCGTGCGATGGTGCCCTCGGGTGCTTCGACCGGTTCCAAGGAAGCGGTGGAACTGCGCGACGGCGACAAGACCCGCTACTTGGGCAAGGGCGTGTTGAACGCGGTCGCCAACGTCAACGGCGGCATCGCTTCTGCGTTGAAGGGTTTCGATGCGAACGACCAGGAAGGACTGGACCGGCGCCTGATCGATCTGGACGGCACCGAGAACAAGGGACGTCTGGGCGCCAACGCGCTGCTCGGCGTTTCGCTGGCCAATGCGCACGCGGTTGCCGCGTCGAAGAAGATGCCGCTGTGGCAGCACCTGTCCAATGGCGGCGATGTGGTGCTGCCGGTGCCGATGATGAACATCATCAACGGCGGCGCGCATGCCGACAACAACGTGGACTTCCAGGAGTTCATGGTGTTGCCGGTGGGCTTCGATACCTTCGCCGAATCGCTGCGCGCGGGTACCGAGATATTCCATTCGCTCAAGTCGGTGCTGAAAGGCCACGGCCTGAGCACGGCGGTCGGCGACGAAGGGGGTTTCGCCCCGGATTTCCGCAGCAATGTCGAAGCGCTGGACACCATCCTGGAAGCCATCGGCAAGGCTGGCTACAAAGCGGGCGAGGACGTGCTGCTGGGACTGGATGTGGCCTCCACGGAGTTCTTCGAGAACGGCAAGTACCACCTGATGGGCGAAGGCAAGCGCCTGACCAGCGAGCAGTTCGTGGATTTCCTGGCCGACTGGGCCGCCGAATACCCCATCATCACCATCGAGGACGGCCTGGCCGAGGACGACTGGGCTGGCTGGAAGCTGCTGACCGAACGCATCGGCAAGAAAGTACAGCTGGTCGGCGACGATCTGTTCGTCACCAATCCGAAGATCTTCAAGCAGGGCATCGAGTCCGGCACCGCCAATGCGATCCTGATCAAGGTCAACCAGATCGGCACGCTGACCGAAACGCTGGAGGCCGTCGCCATGGCGCACCATGCCAACTATGCGGCGATCATCTCGCATCGTTCCGGCGAGACCGAAGACACCACCATCGCCGATATCGCCGTGGCGACGACTGCGACGCAGATCAAGACCGGCTCGCTGTGCCGCAGCGACCGCGTGGCCAAGTACAACCAGTTGCTGCGTATCGAGGAAGCACTGGGCAATCGTGCGCGTTACGCTGGCCGCGACGCTTTCGTGTCCCTGAAGCGGTAAGCGATGCGGCGTCTGGGATGGCCACTGCTGGTATTGGCGCTGCTCTTCGGGTGGCTGCAATACCGGCTGTGGCTGAGCGATGGCAGCTGGGGCGAAGTCACCGGGCTGCAGAATCAGGTCGCCCACCAGAAGCGCGAAAACCAGGGGCTGCAGGAGCGCAACAACGCGCTCGCCGCTGAGGTCGAAGATCTCAAGTCCGGCGAAGAGGCGGTCGAAGAGCGTGCACGCAGCGAACTGGGCATGATCAAGCCCGGCGAGAAGTTCTACCGCGTGGTCGAATCGCCCGCGGGCATCGCGCCTGCGCCGGTCGCCGAAGCGGACGGGGCGGTGACGGAGCCCGGCAACTGATGACGGGGCTTTGGGTGGTCGTTCCCGCCGCCGGTCGCGGCACGCGCTTCGGTGGCGCGGTCCCCAAGCAATATCTCACTGTGGCCGGTCAACCCCTGATTGCCTACACGCTGACTGCGTTGCTCGCGCATCCGGGTGTAGAGGGCGCAATCGTCTCTATCTCGGAAAACGATGCGGATTGGCCGGGCTGGGACAGTTTCGCCGGCAAACCGATTCTCTCTTGCACGGGTGGCGCGACACGTGCGGAGTCGGTGCTGGCGGGATTGCAAGCCTTGCCTGCCGAGGTGAAGGCGGACGATTTTGTGCTGGTGCACGATGCCGCACGTCCCAACCTGGGCGAGCAGGACCTGCAGCAGTTGCTCGAACGCGGCCGTGGCGATCCGGTGGGCGCCATTCTGGCCGCGCCCGTGCGCGACACGCTCAAGCGCGCAGGCGATGACGGCGGCATCGACGGCACCGAGCCGCGCCAGCGTTTGTGGCGCGCACTCACGCCGCAGTTGTTCCGGCGCATGCAGCTGTCGCGCGCGCTGGAAGATGCCGGCAAGGCGGGTGTGGAAGTCACCGACGAATCCATGGCGATGGAATTGCAGGGGCTGCGCCCGTTGCTGATCGAAGGCAGCGAGGATAATTTCAAGGTCACCACGCCGGCCGATCTGGCGCGGTTCGAGTTCATACTCTCCCAGCGTGCAGGCTAAACGCATGGGTGGGAGCGCCCCATGGGCGCGAGCTCCTGGCCCGGAATCCGTCCCCAAGTCCGCCCATCGAAACGATAACTCGCGCCCATGGGGCGCTCCTACCTAACGGGATTGATGCATGGCTTCACCTTCCAACATACGTATCGGCCAGGGCATCGATGTGCATGCCTTCGGCGAGGGCGATCACGTCATGCTTGGCGGCATCCGGGTGCCGCATGATCGTGGTGTCGTCGCGCACAGTGATGGCGATGTGGTGATTCACGCGTTGTGCGATGCGATGCTGGGCGCGTTGGCGCTGGGCGATATCGGCAAGCATTTCCCGCCCAGCGATCCGCAGTGGAAAGACGCCGACAGCCGTGCGTTTCTACGCCACTGCAAGACATTGATCGAAGCGAACGGTGGCTGGCAGGTGGGCAATGCCGATATCACCGTCATTTGCGAGCAGCCGAAGGTCGGCCCGCATGCCGATGCGATGCGCCAGGCGATCGCCACCGACCTGGGTGTCGATATCGGTGCGATCAGCGTCAAGGCGAGCACCAGCGAGAAGCTGGGTTTCACTGGACGCAGTGAAGGCATCGCCGCGCAGGCGGTGGTGCTGCTGGTCGCCAGCGGGTGAACGAAACGCTACCCGGCGCATTCGGTGCGCCCGTGCTGCGCGCGCGCATGCGCTCGACCGAAGAAGATTTTTTCGTCGAGGAAATCGCGGGGTTCGCTCCCCACGGCGAAGGCGAGCATCTGTTGCTGACCGTGAAGAAGCGCGGGTTGACTACGGCGGCGGTCGCCAAGCATCTGGCCCGTTGGGCCGGCGTTGCGGAAATGGCGATCGGCTACGCGGGCATGAAGGACCGGCATGCGGTTACCCGTCAGCGTTTCAGCGTGCATCTGCCCAAGCGCGTGGCGCCGGAGATCGCGCTGCTGGAAACCGGACAGCTGACCGTGCTGGAAAGCGCCTGGCACAACCGCAAATTGCCGCGTGGCGCGCTGGCGGGCAATCGTTTCGTGCTGGTGCTTCGCGAGGTGGATGGCGAACGCGAAGCGATTGATGCGCGGCTTGCGCAGATCGCGGCACGCGGCCTGCCCAACTGGTTCGGTGAGCAGCGCTTCGGTCGCGGTGGCGACAATGTCGCCTCTGCACTGTCCATGTTCGCCGGGCGCCGCGTGCAGCGCGATCAGCGTTCCATGCTGCTGTCGGCAGCGCGTTCGGAATTGTTCAATCGAGTTTTGGCCGCGCGCGTCCGCGATGCGAGCTGGGACCAGGCGATGGACGGTGAAGTGTGGATATTGTCGGGAAGCCGCAGCGTCTTCGGGCCGGAACCGTTCAGCGAAATCCTCAGGAACCGACTGGCGAGTTTCGACATCCACCCAAGTGGCCCGCTGTGGGGGATGGGTGAGCCTCGCAGCACGGGCGCCTGCCTTGAACTGGAGCAGATGGCGTTGTCGGCGGATGACGCCATGGCGCTACGCAGGGGGCTCGAAGAGGCCGGAATGAAGCAGGAACGCCGCGCTTTGCGTCTGGTCGCCGCCGATCTGGCGTGGCAATGGACTGCGGAAGGTGCGCTGTCGCTTGCGTTTGCCCTGCCGCCGGGCAGCTATGCGACCGCACTGCTGCAGGAGCTGGGCGATATCGCCGACGCCTCGCGTGGCTGACGCCGTTCGTCGGAAGTCCCGCCTGGGTACTGGATCGTCCGCGCTGCCGGCGTATAAGCCGAATTGACGTCGGCGAACCTTTGCCTGGTCGTTGTCCGACGCCGTGTCCTGGCTCGATAACCGGAGGGCGCCATGAACAGATTTTCCAAGATCGCAGCAGCTTCGATAGTCGCGCTGCTGCCTGCCTGTGCAAGCACGCAAAAGACCACGTACCACGACGCGCCGATGCGGGGCGATGTCATCGGCGTAGATGAGCAGTATGTTGCGGCAGTAGAACGAGTGGCGAGGCAACGGGGCACGCAGGTGACGTGGGTCAATGTACCCAGGAAGCGGACTACGTTGGCCGATGCACCACGCTGAATCCTGGGAGGTGGCGCGCTAGCGTCGTGCCAGCAATACCACCACCGCGCCGGTGCCCCCTTGTGCTGCCGGCGCGGAATGGAATGCCAGCACATCGGCGCGCTGCCTCAGCATGCGGTCGACCAGATTTTTCAAGACCGGGAGCGCGCCCTCGTCCCGGCGACCTTTGCCGTGGATGATGCGTACGCATCCGAACTCATGGTCGTGGGCTTCGGCAATAAACTGCCTGAGCATGGCTTCGGCCTGCGTCTGGGTGGCACCGTGCAGGTCCAGCTCGTCCTGGGCCGAGAACCGACCGCGTTTCAACCGTTGGAAAACCTGCGGCGGCACCGAATCGCGCCGGTAACTCAGGACATCGCCTGCGGACAATGAGGCCAGATCGTCCAATCCCCGCTGGAATTCGCTGCGCGCATCGATCTCGTCGCGCTCGGCCATGCGCGCGTAAGCGCGTGGCTTGGGCTTGGCGGGCGGCGGCGCGGTCTGCGCAATCGGTTTGACCGGGCCTATCGCATCGCGGAACAGCGCGGCATCGTCTTCATCGTCGTTTTGCTGTGGCATCGGTGCAGGTTAGCGGCATCGGGGCGTCGCGCAAGGGCGTGCGGTATCATGCACGCGTACCTGAGGACCCCCATGCGCGTACTGGTAAGTAACGACGACGGCGTAGACGCCCCTGGCATCCGCATTCTGGCCGAAGGCCTGCGTGCCGCAGGCCATGAAGTCCTGGTGGTGGCGCCCGACCGCGACCGGTCCGGGGCCAGCAATTCGCTTACCCTGGATCTGCCGATCCGCATCAAGAAGCTCGACGAGCAGACCTGGCGCGTGGCTGGCACTCCCACCGACTGCGTGCATCTGGCCCTGACCGGCATGCTGGACGTGGAACCGGACATCGTGGTGTCGGGCATCAACAACGCCGCGAACCTCGGCGATGACGTGATCTATTCGGGCACGGTATCGGCAGCGATGGAAGGGCGCTTTCTCGGCCTGCCAGCGGTCGCCATGTCGCTGGTCACCGCGGACCACAAGGCCAATAATTTCGCCACCGCGGCGCGGGCTGCAGTGGAGATTGTGGCGCGCCTGAAATCAGACCCGCTGCCGGCCGATACCATTCTCAACGTCAACGTGCCCGACCTGCCGTGGGATCAGATCGCAGGTTTTGAAGTCACGCGGCTGGGCAATCGCCATCGTTCCGAAGCCTGTCTGCCGCAACCCGATCCGCGTGGCGGCACGGTCTACTGGATCGGTCCGGCAGGGCAGGAGCAGGACGCCGGTCCGGGTACCGATTTCCATGCGGTGCGCACCGGATTCATTTCGATCACACCGATTCACGTGGACCTGACCCGTTACCAGGCGCTGGAGAAGGTGGCCAGTTGGGTCGGCGGCCTGAGCGCAGCGCTGGAGGGTTCGGCATGATGACCCGGCTGCGCCTGCAACCTGAGGCGGTAGGCCAGGGCATGACCTCGCAACGTGTCCGTGATCGTCTGGTCGAGCGCTTGCGCGAAGCCGGCATCCGCGACGAGAACGTGCTCAATGCAGTGCGCACCGTGCCGCGCCATCTGTTCGTCGACGAAGCGCTGGCCACCCGCGCGTATGAAGACACCGCGCTGCCCATCGGCCACAGCCAGACCATTTCCCAGCCTTGGGTGGTGGCACGCATGACCGAAGCCCTGCTGCAGGATGCTTCGCCAAAGAAAGTACTGGAAATCGGCACCGGTTCCGGTTACCAGGCGGCGATTCTGGCGGCGCTGGGGCTGGAGGTGTATACGGTCGAACGTATCGGCGACCTGCTGCGCCAGGCACGCAAGCGTTTGCGCCAGCTCGGCATGAACGTGCGCAGCAAGCACGATGACGGACGCATCGGCTGGAGCGAACATGCCCCCTACGATGCGATCATCGTCACTGCCGCCGCGCCTGCGCTGGTCAATGCGCTGATCGAACAACTGGCGGTCGGCGCGCATCTCGTCGCACCCGTGGGTGGTGCGTCTTCGCAATCGTTGATCAAGCTGACCAAGCGCGCCGACGGTGGCGTGGACGAGCAGGTGCTGGCGCCGGTGGTGTTCGTGCCGCTGCTGTCCGGCGTGCTGGATTGAACGCCATGACCCACCTTCGCAGGCGTCGCCACGCATGAATATCGAACCCGATTCGGGCGACAAGGCCCTCGACTACGATTCGGCGACCCTGGGCGAACAGCTTGCGGCCATCATCGGCGAGTTGCCCGAGGATTCGCTGACCCTTGGCGAATTGCTGGACGTCTTCGGAGACGAAGGCCTGCTGCTGCTGACAATGTTGCTGACCCTGGTGTTCCTGATTCCGGTGTCGATTCCCGGGGTGAGCACGGTCTTCGGCGCTGCGATCTTGCTGGTGGGCATCAGCAGGTTGCTGGGCCGCCGCTTATGGCTGCCCGCCCGGCTCAAGCGCAAGGCATTGCCGGCCGACAAGCTTCGCCCGGGTTTGAACCATGGCCTGGTCTGGGTGCAGCGGCTGGAAAAGATCAGTCGGCCGCGCCGGTTGCGCATGTTCGTCGATGGACGCGTCGCAGGGGCGATCAACAATCTCGCCTTCATCCTGGCGGCATTGCTGCTGATGGTCCCCTTCGGCTTCATTCCGTTCAGCAACACGCTGCCAAGCTTGGCGCTGTTGTTTTACGCGGTGGGCATGATCCAGCGTGATGGCGGTGCGGTGTTGCTGGGTCATCTGGCCAACATCGGCACCATCGTTTATTTCAGCATCCTGATCGGCGGTGGCGGCGTGGCGGCGAACCAGTTGTTGCAGCGATTTCTTGGTTGAAGAATGCGGCATGGATGCGTCGAGCCCTTCAGTCGAGCACCGGCGGCGCACGCAACGGAACTACGGAACAGTCGAATGATGATGAATAAACCCGCGACCCGAACCCTGTCCTTGTTCGCAGCCGCCATCGCCAGCCTGGTGTTGGCCTCGTGCAGCAGCAGTGTGGTCCGCGAAACTTCTTCTTCCACATCGTCCCGCGCGCCACAACGCATCGTGTCGCAGCCGAAATACGGTGCCACGGTGAAAGTGCAGCGTGGCGACACGATGTACGGCGTGGCATTCCGCAACGGCATCGACTTCCGCGATCTGGCTGCCTGGAATGGTGTCGCTTCGCCCTACACCATCTATCCCGGACAGAGCCTCAAACTCTATCCCCCGACTGGCGGCAGCCAATCGGCATCGGCTTCCACATCGCGTCCGCCGACCACCACCGCCACCGGCCGCCCCAAGCCGGTCACGCCTACGACCTCGGCACCGACGAGGCCCGTTGCGACTTCGACACCTGCATCACCCGCAAGCAGTGGTTTTTCGTGGCGCTGGCCTGCGGATGGCGCGGTTATCGGCCGCTTCGCCTCGGGCGATGCGACCAAGCAGGGTGTGGACATCGGCGGCAGCAGCGGCCAGCCGGTGCGCGCGGCCAGCGATGGTGTAGTGGTGTATTCCGGCGGCGGGCTGGTCGGTTATGGCGAGCTGATCATCATCAAGCACAGCGAGTCATGGCTATCCGCATATGGCCACAACCGCAAGCGGCTGGTCAACGAAGGCCAGAACGTCAAAGCAGGCCAGCAGATCGCTGAAATGGGCCGCAGTGGCGCTGCGCGCGACATGCTGCATTTCGAGATCCGCTACAACGGCAAGCCGGTTGATCCGCTGCTCTACCTGCCGAAGCGCTGAAGCAATGTAGAGCCGAGCTTGCTCGGCTGCTTTTCGCAGTTGACCCGGGATCAAGAGCAGCGGAGCAAGCTCCGCTCTACGAAAAGCCGTGATTCGGGCAGCCGAGCAAGCTCGGCTCTACGGGGAGGGCAGAGTGGCGTTGCACAACGACGTTCGCCGCGTGTGGTCGCTGCCCCAGGTGCGGAAACCGCTGGTGTCCAGATGGATTCGCGTATCCGTATAGAAGCCCAGGCCCAGCTTCAGTGCCGGGCCCTTGCTGCGCCAGTATTCGCACAGGCGGGCGACGCGGTCGGGCGAGGACAGATCGAAATCCAGCGCGTTGTTGAGCACATGGCGGCTGCGTCCGCTGCCGCCCGCACAGGTGTTGAGCGTGGGATCGCGGTAACCGGACGCCACTTTGTTTCCTTCCACCAGACCTGCGGCCTGCAGATCGCGCAGCACGCGCAGGGTCGGCAGAATATTCGGCCACAGCGACTTCGGCGGCAGCACGTATTCGCTGGCACCGCATTCGCGCCAGAGCCGCGCGCTGCGTAGTAGCGCGTGCATCGGTGCGACCTCGACCAGCCCGTTGTCCGCCAGATAGCGCTGGTAGTCCGCCATCGCGACGGCCTCGGGTTTCGTCATCCATTGCTTGAAGCGATCGGCTGGCGCAGGTTGTGCGCCTGTCGCCAATGTCCACAGCAACAGGAATGCTGCGATGGCAAGCCGGCTTTGTTTCATGGGGCGAGCAGGAATCCGGCCACGACGCGGCGCCCTTCACCGGCCAGCACGTTGAACGTCCGCGCCGCTGCCGGGTTGGTCATGATTTCGATGCCGATGCCGCGGGTCAGGCAGGCCGCCATGACTGCGGCGGACGGGAAGCGCTGGGTGTCGCCGGTGCCCAGCAGGACCAACTCCGGGTTGAGGGTCAGCAACGGGGCGAGGTCTTCAGGGACCAGCGCCGTCGTATCGCGGACCTGCCAGTCTTCGATGAGCTCATTCGGCGACAGGATGAAGCTGGTTTCCAGCACACGGTCGTTCACCTTGGCGCTGCGGCCATCGGCGGCGCGCAGGGCATAGGCGTAGTCGGGGCGTTCGTGGTTCAGCTGCATGGGCAGGAGGCTGTGAAGGGGAAGGAGTGAATGGCAAAGGGTAAAAGCGTGGCTTCAACTATTCACTCTTTACTATTCACCCTTTACCGCGCTATTTGCGGGGCAGGACGATCTGGCGATGGTCCTTGCTGGGACGATAGAGGACGGCGACATGGCCGATCCGCTGCACCAGCGCCGCGGAGGACTTTTCGACGATCTCGCCGATCATGGCGTCGCGGGACTCGCGGTCTTCCGCGCCGATCTTCACCTTGACCAGCTCGTGCTGCTCGAGCACGGCGTCGAGTTCGGTCAGGAAGGCGGGGGTCAGGCCCTTGGCACCGATCTGCAGCAAGGCCCTGAGGTCGTGCGCCTGACCTCGAAGGAAACGGGTCTGGCTGGAGGTCAAGGCTGTGGACATGCGCTGCGGTACGGGACTGGAAGGGGCTTCAGGGTATCATGCGGCCTTACCCACGTTCCTTTTCCCAACGCCCCCGCTTCTCATGGCGCGCGTACCTGGGGAGCCCCAAGACCCCATGGCCACCCGAAGCAAAAGCAGCCAGCGCTGGCTCAAAGAGCATTTCGCCGACCCCTACGTGAAAAAGGCGCAGGCGGAAGGGTTGCGTTCGCGCGCGGCCTACAAGCTGGAAGAGCTGATCGAGCGCGACCGCCTGCTCAAGCCGGGCATGGTGGTGGTGGACCTGGGCGCCGCCCCGGGCGGCTGGTCGCAGTTCGTGCGCAAGGCGCTGGGCGACAGCGGCCGGGTCGTGGCCATGGACATCCTGGAGATGCCCAGCCTGGCAGGGGTCGACTTCCTTCATGGGGATTTCAGGGAAGCGGGCGTCCTATCCCAGCTTGAAGCGATGCTGGACGGCAAACCGGTGGACCTTGTGCTGTCGGATATGGCCCCCAATAAGAGTGGTGTGGATGCGGTCGACCAGCCGCGCATGATGCACCTGGCCGAGTTGGCGATGGATTTCGCCGACGGCCATCTGAAACCCGGTGGCGCCTTCCTGATCAAGCTGTTCCAGGGCACCGGTTTCGACGTGTACGTGCGGGAACTGCGGCGGCGCTACGAAAAGGTGGTGATCCGCAAGCCGGACGCTTCCCGAAAGCGCTCCCCGGAAGTGTATGCACTGGGGCAGGGCAAGCTTCTGCACATGAAATGACGTGGTTCGTTGTAGTCTGCCCATCGAGTTATAGGAAACACCGGAGTCAATGAGGATGAATGGCTTGACCAAGAATCTGCTGCTGTGGGTCGTCGTCGCCGTCGTGCTGATGGTCGTGTTCCAGAGTTTCTCGCCGAAGCTCGGTGCTGCGAACGTGGAGAAGACGACCTATTCCCAGTTCCTCGACCAGGTGGACAACGGCAACGTCAAGGAAGTCACCTTCAGTGGCGATACCCGGGGCAATACCACCGAGGTGCGCTACACGTTGAGCAATGGTCAGGAAGGGTCGGCCATTGGCCCTTACGACCGCGAGCTGGTCAACGAGCTGCGCAACAAGAATGTGGAAATGCGCCAGGAAGAGCCTTCCAGCGGCGTGTCGCTGGGTTCGATCCTGATGACCTTCCTGCCGGTGCTGCTGATCATCGGCTTCTGGATCTTCATGATGCGCCAGATGCAGGGCGGTGGCGGCGGCGCCAAGGGCGCGATGTCCTTCGGCAAATCGCGCGCCAAGCTGCAGGGCGAGGACCAGATCAAGGTGACCTTCGCCGACGTGGCCGGTTGCGACGAGGCCAAGGAAGAAGTCAGCGAGCTGGTCGAGTTCCTGCGCGATCCGGGCAAGTTCCAGAAGCTGGGCGGCAAGATTCCGCGCGGCGTGCTGATGGTCGGCCAGCCGGGTACCGGCAAGACGCTGCTGGCCAAGGCCATCGCGGGCGAGGCCAAGGTGCCGTTCTTCAGCATCTCCGGTTCGGACTTCGTGGAAATGTTCGTGGGCGTCGGCGCCAGCCGCGTGCGCGACATGTTCGACCAAGCCAAGAAGCACGCGCCGTGCATCATCTTCATCGATGAAATCGACGCCGTCGGCCGCCATCGCGGCGCAGGCCTGGGCGGCGGTCATGACGAACGCGAGCAGACCCTCAACCAGTTGCTGGTGGAGATGGACGGTTTCGAGGGCGGCGAAGGCGTGATCGTGATCGCCGCGACCAACCGTCCCGACGTGCTCGATCCTGCGCTGCTGCGCCCGGGCCGTTTCGACCGTCAGGTCGTTGTCGGCCTGCCCGACGTGAAGGGCCGCGAACAGATCCTGCGCGTGCACATGCGCAAGCTGCCCATCGCCGACGACGTGGTGCCGATGGTCATCGCTCGCGGTACGCCCGGTTTCTCCGGCGCCGATCTGGCCAACCTCTGCAACGAGGCGGCGCTGTTCGCCGCGCGCGAGAGCGGCAAGGAAGTGCGCATGGATCATTTCGACCGTGCGCGCGACAAGATCATCATGGGCACCGAGCGCCGCTCGCTGGCTATGAGCGAGGAAGAAAAACTCAACACGGCCTATCACGAGTCCGGCCACGCCATCGTCGGCCGTCTGGTGCCCGAGCACGACCCGGTCTACAAGGTCACCATCATTCCGCGCGACCGTGCATTGGGCGTCACCGTGTATTTGCCGGAAGGCGACAAGTACAGCATCAACCGCACCGGCATCGAGAGCCGTCTGGCGACGCTGTACGGCGGCCGCGTAGCGGAGGAACTGATCTTCGGTTCCGACAAGGTCACCACCGGCGCTTCCAACGACATCGAGCGCGCCACCAAGATGGCACGCAACATGGTCACCAAGTGGGGTCTGTCCGAAGAACTCGGCCCGATCACCTACGCGGAAGAGGAAGAGGAAGTGTTCCTGGGCCGTTCGGTGAGTCAGCACAAGAATGTGTCCGACGACACGGCGCGCAAGATCGACGAAGTCGTCCGCACCATCCTCGACAAGGCCTATGCGCGTACAACCACGATCCTCACCGAGAATCTGGACAAGCTGCACAAGATGGCCGAAGCGCTGATGCTGTACGAAACCATAGATGTGTCGCAGATCGACGCCATCATGGAAGGCCGCGAGCCGCCACCGCCGGCCGGCTGGACCAAGACCGACAAGGGCGAAGTGATGCCGCTGCCGCCGATCGGTGGACCTGCCGCGCAGACCTGACGTAAACGCGGCTGTCGCGTGTTATTGAAAAGGCCGGAGTTCGCTCCGGCCTTTTCATTTGCAGCGCCGAATCATTCAGGCGTAGGTCGGGGCTATGCGCCGACACCCACGATGGATCGGAGCCGCGTAGGTCGGGGTTACATCCCCGACGTGCTCTGATGCATCAAGCGCGTCGGGGGCGTAGCCCCGACCTACAGTTGCTTTTCGCATGGGGCGAGTGCGGGTGGACAACACGTCGCTGCGATTGGGAAGAAAGCAGCCGGGCAGGACCGGCTCTACACTACGGTTCCGCCCGATTTCTGGAACGACATGTTCGACCTCACCCCGCAACTGGATTGCGCTGGCCGCGTTCTCAAGCTGGATCGCCCGCAAGTCATGGGCATCGTCAATGTGACCCCGGATTCGTTTTCCGATGGTGGCGCCCACGACACCACCGACGCGGCGGTCGCCCATGCGTTGAAACTGGTGGAGGAGGGTGCGGACCTGCTGGATATCGGCGGCGAGTCCACGCGTCCCGGCGCCGATGAGGTATCGCTGGAAGAAGAATTGCGGCGGGTCATTCCGGTGATCGAACGGTTGGCCAGCCAAACGTCGCTGCCGATCAGCATCGACACCAGCAAGCCCGAGGTGATGCGCGCGGCTGTGGCGGCGGGTGCGGGCATGATCAACGATGTCTATGCGCTGCGTCGTGAGGGCGCGCTGGAGGCCGCGGCAGGACTGGGTGTGCCCGTCGTGCTGATGCACATGCTGGGCGAGCCGCGATCCATGCAGCAGTCGCCCGAGTACGACGATGTGGTCGGCGAGGTGCACCGTTTTCTGGCCGAGCGCCTGTTCGCGGCGGAGATGTCGGGCATCGCCAAAAAGAACCTGCTGGTCGACCCGGGTTTCGGCTTCGGCAAGAACACCGCGCACAACCTTGTCTTGCTGTCGCAATTGCAACGTTTCACCGAGCTCGGTGTGCCGGTGCTGGCCGGGCTGTCGCGCAAGCGCACTATAGGCGAACTCACAGGTCGCGAGGTGGCGCAGGATCGCATGGCCGGTTCGGTGGCCGCGCACCTGATTGCGGCGCAACGCGGCGCCATGATCCTGCGCGTGCACGATGTGGCAGCGACGGTCGATGCGTTGAAGGTGTGGAATGCGGTGGCAGCGGTGCCAACGCCGCGTGCTGCGTCCGCGACGCCGTCGATCCGTTGGCCGGACGACGAGTGAGCCGACAATTACATCAATGCGTCGCTCTTGTAGGAGATGCGCAAGCTGCGACCGCATTGGCTGGTGGAGGCGCTAGGGGTTACTCGTTGATACGCGTCGCAGCTTGCGCAGCTCCTACAGGGGGATGCGGTCGCGGAGCATGATCGGTCAGGTGATGGGTGCCGGACTCACTTCACCAGCGGTTGCGAACCATTGACCCGGATCGGTGCGTTGTTCTGCTTCCAATAGCGCAGCAGTTGGCGTAGCGCTTCGGGCTGGTTGGTGGGTTCGTTCTGGCCGGCCTGGTTCTTGGCGTTTTCTCCGTGACAGCCGGCGCAGGTGCGTATCTCGCCGGGCTGCATGGTCACCCACACGCGCTCACGCACCAGTGGCGTGCCGGTGTTGTCGGTGGTCTGCCAGGTCAGGGCGCGATTGGCTGGCACGAAGGCGGCCGTTGAGCCGTCGCTGGCGATCTTGACGCTGCCGGCGGGGCCGCCCGTGTTGCTCGGATTCTTGGTCACCGACATCGGCTGCGCGATCACACGGCGTCCCACTTCCTGGCTATAGCCGCGGATCTGGTCGCCCTGCAGGATCTGGTAATGGGAAATGTCGTACACGCGCCCGCCATCGCCCACGGTCTTCACGCCACCGGGCACCTGCAGGTTGAAGGGCTGCTGGCGATCATCGCGATCGCGGCTGGTCTGGTTGCGGGTGACGATCAATGCCAGCTGGTTGGCTTTCAGCCAGCCGCGCAACGCCGCTTCGTCCACCTGTTCCTGGGTCAGGATGGAGCGCTCCGGCGCTTCCAGTGCCGAGGTCGGCGCAGGTGGCCGCGTGCGCGCCACTACTTCCGCCGGTTCGATTTCCCACAGTGCACCGCTGAAATTCCGCATGGTGTCCGGGTCCCACCAGGTGATCGTCTTGACGATGCCCGGGGTCAACGCAGGTCCCGCCACCAGCATGCCGGCGGTGTTGGTATCCAGCTGGTGCAGACGCATCTGGATGCCCGCCTGCGCCACCGGGCTGGCCGTGTAGGCCGCCACCATCTGGCCGCCGGTCAGCGGTTGTGGATCGCGGAAGCGTCCACCGGCCAGCGCGCCATTGGAATCGGCCGCTGGCGAGGCATCGGTAATCGTCATCTGCTCGGCGTTGAGCGTGGGCGCGCCGGTGATGCGGATGATCTGGTTGCTGGACAGCGTGCCGAACTCGCGCGTGTAGACGGCGTAGTAGATGCCCGGTTCCTGCGGCGATTCGCGCACGTGGAAAATGCCGCCATCCATGCGGATGTATTTCTTGTTGGCGATCAGCGCGGTGTTGGAATATTCCGACATCGAAGTGTCGTTGGAGAACGACTTGGTCAGATAGCCGAACGACAGCTCCTGCCGGCCGATGTGGTTGAGAGTGAGTTCCTCGGTGCCGTCCTGGTTCATCTGCCAGGGGGTGAACAGGTTGAAGGTGAATTCGCCCACCGGCCCGTAGGGACTGCTCATGCCCAGGCGCGATTCCGGGAAGACCTCGGTCGGCACGTTCAAGTTGGCCGCGCCGGCCGCTTCACTGGCGAAGTTGGTGGCGCCGTAGGTGCCGGCATCGGCCTGCTGATCGCGTTGCAGGTGGTCCCAGCGGGTGAAGATCAGACGGCCGTAGCTGTCGATAGTCGGTGAGAACGCGCCGCTGGGCGCGTGATTGAGCAGGGCCAACGCGCCCGTCGCGGGAACCAGGCTGTAGATGCCGGTGATGGTGGCGGTGCTTTCGTATTCGTCGAGTTGCGGATACAGATGCGCTTCGCCACCGCGTGGGCGGTCGGAGGTGAACAGGATGCGGTCGTCGCTGGCATACAACGGCGAGACGTTGTTGTAGGCGGCAGGCTGGTTTGGCACCTTGGTGATCACCGCGGTCTGGCCCTTGGCCAGGCCGGTGACTTCGAACAGCTGCCATTTGGCGGTGGGGTGTACGTAGCGTTCCGGCGGGCCGCCGACCAGCATGCTGAAGATGGCCTTGTTGCCGTCCCAGTGCACGGTGGGTTCGCGCACGGCGATGGCATTGGCCGCCTGCAAGCCTTCCATGCCGTAACCGGCTTCACGGGTCAGGTTGCGCAACGTGCCGTCGGCATAGCGGATCATCAGGTCGCCACCACGCGGCACCGAATTCATCGACGGCAGGTGGTTGGCGAAGGTGGACATGCGGCTGGCGAACAGGTCGCCGGCGGTGGGCACCTGGGTTACGAACAGGATCGGGTTCTGCAGCGGTGCTGCCTTGATGGTGACAGCCGCTTGAGCCGTTGTGCGGGAAGTGGCGGTTTGGGCAGCCGATGCGGTGGCTTTGTCGGCGGCATCGCCGGTTGCGGAATTTCCGGCGCAGGCGGCAAGCAGCAGCGAACCGCACAGCAGGGCCAGGCCCCGCACGAGGGATGGAGTGGACACGCGCACAGTTTTCAGGGGCATCGGATCGCTTCGATAGGTAATGGTCTTCGAGCCCACGCCGATCCGTGTAAGGAGGGCGCCCCTGCAGGGCTCGTGGTGCGGGAATGTACACCGGATGCGCCCGCGAACGGTCCGTCGTTGTCGCCGACAGTGACGTACTTCGCGAAATGGTTGGCTTCGATACAGCAAAAGCAAAGGCCATGCAGGCGCCCCGCTCAAGCAGGACGAGGCAGGGCAGGGCGCGCGCGGCGAGGTAAGCTTTGTCTGGTTCAATGTCGCCACGCCACCGGGAACAGCATGATCGCCGCGCTTTTACGACCTTTCGCGGGTGCGCCATGAGTGCGGACACCAGGCCGGTCGCCATCGCGCTGATGGGCCCGACCGCATCGGGCAAGACCGCGCTGGCCATGGAATGGGCGCAGCGGCTGGGCGGCGAGATACTCAGCGTGGACTCGGCGCTGGTGTATCGCGGACTGGATATCGGTGCCGCCAAGCCCGACGCGGCGATGCGGGCGTCGGTGCCGCACCATCTGATCGATGTGCGCGAGGCCTGGCAGCCGTATTCGGCGGCCGAGTTCGCCAGCGATGCGCTGGCTGCGCTCGCCGATATTGCCGCGCGCGGCAAAGTGCCGATCCTGGCCGGCGGCACCGGCCTGTACTTCCGCGCACTGCTCGATGGCCTGGCGCCCATGCCCGAGGCCGACCCCGCGATCCGTGAATCAATTGCCGTCGAAGCCGCCAAACGCGGCTGGCCGGCACTGCATGCAGAACTCGCCGCCGTCGATCCGCGTGCCGGCGCGCGGATCAAGCCCACCGATGCGCAGCGCATCCAGCGCGCGCTGGAGGTCTTCCGGCTCAGTGGCAAACCGATCAGCGAATGGCAGGCCGCGCCTTCCACTTCCCGGTTCCCATTCCGCGTGCTGAAGCTGGTGCTGGCACCGCGTGATCGCGCCGTGCTGCACCGGCGTATCGAACAACGCTTCGATGCGATGCTCGAAGCCGGGTTCCTGGACGAGGTGCGCCGCCTGCGCGCCCTGCCGGCGCTGCAAGCCGTCCAGTCACCCTTGGAATTGCCAGCGATCAGGGCAGTAGGCTACCGCCAGGCCTGGGAATACCTGGACGGGCTGGTGTCCGAAACCGAGTTCCGCGACCGCGCGATCTTCGCCACCAGACAACTGGCCAAGCGCCAGCTGACCTGGCTTCGCGGCGAACTGGATGCGCGCTGGTTCGATCCCTCGGCCGACCGCGATGCGCTGGAAGCAGCCCTGGCGATGTTCATGCCGGCCAATCTGGGCACTGCGTAGCTGGTCAATCGGCCGATGTTGTGTAACATCGGGTATCTGGATCGCGGCAGGGGAGCTGTGCGCCGTTCCAGACCCATAAAAACAACACCTATCGAAATAGGCGGGAGTCAGAAATGTCCAAGGGGCAATCCTTGCAGGATCCTTTCCTGAATGCGTTGCGGCGCGAGCGGGTTCCGGTGTCGGTGTACCTGGTCAATGGCATCAAGCTGCAGGGCACGATCGAGTCTTTCGATCAGTTCGTGGTTCTGCTGCGTAATACGGTCAGCCAGATGGTCTACAAGCACGCGATTTCCACGGTGGTGCCGGCGCGGAATGTGCGGGTGGGGCCGGGTGGCGGTTATGTGCAGGGCAATGAAGACGGCAGCGAGGAAGGCGGCGAAGAGAACGAGTGAGGGTTTCCTTCTCTACTTGAAAGATTCTTTTCGTTCTTCGTTCTTCGTTCTTCGTCCTTCGCAGTAATCCTTCCATTCTCACGACGTCATCCCAGCGAACGCTGGGATCCATCTTGATCTTGGCTCGTCATCTCAGCGAAGAACCTGCCCTGGAATACTTGAGTCGGCGTAGGGATATGATGCCCTGACTACTCCTGCCGTGCGAAGCGTTTCGCGCTACGCGCGAGTCACTTTTCTTTGAACGGCAAAGAAAAGTAACCAAAAGAAAGCCGCCCTGACGCGCTGCCCCACGATAAAGCCGTGGGGTTCGCAAGCGTGCCGGGAATTTCCGTAAGGCGCATCCTGCGCCTACGGAAACGGCGCACATCCCTGTGCGCCGCCCTTCGGGTTTACCCGGCCCGCTTGCCAGCGCTCACGGGGATCAAAAGGGCAAGGCGAAGCCAAATCCGAAGCAAAAAGCCCCCAGCCCTTTGTAATCCCGCCTTTCGCCCCCACACTTGTCCTATGTTCGAACGATCCAAGAAGGGCGAGCACGCCCTGTTGATACAGCCCATGCGCGCCGGTCCCGCCGGAAATTCGTCGGATGACGGTGCGCAGGAGGAGTTTGCCGATCTGGCCCGTTCCGCAGGCGCGACCATCGCCGCGGTGATTACCGCGCGCGTGGACAAGCCCAGCCCGTCGACCTATATCGGCAGCGGCAAGCTGGACGAAGTGAAGGCCGCGGCCGATGCCACCGGCGCCGACCTGATCCTGGTCAACCATTCGCTGACCCCGGGCCAGGAGCGAAACCTGGAGAAATTCCTCGAACGACGCGTGCTGGACCGCACCGGGCTGATCCTGGATATCTTCGCCCAGCGCGCTCGCAGTTTCGAAGGCAAGTTGCAGGTCGAACTGGCCCAGTTGCAGCACATGGCCACGCGTCTGGTGCGCGGCTGGACCCACCTGGAGCGCCAGCGCGGTGGTTCCATCGGCCTGCGTGGACCCGGCGAAACCCAGCTGGAAACCGATCGCCGCCTGCTGCAGAAGCGCGTGGACCAGTTGCAGAAGCGGCTGGAGAAAGTCGAAGTCCAGCAGACCCAGATGCGTCGTGCCCGCGTGCGCAGCGAGATGCCGCGCGTGGCCCTGGTGGGCTATACCAATGCCGGCAAATCCACCTTGTTCAATGCGATGACCGGCAGCGATGCGTATGCGGCCGACAAGCTGTTCGCCACGCTGGACCCGACCGTGCGCCGGGTCAATCTGCGTGGCGGCAGCATCATGCTGTCGGACACGGTCGGTTTCGTGCGCGACCTGCCGCATGAACTGGTCGCCGCATTCCGGTCCACCTTGTCCGAAGCGCGCGAGGCCGAACTGCTGCTGCATGTGATCGACGCCGCCGACCCACTGCGCGAGGACCGCATTGCCCAGGTCGACGCCGTATTGCAGGAAATCGGCGCCGGCGACATCCCGCAGGTGCTGGTCTACAACAAGATCGACCGCATCGAAGGTGCCGAACCACGCCACGACCAGCCCAACGAGGGCCGCGAGCGTGTCTGGCTGTCCGCGCGCGACAACGCTGGCCTGGAATTGCTGGAAGAAAGCCTGGCCCAGCGCCTGTCGATGGTCCGTATCCAGGGCCCGTTGCATCTGCCGGCCGCGCACTCGGAGCGCCTGCGTTCGCGACTGCACGCTTTGGGTGCTATCCGCGCCGAAACCCACGACGAAGACGGCTGGCACCTGGAAGTGGACCTGTCACTCGCCGACGCGCAGCGCCTGGTGGTGCAGGCTGGCGGCGAGCCGCTGGAAGCCCTGCTGCCCGAAGCAGCCCGCGAAGAGTGGATGGCGTAGGTCGGGGCTACGCTCCTGACAGACAGCTCACGGAGGACGGGTCTTGCCCCGCCATGACGCGGCTCCGGTACGGATGACACCCATCCAGCCAGCCTGCGCCCGCGGAATGACGCTTCGTTGAAACCTCACCGCCAGCGGACGCATGGCAATGGCGGGTCAAGACCCGCCCTCCGCTTGTTTGCGGGGGCGCGTGGCCCTATCTAGTAGAATCAGACCCGCGACGGCCCCGTGCCTGCGCACCTCAACAATGTGGAGATGGCATGGCCTGGAACACCCCCGGCTCGGGTAACAACGGATCGAGCGGCGACAAAGACAAGCCCAACCCCTGGAAGCCGAAAGGTTCCGGCAAGGGTGGCGGCAACGATCTCAACAGTCTGATCGACAAACTGCGCGGCCTGTTCGACGGCGGCGCGGGCGGCGGCAACCCGTGGCGCTGGATCGCCATCGGCCTCGTTCTGGTCCTGGTGTTCAGCAGCTTCCAGCTGATCGGCGAGCAGCAGCGCGGCGTGGTCCTGCGCTTCGGCATGTTCGCCCGCATCATGCAGCCCGGCCCCAATTTCAAATGGCCCTGGCCCATCGAAAGCGTCACCAAGGTCAACGCCACCGAAATCAAGACCTTCAGCAGCACCGTGCCGGTGCTGACCAAGGACGAGAACATCGTCACCGTTTCGCTCAACGTGCAGTACCGCATCAGCGATCCGCGCCTGTACCTGTACGGCTCGCGCAACGCCGACGAAGTGTTGCAGCAGGCCGCGCAAAGCGCCGTCCGCGAGCAGGTCGGCGGCGCCGATCTGGATACCGTGCTCGGCGTGCGCGGCCCGCTGGGCAGCCAGGCCAAGGAACGCCTGCAGAAGTCGCTGGACGACTACCGCACCGGCCTGGTGGTCACCGAACTCAACCTGCCCAATGCGCGTCCGCCGCAGGAAGTGCAGCCGGCCTTCGACGAGGTCAACAGCGCCCAGCAGGTTCGCGAAAGCCTGGTCAACCAGGCCCAGGCCTATGCAGCGAAGGTCGTTCCCGAAGCCCGCGGTGAAGCCGCCCGCCTGCGCACCACCGCCGACGGCTACAAGACCGCGATCGTGGCCCGCGCCACCGGTGACGCGGACCGCTTCAGCCTGCTGCAGGAGCAGTACAAGGTGGCGCCCGACGTCACCCGCAAGCGCCTGTGGCTGGAAACCGTGCAGAGCGTGCTGGCCCAGAACCGCAAGGTCGTGGGCGGCGACGGCAAGCAGCTGATCTATGTGCCCATGCCTGGCCAGAGCGGTAGCGCCAACACTGCTGGTCCGGCCGTACTGCCCAGCGATGTGGTGATGCCGGCCGTGCAGAGCACCGTGCCTTCGGGCCGCACCGAGCGTCCTTCACGACCTACCAGCCGAGAGGAGGCTGAACGATGAAAACTTCCCTCTACGGCGCCATCGTGGCGGTAGTGCTGTTCGCGCTGCTGGGTTCGGTCTATATCGTCCGTGAAGACCAGACCGCCCTGGTCCTCAACCTGGGCCGCGTGGTTCGCGCCGACATCAAACCTGGTCTGCATTTCAAAGTGCCGCTGGTGGAATCGGTGCGCGTGTTCGATCGCCGTTTCCGTACGCTGGAAACCACACCGGAACGCTACCTGACCCTGGAACGCAAGGACGTCAGCATCGATTTCTTCGCGGTGGGTTACATCGACGACGTGCGCGCGTTCTATCGTGCGACCGGCGGCGACGAAAAGACCGCCAGCGACCGCCTGGCGCCCATCATCACCGACTCGCTGCGCAACGAAATCAACTCGCGCACGCTGCAGCAGCTGGTCTCCGGCGACCGCAACGATATCGTGGCCAAGCAGCTGACCGCCATCAACGAGGGCGCGGCCACGCTGGGCATGCAGATCACCGACATCCGCCTGAAGCAGATCGACCTGCCCACGGAAAGCGAAGTGATCAAGCAGGTCTACGAGCGCATGCGCGCCCAGCGCATGCAGGTGGCCAGCAAGCTGCGCGCCGAGGGTGAAGAGCAGGCCCGCACCATCCGCGCCTCCGCCGACCGCGACCAGACCGTGCTGGTGGCCGAAGCCGAACGCGATTCACAGCGTCTGAAGGGCGAGGGCGACGCCACCGCCGCCCGCATCTACGCCGAAGCCGCCAACCGCGACCCCAGCTTCTACGCTTTCCAGCGCAGCCTGGAGGCCTACCGCACCTCCTTCGCCGACGGCAACAGCGTGATCGTGCTCGACCAGAACGACCCGTTCCTGCAGTACATGAAGAGCGATCGCTAAGCCGCTTTCCCTTCTCCCGCCGGGAGAAGGTGGCGCGAAGCGACGGATGAGGGCATGGAAGTCCCGCTTGTAGCGGCGCTCCCGTGGGTCTGAGTTTCCCCGCCCTCATCCGCCCCCCCCATAGCAAGTACGTCAAGTACGGGGCAGGCTCTGAGGGCATCTTCTCCCGAGGGAAGAAGGGAAGCAGGCAGGGTAGCCCCCGCCACCCAAAACCCGGATAATGCACAAAAGCCGGATGGGGACTCTCGCCCCTCCGGCTTTTTCTGCGTCTGCGGTTGTAGGAGCTGCGTAAGCTGCGACCCGCGTCGGCGTCACATTCCTTCCTGTTCGGAAGATTCACGGTCGCGGCTTGCGCCGCTCCTACAAGTTTCTGGAGTTTTGCCATGGGTCAGTCAGTCGTCGTTATCGGTGCCCAGTGGGGCGATGAAGGCAAGGGCAAGATCGTCGATCTGCTCACCGAGGAAATCGGCGCCGTCGTGCGTTTCCAGGGCGGCCACAACGCCGGCCACACGCTGGTCATCAACGGCAAGAAGACCGTGCTGCACCTGATTCCCTCCGGCATCCTGCGCGACGATGCCCTGTGCCTGATCGGCAACGGCGTGGTCATCTCGCCGGCCGCGCTGATGAAGGAAATCGGCGAACTGGAAACCAGCGGCGTCGAAGTGCGTTCGCGCCTGAAGATCTCGCCGGCCGCGCCGCTGATCATGCCGTACCACATCGCCCTGGATCAGGCCCGCGAAATCAAGGCAGGCGGCAAGGCCATCGGCACCACCGGCCGCGGCATCGGCCCGGCGTACGAAGACAAGGTGGCGCGTCGCGGCATCCGCATCGCCGACCTGCATTACCCGCAGCAACTGGAAGAACTGCTGCGCACGGCGCTGGATTACCACAACTTCGTGCTGACCAAATACCTGGGCACCGAAGCGGTCGATTTCCAGAAGACCCTGGACGAAGCGTTGGCCTTCGGCGAATACGTGCAGCCGATGAAGCATGACGTGGCCGGCATCCTTCACGACCTGCGCAAGCAGGGCAAGCGCGTGCTGTTCGAAGGCGCGCAGGGCGCATTGCTGGACATCGACCACGGCACCTACCCCTACGTCACTTCAAGCAACACCACGGTCGGTGGCGCACTGGCCGGTACCGGCGTCGGCGCTGATGCCATCGACTACGTGCTCGGCATCTGCAAGGCCTACGCCACGCGCGTGGGCGGCGGTCCGTTCCCGACCGAGTTGAACGACGAGACCGGCGAACTGATCCGCGCCAAGGGCCAGGAGTTCGGCGCCACCACCGGCCGCCCGCGCCGCTGCGGCTGGATCGACATCGTCGCGTTGAAGCGCGCCGTCGCCATCAACGGCATCAGCGGCCTGTGCATCACCAAGCTGGACGTGCTGGACGGGATGGAGAAGCTGAAGATCTGCATCGCCTACGAGTACCACGGCAAGCGCACCGAATACGCGCCGCTGGATGCGCAGGGCTGGGAAGAGTGCACGCCGGTGTACCTGGAGTTCCCGGGCTGGGAAGAGAACACCCACGGCGTAACCGAATGGGACAAGCTGCCCGCCGCCGCACGCGCCTACCTGCGTGCGCTGGAAGAATTGGCCGGTTGCCCGCTGTCCATCGTCAGCACCGGCCCGGACCGCGACCACACGATGGTGTTGCAGGATCCGTTTGCCTGAGGGCAACTTCTCTCCCTTAAAGCTATCTCTCTCGTAAGAAACCCCTCTCCCGTTTACGGGAGAGGAAGGCTGCAAAGCAGCCAGGTGAGGGCGCTCTTGGCGCAGAACTATCAGCACTAAAAGCGCCCCCATCCGCCCTCCGGGCACCTCAGCCGCTTGAGGCGGCTTCGATCCCCGTAAACGGGGGAAGGGTTCTATCAGGTGGTCCAGTGTCTGGTGGAGCTCGCTCGCCTTAGTACCGCATTTGCCGGCACGTCACCAAATCCAAACCCCTCTCCCGTTTACGGGAGAGGAAGGCTGCGAAGCAGCCAGGTGAGGGCGCTCTTGGCGCAGAACCATCAGCACTAAAAGCGCCCCCATCCGCCCTCCGGGCACCTCAGCCGCTTGAGGCGGCTTCGATCCCCGTAAACAGGGGAAGGGTTCAATCAGGTGGTCCAGTGTCTGGTGGAGCTCGCTCGCCTTAGTACCCCATTTGCCCGCACGTCACCAAATTCAAACCCCTCTCCCGTTTACGGGAGAGGAAAGGCTGCGAAGCAGCCAGGTGAGGGTGCTCTTGGCGCAGAACCATAAGCGCTAAAAGCCCCTCATCCGCCCTTCGGGCACCTTCCCCCGTAAACGGGGGAAGGGTTCCGGGAGGCAGTAGCTTTTAGTCTGAATCGCTCCGCTTTGACACACCGTTACTGCGCACAGGTCATCCTGTGGGCACGGAGACTTACATGCCCAACAAACCCGCGCAGAAATCCAGAAGCAAACCCGCGCATCCATCTAGTGTTCGCAACACTAGCGATGCCCAAGGCTTCGTCCAGGTCCGCGGTGCGCGTGAGCACAACCTCAGGAATGTCGATGTCGATATTCAGCGCGATGCGCTGGTGGTGTTCACCGGCATTTCCGGTTCGGGAAAATCCTCGCTCGCGTTCGGTACGCTGTTCGCCGAAGCCCAGCGCCGTTACCTCGATTCCATTTCGCCGTATGCGCGGCGGCTGATCGACCAGGCTGGCGTGCCTGAAGTCGATTCCATCGAAGGTCTGCCGCCCGCAGTCGCCTTGCAGCAGCAACGCGGTTCGCCGACCACGCGTTCGTCGGTGGGCAGCGTCACCACCATTTCCAACTCGCTGCGCATGCTTTATTCGCGCGCCGGCGACTATCCGCCGGGGCAGGGCATCATCTACGCCGACGGCTTTTCGCCCAACACGCCGGCAGGCGCCTGTCCCACCTGTCATGGGCTGGGCCGCATCTACGACGCAACCGAAGACTCGATGGTGCACGACCGCTCGCTGAGTATCCGCGAACGCGCCATCGCCGCGTGGCCCACCGCGTGGCACGGGCAGAACCTGCGCGACATCCTGACTACGCTGGGCCACGACGTCGACGTGCCCTGGAGCAAACTTCCGAAGAAGACCCGCGACTGGATCCTGTACACCGAAGAACAACCGGTCGTGCCCGTCTACGCCGGTTTCACCCCAGCCGAAGTGAAGCGCGCGCTGCGGCAAAAGCTGGAACCCAGCTATATGGGCACCTTCACCAGTGCGCGCCGTTACGTCCTGCACACCTTCGCCACTACGCAGAGCCCGCTGATCAAGAAACGCGTGTCGCAGTATCTGCTCAGCACGCCGTGCCCCGCGTGCGACGGCAAACGCCTGCGTCGAGAAGCCCTGTCGGTGACCTTTGCCGGTCTGGATATCGCCGAGCTCTCGCGCCTGCCGCTCGCACGCGTGGCCGAGCTGTTGAAGCCTGCCGCCGACGCCAAGCCGCGCAAGGCCGATGCGCATCCCGAACAGGCAATCGCCGCGCAACGCATCTCCGAAGACCTGCGCGCGCGTATCGCGGTCGTGCAGCAGTTGGGTCTGGGTTACCTCACGCTGGACCGCAGCACGCCCACGCTGTCGCCCGGCGAACTGCAGCGCCTGCGACTGGCCACACAGATCCGTTCGCATCTGTTCGGCGTGGTCTATGTGATGGACGAACCCTCCGCCGGCCTGCATCCGGCCGATGCGCAATCGCTGCTGGCTGCACTCGACCAGCTCAAGGCATCGGGAAATTCGCTGTTTGTGGTGGAACACGAGATCGACGTCATCCGCCACGCCGACTGGCTGGTGGATGTGGGCCCTGGCGCGGGCGAACAGGGCGGTTGCGTGCTCTACAGCGGGCCGCCGGCGGGTCTGCAGAAGATTGACGCCTCGCAGACGCGCCGCTATCTCTTCGCCGACAGCAAGCGTTTCGACAGCCGCGCGCGCACGCCATCGGCCTGGCTGCGTCTGCAGGGTGTCACCCGCAACAATGTGGCCGCACTGGATGTCGACTTCCCGCTGGGCGTATTCACCAGCGTGACCGGCGTATCGGGCTCGGGTAAATCCTCGCTGGTCAGCCAGGCGCTGGTCGAACTGCTGGCCGCGCATCTGGGCCACGAAGCCGGAGACGAACAGGAGGAAGTGGACCCGCTGGAACGCAGCGCGCAGATTCCGGTCGGCGGCCACATTGTCGAAGGCTTGGAACACGTCAAGCGACTCGTGCGCGTGGACCAGAAACCCATCGGCCGCACACCGCGATCCAATCTGGCTACCTACACCGGCTTGTTCGACCACGTGCGCAAGCGTTTCGCCGCCACGCCTGCCGCGAAGAAACGACGCTACGATCCCGGCCGCTTCTCGTTCAATGTCGCCAAGGGCCGCTGCGAGACCTGCGAAGGCGAGGGTTCGGTGTCGGTGGAACTGCTGTTCATGCCCAGCGTGTACGCACCATGCCCAACCTGCCATGGCGCGCGCTACAACGCCAAGACGCTGGAGATAGAACTGCACGGCCGCAACATCGCCCAGGTGCTGGGCATGAACGTGGAGCAGGCCGCCACGTTCTTCGCCGACGATGCAGTCATCGCGCGTCCGCTGCAGGTGTTGATCGAAGTGGGTCTGGGCTATTTGCGCCTGGGCCAGCCGGCTACCGAACTCTCCGGTGGCGAAGCGCAACGCATCAAGCTGGCCACCGAACTGCAACGCGCGCAACGCCGCGACACGGTCTATGTGCTGGACGAACCCACCACGGGCCTGCACCCGGCCGATGTGGACAAACTGCTGCTGCAATTGCATGGACTGGTCGATGCCGGCAACACGGTCATCCTGGTGGAACACGACATGCGCTTGGCCGCCGCCAGCGACTGGGTCATCGATATGGGCCCCGGCGCAGGCCACGAAGGCGGGCAGGTCGTCGCAGCCGGCCCGCCCGGCAAAGTCGCCAAAAGCCGCAGCAGCAAGACTGCCCCGTTCCTGGCCGAAGCGCTGAAGTAGAGCCGAGCTTGCTCGGCCTTTCGCTATCCAGCCGAGCAAACTCGGCTATACCTGGATACCCCAAAGCAGTCCCCCTTTGAAAAAGGAAAGCATTCCCCCCTTTGAAAAAGGGGGGGCAGGGGGGATTTGCTCTCCGCGCCGAGCGGGAGTGTGCAGACCGCCATAACCTGCGTTGAGGCATGCTAAAGCCATGTCCCCATTCCCCACCTGGCTGCGCCAGCACCGCCGCGGCCTGATCCTGACCGGCCTCATCCTGCTCGGCATCGAGCTGTTGTATCTGCTCGCCGCGAATCTTTTCCTCAACAGTGCGCTGGCCATGCGCACCTTCAATCCCAAGCCCGAGCGCTTCCATATCGAATGGGCCCACGCCTACAGCCTGTACCCCGGCCACATCCACGCCAGCGGTCTGCGCGTGGGTGGTCACGCGCGGAAGAATCGCTGGGTGGCCACCAGCCCCGAAGCACGCGGCCGCATCAAGCTATTGCCGCTGCTGGCGCGACGCCTGAGCTTCGGCACCATCCGCGCCGATGATGTGGCTCTGGTGCTGGACCGCGATGTGCCGCTGTTGCCGCCAGCTGTGTCCACGAAAAAGACCCCGCCGTGGACCTTGCACTTCGACGGCATCACCACCGACACCCTGCGTTCGTTGCAATTGGCCAAGTGGCGCGTCGATGAACTGGAAGACGCGCGCGCCAGCTTCGCGCTGGGCAAGCAGCTGCGCCAGGGACCCTTCGAGATTCTTCCGTCCACGCTGAAGGCACGCTCGGCGCGCGTGTCCTACGGCGATACCGTGCTGGCGACCGATGCCAAGCTGGATTACGAAATGACCATGGGCCCCAGCACCCACGCCGAAGCGCCGGGCATGGAGCGCATGCATTACGTGGATGCGCGCCTGCAACTGTCCGGCCGCGCGCCGGGCCTGTCCATTGCCGGTGGCGACAGCGATTTCCTCAGCTTCGCCACCGGCAAAACCGGCGGCCGCGTGGAAGCCGACCTGTCCATGGACGATGGCGTTCTGGTGCCCGGCGGCAAGCTCACGTGGTCGGCGCCGCTGATCCTGCAGGACGGAAAGCCCGATCCGCGCCCGGAACGATTGCAGCTTCAGGCGCTGGTGGAAGAAGCCGGCGTCGCCGTGCGCGCACGCGTGCCGCCACGCGCCGACAGCGCCGATTTCCTCGATGCCGATCTGCGCATCGCCGAGCGGCAGTTGCAGAAAACCACTGCGCGCGATCTGTTGCGCAAGACCTCGGGGCAGATCGCACTGCGCTGGCATTTCCGCACCCTGGCGTGGATGAATCCGCTGCTGTCCGAAACCGGCTGGCTGCGCCTGGACGGACAAGCCGATGTCGATGCCAAGCTGAATATTCGCGAGGGCCGCATGGCTTCGGGCAGCCGCGCCAATATTCCACGCGCCAGCGTGCAGGCGGATCTGTTCGACACCGTGTTGTCGGCCGAAGCGCAGGCCACTGCCGTCGTGCAGGACCAGCGCACCACCGTGGATTTCATCGCCAAGCAGTTCCAACTGGCGCCGAAAAAAGCGCCCACGCAGTACTACGTGGAAGGCAACAACCTCAAGCTCAACCTCATCGCGTCCGAAGACCTGGCCCAGTTCCGCCGCACGTTGCGGGCGCATCTGGATTTTTCCGGCGCGCGCATTCCGCGACTGCAGGCCTACAACGCCAATCTGCCCAGCAAGAGCCTGCGTTTCGAAGGCGGCAGCGGCACGCTGGGTGCCGACCTGCGCATGGATTCCGAAGGCAAGATAGAACAGGCGCGCCTGCAACTGAGCGGCAAGGATGCGCAGGTGGTGCTGGGCCCGTCGCGCATCACCGGCAATCTGCAGGTGGACACGCGCATTCGTCAGGCCGGCAAGCAGGCGCGCGATTACCGCATCGAAGCGCTGGACCTGCGCCTGGACCAGGTGCGCGTCAGCGATCCCAACGCCGAGCCCTGGTGGGCGAAGTTATCGGTGGACCAGGGCAGCATGCGCTGGCAACAGCCGTTCCAGCTGCAAGCCAATACGCGCGTGGAAATGAAAGACGTCAGCGTGCTGCTGACCCTGTTCTCCGAACGCAGCGCTTTCCCCAAGTGGGTCGGCAATCTGTTCGACGCCGGCCAGGCCCAGGCCACCGCGCAAGTCGCCCTGGCCGGCGATACCTTCACCCTCAACAACCTGCACGCCAGCAACCGCCGCATCGACCTCGACGCCCGCCTCCGCGTGGCCGACGGCGCACCCAACGGCGCGCTGTACGCGAAGTGGGGCGTACTGGGCCTGGGCGTGGACCTGCAGAACAAGGAGCGCAAGTTCCACCTGAAGGACGCCAAGGCCTGGTACGACGGCCTACCGCCGTTGCCACCTGCCACAACGAAATAGCGGAAAGCCGGCCCTAGCCCTCTCCCTTGCGTTTGGCCCCCTCCCTTGCGAAGCAGGGGAGGGATGGGGAGGGGTGCTCTTCGCATGGATGGGGAGGGGTGCCTTTCGCGACCAACCCCAAATTCCCAACCCCTGAGAACCCCACCCCCCAAACTGCCCCCCAGCCAAAGGGGAAACCAGATGACCACCACCCACCCACCACTGACCCGCGTCATCGACGCCATCGCCTTCGCCGCCCACGCGCACCGCATGCAGCGCCGCAAGGACAAGGACGAAACCCCGTACATCAACCACCCTGTCGCGTTGGTGCAGATCCTCGCCGTGGAAGCCGGCATCAACGACCCGGATGTCCTCTGCGCCGCCGCGCTGCACGATTACCTGGAAGACTGCTGCGGCGACGACAGCCCGGTCACGCTGGAAGAAGGCCGCCGCCTGCTGCACGAACGCTTCGGCCCGCAGGTGCTGGCCTATGTGGACGCGGTCACCGACGACAAGTCGCTGCCCAAGGCCGAGCGCAAGCGCCAGCAGATAGAGCACGCCGCCCACGCCCCACGCGGCGCCCAACTGGTCAAGCTGGCCGACAAGATCGCCAACCTCCGCGACCTCACCGATTTCCCGCCCGCCGAGTGGCCCGCATTCCGGCGACGGGAGTACTTCGACTGGGCGGCGTTGGTGATTGGCCAGGTGAGAGGGGTGCATCCGCAGTTGGAGGCGTTGTTCGACCGGGCCTACGCCCGCCGTCCTGACGAATCCATCGCCGTCGCGTCCTAGTAAGGCGCGAGCAAGACAGCAAGAGACGCCACCCGCGTTGGAGCCCTAAGACGCAGCCGGCCCAGACGTTGCCAGCTCGCATACCGGTGATGCCAAGCGACACTCCACCCGGATTTGCCAGCGCTTCGGACGCGACACCCGGAACGCCGGCGAATTCGCGCCGCGCGCCACCCGTAATAGCCGGCGCGCTGAGGCGATGACCTGGCGCTTCGACTCGAATACCCCACACGCGACCCAGTGGGATCGGCATTTCGCTCGACGCGGTCCGTACGCGACTTCCGTTAGCCCGCGCTTCGAGTAACGCGGTCGGCGCGAAGGCAGCAAAAGCCATCGCCAACAATCCAGCCGTGCAGGAAAAAGCCGCCTCGCGGCGGCTTCCATTCATCTGCGCGAGACGTCCCGGGTCAGGCGGCCGGCGTCCCTGGCTTGCGCGCCGGACGGGCGAAGCGCCCACCAATCTCCTTGCGTAATTCGTCCAGTCCATGCGCGGTGCCCGATAACTTGATCTGCCCGTAGCCTTCCAGAGCGGTCGCCATAGCGTCGCTGCCCAGCGCATTTGCGGTGTCCTGTGCTTGCACCATAAGGCGCTGCAGACGCTCCAACACAGGGCGCAGGCGGTCCAAGGCCAGCAGGTCTGCCTGAGCTTCGGCCAAGGCTAGGCTTGGCGGCACGATCTGCGGATTCTGTTCCAGTACGCGGATCGTCTGTCGGGTAAATACTTCGGACTTGTCACCCATGTAAGTCATCCGCTTTCTGGCTTCTATATCGAGCGAAAGCAGACCAGGAAGTGCGGTCTCAATCTGAGTTAGGCCAGCCAGCGCAACAGCTTGTTGTTCTTCGGTAATAGTGAGGGATATGAGGTTCTGGGTTCACGCGCATTGTCCTTTGCAGTCCATGTGAATTAAGTAGTGCCGGAAAACCTTGCTCAAGGGATCGTAGGTTGAGCGGCATCTACTGCCCTACGTCCGGCAAGCAGAGATTACTTCCCGCCCCATCGTTGTCCCAATCAGTAAATGGTCCTCCGCGTAGTCAGATTCTTCTTAATTCAATGGGATCTCTACTATGGAAATTTCAAGAAAAAGATCCGCCAGGAAGAAAATTTCATTTGAGAACGTCGCAAAGATGATGCGCGAATACGAAAGTGGTGTCAGCGGTAAAGAACTTGCGGTCGCATATGGAATCACGCCGTCCGCTGTTAGCTGGTGGGCAAAGCGATACACGGGACTTGATGCTAAATGGTTGCGATATGTAAAAGCTCTTGAGCATGAGCTACAGATAGTGAGTTCTCGCGCGCACGATTTAACGTCCTACATCTTTATAGCCGCGGAAGTAATAGCCAAGATGCAGCCAAATTTGCGCAAGCGCGCAACATTGGGTTTGGCCATTAGGGCCAAATATTCTATTCCTCAGATCACAGCAAATATGATTGTCGGGCTATCAAGATCTGCAGGAACTGGAAAAGGGCTACCAGCCATAGACGCAAATATAATTCTAGATATGAAGCGATATTTTTCTGAGAACCCGGGGCAGGGGTTTGACAAGGTCTTTAATGCATTGTTAAAGGGCCAGCCCTACACAAGATGTGAAGGCTGGAAGGCCTACAAAAGTGCGGCGCTGGATGTTTCTAGTCGGCCGCGAAAGATTAAGGTGCCGCAGCGCATCAAGAAGCCGATGAAAGTGCAATCTGAATTAGACGCAATGTGGTCTATGGACTTTATGATGCACAGGTTGTCCAGTGGAAAACGTTTTTGGATTTTGAATGTTATTGATGATTTTAACCGTGAAGCTCTTATTACCACGGCCGTTAAAAATAGAAGCACGAAGATGGTCGTAAATTGTCTCTCCATGTTGAGAATCAATGGGCGAACACCAAAAGCGCTGCGTTCAGACAACGGAGGCGAGTTCAAAGGGCTTGAATATTTAAAATGGACCGAAAAATATGGTGTGAAGCGCGTTTACTCAAGGCCGCATACGCCAACGGACAATGTATTCGTGGAGCGCTTCAACCTTACGATGCGCAAAGAAGTTCTTGATCGTTATGAGCTAGATACATTCGACGAGGCGTCTAGGATGCTCGAGGATTGGCGGGTTCGGTATAACTTGGCAAGGCCACATCAATCGCTTGGAGGCTTGTCTCCACTGCAATACACACAGCTTTATGGACAAGTGAAATATCAGGTGCAGCTATGAACTAAAAGTATCCCATGCAAGATCCGCGAAAATAGCATCACCATGTATGAATTCAGTGCAAGCAGTAACGACCTCATTGAGCGCCGGTTTCTTTGCTCCCTTCAAAGCGCACTCCCAGATAGTGCAAACTCGCCAACCTAAAAAACTCATGTCCACCAAGTTGCGCTGGTCGCGGGCTTTATTTGAGGAAATTTTAGACGTCCAGAAATCGGTGTTCGTCCTAGGGAGTCGAAACAAGTGGCAGTTGTGGCCGTGCCAAAAGCATCCGTTGATCATGATGATCACGCGATACTTGGGGAAAACTATGTCCGGCCTGCCGGGCATATGCGCAACGTCAAGCCTAAAACGATACCCCAAGTTATGAAGCGCTTGTCTGATTAGCAGTTCCGGCTTGGTATCGCGACGCCTTATAGCACGCATGTTCTTTGAGCGCTGAGCTGGCGTCAGTACATCCACCGAGAGTTAAGGTTTGCCAATCACGACGGGTGGCGACGAGATCTGATTGACTGGGTGCGTGGCTGGGAGGGCTGACTCACTCGAAGCGTGGCCATCATTGTTTGAGCTATAGCTTTCGCTAGGAGCGGTGGAACAGCATTGCCAACCTGTTTGAAGGCGGGATTCATAGTGCCGCTGAAAAAGAAACCATCAGGGAAAGATTGCAAGCGCGCTGCTTCTCGAACAGATATTGTCCGGGCTTGCTCGCTGTCATAATGAATGTGGCTATACCCATCTTTTCCCAAGTGAGCCATCAAAGTTCGAGCTGGTTTATCGCGCCACATTTTTCGCCATTTGTTAGGAAACTTACTGGCATCGTACGGCGGGACTATGGAGTCCCAGAGTGCTTTGTACTTGGCAGATTTTTCTCCTATTCGCTCCCCTTTGTCCCTTTCAATCTTTAGTCGCTCTTCAAACATCATTACTGCATGCTCGTAAGCCTGCGGGTACTGATCACCAGGATTCATACGAGCAAAAAGTGGATAGTCGCGGGGTAGGAAGCGGATTACGTGATCACTAAGGCCATTAGAAGGCGCCGCATGATTCTCCCAGTTTCGCATAAGCGTTGCGTAGGTAGACGGCTTTTTCCGCCCGTATTTAATGGGTGTGTCAAATCTTCGTGCGCCTCTAGTAAGGCTCCCGTCAGCTATTAGCTTTCGAGCGTCAATTGAAGGCAGGTCTCCAATAGCTTCTTCTACCGTTACGGCGTTAGGAAGGCTGGGACTTGAAATTGGTGGCGCTATATAAGAATGAGCGTCATCAACGAGATTTCTAAGTGCTTTTAGTGCCACAGCTCGTGAGCCTTCATAACCGGGCGGAAGCACCAACCAATGACTGGGTTTGGGAAAGCTAACCTCTACATTTAACTCTTTTCGGTAAGCAATAAGAAACATCCGCTCACGCATCTGCGGAACGCCATAAAAAGCGGCATTCAATAGCGTGTAACCACATACGTAGCCCTTTGCCTCAAGAACCTCGCAGGTTTCCTCGGCGATGTTCTGGCCACCATGGTTAAGAATGTCCGGAACGTTCTCCATCAACACAGCTAACGGCTGAAATTTATCTACATATTCCAGATACTTTTTATAAAGCTGCGCCCTCGGATCATGAATGAAAGCTTCCGGATGGGCCTCAATTTCTCTAAGCTTCGGTCGTCCAACTCTTGCAAAGGCTTGGCAGGGAGGACCGCCGACCACAACGTCGAAAGAACTTTCGACACTTTTTAGCCCAAGCTTAGCTACCAAGTCTTCTGGACTAGTTCTAGTAATGTCTATTGGTTGACTGTGGGCAATATCTCCGCCGTGGAAATTAATCCCATGCGACCTTGCGGCATCGGGATCAAATTCGACCGCGCCGCCAATTTGGAATCCTGCGGCTTCAAAACCTAATGACAGCCCACCGCAACCGGCAAAAAGATCTAGTACCCTCGGAGCTGCACCTTCGTTTAGGCGCGCTAACTTTTTTATAATCACATTGTTGCTCATCTAAAAACGCTTCCTCAAACGTGTTGGCTAACGAGGCAACGAAAGATGCCCGTTACGCTCTTAAAGAAACTGTTGAATTGCAGATCGAATTACCCAGGCCGCCGAGGCCCGATTTGATCGCTCAAGGCTCGGGTGCGGCGACGTGATGTTTTGCTAAGAAGAGCGGGCATCCTCACGGCCTTCCTATCAAGATTTATTAGACTTTGGGGCATAGGAGTCGCACTGGCTGAGACTAATGCTATTGTGCATCAGTTTGCACTATTACGCATCTCGCTGCGGCCGGTTTTTTCTGCCGGAAATGGGCGAGCTTTGGAGAGATTGGCTATGGCGAGAAAGCTAGCGGTAAAGCGATTGACAGCTTCTGATCTGACCCTGTTTGAGCGGCACTACAGGAACAATCCTGCGGTCAAGCAGAAGGCTTTCAATCTTGATTCGAGCGTGCTGGTGGGTAACTTTTACCCACAGCTGTCAGAGCAGTCCAGTCTGCCAGTCCCGCGATATCCGATTAGTCTTGATTTGCTGGGGCCGGGTGGGTCATCTGCTCATAATCTGATGCGGAAAATACTGAAGCAGCAAAAGAACTGGCGATTGAATGGGGAGCTTATATATGACCCGGATGATCAGCCGGGACGATATGACGTATTGAACCCTGGAGACTACGCCTTCGTTGAGCTATCCGGTGACGTATTTCCAACCGCTGCACAGGTCATTCTTGTTGCAAAAGACAACACCGATGATGCCGCGCTCCACGCCGTACTCGCGCTGAAGTACCCAGGTGGCGCGATGGCAGCGGTCACCGAAGGTGAAGTAGCCGAGATTGTTAAAGAGGCTCACTTATCAGGCAGTCATCCGCTTCTTGGCTGGATAAATGATGCAGTTGTTGAGGATGCTGTTCTTGGAGGGTCCAATGGCATTGCTGTACTAACACGGCCGGAATCAAAGGGCCTGACGCCAGAAGAATTCTTGCGACGGCGCCTTGCTGCCGAACGTACGGGTATCGCGGGAGAGGAGTATGTCAACGACTATTTCGACCGAGAGAGAGAGGGCGGCCGTATTGCAGAATTTGAGTGGGTCTCAAGTCTCAACGCTATTGCGCCTTTTGATTTCAGAATAATTACGGTGGATCATGAAACACGGCTGCTCGACGTTAAGAGCACGAGTGGAAAGTTTTCAAATCCAATACATATTTCTTACGCAGAAGTGTATTGCGCGGTTAATAGTAAGAATGCATACGATATTTACAGAACCTACAACGTATCTGATGAAGGTTGTGAGCTGCGTATTTCGCGCAATGTGGGCGAATTTTTCCGGCCGCTTTGGGAGGCGGTCGGTAACTTCCCGGCGGGGATTAGGCCGGATTCATTCTCAGTTGATCCTGAGTTATTAGGGTTTAGCCATGAAATATTCTTGCTAAAAAATATTGAGGTGAGTGGTGGAAGTCTTTGAGATAACTTCTATACCAGATCTGATTAGTGCGTTGGAGCGTGATCAGGCGGGCTATGCGGGCGCAGTATGGTTTAGGGGGCATGCGAGTTCGGACTGGAGGCTACTTCCCGGATTTACCCGATTGCAGAGCAAGCCGTCTGAGTCAACCCTGCTAAAACGATTTAAGCAAAGTGCTGCGATGCTATTGGATAGAGATCCTAAGGATTCATATGACTGGCTATTCTTGATGCAGCACTATGGATTACCGACGCGCCTCCTGGACTGGAGCGAGAGCCCGCTGGTAGCGCTGTATTTCTCTATCGCAGACCACTTATCGCATCCGGACCAGAGTGCTTCACTTTGGTGCTTGAGGCCGTGTGAGTTGAACAAGCGAGCTAACATCGTAGACGAGCACGAAGAGTACTTCATTCCGTCTTTCGATGATGATGAGCTTCAGAACTACAGACTTGAGAGTTTAGCGTCGGGCCCCAAGCGAACGAAGCTTCTACCGATTGCCACAATAGCCACCCGCAACAACCCTAGAATTCAGGCTCAGCTTGGAGTATTTACTATCCATCATCTTGATGAAGTCGCCATTGAAGAAATAGGTGATGGCTCGCATGTCGTTAAATACGTTATTCCAGCTGACAAACGCGGCTTGTTACTTAATCAGCTGAGACTGCTCGGATTCTCGAAGTTCACAATGTTCCCTGAGCTATCAAGTATTGGTGAAAACATTAAGAGGGGTTTGATGTGAGCTATCTCGATACGTTTCCGGTTCAACATAGTACGATCATGCGACTCTACTCAGAAAAGGATGAGATAAAGCTTGATCCTGATTATCAAAGAATGGGCGGTGTTTGGACGCTTGAAAAGAAGCAGTTGTTAATGGACTCAATTTTGAATGACTACGATATTCCCAAGATATATCTCCACGCCTTCTCCAGAGATCAAAAGCGTGCAGATGGTTACGCTTACGCGGTTATCGATGGCCGCCAACGTCTTGAGGCAATATGGCAATTCATAGAAGGCAAATATGCGCTTTCTGAGGATTTCATCTATCAGGACGATGCATCTATTAAATTATCTAAGCTCGGTTACTCCGATATCGCTCAAACCTACCCTAAGATCAAGATAAAGTTTGACTCATTTGTTTTGCCAGTTGTAGGCGTAGATACTGACGACAATGAGCTAATAGAGGATATGTTTTCTCGTTTGAACGAGGCTGTTCCACTAAACGCAGCAGAGAAACGCAACTCGCTAGGTGGCGATTGTGTGGCTGCAATCAGAGAAGTGGCGTTGCACGAATTTTTCACGAGGTGCGTGGCTTTTGGAAACAAAAGATATCAGCACCGTGAAGTGGCGGCGAGGTTGCTATTTGTAGAAGAGAATTTATTTTCTGCAGGAAAGCTAATTGATACAAAGAAAGAGTATTTAGACGCGTTGGCGCGCAATTACCATTCAAATCGTGGCACTGAGGTTCAGAGCTTTCGAGCTTCTGTGTTCGAAGTTTTAGATTTCATGAGCGGCCTATTTCTAGAAAGAGACGAGCTTCTTCGAGCGCAGGGGAACATGGTCCTTTATTATCTTCTTAGTAAAAGCGTTTTGGCTTCGAATGCCCAGGCCAAGTTGTCTCGTCAGCGCCTTTATGACTTCCGAGAAGAAGTAAGAAACAATAGAATTCGCGCTGAAGAAAATTATGCAGATGCGTCCTTCGAGCTGTTGGAATTCGATCGCATGTCTCAACAAGGAACCAACGATTCATCAAATATTAGAGAGCGCCTGGGCGTCATTTCTAGGTATTTAGATGTGGATCCGGTCGCCATTTGAGGTCCTGTAGGATGGGTTGGGCGAAGCGAAACCCATCGCTGTTTGGGTGCTGGGCGCTTTCAGCTCAACCAATCCTACGTACTCGATCCGGCCACTCGTTGACGTCCGCATCGCTCGACACGGGCTATGGTGATCAGGATTAATCCGTCCTCCGAGTTCCAACACAAGCCATGACTAACGCCGCATGAGCCAGATAAATCCGCTTGCCGGCCACCCAGCACCGCCTTCGCTATTGGTCGACGTATCCGCATTGCGCGCGGCTTATTTCGATATCAAGCCGGATGTCTCGGTGCCTGCACAGCGCGTCTCCTTCGGCACCTCCGGCCATCGCGGCAGTTCATTCAACGCAAGCTTCAACGAATCGCACATCCTGGCGATCACCCAGGCCATCTGCCGAATAATGGGGTCAGAGTACCTTTTCCTACCGCGGGCTACTGTAGATCGGCTTCGCCAAAACGCCGCTAGACACGTGAACTAAATGGGACGGAGGTAGTTAGTCCGTTAGTCCATTGGGTGGGGCCAATTGTCTCCGTCCCGGCCGGGGCCCTCCCTATGTTTCTAGCACGACGATGCGCATCGCCTTTCGCTCAACCTATCCTGCGAGCCGATTGACGGACTTCCAAGGCCACACCCACAATTCGTGCTACGCCCAACTTTTTGGGCCTGATCGTAGTTGGGCCCAAGAAGAGTTCTATGCCTGCCGATACTGGCGCTGGATTCTGGACTGTCAGGAGTAGCGATGAGCGAAGCAATTCTGTACGCGATTGATGCCCCGCAAGTGAAGGACGCGAACGCAGCCGCGGATTTCGTCGAAAAAGAGCAAGACAGCAAGGAAGCGCCGACCGCGCGCATCGCCACCTTCTTCGTGCGCCTGTTGCAGACCTGGCCGGAGGATGGATCGAAGGGTGTCGTCTGGCATGAAGACTTCAAGCACAACCGACCCGCGGGATCGATACTCGCAATGACATTCGAACTCAGCGAATTCGACGCCGAGCGACTGCAACAGCTGCGTGCGATCGCCAAGCATCACGGCGTGCACGTCTTCGATCCGGAAGGCCATGTGCTGTATCTCGCTGACGGCAGCGAAGCCGGCGTTCCGGCGATGGCCGCCCCAGAGCCGGGCGCACCCACCCAGTGCAAATCCGGCGTGCGCTTTGACGGCGTCTACGAATCCAAGTCGGAGAAGAGCTGGAGCTACCTGTGCTTCACCGCCGAGGGAAAGATCTTCTGGCAAAGCATCGGCGGACGCTTCGCGGCGCGAGCAGTGATGGACACCTTTATTGCCGGCGATGCCTTCGTCGTCAAAGGCAAATACAAACCCGGCGCGAATGCGTTCAGCGCGCGGCTCAAAGCCGCGTTCGGTGCGTTCAAGATGGACGGCGCCTTGAAGGACGATGGCCTGCACGTCCATTCCGAACGCACCAATGGCAGATACCCGCACGACGCGGTGTATACGTTCCTGCCGCTGTAAGCCCATAGACAGGGGCTCAAGCCCGCCGCGTGCGCCAATAGCGATTCCATTCGGCGGGCAGGACCTTCGTATGCGCCATGCAAGAGCTCCGGGTCTGCCAATTCAATTATTGACGTCCATTTCGCGCTGCCTGGGCTATGGTGCTTGGGCTCCACCCTCCTGTGAGTTCCGAACCAAGCCATGACCAACGCTAAATGAGTCAGATAAATCCGCTCGCCGGCCATCCAGCGCCGCCTTCGCTATTGGTCGACATCCCCGCACTGCAGGCCGCCTATTTCGACATCAATCCCAATGTCTCGAACCCTGCACAGCGCGTCTCCTTCGGCACCTCCGGCCATCGCGGCAGTTCCTTCAACGGTAGCTTCAACGAATCGCACATCCTGGCGATCACCCAGGCCATCTGCGAATACCGCGCGGGGCAGGGCATCGACGGACCGCTGTTCATGGGCTTCGACACGCATGCCTTGTCCGCGCCTGCGTTCGATACCGCCCTGGAAGTGCTGGCCGCCAACCAGGTGGAGACGCTGATCTCCGACGGAGAGTTCACGCCTACGCCGGCCATCTCCCACGCCATCCTGGTCCACAACGCAGGGCGCAGGACCGGCCTGGCGGACGGCATTGTCATCACCCCCTCTCACAACCCACCCGAAGACGGCGGTTTCAAATACAACCCGACCAATGGCGGGCCCGCCGATACCGACGCGACGCGCTGGATCCAGGACCGGGCGAATGCGTTGATGCAGAGTGGCCTGCGCGAAGTCAAACGCATTCCCCTGGCCCAGGCGCGCAAAGCGGCCAACGTGCACGTGCACGACTACCTCAACACCTACGTGGAGGACCTGGGCAACATCATCGACTTCGATGCCATCCGCAGCGCGGGCGTGCACATGGGCGTGGACCCGCTGGGCGGGGCGGGCGTGCATTACTGGGCGTCCATCAAGGACCGGTACCAGCTGGACCTCACCGTGGTCAACGATACCGTCGATCCCCAGTTCGGCTTCATGAGCGTGGACTGGGATGGCCGGATCCGCATGGATCCCTCCTCGAAATACGCGATGCAACGCCTGATCGGTCTGCAGGATGCCTATGACGTCGCCTTCGCCTGCGATACCGACCACGACCGCCACGGCATCGTCACCCGCAGCAGCGGCCTGATGGAGCCCAACCACTATCTGTCCGTGCTGATCGATTACCTGTTCCGGCATCGTGCCCAATGGAGCCCTGACTGCGCGGTGGGCAAGACCGTGGTCAGCACCGCGCTGATCGACCGGGTCGTGCAGCGACTGGGCCGCCGCCTGCTGGAAGTGCCGGTGGGCTTCAAATGGTTTTCCGAAGGGCTGCTGGACGGATCGCTGGGCTTCGGCTGCGAGGAGAGCGCGGGTGCGTCATTGCTGCGCCGCGATGGCACGGTGTGGACGACGGACAAGGATGGCCTGGTGCCGGCGCTGTTGTCGGCGGAGATCACCGCGCGCCAAGGCAAGGATCCCGGTGAGCTCTACCAGCAACTGACGCAGGAACTCGGCGAGCCCTTCGCCAACCGCGTCGAAGCGCCGGCGACGCCCGAACAGAAGGCCAGCCTGGCCCGGTTGTCGCCAGCGCAGGTGAGTGGCGACATGATCGCGGGCGAGAAGATCCTGCAGGTGCTGGACAAGGCGCCAGGCAATGGCGCCGCGATCGGCGGCATCAAGGTGATCGCCGAGAGCGGCTGGTTCGCCGCGCGCCCCTCGGGCACCGAAGCGATCTACAAGATCTACGCGGAGAGTTTCAAGGACGTCGATCATTTGCAGGCGTTGCTTGAGGAGGCGCAGGTGCTGGTGGATGCGGCGATTGCGTGATGCTGGGAAAAGCGGGGTATGAGTGCCTTCGGCTTGAGCGCTTACGGAGCACGGTAGGCTGGGTTGCCTCATCAACCCAGCTTCAGGCACCTCAGCCGCTTGAGGCGGCTTCGATCCCCGTAAACGGGGGAAGGGTTGCATCTGTGATGGGGTGCATGTGGTGCAACCTGTACAGCCAGACATGTAAGTGACTTAGCTGTTCACCCTCGCTAAGTAGTATCGGTTGGGTATCCATCTCAACAGGAACTCCCATGTCCGAGGAAAATCCCAAGACCCCGCTGGATCACGTGGCCGATACTTTGTCGCAGCTCAAGGAGATGCGGCATTACTCCAAGAACAACGTCGAACTGCTGACTACCCAGTGGCTGATGTTCGATGGCGAACTGTCCAAGCTGAAGCAGGCGGGCAAGATCGAACAACTGATGATGAGGCAGAGCGAGTTCTACGACGCGCTGGAAACCACCATCACCGATCTGGAAGAAGTGAAGAATGAGCTGACGCCTGCAACGGATGAACAGAGCGCATAGGCGTAGATCGCATACACAAGGCGGGGTTCGGGCAGCGCTCGGCCCCGCAGTGGCATGAATGCTGCTTCACGCCCCGCCATCAGTACAAAGCGCACACTGCGCCCATGTCCGACAACAAGCCAACCGGCACGGTAGCGCGTGAGCGGCGTGCACAGCAGGCTGCGGTCGATGCGGCCAAGCTGAGGGAAGGCCTGACGCCGAGGCAGCTGGGCACCGTGGCCAGCATGGAGGCGTTCCAGTGGGAGCTGCGCTTCGTGCGCCGGCCGATGTTCCTCGCACCGGTACCGGTGCTGTTTTCCCATGATGGCAAGCGCATTGTGATGCTGGAAGGCGACGGCAGCATCAACGAGAATCCGGGGTTCAAGATCCGCTCCTAGTGGGTTGGCGCAAGCGCTTGCGGCGGGTCGTTGTCGACTGGAACACCGGCTGCAGCCGGTGATACCTTTCGGGCATGGGCAAATCCGCCGCTCCGATCAAACCCGTCAGGTTCAAGGCGAAGTTGTCGCGGCCCGCGGCGCCCAAGGGCGCGACGTGGACGTTCGTGGTGTTGCCTGCGGTTGCAAGCAAAGCGCTGCCGACGCGCAGCATGGTCACCGTGGATGGCACGCTTGCAGGACAGGCCTTCCAAGCCACACTTGAGCCGGACGGCGAGGGCAGCCATTGGTTCAAGGTGGAAAAATCCCTGCGTGAAGCGGCCGGTGTCGCGGCCGGCGACAGCGTCGCGTTCGAGATTGCACCGGTGGAAAAGGAGCCCGAACCCAAAGTGCCTGCCGACCTTAAGCAGGCGCTGGCGGACAATCCGGCCGCCAAAGCGACCTGGGTGGACATCACCACAGTGGCGCGACGTGACTGGATCCATTGGATCACCTCCGGCAAGAAAGCCGAGACGCGCGCCAAGCGCATCGGTGTTGCCTGCGACAAACTCGCCAGCGGCAGTCGCCGGGCCTGTTGTTTTGATCGGTCGGGCATGTACAGCAAGGGGAATATGGGTGCGCCTGAAGCGGCGGAATAGGTTTGCGGTTCGGGGTTAGCTGCGGTGGATGGGTTGGGTGGAGCATTTGCCCTGAAGGAGTGCGTGGACAGCACCCCCATCCACCCCCGTATCAAGTACAGGGCAGGCTCTTCGGGCACCTCAGCCGCTTGAGGCGGCTTCGATCCCCGTAAACGGGGGAAGGGTTCAATAGGTGTCGCGCAGTTTTAAGTCTGAGATGCGTCACGTCTCGACACCCTGCTACTTCTGCACATCACCCTAATGCGAACTCCTCTCCTGTTTACGGGAGAGGAAGGCTGCGTAGCAGCCAGGTGAGGGCGCTCTTGGCGCAGAACCATCATCGCCAAGAGCGCCCCCATCCGCCCTTGGGGCACCTTCCCCCGTTCACGGAGGAAAGGAATGTGCGTCTCCATCAGAAGGCTGCTTTGAAAAAAGCTTGTCGATTTCCACCGCCTTCGCTCGTCGCCGGTATATACCCCCTTGCCAGGACTGCACTCCATGCCACGCATGATCTTCGTCAACCTGCCCGTCGCCGACCTTGCTGCCTCGATGAAGTTCTACGAAGCGCTGGGTTTCCACAACAATCCGCACTTCACCGACGCCACTGCGGCGTGCATGGTCTGGAGCGAAGCCATCCACGTCATGCTGCTGACCCACGACAAGTGGAAGTCCTTCACCACCCGACCCATACCGCCCACCACCTCCAGCGAAGTGTCCAACGCCCTTGCCCTGGACGACAAAGACGCCGTCGATGCTTTCAACGCGGCGGCGGCAGCCAACGGCGGAACCGGCGACATCAATCCGGTGCAGGACCTGGGTTTCATGTATGGCCGCGATGTGGCCGACCCCGACGGCCACGTGTGGGGAGCCTTCTGGATGGACCCGGCTGCAATGCCCCCCAGCGAGTGACAAGCCATGCGGTGGGGGCATGGTCCAGGTGATGCCGTGTTCAGCTGTTTTCCACACGCGGTGGCTACACTCGGGCGGACTTGAAAATCCGGATCTGTCCTATGTCGTCCGCCAACGTGTTTGCCCGATCCCTCACGCTTGCCCTTGTCCTGACGGCATCGCTGTCCGCTTGCAGCTCCAACCGCAGCAAGGATGAGCCAGCTCCGCTGGGTGAAACCTTCGGCGCCGAAGACACCTATTCGCGCAGCTATGCGGTGGCACCACCCGTAGCCTGCGAAGCCACCCGGCGTGCCTTGCTGGGGCAGGGCTACGTGATCAGCAAGATGGCCCCGGAAGCGGTCGAAGCCATCAAGAACTTCCAGCCCGAAGCCGACGTGCACACCCAGCTCAAGGTGCTCACCACCTGCGTGCCGCAGTCCGATGGCAGTTCGATCGTCTTCATCAACGCCGTACAGGACCGTTACGCGCTGAAGTCGCAATCCAATTCGGCCAGCGTGGGCGTGGGCGTGCTGGGCTCGGTGTCGCTGCCGGTTCCCATGGGATCCGGCAATGCCAACCTGGTCCGCGTGGGCAGCAACACCGTGCAGAACCAGGACTTCTACCGCCGCCTGTTCGACCGGGTGAAGTTCTATCTGCCCGGCACTCCGGCCGTTGCGCCGCCGCCACCGGAGCCGGAAGGTCCGCCTGATCCGGTCACGCAGACCCAGTAAGAAGCTGAGGCCTCTGAAGCAGCGGAGTAGGCCGACCGGACCTGCTGGCAGACTTGGGGAAGTATTGAAGAATCCTTGTCATCCCGAGCGCAGCGAGGGATCTGTTGTTCGCAGGTAGAAGCAGATCCCTCGCTGCGCTCGGAATGACATTCGAGTTGGTCATGGCTTTCATCGGCGACCCGAACCCGGAAGGGTTCTGTCAATAGTACGATTGACAGTACGATTGATGGTTTCCATAATCGTCCGGTCGGACGTGCTGGTCCGCGTCGCTCAGGAATCCGCATGTCCCACCTCAACGCCAATGACCTCAAGACCCGGGGAGTGGCTGCCATCGAGGCAGTGCTCGAAACCCAGCCGGAAGCCATGATCTCCGTGCGTGGCAAGGAACGCTTCGTGGTAATGGACGTGGCCCACTACCACTATCTACGCGAATGCGAACTCGACGCCGCCCTGGCCCAAAGCCAGACCGACATTGCGGCTGGTCGCTTCGTCGACGAATCCGCCGCTGCCCATGTGGCGCGCCTGCAGGCTTTGCTGGCCAGCAGTACACCTGCAGCCGCACCAGATAAAAAAGCAGATGCGCGCAAGTCAACGACAACCGCGCCGGCCAAGGCAGGCAAGAAAAAAACGGCCGCCAAACGACCCGCAAAGCATCCACGCTGACCGGCCACTGCGCATGGAGGCTTACCAACTTCGCTTCACCGACAGCTATGTCAAGCTGGAGTTGCGGTTCCTGAAGCGCCATCCCGGGGTCATGGGTCAATATGCCAAGACGCTGGCGTTGTTGCAGGCCAATCCACACCATCCTTCATTGCGCCTGCATGCGTTGGCGGGAAAGCACAAAGGGCTGCACTCGGTTTCGATCAACCTGTCGTACCGCATCACCCTGGAATTCCTGATTCGCGACGAGGTGATCACGCTGATCAACGTGGGCGATCACGACACGGTCTATTGAGGCGGTCGCGTGGATTCCAGAAAGTCCGGATCTACGGGGAAGCAGTGTCGAGATGGGACACCTGCATCCGCAACGCATGCAAGCGTTCGTAGTGACCGCGACATTCCTCCGCGACTTCGGCGGCTGCGCCTGAAAGATTCAGTTCCTTCTCCACCGGCGCTTCAAACCCGGTGGATTCCCAGACGTGCGCGTACCAATGCGGCGCCCAGATGCCATCGCTGTCGCGCGGACCTTTCGGCCACCGCAGCATGCGTGGGGTGAAGGGAATGCCCAACCAGTCGCACAGCGCGCGCAGGTGCGGTTCCGGCGCGCGCAGGAAATCGCCGGCATCCAGGATCGGCGGCGGCGAGCCGGCGGCGCAGAGTTCTTCGTACAGCGCGACCTGCTGCGGCAGGCCGATGTCGTCGGCGGTGACCGTGGCGCGGGATTTCACGTAGGAAGCGACGACTTCGCGCGGGTCGCGGATCAACAGCACGTTGCGCAGCCCGGCGATCCAGTCGTGGTCCATGTGCGGCAGCAGGTGGTGGGTCATGTGCTTCTGGTACCAGATGGCGGCATCACCGGGCACCGGGCCCAGCAAGGCGTCCACCACGCGATGCCAGTCCGTGTCGCCGTCGGCGATCACTTCCTCGCGAGCAGGGTGGTCCAGCCCCGTGTGGTCCAGGTAGTGCGCGTACAGCGGTTCGTCGCTGACTGCGCAGTCGCCGCGGTTTTCCCAGGCGCGCATCATCGCCGTGGAGATATTGCGCGGGCCCGACCACATGGCTACGCGCACGACTTCGGGTGCAGTCATGCCGGACGTACCCGGTCGGCCACGTCCGCCGCGGCGAACGCGCGGTACAGCGACTGCAGGCGTTGCACCATCGGACCGCGCGCATCTTCGCCACGGGGCTCATTGCCGATGCTGCGATGATCGACCGTATGCACCGGCACCACGCCGCCGAAGGTGCCGGTGACGAAGGCTTCGTCGGCGCCGTAGACGTCGGTCAGGCTGAAGGATTTTTCGAACACCGGAATATTGTTTTCGCGGCAGATGGTGATCACGTTGGCGCGGGTGATGCCGCCCAGGCAGTACTGCCCGGTCGAGGTCCATACCTCGCCCTTGCGCACGATGAAGAAGTGGGTGGAATTGCAGGTGGCGACGAAGCCGTGCGGGTCCAGCATCAGCGCCTCGTCCGCACCCGCGCCGTAGGCCTGGATGCAGGCAGTGATGCAGTTGAGCTTGCTGTGCGAATTGAGCTTGGGGTCCTGCACGTCCGGGTAACCGCGACGCACGTGCACCGTGTACAACGACAGGCCGCGCGCGGCGGTGTCGGTGGAGGCGGTCTTGTATTCGGGAATGATGACGATGGTGGGCGGGCCGATGGTGACGCGGGGGTCCTGGTAGGGCGTGCTCTTCACCCCGCGCGTGATCATCAGCCTGATATGCACGCCATCGCCTTGCATGTTGTTGGCATCAAGCGTGGCGTAGAGCGCGCGGGTCAGCTCCTCGCGGCTCAGGCCGATGTCCAGCAGGATCGCCTTGGCGCCTTCGTACAACCGGTCCAGATGCGCGTCCAGAAACAGGGGATGGCCGTTCATTACCCGCAGGCCTTCCCACACGCCATCGCCCAGCACGAAGCCGCTGTCGAATACCGACACCATCGCCTCGTTGCGGGGCTTCATCACGCCGTTGATGGAAATGAGGATGTCGGCATTGCGTGGATCGACGGCCGAATGCTGGGTGCCCTGGGTCATGCATGGTCTCCTGTGCCAGCACCGATGGTAGCCGCTGGGCACGCGCGAGGTCACGCGGACCGCAACAGATCGCGGACGGTTATGCTTGGTCCACGCTCCCCGGACCAGGACCGACCACATGGCTCCTATACCCGATTACCCCGGCGTCTATGTCGAAGAGGTGCCCAGCGGCATACGCACGATCAGTGGCGTGGCGACGTCCATCTGCGCCTTCGTCGGCCGTACGCGGCGCGGGCCGCTGGCCAATACCGATGGACCAGTGGAGGTGCATTCGTTTGGCGAGTTCGAACAAGTGTTCGGCGCGATGCATCCAGACCTTGCTATAGGGCAGGTGGTGCGGGATTTCTTCATTAACGGGGGCGGTCATGCAGTGATCCTGCGCCTGTGCCATGCGGGCATGACGCCTGCCGATGAGGGCGACGGGGAGGAAGGGGGACCTGCGTTGAACGAAGCCGATTATCTCGGCGATATTGAACTTGAAACCGGCCTGCATGCGCTGCGGCGCCTCGACCTGTTCAATCTGCTGTGCATTCCGCCGGATATCCCTCAAGACGACACCGCCCCGGCCGTGTACCAGGCCGGGTTGCAGTTGTGCGTGGAGCGACGCGCGATATTGCTGGTGGACCCGCCGGTGGCGTGGAAAGACGTGAGCGACATCGTCGGCACTCATGTCGACGGGGTCGCGGCATTGGGATTGACCGGATCAGCGGCGCGCAATGCGGCAATCTATTTTCCACGACTGCTGCAGCGGGTTGCCGGCCCAACGGAGCCGCCGACGCCGTGCGTGCCCTGTGGCGCGGTCGCCGGCGTGATCGCGCGCACCGACATCAATCGGGGCGTGTGGAAAGCGCCGGCAGGTACGGACGCCACGCTCAATGGCATAGACAGCCTGGTCACCCAGTTGAGCGATGGCGATAATGGATTGCTTAATCCAGTCGGCGTCAATGCGCTGCGCATATTTCCCATATACGGAAAAGTAGTCTGGGGCGCGCGTACTCTGCGCGGCGATGATGCCTTGGCAGACGAATACAAGTACCTGCCTGTACGTCGGCTGGCCTTGTATATCGAAGAGAGTGTGTCGCGCGGCATCGCCTGGGCGGCATTCGCGCCCAACGGCGAAGCGCTATGGTCGCAGCTGCGTTTGGATATAGGCGCGTTCATGCAGTCGTTGTTCCGGCAGGGTGCTTTCCAGGGCGTGAATGCGCAGGACGCCTGGTTCGTGCGTTGCGATGCTCAGACCAATACCCGCGACGATCTGGATCAGGGCAGGTGCAATGTGGTGATTGGATTCGCGCCGCTGAAGCCGGCCGAATTCGTGTTGCTGCGGATTTCGCAGCTGACGGCATCCGTGCCTGATTGATTGCGAGCCTGATTGATTGCGAGCCTGATTGATTGCGAGCGTCAGGCAAAGGGCGGAAGCAGGAGCACCCCTCCTAGCGTTTCAACGAGGATCGCTGGGTGCTTCGTTGCGGAAGAACTTCGGAATCACGGCCACTACTGCCAGTGCGATCAGGGTGGTGGTCAGCGCCATGATTTCCATGCCCATGCCAGCCGCCATGCCGACGGCGGAAACCATCCAGATGCCGGCGGCGGTGGTGAGACCTTCGATGCGCTCGTCGCGTTCCAGCTTGATGATGGCGCCCGCGCCCAGGAAGCCGATACCCGACACGATTCCCTGCATCACCCGGGTCACATCGCCCGGTTCGATCCCGGACAGCAACGGCGCCATCACGAACAACGCCGAGCCTATCGAGACCAGGATGTGGGTCTTGAGGCCCGCTGCGCGTCCTTTTTTTTCACGCTCCATGCCCAGGATGCCGCCCAGCACCGCCGCAGTCAGCAGGCGAACGATGATCACGGTCGTGGTGCCTGCGTCGGGTAACGAGAATTCGGTGGCCAGGGCATGGCCGATCTCTGTGGTCACGCTCATGCGGTTTCTCCGGAAAGTTCACGACGATGCCGTGAGGCGAACAGGCGTCATAGGTTGGCAATTCTATTTGGTGTGGCCGTTAGCGGAGTGTCGTGCAGGCCAAGTGAGCAGCATCCAGCGTTCGCTGTTTCACCTTGCCTACACCGTTACCGGCTATGTTGCGGTGGCAACTCACTTGATTGCCGGGAGCCTTGTGCATGAGATCGACCGCAGCGGTATTGGTTTTCGCCTGTCTTGCGCTGGTTGCACCCTGGGCGCAAGCCCAGGGTGAGGCGGCGCAGGAGCTTGAACCGTTGCTGGCGGAGAACTATGAACTGCTCGCACCCCACGGCCTGTCGCTGGGCGTGGCGACGATATCGAGCAAAGGCATCCTGTTGGGCGAGAATCACCGGACCCTAGTGGTACCGGTGCTGGGTTACGAGGGCGAACGGCTGTTCTTTCGTGGTATCAGCGGGGGCGTGCATCTGGTGGAGCGCGATGGACTGGCGCTGGATCTGCTGGTCGGTGCGCGACTGGATGGTTGGGATGCTGGCGATCTGGACGCCATCCGGCTGGCGGAACGTGGCATCGATCGTGCGTCGCTGCGCGACAGGGACCGCGGCGCCGACATGGGTCTGGGGATGTCATGGAAGGGGTCGGCTGGCCATGCGTGGCTGGACGCCAAGACCGATGTGACCAATGCCAGCGATGGTCATGAAGTGGAGCTCGGTTATGCATTCGCCGTTCCGGCGGGGAAGGGTCTGCTCGCTCCGAGCATCACGGTCAGCTACTGGTCGTCGAAGTTGTCCGACTACTACTACGGCGTCTTACCGGAAGAGGAGGCTGCAGGCGTGCCGCGTTATCGTCCTGGCGATGCGGTGGTGCCGGCTTTCAGCGTCGCCTATCTACGCGCCTTGCCCGGGCGTTGGCGCGTGTTCGGCGTGCTCGAGTACCAGTGGCTGCCGGGTACGATCACCGGCAGCCCGCTGGTGGAAGGCAGTCGCGGTATTCCTTCGCTGTTTATTGGTGTGTCGCGGTCGTTCGGTAGTGCACCTTAAGCCGTCATTCCCGCGAAGGCGGGAACCCAGGGACTTTGTTCTTCACTGCTAACGTCCATGGATTGACCGGCATACGCCGTTGAAAACGCTCCCCCCTTTCGCCGGGATGACGGCCTCCAATTTCATACGCGTGGCCTGATCGGTTTCGGCGCGGCCATGTATAGGAATGATGGTGATGAATGATTGGAGTTGATTGGATAAAGCGCTGTGGTCGATGACGACCCAACAGAAAAGGCCGGATTGCTCCGGCCTTTTCTTCATCCTCCCAGCAACGACCAGGCTGGATTGAACGTCAGTGTGCGGCGCGTGGTTGAGGCTCGACAACCTCATCCTCAGTTCTTCAAGTCGAAGGGGCACCCTGCAACTTGCGCGCGGCTTCCAGATGCATCGCCACGTGCTCGCGGGTCTTGGCCAGGTGATCGCGCACCGGGCCGACAGAGGAGAGCGACAGCAGACGGCCGTCGATCAAGGCCAGCGCTTCGGTGTGGCCCTTGACCATGGCATCGACGTAGGCGGTTTCGTAGGCCTTGCCGGATTGCTTGTCGAGTTCGGCCAGATCGCTAGCGGCCTTTTCCTTCATCGCCTGTACTTCGGGTGTATCGGCCAGCGCACCCAGTGCCTGGGTGGCCACCAGGTTGTCGGTGTGTTCCTTTTCCATCAGGCGCGCGTAATCCGCGACCGGTGCAGAGACCTGCTTGGACAGAGCTTGCTGCGCCGCTTTGATTTCGTGGTCGTTGACTGCGGCCAGCAGACCCAGTGCAAGCGAATCATCCGCAGCGGGCGCTACGGTGCCATCGGGCTGCAGGTTGGGGTTGGTCGGCGCAGCGGCGGTCGGATCAGTAGCGGGGACGGACGCGGTATCGGTCACGGCCTCGGGCGTCGGTGCATTGTCCGCATCGTCGCGTCGGTCGCATGCCGTGGCGATGGCAAGGGTCAGCAGGCTCATGGCAAGGAGGGAAGCTTTCATGGGGAAGTCCTTGAGTGGTTGTGACAGCACCCTGAGCCTGCGGCCGTGAAGGGCACGCTAAATGAAAGCCTTCAGGCGTCCTCGTCCTCGAAGTCGTCTTCATCGCCCGCTGACTGTTCTTCCCAACGGCTCGCGTCCACGGGCTCCAGCAGGGTGTAGTCGTCAAGCTGCGGATCGCGGATGGCACGCGACACCGGATACGCTTCCAGCGTCGGTTGCGCACTGTTGAGCAGAAAATGTTTGGGAAACCAGCGGTCCGCATCCAGCCAGCGCCGCCAGCGGTCCGTTGGCAGAAACACCGGACCGTCGGCGACCAGTGGCGGTGGAATCGCGGCGTTGGCGTGGGTGAGTATGCTGAAACTACAGAGCGGCGTTTCGCCTTTTTCCCAGCACTCCCACAGGCCCGCCACCATCAATATCTGTGCGTCGGCGGCCTGGATGAAATACGGCACGGCCGGTTTCACTGTGCGGTCCCATTTGTAATAGCCGTTCAAGGGCACCACGCAATGCCGCGTTTCCCAGGCTTGCTTGAACAGGCGGCTTTTCGCGGCGCGCTCCAGCCGCGCGGTCACGGTGGTGTAGGGGGTCTCTGCGGTTTTCGACCAGCGCGGGATCAGGCCCCACTGGAATTCCTTCGCCACCGGTTCGCCTGCTTCCAGCACGATGACGTTGGCCGGCTTGCGCACCGCGATGTTGTAGCGGTCCGGCGCAGCGCTCAAAGACTCGCGCAATGCGGGTGGAAAATCCGCTGGAAAACCTTCGCCTGCGGAGAACGCCTGCACGAAGCGCCGCATCTCAGGCCCGCTTGCGCGACATCACCACCTGTCCCACCACGGCGGTCAGCAAAATGATGCTGTTGGTGACGATGAATACCCAGTTCTCCAGCATCCAGCTGTAGGCGACGAAGCCCAGCGACGAAGCGATCTGTCCGGCGAACAGCCAATGCGATACGCCTTTGGCCGATTCGTCCTTGGCCTGCGTATAGATCTGCCGCGAGAGCGTGGCGATCAGGATCGCCGAGGCCAGCCAGCCGATCAGGTCCGGAGACATTGCATGTGGTCCATGATGGGTCCCGCGTGGAAAGTCATCCCAATATGCGATTGGCGCATAAAGCGCGCGTGAGGAATCTTCACGTGTTCTTGCAGCATGGCGGAAGAATCTGGCGCCTCCTTCCCACAAGCGATGCCATGCCTGCCAAGCATCTCAAGGTCGCGACCTTCAATGTCAACGGCATCCGTTCGCGCTTACCACACCTTCTGACGTGGCTGGAAAAGGAGAAGCCGGATATCGCCTGCCTGCAGGAGTTGAAGTCGGTGGACAGTGGTTTTCCGCTCAGCGAAATACACGACGCCGGTTATGGGGCGCTGTGGAAAGGGCAGAGCGCCTGGAATGGGGTTGCGGTGCTGGCGCGTGGTGTGGACCCTGTGGAAAGCAGGCGCGTGCTGCCGGGTGACCCATCCGACGATCAGAGCCGCTATCTGGAAGTGGTCGCGCATGGCCTGGTGGTGGCGTGCCTGTACCTGCCCAATGGCAATCCGCAGCCAGGCCCGAAGTTCGACTACAAGCTCAAGTGGTTCGACCGTTTCATTCGTCATGCAGCTGGCCTGTACAAGAGCGGACACCCCGTGGTGCTGGCCGGCGACTTCAACGTGGTGCCGACCGATCTGGATATCTACAACCCGAAATCGTGGCAGAAGGACGCGTTGCTGCAACCCGAGAGCCGCGCGCGTTACCAGAAGCTGCTGAAGCAGGGGTGGACCGATTCGCTGCGCCACCTGCATCCGGATGCGCCCATCTACACGTTCTGGGATTATTTCCGCCAGCACTGGCAGCGCAATTCCGGCCTGCGCATCGATCATCTGCTGCTCAATGGGGTCCTGGCACCGCGCCTGCGCGAGGCCGGCGTCGATACCTGGGTGCGCGACCTGCCCAAGGCCAGCGACCACGCCCCGACCTGGATCACACTGGAGATGCCGGCCGCCAAGGCCAAGGCTAAGAAGGCGGCGAAGAAGCGCAGCCAGAAGGCCTGAGCGCTAAGATTGCCCCGCGCAGCGAGCGCGGATGGAGGGGCTTATGTGGAAGCGAATCGCGCTGTACGGCGGATTGCTCGCAGTCGGTACGCTGGCACTGCAGTGGCTGGACTATCAGCGTCTGGCACGGGTGCATTCGGGCGAGGTCTACACCTTCCTGATTGCAGCGGGTTTCCTGGTGCTCGGCGTGGTGCTGGGCGTGCGCGTGTTTGGACGGCGGCCGGCACCAGCGCCGTTCGACGGCAACCCCAGGGCGCTGGAGGCGCTGGGCATCAGTCCACGCGAAATCATGGTGCTGCAGGAAATCGCCGCTGGCCGTTCCAACAAGGAGATCGCCGCACGGCTGCATGTGTCGCCCAATACGGTGAAGACGCATGTGGCGCGTCTGTTCGAGAAGCTGAATGCGCGGCGGCGGACGGATGCCTTGCGTCGGGCGCGGGAGTTGGGGTTGGTGCCGTGAGGTGAGAGCGGTGGTGGATGGGTTCTTTGGTTGTTGGTTCCTGGTGCGCGCGCGCGGCTTTGCATCGATATTCCAGGCGATATTGGCGAAATCACCCTTTATTACGATTGCCTAGTCGCATGTCGCCGCGCCCAATGGCGGTTCTTTCACCTGACGGAGTCGTTCGCATGCTGCACAAGATCCTGAAATACGGTTTGATCGCCGGCCTGGTGGTGGGCATCGCGCTGTTCGCCACTACCGTGGCGACCAACGGCCAGCCGCCGCCGGGCTACGGCATGGCCCTGGGTTACCTGACCATGCTGATCGCGCTGAGCGCGGTGTTCGTGGGCATCAAGCGCTATCGCGATATCGACCGCGGCGGCGTCATCCGTTTCTGGCCCGCGTTCGGCATGGGCCTTGGAATCAGCGTGGTGGCCAGTGTCCTGTACGTGCTGTCGTGGGAAGCGGCGCTGGCGTTCACTGGCGTGGATTTTCCGGAAGTGTTCGCCAATGCCATGCTCGAGCGCCAGAAAGCCAAAGGCATGAGCGCCGAAGCGCTGGCCGCACTCGCCCAGGAAATGGAGGCTTTCAAGCTGCAATACGCCAAGCCGATGATCCGCATGCCGATGACGTTTGTGGAAATTTTCCCGGTCGGCCTGCTGGTGTCGCTGGTGTCGGCCGGCCTGCTGCGCAACCCTCGGTTTCTGCCGGCGCGTGCCTGAGTGGATTTGGTCACTGACCGCGCGAAATTGCCAGCCACGTAAACAGGAATGCCGGCGTGAGCGCCGGCATTCCTGGATGTATTGAGTGGAAACGAACGATCAGCGCTTTCCGCCCAGCAACCCGCCGCCGATCTTCAGCAGATCGCCCAGGCCCAACTGACCATCGCCGTCCTGGTCCAGCACCGCGCCGAGCAGTCCGCCACCCAGTCCGCCCTGTTGCTGCGCAGTCTGTCGTTCCTGACCCAGCACCTCGCTCAGCGCGCCTGGGTTGGCATTGCCCTGGCCCATGAAACGCTGGGCGAGAAACGAAAGCACGATCGGCGCCAGGATCTTCATCAGCATCGCGGCCTTGTCGCCGCCCAGGCCGGTTGCTTCGCCCAGACTGGCTTCCGCACGTGGTTGGGCACCACCGAAGATGTGGCCGAGGATGGCCGCGCCATCGGTCTGCCGGCTGGGTGCCGAACCGCCGCCCAGGACCGCGCCAAGCACGCTGCCCAGGTCCAGGCCGGCGTGGTCCTTCTGCAAGGCACCGAACAAGGCTTCGGCGCCCTGCGGTTGTGCCGCGTTCTTGCCCAACGCACCCAGGAGCAGCGGCAGTGCCGCGCTGACGGCACCGGCGGTCTGCATCTGGCCGGCCCCCAGTTGTTGGGACACCTGCTGCAATGGCGCGCCCTGCAATTGCTGGAAGAGTTCTTCGGCGAGGCTGTTGGTGCTCATGGTTCCGTCCCTCCGAGACGTTTGGGTGAAGCGGGTCACCATGCTAGCGCCATTCATACGACAGCTCCTCTCACAATTGACCGCTGATCGGACAACCCATAAACAAACAAGGGACGCCAGTTGGCGTCCCTTCTTTGTTGGCAAGTCCAACGTCCATCTGAGACGGATGACCCGCAGCTTCATGCCAGATCGAAGCGATCCAGGTTCATGACCTTGTGCCACGCCGCCACGAAATCGGCGACGAACTTCCGCTGTGCGTCGGCACTTGCATAGACCTCCGACAAGGCGCGCAACACCGAGTTGGAAGCGAACACCAGATCCACGCGGCTGGCGGTCCACTTCACCGCGCCAGTCTTGCGGTCGCGGCCTTCGAAGGCTTCGCGTGCTTCGGACGTCGGTGTCCATGCCGTGCCGGTATCCAGCAGGTTGACGAAGAAATCGTTGCTCAAGGTGCCGGGGCGTTCGGTGAACACGCCTTGCTTGCCGCCATCGGTATTCGCTCCGAGCACGCGCAGTCCGCCGATCAGCACGGTCAACTCCGGCGCCGTCAGCGTGAGCAGTTGCGCGCGGTCGACCAGCAGCGCCTCGGCCGGCACGCTGTAGCGGCCCTTGAGGTAGTTGCGGAAACCATCGGCGATGGGTTCCAGCGCGGCGAACGATTCCACATCCGTCTGTTCTGCCGATGCATCCGTACGCCCGGGCGAAAACGGAACTTCGATTTCCACGCCTGCGTCTTTGGCTGCCTTCTCCACACCGACGACGCCAGCCAGCACGATCAGGTCCGCCAACGACACCTGCTTGCCGCCAGACGCGGAACTGTTGAAGGTCTGCTGCACTGTTTCCAACACCTGCAATACCTTCGCAAGTTGCGCAGGCTGGTTGACCGCCCAGTCCTTCTGCGGTGCCAGACGGATGCGCGCGCCGTTCGCACCGCCGCGCTTGTCGCCGCCGCGGAACGTCGATGCGGAAGCCCAGGCGGTGGAGACCAGTTCCGAAACCGACAGGCCGGCTTCCAGAATCTTCTTCTTCAGCGCAACGATATCGCCTGCATCGATCGGCGCATGGTCGGCGGTCGGAACCGGATCCTGCCAGATCAATTCCTCGGACGGCACTTCCGGGCCCAGATAGCGCGCACGCGGGCCCATGTCGCGGTGGGTCAGCTTGAACCACGCGCGGGCGAATGCATCGGCGAACTGGTCCGGGTTCTCCAGGAATCGGCGAGAAATCTTTTCGTACGTCGGATCGAAACGCAACGACAGATCGGTTGTGAGCATCGTCGGCAGCAGCTTCTTCGATGCATCGAAGGCATGCGGAATGGACGGCTCCGCATTCTTGGCGACCCACTGGTGCGCGCCTGCCGGGCTCTTGGACAGTTCCCATTCGAAGCCGAACAGGTGCTGGAAGAAATCATGGCTCCACTGCGCCGGCGTTTTCGTCCAGGTGACTTCCAGGCCGCTGGTGATGGTGTCGGCGCTTTTGCCGCTGCCGAACTTGTTGTGCCAGCCGAGACCGGCCTGTTCCAGTTCGCCGGCTTCAGGTTCGGCCCCGACATTGTCGGCCGGGCCGGCACCGTGGGTCTTGCCGAAACTGTGGCCGCCGGCAATCAACGCGACGGTTTCCTCATCGTCCATCGCCATCCGGGCGAAGGTGTCGCGAATGTCTTTCGCGGCCAGCAGTGGGTCGGGATTGCCATCGGGGCCTTCCGGATTGACGTAGATCAGGCCCATCTGCACCGCGGCCAGCGGGTTCTCCAGATCGCGGGTGTGCACGACTTCGCTGTCGTCGTCCTTCACCAGCACGCCGTGCGGTTCGTCCACGCCCGGCGAGCCCTTTGAGTAGCGCACGTCGCCGCCCAGCCATTTGTCCTCGCGACCCCAGTACACGTCCAGGTCCGGTTCCCAGGTGTCTTCGCGGCCACCGGCGAAGCCGAAGGTCTTGAAGCCCATCGTTTCCAGCGCGACGTTGCCGGTCAGGATCATCAGGTCGGCCCAGGAAATGGCCGCGCCGTACTTCTGTTTGATCGGCCACAGCAGCCGACGCGCCTTGTCCAGGCTGACGTTGTCCGGCCAGCTGTTGAGCGGGGCGAAGCGCTGCTGCCCGCGACCGCCACCACCGCGTCCGTCGCCGATGCGATAAGTGCCGGCGCTGTGCCAGGCCATGCGCACGAACAGTCCGCCGTAATGTCCGAAGTCGGCCGGCCACCAGTCCTGCGAATCGGTCATCAATGCCGCCAGGTCGCGCTTGAGCGCGGCGTAATCCAGGCTCTTGAACGCTTCGGCGTAGTTGAAGTCCGCGCCCATCGGGTCGGACTTCGACGAATGCTGGTTCAGCAGATCCAGCCGCAGTTGCTTGGGCCACCAGTCGCGGTTGGTAGTACCGCCGCCGGCGGTCTGGTGGAACGGGCACTTCGATTCGGTGGACATGGCTTTACCTCTGGGTGTTGGTACACGTGGCTGACGTTCTGGTTGGCGCTCGCAATCAACCAGCAGGTTAGCCATGACAGGCGATCAATGAAAATCGTTTTTCACAACCGCTTCGATAGGACCATTCAATGGTGCAATGCCGTAGGTCGGGGCTACGCCCCCGACGCGCGGGAACCCTACGCATGCATGCGTGGGGGGGCGTAGCCCCGACCTACAGGGAAAGGCAAAGCCACTATCCTGTCGCGATGGCCATCCGCGCGACCCGTCTGCTGCACCTGCTCGACACCTTGCGTGGCCGCCGCCGGCCGGTAGCCGGTGCCCAGCTCGCCACCGCGTTGGGCGTCAGCCTGCGCACGCTGTACCGCGATATTGCGACCTTGCGCGCGCAGGGTGCCGATATCCTGGGCGACCCCGGCGTGGGCTATGTACTGCGTCCTGGCTTCCTGCTGCCGGCGCTGAATTTCAGCGAGGACGAACTGGAGGCGCTGACCCTGGGCGCACGCTGGGTGGCGCGCCAGGCCGATCCTGAACTGGCGCAGGCGGCGCAGCGCGCGGTGGCGCGGATCGCGGCCACGCTGCCTGGCAATCTGCGTCTTTCGATCGAGACCAGCGGACTGCTGGTGCCTGGGAACAGGGAAGTACAGCCGCCAGCGCCGTGGCTGCCGGTACTGCGCCATGGCATCCGGCTCGAACATGTGCTGCGGATGGACTACGCCGATGCTAATGGCGTCGCTACGCAACGGCTGATCTGGCCATTCGCGATGGCCTTCTTCGACGGCTACGGCATGATCGCAGCGTGGTGCGAACTGCGACGCGATTTCCGCCACTTCCGCGCCGACCGGGTGCTGGCCCTGGCCGACGACGGCGAACGCTATCCCTCGCGCCGCCATCTGCTGATCAAGCGCTGGCGCGCGGCCACCGGTTACGGCGCCGACTACTGACACTAGTTGTCAGCAGGGCAGGACCAGACTGCAGGCTGTCCACCACGGAAGTCTGTCCATGTCCAACGAGATCGTGCTCTACACCCACCCCCTGTCGCGTGGCCGCGTCGCCCGCTGGATGCTGGAGGAAACAGGCCTGCCTTACCAGGCGGTGATCCTGGATTACGGCACCACGATGAAGGCGCCGGACTATCTGGCAATCAACCCGATGGGCAAAGTGCCGGCGGTGCGCCACGGCGATAAGGTCATCACCGAGAACGCGGCGATATGCGCTTACCTGGCCGACCTGGTACCGGAGCGGCAACTGGCGCCGCCGCCGGGATCGCCGACACGCGCCGACTACTATCGCTGGCTGTTCTTCCTGGCCGGCCCGGCCGAGTCTTTGTTGACCGCCAAGCAGGGGGGAGTGCTGGCGCCGGCGCGCAGTGCCGGCTACGGCAGCGAGGCCGACTTGCTGCACACGCTGGAGCAGGCGGTCAACGATCGAGAATATTTGGCTGGTGACCGCTTCAGCGCAGCCGATCTGTATGTCGCGGCAGCGCTTGGTTACTACCTGCGGTTCGGCATGCTCGAACCGCGCCCGGCATTCGTCGCGTTCGCACAGCGCCACAGTGCCCGGCCTGCGTTGCTGCGTGCCGGTGCCATCGACGATGCGTTGATAGCCGCGCATCCGAATCCGGATATGCCGACGGCCGTCTAGCGAAATGCGGTCTGCCCAGTGGTGCGTGTGCCGCGCCGCCGGACGCTCACCCCACCCCTTTCCCGGCGGGAGAGGGGCTAGCGGCTGTTCCCTTCTCACCTCGGGAGAAGGTGCCCCGCAGGGGCGGATGAGGGTGCGGGCGAAGCCTCGTGCACCCAAACACCATGAGACGCTCCGCGCCGGACCCTCACCCCAACCCTCTCCCGGTGGGAGAGGGGCTGAACCGCACGCCGCGCTACAGCAGCGACTTGAGCCGGTACAAAGCTTCCAGCGCCTGCTTGGGCGTCAACTCGTCCGGGTCCAGTGCAGCTAGAGCGTCCTGGGCGGCCGACGGCGCGGCAGCGAACAAGCCGAATTGCTGCGGCTGGTCCAGCGCCTGCGGGGCCATCTGAGCGGCGTGCGTTTCTCCGCCACGCTGTTCCAGCTCGGCCAGTCGGCGGCGCGCCTGCTGCACGGTTGTTTTCGGCAGGCCGGCCAAGGCTGCAACCTGCAGGCCGAAGCTGCGATCAGCCGGGCCGTCTTTGACCGCATGCATGAAGACCAGCGAATCTCCGTGCTCCACCGCATCCAGATGCACGTTGGCGATACCGCTACCGGGTTCGGCCAGTGCGGTGAGTTCGAAATAGTGGGTGGCGAACAAGGTGTGGCAACGATTGGTCGCGGCGAGATGCCGTGCGACGGCGTCGGCCAATGCAAGTCCGTCGTAGGTGGAAGTGCCGCGGCCGATCTCGTCCATCAGCACCAGCGACTGCGGTGTGGCGTGATGCAGGATGTAGCTGGTTTCAGCCATTTCCACCATGAAGGTGGATTGCCCGCGTGCCAGATCGTCGCCGGCGCCGATGCGGGTGAGGATGCGGTCGGTTGGGCCGATGGACGCGCGCGAAGCCGGCACGAAGCTGCCGATATGCGCCAGCAGCACGATCAGCGCGTTCTGGCGCATGTAGGTGCTCTTGCCGCCCATGTTGGGGCCGGTGATGACCAGCATCCGGCGCTCGTCGTTCAACAGCAGGTCGTTGGGCTCGAACGGTTCCTCGCGCACCGCTTCCACCACCGGGTGCCGGCCGCGTTCGATGTGCAGCCCCGGTTCCTCGCGCAACTCCGGGCGTGACCAGTCCAGCGCCTGGGCACGTTCGCTGAAGCCGGCGAGCGCATCCAGTTCGCTCAACGCAGCGGCACAACGCTTCAGTGGCTCCAGCACTTCGCCCAGCGCATCAAGCAATTGTTCGTACAGCAGTTTCTCGCGCGACAGCGAGCGCTCGCGCGCCGACAGCACTTTGTCCTCGAAGGATTTCAGTTCCTCGGTGATGTAGCGCTCGGCGTTGCTCAGTGTCTGCCGCCGGGTGTAGTGCACCGGCGCGCGTTCGGAAAGCGCCTTGCTGATCTCGATGTAATAACCGTGTACGCGGTTGTAGCCGACCTTCAACGAATTGATCCCGCTCGATTGGCGCTCGCGGGTCTCCAGATCGATCAGGAACTGGTCGGCATGGGTGCTCAGGCGGCGCAGTTCGTCCAGCTCGGCATCGTGGCCGGTGGCGATCACACCGCCATCGCTGAGTTTCATCGGTGGCTGTTCGGCCACCGCGCGGGCCAGAAGCGCTGCGGTGCCGGCGTGCTCGCCCAGTTCGGCGGATAGCGCCTGCAATCGCGGCGAATCCAGTCCGGCCAAGCTCGCGCCGATGCCGGGCAGCATGGCCAGGCCGTCGCGAAGCGTGGACAGGTCGCGCGGCCGCGCCGAGCGCAGGGCCACGCGGGTGAGGATGCGCTCCAGGTCGCCCAGCGCACGGAAACGTTCGCGCAGCGCATCGTCGGCGCGGCTTTCCATCAGCGTCGCTAGCGCCTGGTGGCGTTGGCCGAGCACATGGCGGTCGCGCAACGGGCGGTGCAGCCAGCGCCGCAGCAGTCGTCCACCCATGGGCGTGATGGTGGAATCCAGCACGCCGAGCAGCGTGTTTCTGGTGTCGCCATCGACGCGCGTATCCAGTTCAAGATGACGGCGCGTGGCGGCATTCATGGCGATGGCATCGCCCGCCGATTCCACCGCGATGGCGGTCAGGTGCGGCAGGCGTTGCTTCTGGGTTTCTTCCACATAGCCCAGCAATGCGCCGGCGGCGGCGGTCGCCAGCGGGCGGTCGTCAATGCCGAACCCGGTGAGGTCATGCAGGCCGAAGAATTTCAGCAACTGGCGACGGCCGCTGTCGGCATCGAACAGCCAGGGCGCGCGGCGGCGCATGCCGGTGCGGGACTGCAGGAAGGCCGGCAGACCTTCTTCGTCGGGAATCAGGAGTTCGGCAGGTTCCAGGCGCGAGAGTTCGGCTTCCAGCGCATCGGCGCTTTCCACTTCGTTGACCAGGAAACGGCCGCCGGCCAGATCGGCCCAGGCCAGTCCGTATCCGCTCTTGCTACGGGCCACCGCCATCAGCAAGGTATCGCGACGTTCGTTCAACAGCGCCTCGTCGGTGACCGTGCCGGGGGTGACGATGCGCACCACCTTGCGTTCCACCAGTCCCTTGGCCAGCGCCGGGTCGCCGATCTGCTCGCAGATGGCTACCGATTCGCCCAGTGCCACCAGCCGCGCCAGGTAACCCTCGTACGCATGCACGGGTACCCCGGCCATCGGAATCGGCGCTCCGGCCGAGCTGCCGCGCTGGGTCAGGGTGATATCCAGCAGACGCGCCGCCTTGCGGGCATCGTCGTAGAACAGCTCGTAGAAATCGCCCATCCGGAAGAACAGCAACAGGTCCGGATACTCCGCCTTGGCGGCGAAGAACTGGCGCATCAGTGGGGTATGGGCGGAGGCTGCGGAATCGCTCAAGGCCGTCGAATCGCTATCAAGGTGAGGGCCGTAAGCGCAGGCTGGAAGGGAAAGGGAAGTCTAGCGGTCAGCGGGCAGGCCCGCGAATCGATCTTGGCACATCGCCATCCCGATTCGCGAAACTTGGTATGGATGCACTGCAAAATGCTGTACCGTACGGATGATGTTAAGTTCAAGTTAGGCGCGGGGAAAGCGCTGGTCTTGAAAGCCACCCACTACAAGATGTTCGGGGATACAGAACACACGCATAAACACCGGCAACTCTTTCGCAATTTCGATTAGATGACCCTGGGAGGGGACAACATGGTCGTTGCAAAACCACAGTACAAAGTGCTGACGCTCGCTGTATTCGCCGCACTGTGCGCCGTGCCGCAAGCGCGCGCGCAGGAGGCCGCGACAGGTGCGGCCGATGAAGAGCCGACCACGCTCGCCACCATGACCGTGACCGCGCAGAAGCGCGAGGAGGCCATGCAGGACGTGCCGATCATGATGACCGTGCTGCCCGAGCAGTTGCTGCAGGACGCGGGCGTGTCCGACATCAAGGACGTGCAGCTGCTGGTGCCTGGCCTGCACGTCAGCTCCACCACCAACGAATCGCAGACCACTGCGCGTATCCGCGGCGTCGGCACCAATGGCGACAATGCCGGTCTGGAATCGGCAGTCGGTGTGGTCATCGATGGCGTCTACCGTCCGCGTACCGGCGTAGGCTTCGGCGACTTGGGTGAGATCGAGCGTATCGAAGTGCTGAAAGGCCCGCAGGGCACCGTGTTCGGCAAGAACACCTCGGCCGGCGTGATCAATGTCATGACCCGCCGCCCCAGCTATTCGCAGAGTGCCGATGCCGAGATCACCGCCGGCAACTACGGCGAACTCGGCGTGTCCGCCGCCTATAACGATGCTCTGGGCGAGAACGCCGCGTTCCGCGTGTATGCCGCCAAGCGCAAGCGCGATGGCGTCGTCGACGTGAACACCGGCAAGGGCCCACGCGCCGAAACCGAAGACAGCGACCGCAATTTCCACACCTTGCGTGGACAGTTGTTGCTGGAACCCACGGATAACCTGGACATCAATTTCATCGCCGACTACACCAGCCGCGAAGAGCATTGCTGCGTGGGTGTGACCGACGAACGCAGTGCGGCGGGCGCCGGTCCGGCCAGCATCCTCAACGCGCTTTCCGGCGGCAACGGCGTCATTGCGGTGCCCGACCCGGACCGCCGACTGGCCTATGCCAACCGCAGCACTGAACAGGACGTCAAGGACAAGGGCGTTTCGGCCGAAGTGAACTGGGATACACCCTGGTTGAACGGAGCCACGCTGACCTCGATCACCGCTTACCGCGACTGGAAGACGATCAACGCGATCGACCTGGATTTTTCCGGCGCCGACTTGATCTACCGCAACGCCGATGACGGTTCGTCCACTGCGTTCAAGACCTTCAGCCAGGAATTCCGCCTGACCGGTTCCAACGACCGGCTGGACTGGATGGTCGGCTTCTTCTATTCGGACGAAAAGCTCAAGCGCAACGACCAGTACATGGTGGGCGCGGACTACGAACCGTACCTCTCGACGCTGGTCGGTTCGCAGGTGTTGGCAGGCCTGGCCGCACAGCTGGCAGGAACCGGCTTGACCGTGAACCAGGCCAACCCGGCGACCTTCCTGTCCCAGGTCAGCGGCCTGCCGTACGGCACCAGCTTCGTCGGCCAGGGCGCGCAGGATTACTACGACCAAGATGCGCGCAGCATGGCGTTGTTCACCAACAACACTTTCCACGCCACCGACAAGCTCGATTTCACCCTGGGCCTGCGTTACACCCACGACAAGAAAGATCTGACGTCGGTGTACACCAATCCCAACGGCGGCGCAGGTTGCGGAGCCACTTTGGCCAATTCGGGCGCGCGCGTTGGCGGCGCGCTCGCCGCGCGCATCCCCAACTTCGCCGCGTTGCCGGCCGCTACCCGCAATGCATTGATCGCGGCAGTCGCACCCACCATCGTCGGTTACATGTGCCTGCCTTGGTCCAATGCGCTGCACAACGGTCGAGTCACCGACCAGAGTTCCACCGAGAAGGAATGGTCGGGCACGTTGAAAGCGGCGTACCGCTGGAACGAACACGTCATGACCTACCTGTCCGGAGCGCGCGGATACAAGGGCGGCGGCTTCAACCTGGATCGCGTGCAGTCCAGCAACGGCCTGTCCAGCGGCACCGCGGGTATCGTGCCGGTGGACGACACTTCGTTCCCGGGCGAGTTCGTGGACAGCTATGAGTTGGGTGCCAAAACCACCTGGATGGACGGCAACCTGTTGTTGAACGGCACCTTGTTCTATCAGGAGTACACCGACTTCCAGCTCAACAGCTTCCTGGGCACCAGCTATGTGGTGCGCTCGATTCCCGAAGTCACCTCCAAGGGCGTCGAGGCCGACGTGCTGTGGCAGACCGGCCTCAAGGGGCTGATGTTCCAGGGTGGCGTGACCTATGCCATCACCAAGTACGGCGACGATTTGCTGCCCGACGCGGACCTGGTGCTGCTGCCGGGCAACTACATCAGCTTCGCGCCGAAGTGGTCGGCGTCGGCGTCCATGACCTATGAGCGGGACATTGGCAGCAGCCTGGTAGGTCGCTTCAACATCGCCGCCAAATACCTGTCCGAGCACAACACCGGTTCGGATCTGGATATCCAGAAGATCCAGAGCGCCTACACGCTGGTCAATGCCCGTATCGGCATCGGCGCGCAGAACAAGCGCTGGATGTTCGAGTTGTGGGGCGCCAACCTGACCGACGAAACCTACACGCAGGTCGGTTTCGATGCGCCCATCCAGCCGGGCAACTGGAACGCCTTCCTCGGCGCTCCGCGCACCTACGGTGTCACCTTCCGCGTCAGCTACTGATCCGCGCGCAAGCCAGGCAATACCCAACGGCCCGTCACGGAAGTGGCGGGCCGTTTCTATGGGCACGGCCCATTGGCGCAGACAAGCCCACACATTTCGGCTACAACGGCAGCGCATTTCCCCTGAGAGCGATAGATGTCCAGTCCTGCCGACAACGAGTTGCGCGAACTTGCCGAATGTCTGGGTGAGCGCCTACGTGCCACCCACCACCGTCTGGTCACGGCCGAGAGCTGCACCGGCGGATGGATCGCCAAGGCGGTGACCGACATCGCCGGCTCCTCCGACTGGTTCGACTGCGGCATGGCTGCCTACAGCTACGAGGCCAAGCAGGCGTTGCTGGGCGTGCGCCCGCAGACCCTGGAAGTGCATGGCGCGGTCAGCCGGGAGACGGTGATCGAAATGGTCTCCGGCGCCTTGGTCAATTCCGGCGCCAGCATCGCCGTGGCCGTCACCGGCATCGCCGGCCCGGGAGGCGGAAGCGAGGACAAGCCGGTGGGGACAGTGTGGATCGGCTGGAAACGCCGCGGCGGCTATGCACGGGCCGAAGTCTTCCACTTCGACGGGGATCGCGACGCCGTGCGCCGGCAGACCGTGGGCGCTGCCCTGCGGGGACTGGATGCGCTGGCGGGCTGAGGCCTTCTATCCAACCTTCTGAAGCTAAAAAGCTTGCACCGCTATTCCGTTAGTAGTATTACTACTAACCATGAATCTCACCGACACCCAGCAAGCCATTCTCGCCATGATCGCCGAACGCATCGGTGCCGATGGCGTTCCGCCTTCCCAGAGCGAAATCGCCAAGGCCTTCGGTTTCAGTGGTGTGCGTGCCGCCCAGTACCACATCGAGGCGCTGGAAGCGGCCGGCGCCATCCGACGGGTGCCGGGCCAGGCCCGCGGCATCCGCCTGGTCCACGACGACACCGATCTGCCTATCGCGGAACCGGCTTTGCCGGAGAACGCGCTCAAGCTGCCCATCCTGGGCCGGGTCGCTGCCGGCTTGCCGATCGGCGCGGACATCCGCTCCGACGAGTTCGTCCTGCTCGACCGGGCCTTCTTCGCCCCGGCGCCGGACTACCTGCTGAAAGTGCAGGGCGATTCCATGCGCGACGAAGGCATCTTCGATGGCGACCTGATTGGTGTGCATCGCACCCCGGAGGCGCGTTCGGGCCAGATCGTGGTGGCGCGCATCGACGACGAAATCACGGTCAAGCTGCTGAAGATCGGCAAGGATCGCATCCGACTGTTGCCGCGCAATCCGGATTATTCGCCCATCGAAGTCATGCCGGATCAGGACTTCGCCATCGAGGGCCTGTACTGCGGCCTCGTTCGCCCCAACCGCTGATTCGTAGTCCCTCCTTTCCTCTTCAAGAAAAGGGTTTTGTCATCAAACAGGAATTTCCCCACCCTATGTCGCATCGTTCCCTGCTGTCCCGTTACCGCGTTGCAAAGTTAATTTCGATCACGGCCCCCCGCGTCGCAACCTGTGCGACCCATGGCCGCTAAATTGCCCTCAACCCGACAAGCCACCAAGGACAACACGATGGACGAGAACAAGAAGCGCGCACTTTCCGCGGCCCTGACCCAGATCGAACGTCAGTTCGGCAAGGGCTCGGTGATGCGCATGGGCGACCAGATCATCGAGGCTGTGGAAACCATTCCCACCGGTTCGCTGATGCTGGATATCGCACTCGGCATCGGCGGCCTGCCCAAGGGCCGTGTGGTCGAAATCTACGGACCGGAATCCTCGGGCAAGACCACCCTCGCGCTGCAGACCATCGCGCAGTGTCAGAAGCGCGGTGGCACAGCGGCTTTCATTGATGCCGAGCATGCGCTGGATCCCATCTATGCCGCCAAGCTGGGCGTCAATGTGGACGACCTGCTACTGTCGCAGCCGGACACGGGTGAGCAGGCATTGGAAATCTGCGACATGCTGGTCCGTTCCAACGCCGTGGACATGGTGGTCATCGACTCGGTCGCGGCACTGACGCCCAAGGCTGAAATCGAAGGCGAAATGGGCGACCAGCTACCCGGCCTGCAGGCCCGTCTGATGAGTCAGGCGCTGCGCAAGCTGACCGGCAACATCAAGCGTTCCAACTGCATGGTGCTGTTCATCAATCAGCTGCGCATGAAGATCGGCGCGATGATGCCTGGCCAAAGCCCGGAAGTAACGACTGGCGGCAATGCGTTGAAATTCTACGCCTCGGTACGCCTGGATATCCGCCGCATTGGCGCGATCAAGAAGGGTGACGAGATCATCGGTAACCAGACCAAGATCAAGGTGGTCAAGAACAAGCTGGCGCCCCCGTTCAAGCAGGTCATTACCGAGATCCTGTACGGCGAAGGCATCAGCCGCGAAGGCGAACTCATCGACATGGGCGTGGAAGCCAAGCTGGTGGACAAGGCCGGTGCCTGGTACAGCTACGGCGACGAGCGCATCGGCCAGGGCAAGGACAATTCGCGCCAGTACCTCAAAGACAATCCGCAGGTCGCCACCCGCCTGGAAGGCGAGCTGCGCGACAAGTTCCAGCCGACCGAAATCAAGCCTGATGAGGCTGACGAGGACGCAGAAGTTTGATCGGGATTGGCGCAGGGACGCGCCGCTTTTTGATCGAGAGTGACCAGGGCCTGTCAACGCTATTGGCGGGCCCTCGGGTTGCTTCCCAGCGGCCGCCAGACGGCCGCGCGTGGCTTGAGCAGGCCACCAGCCTGCCGCCGCGCCACGCACAACCCCCTGACGACCGCTGGAAGCAACGTGACCTATCCCAATAGCGTTGACAGGCCCTAAACGTGCAGGACGGAGAAGCTGAGACCGCCCCCAGTTCCCGCAAGCGCAGGCAGCGTGAATTGACGCCGACCCAGCGCGCGCTGGCCTTGCTGGTGCGCAGAGAGCATTCGCGCAAGGAACTGGCCCGCAAGCTGGCCGAGCGTGGAATCGAGGCGGAAGCTGCCTCGGCGGCCATCGAGCGGTTGACTGGCGACGGTTGGCAAAGCGATGCGCGCTTTGCCGAGATGCTGGTCCGCACCCGGGCAGCCCATGGCCAGGGGCCGGTCCGCATCCGGGCTGAGTTGGGCACGCATGGACTGGATAACGACACTATTGAAGCTGCCATGAGTGGCTTCGATGGGGATTGGCGGCAGGCTGCCGGCGACCTTGCGCGTCGCCGGTTTGGCCTGGATCTGGCTCGGGCCGACATAGCCCAGCGCCGCAAGGCGGCCGATTTCCTTTACCGGCGTGGTTTCGATGGGGATACGGTCAGGGCTGCCTTGCAGGGCGATCCAGAGGACTGATCGGGTCGGGCCTGTTAACCTTTGCGGATTGGGTTGTCTGTTACAGCACGTGTCCGCATGTTGTGGGTATCGCGGCACTCCAGACGTGCCCGCCCGCCATAGCCAGCCAGATGACCATTCCCAAGCTCAGCAGCAGCCAGATCCGTAGCGATTTCCAGGAATTTTTTCGTGGGAAGGGCCACACCATCGTGCCTTCCGCGCCGCTGGTGCCGGGCAACGACCCGACTTTGCTGTTCACGAATTCGGGCATGGTCCAGTTCAAGGACGTTTTCCTGGGTGCGGAAAAGCGCAGCTACGTGCGGGCCGCCGACGTACAGCGCTGCCTGCGTGCAGGCGGCAAGCACAACGACCTCGATTCGGTCGGCTACACCGCCCGCCACCACACCTTCTTCGAAATGCTAGGCAACTGGTCCTTCGGGGACTATTTCAAGAAGGACGCGATCGCCTGGGCATGGGAGCTGCTGACTGAAGTCTGGAAGCTGCCCAAGGAGCGTCTGCTGGTCACGGTCTATCACACTGACGACGAGGCTTACGAACTCTGGAACAAGATGGTCGGCATCCCCGCCGAGCGCATCGTTCGGATAGGCGACAACAAGGGCGCGCCGTATGCGTCGGACAATTTCTGGCAGATGGCCGATACCGGCCCCTGCGGTCCGTGCACCGAGATCTTCTACGACCATGGCGACCATATCGCAGGCGGTCCGCCCGGTTCGCCGGACGAAGATGGTGACCGTTTCATCGAAATCTGGAACCTGGTGTTCATGCAGTTCGACCGCCAACCCGACGGCACCCTGGTGCCGTTGCCAGCGCCTTGCGTGGACACGGGCATGGGCATGGAACGGCTTGCCGCGATCCTGCAGCATGTCCACACCAACTACGAAATCGACACCTTCCAGACCCTGATCGCCAAGGCATCCGAGCTGACCGGGACTGCGGACCTTGAAAACAAGTCGCTGCGCGTCATTGCCGACCACATCCGTGCCTGCTCGTTCCTGATCGTCGATGGCGTGCTGCCTTCCAACGAAGGCCGTGGCTATGTCTTGCGTCGCATCATCCGCCGCGCCCTGCGCCATGGCTGGATGCTGGGGGTGCGTCAGCCCTTCTTCCACCAGATGGTGCCCACCCTGGTCGCGCTGATGGGCGATGCCTATCCCGAGCTTCCTGCAGCACAGGAACTGGTGGCCAAGGCCCTGAAGGCGGAAGAGGAACGCTTCGCCGAAACGCTGGATTCGGGCATGCGCATTTTCGATGAAATTGCCGGGCGTGCGCAGGGCGTCATCCCTGGCGCCGATGCATTCCGTCTCTACGACACCTATGGATTCCCGGTCGACCTCACGGCCGATATCGCGCGCGAGCGCGGTCTGTCGGTCGATATGAAAGGCTTCGACGAATCGATGGAGCAGCAGCGCGAAACCGCGCGTGCCGCCGGCAAGTTCGCGTCCGGTTCCGGGCTGCCCGCCGATCTGGTGGCGAAGCTGCAGCCCACCGAATTCATCGGCTACGACGCGCTGGATGCCGGTGGACTGGTGGTGATGGCATTGCTTCGCGAGGGTCGTCCGGTGGAGAGCATCGAGGCAGGCGACGAAGCGGTGGTCATTCTCGACCGCAGCCCGTTCTATGCCGAGTCGGGTGGCCAAGTGGGCGACATCGGCGTGCTGGCCGAGCAGGGCGTCAGGTTCGAGGTCACCGACACACTGAAGTTCGCCGGCCAGTTCCATGGGCACGTCGGCAAACTGGCGGCTGGCCGGCTGAAGGTCGGCGACCACGTGGTGGGTTCGGCCGATGCTTCACGCCGCGCCGCGACCATCCTCAACCACTCGGCCACGCACCTGCTGCACGCGGCACTGCGCGAGTTGCTGGGCACGCATGTCCAGCAGAAGGGTTCGCTGGTCGCGCCGGACAAACTGCGCTTCGACTTTTCCCACTTCCAGCCGGTCACTCCGGCCGAACTGGCCGAAGTCGAACGACGCGTCAACGCGGAAATACGCGCCAACCACGTGGCCGAAGTGCACAACATGGGAATGCAGGAAGCGCTGGATTTCGGCGCAATGGCACTGTTCGGCGAAAAATACGGCGAGAACGTGCGCGTGCTGAAGATGGGTGGTTATTCCACCGAACTATGCGGCGGCACGCATGTGGGACGCACCGGGGACATCGGCCTGTTCAAGATCGTGGCCGAGACGGGCGTTTCTTCCGGTGTGCGAAGGATCGAGGCGGTCACCGGGCAGGGTGCATTGGATCTGGTCGCCAACGAGGAGTATCGGCTGCAGGAGATCGCTTCAATCGTCGGCGGCAATAGCGCGGAAGCGGTGGACAAGGTCCGCTTGTTGAATGATCGATACCGCAAGCTGGAGCGCGAACTCGAAGCGTTGAAGGCGAAAGCAGCCTCGGGCGCCACGTCTGATCTGGGTGGTTCCGCGGTCGAAGTCGATGGCATCCGTGTGCTTGCCGCGCGCCTGGAAGGGTTCGATGCCAAGGCGCTGCGAGATGCGATGGACCGTCTGAAACAACAACTCGGAGACGCGGTCATCGTGCTCGCGGGCACCGGGGAAGGAAAAGCTTCTCTGGTGGCCGGCGTGAATGGGGCGGCAATGGGGCGTATAAAAGCGGGGGAACTGCTGGGCCACATTGCGAGTCAGACAGGAGGCAAGGGCGGCGGCCGCCCGGATCTCGCCCAGGGTGGTGGCGAGGACGGGCCCGCCCTTGTTTCTGCGCTTGCCAAGGTTCCCGAGTGGGTCGCTGCGAATTTGAGCCCGTGATTTCATGGAACGCCTGCTTGCGGAGCCGTATGGCAGGCCGGTACCATGCTTCACGTTTATGAATGTACCTGGAAGCGTTCACGCTGCCATTAAGGCTGAAACGCTTGACCGGCACTACTCTTGCCGGACTAAGGAGACAAAGTAATGTTGATTCTGACTCGCCGTGTTGGCGAAACTTTGATGATCGGGGATTCGGTCACCGTGACCGTGCTTGGCGTCAAAGGCAATCAGGTGCGCATTGGCATCACGGCACCCAAGGATGTGGCCGTGCACCGCGAAGAAATCTACCAGCGCATCCAACGGGGTGAGGAAGCGGGAACGCCTGCGCCTGCCGAGACGACTCCCTCCAGCTGACGATTTCGTTTGCCGCCTGCGCAACCAGCCGGTATCCTAACTGGCTGGCGCAGTGAATCGTGATCCAGCGATGCGATTCCAGTTGAAGAATCCGGAGAGTTGCCCGAGCGGCTGAAGGGGCTCCCCTGCTAAGGGAGTATAGGGTCAAAAGCCTTATCGAGGGTTCGAATCCCTCACTCTCCGCCACTTCTAGAGCGGTTTCCAAGGGTGCAGTCCAGCGCATTCGTTAGAAGTGTCGGCTTGGATATTTTTCTTCTGGATTGACGTCGGTAATAACGATCTGGCAAAATCTCGCTCTTAAGTGCGCCCGTAGCTCAGTTGGATAGAGTACCTGGCTACGAACCAGGCGGTCGGGAGTTCGAATCTCTCCGGGCGCACCAACTTAAGGCATCAAACAGAAACCAGCAGGCTTTGCCCGCTGGTTTTTTGTTGGGCGTCGATCCGGTGGTCGGATTGAGCGATGTGCGAGGCGGTGTAACGTATTGGCTTCGCCAAAATCCGCAGATGCAGAAGCCGGGAGGGAGCGCGATGAAAAAAATATTCGACGCAGCGCTGCCCGATCTTCAATGGGGGCGATCCGATGGCCACCATGTCTGGGTGCTGGTGGCCGATAGCCGCGAATGGAGCCGGTGGCACGACCAGTCGTTAGGCATGCTGGATGAGCCCGAACGCGAGCGCGTTGCCCGAATGCGCAACAAAGAGGCCAAGGACACTCTCGTCATCGCGTATGCATTGCATCGGCTTTTCCTGGGGCGGTTCCTTGGCGCGCAGCCCGCAGACGTCCCGCTGTGGCGGGATTCGCTGGGCTGCCCTCGCGTGGGTGAAGGACTGGCGGCCGCGAGCCTGAGCCATGCCGGTTCCTTGATCGCGATGGCGGTGGGTCACTACCGCCCGCTGGGCGTGGATATCGAACCGGCGAGCCGCGTGGAGGAAATGCCCGGGCTCGCCGAAAACATCTGCCATCCAACGGAATTGGACGCGCTGCGCAAGCTTGCGAAGTCCGAGCAAGCCCAGGCGCTGCTTTCGCTCTGGACCGGGAAGGAGGCCATTCTCAAGGCGCTGGGCATCGGCTTTTCGCGTGGCGAGATGAACGAATTTGCAGTGCCTGCCGATGGTCGCAACCACGTCGATCAATCCGGTGAGGTGCTGCAGGTGACAAGGCTGGATCGCAGCCCGTTGTGGTTCGCGGCGGTAGCATGTGCCCCGGGTGATCCGATCCATTCATTCCGGCTTCTGCCGGGTTCTGCCCAAGGCGAGCCATCATCAGGAGGCGTGGCCTGATTGGATGCCGGACTGCGTTAACTGGGTTGAAGTCCAAACAGGGGTGCCGGTGACTTTGTCCGCGCGCGGTTCATACAGACGTGCGGTGCAGGGCAGGCGAACAGCATTGAATAGCGATCTTCGAATCGAGACCCGGGTTCCGCACGCGCCAGACGCCTGGCGACCAGCGGTAGCTCTGGGCCATGGGCGCCTTCGTTTCTCCCTTTCTCGTCATGGCTCCGGGCTAGCGCAAAGCCGGCCGGCCAGCATCGCTCCGGTCGCCATGGCGACCCGCACATCACGGAAAACCGCATGAAGAACGGACCTACCAGCCGCAAGGATCGTGCAATCAGGATGCTCTGGTTGCTCGAAATGACATTGATCGCGTTGTCGGTGCTGGTCGCCGCCTGGATCAGGTTCATGAACGATCCGGACACCCATGTCGCTTTCGCCGATCACGCGCTGTTGCGCGGATTCCTGGTGGGCGCGTTTATCACCGGGGCGATGGCCGCCTTCGGCCTGTATCAGGTGCACGTCCGCCACAACCGGATGGATTTCATCCTGCGTCTGGTGCTGTCCTTCGTGTTCGGCGGCATCGCCTTGCTGGTTGTTTATTACCTGATCCCCCAGAGCTATATCGGCCGCGGCGTGATGGCGCTGGCGCTGCTGATCGGATTCTTTTCGGTGGTCGTGGTTCGCATGCTGGTCATCCATGTGTTCCGCAGCGATGTGTTGCGCCAGCGCATCCTCATTCTCGGCGCGGGCAAGAACGCCGACCTGATCAACAGCCGTATGCGTCGAGACGCGGATCGACGCTCCTTCGTGGTGGTGGGATTCGTGCCTGTCCCGGGCCATCCGCTGGTGGTCAGGGAAGACCTGCACGTCCAGGCGGAACAGGGTCTGGATGAACTGGCCGAGCGGCTGCAGATCGACGAGATCGTGATCGCGCCCGACGACCGGCGCGGCGGATTGCCGATGGAAGAAATGCTGACCTGCGTGCAGCGCGGCATCTCGGTCATCGACCTGTCGACCTTCTTCGAGCGCGAAGCGGGCATGGTGCAGTTGAACGTCGTCGACCCTTCGTGGCTGGTGTTTTCCGGCGGCTTCGATTATTCGACGCCCCGGCGCTTGAGCAAGCGGTTGTTCGATCTGGTCGCTGCCACGGTGCTGCTGCTGATCGCCTGGCCGGTGATGCTGGTGGTGGCGCTGCTGGTCTGGATGGAAGACGGTTCCCCCATCCTTTACCGCCAGACCCGCGTGGGCGAGAACGGCCGTCATTTCGAGTTGATCAAATTCCGCAGCATGCGCGTCGATGCCGAGAAGGATGGCGTCGCCCGCTGGGCCACCAAGGACGACGACCGCAGCACCCGTATCGGCAAGTTCATGCGCCTGACGCGTCTTGACGAATTGCCGCAGCTCTTCGCCGTGCTGTCCGGCAACATGAGTTTTGTCGGCCCGCGGCCGGAGCGGCCGCACTTCGTCGATCTGCTCAGCGACGAGATCCGCTACTACGGCGTCCGCCATTGTGTGAAGCCTGGCCTGACCGGCTGGGCCCAGTTGCGCTATCCGTATGGCGCATCGGTCAAGGATGCGGAGGAAAAACTCAAGTTCGACCTGTTCTACGTCAAGAACCACGGACTGGTATTGGACCTGATGATCCTGCTGCAGACGGTGGAAGTGGTGCTCTTCGGACGCGGCGCACGCTGACGCGCTGCGGTCAGCGTTCGGTATGCGGTCTGCCGGGCGCCTGTTGCCCGGAGCTTTGCAGCCGGTAGAGCGGCGAGCTGTACCAGCCCACCACCAGGCCCTTGTCGAACCGAATCCACGAGGGTCCGTATTCCCACAGCTCTTCGCTGGTGCGCGAAGGCGGGCCTTGGATCGACAGCACTGTCGCGCTGTCCATTCCCAGCCTGATCTGCTCCTGCGGATTGTGCGGCGGCGTGCGGGGCGTGGCGGTGGCCGCAACCGCCCGCTGGGAGCGCGCACTCGTGTCGGTCGATGCGTTCGGCAGTGCCGAAACGACCAGATAGCCGAGCAGCCCCAGCAATCCGGCCAGCAGCAGCCAGCGTCCGCGGAGGGGGGTGCCCATTTCGACCGCATCGGTGGTTTCGGAAGCAGCCGGTGGCGGTATGTCGCGCAGGCGGAGGGGTGTGACCACGGTCTTGGCGGGCAGCGGCGCGCCCGGCAGGCGGCCATGGTCTTTCTGGAACTGCATGGCCATGCCGTAGAGCGACATGAGGTCGGCCAGAGCGATCCGCTCGCTGTCGGTAGCGATGCCTTCTGGCCCAATACGGTCCGGATGCAAGGTCGCGACCTTGCGCCGATAGGCGTGCTTGAACTCCTCCAGGCTGCAATCCGGCCGGAGCTTCAGTTGCCCATAGAGTTTTGAGAAATCCGGTGTCGTGGTCATGGCATTGGCGGCCCGTCATGGCCATGGCCAGCATGCCCCATGCTGGCCGAAAAAAGGCTTTCTGTGCGTTCAAGCATAATGGACGACAGGGGAATAGTAGATGCTATGACAGAGCAAGCCGACTATTGGGCAGCTGCGCTTGCCGGTGCGCCCGCGCTTGTGGAGATTCCTGTTGATCGCCCGCGTACGGCCGTTATCGAGCCCGAGCAGGGCAGTGTGGGCGTCGTTCTGGATCCCGCATCCTCCCGAGCGGTAACCGGCCTGGCTGCAGCGTGTGGGGCCGAGCAGACAGAAATTCTGCTCGCCGCCTGGCTGGTCCTGGCGCATCGCCTGTCCGCGCAATCGGCACTGTTCACCAGCGTCATGGCAAATCCGGCCGAACCGGTGGTTCCGCTGTGCATGGAACTCGATCCGTCTGCTTCGGTCCGCGCTTGCGTGGCGCAAGTGCGATCGCTGCTGGCGGAGGCACGTCGGCATGCGGGCAGTGCGCCCGACGGATCGCGAAAATCACAGCTTGGTTTCGAAGTGGACGCGCCGGTGCCGCCGTCGCCCGTTTCCGCCGGTTGCGAACTCACGCTGCAGGTACACAGTGGCGAGAAGGAAACCGAGGTGCGGCTTGCGTATGCCACAACCCTCTTCGATGAGGCCACCGCCCAGCGCTATCTGGGCTACTGGAAAAATCTGCTGCTGGCCATGATCAGCGACGATGGCACGGCCATCGGTCGTTTGCCCATGATCGATGCGGCCGAACGCCACCATCTGCTGGAAGGCTGGAACGCGACCGCCGTGGATTACCCGCAGGACGTCTGCCTGCACACCCTGATCGAAGCGCAGGTCGCGCGCACGCCCGGCGCGGTTGCGGTATCGGCCGAAGACCGGCAGTTGTCGTTCCAGGAACTCAATTCCCTCGCCAACCAGCTTGCCCACCATCTGCGCACGCTGGGCGTGCGGCCCGACGACCGCGTGGGCATCTGTGTAGAGCGCGGCTGGCCGATGGTGGTGGGTCTGCTGGCCATCCTGAAGTCCGGCGGCGCCTACGTGCCGTTGGACCCCGCGTATCCGGGCGACCGCCTGGCGCATATGGTCAAGGACAGTGCGCCGAAAGTCCTGCTGACCCAGGGACGCCTGGCCTCGGTGCTGGACGGTCTTGAGATTGCATGCCCGAGGCTGGATCTGGATGTGGCAACGCCCGACTGGTCCGCATCGCCGGACACCAATCCGGGCGCCGAGGTCGGTGTCAATGCGCGGCACCTCGCGTACATGATCTACACCTCCGGTTCCACCGGCCTGCCCAAGGGCGCGATGAACGAGCATCGCGGCATCGTCAACCGGCTGCTGTGGATGCAGGATGCCTATGGGCTGACGGCGCAGGACACGGTGCTGCAGAAGACACCTTTCAGTTTCGACGTGTCGGTGTGGGAATTCTTCTGGCCGCTGCTGACCGGCGCACGTCTGGTGATGGCGCGTCCCGAAGGCCACAAGGACCCGGCCTATCTAAGCGACCTCATCGTCCGCGAAAAAATCAGCACCCTGCATTTCGTGCCATCAATGCTGCATGCGTTTCTGGAAGACGACAGCGCAGCTACCTGCGCAGGCGTGCTGAAGCGAGTGATGTGCAGCGGCGAAGCCTTGCCTGCCTCGCTGGTGGAGCGATTCCACCAGCGCCTGCCGGGCGTCGAACTGCACAACCTCTACGGACCGACAGAAGCGGCAGTCGACGTGACCGCGTGGGCCTGCGCGCCCGGCGCTTCCACGCTCAACATCCCCATCGGACGCCCGATCGCCAACACGCGCATGTACGTGCTGGACGCGCACCTGGAACCGGTGCCGCAAGGCGTGTCCGGCGAGTTGTACATCGGCGGCGTGCAGGTGGGACGCGGTTATCTCAATCGCGACGAACTGACGGCCGAGCGCTTCCTGGCTGATCCCTTCGTCGGCGGCGACGCGCGCATGTACCGCACCGGCGATCTCGGTCGCTGGATGCCGGACGGGAACATCGAATACCTGGGCCGCAACGATTTCCAGGTGAAGATCCGCGGCTTCCGCATTGAACTCGGCGAGATCGAAGCGCGTCTGCTGGAGCATGACGAAGTCAGCGCTGCGGTGGTCCTGGCGCGTCCTGATGCCGCTGGCGATCTTCGCCTGGTCGCCTACTACGTGCCGCAACGCGAAGGCGCGACGATAAGCGTCGAAACCTTCCGCAGCCATCTGGCGCAGAACCTGCCCGACCACATGGTGCCTGGCGTTTATGTGCGGCTGGAGGCGTTGCCGGTGACGCCCAACGGAAAGATGGACCGCGCCGCGCTACCCGAGCCCGGCCACGAACGCCCCGACCTGGCGGCCGCCTACGAGCCGCCGACGACGAGCGAAGAAACCGAAATCTGCGCGGCCTTCGCCGCCGTGTTGGGTATCAGTGGGATCGGTCGCCACGATAATTTCTTCGACCTGGGTGGCAACTCGCTGTTGGCGATGCGCCTGCTGGAACGCGTGCGCCAATGGCAGGCCGGCCGCAATGGCGACGGCGAGTCGGTAGCGCTGTCGGCGACGTTGTTTTTCCAGCATCCCACGCCTGCAGGACTCGCTGCGGACTTGAACGGAGAATCCGCCGGTGGCGCGCTGCGCAGCGTGCGCCTGCGCCGTCGCGAGGCACAGACGGCGCATGAGCCGATCGCCATCGTGGCCATGGCGGGGCGTTTCCCCGGCGCGGCCGATGTGGAAGCCTTCTGGAGCAATCTGTGCGAAGGCCGCGACAGCATCACCCAGTTCAAGCGCGACGAACTGGATGCTTCGATCAGCGCGGCCGAGCGCGATGACCCCGCCTACGTAGCAGCGCGTGGAATCATCGAAGGGCTGGAGCAGTTCGACGCCGCCTTCTTCGGTATCGGCCCGCGCGAAGCGGAACTGATGGACCCGCAGCAGCGGATCTTCCTGGAACTGTGCTGGGAGTGCCTGGAGCGTGGCGGCTATGCGCCGGACGCGACGCCGGTGCCGGTCGGTGTATTCGCCGGTATGAACAATGCGACCTATTTCCAGAATCATGTGTCCAAGCGTCCGGATCTGATCGAGAAGCTCGGTGCTTTCCAGGTGATGGTCAACAACGAGAAGGACTACATCGCCACGCGCGTGGCGCACAAGCTCAACCTGGTCGGGCCGGCCATCAGTACGCACACGGCCTGTTCCACTTCGCTGGTGGCGATCTGCCAGGCGGTGGACAGCCTGCGTGCAGGGCAGTGCGACATGGCGCTGGCTGGTGCTGCTTCGGCGACCTGCCCACCGCGCAGCGGTTACCGCTATATCGAAGACGCCATGCTCTCCCCCGATGGCCACACCCGCGCGTTCGACAAGGATGCGCGCGGCACGGTGTTCAGCGATGGCGCGGCGGTGGTGCTGTTGAAGCGGCTGTCCGATGCGCTGGCCGATGGCGACGAGGTGTTCGCTGTGATCCGTGGCGCGGCCATCAACAACGATGGCGGCCACAAGGCCAGCTTCACCGCGCCGAGCAGCGATGGCCAGGCGGCGGTGATCGCCATGGCGCTGGCCGACGCGGACGTTCCCGCGCGCAGCATCGGCTATGTCGAGGCGCACGGCACCGCCACACCCCTGGGCGACCCGATTGAAATCGAAGGCCTGACCCGTGCGTTTCGCCTGGATACCCAGGACACCGGCTTCTGCCGCGTGGGTTCGGTGAAGAGCAACGTGGGGCACCTGGTGATCGCCGCCGGTGCCGCGGGCGTGATCAAGACCGCGTTGTCGCTGCAGCAGGAACGCATTCCCGCGACCGCGCACTTCCGCGCGCCGAATCCCGGTATCGACTTCGCGAGTACGCCATTCGTGGTCGAAGGCGCAATGACCGAATGGAAGCGCAGCGCCGTCCCGCGCCGTGCGAGTGTCAGCTCGTTCGGCGTCGGCGGCACCAATGCGCATGTGGTGATGGAAGAGGCGCCGTTGCTGCCCGATTCCGATCCTGCTGAAGGCCCGCAACTGCTCACGTTGTCCGCCCGCACGCCGGCCGTGCTGGAACGCATGGCGCAGCAGCTGGCCGACCATATGGACGCGAATCCGGGCCTCAATCTCGCCGATGCGGCCTGGACCCTGGGCGTGGGCCGTAAGGCATTCGCGCACCGCGTCGCGGTGGTGGCAGAGGACGTGAACCACGCAGCGGCGCTGTTGCGCGCACCGGAAACGGTGGCTGCCATCGGCCGCAGCCGCCCGGCGCATGCGGGCGACGTGGTGTTCATGTTCCCGGGGCAGGGTTCGCAATACGCCGGCATGGGCCGGGCGCTGTATGCAGCCGAGCCGCACTTCCGCAGCGCCTTCGACGAATGCGCGGACGCGCTGCGCACCGAACTGGGTTTCGATCTGCGCGAAGTGGCATTCGGCGACGATGCCGATGCCTTGTTGCCGACCTCGGTGATGCAGCCGGCGATCTTCTCGCTGGAGTATTCATTGGCCCGCTTGTGGATGAGCTATGGCGTGATGCCTTCGGCGATGCTCGGCCACAGCATCGGCGAATTCGTCGCAGCCACGTTGGCCGGCGTGTTCTCGCTGGCCGATGCGCTGACCCTGGTGGCGCGCCGTGGCAAGCTCATGCAGGCGCAGCCGACTGGCAGCATGTTGTCGGTCCGCATGCCGATGGATGCGCTACTTGCGCGACTCCCGCAGGAGTTGTCGCTGGCCGCCGAAAATGCGCCCGGCGCGTGCGTGGTGTCGGGTGCGACCGCAGCAGTGGCTGCATTCCAGGCGCAACTCGACGCAGACGGCATCGCCTGCCGCGTGCTGCATACCTCGCATGCGTTCCATTCGCAGATGATGGACGCGGTGGTGCCGCAGTTCCGCGCCGAGGTGGCGGCCGTGCAACGCAATGCGCCGCAAATGCCGGTGCTGTCCACAGCGACCGGCCAGTGGTTGGATGCCGAAACCGCCATATCCCCCGACTACTGGGCCCGTCACCTCCGCGAGCCGGTACGTTTTTCGGCGGCCGTACTGCAGGCCATCGAGTCGCCTGCGCGCGTCCTGCTGGAGGTGGGTACGCGCACTACGCTGAGCGCGCTGACGCGCCAGCAACCGTCCCTGTCACGTGCGAACAAGGTCGCCGTTTCGTCGCTGGCCGATTCGCCAGCATTGGAAGTCGCGAGCTTCCGCCAGGCGGCCGGACAACTGTGGGCGCACGCCAGTGCTTTCGATCCCGCATTGCTCGATACGCGTGCGCGCCGCCGCCGCGTGCGCCTCCCCACTTATGCCTTCGACCGTCAGCGTTACTGGCTGGACGCGCCGGTCGCCGACGCGAGCAACGTATTACCGCATCCCACGCTGGCCGCTGCCGCTCCCTTACATCTGGTCGGCGTGCCACCCGACGAGACAGCGGCAACGATGCTCGTTCCCGGTGAAGACGCACATGCGCGATTGCTGACGCGCCTGCGCGATGTATTCGAGGATGCCGCCGGGCTGTCGATGGACGACCCCGACAGCCACTTCATCGAAGCGGGCCTGGACAGCCTGATGCTGACCCAGATCGCGTTGCAGTTGCAGAAGGTCTTCGCAGTCAAAGTGACCTTCAGGCAATTGATGGGTGAAGCCTCCAGCCTTGAAAAGCTGGCTGCATTGCTGCTGCCGCAATTGCCCGACCAGATGCCTTCTCCGGCAGTCGCAGCCACGATGCCTACCCCGGTGATGTTGCCGTCACACGGCTTGCCAGGGGAGACTCTTGCTAGCGCATCGGGCTCTGCAAACGTCGAACTGCGTGGTCTGGTCGATAGGCAGTTGCAACTGATGTCGCAGCAGCTCGGACTGCTCGCACAATCGGCAAGCCAGGATGGTGAATTGATCCGGCAGGTCGTGTTGCAGCAGCAGGCGCTGATGACGCGGCAGCTGTCGATGCTGGGCGGCGAACAGATGATTGCGGACATGGCGCTCGCGCCGTTGAATCGGGACACAGTGACCAGCGCGCAATCCGCGTCTGCCACCGTCTCTGCAGCATCGGCTTCGCAACAGGACGTCCCGGCAGTGCCCGATTTCAAGATCATGGAAGCGCGACAACCCATCGTGCCGGGCGCACGCTTGGGACGTTCGCCGCAGGGAGAGCCGGGGTGGTATGTCGCCAGTCCGGACCAGCCCGGTAAATTCTTCAAGGTGGCTGGATGAGTGCGTTGCCGATGTCCCCGAACGACCTGACTGCTGTCGACTACGATCCGTTTGCCCATGGCGAACTGTCGCGTGTGGTGCCGACGACCGAGCCGCAACGGGAAATCTGGCTGGCCAACCAGCTGAGCACCGAGGCCGCGCTGTCGTTCAATCTGTCGGTGTCGCTGCGCCTGCTGGGCGCGTTGGACGTGGAGTCACTATCGGCCGCGCTGCAGGAGCTGGTCGATCGTCACGATGCATTGCGTGCGAGCTTCGGGCCGGATGGCGAGACGTTGTGCATTCGCCAGCAGCTGGTTCTGTCCCTACCGCTGCACGACCTCACCGGCAGTGCAGGCGTCGAACAGGAACGCGCCATCGCCGAGCACCTGCGCGCCTCGGTGGAAACCCCATTCGTCATCGAATCGGACCCGCTGTTCCGCGCGGCGTTGCTGCGCTTGTCGGCGGACCGCCATCAACTGGTGCTCAGTGCGCACCACCTGGTCTGCGACGGCTGGTCGTGGTGGGTGATCGTGCGTGAACTGGGCAGCTTGTATGCGCGCCATGCCGGCACAATGCTGCCGGCGTTGCCGGAAGCCGAGGACTACACCGACTACGCCATCGCCGAACTGGCACGTCCGTCCACGCCGGAATACCAGGCCGACGAAGCGTTCTGGCTGTCGAAGTACGCCCACGATATTCCGGTGCTGGACCTGCCCACGGATCGCGCACGTCCTGCGCGCCGCAGCTTCGCGTCGGCGCGCGTGGACCACACGCTGGACAACGAATTGACCTCCGCGCTGCGGCGCATGGGCGCGCGTCACGGCGCCAGCCTGTTCGCCACGCTGCTGGCGGGGTTCTCGGGTCTGCTGTCGCGATTGACCGGGCAGGAGAGTGTGGTCGTTGGCATTCCGGCTGCGGGGCAGTCGCAGGGCGGACATGCCGACCTGGTCGGTCACTGCGTTAATACCCTGGCGCTGCGCTTCGATGTGGAGACTGCGCAGACTTTCGCCACCGCCATCGAACGTGCCCAGGACGTGCTGCTGGATGCGCTGGAACACCAGCGCTACACCTTCGGTACCCTGCTGCAGAAACTGCCCATCGCACGCGATCCCAGCCGCATGCCGCTGGTCAGCGTGCTGTTCAATATCGATCAGGCACTGGAAAGCGAATCCACCGCGTTCCCGGGCCTGTCGCTGGAATTCTTCGACAACCCGCGCAGCTTCGATACCTTCGAACTGTTCGTCAACGCCGCGCAGGTGGACGGCGCCCTGCGCCTGGAATGCCAGTACAACTGCGACCTGTTCGATGCCGCGACCGTGCAGCGTTGGCTTGCTGCCTACGAAACCCTGCTGCGCGCGGCCGTGGACAGTACCGAATCCACTCTAGGAAACCTGGCGCTGGTCGATGCGAGGGCGCAGGCAGAGCTGCAGGCGCTGCAACCGCCACCGGTGGCCTACGATCACCAGCGGCGCATGCACGAGTATTTCGAGATCCAGCGCGATCTCACGCCCGACCGCGTGGCGGTCGTCTGCGGTGACAACAACGCGACCTACGCGCAACTGGAATCGCGCGCCAACCGCATCGCCACGCTGCTGCGTGCCGCCGGTGCGCGTCGCGGCACCCTGGTCGGCGTGTCGCTGGACCGCAGCATCGACATGCTGGCCGCATTGCTGGGCATCCTGAAGACCGGCGCCGGCTATGTGCCGCTGGACCCGCAATTCCCGGGCGAGCGCCTGGCCTACATGGCCAGCGATGCCGGGCTGGCGGCGCTGGTCACCGAGCGCAGGCACGCCGCGCATTTCGACCTGGGCGGCCGTCCGATGCTGATCCTCGACGAAATGCAGGAGGCATTGGCTTCGGCCAGCGATGCGCGACCTGGTCGCGACGAAGACGCAGCGCTGCCCGAGTCCGTCGCCTACGTGATCTATACCTCCGGTTCCACCGGCCGGCCCAAGGGTGTGCAGGTACCGCACCGTGCGGTGTCCAACTTCATCGTCGGCATGCAACAGCAGCCGGGACTCGGCGCGGACGACCGTCTGCTGGCGGTTACCACGCTGTCGTTCGATATCGCTGTGCTGGAGCTGATGCTGCCGCTGAGCGTGGGCGCGCAGGTGGTGCTGGCTGATCGCGCGACTGCCGCCGATGCGGGCGCGCTGGCGCAACTGCTGCAGGATTGCGGCGCGACGGTCATGCAGGCGACGCCTGCGACCTGGCGGCTGCTGCTGGAAACGGACTGGCAGGGTGGAGCAGATTTTCGCGCGTTATGTGGTGGCGAACCTCTGGCTCCGGATCTTGCTGCACAACTGCTGCAGCGCTGCAGCGAACTCTGGAATCTCTACGGCCCGACGGAAACCACGGTGTGGTCCACCTGCATGCGGGTGGAAAAGCCGGCCGCCGGCCAGGCGCCAGACATCCATATCGGCCGTCCTATCGCCAACACGCAAGTCTGGATACTCGATGCGAATGCCGAGCCATGCCCGCGTGGCGTGCCGGGTGAAATATGCATCGGCGGCGATGGTGTGACCCTGGGGTATCTGGACCGTCCCGAGCTCACTGCGGACCGATTCATTCCAGATCGGTTTGCCGCGGGTTCGGCCTCGGTGCCAGCGCCTCTGCTGTATCGCACCGGCGATCGCGGCCGCTGGCGCGCCGATGGTCAGCTCGAACACATGGGCCGCCTGGATTTCCAGGTCAAGGTGCGTGGGTACCGGATCGAACTGGGCGAAATCGAAAACACCTTGCTTACCCATCCGGGCGTGGCGCGGGTGGTGGCGATGGCGCGCGAGGATCAGCCGGGCGACGTGCGTCTGGTCGCCTATGTGGTCGCCGCGCCAGGGCACGCCATCGACAGCCAGGCGCTGGCAGCGCATCTGCGTGGCACGCTGCCCGACTACATGATTCCGCAACATATGGTCTTGTTGGAATCGATTCCGCTGCTGCCCAACGGCAAGGTGGATCGCAAATCGCTGCCGCCGCCACAGGAAGCACGTCCGCAAAAGGTCGCACGTACGGCGCCGCGTACCGACACCGAACGACGCATCGCCGCAGTGATGGCGGAGGTGCTGGGGTTGCCCGAAGTGGGCGTGCACGACGACTTCTTCGCCCTCGGCGGACACTCGTTGTTGGGCGCGCGACTGACGACGCGCCTGGGCCGCGCATTGGGCATCAATCTGCCATTGCGTGCGTTGTTCGACGCGCCGACAGTGGCGCGCATCGCCGAACTCGTCGGCGGCCAGCCGGAATCCACGGTCGTGCCGGTCGCGCCGGTATTGCGCCAGCCTGATCAGAGCAGCGCGCCGCTTTCGCTGATGCAGCAACGGCTGTGGGTGCTCGAGCAGATCCAGCCGGGACAGACGGCCTACAACATCCAGTCCGCGCATCGTCTGCGCGGTCCGCTGGATCTGGTCGCACTGGACGATGCGTTCAAGAAGGTAGTCAGGCGGCAGCCGTCGCTGCGCACCCAGATCGAAGCGTCGGGCGACGGTGCGATCCAGCGCGTGCTGGAAGTGGAAGCGGTGGAGGCATCACTCCTGCCGGTCGAGGACTTGTCCAGACTGCCGGAGCACGAGCGTGAAGCCGAGGTCATGCGGCGCATGGATGTGCTGACCGCCGAGCCGATGCAACTGGATCGCGGGCCATTGTTCCGGGCCAAGCTGTTCAAGCTTTCGCCGCACGACCACATCCTGTTCTTCATGGTCCATCACACCGTGTGGGATGGCCTGTCGATCAACCTGTTCTGCGAGGAAATGGCTGAGCTCTACCAGACCTATAGCGAGGGCGGACTTTCGACTTTGCCCGAACTCAAACGCAGCTACTGCGATTTCGCATCCTGGCATCTTCAGCAGCTCGGCGAAGCTTCGATGCGGCCGCAGCTGGATTTCTGGCTGCAGCATCTGGCGGGCGAACTGGAGCCATTGCACTTACCCGAGGATTTCCCGCGTCCTGCCCAGGCCACGGGCAAGGGCGGCGCGGAAATGATGCATGTCGATGCCGCGCTGACCTCGGCATTGCGACGGATCGGCAGTGAAGCCGATGCCACCTTGTTCATGACCTTGCTGGCCGCATATTTCGTGCTGCTGCACCGCTTGACTGGACAGCGTGATCTCATCGTGGGTCTGCCCGTGCGCAGTCATGTGTCCGAAGAACTCGACAAGGTCATGGGTTTCTTCGTGAATATCCTGCCGTTGCGGATGCAGATAGATCCCGAGTCGTCGTTCCTGTCGATGCTGGCCCAGGTCAGGCAGGGCGTGCTGGATTGCTTCTCCCATCCCGACGTGCCGCTGGAACACTTGGCGCGCGAGCTGGACATTCCGCGCGATCCCAGCCGCTCGGCGGTCTACCAGGCGCTGTTTTCATTCCAGGACATCCGCGATCGCCGCATGCATTGGGGCGATCTGCGCTACGAACACGTGATGCTGCCGCACCATACTTCTTCCAACGATCTGTCGATGTGGTGCTTCGAGGACGGTGACGGCGTCGTCGCCGACTTGAACTACAACGCCGACATCCTTTCGGCCGAATCCGGCGCGGCAATGCACCACCAGTTCATCGCATTGCTGGAATCCTTCCGCCACGATCCGCAGCAGGCGATCGGCGATGCGAATGTGCTGGCCCGCGAAGACTGGGAATCGCTCGCGCACTGGAATTCCACTGCGACCGATATGCCGTCGCAGAACAGCCTGCATGCCTTGCTTGCGGATCAGGCCGCGCGGACGCCGGAGCGCACCGCCATCCGTTTCAACGGCCAGACGCTCAGTTATGCGCAACTGGAAACGCGCAGCCAGCGCATTGCTGCTGCGCTGGCGGCACGCGGTATCGGCAAAGGCGATCTGGTGGGCGTGTGCCTGGACCGGCATCCGGATCTGATAGCCAGCATGATCGCCGTGCTGAAAGCCGGTGCGGCCTACGTGCCACTGGACCCGGCCTATCCGGGCGACCGCTTGCGCTTCATGGCCGAAGACGCGCGCCTGGCGCTGGTGGTTTCCGAAGGCGACCTCGCGGCTCCGCTGGCGTGGCCGCGCCAGCGACTGCTACTGCTCTACGAAGACGCGGCGGCAATCGCTTCGGCATCCACTGCCGTCGCGCTTCCATTCGATGATGCCACGCACTTCGACGCGCCCTCGTACGTGATCTACACCTCCGGCTCGACCGGCAAGCCCAAGGGCGTGCAGGTGCCGCACGGTGCGGTCCTGAACTTCCTGCACAGCATGCGCCGCGAACCGGGGCTCGACGAAAACGACAAGCTGCTGGCGGTCACCACCACCTCGTTCGACATCGCCGTGCTCGAAATCTTCCTGCCGCTGAGCGTTGGTGCCGAAGTGGTGCTGGCGCCGCGCGAAGTGGCGATGGACGGGTTCGAAATCGCGGCCTTGCTGGACAGCACCGGTGCGACGGTGATGCAGGCAACACCGGCCACTTGGCGGATGCTGGTGGAAGCAGGCTGGCAAGGACGCAGTGGCTTCAAGGCGCTGTGTGGCGGCGAACCCCTGTCTGCCGACTTGGCTGCCCAGTTACTGCCCCGCTGCGCCGAATTGTGGAACATGTACGGGCCCACCGAGACCACAGTCTGGTCGACCTGTTCGCGGGTGGAACCCTCCACGCAGGCGCTGGATATCCATATCGGCAAACCCATCGCCAACACCACGGTCTGGGTGCTGGATCCCCGCGGCGAGATCTGCCCCGTCGGCGTCTCCGGTGAAATCTATATCGGCGGCGATGGCGTGACCCTGGGATATCTGGACAGGCCGGAACTGACCGCCGAACGTTTTGTCGAAGATCGTTTCGTCACCCGTTCCGAGGCCGGGCGCAGCGCGCTGCCGGCGCGTCTGTACCGCACCGGCGATCGCGGCCGTTGGCGGCGCGATGGTGTGCTTGAGCATCAGGGGCGCCTGGATTTCCAGGTCAAGGTGCGCGGCTATCGCATCGAACTGGGCGAGATCGAAAACAGCCTGATCCAGCAGCCTGGCGTGGCACGTGCGGTAGTGATCGCGCGCGAGGATTCGCCCGATGACGTGCGGCTGGTCGCGTATCTGGTGGCGTCGCAGGGTGCTGTGCTGGACGAGCACGGATTGATCGCTGCGCTGCGCGAGGCCTTGCCTCATTACATGGTTCCGCAGCATGTAGTGATACTGGAAGCGATCCCACTGCTGCCCAACGGCAAGATCGACAGGAAGTCCTTGCCCTCGCCGACAGGACGTACTGCCGCACGCCATGCCTCGCCCGCTACGCCAGACGTAAGCAAGGCAGCTGTCGCCAGACCTGCCGCGCCTGTGGCGATGGTTGCGTCTGCCGCACCTGCCATGCCGGCCGCTCCGGCCGCACCCGTAAGGCCGCTTCATGCCGATGCGCGCGTGGCCTATCTGATGGGCGTGTGGAGCGAGATGCTGGGGTCCGAAGCGGGCGCCGACGATAATTTCTTCGATCTCGGCGGCCACTCCATGCTCGCCGTGCAGATGGCCAACCGTGTTGCGCGCGAAACCGGTGTGCGTCTGCGGCTGTTGTCGCTGGCGACACAGACGTTGTCGCAGGCCGCCTCTGGCTTGCCCGAGATGGCGGCGACCGCAACGACGCCGGTGGCGCCAGCCACTGGCGGCTTGCGTCGATACCTGCGGAGACTGATCGGCAAGACGGACGCCAACGCGTGAGCGCGCATCGACTGTCATGGAGGGCGTTTGTTGGTTGGTCCGCAATGCAATCGACGGCGCGGTTCCTGATCGAGCCGCGTGTTACGCTTCGGCATAGGGGAAATACCTTGTCGCACGCAGTTGCGCAGGGACATTCAAAGACTGCTGCGGGGCCAGGGATGCCGCGAAGGGAAATGCGCGCTATAAAAACGCTACGGCGCCGGCTTGACCGGCGCGCCGTTGCGCGTGCGTGCGGTATGACGCATGCAGGAACCGGCGCCTGATGGAAATCTCTGCGCAGCCCCGTTATTTCGGCCCTACCGAGCGACGCCTGTTCGGTGTCTACCATCCGCCTGTCGGGCCGTTGAAAGCCAATCTGTTGCTGTGTCCGCCACTGCTGCACGAGCAGGTGCGAAGCTACCGTTTCTTTTCGAAGATGGCCGCACAACTGGCCGGAACCGGACTGGCATGCCTGCGTTTCGACTATTACGGAACCGGGGATTCGGAAGGCAACGACGACGACTTCCTGCCTGCGGATACGCGGCAGGATCTGCAACTCGCCGCAGCCGAACTGCGCCAGTCTGCGGGCGCCGCGCCGCTGATCCTGATGGCAGTGCGTGGTTCCGCGCTGCTTGCCTATCGCGATGCTGAAGCGGTCGGCGCCAGTGCCCTGTGGCTGTGGCAACCGGTCGCCGATGGCGATGCCTATTTGCAGACCTTGGTGTCCCGCGACCGCCACGAGCGCGGTTCGCGCAATCGCTATCCCTTGCTGCGACGCGAAGCGCTTTCCGGGCCGCATGACTTGATGGGATTCGGGCTTTCGCCCGAATTCGCCGCGCAACTGGCTGCCTTGCGTATTGGTAAAGCGCCATCGGACTTGAAAGTGGCGGTGCTGGACACGGCCGGCGCGCCATCGCCTGTTTCCGCAGACTTGCAGGTGGACATCCCGGAAGCGGTCAGCATCTGGGCAGACGAGATCGATCTGAATGGATTGATTCCGCTGCGTGAGGCCCGCACCGGATTGGAGAGTCTGGTATCGGATATTCCGCGATGGACAACGCATGGATGAAGTGATCGCTCTCGATGGTGGCCGCAGTTTCGGCGTGCTGACCCGTGCGCAACAGCCTGCGCGGCGCAAGGCGGTGGTGCTGTTCAATGCGGGCCTGATCCATCGCACCGGGCCATTTCGTCTGCATGTGCATCTGGCGCGCGAACTGGCCCGACAGGGCTTCGACGTGCTGCGCTTCGATCTGCCGGGCATGGGCGACGCCCCGTTGGGAACCCACCCCAATCAGGAGTCGGCGGTGGCCGAAGCCATGGATACGGTGCAGGCGGAAACCGGCAGTGGCGAATTCATCGTCGGGGGTATCTGCACCGCAGCCGATCTGGGCTGGAAGGTCGCGGCGGTGGAACAGCGGGTCAGCGGCGTGTTGCTGCTGGACGGGATAGCGGTGCAGAACAAGTGGTTCAGGGTAGGGCAGTTGGGCCTGTTGCTGAAACGCCCACCTCTGTCCTGGCCAGGCATGGTGGCGCGGTTCTTCAAGGCCAAGCCCGAGAACACGCCGGGACTGATGGATTTCCGCGATTGGCCGGACCCCGCATCATTCAAACAGCAGCTCGGCGACATCCTGGGTCGTGGGGTCAAGGTGCTGGCGTTCTACACCGGTGGCATTTCCTACTACCTGCTCCATCCCAGACAACTGGATGCGACTTTCGGCAAGTTCCGGTCGCATGCGAATCTGAAGGTGGAATACCGGCCAGGATTCGACCATATTCTGTTTTCCCCCCGGGATCGCCAGCAGGTGATCGAGCGCATCTGCGAATGGTCCAGGAGCATATGACGATGGCTCTTTCCGACTCGCGCTCGGCCCAATGCGGCGGCTTTGTCGCAGCGAGCATGCGCGCGCGGCGGAGAGCAATGAAGTGACGACTCCTTGCCCCACCAGCATGACGGAGCCCGCCAGCAACGTGCGCACCTACCTTTACCCTGATCCTGCACCAGGCGCGCGGCCGCTGGAACTGCTGATGCTGGTGCCGCCGGATTCACCGCACTGGATCGCTTCATTCCTTTGCCTGGCCAATGAAAGCAGGCGGTTGAAAGTCACCCTGGTACCGATTCAACCGGGGGTTTCGAGCCCGTCTGACGAGCCGCCGCGTGCGCCGTGGGACGTGCGCACTTTCGTTGCGATCGAACGCCGCCTGATGGGACTGTTCCTGAAGTTCGTACGACGCAAGAAAGGCGGGCCGTTATCGAAGGTGGATTTGTCCGGCAGTGCCAATATCCCTGGCGAGGTGAGCGGCACCGTGGCCGATCTTGCCGCTGCGCAACGCATCGCCGAACAGGTCGAGCCTGATCTGATCGTGCTGTTGGGACCGGCGGAATGGGCGGCAGGGTTGTCGGAGTTCGCCAGTCACGGTTGCTGGAATATCGCTGCTGACCTGTTCGACGAGGATTCCGCCGCGCTTGGTCTGCTTGGCCCGATCCTGCGCGACGAACCCGCCACGCCGTTCGCCCTGGAACTCGTTTCCAGCGACCGCGAACTCTTGCCACTGGGGACCAGCTGGGGTGCGACCCGCGCGGTGTCTTTCAGCCAGCATCGCGAGTTGGTGTTTCTGAAGTTGCCGGCATTGCTGATGCGCGCATTGCGCCAGCTTGCCGATGGCAGGGAGCTGACGGAGCGCGGCAGCGTGTCCACACTCCGCAGTGCGCGGGGCACGGAGCATCTTGCACCAGGCATGGGCCTGAAGGCGCTGGGCATCACGCTTCGATTGCTCGCAGCGTCCGGGCTGCGCAAGCGCAAGGCGCAACAGCCATGGTTCGTGCTGATTCCGCAAAAGCAGAATCCGCTGGATCTGGCGCAGCCCCGTATCGAGTCGTACGTCAATCTGGTGGCGCCAGGCAGGAACTATTGGGCCGATCCGTTTCCATTGCTCGACGGCGAACAGAAATATCTCTTCGTCGAAGAGTTCCTGGACGGCAGCCACAAGGGCGTGATCAGTTGCCTGGAACTGCAGGGAACCCAGGCGGCCAAGCACCACGGCATCGTGCTGGAGGAACCCTTCCACCTTTCGTACCCGCAGGTGTTCCGCTGGGAAGGCAAATGGCGGATGACGGTCGAATCGTGCGAAGCCGACCGCGTGAGCGTTTACGAGACCGACGCATTTCCAGGGGGGTGGAAGCGGGTCGCCGACCTCATCCAGGGCCGCTTGTGCGTGGACCCTACGCTGCATCACCACCAGGGCCACTGGTATCTGTTCGGTAACGTATCGGAGAGCGGCGGCAATCCGTCCGATGAGCTGTTCCTGTTCGTTGCGGACAAACTGGAAGGCCCTTACCGGGCGCACCCGGCCAACCCGATCGTCACCGACGTACGCCGGGCGCGTCCGGCGGGCCGTCTGTTCTTCGATGGGGAGCGCCTGATCAGGCCGGCGCAATGTTGCGCGCCGATCTATGGTTCTGCGGTGGTGTTCAACGAGGTGGTCGAATTGACACCTGAAACCTATATCGAAAAGCCCGTGTCACGGCTCGACCCTTCGTGGTCGCCCTCATTGGATGGTTGTCATACCTACAACCGCGACGGCGATTTCGAAGTGCTCGATGCACATGGCGAAGTGCCCGCGGGTTCCCGCGTGATCCCGATCCAGGAGGTCTATGCGCCGAAGGGCGACAAACCCGGCTCGGCAAGGGCAACCGGCAAGGCAAGCCCCATGGAATTCCTGCTCACGGCCACAAGCTGGACCTGGCTGCTGTAGGCGTAGATCTGGTTGATCGGTGATCGGTCAATCTGTTTCATCGACACGCAATCGCACAGATGCGCAAACAAAAACGCAGCCGGTAAGGGCTGCGTCAGTCCGATGCCAGCGGTAGCTGGCTGGAAGCGATCCGGCCTATTGGCGAAGCGCGACCCGGTTGGATCCAGTGTTTTCGGTGCCGAACAACTCTTCCAGTAGTGCCAGTCCGGGCAAGGTCAGCAACGTCAGGGTGGAGGCACGGTTTTCTCGCGCCGCCATCTGGCGTATGACTGCCGTGACCCGGCTCATCAACCGCGCACCGCGCGATACGAAGCGGGTAGTGGTTGTGCTTTGAGCACTGCTATCACTCCCGCTGCTGGTGGTTCCGGATGTCGTCGAGTTGGAGGTGCTGGAAGAAGAAGCCGGAGCGCCCGCGGAAACCGGCGCGCTGGCGCTCGCCGTTCCCTGCAACGCGGGCGCATTACCGCCAGTGGAACGGGAGGAGACGACCGTGGTTCCGCCGGGCAAGGAAGACGCGGGGATATGCACGATGTAGGTGTCGATATCGTCGGCGTTGGCCACGCCCCAATTGCTGTTGAAGGCAATGCGGGTGAAGTCGCGGCTCACCGATGCATGGGGTTCGGACCAGTAACCGCCCGCCGATTCCGTGCGCCGGGTATAGGCGATCGGATAGACGCGCGGATTGGCGGCCAGTTCCACCACATAGATCTTGTTGGTGAACCACGGCCAGCTACCGTCGCGCGAAGCGCTGCTGCCGTAGGTGCTCCAGACCATCCAACCCGGTTTCTTGAAACCCTTGCCGGAGAAGTGCATCGCCGTGGCGGCGCCATTGATGTAGCTGGGGAAGAGGACGGTCCGCGGACAGACGGTTGCGGTCGTGGCACTGGCCGCGACTGCCGGGCAGGCGTCGATATCGGTGTAGAAAACGTCGCCGGCAGAGCTCTGGTAATCGACCGAGACGTAATAGTCCTGGCCGTTCGGTCCCAGCGCCAGATCCGAATGCTCGCTCTTGGCGTGCAGCTTCTTTTTGGTGGTGAAGTCTGGCGACCAGGCCCAGGTGCCGGTCGAGTCGGAGGAAGTGATGTACCAGCGGCCAGCAGCGGACATGCTGGAGTGGTCGGGACGGCTGGAATCCTGACGGCTGCCAACCAGACGGTTGTTCTGCAGATCCCAGACCATGTAACCCAGCAGACCGAAGCTGGTGTTCTCGACCTGGAAACCCCAGTAGCGGCCATCAGCCGAAGGCGAACCTTCCGATTTGGTCCAGATATGGGAGGCACTCGATCCCCATGAGGGCAGTTTGCCGGCGAAATCAGCGGCGACCGTGGCCGTGTTCGTCCTGACGTCCAGCTTCAGAAGCTTGGTCCCACCGTTGGTGGGCAGGTAGTACAGGCTGTTGGGATCGGTGGGATGCCATTGCGGCTCCGCATCGCCTGCCATGTGCAGTTCGCTGGAAACGGACGCATTGGCCACCTTGGGCGACAACTGGCGCAGGTGCTGCAGGGTATTGGCGTTATAGAGGTGCCACCAACCATCGTTGGAATAGACGATGAAGTAGGTGTTGTCGGCGTTGAAGGCTTGGCGACGCGAATAGTCGTTGCGCGCGAAGGTCGACGGCGGTTCGGTCGAATGCGAGGTGGCGCGAACCAGGCAGGTATTGAAATTGGATTCCTTCAGCGCCGTGCCCTTGGCAGGCTTGGCCACGGCCGGCATGGTCGGATTGACCTTGCCCTGGGTCAGGGTGAACCCGGCCGTATAGAAGGAATTGCACACGCCCAGGGATTGGGCGGTGGCCTGGCCTGAAAGCAGGGCAAGCGGGAAAAGAATCAGGCCGGTGAGGGCGCGAAGGCGGGAACCACGAAACGAGAGGCATGAGGTCATCAAAGAACGGCTCCTGTAGGCCGTTGGAAAACAATTAATGTTGAACACCCCTGTCCGGAAGAGAGTCTATCCCACGTTTATACCGGCACTGTCGATTGGTTCACGAATCGGGCACCCGGACTTGTCCGGATTTAAAACGAGTTCACGTTTTAGACATTTCAGTCTATGCAAGTGTCGTCTTGATGGCACTTGCGTCGCATTCCTGCAACAAGCGGTCGGGGCAATGGTCAGGTCAGGGGTGGCCTTTGCTTCAGGAGATAGCGGCCGGGTCGCATCCCACTTAAGCCCTCTCATCCGAAGGCCTATAATCGTGACGCGCGCCGGATTCCCCGAGTCCGGGCGCTTCGATGCAGGAATAGGGCGGAAAATTGGGGAACGATGCTGTTTCAAGTCCATCCGGAGGAGCCGGGAAGCCGGTTCATGGCGACCGCTTTCCGCTAACCGATGCCCAGGCCGAGAAATGGTTGGGCGGGCAGTACAGCGCGACTGCGGCGCTGGCGTTCTCCGAACCGGTTGAACTCGCCTTCGAGGGCGACCTGGATGTCGCTGCCCTTTCGGCGGCCGTTGCCCAGATAGCCACCCGGCACGAAGCCTTGTCGATGCGGTTCGATCCCGAGGGCCCGTGGCAGGTGTACGAACCGCCCAGCAAGGTCGGGCTGGAGTATCTGGACTTCAGCGCCGATCCGGACCCGCTGGGCCGGTACCGCGATCACTGCGGGCGGTGCTTGAAAATCGCCTTCGATCCTGCCCATCCGCCGCTGGTGCGCGCCCATCTGTGCCGGCTGGCCGAGGGTTCACATCGCGTGTTGCTGATGGGGCACCACCTGATCTTCGACGGCTGGTCGTTGCGCGTGGTGCTGAAAGAATTGTCGGTGCTGTACTCGGAGCAGTTGCGCCAGGCGCCGCAGTTCCTGCCGCCCGCCGATTCCTGGTCGGCCTATGCGCAAGCCGAACACGAGCGGCGCGAAGGCGCCCAAGGTGCGGACTGCCTGCGTTTCTGGACCGAGCGGTTCGCCGACCTGCCCGAGCCCCTGCGTTTGCCCACTGATCGCCCGCGCACTGCGGAAATCGATTTCGCTGCTTCCAATGTGCGGGTGGATGTAGAACCCGCTCTGTGGTCGGGACTGCGCGCGGCTGCCAAGGAACTGTCGGTCAGCCGGTTCACCTTGCTGCTGGCGGGATATTTCATCCTGCTGCATCGCCTGACCGGACAGGACAATCTGGTCTGCGGCGTTCCTTTTGCCGGCGCTGCGCAGGGGAGCGGTTCCCGGATGGTGGGCGACACCGACAACACGCTTCCACTGAAGATCCGCATCGAAACGGACGAATCGGTGGCTGACTTCGTGCAGCGGGTGCGGGCCGAACTCACCGCCGCCACCGAGCACCAGGATATTTCGCTGGGCAGGATCGTCGATGCGCTGAAACTGCCGCGCGAAGCCGGCAGGCTGATGCTGGTCGAGACCATCCTCAGCCTCACGCCGTCGATGGAAAAACTCCGGTTCGAAGGCGTGGACTGCCATCTGCGGGCGTTGCCGCGTTCGGCGACCGCATGGGAGTTCGCCTTTCACTGGTGGCAGACGCCACGTCAACTCAGCCTGGAAGTGCAATACCAGTCCGCGCTGCATGACGAATCGTCGCCTCGCGGATGGGCGAACGCTTATGTGGATATTCTGCGCGCACTGACCGACGGCGACAGCCGCCAGGTGGCGATGCGCGACCTGGTGCTGCCCGCGTCGCTGGAAGACTTCAGCCTGATCAACGACACGCTGCCGGCGCAGGCCGATGCTGACTCGCTGCCGGCTTTGCTGGAAGCGGCCTTCGCGCGCCACGGAACGCGCATTGCGGCGCAATGCGGCGCGCAGTCCATCAGTTACCAGGAACTGGACCGGCGCAGTCGCCAGATCGCTCAGGCCCTGCAGCTGCAAGGCCTGAGCAAGGGCCAGGGCCAGCTCATCGGCATCGCCCTGCCGCGGAATCTGGACATGCTGCTGGCGGTGATCGCCGTATTGCGCAGCGGCGCGGCCTACGTGCCGCTGGATCCCGCGTTTCCCGAACATCGCCTGCTGCACATGGCGAACCACTCGGGCATTTCGCATCTCATCGCCTCGCCGCAGGCCGGACTGCCGCCGGCGCTGCTGGAGGGACGCGTGGTGTTGTCCGTACATGAGTTGCTCGAAGCGGGCAAGGAGCAAGCCATTGCGTTGCCGACGCTGTCGCCGTCGGACCTGGCCTATGTGCTCTACACCTCCGGCTCCACCGGCGAGCCCAAGGGCGTCCGGGTTCTGCACGGCAACCTGGTCAACTTCCTGTGTTCGATGCGCGAGTCGCCGGGCTTCGGCGCCGACGATACGATCTGCGCGGCCACCACGCTGTCGTTCGACATCGCCGCGCTCGAGCTTTATCTGCCCCTGATCTGCGGCGGACGCATCGTCATCGCCGACGACGACCAGCATCGGGACCCGGAAGCGATGTGCCGGCTCATCGTCGAAACCGGATGCACCGTTCTCCAGACCACGCCTTCGCTGGTGTCGCTGGTGCAGGAAGTCGGTCGTCTGGATGCGCTGGAGCCACTGCGCTTGTTCGTGGGCGGCGAAGCCATGCCGTCGGCGCTGGCGCAAACCCTGGTGCCGCATTGCCGCGAACTCTGGAACATGTACGGGCCGACCGAGACCACGGTGTGGTCCAGCATCCATCGCGTGAGCGCCGAAGACCGCTCCATCCCTTTGGGTCAGCCGATAGGACAGACCCGCCTGTATCTGCTGGACAAGCAGCAGCGGCCGAGCCTGGCGCATGCGTTCGGGGAAATCTGGATCGGTGGCGCCGGAGTCGCGGACGGTTATCTGCATCGCCCGGACCTGACCGGCGAGCGCTTCCTGCCCGATCCCTTCGGCCCTGATGGCGCGCGCATGTACCGTACCGGCGATCTGGGACGACTGCACGACGGCCAACTGCATTTCCACGGGCGCGCCGATGAGCAGATCAAGATCCGTGGTTACCGGATCGAGCCGGGTGAAATCGAGACCGTCGCCGCCGAAGATTCCGAAGTCTCCGAATGCGTGGCTGTAGCGCGTACCTTGACCGGTGGCGACCAGGTGCTGGCGCTCTACGTGGGCAGCGACGGCAATCCGGGCACGGTGGCCGCGAACCTGCGCAAGCGCCTGATGCGTTCCTTGCCCACCTACATGCGGCCGCAATACCTGATCGTGCTGCCGCAGTTGCCGAAGACGCCGAACGGGAAAATCGACCGTCAGGCGCTGCCCGCGCCGGAAACGCATGCGCAGGTGTCGCAACGACGGCGCACCGCGCCACGCGATGCGGTGGAGGTGGCGCTTTGCGAGCAATGGAACCGCCTGCTGCGCCGCGACGATATCGGGGTGGACGACGACTTCTTCGAGCTCGGCGGTTATTCGATGCTGGCTGTGCGCATGTTCGCGGAGCTGCACGAACGCTACGGCGTCGATCTGCCGCTGGCGACCTTGATAGAAAGACCGACCATCGCCGCGCTGGCGGAAGTGCTGCCGCAGGACCCGCCTACGACAGAGGCGATACCGGCAGGCACGAGCCTCGGCTGGCATCCTCTGGTGACCCTGCGCAAAGGAGGCGAGGGCAGCCCACCGCTGTTCCTGTTCCATGCAGTCGGCGGCAACGTGCTCAACTACATGCCGCTGCTGGATGCGCTGGATCCCTCCCAGCCGGTCTATGGACTGCAGTCTGCAGGATTGGACGGCTTTACCGATCCATCGGCCAGCATCGCGGACATGACCGATGCCTACGCCGCAGAGATTCTTGCCGTCGCTCCGAAGGGGCCGTATTTGCTGGCAGGCGGTTCCATGGGCGGCCTGTTGGCGCTTGAAGTCGCCAGGCGTCTTGCGTGGTCAGGACATCGGGTGGCAATGCTCGCGATGTTCGATACCTACGGACCATCGATGGCCGGAAACGGTGCGGCAAGGCGTTTGAACCCGCAGCGATGGTTGCGGGTGTATGCGGACATGGACAGCGGTGAGCGCCGGGATTTCTGGCGGCGCGTGGGGACACGATTGATGGGCATACCGTTGAGGCGCCTGCGCGCGAGGTTGTCCGGCGATCGATCCACCTTGTTGCAGGACGAACGCCTGCGACGCGTGGAGCGCGCCAACCACCGCGCGCTGGCCCGATATGTTCCGCGACCCTATGCGGGCGACCTGCACCTGTTCCGGACATTGCGCAGCGAACGCGAGAACGAACCCAGCATGGGGTGGAACCGCTGGATAGACGGCAAAGTCGAGATCGTCGAACTGCCTGGTAGGCATCGGGACTTCATCGATCAACCCGAACTCGCCCGGCACCTGCGTCTGCTCATCGACAGGATCACTGGCAGGCAGGGCGAATGAGTATTCCTCCCGAGGAAGTCGAAACCTCCACCGAAGCGACGGATGCGCCCAGGAAAAAAGCCGGCATAGGCACGCACTATCTCCGTTACACCAGCGCCAGCGTGCTGGTCATGCTGGCGGGACTGATCTCCTTCCCGTTGCTGACCCGGCTGCTGGACAACACCCAGTACGGCATCCTGGGCTATTACGAAACCTGGCTGATGATCGCCATCGCCGTGGCCAAGCTGGGCGCGCAGCACGCCATCGTCCGCTTCTATCCCTATGGGGAAGAAGCGGTGCGCATGAAGCGGTTCGCGACGAACTTCTTCCTACTGCCCATGCTGGTCTCGGTCGGGCTGTGGGCGTTGATGATGACGGTGTTCATCTGCCTGGATCATTTCGGCGGCGCGGATTTTTCTCCCGTGCTGTGGCTGGCCGTACTGTCCATTCCCTTGATGGTGTTCGTCAGCCTGGTGCAGATGGTGCTGCGCGCGGGCGAGCATTCGGGGTTGCTTATGGTGACCCGCGTGTCCTGGCGGTGGATGGAACTGGTGCTGATGCTGGGCGCAGTGCTGGCGCTGGAACGCACCGCGCTGGCCGCATACGGCGGCAAGGTCGTCGCCGCGCTGGTGGTGGTGGCGTTCTATATCTACTGGGTAAAGAAGAACCTGCGCTTCGCCCGCGAGGCCATCGACTTTTCCGAGTTCCGCATGTCGGTGCGTTACGGCATGCCGCTGGTGGTCAACGAGATTGCCACGGTACTGCTGATCTCCATCGACCGGATCATGCTGAAAGGCATGCTGGACGATTTCGCGGTGGTGGGCATCTACACCATCGGTTACTCGCTGGCCCTGCAGGTCAGCATGCTGATGCACGCCGCACTGTCGGAATCCTTCATTCCCGTCGCCAATCGCACCTTCGAGTCCGAAGGTCCGGCCGGCGTGCGTGCGCTTAAGGACAAGGTGTTGTTTCCCATGGTCTACGCCTCCATTGGCGTGGGCGTGGCCATCTGGTGCGTCGGCAGCGAGGCGGTGCAGGCGATCAGCGGCGCGGACAAGGCCATGTCCGGTCCGGTGTTCGCCTGGATCGGCATGGTGTACGCGTTGTATCCGCTGTTCGACATTGCCGGCTACGGACTGCTGCTGCACAAGCGTTCGATGACGGTGCTGTACCTGACCTTTTGCGCGGCGGCGCTGAATATCGGTTTGAACCTCTGGCTCATCCCCAGCATCGGACTGATGGGTGCGGTCTATGCGACGGTCGCCAGCTACGCCTTGCTGGGCATCAGCGCCTATCTGCTGTGTCCGCCCGACTTGCGGCGTTTCCCTGATCCGCGTGCCTGCCTGATTGCGCTCTCAGGCGCTGCCGCGTTCCTGCTGGTCGTCGATTACAGCGGACTGTTCGGCCTGACCGCAGCTTGGCCGCGTCTGTTCGCCGCGGGTGGGCTGTGGGCGCTGTTGTATGTCGCGCCCGCGCTGCTGCTGGATGCGCGCTTGCGCCAGTTGCTGTTCAAGTGGCGGACGAAGGGAAAATGACCTCAACTCTCCTTGCACGTGCAGTGATGCCCTGATGTGGATTCTTTCGCCGCTGAGCTGGTTGTTGCTCAGCCTCGCCGCCTTCGTAGTCGTCTGGCTGTTCCTGCGTCGCAGGCGCTGGATGCTGGTGGTTTGCGGCGGCCTGGCGGCGTTCTCGATATTCGCGATGACGCCGATGTTCGCCAACACGCTGCTGTACTGGTTGGAATCCGAATCGGCCACCTCGGATTTCTGTACCACCTCGCCTCCCGACACGGCGGTGGTCCTGGCCGGCGGCCTGGACCGGCTGCCGAAGCATGCCCGCGAGTTCTCCGTCATCAATATCGCCAGCCGCCGCCGCGCCGAACTGGCCAGCGAATGGTGGAGCGCGAAGCCAGGCCGGAAACTGGTGTTCGCAGGCGGCAGCCGGGTGCGCGGCTTCGCGCCCGAAAGCGCGTTGCTGACCGGTTATGCACGAAGGCTGGGTGTGGATGCGCCAGCCATGCGGCAGGAAGATGCTTCGCGCAATACCTGGCAGAACGCGAAAAACCTGGCGGCGCTGTCGCCGGCCGTGCCGCGCCGGGTGGTATTGATCACTTCAGCGATGCATATGCCGCGTGCGCGTTATTCCATGCGCCAGGCCGGATTCCAGGTGTGCCCGATGCCCGCCGATTTTCGCTTCGAGCCTTTCGATTTTCCGGGCTATTTCATTCCGCAAGGCAGTTCGATGCAGAAGACAGAGTCGGCATTGCACGAGATTGTCGGCAACCTCTATTACCGCCTGCGTGTGGTATCCGGTCGGCGCTAGCGAAGCGGCATGGGTATGGGAGCGCGGCTAGTTACGCTTTACGCGGAGTGCGTCGGTGTGCGCATCTCGTAGAGCGGGTCTTGCCCCGCTGCTCTTCTATTGACGGTAAGAGGGGTGCAGCAAGCTGCGCTCTACGAGATGCATCGCTCGCGCTACCTGATGTCATTCTTCCGGGGACGTTTTTCCACTGCCGTATCTGCCAGGTGCGATACGTGTCGCCAAAGGGAATCTCTGGCCTATGCGTGAGGCCACGGGAGCAGGCCGGACGGTTGCGGCAACGCCACCGGGATTGGCGGCCGCGCGACGCTTCAGGGCGAAGTAGTGTTCCATCAGCCCGCACAGCGCCCAGAAGTTCGCCATGACCGAGCCCTCATAGAACGGGCTGCCGTAGACGTTGCCCAGTCCGGCTGAAATAACCACCAGGATGAAGCCCAGCGACAGCGCCTTGCCTTCGGCATCGGTGCCTGGCACCGAACGCGTGAAGCGTATGCCCATCAGCAACAGTCGCCACAACAGGTACAGCAAGGCGCCCAACCCCAACGGACCGCATTCGGCGAGCATGAGGAAATAGATGCTATGGGCGTCGTAGCCTGCATAACGCGGCACGTAGTCGCCGATGTACTGCTTGAAACGATTGAGGCCCACCCCTATCGGGTGTTCCTGCCACATGGCCATGGCACCGCCCCAGATATCGAAGCGGCTGGCGGTACTGACATCCAGTTCCTCGCCACCCACTGCGTTCTGCTGCTCGGTCTCGGCGACGCGCTCGGTCACGCTCTCGGGTAGCAGGCTGATGGCGGGAATCATCATCAGTCCGATGATCGCCGCCAGCACCACGTTACGCCGCACCAGCAACAGGGTCAGGCCCAGCAGGGCGATCATGTAGGACTGGCGCGAGTAGGTGGCCATGATCGCCACCGCCATGATCGCGCAGCCCGCCAGTGCGGCCGCGCGCCAGAATTTCTGCTTGCGGAAGAACAGCGCCATAGCGATGAACATCGGCAGGAACATCGCGTAGAACACGCCGGCGCGATTGGCGGAGGAATAGTCCACACCGAACGGGCCCGAGGCGCGATGGGTTTCCGAATAGCCGCCGAAGCCGTAGTCCAGACCTTCGCGCACCGCTTCCACGCCCGCGATCGCGGCCACGATCATCACCAGGATGATCAGCTGCCGCGTGCCCTTGAGGTCCTGGCCGCAACGCCGGAACACGAAATAGAGCAGGGGATAGAACAGGAGGTTCTTCAGATAGGTGAAGTCCTCCATGAAGTGCATCGGCATGGTGGCCTGCGCGACCACAAAACCAATCGTCAGTGCCGCGTACAGCAGCAGCAGCGCGTTGGTGATCTGGCCCTTCGGTTCCAGCGGCTTGTATTTGGCGCCGCCCATCAGCAGTGCGGCGACCAGGACGATGAAGATGATGTTGGCGAGATTGAGCCCTGGTACCCCTGTCTCGAACGACAGGTGCAGCATGTTCGGCATGAACAGCAGCGGCACCGCCAGCAGCAATCGCATCCACATGCTCAGTCGGCCTGCGGCGCGCCGGCGGTGAGGAAGCGCTGCGCCCAGGTTTCCAGGCACAGGACCTGCCACAGCGCTTCACTGCGGTCCAGGCGTCCGCTGACGTGCTCGTCCAGCAGCGATGTCGCCACAGCGGGATCGACCAGTCCGCGTTCGCGGAATTCGCGGCTGGCGAAGGTATCGGCGGCCATCGCGCGCAGCGGCCCGCGGAACCAGTCGGCCAATGGAATCGCAAACCCCTGTTTGGGCTTGCTGATGGCACGCGGCGGCAGCCACTTGCCGGCGACTTCGCGCAGCAGGTGCTTGCCGCGACCATTGCGTACGCGATAGTCCTCGGGCAGGCTCAGCGCGAAGTTCACCAGGTCCGGCTGCAGGAAAGGCGAGCGTCCTTCCAGCGACGCGGCCATGGCCATGCGGTCCAGCTTCACCAGGATGTCGTCGGGCAGATAGCTTTGCAGGTCGATGGCCACGGCGCGGTCCAGCGCCGATGTTCCGGCGCCCAGGTCGCTGCCAGGCTCGCGCAGCGCAGGCAGGTCGAAGTGACGCTTGCCGCCCGCATGCGGGCTCAGGCGACCGGCCAGGTCGGCACGCATCACCGCCACGCCGCTGAGATAGCGTTCGTTGAACGGAAGTTGCAGGCGCTCGCCGACTCGATACAGGCGGTCGCCATGCGGATCGGGGATCAATTTGCCAGCCAGTTTCAACAGCCCTGCGCCCGGCGCGCGCAAGGGACCAAGTGCTTCCAGTTTCAGCAGTTTGAGGTAACGGTCGTAGCCGCCGAACATCTCGTCGCCGCCGTCGCCGGTCAGCACCATCTTCACCTGCTTGGCCGCCAGTTCGGACACCAGGAAGGTCGGCACCGCGGAAGAGTCGGCAAAAGGCTCATCGAAATGCCAGGCCAGTTTGGAGATCAGCTGCACCGCATCGGGATCGACCACCAGTTCGTGATGTTCGGTGCCCAGATGGTTGGCGACGCGGCGCGCATCGTCGAGTTCGCTGAAGGCGGCTTCCTTGAAGCCGATGGTGAAGGTCTTGACCGGCTGGGTCAGGTGCCGCGCCATCAGCGCCACGACCGTGCTCGAATCCAGGCCGCCGCTGAGGAACGCGCCGAACGGCACGTCCGATACCAGGCGGCTGGCGACGGCGCGGTCCAGCAATTCTTCCAACTGCGCTCCGGCCTCGGCTTCGCTCAGCGTGGTCTTCTGCGCCAGCGTCGGACGCCAGTAACGATGCAGGCTGACCTGCCCATCGCGGTAGCGCAGGTAGTGCGCGGGCGGCAGCTTGTGCACGCCACTGAAGATGCTGTCCGGCGCCGGCACGTAGCCGTAGGCCAGATAGGCGCGCAAGGCATCGGGGTTCACGTCACGCGGACAGTCGGGCGACTGCAGCAGCGATTTCATTTCCGAACCGAACAACAACCGGTTGTCGTTGCGCGTGTAGTAGAGCGGCTTCTCGCCCAGGCGGTCGCGGGCCAGGATCAGTTCGTCAGTACGCTTGTCCCACAGCGCGACGCCGAACATGCCGTCCAGCTTGTCGAACACCGCCACGCCATCGCGCAGGTAGGCCTGCAGAATGACTTCGGTATCGCTCTGCGTGGCGAACGTGTGGCCGTCTTTTTCCAGGCCCGCGCGCAACTCGCGATAGTTGTAGATCTCGCCGTTGAAGACGATGCACACCTGACGGTCGGCGCCATACAGCGGCTGGTGACCGCCGCCCACATCGATGATGGACAGGCGGCGCATGCCCAGCAGCGCGCGTTCGTCGGCATGTACGCCGCCATCGTCGGGCCCGCGGTGCACGATGACCGCGTTCATGCGTTCGCCCAGCGCCGGCGAAGGCGCGGCCTGACCGGGTGCGACTACCAGACCCGCGATTCCACACATGATTCAGACCGTCCGGTTGTTGGCGAAGGCGGGCAGCGGTGCTTCGCTTGAACCGCGATAGAGTTGCATCAGGCTGGCCAGCACTTCGTCCAGCCCGGCCTGGCGGCGCACGGTCGCGCGCGCGTTTTCGCCCATGGCCAGGCGTTGCGTGGGCGTCAATGCCGCGGCCGCTTCCAGACTGCGCGCAAGCGCGTCTTCGTCGTCGGGATCGAACAGCCAGCCGTTCTCGCCGCTGCGCACGAAGTCTTCATTGCCGCTGATGCGGCTGGCGACCATCGGCAGACCCGAGGCCATCGATTCCAGCAGGGTGTTGGACAGGCCTTCGATGCGCGAACACAGCACCCCGACATTACCGTCGGCCAACTGGGTTTCGATGTCGTCGCGATGCCCGGCGAAGGTGACCTTGTCCACCACGCCCAACCGCTCGGCGTCGGCCTTGAGCGAGGCTTCCAGCGTGCCTGCGCCCACCAGCAACAGGGTGGCTGCGGGATGACGCGCGGCGATACTGGCGAATGCGCGAAGCAACGGGCCCAGGCCTTTTTCCGCTTCAAGCCGGCCGATGAAAACGAATCGCGCGGCGCCGTCGGCCGGCCGCGTGATATGGGCGAAGCGCTGCGTATCGACCGCATTCGGCACTCGGAAGATGCGCGATTCGGGAATGCCGCGCGCCACCAGCGACGTGGCGATACGCTCGCTGATGGCCTGCCATTTTTCGGTATGGCGCACGGCCAGATAGGCGATGCGGTTGACTGGCGTTGGATGCGGGGCCAGCGTGCCTTTCTCCAGCTCCCACCAGCCCGACACCTTGGTCAGCACGCGCACGTCCAGCCAACGGCCCATCACCGCGCAGATCGCGGCCAGGCGTGAGGCGATGTGCACATGCCAGACGTCGTAACGCAACCGCCGCGTGTACAGGAACACCGCCATGTACAGCCACATGAAAGGACCGGAAATCAGCGGGATGCGCGGATAGGTCAGCCGGCAGACTGGCACGCCATCGACGCGCGAAACCCGTTCCGGCGGCGACCAGCTCAGCCGCGGCGCGACGATGGTCACCCGCTGGCCCCGCTTGCGCAGGGCGCGGGCGAGGGTGCGCACCTGGGCCTCGGCTCCCCCGCCGCGCAGGGCGGGGTAGGAGGCTTCCAGCACCATCAACACGCGGATCGGTGCGTCCTCATGCATCCATGTAGCTCCGCATCCACAGCTCCAGCACCAGCAACTGCCAGATCGCGGTGGAATGGTCCCAGCCGCCAGCCATGTGCAGGTCGACCAGCTGCGCGATGAAATCGGGATTGACCCAGCCGCGCTGGCGCGTGCGATCGTCCAGCAGCACATCGCGCACGCGCGCCTGCAGATCGGGGTCGTCCTTCATCCAGATGGCGATGGGCAGGCCGAAACCCTGCTTGCGCTTGCGCAGGATGTCCTGCGGCAGGATGTCGGCCACGGCCTGCTTGAACAGGTAACGCTTGTTCAATCCACGCACCTTGTACGTGACCGCCAGACGGCCGCAGTACTCGACCAGGGCCGGGTCCAGGAACGGGAAGCGCGCGGCCACGCCATGGTGCTTGCAGGCGCGGTGCACTTTCACCAGATCGTTCTGGGCGATGGCCATCAACAGGTCCAGGCGCATGATCTGGTGCAGGGTTTCGGTGCGCGAACCTTCTTCGTACAGCTCGCGCATGAATTCCAGCGAGGCGTCCTTGGAGACCTGCTGGCGGAACTCGGGCGTCAGCAGCTCGAGGTAGTAATCCGAAGCGAAGGAATCGTCGGTGTAGAAGCGGTCCGGATTGGGCAGCGATGCGCGACGGGTGAAGTTCTGCACGCGGTTGAGCAGATGATTGTTGCCGCCGCCGACGGCTTCGCCGATCGCGCGCGCCGCGGCTTTCAACGGCGAGGGCAGGCGGTAGAAGCCTTCCATCACCTTGTCCTTGGCGTAGCGCTGGTTGCCGCCGAAGATCTCGTCGCCGCCATCGCCGCCCAGCATCACCGAGAAGCCCTCGGTCTGTCCGAGTTCGGCGCAGGCCAGCGTGGGCACCGCGGAGGCGTTGCCGAAGGGCTGGTCGTACGCGGCGATCACCGAGTCCAGCAGATCCAGTGCGCGTTCGTGGTCCACCTGGGCCAGATGCGGTTTGGCGCCGCAGGCTTCGGCGGCCAGACGGGCGAAGTCCAGTTCGTCGTAACCGGCTTCGCGAAAGCCAATCGAGCAGCTCTGCACCTGGGTGCCGCCCTGGCGCGCCAGGATGCTGACGATGCTGCTGCTGTCGGTGCCGCCGCTGAGGAAACAGCCCCAGCCGCTGTCCGCATGCGGCCTGAAATCCTGCACCGTGGCGACGATGCGTTCGCGCAGGTCGCCCGCCAGTTTCTCGTCGCTGCCCTGCAGGTCCGAGGGGTATTCGGGCACGTAGTAGCGGGAAATCCGGGGACCGTCCGCATCCAGGCTCAGCCGGGTGCCGGGTTCGACGCGGGCGATGCCCTGGCAGATGGTCAGTGGCGCGGGGATGCAGGCGAAATTGAGGTAGTGGTAGACCGCCGTCAGGTCCGCTTCGCGCACGACGCCCGGCGCATCCAGCAGCAGACGCAGATCGGTGGCCACGGCGTAATGCCCGTCGCGCTGGTACCAGTACAGCGGCAGCGAGCCGAAGTGGTCGGTGAACACGTCGATGCGCCCGGCCCCGGCACGCCAGGCAGCATGTGCGAAACGTCCGCGCCAGCGTTTCTGCGGAAAGCTGTCAGCGGCCTCGGCCGCGTCCTGCAACTCGCCTTCCACCAGATCGGACAGCGCGGCCCAGCGCACACCGGCTTCGGTCGCGCCCTGTTGCACGGTGCCGCGGGTGGCCAGATGCACGCCCAGGGCCGGATCGGCCTGGACCGAGAAGTCGGGCTTGCCCGCCAGCCACGCCGATGCCTCGGGACCGACCGCGAGGATGAAGTCACCACGTATGGCAGCGGCCAGAGTCATTCGGTTTCACCAGAATTTGAAGCGGTAGGGACAGGAGTGTGTGCAAGCCGCGGACGGGCAGGCAGCAGGCAGCGATCATAGACCGCCATGGTGGAACTAACGAGGCTGTCGACGGAGTAGCGGGTCTGCATGCGTTGCAGTGCTTGTGCGGATAAACGCGCACGGAGCGCAGGATCGGACGCAAGTCGCTCCAGGCACTGCGCCAAGGCGGCATCGTCGTCGCTGGGGAACAGCAGGCCGGTGAGGCCGTCTTCCACCAGTTCCGGATTGCCGCCCACATCCGAGGCCAGCACCGGGCAGCCGGAGGCCATGGCTTCCATCACCACGTTGGACATGCCTTCGTAGGCCGAAGGCAACACCAGAAAATCGGCCGCGCCCATCAGCTTGCGTGCGTCGGTGCGCTCGCCGAGCAGATGCACGTCGTCCTGCAGGTTCAGCTGCAGCCGTTGCGCTTCGATCTCGCTGCGCAACGGGCCGTCACCTGCCATCACCAGGTATGGTCGTGCGGCGGCCGGAAGCCGGCTCATCGCCCGCAGCAGGCAGGGTACGTTTTTCTGCACAACCAGGCGACCAACGAACAGAGCCAGGGTGCGGCCAGCCGGCAGATCCAGCGATGCGCGCAGGGCCTGGCGCTGGTCCTCGGCCACGGGCGCGATGGGCAGGATGCCATTGGGGATGACGTCGAAGCGTTCCCGGGCCACGCCCGAACGCGTCGCCGCCGCGGCCGCCCCGGCCTTGGCGTTGGCGATGATCGCCGCACTGCCCTTGAAGATCCTGCGCTTGATGCGCCAGAACCAGTCCGGCTCGGTCAGATAAAGGCCGCGCACCGAAGACACCAGCAACGGCTTGCGCGCAGGCCAGGCCAGCAGGCGTGCGACCAGCGTCCACAGCTCGGCGGTCAGCGAGAACGCATGCACCAGCTCGTAGCGATTGCGGCGCAGCAGCGAGGCATAGGCCAGGATGAAACCCAGGTCCAGGCGCCCCTGTTTGGGCAGGTGATGCACCACGATGCCCTGCGCACGCAGTTCGTCCACCAGATGCGAGGGGTTGCGGAAGAACAGCAGTTCCGGCTGCCAGCGCGTGCGGTCGATGCCGCCGAGCAGGTAGGCGATCTGGCGCTGGCTGCCGCCAACCTCCATCTCGTCGCTCACCACCAGGAGTTTCCTAGCCGGCATCGATCACCGCCTCCATGTGCTGCTGCAGGCGCGAACCTTCGATCTGTGCGTCGAATTCCTGCTCGATCCGCGCGCGTGCGCCGCGGGTTACGCGGTCGCGCAATTCGTCGTCCTGAAGCAGCCGTTGCATGGCATCGGCCAACGCCTGCGCCTGGTTCGGGTCCACCAACAATCCGTCGCGATCATTTTCAATGAGTTCGGGAATGCCGGACACGCGCGTGCTCACCACCGGGCAGCCGGTGGCCATGGCTTCCATCAACGCCACCGGAATGCCGTCGCGGTTGCCGTCTGCCGCCACTTCGGAAGGCAGCACGAACAAGCCGGCTTCGCCCATCCAACCCCTGACCACGTCCTGCGGCTGTGCACCGGTGAACTCGATGCGGTCGGCAACACCCAGTGCCGCAGCCTGCGCTTTGAGTGACGCATCCAGCGGTCCCGAGCCCAGCAGCCTGCAACGGAAATCCACCCCGCGCGACTTGAGCAAGGCCAGTGCTTCGACCAGGGTGCCAAAGCCCTTGATCGGGTCCAGTCTGCCCACGGTGAGGATGCTGTGCCGGTCGCGGCCTTCCGGAATCCAGTGGTTCACCGACAGATCGACGCCGCAATGCACGACCTTGAGTTTCTGCCGGGCCAGCGGCGTCGCACGTTCGCTCAGCCAGTCCACGTTGAAGCGCGAAATGGTCACGGCCAGCGCGGCATCCTGGATCTTGCGTGCCACCAACTGGTCTTCGATGAAGATGTCGTGGGCGTGGCAGGTGAAACTGAAAGGACGCTGCAGCACACGGCCCAAGGTCCAGGCGGCGGTGGACGGATAGGTGGCCCAGTGCGCGTGGATGATCTGCGGATCGAATTCGCGCAGCCAGGCGGTGTGTTCCAGTCCGCGCAGCCACGACACCAGCGACTTGAGTAGCACAGAGGGACTGCGCCAGCTGTCGCCGATGATCGAAAACAAGCTGCCGATCACCGCGCCCGGCCGCAGGAACAACGCGCTGGTCAGGCCGCCGAGGGCGTGCAGGATCGACCTGGGGTGACGCACGCGGTCCATCAACGCGGCCGCATCGGTCTGTACCAGTTTCTCCGACGGCGGCTTCAGCGAGATGATCCGCACGTCCACGCCATTGGCGATCAGCGCGTTGATCTCGCGCACGATGAAGGTCTCCGACCAGCACGGAAACAGCGAGACCACGTAGACCGCGCGTTTCAAGGGTGTGGACACGGTCATCGCCGAAGGTTCTCGAGTCGGGTGGTTTGCCACAGATGGGCGTTGGGATTCTTCAGATAATCGACCAGCGCCCACATCGCGCTGGTGTTGAGGCTGAGGAAGGCGGTCGCCAAGCGGACCGGTAGCACGCGGCTGGCGAGTTCCGGAAACAGCCGGCCCAGTGCCGCCGCCGCATAACCGGCCAGCTGCAGCACCAGCATCAGCAGATAGAAACGGCTGCCATGCACGGCCAGCCACAGACTGGCCAGCAACGCCACCAGCAACAGCCAGGGCGCGAGCAGGCGCAGCCATTTGTGGCCCCACAGCCGCAACGCCAGCGGGTGCGCGCCCGGGATCGCCAGTTGCGGCCAGCGGTGCAGCAGCTGGAAATTGCCCGCCAGCGTGCGGCGTTTGCGGCGTTCCTCGGCGGGCGCATCGGCGGTGGCCAGGTCGAAGGCCTGCGCTTCGGGCACGAACACGATGCGGTGGCCGGCGGCGGCGATGCTGAGCGGAATCCACATGTCGTCCAGGATCAATCCGCCCGGCACGTCCGGAATGACTTCCCTGCGCGCGGCGTAGATTGCGCCGGTGACGCCCACCAGGGAACCGCTGGCGCTTTCCAGTCGCCGGATCAGTTTTTCGTAACGCCAGTAGGCATCGACGCCGCGTCCGTAGCCGTTGCTGGCTTCCAGCACCAGTTCGCCGCTGGCCGCACCAACGGTGGGATCAGACAAGGCGGTGGCCAGCGCGCGTGCCGCGCCCAGGTCGATGCGTTGGCGGACATCGTTGAACAGCACCAGCTCGGCGGTCATCTTCGGCAGGACGCTGCCGATGCAGGCGGACTTGCCGCGTCGCTCGCTGAAAGCGTGCACGCGGATGCGCTCGGAAGGATGCTGCCGGGCGATCGCTTCGGAATCGTCGCTGCAGCCGTCGCAGACCACGTGGATCAGCACGCGGTCGGCGGGATAGTCCAGGGCGAGCAGATTTTCGAGTTTGGCTGGCAGCTGTGCGGCGGCGTTGTGCACGATCAGCAAGACATCGATATCGGGCGTGACCGCCTGCGTGTGCAGCGGACGCAGACGCAGGCGTGCCAGCAAGCCCATCACCACCGGATAGCCGGCATAGGCGAAACCCACCACGCCGAGTGAGAGCCAGAACAGCAGCTTCACGCAGATCCCCGGAGGACCGCCAGCGCGCGGGCCCGGGCGCGCTCGTAACCCGTATCGCCCAGCAATTTTTTGGCGAAGGCCAGGCTTCCATAGCGAAACCGCTCACGCAGCATCGGGCCCTGGCGGTCGCCGGTCCAGGCTTCCAGCAGATCGATCGAGGTGTGGGCGGTAATCGCCATGCGCGGCAGGATGCGGTGGCTGGACGGATTGCCGTCGATCCTGCCCGGGCGCGAAGAAAGCACATGCGTATAACCGCATTCGCGGACAATGTCGGCCAGACGGGGCGGCATGCGTCCACCGGGCGGCGCCAGCAGTGTGGCCGGCTTGCCCATGCGCTGCGAAATTTCGTCGCGCGCCGCGCGCAGGGTCGTGCGCAGGCGTTCTTCGCCTAACGAGGTCAGATACACGTGGTCGTAACCATGCGACTGGATAGACATACCCGCGTCGGACATTTCGCGCAGCTGCGCCCAGGTGGCGAATCCGTCGGTGCCCACCAGCGCGGGATTGACGAAGAAATCGGCGCTGATGTCGCGCTGCTGCAGGGCAGGGAAAGCCAGGGCGTAATTGCTGACGTGGCCGTCGTCGAAGGTCACCAGCACATCGTGCCGCGCGCCCTGCAGCCAATCACGCGCGCTGCCCAGCGAATGGTCGCGACCCAGTGCATCCAGCTGCCGGTCGAATGCGTCCTGGGCCACCGTGTAGTGCGGATCCTGGCCCGACGGCGTTTCGGCCGTGCTGAGCGCGTGATACATGAGCGCGGTGACGGGGCCGTTTTCGCGGCTTGGAGAAGGTGCGACGGACATGGCGAATTAAACGATCAACGGTAATAGGTGAACGACAACGCCACCACGTTTTCGACGTAATTCTGCCCACCGACCGAACTGTCGCGCTTGCGGTACTGGTAATCCAGTTGCGTACCCCAGTGCCGGCTCAGTCGCGAGGCCAGACCGATGCCGACGGTGGTGTCGTTGTCATCGCGGTCGATACCCGCGAATTCGCGATACAGGCGCGCGCCGAGGAGGGACAGGGTCATCTGTGGGCGCAGCTGGTAGCGCGCGATCAGATAGGCGCCATAGTTGTCCTGGTCGAACGAGGCGTCACGGATATATCTCAACTGCTCGTAGTACGGCTGGAGCTGCAGGGTGAGGCGCTCACCGGTGAATTCGTAGCCCAGGTTGGCGCGCTTCTGCCGGAACGTGTCGGGCACGATCTGCAGGTTGGGATTGTCCGGGTCGCCGATCGGACCTCCTGGGCCACCTGGGCCGCCGGGACCACCCGGGCCGCCCGGATCACCGGGTAGGCCGACACGCAGGATCAGGTCCTGCGCCGCATCGGCGAACTGGTAGCTGAGGTTGGCGCTGAGCACACTGCGTGGCATGACGCGCCAGCTGATATTGCCGCGAAACAACGAGCCGGATGTATTTCCGCCGCTTTTGGGTTGCAGCTTCGAGTAGCCGCCGTCTAGGGAGATGTCCACCCGGGAAAGCTGGCTGGTGTAGTTGATGAACGCATCGTAGCGCTCGTAATCGTACAGCTCGCTGATGCTGTCGTATTCGGTACGCGTGCCTTCCACGTTGGCCGAAATGCGGTCTGTGGTGGACAGCTCCCGCGTCAGACGTGCGGCAGCGGTATAGCGGTCGCTGTTGAAGGTCTGGGTTTCTTCGGCATAGCTGTTGGTGTAGCGCAGATCCAGTTGACCCAGCGTGGTCTGGCCGAAACGCGCGTAGAAACTGGGACCGGCTTCGAAGATGTTGATCTGCTGCTGGTTGCCGGGCGTGAATGCGGCCAGCGAACTCACCGACTGCTGGCTCAGCGAATCGCGTGCCATGAAGCTGATGCGGTCCGGCAGGATGGTCCAGTCCAGCTGGCCCTGGAATTCGCCGCGGGTATCATCTTCAAAGACGTCATCCAGATAGTCCAGGTACTGCACATCGCCACGGAACGTGGTCGACAGTACCGGGCTGTCGTGCGCGAAATCGAAGCGCAGCTGCGGAGACAACACCGATTCGCTGATCTCGTCGAACTCGCTCAGCACGATGTTGTCGCTGTGCATCATGCGCGCGCCCAACTCGTAGTTCAGGCGCGCGGCGTACGCAGCGTGAGGCAGGGCGGACAGCAACGCGGCAGCCAGTGCCGTGCACGGCAAGCCATGGAAACGGTGGAGAGACTTCCTGCTGCGGTTGGCCATCTTGTTCCCCTCAAACGCCTTCGTTGAATACGACGCCGCTGAACTTTTTCGGATCGAAGTTGGCGGCGGCCTGGGCGATAGCGGCGGGCGTGTCGCGGCCGTATCCGGCCACCAGCACGACCACGTCGGCCAGGTCCGCGAGAATCCTGGCATCCGGGGCGCCGCGCACGGGCGGGGCGTCCAGGAACATATGGCAATTGGGATACTGGCTGCGCAGCGAATCCAGCAGCAGTCGCATGCGGAACGAGGAGAAGTATTCGGCGCCGGTTTCGCGCGACTTGCCTGCAGGGATAAGACGCAGGCGCGGCACACCGGTGTCGTACAGGATGCGCTCGGCATCGCTGTCCTCGTCGTCCAGATAGTCGATCAGGCCGCCGTTGGCGGGCTTGACCTTCAGGGTCTGGTCCTGCGACGGATGACGCAGGTCGCAATCGACCAGCAGCGCGGTCTTGGATTCGTCGAACGCCACGGCGACCGCAAGATTGCGCGCGACGAAACTGCCGCCACTGCCGGCGCTGACTGGCGCCACCAGAGTGATGAAGTTGCCTTCGGCGACCGAAAGCAATTGTGTGCGCAATTCGCGGAACGCATCGACTTCCTTGCGCGCGGTTTCGCCACGATAGATCGTCGCGCGATCTTCCAGCTGCAACGGGGTCAATGCCGTGGAGTTGTCCGGGCGCGGTGCGATCGAACGACCGGCACTGCGCTCGCCGCCTTCGCTGTCCTTGCGCGGGATGATCGGGTTGGTCATAGGAGATCCATCAACTTCATTGCGTAGGCCAGGCCATAGACCACCGGCACGGACAGGAACAGGGAGGCGGCCATCACCTGCCGGCGCAGCGCCTGGCGACGACGGCGACCGGTCAGGTAGGCCGGCATGGTGCCCAGCACGGGCAGGCCGGCGTCACGTTCGATCTGCAGCGGCGAGCGCACGCGTGGATCGAACTTGACCATTGCGAAAAGCACGCCCAGAGGTATCAGCAGCGCCAGCAGCAGACCGCCACCGGCGACGTGCATCACGCGCAGGCCGCTGGGACGCAGCGGCATTGCCGCGGGTTCCTGGATGCGGAAGCTCAGGCCGCGCTGCTCGGAGTCCAGATTCATCGACACGCGCGCGTTTTCGCGGCGCTTCAGCAGATCCTGGTAGAGATCGCGATTGACTTCGTAGTCGCGGGTAAGTTCGGCCAGCGCGCTTTCCGACGAAGCGATGCGGCCGCTGCGGCCCAGCTCCTGCGCCAGCAGCCCTTCGGCGGTAGTGATGCGGGCGGCGGTGGCCGCGCTCTGGCGGCTGGCTTCGGCACGCTTGCTCCTCAATTCGCCGTACAGCGGATTGAAGGCGGTGGCGCTGCCATCGAGCGCGGAAGGCGTGGTGCTGTTGCCGCTGCCTGGTGTACGCGGACGCGCTTCTTCGCGACGGAGTTCTTCCTCCAGGTCGCGCATCTGGTGCTGCACGCGCACCACGTCCGGATGCTGCTCGGTATAGGTCAGCAGCAGCTGGTCGCGCTGGGCCTGCAGTTCGCCCAGGCGGGCGCGGAACTGGCCGGCGCGGGTCTGCACCATGGTGATTTCGCTCTCGCCGGACAGCTGCGAATTCAACGCCGATTCCTGTGAACGCAGGTCGATCAGTTCCATGCGGCCGGTTTCGACGATGCGGCGCAGTTCGCCGATGCGTGCGTTGACGTCGGTGTCGATGCCGGGGCGCGCGTCGGGGTTGCTGCTGCGGAACTGCTCGAGTTCCTGTTCGGCCTTGGTCAGTTTGTCGTGATACTGCTTGACCTGCGAATCGATAAAGGCATAGGCCTCGCGGCTTTCGCGTTCCTTGGTCGACAGGCTTTCCTGGATGACCAGTTCGGCGAAACGCTTGGTGACCTCGTAAGCCCGCTCGGCGTCGGAGTCGCTATAGGAGATCTCGATCAGGTTGGCGCGCGGGTTGCTGATGGCGGTGCGGTCGATGATCTTCTCGATCAGCTTGTCCTGTTCGACCGGCGTGGGATTGCTCTCCATCCAGCCGCCGGTCTTGAGGATTTCATCCATCACTTTGCGGCTGAAGGCTACTTCGCGCAGGATGCTGGCGCGGTCGACCACGCTGGTGGCCACGGCGCGGCCTTCCATCAGTGGCGCGATGATGTTGCGTTCCTCGACCAGGATGGTGGTGGAAGAACTGTATTTCTTCGGCAGCAGCATGCCGATCACCAGGCCGATCAGCGAGATGACGGCGAAGATGGTCGCCATCATCACTGCCTTGCGTCGGAACTCCTTGTTCAGCACCGGCAGGATCGAAAGGCCCGAGGAACTTTCCTCGGGCGCCTGCCAGGCAGCAGAGGCATTGCTCATAGAACGCGTTCCGGAATCGTGATCACGTCGCCAGGCGCGACTTCGAAATTGGTGGAGAGATCGCCGCGCTTGAGGATGCGGTCCAGCTCGACCTGGTAGGGCTTGGTGACGCCGCCGGTCTTGCGATACAGATTGGAACGGCCCGGTGCTGCGAATTCAGTCACGCCGCCCGCTGCCAGCACCGCGTCCAGCACGGTCATGCCGGGGCGATACGGAATGGACACGGGTTGGCGCACGGCGCCGGTCACACGTACGCGCGACAGATATTCGTGGCTGCGCAGGTCGGTCAGGATGACGGCCACCTGCGGGTCGCGTACATAGGTCGACAGCTTCTGCTGGATGCTGGCCGCCACTTCCGAGGGAGTCAGCCCGCCGGCCGCGACGTCGCCGATCAATGGCACGGAGATCATGCCGTCCGGACGCACCGGCACGGTGATGCCGAGTTCGGGATTGCGCCACACCGAAACCTGAACGATATCGTCGACACCGATCTTGTAGGCCGAGACGGTGGTGGGAGCGCTTTCCGGGATGGCCGACGATTGCGCCTGGGCCTGGAAGGCGAGCAGCAACGACAGACCCAGCCCGGTGAGGGCGGTGATGACACGCAACATATTTCGTTTCCCCTGTTCGGATTACACACTAGAACGGCAGGCACGCCTTTTTCAGGCCATTCGTCGCGTTCAGTTATTACTTGCCGTAGAACCCGGTGTACCACTCCACGAACCGCTTGACGCCCGTTTCAATGGAAGTGGAGGGCGAATAGTCGGTATCGCGGCGCAGTGCTTCGACATCGGCGTAGGTGTCCGGTACATCGCCGGGCTGCAAGGGCAGCAGATTGCGTTGGGCCTTGCGTCCCAGGCAATCCTCCAGCACTTCGATATAGCGCAGCAATTCTACCGGCTGGTGGTTGCCGATGTTGTAGACGCGGTAGGGCGCGCTGGAAGTGGCGGGGGTCGGGTTCATCGGGTCGTGCGCCGGGTCGGCGGCCGGGACCCGGTCCAGGGTGCGGATCACACCCTCGACGATGTCGTCGATGTAGGTGAAGTCGCGGGTGTGGTGGCCGTTGTTGAAGACGTCGATCGGTTCGCCGGCCAGGATCTTCTTGGTGAACAGGAACAGCGCCATGTCCGGCCGGCCCCACGGGCCGTAGACGGTGAAGAAGCGCAGCCCGGTGGTCGGCAGGCCGAACAGGTGGCTGTAGGTGTGGGCCATCAGTTCGTTGGCCTTCTTGGTCGCCGCGTACATGCTGACCGGGTGGTCGACGCTGTCTTCCACCGAGAAGGGCAGCTTGCGGTTGGCGCCATAGACCGAACTGGACGAGGCGTAGACCAGATGTTGGATGCCTCGATGGCGGCAGGCTTCCAGGATGTTCAGGAAGCCGACGATGTTGCTGTCGATGTAGGCCTGCGGATTCTCCAGCGAGTAGCGCACGCCCGCCTGCGCGGCCAGGTTCACCACGCGGTCCGGTTTGAATTCATCGAAGGCCGCTTCCAGAGTCGGCTTGTCTTCCAGCGAGCCCTTGACGAAGCTGAAACCCCCCTGCGGCAGCAGCCTGGCCAGGCGGGCTTCCTTCAGCTTGGGGTCGTAGTACGCATTCAGATTGTCGTAGCCCAGCACCGTGTCGCCACGCGCCAGCAGGCGGTGGCTGAGGGTCGAGCCGATGAAGCCGGCGGCGCCGGTTACCAGTACGCGCATGGTCGTCCTTTGATGGATTTGGTTGGGGCCTGTGGACAGGCCCCCATTGAAGCGGATGGTGAAGCGGATGGATTACAGACAGTCGTCGACGCTGGCGCGCGGCAGGGCGCGCTTGACGTCGAACAACACCGCGCCGGGCTTGCCGAACGCACGCATGCCGTCGGCGCCCAGCGCGATGAACTCGCGGTGGGAAACGGCCAGGATGATCGCGTCGTAGGCACCGGCGGCGGGTTTTTCGACCAGTTCCACGCCGTATTCCTCGTGGGCCTCGTCGGCGCTCACCCACGGATCGTGGATGTGCACGTCGGCGTTGTAGCTTTTCAGCTCGGCGACGATGTCCACGACCTTGGTGTTGCGCAGGTCCGGGCAGTTTTCCTTGAACGCCAGGCCCATGATCAGGATCTTGGGCTGGGTGGTCTGCAGGTTGCGCTGGGCCATCAGCTTGGTGACGCGCTGGGCGACGTGGCTGCCCATGCCGTCGTTGATCCGGCGCCCGGCCAGGATCACTTCAGGGTGATAACCGACCTGCTGGGCCTTGTGGGTCAGGTAGTACGGGTCCACGCCGATGCAGTGGCCGCCGACCAGGCCGGGGCGGAACGGCAGGAAGTTCCACTTGGTACCGGCCGCTTCCAGCACTTCATGGGTGTCGATACCCAGACGGTGGAAGATCAGCGCCAGTTCGTTGATCAGCGCGATGTTGACGTCGCGCTGGGTGTTCTCGATGACCTTGGCAGCCTCGGCCACGCGGATGCTGGAGGCCTTATGGGTGCCGGCGGTGATGATCTGGCGGTACAGGTCATCGATGAAGTCGGCCGCGGCGGGCGTGGAGCCCGAGGTGACCTTCATGATCGTCTCCAGGCGGTGCTGCTTGTCGCCCGGGTTGATGCGCTCGGGGCTGTAGCCGGCATGGAAGTCCTGGTTGAACTTCAATCCGGACTCGCGCTCGATGATCGGCACGCAGATTTCTTCGGTCGCGCCGGGATACACGGTGGATTCGTAGATCGCCACGCCGCCGCGGGCGATGGCCCGGCCCACGGTGCGGCTGGCCGATTCCAGCGGACGCAGGTCGGGGCGCTTGAACTCGTCGATGGGCGTTGGCACGGTGATGATGAACACGTTGCAGCTGGCCAGGGCGGCAGGGTCGTCGCTGAATTCCAAGTGCTGCGCCTGGCGCAGTTCGTCCTCCGGCACTTCCAGAGTGTGGTCGTGGCCGCGGCGCAGTTCCTCAACGCGTTTGCTGTTGATATCGAAACCCAGGGTCGGGATGCGACGCCCGAAGGTGGCCGCCAGGGGCAGGCCGACATAACCCAGGCCGATGACGGCGATCTTGGTCTGGTCACGCGAAGGCAGGGGTGCATCCATCGGTTTAGTGTTCTCGGTCATGGTGAGGCGGCGCAGAGTCTAGCGGATGCCGTCACGGTCAAAGGGAATAGGCAGCGCACGGAAGCCTAGCCCCCTGACCCTGCACCGCGAACAACGCCAAAAGCGGCGTCATCAGGACAATCAGGCGCCCGCTGTCCCGACAGGTCGCGGTTTTGCGTAACCTTGTTCTCACTCTGCTCATCATCACTCTGCTCAATAGGCGCGAAACCTCCGCGCCGGCCACCTGAAGGGATCCAGATGCGAATATTGCTGTGCGGCGGCGCGGGTTATATCGGCTGCCATACCTATGCCTTGCTGGTCGAACGCGGCCACCAGGTCTCCATCGCCGACAGCCTGGTCAACAGTTCGCCGGCAGTAATGGAACGGCTGGCCGAACTGACCGGTCAGCCGGTGGATTTCCACCAGCTCGACATGCGCGACCGTGCGGGCATGACCCGCTTGCTGGACAAGGGCGGGTTCGATGCGGTGGTGCATTTCGCCGCGCTGAAAGCCGTGGGCGAGTCCTGCGAGAAGCCGCTGGAGTATTTCGACAACAACATCAGCGGCACCATCGTCCTGCTGCAGGCGATGCAGGAGACGGGCGTGCGGCGGATGGTATTCAGCTCATCGGCCACGGTCTATGGAGATCCGGCGCAGGTGCCGGTGCGCGAGGATGCGCCGCTGCACGTCACCAATCCCTACGGCCGGACCAAGCTGGTGATGGAGCAGCTGATGGGCGACCTGTGCCAGGCCGATCCCGATTTCAGGCTGGCCAACCTGCGCTACTTCAATCCCGTGGGCGCGCACCCGTCGGGACTGATCGGCGAGGACCCCACCGGTATTCCCAACAATCTGATGCCCTACATCAGCCAGGTCGCGGTGGGCCGGCGCGACAAGCTGCAGGTGTTCGGCGGCGATTACCCGACCATCGACGGCACCGGCGTGCGCGATTACATCCATGTCATGGACCTGGCCCGGGCGCATGTGGATGCCATCGAGTATCTGGTGCGCGAGGACCGCAGCCTCACTGTCAACCTGGGCACCGGCAAGGGTGTCAGCGTGCTGGAACTGCTGCACGCGTTCGAGCGCGCCTGCGGCCTCACCTTGCCGTACCAGATCGTGGCGCGCAGGCCTGGCGATGTCGCCGAGGTCTACGCCGACCCCGCGTTGGCCAGAGAGTTGCTGGGATGGCAGGCTGAATTCGATGTGGATGCCATGTGCCGAGATGCGTGGCGCTGGCAGTCGATGAATCCGCAGGGTTATGCGTCGCCGTCTGCAGTTTCGAGCAAGGCCGCGCAGACCGCCTGAGGCTGCTTCATCCACGCGAAATGGTCGGCACGCGTGCCGAGTGCCGCGCTGTCCAGCGTGCTGATACGTGAATCCGCGTGAGGCATCTTGGCCAGCAGGCCTTGCATGGAGCGGCGCGGCGCAAACCAGTCGCGATCCAGCAGCACCGCATCGATAGGTGCGTTGACACGCGAGAGCGCGGCTTCCAGATCGACCTTCAGGCCGGCTGCCGCATAGCGGTTGCCCAGCCCGACCTTGGCCCAGTCGCGCATCAAACTGCGCGCTTCGTCGCCACCGAAGCCCAGCGCACGTCCCGGGAACGTGCCGCGCAGGTCGGCCATCCAGGGAACGAACTGGAAAGCGAACGGAAACGCGTAGCGCTTTGGTGCAGGAAAGTTGCGCCAGTACGGCGAGCCGCTGGCGACCAGCCACAGGCGTTCGAAGGTATCGGTTTGCAGGCCGGCATAGCACGCGGCGAACTGCGCGCCGATGCTATGTCCGCCGATGATCAGCGGGGTGTCGCCGCGATGTGGTGCCAGGGTCACTAGGCTGCTGGGCAGATCCACGGCGAGGATTTCGCGATAGCCCCAATCGATCTGGCGGCTGGCGCGCAGGTTGCTGCTGCCGTTGCCGCGCATTTCATGCAGGAATACGGCGATGCCGCGCGAGGCCAACGCCTCGGCCAGTGGGATGTAATGACGGGCCGCCACGCCCAGGGCGGGCAGCCACAGCAGCGACGCCTTCGCCTGATCGGGAATGCGCGCGATCAACCGATACTGGTGGCCGTCTTCGCTGCTGGAGGGCAGTTCGAGAGAACGCACGTTCAACGCGGCGCGGCGCCGAAATGATCGAGCACCAGTGTGTCGCTTCGGCCCGGACGATAGCCGCCCAATAGCGCCGCATGCACGTAGTCCGATGCCGCCCGACAGGCTTCCAGCAGAGAGAGGCCCAGGCAGAGATTCGCCGCAATCGCCGATGCCAGGGTGCAGCCGGTGCCGTGCGCTTCCAGTTGCAGGCGAGGGTGGAGAATTTCGTGCGTGCTCTCATCACTGTGGAAAATGTCGGCGACCTCGTCGTCGTCAGCCAGGTGTCCGCCTTTCAGCAGTACCGCCTCGGCGCCCATCGCGAGCAGGTCGCGCGCTGCTTCATGCATGCCGGCACGGCTGTCGATGCGGCGACCCAGTAGCAGCTCGGCTTCCGGAAGATTGGGTGTGAGGAGGGTGCAAGTTGGCAACAGCCTGCCGCGCAATGCCTGCAGCGCATCGTCCTGCAGCAGCTTGGCGCCACTGGTGGCGACCATCACCGGGTCCAGTACAAGGGACAGCGCTGGCTGTCGGCTTCGGTAGTGCAGCAACGCCGAGGCAACTTCATCGATGACCTCCGAACTGGCCAGCATGCCCAGCTTCACCGCGCCGATGTCGAAATCGTCGAAGCACGCGTCGATCTGCGCCCTAAGAAAATCGGTGGGCGGCACGTTCACCGCGGTCACGCCGCGCGTGTGCTGGGCGGTCAGCGCGGCGATGGCGGACAGTCCGTGCACGCGGTGCGCGGCGAAGGTTTTCAGGTCCGCCTGGATGCCGGCGCCGCCTCCGGAATCCGAACCGGCAATAGTGAGTGCGGAAATGACGGATTGATGATTCATGGTTGCATTGTCAGCTGCGAGAAGATGGCTGTCGCGGCCAGCATTCGTTGAAGCAGATCGCCAAGCCAGGCTTCAAGTGGAAGGATCGCGCTTGACGCCGGTCCATTGCCGGTACAGCACATAACCGATGCCGATGGCCCCGGTCAGTGCGGCTGGCGCCAGCAAGGCGTCGTACTGCAGGCGCGCGTACAGCCAGGCCCCGATCACGCCACCGGCCAGGAAGCCGCTGATGATGAAGCCGCTCAAGGTCAGCCGGCGCATGGGCAAGGGCATGCCACGCAGCAGATGTCCCAGGCCGATACCCAGGTCGGTGAACATGCCGCTCAGGTGCGTGGTGCGCACCACGGCGCCGCTGTAGGTGGTGGCCATGGCGTTCTGCAGCCCGCAGGCCATCGCTGCGAGCAATGCACCCAGGATCTGCTGCCGCCAGAACAACGGCACCGCGATGAAGAGCAACAACGATTCCAGGGCCAGCACCGCGCCGTAACGACGCCCAAGCCGAAGGGTGCTGTCCTGGATGATCATGCCGCTGAACATGGCACCCAGGCAGAAGGCGATCAACACACCCCACAAGTGCAGCACGGCCTGCCAGTCGCCATGGGCCAGGGCGGCACCCAGCAGACTGGTGGTGCCGGTGAGATGGCTCACCGCCTGGTGCTCGAATCCCAGGTAGCCGATCACATTGACCATGCCGCCAACGCATGCGAGCAGGACGGCGCCCACCCAGACCCAGCGCGGCAGTTGCATACCCATGTGTCCGAACCTGTCTCCTCATCCAAGCCCGGCCAGTGTATCCGACGATAGTTTCATCCTGGTCGGTGAAGTAGGTCGGGGCTACGCCCCCGACGCATGGAGTGCCACCCGCGTGCGTCGGCCACATAGGGCCGACCTACGGACCACAAACCCTGTAGGAGCGGCGCAAGCCGCGATGAAGCTCTACAAGAGAAGCTTCATCGCGGCTTGCGCCGCTCCTACAGGGTTATCTAGTTCACAGCACTTCGGATGCGTAGTCGGCCAGCCGCGAACGCTCGCCGCGACGCAGGGTGATATGCGCGCTGTGCGCCCAGTTCTTGAAACGGTCCACCGCGTAGGTCAGGCCCGAGGTGGTCTCGGTCAGATAAGGCGTATCGATCTGCTCCACATTGCCCAGGCAGACGATCTTGGTGCCGGGACCGGCGCGGGTGATCAGCGTCTTCATCTGCTTGGGCGTGAGGTTCTGCGCCTCATCAAGAATCAGATAGCGGCTGAGGAAGGTGCGCCCGCGCATGAAGTTCATAGAACGGATCTTGATGCGCGAAGCCAGCAGATCGTTGGTCGCCGCGCGGCCCCAGGCGCCGCCGTCCTGGTTGTGGGTCAGCACTTCCAAGTTGTCGGTCAATGCGCCCATCCACGGCGTCATCTTCTCTTCTTCGGTGCCGGGCAGGAAGCCGATGTCCTCGCCCACTGACACGGTCGCGCGGGTCATGATGATCTCACGGTAGCGCTGCTGGTCCATGGTCTGGGCCAAGCCTGCAGCGAGTGCGAGCAGAGTCTTGCCCGTGCCGGCGGTGCCGAGCAGGCTGACGAAATCGATCTCCGGGTCCATCAATGCATTCAACGCGAAATTCTGCTCGCGATTGCGCGCGGTGATGCCCCAGACCGCATGCTGGCTGCTGCGGAAATCGTCGGCCAAGGCCAATGTGGCCTTCTTGTCCGCGCCGATCTTGGCGACACGGAACTCCACTTCGTCTTCGCCGGGCAGATACAGGAACTGGTTCGGATACCAGTCCTCGTCTTCGGTCATGCTGACTTCGTAGCTGGTGCGGCCAGCCTTGTCGCTCCACGAGCGCAGGTCCTTCTCGTGGCGGTCCCAGAAGTCCGTCGAAAGTTCGGTGGCGCCGGTGAACAGCAGGCTGAAATCGTCCAGCGCGCGGTCGTTCTCGTAATCCTCGGCCACCAGTCCGCTGATGGCGGCCTTGATGCGCAGGTTGATGTCCTTGGACACCAGAATCACCGGTACATCGGGCTGCTCTTCGCGCAACTCGAGCACCGAGGCCAGGATTTTGTTGTCCGGCGCAATCGTGCCGAAGGTGCGGCCCGGCGCCACCGGCTTGGTCTGGAAATACAGCCTGCCGATCGCGCTCTGCGACTTCAGCTGCAGGCCCTGCGGATGGCTGAGCACGATGCCGGCATCGATCTGCTCGGCACCTGCGCCTTCGATGAGTTCGTTGAGGAAACGGCTGACCTGACGCGCGTTGCGGCTGACCTCGGTCATGCCTTTCTTGGCGTTGTCGAGTTCCTCGATGACCTGCATGGGCAGGAAAACGTCGTGCTCTTCGAACTTGAACAGCGCGGTCGGGTCGTGCATCAGCACATTGGTATCCAACACGTAGATGCGCTTGCTTCGGGTCATCTAGACAGCCTCGCGGAGGGTGGGGTGTGGATAGGGTGGCGGATAGAGTGGAACGGACAACGGCAATGCATGGAGCAGCAGCGAACCACCGCAGCCCGCAGGGCGGGGCAGTGGGGTGATGAAAGGGAACGGGCCGGTCACTGCTTGCTTGCGACCTTCAACGCTTCGAGCACGGCTTCGGCATGCCCGGCGACCTTGACCCCGCGCCATTCCTGCGCGATGCGTCCGTCGGGCGAGATCAGAAAAGTGCTGCGGACCACGCCGAGCACCTTGCGGCCGTACATGTTCTTCTCGTGGATCACGTCGAAGGCCTTGCACAGCGTTTCATCAGCATCGCTGACCAGTGGGAACTTGAAGCCTTGCTTGGCGCAGAAATTGTCGTGCGATTTCACCGAGTCGCGGGAAACGCCCAGCACCGTCGCGTTGAGCTTGCCGAATTTCGGCAGCAGCGCGTTGAAATCGATGCCTTCGGTGGTGCAGCCCGGCGTGCTGTCCTTCGGATAGAAATACAGCACCAGCCATTGGCCGGCGTAATCGGAGAGTTTCGCGATTTGCCCGCCGGAAAGCGCCAGCGGAAGCTTCAGCGTGGTTTTGCTCAGGGCCGTGCCGGTTGCCGTCATCAGGTCAGAACTTCATCGGGTCCATGATCGCGTCCAGGTTCAGGTGGTCGCAGAATTCGAGGAAATCGTCGCGCAACGCGGCGATGTGCATGTTGGCCGGCACGCCGATGGTCACCTGCGCCGAAAACATCTCCGCGCCCGTCTGCATGGCCCGATAGCGCGTGCTCTGCAGGTTCTCGATGGTGATGCCCTGGCGGTCGAAGAAATCGGCCAGCTGGAACAGGATGCCGGGCTTGTCGGCCGCCACCACTTCCACGATGTAGGGCAGCAGATTGGATTGCACGACCTTGGCGCCGGTGCGGTACCAGACCAGTTTCAGGCCCTCCTCGCGTTCCAGGCGGGTCATCATGGCTTCCAGTTTGGCCACCGCATCCCAGGAGCCGGTGGCCAGCGCGGTGACCGACACATCGCGGCCCACAGTGGACAGCCGCGCATCGACCAAGTTGCAGCCGCTGTCGGCGATCCGGCGCGTCACCGACAGCAGCGGCGACTCCGGATGCGTCGTGTAGGCATTGATCAGAAGGTGGTTTTCGTTCGGCGAAGGCCGGGCGTTCGAGTCGGTCTGTGGGGCTTCAGGCATCACGAGGGTCTGTTGATAGGCATGGAACGGGTCGCGCCGGGATTGCTGGCGCGCTTGGCAAGGAAGAGTGAGGGCGCGTATGCCAATACGCAACCGAAAGATGACGCGGCCAAGCGCGCCAGCAATCCCGGCCCTCCGGGTTGCCCCTCAATGGCTGCCATGCGGCGCCGCACAGCTTGAGCAGACGGCCAGTCTGCCGCTGCGCCGCGCAACACCACCTGGCAGCCATTGAGGGACAACGCGATCCATTCCATGCCTATCAACAGACCCTTAGCCTGAATGGCGCCCGGGCAGGTGCCCGGTGCATGGCCCAGCATACTTGCCCGCGCTTTCCAGCCGCAAGTAACATCGCAGGGTGCGCGGCAATCCGCGCGATCCCCTTTCGAAGGCAATCGCTTGTCCCTTTCAGGCAGTATCACCGCACTTGCGACACCGTTCACGGTGGCGGGCGAGCTGGACCTAGACGCCTGGCGACGCCTGCTGCGGCAGCAGCTGGAGGGCGGCACGCAGGGCGTGGTGGTGGCCGGTTCAACCGGCGAGGCCGCCGCCTTGACCGACAGCGAGTACGACGCGCTGCTGAAAACCGCGGTCGAGTACATCGCAGGCCGTATTCCCGTTCTTGCGGGCACCGGGCACATGAATACGGCCAAGACCATCGCCCAGACGCGTCTGGCAGCGGCGGCTGGTGCCGACCTGGCGCTGGTGGTGACGCCTCCCTACGTTCGTCCGACCCAGGCCGGCCTGGTAGCGCATTACCACGCAGTGGCGGACGAAGGCGGCTTGCCGGTGATTCTTTACAACGTTCCGGGCCGAACCGGCAGCGATCTGCTGCCCGAGACCGTTTCGCAGCTGGTCGCGCACCCGCGCATCGTCGGCATCAAGGAAGCGCGATCGGAAGCCGAGCGCATGACCGCGCTGCTGGCGTTGCGCAGCGAAGATTTCTCAGTGCTCAGTGGCGATGACCCGACCGCCTGCCGCGCCATGCTGGCCGGTGCCGATGGTCTGATATCGGTAGGCTCCAACGCATTGCCGCGTTCCTTCCGCCGGCTCTGCGACCTGTCCCGCCACGGCGACAAGGTCGAAGCCGAAGCGCAGGATGCCGCGATGCGCGACTTCTACGCCTTCTTCGGCATCGAATCCAATCCGATCCCGGTCAAGGCGCTGCTGCAGCGCATGGGTTACGGTGCAGGCCTGCGTCTGCCGCTGACCTCGCTGTCGGCAACCCATGCCGCCGAAGCCGACCGGCTTTTCGCTGCAGCATCCGCACTAGAAGAACAATCCAGCCGCGAAGCCATCGCGGCCTAAACCCGTTTTATCCAGGAGACTACCCATGCGTTCCACATCCTCGTTCCTGCGCCCGCTCGCGCTCGCCACGCTCGCCATTGCCGTACTTGGCGTCAGCGGCTGCAAGTGGTTCCGCAAGGGCAACCCGGACTATGCGCTCAGCGCCGAAACGCGTCCGCTTGAAGTCCCGCCGGATCTCAATCTGCCCAATACCGCCGGCGCCATGAAGCTGCCTGCAGTCGGCACTGCGCCCACTGCGTCGCAGACCGCAGCGGCTTCGGCGACCGGTTTCAACGTGCCGGGCACGCGCGAGGACGTGTTCGCCAAGGTCGGCGACGCGCTGGGCGGCATCGAAGGCCTGACCATCGCCAGCAAGGCGCAGCTGCTGGGCAGCTACGACGTCGCCTATGAGGGCAGCAACTTCCTGGTGCGCGTGGTCGGTGTCGAAGCCGGCGCCTACGTGTCGGCGGTCGATCCGCGTGGCCTGCCGGCCGCAGGTTCGGCGCCGAAGCTGATCGCCGCATTGAAGGCCAAGCTGGGCGGCTGATACTTCGGCTGTGGCAGGAAAAAGGGCGCCTTGAGCGCCCTTTTTCATTTCCGGCCCGGCGCTGCGCGCCTCAACGTTCCAGCAGGGGCAGCTTGTCGGGCTTGCCTTCCCATTCCTTGGCGTCTGGCAGGGCTTCCTTGCGCACGGTGATCACGGGCCAGGCCATCGCCAGCTCCTTGTTCAAGGCCACATACCCTTCCTGACCGGCCGGAACGTCGTCTTCCGGATAGATCGCATTGATGGGGCATTCGGGTTCGCACAAGGTGCAGTCGATGCATTCGTCCGGGTCGATCACCAGGAAGTTCGGGCCCTCGTGGAAGCAGTCCACCGGGCAGACTTCCACGCAGTCGGTGTATTTGCATTTGATGCAGTTTTCGGTGACGACGAAGGGCATGGCGGGTCGCGCTTTGACGAATATGGGCCAAGTTTAATTCATAACCCCCCAAGCGGCGGCGGTTTCAACGCGCGGCGTGATGGCTGTAGTCCATGGTGCTGCCCTCCCTGGAGACCAGAGCGACCGTATAGGCCTGCGAACGACCGGTCGGGTGCTCCATGCCGCGCGAACCCAGCGGCATTCCCGGCAGCGCGAGCCCACGCGCGTCGGGCTTTTCGGCCAGCAGGCGCTTCACGTCGGCGGCGGGCACGTGGCCTTCGATGAAATAGCCGGCGATCTCGGCGGTATGGCAGGAAGCCATTTCGGCGGGAACACCAAGCTGCGTCTTGATTGCCGACACATCCGAAACATTGCGCACCTGCACCTCAAAGCCTGCTGCCTGCATGTGCTCGATCCACAAGCCGCAACAACCGCAGCTTTCGTGCTTGTGCACGGTCATGGGCGGCATCACGCTGGTGCGCGCTGCTGACGTGGCGGTGATCGAGGGAATTGAAACATCAGCTGCAGCAAGAGCGGCCGGCATGGCATCACTGCGCGCGCAGGCCGACAGTCCCAGTGTCATCAACAGCGCCGCTACGCGCAGATCGTGAAAGTACTTCCGCATTGAAGTGATCCTGTGTTGGTCGGGGTGGTTCCGGCGCCGCCTTGCGCAGCAACGCCGGAAAGTGAATCAGCGCATGGATTGCCCCGCGGCGAATTCCTTCCTGTCCAGTTTGCCATCGCGGTTCTTGTCGATCATGGAGAAATGCGCCTTCAGCGCATGCTTCGCCGGAAACTCGGACTTGGTCAGGAATCCGTCCTTGTCCTGGTCCAGTTGGGCGAACTCCTGGTCGCTTTTGCTGGGCGCTGGCGCAGCGGCCGGTGTGGGCTTGGCCTGATGCGCGGCGTGCTGGCCGTGGTCCTGTGCGTTGGCGGAAAAAGCGGCGAAAGGCAGGGCGAATACAATCAGCAGCGAAACGAGGATTTTCATTTGAATTCCTTGATGAGAATAGAGGTGAGATGCAGAAAGAATCAGAACCAGAAACGGATGCCCAGGACGAATCGCGTGTCCCGGATCGCTTCGTCTTCGGCGCGGTGGTAATCGGCGGTTCCTCCGAACACGCGTTCGTGCACGACGCCCACGTAGGGCGCGAACTGGCGGTTCATCTCGTAGCGCAGGCGCAGTCCCGCTTCGGCCTTGCTCAAGCCTGAGCCAGTGCCCCGCTGCGGGTCGTCCTTGGCGTTGAAGCTCAACTCGACCAAAGGTTGCAGGATCAGCCGGTTGGTCAGCAGCAGTTCGTATTCGACTTCCACCGTAGCGGCCGCGTGGCCCGATTCGCCCAGATACGCGGTGGCCGCGAACTCGAACTTGTAAGGCGCCATGCCTTGCACGCCCAGCGCGGCCCAGGTTTGCGAATCCGCCGGGCGGAAATCCTGCTTAACGCCCACCAGTACATCCCACCAGGGCGAAATGCTGCGGCCGTACATTACTTCAAGGTCGGAAGCCTCCGTGCGCCCGTCCACGCGTTCGCCTTCGCTACGTAGCCACAGGCGATTGAGATCGCCACCGATCCACGCGCTTCCTTCCCACGCCTGCCCGCTGCCATGATCGGCATCCCAGGCTTCCAGGCGATTGAATTGCACGTAATGGTTGATTGCCGGTGCATGTTCCATCGCATGGTGATCTAGTACCGGAAACGCGGCTGCGCGATCGGCGTCGCTGAGCGGAGGAATCGGTTCGATGGGCGTCTGCGGCATTGGCGTGTCATGGCCCATCGCAGCATGATCCATCGCAGCATGATCCATTGCCGCATGCTCGTCAGTCGCAGCTTCGGCCGGCTGCGTTCCGTCGCTCTTTTCGGCTGCGGGCTGTGTCGCGTGTTGCGAATGGTCGTGTTGCGCGCGCGCTTCGCCGCTGATCGCGGCAGACAGCACTATGGCTAACAGGGTGAACGAAGTTTTGGTATCGATATTCATTCTTCGATCCTCACTTCGCGCATCATTCCCGCTTCCATGTGGTAGAGCAGATGGCAGTGGTAGGCCCAGCGGCCCAGCGCATCGGCGCGCACGCGATAGCTGCGGCGCGTACCCGGGGGCATGTCGATGGTGTGCTTGCGCAGATGGAACTCGCTGTTCTCGTCCTCCAGATCGCTCCACACGCCATGCAGGTGGATGGGGTGCTGCATCATGGTGTCGTTGACCAGCACGATGCGTAGGCGTTCGCCGTAGTTGAGCCGCAAGGGTTCAGCGCTGGCGAACGGAATGCCGTCGAACGACCAGGCGAATTTTTCCATATGCCCGGTCAGGTGCAATTCCACCGTGCGGCCCGGATCGCGGCCATCGGGGTCGGCGAACAGGCTTTTCATGTCCGCGTACGTCAGTACCTTGCGGCCATTATCGCGCAGCCCTATGCCGGGATCGTCAAGCTTGGGCTTGCTGGACGACGACTGCATGTCGACCAGCGGATTGCCGCGCTCGCTGGCCGGATGCACACGCGTGTTGCCCGTATCGGTGGCTGCATGGTCCATGCTGGCCATGCCCATATTGGCCCCGCAACCACCTTCCATGCCCATGCTGGCGCCGCATCCGCCCTCCATGCCTTTGCCGGCCGACATGTCGTGGCCCATGTCGTCCATGGTCAGCAGCGGGCGTGGATCACGTGCGGGAATCGGCGCTTGCAGACCTTCGCGCACCGCCAATGTGCCGAGCGCGTAACCGGTGCGTCCCATGTCCTGCGCGAAAATGGTGAAGGCGTCCTGCCCGCTGGGTTCGACCAGTACATCGAAGGTTTCAGCCAGCGCGATGCGGAATTCGTCCACGGTGACCGGATGGATGTACTGTCCGTCGGCCGCCACCACCGTCATCTTCAAACCGGGGATGCGCACGTCGAAGTAGGTCATGGCCGAGCCGTTGATGAAGCGCAGCAGCACCTTTTCGCCCGGACGGAACAGTCCGGTCCAGTTACCCGCCGGCGCGTTGCCATTGAGCAGATAGGTATAGGTATGGCCGTTGATGTCGGAGATGTCCGAAGGCGTCATCCGCATGCGTCCCCACATGCCACGATCAGCAAGCGTGGCCGACAGCCCATCGCGTTTCGCATCGCGCAGGAAATCTCCTGCGGTCCGCTGGTAGTAGTTGTCGTAGGTCGCCATCTTCTTCATGCGGCGGAACAATGCGCCCGGATCCAGGTCGGTCCAATCGGACAGCAGCACCACATGTTCGCGGTCGAAGTGGTAGGGCGCCGGTTCCAGCGGGTCGATGATCAGGGCGCCGTAGAGGCCGGCCTGTTCCTGGAACATCGAGTGGCTGTGGTACCAGTAGGTGCCGGACTGCTTCAGCTGGAAACGGTACTGGTAGGCCTCGCCCGGCGCGATGCCGTTGAAGCTGAGCCCGGGCACGCCATCCATGTTGGATGGCAGCAGGATGCCGTGCCAATGGATGGAGCTATGCGCGTCCGGTAACGAATTGGCGACGCGCACGCTGATCGTGTCGCCTTCGCGCCAGCGCAGGGTCGGGGCCGGCAGGCTGCCGTTGACCGTGATGGCAGGCCGCGTGCGACCGGTGAAATTGACTGGCGAACTGCCGATGGAAAGATCGAAATCGGTACCGCGCAATACCTGCGCCCGATTGGAGGGAATCGCGGCATAAGCAGGTGCGCGCAGCAGGCCTGCCCCCGCAGCCACACCGCCAAGCGCCAGACCTTGCACGAAGGTGCGGCGTGAAAGATTCATCCACTCGCGTGGCGGAGAATCGAAAAAGTCATCTGACATGAGAGTTCCTGGAATGCATCCACGATGCCTTCGCACGCTTAGCGCGACGTAGGCAGTCGGGATAGAAAATCAGAACGGCGTCGGCGTTGAACGCGACGGCGGAAAGCGCATAGCGCCGGAAAATGCGGCGTGACTACACGATGCGGATCAGGCGGCGATGGGGGGCCGGATCAGCCGATGCGGCGCAGGTGCGTCATGTGCCGAAGGAAGGGGGCGGGTCGCATCCTCACCCTGGAGTACCGCTGCCGACACATAGGCCACGGTATTGGCTGCCTGGGCCAGTTGCTGATGGCAAGTGTGCAGGCAGCTTCCTGCCTTGCAGCAATCGGGGGCTTCAGCGGGGTCGATGAGATCAGCATCGACCGAGGCGTGCCCAAGGTCAGTTTCGGCCATCGCCTCATGACAAGGCGGTGCCGCATCATCCACCACTTCTTCGTCGACCAAACCATGCGCATGCGGCTGCATCGCCATGCCCGCGTCCGCAGCCAACGCATAGCCCGACCCGTTGAGGATCAGGCTGGCGATCAGCAGCAGTCGGGTCAGCAAGGGAAGCAGGGGCATCGCAATCAGTGGACTGAATAGGTCGATGAATGGTCAAGGGGGGAAGCGTATTACCTGTCGGCTGAAGCGTATCGAGACAGCTTCGCGCGACAAAGGCAATTTACACCATAAAACGCTGGGTCGGACCGGGCACAGGTCAGTGCTCAAGGTATAGAGCAGCCGCAGTCAGTCGGCGGCCAGCGCTAAATCCATACCTGCAAGCCCAAAATCGTAGGGCTCCATCTGGTGCTGCCCGCAGGCCGGCCCCGGATGCCAGAAACCCCGCCGAAGCGGGGTTTCTGGTGGGAAATGGTGCTCCCTAGGGAATTCGAATCCCTATTTTAGCCTTGAGAGGGCCACGTCCTAACCGTTAGACGAAGGGAGCTTTTGGTAAGCGGTGCCGTGACGCACTAGTATATTCGCCTGTCCATGCCTCCGGCAATGCCAGCCGGGCCAAGGCGGGACGCTTCCATCGGCCCACGACGCACCTTACTGACGGACCTGCCACCATTACCTCGCAAGCCATACCTCCCGTTTCCCTGCGCATCATTCCGCGCGACCAGCACAACATCTCGCGCAAGGACATCAGTCCCAATGCGCTGCGCGTGTTGTACCGACTGCGCGATTCGGGATTCGCCGGCTACCTGGTCGGCGGCGCCGTGCGCGACCTGCTGGTCGGCGGACATCCCAAGGACTTCGACATCGCCACCGATGCCACGCCGGAACAGGTCAAGGCGCTATTCCGCAACAGCCGCCTGATCGGGCGCAGGTTCCGGTTGGCTCACGTGGTGTTCGGCCGCGAGATCATCGAAGTCGCCACCTTCCGCGCCAATGTCGACGACGGTAGCGGCGACCGCGAGCAGCACGAAGGCGGCCGCCTGGTGCGCGACAACGTCTACGGCACCATCGAGGACGACGCGGTGCGCCGCGATTTCACCGCCAACGCGCTGTACTACGCCATCGAGGATTTCTCGGTGCGCGACTACGTCGGCGGTTTCGAGGACGTGCAGGCGCGCAGCATGAAGCTGATCGGCGACCCCGAACAGCGTTATCGCGAAGACCCGGTGCGCATGCTTCGCGCCATCCGCCTGGCCGGCAAGCTGGGCTTCGAAATCGACCCTGCATCGGCCGAGCCCATTCCGCGGCTGGCGCCGCTGCTGTCCGAATCGGCGCCCGCACGCTTGTTCGAGGAACTGTTGAAACTGTTCCTCTCCGGCAATGCCGTAGCCAGCTTCGAGGGCCTGGAGCGCTTTGGCCTGCTGCCGGCGATCCTGCCCGAAACCGCGGCCGCACTGGCCTCAAACCGCAGCGGCGCTCTGCGCGGCATGCTGCTGGAGGGATTGCGCGGAACCGATGCTCGCGTGGCCAACGACGAACCGGTATCGCCCGCATTCCTGTTCGCCTTGCTGTTATGGCCGGCCTATTGCCGCGCGCTGATCGGCCTGCAGGCCCAGGGCATGAATGCCGAAGAGGCCCAGCGCCGTGCCGCCGATCGCGTGACCCTGCATCAATTGGGCACGGTGGCGTTGCCGCGCCGCTTCTCGCTGCCGATGCAGGAAATCTGGCTGCTGCAGTCGCGTTTCACCTCGCGCCAGCGCAAGCGGGTGACGCGATTGTTGGCCCATCCGCGTTTCCGTGCCGCCTACGATTTCCTGTTGCTGCGACTCACCGCCTCCAGCGAACACGCCGAGGACGTCGAGTTCTGGCGTGAGGCGCAGACCCAGTCGAATGAAGAACTGTCGGCCGCACTGGGCGTCGCCCCAGCCAGGGACGCCTATGCGGATGAGGATTCGGCGCCGCCCAAGCGTCGCCGTCGCCGCCGTCGTTCCAGCAGCAGTGCTGCGCCCAGCGCGGAATGAATCCATCCGTCATCGCCTACGTGGGCCTCGGGGGTAACGTAGGTGCGGTCGCCGAAACCCTTCGGCAGGCCACGCAGGCCCTCGGTCGATTGCCGTGCACTGCGGTGCGTGCCGTTTCGTCCCTCTATCGCACGCCGGCCTGGGGTCTGGAGCAGCAACCGGATTTCGTGAATGGCGTCGTCGCGCTCGACACGTCGCTGACCGCGCAGGAGTTGCTGCAAGCCTTGTTGCGGATCGAACTGGAGTTCGGGCGCGTCCGCGAAGCCGGGCAGCGCTGGGGTCCACGGACCCTGGACCTGGATCTGCTGCTGTACGGGGACCTGATTCTGGAAGCGCTTGGTCTGCGTCTGCCGCATCCGCATCTGCACGAGCGTGCCTTTGCGCTGGTGCCTTTGCTGGAGATCGCGCCGGACATCTTCATTCCAGGACAAGGCGCTGCGCGGGACGCTCTGTCCAGTCTGGAAACGTCGGACATCGTGTCCTTGGGGTGATAATCGAAGCATGAGCACGCACGCCGACATCAAGAAGTGGACCCTCCCGGCCCTGGCCGCCGCCAAACGCGACCAGCGCAAGCTGGTCATGCTGACCGCTTACGACTACGGTTTCGCACGGGTGGCCGATGCGAACGGCGTGGATCTGGTGCTGGTTGGCGATTCGCTGGGCATGGTGGTGCAGGGCCGTGACTCCACCTTGCCGGTCACCGTGCAGGATGTGGCCTACCACACCGCTGCGGTGGCGCGCGGACTGGGCCGGGCGATGTTGATCGCCGACCTGCCATTCCAGTCCGATGCGACACCGGAACGCGCACTGCCGGCGTCCATCGCCTTGCTGCAGGCGGGTGCGGAAATGGTCAAGCTGGAAGGCGCGGGCCACAAGCTCGAAGTGATCCGTTTTCTGGCCGAACGCGACATTCCTGTCTGCGGTCACCTTGGCCTGACCCCGCAGTCGGTGCTGAAATTCGGTGGTTACAAGGTGCAGGGACGCGACGACGAAGCCGCAGCCAAACTGCGCTCCGATGCGCTGGCGGTAGCCGAAGCGGGCGCTTCGCTACTGGTGCTCGAGTGCGTGCCTTCGACGCTGGCTGCCGATATCACCATTGCCAGCAGCGTTCCCACCATCGGCATCGGCGCTGGTCCCGCCTGCGACGGGCAGGTGTTGGTGTTGCACGATCTGCTGGGCCTGGACAGCGGCCATCGCAGGCCGAAGTTCGTCAAGAATTTCCTGGCTGAAGGCGGCTCGGTCGCCGGTGCCATCGCCACCTATGCTGCGGCGGTGCGCGATGGTTCGTTCCCCGATGCCGAACACTCCTACTGAACACTTCGACTGAACACTCTTATTGAAGCTGCAACTCACGCACAGGCAAGCGCAATGATCGAAACCATCATCGAGCTCGACGATCTGCGCGCGCGCGTCAATGGCTGGAAGCGCGAAGGATTGCGGGTGGGCTTCGTGCCGACCATGGGCAACCTTCACGCCGGCCATTACTCGCTGGTGATGCTGGCGCGGCAGTACGCCGACCGCGTGGTGTCCAGCGTGTTCGTCAATCCGACCCAGTTCGGCCCCAACGAAGATTTCACCCGCTACCCGCGCACGCCCGAAGCCGACACCACCGGCCTGGAAGGCGCCGGTTGCGATGTTCTGTGGCTGCCCACCGTGGAATCCATGTACCCCTTCGGCATCGAACTGGCCGCCAGGATCAACGTGCCCGGCGTCAGCGGCGTGCTGGAAGGCGCCCATCGCCCAGGCCATTTCGATGGCGTATGCACTGTGGTGACGCGCCTGTTCAACCAGGTGCAGCCCGATGTGGCCGCGTTCGGCAAGAAGGATTTCCAGCAATTGGCGGTGATCCGGCAGATGGTCACCGACCTGGCGTTTCCCATCGAAATCCTGGGCGGCAGCATCGTGCGCGAAAGCGACGGCCTGGCGATGAGTTCGCGCAACCAGTATCTGTCCGCGCAGGAGCGTCCGGTCGCCGCTGAAATACGCAGAACCCTGCTGGAAATGCGGGATTCGCTGAGCGCCGGGCAGCCCAGGGCCACCGTCGAAGCCAATGCTTCAAGCCGGTTGCAGCAGGCTGGATTCGTGGTGGACTATGCGGCCGTGCGGCGCCTGGATCTGAGCGAACCGGAAGATGCCGAGAAGGTTGCCCGCGTCGCCTTGATCGCGGCCAAGCTGGGCAAGACCCGGCTGATCGACAATCTGGAATTCGGTTGACGTCCACAACGCACACGGTCTCCGTCATGTAGGTCGGGGCTACGCCCCCGACGCGCGGAGTCCATGCGTCGGAGGCGTAGCCCCGACCTACGAGCCGATTTCGCTTGTTAGACTTCCGGTCCCCTTCGATATCGGCCTAGCCATGCAACTCAGCCTGCTGAAAGCCAAGATCCACCGCGCCACCGTCACCCATTCCGAACTGAATTACGAAGGCTCCGTCGCCATTGACGGCCTGCTGCTGGACGCCAGCGGCATCCGCGAATTCGAGCAGGTGCATGTCTGGGACATCACCAACGGCAGTCGCTTCACCACCTATGCACTGCGCGCTGACGAAGGCAGCGGCATCATTTCCTTGAATGGCGGCGCCGCGCGTCACGTGCAGGTCGGCGATCTGGTCATCGTTGCGGCCTTTGTTAGCGTGAGCGAACAGGAAGCCACCGCATTCAAGCCGACGCTGGTCTACGTGGATGGCGGCAACCGGATCACCCACACCAATCATTCCATTCCCAAGCAGGCGGCATGACCACGATGAAGAATTTCGACGCCATGAGTGCCCATGCCGCGCGCTTGCGCGATGCATCCCTGCCTGGCCTGCTGAAGCAGGATCCGGGCCGGGCAACGGATTTCGCGTTGCGCAGCGATGGGCTGTACTTCAATTTCTCGCGCCAGTCCTATGATCGTCAGGCGCTGGGCGCGCTGTTCGAACTGGCTGCATCCCGCGATCTTGCAGGCGCCTATCGCCGCCTGTTCGATGGCGAGAAAGTCAACGTCACCGAAGGCCGTTCGGCCTTGCACACCGCCTTGCGCGGCGACCATTCCGATGCCGCGATCGCACGCGAGGCCTACGCCACCGCTAGCGAAGTGCGCGCGCGCATGGGCGCGCTGGTAGCGACGCTGGAAGCCAGCGGCATCACCGATATCGTCAGCGTCGGCATCGGCGGTTCGGACCTGGGTCCGCGATTGGTCGCCGATGCCTTGCGCGCGCCTTCGGGCGGCCGCTTCCGGGTGCATTTCCTGTCCAATGTGGATGGCGCCGCCGCGCAACGCACCTTGGCGCCGCTGGATCCCGCGCGCACCGCCGCGATCCTCATTTCCAAGACGTTCGGTACCCAGGAGACGCTGCTCAATGGCGGCATCCTGCGCGACTGGCTGGGCGGTAGCGAACGCCTTTACGCCGTCAGTGCCAATCCCGAGCGCGCAGCCAGCGCATTTGATATCGCGCCGGATCGCGTGCTGCCGATGTGGGACTGGGTGGGTGGGCGCTACTCCTTGTGGTCGGCTGTCGGTCTGCCGATTGCGCTGGCGATCGGCTTCGACCGCTTCGAAGCGCTGCTTGCGGGTGCGTCGAACTTCGATGCGCATGTATTGAACTCGCCACTGGAGTCGAACATCGCCGTACGTCACGCCTTGACTGCGGTGTGGAACCGCAACGTTTCGGGCCATGCGGCGCACGGCGTCATGACCTACGACCAGCGTCTGGCTTTGCTGCCGGCCTATCTGCAGCAGCTGGTCATGGAGAGCCTGGGCAAGTCGGTGAAGCTGGATGGCAGCCCGGTGGACACCGATACCGTGCCGGTTTGGTGGGGTGGTGCGGGCACCGATGTGCAGCACAGCTTTTTCCAGGCATTGCATCAGGGCACCGGCATCGTGCCGCTGGATTTCGTGGGCACCATCCGCAACGACGATCCCTATGCGGAGAACCATCTGGCCTTGATGTCCAACCTGTTCGCACAGGCCGAGGCGCTGGCCAACGGCCAGGCCAGCGACGATCCACACCGCGCCTACGCCGGCGGCCGGCCCAGCACGCTGATCCTGCTGGATGCGCTGACCCCGCAATCACTCGGCGGGCTGATCGCCATGTACGAGCACAGCGTCTATGCGCAGTCGGTACTCTGGGGAATCAACGCCTTCGACCAGTTCGGCGTGGAACTGGGCAAGCAACTGGCCAACGGTCTGCTGCCGGCCCTGCGTGGTGAGGCGGAAGCCAGCGATCCGGTGACGAAGGTGTTGCTGGCGGAGCTTGAATCGCGGAGTTGAGGCTTGGCCGAATGTCTTTCGTCGCCATGACCGTCACCGTCACCGTCATCTCCGTAATCTCCGTCATCGTCATCCCAGCGAAAGCTGGGATCCATTTTGATGTTCGCGGTGAATTTTAATCGCGCGATTGGGCATCAGAGCCAAGATAAAGATGGATCCCAGCTTTCGCTGGGATGACGAACTTTTTTTGCTGACGAAACTCAGGTGTGCTGCTTGATAGCCCAGCCCACATGCTCCCGCACCACTTCCGACCCATCGTCCCGCCGCGAAGCCAGTGATTCGAGCACCGCAGGCGTAGTCGGTGCATTCCCCAAACCCACCGCGATATTGCGCAGCCATCGCTCGTAACCGCTGCGGCGTATCGCCGAACCTTCGGTACGGCTGAGGAAGTCGGATTCCGACCAGGCGAACAGCTGAGGCAAAGTGGCGATATCCAGATCGTTGCGCGCACGGAAATCCGGTTCGTCGGTGCGCTTGGCGAACTTGTTCCAGGGGCAGACCAGCTGGCAATCGTCGCAGCCGAAGATGCGGTTGCCGATGGCTGGCCGTAGTGCTTCCGGAATGGAGCCTTCGTGCTCGATGGTGAGATAGGCGATGCAGCGCCGCGCATCCAGCCGGTAGGGCGCGACGATGGCCTGGGTGGGGCACACATCGATGCAGCGCGTGCAGGTGCCGCAATGCGCCGAGGCGGGCAGGTCGATGGGTAGCGGAAGATCCACGTAGATCTCGCCCAGGAAAAACCAGGAGCCACCGTCCTTGTCGATCAGACAGGTGTGCTTGCCGATCCACCCTAGTCCCGCGTTGCGCGCCAGTGCGCGCTCCAATACCGGCGCCGAATCCACGAACACGCGATGACCGAATGGCCCGACTTCCTGCTGGATGCGCTCGGCGAGTTTCTGCAGGCGTTGGCGCATCAGCTTGTGGTAGTCGCGGCCCATCGCGTAGCGGGCCACGTAGGCGCGTTCGCCATTGTGCAGGGTGTCCCAGGCGTCGTCGCTGTCGTTGCGTCCGTAGTCCAGGCCCACCGAGATGACCCGAAGCGTGCCCGGAATCAGTTCGTCCGGCCGCGCGCGCTTGTCGCCATGCCGCGCCATCCATTCCATCGAGCCGTACAGCCCCTGCGCCAGCCAGTCGCGCAGATGCGCTTCGTCTTCGCCCAGTTCGATGCCGGTGATGCCGCAACGCTGGAAGCCCAGCTCGCGCGACAGCGCGCGGATGCGTTGCGCGAGCTGGGAAGGGTCCGGCACGGGGCGGGGCGGTAACGACATGCTGGAAGTATAGAATCCATGCCATGTACGGATCGCTGCCCCTGTTCGACAGCCGCGCCTCGCGCGCGCTGGATGCGCACGCCACCGGCCTGCTGGGCGGCGATGGCTACGTGTTGATGCAGCGCGCAGGCCAGGCCGCCTGGCAGTGCCTGCTGCAGCATTGGCCTGCCGCGCAGCGCATCGTCGTGGTCTGCGGCCCAGGCAACAACGGCGGCGATGGCTATGTGCTGGCGCGTCTGGCGCATCGGTCGGGGCGTGAAGTCATCGTGCTGCATCTTGCCGAACACATGCCTGCCAGTGCGCTGGCGCAACGGGCGTGCACGGACTACGTGGCCGCTGGCGGACGCATCGGTATTTTCCCCGAAGCGCTGCCGCAGGGCGATGTGGTAGTGGATGCGTTGTTCGGCATCGGCCTTTCGCGTGCGCCCGATGCCTTCGTCGGCGCGTTGATCGATGCCATCAACGATCAGCAGGCGCCGGTGCTGGCGCTTGACGTGCCCAGCGGAGTTGACGCCGATTCCGGCGCTGCGCCAGGCAAAGCGGTCTCGGCCGACGTCACCTTGCAGTTCATCGCCCGGCATCCTGGTTTGACGACAGGCGCGGCGCTGGAACAGGTGGGCATGCTTGAGCTGGACCTGCTGGAGGTACCAGCCGAAGTCTTTTCCGCGCATGCGTCGCAAGCATTGCTGCTGACGGCCGATGCGTTGTCGCGCTGGTTGAAACCGCGACGCCGCAACACGCACAAGGGCGAATCGGGACGCGGACTGTGCATCGGCGGCGATCATGGACATGGCGGCGCCATTCTGTTGTGCGCCGAAGCGGCCTTGCGCTGCGGCGCCGGCCTGCTGAGCGTGGCGACGCGCGAACTGCACGTGCCGGCGCTGTTGGTGCGACGGCCGGAAGCGATGCCGCAGGCGGTGGAGTCCGGCGACGACCTGCAACCGCTGATTGCCAGCGCCGATGCCATCGCTATTGGTCCCGGCTTGGGACAAGGCGAATGGGGTCGCGCGATGTTCAAGCTTGCGCTTGCTTCGCAAAAACCGCTGGTATTGGATGCTGACGCGCTGAATCTGCTGGCGGTAGAACCGCAACGGATCGCCGATGCCATCCTCACGCCGCATCCGGGCGAAGCGGCACGTTTGCTCGATACCGATACGGCCAGTGTGCAACGTGATCGTTTTGCCGCGGCACAAGCCATCGCGGAGCGCTACGACGCCGTTGTGGTGCTGAAAGGAGCGGGCACGGTGATTGCGGCGCCGGGAGAGATTCTACGCGTGATCGACGCGGGCAACCCAGGCATGGCGGTGGGCGGCATGGGTGATGTGTTGACCGGCGTGGTGCTGGCATTGCGCGCTTCGGGAATGCCGGCGTTCGAAGCGGCCAGTGCGGGTGCGTTGCTGCATTCACTGGCCGGCGATGCCGCTGCGGTGGAAGGCGAACGCGGCCTGCTGCCTTCGGATCTTTTCGCGCACCTGCGTGCGCTTGCCAACCCGCAGGATGAAGCGTGATGCAGCTGCTGCTTCCAAATGCCGAAAACACCGAGGCCTTGGGCCGCGCGCTGGCGGTGACGCGCCCGGCGCAGGCGGTGGTCCACTTGCAGGGTGACTTGGGCGCCGGCAAATCGACGCTGGCCCGCGCATTGCTGCGCGCGCTGGGCGTGGAAGGAGCCATCCGCAGTCCCACCTACACTCTGGTCGAGCGTTACCCGATTCCGGAAGGCGAAGCCTGGCATCTGGATCTGTACCGGATCGGCGACGTGGGCGAACTGGATTTCCTGGGTCTGGACGAGGCCGTCGCCACCTTGTGGCTGGTGGAATGGCCGGAGCGGGCCGGGTCTGCCCTGCCACAGGCCGATCTGCGCGTGGAACTGGGCAGTGAAGGACAAGGGCGCGTAGCCCGGTTGCTGGCGGGCAGCGATGAGGGCAGTGCTTGGCTGGCAAGGCTTGCCGATCATTCGGAGTTTGCGGCGATCTCCTCGTGAGTTGCAGAGGAAGTTCGGGCAGGTTACGGATTATTAAGGGAAAAGTAGTTGCATTCCTCGGGTGATGGTGCTTGAATCCTGTGCATGCACATGGGGATCATCCGTTTTGGACGCCGCTTGGCGGGCTTCGCGCTCGTGGCGGGCGCTGTTTTCCCGGTTTGCGCCGGTGAAGTACGCAGTGTCAGCGTGGATACCGGCGCCACGGGTACGCGCGCCGAGATCCAGTTGGAAGGCAAGGGCGAGTACAAGACCATTTCGCTGAGTGGTCCCGACCGCCTGGTGGTCGACCTGCCGGCTTCCAGCGCCATGCGCGGGCTCAAGTTGCCGGCCGGTGCAGGCATCGTCAAATCTGTGCGTACCGGTCAGCCGACTCCGGACACGCTGCGCATCGTGTTCGATCTGGCTTCCTCGGTGGTTGCGCTGAAGCCGCGCCTGGAGCCCTCCGCCACCGGCGCCCGCCTGGTACTGGAATGGCCGGGTGACGGTCCGGCGCCGGCGATCAAGCAAAACGTGGCAGCGGCTTCATCGGCGCCGCCCACACCAACCCCGACCCAGAGCGCCGCTGCGGCCACGGCGGCACTGACGTCCGCCGCTGTGCAGCAGGCGGCGGTAAAGCCATCGCAGCCAACCACGGTGGTAGCGACTACTGCGCCGGCTTCGGCAGCGGTCGTGCAGCAGGCGCCGGCAACGCAGGCCACGAGTACGCAGCAGCTGTCGCCGCAGGCGATTCTCAACGGCCAATCCACGGCGATGTCGGCAGGTGCAGTGATCAGCACAGTGCCCTCCCAGCCGGCAATGCCGTCCGCACCCCCGGCCACTACGCAATACACCATTGCCACAGGCGTGCCCACACCAGCGGTTGCCAAAGCAGAAGAAACCCAAGCCGTCGTGCCCGAATCCTACAAGGCCCCACCGCCGGTACCGATGCGCGCCGGCATGCGTCCTCTGGTCATCGCCATCGATGCCGGACACGGTGGTCAGGATCCTGGCGCGGTCGGTCCCACCGGCAAGCGCGAGAAAGACGTCACCCTGGCGATGGCGCGCGAACTGGCGCGGCAGATCAACGCCACACCTGGCATGAAGGCTTTCCTGGTGCGTGATGGCGACTTCTTCATTCCATTGCCGCAGCGTGCGCAGAAGGCGCGTGCGAACAAGGCGGACATGTTCGTCTCGATCCATGCGGATGCGGCCGAGAACAGGAACGCGCGCGGTTCTTCGGTTTATGTGCTGTCGTTGAAGGGCGCCTCCTCGCAACGCGCCCGCTGGCTGGCCGACAAGGAAAACTCATCCGATCTGGTCGGCGGCGTGCGTCTGAAACAGGTCGACAATACGCTTTCCTCGGTGCTGCTGGACCTGGCCCAGAGCGGACACATGAAGGCCTCCGAGGATGCGGCCGGCCACGTGCTGGACGGACTCAAGCGCGTGGGCAACAACCACAAACCCAACATCGAGCGCGCCAACTTCGCGGTGCTGCGCACCTCGGACATGCCGTCGATGCTGGTGGAAACGGCCTTCATCTCCAATGCCGACGAAGAGCGCCGCCTGATCGACCCGGCCTACCAGCGCAAGGTTGCCGGCGCCGTACTGGACGGCGTGCAGACCTACTTCACCCGCCAACCACCGCCAGGCACCTTGTTCGCCGCCCGCGCCCAGGCCGCGCAACTGGCGGACGCCGCCAGCACCGGCGGCGCACCTTAAGCTTCACCCCTCGGCTATCATCACGGCTGTTTTCGCCCGACGGCGCACCTGCGCCGCCTTACCGTGCAGATCCGCCAACTCCCCGACACGCTCATCAATCAGATTGCCGCAGGCGAGGTCGTCGAACGGCCCGCGTCCGTGGTCAAGGAACTGGTGGAAAACGCGCTGGATGCCGGTGCGCTGCGCATCGACATCGATCTGGAGGAAGGCGGTATCCGCCTGATCCGCATACGCGACGATGGTGGTGGCATTGCGCCCGAAGAACTGCCGCTGGCGGTGGCGCGCCACGCCACCAGCAAGATCGCATCGCTGGACGATCTGGAAGCGGTGGCCACGCTTGGCTTCCGCGGGGAAGCTCTGCCTTCCATCGCTTCGGTCAGCCGCTTCTCGCTGTCTTCGCGACGCGCCAACGATGAGCACGGTTCGCTGCTGCAAGTCGAAGGCGGGCGCGTAGGCGAGGTGACGCCCAAGGCGCAGGCGCCGGGCACGACAGTGGAAGTGCGCGAACTGTTCTACAACGTGCCGGCGCGGCGCAAGTTCCTGCGCGCCGAACGCACCGAGCTGGGACATATCGAGGAATGGTTGCGCTCGCTGGCGCTGGCCCGTCCCGATGTCGAGCTGCGGGTCAGCCACAACGGCCGGCCCTCGCGCCGCTACAAACCCGATCTGCTCGACGCATCGTTCCGTTTGAACGAAACGCTGGGCGAGGATTTCGCGCGCCAGGCCCTTCGGGTGGACCACGCCGCCGCAGGCATGCGCCTGCACGGGTGGATCGCGTTGCCCAGCTACTCGCGTGCCAGCGCCGACCAGCAATATCTGTACGTCAACGGCCGTGCAGTGCGCGATCGCAACATCGCCCATGCGGTGAAGATGGCCTACCAGGATGTGTTGTTCCATGGCCGCCAACCGGCCTATGTGTTGTTCCTGGAAATCGATCCGCTGCGTGTGGATGTCAACGTGCATCCGGCCAAGCACGAAGTCCGTTTCCGCGACACGCGGCTGGTGCACGACTTCGTTTACCGCACTTTGCAGGAAGCCTTGGCGCAGACGCGCGCGGGCGCGGTGGCGACCGCCACACAGGGAGCAGCCGACAATGCGGTCTACGTTGGCGCTTCGATGGGCGTGAGCCCAATGCAATCCTGGTTGCCTACCCAGCAATCCCCGCTGGGTTTGAGCGTTGCCGAAGCGCCTGCCGCTTACGCCGCGCTCTACGGCTCGACATCAACCACGGCGTTCGCTTCGCAGTCGCAAGAGCAGCCCTTGCCGGCGAGCAGCGATGCGACCGTGCCGCCACTCGGCTACGCCATCGCCCAACTGCACGGCATCTACATACTCGCCGAGAATGCGGACGGATTGATCGTGGTCGACATGCATGCGGCGCACGAACGCATCGGCTACGAAAAACTGAAGGCAGCGCATGACGGGATTGGTCTGCATTCGCAGCCATTGCTGGTGCCGATCAACATGGCGGTGGCCGAGCGCGAGGCCGAAGTCGCCGAGCGCGAAGCCGACACGCTGTCCGCGCTGGGTTTCGATGTGACCCGCAGCGGCCCGCAGTCGCTGAGCGTGCGCAGCGTGCCCGCACTGCTCGCACAGGCTGAGCCCGAAGGCCTGCTCCGCGATGTGCTGACCGACCTGCGCGAGCATGGCGAAACCAGGCGCATCGGCGCCGCGCGCGACGAACTGCTGTCCACCATGGCCTGTCATGGCGCGGTACGCGCCAACCGGCGCCTGACCGTTCCAGAAATGAACGCGCTGCTGCGCGAGATGGAAATCACCGAACGCTCGGGCCAGTGCAATCATGGCCGACCGACCTGGGCGCGCTTTTCATTGGCCGAGATCGACCGCTGGTTCATGAGGGGGCGTTGATGGGAAAGTTTGTACGGAATCTGCTGTGCTGCTTGCTGCCGCTGGTATTGCTTGCCTGCAGTCCGGCAGCCGACGATCCAGGCACCGGCAAGGAAAAGGCGCTGGATCCCGCCTTCCTGGCCGACAACACCATCTGGCGTAACGAACGCGACCAGGAGTTGCGCAAACCCGATGGCTGGACGAGCCTGGTCGGCCTGCATTGGCTTGAACTGAAAGCGCACTACCTGGGCAGCAGCGCGGGCAGCGGGATGCGACTGGCGGTGGGACCTCCGAAACTGGGCATGGTCGAGCAGCGCGATGGCCGCATTTTCTTTACACCCGAACAAGGCCTGTCACTGACCCTCGATGGCAAACCGTTGAAGGGCAGGGCCGAGTTGCGGACCGACCAGGACCAGAGCCCGAGCCTGGTCGGCTTCGACGAAGGCAAAGGCGTACTGGGCGTGATCAAGCGCGGCCAGCGTTTCGGCGTGCGGGTGAAGCATGCTGACGCGGTCACGCGCAGCGGCTTTACCGGCATCGAATACTGGCCTGCCGATATCGACTGGGCGGTCACCGGAAAGTTCTTGCCGCATCCACCGGGCAAGACCTTGCCTATCACCGATATGACCGGCACCACCAGCGATGCGCTCAATCCGGGCGCGGTGGAGTTCACCCACGAGGGCAAGGCTTATCGTCTCGAAGCCATGGGAGAACCCGGTCAGGGACTGTTTCTGGTGCTGGCCGACCGCACCAGCGGCCATGGCAGTTATCCGGCAGGACGTTTCATGGATACGCCGCCGCCGGATGCGCAAGGCAATGTCGTGCTCGACTTCAATCGCGCCTACAACCCGCCATGCGCCTTCACCCCGTTTGCCACCTGTCCCCTTCCTCCGCCTGAAAACCGAATGGGTCTGGCCATTACGGCGGGCGAAAAGAACTACGTCTTCCACCCCACACCATGACAAGGACCCGCATGCGGCTTTTCGGATTCCACGTTTTCAAACTCACGCTGGTCGGTGCGCTCCTTCTTTTCGCTTGTGGCGTAAATGCGGAGAACCACGCCACGGCTGCGATCACGAGCCCGCCGGTGCCCTTGTTGTGGAAGGTATCCGATGCGGACAACTCGGTCTACCTGCTGGGCTCCTTCCATCTGCTCAAACCGACTGACTACCCGCTGTCCAAAGATGTCGATGCCGCCTTTGCCGATGCCGAATCACTGATGTTCGAAATGCCCCCGGAGGAAATGTCATCGCCCGCGCTGGCCATGCAGATGGGCCAGGCGGCATTGCGCGGTGACGGCACCCAGCTCAACAGCGAATTGCCGGCTTCTACCGTCGTGTTGCTGGATGGCTGGCTGAAGGCCAATGCGGCCGAACTGCAGAAGACGGGCATGACCCCGCAAGTCATGCAGATGTTCGAGCCTTGGTTCGTCGGCCTGATGATTTCTGTCACCGAGATGACCAAGCAGGGGCTGGACACGAAGCTTGGACTGGATGCGCACCTGGCAGCCGAAGCGGCAGCAGCAGCCAAGCCGACCGCAGGCCTGGAAACCGGCGCGCAGCAGATCGCTTTCCTGGACGGCATGGGGCGTGCAGAGCAACTCCAGTTCCTGGCCGAAGCGCTTTCGGAATCCAGAGACGCCAAGCAGGAAACGGCCAAGCTCCACGCGGCCTGGCGCAACGGCAAGGCCGATGTGCTGTGGCAGGACATGGCGGTGCGGATGAAGAAGGAATACCCCGACCTGTACCAGCGCATCAATGTCGCCCGCAACGACGCCTGGGTGCCGAAGATCGAAAAGCGTCTGGTCGAATCTAAAAAAGACGACACCCTGGTAGTGGTCGGTGCGCTGCACCTGCTGGGCCCCGATGGCGTGGTCGAGAAACTGCGCGCCAAGGGCTATACGGTGGAGCGCGTCTGCTCGGCTTGCGCGCGAGCCAAATAGCATTCCAATGTCACTGTAGAGCCGAGCTTGCTCGGCTGCTCCTCGCTGCGATAAAAGGCAGCCGAGCAAGCTCGGCTCTACAAAAATCCCGATTAACCGCCGATATTCAGCGCGTGGATTTCTATGCAATCCACCGGACAGGCCGGCACGCAAAGCTCGCAGCCGGTGCATAGCGGTTCGATGACGACGTGCATACGCTTGGCGCCGCCGATGATGGCGTCGACCGGACAGGCCTGGATACACTTGGTGCAACCAATGCAGTCCGCTTCGACAATCAGTGCAACCGTCGGTGTTTTGTAGGTGCCACGCGCGCGGTCGTATTGCAGTGGAGTCACGTCCAGCAACTTTGCCAGTGCACGTGCACCAGTGTCGCCGCCAGGCGGACAGCGATCGACGCGGGTCAAGCCGGCGGCGAGTGCTTCGGCATAGGGCCTGCAGCCAGCGAATCCGCATTGCCCGCACTGCGTCTGCGGCAGGATGCGGTCGAGGCGTTCGACGAGGAAGTCGTTGTTGTTCATGCGCGTGTTGACGATAGCTGCGCTACAACGGGCGACCGCGGAACCAGCGATGCTGCGCCAAGGCGAGCATTTCATCATCCTCGCTGCTGTCGCCGTAGGCGTAGACCTCCGGATAGGCGCCCAGGTCGTACTGCGCGCGGATATGCTTAGCCTTGGCGGTGGCCCGATCGACCGGATGATAGCGGCCGGTGAGCTGCCCGTCCTCTGATTCAAGCGTATTGCAGATCAGCTCCAGCCCATGCTGTGAACACCAGGGCTGCAGGTAACTGTCCAGTGAGCCGGAGACCACGACTATCCGGTCGCCTTGATCGCGGTGCCAGGCAATACGCTGCATCATCTCAGGTCGCAGCAATCCCGGTAGAACCTCGCGTGCATAGCGTTGGCCGCAGGCTGCGATTTCGTGCTGGGAGCGGCCACGGAAGGCGAGGCGGGTGGCGCGTGCGCGTATCGCGGTAGCCGAGACCATGCCCATCCGATATCCGATCAGCCACGGCGCCAGTGCGATCTTGCCGCGTCGTGCCTCGCCAGACCGGGCGATGGAATACAGGAAGCGCGAGTAGGTATCGGCGCTGGTGATGGTGTGGTCGAAATCGAACAGCGCCAGGTTCATTGATACGCGCCAGCTTTCACCGTACCGGCATGCCCGGCGCAGCGGTTGTGTCGGCGTCGAGCAGCGCGAGCGCGCCCCCATCGAAGCCCGCGGAAAGGATCATGCCTTCGCTGATTCCGAAACGCATCTTGCGCGGCGCCAGATTGGCGATGAAGACCACGTTGCGCCCGATCAGTTTTTCTGGCTCGCCATAGCTGGCGCGGATGCCTGAAAAAATCTGCCTTGTACCCAGTTCCCCCGCATCCAGTTCAAAGCGCAACAGCTTGTCCGAACCATCCACGAATTCGCACACCACCACCTTGCCGATACGCAGGTCGAGTTTGGCGAAGTCATCCATGTTGATGAAGGCGTTGTCGCTTGTCCTAGGAGTGAGGTGAGTCGCGATTTTTTCGCCTTGCAGGTTCGGTTTCGCGACTGACGTCGCTTCTACGGCCGGCGCCGCACCCATCGTGTCGCGCGAGGCTTCCGTCATGGCGTCGATCTTCTTCGGGTCTATGCGGGTGAACAGCGGAACATAGGGTTTGACTGCATGGGCCAGCAGCGGCAAATCCAGGTCCTGCCAGGCATAAACCGGCGAGGCCAGAAACGCCTCGGCTTGGCTGGAGGTATGCGGCAAGATGGGCTTGAGCGCAGCCACGAGCACGCGGAACAGGTTCAGGCCCTGGGTGCAGACCGATTGCAGCTCGGCGTCTGCGCCCTCCTGCTTCGCGATAACCCATGGCTTGCGGTCGTCGATATAACGATTGGCTTCATCGGCGAGCGCCATGGTCTGGCGAATCGCGGAAGCGGGGTCGTTGCGTTCGTAAGCCTCGCGCACCGGGACGAGCGCAGCGACGAAGCGTGCGTACATGGCCGCGTCGGGCAAGGTGTCGGCCAGTTTCCCGCCGAAGCGCTTTTCGATGAAACCCGCGCAGCGGCTGGCCAGGTTGACCAGCTTGCCGACCAGGTCCGCATTCACCCGCGCAATGAAATCGCCCAGATTCAGATCCAGATCGTCCACGCCACCAGAGGATTTGGCTGCGTAGTAATAACGCAATGCTTCCGGTTCCAGGCCCACGTCCAGAAAGGTGCGGGCCATGACGAAGGTGCCGCGCGACTTCGACATCTTGGCGCCGTCCACGGTCAGGTAACCATTCACGTGCAGGCGCGTGGGCGCGCGGTAGCCGACGCCCTTCAACACCGCGGGCCAGAACAGGCCGTGGAAATTGACGATGTCCTTGCCGATGAAATGATGCAGTTCGGTGTCCGTACCGGCTTGCAGATGCGATTCGAAATCCAGGCTGTTGCGCGTGCACAGATTGCGGAAGCTGCTCAGATAGCCGATAGGCGCGTCCAACCACACGTAGAAGTACTTGCCCGGCGCATTGGGAATCTGGAAGCCGAAGTAGGGCGCGTCGCGGGAGATATCCCAGGCGCGCAAGCCGCCGTCGCCGTCGATCCATTCCATGAGCTTGGCCTTGACCCCGGGCAAGGCCACATCGCCGGCCATCCATTCGCGCAGGAAGCTTTCGAAGCGGCCGACTTCGAAGAAATAGTGCTCCGAATCTCGTAGCTCCGGGGCCGCGCCCGACAGGACCGAGCGCGGTTCCTTCAGATCGGTGGGTGCGTAGGTCGCGCCGCAGTTTTCACAGTTGTCGCCGTACTGGTCGGGGGTTCCGCAATTGGGGCAGATTCCCTTGATGTAGCGATCCGGAAGGAACATGCCTTTTTCGGGATCGTAGAACTGGGCCACGCTGCGCCGGGAGATATGGCCGCCGGCTTCAAGCCTGGCGTAGAAGCTCTCGGTCAGTTCGCGATTGGCGGTCGAATGGGTGGAGTCGTAATGGTCGAAGGCGACCCCGAAGGCGGCAAAATCCCGTTCATGCGACGCCTGCACATTGGCAATGAACGCTTCCGGGGTGACCCCGGCCTTTTCCGCCGCCAGCATGATCGGTGTGCCATGGGTGTCGTCGGCGCAGACGAACCAAGCCGTGTCCCCACGCAGGCGCCGGGCGCGCACCCAGATATCGGCCTGGATGTAACCCACCAGATGGCCCAGGTGCAGCGGGCCGTTGGCGTAGGGCAGGGCAGTGGTAACGAGCGCGGTTCGGGTCATGACGGAGGCAATGCGGCGGGGCATGGATTATCGCATGGGCGGCAGAAATGGCCGATCAGCAATGGCCGGCCAGAAATAGCCCGCTTAAAAAACGCTCGGGCCCGGCAAATGCCGGGCCCGAGACGGTCAAACCTTGCGGAGAATCGCCGCCAGCTTATTGCCTGACCCAGACCTGCGATTTGCAGAAGAAGGAAATGCAGCCGGAAACCTCAAGCTTCTTGCCGCCTTCAAGCAACTGCATCTTCGACTTGTAGACCTTGCCTTCGTCCGGCTTGAGGATGCTGCCGCCCGACCAGGCGTTGCCGTCCTGCTTCATGCCGCGAATGATCTCCATGCCGGTGATCGGCTTGTTCTTGCGGTCGTCTTTGCACTTGTCGCACACCGGATTCGGCTTGCTGGGACGCAGCAGCTCGACGATCCGGCCACTGTAGGTGCCGTTGGCCGCCTTGGTGATCTCGACAATGGATTTGGCTTGCCCGGTCTCATCGTCGATGGTCTTCCAGCGGCCTACGGCGTCCGCGGCGCTAGCGGTGAAAGACAGTGCCAGTATTGGCATGGTGATGAAGGCGGTCAGCAGGATATTACGCATAGTGTCCCCTCCCAGGGATGGTTGAACGAACCAATCGTGCAGATGCCGCTTTATACCTCATTGATAGGTTGTGCGGCGGTGATTGTATGTGGCCGTGCAGCGAACATGCAGCAACAGCACAGGCTGTTCGGCCGCCACGAATATCTATTGTCAGACGAGCGCTGGCGTGAACCACGAGTGTCTGAGTCTTGTGGGGTGAGTAAGGAAGGGAAGAGATTCGACGCGCTAACCAGGTAGGCATTCCTCGAGCGCGCCTGTGCGATGATGGCAAAGGGCAGCTGAATCAGTGCTCCAACACGCCTCCTCAATGAAACTTGACAAGAATCAATCGCTACGCATGTCTGTTCGCGCCCACACCGTCCAAGGCGATCTCCTTCCCCATACCAGGATCCGCAACGTTATCGCGGTCGGATCCGGCAAAGGCGGCGTGGGTAAGTCGACCACAGCAGTCAATCTGGCCTTGGCCCTGGCTGCCGAGGGCGCGCGGGTGGGCATTCTGGACGCCGACGTCTACGGCCCCAGCATCCCCGCCATGCTGGGCCTGAGTGGCAAGCCGGAGAGTCCGGACAACAAGTCGATCGAGCCTATGCGGGCGTTCGGGATCGAGGCCATGTCGATCGGGTTCCTGGTCGAGGCCGATACCCCGATGATCTGGCGCGGGCCGATGGCGACTTCGGCGCTGACCCAGTTGTTCACCGATACGCTGTGGGGTGACCTGGACTATCTGCTGATCGACCTGCCGCCGGGCACGGGGGACATCCAGTTGACCCTGGCCCAGAAGATCCCGGTGGCGGGCGCGGTGATCGTGACCACGCCGCAGGACATCGCCACCCTGGATGCCAGGAAGGCGTTGAAGATGTTCCAGAAGGTGGAAGTGGCGGTGCTGGGCATCGTCGAGAACATGGCGCTGCATGTATGCACTAACTGCGGGCACCAGGAGCATCTGTTTGGCGAGGGCGGTGGCCAGCGCATGGCGGAGCAGTACGGCGTGCCATTGCTGGGATCGCTGCCCCTCGATATCGCCATCCGCGAGCAGGGCGATGCGGGCCAGCCGGTGGTGGTGGCCGCGCCGGATTCCGCGGTGGCCCAGGCCTACCGCCAGACGGCGCGGGCCCTGGCGGCACAGTTGGCGCTGCGGCCGCGCGCTTCGATCCCGATCTCATCGTCGCTGGTCTGATGCCGGTCGGGGCGGCTCGGCTAGAATTGTCTTATCAAGGCCAGCCCGGCCGCAGGAACGAATGCATGAGCATCAAGAGCGACCGCTGGATCCGCCGAATGTCCGAAACGCAGGGCATGATCGAACCTTACGAGCCCGGGCAGGTGAAGCAGGTCAACGGTGAGCGCATCGTCAGCTACGGCACCTCCAGCTATGGTTACGACGTGCGCTGCTCGCGCGAGTTCAAGATCTTCACCAACATCAACTCGACCATTGTCGATCCCAAACATTTCGACAGCGGCAGCTTCGTCGATATTGAAGCCGACTCGTGCGTGATTCCGCCCAACAGCTTCGCCCTGGCACGGACGGTGGAGTATTTCCGCATCCCGCGCAGCACCCTGGTGGTGTGCCTGGGCAAGAGCACCTACGCGCGCTGCGGCATCATCGTCAACGTGACTCCGCTGGAGCCCGAATGGGAAGGGCATGTGACCCTGGAATTCAGCAATACCACGCCCTTGCCGGCGCGCATCTACGCCAACGAAGGCGTGGCCCAGATGCTGTTCTTCGAATCGGATGAAATGTGCGAGACCAGCTACAAGGATCGCGGCGGCAAGTACCAGGGACAGACCGGCGTCACCCTGCCACGTACCTGATCCAGTTTTTGTAGGAGCGGGCCATGCCCGCGAGCTCTTCCCTCTTATAAGGCAAAGGCATCGCGGGCAAGGCCCGCTCCTACAGTGGCATCAAGGCTTCTGGTAGGTGACAAAGAAGCCCTGCAGGTCGCCGTTTTCGATATAGGGCTCCACGCTCACGACCTTGTAGCCGTGCTGGGCGAACGACTGGTGCGCTTTACTCAAGTTGTTGGCTGCGCCCTGGTTGCGGAAACCCCAGCTGGCGTCGATCCAGATGGTGACCGCACTCATGTTGGCCGCGGCCGCTTCGGCAGCGGATTTCTCAGGTGACTTGCCGAAGATGGCCGCTTGTGCGGGCATTACGGCAAGGGTCAGTAGCAGGACTGCAAGCAAGCGGCGCATGGTGGATTCCTTGATCTGTTTGTGGAGTCAGGCAATGCCGAAAGCGGCATCGAAAATTACGCAGGGCACGCGCTGATTAGGTCGCATGAAGTGAAGTGGTTTTATTTGAGCAGATTTCGCCATTGATCCAGACGCGCGTGAAGTGCCTGCGCTTCGTGCCGCACGGTCGCGCTGTTGCCCCACACCGGTCCGGGCCAGGCATCGTCCTGGTCATGCCGCCCGACCAGGTGAATATGCAACTGGCGAACGATATTGCCCAGTGCGCCGATATTGAGCTTCTGTACACCGGGCTGTTCGCGGACCAACTGGCCGGCCTGATTGATTTCGGCCAGCAACAGGCGTTGCTGCGAACCGTCCAGTTCCAGCCACTCCGACACATCGGCCACGCGCGGCACCAGCACCAGCCAGGGAAATCGCGTGTCGTCCATCAATCGGACCTGCGACAAGGGGCCGTCTGCGATGAAAACGGAATCGCGTTCGAGTCGCGGATCCAGCACGAAGTCTTTCATGTCAGCGTTCCAGCGAAGAATTCCAGGCTGCGCTGCCGCGCCAGCTGCGCGCTGGCGGCGTCGTAGTCGGCGCGCATATCGCAGTTGAATCCGTGTCCGGCGGGATAGACGTAGGTGGGCATCTGCGGCATGAGCTCGCGATGCTTGGCGACCATTTCGGGTGGGATGGAAGCGTCGTGCTCGCCGAAGTGGAACATGACCGGTGCTCTCGGTGTTTCCTCCAGAAACGGCAGATTGCGCGCGCCGTAGTAACTCACCGAGGGCAACCCAAGACGCAGCGCGGCGAGCAGCGCGACAGTGCCGCCCCAGCAATAGCCGACGCTGCCGACGGTGCCGTTACCGGTCAGCGTACGGGCGGCGCATTCGGTGATATCGACTGCTTTTTCCAAGCCCAGCGCAGTAATCAGTTCGCGGCCTTTGGCGATGCCATCGGTGTCGTAGTCCAATTGCACGCCCGGCTCGATGATGTCGAAGAAGGCCGGCGCCAGCACGGCGTAACCTTCCCGGGCGTAGTCCTCGGCGACCTGGCGTATATGCGTGTTGACGCCGAAGATTTCCTGGATCACTACGATGGCTCCACGCGGTTGCGCAGGCGGCTCGACTTTCCAGCCCGACACAGGCCCATGCGGCGTGGCGATTTCAATCCAATGGCCCATTGCCGTTTCCAGGTTCGCAGAAATAGTAGTTTAAGACGCCCGCGTGAATCCCGTGCATGCGCACGTCTTCAGGCTGTAGGAAATCAGCACTCGTCAGCGCGTCTCATTGGATTCGTAGGCCACGCCGATGATCGCGAAACTGGCGATGCCGGTGGGAAGCGAAGCCTCGAACTCGTCGCCCACGCGCTTCTTCAGCATGGCGCGCGCCAGCGGCGAATCGATACTGATGTATCCCAGCGAAGCGTCGGTTTCGTCGGGCCCGACGATCCGGTATTGCGACAGCGCACTGGTGGAGATGTTTTCCAGCTCGACGCTGGCGCCGAAGAACACCGCTTCCGGGTCTGAGGGTGCGTTGTCGATCACCCGCAGGTCTTCCAGGCGACCACTCAAATAACGCACGCGCCGGTCGATCTCGCCGAGCTGTTTCTTGCGGTAATGGTATTCGGCATTTTCCGAGCGGTCGCCCTCGGCAGCGGCGGCGGTGAGGGCCTTCACCACTTCCGGGCGGCGTACCCGCCACAGATTTTCCAGCTCCGCTTTCAGGCGCTCATGCCCCTGGCGCGTGATCAGGGCGGTGCTTTTTTCGCCAGGTGGACGCCAACGGCTCACTTACTGGCCAGTGGTGCGGCGGAAGGTGCGCGAGCCATCGGCGGCGCGCAGTTCGTCGGCCGATACGATAACGAAACGTGCGTCTTCGGCCGATTTGCTGTTGGGATCCAGCAGCAGCTCCGTGCTGCTGGCAGCGCTCCAGCTGCCATCGGCGGTGATGGCGCTGCCGCTGACCTGCAGCGTCTGCAGATAGCTGCCGTTGGCCCGCAATTCCAGGATCGATTCGCCATCGCTGAAGGTCCCTACCAACGCCTTCGAATCGACCGCCGCCGAATCGGAAGCCGGCGTGTTTTCAACGACGGCGGTGGCGTCTATGGGGTTGCCGGTTTCGGCGGGCATTGTTTCGGGTGCGGGTGCGGGTTCTGGTAATGGGTCGGGAGTCGCGGGTTTGCAGCCAGCAAATGCAATCCAGGCGATTGTCAGGAGAACAAAGCGGAGGGATGTTTTCATTATTCGATTCTCCTGGGGGCGTGATTCGAAGTAGGTTCTTCGGGCTGCTCAAACCCATCCGTAGTGCTTATCGAGCCAGGCTTTTCACAACGAACAAAATGAGTCGGAGATTATCGCGGAAAGCATGGTTCGACAGACTCATCACGAACGGTTTTCTTGCGCTCCATCGATCAGTTGCATTGGCAGGCGGGAGATCCGATGCGATTTCTTTGGAGTCAACGCTTGCCGCCGAAGATGCCACCCAGCAGACCGCGCAGGATCTGCCGGCCTACCTGGTTGCCGACGGTGCGGGCGGTCTGCTTGGCCATGGTTTCTACCATGCCCTGGCGACGTTTGGTGCCGAAGACCGCGTCCTTGATCGACTGGCCGAAGCCGCCTGCTTCGGGATCATCCTTTGCCGCTGGCGCATCGGCCGCCTTGGCGGCGGTGTCGGCGCGCTGGGCGAGCATTTCGGCGGCCGATTCACGGTTGATCGCAGTGTCGTACTTCATGCCCACCGGGCTGGCGGCACGCAACTGGCTGCGTTCGGCGTCGGTGATCGATCCCATGCGGCAACGTGGCGGCGCGATGAGCGTCTGCTGGACCGGCATGGGAATGCCTTTGTCCTGCAGTGTGGAAACCAGCGCTTCGCCCGTACCCAGCTTGGAGATGGCTTCGGCCACATCCAGCTTGGGGTTGGGCACGAAGGTTTCGGCCGCCACGCGCACGGCTTTCTGGTCGCGTGGAGTGAAGGCGCGCAACGCGTGCTGCACGCGATTGCCCAACTGGCCCAGGATGTTGTCGGGCACGTCATCCGGGAACTGCGAGCAGAAATACACGCCCACGCCCTTGGAACGGATCAGTCGCACCACCTGTTCGACTCGCTGCACTAGCGCTGGCGGGGAATCGTCGAACAGCAGATGGGCTTCGTCGAAGACGAACACCAGTTTGGGTTTTTCCAGATCGCCGACTTCGGGCAACTGCTCGAACAGCTCGGACAGCAGCCACAGCAGGAAGCTGGAATACAGACGCGGGTTGAGGATCAGCTGGTCGGCGGCAAGGATGCCGATCACGCCGCGCCCGTCGGTGTTGGTGCGCATCAGGTCGGCCAGTTCCAATGCGGGTTCACCGAAGAAGCCTTCGCCGCCGTTCTGCGCAAGCCGCAGCAGCGCGCGCTGGATGGCGGCGACCGACTGCGTACTCACCAGACCGTATTCGGTGGCGATGTCCTTGCGCTCGTTGGCGACCAGCGCCAGCAGGGCGCGCAGATCGTCGAGATCCAGCAACAGCAGCCCACGGTCGTCGGCCAGCTTGAACACGATGTCCAGCACGCCGCTTTGCGTGTCGTTCAGTTCCAGGATGCGTGCCAGCAGGATCGATCCGATCTCGCTGACCGTGGTGCGCACCGGATGGCCTTTCTTGCCATACAGATCCCAGAAGATCACCGGGCTGGCACCCGGCGCGTAGTCCTGCACGCCGATGTCGTGAGCGCGCTGCATGAGTTTTTCGCTGCCGTCGCCGGCGACCGCCAGGCCGGCTACATCGCCTTTCACATCGGCCATGAACACTGGTACGCCCATCCGCGAAAAACCTTCTGCCAACGTCATCAGGGTCACCGTCTTGCCGGTTCCCGTGGCACCGGCCACCAGCCCGTGACGGTTGCCGAATGCAGGCAGAAGGGTGACGGCGATGTCGTCGGTGATGCCTTTTCCCAGCAGGATGGGGTCCATGTCATTCCTTGAGGCCATTCGAAGCGGCGATTCTAGCCGTTGAACCTGTCGCGCAGGGCAACGCTGTCGCTTGTCAACCTTGCCCCGCGCGACACCACGGGGCTAACCTGCGTTTTTCCCGTCGTCCTCTTTACTGATGCCTTTCCCAAAATCCGTATTGCGCGTCTGGTCGCTGTTGGCCGTCGCGTCGCTGGTGTGTATTGCTCCTTCGGCCATGGCCCAGCGCGTGTCCGCTCGTGACAAGCAGGCCGCCGAAGTCCTCGATCAACGCATGGCCGCAGCCGAAAAGCGCTACCGGGATGCTCTGGTGCTCAGCGCCAACAGCGACCCCAAGGGCACTACGGAAGGCGACGCGGCGCTGGAGGACATGGAAGACGTCATGGATGCCTGCCTGAAGCAGCGCGGGTGCCAGGTGCACACCATGCTGACCGCTTACAAGCGCCTGCTGAAGGAAAAGGTCGATGCCGAATCGTCGGCTTCCGAGGAAGAAGGCGAAGTCGATCTGCTGGACGACGGAACCGACCATTCGGTCGCCGTAGCGTTGCCCGAAGCGGCACGCGCGGCCAGACTACTCAACGATCAGCGGCACGCCTTCGACAAGATGGTGCAGTACAACCCAGCCGTACAGGCGGGCATCCGCCGCTGGCTGACCGACATGCGCGGCTCGCTGATCAGCAGCTACGAGAATTACCAATACGTGCGCCCGTTGATGTGGCCGGCGTGGGAAAAACATGGCCTGCCCGAAGCGCTGCTGTTCGGCATCATGGCCAAGGAATCCAACGGCAAAGTGCACGCCAACTCACGCGCGGGTGCGGCGGGGCTTATGCAGTTCATGCCGGCTACCGGGCGGCGTTTCGGCCTGGGTCCGGATGGCGCAGGCTTCGACACGCGCTACGACCCAACTGCGGTCGGCATGGCCAGCGCCGAATACATGGACGAGCGCATGGCCGCCCTGAGCAGGAGCATCGAACTGTCGCTGGCGGCTTACAACGGGGGCGAAGGCCGCGCCCAGCGCGTCTACAACCAGTTCGGGGAACGCGGTTTCTGGGACGAGGTGGTCTACAACCAGTTCCCCGGCGAGACCAAGGACTACGTACCGATGGTGATCGCCGCGGCGTGGCTGTTCCTGCATCCCAAGCAGTACGGGCTGGAGTTTCCCAAGGTCGACGCGCAGCCTGCCACTTTCCAGCTGGCGAAATCCGCTTCCCTATACGAACTCACCATCTGCATGGGCAATGGCGGTACGCCGACCGGTTACCTGCGCACGCTGCGCAATCTGAATCCGCGTTACGAGCCGAACCAGTGGATTCCGGCCGGCACGCCGATGCGCGGCACCGTCAAGATGGCCAGCCTCTACACCCGCAACTGCATCAACGGCCCGCGCGCCGACCTGGCACGGACCCTGATCGCGGCGGATTTGAACGCAGCGATCATTCGCGCGCCTTTGGGCAGCGTCGCCGTGGGCGACGTCACTCCGGTGCCCGGCGTGCCGACCACTGTGGCGACCGGAGGGCCTAAACCGGCCAAGCCCAAGGTCGAACAGGTGCGCGAATATCGCGTGGCGCGCGGGGATACGCTGGGCAGGATCGCGCAGAAATTCCAGTGCGGCCTGAAGGAGCTCGCCAAGGCCAACGGCTTGCGCGCGCCGGCCTACAGCGTCAAGCCCGGCCAGGAATTAAAGCTGCAGGGCTGCAAGAAGTAGGCGCGGGAACACATGACGCAGCGAACATTTGCTTGCTGACCTCGCAGTGGGTCGCGTCTGCGCCTAGACTGCGCACCTGACGACCAAGGGGGCATCATGATTTCCTTCAAACATGTTCTGTTCGTGACTTTGCTGGGTAGCGCCGTAGCAGCTTGCTCGGGCGACAACGCCGAGAAGGCGGCAGCAGGCGCTGTTTCGAAGGCCGTGGAGCTGGCCAAGGGCGCGGCAACCGGCGCCGGCAAAGGCGTCGAGGAGGGCCGCAAGGCCAGCACCAGTGCCGACGGCGCCGTCATTGTCAGTAACGGCAAGGAACTCACCAGCGCGCTCGCCGGCGAAGTGTTGCAGGCCGAGCAATCCGAAGGCGCGACTGCCGTGACCCTTGGTTTTTCCAACGCAGGCGAACAACCGGTGCGCGTTACCGAGTTGTCGGTCAATAACCACGTCACCGCGCTCGACCAGGACGGATATGCCTGCGCTACCGGTGACTCGGCTTCGGAGTTCACGGTGCCGGCCAAGGCCAAGCTGAAGGTGAAAATGGCCTTCGACTGCGGCGACAAGACGATTGCCACCGTGCGGTTGTTCGATACCGAGTATGCGGTACCGAAGGATCGGGTCGTTTCCGCCAAATAAGTTTTTCCCCCTTCCAGACCGGACGAATCCATGACCACTCTCAAGCGCGCCGTCTACCCGGCGTTGTTCCTCGCTTCCCTGCTGGTCGGACTGAGCGCTTGCAGCAACTAACAGGGCGAACGCAAGGCGTTCATCGAGTTCCTGCAGACCCGCATCATCGATCAGCCTGGGCTGCGCGTGCCGAAGCTGACCGCAGATGAAAAGAAGTCGCTCGGTGAATACAGCGACCAGTACGCGGTCATCGGAGATTTCAACGATCGCATGGGCCAGGCATTCAATGCGGCCAGTCCGGCCATCCAGACCATGGCGTCACTGTCCACGCCGCAGGAACTGATGAATGGCCAGGCCCGCATCAGCGAGGCGCGCGATGCCTTGGCCAAGGTGAAGGGACAGCTGGCTGGAGAACTGGCCCAGACCCAGGCGGCCAGCGCCAAGCTGGAGCAGCCCGATGACCTCAAACCGGTCTATCAGGCTGCGTTCGACAAGACCGTGAGCAAACCCAGCGAGCTGATGCTGAAAGTGCTTGAGCAGACCGACGGCATCCTGGCCGAGGCGAACAAGTTCGCGGTCTTCCTGGAAAGCAACCAGGCGTCCCTGAACTTCGTCGGTTCGCAGGTGGAAGTCACCAACCCCAAGCTGCTGGAAGCGTTGAACGCGCACCTGGGCGCACTGAACGAAAAACGGCAGAAGCTGATGGCGCTGCAGAGTGAACTGGGCGCGATGGTTGGCGGCTGAGATTCGCCGCTGCTTTAACGACGACATCTGAAAACAACAGGTTGTCATCCCGAGCGTAGCGAGGGATCTGCTGTTCTGCGACTGAAGCAGCTCCCTCGCTACGCTAGGGAGGACGTGACATGAGTTCCCTGGACAACGGGTGCTCGCAGTGTTTCGTTTACTGAATGCGTCGCGCCAAGGCTTGGCCCAGTCGCACCGGTGTTTCAGCGCTCAACCCAGGCTCAAGCTCCGCCACGCCCGGTGGCAACAATACGATCACGGTCGATCCGTAGTTGAAACGCGCCATCTCCGCAAACCGCTCCAGCGTGATGTTCTTCCCGCGCCAGTCCTTGCGCGTGATCGCATCGCCGTAGCGCGGGATTTCCTCGCCGCTCCAGACCGTTTCCACACCCGATACCAGCAGCGCGCCCACCATCACCGAGACCATCGGTCCGAAGCTGGTATCGAAATGGCAGACCAGGCGCTCGTTGCGCGCGAACAATCGCGGCACCGTGGCGACCGCAGCAGTGCCCACGCTGAACAACCGGCCTGGCACATGCACGGTTTCGCGCAGCGTCCCGGTCCACGGCATGTGCACGCGGTGATAGTCCTTCGGCGACAGGTAGACGGTGGCGAACAGGCCGTTCTCGAAGGGTTTGGCAGCGTCGGCATCGCCCAGCAGCTCGGCGGCGGTGAACGACTGCCCCTTGGCCTGGAAAATGCGTCCATTCTCGATCGCGCCGCACTGGCTGATGCGTCCGTCAGCGGGCATCAGCAGCGCGCGCGGATCGGGATCGGCGATGCGCGCGCCGGGCCGTAGCGCGCGGGTGAAAAAGGCGTTGAAGGTGGGGTAGGACTTCGCATCCGGCTGAGCGGCTTCGCTCAAGTTCACGCCGAACTTGCGCGTCACCGTGTCGATCAGCCATTGCTTGGTGCGGGGCGAAGACGAATACGCCAGCCGCCGTGCCAGCGAGGACATCAGCCGGTGCGGCAGCAGATACGTCAGACGCGTGACGACGCTCATTTGGACGCCACCTGGGTCAAGGCCACCATGTCTTCGGCGATGGCGCGCGGCTGGAACGGCGGTTTGATGAAACCGACCATGCGGCCCTTGGGGTCCAGCACGGCGATATTGGCCGAGTGATCCATGCTGTAGTCCTGCGGATTGGCTTCGAAATTGCTGCCGGGCATCTTCTGGAACACGAACATCAGCGAGCGGGCGAAATTCTCCAGGGTCGGCACGTCGGCGGTCGCAGCCAGCGTATCGGGATGGAAGGCGTGCGCGTATTCGCCGATCCGCGTGGGCGTGTCGCGTTCGGGGTCCACCGATACGAACAGCACCCGCGGCCGGGTGCTGTCGGGCAACGACTTCCACTGGTTCTGCGCCTGGGCCAGTTCGGCCAGCGTGGTCGGGCAGACGTCCGGGCAATAGGTGAAGCCCAGGAACACCAGCGTCCAATGCCCGTTCAATTCACCAGCGGTGAGCTGGGTGCCATCGGACTGGCGCAGCGAAAAGGCGGGCAGGGCGCGCGGCTGCGGAAACATCGTGACGCTGCGGGTCTGCGGCCATTGCGGGCTGGCCGTTGGGGCGCCGAAGAATTTCTGCGCGGCCAGCAGGCCCAGGCCGGCAGCGAGCGCGATGACGAGAATGAAGCCGGTTTTTCGGGTGAACATGCAGCGATGCCTGCTTGAGGAAGTGGAATTTCCTCGGCCATTCTAATGGCTGGGCCTTCCGGACCGATGACGGAGCAGATAGACCCGACTCAAGCCCACTCTGCGTCCGCACGCCTATAATCGCGGCCCGACCCCACGAAACCCTTGCCATGACTGCCGACCCGGCCGCAGAACTGCAGACGATCATCGACCTGATCCGGTACGGCGCCAGCCGTTTCAACGCGGCCGATCTGACCTTCGGCCACAGCTACGACAACGCGCTGGACGAGGGGACGCAGCTGGTTTTGCACACATTGCATCTGCCCAACGACCTGGGCCCCGCCTATGGGGTTGCCCGGGTGACTGCGCTGGAAAAGGCCGAAATCCTGGCGCTGTTCGAGCGCCGGATCCAGGAGCGCGTGCCCATCGCCTACCTGATCGGCGAGGCCTGGTTCGCCGGCCTCAACTTCAAGAGCGACGCCCGGGCGCTGGTGCCGCGCTCGCCCATCGCCGAGCTGATCGAAAGCGGCTTCGAGCCCTGGCTGGGCGGCCGCGAAGTGCTGCGCGCACTGGACCTGTGCACCGGTTCGGGCTGCATCGCCATCGCTATGGCCCATTACAACCCCGGCTGGCAAGTGGACGGCGTGGACATCAGCGACGACGCGCTGGCCCTGGCGGCCGAGAACAAGGCGCGCCTGCACGCCGACAACGCACGCTTGTTCAAGTCCGATCTGTTCAGCGGCCTGTCGGGCGAGCACTACCAGCTCATCGTCACCAATCCGCCCTATGTCACCAACGATGAAACCGATGCGCTGCCGAAGGAGTATTCCTACGAGCCCGAACTGGGCCTGCGCGCGGGCGACGACGGCCTGGATCTGGTGCTGAAGATCCTGCGCGACGCGCCGCTGCACCTCAGCCAGGACGGCCTGTTGATCTGCGAAGTCGGCGAATCCCAGCGCGCCCTGGTCGAATTGCTACCGGATGTCGAATTTGCCTGGATCGAATTCAAGGTGGGACAAATGGGCATTTTCGCGGTGGAATGCGCGGAATTGATTGTCCACCATCCGCGTATTCGCGAATTGGCGGATGCGCGTCCTTAGCTCGTCATTCCCGCGAAGGCGGGAATCCATGCACGTAGAACCAAATGAAACAGCCTGCGGTCTACATGCTGGCCAGCGAACGCAACGGTACGTTGTACACGGGCGTAACCAGCAACCTGATCGCACGAACATGGCAGCATCGCAAACATATCGTTGAAGGATTCACCACCCGCTACAACATCACCATGCTGGTCTGGTACGAGTTGCACGGAACGATGGATACAGCGATTGCACGAGAAAAGCAGATCAAGAAATGGAATCGGGCCTGGAAATTGCGTCTGATCCAGGAAAGCAATCCGCACTGGGAGGACCTATGGCCTTCCATCATCGGATAAATTATCGGCATGGATTCCCGCCTTCGCGGGAATGACGAGCTTCAAAGGCAAAGGCAGCAATCTTGAATAGTTTCGGTCATCTCTTCCGCGTCACCACCTTCGGCGAGTCGCATGGGCCGGCCATCGGCTGCGTGATCGATGGCTGTCCCCCGGGCCTGGAAATCGCGCCGGAAGAGTTCCGTCTGGACCTGGACCGTCGCGCCACCGGCAAGTCGCGGCATACCTCGGCGCGGCATGAAGCCGACGACATCGAAATCCTGAGTGGTGTGTTCGAGGGCAAAACCACTGGCACGCCCATCGCCCTGCTGATCCGCAATACCGATGCGCGCAGCAAGGATTACAGCAAGATCTCGGCGCAATTCCGTCCCGGGCATGCGGACTACACCTATTGGCAGAAGTACGGCATTCGCGATCCGCGCGGCGGTGGGCGTTCGTCCGCGCGCGAGACCACGATGCGCGTGGCCGCGGCGGTCATCGCCAAGAAATGGCTAGCGCTGCATTTCGGCGTGCGGGTGCGCGGTTATCTCTCGCAGCTGGGCGAAATCGTTCCCCAGGCATTCGACTGGGCGCACGTGGAAGAGAATCCGTTTTTCTGGCCCGCCGCCGAACAGGTGCCGGTGCTGGAAAGCTACATGGATACCCTGCGCAAATCAGGCGATTCGGTCGGTGCGCGGGTGAACGTGGTGGCCGACGGCGTGCCGGCCGGCTGGGGCGAGCCCATCTACGGCAAGCTTGATGGCGAACTCGCCGCGGCGCTGATGAGCATCAACGCGGTGAAGGGCGTGGAGATCGGCGACGGTTTCGCAGCAGTGACGCAGAAAGGCACCGAGCATCGCGACGAGATGTCGGCGGAGGGCTTCCTGTCCAATCATGCCGGCGGCATCCTCGGCGGAATTTCCACCGGTCAGCAGGTCACCGCCTCCATCGTGCTGAAACCGACCTCCAGCCTGCGTCTGCCCGGCAATACCGTGGACATCGAAGGCAACCCGGCCGAAGTCATCACCACGGGGCGGCACGATCCCTGCGTGGGCATCCGCGCCACGCCGATCGCCGAGGCGATGATGGCGCTGGTGCTGATGGACCAGGCCTTGCGCCATCGCGCCCAGTGCGGCGACGTCGGTCCGGTGCTGCCGCTGATTCCCGGCGCAGCCCATGGCTGATTCGCGGCCGCAGGTGTGGGTATCGCAGCCGTTGTTCGATGATGTGATCGCCAGGCTGAGGGAGTATTTCGAGGTCGTTTCCACCGACGAGGTGATCGAATACTCGCCCACCCGGATCGCGGCCGCGCTGCGCGAATGCGACGGCGCGCTGGTCACCTTGAACGAACGAGTCGGCGGCGAGCAGATCGCTGGGGCTCCCCGCTTGCGGGCCATCGCCAATGTCGGCGTCGGCTACAACAATCTGGATATTCCGGCACTGACGCAGGCCGGCATCGTCGCCACCAACACGCCCAACGTGTTGACCGAAACCACGGCCGACTTCGGTTTCGCGCTGCTGATGGCCGCCGCACGCCGCATCACCGAAGCCGAGCGCTGGCTGCGCGAGGGCCACTGGAAGCAATGGTCGTTCCAGAACATGCTGGGTGCCGATCTGCACGGCAGTACGCTGGGCATCTTGGGCATGGGACGGATCGGGCAGGGCATCGCCCGCCGCGGTTCCGGCTTCGGCATGAAGGTGCTGTATCACAACCGCAATCGCCTGCCCGAAGCCACCGAGCGCGAAGCGCGCGCCCGCTATGTCGGGTTCGACGAACTGCTTGCCCAGGCCGACCATCTGGTGCTGGTGTTGCCTTATTCGAAGGAAAACCATCACCTCATCGATGCGCGCGCACTGTTGCAGATGAAACCGACGGCGACGCTAGTGAACATCGCCCGTGGCGGGCTGGTTGATGAGGACGCGCTGGCCGATGCGCTTTCCACTGGACAACTTGCCGCGGCGGGGCTGGATGTGTTCGAAGGCGAGCCTGCGATCAACCCGCGCCTGCTCGAGTTGCGCAATGTGGTGCTGACCCCGCATATCGCCAGCGCCAGTTTGGCCACGCGCCGGGCGATGGTGTCGCTGGCGGTGGATAACCTGATCGCCGCGATGGGCTACGGGCCGAACGCGGGCGCGCCGCCCAATCCGATCAGCGCGTAACGCTCCGTTTCCGTTATCCTCTGGAGTCCTGTAGGAGCGGGCCTTGCCCGCGATGCTCTTGGCTCTTTCGCGTATCGACGAAAAGCATCGCGGGCAAGGCCCGTTCCTACAACCAGCCACCCCCACGAAAACCAAGAGCAAATGAGCGAGAAGAAGAGCTTCAAAGTCGCGGTCGTTGGCGCCACCGGCGCCGTCGGCGAAGTCATGCTGTCGATTCTGGCCGAGCGCAAATTCCCGATCAGCGAACTGGTCGCCCTGGCCAGCGAGCGCTCGGCCGGCGCCGATGTCGATTTCGGCGGCCGCAAAGTCGCGGTGCAGGACCTGGCGACGTTCGACCCGACCGGCGTGGACATCGCGCTGTTCTCGGCCGGCGGTGGCATTTCCAAAGAATACGCGCCCAAATTCGCGGCCGCTGGTGCGGTGGTGATCGATAACTCGTCCGCGTTCCGCTATGACGACGACGTGCCGCTGGTGATCAGCGAAGTGAATCCGGAAGCGGCCAAAAACCGTCCGCGCGGCATCATCGCCAATCCCAATTGCTCGACCATGCAGATGCTGGTCGCACTGGCGCCGATCCATCACGCGGTGGGCATCGAACGCATCAATGTGGCGACCTACCAGTCGGTGTCGGGCGGCGGTCGTTCGGCGCTGGAGGAACTGGGCAAGCAGACTGGCCAGCTGCTCAATTTCCAGGCCATCGATCCGCAGCGTTTCCCGGTGCAGATCGCCTTCAACCTGATCCCGCATATCGACGACTTCCAGGACAACGGCTACACCAAGGAAGAGATGAAGCTGGTATGGGAGACCCGCAAGATCCTGGCCGACGACAGCATCCAGGTGAACCCCACCGCCGTGCGCGTGCCGGTGTTCTACGGGCACTCCGAAGCAGTGAATGTGGAAACCAGGACCAAGATCAGCGTCGCCGACGTGCGCGCACTGCTGGAAGCCGCGCCCGGCGTGGAAGTGGTGGACGAGCCGGTCGCCGGGGGCTATCCGACGCCCGTCACCCATGCTTCCGGTACCGATGCGGTGTACGTGGGGCGCATCCGCGAGGACTTTTCCCACCCGCGCGCGATCAACCTGTGGGTGGTCTCCGACAATATCCGCAAGGGCGCCGCACTGAACGCGGTGCAGGTGGCCGAGCTGGTCGCTGCCGAGTAGATCGGGATTACGGCTGAACGAAAGTAGGTCGGGGCTACGCCCCCGACGCACGGATACCCGGATGTCGCACGTCGGGGGCGTAACCCCGACCTACGGCTTTGGTGGTGAAGACACATGGCTGGGCCGAAAAAGCTATATTCCCCGGTGGGAATAAACGGGGAACGTGCTTGAAACATGGTTTTCTGAAACTGGCTCCGTCTGGCTTGCTCGGGATCACGCTGCTGCTGTTCGGCCTAATGCTGTTCAGCGGCGCCGCCATGGCCTTGGGACTTGGCGAAATCCGGGTGAAATCCCAGCCGGGCCAACCGCTGGTCGCCGAAATCCCGGTGATCTCCAATGAGCCGGGCGAACTGGAACAACTGCGTGCACAGCTGGCCTCGCCCGCCACTTTCGAGCGGGTAGGGCTGGCGCGGCCGACCGGGCTGATCAGCGGCCTGGACTTCGCCATCGCGCTCAGCGACGAAGGCAAGCCGGTTATCCGCGTCACCAGCGCCGAGCCGGTACAGGTGGACGCGATCAATTTCCTGATCGAGGTCGACTGGGGGCAGGGACGGCTGGTGCGCGAATACTCCGCACTGGTCAATGCGCCAGGCGCCTTGGCAGCCGCGAACCAGCCGATCATCGACGCGCCGGTGCCGCCGCCTTCCAATGTGATCCTGCGCGAACCCGAGCCGGTTGCCGCTGCACCCGTCGCCGCTATTCCCGCGCCGACGCCCGAACCGGTTCCGGCCACGCCCGACACTGCGGTGGCACCCGCGCCAGTCGCGCGTACGGAGTCCCCGGCGGCCGCCGCAGCCCCGATCCCGGCGGCTACCAGTGGCGAGGTCCAGGTGCAACGCGGCCAGACCCTGTCGCAGATCGCCCGCGACTTGGGCCAAGGCTACAACCTTGACCAGACCATGCTGGCGTTGCTGCGGGCCAATCCCGATGCCTTTATCAATAACAACATCAACCGTCTGAAGCAGGGTGCCGTGCTGCGGGTTCCGCAGTCGGCCGAGCTGGCGCAGCTCGGCGAAGCTGAAGCGGCCGCGCTGGTCCGCGACCAGATGGCCGAATGGCGGCAGGCGCGCCGTCCGATTCCACAACCCGCCGAAGTGGGCGCGCCCGTGGCGGCGACAACACAGGTCCCGGCTGCGAGCGGGGCTGCGGCAAGGGTCGCCGAGGCGCGGCTGGAGATCGCTCCGCCGGCGGCGAGTGCGGCCAGCCGCGCGGGAACACAATCCGGCATCGATGCCGAAGGCGAGGGCGACATGCTGGCGAACGAACAACTCACCCTGACCAAGGAAGAACTGGCGGCGCGCGAATCCGAAGTGCAGGAGCTGCGTACTCAGGTCGCCGAACTGGAAAGCCTGAAGCAGCAACAGGCCAAGCTGATCGCGATGAAGGACAGCGAACTCGCCGCCGCCCAGCAGCGCCTGGCCCAGTCGCAGGGCGATGCCTCCCAGCCGCTGTGGCTGTGGGCGGGCCTGGGCTTGTTGGTAGCAGGACTGGTGGTGGCATGGCTGATTGGCCGCCGTCGCAAACCCGTCTTGTCCACGCCAAGCCGCACCGGTTACGACACCGCGGCAATGGCGGCTGCGGTTCCATCTGCAGAGGCGGCGCGCGAGACCCCGGTGCAGTCGCGCTTCGACGATGAAGTGCCGGCAACCTTGCCCGAAGAAGACGAAGCGCCTGCTGCTGCGGTACCGGCGGCGCAACCCTGGACCACGGCTGCGGTCAAGCCGACCTGGCACACCGGCGCCCTGAACGTCGCGCCGCTTAATGCCGCACCCGCAGGTCGCGAAAGACTGGAGCTGGCCATCGCGTATCTGGACCTGGGCGATGTCGAAACCGCGCGCGACCTGCTCAACGAAGTGGTTGCCGGCGGCGATGACGCCGCGCGCAACGAAGCCACGCAGCTGCTGCGCGAGATCGGCTGACTGTCCAGCGATGAAGAGTTGATGCGGTACGCCCTGGGGGTCGAATACGACGGCAGCGACTTCCGCGGCTGGCAGAGGCTGAGTCCGCATGGTCAGCCGGGCGAGCCCACGCTGCAGGCGACATTGGAGGACGCGCTGTCCTCGGTCGCCGCGCATCCGGTCGAAGTGATCTGCGCCGGGCGTACCGATTCGGGCGTGCATGCCGAATGCCAGGTGGTGCATTTCGACAGCGACGCCTCGCGTACGCCACGCGGCTGGAGCCTGGGCACCACGAGCCGCCTGCCGCCCTCGGTGTGCGTGCGCTGGTGCCAGCCGGTGGCGGACGATTTCAGTGCGCGTTTCTCGGCGCGCGCGCGGCGCTACCGCTACCGCATCCTCAATCGCGCGGTGCGTCCCGCCCTGGGGCGCGAACAATTGAGCTGGGAACGTCTGCCGCTGGACGCTGCTGCCATGCATCGCGCCGCGCAATCGCTATTGGGCGAAAACGACTTCAACGCCTTCCGCACCGTGCACTGTCAGGCCCCGCATGCCATACGCGATCTGCAACGCCTGTCGATCACGCGCGAAGGCGATCACGTCGTTGTCGAAGTGCAGGCCAATGCCTTTCTGCACCACATGGTGCGCAATCTGGTCGGATCGCTATTGATGGTGGGGCGAGGCGAAAAACCGGAAACCTGGATCGCTGAGCTGCTTGCGGGTCGCGACCGGACATTGGCCGGGCCGACCGCACCCGCGGAAGGGTTGGTATTCCTGGGACCGATGTATCCGCCGCGGTGGGGTTTGCCGGCGGAAGTGACGATGGACTCTGGTTGATAAAAAGCGAAATACAGCTCATCCCTCCCACCAAACGTATCGTCATCCCAGCGAAAGCTGGAGGCGCTTTTCAACAGCCGAATGGCTGGTCATCCATCTTGCTGTTGCATTTGCATTTGCTTGGTAAGGCATAAAAGCAAGATCAAAATGGATCCCAGCTTTCGCTGGGATGACGACAAAGGCGAGTAGGCTTCTCCTTTCTCACTCATTCCCCCATTCCTCATGACCCACACCCGAATCAAATTCTGCGGCCTCACCCGCGCCGAAGACGTGCGTCTAGCAGTGGAGCTGGGCGTGGACTACGTAGGACTGGTGTTCGCCCCACGCAGTCCACGTAAATTGTTGCTGGGGCAGGCGCGCATGTTGCGTGAACTGGTTCCGGAAGAAATCGCAGTGGTAGCTCTGGTGATGGACAACGCGCGTTCGGAGATCGAGGCGCTGGTCGAGAACGTGCGGCCTGATCTGCTGCAATTCCACGGCGCGGAAACCGATGCCGACTGCGCGGAGTTCGGACTGCCTTACTTCAAGGTCATCGCGATGGGTGGCGAGGATCGGGACGCGGCGAAGCAGGCTGCGGAATTTCCCGGCGCCTATGGTTATCTGCTGGATGGACACGGCCAGGGCGAGCAGGGCGGCAGCGGCCAGCGCTTTGACTGGAAGCGGGTGCCGTCGCTGGACAAGCCGGTGATGCTGGCCGGCGGTCTGACCAGCGAGAACGTGGCCACGGCGATCCGGACTGCACGACCTTGGGGCGTGGACGTGTCCAGCGGCATCGAATCTGCATCGGGCATCAAGAATCCCGACCGCATGCGGCAGTTCCTGGAAGAGGCCCGGCGCGCTGATTCGCTGGGGAAGGTCTGAACAACCCTGTCCTGTCCTTGTCTGTCATCCCGAGCGTAGCGAGGGATCTGCTGTTTGGCAGGGAAAAGCAGATCCCTCGCTACGCTCGGGATGACATACGAATTGTTGAGAGCGAAGAGCTCAGGGCCCCAGGCCGCGACCATATAGACGGCTGATGTCAGCCGAGCGCGCGCTGCAGTTCCTGCCGCATCCATTCGGCCAACAATTCAATCCGTGCATCCGGCTCGTCACCGCGGGCGCACAGCACCCACCGTCCAGGCGCGTCCACGAATCCCCAGGGCGCGACCAGTCGTCCCGAGGCGATGTCCTCGCGGACCAGGGGTTCCGGCGCGATGGCCACGCCAAGTCCGGCGACGGCGGCTTCCAGCAGGTAATAAAGGTGTTCGAAACCCGCGCCGAAGCTCAGCGCCTCCGTCGGCAGTCCACTGGCCTGTGCCCAGGTAGGCCATGCCTGTGGGCGCGAACTGGTGTGCAGCACGGCCTCGCCCAGCAAGGACGAAGGCGGTTGCCCGCGCAGCGATTCGAAGCCGGGATAGCGGGGGCTGACCACGGGACCGAGGCTTTCGATGGCCAGTTCATGCACCTGCCAGCCTTCGGCGAAGGGCGGTTCGGCCAGCAGCAGGGCGGCATCCAGGCCCTGCAACCGCGGGTCGAATTCTCCCTCATGCACGACAAGGTGCAGGTTCAGTGCTGGGAGTTCCATGCCCAGGCGCTGCAGGCGCGGAATCATCCAGCGGGCCAGCACACTGCCGGGGCAACCCAGCACGAGGGCCGAAGGCGCGCGGTCGCGGCGAAGATCGGACCAGGCCTGCTCCAGCTGCTGGAAGGTGTTGCTGGCGGCATCGCGCAGGCGCACGCCCTCGGCAGTCAGGCCCAGGCCGCGTCCCTGGCGAGTGAACAGGGCTTTGCCCAGCTCGCTCTCCAGTACCTTTATCTGCCGGCTGACCGCGCCGTGGGTGACATGCAGTTCCTGCGCCGCCTGGGTCACGCTCTCCAGGCGGGCGGCGGCCTCGAAGGCATGCAAGGCGTTGAGTGAAGGCAGTTTCCGGGCCATGGATAGGTGAGTTTTACTGACAAATTAATGAGAATTAATGGCTTTATAGCGTATTTCATGTGCGCTAAGGTGCAGGCCTCATCAATGAATCTCCGTTTCAGCCATGACCGAACCCCAGACCACCGATTACCACGCCTATCCCGATGCCAGCGGGCATTTCGGGCGCTACGGCGGCCGGTTCGTGGCCGAAACCCTGATGGGCCCCTTGCAGGAACTGGCAGCGGCCTATGATGCGGCCCGCGTGGACCCGGCCTTCATCGCCGAGTTCGAAAAGGACCTCAAGCACTACGTCGGCCGGCCCAGTCCCATTTACGAAGCCGAGCGCCTGTCGCGCGAAGTCGGCGGCGCGCGCATCCTGCTCAAGCGCGAGGACCTGAACCACACCGGCGCGCACAAGATCAACAACACCATCGGCCAGGCCCTGCTGGCCAGCCGCATGGGCAAGACCCGGATCATCGCCGAGACCGGTGCCGGCCAGCACGGCGTAGCCAGCGCGACGGTCGCCGCGCGCCTGGGGCTGGAATGCGTGGTGTACATGGGCGCCACCGACATCGAGCGCCAGAAGATCAACGTCTACCGGATGAAGCTGCTGGGTGCGAGGGTGGTGCCTGTGACCTCCGGTTCGCAGACGCTGAAGGATGCGTTGAACGAAGCCATGCGCGACTGGGTGACCAATGTGCAGGACACGTTCTACATCATCGGCACCGTCGCCGGCCCCGACCCCTATCCGCGCATGGTGCGCGATTTCAACGCCGTGGTCGGGCGCGAAGCGCGCGCGCAGATGCTGGCCGACTACGGACGCCTTCCCGATGTGATCACGGCTTGCGTGGGTGGCGGTAGCAACGCCATCGGCCTGTTCCATGCCTTCCTCAACGACGCAGGCGTGAAGATCGTCGGTGCGGAAGCCGCCGGTGATGGCATCGATACCGGTCGCCATGCTGCTTCGATTGCCGCCGGTCGTCCGGGCGTGCTGCACGGCAATCGCACTTACGTGATCTGCGACGATGATGGACAGATCATCGAAACCCATTCGGTCTCCGCCGGCCTGGATTATCCAGGTGTGGGGCCGGAGCATTCCTTCCTCAGCGACGCGGGCCGCGCGCAATACGTGGGCGTGACCGACGACGAAGCGCTGGCTGCGTTCCATGCGCTGGCGCGCACCGAAGGCATCTTGGCGGCGCTGGAATCCAGCCACGCTGTGGCCCAGGCGATGAAGCTCGCGCGCGAACTGCCGAAGGACGCGCTGGTGCTGTGCAACCTGTCCGGTCGTGGGGACAAGGACGTGCATACCATCGCGGCGCGCGAGGGTTTTGAGCTCTAAAGATTTCCTTCTCCCTGCGGGAGAAGGTGCCCGCAGGGCGGATGAGGGTACGGCGGAACCTGTGCTTCTCAATTATCGCTACTTCGCCGCACCCTCACCCCAACCCCTCCCCCGGTGGGAGAGGGGCTTTAAACGAGGCCTCACCGTGAGTCGAATCGCCCAGCGTTTTTCCCAACTCGTATCCACCCAGCGCAAGGCGCTCATCCCTTTCATCACCGCTGGTGACCCTTCGCTCGAAGCCACCGTGCCAGTCATGCACGCACTGGTAGCAGCAGGTGCCAACGTGATCGAACTGGGCGTCCCGTTTTCCGATCCCATGGCCGACGGCCCAGTCATCCAGCGCAGTTCCGAGCAGGCGCTGCGGCGCGGGGCAGGACTGCGCTACGTGCTCAAGGCGGTAGCTGAATTCCGCCAGCACGACGCCGAGACGCCGGTGGTGCTGATGGGTTACCTCAATCCCATCGAGATCCACGGCAACCAGCGCTTCGCCGAAGAAGCCGTGCAGGCGGGCGTGGATGGCGTCCTGCTGGTCGATCTGCCGCCAGAAGAAGCGGCAGAGACGCGCGAAATCTTTTCGCGCCACGGACTTGACCTGATCGCCCTGGCTTCGCCGACCACCACGCCGGAACGCATGGCCATGCTGTGCGAGTCGGCGCAGGGCTACCTGTATTACGTCAGTTTCGCCGGGGTGACCGGGGCCGGCCATCTGGACACCCGGGCGGCCGGGCTGCGTTTGCACGAACTGCGCACGCAGGCCCGGGTGCCGGTGGTGGCCGGTTTCGGAATCAAGGATGCGGCCAGCGCCGCCGCGATGGCGGTGGAAGCCGATGGCGTGGTGGTCGGAAGCGCGCTGGTGGCCCATCTGGCCGATGCGCCTGACGCTGCCGAAGCGGCTTCTCGCGCCGCAACATTCCTGGCGCCGTTGCGGGCCGCGCTCGACGCCTGACCCCTAAAGCCATGCCTGGGCTAAACTTCGCCGCTGATCCAGGCGTCGAAACTGAACGGGGCATCGCAAACACATGGCAATCGCATGAGCTGGCTGAGCAAATTGATGCCCTCGGGCATCCGCACCCAGGCCGGCGCCAACAAGAGCAAGCGCAGCGTGCCGGAAGGCCTCTGGGAGAAATGCGAGCGCTGCGGTTCGGTGCTGTACCGGCCTGAGCTGGAGGAAAACCTCGAGGTCTGTCCGAAGTGCAACTTCCACATGGCGATCCGCGCCCGCGCGCGCCTGACTGCGTTGTTCGATCCGGGCAATCTGCAGGAAATCGGCGCCGCACTCGGGCCGGTGGATGCCTTGAAGTTCAAGGACCAGAAGAAATACGCCGACCGCATCAAGGCCTCGCAGAAATCCTCGGGCGAGCGCGATGCGCTGGTCGTGCTGCAGGGACTGCTGAAGGAACGCCCGCTGGTCGCGGCCGCGTTCGATTTCGCGTTCATGGGCGGCTCGATGGGCTCGGTGGTCGGCGAACGCTTCGCCCTGGGTGCCGAACGCGCGCTGGAGATCGGCTCGCCGTTCGTGTGCTTCTCCGCCAGCGGTGGCGCGCGCATGCAGGAAGGCCTGTTTTCGCTGATGCAGATGGCCAAGACTTCGGCCGCGCTGGGTCGCCTGCGTGAAGCGGGCTTGCCTTATATCTCGGTCATGACCCATCCCACCACGGGCGGCGTGTCCGCATCGTTCGCGATGCTGGGCGATATCAACCTGGCCGAACCCGAGGCGCTGATCGGTTTCGCCGGACCGCGCGTGATCGAACAGACCGTGCGCGAAACCCTGCCCGAAGGCTTCCAGCGTTCCGAGTTCCTGGTCGAACACGGTGCCATCGACCAGATCTGCGACCGCCGCGAGTTGCGTGACCGTCTGGCGGACCTGTTGGCGTTGATGATGAAACAACCGAAACCCCGGGATGGACAGTTGGTGGACGCCGCATGAGCCGCAAGTATTTCGGAACCGACGGCATTCGCGGTCGCGTAGGCGAAGGCCCGATCTCGGCCGACTTCATGCTGCGCCTGGGCAACGCCTACGGCCATGCGCTGCGCGCGTCGGTCAAGAGCGCCGGAGACTGGCGCAAACCTCGCGTGCTGATCGGCAAGGACACGCGCATTTCCAACTACATGTTCGAGGCCGCGCTGGAAGCGGGCCTGGTCGCGGCCGGCGTCGATGTCGAGCTGATGGGGCCGATGCCCACGCCGGCCGTGTCGCACATGACGCGCTCGTTCCGTGCCGACGGCGGCATCGTGATTTCGGCCTCGCACAATCCGCACCACGATAATGGCATCAAGTTTTTCTCGGCCGAAGGCGAGAAGCTGGACGACGAAACCGAACTGGCCATCGAGGCTGCGCTGGAGCATCCGTTCCGCACCGTGCCTTCCGAACAACTGGGCAAGGCGGTGCGCACACGCGATGCGATCGGGCGTTACGTGGAAGCCTGCAAGAATTCGGTGTCGCGGCGTTTCGACCTGGACGGCATGCGCATTGTGGTCGACTGCGCCAACGGCGCTACCTACGAGGTCGCGCCGATGGTGTTGCGCGAACTCGGGGCGCGCGTCGAGGTGATCGGCGCCACGCCCAATGGTCTGAACATCAACGACGGCGTCGGCTCGACCCATCCCGAATCGCTGGCCGCGCGCGTGCGCGAGACCGGCGCGGACCTGGGCATCGCCTTCGACGGCGACGGCGACCGGGTGCTGTTCGTGGACGGGCAGGGTCAGATCGTCGATGGCGATGGCCTGATCTACGTGCTGGCCAACGACTGGAAGAAAAGCGGCCGCCTGCGCGGACCGGTGGTCGGCACGCTGATGACCAATTACGGGCTGGAGAAGGCGTTCGGCGAAACCGGGATCGAGTTCATCCGTGCCAAGGTCGGTGACCGCTACGTGCACCAGGCCCTGGTCGAGGGCAAGGGCATTCTGGGCGGTGAAGCTTCTGGTCATTTGCTGTGCCTGGACCGTACCAGCACCGGCGACGGCATTGTCGCCGCCTTGCAGGTGCTGGAAGTGCTCAGCCGCACCCGCCTTTCGTTGCGGCAGGCCTTGGCTGGGCTGGTGATGGTGCCGCAGAAGACCATCAACGTGCGCCTGGCCAACGGTGCCAAGCCGACCGAAGCAGACAGCGTCAAGGCTGCGCTGGCCGAAGCGCAGACCGCCGTCGCTGGTCGTGGACGCGCGTTTTTGCGTCCTTCGGGTACGGAGCCTGTAGTTCGCGTGACCGTGGAAGCCGACGACGACGTGCTGGTGCAGAGTACTTTGGAGAAACTGGCCGAAGCGGTGCGTGCAGCCGCCTAGCTTTCCTTCTTCCATCGGGAGAAGAGCCTGTCCCGTACTCGATACGGAATGGCGCGAAGCGACGGGTGAGGGCGGGAGAATGCCCACGCACGGAAGTTGCATCGCATCTGATGGCCTATTCCCTCATCCGCCCTTCGGGCACCTTCTCCTGGTAGGAGAAGGGAATCAAGAACTGAGCTTCCTCTCTATGACCGCAAGAATCCCAACCCTCGACATCGCCCGCTTCAGCAATCCTTCCAGCAGCAGTGACCGCGACGCCTTCGTCGCCGAACTCGGCGCCGCCTACCGCGAATGGGGCTTTGCCGGTATCCGCAATCACGGCATCCCGCAGTCGGCGATCGACGCGGCCTACGACGTGTTCCGCAACTTCTTCGCGTTGCCGGAGGAGACCAAGCGCAAGTATCACGTGCCCGGCAGCGGCGGTGCGCGCGGCTACACGCCGTTCGGGGTGGAAACGGCCAAGGACTCCAAGCACTTCGATTTGAAGGAGTTCTGGCACATAGGCCGCGAGATTCCGCGCGACTCCAAATATGCCGACGTCATGCCGCCGAACCTGTGGCCGGAAGAAATACCCGGTTTCCGCGAACACGGCTACGGGCTTTACGAGGCGCTCGACAAGCTTGGGTCGCGAGTTCTATCCGCCCTGGCCCTGCATCTTGGGCTGGCGGAGAACTACTTCGCCGACAAGACCAATTCGGGCAACTCGATCCTGCGGCCCATCCACTATCCGCCGATCACCGCCGACGACATTCCCAACGTGCGCGCGGGCGCGCATGAAGACATCAATCTGATCACCTTGCTGGTGGGCGCCAGCGCTGCCGGCCTGGAAGTGCGTTCGCAGCAGGGCGAGTGGGTGCCTTTCACCTCGGACGCGGACACCATCGTGGTCAACATCGGCGACATGCTGCAGCGCCTGACCAACCATGTGTATCCGTCCACTACCCACCGGGTAACCAATCCGCCGGGCGAACAGGCGCGCAAGCCGCGCTATTCGGTGCCGTTCTTCCTGCACCCGAACCCGGATTTCCTGATCGACGTGCTGCCCTCCACGGTCACCGCCGAAAATCCCAAGCGCTACCCCGAGCCGATCACCGCGCAAGGCTATCTGGAAGAACGGCTGCGCGAGATCAAGCTGAAGTAGGTCGGCCCTACGCGGCCGACGCACAAGATCTGAAGGTTCGCCGATAGTCGGGGACGTGGCCCCGACCTATGTGGATTGGAATAGAAGAAAAGAATGAATCGTCATCCCAGCGAAAGCTGGGATCCATTTTGATCTTGCTTCTTTCCGGTCGACCTCGAAAATCAGGATGGATCCCAGCTTTCGCTGGGATGACGAACTGAGAGGTTCCTGCACGCCTGATCTCTCGAACGTCAATCCAGCACGAGATTCCAGGTTCTCGTGGGTCGTCCCTGCGAGGCTGACGCGGGAGATCTCCGATTTCTTAAGGCGTCGGGGGCGTAGCCTCGACCTACGCGGGATCTAGTCGATCTTGCGGATCTTTCTGGAATTCCTGCCCATCAAATGCAGCACAAGACGATCGGGCAGATGCTTGGCGACGAAACGCAGCAATTTGTAGACGCGGCCCGGCACCACCACCACCACGCGTCCTGTTTCGACCCCGTCTATGCCGGCGCGCGCGACCGCATCGGTTTCCAGCCAGGCCCATGCTGGCAGCTTCGACATCATTTCACGGGTGCCAGTGACGTCGTGGAATTCGGACCAGGTGAAGCCCGGACACAGCGCGGTTACGTGCACGCCCCGGTCGGCATTTTCCAATGACAGCGACTCGCTGAATTTCACGAGATACGCTTTTGCTGCCGCATAGAGCGTCTGGCCATCGGCGCCGGGAACCAATGCCGCGAACGAGGCGACGTTGAGGATGCGACCCTGGCCCGATGCGCGGATGGAGGGAAGCAACCGCCAGGTGAGTTCGCTGAGCGAGACGATCATCACCTGCAGGAACTGCAGATGCGTGGGCCAGTCCCTGCTCGGGTAGCGGCCCGGTACGCCGTAGCCGGCATTGTTCACCAGGATGCGAATGGACAGGCCGCGCGCCTGGATTTCCGCCACCAATGCCTCGACGGCTTGCGGGTCCGCCAGGTCGGCGGGAATCACCTCCACCGGCACCAGGCTGCGGAGTTCGGCGGCCAACTGTTCCAGCTTGTCCACGCGGCGGGCGGTCAGGACCAGCGGAACACCGCGCTGCGCGTACTCGCGTGCGATGGCGGCGCCGATACCACTGGAGGCGCCGGTCACCAGCGCATGGCCTTGAGGCCGGGGAGAATCCATTGATCGCATCCTGAATGAAAGGCGGGGCAGGGCATCGGCTATCCTTGCGGCCCCGCGCCAGCCTGGACAGGAATCACACGATGCGTCGCAAGATCGTAGCCGGAAACTGGAAACTGCATGGCACTCGCGCCTTCGCGACCGGGTTGGTCGGTGAGCTGGCCGCCGGCCTGCCCCTGGCGGGTGTGGAGGTGGTCGTGTTGCCACCCATGCCCTACCTGGGTGACCTGATCGAGGATTTCGAGCAGCACCAGATCGCCTTCGGCGCCCAGGACGTCAGCAGCAACGAGAAGGGCGCCTATACCGGCGAAGTGTCGGCGGCCATGCTGGTGGATGTGGGCGCGACCTATGGACTGGTCGGACATTCGGAGCGCCGCCAGTACCACGCCGAGTCCAGCGAACTGGTGGCCGCCAAGTTCGTCGCGGCCGGCCATGCCGGGCTGGTGCCGATCCTGTGCGTGGGCGAAACCCTGGACCAGCGCGAAGCCGGCCAGACCGAGGCGGTGATCGCTGCCCAGCTGGCTCCGGTGCTTGATCTGGCTGGCGTCCAGGCATTCGCCAACGCGGTGGTGGCCTATGAGCCAGTGTGGGCCATCGGCACCGGACGCACCGCCAGTCCGCAGCAGGCGCAGGAGGTTCACGCCTTCATTCGTGGCGTGGTCAAGGCCCGCGATGCTAGAATTGGCGATTCGCTGCCGCTGCTGTATGGCGGAAGCGTCAAGCCCGACAATGCTGCGGAACTGTTCGCGCAACCCGATGTCGATGGTGGACTGGTCGGTGGCGCCTCCCTGGTGGCCGCCGACTTCCTGGCCATCGCCCGGGCCGCTGCCGACTGATCCACCACGCCAGGCCTGACGCGCGCTTCCTGTTCAAGAACTTATCGAGATTCAGAAATGTTGATGTTGACCCTCAATGTGATCTACGTGCTGGTGGCCATCGCGATCATCGCGATGGTGCTGATGCAACGTGGCAGTGGCGCGGCCGCAGGCTCGGGCTTCGGCTCGGGCGCTTCGGGCACCGTGTTCGGTGCGCGCGGCGCGTCCAACTTCCTGTCCAAGAGCACCAAGTGGCTGGCCATCGTGTTCTTCGGCATCAGCCTGTTCATGGCCTGGCAGGCGTCGCACGGCGCGCGTCCGGCGGTCCAGCAGAACCTGGGCATCATGGCCGAGCAACCGGCGCCCGCGGCAGGCGAATCGTCGGTACCTGCGCCCGCACCTTCGACGGTGCCCGGCGTGCCGGCTGCCACGCCTGCTGCCGTGCCGTCTTCGGTGCCGCAAGCGCCCGCTTCTTCGGTGCCGACGGAATCGGTTCCGGTCGATAACGAAACTGCACCTTCTGCACCCGCGCAGACGCCTGCGACACCGCCGCAAGGCGGCTGAAGACGGTTACAATAGTCACCGCGCTCGGGTTCGCCCAAGCGCATTCGTTTGCCCAGGTGGCGGAATTGGTAGACGCACTACCTTGAGGTGGTAGCGGCGAAAGTCGTAGGGGTTCGAGTCCCCTCTTGGGCACCAGATGCGAATCCTTCTCAAAGTCCGCGTAGCGCATACGCGGCCTTTATAATGAGGAAACGCAAATTACTGCGGAAGTCGGCGCGCGAACAGCGCGCACCCGCAGAGCAACCAACCGAGGACCACGCGTGCTGGCCGAATACCTGCCGACCCTGTTGTTCCTGATCGTCGCTACCGGCATCGGCATCTCGCTGATGGTGATAGGACGGTTCCTCGGTCCCCGTCGTCCCGATGCGCAGAAGCTCTCGCCATACGAGTGCGGCTTCGAGGCTTTCGAGGACGCGCGCATGAAGTTCGACGTGCGCTACTACCTGATCGCCATCCAGTTCATCGTCTTCGATCTGGAAATCATCTTCATCGTGCCCTGGACGCTGGTATGGCAGGAACTCGGCGCGCGTGCGCTGGTCACCATGGGCCTGTTCGTCGGCATGCTGTTCCTGGGTTTCATCTACGTCTGGAAAAAGGGAGCCCTGGAATGGGAGTGATCGTATGAGCGTGATCAGCACCATCGATCGCCTGATGACCAACCCGATCCCGGAAGGGCGGGTCGACGACATCCTCCGTCCCGACGGCGAGAACCCGCTGCTGGAAAAAGGCTACGTGACCACCAGCGTCGATGCGCTGATGAACTGGGCGCGTACCGGTTCGATGTGGCCGATGACCTTTGGTCTGGCCTGCTGCGCGGTGGAGATGATGCACGCTGGCGCCTCGCGCCTGGACCTGGACCGTTACGGGGTGGTGTTCCGCCCGTCGCCGCGCCAGTCCGACGTGATGATCGTCGCCGGCACCCTGGTCAACAAGATGGCCCCCGCACTGCGCAAGGTCTACGACCAGATGCCGGAGCCGAAGTGGGTCATCTCGATGGGCAGCTGCGCCAATGGCGGCGGCTATTACCACTACTCCTATTCCGTTGTGCGCGGTTGCGATCGCATCGTGCCGGTAGACGTCTATGTGCCGGGCTGTCCGCCTACGGCCGAGGCGCTGGTCTACGGCATCCTGCAGTTGCAGAAGAAGATCTGGCGTACCCAGACCATCGCTCGCTGAACCCTTCCACCTTTCATTACCGAGCACGCCACGCCCCCATGGCCGAGCAAGCTGCAACCTACATCGAACAACTGCAGGCGCGTTTTCCCGACGCGATACTCAGCATCGCCGAAGCACGCGCTGAAGTGACGCTGGAAGTGCCTGCGGACACCTGGCACGCGGCCTGTCTGTCGCTGCGCGACGATTTCGGTTTCGAGCAACTGGTCGACCTGTGCGGCGTCGACTATCTGGGCTACGGCAGCGACGAGTGGGAAACGGCCAACGTTTCTTCCGAAGGCTTCAGCCGCGGTGTCGAACTAGGCTTCGGCCCTGGCCGCTTCACCTGGGAAAACCGCCCGCGCGGCGAAGGCCCGGCGCATCGCTTCGCCACCGTCGCCCACCTGCGTTCCTATCAGCACAACCGTCTGCTGCGCGTGCGCTGCTACGCCGCCAACGACGAACTGCCGATGGTCGCCTCGGTCACCGACATCTGGCCCGGCGCCAACTGGTTCGAGCGCGAAGCCTTCGACCTGTTCGGCATCCTTTATGAAGGTCATCCGGACCTGCGCCGCATCCTGACCGACTACGGTTTCGTCGGCCATCCGTTCCGCAAGGATTTCCCGCTGATCGGCAATGTGGAAGTCCGCTACGACGAAGAGAAGAAGCGCGTGATCTACGAACCGGTGACCTCGGTCGAACCCCGCGTCGGCGTGCCGCGCGTGATCCGCGACGATGCGCGTTATGCCACCGCCGCCGGTGAAGCAGCGCAACGGGAGCCCGCGAAGTGACGCTCGTCCAGCAATCCGGCGTAGCCTTCGCCAGCAATCCTGCCGAAAGCCGCCAGGAAATCCGCAACTACACCCTGAACTTCGGCCCGCAGCATCCGGCTGCGCACGGTGTGCTGCGCCTGATCCTGGAAATGGACGGCGAAACCGTGGTGCGTGCCGACCCGCATATCGGCCTGCTGCATCGTGGCACCGAGAAGCTGGCCGAGAGCAAGCCGTTCAACCAGTCGATCGGTTACATGGATCGCCTGGATTACGTGTCGATGATGTGCAACGAACACGCCTACGTGATGGCCATCGAATCGCTGATGGGCATCCAGGCGCCGGAGCGTGCGCAGTACATCCGCACCATGTTCGACGAGATCACCCGCATCCTGAACCACCTGATGTGGGTGGGCTCCAACGGGCTGGATCTGGGTGCGATGGCGGTGATGCTGTACGCCTTCCGCGAGCGCGAGGAATTGATGGACTGTTACGAAGCGGTCAGCGGCGCGCGCATGCATGCGACTTACTACCGTCCGGGTGGTGTGTATCGCGACCTGCCGGACCACATGCCCAAGTACAAGGAATCGCCGTGGCGCAAGGGCAAGGCGCTGAAGCAATTCAATGCCGCGCGCGAAGGCTCGCTGCTCGACTTCCTGGAAGACTTCACCAACGAATTCCCCAAGCGCGTCGACGAGTACGAGACCCTGCTCACCGACAACCGTATCTGGAAGCAGCGCACCGTCGGCATCGGCGTTATTTCGCCCGATGAAGCGCGTGCCTGGGGCATGACCGGCGCGATGCTGCGTGGTTCGGGTGTGGCCTGGGACCTGCGCAAGAAGCGGCCCTACGCGAAATACGACACGGTCGATTTCGAGATTCCGGTCGGCACCAATGGCGATTGCTATGACCGTTATCTGGTCCGCGTGGCGGAAATGCGCCAGTCCAACCGCATCATCGCCCAGTGCGTGAAGTGGCTGAAGGCCAATCCCGGTCCGGTGATGGTGCAGAACTTCAAGGTCGCGCCGCCGTCCCGCGAAGAGATGAAGGACGACATGGAAGCGTTGATCCATCACTTCAAATTGTTCAGCGAAGGCTATTGCGTGCCTGCAGGCGAAACCTATGCTGCGGTCGAGGCGCCCAAGGGCGAGTTCGGCTGCTATCTCGTCTCCGATGGCGCCAACAAGCCGTTCCGCGTGCACCTGCGCGCGCCGGGCTTCGCCCATCTTTCGTCGATGGACCACGTCGTCACCGGGCACATGCTGCCGGACGTCGTGGCGATGATCGGCACCTATGATCTCGTTTTTGGTGAGGTGGACCGATGAGGGCCACGGGTAATTTCGAAGCGGCTCGAGATGTCGATCCGCTGGTCGCGTTGAACGACAAGACGCGCGCTCATATCGACCACTGGCTGGCCAAGTTTCCGCCGGACCGCAAGCGTTCGGCCGTGCTGCAGGGTCTGCACGCGGCCCAGGAACAGAACGACGGCTGGCTCAGCGACGAACTGATCGTCGCGGTCGCCAAGTATCTGGAACTGCCGCCGGTCTGGGCCTATGAAGTCGCCAGTTTCTATTCCATGTTCGAGACCGAAAAGGTCGGCCGCCACAATGTGGCGTTCTGCACCAACATCAGCTGCTGGTTGAACGGCGCCGAAGATCTGGTCGCGCATGCGGAGAAGAAGCTCGGCTGCAAGCTGGGCGAATCCACTGCCGATGGCCGCGTCTACCTGAAGCGCGAAGAAGAGTGCGTGGCTGCCTGTTGCGGCGCGCCGGTGGTCGTGATCAACGGCCACTATCACGAGAAGCTTTCGCCCGCGAAGGTGGACGAATTGCTGGACGGGCTGGAATAAGCGCATGGCACATCACGCACACGCCTCCGAGGGCTATGGCCCGGTCGGCCCCGCCCCGAAAGAGCATCAGGTGGTCTACACCACGCTGCATTTCGACAAGCCGTGGTCGTACGAAAACTATCTGAAGACCGGTGGATACAGCGCGCTGCGCAGGATCATCGAAGAGAAGATCGCGCCGGCTGACGTGGTCGAGATGGTCAAGCAGTCCGGCTTGCGCGGCCGTGGCGGCGCGGGCTTCCCCACCGGCCTGAAGTGGAGCTTCATGCCCAAGGGCGACATGCAGAAGTACATCCTCTGCAACTCCGACGAATCCGAGCCCGGCACCGCCAAGGACCGCGACATCCTGCGTTACAACCCGCATGCGGTGATCGAAGGCATGGCCATCGCCTGCTATGCGACCGGTTCCAGCACGGCTTACAACTATCTGCGCGGCGAGTTCCACCACGAGCCCTTCGAGCATCTGGAAGAAGCCACCGCCGAAGCCTATCAGCACGGCTGGCTGGGCAAGAACGTGCTCGGTTCGGGCATCGACATAGATATCTACAACGCGCTTGGCGCCGGCGCCTACATCTGCGGCGAAGAAACCGCATTGATGGAATCGCTGGAAGGCAAGAAAGGACAGCCGCGCTTCAAGCCGCCGTTCCCGGCCAATTTCGGTCTGTACGGCAAGCCGACCACGATCAACAACACCGAGACCTACGCCTCGGTGCCGGCGATCATCCGCAACGGTGCCGAGTGGTTCCTCAATCTTGGCAAGCCGAATAATGGCGGTCCGAAGATATTCTCGGTGTCCGGCCATGTCGCGCGCCCAGGCAACTACGAAATCCGACTGGGTACGCCGTTCTCTGAATTGCTGGAAATGGCCGGCGGCATCCGCAACGGCCACAAGTTGAAAGCGGTGATTCCGGGTGGTTCCTCGATGCCGGTTTTGCCGGCCGAGACCATGATGGGTTTGACTATGGATTACGACGCCATCCAGAAAGCGGGCTCCGGCCTGGGCTCGGGCGCAGTCATCGTCATGGACGAAACCACCTGCATGGTCCGCGCCTGCCAGCGCATCGCGCGCTTCTACTACAAAGAGAGCTGCGGCCAATGCACGCCATGCCGTGAAGGCACCGGCTGGATGTACCGCATGATCACCCGCGTGGTCGAAGGCAAGGCGACGTTGGAAGACCTGAATACATTGAAGGCCTCCGCCGGCCAGATCGAAGGGCACACCATCTGCGCGTTCGGCGAAGCCGCAGCGTGGCCGGTGCAGGGTTTCCTGCGTCACTACTGGCACGAGTTCGAGTATTTCATCCTCAATGGCCGTTCGATTGTCGATGCGGAAGTAGGGGTGGCGGCATGAGCGCCCAGCCCGTGAACCCGAATGTTCCGCCCGACCACGTCACCGTCTTCATCGACGGCGTCGAGATGGCCGCGCCCAAGGGTTCGATGATCATCCAGGCCGCCGACAAGGCCGGCATTCCGATTCCGCGCTTCTGCTATCACGACAAGTTGGCCATCGCCGCCAACTGCCGCATGTGCCTGGTGGAAGTGGAGAAGATGCCCAAGCCCGCGCCGGCCTGCGCCACGCCGGTGATGGATGGCATGAAGATCACCACGCGCAGCGAGAAGGCACTGAAGTCGCAGCGCAATGTGATGGAATTCCTGCTGATCAACCATCCGCTGGACTGCCCCATCTGCGACCAGGGCGGCGAATGCGAATTGCAGGATCTGTCGCTGGGCTATGGCCGTTCGGTCAGCCGTTTCCAGGAGCGCAAGCGTGTGGTGCCGGACGAGGACATCGGTCCGCTGGTCGCCACCGAAATGACCCGCTGCATCCAGTGCACGCGCTGCGTGCGCTTCACTGCCGATATCGCCGGTACCTATGAACTCGGCGGCATGTATCGCGGCGAGAATCTGCAGATCGGCACCTACGACGGCAAGCCGTTGACCACCGAACTGTCCGGCAACGTGGTCGATGTATGTCCGGTCGGCGCGCTGACCAACAAGGTGTTCCAGTTCCGCGCCCGTCCGTGGGAGCTGGTCGCACGTGAATCCGTCGGCTATCACGATGCCATGGGCTCCAACCTGTTCACGCACGTACGCCGTGGCGAGATCCTGCGCACCGTGCCGCGCGACAATGAGGCGGTCAACGAATGCTGGCTGTCGGATCGCGACCGTTATTCGCACCAGGGTCTGTATGCGGAAGACCGTGCGGTGAAGCCGCTGTTGAAAGTCGGCGAAGACTGGAAGGAAGTGTCGTGGGCTGAAGGCCTGGCGGCTGCCGCCGAAATCCTGCGAACCCACCAAGGCGATGCGCTGGGCGTGTTGGCGCACCCGGCCACGCCGAACGATGAGGGTAGCCTGCTCGCGCGTTTGGCTGACGGGCTGGGCAGCGGCAACCTGGATCATCGGATTTTCAACCGCGATTTCTCCGATGGCGCCGTGGCCGAGCCGTTCGCGATGCCGCTGGCCGAGATCGAACAGGCCGACGTCATCGTGCTGTTCGGCACCAATATCCGCCACGAGTTGCCGCTGCTGCATCAGCGCATCCGCAAGGCCAATACGCATCGCAACGCCAAGGTGTATGCGGTCAACCCGGTCGATTTCGATTTCGCCTTTGCGCTGGCCGGCAAGCAGATCGTCGCGCCGTCGCAACTGGCTGGCGCTTTGGGCGATGCCGCGCTGGTCGAAGCAGTGAAGGGTGCGACGCGTCCGGTATTGATCGTCGGCGCGCTGGCGGAAAATCACCCGCAGGCCGCTTCGCTGCGTGCTGCCGCGCAGTCGTTCGCGACGGCGACGGGTGCCGCCCTGTGCCGCATTCCGCAGGGTGCCAACGCAGTCGGCCTGGCCCGCAACGGCGTGTTGCCGGCCAAGCGCGATGTCGCTGGCATGTTCGCCGAACCGCGTTCGGCCTATGTAATCTACGGCATCGAACCAGGCCTGGATTTCGCCGAGGGCGCAGCCGCGCAGAAGGCATTGAAAGCGGCCAAGGTCGTGGCATTCAGCCACTTCGCCTGCAAATCCACACGCAATGTGGCCGATGTGATCCTGCCCATCGGCGTACTGCCTGAAATCGAAGCGGTGCTCACCAATCTGGATGGCATCGACCAGCGCACCCAGGCCGGCGGCAAGTTGCCGGGTGAGGCGCGCGAAGGCTGGAAAGTGTTGCGTGCGCTCGGTGGCGAGTTGCAGCTGCCTGCATTTGAGTTCACCGATCTTGCGGGTGCACGCGCCGCCAAAACTACGCCTGCGGCCAACATCGCGAAGTCCGCTGCGCCTTCGATCAGCGTGGAAGGATTGGAAGTCGTCGCGTCCGCCGCGATCTACCGCACCGATGGGGTAGTGCGCCGTGCCAAGGCACTCCAGGAACATCCTCTCAACGTATCGCCGCGTATCACCCTGAATCCGGCGGATGCCAACGCTGCAGGTGTGAGCCAGGGCCACGTCGCGAAAGTCGGCGCGCCGGACGGAACTGCCACGTTGCCCGTATTCGTGGACAAGCGCGTGGCCCCGGGCACGGTGTGGATCGAGAGCGGCCATGGTGCGACCGCACCGCTGGGCGCGGGACGAGTGACGGTGGTGGGCGCATGAACGAACTGCTCTTGAACGCCATCGACCCGCTGCGCGAGTGGTTCTTCGCGCTGGGCAACTTTGGCGTGGTCCTGTGGATCGTGCTGAAGATCCTGCTGATCGCCGTGCCGGTGATTGTGGCAGTGGCTTTCTACGTGGTCTGGGAGCGCAAGCTGATCGGCTGGATGCATGTGCGCCACGGGCCGATGTACGTGGGCATGGGCATTTTCCAGGCGTTCGCTGACGTGTTCAAACTGCTGTTCAAGGAAGTCCTGATGCCTGCCAAGGCACAGAAGACGATGTACATCCTTGGGCCGCTGATCACCCTGGCACCGGCATTCGCTGCATGGGCGGTAGTGCCGTTCGACGCACAACTGGTGCTGTCCAACGCCAACGCGGGCCTGCTGTACCTGCTGGCGATGACCTCGCTGGGCGTCTACGGCATCATCATCGCGGGCTGGGCGTCGAACTCGAAATACGCGTTCCTGGGCGCGATGCGTTCGGCAGCGCAGGTGGTGAGTTACGAAATCGCGATGGGCTTCGCCCTAGTCGGCGTGCTGATCGCGGCGGGCAGCATGAACCTGAGCGAGATCGTCATGGCCCAGTCCGGTAACAACGGACTGTTCGAGTGGTTCTGGCTGCCGTTGTTCCCGTTGTTCATCGTGTACTGGGTGTCCGGCGTGGCCGAGACCAACCGCGCGCCGTTCGACGTGACCGAAGGCGAATCGGAAATCGTCGCCGGGCACATGGTCGAGTATTCGGGCGCAGCGTTCTCGCTGTTCTTCCTGGCCGAATACGCCAACATGATCCTGGTCAGCTTCCTGGTGTCGCTGTTCTTCCTGGGCGGCTGGCTGAGCCCACTGCAGGGCTGGATCACCGCGGATGTGTCGCCCTGGATCAACTGGATTTGGACCGGTGGCTGGCCGTGGCTGCTGCTGAAGGTGGGTTTCTTCGCCAGTTGCTTCATCTGGTTCCGCGCCAGTTTTCCGCGTTACCGCTACGACCAGATCATGCGCCTGGGCTGGAAGGTGTTCATTCCGCTGACCATCGCCTGGATCGCGGTCACGGCGTTGATGGTGTTTTTTGGTGTGTTCGAGAAGGGCGTCTGAGTCATGAACAAAGTTGCCCACTACTTCAAGAGTCTGATGCTGCTGGAGCTGCTCCAGGGCCTGTGGCTGACCTTCAAGTACACCTTCAAGCCGAAGTACACGGTGATGTACCCGATGGAGAAGTTCCCGCAGTCGCCGCGTTTCCGCGGCCTGCACGCGCTGCGTCGCTATCCCAATGGCGAGGAACGCTGCATCGCCTGCAAGCTGTGCGAGGCAGTCTGCCCGGCGCTGGCGATCACCATCGATTCGGAGAAGCGCGAAGACGGCACGCGTCGTACCACGCGCTACGACATCGACCTGTTCAAGTGCATCTACTGCGGCTTCTGCGAGGAAAGCTGCCCGGTGGATTCCATCGTGGAAACCCACATCCTGGAATACCACTTCGAGAACCGTGGCGAGAACATCGTCACCAAGCCGCAGCTGCTGGCGATCGGGGACCGGTTGGAAACCGAGATCGCCGAGCGCCGCGCTGCCGACGCCGCCTTCCGCTGAGGTCACGATGGATCTGCTGCTCGCTTCCTTTTACGCATTCGCCGCCGTCGCGGTCGTCGCCGCTGGCGGCGTGATCAGCGTGCGCAACCCGGTGCATGCGGTGCTGTGCCTAATCCTCACGTTCTTCTCAGTCGCCTGCATCTGGCTGCTGGTGGGCGCCGAGTTCCTGGGCGTGGCGCTGATCCTGGTGTATGTGGGCGCGGTGATGGTGCTGTTCCTGTTCGTGGTGATGATGCTGGATATCGACATCGTCAAACTGCGCGAAGGCTGGGTACGCTACCTGCCGGTCGGCCTGGTGGTAGCGGTGGTGATGCTGGTGGAAATCCTGACCCTGATCGGGTTCAAGGCGAAGCTGGCGACGCCGTACGCGGCCAACGCGGCTTCGGCTGCGGCCGATGTGTCGAACACATCGTGGCTGGCCCGCACCTTGTTCACCAAGTTCCTGCTGCCGTTCGAGTTCGCCGCGGTGATCCTGACCGTGGCGGTGATCGCGGCAGTGATGCTGACCCTGCGCAAGCGCGAAGGCACCAAGACCCAGGACCCGGCCGAGCAATCCAGGGTCAAGGCGGGCGACCGCCTGCGCATGATCAATGTCGCGGTGGAAACGCCGTCGCGCGAGACCCTGATCGTGCCGCCGCCTGCCGAACCGGAGGTGAAGCCATGATCGCGCTGGGCCATCTGCTTGCGCTGGGCGCGGTGCTGTTCTGCATCAGCGTGGCCGGCATCTTCCTCAACCGCAAGAACATCATCGTGCTGCTGATGTCGATCGAGCTGATGCTGCTGGCGGTGAACATCAACTTCATCGCCTTCTCACGTCAGTTCGGCGATCCGGACGGGCAGATCTTCGTGTTCTTCATCCTGACCGTGGCCGCTGCGGAAGCCGCGATCGGCCTGGCCATCCTGGTCACCCTGTTCCGCACCCGGCGCACGATCAACGTGACCGAAGTCGATACCTTGAAAGGCTGATGCACCGATGACGGGCATGGAAATCATCATCTCCAAGAACGTGCTGCTGGCGATCGTGCTGGCGCCGCTGCTGGGAAGCATCGTGGCCGGGCTGTTCGGCCGCCAGGTCGGACGCGCGGGCGCGCACTGGGTCACCATCCTGGGCGTGGCGCTGAGCTGCGCACTTTCCGGCTGGGTGCTGTACCAGCTGGTCGGGCAGGGCGCTTCGCCGTTCAACCAGAACCTGTATACGTTCTTCAAGGTCGGTATTTTCGAGGCGCACGTCGGCTTCATGATCGACAAGCTGACCGCGATGATGATGGTGGTGGTCACCTTCGTCTCGCTGCTGGTCCACATCTACACCATCGGCTACATGGCCGAGGATCCGGGTTACCAGCGCTTCTTCAGCTACATCTCGCTGTTCACCTTCTCTATGCTGATGCTGGTGATGAGCAACAACTTCCTGCAGCTGTTCTTCGGCTGGGAAGCGGTGGGCCTGGTGTCCTATCTGCTGATCGGTTTCTGGTTCAAGCGGCCGAGCGCGATCTTCGCGAACCTGAAAGCGTTCCTGGTCAATCGCGTCGGTGATTTCGGGTTCCTGCTCGGTATCGGCGGCGTGCTGCTGGTGTTCCGCAGCCTGGATTACGCGACCGTGTTCGCCAATGCACAGATCCTGGTCGGCGCGCAGCTGCAGCACGCGTGGCCGGCCATGGCCGATCCCGAGGGAATGAAATTGCTGGCGCCGATGGCCGGCTGGTCGCTGGCCACGGTGATCTGCATCTGCCTGTTTATCGGCGCGATGGGCAAGTCGGCTCAGGTGCCGTTGCATGTCTGGCTGCCTGACTCGATGGAAGGCCCGACCCCGATCTCGGCGCTGATCCACGCCGCGACCATGGTCACCGCGGGCATCTTCATGGTGGCGCGCATGTCGCCGCTGTTCGAGCTGTCCGAAACCGCCTTGAACTTCGTCCTGTTCATCGGTGCGACCACGGCCTTCTTCACCGGCCTGATAGGCATCGTGCAGAACGACATCAAGCGCGTGGTCGCGTACTCCACGCTGTCGCAGCTGGGTTACATGACTGTGGCGCTGGGCGTGTCGGCGTATTCGGCCGCGGTGTTCCATCTGATGACCCATGCGTTCTTCAAGGCACTGCTGTTCCTGGGCGCGGGCTCGGTGATCATCGCGATGCATCACGAGCAGGACATGCGCAAGATGGGCGGCCTGCGCAAGTACATGCCGATCACTTTCATCACCATGTGGATCGGTACGCTGGCGCTGGTGGGCACGCCGTTCTTCTCGGGCTTCTATTCCAAGGACACGATCATCGAGGCGGCGGCGCACCACGCGCACGAGGCCCACAGCTGGATCGCGACCTACGGCTACTGGGCGGTACTGGGCGGCGTGTTCGTGACCAGCTTCTACAGCTTCCGCCTGCTGTACCTGACTTTCCATGGCAAGGAACGCTTCCGCGACGCGCATGACGACCATGCGCACGGCAGCCATGCCGAAGCGCACGATGCACATGCCCACGACACGCATGCCGATGCGCATGGTCATGACGACGGCCATGGCCACGGCCACGGCGCGCATGAGCCGCACGAATCGCCGTGGGTTGTGACCGTTCCGCTTATCCTGCTGGCCATTCCTTCCATCGCCATCGGCTTCTTCACCATCGGCCCGATGCTGTTCGCCACGGACTGGAGCGGCCACCACGAGAAGCTTCCATTCTTCCTGGGCGCTATCGATTTCTACAACAGCGACCTGACCACCAAGTTCTCCGCGCGCGATACGGTGATGGCGTTGAAGGAAGAGTTCTGGCACGGTCCGCTGGCGTATGCGTGGCATGGCGTCAAGGCATTGCCGTTCTGGCTGGCATTTGCAGGCTTCTTGGCTGCAACCGGTCTTTACCTGATCGCATCGCCGGAGCTCCCCGCGCGCATGCGCCACAGCAAGGTCGGCGCATTCCTGGCCAATATCCTGGACAAGAAATACTGGATGGACACGCTGTGGATCGGAGGTTTCGCCGGTGGCGGCGTGGCCCTGGGCGATCTGTCGCGCGCCATCGATACCAAGGTGATCGACGGCATGGCGGTGAACGGCAGCGCGAAGCTGGTCGATCTTGCCGCCAACCTGTTGCGACGTACCCAATCGGGTTTCCTCTACCACTACGCCTTCGCGATGATCCTCGGCCTGATTGCACTCCTGGCCGTGCTCATCCGGTTCTGGCAATGACGCTGCGGCGTTGAACTGACGGATACGAACTAGTGTCGAACTGGCCTTTACTGAGTGTCTTGATCTGGCTGCCGATGTTGGGCGGCGCGCTTATCCTCGCCCTGGGGAATACGCGCGCGAGCGCCGCGCGCTGGACCGCGCTGGGCGTGGCGCTGGCCACGTTCGTCGCCAGCATCGGCTTGCTGACCGGCATGGACCGTGCAAGCCCGGCTATGCAGTTCGTGGAACTGCACGCCTGGATCCCGGCCTATAACATCGGCTACAACCTCGGCGCCGACGGCATTTCCATTGCGCTGATCGTGCTGACGACGTTGACCACGGTGCTGGCCCTGATCGGCGCGTGGACGGTGATCGAGAAGCGCGTGAGCCAGTACGTGGCCGCCTTCCTGTTCCTGGAAGGCATGATGATCGGCGTCTTCTGCGCGACTGACGCGATGCTGTTCTACGTGTTCTTCGAGGCGATGCTGATCCCGATGTTCCTGATCATCGGCATCTGGGGCGGACCGCGCCGCATCTACGCCTCGGTGAAGTTCTTCCTGTACACCTTCCTTGGCTCGGTGCTGATGCTGGTCGGGCTGATCTACCTGTACCTGAAGGGCGGCAGCTTCCAGTTCGCAGACCTGTACCAGCTTTCCTTGAACGCCAAGGAACAGACCTGGTTGTTCTTCGCCTTCCTGATCGCCTTCGCGGTCAAGGTGCCCATGTTCCCGGTGCACACCTGGTTGCCCGACGCGCACGTCGAGGCACCGACCGCCGGTTCGGTGATCCTGGCCGCGATCATGCTGAAGATCGGCGGCTACGGTTTCCTGCGCTTCACCCTGCCGATCCTGCCCGATGCCGGCCATGAATGGTCCGGCCTGGTCATCGGCCTGTCGTTGATCGGCGTGGTCTACGTGGGTCTGGTGGCACTGGTGCAGGACGACATGAAGAAGCTGATCGCCTATTCGTCGGTTTCGCACATGGGTTTCGTCACCCTGGGTATCTTCATCGCCTTCGGTCTGGTTCGCGATTACGGCAACGTGGACGGCGCGCGACTGGGCCTGCAGGGCGCGATGGTGCAGATGATCTCGCACGGCTTCGTTTCTGGCGCCATGTTTTCCTGCGTGGGCGTGCTGTACGACCGCATGCACACGCGCATGATCAAGGATTACGGCGGCGTGGCTAACGTGATGCCCTGGTTCGCGGTGCTGTTCGTGTTCTTCGGCATGGCCAACGCGGGCTTGCCGGGCACCAGCGGTTTCGTCGGCGAGTTCATGGTCATCGTGGCCAGCTTCCAAAAGCATCCGTTGATCGCGCTGGCCGCGGCCTCCGCCCTGATCATCGGTGCGGCGTACACGCTGTGGCTGGTGAAGCGGGTGATGTACGGCGAAGTGGCCAACGCGCACGTGGCGGAAATGAAGGACCTCAATGGCCGCGAAATCCTGGTGCTTGGTGTCTTCGCAGTTGGCGTGCTGGCCATCGGTATCTGGCCGAAACCGCTCACCGACCTGATGGAACCTGCCATCGCGCAACTGGCGGCACAGCTCGCCTACACCAAGCTGTAAGGAATGCAGATGACCACGCAGATGTTGCCCGCCACCGCCGACCTGATGCCGCTGCTGCCGGAGCTGGTGCTGATCGGCGGCGCCTTCGCGCTGCTGATGCTCGACCTGTTCCTGGACGACAAGCGCCGTGGCGTCACCCACACGCTGGCGTTGCTGCTGCTGGCCGGGGTGATGACCATGATCGCCACCGGGACCGGCGGGCAGGGCACGGTGTTCAACGGCATGTTCGTACGCGACGTGATGGCCGATGTCAGCAAAATGGTGGTCCTGCTGGTAAGCGGGCTTTCGCTGCTTTATGGCTGGCCCTATCTGCGTGAGCGCAAGCTCTACCCGGGCGAAGTGCCGGTGCTGGTGCTGCTGGCGACCGCCGGCATGATGATGCTGGTTTCGGCCGGCAATCTGGTCATGGTCTATCTGGGCCTGGAACTGTTGGCGCTGTGTTCCTACGCGCTGGTGGCGCTGGACCGCGACAACGGGCTGTCCACCGAAGCGGGCATGAAGTACATCGTGCTGGGCTCGCTGGCCTCGGGCCTGCTGCTTTACGGCATGTCGCTGGTCTATGGCGCCACCGGCACGCTGGACCTGGCCGGCATCCATGCGGCCTCGGGGCAGGTGGCCGACCGCACCCTGTTGCTGACCGGCGTGGTGTTCCTGGTCGCGGGCCTGGCCTTCAAGCTCGGTGCGGCGCCGTTCCATATGTGGCTGCCGGATGTCTATCAGGGCGCGCCTACACCGATCACTCTATTCATCAGCGCTGGTCCCAAGCTGGCGGCGTTCGGCATGGCCTACCGGCTGCTGGAAGATGGTCTGGGCCCGATGTCCGCGCAATGGCAGTTGCTGCTGTCGGGGCTGGCGGCAGCCTCGCTGGTGATCGGCAACGTGATCGCCATCGCCCAGACCAATCTGAAGCGGATGCTCGCGTATTCCACGGTCTCCCACGTCGGCTTCCTACTGCTGGGCCTGGCCGGCGGCGAGGCGCGTGGCTATGCGGCTTCGTTGTTCTATGGCATCAGCTACGCGCTGATGTCGGCGGCGGCGTTCGGTGCCATCGTGGTGCTGTCGCGCCAGGGTTTTGAGGCCGACAAGATCGACGACTTCAAAGGCCTCAACGCGCGTAATCCATGGCAGGCTGGACTGGTGTTGTGCGTCATGGCCTCGCTGGCCGGCGTGCCACCTTTCCTTGGCTTCTGGGCCAAACTGGTCGTGCTGGGCGCGGCGGTGGATGCCGGGCTCATCTGGCTGGCGATACTGGGCGTGATCTGCGCGGTGATCGGTGGTTTCTACTACCTGCGCGTGATCAAGGTGATGTATTTCGACGAACCCATCGGCGAGCTTCCGCCCGTGCGCAAGGACCGCGTGGTGCCGGTGGTATTCGGCGTCAACGCATTGGCCCTGCTGGTGCTGGGAATTTTCTGGAATCCGATCATGGCGTGGTGCCAGCAGGCCTTCGCCGGCTGAACCTGCACGCGATCCGGGCTTGCAATAAAACCGCCGAGTCACCATAATTCCGCTTCTGATGCGGGGTGGAGCAGTCTGGCAGCTCGTCGGGCTCATAACCCGAAGGTCGCAGGTTCAAATCCTGCCCCCGCTACCAAGTTTTAGGTTTGATTAGAAAGCTTCCCAAAAGGAGCTTTCCACCGACCAAAGCCTGGGCTCGTGAAGGTGAATGTTCCCACCTCCACACCGGAATCCAGCAGTATCGGACAAGGGGCCCATCTGGGCCCTTTGCTGTTTCCGGGCCTTCATTTTTTACGGCCCCAGTTTTCGTGCTCCACTTTCACTTTTCATTCTTCAACGGCGAATCTTCACCGCGTGAGCGACAAGGCAAAACAAATCGCGAACCTGCTGTCTCCCACGGTGCAGGCCCTGGGCCTGGAACTGCTGGGCGCCGAATACCTGCCCGCGCCGGGCAGCGCCACGCTGCGTCTGTATATCGACGTGGTCGAAGCCGAGCTGGCCACGCGCATGGTCAACATCGAGGATTGCGAAGCAGTCAGCCGCGAAGTGTCCGCGCAGCTCGACGTCGAAGATCCCATCACCGGCAATTACACGCTGGAAGTTTCCTCGCCCGGCATCGAACGTCCGCTGTTCACCCTGGCGCAGTTCGCGCGCCATCAGGGCGAATCGGCCAAGGTCGTGTTGCGGCTGCCGCAGGAAGGCCGTCGGCGCCTGCAGGGTCCGATCGTCCGCATCGAAGGCGGCAGCATCGTGTTCCTGGTCGACAACGCCGAGATGACGGTGGCGTTCGAGAACATCGACAAGGCGCGGATCATGCCCGACTGGGTGGCGCTGGGTTTCGCGCCGCAGCCTAAGAAGGCAGGCCCCGTGAAGCCGGCTGCTGCGGCCAAAGCGACAAAGGCAGCGGCAGCACCCAAGAAAACGGCGCCCGTGAAAAAGGCAGCCAAGAAAAAACCGGCCAGGAAATCGGCCTCCAAGAAACCGACCCCCAAGCAGTCGGGTCAGGCAAAACCCAACCAATCGGCGGCCAAGCGGCCGCGCGCGGAGTGAACGATGAGTAAGGAATTGTTGCTGGTAGTGGATGCGGTCGCCAACGAGAAAGGCGTGCCGCGCGAAGTGATTTTCGATGCCATCGAGGCCGCGCTGGCGTCGGCGGCGAAGAAGCGCTATCCCGACCAGGAAGTGCTGACCCGCGTGACCATCGACCACAAGACCGGCGAATACGAAACCTTCCGCCGCTGGGAAGTGGTGGCCGACGACGTGGTCATGGAGTCGCCCGACTTCCAGATCCGTCTGATGGACGCCGAGGACGAAAGCGAAGGCGCCGAAGTGGGCGATTTCGTCGAAGAGCAGATCGAGAACCCCGATTTCGGCCGCATCGCCGCCCAGGCCGCCAAGCAGGTCATCGTGCAGCGCGTGCGCGAAGCCGAGCGTGCGCAGGTCGTCGATGCGTGGAAGGATCGCGTTGGCGAGCTGGTCACCGGCATCGTCAAGCGCGCCGAGCGCGGCAACATCTACGTGGACCTGGGCGGCAATGCCGAGGCCTTCATTCCCAAGGACAAGGGCATTCCGCGCGACACCCTGCGCGCCGGCGACCGTGTCCGCGGCTATCTGTTCGACGTGCGCACCGAGCCGCGCGGCCCGCAGCTGTTCATCAGCCGCGCCGCCCCGGAATTCATGATCGAGCTGTTCAAGCTGGAAGTGCCGGAAGTGGGCCAGGGCCTGGTCGAGATCAAGGCCTGTGCGCGCGATCCGGGCGACCGCGCCAAGATCGCGGTGCTGGCGCACGACACCCGCACCGATCCCATCGGCGCCTGCATCGGTATGCGCGGTTCGCGCGTGCAGGCGGTGTCCAACGAACTCAACGGCGAGCGCGTGGACATCGTGTTGTGGAACGACAGCGCCGCCAACTTCGTCATCAACGCGATGGCGCCTGCCGAAGTGCAGTCGATCATCGTCGATGAAGAGAAGCACTCCATGGATCTGGCCGTGGCCGAAGACCGCTTGGCCCAGGCCATCGGCAAGGGCGGCCAGAACGTCCGCCTGGCCAGCCGCCTGACCGGCTGGCAGTTGAACGTGATGACCCAGGACCAGGTGTCGGCCAAGTCCGAGGCCGAGCAGGCCGTGGCCCGCCAGCTGTTCGTGGAAAAGCTCGAAGTGGACGAGGAAATCGCGACCATCCTGGTGGCCGAAGGCTTCAACACGGTCGAAGAAATCGCCTATGTGCCGGTCGGCGAGCTGCTGGCGATCGAGGGCTTCGACGAGGATATCGTCGAGGAACTGCGTGCCCGCGCCCGCGACGCACTGCTCAACGAGGCGCTGGCCGAGGAAGAGGGCCTGGACGAGAACGCACCGGCTGAAGACCTGTTGGCGCTGGAAGGCATGGACGACGAAACCGCCTATGCACTGGCCGGCCACGGGGTTCGCACCAGCGAAGACCTGTCCGACCTGGGCACCGACGAAATCGTCGAGTTCGGTATCGAAGGCCTGGACGAGGATCGCGCCAAGGCGCTGATCCTGGCCGCCCGCGCCGAAGAGATCGCACGGTTGGAACGCGGCGAATGAGCCGGCAATGAACGCCGCCCTGGAGCATACAGGGCTAGAATCCGCGTTCCCTTCGCAATAGGCGGGGGAACGCCTACGAAGGTCACAGGATCCGAATGACGCAGCAAACCACCATCCGCAAGCTTGCCGAACTGGTCAACACACCGGTCGAGAAACTGCTGGAGCAGCTGGCCGAGGCCGGCATGAGCTTCAGCGGCCCCGATCAGGCCGTGACCAGCACCGAGAAGATGAAGCTGCTCGGCTTCCTGCGACGCACCCACGGCAAGGCCGAAAAGCCCGCCGAGGATGCCGACGCGCCGAAGAAGATCACGCTCAATCGCCGCAAGGTGCAGGAAGTGACGGTCGCCGCAGGCCGCACCAAGACCACAGTCAACGTGGAGGTCCGGCAGAAGCGCACCTACATCAAGAGCGACGAGCCCGAAGCGCCGCCGAGCGACGAACGCGCCGATGCGCTGCGCAAGCTGCAGGAATCCAACCAGCGCAACCTGGAAGAACAGCAGCGCCTGGCCGAAGTCGACAAGAAGCGCGCCGATGAGCGCGAGCGTCTGCGCATGGAAGAAGACGCGGTCCGCCTGAAGGCCGAGGCCGAACGCGCCCAGGCCGAGGCCGAAGCCGTGGCCGCCGCCACCGGCGCCGCACCTGCCGACGATACCGACGCGCCGCGCGCCGCCAAACCGGCCACGGGGCACCACGTTCCCAAGCCGCCCGTGCGCAAGGATCCGCCGCGTACCGACGACCGCAACGCCACCACCGCCAGCAAGCACAAGACCCGCGGCTCGCACGCGATGGTCGCCGGTGTGGAAGACGACGACAGCACCCAGCGTTTCGCCGGTCAGTTGCACCTGTCCGCCGCCGATCGCGCACGCCGCACGACCACGCGCGGCAAGCCCAAGCCGCGTCGCCAGGAGCAATCCCGCGGCGGCACCGGCACCCATGGCTTCGAACGTCCCACCGCACCGGTGGTGCGTGACGTGGCCATCGGCGAGACCATCACCGTCGCCGACCTCGCCCAGAAGCTCGCGCTGAAGGGCGGCGATGTGGTCAAGGCGCTGTTCAAGATGGGCGTCATGGCCACCATCACCCAGACCATCGACCATGACACCGCCGCGCTGGTGACCGAAGAACTCGGCCACAACGTGGTGCGCGCCGACAGCGGCGACGTCGAAGACCACTTGATCGCCCACAGCGAGACCGACCAGGGCGAACAGTCCCCGCGTCCGCCGGTGGTGACCATCATGGGTCACGTCGACCACGGCAAGACCTCGTTGCTGGACTATATCCGCCGCACCAAGGTCGCCAATGGCGAAGCCGGCGGCATTACCCAGCACATCGGCGCTTATCACGTCGAAACCGACAAGGGTGTCATCAGCTTCCTGGATACGCCGGGCCACGCCGCCTTCACCCAGATGCGTGCGCGGGGCGCCAAGCTCACCGACATCGTGGTGCTGGTGGTGGCCGCCGACGACGGCGTCATGCCGCAGACCATCGAAGCGGTGAAGCTGGCCAAGGCCGCCAACGTGCCGCTGATCGTGGCGGTCAACAAGATGGACAAGAGCGATGCCGATCCGGGTCGCGTGAAGAACGAATTCCTGACCCACGACGTGGTCGCCGAAGAATTCGGTGGCGACACCCAGTTCGTCGAAGTCTCGGCCAAGACCGGCGCGGGCGTCGACAATCTGCTCGATTCCATCCTGCTGCAGGCCGAAGTGCTGGAGCTGAAGGCGTCCAACACCGGCCGTGCCAGCGGCGTGGTCATCGAATCCTCGCTGGACAAGGGCCGTGGCCCGGTCGCAACGGTGCTGGTGCAGCAGGGCTTGCTGAAGAAGGGCGATTACCTGGTCTGCGGTACCCAGTACGGCCGCGTGCGCGCGCTGTTCGACGAAACCGGCGCGCAGCCGGCTGAAGCCGGTCCATCGATTCCCGTGCAGGTGCTTGGTTTGTCCGGCGTGCCGGATGCGGGCGACGATTTCGTGGTCGTCGCAGACGAGCGCCTGGCCAAGGACGTGGCCCAGCAGCGCGACATCAAGCGTCGCGAGTCGCGTCTGGTGCAGTCCGCCGGCAGCCGCATGGAAGACATCATGTCGCAGCTGGGCAAGGGCGAAGGCCAGCTGGTGCTGAACCTGGTGATCAAGGCCGACGTGCAGGGGTCGGTCGAAGCGCTGAAGCAGGCGCTGGTCGCGTTGTCCAACGACATGATCCGCATCAACATCATCCATTCCGGTGTGGGCGGCATCACCGAGTCCGATGCGAATTCCGCATTGACCTCCAAGGCCACCATGATCGGCTTCAACGTGCGCGCCGACGCGGCCGCACGCCGCATCGTCGAATCCAACGGCGTGGACCTGCGTTACTTCTCGATCATCTACGACGTGATCGACCAGGTGAAGCAGGTGGCGTCCGGTCTGCTGGGCGTGGAGATCCGCGAGGAAATCATCGGCATCGCCGAAGTGCGCGACGTGTTCCGCAGTTCCAAGTTCGGCGCGGTCGCTGGCTGCATGGTCGTGGAAGGCACGGTCAAGCGCAGCAAGCCGATCCGTGTACTGCGCGACAGCGTGGTGGTGTTCGAAGGCGAACTGGAATCGCTGCGCCGCTTCAAGGAAAACGTGGACGAAGTGCGCAACGGCACCGAGTGCGGCATCGGCGTGAAGGCCTACAACGACGTGCAGCCGGGCGACCAGATCGAGTGCTTCGAGCGCATCGAAGTGCAGCGCACGCTGTAAGGGTGGCGAATAGTAAAGGGTGAAGAGTGAAGATTAATAGCAAGCGCCGAGGCTGACTTCTGCGTCTGCTCCTGATCTTCGAGCTCTTGCCCTTTGCTTTCCCCCTTCACCATTTACCCTTGGCCATTCACCGCTTATGAAGACCTTCCACCGCAGCGACCGCGTCTCCGCCCAGCTCCGCCGCGAACTCGGCAAGCTGGTCCATGAGTTCGTGCGCGAGCATGGCCTGCCGTCGGTCAGCGTGTCCGACGTGGAAGTCACCCGCGACCTGGCCCATGCCAAGGTGTTCGTCACCGCGTTGATGCAGGAAAAGTCCGCAGAGGCGGTGAAGGATTTGAAGGTGCTCTCGCCGCAGATCCGTTACCAGCTGGGCAAGGCGATGAAACTGCGCCACGTGCCCGAACTGCATTTCCACTACGACGACTCGGTGGATCGCGGCGAACGCATGGAAAACCTGTTGCGCGATCTGCCACCGCCGCCGGTGGATGAAGACGACCAGACCGAAGAAAAGTGACCGCTCGGGAACTGTTGTAGGAGCGGGCCTTGCCCGCGATGCTTTTCCTGCAGGCAACAAAGAGCATCGCGGGCAAGGCCCGCTCCTACAGAGGAACTCGCCGCTCCACATGTCGTTGCCCAAGGTCAAATTCCGACGCCTCGACGGCATCCTGCTGCTGGACAAGCCGCAGGGGCTCAGTTCGAACCAGGCGCTGCAGCGCGCGCGTTTCCTGTTCCGTGCGCAGAAGGGCGGGCACACCGGCAGCCTGGATCCCTTGGCGACGGGGTTGCTGCCGCTGTGCTTCGGCGAGGCCACCAAGATCGCCGGCAATCTGCTGGGCGCGCGCAAGGCCTACGACACCGTCGCCCGCCTGGGTGTCACCACCGACACCGACGACGCCGAGGGCCAGCCGCTGCGCGAGCGCCCCGTCGGCCAGTACACGATTCCGCAAATCGATGATGCGTTGCGTCAACTCATCGGACGCATCCAGCAGCGGCCGCCCATCTACTCGGCGCTCAAGCGTGGTGGCGAGCCGCTCTACGCCAAGGCCCGACGCGGCGAGATCGTCGAAGTGGAACCCCGCCAGGTCGATGTCCATCGCTTCGAACTGCAGTCCGCAGCCGATCTGCTGGACGGCGGCGAACCGCTGCTGCGCCTGCAGGTGGAGTGCGGTTCGGGAACCTACGTCCGCAGCCTGGTCCGCGACCTGGGCGAACTGCTGGGCTGCGGGGCGCATGTGGTGGAACTGCGGCGCCTGTGGGTCGAGCCCTTCCGGGAACCGCGCATGTGGACCCTGGAGGCCCTGCAGTCCCTGGCCCAGCGCGACGAACGCAGCCTGGATGCCTGCCTGCTGCCCCTGGACGCCGGCCTGATCGGCTTCCGCCGCATCGACCTGACCGACGAAGCCGCGCGCCGGTTCAGCCAGGGCCAGCGACTGCCGGGCATTCCAGGCTCGACAGGGCCGTGCGCGGTCTACGACGCGGCCGGGCGGGTGCTGGGCCTGGCCCAGCTGGACGAGGGCAGGGTGCTGGCCCCGCAGCGGCTGTTCAACTGGCCGGAACCGGTTGCGGTAAACGCTAAGCGTGAATAGACCGGAAAGCTTGCGGGTGCGGGCTTTTTGCCGACATCCCAGCGAGAGCTGGGATCCATCTTGATTTTGGGGCTATTGACGACCTGCCGTCTTGAGGCAAGAGCAAAATGGATCCCGGCTTTCGCTGGGATGACGGCAGAGAATGACCACTTGAAGGCGGCCTGCCCGCCGTTCGATCCCCATTTCCGTCGCCCCCAGCCCAAGTAAAACCTTGTTTCGCAAGGCCCTGGCGACTACAATGCCGCGGCCTTTTCGGCATCCTTCGATCATCACGATCACCTGCAACATCCCATCGCAAACGGCGAGCCCGGCGGTGCGCAAGGAGTCCTCAACGGACCGACCGCGTTCCTGCAGGCCACGCATCTCAAGAGAAAACACATGCCCATCGATACCCAGAAAGTCATTGAAGACAACAAGCGCGGTCCTGCCGACACCGGTTCGCCGGAAGTCCAGGTCGCCCTGATCACCGCTCGCATCGAACAGCTCAGCGGCCACTTCAAGACCCACAAGAAAGACCACCACAGCCGCCGTGGCCTGCTCCAGCTCGTGAACCGCCGCCGCAGCCTGCTCGACTACCTGAAGAAGAAGGACGGCGAGCGCTACAAGACCCTGATCGAGAAACTCGGCCTGCGTCGCTAAACCAAACACCTACCGCGGCGCAGCGATGCGCCGCGGTTTGCATTTCCGGGAAGTGAAAACTTCCTGGCGAAGAGTTTCCACCATCGCAGCACCCGGCCGGACCGACCCGGCCATCCGCAGGCGGCATGGGCTGCATGCGGTTCAACCGATAGCGCATCACCAAGGATCAACCAACGTGGCAAAAATCACCAAGACCTTCCAGTACGGTAAGCACCAGGTCACCCTGGAAACCGGCGAGATCGCCCGCCAGGCCGGCGGCGCCGTCATCGTCAAGTTCGACGACACCGTACTGCTGGTTTCCGCAGTCGCCGCCCGCAAGGCGCGCGAAGGCCAGGACTTCTTCCCGCTGACCGTCGATTACCAGGAGCGTTTCTACGCCGGTGGCCGCATCCCGGGCGGCTTCTTCAAGCGCGAAGGCCGCGCGACCGAGAAGGAAACCCTGATCTCGCGCCTGATCGACCGTCCGCTGCGTCCGCTGTTCCCGGAAGAATTCCGCAATGAAGTGCAGGTCATCGCCACGGTGATGTCGCTGAACCCGGAAATCGACGGTGATATCCCCGCCCTGATCGGCGCCTCCGCCGCCGTCGCCCTGACCGGCGCGCCGTTCAACGGTCCGATCGGCGCCGCCAAGGTCGGCTACATCAATGGCGAATACGTGTTGAACCCGACCGTCAGCGAGCTGAAGGATTCCAAGCTCGAACTCGTCGTCGCCGGTACCTCCAACGCCGTGCTGATGGTCGAATCCGAAGCCGCCGAGCTTTCTGAAGACGTGATGCTGGGCGCGGTGATGTTTGGCCATCGCGAAATGCAGAAGGTCATCAACATCATCAACGAACTGGTCACCGAAGCCGGTACCAAGAACTGGGAGTGGGCCGCACCGGCCAAGAACGACGCGCTCGTCTCCGCGCTGAAGGAAGCCGTCGGTACCCAGCTCGATTCCGCTTTCCAGGTGCGCGACAAGCTGCAGCGTCGTGACGCCATCGCGGCGATCAAGAGCGATGTGCTGCAGGGCCTGGCTGGCCGCGCCGAAGCCGATGGCTGGAGCGGTGGCGACCTGTCGAAGGAATTCGGCGAACTGGAATACCAGACCATGCGCGGTTCGGTGCTCAGCACCAAGGTCCGCATCGACGGCCGCGCACTGGATACCGTGCGCCCGATCAGCTCCAAGGTCAGCGTGCTGCCCCGCGTGCACGGCTCCTCGCTGTTCACCCGCGGCGAAACACAGGCGCTGGTCGCCGTCACCCTGGGCACCGCGCGCGATGGCCAGGTCATCGACGCCGTCTCGGGCGAGTACAAGGATCACTTCCTGTTCCACTACAACTTCCCCCCGTACTCGGTGGGCGAAGCCGGCCGCATGATGGGCCCGAAGCGTCGCGAAATCGGCCACGGCCGTCTCGCCAAGCGCGGCGTGCTGGCAGTGATGCCGACCATGGAAGCTTTCCCGTACACCATCCGCGTGGTCTCGGAAATTACCGAATCCAACGGTTCCTCGTCGATGGCCTCGGTCTGCGGCAGCTCGCTGGCGCTGATGGATGCCGGCGTGCCGATCTCCTCGCCGGTGGCGGGTATCGCCATGGGCCTGGTCAAGGAAGGCAACGACTTCGTCGTGCTCTCCGACATCCTGGGCGATGAAGACCACCTGGGCGACATGGACTTCAAGGTAGCCGGTACCTCCAACGGTATCTCGGCGCTGCAGATGGACATCAAGATCGAAGGCATCACCGAAGAGATCATGAAGCAGGCGTTGTCGCAGGCGAAGGCCGGTCGCTTGCATATCCTCGGCGAAATGGCCAACGCCATGAACGCGCCGCGTCAGGAGCTGAGCGAATTCGCGCCGCGCCTGATCACGATCAAGATCCACCCCGACAAGATCCGCGAAGTGATCGGCAAGGGCGGTTCGGTGATCCAGGCGATCACCAAGGAAACCGGCACGCAGATCGACATCCAGGACGACGGCACCATCACCATCGCATCGGTGAACGGCGCTGCCGGCCAAGCTGCGAAGGCCCGCATCGAGCAGATCACCTCGGACGTCGAGCCGGGCCGCATCTACGAAGGCAAGGTCGCCAAGCTGATGGACTTCGGTGCGTTCGTCACCATCGCTCCTGGCAAGGACGGTCTGGTCCACGTGTCGCAGATTTCCAGCGACCGCGTCGAGAAGGTCAGCGACGTGTTGAAGGAAGGCGATCTGGTCAAGGTCAAGGTGCTGGAAGTCGACAAGCAGGGCCGCATCCGCCTGTCGATGAAAGCCGTCGAAGAAGGCGAGGGCGTCGCGGCCGAGTAAGCCGCCGCGCCATTGCTGGAATAAAAAAGCGGGCTTCGGCCCGCTTTTTCTTTTTGTGGCCGTAACCAGGCCTGCCGACGCCATGGGTCATTGAACTGGCGCAGTGCGCCGCCGGTTGCTAGATTCCGGTTTCGCCAACTGCAGGGAGAAGGACATGGCATCGGCAACGCAGGATCTCGATCTGTTCGTGCGTGAAGCGCTTGCCAAGGGCGGAACCAGGGAAGCGATCGACAGCGCGCTGACCGCCGCGGGTTGGCCAGCAGAGCAGATACGCAGTGCGCTGAATGTCTATGCGGATGTCGATTTTCCGGTGCCGGTGCCCAAGCCGCGTCCTTATCTGTCGGCGCGCGAGGCCTTCCTTTATCTCACCCTGTTCACCACGCTCTACCTGTCCGCGTACCACCTCGGCAGTCTGCTTTTCAGGCTCATCGAACAGGCCTGGCCGGACCCGGCCGACAATGAATTCATGGTCATGCGGTTGGAGGCCTCGATGCGCTGGTCCACCGCTTCGGTGATCATCGCGTTCCCGGTGTTCCTGTTTCTTGCGCGTTATCTTGGCCGGGAACTGGCGCGCAGTCCGGCCAAGCGACTGTCCGCGGTCCGTCGATGGTTGACGTACCTGACGCTGTTCGTGGCCGCCGTGGTACTGATCGTCGACATGACCACGCTGGTCAACAACGCGCTGGGCGGCGAATTGACGCTGCGGTTCCTGCTCAAGGTGGCAGTGGCCGCGATCATCGCGGGCACCATCTTCGGCTACTACCTGTGGGATCTGCGCAGCGAGGAGAAGGAAGCGTGAGCATCGGCAAGGGTGGACGCTGGTTGGCTGTGATCGCGACTCTGGTGGTGACTGCAACCGTGATCGCGGCGATGCTGACGATGGGTTCGCCGGGCGAACAGCGCGAGGCGAAAATGGACCGCAAGCGCGAGCAGGACATGCAGCGCATCGTCATGGCTATCGACAGTCGCGCGAAGGCCGGCAAGCCGCTTCCGACCGATCTCGCCAGTCTGGCGGGCGAGCCTGGAAGAAGACTGGCGATCAACGATCCCGCCAACGGTACGCCGTATGCCTACCAGACTACAGGCGAAGACAGCTATCGCGTCTGCGCGGTGTTCTCCACCGATACCGCCAGCAGCAGGCACAGGGTCTGGGTGGATGAGGAATGGTTGCACGGGCCCGGGCAGCATTGCTTCGACCGGAAGATAGAGCGCAAGAAATAGAGCTGAGCGCGCGTGACAGAGATCCGGCTAAGCCTGTGCGGATTTCCGCACGCGAGGCCTGGCAGGCGCACTGATCGCTGGTCTTGCCAGCCAGTTGTGGAGGCGTTGATACACCGCTTGGCTGCTCAGCAGGTCGAGGTGGTTGATGCCGTGCGCTACCCAGCGATTCGCCTGCGGAATAAGCAGATCGAAACGAGGATCGGAATGTTGTCCAAGCGCACTGGCGACCGGGACCAGTCCGTCGCCGCGCGCTGATTTGCGCGGACGGGTTGCCGCATCCTCTTGTGTGGAGGCTGCAATCGCATAGGCGATTGACGGGTCCGGCAAAGGCATCGGTGTTCTTCCGTCGGCCAGGCCGTCGCCATCGCGGTCCTGCCAGTCCGCATCGCGGAGGTTGCCGTGGCGGAGGTCCTGGATGCCGGCGCTGCGCATTTTTCCCAGTCGCATGAAGGGCGCGCTGTACGGACTGAGGCCGATCAGCATGTCGAGCCAACTGCCCGCGCGTTCCAGCGGTGCGCCGTGGTGGGGCGTGCCCAGGAAGACTACGCGCAAGGGCAATCGCGCCCACGCAAGCCGGCTGGTGAAGGCCTGGTCCATCGCACTGCGCGCCACCAGCCCGCCCATGCTGTGGCAGAGCAGGGTGATTTCTTCCACCGGGACAGGCCAGGCGCGTACCAGTTGCTGCAGCAGTGCGGACAGGTCGCTTCCGTTTTGCGAAATATGCCGGCCACTGTTGTAGTGCAGATACAGCGCGGTGCAGCCGAGATCGCGTTGCAGGGCTTGGCCATGATCGTGCCCGGCGTAGTTCCATTGAAGGTCGTTCATGCACAGGCCGTGCACCAGCACGAGCAGCTTGCCGGTCGCATCGGGCACATGGGTTTTCAGGCTGCGGCGGGTGAGATCGAGTGCGACGCCATTCCGACGTAGTCGCATCGAAATGGCCAGCGGATTGTCGCTCGCTTCCAGATGGTCGCCGATGACGCCGTTCATGGCCGACTGCAAGGCCTGGCGCTGCGACGAAGTGCCGGCATCGCCAAGCCAGGGGTCGATAGCACTCATTGCGCCATCGAGGCCTGCGCCCACGGTGCGGGTTACGCCGCGCACGGTGCGGTAGATCAGGCCGGTCAGTCCGGTAGTAGCTACGGGCGCCGGCTTGCCGACCATCGCCGGCAGGTGGGTGATCGCCGCGTGCATCGCTTCGACCAGATCGGTGATGCCGGTGACGCCGTCGATGGCCAGGCGTCCCAGCCCGCGCAGGTCATCGGCATTGCGTGAAGCGGGTTTCATGCGTCGAACCCTTCTGCAAGGAAGGGTCCGACTATGGCAGCAAAATCAGCGCTCGCGGCGCGTCAGCGTGCGATCGACCGCTCCGCGTCGCTGCCACTCCGGCGTTGGCGACGTCGCGATGGTGTTGCTGCTGGCCGGAGTGGACGAACCAAGTGTGGGGGCCACGAACGGCGTTGCTGCCAGCGCCTGTTCGATCTTCGGTGTCAGGTCAGTGCCCTGCACGATGCCGAAAGGCGCATAGCCGGCGTAGCCGGGGAAGATGGTGCTGAGGTTGGGATTGGCCATGCGCCGGATCATGATTTCCGAAACCACGCGTCGGTAGTCGGTGGTCACCGGTACGTCGCCGAAGGTGGGCGAGAGGATTTCCGGATTCAGTCCCGGCCAGCTGCCGTAGAACTTGCGGCCGTTGACCGCGCCGCCCAGCACCAGCATCGGATTGCCATAGCCATGGTCGGTGCCGCCGTTGGCGTTGGCGCGCACACGGCGTCCGAATTCCGACTGCACGATCACCGTCACCCGCGACATCTGGCCGGTGCCATTGAGTTCGGCATAGAACGCGGCCAGGGCAGCGGAGAGTTCGCTGATTTTGTTCTGGTAGTAGTGGTAGCCGCTGCCCGCAGTGCCTTGGCCGTCATGCGTATCCCAACCGCCCAGGTCCAGCGTGGCGTAGCGCAGGCCCAGGTTGAAACGGATGCTCTGGGCGATGGTCCACAGTTGTTCGGCGAAGCTGCCGGTGGGCCAGCTGGCCGGCAACGCGGCATAGGCTTGCGCACCGATGGTCTTCATGGCCTGGTCGGCGCGCCGACCGTTGGTTTCCATGCCGGTCTGGCCATTCCACAGATCGGCCAGGGTTTCGTTCATGCCGCGGAATCCGGCGGGCGAATCGCTGCGGATCTTCTGCCAGGCATAGGCGCCGGCATTGAGCTGGAAATCGCCCGGGTTGCTCATGGTCAGCGAATCGGTGGCGCCCATCAGCCCTGCAGGCTGCGTGCCCGAAACGCCCAATGCCGGCATCACCGCAGCAGGCGTGCTGGTGGCACGGGTCTGCCAGGCCCGAGTCATCCAGCCAGTGGCAGAACCGTACTTCCCCGGTGTTCCCAGATCGATATAGAGCTGTGCGTCGAAGTGACTGCGCGTGACCGTCGTGGCCATGCCGCAGGCGTGCACGATGGCCATCTTGCCGTCGTTCCACAGGTCGCGCAGGCCGGATGCGGAAGGGTGCAGGCCGAAGCCCGTCGCGGTGCCGGCACTCAGGGTCAGCGGCAATGCGCCATAGGTGCCGGTGGCCTCTATCTTCAAGCTGGGGCGTGCTTCCTCGTAGAACGTGCGGTCCACGCCATCGACGGGAACCACCAGGTTCAATCCGTCCATGCCGCCACGCAGGAACAGATGCACAACCGTGTCGTAGCTGTTGGCCGCGGCGAAGGCTTCGTCGGCGTACATCAGCGTGCTGCCGACGCCACCCACTACGGCCACGCTGCAGCAGCCTTTGACGAATTCCCGGCGGGAGAGTGTGTAGTCGCTCATGGTGTCCTCAGCGGCTCAGGAATTCGGGGGAAAGCAGGATCAGCGAGACCATGCTGCGCAGGCGTTGCTGGTTGTAGTGCTTCTTCAGGTCGTTGGCCGACCAGCTGTCGGTGTTGGCGATCACGTCGGTGGCCGGGTTGCCGTTCTGCGCCATGAAGTTGACCAGCACCTGCCGCCGGGCTGCGGGCAAGGCATAACCCAGCAGACGCACGCTCCAGAAATCCACCAGGTTGTTGGCCGTCCAGCTGCTCACGTTGCTGACGCTGGTGGCGATGATCGGGCTCAATGGCGTTTCGCCATCTTTCGCTTCGGTCAGCCAGTTGATCAGCTTCCAGGTCATCACGTAGGAGTTGGAACCGGACCAGGACACTGCCGTATCCGGATAGCCATTGGGCGAGGGCCAGTTGTAGGGCGCATGACCGGTGGGGCCGACGCGCCACATGAAGTCGTTGCTGCGGTCGTGGTCCATGCGCAGCGTCCAGTCCTGGCCGAGCGCGCGCATCGTCGCAACGGTGGCTTCGAACGGACGCCGGTTCTTCTGGCCCCAGCTGTTGAACATGTCGTCGGAGTTGAGGATGTGGCGCAGGGTGATTTCGATCTGCTTGGGGTTCTGCCAGTTGGCGCGAAAAATAACTGCGGCGCTATCGATCAGCTTCTGCGAGGGCGTGTCGTTGATGAAGCGACGGATGAGTTTCTTGCAGATGAACTTGGCCACGCGCGGATGGCTGGCCAGGCGGTTCAGTACGTCCTGACCGTCCTTGAGTGCGGGTTGCTCGGGGTAGACCATCATGCCGAGCAGAAACTTCGGCCCCGCGTCGTGCCAGGACTGGCGATAGACGAAGGTACCGTCGTTCTCGGTGGGGAACTGCCAGTGTCCGTTCTTGGCCGACCAGCCAGTGAAGGCGGCGGCGGTTTCGTACACGTCAATGTCGGTGTAACCGATGGGGTAGGCCGGATCCTCAGGGCAGGGCGGTACCTGGAACGGGTCCATGAAGCCCAGATAGTTTTCGGCGCCTAGGGTGTGCAATTCCAGCAGTTCGCGCGCGTAGTTCTCATTGGGCCCCGAGCGCGAATTGTTGAGATTGTCTAGGTAGTAAAGCATCGCCGTGCTCTTGGCCACGCTCTCGAGCATGGTGCGGAAATTGCCGGTGGCGTTGGCGCGGATCACGTCGCGGTCGTAGTGCGGGAACACCGGGCCGATGCTGAAGTCGGTGCCCATGACATTGAAATGCGCGTGCCAGAAATTGACCAGCACCTCGCGCAACTGGCGGCGTGAATAGGTGGCGCGTACATACGAGGCGCGTTGCGTTTCCCAGGCCGGACGCATGCGGATGTCGTAGACCGGGTCGGCCTTGACGTGGTCGTTCCACAGCTGTTCCAGACTCTTGCCCAGGGTCGTGTAGCCGTTGCTGGTCAGGCGTTGTTCGACGGCGGTGTCGCTGATGTTGCCCCAGTCCAGTTGCCAGTCCACCCAGTTGGCCAGGCGTTGCGCGTCGGTGCTGCCCAGTGCGTTGAATTCGGCGATCGTGGTGGGCGTGGCGCCATAGCTCATGTTGTTGAGCATGCGCACGGCGAACGGGGCCTTGGCCAGGGTCATCAGTCTGGGCGACGACAGACCTGCCATCGTGCGGCCGCTGGTCTGCTGGACTTCTGAAACGCCTTCCGCCGGCAATGATTTGTCCGCCAGCGGTACGCGTTGGCCGCGGTATCCATAGAGTTCGGCATGCCGTGCCTTGACCTTGGCCAGTTGCTGGGCGGCCTGGCTGGCGGGACGTGCCACCGGACGCCCCAGTACGGGCTCCGCTTCTGCCGTACGAACATAGCGGTTTACGCGCGCGCGCGCGTTGCCACGAAGACCATAGATTCGACTCGCCATTCTTTTCCCCAGGTGCCTTCAACGCCCAGCGAGAGTATCAAGGCAGTCGCCGTTGGCGACTGCGACGCAGCGCACAGCCCCGGAACACCGGAAAAGACGGGGAAAGCGGCCTCAGACCAGACCCGTTGCGTAGTACACGCCGATGATGAAGAACACCGCCAGGGTCTTGATGAGAGTGATGGCGAAGACATCCTTGTAGGACTGCCGATGGGTGAGCCCGGTCACCGCCAGCAAGGTGATCACCGCACCGTTATGGGGCAGGGTGTCCATGCCACCCGAGGCCATGGACGCGACCCGATGCAGCACCTCCATCGGAATGCCTGCCGCATCGGCATTGGCGATGAAACTGTCGGCCATCGCCGCCAGCGCGATGCTCATGCCGCCCGACGCCGAACCGGTGATGCCGGCCAGCGCGGTCACCGAAACCGCTTCGTTCACCAGCGGATCGGGAATGGCCTTCAAGGCGTTGGCCACCACCAGGAAACCCGGCAGTGCGGCGATGACCGCACCGAAGCCGTACTCCGAGGCCGTGTTCATCGAGGCCAGCAGCGCGCCGCCAATAGCGCTTTTGGTGCCCTCGGCGAAGCTCGCCATCACCGGCTTCCAGGCGAATGCGATGACCGTCAAGATGCCGACCAGCAGCGCGCCTTGCACAGCCCAGATCGCTGCGACCTTGGACACTTCCTGCACCACCGGCGCCGGATTGCCGATCACCGCCGGCACGAACGACTGGGTCTGTCCGTAGAAATCCGGAATGATTTTGGTGAACGCGAAATTGGCCACGCCCACCAGCACCAGCGGCAGGATCGCGATCAGCGGGTGGGCCAGCAGGTCGCCGCGGAAGGGCTCGGGTTCGTTGCGCAGGTCCGTGCCATAACCCTCACCGGCACGCATCGCAACGCGCCGCCGCCATTCCAGATAGGTCATGCCCAGGATCAGGATGAAGACGCCGCCCAGCGTGCCCAGCACCGGCGCGGCCCAGCTGGTGGTGCCGAAGAAGGAGGTGGGAATGATGTTCTGGATCTGCGGCGTGCCGGGCAGGGCATCCATGGTGAAGGTGAAGGCGCCCAGCGCGATGGTGCCGGGGACCAGGCGCTTGGGGATGTTGCTCTGGCGGAACAGTTCGGCCGCGAACGGATACACGGCGAACACCACCACGAACAACGACACGCCGCCGTAGGTCAGTAATGCGCACACCAGCACGATGGACAGCATGGCGCGTTGCGCGCCGACCACCTTGATGGTGGCTGCCACAATCGATTTGGAGAAACCGGAGATCTCGATCAGCTTGCCGAACACCGCGCCCAGCAGGAACACCGGGAAATAAAGTTTGAGGAAGCCGACCATCTTGTCCATGAACAGGCCGGTGAACATCGGCGCGACCAGGGTGGGGTCGGTCAGCAGCACTGCACCCAGCGCGGCGATGGGCGCGAACAGGATGACGCTGTAGCCGCGGTAGGCCACGAACATCAGGAAACACAGCGCGGCCAGCACGATCAGGAACGACATCAACGGGAACTCCGTAAAGCGTAAAGGGTGAAGTCGGCAGCGGTGCTGCCTGCAAACGGTCGGAGCCAACAGCGGCGAGCTTTCTCACCCCGTGCCATTTCCCCTTCCTGCTTCCCAAGCGAGTATCCGCAGCATTGCCGTTCCTCCCCACTGTACGAAGGTACAGGTGGCGCCCGGCGCCCAAATCTCTAGCCTTGCCTGCGAATCGGCCGCATCGGCCGGCCACGTCGTACCCGGGAGAGGGGAAACACATGAAGCGCAAACATCTCAGTCTGGCCATCGCCTGCACCTTGCTGGCACCTGCCGCATGGGCGCAGGACGCAGCGCCTGCAGAAACCACCAGCGATGCCACCACGCTCGACAAGATCACCGTCACCGCGCGCAAACGCGAGGAGACCCTGCAGGAAGTGCCGATTGCGGTGACCGCGTTCACGCCGGAAACCCTGGACAAGTTGAACGTGCAGGATCTCGCAGATCTGGATGCGCAGGTGCCCAACCTGACCATCTACGCCGCGCGCGGTTCCAGCAGCACCGCCACCGCCTATATCCGCGGCATCGGCCAGGCCGATCCGCTGTGGGGCGTGGACCCGGGCGTGGGCATCTATCTGGACGATGTCTACATCGCCCGTCCGCAAGGCGCGTTGCTGGACGTGTTCGATGTCGGCCGGATCGAGGTGCTGCGCGGTCCGCAGGGAACCCTGTACGGCAAGAACACCATCGGCGGCGCGATCAAGTACATCTCGCGCGCACTGCCTACCGAAACCGAAGGCTTCGCCCAGCTCACCGTCGGCAACTACAACCAGCTCGATGCCAAGGCGGCATTGGGTGGCTCCATTGGCGGCGCCGACAGCGGCCTGCGCGGACGCGTGTCGGTAGCCAGCATGAATCGCGACGGCTTCGGCACCAATCTGCTCAACGGCCAGGAAGTCAGCGACAAGGAAATCAACGCGGCGCGCTTCCAGCTGGGCGCCTATGCGGGAGACGACCTGGATTTCCAGTTCGCCTTCGACTGGCTGGACGACCAGTCCGGCGTACGCGGCGCCAGGATGCTGGCGGCCAATCCGCTGGCTCCGACCTATGCGCCGCTGGACAATCGCTACGACATCCGCAGCGGCATGCCCAACGTCAACGACACGCTGATGAAAGGCGCGTCGGCCACGGTCAACTGGCGTCCCAACGAGAACTGGGTGTTCAAGTATGTTGCGGCCAAGCGCGAATCCGATACCGAAACCAATATCGACTTCGATACCACGCCATTGAAGCTGGTGGACGTGCGCGCCTTCTACAGCGACAGCCAGGTGACCAACGAACTGCAGGCCAACTACGATGCCGGCGGCCGCGTACGCGGCGTGATGGGCCTCTACTCGTTCAACGGCGACGCCGGTGGACAGGTGCTGAACTACTTCTTCAATCCGCTGGCGCCAGTCGCGCTGACCAATCCACTGTTCGGCGATACCCAGGGCGTGGTCAACACCAAGAGCATCGCGGTCTACGCCGACTGGACCTTCGACCTGACCGATCGCTTGAAGCTGGATGTTGGCGCGCGCTATACCGACGAGGACAAGCACGCCATCGCGTTGAATCGCTTCTACCTGACCCCGACCTACGAAACGTCCTGGGGCACGGCGGCCAATTTCGACAAGACCGTCAACTTCAAGAACCTGTCGCCCAAAGTGTCGCTGGATTACCAGATCACCGACGACATCATGATCTACGGCGTCGCCTCGCGTGGTTTCAAATCGGGCGGTTACAACATCCGCGCCAATACGACGGCCGTGCCGCGCTCGGGAGAACCGTTCGATGACGAGAGCGTCGACAGCTTCGAGATCGGCAGCAAGATGGCGTTCTTCGACCAGACGCTGTTCCTCAATCTGGCCGCGTTCCACAACATCTACAAGGACATCCAGCTGTCGGTGTTCACGTCCTACCAGTTGCCCGGCGGCGGCTCCAGCTTCTTCGGAGACTTCACCAATGCCGGCAAGGGCACGGTCAACGGTGTGGAAGTCGAGTACCAGTGGCTGCCGAACCAGCACTGGCTGATCAGCGGCAACCTGGCCTGGCTGGATGCCAAGTACGACGAGTACATCACCGCCGGGGTGAATGTTGCCGATTCGCAGCGTTTCACCAATGCGCCGGAATTCTCGGGCGCGTTGAATGTGGAGTACCGCACGCCGCTGGCCAACGGCGGCAATCTGTCCGCACGCGTCGGTTATTCCTATCAGAGCGAAGTGTGGCCCACCACCGATCTCAGCCCGGCGATCCGCCAGGACGGGTATGGCCTGGTCGGTGCGGGCGTGATCTGGAAGGTCAACGACAGCTGGCAGTTCTCGTTACAGGGCAGCAACCTGGCCGACGAGGAATACCGCACCACCGGTTACAACATCGCCGCCTATGGTGTGCTGACCGGCTTCTACGGTCCGCCGCGCCAGTACTCGCTGACCGCGCGCTACGATTTCTGATAGTTGCGCGATGGATGGATCTACCGGCAGCGGCAGGCGAAAGCCTGCCGCTGCTGCGTTATGCTCATTGCACCATGTAGGAGCTGCGCGAGCTGCGACCGTGATCCTCCAGTTTGCGGGAGTGTATTGATGAGAAAGCGGGTCGCAGCTTGCGCAGCTCCTACAGCCATTCCGCCAGCCATTCCGCCCGCACGGTGATGACCCTGCTAACCGATTGCTCCCTCGCATGCTGAGTTTCTGGACGGTCGCGCTGGCCAGCCTCGCCTGGCTGGGGCTGATGTTCGGCACCGCCCTGTATGGCGAACGCCACCCGGCCTTGTTCGCGCGCCACTGGCGCCATGTCTATTCACTGTCGCTCGCGGTGCATTGCACGTCATGGACGTTCTACGGCACGGTCACCCAGGCGGCGCGTTACGGCTGGCCACTGCCGCCGACCTTTCTCGGCGCGATCCTGTTCTACGGGCTGGCGGTCGCTTTCATGATCCGGCTGGTGAAGCTGGCGCGCGAGACCAACGCGACTTCGCTGGCGGACCTGATCGCCACGCGGCTGGGCAAGGACGCATGGCTGGCCGCAACGGTCACTCTGGTGGCTGCACTCGGTCTCATTCCTTACATCGCGCTGCAGTTGAAAGCCATCGCGATGAGTTTCGCGACCCTGACTGTGGATGCAGGGAGCGTGGTCGAAGCGGTGCCGGTGTGGCGCGACAGCGCGCTGTACGTGGCGTTGGCGATGGCCCTGTTTGCGATGCTGTTCGGCACGCGCCGCGCCAGTGCGGCCGAGCACAACCGTGGCCTGGTGCTGGCAATGGCATTCGAGTCGCTGTTCAAGCTGGTGGCGATGCTGGCACTGGGCGCATTCGTCTGGTTCGGCCTGAAGGCGATGCCAGACGTCGCTTTGCAGCCGCCGCCGCTGGAACCGGTGGGCGGTTTCGCGCCGCTGGTGCTGCTGGGCGCGCTGGCGATGTTCATCCTGCCGCACCAGTTCCACGTGGGCGTGGTCGAATGCCGCGATGACCGCGACGTGCGCACCGCGCGCTGGCAGTTTCCGCTGTACCTGATCCTGATCGCGCTGCCGGCCTTGCCGCTGGCGCGCGCGGGAACTGCGTTGCTGGGCACCGGCGTGCCATCGGACATGTATGCGCTGGCGCTGCCGTTCTCGCAGGGGCATGAAGGCGTGGCGCTGTTCGCCTTCCTCGGTGGATTGAGCGCGGCTACCGGCATGGTGGTGGTCAGCACGCTGACGCTCAGCCTGATGATCGGCAATCACTGGTTCGCGCCCGGCCTGCTGCGCGGCGCGTGGTCGCGCGGTGAAGGCAGCGACCGGCGTGGCGATCTGCTGCTGCTGCGTCGCGGCGGCATTCTGGTGATCATGCTGCTGGCCTGGGCCTACAGTCGTTTCAACAGCGGCAACGACGCGCTGGCCGATATCGGTGCGGTGTCGTTCTCCGCCCTGGCCACGCTGGCGCCTGCGTTGGGATTCGCGGTGTGGCGGCCGCAGACGCCGCCGCGCGCGGCGATCATCGGCATCGTCATCGCCTTCATCGCCTGGGCCTGGGTGATGCTGGTGCCGATGGTGGCGTCGCTGTCCGGCGATGCGCCATCCTGGGTGCGGATGGGACCCTTCGGACAGGCGTGGCTGTCGCCGGAAGGATTATTCGGACTGACCGGCTGGAGTCCGCTGGGCCGTGCGGTCGGCGTGAGTCTGTTCAGTGGCATCGTCGCCACCGTGCTGGCCACGGCCTGGCGCCGCGAGACACCGCATCGTGCCGGCCGCAATCTTGACCGTTTAGCACTACGCGATGCGGGCCTGCGTTTTCTGGCGCGCGAACGCGTGGAGCAGTTGCTGCAGGGTGCACCGAACAGCGGGCCGGTTTCCGCATCGACCGAATCGCGAATGGAACGGGAACTCTCGGCGGTGTTGGGATCGGCCTCGGCCCGCCTGCTGTTGAACGCCGCGCGGCGCGAGAGCGGCGAACTGGACGCGGTGGCGGCCATCGTCGGCGAAGTCTCCCAGGATCTGCGTTTCAATCAGCAGGTGCTGGAAGCGGCGCTGCAGAACATGAGCCAGGGCATCAGCGTGGTGGATCGCGAACAGCGGCTGGTCGCCTGGAATCGCCGTTATGTCGAACTGTTCAATTTCCCCGAAGAGTTCCTGCAGGTGGGCAGACCCATCGCCGACCTGACACGATGGGCCTTGCAGTACATGCCGCATCGCGGTTCGGATGAAGCGGCATTGCAGCGGCGACTGGCCTATATGCGTGCCGGCACCGCGCATCTGACCGAGCGCGTGTTTCCCGATGGCAGCATCGTGGAAATACGCGGCAATCCGATGCCGGGCGGCGGTTTCGTCGCCACCTATACCGACGTCACTGCATCGCGCCAGGCCGAACGCAATCTCAAGCAGGCCAACGAAACGCTGGAGCAACGCGTGGTGGATCGCACCGCGCTGCTGGAAACCGCCAAGCGCGAGGCCGAGCATGCCAATGATGCCAAGAGCCGCTTCCTGACGGCCATCGGCCACGACCTGTTGCAACCGCTGCACGCGGCGCATCTGTTCACCGATGCGCTGTCGCAGCAGCTGCCCGAAAGCCGGTATCGCGAATCGGTACAGCAGATCCGCGGTGCGCTCGATTCCACCACCGACCTGTTGACCGGCTTGCTGGACATGTCGCGGCTGGAAGCGGGCGGGCTGGTGCCGGAGCCGCGCGATTTTCCGTTGGCCGAAGTGCTGGAGCCGCTGGTTTCGGAATTCCGCGCCCTGGCTGGCGAACGCGGTCTGTCGTTCGCCTATGTGCCTACGCGCGCCTGGGTGCACAGCGATCCGCAACTGCTGCGCCGCATCCTTCAGAACTTCCTCGCCAATGCGGTGCGCTACACGCAAGCGGGCGGAATACTGCTGGGCGTGCGTCACCGTGGCGATGGCGTGCGTGTGGAAGTGCACGACACCGGGCCGGGTATCGATGCGGACCAGCAGCGGATGATCTTCGAGGAATTCCGGCGTGGCGAAGATGCCGCAGGGCAGGGGCTTGGACTGGGATTGTCCATCGCCGATCGTATCGCACACCTGCTGCAGGCGCCGTTGTCGTTGCGCAGTCGGGTCGGTAGTGGCTCGACCTTTGCGGTTACGCTGCCGAAAGTGGAATCGCGCAACGTGGTGGCACAGACAACGCCCAGGTCGGGATTGGCCGGACGCCATGTGCTGGCGCTGGACAACGACGCGTCGGCGGTCGAGGCCTTGCGGCAGGTGCTGGTGGGCTGGGGCTGCACAGTGTATGTCGCCGCCGATGGTGCGCAGGCCGAACGGATCATGGAGGAACACCCGGTCGAGCTGTGGCTGTTCGATTTCCATCTGGACGCGGGCGACACGGGCCTGGCGGTCGCACAACGACTCGCTTCACGGTATGGTCCGCGGCCTTGCCTGATTCTCAGTGCGGACCACACCGACGTCGTGCGCGATGCAGTGCATCAGGCCGGATTGCTGTTGATGGCCAAACCGGTGCGCCCGCTGGCGTTGAAGTCGGTGCTGGACAGATTGCTGGCCGCGTGGCCACCGCCTTCGCAACCGCCCGTAGGAGCGACGTAAGTCGCGATGAAGCTTTACCGATAGAAATTCATCGCGACTTACGTCGCTCCTACGGATGACATTTACAATGCGCGTTCATTGATCAGTCGTTTTCTCCATGCCCTATACCCCCATCGTCGCCACCCTGGGCTATGTGCTCTCGCCTGACCGCTCGCAGGTATTGCTGATCCATCGCAACGCGCGGCCGGACGATCAGCATCTGGGCAAGTACAACGGGCTGGGTGGGAAGATCGAACGCGACGAGGATGTGGTGGCCGGGATGCGCCGCGAGATTTTCGAGGAAGCGGGCATCCAGTGCGATGCGCTTTCATTGCGCGGCACGATCAGCTGGCCCGGTTTCGGCAAGAATGGTGAAGACTGGCTGGGTTTCCTGTTCGTCGTGACCGAATACTCGGGCACGCCTTACGCCACCAATCCCGAGGGCACGCTGGAATGGGTGCCGGTCGAGCGGATCATGGAGTTGCCGTTATGGGACGGAGATCGACATTTCCTGCCGCTGGTGTTCGATGAAGACCCGCGCGGTTTCCACGGGGTGATGCCGTATCACGACGGGAAGATGGTGTCCTGGAACTACACGCGGCTCTGAAGGCGCCTCGCTTCAGTCCAGGTGTCAGTCCAGCTGCTTGAAATAGACGTGCTGGCTCTTGCGGCGCACGAAGCCCACGCCTTCGTAGAACGGATGCGATTCGATCCGTGCGGTATTGGAGCGCACCATCACCACCTCAAGTCCCTGTTGCCGGACCCAGGCTTCTGCGGTGGCGACGAGCGCCTTGCCGACGCCGGAGCGATGCGCGCCCGCATCCACCACCAGCCCAACGATTTCCGCCTTGCGTCCGGTCTCCAGCGTGGTGTGAAGTTCGATGGCGATCCAGCCCAGCAGGCCGATGTCTTCTTCCACCACGAACACCTGCCCGTCGCCCGCTGAAATCACCACGCCCAGGCGTGCGGTCATCTCGTCGGTAGTGGTGGGATAACCCAGCTCGGTGCACAGGCGCGCCACTTCGGCGGCGTCTTCGATGCGGGCGATGCGTGTCGCGACGGGTCGCTTCGGCATGTCAGGCTTCAATCTGCCGGGCGGGATCGCTGAGTTCCAGCTCACGCAGTACCACCCCGGCCTGGGTGCGGTTGCGCACACCCATGCGGTCGAAGATCGCGGTCAGGTGCGCTTTCACGGTGCGCTCCTGCACATCCAGGCGGTCGGCGATCTGCTTGTTCAACAGGCCTTCGGCCACCAGCGTGAGCACGCGGAACTGCTGCGGCGAAAGACTGGCCAGTCGCGCGGCCAGTTCGGTGTCGTGCTGCGAGGACTGCGCGCGCGCAACGGTCGCACGCAACGACGACGGCAACCATTGTTCGCAGGCCAGCACGCTGCGGATGGCGTCGCGCAGTTCGTCCAGCCCGGAACTCTTGGGCAGGTAGCCCGCAGCGCCGTGATCCAGCGCGCGGCGCACCACGCGCGGATCGTCGTTGGCCGACACCACGATCACCGCGACCTCCGGGTATTGCGCGCGGATCGCCGCCAGACCGGCCAAGCCATGATTGCCCGGCATGTGCAGGTCCAGCAGCACCAGGTCGATATCCTGATTGGCTTCCAGCGCTGCCAGCACACCGTCCAGGGTTTCGGCTTCCAGCACCGACAGCTGCGCGACCGCATCGGCCGCGGCGCCACGCAAGGCGGCGCGGAACAGCGGGTGGTCGTCGGCGATCAGCAACTTGGGCATGCGGGTGCGGCGTCCTGGCGTTGTCATGAAACAGGCGTGGTGGTAAGCCACCCTAGCAGCATAGTCGCACCGCACGGTTGGTACCAAAGTACGATGACGTCGGTGATGGCAGACGTTAGCTTGGGCGCATGAATAAAAATCCGTCCCCGCGCGTCATCGCCGCGCTGCTGATCTGCCTGACCGGCGCGTCCTGCAGCACTCACCCATCCCGTGACGCGAAGGAGGCTTCCCAGATGATCGAACCGCAACGGGAAACCGCCCATCGCGGCAGCGACGATCTGCTCACCGCAGGCCTGGGCCTGGCCGGGTTGCAGGCGATGACGCCACCGGCTTCGGCCGATCCTGCGAACCCGACTGCGGAAGAACTGCGTCGCCGTGCGATCTGGAACAACTGGCGCGGCATCGCCGATCTGTCGGCGACCGGCGGTTATGGCCAGGTCTACGGCAGCGTGGCGAATGTGCCGGGTCGCGAGTTTTCCGCGTTGGCCACGGTGCCGGGCGCCCTTCAGCCGCACCGGGTGCTGGTGCAGGTGCCCGATGGTTTCGATGTGGGCAAGCGCTGCGTAGTGGTGACGGCTTCTTCCGGCTCGCGCGGCATCTACGGCGCCATCGCCGTGGCCGGCGCCTGGGGGCTGCCGAAGGGCTGCGCGGTGGCCTACACCGACAAGGGCGCGGGCACCGACTATTACGATCTGGATTCGCGCACCGGCGTGCGCCTGGACGGCACGCGCGGCGGTGATGGTGAGGGGCTGGCGTTCCAGCCGAAGGTTGCGCCTGGCGCAAGCGGCGTCGCCTTCAAGCATGCGCATTCCGGCGACAACCCCGAGGCCGACTGGGGCCGGCATGTGAAGCAGGCGGCCGAATTCGCGCTCGCCTCGCTGGACCGCGCCTTTCCACAGGCCAAGCCCTTCACCTTCGAAAACACGCGCGTCATCGCGGTCGGCATTTCCAATGGCGGCGGTGCGGTGCTGCGTGCCGCCGAATTGCAGGGCAGCGGTGCCGATGACGGTTGGCTGGACGCAGTGGTCGCGGGCGAACCGAACGTCTACGTACCCGGTGCCGGCAGCCGCACCCTGTACGACTACACCACCGAGGCGGCTTTGCTGATGCCCTGCGCACTGCTGCATCTGCCGGCCGACTCGCTGCCGCAACCGCCATTGCGCGCGCAGGCCGAACCGTTGTGGACCGCGCGCTGCGGTTCGCTCAAAGCGGCCGGCCTGGTCGCCGGTGGCGATGCAAAAGCCCAGGCCAAGGACGCGTACGACCAGCTTCGCAGCCGTGGATGGACCGACCAGGCACTGACCGCCGGTGCGCTCAGCGTCGGTTTCGACCTGTGGCGCGCCGTGGCCGTGACCTATGCCTCGGCGTATGCGCGCACGGGTGTAGGTGCGCATCCGTGCGGCTATGCGTTCGCCGCGCAGAATCCCGATTTCTCGCCACGCGCGGCGACCGATGCGGAACGCACGCTGTGGTTCGCTGATGGCAGCGGCATTCCGCCCGGCGCCGGCGTAGGGATCGTTGATTCCAAGCTGGCGCCGCCCGATCTCACCCTGCCCGGATTGCAGTGCCTGCGCGCACTGCTGGACGGTGGTAGCGACACGACATTCGCCAAGGGCCTGGCGCAGACCCAGGCTTCTTTGCCACGCGCAGGATTGCCGGTGGTGGTGATCCACGGGCTGGACGACGGACTGGTGCCGCCAGCATTCAGTAGCGCGCCGTACGTGGCCGCGTCGAAAGCGGCCGGTCGCGAGGTCAGCTACTGGCAGGTGAAGCATGCGCAGCATTTCGATGGATTTCTCGCCCTGCCAGCCTATGGCGCGCGGTACGTACCGGTGCTGCCTTATGTCTATGCGGCCCTGGATCAGGTCTCCGCACAGTTGGACGGCAACGGCGGCAAGCCGCGCGATGCGGTGATACAGGCCAGGTCGCGCGGGGCAGGGAGCGTTGAAGCCGCGCAGTTCGCCATACCGCCGCCGAACTGAGCCGCAAGCGCTATCCGCCGGGACCGCGTTGCGGTCTTAACGCGGTATTTGGCAGTCTGGGGGCCTCGATCGAATGCGGAACCCCCATGCCCCGTCATTTCTCCATGCTGCGCGAATTCCACCTGGCCGACTGGTTCACCCTGGCCAACGCCTTCTGCGGCACCGGCGCGGTGTTCGCGTCGCTGCGCTACGTGCAGGAGGGGCGGGTCAACGATCTGCTGTGGGGCATGGCGCTGATCCCGCTGGCCTTCATCTTCGACGCACTGGACGGGCGCATCGCGCGTTGGCGCAAATCCTCTTCCACGCTGGGCCGTGAACTGGATTCGCTGGCCGACGTGATTTCCTTCGGCGTGGCACCGGCCGCGCTGGCCTACGCCTGCGGGCTGCAGGGCGGCTGGGACTGGCTGATCCTCAGCTATTTCGTCTGCTGCGGCGTCAGCCGCCTGGCGCGCTACAACGTCACCGCCGAGCAACTGTCGGGCGAAGACGACAAGGTGAAATATTTCGAGGGCACGCCCATTCCCACCAGCCTGGTGCTGGTGATCCTGCTCGCGGTCGCTGCGCTGGGCGGACACCTGGGCGAGGCCGTGTGGTTCGGCGAATATCGATTGGGGCCGTGGCTGCTGCATCCGCTGGTGCTGGTGTTCGCGCTGTCGGGCTCGCTGATGATCAGCAAGACCCTGCGCATTCCCAAGCCCTGACCGGCAGCCGCCTGAAACCAACGATTGCGATGCGATTGCTATGATCCGGACGTAGCCCGGGAGGTTGGAAAATGTTCAACAGCGGATTCGGCAACAACGGCGATTTCGAGTCGATGGCGCGGCAGTACTGGAGCGCCTGGGGCGAGGCGATGCGCCAGGGCGGTCTGGGCGGTGCGCCCGCCAAACCCGCCAGCCAGTGGCAGCAGGCCGTGGACTGGTGGACGCAGCTGATGCCGGGCGAACGCAGCCAGGCCAACGACGCCGTCGGCCGTTTCAACCAGCAGGCCAGCCAGTGGTTCGGACAGATGCAGCAGGTTGCCGCGCAGTTCGCCGGACAGGACAGCAACCCGGCCGATGTCAGCCAGGCGTGGCGTCGCGCGATGGGCGCGCATGCCGACAATCCCTTCCCGGATATGTTCAAGGCGATGCGTGGGCAGGGTGCGCATGGTCTGGACGACTGGCTGGAACAGGTGAAGCCCTATCTGGACAGTTTCCAGCACGGTTTCCAGCAGCAGGCCCAGCGCTGGCAGCACCTTCCCGCGTTCGGCCAGTACCGGGAACACCAGGAACGCTGGCAGGCCCTGCAGCTCGCGCAACAGGAATACCAGCAGCAATCCGAAGCGTTCAACGAATTGCTGGCCAAATGCGCGACGCGCGCCTTCGAAGTGTTCGAAGACAAGCTCACGGCGCATGAAGGCCCGGGACGTCAGATCACCAGCGCACGCGGTCTGTTCGATCTGTGGATCGATTCGGCCGAGGAAGCCTATGCGGGCATCGCGCTGTCTCCGGAGTTCCGCGAAGTCTATGGCGCGCTGGGCAATGCGCAGATGCGCCTGCGTGCGGCTATCCAGCTTGAAATCGAGCACATGACCGGATTGTTCGGCATTCCCACACGCACCGAAATCGATTCGGCCCACCGCAAGATCGCCGACCTGGAGCGCGCCTTGCGCCGCGCCGCAGCCGCCGGCACGCCTGCCGTGGCCGAGCGCAAGGCGGCCGCTGCCGCGTCCGTTGTGTCGACGGCACCGGCGCCGGCAGCGGCGACTTCTGCGAAACCAAAACCGCGCCGTGCGACACGCAAGCAAACCGCCGCGCGCAAGTCCGCATCTCGCAAGACCAGCGCCAGCAAGAAGCGCCCCGCGAAGCAGGCGACGGCACGGAAGGCCGCGGCCAAGCCCGCGGTCGTCACCCAGAAGCCAGCTGCACGCAAGGCGCACGCATCGGCGAAGACCGCTGTTGCGAAAGCCAGGCCTGCGAAGAAGGTCGCCGCCAAACCCACACGCAAGCCTGCTTCCGTGAAATCCGAAGCCAAGGCTGGCGCGTCGCAGAAGAGTGCACCTCAGAAGAGTGCGACACGGAAAGCCGCACCGCAGAAAGCCGCCGCGCCAAAGTCCACGCCTGCCTCCACTTCCAACCGTGTGGTGTCGATGAAGGACTGGGTGGCGCGCTACGCGGCAGTGAATACGCCGAAGGGTCCGGACAGCGGCAAGGCCGGTCGCGATAAAGGAGCACGCAAGTGAACGGCCCGCTGAATTTCTCCGCCGACGCGCTGGCGCAGGAAGCGATCACGCTGCAGCAGAAACTTGCGGCCGGATTGCAGACCCTGCCTGCGGTGGAAGACGTGCACTACGGCGCCACGACCAAGCAGGAAGTCTGGCGCGATGGCAGGGTCGTGCTGTATCGCTTCGTGGGCGAGCACAAGCCCACGGCCAAGGTGCCGTTGCTCATCGCCTATGCATTGGTGAACCGTCCGTACATGGTCGACCTGCAAGCCGATCGTTCCCTGGTCAAGGGTTTGCTGGCACGCGGCGAGGATGTCTACATCATCGACTGGGGTTATCCGGACCGCTCGGACCGGTTCCTGATGCTGGACGACTACATCAACCGTTTCATCGGTGGCGCGGTCGATCACTTGCGCCGCAGTTCGGGTCTGGACGCCATCAACCTGCTCGGCATCTGTCAGGGCGGCGCGTTCTCGCTGTGCTACGCCTCGCTGCATCCGGAAAAGGTCAAGAACCTGATCACCATGGTCACCCCGGTGGATTTCCACACGCCCGACAACATGCTGTCCAACTGGACGCAGGACATCGACGTGGACCTGATGGTCGACACGCTGGGCAACGTGCCGGCGGACATGATGAATTCCAGTTACCTGATGCTGAAACCCTTCCGCCTGCATCTTCAGAAATATGTCGGGCTGATCGACATCCTGGACGACAAGGCGGCCATCGAGGATTTCCTGCGCATGGAGAAGTGGATCTTCGATTCGCCCGACCTTGCCGGCGAAGCCTTCCGCCAGTTCATCAAGCAGTTCTACCAGGGCAACGGCTTCGTCAACGGCGGCATCGAGATCGACGGCGAACCGGTGGACCTGGGCTACGTGGACATGCCCATCCTCAATATCTTCGCCGAGCAGGACCATCTGGTGCCGCCGGATGCTTCGCGCGCCCTGAAGAAGCTGGCGGGCACGCGCGACTACACGGAATTGAGCTTCAAGGGCGGGCATATCGGCATCTATGTCTCCAGCCGCGCGCAACGCGAAGTGCCGACGGCGATCCACGAGTGGCTGGCCAAGCGTGCGCGTTGAGATAGTCCGCAGTGTGTCGTTAGGCCTGTTGCTGGCTGCCGGTTGCGCTAGCGCCGCGCCTACCGACGCAAGCCGCAAGGAAATCGCCGGACTGATGGAAGCCTTGTCCACGTCGGGCTGCCAGTTCCAGCGCAACGGCGACTGGCACGATGCGAAGGAAGCGCGTGCGCACCTGCAGCGCAAGTACGACTATCTGCTGAAGAAGGACAAGGTGGATACCGCCGAACAGTTCATCCAGCGCGCCGCCAGCCAGAGCAGCATGAGCGGGCGCGCCTATCGGGTGAAATGCGCCGGCGGGGAGCAGGACGCAGCCGACTGGTTCAGCGGACAACTGCAGAAGATCCGCGGCACCAGCAAGCCGGCGCGCTGACGCCGCACTCGTTTCATCGCCAAGTCATTACCGGAACCCGAACATGAGCACGACTCCCTCCATGCCCCTTGCCCGTTCCTTGAACGACCGGATGCTGGCCGGCGTAGTGGGTGGTATCGCCCATCGCTACGGCTGGAACTCGACGCTGCTGCGCGTGATCTTCGTGATCGTTTCGCTGGCCTCGGCCGCCTTTCCCGGCATCCTGGTCTATCTGATCCTGTGGCTGTTGATGCCATCGGAAGCCAACTGATTCATGTCCAAGGGTTGGATCCAGGCCGCACGGGTGCTGGGAATCGCCTGGGCATTGCCCAACTCCGTGCTGGGACTGCTGGCAGGCGCGGCCGGGGTTCCGTTCGGTGCCAGGATCGAATTGAGTCGTCGCGACCACGCGCTGGTATTCCATCGCTGGCCCTGGGGTCCGGGTGGCGCGATCACCCTGGGCAACACCATCCTGCACACCGGTGAGTCGCTGGATTCGGAATGCACGACCTACGAGCATCGGGCTGGCCGTTGTCAGCATCCGCGCATCAAGCTTGGCGACCACGAACGCGCCCACGTCTACCAGTACATGGTGCTGGGGCCGTTGTTCCTGCCGGTCTATCTGCTGGCCGGCGGCGTCAGCGTGCGCAATCCCTTCGAGCGCGCGGCGGACCGCTATGCGATGACGGGGCGTGGATGGTGGCCATAAGCCGCAGAACAACGGAATTCACGTTCCCGGATTCAAGTGGTGCGGTCACCCTGTAGGAGCGGGCCCTGCCCGCGACGCTCTTCGGGCGGGCAGGGAAGGGCATCGCGCCCAAGGGGCGCTCCTACGGCGGCTTTCGCGGCTACCGATCCAGCCGCTTGAAGTCGAACAGCTTCGCCAGCGGATGCTTCCGCTTCTCTATCAACGCCCGCAACAGCCCCGCGCCCAGCATGCTGTAGGTGATGCCGTTGCCGCCGTAGGCCATGGCGAAATGCACACGTGGTCCATGCTCCTTGTGCGGACCGAAGAACGGCAATCCGTCCTTGGTTTCAGCGAAGGTGCCTGCCCATGAGAAGGCGGGATTGAAAGGGATATCCGGGAAAAGTTTGTTGACCTTCTTCTCCAGTACGCGCGCTTTCTTTTCCACCCGCGCATCGCGTCGGGCGGGGATGTCCACGCTGTCGTCTTCGCCGCCCACCAGCAGCCGGCCATCCCCGGTGCTGCGCATGTAGAGGTAGGGACGCGCCGATTCCCACACCATCGTGTCCTTCAATTCACCCAGCGTGTCCGAATCGATGGGGTCGGTGATGAAGGCATAACTGCTGCGGTTCTGCGCGACCTTCTGCTTCAGCCATTGCTGGTTTGCATAGCCAGCGGCCAGTACCAGATGGTCGGCTCGGATGACCTGGCCTTCGGTCGTCTGGATGGAAACACCGCGCGAGGTGGCCTGGATGCGTGCGATGCGGGTGCGGTCGAAAATGGGGCTGCCGCGCTTCTGCAGGCGCGCCAGCAACCGGTAGGCCATGCGGTAGGGATCGATGCGTGCCGCCTGGTGACTGAGGATGGCGACCGGCGCATCGATGCCGTAACGGGCCTGCACTTCCTCGCTTTCCAGCAACTCCACCTGCAGTCCGTAACGCTGGCGCAGCTCGAACTCCTCGCGCAGCGCGCGGGCGTCGCGGCCGCGGCTGGCGTAGTACAGGCTGTCCATCCAGCCGAAATCCACGTCGCGTATCGAGCGCGCCTTGTCCTGCAGCATCACGATGGACTCGGCGCATTGCAGGTAGGCCAGTGTCGCATCGGCCTCGCCGTATTGCTTGGCCAGGTCGACCATGTGCGTGTCGATCTCGTACTGCAGCAGGGCGGTGCTGGCGGCGGAACTGCCCCAGCCGATGTCGCGTTGTTCGATCAGGGCGATGTCGTGGCCGTGGCCGGCCAGCTCATCAGCAATCAGCGCGCCGGTGATGCCGCCGCCAATGATTGCCACTTCGCAGCGCACGTCTTCCTGCAGCGGCGGGAAGGCATGCATCAGGCCGTTCTTCACCGCCCAGTAGGGATAGCCGCTCTTGAGGTCCATAGGGTTCCGCACAGACAGTTTCGGGGGCGGAAGGATGCATGCCAATGCATGCAGGCTGCGTGAGCGTGCGCACGTCTCTGCCCCTTCCCCCGTTCACGGGGGGAAGGCTGGGATGGGGGCGCTCCTGGTTCGCTGCGGTTGAGTACCCGCTAGCCGGCAAGCGATCAGCGCGGCAAGGCGCCCCGTAGGAACAGGTCGACGGCGCTGCGAGCATAGGCGCGCAACGCGTCCTGGTCCGGGTCGCGGTCGTAGCCGCTGGAAATGCGGATCACCATGTCGCCGAACACCATCATGAAGAACTGGCTGGACGCCGTGCGCGGGCAGGCGATGTTCAAGCGGCCCGCCGCGGTTTCCTGTTCGAAATATTCGGCCAGGTTGTTGCGCACCCATTCGACGCCATGGTTGAAGAACCAGTCGCGCAGGTCGGGAAAGGACTGTCCTTCGCCGATGGCGATACGGTGCACCACCTGGGAATGGGTGGTGGTCATGTGTCGGGCAATCTGTTCGGCGGCCAGGGTCAGGGCTTCCTCCGGGGGCAGGCCGGACAGGCTGAGCGGGGCCATGTGCCCGTCCAGATCGTGCAGGCCACGCTGGATGATGGCGCGCGCCAGCCCTTCCTTGTCGCCGAACACCCGGTACAGGGTGGCCAGCGACCCACCGGCACGGGCCACGATCTCGCTGAGGCGGGCGTGCTGATAACCCTTCTCGCTGAAGATCTCGGTGGCCGCGTCCAGAAACCGCTCCACCCGCATCTCGCCACGCTTGCACAGGTCCACCGGTGCCCGGACCTTCAAGGCATTGTCCTGCGCCTCGCCGGCGCTGGTATCCGCTAGTAAATTATTCACAGGGTCTCCCCGGCAACGGGCAGATATGCCCTGATGGTCAATCTAGCAAAAAAGCCGAGTAGTGCGGGACTTTGGACTTTTGCCTGCCTGGCCTGCCGCTCGACCCATCCTGCGGGTCCTTCATAGCCACTTCACACCCGCCACATCGGTAGTTCACTGGCGGCGCTGATACTGGATGCACCGTAATCGCATGGGAGACCCGCAGTGAGAAGTGTCGCAACCCGTCCGGCAATCGCTACTGGCCTTCTGCTTCTGGTGCCGCTTGTACTGACGGTCACAGACCGCAACAAGGCGCCGGGTGAAGGCGTGGACTGGGGCGTCATGGACTTCGTGCTGATGGGATGCCTGCTTTTCTTCGCCGGGGTGGCTTACGAGTTTTTCGCACGCAAGTTGGCAAGCCGCCAGCGCCGGGTCGTCCTGGGTGTTGGTATCGTTTTTGTAGTGTTCGCGATCTGGGTTGAACTGGCGGTCGGTGGCATCACTCAATTGGCGCCATACGTTGCTGGCTAGTTGCCCTTAAAAAGCGGGTGGAAGAGTGGTGGGGCTGTGGTTGCGTGGCACGACCCGCGGCCAAGGTTTGACACCGGCTTTACACCGGGCATGCGCCACTCCCGTTTGTCTCCAATCGAGGACTGCGGAATGGGACGCTTTACCGACCATGATCGATTCAAGGAACTAGTCGCTGCGCTGCTGCCTACAGGTGGCGTATCTAAGTGTCTCTACTACCCGGGGATGGCCGAAGTGCCTGCCGGGTACGACCGCCTCGCAGGAGCGGACTCGCGAAAACATGGGTACGAGTGGAGCGATGTTTGTCCTGCCTATGCTTTGGCCCTGGTGACCCACCGCGGATACGCATTGCCCCAGGATGCCGCGGATATGGAAGTGCTGTGGGACGAGCTTGGGGGCAATTCGGCGAAGCTATGGCCAGAGGTCGATCAGATCGTACGCAGGGCTTGGGCTTGGTTGGATGTGCATGCGACAGGCTTGGGTTGATTGGTTCCCCAGCCGGTTCACCTCTTAATTGTTTAAGTAGAGTAGGGGGTTTATGACACCCAAGAGCGCTACTTTTTCGACGAGTTGGTGTCCGAGCAAATCGCCTGATTACCGATGCGCAACGTCTGCATACGTTGACCAAGCCGGCTAAGTTAGGGATTCGCTTAACACTAGAACCCCGATCAAACCTGATACGCGCTTGAGAGAATTGTTATGGCACGTACTGGGACAGAAATGGAAACTCATACTTGCAAACCTTCAAATTATTAGCAATGTTCTCGTCACCACTTGCATGCGGCGCAATGCTGAGATAGTAGTTCTTCCCGTTCTCTTTGGCGAAGATTATCCACTCTCCCGTTAGCTTGCCAGCAGCAGCCCGCTCAGTAAGCGATCCCTCAACAACACGATGGGATAACTCCCGAATCATCTCTTTCGTAATTACGGGGCTTTTGGCGGGATCAAAAATCTCATTTATGAGATCTTCCAACCCATTCTTGCCGAGGTGGTTGGTGATGTTGTGAGCCATAGAGCTCGGAAGCGTAGGCAGGAAATGCTTATGCCAAAGCCCTTTAAGTACACTTCCCTTGAACTGTGTAGCTTCTTTTGTCTGCAGAGATGATCCAGAGCCTTCAAGGTGCCTAAGCTCGGCAATTACCTGTTCTGGGTTCACTCCACTTAGTTCATGCAGCATGTAAAGATTCAGAACGAAGAGCGAGCTATATCTGCCGGGGATGAGGCTGTCTAGCGCGAACAGATCTGCCAGTTCGCGAATGCGTGCAGCATCAACCTGTTCGGTAGATTGTCCGTTATGCACTTGAAAAACCAATTCCATAGCATGCTTCCCATTTTGCGACGTAACATTTGGTTGAATTAGCAGGTGGCGTGGGCGTGCATTTGCTCGCGATTCTTCCGACGGAAACCATGTCAAGTCCATGCCGTCCGCCAAGCCTAGCGTCGCAAAAGTCGCGCCCTCAGTCTTTCTTCGTTGTAATGATTGGTGGAAAAGGCGGGCGCGCAGCCGGTTTCGCCTCCAATTTGGATGCCGGTCGCTTTGCTACTACAGCCTTCTTTGGAGCAGATCCATCTGCTGGTGGAAGCGTGTATCTCACTGGAGCGGGAAGTGCTAATAGCTGCTCGAGTGCAGGAAGCGCCTTTGCGTCCCGTTCCCGAAAATAGGTGACGGCGCGCTCGGGCATCCACACCTCGGTGAAGTGCTTTCGGAACATGTCGAGGAACTCGGCGGGATATAGCTTCGCAGCCACTATTCGTCCATCTTCGAACTCGTGTTCGTAAGTTGGCAAGGTGTTCGTATCCATGTTGATAGTTTTGCGCATCCACGCTGCAAACATTTTTCCCTGGGAAATATCGGGAACTAGCTTATCCGGAAGCGTGTATCCGCGCGCCTCAAGGGGAGCGATGAGTCCAAGCGTCAATTCCGACAACACCGAAAAGTGGGTGTAAGGGACCTTGGATTGGTTAGCCATGTACCGCTGAAGATGGTAGGGCATTGCACCGCCCCCCTTATGACCGGTGGCTAGCCAATCCCGTACCCAGCGCGATACCGCCACGGCAAATTTAGGGGAAAGCCATTGAGCCAAGTGGATAGCAACGTCTGGGTGTACCCAAGTTCCCTGGGGACCACTTCCTCCCTTAAGTACTTGAATTAGCTGCGATGTCGGAATTCCGACATCGGCTGCCAGCTCGTCCAAATAGGCCGCCGTAGAGGAGTTCTCCATGTAGTGAGAGAAACGCTTTCCTACTGCTTGGCACATAGCCGTCGCATTCAGATAGCCGTCTGATGACCGCTGCTGGACTAGCGTGTCCTCGACCTGATGCGGGATTAAAGCGAGCTTTAGTTGGTTCGGTGGCCGGACGAGCATGAAGCGCTTCCCCTATAGCGAATTATCTGGCTCCGCTATCCCCATAGCGGGCCGAGGAGCATTCTGTAGAGGGGCGCACCGAAAGCACAACGTAAATAATTCACACACTGGCATGGCGCGTGAGCTTCGGTGCTGCGGGCATTGCCTAGCCTGAGCCGCTGACCACCCAGCGCATGTGGTATGCCTACCGCATGCCAGGAAAATGCCTCATGCTTCAGTAGCCGAGTGTGTGGCGAATAAAGAAAACCAGCAGTCCAAAGCCTGCGCCAACTCCTAGCAAGACCGCTGGAATGAAAAACCAATGCCAATACGCGTTGACATTTTCGGCGCTTACTCTCAGGTCTCGCAGATAGTCACGATTGGTCATTAGTCGCTGACCGTCCGGCCCTCGCCTTGCTGCCTTGTTGTGAATCATCGTGGCACTAACCGTCTTGAGCATTTCAAAGGCGATGAACACTAATAGGGAGAGCCCCATAGCTAGCCCGAGCCCTCCGAATGTCCAAGGGTGCATACGGTCAGCACAGCTTCCCCACAGCGCAAAGAAACCCCCGTAACCAAGCAGTAGGACCACATTCGCATAGTGAATTTCCTGCGCCCTAAGCTGGTCTAGATCATTCGGCTCTTGCACCGGCGCATGCCTCGGCTGGCTACCAATGTGTTTGGCATAGGTCTGCAGTTCCCCCAGAGCCTTTTCGTGGCGATTCAAATGTCCATGAATCGACTTGAACGCGGATTCATATGGGTCGCGGCTCATGTGTAGGCATGCTCCGCCAGGCCTCGGTGGTCGTCAAGAGGCGCAAGCTGTTTGCCGAACTGTTCACAGTCATGGTCGGTCCGAACTGCAGCAGTTCGGGTAAGCGAAGATCACCTGGGGCGCGTACACGGAAACCGCACGTTCCCCGGGTGCGGCCGTTGGCCTTACCCGGGCTACGGCCGCTTTCCGCTTTGATTTGCTGACGCACCCCCCACCCCGTAGTTGGGAAATCGCCCCGCGCTCGGCTATACTCCGCGGCCGCGCCGAAGTGGCGGAATGGTAGACGCAGCGGACTCAAAATCCGCCGCCCTTAAAAGCGTGTGGGTTCGAGTCCCACCTTCGGCACCAATAAAAACAAAGGGTTAGGCTTAGCGGCCTGGCCCTTTCGTTTATCTGAACCGCGCGCGGTGCCCGTTCGGTGCCCGTTTATTCCCCGTCTAGAGCTTGCGCAGTTCAGGGGTGTGCCCCCGCCCTCCAATTGGTTCCGCGCGTTCCAGCGTGTGCCACGTTTGGAGTCGCGCGCGCGTGCGCGTAGTTAGCCCAACCGGGATATCCCAAACAACCCCGGAGCGACACCATGACCTTGCAAGAAATCCGGCAGCGCAAAGCTGCCCGTACCGCCGAAGCCCGCGCCATCGTCGCCAAGGCCGAAACGGAAAAGCGTCAACTGACCACCGAAGAATCTGCCAGCTTCAACACCATCCGCGCCGACATCGAATCACTGGAACAAGACGAACAGCGGCAACAGTTCCTGGACGATGCCGAACGCCGCTCCACTGGCGTGACCGTGACCGGCAATCCCGACACAGTGGCCAACCTGGAATCCCGTGTCTCCCTGCTGCGCGTGCTACAGGCTGGCGTCGAAGGCCGCTCGCTCACAGGTGCCGAACTGGAATATGCACAGGAAACCGAACGTCGCACCGGCCGCAAGGCGCAGGGCGTGTTCGTGCCGATGCGCGCACTGGAAACCCGCGTGAACACCACCGGCAGCGCGCCGGAACTGGTGCCGACCGATCACCGGGCCGACCTCTACATCCAGCCGTTGCGCAACAAGCTGCTGGCGCGTCGCTTGGGCGTGCGTGTGCTGTCCGGTCTGCATGGCAACGTGTCGATTCCGAAGCACGGCACGGGCGTGTCCATTGGCTGGGTAGCCGAGAACGGCGCGGTGCCGGATTCGGACGTGAACCCGTCCAACATCACCCTGACCCCGCGTCATGCCGGTGGCGTCACCGAACTATCCCGCCAACTCATCATGCAGTCCAGCCCCGACGTGGAACAGCTGGTGCGTGATGACTTCGCGGCCGTGCTGGCGCAGGCCATCGATTCGGCGCTCATCAAGGGCGGCGGCGCGAACGAACCCACTGGCGTGTTGTCCACGATTGGCATCCAGACTGCAAACCTGGCAACGCTCAACTGGGCGAATGTGCTGGCGATGAAAGCGAAGGCAGAACTTGCCAACGTGGATGCATCGTCCTGGCTGTTCAACCCCAGCGTGGCCGCGAAGCTTGCAGGCGCGGAGAAGTCCACCGGGACAGGTATCTATCTGCTGAACGATGAGGGCCGCATGGGCGGCTTGCAGTCGTACAGCACCAACCAAGTGCCCAACAACGCCACGCCTGATCCGGACACCGGCATTGCCATCCTGGGTGATTGGTCGCAAGTGCTGCTTGGTATCTGGTCGGAAATCGACATCCTGGTTAACCCCTACGCGCAGCCGGCCTACGGTCGCGGCGGCGTGCTGGTCCGGGCCATGTCTACCGTGGACGTGGGCGTGCGTCATCCGCAGGCGTTCGTCGTCGCTTCCGACATCACTCTGTAACTGCCAGCCCTGCGCAGCCCGTCCAAGCGGCGGGCTGTGTTTTTTTGGAGACGCACCCATGAAAGAACAACGCGCAACGGCTGGCGTGACTGCCAACGGCCGCAAGCTGACGGGCTACATAGCCAAGTTCGACAGCCCCACCACCATCGGTGATTTCACAGAGGTAATTAAGCGAGGCGCGTTCGCTGCGTCCCTGGCGTCCGGTGCCGACATCCTGGCGCTGGCCGACCACGACACCAGCCGAGTGCTGGGACGCACCCGCAGCGGCACGCTGGCGCTCTCTGAGGATGCTACGGGCCTAGCGTTCTCCCTAGAGCTACCAGACACCCAAGCCGGCCGTGACCTGGCTGCCCTGGCGCTGCGTGGAGACCTGGGCGGGTGTTCCTTCGCCTTCAACGTTCCCAAGGGTGGCGACCACTGGACCGGCAACACACGCGAGCTGCGCAACGTGACGCTGGACGAAGTGTCCATTGTGCAAAGCCGCCCCGCCTATGGCGCAACGGAAGTTCACTTGCGCAACCTGCAACCACAAAGCCAATTGGCGCTGCTGCGTTACTGGTTGGAGACAGTCAAATGAAAATACTGGACATGCTGAAAGGCCGCACTGAAACGCGCGCCGAAGACGAAACCGACATCGTGGACGAACCTGCGGCAAGCCCTAGCCGGCGTGTAGATCCATCTTGGAACGCGCTGGCGGGTGGCGGAAGCAATAGCGCGGCCGGCGCTTACGTCGATGCCCGCAGTGCTGAGTCCATTTCCACGGTGTTCGCGTGCGTACAGGCATTGAGCGAATCCACGGCTTGCCTGCCGTTACACACCTACCGCCGCAACGAAGATGGGAGCCGTGAACGTGCAGACGATCATTGGCTATCGCGCGTGTTGGAACGCCCGAACGATTACCAATCCGGCATGGAGTTCCGTGAGTGCATGACGGCCGGCGTCCTACTCAATGGCAACGGCTACGCACGCAAAGAGTTCAACGGTGCTGGCGAGGTAACGGCGCTGCATCCGATGCATCCGGGCCGCATGTCCATCGTCAAGCTAAATAGCGGTCGCTACCGCTACGACTACACCGACGACAAGGGCCAGCCCGTTCGCTTGCTTGCTGATGAAGTGCTGCACCTGCGTGACCGCACAGACCCCGGCAGCATCGTGGGCAAGTCCCGCGTGACCATCGCCCGCGAAATACTGGGTTTGTCGTTGTCCTTGCGGACGCACGGTGCTGCCAGCTTCGGACGTGGCGCGCGCCCCGCTTCCATTATGTACAACGAGGGCAAACAAGACCTGACCACCGAACAGATGGTGGCTTTGCGCGACACGATGAATAACTACGCTTCACCTGCGAATGCGGGTAAGACGCTAATCATGGGCGTGCGTGGTCTGAAGTTAGAGAACGTCGGCTTGTCCAATGAGGACGCGCAGTGGTTGGAAGCTATGAACTTCTCAGTCACTGAAGTGTGCCGCATGTTCCGTGTTCCGCCCATCTTGGTACAGACGTTAGAACAGGCGAGCTACAACAACGTGGAGTCTCTGGGACAGCAGTTCGTCAAGTTCAGTCTTACCCGTTGGCTCACCTTGTGGGAGTCAGCTATCTCTCATCAAATGCTCGGACCTATCGCACGTCAGCGCTACTACGCGGAACATGCAGTGGACGCACTGCTGCGTGGTACTGCCGGGGAACGTGCTGAGTTCTACAAGACCATGATTGATAGCGGTGTGATGCATCCAGATGAAGCACGACGGCTGGAGAACCTACCCCAACGTGTTGACGAAAAATCACTGGCGGCCAGTTGACACCTAGACCGCCCATTCCCTCATGCACAGATTAAAAACACCATAAAGAGTAAACAAACATGACCGAACTTACCAAGAAGCAACAGGCGTTCGCGACACACAAAGCCCAAGGCTGCACAAACAAGGACGCCGCTATCGCCGCAGGCTACGCGCCCGGCAGCGCCGCGCAGGCCGGTGATCGCTTGGCAAAGCATCCGGCGGTTCGCAATGCCATCAAAATCGCCACGAAACACACGCCTGGCCTGGAAACCAAAACCACCAACACTCCGACGATGCCACGCGCGAAGTACGGTGACCCAATCACGTTCCTGGAAGACGTGATGAATCATCAGCAGTTGCCTGTTGCCATGCGTGCCGATGCAGCAAAACAGTTGCTGCCCTATAAGCACGCGAGAATGGGTGAAACCGGGAAGAAGCAGACGAAGAAGGAAAACGCCCAAGCCATCGCGCGTGGTAATGCCGGCAGGCCTAGGAAGGACATATTCGCAACCAGAACGCCGCCGCCATTGTCGGTGGTGCAGTAACACGGTGCTGTGCCGGATTAGGTGTGAGTGCCGACGCTCCTGAAAAACCGCACCAGCAGAGGCGGCGTGAGAACCGCGAAACTGCATCTAGCCCAAGTTGGTCACGGCCAAGACGGGTAAGGCCCGGTAGCTCGCCAAGGTGCTACCGGGGCCTTTCAAATACGTTTGGTCTGGGTCTAACGGAGACTAACCGGCGGCCTTGTTCTCCACCCATAAATTACTGCAGCAGCAACGGCTCCAAAGAAACCAACTATGACAGCACCCAAAACTATTCTCATGAAATTTGTTTTGTCTCTGACGAGGTCTGTCGAAGACGATTCTTCGTTGAACCATTGCGGAAAATGGTCAAGGAAGAAGTTGGGATAGATACCTGAGATTATACTGAGCGCGCCGAAGATTGTCGCGGCACATGCGAGAAAGAAGAAAAACCGAAATGCCCATTTGCCTCCACCTTTTGGACCCGATCCTGGCAAAAGGAAAATCTGCTCAGCGTCCGAAAAGCCTCCCCACCACGCGATATGGTCTTTCAATCCGATCACAGTACCTTTCAATTTTGATTTTCCGGACGCACCTGAATGAAGAACTGAAAACACTGCCCCATCTCCCGGCTCCAAAAACGCAAACGAAACACGAGCTTGATTCCCCTCCTGCATAACCTTCACGTCAATCGGATCGCGCGTCGCTTTTAGGAATGTAAGCGACAGTATTTGTGCGCCTTCTGGAAACTGCAGTCTCAGTGGGTCAACGTCAGAAATATCTCCGCCGCGTATTGCTTCAGTTCCAGAATTCCAGAATCGGATGGTGGTCCGAGTAACTTGTGGAACGACCTCGCCGCCATATCGGACTTCCAACCCATCTTCATTTTTGCTGGCCTTAGCATCAATGACAACGGTCTCCTGGCTTTGATAGCTCAATCGACGGAAATGCTTTTGCAACCTATAGAACAAATAGCTGATCAGCCACGCGAGAAAGAAGAGTACCAGCGGGTGTTGAATGAACCGCAACATTCTGTCAGTCATATTATCCATGTCCTCTTCACTCCGCTATCGATCAAAAAATCTGGTGGTCCTTAGTGTTTCTGTACAGTTTGCTCTCTGAAAATTTACTATTTCTTGGCGCTGATAATCCTGCTGCGTAAGCGCTAAGAATGCGGCCTCCATTTCAGAATCAAAAACTCCAAGCCGCGTACCACATAGATATCGCACCACGTGTTGTTTATCGCTACGCGTGATCGCGACACCGCATGCACCGCCTTCAGCTAGTCTTGCTACGTTTATTGGGTCAAAGCCAAATCCAAGAAATGCAATTTGTTGCGCGTTTGAAAGCCACTCCCGTGCCTTCTCGAAAGTAGGATTCTCGGCGCGACCCTCAGGAATAACAAGAATCTCGCTGGCCGCAGCTTGGACTTTCTCCATACTGGTCTTACCGTCATACCTAAGATAATTCTCTGAGTTCGGGAGCTCCTTAGAGAGCGCCCCGTATACATGCACAATGCGAAGCGCCTTGAGCTTCTCTGCTGCGTCATCGGCGCTCTTGCCGTACGCACTTTGGAGCGCGACGTAGAGAAAATGCTCCAGAGATCTGTCGTAGTTGAAGCTGACTATAGACAGGTCATTGAAAGTCAGGTCGACCCAATCTTTGGTCACGAGTCGATTTAAAAGGTATTGATACCAGTGATCTTTCTTATCTTTCTCGCTAAATAATTTGTCCGAGTTCTCGCACGCAAGCAACACGGCGGCGATACACCATTTCCCCATTTCGGAAAACTTTGGACGACGCCCCAGAAAAGCATCGACAGAGTACATTTGTGAAGTGCGGAACGATTCCTGGAAGGCGACCAATGAGCGCATGTCACGCTCTTCGAAACGCTCACGAATGATCCCCGCCCTTTTTGCCGTAGACCGGTCTATGTCTAATATCTTCTGGCGCAGTTCGCTGCCGGTAGGATACCCATAGTCCAAGCTTGCTCCCGCTCCCAACACTAAAACCTTGCTCATTTCCCCTCTACCCCCTGTAACAGGTGTAACACGTAATATTCAGCTTACGTTTATTACAGGATTACATCAATTACAGGGGGTATATATAGATACTCCCACGGGGGCGTGGAAATTCTCCTTAATCCAATTAAAGGCCTGATGGAGCCGTTAACGGGATTACACCGTTTATTACACCCGGCAATGGGGGTGTAATAAGGTTGGTTGTTACACCCGGCATCGGAGGGGGTGTAACAACTTCAGCGAATCTAGACTCCGGGTGGACCCGTGAGTACAGCTTGCCGCTTAAGTTCAACTCATTGCCCGCCACCATGCGTGTAAGCCTGACCCTCAGCGTTCCGAGCTTTTCCGTTGCGCCCATAGCCTCATGTATCTCGCGGGCCGTTCCTACGCCTCCCAGGCGGTTTAAAGCTTCCAGCACAGCGTTGCGCTGCTGGGACCGGTTAACGTCCTTAGCGTCCCCAACGCACTCCCAGCGTCCGTCATTCAGTTGCAGCGCTAATTCCAATTGTTCCTCAATGTCGCGCCCGTCCGTGTGCAGTACCGCCGTTACGTTACCGGATGACCGCTTCAGTACGAACACGTTATCCACGCCGCCCACTAGCCCGGTGGTTCCGGAGACTTCCTGATTGACGTGGGTGTCACCCGCACCGGCCTTGCGGTTGTGCGAGACCAGCACGAACGCACACTGAAATTCCTGTGACAGCGGCTTAAGCAATGCCCCGACTTCGTAGTCCCACGTGTATGCGTTCTTTCGGCCCGGATCGGCATTCCGGAATGCCGCAATAGTGTCAATCACGACAATGCGAGTCTCTGGATGTGCAACTAGGAACTCACGGATGGCGGTAACGCCTTCCTGCCCACGGGGCCAATCGCAAGCGTAGTAGAGCCGTCCAATGTCAGGACTGCCAAAGGTAGGCAGTAGCTTGTCCAGCCGGCGACGCATGCGGCGGTCGTTATCTTCAAGCGCTAACAGCAGCGCGTCGCCTTGCTTCTCCACTCCCCGTCCGTTCCAAATTGCATTGGCTGTGGCGATGGCGATGCACCAGCCGTACACCATCCAGCTTTTACCTAGCTTTGGGTCGGATGACAGAATAGTCACACCTTCGGGCAACAGGTTCCGTAGTGCCCACTGGATCGGCTTAAACGCTTGCTTCTGAAGATCAGCAGCGCTGCGTACCGTTGGTGTTGTCGTGACCTGCGGGGTAGGGGTCGGCCCTGGTTGCGATTGGCGTTCCTGATACACGGTTGTGCAAGCGCTGCACGCGCTAGAAATGGTCATAGAGAGATAGGTGCGATGTTCGGACCATTTTGGACGCACCAATCCGCTGCGGCGCATAAGCCTTTCCATCCGCTCAGCATCGCAGCCGGTCCAAAACGCCAGGTGTGACGCGAGAGCCGCGTCATTGTTACTGTTCTTCTCCACCTCGCCACGAAAAAGCTGCGCAAAGCTTGCCTTGCCATTGAACGCTGCTTCCGCGCTCAATCGGGCCGACAGCGCGCGCTCAAGCAGAACATCATCTTCAGCCGGCCCGCGCCATTCGGATCTACGCACATTGTCGGTCGTCGGGGCTATGCGTGGAGGAAAGAACAGCGACACGATGCCGCTGACATCGCTAGTTGTATCTATACAGCCGGTTGGAGTTGCGTCGATATTGAGCGCGCACCCACGCGCATCGGTGTAGAACTCCAGGTGCTGCGCGTCATTTCGGCTACTGTGCAACACGGGTGCGGTCATGCGGCCTAGGACGTGCAATCCTTTACGGCCAACGCTCCACTCAACATAAGCGCCGGGCAGCAGCGCCACCAGATGCTGCGCTCTGGTGTCCGACGTGTACTCAGCGGGAAGGCAATCGATATCCAGGAAGTAAAGGCCGCTATCGGCTGTAATCCATAGCCCTACTGTTGCGTGTTGTCCGATGCTTCGCAACCTTGTTGCTTCGGCGTAAGCCTGCGCATAAGTCATGCTTGCTGCTGCCGGCGATCCAACTGGCTGCTTATCGTACTTGCCGCGCGCGCTGTTCCACGTCAACAGATAAATAAAGAAGCGTCTAGTGGATGCCACGCTACCAAGCGCGTGTTCTAAAGTGTTCAATGTGTGCCCCTGTTGTTATCCGCGGATGTCCCTAGCCAAGGTGTGAGGTGCGGATGGGGAAGGGGGTTCTAGTTGCGTTGGTGGGGCGCTAGTGCCTCGCATGCAGAAAATAGGAAACTCGCCTTGCGCTGCGGGTCACGTTCGCACATTGCCTGCAATCGGAAGAGCGCCGCCACTTCAAATGCTGGGTGCGTAGGTTCTGACACGTCCGGAACTTTTTCTTCAACCCAGCACCATGCGTGCAGCCACATGCCGTGGAGACCCTCGCGCTTCAGGCCTGGATATCGTTCCATCAAATACATGCCGATGCGAGGATCAAGAGCGGGCATTTTCATTTATGACCCTCCCCAGCTCTAAGAGAGCATCTATCGCTCCCATCAACAGCTTTTTCTCACCCGCGTCTGATTCGATTACAAAGCGGAAGTAGTTACGAATAATTCCGTGCTGGATACTTGGCAACATGTCGGCCGCGTTGCAGTTAACCCATTGCTGCGCCTGTTGGTGGGCGTAGTCGATGCTACCCGCAGCATTAGGGCCGCGATAACGCGAAGCCCAGTAGTTAAGCTCTACCGTGGAAATCTCAATGCTCATATCAGCTTGCCTCGCGCTTGAAATCGGCAGCTGCCCGAGCTATCTGGGCTTCCAGCTTTGCGTTGGTTCTAGCCTTCCCACCTTCGTTGAGCAGGCGGAGGAACGCGAAGACCGCCCAACGCATCACGGGTTCAGGGCAATTGCGGTCATTCGTATCTACGCCGAATTTTTCGCGTACTAGCTGCTCCACTGCCGCCTTACTCGGATGAACAACCTGCTGAAATACTGGGGGCCAAATGCTCATGAGAAGTTCCCCGAGTCGGCAGCCCGTGAGCGAGCCAAAGCACGCAGCTGGCCCATACGGTAGTAGTCCCTCCCACCAATCTTTGCCGGCGTCGGAAACTTGCCGGCTTTGGTCAAGCGGTGGCGAGTAGTGCGAGATATTCCGATGTAAGCCTCCGCCGTGCGACCAGTGGCGAGTGCGTCATCATCCAGGGCGTTAGTGTCCTGAACAGGGGAGACCTTACGGCCTTTGCGGGACTTCATTTGGCGTGCCTCCTTGTGGCTGGAGGTGCCATGCTCGTCCTAGCCAGGCGTGGGCGTCGAGTTACGCAGGGGTACTACCTGCGTACCTTGTTTCATATTTCGACGATATTTCTTAACAGTTTGCGCGTCGATATTGAACATGTTTCCAGTCTGCGTCAGGGCTTCCCCGACTCTGGTTCCACTATCGATTCTGGCCTTAGCGTCCGCACACACGATTCGTTCAAACTCAGTCTGAGATACGTGCCGGACTATGGGGAATTCTGCGTCTGTCTCGTCATCGTGAACAGTAATTGCCACTCTTCGTTGGCCAGCGAATCGGCCACCTTTAGCTGGCCTCGGCCGCGTGGGCATGCCCTGTGCAATCTCGGTAGCAAGAACGTAGATCATTTCGCGTAGAAAATCTGGGCTTTCCGAGAATGCAATGTACGCGCTCTCTAGACACTCCTCCGCAGCTTCCTTCACCAGTCCCGCCTTTATTTGGCTCTTTATCTGGGACTTGAAATCCTGGCTCATAACTTTCCTCGGGCCTTGGCAGTAACCAGCTTGTGCAGCAGTTCCAACGCTGCACGCGTTTCCTTCAATCGTTCGTACCGGTCATAGTGCACCGCCTGTACACCGCCTAGACCATGCGATTGCAGATAGGCGCGATCTTCCATTGACACGCCAGCGGTAGACAACTGAGTTTCAACGGTTCTACGCAAGTCACCAGCCGTGAATGTGGAGCCTTGTAGTTCTTCTGCGTTTTTCATCGCAGTGTTGACGACTGCCAACGCGTCGCGCATGGTGGAATTCGTCACGCCGGAGTTGCCATTAGTGACAGTGAACAGATACGGCCCAGCGCGCGGCGTGCGCATCGCTTCCAGGGCTTCCAGCGCAGCGGGGATCAACGGCACATGATGTTGACGCGGCTTGGACCGCCGCCCTTTGTTATCCAGTAATCGAAATGACTTCGCGTCCATGTCTAAATCAGATTCTGTCGCGCGTCCCAACTGAGCCTGTCGCTGCGCGCCGGTCAACAGGTGGAAGCGCAGCATGGGACCGTGGATAAAACTTTTTTCATTGATCCGCTTCCAGTAGGCGCGCAGCTCGGTCAGCGACAGGTTACGATCACCCGCCGTGGTGTTGTTCTTTATCACGCCAAGATCACGTGCCGGGTTCGCTGTTATTTTCAGTGCGCGCAGTACTGGTGACGATGTGCTAGTGCGTGCGTTTATGGCGGCAGAGTAGGCCGCGCGAATAAAGCTTCGTAGCTTCGCCGCCTCGCGCTTCTTGCCGGTGTTCTCCACTCGGGCAACTACATCCAATAGGTCATCCGTGGTCACGTCGGCTGCGGGCTTTTTCCATAGCTGCGGCCATGCAGATTCGACTTGTCGCTTAAAGGTGGTTTCTACGTCGCGCGCGCTTTGCTTTCCGTCATGCCGAAGCTGGGCGACGTATCCTTCCAATAGCTTGCCGAGCGTGGCGACTTGGCGGGCTGCTACCTCCAACGCTGCACTTGCGGCGGCCTCCCGCTGCCGGCGTTCACGGTCGCGCTCTTCCCTTAAAACCTCCCGGAGGTCACGGGCACCAGCCTGATAGCGCTGCTTCAGTTCGTTCGCCTGCTTCCGCGCCTCTGAAAGAGATAGGCTATCCAGTGAACCTGAACCTACCTGCTGGCGATGGCGTTTTCCTTGCCCATCTGTGTAGCGGTAGTACCACGCAAACTGCCGTTTTCCGTCAGCGTCCGCCAGTCGCCGCGCCTGTAATCGCCCGGCTCCTCGCGCGGCTGGATCACTCGCCCACTCGCCTGGTTTTAGCGCTGCAACCTGCCGATCCGTAAGTGTCCGCTGCGTCATCTGGTGCCCGTATGGTGCCCGTTTGTTGCAAGCTTACCGGAAACAGGAGGACACCGCAGGAAACAGTAAAACAAGCATATTCAGTAGCTTACAAATTCATCGGGCCTCGCAGACACCCCATGAAACGGTCACGCAGCGGACTCAAAATCCGCCGCCCTTAAAAGCGTGTGGGTTCGAGTCCCACCTTCGGCACCAGAAAAACAGCCCAAGTGGCTGTTTTTTTTGGCCAGGGATTCAGTTTGGGGAAATGCTGGTTTCCTTCTCCCCGCTTGCGGGGAGAGGGTGCCGAAGGCGGGTGAGGGGAAGGCCGAAGCCGGTAGCTCATCCGTCTCGGCAATGTGCCGAAGGCGGTACTTCCTGAGATCCACGCTCGTGGGCCACTTGGTGGAGCGCAGACAGGCGCCCGCCGCCCCTCATCCGGCCTTCGGCCACCTTCTCCCCGCAGGCGGGGAGAAGGACGCGATCAGGGCCGCGTGGCGGCTCCGGCAGTCAGTGGGGAATGATCTTGTCCGTGCCCAGCAGGCGCTCGCCGCGGCTCTGCCATTCGGCATTGTCGCCGTCGGGCGAGAACACCCCGCAGCGGATCATGGTGCGCTGGTAGACGTGCAGCGAGACCGCGATGGCCTGGTCGCTGGGGTTGCGGATGGTGTGGTACTCGTGCGGCGGAATCAGGCTGCCGGCCGAGCCGGTGCCGGCCTCGATGGTGCCGGCGGGGATGAAGCGGTAGCGTTCCTCGTCGCGCTCGGCCAGCTCGTACTGGGTGATTTCCAGACGGCCTTTCCACACCCCTTCCACGCACCACATGCCGGAGTGGTCGTGGATCTTGGTGCCCTGGCCGGGTCCCCAGGTCATCGCCACCACGCTGTAGCCGTGCTCGGGACTGGTGTACAGCTCGCGGCGCGCGTAGTGGTCGGCGATGGGTTCCAGCACGCAGGCCGGCAGGGCCACTTCCTCATCGCAGATCATGGCGCAGAGAGTCTTGCGCAGCGCGTCGGTGACCGCACGGTCGTCGCCCAGGGCAACGGCGGCGTCCAGCGAAGCAATAAGTTTGTCGGAGCCGGGGAAATCGAGAGTCATGGCAGGCATTCCGCAGAGAGTGCGGGCATTTTAGCCCTTCGTTCCCGGCGTGCCGGCGAGGCGGTTCAGATTTTGGCGAGGAAGGCGGCGACGGCGGGGCCGAAGCGCTCCATGTCCACCAGGAAGGCGTCATGGCCCTGCGGCGAGTCCAGCGGCTGGAACTCGGCATCGGCGCCGCCGGCCCGCAGACCCTCGGCCACCTGCTGCTGTTGCTGCAGCGGAAACAGGATGTCGGTGGTGGCACCGATGGCCAGCGCCTTCTCCACCTTGATCCGCGCCAGGCCCTGCAGCACATCGCCGCCGGCTGGCTTTCCGTCGACATGTTCTGCCAGATCGAACCAGTCCATCGAACGGCTGAGATAGAGATAGCAGTTGGGGTCGAAGCGGCGCACGAAGCGGCGCGCGTGTCCTTCCAGATAGCTTTCCACCTGGAATTCGAGGCCGAAGGGCTCTTCTTCCGGGCGGTCCGATTCAAGCCGCACACGGCCGAAGCGGCCGTCCCATTCCAGCGCCGAACGATAGGTGATGACGCCCAGCTTGCGTGCCATGCGCATGCCCGATTCCGGATAGGTGGCGTCGTCGTACTCGCCGTTGTTCCAGTTCGGATCCAGGCGGATCGCCTCGCGCTGCAGCGAACGGATGGCGATGGAAAACGGCAGCGCCTGCGCACTGCCGGAAATATTGATGTGGGTGCGGGCCAGCCCGGGATGGCGCAGCAGGAACGCCAGCGCGGTCATCCCGCCCATGGAGTTGCCGATGAGGCAGGCCAGCCGCTCGATGCCCAGGCCGCGCACGACTTCGCGTGCCGCATCGGCGCCGTCTTCCACCGACAGCTCCGGAAAATCCAGACGGTACAACCGGCCGGTATCGGGATTGATCGAGGCCGGGCCCGTCGAGCCCTTGCAACTGCCCAGCGAATTGACGCAGACCACGAACCAGCGATCGGTATCGATGGGCTTGCCCGGACCAAGCATCTGCTCCCACCAGCCGGCATCGCCATTGGCCGCATTGCTGGCCGCATGCGCGTCGGGCGACAGACCGGTGACGATCAGTATGGCGTTGTCGCGCGCGGCGTTGAGTTCGCCCCAGGTTTCGTAGGCCATGCGCGCGCCGTGGAGTTCGCCGCCACGTTTCATGGGGAAGGGCGAGGGCAGGGCGTGGAAGCGGGTGCCGGGGGGGATGAATTCGGTCATGGGGGTGATTCTACCGGGGCGGGTAATGCGTCAGGACGCTTTGGGCGGTCATTGCCGCGCAGGCGGAAGGTCTTTCAACGGCGCATGCCGGTCAATCCAATGGCTTTTTTTGATAGTGGTTGCTATCGCGCGCGCCAAGAAATCTCAGCGATAGGAATGTCATCCCGAGCGAAGCGAGGGATCTGCTGCCATGCAGTAGAAAAGCGGATCCTTCGTCGCAATCGGGATGAGCCCCTCTCCCGCATGCGGGAGAGGGTGCCGAAGGCGGGTGAGGGAAAGACCGAAGCCAGTAGCTTGTTCGGCTCGATAGTGCATCGAACGCGGATGTTTCAGGGGGATGCCACACTCGTCATGCCATCTATGTGGAATGCCAACTGGCTCCGGTAGCCCCTCATCCGGCCTGTCGGCCACCTTCTCCCCGCAAGCGGGGAGAAGGACGCAAGCTAGGGCATCGCACACCAGATTCCGGATACCTTTATTTTTCAGATCTGCCCAGCACCAGTTCAACAGGCGCAGACGAAGGCAGCTTGATCACTACCGGCGCCGATTCGATATCGCCTTCCTGTCGCATCGGGTCGCCGCTGGCGGAGAGGCGTGCGAAGACTTCGACTTCCTTCAGTGCGGACAGCTTCTGCGTGGGCATGGGGCTGTCGCTGTCGTCCAGGGTGAGGGTGAGCGGCAGATCCTGCAGCGAATGCTTCTCCGCCGCCACCGGCATGGGTGGGCCGCCGGGAATGCGCGCGATCACGAACACGGTAGTGTCGCCGCGCAGGCGCACGCGTGCGGCGAAATCCGGGTCCAGCGACACCTTCACCGTCAGTGCGTTGGCGCTGGGCGCGGCGGGTGCGGGTGCAGGCAGCGCGGGCAGGCCGGCTTCGGCACGTGCGTCATTGATCTGTGTGCGCAGGGTGGCGGCGGTGGCGGTGTCGACCTGCGCCAGCAGCGGTTCCCAGGTCCTGGCGGCTTCGGCGGGTTGTCCGTTCTGGCGCTGGGAAATGCCCAGCAGCCAGGTGCCGCGCTGGTGGCCGGGTTGCAGCGTCAACGCGTGTTTCACCCAGGCGACGGCCTGTGCATCCAGCTTGCGGTCCGCCGCCGCGAAGAGCCGCGCCTGTGCGGCTTCCACCAGCAGGTTGGGATCGTCGGGCAGCAGCTTCACGGCCTGGGTGTAGGCCTCGCTGGATTCAGCGGCCTTGCCTTGCGAGGCCAGGGTTCTGGCCAGCAACTGCCAGCCTTCGGCCTGATTGGGATTGCGCTTCAGCGCTTCACGTAGTTCGGCGATGGCCGCGTCCAGCGTAGCGGGCATGGCGGCGTTCGCTGTCGCGACCTGATCAATGGCCGCTGGCGTACCAGTGATGCGATAGAGCGCGAACGTGGCCAGTCCCAGCGCAACCACGCCACCCACCACCAGCATCCGCGAGTCGCGCCACAACGGCCACAGCACGGCGCCCAGCACGATCAATGAAAGCAGCACGGCGATAGCGATGAAAGTGGCCATCACCACTCCTGCCCGTCGTCTGCGGCGACTTCAGTGGCCGAACCGCTGCGCTTGCGCACCAGCCGGAAGATCACCGCCGCACCAGCCAGCAACAGCACCAGCGGGCCGAACCACAACAGCCAGGTGCTGCCGGAGACTTCGGGTTTGTAGAGCACGAACTCGCCGTAGCGATCCACCAGGAAGCGTTTGATTTCCGCGTCGGACTTGCCCTGGTTCATCAGATCCAGCACTTCGCGGCGCAGGTCGTGGGCGATCTGCGCATTGGAGTCGGCCAGCGACTGGTTCTGGCACATCACGCAGCGCAGTTCGGCGGTGAGCTGGTGGAAACGGGTTTCTTCGGCGGCATCGCGGAACTGCAATGGCGTGGGGTCACTGACCTGGGCGAATCCGATGCCCGCGAAAGCTAGAAGAAAAAACAGCAACGCACTTCGTAGAGCCGAGCTTGCTCGGCTGCTCTTGCTCATGGAACCGTCCAGGAGCAGCCGAGCAAGCTCGGCTCTACGAAAAGCGGGCGTGCTCATTTCTGCGCTTCCGCCTTTTCCAGCGCGGGAATCAGTTCGTTGGCGATGATCTCGTCGGTGATGGCACCAACGTGCTTCCAGCGCACGATGCCCTGTCCGTCGACCAGGAAGGTTTCCGGCGCGCCGTAGATGCCCCAGTCGATGGCGGTGCGGCCTTCTTCATCGGCGACCACCATCAGATACGGATTGCCGTATTGCTCCAGCCAGCGCAGGGCGTCTTCGCGCGGGTCCTTGAGGTTGTAGCCGATGAAGCGCACGCGCTTGGTCAGCGCGAACTTGCTGATGACCGGATGCTCCACGCGGCATTCCGGGCACCAGCTGCCCCACACGTTCATCACGAACGGCTGCCCACGCAGTTCGGCCAAGGTGAAGCGTTTGCCTGGTTCGTGCAGCAGCGGCAGGTCGAAGTCGGGCGCGGGCTTGCCGATCAGCGGCGAAGGCAGCGCGTCGCGACCGGCTTCATCCGAACGCTGCACGCCGTAATAAAGCAGGCCCATCAGGCCGATGAAGAACAGCGCGATGATCACGCCGGCGAACACGAACGCCCCGGTCGGCATCTTGTTCGGTGCGGGAGCAGGCTGGTTCATCGTTTGTCCTCGGGTGGTTTGCGGAAGCGTCTGTCGGTGGCGGTGACGAACCCGCCCAGCGCCATCAGGCCGGCGCCGAACCAGATCCAGCGCACGAACGGTTTGATGTGGATGCGAACGGCGCGCGCCTGGCCGCCGAGCGATTCGCCCAGCGCCACATACACGTCGCCGAAGACGGTGCGATGGATGCCGACTTCGGACATCACCTGGCCGCCACTGGCGTACTCGCGTTTTTCCGGATGCAGCAGCACCAGCGGCTTGTCGCCGCGCAGCACCTGCACGTGGCCACGGGTGGCCAGGTAGTTGGGGCCGGTTACTTCATCCACGCCCTGGAACTGGAACGCGTAACGCCCGACTTCCAACGTCTGTCCCGGCGTCATCGCCAGTTCGCGCTGGGTGTTGAGCGCTTCCACCAGCAAGGCGCCGACCAGGAACACGGCGATGCCGCCATGGGCCAGGGTCATGCCCAGCATTTCGGCGGTAAACCGGTTACCGCCGCTCTTGGACTGGAACCGGGTCCACACGAAGTATCCGGTTCCCAATGCGACCCAAGCAGCGGTGCCGATACCGGCGGCCGTCTTCCACTGGCCCTGCGGGGCCATGAAGTAACCGATGATCGCCAGCACCAGGGCAAGGCCGGCCCACGGCGCGAGCAGGCGCAGCGGCCGCGACGGTTCCTCGCGCTGCCAACGCGTCAGCGGGCCGAAGGGAACCAACAGCACCAGCGGCGCCATCAGCAGCAGGAACAGCAGGCCGAAGTAGGGCGGGCCCACCGAAATCTTGCCCAGGCCGAGTGCGTCGGCGATCAGCGGATACAGCGTGCCCAGCAGGACCATGCCGCAGGCCGAGGTCAGCAGCACGTTGTTGGCCAGCAACAGGGTCTCGCGCGAACTGGCGGCGAAGGGCGCGCCCTGTTCCAGCCTGGGTACGCGCGCCACATACAGCAGCAGCGAGCCGCCGATGACCACGCCCAGGAAGATCAGGATGAAGAGCCCGCGCGACGGATCGGCGGCGAAGGCATGCACGCTGGTCAATACGCCCGAGCGCACCAGAAACGCGCCCAGCAGCGAGAGCGAGAACGCCGCGATAGCCAGCAGCAAGGTCCAGCCGCGGAAACTGCCGCGCTTTTCGGTCACCGCCTGCGAATGCAGCAGCGCTGCGCCTACAAGCCATGGCATGAAGCTGGCGTTCTCAACCGGGTCCCAGAACCACCAGCCGCCCCAGCCCAGTTCGTAATACGCCCACCAGCTGCCCAGGGCGATGCCGATGGTCAGGAAGCCCCAGGCGATGTTGGTCCACGGCCGTGTCCAGCGCAGCCAGCGCGCATCCACCTTGCCGTCGATCAAGGCGGCGATGGAAAACGCGAACGGCACCACGAAACCCACGTAGCCGACGTAGAGCATCGGTGGGTGGATGATCATGCCCACGTCCTGCAGCAACGGGTTGAGGTCGCGGCCTTCCATCGGCGAGGGCAGCAGACGGATGAAAGGATTGGAAGTGAAGATCAGAAACGCCAGGAAGCCGAGGCTGATGAGACCGATCACGCCCAGCACGCGGGCCATGACCTGTTCCGGCAGGCCACGCGAGAACTGCGCGACCGCCGCGTTCCACACCGCCAGCACCAGCGTCCACAACAGCAGCGACCCTTCGTGCGCGCCCCAGACCGCGGTGTAGCGGTAGATAAGGGGCAGCAACGAATTGGAATTGTCGGCGACGTATTTGACCGAGAAATCCTGGGTGACGAAGGCGATGGTCAGCACCACGTAGGCGATGAACACCAGCAGCAACTGCGCGTAGGCGGCTGGACGCGCAACGGCCATCCAGCCGGTCTTGCCACGCTGCGCGCCGACTAGGGGCAGTACGGCTTGCAGGCCTGCGATCAGCAGCGCCAGGATCAGTGCGACTTGTCCGAGTTCAGGAAGCATCGCGGGGAATTCCATTGGCGCGTGCAAAAGCGTTTCGCGCTTTCGCGCGAGTCACTTTTCTTTGCTTGTGCAAAGAAAAGTAACCAAAAGAAAGCACACCCCGGCGACGCGCCCAATGCGCTGCGCGCATCGGGTCCGCCGGCACTGCGGGAATTTGCGGAAGGTACATCCATGTACCGTCCGCAAACGGCGCGCGTCCTGCGCGCCGCCCCTGGCGGGGTTTGACCCGCAGCGCCGGCCGCGTCTCAGGGGCCCCGGGAAAGCAAGCGCGGAAATGCGTGTATTTGATCGAGACGGAGATGCCGAGAGGAATCAAGGCTTCGGTTCCACTGGCGTCTGCACATCGTGCTTCTGATGGGCCATGCCCATCTTGTCGGCCACTTCCTTGGGCATATAGTTCTCATCGTGCTTGGCCAGCACATCTTCTGCCACGAACACGCCGTCCTTCATCGTGCCCGTGGCCACGACGGCCTGACCTTCGCGGAACAGGTCCGGCAGGATGCGGTCGTAGACCACCGGCAGCAGCGCATCGCCATCGGTGACCTTGAAGCGGACCACCAGCGAACCGGGCGTGCGCTCGAACGAACCTTTCTCGACCATCCCGCCCAGGCGGAAGCGCGCGCGTTCGCCAGCTTCGCCGCGCAGCACTTCGACCGGCGTGTACAGATAGGCCACGTTGCGCTGCAAGGCCAATACCACCAGCGTGGTGGCGATGGCCGCAGCCACGACCAGCAGCAGCACCCACAACAGTCTTCTGCGACGCACCGGATTCATCGGCTCAGCTCCACGGGTTGTGCCGGCTTGGCCGCACGTGCCTTGCGCAGTCGCGCCTTGCGCAGTTCGCGACGGATCTGCAGACGCGGGGACAGCAGATCCCACAGCATCACCACGGCGAACACGGCATACGCGCCGATCACGTAATTGAGATAGGTCATGGCTGGGCCGCCATCTTCGCCACCCAGTCCTTGCCCGCTTCGCGGCGCAGGTTGTCGGCGCGCGCTCGGACCAGCAGCGAACCGGCGAACCAGAACTGCACGGCGACGAACATGATCCAGAAGGGGAGTTCCATGCTGCCGTGCATCTTCGATTCGCCGAACAGGCTGACGGTCTGCCCCTGGTGCAGCGAGTTCCACCACACCACCGAATAGCGGATCACCGGCAACAGGGCCACGCCCACGATGGCCAGCAGCCCGGCGGCCCGCGCGGCGGCGCGGCGGTCGTCGATGGCGTTGTACAGGCCGATCACGCCCAGATACAGGAACAGCAGGATCAGCTCGGTGGTCAGGCGCGGGTCCCAGTCCCACCACGTGCCCCACATGGGCTTGCCCCAGATCGAACCGGTGGCCAGGGTGATGAGGGTGAACGCGGCGCCGATGGGCGCGCAGGCCATGGCCAGGATTTCGCACAGCTTGATCCGCCAGACCAGGGCGATGGCGGCGTAGACGGCCATCACCGCGAACACGGTCATGCTCATCATCGCGGCAGGTACGTGGATGTAGAAGATGCGGAAGCTGTCGCCCTGCTGGTAGTCGGCCGGCACCTGGAAGGCCTGCCACAGTCCCACTGCCATCAGCACCAGGGCCACGGCATGGCACCACGGCGCCCAGCGCGCGGCGAAGCGGTCGAAGATCGGCGGCGAACCGAGTTGGTGGAACCAGAGCAGGACGGGATTCATGCGGGCTTGGCTTTCAGGCTAGGCATTCAATGCAGGGCGATACGGATCGCCGCCGCGGCAGCCAGGGGGGCGAGGACAAGGGTGAGCACCAAGCCGGCGCCCAGGAAAAGCAGTGCGCCGACGGCGTCCAGGCCCTGGGCGCTGCGGGCGACGCTGCCGGCGCCGAAGATCAGAACCGGGACATACAGCGGCAGTGCCAGCAGGGCCACAAGAATACCAGAGCGCCTCATGCCGACCGTCAGCGCGGCCACCACCGCACCCAGCAGGCTGAGCAGCGGCGTGCCCAAGGCCAGCGAAGCCAGGAGCACCGGCAGTTGTTCGCGCGGCAGGTGCAGCAGTTCGGCCAGCAACGGCGTGGCCAGGATCAGCGGCAGCGCCGTGGTCAGCCAGTGGCTGAACACACGCACCGCCACCAGCCAGGCCAGCGGCACCGGCGCCAGGATCCATTGCTCCAGCGAACCATCCTCGGCATCGCCACGGAACAGCGTGTCCAAAGCCAGCAATCCGGCCAGCAACACCGCTACCCACATCACTGCCGAAGCGACATTCGAGAGCGCACGGGGTTCACCGCCCAGCGCCAGCGCGAACAGCACGACGACCAGCAAGGCGAACAGCGCCGGCTGGAACGCATCGCCACGACGACGCCAAAGCAGCCGCAGATCGCGCAGCAGCAGCGCCTTGCCCGCCTGCATCAGGGAAGGACCCTTCATCCGCGATCCCCCACAGCACAAAGAGAGAAGGTTCCCCCCCTTTGAAAAAGGGGGGCAGGGGGGATTTGCTCCTGCTCTTGCCCTTGCTTGTATTCCCCGACAAAGATCAAAAGCAAATTCCCCAGTCGCCGGTGAAGCTGGCGCCAGCCCCCTTTTTCAAAGGGGGCAAAATGCAAACGCAGGGGCGGGAGTAGATCAATCATTCCGACCTGCCTTTAGCATCAGCATGCGTGTCTGCACCGGTGGCGCCGCGTAGGCACCATGGGTGGTCACCAGGGCTGCGCCGCCATCGCGCAGGTGCGCGGAGATCATGCGATTGACCAGATTGATGCCGTCCAGGTCGAGGTTGGCGTAGGGCTCGTCCAGCAGCCACAACGGCGCGGGCGACAACCAGAGGCGGGCCAGTGAGAGGCGCTTTTTCTGGCCGGCGGAAAGTTGCCGCGCCAGCGTATCTTCGTAGCCGCCCAGTCCGACCATGGCCAGCGCATCGCCCGGCAGCTGGCGCGCGCGGCGCCCGTGCAGGCCGCACAGGAAATCCAGGTTCTCGCGCGTATCCAGATCAGCCTTCAATGCGGGCAGGTGGCCCAGGTAGGCGATGGCGCGTGCGCGCAACGCGATCTGCGCGCTGCGGCCATCGATTTCGATGTCCCCGGCATCGGCGCGCAGCAGGCCGGCGAGCACCCTCAGCAACGTGGTCTTGCCGGCACCGTTGTCGCCCTGCACCAGCAAGGCTTCGCCAGCGGCCACGTCAAAATCCAGTGGGCCGAAGACAGGTTCGTCGTTGCGCGTGAAAGTCAGGCCGCGTGCGGACAGCAGCGGCGAGGCATTGTGCGGGGAAGGGGTCATCGGAGCCTATTGTAACGGCGCATCCGGCCCAGCCTGCCCGGTGGGTCAACTTGCCCTAGTCGCTTGCCCAATCGGTGTAGGGATCATCGGCCAGCCCGGCCGGGCGTGGCCACAACATGCGCAGGCGCACCGCGTGCCCCCGGCGCCAGTAGAGCGTGGCGGCCTGTCCGAATTCGCGGCCCCAGTGGTCGGCAAGCGATTCGGGTGTGTCCAGCACCAGCCAGCCATATTCGACCGCGCCGCCCTGCGCATTGCTGCCCAGCGAACGGTAGTGCGGCAGGCCGCTGTCGCGGATCAAAGCCTCCAGCCGCTCGTCGGCCTGCAGGTTCTCGGCGGGCGTGGCGGCCTCGGGCGCTGGATTCCAGGCGGTGATGAACAGATAGGTCGCGCCTTCCAGCTGACGCTCGATGTCGTCGGCATGCTGGCCCACGCGGAACAGCCATTCCCTGCGACCGATGGTCACGAAGTAATGCGCGGCCGCATAGGCCTGCGCCAGCTGCGCGGTCTGCGTGGCTCTGGTCTCGGTTCCATCCATGGGCGCATCATCGCCGTTCTTGCGCATTGCGTACACTTCGGCTTTCCCCCCGATTCCACGGAAAGGTCGATGCGCCCCGAGACCAAGTTGCCCAAGGTGGGCACCACCATCTTCACCGTCATGTCCCAACTGGCCGCCGAACACGGCGCGGTCAACCTGGGACAGGGATTTCCTGACTTCGCAGCGCCCTCGCGGTTGATGGATGAACTGTCCGCCGCCATGCACGCCGGCCACAACCAGTACGCGCCCATGACCGGCGTTGCCGCGCTGCGCCAGGCCATCGCCGAGAAAGCGCTGCGCTGCTACGGCGCCCAGGTGAATCCCGACACCGAGATCACCGTGACCAGCGGTGCCACCGAAGCGATCTTCAACGCCATCCACGCCGTGGTGCGCGCGGGCGAGGAAGTGATCGTGTTGGATCCCGCCTACGACTGCTACGAACCCGCCATTGACCTGGCCGGCGCGAAGGCCGTGCATGTCGCGCTGGACCCGCAGACCTTCGCCGTGGACTGGCAGAAAGTGCGCGACGCCATCACTCCGCGCACGCGCATGCTGATGATCAACAGCCCGCACAATCCGTCGGGCGCGATGCTGGACGAAGCCGACCTGCGCGAGCTGGCGGCGATTCTGGAAGGCACCGATATTTTCCTCGTGTCCGACGAGGTCTATGAGCACATCGTCTTCGACGGCCGTCGCCACGAATCGGTGCTGCGTTATCCCGACCTGGCCGCGCGCGCCTTCGTCATTTCAAGCTTTGGCAAGACCTACCACTGCACCGGCTGGAAAATCGGCTACGCCATCGCTCCGCCAGCGCTGAGCGCGGAATTCCGCAAGGTGCACCAGTACAACACCTTCACCAGTTTCTCGCCCGCGCAGTTTGCTTTCGCCGCGATGATCCGCGACGAACCGGAACACTACGAACAACTGGGCACGTTCTATCAGGCCAAGCGTGACCGCTTCCGCGAGCAGCTGCTGGCGACGAAGCTGAAACCGCTGCCGGTGCCGGGCGGTTATTTCCAACTGGTGGATTATTCGGCGGTCAGCGACCTGCCCGATATCGAATTCGTGAAGTGGCTGACGGTCACCCACGGCGTCACTGCGATCCCCTTGTCGCCATTCTATGAATCGCCGCCGCCAAGCCAGCGCCTGGCGCGGCTGTGCTTCGCCAAGAACGATGCGACGATGGATGCGGCGGTAGAGCGTTTATTGAAGTTGTAGTTCATTTTTTTGCCGTCATCCCAGCGAACGCTGGGATCCATTTTGATCTTGCTGTTGAATTTGATCTTGCTGTCGTCGTGAAATGAAGATCAAGGTCAAGGTCAAGGTCAAGATGGATCCCAGCTTTCGCTGGGATGACGACCCGATTGTTTCTTGTGGGAGGTAGTGTGCAAGACCTTCGTATTTCACTCGTACAAGGCGCCACCCGCTGGCACGACCCGGCAGGCAATCGCGAGTACTACGGCGACCTGATCAAGCCGCTGGCCAATGTCACCGATCTGGTGATCCTGCCGGAGACCTTCACCAGCGGCTTCAGCAACGATGCCATCGACAAGGCCGAAGGCATGGACGGCCCGACCGTGGCCTGGATGCGCGAGCAGGCCGCTTCCCTCAACGCGGCGGTGACCGGCAGCGTGCAGCTCAGGATCGATGAAGGCGAGGGCGCGAAGGTCTTCAACCGGTTGTTGTGGGCGACGCCCGACGGCGAGCTGCAGTATTACGACAAGCGCCATCTGTTCCGTTATGCCGGCGAACACAAGCGCTACGCGGCCGGCGAGCAGCGTCTGACAGTCGAATGGAAAGGCTGGCGTATCAACCCGCTGGTCTGCTACGACCTGCGTTTCCCGGTGTTCACGCGCAACCGCTATGACGTCGAGCGCGAAGCAGCGCTGGATTTCGACCTGCAGCTGTATGTGGCCAACTGGCCTGCTGCGCGCGCGTATGCCTGGAAGACGCTGATACGGGCGCGTGCCATCGAGAACCTGTGCTACGTGGCGGCGGTGAATCGCGTCGGCGTGGACGGCAACCAGCTGGAGTACTCGGGGGATAGCGCCGCCCTGGATTTCCTCGGGCAACCGCTGATCGAAACCACGGGGGAAGAGGGCGTAGTCAGCACGGTCCTGTCGGCTGAGGCGCTGGCCCAGTACCGCGAACGCTTCCCGGCGATGCTCGACGCCGACCGCTTCACCTTGCTCTAGCGCCGATTGATTCAGGTCAATGCGACACCATGGTGTCGCAGCCAGACTGGCGGCATGTCACCCGCGCCGCCCCTTTCGCCCTCCCAGGACTGGCCATTCGACGCCGATCTGCTGCGTCGCTACGACCGCCCCGGGCCGCGTTATACGTCCTATCCCACGGCGCCCAATTTCCACTCCGGCTTCGGCAGCCTGGAGTACACGCGGGTGGCCACGCACAGCAATGTCGGGGTGTTCTCGCGCCAGCTTTCCCTCTACGCGCATATCCCGTATTGCCGCAACCCCTGCTTCTACTGCGGCTGCAACCGCAAGATCACCCGCGACGTGTCCCTGGGCGAAACCTACCTGACGCGCTTGCAGAAAGAGATCGCGCTGGTGGCGCCGCTGTTCGAGCCGGACCGGGAAGTGATCCAGGTGCATCTGGGCGGCGGGACTCCCAACTTTCTCTCGCCCGACCAGCTGGAACGGCTGCTGCAGACCATGCGCCGTCATTTCAATTTCAGCCAGGCGCCGGAACGCGATTTCTCGATCGAACTGGATCCGCGCTATGTGACGCCCGCCGATATCGCCACGCTCGCGCGGATCGGTTTAAACCGCGCCAGCCTGGGCGTGCAGGATTTCGATCCGCAGGTGCAGGTGGCGGTCAATCGCATCCAGAGCGAAGAGGAAACCCTGGCGGTGCTGAAAGCCTGTCGGCAACACGGCATGCGCTCGGTCAATGTCGATCTGATCTACGGCCTGCCGCTGCAGACGCTGGAGGGTTTTGGCCGCACCCTGGACAAGGTGGTCGCCGCCCGTCCCGACCGTCTGGCCGTGTACGGCTATGCGCATCTGCCGCACATGTTCAAGGCGCAGCGGCAGATCGACGATCAGGATCTGCCGAGCGCGGAACAAAAGCTCGCCCTGCTGGGACTGGCCGTGGAAAAACTGTCGGCCGCCGGCTACGCCTACATCGGCATGGATCATTTCGCCTTGCCCGAAGACGACCTGGCCCAAGCGCAGCAGCGCGGCGGGCTGCACCGCAACTTCATGGGCTACACCACCCACGCCGAAACCGATCTGGTGGGGTTGGGCGTCAGCGCCATCAGCCATATCGGCGACAGTTTCAGCCAGAGCCATCGTGAACTGCCGGAGTGGGAAGCGGCCATCGACGCAGGCGAGCTGCCGGTCTGGCGCGGTCTGATGCTGGATGCCGACGACGTGCTGCGCGCCGATGTGATCCAGCGGCTGATGTGTCAGGGCGAAGTGGAATACGAAGCGGTCGAACGTGCCCACGATATCCGCTTCGGTGAGTACTTCAGGGACAGCATCGACGCCCTGGCGCCACTGATGCAGGATGGATTGGTGCAGGTTCTGCCCGATCGCATCCGGGTCACGTCGCGTGGGCGCAGTCTGCAACGGGTCATAGCCATGCGCTTCGACCGCTATCTCGCCGATACCGGGCAGGCCCAGCGTTTCTCGCGCGTGATCTAGCTGGCATGCGCCAGGGCGTGTTTTCGCGCGTGGCGCGTAGGTCGGGAATACGTCCCCGACGCCACGTAGCCTAGCCCCCTGATCGTGCGGCGTCGGGGACGTAGCCCCGACCTACAGTGGTCCAAGCGTTAACGGACCTTGGCGCGGCTGCCGATTACCGGTAGCCCGACGCCTGCAGTTCGAACAGCTCCGCATAGCGTCCACCCTGCGCCAGCAGTTCCTCGTGCGTGCCACTGGCTTCCAGCTGCCCCTGGTCCAGGACCAGGATGCGGTCGGCCATGCGCACGCTGGAGAAGCGGTGCGAGATCAGCACGGCGGTGCGGTCGTCGGACAGTTCCTTGAAACGCTGGAATACCTCGAACTCGGAACGTGCATCCAGCGCCGCGGTGGGTTCATCCAGGATCATCACCTGCGCATCGCGCATGTAGGCCCGGGCGATGGCGATCTTCTGCCATTGGCCGCCGGACAGGTCCACGCCGGTCTTGAAGCGCCGGCCGATCAACTGGTCGTAGCCGTTGGGCAAGGTGGCGATGACCTCGTCAGCCATCGCCCGGCGCGCGGCATCGCGAATGCGGCCCTGGTCGTCCATGGCATCGATCTGGCCCACGCCGATGTTCTCGCCAGCGGTGAGGTGGTAGCGCACGAAATCCTGGAAGATCACGCCAATATTTGCGCGCAGTTCGTCGATGTCGTACTCACGTAAGTCGACGCCGTCCAGCAGAATCCGACCTTCATCCGGGTCGTAGAGCCGCGCCAGCAATTTCACCAGCGTGGTCTTGCCCGCGCCGTTCTCGCCGACCAGCGCCAGCACTTCGCCGGCGCGCAGCTCGAAGCTCAGGTGGCGCACGGCCCAGCGTTCGGCATCCGGATAGCGGAAACCGACATCCTCGAACACGAAGCCGCGTGTGATGGGCTTGGGAATGGCGACGGGATTTTCCGGCGAGGTGATTTCCGGTTCGATCTCGAAGAACGAGAACAGGTCGTCCAGATAAAGCGCCTGGCTGGCCACTTGCGAAAAACCGACCAGCAGGCCTTCCAGCAACTGGCGCAGACGGCGGAAGCTGCCGGCCAGAAAGGTCAGATCGCCGATGGTGAAGTCGCCGCGCACCGTGCGCCAGGCGATGTAGCCGTAGGCGATGTAGTAACCCAGCGTGCCCAATGCGGCGAACAGCGCGCCCCATACCGCGCGCTTCTTAGCCAATGAACGGTTGGCGGCGTAGAACTTGTCGGCCAGGGTGCGATAGCGCGCGATCAGGAAGTGGTGAAGATTGAAGATCTTCACTTCCTTGGCGCTCTCGACGCTGGCGCCGGTCTGCTTGACGTATTCCAGCTGGCGACGCTCGGGAGTCCAGGCGAAGTTCAGCGAATAGCCCATCGCGTTGAAGTGCGCTTCGCCTATGAAGGCGGGAATCAACGCCACCGCAAGCAGCACCATCAGCCACGGCGCATAGACCATCAGCCCGGCGGCGAAGCTGATGACCGTGATGGTGTCCTGCACCTGGCCGAACAACGTGCTCATCAGATTCATGCGGCCCATGGTCTGGCGGCGCGCGCGGTCCAGCTTGTCCTGCAGGTCGGGGTCTTCGAAATCCTCCAGATCCAGCGTGGCTGCGTGTTCCATCAGGCGGATGCTGGTGGCGTTGGTGAACAGCTCCGACAGCAGCGAATCGGCGTAGCTGACCATGCGCCCCAGCAGATCCGACAGGATCGCCAGCGCGAACTCCAGCACCAGCAGCCACAGCAAGTGGTCCAGTTGCCCGCTGCGCCAGGCGTCGCTCAAGGTGTCGAACCCAAGCCCCAGGCCTACCAGCCGGACCGCTTCATCGATGATCAGCTTGCCGATGTACAGCGTGACGACGGGCAGCAGTGAGCGCACCAGCCGCAATCCCAGGCTGCTGATGGTCAGCCAGGGACTGGTCTGCCAGATCTGTTTGAGGAACGGCGGCAGGTTGCGCATCGCATTGAAGCGCTCGCGCAGGCTGAGGCCTGATTTGCCCTGCCTGGTAGCGTTGGCAGACGGTGTGGTCGGGGCAGGAGTGGGTTCAGCCATGCCCGCATTGTGCCGTGGGCGGTGTGAATCCCGAAATCGACCGGTGGCCTAGGGTTCGTCCAGGCGCAGGGTGAGGCACTTGGCGGAACCTCCTGCTTTCAGGAATTCGTCCAGCGGCGTTTCGATGACCTCGAATCCTGCGTCGTTCAAGCTGGCTTTCAGCTCGTTGCTGGCGCGATTGACCACCACGGTGCTGCCCAGGTTGACGGCGTTGCAGGCGAAGGCAAGGGCGTCGGGTTCGGACACGGCGATACGGCGGGACTCGGGGATGCGCGAGGCGATGGCGCCTATGGCATCGGTATCAAAGGCGGGCGGGTAGTACAGCAGCCAGCCACCGGTCAGCGGACAGAAGCACGTGTCTAGATGGTAGAAACGTGGATCGCACAGGCGCAGCGCGACTGTCTCCATGTCGAACATCGCCGCCAGTTCCTGCGCGACGCCGGCGTCGCTGCGATGGCCGTAACCCAGCCATAGCCGGGGCGCCTGGCGATCCATCAGCGCATCGCCCGCGCCTTCAAAATCCATGCCGTTGGGCAGCGCACGCACGTTGAAACCCTGTTGGCTGAACCAGTTAGTGAACAGCGCTTCCTCGCCCTGCCGTTGTGCATGGTGGAAGCGGCTGGGGACGAACACATCCCCCAGTACCAGCCCCGCATTGGCGGTGAAGGGCATGTCCGGCAGATCGCGGCCCGGCTCGATCAGCTCGATTCGCGCCAGCTCGGACAGTGCGTCGTGCAATGCCATCCATTGCGAATGGGCGCGGGCCGGGTCGGCGGCATGCAGGTTTCCTTCCATCCAGGGATTGATGACGTAGTCCACCGCGAAATGGGTGGGCGGGCACATCAGCAGGCGTGGATTCAAAGGCATGGACTCCGATAGGTAGAGGGGCGTTGCGGCAACTCAGGGCTTCGGCGCAATGGCGAGACTTCACTCAGGTAAAATGTGTGCTGCCAACCCGCCAGCCACAGAGCCAGTCGTGAGCCCAGTTCCCCCCACCGCGATCAAGCAGGAAGATTTCATCCAGAGCGTCGCCGACGCGCTGCAGTACATCAGTTATTACCATCCGGTCGATTACATCCGCAATCTCGCCGCCGCCTACGAGCGCGAGGAGTCCGAAGCGGCCAAGGACGCCATCGCCCAGATCCTGATCAATTCGCGCATGTGCGCCGAAGGCCATCGGCCCATCTGCCAGGACACCGGCATCGTCACCGTGTTCCTGCAGATTGGCATGGACGTGCGCTGGGCCGACGCGACCATGGGCGTGGAAGAGATGGCAAACGAAGGCGTGCGCCGCGCCTATAACCACCCGGACAACAAGCTGCGCGCCAGCGTGCTGGCCGACCCGGCCGGCAAGCGCACGAATACGAAAGACAACACGCCGGCCGTGGTCAACATGAAAGTCGTTCCAGGCAATACCGTGGATGTGATCGTGGCGGCGAAGGGCGGCGGCTCGGAAGCCAAGTCCAAATTCGCCATGCTCAATCCTTCCGATTCCATCGTGGACTGGGTGCTGAAGACGGTGCCGACCATGGGCGCCGGCTGGTGCCCGCCGGGCATGCTGGGTATCGGCATTGGCGGCACGGCCGAGAAGGCGATGCTGCTGGCCAAGGAAGCGCTGATGGAGCCCATCGACATCACCGATCTGCAGGCGCGCGGCGCTTCCAATCGCGCCGAGGAATTGCGGCTGGAGCTGTACGAAAAGGTCAACGCGCTGGGCATCGGCGCACAGGGGCTGGGCGGTCTGACCACGGTGCTGGACATCAAGGTCAAGGATTTCCCCACCCATGCGGCCAATCTGCCAGTGGCCTTGATTCCCAACTGCGCTGCCACGCGGCATGCGCATTTCACCCTGGATGGCAGCGGCCCGGTGATGCTGGAACCGCCGTCGCTGGAAGACTGGCCGAAACTGACCTACGACACCTCCAAGGGCCGCCGGGTGGATCTGGATACGATCACCGCCGAAGAAGTCGCCAGCTTCAAGCCCGGCGAAGTGCTGCTGCTCAATGGCAAGTTGCTGACCGGACGCGACGCCGCGCACAAGCGCATGGTGGAAATGCTGAATCGTGGCGAGCAATTGCCAGTCGACTTCAAGGGGCGCTTCATCTACTACGTGGGACCGGTCGATCCGGTACGTGATGAAGTCGTCGGTCCTGCAGGCCCGACCACGGCCACGCGCATGGACAAGTTCACCGAACAGGTGCTCGCCCAGACCGGGTTGATGGGCATGGTCGGCAAGGCCGAGCGCGGTCCGGCCGCCATCGAAGCCATCCGGAAGCACAAGTCGGTTTACCTGATGGCCGTCGGCGGCGCCGCCTATCTGGTGTCCAAGGCGATCAAGGCCGCACGCGTCGTTGGCTTCGCCGATCTGGGCATGGAAGCGATCTACGAATTTGAGGTCAAGGACATGCCGGTCACCGTCGCGGTCGATAGTGCTGGAGAGTCGGTGCACAAGACTGGTCCGCGCGAGTGGCAGGCGCGGATCGGCAAGATTCCGGTGGTGGTGGAGTGAGTCTGATTTCTTCTCCTGTGGGGAAGAAATTGCCTTTTGGTTGATAGAGGTGCGCGAAGGGTAGGTCTGGATTCGGCGACGTCCAGGTGGTTCACTTCTCACGGGTTCGCCGTACCCTCACCCCAACCCCTCTCCCGCAGGAGAGGGACTTAACGGCTTAGGAGCGTTTGATGTCGACGACACTTTACGGTTCTCCCAGTACCGCCAGTCTGGTGGTGCACTGGTTGTTGATCGAACTCGACATTCCGCATGCTTTGCATATGCTCGATTTCGACAAGCATGAGCAGAAATCGCCGGAGTATCTGAAGCTCAATCCTGCCGGCGTGGTGCCTACGCTGGTCATCGACGGGCAGGTGATCACCGAAGCGCCGGCCATCGTCATGCATCTGGCCGATTGTCATCCGCAACACGCGCTGGTACCGGCGCCCGGTTCACCGGGGCGCGCCCAGTACTATCGCTGGATGCTGTTCATGGCCAACACGCTGCAGCCCGCCTACCGGGCGTGGTTCTATTCGCCGGAAATCGCGGGCGCCGGGAATGTGGAAGCGGTCCGGCAACACGCACAGCAAAAGATCGAAGCGGCGTGGCAACGCGTCGCCGATCATCTGGAAAGCCACGGTCCCTATCTGCTGGGCGAAAAACTGTCCGCCGCCGATTTCCTGCTGACCATGCTGATGCGCTGGTCGCGCAATATGCCCAGGCCTTCGGACACGTGGCCGGTACTCAAGGTGTTCGCGGACCGGATGAAGGCCCGCCCGGCGTTCAGGGAAGTCTACGCACGCGAAGGACTGACCGACTGGACCTGATGCGGGCTGAACTCAACGCCTCGGGAGTAAACGAAGTGCGGTGCGCCTGGGAATCTCCGGGTGCGCACAAGGCGTGAGAGCGCGAACTGGGAAATGAGAAAAGCCGGACGCTTCGGCATCCGGCTTTCTCTGTTCCGCATGGGCGGCGCTGCTACCTCACCAGCTTGCCGTCGATGATCGGGTAGTACACCGACGGGTTTTCTTCGTCGATGTTCACCTCGACCAGGTTGGTGTCCGAGTGATTGACGGTCAGTTCCCAGCGTCGCTTTTCCCCGGCCACGTAGGCTTCGATGTCCGGGAACAGCTTCTTGATCAGCTCGCCGCGGGAAAGCGGCATCGGCTTGGGCTTGACCGGAGAGACGTTGATGATGGCGAAGTCGTAATCGCCATCGAACTGGTGGCTGCTCAGCACATACAGTGTGCTGCTGATCGTGGTTCCGTTCTTGATCTGCTCTTCCATGATCGGACGGTGCCACTTCTTGTACAGCGCCAGCCATTCGTCGTGCTTGCCCGGCGGGACCTTGTAGTAGCCGATGCCGACCCGCGGACGATCCGGCAGGTCGCGGCCGGCCAATGCCTGCGCCGAGAGGTTCTGCACGCCGGCCACGACCAGGCCGAGGACGGCGACGAAGCCGAACAGTTTCTTTTTCATGAGGCGTTTTCCTTTTTTCGGGTGGGGGGTGATCAGAGCTTCACGGTAAAGCCGACGAAGTACTGCCGTCCGTAAATGTCGTAGGTGCTGCCGTTGGTGACGCCAGCGGTACCGCCTACCTGCGGCGGATCCTTGTCCAGCAGATTGTTGACGCCGGCCTTGAAGGAGACGACATCGTTGAGTTTCCAGTCGCCGAACAGGTCGAAGTAGTTGTACGCATCCACGCCGGGCGTGGTCGAATTCGGGTTGGTCACTTTGGACGAGTGCTGCATTGAGCCCAAGTAGCGCCAGCGCAATCCCACGCTATAGGGCCCCTGTGCGTAGCGGACCTGGCTGACGGCTTTCCAGGTGGGCACGTAGCCCACGGCGTTGGCGTAGTCGTAGACGATGCCGCCCTTCACGGTCTGCACTTCGTACTTGTCGACCCAACTGACCACCGAGCCGGCGCTCAGCTTGGCGCTGTTGCCGAATTCACCGGTCCAGTCCAGTTGCAGGTCCACGCCGCTGGTCTGAAGGCTGCCCATGTTGTAGGTGGGCTTGTAGATGTTGTCGATGCGGCCGGTGGTGGCGTTGCGCTGGATCTGCGAGCAATAGAAATTGCTGGCCGAGTAGCCGGGATTGGAGCCGTCCTGGTTGAAGCAGGCGGCCAGGACCTGCGTCGAGGTCAGGGTGCCGATGACGTCGGTCACCTTGATGTCGAAATAGTCCGCCGCCAGCGAGAAGCCGGTCCCTTCCGGCGCCCACACCACGCCCAGGGTGTAGGTGTCCGCAGTTTCGGGTTTCAGGCCGGTGTTGCCTGAAATGGTGGCCAGCGACTCGCGCTGGGTATCGATGTAGGTGTCCAGCAACGCGGCAGGCACGCCCTGGGCCAGGCACAATGCCTCCACCTGGGCCGCGTCGGCCCCGGTCCGCAGCGGACTTCCCACCTCGCACTGGTCGCCCTGGCCGTTCGCCACCAGGCCATAGCTGTTCGACTCGGTCTGCGAGGCCACGTACAGCTCGCCCACGCTGGGCGCGCGCACCGCGCGCTGGTAGCCGCCGCGCACGCGCACGCTTTCGGTCACGGCCCAGTTGAAATCGGCCTTGTACGTGTCCACACCACCGGACAGGTCGTAATCCGAATAGCGATAGGCCAGCCCTAAATCCAGAGAATGCGCGAACGGCTTGTCGTACAGCAGCGGCACGATGGTTTCCAGATACAGCTCCTTGACGCTGGTGCTGCCGCCGCTGGCGCCCTTGGAGGGAATACCCACGATGCCGCCCGATGCGAGCAGGTGGTCCGGCTGGAAGGCGTAGCTGTTGCGACGCCAGCCCAGGCCTGCGGCAAAGCGCACTTCACCGCCGGGCAGGTCGAACAGTCCGCCCTGCAGATTGGCTTCCAGCACTTCCTGCTCGAACACGGTTTCGCTGTGGGTGGTGGCGACCAGGTAATCCCGGCACTCGTCCGAAAGCTCGGTCAACCCGAACGGGTTGTAACCGCCGGCGCAGAGGCTGGCGCCGCCATCGGCGGCATTGATCAGGTTGTTGAGCGACTGGATGATCACCGCGCCGTTGTTGGTCTCGACCACGCGGGTGCGGCCTTTGCTGGCGTATACGTCCCAGGAGCCGTTGATGGCGTCGAACCGGCCTTTGACGCCGCCCAGGAACTGCCAGGTATCGAAGTCGCGCTCGAAGGTGCGCGGCCCGGCCTCGCCGAAGCGCTTGTGCAAGGTGAAATTGGCGTCGGGATCGGTGCGTGATTCCAGGATCGTGCGCAGATCGTCCGGAATGAAGGGATTGGTCACCGGAACGCTGATACCGGTGTTACCGGCTTCGGCGGCGACATAGCTGCTCAGGCTCGACCAGGTGAATTGGCCGTAGGCTTCCACGTCGTCGGTAATGTCGAAGGTCGCGCGGCCGAACGCGGCGTGGCGCTCCAGTGGGACCTGGATCAGCGAAACCTGATTGAGGTAGTTCAGCTGTGTGCCGGTGTTGTTGAGCAGCGTGTCCGAGCCGAGCCAGTTGAAGGGCACCTTGTTGGCGGAAAACAGGCTGCCATCCTGATTGAAACCCAGATAGGTCGTGGTGGTGACGGGCACGCGACCCGCTGCTGCACCATATTGCGCGAACACTGCATCCACGGCAGCCTGCGTCGGCAGATTGGCGCCGAACTCGTACGTTCCGGTCTGCATGCGGAAGTCGGTGCCGCCGGGATTCTTGCGGAAGAACTCGCGGGCCATGTAGTCCACGCCTTCGCGGTCGGTCCAGGAGAACGACAGCACGGCATTGCCGCGGTCCTCGGCGAAGTTGCCGCCGAACGTCAGAGTGGCATCGGTGCTGTCGCCATCGCCTTCGGCGTACTGGCTGTACTGGGTATCCAGTTGCACGCCTTCGAAGTCGTCCTTGAGGTGTATGTTGACCACGCCCGCGATCGCATCGGAGCCGTACACGGCCGATGCGCCGCCGGAGATGATCTCCACCCCGGCGATCAGGGCGGTGGGAATGGTGTTCACATCCACCACGTTGTCGGTGGTCGATGGCTGCAGTCGACGGCCATCCAGCAGCACCAGGTTGCGCTGCGCGCCGAGGCCGCGCAGGTTCAGCGTGGCTTGGCCGGTGCCGCCGAAACCGGCATTGGTCTTGTTGGCGCCCAGGCCGAGTTGCGGCAACTGGTTCAGTGCTTCCTCCACCGTGGAAGCGCCGGTGGATTCGATGGTTTCGGCCGATACCGTGGTCAGCGGGCTGCTGCTTTCATAGTCCATCCGTGCGATGCGCGAGCCGGTGACCGTCACCGCGTCCAGTTGGGTCGCGGTGGGGGTTGTGGCCGAATCGGCATCGGTGGACGGCTCGCTGGATTGGGCCAAGACATTGGCGGCCAGGGCCTGTCCGATCAATACGGCCAGCAATGCCGGCCGTACCGATAAATGCAGCGGACGCCCGGAATTGTGTTGTGACTGCTGTGAGCGGTGGATCGTGGTGGCACCGAGCATGTTTTGTTCCCCTTGAATGGATGATTTGGAAAGTGCAGATATGTCGACAAAATGGGTGCCGCAGGCACCCGTCCCCTCCCGCGCCGCCCGCAGAAATACAGCGGGCGGATGTGCAGGACATCCTGTCGTGCAGTGCTCACAAATCATCTTGCGATCCGGCTGGAAATCCGGATGCGCAAAGACTAACCCCACGCTCCTGCGGGGCTTAATGACGACCGGCCATCGCGAAATTGCCGATCGAAACTGGACTACCCAGCCCGCGCCTGTTATGCGGGAATCCCCTCCAGAGAAAACTCGACTGCCGCCAGCGCATGCAGTTCCGTGGTGTCGAACAGCGGCACCGGGCAATGCTCCGCTTGCAGGATCAGTGGTAGTTCTGTGCATCCAAGAACGATCCCCTGCGCACCGCGCTCAAGCAGCGCTTCGATCACCGACTGCAGTCTTAGTCGCGAGTCGTCGTGGACGCCGCCCTGGCACAGTTCTTCGAAAATGATCCGGTGCACTTCGTCACGGTCTTCCGTCGGCGGTACCAGGCTGTCGATACCTCTTGCTGCCAGCAGCTCCCGGTAAAACGGCTGCTCCATGGTGAAGCGCGTTCCCAGCAACCCCACTCGCGACAGACCGGCTGCAGCGATGGCGTCGGCAGTGACCTCGGCGATGTGCAACAGCGGCACAGCGACCGCTGCCTGCACCTGCGGCGCAACCAGGTGCATCGTGTTGGTGCCGATCAGCAGGCAGTCGGCACCACTGCTGACCAGATCGCGCCCGGCATCGGACAGGATCGCTGCCATCCCATCCCAGTCGCCAGCGCGCTGACGCTGGGCAATCTCTTCGAAATCCAGACTGGTGATGTACATCGGCGCCGAATGCAGGCCACCGAGCCTACGCGCGACTTCGCGATTGATGGTGCGGTAGTAGAGGGCGGTGGATTCCCAACTCATTCCACCGATCAAACCGATTGCTCTCAAAACGGGGCTCCACGAATGGCTCTAGGTGGCAATCATTTGGCCATGCGGGGGCTGGAATGTGTTTGCTATTTTTTCGACGTATCCGGTCTTAATTAGAATTTTATTCTGCTTATAACCAGATCTTCGATTATTATTTTCCAGTAAACCCCCGTCACATGGGATGCTGTACCCGGCGCGCCCGGACGACTTCCTGCCGTGCACGCTTCTAAGCAGGGCCACCCCCCATCGCATTCACCGGAGCACATGCCCCCATGAAAATCGATTCGATCGACAAGCAGATCCTCGCCATCCTGCAGGAAAACGCCGAACACCCGGTCGGAGACATCGCCGCGATGGTCAACCTGTCCGCGACGCCGTGCTGGCGGCGCATCCAGCGGCTCAAGGAGGCAGGCGTGATCAGCAAGCAGGTCGCATTGCTGGACCCAAACAGGATCAACCTCGGCGTCACCGTGTTCGTCCTGGTCAAGACCAACCAGCACAACCAGAACTGGTTCGACAGCTTCTATGCCGCAGTCAAGGCGATCCCGGAGGTGGTCGAGTTCTATCGCGTCAGTGGCGACATCGATTATCTGCTGCGGGTGGTGGTGCCCGATATCGCCGCCTACGACCAGGTCTACAAGCGCCTGATCGAGACCACCGTGCTGTTCGACGTGAGCTCCAGCTTCTCGATGGAGGAAATCAAGTTCACTACCTCGTTGCCACTCACCTACGTCTAGGAACGCAATAATCCAGGTGGTTTCGCAGTCCAGAGACTCGCATCAATCGACGAACTCGTCGTACTTCTTTTGCTTGCGGAATGGCATCAGGTGTTGGCGGAAGATTCCACGCGGCACGGTTTCCAGCTTCATCACGCCGTACTCGGCTGGCCAGTTCGACTGATCACGCGGTAATTTGAAGGTGCCCATGAGCATGTCCACCAGCGGCAGGTGGATGGCGTAGTTGACGTCCACGTACTCCTGTTGCCGCGCGTGGTGCCAATGGTGGTAACGCGGTAGCACCAGCAGGTATTCCAGTGGCCCGAAGCGAATGCCCAGGTTGGCGTGCGCCAACACCGCCTGCAGGCCGACCAGCACGACGTAGGCGTTCACGGCCGACGTGGAAAATCCCAGGACCAGCAGCGGCAGCAACACTGCGCTGCGCGTCAGCACGATCTCGACGAAGTGGATGCGCGAACCGGCCAGCCAGTCCATCTCGCGGCTGGAGTGGTGCACGGCATGGAAGCCCCAGAGCCAGGGAATGTTGTGGTATGCGCGGTGCAACAGCGCTTGGGCCAGGTCCGCCACGAACACCGCGATCAGGAACTGCGCCCACACCGGCAGCGACTGGATAGCGTCCTTCAGCGCAGGGAAGACCGCGATGCCGGCAATGGTCGAAGTCGACGCGGTGACCAGGATCAGGATGAACTGCACCAGCATATGGCTCATGAAGAAGTAGGCCAGATCGGTGCGCCAACCTGGGCGCAGCGGCGAGATCGTGCGCTTGCCCAGCAATCGTTCTATTGGCACGAACACCAGCGCCGAAAAGAACAACGAAATCACGAACCAGTCCAGCCCGAGCGAATACGAGGTCTTGCCAATGGAATCGAACTGCACGTTGGTGCCGCCCAGCAGCACCGCCAGCGTGGCCGCGCCCACACCGACCAAGGCGACCCGCTTGTTGCGGTCGCGCAGGATGGCCAGAGTACCCAGCAGGAATGCAGCCACGAGCCCCATCAACAGCAGGTTCCGGGCGAAGCTCTCGCTGTAGACCGCGCGGAACTCGCGGCTGGTCAGCAGTTCCGGAAAATGGAAGCACAGCACCCCGAACAGGCTCAGCAGACCGAGCAGGGCGGAGCTATAGGCGGCGTAGGAACGCTTGGGGCGCGTCGGGCTCAGAGAGGACATGATGGGCAGTGATCGTTGGGCAAAGAGGCAAGGTCTTCCGCAAACAACGGGAAAACGAGGTCGTTAGGGTCAGCCCGCTCGCACGGCCGATGCGGCGGGCGACCAGCGGCGACGGTCCATCCGCCGTCGCCTTCTGGATCAGAACCACTCCAGCAACGAAATGCCCAGGCCCACGTATGTTGCTTTGTGGTTGTAGTCGATCAGGCTTTCGCCATAGCCGTGGAATACCTGCAGATGGCCGCGCAGCGTGCGGTCGATGGGGAAACCCCAGTCCATCTGCAACGAGCCATGCGACTCGTCGCCGCCGCGCAGCGAATGCCGGCCGACCAGCGAGAACTCATGTCCGCCCTTGCTGTACACCAGCATCGCATCGCCGCGTCCGATGTAGTTCTCGATGTCCGGATTGTCGTCGTCGTTGCCATCGGACAACCGCCACCACGGCCGCACCACGAATGCCCAGTTTTCCCGGTCCAGGCCTACATTCAGCACCACCCGGTTCCAGCTGCGCGACAACGGGTCGCTGCGGCCGTTGGACTGGTGGTTGATGCCGATCCCGGTCATGCGCCCATGCCAGCCGCCAATGCTGTAGTTGTTGCGGAACACCAGCATTACTTCGGGTTCGTAGTTGGTCTCGCGGAATGGCCGCGATTCCTCGCCGTTGTAGACCTGCCAGCGGGAACTCTGGGTGTAGCCGCCCCACAGATCGCCGTTGTCGCCGAAGATGTTTTCGACGAACTTGGTCTTGAAGCTGAGCTGGAACTTGGCTTCGACGCTGTCCAGCACCTGCGGTTCGGTGACCGTGTTGTCGGGGTTGGGCGAGGAGGGCGTTTCGTTGACGTTGCTGGTCCAGAACGCGGGGAGCAGATAAACCGGCTTGTAGGCGCGCATCTGGAACACGCCCAGCTTGGAATCCTTGGCCAGTTCCCAGCGGCTGTCGAGCAACGAGCCCTTACCTGCGTTGGCGACGGCCTCGGCATATTGGTCATCGTTGGCGAAGACCGAGCCCAGCCGATGACGGGCGCGTTCGCGCAGCGTTGCATCCTCGGCAGGCGCGCCGGCATCGCGTTGTTGCTTGGCCAGCTCGATAGCCTGTTTGGCGGCGGCATCGGCGGCCTGGGTATCGCTGTGCGTGCGGCCCAGTGCCTGGTCGTAGCAGGCCAGCCGGGTCGCATCGGTTTCGATGGCCACACAGGCCTCGGGCGTGGCTGGCGCGGGTGCGGTCACGTTCTGCGCCCATGCCGCGGGCGTGGTGGCGATGATGGATGCCAGCAGCGTCCGTCGGTAGCGGGTAGGGCTCATGCGCGTCTCACAATTGCGATCTGAAGGGAATGACGAACTTCTCCATCAGTTTCTCCTTTAACGGACGCTGTTGCCACATTTCATGTGTGTAGCGCACCGAATGCCGCAGGTCCTCTTCAAAGACGGTGGTCATTTCCTCGGCAAAGGCGCGGTCGTACAGGTTGAGGCTGGCCTCGTCGTTGAGGCGGAACGAGCGGATGTCGAAATTGGTCGAGCCCACCGAGACCAGTTCCCGGTCCACGATCAGCATCTTGGCGTGCAGCATGGTCGGCCGGTACTCGCTGATTTCCATGCCCGCCAGCAACAGCGGCTCCCAGCTGGCGCGCGAGGCCAGACGCACCGCGTCCGAATCGATGTGCGGCCCGGGCAACAGAATCCTGACCCGCACGCCGCGGGTTCTGGCTGTCAGCAGCGCCTGGACGATGAGTTCGTCGGGCACGAAGTAGGCGGCGGCAAGATCGATGGATTGCGTGGAGGCCGCAATCGCCATCAGGTACATCAGGTGCATGCTCTCGCTGCCGCCAGCAGGCGAAGCGATGAACAGATGCGCGTCCATGCCTTCCTTGGCTTCCAGTTGCGGGAAGTAGGCCGGGCCATTCAGCACCTCGCCCGTGGTCTTGATCCAGTTGTCGTTGAAGGCGGCCTGTATCTGCGCCACGGCGGGGCCTTCGATGCGGAAGTGTGAATCACGCCAATGGTCCGGATCCTGCGCATGCCCTGACCACTGGTCGGCGATGCCCACGCCACCGGTGAAGCCGATGCGGCCGTCAACCACCAGCAGTTTGCGATGGGTGCGATTGTTGATGCGACCAAGCGTGTACCAGTGCAAAGGGCGATAGCGATGCACGCGTACGCCCGCCTTGCGCATCTCGGTCAGCAGTTGGTCATCCATCTTGATGCTGCCAGCCCAGTCGACGATGACATTGACCGGCACGCCGGCCTTGGCGCGGGCAGACAGGGCGTCGGTGAACTCCTTGCCTATTTCGCCTGACCAGTAGATGTAGGTTTCAAAGGTGATGGAAGACTTGGCGCCACGGATGGCTTCCAGCATCGCCGGGAAAATCTCGTCGCCGTCCTGCAGCGAGGTGATCGTGTTGCCTGGCAGAATCGCCGGACCCAGCATCACCGACATCTCGCGGCGGAATTCCGGGTGCGATATCGCATAACGATGTGCGACGGCCTGCTGCAGTTTCTTCTCGGGCGTGGCGAAATTCATTGCCAGCACCGCGACTAACAAGGTCACCAGGATGGTGACCACAATGGTCCAGGCCATGCGTTTGCGGCTCCATTTCTTTTCGGTCATCGATTTCTCCCCAAGCGCGGGGAGTATCGACAAACGGGTATTGGCGCGAAGTGAAGCCGTGTTCGCTCAGACGAACCAGGCGAAGGCGAACAGTCCGAGCATCGCGAAAGCCAGACCGAGCTTGAGCACCGTCCCCAATAGAATCCCGAGCCAGGTGCCCAGGCCGACCTTGGTGGCTTTGCCCAGTTCCCTGCTGTGCCAGAGTTCGCCCAGCAGTGCCCCGACGAACGGGCCCGCAAACAGCCCGATGGGCCCGAAGAACAGGCCGGCGAAGGTTCCCACCACCGCGCCCAGCAAGGCCTTGCGGCTGGCGCCTACCCGTTTGGCGCCCACCATGGTGGCGAAGAAATCCACCGCCACCGAGACCAGCGTCAGCACGCCCAGCACCACCAGTGGCAGCCAGCCGATCTGCTGGAAGTCGCCCGCCCAGGCCGCCAGCAGCATGCCCGCGAACACCAGGGGCAGGCCTGGCAGGGCGGGCAAAATTACGCCGGCGATGCCGACCACAACCAGGATCACGGCGAGGACGTAGTAAAGCGTCTGTAATTCCAATTATTTCCCCTTTCAATTCAGTAACTTGCGACTGCTATGCCGGTGGGCGGAATTATTGCATTTTGCGAAATGGCGGGTTACTGTTCAGCCGCTGCGCTTGCCAAGGTCACCGTGCATTGTGGCCTGATGCGGTCGAACCATGTTCCGCTACAACGTTACACGCTTCCTCCTTGCAACCAGCCGCCGCACCAACGGCGTATCCACCACTCGTTCCAGGGAGTTAGTCGAAATGGCAGATCGCGAAAACGGTACCGTGAAATGGTTCAACGACGCCAAGGGCTTCGGCTTCATCAGCCGCGAGAATGGCGAGGATGTCTTCGTGCATTTCCGCGCCATCCAGAGCCAGGGCTTCAAGAGCCTCAAGGAAGGCCAGAAAGTGAGCTTCACCGTTGTCCAGGGCCAGAAAGGCCTGCAGGCCGACGCAGTCGAGGCGCTTTGATTCGCCTTTGAATTTATTCTTTGATCGGCGCTGGTCGCTCACCGACCGGATTGCCTGACAAAAAAAACCCGGCCACGGCCGGGTTTTCTTTTTGCGCGTTGGCGTGACGCTGGAGTGGGGCGCTTAGCGTAGAACCACCTTGCCGTTCACGACGCGGACGTAGGTGTTTTCGCGAATGCCGGCGAGGTCGCGCTGGTTGATGACCACCGTGCGGCCATCGTCCATGCGTACGTGCACGTCATAACTCTCACCGGTCACGCGATTCTGAATGGCATTGCCTGCGACAGCGCCGCCTACTGCGCCTGCAACTGCAGCCACGTTCTGGTTGCCCTTGCTGCCACCGGTCTTGTCGGAGATTTCATGGCCGGCGATGGCGCCCACGATGCCACCCAGCACGGCACCGGTCTTGGAAGGCGCGGTGCGACCCGATGCCACCGTATCGATACGTGTCACGATGCCGCAGTCGTAGCAACGGGACTGGGACGACACGGGAGCCGGGCTGTTGTAGCCCCCGTAATTAGGAGAAGTGGTGGCGCAACCTGCGAGGGTGGCGGCGGCAAAGGCGCCCATGACGAGGAATCGAATCTTCATGCGGATCTCCAAAAGGCTGGGTGGCAGGCGCCTGTCCCGACGCCCATGGACGCCATCGTGTTCGCGGCCGGATGAACCGCATGTCAATCCGGGCGCCCCGACGGAAAGTCAGCGGCTGCGCCGCCAGCCTTCGTTCAGCCGCGGAAATCCTGATGGCAGGCCTTGCAGGCTTCGCCGACCTTCTGCGTCACCACGCCCAGCGTCGCGCAGTCTGCGGGTGGCGTGGCAAGGGCGGCGTTCAAGGTCGAACGCAGCTGGCTGGCGTGAGTGACGAAGCGCTGGTCCTCTGCTTCGCCGGGGAAGGCCAGTTCCAGGTCGTTGCTGATTGCACGCAGCGACTGCAATCGCGGCAGGTTGTCGGTGACCGCACAGCGGCTTTCTTCGCCATTCTGTTTCAGCAGGCTGGCCTGCTTCTGCATGACGTGCATCACGCTGTCCGGGAACGGGTCCTGCCGCGCCTGGATCGCACGCACGGCCATTACCGTCAGCACGACCCCGATGACCAGGCCGATCAGGAACAGGAAGAAATAGCGCGATGCGTTCGATTTTTTCGTGGGCTGGCTGGCCATGCGGCTTGCTCCTGGAGAATATGCACAAGGATAGTACGACGCGCTTCACATATTCCGCCACGATTACAATAGTGAGATGAAGAAGGAATTACGCGAACGTTTTGCAGGCATCGACCGGCTATATGGCCAAGGTGCGGTGGATACCTTTGCCTCCAGCCGGGTGGCGGTGGTGGGAATGGGCGGGGTTGGTTCCTGGGTGGTCGAGGCGCTGGCGCGTTCCGGTGTGGGTCATCTCACCCTGATCGATGCGGACGATATCTGCGTGTCCAATACCAATCGCCAGCTGCCGGCGCTGGAAGGTCAGTACGGACGCAACAAGTCCGAGGCCATGGCCGAGCGTTGCCGGGCGATCAATCCGCTGATCGAGGTCGAAGTGGTGCCTTCCTTCCTGACCGCCGCAAATCTGGAGGAACTGCTGGACCGCGGTTTCGATCTGGTGCTGGATGCCTGCGACAGCTTCCGCACCAAGGTGGAAATGATTGCCTGGTGCCGTCGCCGCAAGCTTCCCATCGTGGTGTCGGGTTCAGCGGGCGGGCGTACCGATCCCACCCAGATCCGCACGCGTGATCTGTCGCGCACCGAGCACGACGCGCTGTTGGCCTTGATCCGGAAGAAATTGCGCAGCGAGTTCAACTTCCCCAAGAATCCCGACCGCTATTTTGGCGTGCAGGCCGTGTATTCGCTGGAAAACGTCAAATATCCCCAGGCTGATGGAAGCGTGTGCGGAGTACGGCCGCAACTGGGGCCGGATGCGGCACTGAAACTGGATTGCGGCGCCGGCCTGGGAGCCGCCACGCATATCACCGGCGGGTTCGCGTTCGCCATGGTAGCCAGAGCGATCGAATTGCTACTCAAGAAAAAAGCAAGCGTGGTTGTGTAGGAGCTGCGTATGCTGCGCCCTTAAACCTACCGTTGCAACACAACTTCCGTGAGCGCCAATGTTCCGGTCGCAGCTTGCGCAGCTCCTACACGAGGGGCGGCAGGTTGAACAGTCGTTGTGCGTTGGCGGTGGTGGAGTTGGCTATGTCTTGTGCCGGCACGCCGCGCAATGTCGCTACCGTCTCGCACACGAAGGAAAGCCGCGCCGGCTCATTGCGTTCTCCGCGGTGTTGCGCGTCAGGCTGATCGGGCGCATCGGTTTCCAGCAGCAGGTAGTCCAGCGGCATCTCCGCCACCAGCGACCGCAGCCGATTGGCCCGCTCGTAGGTGACCGGCCCGCCGATGCCCAGCATGAAATCCAGCTGCCAGAGTTGCCTAGCCTGTTCGGGGCTGCCGGAGAAGCTGTGGATCACGCCGCGCAGGCCACCGACGCGCTTGATCGCGGCGATCACCGCATCGACGGCGCGGCGTGCATGCACGATGACCGGCAGGTCGAAGTCGCGGGCCAGTGCAAGCTGACCGTCGAAATAGAATTGTTGCTGGGCCTGGTCCAGATCCTCGACGAAATAATCCAGGCCGCATTCGCCCACGGCTACGGGCGTCTCATGGGTCAGCCAGTCGCCGAGTTGGGTCAGATGTTCGGGCGTGTGCTTCGACAGGAACATCGGATGCAGGCCATAAGCCGGGAAAAGGCCGTGGCCCGATGCGCAGACTTCCTTGAGCGCAGGCCACCCCTCTGCGCTGATGGCGGGAACGATCTGTCTCGTCACCCCTGCAGCGGATGCGCGCTGGATTACCGCGTCACGGTCAAGGGCGAACTCCGGCGCGTCCAGATGGCAATGACTGTCTACCAGCATGTTTCGCTATTACCTGACCGTAGAATCCGGCGGATCGATTATCTGACCCTTGCGGTTTTTCCAGTTGGCCAGCAACAGCGTGCCAAGACCGAGCAATATTTCATCGACCAGGGGTATCGGGTCAGGAAACACCAGGGTCAGCAGAAACAGCGCGCCAGTGATCTTGAAGAGGGTGGGGTAGCGGAGTTTGCGGGCCCAATTGAACAGCGGTAGCAGCAGGGGGGTGGCCATTGCCGGAACTCTCAAGCGAATGCGGATGGCGACACGCTAGCACGCCAATCCTGTGCGCAGTGTTGTTCATCAACGAGGCGGTTTAAACAGGGCGAAACGGGTCCTTGTTCAGCTATGTCGTGTTCGAATTAGCCATCGAAACATCGCGGGAGCCGCCCGCTGGAGCTTGGACATGAAGAACAACACCACCACCATTCTCATCGCAACCGGCGCCCTGCTGTTCGGCGGCATCGCCACCGCTGCCTACATGAACAATCGCGCCCAGCCCACCGAGTTCGTCAACGCCACCACCGGCGAGCCGGTCAATGCGGACACGGCCCTTGATGATTCGGCCCTGGACGACAACCAGATCGAAACCAGCGCCCTGCAATACGCGGACGTGGTCAAGGTTGACCCCATCACCAACAAGAACAAGGTCTACGCCACGGTCATCGGCAGCGAGCCGGTGCGTGAAACCACCAGGACGACCACCCCGCATGAGGTCTGCGAGGACGTAGTGGTGCAGGAACGGCTGGCCGAACGTGATGGCAACGCAGGCGGCACTGTCGCGGGTGCGGTCATCGGCGGCCTGCTGGGCAACCAGGTGGGCGGCGGCAACGGCAAGAAGGCCGCTACCGCAGCTGGCGCCGTGGTTGGCGGCGTCATCGGCAACAAGGTCGACAAGAACCACGTAGGTGGCCGAGTGGTCAGCCGTACCGAGCGCCAGTGCCGCACCGAGAACACCAGTTCCGAATCCTCCCGCGTGACCGGTTACAACGTGACCTACCGCAATGCCGACGGCACCACGGGCACCATGCGCATGGATGGCAAGCCGGGTACCCGCATCGCCATGGGCAATACCGACAAGGTGGTGGGCTACGAAGTGACCTACCGTTACGACGGCCAGGAAAAGACCATCCGCATGGACGAGAAGCCCGGCGAACGCCTGCCGGTCATTGACGGTCAGGTGGTGCTGGAGACCGCTGCGGTGGCAGGTACCAGCAAGGGGTGAGCCGCTTCGGCGTATCCACCAGGGAAGCCGGCGATTTCGCCGGCTTTTCCGTTTCCGGTCGGCGGACTAGGGGTTACGGCGCTGTAGGGGCGCCGAATACAATGGCGGACTGTTCCGAACCGGCTCCCGCGCATGGCTCTCAATCCCTACGATCTGTTCGATATCCGCTCCCTGCTGAGCGAAGAAGAGCGCGCGGTGCAGGACACCGTAGCCCGTTTCACCGACGAGCGCGTGCGACCGATCATCGGTGACGCTTTCGCCGAAGGCCGCTTCCCCAAGGAACTGGTGTCGGAAATTGCCGACCTGGGCCTGCTGGGCTCCTCGCTGCCGGAACAATACGGCGGTGGCGGTCTCAACGGCGTCAGCTACGGCCTGATCTGCCAGGAACTGGAGCGCGGCGATTCGGGTATCCGCAGTTTCGTCAGCGTGCAGTCGTCGCTGTGCATGTATCCCATCTACGCCTACGGCAGCGAAGAGCAGCGCATGCGCTGGCTGCCGGACATGGCCGCAGGCAAGGTGATCGGCTGCTTCGGCCTGACCGAGCCACAGGGCGGTTCTGACCCGGGCGCGATGAAGACCAACGCCAAACGCGACGGCGGCGATTGGGTACTCAACGGTTCCAAGATGTGGATCACCAACGGCAATCTGGCCGATATCGCCATCGTCTGGGCGCAGACCGAGGACGGCATCCAGGGTTTCGTGGTCGAAAAGGATTTTGCCGGCTTCACCGCCCAGGAAATCCACAAGAAGATGAGCCTGCGCGCTTCGGTGACGTCCGCGTTGTTCTTCGACAACGTCCGGGTGCCGGAAGCCAATCGACTGCCGAACGTCAAAGGCCTCAAGGGTCCGCTGGGTTGCCTGACCCAGGCGCGCTACGGCATCACCTGGGGCCCGATCGGCGCAGCCATCGCCTGTCTGGACGAAGTGCTGGCCTACACCAAGGAACGCATCCTGTTCGACCGCCCGGTCGCGGCCACGCAGAGCGCGCAGATCAAGATGGCCGACATGGCCCGCCGCATTACCCTGGCGCAGTTGCTGTCGCTGCAGTTGGGTCGTCTGAAGGATGCCGGCAACATGCAGCCTTCCCAGGTCTCGCTGGCCAAATGGAACAACTGCCGCATGGCCATCGACATCGCCCGCGAATGCCGCGATCTGTTGGGCGGCGCCGGCATCACCACCGAACACGCCGCGATCCGCCACGCATTGAATCTGGAATCGGTGATCACCTATGAAGGCACGGAAACCGTGCACCAGTTGGTGATCGGACGCGAGCTGACGGGGATCAACGCGTTCTGATTCTGCTTCCCTTCTCCCTTCGGGAGAAGGTGGCGCGCAGCGACGGATGAGCGCATGCGGTTCCAGATTGACGGATAAGTTGTCGTGGGTCTGATTCTCCCGCCCTCATCCGCCCTTCGGGCACCTTCTCCCAAGGGGAGAAGGGAACAGGAAAAGCACATGAGCATCTTCGACCTTAAAATTGAAACCGAGCGCCTGATCCTGCGTCCCCCGCAGCCGCAGGACTTCGAGCCCTGGGCGGCTTTCATGGTCGATGAGGAAGCCTGCCGGCATATCGGCGGCACGCAGGTTCGACCCATCGCCTGGCGCAGTTTCGCAGCGATGATCGGCACCTGGCATCTGCAGGGTTTCGGCTTTTTTTCGGTAATCGACAAAGCGACTGGCGAATGGGTCGGCAGATTGGGTCCCTGGCAGCCGGAAGGATGGCCGGGAACCGAGATCGGGTGGAGCATCGCCCGTGCGCACTGGGGCAAGGGCTTCGCGCCGGAGGGTTCGATGGCCGCTGCGGACTGGGCGTTCGATCACCTGGGCTGGAGCGAAATGATCCACACCATCGCCGAAGAAAACATCAATTCGAAAACGGTCGCCACGAAGCTGGGTTCGCGTTTCCTGCGCGTGGGCTGGTTGCCCGCGCCGCACGACACCAAGCCGGTGGAAATCTGGGGACAGTCGCGCGAGGAATGGATCGCGCGGCGCAAGGCGGAGGGCAGGGCATGATCACTGTCTATGGTATGTCCACTTCCGGCAACTGCCACAAGATCCGTCTGTTGCTGGAACAGTTGGGCCAAGCCTATCGCTGGATCGAGATCGACAGCGCCAACGGGCAGACGCGTACGCCCGAATACCTGGCCAAGAATCCGAACGGGCGCGTGCCGATGCTGGAACTAGAAGACGGTCGCTTGCTGGTCGAGTCCAACGCCATCCTCTGCTATCTGGCCGAAGGCAGTGGTTATCTTCCCGCCGACACCTGGCAACGCGCGCAAGCGTTGAGCTGGATGTTCTTCGAACAATACAGCCATGAGCCGTACGTCGCGGTCGCGCGTTTCATCCGCGGCTGGTTGCCGGCCAATTCGCCGCGCCGCGATGAACTGCCCAAACTGATGGAGCGCGGTAATGCGGCGCTGGCGGTGATGGAAAAGCATCTTGGTACTACGCCATGGTTCACCGGCAATGAGTACGGCGTGGCCGATATCGCCTTGTTCGCCTATACGGATTGCGCGGGCGATGGCGGTTTCGATCTGGCTGCTTTTCCGAAAGTGTCCGACTGGCTGGCGCGGGTCCGCGCGACACCAGGTTTCACTCCCATGCCCGCGGTCAGCGCTGAAGTCGCCGCCCGCCTGGCTTCCTCCTGAAGTGCGTAGGTCGGGGCTACGCCCCCGACACCCGGCCGTTTCCGGGGCGCCACGAATTGCAGTCGGGCGCGTAGGCCCGACCTACGGATGACAATGACTGCCCAGCCCATTCCCGCTCGCATGAAAGGCCTCAACCGCGCCGAGATCTGCGACCAGAATTTCACCGAGTTCGTGCAGCAGTGGGATGGCAGGGTCGATGCGAAGCGTGCGCTCGCAGAACCGGTGATCGAAGGCAGCGCGCTGGATGCGCAATCGTTCGTCCAATTGCTCGAATCCCAGCTGGTCTCGCGCCATCTGGATCTGATGGCGCGCGTGCTGCGCGTGCAGAACAAGGTCTTCTACACCATCGGCAGTTCCGGCCACGAAGGCAACGCCATGGTCGCGCGACTGACGCGGCATACCGATCCGGCCTTCCTGCACTACCGTTCCGGTGCATTCATGGCCGAGCGTTTCCGGAAGCTGCCCGGAATGGACCCAATTATGGATTCGGCGCTGTCTTTCGCCGCCAGTTCCGAAGACCCCGCATCCGGTGGGCGCCATAAGGTCTGGGGTTCCAAGCCACTGTGGGTCTTGCCACAGACCTCCACCATCGCCTCGCACCTGCCCAAGGCGCTGGGCACGGCGGTGGCCATCGAACAGGCCAGACGAATCGGCCATGTCTCGCCGATTCCTGAGGACAGCATCGCCATCTGCTCGTTCGGCGATGCGTCCAGCAACCACGCCACGGCGCAGACTGCGTTCAACGCGGCGGCATGGACTTCGTACCAGAAGCTGCCGGCGCCGGTGCTGTTCGTGTGCGAAGACAATGGCATCGGCATCTCGGTGAAGACGCCGGGCGGCTGGATCGAGCGCAATTTCTCCAAACGCGAAGACCTGGATTATTTCTACGCCGATGGGCTGGACCTGGCCGAAGGCTACGGTCAGGTGCAGGCTGCGGTGGAGCACTGCCGGCGTACGCGCCGGCCGACCTTCCTGCATCTGCGTACGACCCGGATCATGGGTCACGCGGGCACCGATTTCGAGATCGAATGGCGGCCCATCGAAGAACTGGTCAAGGTGGAAGCCGGCGATCCGCTGCTGCGTTCTGCCGCCATCGCCCTGCAGTCTGGCCTGTACAGCAAGCAGGAACTGCTGGCCCTGTACGAAGGCATCCGTCGCAAGTGCTTCGCGGCGGCCGATGCAGCGGACCAGACGCCGAAACTGACCCGGCTGGAGGACGTGATCGCGCCGCTGGCCCCGTATACTCCGGCCAAGGTCATGGCCGAAGCGCAGCGCGTGGGCGATGCGGACAAACGCCTGCAGGTCTTCGGTGGAAGCGCCAAGCTTCCCGAAGCACAACCGCCCAGGCATCTGGCGATCCAGATCAACAACGCCTTGCACGATCTGTTCTGCAAGTATCCGGAGGCCTTGCTGTTCGGAGAGGACGTGGCGCAGAAAGGCGGCGTCTACACGGTCACCAAGGGGCTGCACAAGTCGTTCAAGAACAGCCGCGTGTTCAACACGTTGCTGGACGAGACCATGATCCTCGGGCTGGCGCAGGGCTACGCCAACCTGGACATGCTGCCAGTGCCGGAAATCCAGTACCTGGCCTATTTCCACAATGCCTGCGACCAGATCCGTGGCGAGGCGGCGTCGCTGCAGTTCTTCTCCAACAACCAGTATCGCAACCCGATGGTGGTGCGCATGGCTGGGCTGGGATACCAGCGCGGATTCGGCGGCCATTTCCACAACGACAATTCGATCACCGCGCTGCGTGACATTCCCGGGCTGGTCGTCGGCTGTCCGTCGCGCGGCGACGATGCGGCGACCATGCTGCGCACGCTTGCGGCCTTGGCCAAGGTGGATGGCCGCGTCAGCATCTTCCTGGAGCCGATCGCGCTGTACATGACCAAGGATGTGCATCAAGCCGGCGATGGCGAGTGGCTGACCACCTATCCGCCGCCAGACGAGGCGATGGTGCTGGGTGAAGGCAGGATCTACGACGAAGCAGCCGATGATCTGGTCGTCTTCACCTATGGCAACGGCGTGCCTATGAGCCTGCGTGCCGCCCGCCAGATCGAGGCGAAACACGGCTGGAAGGTGCGCGTGGTGGATCTGCGCTGGCTGGTGCCGCTGAATGAAAAATTCATCGCCCAACAGGCGGCATCGGCCAAACGCATCCTGATCGTCGACGAAGGCCGTCATTCGGCTGGTGTAGGCGAAGGCATCATCACCGCGATCGCCGAAGCCGGATTCGGCGGGCGACCGTTCCAGCGCGTGGTGGGCGTGGATACCTATACCCCGCTGGCTGGTGCTGCATTGCTGGTGCTGCCGGGCGATGCCGATATCGTGAATGCGGCGGATCGTCTGGCTTGAGTTGCTGTTGAAATCCTTGGAACGCCTGATTGTGGGAGGGGCTTCAGCCCCGAGGCGCGGATACCGACGATCCGCGTTGCGTCGGCCACGTAGGGCCTACTTACTCCATAGATAGCGACGGTGCCCGATGTATCGACCACGTAGGTCGGGGCTACGCCCCCGACACGCGGATACCCCACGGTCCACCATGCGCCGGCTACGACTACACATCGTCGTAGTGGGCCTTTAGTATCGTGGAGCCCCACGGAGTGGATCCACGGAAATCAGCATGAGCCAGATCAAGATCGCTGTCATCGTCGGCAGCCTGCGCAGACAGTCGATCAACAAGAAACTGGCGCTGGCAGTCAGCGGCATGTTTGCTGACCGGTTCGAACTGCATCGCGTCGAAATCGACGAGTTGCCGTTGTACAACCAGGATTTCGACCACGACTACCCGGCGGCGGGTGTGCGGTTCAAGCAACAGGTCGAAGCGGCCGATGCCCTGCTTTTCGTCACCCCTGAATACAACCGCTCGATGCCGGGCGTGCTGAAGAACGCCATCGATGTGGGTTCGCGGCCGTCAGGCAGCAATTCCTTCGCCGGAAAGCCTGCTGCCGTGATCGGCACCTCGACCGGTGCGCGCGGCACGGCGCTGGCGCAGCAGCATCTGCGCAACGTGCTTGCAGGACTGGATGTACTGGCCATGCCGCAACCGGAGGTCACGGTGCAGTTCCAGGAAGATCTGATCGATGCGGAAGGACATATCGAAAACGAACGGACCCTGAAATTCCTGCAGCGCTTTGTCGATGCCTATTCGACGTGGCTGATCAGGACTTTGGCAAGGTAATAGCTGGTCAGGCAATGGCGATCATCCTCCCAGAGTAAACGGCGACAGCGCCCGCAGGCGCTGTCTCAGAGAGGCATCGCGTGGTCCTTCATCGGCCAGTGTCGCTGCCAGCGCATGCTGGAAGATTCTCAATTTGCCAGCCGCGCGCAAGCCCGCTTCGCGCAGCCGGTGCGCGGCCGGGCGGTTGTCCGTGTACAGCTCGACGATGGCCCGCGTCACCGTATACAGCGGCAGCGTTCCGCGCCGGTGGCGACGCTGGTAGCGCGCAAGCATCGCCTTGTCGCCGACATCCAGACCCTGCCGGATGCCATGGTTGATCGCTTCGACCAGCCTTTCCACACCCGCCAGGCCCAGGTTGAAACCGTGCGCGGTCACCGGATGCATGCCAACGGCTGCATCGCCGGCCAACGCGAATCGCGGGCCCACGAAGCGACGCGCGTACACGCTCACCAGCGGATAGACGTGTCGGCTGCTGTCCAGTTGCATGGCGCCCAGGCGGTGCTCGAAACGACGCGCGATCTCGTTGTTGAAATCTTCTTCCGGCATCTGCCCCAACGCCTGGGCCTGTTCGCCGGTTACGGTCAGCGCTACCGAGGCGCGGTATTCGTCCAGCGGAAGCAACGCCAGACTCTGGTCATGGCCGAACCATTCCCATGCCGTCTGCGAATGCTTCACCGCATGCTGCATGCGGCAGACCAGCATGCTCTTGCCGAAATCGTGCATGTCGGCATCGATGCCCAGCGCACGACGCGTTTCGGAGAAGCGGCTGTCCGCAGCGACCAGCAGCTTGGCCTGCAGGCGCACGCCGTTCTCCAGCTGCACCCAGGCCTGGGCTTCGTCCGCATGCGCTTTTCCGACTACCACGCTGGTATGGAAAGTGATGCCTGGCGTCCTGTGCGCGGTACGCCAGGCGGCGCGTCGTATCAGGTGATTGGGCACCAGGCAGCCGAGTCGCGTTTTGCCGGTCATGGCGCTGTCGACCTGCAGGGAATAAGGGGACGAGCCGTTCATGACCTGCGCCGCGCGCAAGGACGACATGGCTTCCTGCGGCAGGCGCTGCCACACGTCGAGTTCGCGCAACAGGCGCATGGAAGCGTGGGTGAGGGCGATTTCACGGCCATCGAAGGCAGGGTCGGCCAGTTCCGCCTGCGACAGGCGCTCGACCACGGCAACGCTGAAGGATTCGTCGGCCAGGGCCTTGGCCAGGCACAGCCCGATCGGACCGGCACCGATGATAATGACGTCGTAGTCCACAAGCTTGCCTCTGCGGGGAGTGCACGCAGTTTCCGGTCAGCCCGGATCGGGGTAAATGATCTGGATCAATCGCAAGGCGCGCATCACCCATCGCGCCTGACGTGGCGGATCAGCGCTGCAGGCCGCCGGTCAACCTGGTTTCGCGTAACGCTGCGCCTGCTGCCGTCAGTCCATCACCCGCGCGCTCCTGCGGCAATACCGCCAGAGCCACGAAGGGTTCGACATCGGTCGCGCAGACGATTTTGCCAAGTGCCTGTCCGTCATGTTCGATATCGGTACCTGCCAGCAACACCGTTTCCGTCTGGAACAGCGCCAGTCCACGCTTGGCTTTGCCCAGGAAGTGGGTGCGCGCCACGATTTCCTGTCCCGGATAACAGCCTTTCTTCACGCTGAAGGCATGCAGGCGTTCCAGCGAGAGCTGCTGCGGGGTCCATTGTTCGCGTTGCGTGTCTGGCAGGCGGGGCAAGCCGGCTTTCAGATCCTGGGCGAACCAGCGCGCGCGTGCCTGCGCATCGTCTGACTGCGGGTCGCCTGCGGAAATACGGAGGGTTCGGGGTTGTTCCTCGTCGCCATAGTCCAGCTCTATCGCATCGCCAACGAGGCCGATCCGCGCACTTTCCGCCGAAACCGGCTTCTGGAAGCTTCCGCTGACCTGCAATTCGGTTGCCGCCGATATCTTCAACTTTCGTCGAAAGACGAAGCGTTGCAACGGCGGGACAAACGCATCGGCCGGCGTGTCCGGCAGCAGCAACAGCAGTCGGTCTTCGCTGGTCTTGAGCAGGGCAAACACCGCAATGACGCGGCCCTTGGGGGTCAGCCAGGCGTTCCATTGCCAATTCCCAGGCGTCAGCGCGACCACATCATTGGCGAACTGCGCTTGCGCGAACGCCACGGCATCGGGGCCCTCCAGCACGACCAATGCATGGTCGGGCAGGGTGGAAAAGGAGCTTGCAGCGGCGGGCAGGTTGTCAGGCAAGAGGGGGAGGATTAAAATTTTGTGCGTTGCGAGAACAACATGATAGGCGAAACCCCTTCCATTCCCGACCCCGCTCCCGAAACACAGCAGCCCGATACGGCACCTGTGCATAAGGAAGCGGAAGCACCGAAGGAAATCGGTGGTCGCGACGGTCCCGAGCCGACGCGTTACGGGGATTGGGAGAAAAACGGACGCTGCATCGATTTCTGATTCATCGGTCATCGAACAACGCCTGCCCAGCCAACGCGGTTACGGAACCGCCCAGCCGAGAAAACGAGCCCAGCGAATGGCGACCCGACAACGTCCGCTTTCACCGCACCTGCAGGTGTACCGCTGGCAGATCCAGATGGCGACTTCCATCGTCCATCGGGCTACCGGAATCATCCTCTCCCTCGGCGCGTTGCTCATCGCCGCCGCATTATTGGCCATGGCCACTGGTCCGGAAGCCTGGGCCTGCGTACGCGGCATGGCCAGTTCCTGGCCGGGCCTGATTTTCCTGTTCGGCTGGACCTGGGCCTTCGCCTTCCACCTGCTCAATGGCATCCGCCATCTGGTGCAGGACGCCGGCTTCGGCTTCAGCATCCCCGCTTTTATCCGCAATGGCTGGCTGTCGGTGATCGGCAGTCTGCTCCTGACCGGCGCCATCTGGGGCGCGGTCGCCGCGCACGGAGGCTGGCTATGAACCATCGTTACCGTACGCCGCTCAAGGACGTGCGCGGGCTGGGTTCGGCGAAAGAAGGAACGCATCATTTCTTCGTCCAGCGGTTCACCGCAGTCGCGCTGATCGTGCTCGCCAGCTGGTTCCTGTACTTCGTGATCAGCCTGATGCACGCCGACTACCTGACCGCCACCGATGCGGTGGCCAAGCCCTGGAATGCGACGCTGCTGATCGCGTTCCTGGTGGCGATGTTCTGGCACGCGCAACTGGGCGTCCAGGTGATCATCGAAGACTACGTGCACAGCCACGGGTTGGCGCTGATTGCGCAGACCCTGGTCCGCTTCCTCTGCATCCTTGGCGCGCTGGCCAGCGTATTCGCCGTGGTCCTTATCGCGTTGGGAAATTGAACATGACTTCGGCTTACAAGATCACCGAACACAAATACGACATGGTCGTGGTCGGCGCTGGCGGCGCGGGCCTGCGCGCGACTTTCGGTCTGGCGGCCAAGGGCCTGCAGACGGTCTGCCTGACCAAGGTGTTTCCCACGCGCTCGCACACGGTGGCCGCGCAGGGCGGCATTTCCGCCGCGCTGGGCAACATGGGTGAGGACGACTGGCGCTACCACTTCTACGACACGATCAAGGGTTCGGACTGGCTGGGCGACCAGGACGCTATCGAGTACATGTGCCGCGAAGCGATCCCGGCCATCGTCGAGCTGGAACACTACGGCGTGCCGTTCAGCCGTACCGAAGAAGGCAAGATCTATCAGCGCCCGTTCGGCGGCATGACCACCAAGTACGGCGAAGGCCCGCCGGCGCAGCGCACCTGTGCCGCCGCCGACCGTACCGGCCACGCCATGCTGCACACTCTTTATCAGCAGTCGTTGAAGCACGATGCGCGCTTCATGATCGAATATTTCGCACTGGACCTGATCTTCGACGAAGAAGGCGCCTGCAAGGGCGTACTGGCGCTGGACATGGCCGAGGGCTCGCTGCATCTGTTTCGCGCTCAGGGCGTGGTGCTGGCCACCGGCGGCTACGGCCGCGCGTACTTCAGCGCGACCTCGGCCCATACCTGCACCGGCGACGGCGGCGGCCTCGCGCTGCGCGCCGGCCTGCCGATGCAGGACATGGAGTTCGTGCAGTTCCATCCGACCGGCATCTACGGTGCCGGCTGCCTGATCACCGAAGGCGTGCGTGGCGAAGGCGGCATCCTGCGCAACAGCAACGGCGAGCGTTTCATGGAACGCTACGCGCCGCATTACAAGGATCTGGCCTCGCGCGACGTGGTGTCGCGTTCGATGACCATCGAAATCCGCGAAGGTCGCGGCGTGGGCGAGCACAAGGACCATATCCTGCTCGACCTGACCCATCTGGGCCCGGAAGTCATCAACGAGAAGCTGCCCGGCATCGCCGAAAGTGCGCGCATCTTCGCCGGCGTCGACGTGGCCACGCAGCCCATTCCGGTATTGCCCACCGTGCACTACAACATGGGCGGCATTCCGACCAACTATCACGGCGAAGTGGTGCGCAAGGTCGGCGACAATCCGGATTCCGTCGTGCCAGGCCTGTACGCCATCGGCGAAGCGGCCTGCGTGTCGGTGCATGGCGCCAATCGCCTGGGTTCCAACTCACTACTTGATCTGGTGGTGTTCGGCCGCGCGGTCGCCAACCGCTGCGCCGAGACCATCAAGACCGGCGGCCCGCACAGCAGGTTGCCCGACGATGTCTGCGACAAGGCGCTGTCGCACCTGGACAAGCTGCGCAACGCCAACGGCGACACGCCGACCTCGGTGATCCGCGACAACATGCAGCGCACCATGCAGAACGACGCGGCGGTGTTCCGCACGTCGAAGACGCTGAAGGAAGGCTGCGACAAGATGGCGGAGATCTTCACCTCGTTCGAGGACGTGAAGGTGTCGGACCGTTCGCTGATCTGGAATTCCGATCTGCTGGAAACCTACGAGCTGCACAACCTGCTGCTCAATGCGGTGGCCACCATCAACTCGGCCGAACAGCGCCACGAAAGCCGCGGCGCGCACGCGCACGAGGACTTCCCGGATCGCGACGACGTCAACTGGCACAAGCACACGCTGGTCAACGTGGACGAGAAAGGGCATTGCAGTTTCGATTTCCGCCCGGTGCACATGTACACGTTGAGCAAGGACGTGGATGTGGTGCCGCCGAAGCCGCGCGTTTACTGACCGGGATAGAAGACAGACATGGCAGAATTTTCGCTCCCGAAGAATTCCCGAGTCACCAAGGGCAGGCATTTTCCTGCCAAGGGCGCCAAGCAGCCGCGTACCTTCAAGGTATACCGCTGGAGTCCTGACGACGGCCAGAATCCGCGCACCGACACCTACGAAGTCGATCTGGCCGCGTGCGGCCCGATGGTTCTGGACGCGCTGATCAAGATCAAGAACGAGATCGATCCCACGCTGTCCTTCCGACGTTCCTGCCGCGAGGGCATCTGCGGTTCGTGCGCGATGAATATCGACGGCACCAACACGCTGGCCTGCACCAAGGCCATCGAGGACTGCGACAAGGCCGAAGTGCCGATCTATCCATTGCCGCACATGGACGTGATCAAGGATCTGGTGCCGGACCTGACCCATTTCTATGCGCAATACGCGTCGATCAAGCCCTGGATCCGCACCCAGACCGCTGCGCCGCCGGACCGTGAGCGCCTGCAGTCGCCGGAAGACCGCAAGCAGCTCGATGGCCTGTACGAATGCATCCTGTGCGCGTGCTGCTCCACTTCGTGCCCCAGCTACTGGTGGAACGGCGAGCGCTATCTGGGTCCGGCGATCCTGTTGCAGGCCTATCGCTGGATCGTGGATTCGCGCGACGAGGACACCGGTGCGCGCCTGGACGATCTGGAGGATCCTTTCCGTCTGTACCGCTGCCACACCATCATGAACTGCGCGCGCACGTGTCCGAAGGGGCTGAATCCGGCGCTGGCCATTGCCGAGATCAAGAAGCTGATGCTGGCGCGCCGGGCGTAAACCCGGTCGCGTGTGACTACGGGGTAGTTGCGAATGGGCGGAAATGAGGCGTTGTTCCCGATGCTGGCGATGGTGGCACTGACCCTTGTGGTCTGGCTGCGGATGTACGCCGTGCGCATCCCCGAGATGCGACGCCTGAAGATCCATCCGCAAGCAGTCGCGACTTCGGCGCAGAAGTCCGCGCGCCTGGTCGATACCCGCGCCTCGGACAACTTCAGCAACCTGTTCGAAGTCCCGGTCCTGTTCCATCTGGCGCTGATCGTCGCCTTCCTCACCAAGCAAACGACGCCGCTGGTACTTGGGCTTGCCTGGATTTTCGTGGCCGGACGTGCGCTGCACAGCCTGATCCAGTGCAGCTACAACAAGGTCATGCATCGTTTCGCTGTCTATTCCCTCACGACCTGCGTGGTGTGGGTGCTGTGGGCAGTGCTCGGCTACGGTCTGTTGCAGGGATGAGCGAGGCCGACGTACTCGAACTCAAGCGCATCCGCTGGCGCTGCCGGCGCGGCATGCGCGAACTGGACCAGCTGTTCGGTCGCTATCTGGATCGCGAATGGGCGGTGGCGTCCGAAGCCGAGCGCGGGACTTTCCTACGCCTGCTCGATTGCGAGGACGATAAGCTCTGGCGCTGGTTCATGGGCTATGAGCAATGTCCCGATGACGCACTCGCATCGCTGGTCCAGCGCATCCGTCAGCTGCCGCATTGAGTGGCGCCCGTCGCGCTGGGTGATAGGCGCCTTGTTGTCGGGCGGCGTACTGGCTGCGGCGTCCGTTTTGCTGTCGGGCATGCCCAGGTCTGCTGCCTGGCTGCTTGCGACAGCGGTGCTGATTCATGCGCTCCGGTTGGCGAGCCGTGAGTCGCGCCGTCCAGTGCGTACCCTGGTCTTCCCGGGTAACGACCTGCCGGTCATGGTGGATGGCATGCCGGCGGAGCAGGTAGAAGTGCAGTGGCGCGGGCCGCTGGCCTTCGTTTCTTGGAAAGACCGTGACGGCAGGCGCCTGCGCCTGTCCTGGTGGCCCGACACGCTGCTGCTGGCCCGCCGACGTGAACTGCGTCTGGCCGCAAATGCAACGGATACTGCGCCCCACCGGTCCGCAATGGCACCATAGCGGTCTATGTTCAAACCTATCCCCGTCGCCATCGGCCTGCGCTACCTGCGCGCCAAACGCCGCAATGGCTTTATTTCCTTCATCTCGCTGGCCTCGATCCTCGGCATCGCCCTGGGTGTGACCGTGCTGATCACCACCTTGTCGGTGATGAGCGGCTTCCAGCGCGAGATCCGCGACCGCATGCTGCAGATGACCGCCCATGCCACGGTCAGCGCCGCTGGCGATTCGATGCAGGACTGGCCGCATGCGGTGGAAGTGGCGCTGAAAGACCCACGTGTGGAAAGCGCCGCACCCTATGTGGACATCCAGGCCCTGATCGAAGGTGCGCGCAACCAGCCCGCGATGGTTCGCGGCATCGTGCCTTCGGAGGAAAAGAAGGTCTCGGTGCTGGCCGAGAAGATGAAGCGCGGCAGCGTGGATTCATTGGCGCCAGGCTCGTTCAATATCGTCCTGGGGCAGGAACTGGCCGTCTGGCTGGGCGTTGGTGTCGGCGACAGCGTGGTGGTAATGCTGGCCGATGCGCAGTCCACGCCGATGGGCGCCATCGCCAAGATGAAGCGTTTCAAGGTCAGCGGCATCTTCGAGGCCGGCTACAACGAAATCGACAAGGGTCTGGCCGTGGTCAACATGTCCGACCTGCAGCGCGTGCTGAAGATGGGCGACGGGGTGACCGGCGTGCGCCTGAAGCTGCACGACATGGACCAGTCCTGGAACGTCGCCCGCGACTTGGCCGAAAACCTGCGCGGCCCCTACCGCATCAGCGACTGGACCAGCGAGAACGCCAATCTCTACCACTCGCTGAAGATGGAAAAAACGGTGATGGGCATCCTGCTGTCGCTGATCATCGCGATGGGCGCCTTCAATCTGGTGTCCTCGCAGGTGATGCTGGTCACCGACAAGCAGGCCGACATCGCCATCCTGCGCACGCTGGGCCTGACCCCGCGCGGGGTGATGCAGGTGTTCATGGTCCAGGGTTCGCTGATCGGCATCATCGGCACGGTGCTGGGCGTGATCGGCGGCATTGCGCTGACCATGAATCTGGAAAGCATCCTGGGCCTGATCGAATCCACGTTCAATGTCACCTTGTTGCCTGCGGACGTTTACTACATCACTGGACTGCCGTACGACCTGCAGGCCAGCGATGTGGTGATCATTGCCCTGGTCGCGCTGGCGATGAGTTTCCTGGCGACGTTGTATCCCGCCTGGCGAGCGGCACGTACCCAGCCGGCGGAGGCACTGCGCTATGAATGACCTCAAGCATGCCTCGGGACTGGTGGTGCAGGCCGAAGCACTGGCCAAGACCTATGCCGAAGGCAAATTGCGCACGCCCGTGTTCGACGGACTTGACCTGAAGGTCGAGGCTGGAGAAACGGTCGCTATTGTCGGTGCTTCCGGTGCCGGCAAAAGCACGTTGCTGCATCTGCTGGGCGGTCTGGATACGCCCACTTCGGGCGAGGTCTATGTGTCCGGCCAGAAGATGTCCAGCCTGTCGGACAGCGCACGCGGCAGTCTTCGCAATCGCGCGCTGGGCTTCGTCTACCAATTCCATCACCTGCTGCCGGAATTCACTGCGCTGGAAAACGTGATGATGCCGGTGATGCTGGGCGGAACCGATGCGGCCACGGCGGCCAAGCGCGCCAGGGAACTGCTGGAACAGGTCGGTCTGGCGCATCGCATCGAACACAAGCCCGGCGAACTATCCGGCGGCGAGCGCCAGCGTGCGGCCGTGGCGCGCGCACTGGTCAACCAGCCTGCCTGCGTGCTCGGCGACGAGCCCACTGGCAACCTCGACGAAAAGACTGCGGCAACGGTGTTCGAATTGATGCTTGGCCTCAATCGCGCCCAACGCACCAGTCTGGTCCTGGTCACCCACGACCGCCGACTGGCACGCAAGCTGGATCGCGTGCTGGAACTGCATGAAGGCAAGCTGCGGGAGCTGGCTTCGTCGGACGTTTGATTGGATCGATGCGTTCTCAGACGCTTTCTTAGACGCTATCCAAGCACATCAACTCAGGCGTTCTCCAAGTCGGGCAAAATTCGGATCGTCATCCCAGCGAACGCTGGGATCCATTTTGATTTGGCTTGTGCTCTTCAGTAACCAACTGCAAAAGCAGATGGATCCCAGCGTTTGCTGGGATGACGGGCTTTTTATTAGCTAGTGGGCTGATATTGTTTTTATTTGATTTCTTGCTGACGGACTTGTGCATGCCCTGCGGCTATTTCCTACGCCTATAGGCGAGACCCGCCGATAGCCGTTCGAGCGGTCTTGACCCATGGTGGAAACCGATTCCCACACGGTAGTCCGCTATGCAAAGTGGCCAAGGCACCGCCGCGCATCTGTTCGCCCCTTCGAATGCGCTCGCGTTGCTGACGGGCGTCGTTGCCTGTCTGTGGTTGCCGACACTGCTTCCCTGGCGGCTGCTGATTGCCTTGCTGCTGTTAGGCATCGCGTGGTGGTGGCGCGTGCCACGCTTTCGCTGGCTGGGAATCTGGGCCATAGGATTCGCCTGGGCCGGCCTGCAAGCGGCCTGGGTGCTGGGCGACAGGTTGCCTGTCGACCTGGAGAAGCGCGAACTCACCCTGGAGGGCCGCATCGTCGATCTGCCTCAGGCCGAAGCCCGACGCACGCGCTTCCGATTTCGGGTGGATGACGGCATTTCCCAGCCCGAACCAATGCGTGGAAAGCTGCTCCAGCTGGCCTGGTACGACGACTTCGACGCAACTGCACCCGGCCCGCGTACCCGCTTGCAGGCCGGTGCGCGCTGGCGGTTGGTGGTGCAGTTGCGCGCGCCGCGCGGGCTCATCAATCCTGGCGGATTCGACAGTGAACGCCACGCGCTGGCGCAACGTATCGCGGCGACCGGATATCTGCGGCAGCCGGGCATGGCCAGGCAGTTGCAGGCGGGCGACGGCATCGATGCCTGGCGAGAGCGGATGTCCGCGCGTATCGGGCGGAGTGTCGCTTCGACCTCCTCGCGTTATGTGCGTGCACTGGCGCTGGGCGACACGCGCGGGCTGGACGACACGGATTGGGAAATCCTGCGTGCTTCGGGGACGACGCATCTGATCGCGATTTCCGGTTTCCATGTCGGCCTGGTTTCGGGATTCATGGCGCTATGCATCTCAGGACTCTGGCGTTGCTTTCCGTCGTGGGGGCGGCGTATTCCCCGAATACACGCCGCCGGGTTCGCAGCCGTCGGTGGCGCCCTGGGATACGCGGCGCTGGCGGGATTCGCATTGCCGACGGTGCGCACGGTGCTGATGATCGCAGTCGTGGTGCTGGCCCACTGGTCGCGGCGACCGGTGCGGGTGTTCGATTCGCTGGGCCTGGCGGTGATCGCGGTCCTGGTGTTCGACCCGCTGTCGCCGCTCGCGGCCGGTTTCTGGCTGAGTTTCGCGGGCGTGGCCTGGCTGGCCTGGTGCCTGCCGCAGCGCGAGCACTGGACGAAGGCATTCCTGTCTGCACAAGGCGTGGCGACGGTGGGCCTGCTGCCGTTGACCGTGGTGCTGTTCGGCCAGGCCTCGGCGGTGGGGCCGCTGGTCAACCTGGTGGCGATTCCCTGGTGGAGTCTGGTGGTCGTGCCGCTTTCCCTGGTGGGCACTGCCCTGGAGTCCCTGCATGTGGGCTGGGGCGCCGGGGCCTGGCGCGCGGCGGCGTGGTGCTTCGATCTGACCTGGCCATGGTTCACCTGGCTGGCACAGGGGCGTTTCGCCTTGTGGTGGCTGCCTGAGGCACAGTGGTTCGCCCTGCCGCTGGCGCTGCTGGGGGCGGTCTGGTGCCTGCTGCCACGTGGCGTGCCGGGTAAATGGCTCGCCGCGGTGCTCTGGCTGCCTTTGCTGTGGCCCGATCGGGAACTGCCGGAACCGGGTGAAGTCGAGCTGACCATGATCGACGTGGGACAGGGCCTGTCGGTCCTGGTGCGCACCCGCCGCCACGCGCTGCTGTACGACGCCGGGCCTGCGGTGCAGGATGGATTCGATGCGGGCGAACGCGCCGTGGTACCCGCCCTGCACGCATTGGGCGTGTCGCGACTGGACCGCCTGGTGATCAGTCATGGCGACAACGACCACGCCGGCGGCATGGAGGCGGTGCGCCGGTCGGTTCCCACCGGACAGTCGCTGGCCCCGCAAGGCTCGCCCAGCGCCAGCGATTCGCCATGTCTGGCCGGGCAGGAGTGGCGCTGGGACGGGGTCCGCTTTCGCTTCCTGCATCCCACGCCGCATTTTCCCTATCTGGGCAACGAGGCCAGCTGCGTGTTGAGGGTGGAATCCGCGCATGGGGCGCTGTTGCTGACCGGCGATATCGGTGAAGTCATCGAACGGCAGCTGCTGCGCCGCGCTCCGGCCGATCTGCGTGCCGACGTGGTGCTGGCCCCGCATCACGGTAGCGGCGGTTCCTCCGATCCTGGCTTCGTCGCGGCGACCGGCGCGCGCCTGGCGCTGGTGTCTTCGGGCTTCGGCAACCGTTTCGGGCATCCCCGCCCGGAGGTGGTCGCGCGCTGGCAAAGCCACGGCGCCGAGGTGCTGAATACCGCGCAAAGCGGCGCGATCCGGGTGTGGCTGGGCGCCGAAGGTCTGCAACTGCGGGAGCGCAGGCACGCCAGGCCACGGTTGTGGGATGCGGCAAGGCTGCGGCAGGCCGCTACGCTATCCTATCGGTCCGACCACGAACGGCCTCGAACGCCGAAGGATTGAATAGTGCTGGAATTGGTGAAGGCAGGCGGCTGGCCGATGATCCCCCTGCTGCTGCTGGCGGTCGTGGCGCTGGCCATCGTGGTGGAACGGTTCTGGACCCTGCGTCGCAAGGAAGTGCTGCCCCCCGGCCTGGGTCAGGAAGTGCGCAGCTGGGCCACGCGCGGCCAGCTGGACCCCGCGCATATCGAATCGCTGCGCCAGAACTCCCCGCTGGGCGCGTTGCTGGCCGCTGCCCTGGACACCCGCAACCGCCCGCGCGACCAGGTCCGCGAACGCATCGAAGACACCGGCCGGCACCTGGTCCACCGGATGGAGAAATTCCTCAACACCCTGGGCACCATCGCCGCGGCCGGCCCCTTGCTGGGGTTGCTGGGCACGGTGGTAGGCATGATCCAGATGTTCCTGGGCATCCTCGATCACGGCGTCGGCGATGTGAACCAGCTCGCCGGCGGCATCGGCAAGGCGCTGGTCTGTACCGCGACGGGCATGATCGTGGCCATTCCCGCGCTGATGTTCCACCGCTACTTCCGTGGCCGCATCGCCGGCTACGTGATCGAGATGGAACAGCAGGCGACCGGCCTGATCGACGCGCTGGACGCCCGCACCGCAGTCGTCGCGCGCGCGCGCGGCGTGCAAGGCAACATCGCCGCCGCGACCACGCAGGACTGAACCCAAGCATGCGCATTCGCGACGACCGCGCCCAGGACGAACCGGAGATCAATCTGGTTCCGTTGATCGATGTGATTCTGGTGCTGATCATCTTCTTCGTGATCACCACGACCTTCGACGCACGTTCCACCCTGCAGCTGCAGCTTCCCAATGCCAAGGGCGAACCCACGGCCGACCAGACCCAGTCCCTCAGCGTGCTGATCAATGCCGAAGGGCGGTACTTCGTCGGCGACCAGGAAGTCCTGCGCACCGATATCGATGCGCTGAAGCAGGCGTTGACCACGGCAGGTGGCAGCGATCGCGCGCGTCCCGTCCTGCTGCGCGCCGATGCGCGCACGCCGCACCAGGCGGTGGTCACTGCGCTGGACGCGCTCGGACAACTGGGCTTTCGCACGATTTCCATCGCCACCGCGCCCGAGCAGGCGAGGCAATGAAGAAGCGCGACGCGAAGAACAAACCATTGCCACCGGTCTGGCCGATCTACCGACGCCTGCTGGGTTACACCGCGCGCTATCGCTGGTTTCTGGGCGCGGCGCTGGTCGGCATGGCCATCGAAGCGGCCGCGGGCTACGGATTTGTCCGTTTGATGGATCCGCTGGTGAACCGGGGTTTCGTCAAGCCGGAACCGTACATGGCCACGTTCCTGCCACTGGCGATCATCGGTCTGTTCGTGATGCGCAGCCTGGCCACTTTCGTTTCCGACTACGGTATGGCCCGCACTGGCCGCAGCGTGGTGCGTGACTTGCGCGAGCAGATCCTTTCGAAATATCTGAATCTGCCGTCCTCACATTTCGACGCGGAAGCCACGCCATTGATGGTCAGTCGGCTCAATTTCGATACCGAGCAGGTCGCGCAGGCCAGTTCCGATGCGCTCAAGACCATCGTCGCGGACAGCCTGACCATCGTCGCGATGGTGGTGCTGATGCTGCAGATGAGCGTCAAGGTGACTTTGGCGCTGGTGGTGATCGCGCCTTTGATCGGCGTGATCGTGTCGTTCGTGGGCAAGCGCTACCGCCGCATCAGCGGCGGCATCCAGGACGGAATGGGCAAGATGGCGCAAAGTGCCGAGCAATCGCTGGCCGCGCAACAGGATGTGAAGATCCACGGCGCGCAGAAACTCGAAACCTCGCGCTATGCCTCGTTAGCCAACCGTATTCTGGGCCTCAATATGAAGGTCGAGACCACGCGTGCGTTGGCTTCTGGCACCGTGCAGTTCCTGGCCGCGTTCGCGTTGGCCGCCATCGTCTGGGTGGCTACGCGCGAAGCGCTGCTCGGTCGCCTCAATGCAGGGCAGTTCGTCACCCTGATGACCTCGATGATGGCGATCATTCCCTCGTTGCGACGCATCACCAGCATCCAGACCCAGATCTCGCGTGGCGTCGCGGCCGCCGAACGTCTTTTCAGCGTGCTCGATGCGCCAGAGGAACCGGATCGTGGACAGGTCGCCATCGGCCGGGCCCGTGGCGAACTGGTGTTCGACCGCGTCAGCCTGAGCTATCCAGGTCACGACCGCGAAGTGCTCAGCGACATCAGTTTCACTGCCCGTCCAGGCACGGTTACCGCCATCGTCGGGCGTTCGGGTAGCGGCAAGACCAGTCTGGTGCGGCTGGTGCCGCGCTTCTACGAACCCACCGCCGGGGTAGTCACCCTGGATGGCGTTCCGCTGGACGACTACAAGCTCGCCGATCTGCGTCGCCAGATTGCGCTGGTGGGGCAAAAGGTGATGCTGTTCGACGACAGCATCGGCACCAATATCGCCTATGGCGCCGTGGCCGATCCAGACAAGCTTCGCGCCGCTGCCGTGGCCGCCAATGCCTGGGAATTCATCGAACGACTGCCGGCGCAGCTGGACACGCCCATCGGCGAGAACGGCGCGCTGCTGTCGGGCGGCCAACGCCAGCGTCTGGCCATTGCCCGTGCCATCCTGCGCGATGCGCCCATCCTGATCCTGGACGAAGCCACCGCCGCGCTGGACAACGAGTCCGAGCGCCTGGTGCAGAACGCACTGCAGAAGCTGATGCCCGACCGCACGACGCTGGTCATCGCCCACCGCCTGTCCACCATCGAACACGCCGACCAGGTGCTGGTGCTCGATCACGGCAAGCTGGTGGAGCAGGGCACGCACAGCGAATTGCTGGGCAGGGGTGGTTTATATTCGCACCTGCACGGCATGCAGTTCCGTGAGGCCGAGTGAGCAAGCTGAAAGACAAGACGCCCGCTTACTGGTACGGCGACGCCAACCCCCCTTTGCACGCACGCCTGCTCGCCGGTCTGTACGGCGCCGTGGTCGCGCTGCGGGCGAAACTTTTTCGAACGGGCGTACTGCGCAGCCGCAGCGCCGCCGTGCCGGTGATCGTGGTCGGCAATGTTTCCGTCGGCGGTACGGGCAAGACGCCGCTGACCATCGCACTGGTGCAACGTCTGCAGAACGAAGGATGGACGCCGGGCGTCGCCAGCCGCGGCTATGGACGCCGCGATGAAGCAACGCCGGCCTGGGTATCGTCAAACACGACACCTGCCGAAGGTGGCGACGAGCCGGTACTCATCGCACGTCGCACCGGCGCGAAGGTTCGCGTGGATCGCGACCGTGTAACCGCCGCACGCGAGTTGGCGGCGGCAGGCTGCGATGTGGTCGTCTGCGACGATGGCTTGCAGCATTACCGGCTGCGCCGCGATATCGAAATCGAGGTGATCGACGGACGCCGCCGCTACGGCAACGGGCGCCTGCTGCCGGCCGGCCCATTGCGGGAGCCACCGCAGCGCGGCGCCGAATGCGACTTCCGCGTGGTCAATGGTGGGGAAACCGGTTTCGGCGAATGGGCGATGCAGTTGCGTGCCGATCACGCCCTGCCGCTGCGTGGCGGACGCAGCCGCGCCCTGTCCACCTTCGGCGGTCACCGGGTGCACGCGGTCGCCGGCATCGGCAATCCGCAGCGCTTCTTCGAGATGCTGCGCGGCCTGGGTATCGGCGTAGTGCCGCATGCCTTCGCCGACCATCACCGCTACGTCCCAAGCGATCTGGAATTCGGCAGCGAACTGCCGGTGCTGATGACCGAGAAGGATGCGGTGAAATGCATTGCTTTCGCCAACGAATGGCATTACGGGGTGCCGGTGGAAGCCGAGCTGCCGGAAGCGTTCTGGGTGGCTTTGTTGAACAAGCTGCCGGAGAAGTCCATTGGCCAGTCAGGCGAAGCCAGGTCGTGAGAAGTAGAATTCTTATGGCGCCCGTCATCCAACGAACATATCACCCGACATCCCAGCGAAAGCTGGGATCCATTTTGCCTTTGCTCTGCTTGTTTCCAAGTACGGCGAAGAGCCAAATCGAGATCAAAATGGATCCCAGCGTTCGCTGGGATGACGGTAGAAAATTATGGTCTTTTTGTAAGGCACCGACTCTGGCATGAGCACATCCCTCGATTTCGTCGTCGCCATCCCGGCCCGTTACGCCGCTACACGCTTGCCGGGCAAGCCTCTCCGGCTGCTGGGTGGCGAACCGCTGGTGGTGCATGTGGCGCGTCGCGCGCTGGCAGCGGGCGCGCGTGAGGTCTGGGTGGCCGCCGATGACCGACGCATCGCCGATGCGCTCGCCGACAGTGGCGTGCGCGTGGCCATGACCTCGACGAACCACGCCTCCGGTAGCGACCGCCTGGCCGAGTGCGCCGATATCGCTGGTTGGGCCGATGACAACTTGGTCGTCAACCTGCAGGGCGATGAACCCTTCGCGCCCGCAGCGGGCATTCGCCGTGTCGCCGAGATCCTGGCGGCCAGCGGCGCGCAGATGGCGACGTTGGCGACTCCGATCACCGAAGCCGAGGTCCTGTTCGACCCGAACGCGGTCAAGCTGGTACGTACCGCTTCGGCCGACCACGCGTGGGGCGATGCGCTGTATTTCAGCCGCGCGCCGATTCCGTGGCATCGCGATGCCTTCGCCGACGACCGCGATCGCATGCCGGTGGGAGAATGGCTGCGGCATATCGGCATCTATGCCTATCGCGCCGGTTTCCTGCGCCGGTTTTCGAAGATGCCGCCCGGCCGGTTGGAGCAGATTGAATCGCTGGAACAACTGCGTGCACTGGAAGCGGGTTTCCGCATCGCGGTCGCCACGACGCCCGAACCGTTTCCACCCGGCGTCGACACGCAGGAAGACCTGGCGCGTGCCGAAGCCTTCCTTTCGCGTGGTGTGGAATGAAACTGCTGGTCGTCTGCCTGGGCAATATCTGCCGTTCGCCCTTGGCTGAAGGCGCGTTGCGTGCGCAGATCGAAACCTCGTCGCTGGCGGGGAAGGTGCAGGTGGACTCGGCAGGCACTGGCGACTGGCATGCCGGCCAGGGCCCCGATCCGCGGGCGGTGGCCTGCGCGCGCGGACATGGCGTCGATATCTCCGGGCTGCGCGCACGCCAGCTGCAGGCCAGCGACTTCGTCGATTTCGACTGGCTGCTGTGCGCCGATGCGCAGAACGTGCGCGACGTGCTGCGTCGCGCCCCGAAAACCCAGGTGGACAAGGTGCATCTGCTGACCGACTGGGCCGGCGTGGACGGCGGCAGCATCCCGGACCCTTACACCGGCGGAGCTGCCGAGTTCGAACACGCATGGCAACTGGTCGATTCGGCCGCACGGGCGGTCGTGGCGCGTCTGTGCCGGGAGTGGGACTCCGGCATAATCGCTAGCAGATGAACACCGATACCGCCCCGGCACTGCCCGCCAGCCTGCAATGGCTCAATGCCGAACCGAGTTCGCTGCATGACCAGCGTGGTCGCGTGGTCGCGCTGGTGTTCGTCAATGCGGCCTCCGCATGGTCCTGGCAGCGCCTGCGCGACGTGGCCCAGTTGCACACGCGTTATCCCGGCCGCCTGCAGCTGCTGGCGGTGCATGTGCCGCGCTTCGATTGCGAACGCGACCCGCAGTACGTGCTCAAGCAGCTGCGCCGGCAGGGCATCGATTTCCCGATCCTGCACGATGCCGACTGGCACGCCTGGCAGCGGTTCGGCATCACCTCCTGGCCCACCGTTTTGTTGATCGATGCCAACGGCAAGATCCGCGAACGCGTCGTCGGGCTGGATTCCATGGCCGAACTGGAGCGTCCGCTGGCCGCGCTGTGCGATGCGCTGCCGTTGCCGACCGACGACGACCTGCGCGGCGCCCGCGAAACCAACCCCGAGCCGCGCTTGCCATTGAGGTTCCCCAGCGGCATCGCCGCCACGGCCGACAAGCTTTACGTGGCCGACAGCGGGCATCACCGGATTCTGGAATGCACCCATGCCGGCCGCGTGCTGCGGCAGTTCGGCATGGGCACGCCCGATTTCGTCGATGGCGATCTGGAACAGTCCGCGTTCCGCCGCCCGCATGGCCTGTCGTTGGCGCGCGACGTGCTGTACGTGGCTGATACCGGCAACCACGCGCTGCGCCGGATCATGCTGCGCAGTGGGCGTGTCGATACGATCTGCGGCAATGGACGTGCAGGCGAGCCCATCGAAGGGCCGGTATCGAATGCGCGCGACATCGCTCTGAACCAGCCGCAGGCGGTCTTCGCCACCGACAGCGAAGTGCATATGGCGCTGGCGGGCGACAACCGCATCTGGACTTACGGGCTGGGCCGCGGTGAATTGACCTGCCGCGCCGGTTCCGGACAGCTGGACGTGCGCGATGGCAGCGGGCCGATGGCTGCGTTCGCGCAACCGGTCGCGCTGGCGGCCGTGCAGCAGATGCTCTACATCTGCGACGCGCTGGGTTCGGCGGTGCGCTCGATGCAACTGCGCAACGAAGTGGTGCAGACGCTGGTGGGGCAGGGCCCGTGGGAATTCGGCGATGCCGATGGTCCGCGCGACAGCGCCCGCCTGCAGAACCCGCAGGCCATCGCCCTGAGCCCGGATTCCCCGCTGTTGTGGATCGCCGACAGCGGCAACGGCACCCTGCGCACGCTCAGGCTGGGCGGTGGCGATGTGGCCACCGTGCCGTTGCCGCGTCACCTGCATGGCGTGGCCGGGCTTTCCATCGCTGCCGGTGCGTTGTGGATCGCCGAAACCGACGCCCATGCGGTCCTTCGTTACGACCTCGCCAGCGGCGACCTGGGTCGGGTAGCGATCGACGAGTGACACGTTAGCGTGGCGAGCAGTTTCAACGGCAAGGAATTCGCGGCGGCACTGAGCACCGCCCCCGGCGTGTACCGCATGTACGCGGCCGACGACAGCCTGCTCTATGTCGGCAAGGCCGGCGCGCTGCGCAAGCGCGTGGCCAGCTATTTCAGCAATACGCCCAAGAGCCCGCGCACCCACGCCATGCTGGCGCAGGTGGCGCGCATGGACGTCACCGTCACCCGCACCGAGGGCGAGGCGCTGCTGCTGGAAAACCAGCTGATCAAGTCGCTGGCGCCACGCTTCAACGTGTCCCTGCGTGACGACAAGAGCTATCCCTACGTGCTGCTCACCACCGAGCAGTGGCCGCGCATCGCCATGCATCGCGGACCGCGCGCGGTGCCCGGCCGCTATTTCGGTCCCTACCCGGGCGTGGGCGCGGTGCGCGACACGCTCAACCTGATGCAGAAGCTGTTCAAGATCCGCAACTGCGAAGACAGCGTGTTCCGCAACCGCACCCGGCCGTGCCTGCAGCACCAGATCGGCCGCTGCAGCGCGCCCTGCGTGGGACTGGTGGACCCACTGGATTATTCGGAATCGGTACGTCGCGCCGCGCTGTTCCTGGACGGGCGCAGCGACGAGCTCACCACCGAGCTGAGCAATGCGATGGAAGCGGCCAGCGCGCGGCTGGAGTTCGAGCAGGCCGCGCGCCTGCGCGATCTGGTGGGTTCGCTGCGCAGCATGCAGTCGCGCCAGTATGTGGACGGGCGCGCGGCCGATCTGGACGTGCTGGCTTGCGCCATGCAGGGCACTGGCGCCTGCGTGCTGCTGCTGGCGTTCCGCGACGGCCGCAACCTGGGCACGCGTGCCTTCTTTCCCAAGACCAATGGCGAAGACAGCCCGGCCGAAGTCCTGAGCGCCTTCGTTTCCCAGTACTACGCCGAACAGACGCCGCCCCGCGAAATCGTGCTGGACCGCGAGATTCCCGACGCCGCGCTGATCGAATCGGCGCTCTCGGCCGCGGCCGACCGCAAGGTGCAGCTGAAATGGAACGTGCGCGGCGAGCGCGCCGGCTATCTGCAACTGGCCACGCGTAATGCCGAGATCACCCTGGCCAGCGAACTCTCCAGCCGCAATGCGCAACAGGTACGCAGCGAGGCGCTGCGCGACCTGCTGGGCCTGGCCGAGCCGGCCAAGCGCATCGAGTGCTTCGACATCAGCCACACCATGGGTGAGGCGACCGTGGCCTCCTGCGTGGTCTTCGATATCAACGGCCCCGTGCGTAGCCAGTACCGCCGCTACAACATCACCGGCATCGAGCCGGGCGACGATTACGCGGCGATGCGCCAGGCCATCGAGCGCCGGTTCCGCAAAGGAATAGAAGAGGGCGGGGTACTGCCTGATGTGCTGCTGATCGATGGCGGCGCCGGCCAGCTCGCCCAGGCGCGCGGAGCGCTGGCCGAGCTGGGCGTGGACAGTGTGGTCATCGTGGGTGTGGCCAAGGGCGTGGAGCGCCGTGCCGGGCACGAGACGCTGATTCTTGCGGATGGGCGCGAAGTGAATCCCGGTGCCGCTTCGCCCGCGTTGCAACTGGTTCAGCAGGTGCGCGACGAAGCCCATCGCTTCGCCATCACCGGACACCGCGGCAAGCGCCAGAAGGCGCGCATGACCAGCAAGCTGGAAGATATCGCCGGCATCGGCCCGCGCCGTCGCGCCAGCCTGCTCAAGCATTTCGGCGGACTGGTGGGACTGAAGGCCGCAGGAATCGACGAGATCGCGCGCGTGGAAGGCATCAATGCCGCACTGGCCGAGCGAATCTACGCTAACCTGCATGGGCTGGCGCCTTCGGTGGCGCCACCTGCTGCAAGCGAGTAGACGGACCGATGAAGTTGACCATTCCCACCTGGCTGACCCTGCTGCGGATCATGATGATCCCGGTCCTGGTGGCGGTGTACTACCTGCCGTATGCCTGGACCAACTTCGCCGCGGTGATCGTGTTCGCCGCAGCCGCGCTGACCGACTGGCTGGATGGCTGGATCGCGCGCCGCTACAACCAGTACTCGGCCTTCGGCGCGTTTCTGGACCCGGTCGCCGACAAGCTGATGGTCGCCGTGTCGTTGTTCCTGATCGTGCAGGGCCACCACACCATCTGGATGGCGATCTGGGCCGCGATTATCGTCGGCCGCGAAATCGCCGTGTCCGCCTTGCGCGAATGGATGGCGGAAATGGGCCAGCGCGCGAAGGTCAAGGTCGCGGCACTGGGTAAATTCAAGACCATCGTGCAGATGGTGGCGCTGGGTTGCCTGTTGTATTCGGTCACGCCCAACAGCACCCAGCCGGTGGGCACGGGCATCTGGATGGGCAAGGAAGTTTTCATCATCGGTGACTGGCTTTTGGCCATCGCCGCCATCCTGACCCTGTGGTCCGGAGCGCAGTATTTGCACGCCGCATGGCCCAGCTTGCGCGAGGATGAACGGGCAGCTGTTGACAGTTCGCGTAAGGACGGTAAAATTCCGCCCCTCACAACGCGGGAATAGCTCAGTTGGTAGAGCACGACCTTGCCAAGGTCGGGGTCGAGGGTTCGAGTCCCTTTTCCCGCTCCAGTTTCACGACGAAACCCCGTTCGCGGGGTTTTGTTTTGTAGGGTGCTTGAAATGGCCCTGCGATTGCGCCAGTCTCGGCGCGTAGTCACCGGCCTGGTGGCAGAGTGGTCATGTAGCGGCCTGCAAAGCCGCGTACGCCGGTTCGATTCCGACCCAGGCCTCCATCCAGCTTCATCGTTGGATGTCTTGCCAGAAAACGCCCGCTCACGCGGGCGTTTTTTGTTGCCGGCCCGTATCATGCCCGTGCCTGCTAAGCCGGCATCATCCGGGCCCGGGTGGCGAAATTGGTAGACGCATCAGACTTAAAATCTGCCGACCGCAAGGTCATGCCGGTTCGATTCCGGCTCCGGGCACCACTCATGCCGTCGTAGTTCGCCATTGGCGCTTTGCGACGCTCTATCGACCGCAGCCACACCTTCCCGTGGCGCGGCCTGCACCGCGAGGAACGCGATGGTTCGCTACCTAGCCTATGGATTGAGCATCGCGCTCGCCGCCGTGTCGTTGGCCCTGGCGCTCACCCAGCACACGGGTTGGTGGTGGGGCGTGGCGGGATTCGGCGCGCTGGCGGCGCTGGGCACCTGGGACATGCTGCAGAAGCGCAGCACGCTGCGTCGCAACTATCCGATCCTTGCGCACTTCCGCTACGGGCTGGAATCGGTCGGTCCGGAGATGCGCCAGTACTTCATCGAAGGCGACACCGCCGAAGTCCCGTTCTCGCGCCAGCAGCGCGCCCTGGTCTATCAGCGCGCCAAGGGCGTCAACGACGTGGTGCCGTTCGGCAGCCAGCAGGGCGTGTACAGCGTGGACTACGAATGGCTCAACCATTCGATGGCCCCCGCCGAAATCCACTCCCACGATTTCCGCATCGTCATCGGCGGCGAGACCGCGCAGCCCTACAGCGCCAGCGTGTTCAATATCTCGGCGATGAGTTTCGGCTCGCTGTCGGCCAACGCCATCCGCGCCTTGAACGAGGGCGCGCGGCGCGGCAATTTCTATCACGACACCGGCGAAGGCTCCATTTCGCCCTACCACCGCGAAATGGGCGGCGATCTGGTCTGGGAAATCGGCTCGGGCTACTTCGGCTGCCGTGCCGACGATGGCGGCTTCAGCGAGGAACGCTTCAGCGCCAACGCCAACACGCCGCAGGTGAAGATGATCGAGGTGAAGCTGTCGCAGGGCGCCAAGCCCGGCCACGGCGGCGTGCTGCCGGCGGCCAAGGTCAGCCGCGAGATCTCGATCACCCGCGGCGTGCCGATGGGCGTGGACTGCGTGTCGCCGGCCAGGCACTCGGCCTTTTCCACGCCCAAGGGCCTGCTGGAATTCGTGGCCCGGCTGCGCACGCTGTCCGGCGGCAAGCCGACCGGCTTCAAGCTGGCCATCGGCCATCCCTGGGAATGGTTCGGCATCGCCAAGGCCATGCACGAAACCGGCGTCTTGCCGGACTACATCGTGGTCGACGGCGCGGAGGGCGGCACCGGCGCGGCGCCGGCCGAGTTCATCGACCATGTCGGCGTGCCCATGCACGAGGCGCTGATGCTGGTCCACAACACGCTGGTAGGCCTGGGCCTGCGCGACCGCATCCGCATCGGTGCGGCCGGGCGCGTCACCAGCGCCTTCGACATCGCCCGCACCATGTCCATGGGTGCGGACTGGTGCAACGCGGGCAGGGGCTTCATGTTCGCGCTGGGCTGCATCCAGTCGCAGAGCTGCCACAACGACAAGTGCCCGACCGGCGTGGCCACGCAGAATCCGCACCGCTGGCAGAAGCTCGATGTGGCCGACAAGGCCATCCGGGTGCAGCAGTACCACGACAACACGCTCAAGGCGCTGCGCGATCTGCTGGGCGCGGCGGGGCTGGAGCATCCGCAGCAGCTGGGCCCGGAACACATCCTGCGCCGGGTGTCGCCCACCGAGATCCGTTCGCTGGGCGCGCTGTTCAATTTCCTGGAGCCCGGCGAGCTGCTGGACCGGGTGCCGGACCACGCGGTCTTCAAGAACTTCTGGGCTGACGCCCGCAGCGATTCCTTCGCGCCGCCCGCCAGAATCCGGGCGCTACGCGATTCGAAGTCGCTCTAGGCCGCTTCCGTCCCAATCGCCCATACCCCGTTCGTCGTGAGCCTGTCGAACCACGCTCTTGGCGGAACCAAATCAGCGCACGCGGCTCCCCAGGAAGCGAAAAGCATGGTTCGACAAGCTCACCACGAACGGGAATAAAGCCCCCGCAGTCAGCGCCAATTGACCAGAACCGCCCCGGCCCGTACCATTTGCGGCCCGAAACACACCCATTCGGGCGGTTAGCTCAGCGGTAGAGCATTGCCTTCACACGGCAAGGGTCGCAGGTTCGAACCCTGCACCGCCCACCAGTTGGAAAAAAGCCGAAGGCCGCTCTTGAGCGGCCTTCGGCTTTTTTTGTTTGGGCAAGCTTGAGTTAATTGCCTCCGTTCCCTATAAGCCGTCAGGGATGGTAAGTGACATCTTTTTGTCCCCGGTATCCACAAGGTGCGCGTTCAGTGCAAGTTGGTTATTCGTTTGTTCGATGCTATGGGTATCGGTTGTAGTGGTCATGCGGGCTTAATTCCTAGTGGATGGGTAGCGAGGCCTATGGTCCGTGTCTACGGCTCAAAGGTCCTCGGGTGAGATGTCCCACCGAGGAACAGGGGCATCTTCGGCTGAAATGTCCGGGGCATCCTCTAGCGCCGCGTCCGTGCAGCCGCGCATGTGAAATATTTACGTCCTTTACCTTCAAAGCTATCTCATAGAGCTGTTTTCAAGGCCTATAAGCCATTGAAGGTAAACTTTAAAATCAAATTCGAATGGCACGCACAATGCGAAATCTGGGTGTCAGCGACCCCGCAGGCCCAAGGGGTGCCGGAAGGACCCTAGAAAAGCTAAGCTGAAGGTTGGCTAGTCGATTCGGACGAAAAATGAGCTGGCGTAACCAGGAAGCGATTACATCCAAGGCTTATAAGTGCGGCTATTGTGGGAATCAGATCGCGTCCGCCATTGGCTTTTATACGTCGGGAGGCGGCGCTCGTAAAATCTACATCTGCCCGCATTGCGACAAACCGACGCTTTTTGATGAAACCAACACACAAACCCCAGGCGTTAGTTTTGGCAGTGATGTAGAACATGTTCCGGCGGATGTATTGGCTCTGTACAACGAGGCAAGGCGATGTTTCTCTGTTGGCTGCAATACCGCAGCGGTTCTTACGTGTAGAAAGTTGCTCATGAACATCGGGGTGTCCGAGGGAGCCGCGCCGGGCGGGACTTTCATATCTTACGTAGATCACCTGGCTACAAATGGTTTTGTGCCACCAAACGGCCGAGGTTGGGTGGACCACATCCGTCAGCGTGGGAACGAGGCAACGCACGAGATTCAGCTCATGACGCCACAAGACGCGCGTGACCTCATCGGATTCTCGGAAATGTTACTGAAGTTTATTTACGAATTTCCAAATCGTATCCCCACCAGACCCTCTTAGGAATATCTGCATGGCAATTTCCGCAGACCAGTGTGTATCCATCCTAGGTCAAGCACTTAGTAATCGACCAGCAGAAACCTATTCGGATGACGCATTGAATTGGTTCGCAGACGTTGCTGCTGCCGTCACCGCATACAATCCCATCACGGCGGTTCGCATCAATTCATTGCTTAGTAGCGTTAGCCAGGTTGATTCGGGCTCAAATGACCTGGCCATGCGGCGGCGCTTCAACGCCTGTGCTGAATTTATGGTTGAGGCGCGCGCGATCTACACCAGACTTAGGTTAGAGACTAATAGCTTTACTTCAGCCCAGGTAGCGCAGGGACAAGTTCACAATTACTTTGAAGAGGTGCGGAGGTTGATTGGCGCTGCCACGTCTGAAATTCTTTTCATAGACCCGTACCTAGACGCGGAGTTTGTAACTCGCTACTTGCCTCAGGTGCCTTCCGGCGTCAGTGTCAAACTTCTAACGTCTGAGGCGAAGGCAGCTGTCATGAGTGGCAGTCTCGCGGCATATCGAGGTCAGTACGGTGGGGCAATCGAATTGCGGGTCCTCCCGGATCGGAGTCTTCATGATCGCCATCTCGTAGTGGATGGCCGCGACGTTTGGCAATCCGGAGCATCATTCAAGGATGGGGCGAGGAATGCGCCAACGTCGATCACGCAGATTGTCGATATCGCCCCGGACATGATCCGCGCACACGAATCGCGCTGGCAAAGTGCGCGTGCAGTTGCGTAGTTAGTCGGGGCGTCTGAATTTGGTAGAGACCCGCCCATTGTTGAGTCAACTTGCTTGCCGAGTGGCGTCGATAAGCTAGCGGCCCCAGTATGTGCGCGCCGCAGCTGTTTACCACACACTATTACTTCTTCTTTCCGCCACCTTTATCCGGGCTTTGGGACAAGGCGGCGCAAGCGTAGCCCGGGTAAGCGAAGAGCACCCGGGGCCCATTACTCGGAGGCCTTAGGTTCCCAGGTGCAGCCGTTGGTTTTGCCTGAGTTGCGGTTGCTATTGGTGGCCTAGTCGGCCAACGAGTTCTAATGAATCGGCGCCGCATCAATCCGCATCAGCTTGTCCGGATCGCGCATGATGAAGAAATCCTGCAGCTGGCCGTCGGCATTCCATGCGAATGAGATCGTCGCGTGGATATCCTCGCCATCGCGAAGCCAGCGTAGCCTGGGTAAGCGAAGCGCACCCGGGGCGCGTTACTCAGTAGGTATGCGTTCCTGGGTGCAGCCGTTGGCTTTACCCAGGCTACGCTTGCTAGTCGACTAATGGGTAAAGCAGCTGACATTGTCGCTCTCAGCAAACTGAAACTTCAGGACAGTAGATTCGTAGTTGCCAAGTAGGCAAGGAGCGAAACTATCAGGATTGATCGGCGCAGCACCGCCCTCGGTTACGAATATTTCGAACGTCTTTCTGTCCTGTGCTGACATTCCGTCACCCAAGTAAGAGGCTAGAAAGGCCGTGGTTACTCGAAACCCCGGATCGCTCTTCGAGCGAATTATTAGTGCGCGCATGGCATCGTCCAGCCCTCTCTCTCCTCCCGAGTGACGCCTCATCGCTATATCTGCGTACCACGCCGCGATATAGCCGCGAAGGTATGGGATTTGCTCGCCGTCTGCATCAGTGAAGAACAACGCGGCCGCAGCCTCTGCGTTTAGGTCGCGCTTGCTGTTCTGTGTGTAGCGCAGAAGCTTGTGATTCAAGACGTCAAGGGCACGGTCAGGGGTTTGCAGGCCAGCGCGCGTCAGCAAGCGCATCGCATAGAACTCGGTAACGCCCTCTGAAAACCAGTACACCGACCTATCGTCGTCATCGGAGTTGGGCTGAGACGCCACCCGTATTGTTAGACCATTCCACTGATGAAAATACTCATGTGAAAGTACCCAGCGAAAATGCTCCCGATGTTCCTCATTCGAGAAGTTCAGGTCGCTTGCCACATACATAGCAAATGCATTTTTCATGCCAGTCCCGCCGCCTACATTGATGGGGGACCCTCCGCGCTCGGCACCATATATGCTGACTAGATACCATGGCTGTGTATCGTTGAAGAACTTGCGCCCAGCCTCGACAACTGCCCGCACGTCCCTCCTCATTTCGTCGCCCTGTACAGACTTATCCATGAAGCTGAAGGCCACTCCGATCCTCCCGGCGGGCGTGTCAGTTAAAGTCAAATTGACTGGGCCCCCAAGGTATAGGGCTTGACCTACTTGAGACCGTTTTGCGATCACTTCTTGCGCAGCAGTGCCCGGGCCGAACGACGATGCAAACTGACCGTCCCCCACGGCGCGTCTGGCATCAACCCTGAGCTTGATGATGTCGGTGCCCCGGCGACCGGTTGGCAAAAGAAATGCTTGATTCCCGAAGAGATGGAAGAGCCCATCGTGAATGATTGGGCTCATAAAGCTATCGTATCCTGAGTCCATCCTTAGTTGGTCAGATGTTCGCAAGCGATAGGTTACGGTGAGCATCACGCCGGGCCTATGCTTGACCGTCCAGCCCAGCTTGGATTGCAAGGCAGGCAACGGATTTCCGTCTTGGCGGATTTGAACACCACTGATGAAACTCTGCGCATCTTCGATGTTGCCGTACCCATCGTTAGCGAACGTTGTCTCCCCGTCCGCATCGCCCGGCGTCGTGATGGATAAAGTCAATCCCAGCTCATCAGAAATGCCATCAAAGCGGATACTAATGGGTTCGGCCTTGGGGTCACCGGGTTCCTTGCGCAACGGTACGGATGAAGTCGGCACTAGGGGCGCTAATGTCTCTGAGGGAGCCGCAGCGTCTGTCCAGGAGCAGGAAGCGAGCAGGGCGCACAGCGTTATAGCAGTGAATGATCGGAACAAGAGGCGATTCCTTTATGTGCGGTAGTTGCGCGGCTGGCTCAGCGTATGACTATGATGCAACGAGATTTTTGGCGCCACCCACGGAGCTTTCACAAGTGCATCTCGGCAAAAAAAAAGATCGTGGCATGTCTTTGGTTGAGGCGGCTTTTTTTCAGCACGTTTGGCTGTTCCGCCCAACTGGCCTGACGACAGAGCTACCCGAATCTCTGGCTCCGTTCGTGGCGGGTCAAGACCCGCCCTACGTGGATTGCGAGGAATGCGGAGGGCGGGTCTTGACCCGCCATGGCGATTGCATCTTGCGGCGGACTTCCGGGTAAAGCCGACGCCCGCGTAGGACGGTTCTGCCTGCGGCCCTTGGCAATGAGTTTATCGGGCTTTGGGAAACCGGTTGGCCCACTCCTGCTAACGAATCGGCGCCGCATCTATCCGCATCAGCTTGTCCGGATTGCGCATGATGAAGAAGTCCTGCAACTGGCCGTCGGCGTTCCATGCGAATGAAACCGTGGCATGGATATCTTCGCCATCGCGCAGGACAAAGCCCGGTTGGCCATTGAGCTGGACTTCCGCCAGCGTGCACTGCGACAACCACACGTGCAGTCCGGCTTCGATGAAGCGGAGCACTTCGCCGTGGCCGCGCATCACGCGCCTTGCCGCGGTGACCTTGCCGCCGCCATCGGAGGACAGCCGCACATCGTCGGAAAGCAGAGTGGCCAGCACCGCCGTGGACCCCGTGGCGATGGCATCGCGGAACGCATCCAGCAGGCGGCGTTGCCGTGCTGGCGGAATGTCCTGGCGGACACGTTCCATCGCGATGTTCTGGCGCGCCCGCGTCACCAGTTGGCGACACGCCGGCTCCTGCAGTTCCAGTGTCGCGGCTACCTCCGGATACGGGCGGTCGAAGATTTCGTGCAGCAGGTAGGCCGCGCGTTCCTTGGGGGTCAGTCTCTGCAGCGCCAGCAGGAACGCGGTAGTCAGCGACGAAGCCAGCGTCGCCGCTTCGGACGGACTGCCTTGTTCAAGGCTCTCGACCGTCTGCACCGGTTCCGGCAGCCAGGTGCCCACGTAATCCACGCGCGCACGGTCGGCCGATTTCAGCAGATCCAGACAATGCCGCGTGCACGCGGTGGTCAGCCACGCCTCGGCATTGAGGATGTCGTCGCGCTCGTTGGCCTGCCATTTCAGGAACGTGTCCTGCACCGCATCCTCCGCATCGGCGCGCGAGCCCAGGAGGCGGTAGGCCAGGCCGAGCAGCATGGGCTGGGCGGCCTGGAAGCGCTGCAATGAATCTGGCCCAGTCATGTCAGTGGTTTGCGATCTGGATGCGGTTCCATAGATTGATCATGGCAATGGTGGCCGTCAACGCGGCGACTTCGGTTTCACTGAAGTGCGTGCGCAGTTCGGCGCGTAGCGCGCCGTAGTCGGTGCGGGTATCAAGCACGGTCAAAGCCTCGGTCCACGCCAGCGCGGCCTGCTCACGCGCGTTGAAATCGCCCACGTGCCGCCAGACGATCAACCGGTCCAGCCGCTCGCTGGTTTCGCCCGCCGCGCGCGCCTCCTGCGTATGCATCTTCACGCAATAGCCGCACTGGTTTATCTGCGACGCACGCAGTACGACAAGGTGCGACAGTGCGGACTCCAGCGTGGACTGGTTGATCGCGGTGTGGACGGCCAGCAGGGCCTTCATGACATCGGGAAGCTGCTGCGGGAGCAGGATGGGAGCGTTGGGACGGGACATACGGCACCTCTTTGGCGTTGGATTCGCAAGTTCGACGATCCACGTAGTGGGCCTGTGACAGGGGTCGTTGATTTTTCGAGGCCAAGTTGCGCGGGTGCGCGGTTTGGCAGCGCTCTTTATCCACCTTGCAACCGCATGCCAGCCGGTTTCCGATCCATCACCTTCATTAACGGCTGTCATTGGTACTGTTGAGCCTCACTGGGCGGGAGGCTTCCCATTGAATGATGCGTCCATAAGATCCCATCGCGTCCGGCTGTTGCAGGACCTTTTGATCATGATGCTGCTGATCGGCGCTACGGCGTGGCTGTCGCTGAGCCTCGCCAGGGTTCCCGGTGGCCTGGCGGTGGTGTGGATCAGCAACGGCATCTGGGCCGGCTGGTTGTTGTCCCGTCGTACGGCGCTGTGGCCTGGCTATCTTGTGGCGGGCTACGTGCCCATGTTGGCCGCGCGCCTTGTGGCCGGCGACGGCTGGTTCTCCAGCGTGGCATTGAGTGCGTTCAGCCTGCTCGAAGTACTGATCATCTGCGCTCTAGTGCGGCGCGCTGTTCCCGATATCAGCAATCCACGACGCTGGCTAGGCCTGGGCAGCGTTGCTACCGGAAGCACGTTGGTGGCTTGCGCGATCTCCGGCGTCCTGGCCAGTGCACTGAAGACTATCGTGGATCAAGCGCCTTTCCTTCCCAGCTTCATGTTCTGGTGGTCTACGCACGTGGTCGGTATGGTGGTCGTCGGCACGCTGACACTGGTGGTGCATCGCAAGGGCACCGGTGTGATAGATGTGCCCGGAAAGCGTTGGGACTTCCTGGGTTGCATAGCGCTGATCGCCATTGTCAGTGGCGCGGTGTTCTATCAATCCGCGTATCCGCTGCTGTTCCTGGCCTATCCGCCATTGCTGTTCGCGGTTTACCGGCATCGCTTTGCCGGTGTGGTGGTCGGCATATCGGTCATGGGCATCATAGGCAGTATCGCCACTGCCCTGGGACACGGACCGTTGGCGCTGGTACGCCAAAGCGACGTCCTGCAGCGCATGGTCCTGTTGCAGCTGTTCATAGGCGCTGCCTGTGTCATGGCGTTTCCACTGGCGCTGAGCATGGCCGAACGGAAGCGGCTGATGAGGCGCGTGCGCGACAGTGAAATGCGCTATCGCATGCTGGCCGATTACTCCCATGACGTGGTGGTGAGGATGCGTGCCGATGGGCAAAGGCTTTACGTTTCGCCATCGGCCAAGGAGATCCTGGGCTGGGAACCGGCCGAATTGCTGCAACCCGTCGAGAATCCGGTGCATCCCGATGATCGTCAGATACAGCAGCAAACGATCGCCGCAGTGCTGGCCTCAGGGCAGGGGACTACCGCGATCTATCGCATGCGCCACAAGCGGGGGGATTACGTATGGATGGAAGTGGCCGCCAGGCCAATTCCCGGTGAAGAGAAGAACGCCACCGACATCATCCTGACTGGTCGCAACATCAGCGTACGGGTAGCCGCCGAGCAGGCATTGCAGGCGAGCCGACGGGAGCTGGAGACCCAAGCGCGTCTGGATGGCCTGACTGGACTGGCCAACCGCCGCCAGTTCGACGAGCAGTTGGCGATGGCGCTGGGACGCTGGAAACGGCACGGTTCGGCGGTGGCGCTGATGTATATGGATATCGATTATTTCAAGCAGGTGAACGACCGTTTTGGCCATGCGGCCGGCGACGAAGTGCTGCGCGTGTTCGGACAGCGTCTGCAGGCCTGCGTGCGAAGTGGCGATCTTGTGGCGCGCTTGGGTGGCGACGAATTCGTGGTGCTGATAGAGGACCTGTCTTCACCGGCGACGGCCGAAGCAATCGCGGAAAAACTGATCGCGGCCATGGGCGAGGGCATTGCAGTGGAGGACCGGGTTCTGCATGTGACCACCAGCATTGGTATCGCGTATTCGGCCAATCCCGCCTTGAGCAAGGTACTGACTGGCGCAGCTGATGCAGCGCTGTATCAAGCCAAGGAAGCCGGCCGCAATACCTACCAGCTGGTGATGACCGGTGGTGATTGATCCGGTGGGTTGAGGCACCTCCTCAACGCGTATTCGGCGGAATCGCCCGTGGCGGCCCGCCGTGCGGCTTGGCTACAGACTGGCTGGGTAGTTCGACCTACAGAATGCGAGCACTTCGGCCGATAGAGCTTTCACGCCAAGCTTCTGCCCTTTCATTAGGGTGATGACAGGTTGCCCGCGCCAGTGGCACGTGCCTGGAGGACGTGGCTACAGCCGTGGGTGATTGCGTTCGGGCGGAGTGTCCATTGAAGGGAGAAAGCCATGTTCCTTGAGAAGTTCTTTGCAGAGGGGCCTGAGGCGCGCCCATGCCTGAACTGTCAGGAAGACAAGCGGCTGGATTTCGAGATCCGCATGGCGTTCCAGCCCATCGTCGATGCCCGGACCCGTTCCGTTTACGGCTACGAGGCTCTGGTACGCACGGCCGAAGGCGGCGGGGCGGCCGAGGTGCTTGCGCGCGTGCGGCCGGAGCTGCTCTATCGGTTCGACCAGACCTGCCGGGTGAAGGCGATTGCCACTGCCGCGGAGTTGGGTCTGAAGGAGCGTCTCTCGGTCAACTTCTTCCCCAACGCGGTCTATCAGGCCGCCACCTGCATACGCCTCACCCTGTTGGCCGCACAGCGTTGCGGCTTTCCCCCAGAGAACCTGATTTTCGAGGCGGCCGAGTCGGAAGAGGTGATCGACCAGGCCCATGTCTCCGATATCTTCAACGACTACAAGAGCCGTGGCTTCCTGACCGCCATCGATGACTTCGGCGCCGGCTATGCCGGTCTGTCGGCGCTGGTGAAATTCCAGCCCGATCTGATCAAGCTCGACATGAACCTGATCCGGGGCATAGACAGCGATCCGGTAAGGCGCACCGTCGTCTCGGGCCTCTGCAGAATGGCTGGCGAACTGGGGTGCGTCCTCATTGCCGAAGGCGTGGAAACCAGAGAGGAATACAAGGCCCTTTCGGATATGGGCATTTCCCTGTTCCAGGGCTTCCTGTTCGGCATGCCGGCGCTGGAGCGTATAGAGACGGTGTCCGAAGCAGTGTGGGATGAAGTGGACAGGTAACGTCGTCTGCACCAAAGCGGGAAGTGCCTTTCAAAGCCTAATCGCTGGTCATGACGGCTCTTTCAAATTACGCGGGAAGAATGCTTCGTCGATCCGCAATGGCCTCCAGTGATCCATGGCCACTGAGCCAACAAGGCAAACCCCGTGACGTGATGGCCTAGCCGGTCGCGGTATCGCTTGGGATGCCGGGAAGCGTCACGGTGAATTTACTGCCCTGATTCCGGCCGCTGCTCTGCGCGGTGATGGTGCCGTTGTGCGCGGCAATGAGTTCGTGCACCAGGGCCAGGCCTATGCCAAGCCCGCCGTTGTGCAAGGTGAGCGCGCCCACTTCCTGCACAAACAGATCGAAGATATGCGGCAGCGCGTGCGGAGGTATGCCGATGCCGTTGTCGGCGACGACGACCACTATCTCATCGCCTTGCGATTCGATAGTCACGTCGATATGGCCGCCCGCGGGCGTGTACTTGGACGCGTTGTCGAGCAGATTGCTGAAGACCTGCTTCAGGCGATCCTTGCTGCCACGTACCAGTAGGGGCGTGGAAGGCAACTCGATGGTGATGGTCTGGGAGCGTTCGGTGATGCGGGGCAGGTTCGCCTGCAGTGATCCTTCCAGGATGGCAACCAGGGCCACTTCGCTGAGTTCCAAGCGCAGCTTGCCGGTGCTGATTCTGGAGGCATCCAGCAGATCTTCCACCAGATAAGAAAGATGTTTGACCTCTTCGTCGATGATGGTCTGCAACTTCTTGATGCGCGCTTCATCCATATTGCCCAGGCCCAGCATGTCGGCGGCCAACTGGATGGGTGTCAACGGGTTGCGCAGCTCATGCGCGACCATGGCCAGGAACTTGACCTCATTGCGACGTGCCTGATCCGCGACTTCCCTGAGTTCCTCGGCGGCAAGCACCGCCATGACCAGGTTCTCATTGGCCTCCTTCAGCTGCACCATGCCGGTCTGCTCGGCCAGCTTGGGCAGGGGCGGTATGACCTCTCTGGGAGTGGGCCCGCTGCTGCTGATCAGGGTGGGTTCGTGGAAACCGAAATGGCTGCCACCCAACCTTTTCACCACATACATGGCGCTGTCCGCCACCTCGATGAGCTCCGGGCCGGTACAGGCATCCAGGGGAAAAACCGCGATGCCGATGCTGGCGGTCAGGCTGAGCACATGCCCGGCGATCTGGGTGGGTATGGCCAATGCCTCCAGTATCTGCATCGCAATGTCGGCCGCATCGCCCGGCTTGGAGAGTTCGCTCAGCAGCACGACGAATTCGTCGCCGCCATGCCGGCTGACCGTATCGGTACTGCGGACGATCGATTCCAGCCGCCGCGCCGTCAGCTTCAGTGCTTCATCGCCGGCCGCATGGCCCAGCGAGTCGTTGATGGACTTGAGGTGGTCGAGATCAACGAAAAGAACAGCCATCAGCATGTTGTGGCGCTTGGCCATGCCGATGGCGTTCTCGAGCCGTTCCAGCGTGATCGCGCGGTTCGGCGTATTCGTCAGCGTGTCCCGTTGGCTGGACATGACCAGCCCAGCGAGACTTTCCTTGGCTTTCTCGGCCACCGTGTTGGCGTTAAGCGCCGCGATCAGCAGCTTCTCGTTGGCGGCCTGCAGCTTCAACGCGTGGCATTCATGCTCTTCTTCGTGCAGCGTGGCCAGGTCATGGCGCAACCTCGACAACTCCGCGCGTACGGCGTGAACCTGCGAGGTCAACGCCGTCAGCCTGCCCGACGCGAGTACTTCTTCCCTGGTCGGCCGCTCAGTCATGGCGATCCGGACGGCAGCGCATCATCAGTCTCGAACTTCGCCGGTGAGATCGCTACGATCCGATCGTTCGGGGCGACCACCCAGCAAACCGCGGTAATCGGACATCATCTCCCCGATCTTGATACCGTCGGCGTCGATCGTGAATTGTCTGAGTTCGTTGGAGTGCGCCGCGGCGCGCACCTTGACCACCGCCATCACGCGCAAAAGTCGGCTCTCGACCTCGATGTAGCGCTGGACGATGATCGCATCGGTGAGGAAGGCAGCACCGTAGGGGCTGAATCTCAGATCCGTATAGCGATCTTCCAGTTCCGAAGTCACCAGCATGCTGACGCCCGTGCTGACCACGGCGCTGATCATCTGGCATAGCGACTGCCGATAGGTTTCGGTGAACGTGGGTGCCAGCATCAACTCGAAGCCCGACAGCGAATCCACGACCACGCGCGTGGCGCCAAGTCGTTTGATTTCGGCCAGCAGCAGGGCGGTGACTTCATCGACGGACAAGTCCGCCTGTTGCGCGCGGATCAGGCCGACGTCGCCGCTGTCGATGAGGTCCGACACGATCCGGTTGCGCGACAGACTGGGGCGTTGCTCGAAGGAGGCGATCACCGATTTCTCGCCGCACCGTGCGCCTTCGGCCAGGAAGTGCGCGGCCAGGATGCTTTTGCCTGAACCAGACGGCCCCGCGACCAGCAGCGAATAGCCGCGCGGCAAACCCCCGCCCATCATCTCGTCCAGTCCGGGCACGCCCATGCCGAGCGGTGGGCCTTCTGGTGGCGTACTGCGTTCTGCGTTCTGGCTGGACACCTGTGCCGGCGGGAAGACCTGTACGCCGTTGTCGCCAATGCGGAACGTGTGCTGGCCGGCCAGCGAGGCCTGGCCGCGCATCTTGATGATTTCCATCTTGCGGATGATCGAATTGCGATCCAGGCTTTGCCGCAGCCAGATCAGCCCATCGCTCACCGTGAACACGGGATTGGGATCGTTCTCACTGAAGTACTCGCCGATCAGGAAGGTCGTGGCCTGCCAGTTGGTCATCAACATGCCCAGTTCCTGCACGAACTGCTGCAGACCCATGGCGTCGGGCTGGTCGGTACGGCTGGCGATGACCACTGCGCGGAAGGAATCGACGAAGACCAGGCCGGGTCCGTGCGCCTCGACTGCCTGGACGATGCGGTCGAGCACCATACGCAGGTCGCCGGTCTGCATTTCATTGGACAAGTTCACGAAATGAACGGACTGGCCGATGACCTTCTCGTCGAAGAACTCGAACTGCTGCTGGTAGCGCAGCATCTTCAGCGGCGGCTCGCCGAGTACGGTAAAAAACAGCGCTGGTTTCTCCGGCGTGGCCAGGGAAAACATCATCTGGTGCGCCAGCGTCGTCTTACCGCTGCCGGGCGGGCCTGCGATGATGTTGAAGGAGAATTCGGGAAGGCCGCCGCCCAGAATTTCGTCCAGGCCCGATACGCCCGTCCTCAGGCGCTTGATCTTCGCTTTATTACTCATGCGGGTTTTCCTGCACGGCAGTGCCGTTGGGTGAGGTGTCGTACATCGGATGAAGCAGGCGCTCGGTCAGCGCTGCGCCGATAAGGCTCACCAGAATCCTGTGGAGATTGGCGAAGAGTGTCTCGGCGATCCTGAGCGCTTCGGCTGCTGGCTGCTGGGTCAGTGCCGATTGCAGCGCGGCATAGTCATCGCTTCCACCGGCGCTGCTGTAGAAAGGCGCTGCCAGCGAGGCGTCCTGCATTACCAGAAAGACACAGCGCCGGTACAGCGCCGATACGCCTTGATCGCCGATGATGGGGGCGAGCGCCGAATGGATGGCATGCATCTTCCCGGCGACCACGGCCGCGATGCGGTCAGCGCCAGCCCCATCTGCCGCCAGTTGGGATAAAGCGGACGCAATGCTGTCTGATTTGGCGTCCATCGCTCTTGCTCCCACACTTTGGTTAACGCCATCGTCACGCTTGTGCGTTCGGTGGAAAGAGCGGGCGGGAGTTTGCCTCGGGTCTATTGAGGTCTGCCTGGATGAGTCAGCGCCACCCTCGATCACCGACCACCCATTGTGGGGCTTATGACGCAGCGACAGTGGTGCAAGCGCGTATCGGCCAATACCGCCTGTCGGAGTATGGCTGCCGGAGTCGCCAGCCCCATGCCGGATGAACACGGCTAGCCGGGTGCAGACTTTCTGGTTCGGCGGGCGAAGCATCGGACCAAGCGTTGCCCGGATTACGCTCAAGGCAGTGTTCTCGTCGTCCATGACCACGCAGCCTGGTTTTCCGGCGCGGGCCAGCCGCCAGCCTGAGCGGAATTCTGGAATAATCCGGGGAACACATGGGGCAGCGAAGCAATGGGCAAAGTGAAGCAGTGGTTCCACGCGATCAGCTATCTGCAATACCCGTTGATGCTTGTGGGGCTGGGATACATCGTCTATCCGTATTTCGCCGGTTTCGATACGTTCTGGACTTCGGTCAATAGCGCGCTGGTATTCATGGGGCTGGGAATCAGCTTCTCTACGCTGCAGGACACCAGCAAGACGCAGAACAACTTCTCGAAGAAGATCTGGGAAAACCCGCGTAAAGGCATGGTCATGCTGGGCGTGATCGCGGGCACGACGCTCTTCTTCCTGGGCCTGGGCATGGTGGGGTTTCTCATGACCAAGCCAGGCATCATCAAGGAAGTCAGCTTCGGCACCCTGATGCTGGGGCTTGGCTATCTGGGACTGCTGAAATCGGCCGTCGAGATGCACGACAACCATCGGATACCTGCGGAGGAAGTCTTGCAGGCGGAAACGAAGTCGCCGTAAGTTCCGGCCTGATATTGGAAGTGCGGGCGGGCGCCCCCATCATCCTGACACCCCACATGAGGAAGCCCCTATGAGCGAACACGACGACACCGCCCGGACGCCAGATGCCGGCGGGCCGAACACCGAAATCGCCACCCTGGCCGGGGGTTGCTTCTGGGGCGTCGAGGAAATTCTCCGCGCCGTGCCTGGCGTGCTGGACACCGACGTGGGTTACACCGGTGGCTGGCTGGAGAACCCGACCTACGACGACACCCACGACAGCAAATCCGGTCATGCCGAGGCCATCAAGGTGACCTTCGACCCGGCCGTACTCAGCTACGAGGACCTGCTGGAAAACTGGTTCTTCAAGCTGCACGATCCGACCACGCTCAACCGCCAGGGCAACGACATCGGTACCCAGTACCGCTCCGCGCTGTTCCCGCACACACCCGAGCAGAAAGCCACGGCCGAGGCGGTGATTGCGCGCGTGAACGCCTCGGGCAAGTGGAAGCAGCCCATCACCACCTCCATAGAACCTGCCGCCACCTGGTACAGCGCCGAGTCCTACCACCAGGACTACCTGCGCAAGCATCCCGGCGGCTACAGCTGCCACTTCATGCGCGACTAAGGTAGAAGAAGCCGGGGCTGCGGTGGTCGTTGCTTCCCTTCTCCCTCCGGGAGAAGGTGGCGCGTAGCGCCGGATGAGGGCGTGCACCATCCGCAGCAAAATATCCTGCAATCTGAGAGACTTTTCCTCATCCGCACCCCTATCAAGTACGGGCCAGGCTCTGCCGACACCTCCTCAGCCTTGCACACCCTAGAGGCGCCGGAGAGAGAAGGAACCGATGCGGTTTGCTACCCGTGGCTTTCACGGAATGCGTACCTGCTTACGGCGCCTGGCCGACGAACCTACGCCAGATACAAACGCTGGCACTGTGGACAGAAGAAACTTCGCCGGTTGGTAACGCCAAGATAGAGTTTCTCGATGGCCCCCCCGCAGCGCACGCAGACCCGTTTCGTGTGCACCAGCCAGTGCTTCCTCAGCACATAAGCCCGTTTCCATTCCAGGAAATCGAAGCTGTAGCGCCGTGCCTCGCGGATCAGTTCACCCAGTTTCCGCGACGGTAGTTCCCCGACAACGCTGGAAGGGTGCACGCTGATACGGAACAGCACCTCGTTCTTGATGATATTGCCGACCCCCGCGAACACGTTCTGATCCAGCAAGGCATCGCAGACCAGGCGTGAGGGTTCGGCGAGCAGCTTCTTCCGGGCCGCGCGCGGGTTCCAGGCCTCCTCCAGCACATCGGCGGACCAGTCGTAGAGTTCGTCCAGCGGTTCTTCCAGGTACTTGGCCGAACAGGCGTAGAAACTGATCTCGCCCGCGTCGAACTCCAGACGCAGGCGGGGCGGCCCAGGCTTGCGCTCGTTGATCCGGTAGCTGCCGAACATCATCAGATGGATGCGGAGAGTGAAGTCCGAGAACTCCAGCAGCAGATGTTTGCCCCATCGGCGTACCGCTTTCACCCTGCGGCCCTGCATGCGCTCCAGATCGAGCTTGGCATTACCCAGCGCGTGGCGCACGGTCTTGCCGCGGAAGACCGACGCTTCTTCCCGAAGCAGATAGACGGAAGGTCCCTCAGGCATGACTGGCTTCAGCTTTGGCGCGCACAAGTTGCATCAGTTGGAAGGCGTTTCCCACCGCATGACCTGCAGCTGTGTTGTCGAAGATCACCCAGGGCGGCTGTGCGGTGTCCAATACGTTGAGTGCGTCGGCCAGTGTCGTGAACGCATCTGCCGGGTAGGCGCTGTAGTACATCTGCGGAGAACCGTGCAGACGCCAGTATCGCCATCGGCCGGCATGACCTGGCGCGGAGGCGTCGGGCGTGATTGCGGGATCTGCGCCGACACGGTTCACATCGTGCCTGGACCAGAAGGCTTCCAGCCTGGGTGCGAACCAGGACAGGTGGCGGGGTTCGCAGGCGATGGCGACTTCCGGGGACAGCTGGTCGCGCAGGCGATTGAAGAACGCATTCGCAGTCCTTGCATCGAACGCGAGGCTGGGAGGAAGTTGCACCAGTAAACCTCCAAGCCTGTTTCCCAGCCCGGAGGTCTGCTCCAGAAATGCAGCAAGCTCCGAGGCGATTCCCTTGAGATGACGGTCGTGGGTGATGGTGCGCGGAATCTTGACCGAGAACCGGAAGCTGTCCGGAACCGATTCCGCCCAGCGTGCGTAGGTCGAGGGCTGGTGCGGGCGATAGAAAGAGGAATTGATTTCCACCGCATTGAACACCGCCGCGTATCGCTGCAGAGCCGAGCCTTCTGCTGGCAGCACATGCTTGTGGACCGCAGGCACCGACCATCCGGCGCAGCCTATCCTGGCTGGCGCGCGACCCTTCAAGCGGGATCGGCGACGATGCCGAGTCCAAGCTGGCGTTCCATGTCCTTGAGATAGTCGCTGAAACCGCCACGTGCACGTGCGACGCGACGTGCGCTGGTCAGGACCACCGGTCGCGCCAGCCGCGCAATTCGCGCCTGGCTGAGCACCAGCGCGTCAATCAGTGCCACGTCCTCGCTCACGGCCAGGGACTGGAAGCCACCGCAGCGCGCATAGAACTCGGAGGACACGCCCATATTCGCGCCATGGATATGCGGATGGCCGTCCTTTACCGACTCCACGCCGACAAATGCAGTCCGCATTTCGGGTGCGTAGTCTTCCCAGTCGTCCACTTCCACCACGCCGCAGAACACATCCGCGCCGGTAGCCAGTTGTGCAGCCAGCCAGTCAGCAGGCACGCTGGTGTCCGCGTCCGTAGTGGCCAGCCAGCGCGCACCCAACTGCATCGCCCGGCTGGCCGCTGCCGCGCGGGCCAGGCCGACGTTTCCGGATTCCAGGTGCACCAGATCGACGCCGAAATCCTCTGCGACCGTCTGGGTCGCGTCCGTACACCGGTCCAGCGCGACGATCACGCGTACCGGCTCACCCTGCAGTCCAGGATGCGTGGCGGCCGCGAGGACGGAAGCCAGGCAGCGGCCGATCAAGGCCTGCTCATTGTGCGCAGGAATCAATACGGCAATCACTTCAGCCCCTCGCGTTCGGCCAAAGTCCGAGTGCTGGTGCTCCAGGCTTCCAGCAGGAAATCGCCGTCTTCGTAGCGATAGGCGCGTGGCAGTTTGAGCTGACGGGTGATACGGTCGTGGACCTCGCGCCCGGTGAAAGACGCCTGCTCGAAAGGAGCAAGCCAATGGCAGGCGACGAACAGCCCTTCGTCCGACAGCGAACTTCTGATCTTGTCGATGGATCCGTCCAGCGCATCGGCCGACAGGTAATAGCCCACCTCGCTGAGCACGATCAGGTCGAACTGTGCCGGCGGCCACTGGTCCGGGTGCAGGGCGCATTGAACCGACACATGCGGGGATTGCCGGTTGCGCTGGCTGGCCAGTTCGACCGCACGCGGTGAAATATCGGTGGCCAGCAAGGCGTGGCAACGCGGAGCCAGCGCCGCAGTCAGCTCGCCATTGGAACAGCCGATTTCCCATGCATTGGCGAACATGCGTTGCGGAAGCATCGCGACCAGGAGTTCGCGCTTGCGCTGTTCGTACCAGCTGGCGCGATAGCCGAATGGATCTTCGGAGCGGTAAAGCGCGTCGAAATATTCCGGTCCGCGAGTTGCCAGGTCAGCCATGGATGAATACCTCGAAATCGCGGCTGAACCTTCGGAGTACATGTGCGGGCAGGATCGGGGCAGGCAGGGTAGGGTCGGTGGTGGTCACCTGACTGGTGAAACAGGCGATGGCCGCATGCTTGGCATCACGGGTAGCCGGGTCGAGTTCGAGCCGGGATATTTCCAACCCATCAAACGCGCCGCCATCAGCCGGCGCCCAATGCCAGCCCCATATCGGGAATTCGAACAGCCGCGCGCCTGCGCGCTCGACCGCATGCAAGGACGCGCGCGAAGCGGCTTCGTGATCGGGGTGACCGTCGCGGCGCCAGGGAACGAATACCGCATCGCTTTCGCGCAGATAGTGCAGTAGCCATTGGCCGAGCAGAGCTTCGTGCGCGGCCACATGACCATCTGGAATTTCAAGACGGATTGGCGCCGCGTCATTGATGCCCAGCGCCAGCAATGCATGCTCGAGTTCGCATCGGCGGGCTTCGCGAAGTCTTGCCGCAGGCCAGGCGTGATTGTCTGGATAGCAGGCTTCGCCATCGCTCAGGGAAACGATGGCGACCGGAATTCCCCGGGCGGCGCAAAGGCTCAGCAATCCACCGCAGCCCAGCGTTTCATCGTCCGGGTGCGGCGAAACCACTACCACGCGCCGGCAATCTTCGATCAAGGTATCCAGCGAGGCGACGGGAATGCTATCGAGGAAAGGGGAGCGCTCCCAAGATTCCTCCGGTGTGCCGTGCTCGATTACGGGTTCGCCGCTCAGAGCTTCCATGCTTGGTCATCCTCGGCGGCACGGCGTCCCAGGGCTTCCCAATCGCGTTCGGCGTGGCTTTGACGCAGGAAAGTGGTCAGATCGGCACACCTCAGTGCATGCGGTTCGTCCATGCACAGTGGCCCGGCGCCCAGGGCCCTGCCTACACGGTCAATGGTTTCGGTGGCTGCGCGCTCGACGAAGGAGCGCACGCGCTGCGTCTGCGGGATATGTGGTGCACGCGGTGCGGCATCGATGCTTTTCGCCAGTTGCCTGAGCAGCGCTGCGGCGGCGGATAACTGCATGTCGATTGCGCCCAGATGCGCAGCAGCATGTGCGTCCTTGGCAACTTTGGGATGGATCCGCAACGTTTCCGCGATGGCGCACGCGCCGCCGAACCAGCACGCGGCGATGCCGGCACCGCCGTGCCAGAAGCCAGGACGCGACAGGTATTCACCGCTGTCGCCGACACTTTGGGCTGCGACGGAATCGAAGTGAAGCGTTCCGCTGACCACGCGCGACATGCCGACCGCCGCCCAACTGCGCGCGGGTGCCGACACGCCATCGCTTCCCAGAGCCACACGCACCAGTTGGCGCTCCTTGCCCTGACGCACCGTGATCAGCGCGTGCGACACGATGTCCGCGCCGGAGCACCAGGCCTTGCTGCCGATGATCACGCCGCTATCGTTGGCAAGGGGCACGAACTCAAGTGCAAGTCCCGGTGGTTCTGCCGCCCACACAGCCCATAATTCGCCGGGTTTTGGCGCCGCGCCGCCAAGTTCGGCAAGAATCGCAGCCGCGTCGTAGTGCGCTTCGAGCACTTTGATGACACACAGGTCGCGACCTGCCGCTTCAGCCAGGAATCTCCAACGCTCCAATGTGCGTCCACTTCCGGGCAAAGGCAGGACGGGGTGGCGTTCCAGCAATGCCTTCGCCATTGCGACGACGGAAGCATCGTCTGTGGAATGGGTGGTTGCCGGCGAGGTAAGCATGGTCTGGTTGGGTCCGTGATCTTGATAACTTGTATTGCTGTGCCGAAAGCCTGTCTGGTTGGGTTGCAAGCGAGGCCTGGCTTCGTGGCAGTGCTGGGTGTTCATGCTTCAGGGCATTCATGCATTTGCATCGCCTGACGCTGGAGGGCGGCTTCTACCTCGCAACAGCAATCGCACAAATGCGTCGCCCGGTTGCAGTTCGCGGTTATCACAAGGCAATAACGATGCGTTGCCTGTAACGACACTACGCGCCAATCAAATGGGGCCGATCGAGTGCGAATACACCGCGCGTCAAGAAGGTTGATGAGAGGATGCTGGCACGGGTCTGTAAAGACCGCGTCAAGTCGCACAGTGGTGCGAGGAGCTAAAAGCCGGCTGGATACGAGTTCTAAGTTCCGCGTGAACGCCCTGCATTTCTGCAATAACCAGTGCAAGGGAAGTCTGAACGACCTTGTCCTGTCATTCCGAGCGTAGCGAGAAATCTGTTTTAACTTGTACCAATAGCAGATCCCTCGCTGCGCTCGGGATGACATTCGGGTTGTTCGGAAGTGTCCCGGCACTTGGTATTGAGCGAGATGGCGAGGAGATGCCACGCAAGATATGAGTGGGTGCGCGCGGCTTGATCGTTTCCCGCTCGCTGCGACTCTGGATCGCTGTCACCGGTAGTGCATCGTTGCGTCGGATTGCGTTGGTGTGTTGCAGTCCACAAAGCACGCCGTATCGTGCGCATGAACGCAAGCACCTCATCGGCAACCTCTCAGACCGATGGTAGGTCCGCGCACTACACAGTACGTATAGTCTGGTTACCGTTATTCAGGATGGGCATGATTCGGAAGCTTCAATTCCCGAACCCGCCAATTGCACGCAGTTCCCCCCGCCTCACTCATTTTTTCGCAGCGCCTCAAGCAGGCGCGCGAGATGCGTGGGTTATCGCAAAGGCAGCTGGGGCATCTGTTGGGCCTGAGCAAGGCGACCGGCGGTGTGCGCATCAATCGCTACGAGCAACAGGCTTCCAAGAGCGATATCCAGACCGCGGCCAATCTCGCGGCCGTGCTGAAGGTACCCTTGGCTTATCTGTTCGCCGATACCAGCGAGATGGCCGATTACATTCTCGCTTTCGCGCCTGCCTAGACGATCCGACCTCTTCGGGCGCTTCTGCCGAGCGTCAGCAGAACGTGCAGCTGTTCTGTCTGACGAAACGGCCACGCAAGCCGGTCAGTCGATGCGATAGACGCGTGCCTTGGGCAGGTCTTCATCGACCTGCAGAAACCAGCGCCCGGCGATTCCCGGCACCACGACGATCTCAGGAGATTCGAAGGGCTTGCGGAGTTTCATGCTGCCCTTGAGCACTTTCCAGGTTTGCCCGTTTTCGAGGACGAATTCGGTGCCGGGCTCCCATCCGCCGATCGTGCCCTTGGCGCGGCTGCGTATCGGTTCGTCGTTGAGCCCGATCAACGAGGAACTTCCACGCTCGGTTTCCGCTTCGGTCCTGCCGGCGGCCACGGCGTTCGACACGTCTTCCTGCAGCAAGCCGTTCAGAAGCTTCAACTGATCGGGAGAGAGCGTGTCCAGCCCGGTGGCATGCAGTTGTTCGGCGGTCAGCCTTTTTTCTATGTCCACGTAGGGTTGTTTGGCCGATACGGTAAATGGCATCAGCAGCATCAGGACTAAAACCAGCTTGGCGCGCATATCGCTTCCCCAGCGACGGCCGGTGCCGTCATGACAGACAGGCGACAAGTTTGCGGCGGCCAGGTGACAGCTGTGTGTCAGCGCGCATCGGTGAAAGGGTAGGACGGTCGCGAATCCGGTGTGGATATGATCCTGGGGATTCGCGACTTGCGTCGCTCCTGCGTCGATATGTTGCTGCGCTTTCTGTTATGGAACCGCCGCTTCCAGGATACGCAGGCCGACGGCCGCGGTTTCCTCGGCTTCCGCCTCCTCACGCGCCTTGACGGACTGGCATTGCTGTTCCATCAGCGGGCAGTGCGCGGTCATGTAGTCGATTTCCAGGTTCAGGCGTTCCAGCAGGAAATCGACGAAAGCGCGGACTTTCGGCGACTGGGTGTGGCCACGCGGGAACACGGCGTTCAACTCGTACTCGCCGCCGGTCCAGCCAGCCAGAACGCGCTGCACATGGCCCATTTCCACGAACGGTTTGACCATCACGTCGGCGGCGATCAGCACGCCTTCGCCGCAGAGCAGGGCGCCCTTGAGCGCGGCCGGATCGTTGGCGACCAGGATCGGATTGACCGGAAAATAATGGTCCTCGGTACCGTCGTTCAACTTCCACTGATAGCTGTTGCCATTGCGATGCTTGGGCATGGCCATGACCCGGTGGTGCTGCAGGTCGTTGGGGTGCAGCGGTTCGCCGTGCTTGGCCAGATAACTGGTTGCGGCGTAGACCTGCGTGCGCAGCGTGCCCAGACGGCGAGCGACCAGATTGGAGTCGGGCAGGTTGCCGAAACGCAGGGCGACATCGATCTCGCCGCCGATCAGATCCAGCGGTTCATTGCTCAGTATCAGTTCCACGCGCACCTCCGGATGGCGTGCATGGAACTCGCCCAGCAGCGGCGCGATCTTGTCGATGCCGATGGAGTAGGGCGCGGTGAACTTCAGCCAGCCACGCGGACCGGCATGCAACTGGCTGACGGCGCTCTCGGCTTCGCTCAGTTCGCGCGCGATGCGCTGACAGTGTTCGAAGTAGACGTTGCCGGCTTCGGTGAGGCCCAGCTTACGGGTGGTGCGATGCAGGAGCTGCGCGCCCAGGCGGGTTTCCAGATCCTGCACTTTGCGGCTGACAGTGGTCTTGGGCAGGCGCAGCGATTTGGCGGCGGCGATGAAGCTGCCGTGTTCGACCACCTTGACGAAGATGAGGGTGTCGTTGAGATCGTGACTCATGGGGGTGCTCCCGTTGGGGGTCGGAACCGTATTGGACCGCAGACGGGATTATTATTCCCCTAAATTCGGACTAATCAAGTCCCAATTGCAGGTTTATCTTGTCGGCTCGCCCAGATGTGTGACGCCGCCACCATGTTGTTCTCCCGCTTCTTCCGCCCCAAGCCGAGCCCCGAAATCAACGAAGAGACAACGCTTTCCGAGATGAAGGCATTGACGAAGCGTCTCTCCGGCGCGGCTTTCCGCGAGTTCACCTCCCCCCATCGCAGTCAGACCGGCGGCGGGGTTCGGCTGGGCCGGAAGGGTCGTGGGACTATCGCTACTATTGGGATTATCCCGTCGGCGGGAGTAAAAGTCCCATGAGTGGGATATTGAACCCCGAGGTGCTGGTCCTGGGTGCCGGCGGTACGGTGGGCTTCGGCGTCGTCGGTGCGCTGCTGGAAGCCGGCAGCCCGGTGCTGGCGGTAGGCCGCGATGGTCCGCGCATGCAGGCATTGGCCGAACATTTCGCCGATGAGCCCGCCCTGGAGCTGATGACGAGCGGCTGCATCACCAGCGACGAGGATGCCGCGGCGCTGGTCGCCCAGTTGCGCAAGCGCAAGCGTCCGTTGCGCGCGGTGTTCGTCAGTCTGACCAGTCCACTGGAAAGCGGCCGGCTGCTGGACCGGCCCACCGACTTCCTGCGACAGAAGCTGGAGTACGACCTCTTTCCCCATCTGGCCGCCGCACGCGAGTTGATCCCGCTGCTCGGCGAACAGGAAGGCACGTCGCACTATGTGTTGATCGGCGGGCCGCATGCCGAATGCGGCTGGGCCGGTTACGGGCATGCATCCATCACTGCGTCAGCGCTGCGCATGTTGACCAATGTCCTGCATGAGGAAGCCCAGGGCCTGGGTGTGCGCGTGCAGATGCTCGCGGTCGACAAGCCTCTGACCACGCCGGACAACGCGCGCAACGCATGCGCCGAATGGCCCAGCGCGATGGCGGTAGGTCGTCACGCGGTTTCCTTGCTGACCCGCACAGAGCGCACCCGCGCCGTGGTGCCCTTCGATGCCGGCCGCGCACTCACGCCGCCACGCGCCCTGTTTTCAGAATTTCCTCTTCCCTTGTCCACTCGCGAGACCAACTCATGAACCTTCGTTCCCTTATAGACAACCGCGCACTGCGCACGACTTCGCTTGGCGCCATGCTGGCGCTGTCGGTCGCCATCATTTCCGCCTGCAGCGGCCAGGCCGCCGAAAGCGCCCAGCCATCGCCGCCAGCTGTCAGTGCTGCTCCGGTGCTGATCAAGCAGATCAGCCAGTGGGACGAGTTCAGCGGGCGGGTCGAAGCGGTTGAAAGCGTCGACCTGCGCCCACGCGTTTCCGGCTACATCGACCGCGTGAACTATCAGGAAGGGCAGGAAGTCCGCAAAGGCGACGTGCTCTTCACCATCGATTCGCGCAGCTACCGCGCCGAACTGGCACGTGCGCAGGCCGAACTGGCCCGTGCGCGCAGTCAGGCCGAACTGGGCCGCAGCGAAGCGGCGCGTGCCAAGAAGCTGTCCGAACTGCAGGCCATTTCCACCGAGAGCTACGAACAGCGTCGTTCCGCTGCCGCCGAAGCGCAGGCCAATGTGGCAGGCGCACAGGCGGCGGTTGATGCGGCCCGCCTGAACCTGGAATTCACCCAGGTGCGTGCGCCCATCAGCGGACGCGCGGGCCGGGCGCTGGTCACCGCTGGCAACCTGGTCACGGCCGGCGATGCGGCCAGCGTGCTGACCACGCTGGTCTCGCTGGACAAGATGCATGTGCATTTCGATACCGACGAACGCACCTTTCTGCATTACGCCCAACTGGCGCGCAAGGGCGAACGGCCCAGCGAAAACGGCGCCGGCGTACCGGTGCAGGTGGGACTGGTGGGCGAGGAAGGATTCCCGCACGAAGGCGTAGTGGATTTCCTGGACAACCAGGTCGACCCGGCTACCGGCACCATTCGTGCACGTGCGCTGCTGGACAACGCCGACCGTAACTTCACTCCAGGCTTGTTCGCCCGTGTGCGCGTGCTGGGCAGCGGCAACTTCAACGCCGTACTGATCGACGACAAGGCCGTGTTGACCGATCAGGACCGCAAGTACGTCTATGTGGTCGATGCGAAGGGCACCGCGCAACGCAAGGATGTGCAGATCGGACGCATGGCCGATGGTCTGCGCATCGTGGAAAGCGGTTTGGCCAAGAACGATCGCGTGATCGTCAGCGGTGTGCAGAAGGTGTTCTTCCCCGGCATGCCGGTGGATGCCAAGGCCACCGTCATGGGCGCGCCGGAATCTGCACCTGCAGTCGCAATGAAATAGCAGTGATACAGCCCCTCCCTTGCGAAGCAGGGGAGGGTTGGGGAGGGGTTGCTTTTCGCGCCTCCTTTCCGACGGCAAGAGCTTCCCCCATCCGCCCTTCGGGCACCTTCCCCCGCAAGCGGGAGAAGGGTTCGATCTCTGGTTTTTTTACCGGAGACGGGTCCTCTTTTTTTAAGATTCAGCAGGACAGGAATCCACCCATGGACTTCTCAAGATTCTTCATCGACCGGCCGATCTTCGCCGCGGTGTTGTCGATCGTGATCTTCGCCGCAGGCCTGATCTCGATTCCGATGCTGCCCATCGGCGAATACCCCGAAGTGGTGCCGCCGTCGGTCGTGGTGCGCACCGTGTATCCGGGCGCCAATCCCAAGGTGATCGCCGAAACCGTGGCCACGCCACTGGAAGAGGCGATCAACGGCGTCGAGGACATGATGTACGTCAAGTCCGTCGCCGGCTCAGATGGTGTGCTGCAGATGACCGTCAGCTTCAAGCCCGGCGTCGATGCCGATGATGCGGCCGTGCGCGTGCAGAACCGGGTCAGCCAGGCGCTCGCCCGCTTGCCCGAGGACGTGCGCCGGCAAGGCGTGACCACGCAGAAGCAGTCGCCGGTCTTCCTGATGGTGGTGCACCTCGTGTCCACCGACGGCAAGTACGACTCGCTGTACCTGCGCAACTACGCGCGTCTGCACGTCAAGGATGAAATGGCGCGCATTCCAGGCGTCGGCGAAGCGCAGGCCTTCGGCGGTGGTGACTACGCCATGCGTCTCTGGCTGGACCCGGACAAGGTCGCTTCGCGCGGTCTGACCGCCAGCGATGTGCTGCGCGCCGTGCGTGAGCAGAACGTGCAGGTCTCTGCCGGTCAATTGGGTGCAGAACCGATGCCGAACGGCAGCGACTTCCTGCTGCCGATCAATGCCAAGGGCCGGCTGCAGACCACCGAGGAGTTCGGCAACATCGTGCTCAAGGCCGGCGCAGGCGGCGAAATCGTCCGTTTGGCCGACGTGGCGCGCATAGAGCTGGCTGCGGGCGACTACACGCTGCGGGCGCGGCTGGATGGCATGAACGCCTCGGCCATCGGTATCTTCCAGGCGCCCGGCGCCAATGCACTGGATATCCGCGACTCCGTCGTGGCGAAGATGGAGGAGATCTCCAAGACGCTGCCGCCGGGCGTGGAGATCAAGTCGGTCTACGACACCACCATCTTCGTGCGCGACTCCATCAAGGCCGTGATCACCACGCTGCTGGAAGCCACGCTGCTGGTGGTGCTGGTGGTGATCCTGTTCCTGCAGACCTGGCGCGCATCCATCATTCCCTTGATCGCGGTGCCGGTGTCCATCGTCGGTACCTTCGCGGTGCTGTACGTGCTGGGCTTCTCCATCAATACGCTGACCTTGTTTGGTCTGGTATTGGCCATCGGCATCGTGGTCGACGACGCCATCGTGGTGGTGGAGAACGTCGAACGGAATATCGAGGAAGGGTTGGCGCCGCTCGCGGCCGCCCACCAGGCGATGAAGGAAGTCTCCGGCCCCATCATCGCCATCGCGCTGGTGCTGTGCGCGGTGTTCGTGCCGATGGCCTTCCTGACCGGCGTCACCGGACAGTTCTACAAGCAGTTCGCGGTGACCATCGCCATCTCGACGGTGATCTCGGCGATCAACTCGTTGACCCTGTCGCCGGCACTGGCTGCCTTGTTGCTGAAGCCGCACGACGCTGCCAAGGACGCGCCGACGCGTCTGATCGACCGTCTGTTCGGCTGGCTGTTCCGTCCGTTCAACCGCTTCTTCAAGCGCGGTTCCGAGCGCTATGAAGGCGCGGTGTCGAAGGCGCTGGGCCGTCGTGGCGCGGTGTTCGCCGTCTACTTCGTACTGCTGATCGCCGCTGGCGTGATGTTCAAGGCAGTACCGGCGGGCTTCATCCCGCTACAGGACAAGCTGTACCTGATCGCGGGCGTGAAGATGCCCGAAGGCGCGTCCATCGAACGTACCGATGCGGCGTTGAAGAAAGTCGCGGCCATCGCCAAGGGCATCGAGGGCGTGGAAAGCGAGATCGCGTTCCCGGGCCTGAACCCGCTGCAGTTCACCAACACACCCAACAGCGGCGTGGCGTTCTTCACCCTGAAGCCGTTCAACGAGCGCACCAACACCGCCAAGGAAATCAGCGACGAACTCAACCAGAAGATAGCGGGCATCCAGGAAGGCTTCGCCTTCGCGCTGATGCCGCCGCCCATCCAGGGACTGGGTAACGGTTCGGGCTATTCGCTGTTCATCGAAGACCGCACCAACCAGGGTTACGGCGCGCTGCAGAACGCGGTGAATGCCTTCCAGGGCGCTGCGTCGCAGACACCGGGCATGGGTTTCCCGATCAGCAGCTACCAGGCCAACGTCCCGCAGCTGGACGCGGACGTTGACCGGGTGAAGGCCAAGGCGCAGGGCGTGCCGTTGACCGAACTGTTCGATACGCTGCAGACCTATCTGGGTTCGGCCTATGTCAACGACTTCAACATGTTCGGCCGCACGTGGCAGGTGATTGCGCAGGCGGACGGTTCGTTCCGTGATGACGTCGAAGACATCGGCAACCTGCGCACGCGCAACGTCAATGGCGAGATGGTGCCGATCGGCAGCATGGTGAAAATCACCAAGACCTATGGTCCCGACCCGGTGATCCGCTTCAACGGTTACCCGGCCGCCGACATCCTGGGCGAAGCCGATCCGCGCATGCTGTCCTCGGCCGAAGCCATGGCCAAGGTGACCGAGATCGCAGCCACTGCATTGCCGGCGGGCATGGGCATCGACTGGAGCGACCTGAGCTATCAGGAAGCGACCCAGGGCAAGGCGGCGCTGGTGGTGTTTCCGCTGGCGGTGTTGCTGGCCTTCCTGGTGCTGGCCGCGCTGTACGAAAGCTGGACTCTGCCGCTGGCGGTGATCCTGATCGTGCCGATGACGTTGCTGTCCGCCCTGCTGGGCGTATGGCTGACCGGCGGCGACAACAACGTGTTCGTGCAGGTTGGCCTGGTGGTGCTGATGGGCCTGGCGTGCAAGAACGCGATCCTGATCGTCGAGTTCGCCCGGGAACTTGAGATGCAGGGCAAGGGCATCGTCGAATCGGCATTGGAAGCCTGCCGCCTGCGCCTGCGTCCCATCGTCATGACCTCGGTCGCCTTCATCGCCGGTACCGTGCCGCTGGTGCTGTCGCATGGCGCCGGTGCGGAAGTCCGCTCGGTCACCGGTATCACCGTTTTTGCGGGTATGTTGGGCGTGACCCTGTTCGGTCTGTTCCTGACGCCTGTGTTCTACGTGGCGCTGCGCAAGCTGGTGCATCGCCCGCTGGTTTCCCATAACCCTGCGCCCGCACCCGCGGCCGCCCATCACTGATCGCATCAGGAGACACCATGAGCAATGCATCCAAGACCGCGCTGGTAACCGGCGCAACCCGTGGCATCGGCTATGAGACCGTGCGCCAGCTGGCCCAGACCGGCGTGCACACGCTGTTGGCCGGGCGCGACCGCGCCAAGGCCGTCGAAGCCGCGCTGAAACTGCAGGGCGAAGGCTTGCCGGTGGAAGCGATCGCGCTGGACGTCACCAATGACGCCAGCATCGCTGCAGCCGCTGACGAAGTGGCCAAGAAGTTCGGCCACCTGGACATCCTGGTCAACAACGCCGGCATCATGGTGGACGAGCCGGGCAAGAAAGTGTCCGAGCAGACCCAGGACGCCTGGCGCAAGACCTTCGACACCAACGTATTCGGTTTGATCGCAGTCACGCAGGCGTTCCTGCCGTTGTTGCACAAATCGCCTTCGGCCCGCATCGTCAATGTCTCCAGCCTGCTGGGTTCGCTGACCTTGCACAGCCAGCCGGGTTCGCCGATCTACGACTTCAAGGTGCCGGCCTACAACGTGTCCAAGAGCGCGGTGAATGCGTGGACCGTGCAGCTGGCCTATGAACTGAAGGACAGCAAGATCAAGGTCAATACCATCCATCCCGGCTACGTGAAGACCGACATGAATGCCGGCGGCGGCGAGATCGACGTGCCGGACGGCGCAAAGACCAGCGTGGCCCTGGCGCTGATCGACGACAACGGCCCCAACGGTTCCTACCGCTATCTGGACGATGTCCTTCCCTGGTGATGGACCCGGCCGTCGGATTTCCGACTTATCGCGCGCACCGCGCGCGTCAATGGAGAACAACATGAGCAACGACAAGAAAATCGCGCTGGTCACCGGCGCCACCCGCGGCATCGGTTTGGAAACGGTACGTCAACTGGCCAGCGAAGGCGTACACGTGCTGCTGGCAGGGCGCGACGCGAGCAAGGCCGCAGAAGCGGCCACGCAGTTGAGCGGGCAGGGCCTGCCGGTGGAGTCGATCACTCTGGATGTCACCGATCCGCGCACAATTGCTGCCGCTGCTGAGGAAGTCACTCGCAAATTCGGTCGGCTGGATATTCTGGTCAATAACGCCGGTGTGTTCATCGACGACTTCGCCAAGACGCCTTCCGAGCAATCGCTGGAGACCTGGCGCACTACTTTCGACACCAACCTGTTCGGCGTGGTCGCGATTACCCAGGCTTTCCTGCCGTTGCTGCGCAAGTCGGACGCGGGGCGCATCGTCAATGTATCCAGCGGACTGGGTTCGCTCACCCTGCATAGCGATTCTGCTTCGCCGATCTACGACTACAAGGTGCCGGCCTACAACATATCCAAGACGGCATTGAATGGATGGACGGTGCATCTGGCCTACGAGCTGCGCGACACGCCGATCAAGGTCAATGCGATCCATCCGGGTTCGGTAAAGACCGACATGAACAGCAACGGCGATCTTGATATCGTCACCGGCGCCAAGTCGAGCGTCGCGATGGCATTGCTGGACGCGTCGGGCGCCACCGGCAGCTTTGTCCACCTGGGTGAGGTGCTGCCATGGTGATCCGTACACTGACGGTGGCTGTCGCCAGCGTGCTGTTGGCGGCGTGCACGGTAGGACCGGACTATGTGCGGCCAAACCTGCCGCCGGTCGAAGAATTCTCCAACAGCGCTTCGCCGCAGACCGCGCAGGACGCGACGCCTGCGGTGGACCTGGAGTTCTGGCGCAGCTTCGGCGATCCGGTGCTGGAACGACTGGTCGACCAGGCATTGCTTTCCAATCACGACCTGCGCATCGCGCTGGCACGCTACGAGCAGGCCAATGCGCTGTTGCGCAATTCCCGCTACGACTATCTGCCAACACTGGGCGCCAACGCGGAAGCCAGCGATTCGCGCAGCAGCGCCGATCAGGCGCCCGGCGTCGGTCGTGCAGACCGCGACAGCGACCAGTACTCGGCGGGCTTCAGTGCAGTCTGGGAACTGGATTTCTTCGGTCGTCTCCGTCGTGGCGTGGAAGCACAGCGCGCCGATACCGAAGCCAGCGCGGCGGATCTTGCTGCCTTGCAGGTAGTGCTGGTCGGCGATCTGGCCGAAACCTACTTCCGTCTGCGCGGCCTGCAGGAGCAGTTGCGCATCGCCCAGCAGAACGCCGACAACCAGGCGCAGACGCTGCGCCTGATCGATCTGCGTCGCTCGGCCGGTGTCGGCAGCGCGTTCGAAGTGGATCGCGCCAGCACGCAGCTGGAAACCACGCGTTCGCGCGTGCCAGCCCTGCAATCGGCCATTGCGGTCTCTACCCATCGCATTGCGGTGCTGGTGGGGCAGACGCCTGAAACCGTGCTGGCCGGTCTGGAGTCGGCAGCACCGCTGCCCTCGCTGCCGGAAACCGTGGCAACGGGCACGCCGGCCGAGCTGTTGCGCCGTCGTCCCGACGTCACCGCCGCCGAGCGCAGGCTGGGTGCCGCCACGGCGCGCGTGGGCGTTGCCACGGCCGATCTGTTCCCGCGTTTCACCCTGAGCGGCCTGATCGGCAGCCAGGCGCTGGATGCGAGCGCCTTGTTCGAGCGCGACAGCGAAACGCGGTTGATCGCCTTCGGCATCGATGGTTCGTTCCTCAATGTCGGTCGGGTACGTTCGCGGATTGCAGCGGCCAATGCCGCCACCGCCGCAGACCTGGCCACCTATGAAAAGACCGTGCTGCTGGCCCTGGAGGAAACCGAGAACGCCCTGGTCCGCGTCTCGCGCAGCGCAGAAGAGAACGCCCATCTGGAAAGGGCCGCGGCGGCCGGCGCGCGCGCCACCGCCATCGCGCGCCTGCGCTACGACAACGGCGCCATCGATGTGCTCGACGTACTGGAAGCCGAACGCGTAGGCCTGCAGGCCGAAGACGAGTTCGCGCAGGGCAGGGTGCGCAATACCGTGGCAGTGGTCTCGCTGTACAAGGCGCTGGCAGGTGGCTGGCCGCAGTACGTGCCGAAGGAAAGCACGGCAGCCAGGTAGGGTCCGGACGTTCGGCACGTCCGGTTTTCAATAGAGATGACTATCCGGGTCCGCCTCCACACGTCATCCACCTAAGTTCGTCATCCCAGCGAACGCTGGAAGCGCTTTTCAACAGCCGAAGGCTGGTCATCCATTTTGATTTCCACTTCGGCCGAAGGCGCGAGATTCTCGCTTTACACAATAGGACCGTAACCGGAAACCTCGAAACAACGGTAATAAGTGTCGGCCAAGGCATTTAATTACAAAAATAGAACAATAAGTAGGTTTTGACCCACTTACGCATCACCGGTGATGCCTCCATCCTATGCGCTCCCAAGCATTAGGAGCACGACATGATCACCCTGAGACCTGCCGGCGAACGCGGCCACGCCAACCATGGCTGGCTGGACTCGTGGCACAGCTTTTCCTTTGCCGGCTACCACGACGACGCCCATGTGCACTGGGGCCCGTTGCGCGTGATCAACGAGGACCGCGTGGCCGCTGGCCGCGGTTTCGGTGAGCATGGCCACCGCGATATGGAAATCGTCAGCTATGTCCTGGACGGTGCGCTGGGCCACAAGGATTCCATGGGCACCAGTTCCAGCATCGTGCCGGGCGATGTGCAGCGCATGAGCGCCGGCACCGGCGTGCAGCATTCCGAATTCAACTACAGCGAAACCGGTACCACGCACTTCCTGCAGATCTGGATCATTCCTTCAGCAGTCGGGGTGACGCCTTCTTATGCACAGAAGCATTTTTCGGCAGAAGAAAAGCGCGGCAAGCTGCGTCTGGTGATCAGCCCGGACGGCGCGGAGGATTCGGTCGGTATCCATCAGGACGCCCGCATGTATGCCGGCCTGTTCGATGGCGACGAAGCCGCCGAACTGGCGCTGGCGCCGGGCAGGTTGGGCTATGTGCATGTCGCGCGAGGCGAGGTGATGGTGAACGGACACACGCTCTCTGCCGGCGATGCCTTGCTTTATCGTGACGAAAAAACGGTAGAGATCTTGCAAGGCCGCAATGCGGAAGTGCTGGTTTTCGATCTGCCGCCGCTGTAATCAGGCGGCCGCCGTCATCAGGGCGTGCGGGGCTTGGGCGCAGGCGGGACAGGCTGCCTGCGCCACGCATCGTCCGGGTCGTCCAGCAACGACACGCCTTCCATGCGGTATTCGCAACCGACCAGCACCGAGCCTTCCAGCCCGGGCTGCGAGGCTTCGAAGATGACCAATGCATGCTGGTCGTCCAGCGCCGCCGAAAGCGGCGAGTCGCTGGACTTTTCCAGTGCCGACTCGAGCTTGTTGGTCACTTCATCCAGGCCGCCAACGACGGCCATGGTCACCCGGTTGGCCGATATCAGGATGGTGTCGCCGGTATTGCCCCATGCGCTGATGGGGTTCTGCAGCCGATAAAGGTCCATCGGCGGATTGCTGTACTGCCGATAGGTTTGCGCGAAGTCTTCCGGACGTTCGCGGCGCAGCTGCTGCATCAACGCTGCGTAGCGCGCGTCGGGTACGCGGCAGGTCAGCGCATCGACCAGCAGGTCGATGTCTTCGATTTCAGTCGTGGGCGCCGCAGGTTTGGCGGTCGCGGAGGACGCGGGCTTCGATGCGACCGGTGTAGCTGGCGCTTGCGCATTGGCCGAAAGCACGCATGCATATAACGCCGCGCAGCAGGCCAGGCTATTCCAGCTGCGACTTCGCATACGCGCCATCCAGCGCTTCCATGGCATCCCTGGGTTTGAGCTTGCCCGCCTTTTCGAATGCATTGGCTGCATCGTCTTCCTTCTTTTCGCCATACAGCAGGAGCAGGATGTTGCCATGTTCCACATGGGCGATCGGCGAGTCGGGCGTCAGCTTCAGCGCGGTCTTTATGTGCGATTCGGCTTCAGCGGTTTTGGCGCCATAGGTCAGCCCACCGATCATGGCGCCGATCTTGCCAATGATCTCGGCATGGTAGAGCGCCAGCGCGGTGTGGGCTTCGGCGTGTTTGGGCGCCAGTTCCAGTGTCCGGTCAAGAGCGTCGCGCACCTTGCCCGCGATGCCCTGCTTGAGTGCCTTGGCGATGCTCAGGCCCTGGCTGTAGCGGCCGAGTGCAAAGGCATGCCGGTAATGGCTGTTGGCTTCGTCGGGTAGCGCTTTCACGGCGGCTTCGGCCAACTTCGCGGCCTGCTCGAAACGCTTCAACTTCTCTGCGTCGTCTTCGATCAGGTAGGTCGCATGGATGCCGAGCGCTTTCACCGAGACCGACGCGCCCAATGGACCCAGCGCTTCCCCCGCCTCGAATGCGGTCTGGAAATCGCCGTGATGGAATGCCCGCCACGCTTCCTGGAGTTTGCCCGCCAGCGTGGCCGCATCCAGCCCCTTGGCCGATTTGCCTGCTGAATCCAGCAGCGCCTGGGCGCGCTTGGCGTCGGGGTAGGGTTCGGTGTCGCCGGCATGCAGGCTGGGCCATGCCTTCTTCAGGGCATCGCCCGCGTAGATGAAATTCTTGGCGTCGTGCGGGAACGCGGCCCACTTCGCTGATTTTCCTGCCATCTCTGATCCCCTCCCAAGGAATGTTGCCGAGCATGGCGGGCCACGCTGCGGCTGGCAAGTCCTCCCCTGTCGTAGGAGCAGGCCTTGCCCGCGTGCTTTTGTGCTTAAGAGCATCGCGGGCAAGGCCCGCTCCTACAGAGGCTGGCGGTAGTGTGTTTGCTCCATGCCCGCTGGGCAGAATCCAATCCGTAAGCCGGCCATTGGGGCCGGCATCCGGAGCCTCCATGGCAGCCAAGAAGAAAGTCAAATTCAACGTGCAGGAAACGACCTTGCGTCACCTGTGGCTCGCCGGCCTGGGCGTGTTCGCCGTCGCCCGTCGCGAAACCCTCAATGCCGCCAACGACGCAGCCGCCAGGTTCGGATCGCTCACCACGCAAGCGGGAAAACTGGCCAGCGATGCGCAGGCCAACGTGCGCGGCGGCATCGCCAGCGTGCGTGAACAAGGTGAGGCCAAGGCCAGCCGTTTCAGCGCCGATGTGGAAGCACGCCTGGCACCGGTGCTGGTGAAGCTGGGACTCAAGCCGAAGGCGAAGAAAGCCGTGCGTGGCCGCAAGCCGGTCAAGAAAGCGGTCGCCAAGCGCACCCGCGCCAAGGCTCCGGTCCGCAAGCCCGCTACCAAGCGCACCGTACGCGGTTCGCGCGGCTGAGCTGGCTCGATTCCGCTGCAAGCCAGACGCCCCGCCATGCGGGGCGTTTTTTTATGCCTGGAGCCTTTGATTGTGTCCTTCTCCCCGCAAGCTGGGAGAGGGACCCCTGCGACGTGCGCTTACTGAATTCCGGACGCCCTTTTTACGCGTGAGTGTGGTCGTGTATGGATCGGACCAAGCCCGAGTGCTATCAAGCATCCGAAGATTCAGAGGCCATCTACTCGGACGCCGCTCAGTCCAGGTAGGCCTGGGTCAACGTATTCAGATGCACCCGTTCGGCATCGCGCAGGAACGGTGCCAGCAGCATCATCACCTGCACGATGCCATGGCGTATCGCGACCTGTTCGTCCTTGTCGCCGCGTGCGGCGGCGTAGTTGAGCCAGAAGGTGGCGATGACCAGCACGTTGGTTGCGGTGCCTGCCAGTTCCGAAGCCGAAGCGCGCATCACCCCGGCCTGCGACATACCGCGCATTACTGCGTGGGCGCTGTCGTCGGCACGCTTGAGGATGCGGGCGAAGCGCATGCGGATGCGACGGTTGCGGCTGAGGATCTCGACCAGATCGCGGTACAGGAAGCGATAGTCCCAGATGCACTCGAACACCAGATGCAGCTGCAGCCAGATATCTTCCAGTCCCGGCAGGCGTCCCGACGGCGTCGCCAGCGCGATGTCCATGCGCTCTTCGTAGCGCGCGAACAACTGCTCGATGATGTCGTCCTTGTTGCGGAAGTGGTAATAGAGATTGCCCGGACTGATTTCCAGTTCGTCGGCGATGTGGTTGGTGGTGACATGCGGTTCGCCCTGCGTGTTGAACATCGCAAGGGAGGCATCCAGAATGCGTTGGCGCGTGTCGCGTGCCACCCGGTCAGGCGGTCAGCTTCTTGACCAGGTCGATGTACTTCTTCTGCGCATCCTCCTGCGAAGTGCCCTTGAGCTTGGCCCAGGCTTCGTACTTGGCGGTGCCGACAAAATCGAAGAATCCCGGTTTGTCGCCGCTGATGTCGCCTTCCGATCCCTGCTTGTAAAGCGCATAAAGTCGCAGAAGCGTGTCGTTGTCGGGTCGCTCGGACAGGCCCTGTATCGCTTTGGATGCCTGTTCGAAGCTGGTTTTTACATCGGCCATGGACGGATCCCTCTTGCGTGATCGCGCGCATCACACCACGGGTGGCAGGGCCGGTCAATGCCGGGTTTCCGCCGCGGCATTGTCGAACCACGCCATCTCTGGCAAGTTAGGCTGCGAGGGTGCAGCGGAGGGGCCGCGCCCACTTGCCAGGACAGTCTGCACATGAGTTATTTCGTCACCGGTGCCACGGGTTTCATCGGCCGCTACCTGGTTTCCAACCTGCTCAAACGCAGCGGTACGGTCCATGTGCTGGTGCGCAAGGAATCGCAGAAGAAGTTCGATGCGATCGCCAAGAAAGCCGGTTGGGACCTCAAGCGGGTCGCGGTGGTTTACGGGGATATGACCAAACCCCGGTGCGGCCTGACACCGGCGCAATTGCGCGCGCTTTCCGGCAAGGTGAAGCATTTCTTCCATCTGGCCGCCATCTACGATCTGTCAGCGAGCGCCGAATCGCAGCGCGCCGCCAATATCGATGGTACCCAGCATGCGCTGGATCTGGCCGCAGAGATCAAGGCGGGTACTTTCCACCACACCAGTTCGATTGCTGCTGCCGGTCTTTACCCGGGCATCTTCCGCGAAGACATGTTCGAGGAAGCCGAAGGCCTGGACGATCCCTATCTGCGCACCAAGCACGATTCGGAAGGACTGGTGCGCGAAGAGAAGCGCTTGAAGTGGCGCATCTATCGCCCGGGCATGGTGGTGGGCCATTCGCAGACCGGCGAGATCGACAAGATCGATGGTCCTTATTACTTTTTCACCCTGATCAAGAAGCTGCGCGAGATGCTGCCGCCCTGGATGCCGGTGCTCGGCATCGAGGGCGGGCGGATCAACATCGTGCCGGTGGATTTCGTCGCCGATGCCATGGACCACATCGCGCACAAGCCCAAGCTGGATGGCCATACCTTCCACCTGACCGATCCCGAGCCCATGCGCGTGGGCGAAGTGCTGAACACGTTCGCGCGTGCGGGCCATGCGCCCGAGATGACCGTGCGCGTGGATGCGCGTATGTTCGCGTTCGTGCCCAGCAGCATCCGCGGCGCGGTCGGCAACCTGCCGCCGGTGCGGCGCTTCATCGGCATGATGCTGCGCGACTTCAAGATCCCAAAAGAGGTGCTGAAATTCATCACCTATCCCACCCGCTTCGACAGTCGTGAAACCGAGCGCGCCCTGAAAGGCAGCGGCATCGTGGTGCCGCGCCTGGACAGCTACGCGTGGCGTTTGTGGGACTACTGGGAACGGCATCTGGATCCGGATCTGTTCATCGACCGCACGCTCAAGGGCAAGGTCCGCAACAAGGTGGTGGTCATTACCGGGGGATCTTCCGGCATCGGGCTATCCACCGCGCAGCGCGTGGCCGAAGCGGGCGCGATCACGGTCATCGTGGCGCGTGGCGAGACCGAACTGTTCAAGGCGCGCGATGAAATGAAGCAGGCCGGTGGAAAGGTGTTCGCCTACACCGCAGACCTGGCCGACATGACCGACTGCGACCGGCTGGTGAAGCAGGTGCTGGAGGAGCACGGACATGTCGATATCCTGATCAACAACGCCGGCCGCTCGATCCGCCGATCCATCGAAGCCAGCTACGACCGGTTCCACGATTTCGAGCGCACCATGCAGCTGAACTACTTCGGCAGCATCCGGCTGATCATGGGCTTCATGCCGACGATGACGCAGCGCCGCAAGGGGCACATCATCAACATCAGTTCGATCGGTGTTCTGGCCAGTTCGCCGCGTTTCTCGGCCTATGTGGCATCGAAGGCTGCGCTGGATGCGTTCAGTCGCTGCGCGCAAGGCGAGTTGTCCGGCAAGGGCATCAGCTTCACCACCATCAACATGCCGCTGGTAAAGACGCCGATGATCGCACCGACCAAGATGTACGACAGCGTGCCGACGCTTTCACCCGAAGAAGCGGCCGATCTGCTGGTCAAGGCGATCATCGAGAAACCCAGCCGCATCGCCACGCGACTCGGTATTTTCTCGGCGCTGGTCAACGCGGTCGCGCCCAAGGCCTATGAGGTGATCATGAGCACGGCGTTCGAACTGTTCCCCGATTCGGCCGCAGCCAAGGGCGACCGCAAGGCGCTGAAGGAGTCGGCACCCAGCCAGGAGCAGATCGCGTTCGCCTCGCTGATGCGCGGCGTGCATTGGTGAGTGGTGAAGGGGTGAAGGGGTGAAGAGTGAAGAGGTGAATAGCAAAGGGTAAAAACAAGAGCTAAAGCTGTCTTTTGCTATTTACCCTTTACCCTTAACTATTCACCCCTTTAACCACTAAAGCGCTTCGCACTGCCGCCAGCGCACGGGCTCCGTGCTGCCTTGCGGCGGGTTCATCTGCACACGGGTCAGTAACAGATCCGGATATGCTTTCAGATGGCCGCAGACCAGGGGCCAGGCGCTGGCTTCGTCGACCAGACGATCCACTGAAAGCGTAGAACGCGAAATCCACACCCCGCGACTGATGCCGGGCGTTCTGGTCAGCTTGGCGGACACTTCCGCGCGATGTTTTTCCGTATCGGATTCGGTCGAAACGGGTGCGGGTTCGGAAGCGCTTGCTGCTGGCACGGGTGCGGAGGGGGCTGGTTTCTGGACCGCTGCCGGTGCGGCTGGCGTCACTGCAGAAACAGGGGCTGCGGCGGGGCGATTAAGCACGCCCGGGAATACCAGCGCCGAAGCCAGGCCCAGGGTCACTGCGCCCAACCAGGCGATGCCGATGTGGCGGCGCGCGCGCGAAGAGGCGTTGCCCACGATGCGGCGCTGCAGGCTGCCTTCGACCAGGGGCTTGACCGCAGGCCAGAGCAAGGGGCCATCGATGATCTCGATGTTGTGCTTTTCCGCTTTCTCGACGCCGCCGCGATCCAGTACGCCCTCGGTGACCAGAATTCCGCCCTGGGCGCCGCGCAAGCGGACTTCCGATGCGAATTCGTCCACGGCTGCGGTACCGATGCGATAGGCCGAACCATGCTTGCAGGCCAGCAAAAGCTGTTTGCCTGCGCCGCTCAACAGGAAGCTTGAGCTGTGCTCCTGGTTTTCCACCTGGGCCGAGGGAATGCGCTCAAGGCCCCGCAGTTCCATGGCCTCGAGCACCAGACGCGAAAAGTCGCGCCAGCGCATTCCGGCCAGGGCCAGCAGCCCGGCGGCGGTTTCATCATCCCGGCGGCGGATCAGCCAGAGGTAAGCGGTGGTGGCAGCGCCTACCAGCAATGTAATGGCCAATCCGAACAACCAGGCGGGCATGGTTACCTTTCAACGACTTGGAGACAGTGGGCGCGATTCTACGCCAGCGCCGGACAACGCCTGATGAGTAACGACAGGCAATAAGAAGCCCGCCAGTCCGAAGTCGTAAGGGGAGGGGAGCATACGTACTTCGAGTGGACTGGCGGGCTAGTAACGATTGTTACGGTTTGTATGCTGCCTTGCAACAAATAATGGACAGAAATGAGTGTTGTGGTCAGCCCACGCTTAGCTGGTGGACTTGCGCACGGTTTTCTTGGCCGTTTTCTTCGCTGCAGGCTTCTTGGCGGCAGGCTTTCTAGCGACCTTGGCAGGTGCCTTTGCGGCGGCCTTTTTCGGGGCCGCTTTGCGGGCGGCGGGCAGACCACCAAGCTTGCGCAGTTCGCCATTCAAGGCATCCACCCGGTCAATCAGAGTGCTCAGGTCATGACGGCTGGGGACTTCAAGGCGACGCAGCGCGCGCTGCACGCGCTCTTCGAATACCTTTTCCAGGCGATCCCAGGTGTCGGTGGCACGTTCGCGCGCCTGTCCCACCTTGCTCTCGACCGCATCGCGTACGGCATCGACTTTGCCACCGGCCACCTTGCGGGTGATCTGTTCGACGGACAGGCCTTCCTTGACCAGGGTTTCGAAGAGCTTGCTGCCCTCTGCCTGGGCACGGCCGAAAGCGCCGACGCCAGCCAGCCAGACCTGCTGTGCGGATTCGCCCAGATTCTTGGAAAGACGTTCTGCCTGCGCCTGCAGGTCGGGGTTGTTCGAGGAGCTGGACTTGCGCGCGGTTTTCTTCAGCTTGGCCATGGGTTCCGTCGAAAAAAATAAAGAGGGAGGAAGCCCAAGAATCGCCTGCCTGTCTAGAGCTTTCACACCACCGGCGATGCGGTTCGGGCGTGCAGCTCAGCCGGCGGATTTGAGTCTGCGTACCGTGGGGCGTGCGCGGCGCCGCGCCACCACCTGATCCACGTCATCCAGTGCACGGCGCAATCGTGCGGTGGTGTCGGTCATGCGCGGCAGGATGTCCAGGCCATCGAGCAATGAGCGATGACGATCGTTGATGATTTCGTCGCGCAAGCTTATGCCGTGCGCGGCCAGCAGCGGGCGCAGTACGTCGGCGCGTTTGCGCAGGTCGGCGAGAGTATTGCGGTAGGCCAGCTGGCAGACGCGGTGACGGGCGGAAAAGCTGAAGAGATTGGTGAAGAACAGTTCGCTGTCTTCAGCGTTGGGCTCGAACACCAGTTGATCGATATTGGGAAACTGATGCGGGTATTTCTCCATGCCGATCTGCATGCGCGACTGCAGGAGCGTGCGCAAGGTCTGCGAAAGCACGGCCGGCAGGCCGCCGCTGGCCAGTCCCCGGCGCTCTTCCTCGCCTGCCTGCGGCGCGGCGTGATCGGCGTCGAAAGGCACCAGCGGGTTGATGCCGATCATCAGGTCGATGTCGCGTTCCAGCACGGTGGAGGCATGCATGGTCCGGCGCAACGCGCCATCGAGGAAATGACGCCCATTGATCTGTACCGGCGAATACAGCCCCGGCAATGCAGAACTGGCCTGCACGGCCTGCGAGATCGGCACGTCGTCCCAACCTTTCTCGCCGAAGCGCACCGCTTCGCCGCTGTCCAGGTCGACGGCGACCACGAACAGGTCGGCGCCGAGCGTGCGGAAGTCATTGCTGCGTCCGCGACGGGTGAATACATCACGCAGAAAGGCTTCCACGCCCTCGCTGTCGAACAGTCCCGTGGGCACCAGCCCGCCGAAGCGCATGATCACGTCGGACAAGCGCGTGGCCTTGCGCGGGTTGAGCATCAGCCGCCGTGCCCAGTCGGCGTACAAGCCCGGCAGGGTGGCCGCGCGGCGCAGGTATTCGCGCACGTTGGGCTTGAGAAATATCTCTGGCCGGAACTGGGTGTCGTCGCTGGTGCCGGTGATGAATATCCGGCACATCTCGGCGGTGCTCATACGGTTGGCCAGCCCGGCGGCCAGAAAAGCGCCCGAACTCACACCCACGTAGCAGTCCATGCGGGTCAGGTCCAGACCGTCCATGGCCTCGTCCATGGCGCGCAGCGCACCCAGTTCGTACATGCCACCAATCGGGCCGCCGCCGGCGATGGCCAATCCGATACGGCCGCCGGAGCCGCGTTTCTGGGCGCTGTGTAGTGAAAGCATGCGCAATCCGCTTGCGAAAAAAATCAACCCGAGTGTAGCCGACAATTTCCAGCACTTGCTGAAGTCACGATGGACAGCGTCAGCCCGGCGCTTGCGATTGTCCGATGGGGCCGCGATCATCAAGGAATGGCACGTGGCAATCCCCTCATCGAACGGCTCGGGCGCCGATTGGCCTGCCACCAGGCGCTGCACGACCACGCACTGGAACCGCGCAACGGTTTGAGATGGCTGCCGATCGTGCGCAGTTGGCAGACGCAGCGGCTGGAAAGCAGTTTCGAGCATTTCCTGTACGACCCGCAGCGCCGCGCAGCGGCGTTGTTCTTTCTGACCGACGTGTATGGCGACCGCGACTTCAGCAGGCGCGACGCCAACGTGGCCAAGGTGCTGCCGATGATGCAGCGCTTGCTGCCCGCAGCGGTGCTGGGCACCGTCGCCGATGGCATCGAGTTGGGCGCCTTGACCCACGCCCTGGACCTGAGAATGGCGGCGGAACTGCAGAGGATCGCACCGACCCGGAAGCGGCTGGATGCCACCCTCTACGGCAAGGCTTACCGCAACGTCGGCCATGCGCGTTTGCGCACGCACCAGATCGATCTGATTTCACGCGTGGGCGTAGGCCTAGCCAGGGCGGTCAAGACGCCGGGCGTGGCCATGCTGCTACGGCTGTCACGCGGACCGGCCAAGGCCAGCGGACTGGGGGAGTTGCAGGGGTTTCTGGAACGCGGCTTCGACGCGTTCTCGGCACTGGGCGATGGCAAGGCCTTCGTGGCCGATATCGAGAAATCGGAACGGCTGGTGGCCAAGCGCCTGTTCGCGGCAGATCCGGACCCATTCCGCTGATTGCGATGGGTAACGTGGGAGGGGCTTCAGCCCCGACGCCTTTACCAGCCCAGGACTGAAGCCCCACAACAGCTAGAGACCGATTCGAAACCGCTCTAGTCGAATTTCTCACTAAGTACGCGCTTGATCTCGGACTCGATGGGGTCCTTGAGCATCGAAAGCATGAACCCGAGCTTGGCGGTCACGTGCAGCGTCTTGGGCGAGAGCTTGATCTTGCCGTCCACGCCGGAGCGGACGAAATTGAGCGTGTCTCCGTCCCAGTCGTACTTGACGTCGAAACGTTCGGCCAGTTTCTTGGCGACGCCTTCGATGGCCTTGCGGGCCTGCGCGTGCGTCTTGGAATGCGTGTGGCGGATATCGATGCTGGGCATGTCGGAATTCCTTGAACCAGCTTCTATTGTGGGGACGCGAGGTGCCGAGTCCAAGCCGCAGCGCGGCATGTTAGTCTCCCGCGGCGTGGAAAATCTCAGACTTCATTTCGGCAATCGCCAACAGCCCGATCGGGCGCTGGTCACCGGCGTCCATCGCGTAGTGCGGGAAGCCAGCGGCCTGCTGGGCGTGGGCGACAACGCCCAGGGCGCGCTGCTAGCCCAGTTCTGTATGGACAGGAGAGGCCTGTGGCTGCAGGTCGCCACCGGGATCCGTGGCATCCATGTCAACGGCAGGCCGGTGCAGCGCATGGCCATGCTGCGCGCGGGCGACACGGTGTACCTGGATGGCAACGAAATACTGGTGCAGGCCTCGCACCAGGGTCTGGACGCCGTACCGCAAGCCGACAGCGCCGATAACGATCCGCGCATCGTCCTGCGCGGGGTCGGCGGCAAGCATCACGGGCGAGCATTCACGCTGTCCCAGCCCTGTCTGGTGGGGCGTTCGGCAGCCGCCCAGATTCGCATCGACAGTCCCGGTTTCGCCGAACGCCATGCGCAACTGGAAAAGCGCGGCGACCGCGTGCTGCTGCGGGACCTGGGCTCGGCATCGGGCAGCCTGGTCAATGGCGTGGCGGTGCGCGATGCGCTGCTGGCTGCTGGCGATCAGGTGGCTTTCGACAGCCAGCACCGGTTCGTGGTGGAAGTGCCGTGGCAGGACGCGTCGCGCGATTCGCCTGAATTCACCGACGACAGCGTCCAGGGCGGAACCGGTGGCGGACCTGACACAGCCGGAAAGCACTCGCTGAAGCGTTGGCCTTGGCTGTTGCTGGCCGCGCTTTTCCTGGGCGCTGTGCTCAGCGCGCTGCTGCTTTTCGGCGCTGGCTGACCGCTTTCCAGCCACGCCAGCCCAGCAGTAACGCCAGAATAGCCGCATACAACAGCGGCTCGCGGATGTCGGATTTCACCAGCCACCAGAAATGGAGCACGGCCAGCACGCCGATGGCGTAGACCAGCTTGTGCAGTCGGGCCCAGTTGCGGCCCAGGCGTTTGATCCAGCCTTTGGTGGAAGTGATGGCCAGTGGCAGCAACAGCAACCAGGCCGCGAACCCGACGGTGATGTAGGGCCGCTTGACGATCTCCTCGAAGATCTGCGCCCAGTAGCCGCCCAGATCCAGTCCCAGATAAGCTGAAAAATGCAGGCTGGCATAGAAAAACGCATACAGCCCCAGCATGCGGCGGAACCGGATGAGGACCGCCTGCCCGCTGAGTTGGCGCAGTGGAGTAATTGCCAGCGTGATCAGCAGGAAGCGCAAGGCCCACAGACCGGTGCGATGCTCGATCTCCGCTATCGGGTCGGCGCCCAGCGCGTCGCTTGCGTTCTTCCACACATCGTAGAACTGCCAGGCGAGGATCGCCGCGGGCAGCAGGGCGAGCAGATGCACCAGCGTCTTGGCGGCGATGATGCCGTTGGAGGTCTTTGCCATGAAGTTGTATCGATTTTGTAGGAGCGGCTTGAGCTGCGATCAAACTCTACCCGTAAAGCCCCATCGCGGCTTGCGCCGCTCCTACGGGGTTCCGGTCAATACCACTTCTTCAGATCCATGCCCGAATACAGCGAAGCCACCTGCGCGGCATAGCCATTGAAGGGCAGGGTGGGGATGCGGTCCGCGAACAGCTTGCTCGCATTGCCGGCGATCCTGCGTTCTGTCTTCTGGCTCCAGCGCGGATGATCCACGGCGGGATTCACGTTGGAAAAGAAACCGTACTCGGACGGTTGCAGATCGTGCCAGGCGGTTTCCGGCATCTTCTCCACGAACTTGATTTCCACGATGGACTTGATGCTCTTGAAGCCGTATTTCCACGGCACCACCAGCCGCAGCGGCGCGCCGTTCTGTTGTGGCAGGGGCTTGCCGTACAGGCCGGTGGCCAGCAGGGTCAACGGATGCATGGCTTCGTCGATGCGCAGGCCTTCGCGGTAGGGCCAGTTGATCGAGTTGTAGCGGACGCCGGGCATCTGCTTCGGGTCGGCCAGCGTGGTGAAGGCCACGTACTTGGCCTTTGAAGTGGGCTGGAATCTCTTCAGCACCTCGCCCAAGGGCACGCCCAACCAGGGAATCACCATCGACCAGCCTTCGACACACCGCAGCCGGTAGATGCGTTCTTCCGGGGTCAGGCCCTTGACCAGGTCCTCCATCGAAAGCCGGCCGGGCTTGGCGCATTCGCCCGACACCGCCACCGTCCAGGGACTGGTCTTGAGGGTCTTGGCAGCATTGGAGGGGTCTGTCTTGCCGGTGCCGAATTCGTAGAAATTGTTGTAGCTGGTGATATCGGCGAACCTGGTCAGTTCCTCGGTGGTCCGGAAACCCGAACGAGCCTGGGCCGGCGTGACGACAGCCTTGCTCGGGGCAGGAGGCTCGGCCTCTGCACAGCCTGAGAGCGCCAGCGCGGGTGCTGCGGCGATTGCCTGCAACAGGGTGCGGCGTTCGCGGTAGACCGCTTCGTCGGTGATCTGGCTGGAGGGGATTTTCAGTGCGTCGCGAAGTGACATGGCGGTTTCCTTGGGGTTCCCGACTATAGAACGTGGCAGGCGCGAAAGGTTTCGTGACTTGCTTCCGCAGACAGCACCAGTTACGTATGAAACAAGTGCAAGGATGCAGGAAGCTGCGGCGAACCATCACCCAGGCTGCTGCGCTGCGGCATACTAGACGCCCACTTTGCAGGCCTCCCATGACGCGCGTCTACAATTTCAGTGCCGGTCCCGCCACCTTGCCAGAATCCGTATTGCGCCAGGCGCAGGCGGAAATGCTCGACTGGAACGGCGTCGGCGCCTCCATCGTTGAAATCAGCCACCGCAGTGCCGACTTCATCGCCGTCGCGGCCGAAGCCGAGGCCGACCTGCGCGCACTGATCGGCATTCCTGACGACTACGCAGTGCTGTTCCTGTCCGGTGGCGCGACCACGCAGCAGGCATTGCTGGCGCTGAATTTCGCCAGCCCGGGCCAGACCGTCGACTACGTGGTGACCGGGCACTGGGGCAAGACCGCGATCAAGCAGGTCACGCCCTACGCAAAGGTGCACATCGCCGCCGATGGCGAAGCCGGCGGCTTCCACGATATTCCAGCGCGCGACACCTGGCAGCTCAAGCCGGAGGCGGCGTATGTGCACATCACGGCCAACGAAACCATCCATGGCGTGGAGTTCCGCGACACACCGGAAGTAGGCGAAGTCCCATTGTTCGCCGACTTCAGTTCCAGCATCGCCTCAGAACCGGTCGATGTGTCGAAGTACGGCGTGATCTACGCCGGTGCGCAGAAGAACCTGGGCCCGGTGGGTGTTGCCGTCGTCATCATCCGCCGCGACCTGCTGGAACGCAGCGGCCAGCCACGCGCCGATATTTTCGACTACCGCTCGCATGCTGCGCGCGATTCCATGCTCAACACGCCACCGACCTGGAACTGGTACCTGGCGGGCCTGGTGTTCAAGTGGATGCTCGCCGAGGGCGGCGTGGCCGAGTTCGCCAAGCGCAATGCGATCAAGTCTAAGCTGGTCTACGACGCCATCGACAGCTCGGGCGGTTTCTATCGCAACGAGGTGGTGCCACAGGTGCGTTCGCGCATGAACATCCCCTATTTCCTGCCAGACGAAACACTGACCGCACGTTTCGTCGCCGAATCTAAAGCCGCCGGTTTGCTGGCATTGAAGGGTCACAAGGCGGTAGGCGGATTGCGTGCTTCGCTCTACAACGCACTACCAGTCGAAGCGGCGCAGGCGCTGGTCGATTTCATGCGCGATTTCCAGCAACGCAACGGATAGACGCAAGCCACACGACTTTCGTAGGAGCGACTCAAGTCGCGATGAAGCTTCACCAGAGTTCTATCGCGACTTGCGTCGCTCCTACGTTTCAATTCAACTGCATGGCAACAACCGAGACCATCGATGGCCGCAAAACCCAAGAAGCCGACGGCGAAGTCCGCCACGAAAAAACCGACCAAGACAGCGCCCGCCACTGCGCCGGTCCTGGCCGATGTGCGTAGCCACATCGACGCCATCGACCGCCAGATCCAGGGCCTGATCGCCGAGCGCGCCGCCTATGCGCTGCAGGTCGGAAAAGCCAAAGGCAAGCTGGCGGCGGCCGTGGATTACTACCGCCCCGAACGCGAGGCGCAGGTGCTACGCATGGTGGTGGACCGCAACGAAGGCCCACTCAGCGACGAAGTGCTGGTGCATGTTTTCCGCGAAATCATGTCCGCGTGTCTGGCGCAGCAGGAGCCGCTGAAGGTCGGCTTCCTGGGCCCTGAAGGTACATTCAGCCAGCAGGCGGTGATGAAGCACTTCGGTCGTTCTGCGCACGGCCTGCCGCTGGCCAGCATCGAGGAAGTCTTCCAGGAAGTGGAGAACGGCAACGCCGACTTCGGCGTGGTGCCGGTCGAGAACTCGGGTCAGGGCACCATCCAGGTAACGCTGGACATGTTTCTGACTTCGAACCTGAAAATATGCGGCGAAGTCGAACTGCGCGTGCACCAGTACCTGCTGTCGCGGACTGGACGCATCGAGGACATCGAGCGCATTTATTCGCACCCGCAGTCCTTCGCGCAGACCTCTTCCTGGCTGCGGGCCAATCTGCCGAAGGTCGAGAAGATCCCGGTCTCCAGCAATGCCGAAGGTGCGCGCCGCGCGCGGAATTCGGACGATGCGGCCGCCATCGCCGGCGAGAGTGCCGGCCATGTGTATGGCCTGAAGAAGGTCATCATGTCGTCCATCCAGGACGACGCCGACAACACTACGCGCTTCCTGGTGATCGGCCGCAGCATCTTCCCGACCTCCGGCCATGATCGCACTTCGGTGCTGGTGTTCATCCACGACAAGCCCGGCGCGTTGTTCGATGTGCTCAGTCCGTTCGCGCGTCACGGCATCAGCATGAACCGGATCGAATCGCGTCCCTCGCACAACGCGAAGTGGGAATACGGTTTCTTCATCGACTTGGCCGGTCATGTCGAGGACGAGTCAATGAAAAAGGCACTGGCGGAACTGAAAGCGCACTCGGCTCAGATCAAGGTGTTGGGGTCGTATCCGGTGGCGGTGCCGTAAGTGCTTTGGTTTAGCTTTTCTCTGAATAGCCCCGTGAGACGCGGCAAGCAGTTCGGGTACAACCCCGCAGGGGCGGCGCACATGGATGTGTGCCGTTTCCGTAGGCGCAGGATGTGCCTTACGGAAATTCCCGAGCTGCTTGCGAACCCAACGGCTTCATCGTTGGGCGCGACGCCAGGGCGGCTTTCTTTTGGTTACTTTTCTTTGCCGTTCAAAGAAAAGTGACTCGCGCAAAGCGCGAAACGCTTTTCCTTTGAAGTAATGGTAGAAGCGAAGCAAGATCAAGAGCACCCCTCCTCAATCCTCCCCTACGCTTTGCGCAAGGGAGGAGGTAGAAGCGGAGCAGGGGCAAGATCAAAATCAAGATGGATCCCAGCTTGCGCTGGGATGACGGTGTAAGACTTGAAGGATGAAGAATGACAGGCAAGCAAAACTGGATCGTGACACCCGGCCAATCGCTGCACGGCGAAATCGAAATCCCCGGAGATAAATCCGTCTCTCATCGTGCGGTGATGTTCGCGGCCCTGGCCGATGGCGTTTCCCGCATCGACGGCTTTCTGGAAGGCGAGGACACCCGCGCGACCGCCGCGATCTTCTCGCAACTGGGCGTGCGCATCGAAACGCCTTCGCCCTCGCAACGCATCGTGCACGGCGTAGGCGTCGACGGCTTGCGCGCACCGCCGGGTCCACTGGACTGCGGTAACGCTGGCACCGGTATGCGTTTGCTGGCGGGCTTGCTGTCGGCACAGCGCTTCGACAGCGTGCTGGTAGGCGACGAATCGCTCTCCAGGCGGCCCATGCGCAGGATCATGGACCCGCTGGCGAAGATGGGTGCACGCATCGATTCCGAGCCCGGCGGCGTGCCGCCCTTGCGCATCCACGGCGGACAGCCGATCCGCGGCATGGATTACACGCTGGAAGTGGCCAGTGCGCAGGTCAAATCCGCGGTGCTGCTGGCCGGACTGTATGCCGAAGGCGAAACCGTCGTGCGCGAGCCCCATTCCACCCGCGACTACACCGAACGCATGTTGTCCGCATTCGGCGTCGATATCGAATTCTCTCCCGGTTTTGCGCGGCTGACTGGCGGACAGCGGCTGCGTGCGGCCGACATCGCGGTGCCGGCGGATTTCTCATCAGCCGCTTTCTTCATTGTCGCCGCGTGCATCGTGCCCGGTTCAAGCCTGCGCCTGCGCGCGGTAGGGCTGAACCCGCGTCGCACCGGCCTGTTGATCGCCTTGCGCGCGATGGGCGCCGATATCGCGGAAGAAAATCGCAGCGAACATGGTGGTGAACCGGTCGCCGATCTGGTGGTCCGCTACGCGCCGCTGCATGGCATCGAAGTGCCGGTGGAAATCGTGCCCGACATGATCGACGAATTCCCGGTGCTGTTCGTCGCTGCCGCCTGCGCAAGCGACGTGACAGTGGTGAAGGGTGCAGCCGAACTGCGGGTCAAGGAATCGGATCGCCTGGCCGCCATGTCCACCGGGCTGCGCGCCTTGGGCATCGTGGTGGAAGAGACGCCGGATGGCGCTTCCATCCACGGCGGCATCATTGGTGGGGGCAAAGTGGAAAGCCATGGCGACCACCGGATCGCCATGGCTTTCAGCGTGGCCGCGCAGGTTGCTACCGCTGCTGTCGAAATAACCGACGTCGCCAATGTGGCGACGTCGTTCCCGGGTTATGACGCGTTGGCCACCCGCGTCGGTTTCGGTGCCTTTACTGGCTCTTGAATTCCACCGGCAGCACCACCGCACCGGCGACTGCCTTGCCGTCCTTCATGGCCGGCTCGAAGCGCCAGTTGCGCGCGGCATTGATGACGGCGCGGTCCAGATCGCGGCTACGTTCGCCGGTGCGCTCCACAACGGTCACATCGGTGGCGTTGCCATTGGCATCGACCTCGATGCGGACGCTGACGCTGCCTTCCACACCTGACCGCAGGGCTTGTGCCGGATAGCTCGGTGCGGGATTGCTGGCCAGCGGGGAAGGGTCACGCGTGATCTTGGCAACCGGTTTCGGCTTGGCCTGGGGCTTGGGCGCAACGGGCTTGGTTGGGGTGGCGGCCGGGGTGGTTTCGTCAATGACCGCGGGCTGGTCCACCGTTACCGGTGTGGTGGAAGTGTCTACAGCGTCCCGGCTTCCGTACCACCACAGACCCAGCGCGATCAGCGCAATAAGCAGGAGCAGCCAGATAAGTGCATTGCTCTTGCGCGGCGGTTCGACAACCGGGGCATCGGGATCGACGTGGTTATAGCTGGGGTCGTTCGCATTGGGAGTCGACATGGTTGACCTTCCTGAACAAGTGGATGAACAGGTGCGAGTCTTGCACGCGGCTTTGTTTTGAAAGCGTCACGAAGGCGTGAAGGCGGCACACCTCAGCCTTGGCGATTTATGTTGTGAAGCCTAGCGATCCGCCCTGAAATCGATAGGGATCACCAGGCTGGCGGGGACCGCTTGCCCGTCGCGTTGCGCCGGCTGGAAGCGCCATTTGCGCACCGCTTCCATGGCAGCACGGTCCAGCTCTCGCGATCCGCTGCGCTGCACCAGCGCCACGCCCGCAGGCGTGCCGTTGGCGTCCACCTCAACCCGGACCAGCACGGTGCCGCTTTCTCCACTGCGAAGCGCGGCGGGCGGATAAGTCGGTGGTGGGCTCTGTCCGCTGATCGGGACCGGCTGATCGCCCGGGGCCAAGGCGACGCTGGCCAGAGCGACGACTTCGGTCTCTGCTGCCGCAGGCTGGGGGGGCTCCTCAATCGGGACCGGCAAGGTCTCGGGCGGCGGTGCGGTTTCGACAAGCTCGGCACGATCCTGTTGGGCATTGCCAGTTCCCGCTGCTGGCATGTCGCTGGCACCATCGCCCCCTACCAGCGGTTCGGGCAGAGCCTCCAGTTCGCTCAAGGGCTTACTGGGCGCGGTCGCTTCGACCTTGTAGAAGGCATGGTCCCGTCCCAGCCACCAGACGATGACGAACAACAGCAGCCCGATGCCGAAAGCGATACCGGCAATGCGCATGGCGCTGCGCGGCAGGCGGACGACGTAATCGTGTTCTTGCGGCGGGGAAGCAGGCATGTCGGTTTCCGGTCGGCTTATTGTGATTCTGACATGGCAGGCGATGCAGGACGAGGCAGGCGCGCACGGAACAGGCGATAATTGCGCTTCGATAATCCGCGAACTTTTCCCATGCTCGATCCCGTCCTGCTCCGCGCCAATCCCTCCGAACTTGCCCAGCGTCTGCTCGCTACGCGCGGATACGTATTGGACGTGAGCGCGCTGGAGTCGCTGGAGTCGGCCCGCAAGCAACTGCAGACCCGTACCCAGGAACTGCAGAACCTGCGCAACACGCGTTCCAAGGCGATTGGCCAGGCCAAGGCGAAGGGCGAGGATGTAGCGCCGCTGATGGCGGAAGTGGCTGGTTTCGGCGAGGAACTCAAGGCGTCGGAGATCAGGTTGGAAGAAATCCGCAGCGAGATAGAGGCCTTGGCCCTGGGCATTCCAAACCTGCCGCACGCCAGCGTGCCGCCGGGTGCTGACGAGTCCGGCAACCTGGAACAGCACCGCTGGGGCACTCCGCGCCAGTTCGATTTCGCGGTCAAGGACCACGTCGAACTCGGCGCGCGCCATGGCTGGCTGGATGGCGATGCCGGCGCGAAGCTGTCGGGCGCGCGCTTCACTGTGCTGCGTGGGCAACTGGCGCGTCTGCATCGGGCGTTGGCGCAGTTCATGCTTGATCTGCACAGCAACGAACACGCATACGAGGAAACCAACGTGCCGCTGATCGTCAACGACGAATCAATGCGCGGCACCGGCCAGCTTCCCAAGTTCGAGGAAGACCTCTTCGCGACCGAAGTAGGCGAAAGCAAGCGCTACCTCATTCCGACCTCGGAAGTGCCGCTCACCAATATCGTCCGCGACGAGATATTGGAGGATGGAGTCCTGCCATTGCGGATGACCTCGCATTCCATGTGCTTCCGTGCCGAAGCCGGCAGCCATGGACGCGATACGCGGGGCATGATCCGTCAGCACCAGTTCGAGAAAGTGGAGATGGTGTCCATCGCGCGGCCGGCCGAAAGCTACGACGAGCACGAACGCATGACCCGTTGCGCGGAAGTGGTGCTGGAAAAACTGGGCCTGCCATACCGGCGCATGCTGCTATGCAGCGGCGACATGGGGTTCTCGGCAACCAAGACCTACGACCTGGAAGTGTGGTTGCCGTCGCAGGACACCTATCGCGAAATTTCCTCGTGCTCGAACTGCGAGGATTTCCAGGCCCGCCGCATGCAGGCCCGCTGGCGCAACCCCGCCACCGGCAAGCCGGAGCCCGTGCACACGCTCAACGGTTCGGGCGTCGCGGTAGGCCGCTGCATGATTGCGGTGATGGAGAACTACCAGAATGCGGATGGGTCGATCACGATTCCCGACGCGCTGCGGGCTTATATGGGTGGCCTTGACGCCATCGCATAACCAGCCAGTCTGGTAGACAGTTAGAGCGCGATACTAAGCCCGTCATCAATAGGACATCATCCAAGAACGTCATCCCAGCGAAAGCTGGGATCCATCTTGATCTTGATTTGGCTGACGTCGCACGAGAAAGAGCAAAGTCAAAATGGATGACCAGCCATTCAGCTGTTGAAAAGCGCTTCCAGTTTTCGCTGGGATGACAATTCTGGGGTTTCCAAAATACATATAGAAATCTCAACGTGCATATACGCACATATACGCGCATACAAAACGGGCCCGCATCAGCAGGCCCGTTCTGATCAACGCCAACTAACTTCATCTAAGCAGCCAACTTCACAGGCTCCGGAATAGAGGCCAGTGCGCCCGCGATCGCATCGCTGCGGTGCTGGGCCGAATACGCCACGCCTTCAGCACGGACGAATTGGATATCGGTCACGCCCAGGAAACCGAACACCTGGCGCAGGTAGGCTTCCTGGAAATCCGTGGGCGCGCCGGTGTGGATGCCGCCGCGGCCGCTGGCGATTAGGATCTTCTTGCCGCCAGCCAGGCCTTCGGGGCCTTTCTCGGTATAGCGGAAGGTCTTGCCGGCTACGGCGATGCGGTCTATCCACGCCTTCAGGGTCGAAGGAATGCTGAAGTTGTACATGGGTGCACCGATCACTACGACATCGGCTTCCAGGAACTGTTCCATTGCGCGGGCCGCGTCGGCGGTTTCCGCAGGATCGGACTGGGCGAGCGAGCGCCCGGTCAGATGGGGCAGGGGATTTGCATCCAGGTCGCGGTATTCGACCTGCAATTGCGGGAGTTTGTCCTGCCAACGGGCTACGATGGCGGCGGTGAGTTCACGGGTGACCGAACCGGTGCCCAGTGCGCTTGAATCGAGGTGCAGGAGTTTCATCTGGCTATCCACTTCAGAAGCGGCGGCGCCGCGTTGGGTGCCAAGGTAGATTGTTGCTCAAATAGAATAAAGATGCTTATATGTCACTAATTGTTCTGAATTTGGAATTAAGCCATGCAGGATCTCAATGACCTCTATTACTTCGCCATGGTCGTGGACCATGGCGGCTTCGCTGCCGCCGAGCGTGCGCTTGGGATTCCAAAGTCGCGGCTGAGCCGGCGGATCAGCCAGCTGGAAACGGACATGGGCGTGCGCCTGCTGCAGCGTTCCACCCGGCGTTTTGCCGTCACCGACGTGGGCATGAGCGTGCATCGCCATGCGCAGACCATGCTGGCCGAGGCCCAGGCGGCGCGCGAAGTGGTCGACCGTCTTAGCGCCGAGCCGCGTGGCGTGGTCCGGGTCAGTGTGCCGGTGGAAGTGGCCCAGACCCAGCTGCCGAAGATCCTGCCGGCGTTTCTGGACAAATACCCGAAAGTCCGCCTGCAGCTGCATGTCAGCAACCGCCGCGTGGATCTGATCAACGAAGGCTACGACGTGGCCCTGCGCGTGCGCGCCAAGCTGGACGACGACGGTAGCCTGGTGATGCGCAGCTTCGGCCAGATCCGCCAGTTGATGGTCGCCAGCCCCAAATATCTGTCCCGTGCGGGGCGCCCCAAGGACCCCGACGATCTGGTCCAGCACGTCACCCTCAGCACCAGCGAGGACGATGCCCGCCAGCGCTGGGAACTGCACGGTCCCGATGGCGATATCCGACGCGTGGACATCCAGCCGCGGCTGTCGGGTTTCGACTTCCCGTTGCTGCAATCCATGGCGCGCGATGGATTCGGCATCACTCTGCTGCCGGAAACGGTCTGCGCCGAACTGGTACGCAAGGGCGAACTGGAAGTGGTGCTGCCGGAATGGACGCTGCCCCAGGGCATCTGCCACGCCGTCTTCGCTTCGCGCCGCGGCATGTTGCCGGCCGTGCGGGTGTTCATCGATTTCCTGGCCGAACACCTGCCCCAGCAGATCGAAGCCTCGCGCCTGGACTGCGGCGGCAAATGCGAGGGCGCCGAGGCCAAGGCCGCTGCGCCCATCGCGATCAAGAAGGCCTCGTAGTCACGCCGCGCACTTCATGGGAAAATGCGCAGCACATCGGGATCGCCACACTGGCGTCCCCTCCAATCAACGGAAGCGTGGCCGAGCGGTTTAAGGCACCGGTCTTGAAAACCGGCGATGGGTCAAACCATCCGTGAGTTCGAATCTCACCGCTTCCGCCATCTGGTGCAATGCGGACCATCGTGCGACATGCGCATTGAAATGCGCAGGTGATGCATGAGTCCAAATCCGGTTACTTCCACCGCTCCCACAAGGATTTGTGAGTTGCCCCGCAATGACGGCCGGGGCTAGGCTCACAACGGGAGTTTCGAATGGGGAGACAAGGATGACGATTCGCGTATACCTGATCGACGATCACGCGCTGGTGCGCACCGGCATGAAGATGATCCTGGCCGGCGAAATGGATATTGAAGTGGTGGGCGACTCCGACACGGGCGAAGACGCGTTGCGGGAGATACGCACGCTGAAGCCGGATGTGGTGCTGTGCGATCTGCATCTTCCGGGCATGAGCGGGCTGGAGATCACCGAGCGCATCACCCGCGGACCGCTGGAAACCAAGGTCATCATCGTGTCGGTGCTGGAGGACGGCCCGCTGCCAAAACGGCTGCTGGAAGCTGGCGCCGCCGGTTACATCGGCAAGGCGGGCGATGCCACCGAACTGCTGCGCGCGGTGCGTGAAGTGGCCCGCGGCAAACGCTATCTGGGTGTCAATGTGGCGCAGAACATGGCGCTGTCGAATGTGGGCGGTGCAGTGTCGCCATTCGACCAGCTGTCGCCACGCGAATTGGAAGTAGCGATGTTGCTGATCCAGGGATTGCGCCAGGAGGACATCGCCAAGCGTCTGAGCCTGAGCGCCAAGACCGTGAACACGCACAAGACGCGACTGTTCCAGAAGGTCGGCATCCACGACAACATTGCCTTGGCAAGGCTGGCGGCCCAGTACGGACTGCTGGACCCCGCGCGTTCGCTTTGACGAACGCGCGGGCAGTTGCCTGATTGGCGCGAAGAAACCTTAGGCGCTGCGCTCGGACCCCTGGTCCTTGGCTGCTTCAGTTGTCTCGTCGTTGTCGGCGATCAACGGCAGATCGTGCGCGTCGGTCTTTTCCGATTCCGCCACCAGCGGTGCTGGGGTGGGAATGGGCTCGAACAGGTGCCGCGTCACCGACGCCGGCGTGTCGGCATCCGCAGTGAAGAACAGCGACCCGGTGTTGCCGACCGGCGGGCGTGCCGGTGCCACGGGCTTGGGTGCCGGCGGTTCCGGTACTGCATCGACGTGCTCGACGACTGCTGGCTGCGGCGCAACCGCTGCTGCTTCGGCTGGCGTAGTGGCAGCTTCGACGATGTCGAAACTTTCCACGGTGTCGCTCTTGAGGATGCTTTGCGCAGCCACGTGCGCTTCAGCGGGGGCGGACGCAGGCGGCTCGTTTTCCGCAATCGTTTCAAACGAGGCCACGGCCACTGGCGCTGCCGCTGGTGGCGGCTCGACGACTGGCGACGCGTCAACAACGATTGCGGCGGGACGCGCGGCTTCCACCGGCTTCGTTACAGCGACCGGAGCAGGCGGTGCCTGTTCGACAGGTGCCGCTGCCACAGGTGCTGCCTGTTCGACAGATTTTGCAACTTCCACAGGCGCTGCCTGCTCGACCGGCGCGGCGACTGCGGCAGCGGGTGCTGCGCGCGCCACCGGAGGTGTGACTGGCGCCGGACGTGCAACGGCGACAGCGGGCTCCGCATCGTCGAAGTCGAATTCCGGCTGCGAGCCATTGGCGATGATCACTTGCCCGGGTTCTTCGTCGCCGAAATCCTCGGAGCCGCTTGCGCCTTCGCTGCCTGCACCGGCTTCACCGGCGCCACGACGCCTGCGACGGCCGCCACGACGTCCACGACGACGACGGCCGGTGCCGTCTCCGGTGTCGGTGCCTTCGCCTTCATTGGAATCGTTGGCGGCTGCCAGGTTTTCCGAAGCGCCTTCGCCCTGGTTTTCCAGGTTTGAACCAGGTGCGGTGGCCGTATCGCCGGCTACAGGTAAGGCTGCAGGAGCGACTGCATCGGCTGCGACCACGGTTGCTGCGGTTCCAGCCACCACGGGTGCCACGGAACTCAGATCCGCGGTCTCGGCGGTGTTTTCCTGGCGCGGCTGTCTCGGTGTGTCGCCATTGCGCGGTTGGCGAGGCGGACGACCGTTGTTCTGGTTCTGGCCTTCGTTCTGCGGCTTGGGCTGCTTGGGCGGATTCTGCTGTTGCTTGGGCTGCGCGGGCTGCTTGGGCTGCTGTTCGTTACGCGGCTTCTGCTGCTGGCCCAAGGGCGCTGCAGCGACGTTCTGCGGCTTGGGGCCGCGCTGTTCGTCACGACGCTGACCGCCGTTATTTCCACCACGTCCCTGGCCTTGCTGACCGCCACGGCCATCGCGGCGCTGACCGTTGTTGCGGTCGTTGCCACGGTCGTTACGCTGCCGGCTCTCGCGATCGCGGGTCTGCTCGGCCAGGGTTTCGCTGGCCGCCTCATTGCCACCGCCGAACACGCGCTTCAACCAGCCAACCACGCCGCCGCTTGTGGGCGCCGCTGCGACAGGCGCAGGCTTCGCGAAGACCGGCGCGGGCGCTGCCGCCACTTCCGCACGTTCTTCGCGTACCGGTGCGGGCTGGCTGTGCTTGACGTGGGTGACGGCGGGCGCGGGGATGTTGAGCTGCGCTTTCGTCAGGGCATGCACCGGCAGTTTGCGCGGCGTATTGCGCTGGTAGCTGGGACGCGAGGTTTCTTCGCCAAGTTCGTTCTCGCGCACACGGGTGACTTCGTAATGCGGCGTGCGCAGGGCTTCGTCGGCGACGATGATGATGGGCGCATCGTGGCGCTTCTCGATCTCGCGCAGCGCGCCGCGCTTTTCGTTGAGCAGGAAGTTGGCGATTTCCACCGGGGCCTGCACCAGCACCTGTCCGGTGTTCTCCTTCATCGCGTGCTCTTCGGCCACGCGGATGATGGACAGCGACAGCGATTCGATGCTGCGCATGCGCCCATGGCCTTCGCATTGCGGGCAGACGATCTGGCTGGACTCGCCCAGCGACGGACGCAGGCGCTGGCGGCTCATTTCCATCAGGCCGAAGCGCGAAATGCGCCCGATCTGCACGCGCGCGCGGTCGTACTTGAGCGCGTTCTGCAGGCGGTTTTCGACATCGCGCTGGTGCTTGCTGCTGGACATGTCGATGAAGTCGATCACCACCAGGCCGCCCAGGTCGCGCAGGCGCAACTGGCGGGCCACTTCGTCGGCGGCTTCCAGGTTGGTCTGGAACGCGGTGTCCTCGATGTCGCTGCCCTTGGTGGAGCGCGAGGAGTTGACGTCGATGGCGGTCAAGGCTTCGGTCTGGTCGACCACGATGGAGCCGCCCGAAGGCAGGCGCACATTGCGCTCGTAGGCGCCTTCGATCTGCGATTCGATCTGGAAGCGGTTGAACAGCGGAATGTCGTCGGTGTAGTGCTTGAGCTTGCGCAGGTTGTGCGGCATCACCTGCTCCATGAACTCCTTGGCGGTTTCATAGAGCTCGGGGGTATCGACCAGGATCTCGCCGACGTCCGAACGCAGGTAGTCGCGCAGGGCGCGCACGATCAGGCGCGACTCCTGGTAGATCAGGAACGGCGCCGGCTTGCTGAGTGCGGCCTCGGCGACGGAGCGCCAGACCTGCAGCAGGTAGTCCAGATCCCATTGCAGTTCTTCGGCATCGCGGCCGACGCCGGCGGTACGGATGATCACGCCCATGTCTTCGGGGATGGCCAGCGCGTCCATGGCCTTCTTCAGCTCTGCGCGGTCGTCGCCTTCGATCCGGCGAGACACGCCGCCGGCGGTAGGCGAGTTGGGCATCAGCACCATGTAGCGCCCGGCCAGCGAGATGAACGTGGTCAGGGCGGCGCCCTTGTTCCCGCGCTCGTCCTTGTCGACCTGCACGACGACTTCCTGGCCTTCGCGCAGGAGTTCCTTCAGGCCGGCCTTGTTGTGGTCGACGCCTGCCTGGAAATAGTCGCGGGAGATTTCCTTCAGCGGCAGGAAGCCGTGGCGCTCGCCGCCGTATTCGACGAAGGCCGCTTCCAGTGAAGGTTCAAGGCGGGTGATCCGGCCTTTGTAGATGTTGGACTTTTTCTGTTCTTTGGACGGTTGTTCGATATCGATGTCGTACAGGTTCTGTCCGTCAACGATGGCGACGCGCAGTTCTTCTTCCTGCGTCGCATTGATCAGCATGCGTTTCATGTGTGCGTTCCTCGCGCGCTGCTACCGCGCGGAACACCGTGGGTTTCGCAATCTGGATACTGCTCGCCGCCCCTCGCGCAGGCGCGATGAGGGCAGGGGTTGGTTTCCAGCGCTGCAACACCACGGCAGGCCGCGGGAGCGCTTTGGTTCATTTAACAAATATGTTTCGGGCCGGCGGCTGCTTGAGCAAGCTCTCGCGCCGCACGGGACATGTTCAGCTCCAGCGTCTGACACACCGGGCGATATCCGGATTCGCCGGCAAGCCGCGGTAACATTCACTGCCCCTTGGGCGGTGGCTACGCACCTTGCCGGAATCGCGGGAAGCTGGGCTTCTGGCCCGCAGCATCGTAAAGATGCTGGTTAACTTCCAGCGAAATCAAACCCTTATCTCGCACCCCGAGTGTATCAGAATAAAAAGACGGATGACCGATCAGCCCCCCGCAAGCAGGCCCGAAGGGGCCACCAAGACTGCTGTTCGCACCATCAAGGTGCCTGAGGACCGTGGCGGCCAGCGCCTGGACAACTTCCTGCTGGGCCAGTTGAAGGGCGCCCCGCGCAGCCTGGTCTACAAGCTGGTGCGCAGTGGCCAGGTCCGGGTCAATGGCGGGCGGGCCAAGGCGGATCGCAAGCTGGAGGAAGGAGACGAGGTCCGGATACCGCCGGTCAGTCTCAGCGATCCCGAAGACAAGTCGCCGCCACCTGGCGGCTTCCTGCAGCGGCTGGAAGCGGCCATCGTCTTCGAGGATGCGCGCCTGCTGGTCCTGAACAAGCCGACCGGCGTGGCTAGTCATGGCGGCAGCGGCATCAGCCACGGTGCCATCGAAACCCTGCGCGCCCTGCGGCCGAACATGAATCTGGAACTGGTGCATCGCCTGGACCGCGATACCTCGGGATTGCTGATCGTGGCCAAGAAGCGCTCGGCGCTGACCGAGCTTCAGGCCCTGATGCGCGAGGAAGGGGGGACCGGCATCCGCAAGCGCTATCTGACCTTGCTGGTGGGCCGCATGCCGGACGGAACGATGACGGTGGATGCGCCCCTGCATGTGGGACTGCGCCAGGGTGGCGAACGGCATGTGCAGGTGAATGCAATCGGCAAGGACTCGGTCAGCCACTTCAACGTGCTTGAACGACGCAGCGGGCATTCCTATTGCGAAGTCAGGATCGAGACCGGACGTACCCACCAGATTCGCGTCCATGCCCAGCACATCGGCCATCCGGTGGCTGGCGACGACAAGTACGGCGATGAAGCGGTGAACAAGCGGTTGCGCGAGCAGGCGGGATTGAAGCGGCTGTTCCTGCATGCGGCGTCGCTGGAGTTCTCCCTGGACGCGGGCAAGACGCCCTATGTGCTGAATGCACCGCTGGCCGATGATCTGGCTTCGGCGCTGGATCGACTGGCCTGACCGCTCTGTAGAGCCGAGCTTGCTCGGCTGCTTTTGAACTTGTGCAAAGACAAAGAGCAGCCGAGCAAGCTCGGCTCTACGGATTGCAGGTTATTTCTGTTCGTCCAGTTGGAAGCATTCGTTGGGACGCTCGGCCGGTGGCGTGAACCGGACCGGCACCTGGATGCCCTGCGGCACCGGCTGACCATTGCGTGTGGCGGCTTCGAATTCCCAGGTGTGCACCGCTTTCTCTGCGGCGGCATCCAGCGCGGGTTGACCGCTGCTGGAAATCAACTTCACCACGACCGGTTTGCCCTCGGTCCCGACCTGGACGCTGAACACGGACGTGCCGCCCACGTTGGCGCAGGCCAGTTCGATGGGGTAATCAGGTTTTGGCGTGTTGACCGCGGCGAGGGGAGTCGAAGGAATAACGGGCGCCTGCGGCGCTTCCTTCCCGCAACTGGCGAGCGACAGCATCGCGAGCGTCAGCAGAAGGCGGCGCGGGCGGGGAGCAGCGGTGAAGTCGGATGGTTTCATGACCGTTCCTTCAAACAGGGAAGAATGTATTGCGAAAGCCTCCGGCGGGTGCGGCACCGGTCGAGGCCTGTTTCAAGATGGAAACTTGCGCTTGCCTTCAAGCCACCAGCGTGTCGGCCTTGGCGGCGCAGATGAAGTCGTTTTCACTCAGTCCGCCCACGTCATGGGTGGAATAGCGCACGACGGCGCGGTCGTAATGCACTCCCAGGTCGGGATGATGGTCTTCGGCGTGGGCCACATAGGCCAGTGCGTTGACGAAGGCCATGGTCTCGTAATAGTTGTCGAAGCGGAATGTCTTGCACAGGGCACGCCCTTCTTCAGCCAGTTCCCAGCCCGGCACCTGCACGATCAGTTCGGCGACGCGCGCCTGGGTGAGTTTGTGTTCACTGCCCTTGAGCGGCAGGCAATGGGCATGGGCCAGGGGAATGAGGTCGGACATGGGTTTTTTCCTCGTGCGGGGGCAGCTGAACGTATCACCCACGCTGTTATGTGCTCGAATGAACGCTTTACGGTCTGATGGCTAGAATAGCGGCATGATCCATATTTCCGACAGCGCCCAGACCCACTTCCGCAAACTGATCGAGCGCGAGGCCTTGCCTGGGCTGGGGGTTCGCCTGAGTGCGGTGGATCCGGGAACTTCACTGGCCGATGCGCGGCTGGAGTTCGCCGAGCCGCGCGATCTGGTGGGCGACGAATGGGCGGTGGATTGCGACGGTTTCACCGTGTATGTCGATGCGGAAAGCGTGGCCTGGCTGGATGGCGCCGAGATCGACTACGTCACCCAGGGTACTGGCAGTCAACTGACCATCAAGGCCCCCAAAATCAAGGGCCAGGCGCCGGCCGAATCGGCGTCGCTGGTGGAGCGCGTGCGCTGGGTGGTGGAGAACGAAGTGAATCCGCAGCTCGCCCAGCACAAGGGACGTGTAGCGGTCGAGCAGGTCAGTGCCGATGGCGTGGTGCTGCTGCGGTTCGGCGGCGGGTGCAACGGCTGCGGCATGGCCGACGTGACGCTCAAGCAGGGCATCGAAAAAACCCTGATGGCGCGCGTGCCCGGCGTCACTGCGGTGCGCGACGTCACCGATCACGACACCGGCGACGCACCGTATATCCCGCGCGACAACGCGGCCTGATCCCGCGCCTCCGGTGACGAAAGCCGCCGACATCATTGCAGCGCTGCAGGCGACCCGGCCGACGCCCGTGCTCGAACGCCATACCGGCATGCCTTACGGCTGGGGCCTGTGGTTGCGTGGGTTGAAGGAACGCCTGGGTGCGATCCGTCGCGAAGGAGCCGAGGCCGTGGTTGCCCATTTCGCGCAACGTCCCCTTGCGGCGGTGCCGACACGGCCGCAGCCCCTGACCCGCTGGCAAGCCTTCCGTTCCATGTTCTACCAGGACTGGGACGCGCCGCTGCGCGAGGAACGTCCGCTGCGCTGGTTCGCAGGCACGATCAGCCTGCTGATGCATCTGTTGTTCGTGTTCCTGTTGATTCTGCTGGCTCTGATCAGGTTGCCGCTGCCTCCAGCTGCAACAGAAGAAGAAACCCGCGTGCAGGTGGAATTCATGGGGCAGGGCACGCCAGAGGAAGAAGGCGGTGGGCCACCTGCCTCTGAGTCAGCTGCCGCTGCTGCTGCCACGCAGTCCGCCACGAGTCCGCCCACGCCTGCCGTTGCTTCCGCCGCCGCGCAGGCCGCGCCGGTTCCGCAGGAAGAAACGCCGGTGCCAGCCCCGGTCGCTGCGCAACAGAATGTGCAGGTCACCGAAGTGCCCTTGCCGACCACGGCTTTCGTGCTGCCGCCAGCGACACCACGCGTTCCTGAAATCACGCCGCCTCAGGTCAAGGTTCGCGAGCTGGGCGTGCCTGCGCGCGAAGTGACTGTGGTCCAGGTGCCGCCTGCCCAGCGGGAGCTGCCGAAGCCGGAAATTGCGATGCCCCAGCTGGCGCAGCCCACACTGGAAGTACGCCAGCGCGAAGTCGCCACGCCTTTGCCGCAAGTCCGCACCGTGCAGGTCCCCACGCGTGATATCGCCGCGCCGGAACTGCGCGCGCCGGCGCGGACGATCAGGCAGGCGGAGATCCCTTCGCCCACGCGCAGCACGGCTGCTTCCAGCGCGACCGACAGCGCGTCGCGCGATGCCGCCAGTGGCACTTCGGCCAGCACCCCCAGCGCGCAGCAGGGGGCGCAACCCGATACGACTGCTTCGGGTTCGTCGACGGCAGCCAACCGGCCAGGCGCGATACGAACGCCGACCCGTGGCGACGACTGGGGCGATTCGGCCCGCAATACACCGGGCCAGGAAAACGGCGGGCGCGCAGGTGACGGGCCCGGTCTCTTCAATGCAGATGGCAGCGTCCGGGTGCCTGGCAATGCCACCGGCGATGCGAGCCGTCCCGGGGCGCCAGGCTCCAAGCAACAGCAACGCGCCGATGCCGACCGGGCCAGCAAATGGCTGGAACGCCCCGAGTTTCCCTACGAGCCGACCATGTTCGACAAGTACTGGCGGCCGACCAACGAGTCGATGCTGGCCGAGTGGGTCAGGCGCAGCATTCGCGATGTGGAAATGAAGATCCCGGGCACCAACAAGCGCATACGATGCGTTGTGTCTGTGTTGCAGGCCGGTGGTGCCTGCAGCCTGTTCGATCCCAATCTCAACGAACAACCCGCCACCGCGCGACCGCCGCCGGATATTCCGGTCAAGCGCAATCCGATTCCGACCGACAGCTGATTGCTGAGTCTTTGGTGGCAATGCGCGTTGAGTTTTCCGCTGGTGGTCATAAGCGGACCGCGCATAAAAAACGGGGCTTAAGGCCCCGTTTTTTTAATGCTGCTATCGAAAACCCGGTAGATCAGTCGACGCCGTGCAAATCACGCAACTGGGAGGTGCGCGAGCCAAAGTAGGCAGCCAGGTCGGAAATCTCCTGGTCGGTCAGTGCAGCGGCTTGCGGGGTCATGAGCGAGTTCTGGCGATCACCCGCTCGGTACTGCTGCAGGGCGTGGGCAAGGTAGTCGCCGTACTGGCCGCCGAGCTTGGGATAGGTCGCGTCGATGGGGGCGTTGCCGTCGACACCGTGGCAGTCGATGCAGCTCTGCTTGGTGGCTTCGCTCTTGACCTGGGCACGCTTCTCGCCTTCGGCGATACGGCCATGGGGCAGGCCGGCGGACGAACTGGAGCCATGTTCGCCACTGGCGTGGCCGGGGTCCTCGGCAGCAACTTCGTTGTTCTGGGAGCAGGCGGCCAGGGCGAGGGCGGCGAGCAGGGCGATGGCTAGACGCGGGGCGTGCACGGCGTTCGACATGTGGGCTTACTTCACGGAAGAGAGATAGGCGGAGATATCGGCGATGTCCTGGTCAGAGAAACTCTGCGCCTGGGCCTGCATCGTCGGGTGCTTGCGATTGCCTTTCTTGTATTCGGTCAGCGCCTGGGTCAGGTACTCGGCCGACTGGCCACCGATCCGCGGCACGTGGAAGCTGGGATAGGCGTTCTTGTAGCCGGTAACGCCGTGGCAGCCCTGACAGGTGTAGGCCAGCGTGCGCCCGGTCTGCGCGTTGCCGATAGGCGCGGCGGGTGCCGGGGCTGGAGCCGGCGCAGCTGCTGGCGCCGGGGCGGCTTCGGCAGGAGCGGGGGTGGCCGGGGCGGGGGTCTGTGCTGTCACGACAGCCACCGAAAGGGTGGCGGCCAAGGCAAGGCAAGCGGCGAGCGGCAGCGGTCGCATCATGTCGTATCCGGGACTCTCTTCATTGCGCGCGCTACGTCCAACCGCAGCGCTTGGCTGAGGCAAGTATAGCGTGCGACTCCCGAAGCCTGCCATCGGTGACTCCAGGGGCCATGCATCCGGCCCATCGTTGCAACAATGCGCCTATACGTCTGCCGCCAATATATGCGCTTACGCAGATTACCCGACGCAAGTCACCATGACCTTCGGCTCATAGAGATAACGGGTTTGGGTGATATACCTATGTACAACACCTAACAACCACCCGGTATCACCATGTCCCGACCTGACTCCCTCACACGTTCCGCTCATCGCGTACTGCACGTTTCCGCCCTGATCTGCGTGTTGGCGCTGGCCGCCTGCAAGGGAGAGGGTGAAGCCCAGGCCAAGCCTGGTGACCCGCCGAAAACCCCCGATGCGGTGCCGGTGGAAGTGGTCAAGGCGGCCCATCGTGCGGTTGCGGCCAGCTACACCGGCACCGCCGCGCTGGAGCCGCGTGGCGAATCGCAGGTCGTGGCCAAGACGTCCGGCGTGGCGCTGGCGGTCATGGTTGAAGAAGGCCAGTCGGTCCGTGCCGGTCAGCCGCTGGTCCGTCTGGACCCCGACCGTGCGCGTCTGGCGGTGGCCCAGGCCTCGGCCCAGATGCACAAGCTGGAAAACAACTATCACCGAGCCAAGCAACTGGTCACCCAGCAGATGATCAGCGCCAACGACGTGGACCAGATCAAATTCGATCTTGAAAACGCACGCGCGCAGTACACGATGGCCACGCTGGAGTTGTCCTACACCACCGTGACCGCGCCGATCTCGGGCATCATCGCCTCGCGCTCCATCAAGACCGGCAATTTCGTGCAGATCAACACGCCGATCTTCCGCATCGTCGACAACTCCAGGCTGGAAGCCACGCTCAATGTTCCCGAGCGCGAAATCGCCACGCTCAAGGCCGGTCAACCGGTCGCCCTGACCGCCGATGCGTTGCCTGGACAGAACTTCACCGGCGTCGTCGACCGCATTGCGCCGGTCGTGGATTCGGGTAGCGGCACTTTCCGTGTGGTCACCGCATTCTCTGGCGGCGGCTTGCTGCAGCCAGGCATGTTCGGCCGCATCAGGATCGATTACGACAAGCGCGCCGATGCGCTGGTGGTTCCGCGTATTGCCCTGCTTGACGACGACGGCGATCCGGCGGTCTTCGCGGTGCGCAACGGCAAGGCCACGCGTGTGGCAGTAAAGGTGGGTTACATGGATGGCGAATGGGTCGAGGTTCGCGAGGGGCTGAAGGCAGGCGACGGTGTGGTCACCGCGGGCAAGATTGCCCTGCGCGACGGCACGCCGGTGGAAGTCATCGGTGATGCGGCCAAGAAGCCCACCGCCAAGGTGGAGGTTGAAGCTGCCGGTAAGAAACAATGAGCGGCGCTGGCTCTGACCGGGGAGTTCCGGGCCACGACGCGCACGACCCACTGGCGCCGCCGTCCGGCCTGACCGGCGGCGGACTGGTGGAGTTCTCCACGCGTCGTCGCGTCACCGTGGCGATGTTCTGGGTCACCATGTTCCTGTTCGGCTGCATCGCGTTGGCGGCGTTGAAGGTCAACCTGCTGCCTGACCTCAGCTACCCGACACTGACGGTACGCACCGAATACACCGGCGCGGCGCCATCGGAAATCGAGACTCTGATTTCCGAGCCCGTTGAAGAAGCCGTCGGCGTGGTCAAGAACCTGCGCAAGCTCAAGTCCGTGTCGCGCACGGGGCAGAGCGATGTGGTGCTGGAATTCGCCTGGGGTACCGACATGGACCAGGCCAGCCTTGAAGTACGCGACAAGATGGAAGTGCTGCAGCTGCCGCTGGAAGCCAAGGCGCCGGTGCTGCTGCGTTTCAACCCTTCGACCGAACCGATCATGCGTCTGGCGCTGTCGTCTAAGGTCGCGGGCAAGACCGAGGCCGATTCGATCCGTCAGCTGACCGAACTGCGTCGCTACGCCGATGAGGATCTGAAGAAGAAACTGGAGCCCGTCGAAGGTGTGGCCGCCGTGAAGGTGGGCGGCGGTCTGGAAGACGAGATCCAGGTCGACATCGACCAGCAGAAACTGGCGCAGTTGAATCTGCCCATCGACACCGTGATCCAGCGCCTGCAGCAGGAGAACATCAACATCTCCGGCGGCCGCCTGGAGCAGGGCTCGCAGCGCTACCTGGTGCGTACCGTCAACCAATTCGCCACCGTCGAAGAAATCCGCAACATGCTGGTCACCACGCAGAGTGGCGGCAGCGGTGCTGCGGCCAGCGCTGCAGCGCAGATGGCGGCCATCGCAGCCTCCAGCGGCGATGCGGCGACGATGGCGGCCGCGGCTTCGGTGCAAAGTGCATCCTCTTCCGGTTCCACCACCATCGCGGGCGGCATGCCCGTGCGCCTGAAGGACATTGCCGAGGTCCGCCAGGGCTACAAGGAACGCGAAGGCATCATCCGCCTGGCTGGCAACGAAGCGGTCGAACTGGCCATCTACAAGGAAGGCGATGCCAATACCGTCGCCACGGCCGATGCGGTCCAGGCCAAGCTGGAACAGCTCAAGTCGCTGGTTCCGCCCGATGCCGAACTGACCACCATCGACGACCAGTCGCAATTCATCCGTCACGCCATCAGCGATGTGAAGCTGGATGCGGTGATCGGCGGCCTGCTGGCCATCCTGATCATCTTCCTGTTCCTGCGCGATGGCTGGAGCACCTTCGTCGTCGCGCTGTCGCTGCCGGCGTCCATCGTCACCACGTTCTTCTTCATGGACCAACTGGGCCTGAGCTTGAACGTGATGTCGCTGGGTGGCTTGGCCTTGGCAACCGGTCTGGTGGTGGACGATTCCATCGTGGTATTGGAAAGCATCGCCAAGGCGCGCGAACGCGGTCTGGGCGTGCTGCAGGCCGCGATCACCGGGACCCGCGAAGTCAGCATGGCGGTCGTTGCTTCCACTCTGACCACCATCGCCGTATTCCTGCCGCTGGTGTTTGTGCAGGGCATCGCCGGACAACTGTTCCGCGACCAGGCACTCACTGTGGCCATCGCTATTGGTGTGTCGCTGATTGTGTCGATGACTTTGATCCCGATGCTCAGCGCTTTGAAGGGTAGGCCGCCGATGGCGTTTCCCGAAGAGGCGCCGCATCCGCAATGGCAGCCGACCTCGCGCTGGCAGAAGCCGTTGGCCGCGACCGAGCGTGGTATCGGGAAGGGCACGCGCGGTTTCTTCTTCGGTATCACCTGGGTGTTCATCCGCCTGTGGCGCGGACTGTCCGCTGTCGTCGGCCCGGTGATGCGCAAGGCCAGCGACATCGCCATGGCGCCCTACGACCGTGCCGAGCGTGGCTACATGAAGCTGCTGCCCGGTTCGCTGCGTCGTCCGTGGCTGGTGCTGGGTTTTGCTGCTGCGGCTTTCGTGGCGACCATGATGACGGTGCCGATGCTGGGCGCGGATCTGATTCCGCAGCTGGCCCAGGACCGCTTCGAGATGACGGTCAAGCTGCCGCCGGGCACACCGCTGAAGCAGACCGACAGCCTGGTGCGCGATCTGCAACAGGCCCACGCCAAGGACGAAGGCATCCGTGCGATGTACGGCGTCAGCGGCACCGGCACGCGCCTGGATGCCAGCCCGACCGAGAGCGGCGAGAACATCGGCAAGATCACCGTGGTGATGGCCGATGGCGGCAGCAAGCAACTGGAAGCCGAGGAAACCGAGAAACTGCGTGCGTCGATGAAAGCGCATCCTGGTGCGCAGGTGGATTTCCGCCGTCCCGAACTCTTCAGCTTCTCCACGCCATTGGAAATCGAATTGCGCGGACAGGATCTGGAGACCATACAGCGTGCCGGCCAGAAGATGGCGGCGATGCTGCGCGCCAATCCGCACTACGCCGACGTCAAATCGACGGTGGAGGAGGGCTTCCCGGAAATCCAGATCCGCTTCGACCAGGAGCGTGCCGGCGCGCTGGGGCTGACCACGCGGCAGATCGCCGATGTGGTGGTGAAGAAAGTGCGCGGCGATGTGGCCACGCGCTACAGCTTCCGCGATCGCAAGATCGATGTGCTGGTGCGTGCGCAGGAATCCGACCGCGATTCGGTCGAAAGCATCCGCAAGCTCATCGTCAATCCAGGCAGCACGCGTCCGGTGACGCTGGAGTCGGTGGCCGATGTGGTGTCCACCACGGGCCCCAGCGAAATCCACCGCGCCGACCAGGTGCGTGTGGCTATCGTCTCGGCCAACCTGCGTGACATCGACCTGGGTGGCGCCGTCAACGAAGTGCGCGACATGGTTGCCAAGGAAAGCGTCGGGGCAGGGGTCGGCATGCATATCGGCGGGCAGGGTGAAGAACTGGCCGAATCGGTGAAGGCGTTGCTGTTCGCCTTCGGCCTGGCGATCTTCCTGGTCTATCTGGTCATGGCGTCGCAGTTCGAATCGCTGCTGCATCCGTTCGTTATCCTGTTCACCATTCCGCTGGCCTTGGTCGGCGCGGTGCTGGCCTTGCTGCTGACGCGTTCGCCGGTGTCGGTGGTGGTGTTCATCGGATTGATCCTGCTGGTGGGACTGGTGGTGAAGAACGCCATCATCCTGATCGACAAGGTCAACCAGCTGCGCGAGGCTGGTGTGGCCAAGCGTGAGGCGCTGGTGGAAGGTGCCCGTTCGCGCCTGCGGCCGATCATCATGACCACCCTGTGCACGCTGTTCGGCTTCCTGCCGCTGGCGCTGGCCTTCGGCGAAGGTGCCGAGGTGCGCTCGCCCATGGCCATTACCGTCATCGGTGGTCTGCTGGTGTCGACGCTGCTGACGCTGGTGGTGATTCCGGTGGTGTACGACTTGCTGGATCGCCGCCCTGATGAGTACTACGCCGAGCGTGGTCGTCTGCACCGCGAGGCCATCGAGCAGCCACTGGGCAGCGAAGGAACCAGCCACGCATGAGCATCGCCGAACTCAGCATCAAGCGGCCGGTCAGCGCGATCATGCTGTTCGTGTCGCTGACCGTGATCGGGCTGATCGCGGCGTTCAGGCTGCCGTTGGAATCCTTCCCGGAAGTCTCGCCGCCCTTCATCTTCGTGCAGCTGCCCTACGTGGGCTCCACACCCGAAGAGGTGGAGCGCACGGTGTTGCGGCCGGTGGAAGAAGCGCTGTCGACCATGTCCGGCATCAAGCGCATGGACACCAGCGCAGACGCCAATGGCGCGCAGCTCTTCATCCAGTTCAGTGACTGGGAACGGGATGTGGCCATCGCCGCATCGGACGCGCGCGAACGCATCGACGCCATCCGCGCAGATCTACCCGATGATCTGCAGCGCTATGTGGTGTTGAAGTTCTCGACTACCGATCAGCCCGTGCTGCGCGTGCGCCTGTCCAGCCAGATGGATCTGACTGGCGCCTACGACATGATCGATCGCGAGTTCAAACGGCGCATAGAACGGATCCCCGGCGTGGCCCGCGTCGATATCTCCGGCGCACCGGCCAACGAGGTAGAAATCGCGATCAACCAGGACCGGCTGACCGCCCACAATCTGGGGCTCAACGATCTCACCACCCGCCTGCAGTCGGTCAATTTCTCGGTCTCGGCTGGCACCATCACCGATGGCGGCGTGCGTTTGCGCGTGCAGCCGGTAGGCGAGCTGACCGATCTACAGCAGTTGCGCGATCTGGTGATCGGCAGCGGCGTGCGTCTGTCCGATGTCGCCGACGTGCGTCTGAAGCAGGAACGCATGGACGTAGGCCGGCGCCTGGATGGCAAAAAGGCGGTGGGCCTGGATATCTTCAAGGAGCGCAACGCGAACCTGGTGGAGGTGTCGAAGAGCGCGCTGGCCGAAGTGGAGAACATCCGCAAGGAGCCCTCGCTCAACGATCTGCAGATCAAGATCATCGAGAACCAGGGCGACAACGTCACCACCTCGCTGCTGGAACTGGCCGAAGCCGGGGCCATCGGTCTGGTGCTGTCGATCGCCGTGCTGTTCTTCTTCCTGCGCCACTGGCCTTCGACTCTGATGGTCACGCTGGCGATTCCGATCTGTTTCATCATGACCCTGGGCTTCATGTATTTCGCTGGGGTCACGCTCAATATCCTGTCGATGATGGGCCTACTGCTGGCCATCGGCATGCTGGTGGACAACGCGGTGGTCGTGGTGGAAAGCATCTACCAGGAACGCGAGCGCATGCCCAACCAGCCACGGCTGGCGTCCATCGTCGGCACCCGCCACGTGGCGATCGCACTGTCTGCGGGCACGTTGTGCCACTGCATCGTGTTTGTGCCCAATCTGTTCGGTGAGCGCAACTTCCTCAGCATCTACCTGTCGCAGATCGCGATCACCATATCGGTGTCGCTGCTGGCTTCGTGGCTGGTGGCGGTGAGCCTGATCCCCATGTTGTCGGCGCGCCTGAAAACCCCGCCGGCAGTCGGCAACCCGAATGGCATCATCCCGCGCTTGCAGCGGCGCTACGCGGGTCTGCTGCGCTGGACTTTGGAGCATCGCGGCAAGAGCGTGCTCGGCATCTTCCTGATCATCGCGGTCAGCATCGTGCCCATGGTCCTGACCAAGAAGAACATGTTCGGCGGCGACGATGGCGGCGAGACCAACATCTTCTACCAGTGGAAGGGTTCCTACAGCCTGCAGCAGATTTCCGATGAAGTGCTGAAGGTGGAGAAATTCATCGACGCCAATCGCAAGCGCTTCCACGTAGAACAGATCTATTCCTGGTATAGCGAGCAGGGCGATGCGGGTACGCGCATCAAGTTCGACATGAACACGCTGGACAACGACGACACCACCGCGCTGATCGACCAGATCCGCAAGGAGCTGCCGAAGTCCGCGCGCGCCACGGTCGGCATCGGCAATGGCGGTGGCGGTCAAGGCGGCGGCGGGCAACCCGGCGAGAACGTACAGGTGCAACTGGTCGGCGATTCCACCGAGACCCTGGCCGAAATCGCCAAGGACATCGTGCCGATCCTGGCCAAGAGCCCGCAACTGCGCGATGTGCGCGTCAACGCTGGCGACCAGAACAGCGAACTGTCGGTGCGGGTCGACCGCGAACGCGCAGCGGCGTTTGGTTTCAGCGCCAACGAAGTCGCCAGTTTCGTCGGCGTAGCCCTGCGCGGCGCGCCGCTGCGCGAATTCCGTCGCGGCGAAAGCGAAGTACCGGTATGGGTGCGGTTCGCAGGTGCGGAGAAGTACGGCATCGAGGATCTGGATACCTTCATGGTGCGCGCACCCGACGGCCGCACGGTACCGCTGCTGAGCATGGTGGAAGTGGGCGTTGCGCCCGCGGCGACCCAGATCTCGCGCACCAACCGCCAGACCACGCTGACCGTGCAAGCCAACCTGGCCGACAAGGTCACCGTGCCCGAAGCACGCAAGGCGATGGAAGACTCGCTGAAAACGGTGTCTTTCCCCACCGGCTACAGCTATTCCTTCGATGGCGGCGCCTTCCAGGAAGAGGACGAGGCGGGCAAACAGATGATGATCAACCTGATCATCGCGCTGTTGCTGATCTACATCGTGATGGCCGCGGTGTTCGAGTCGCTGCTGTTCCCGGCGGCGATCATGAGCGGCGTGCTGTTCTCGGTATTCGGCGTGTTCTGGCTGTTCTGGCTGACCGGCACCGAGTTCAACATCATGGCCTTCATCGGCATCCTGGTGCTGATGGGCGTGGTGGTGAACAACGGCATCGTGATGATCGAACACATCAACAACCTGCGTCGGCGCGGCATGTCGCGCACCGATGCGCTGGTGGAAGGCAGCCGCGAACGCCTGCGTCCGATCCTGATGACCATGGGCACGGCGATTCTGGCGATGATCCCCATCGCCTGGGGCAATACGCAGATGGGCGGCGACGGCCCGCCGTACTATCCGATGGCGCGCGCCATTGCCGGTGGCCTGGCGTTCTCCACGGTGGTCAGCCTGCTGTTCCTGCCGACCATCTACGCGATCCTGGACGATCTGCGCAGTGGCACCTCGCGGTTGATCAAGCGTGCGCGGCTGCGGAAGGGCGAAGTGATCGTTGTACCTTCTTCATCCGCGCTTCGGGCGGAATGACACTGCGGCGACAGGACTTGGCGGTCCTGTCGCCGTAACAACACACCATCAACTGGCGAGTTTGCCGAAGATCCGCGCGCCGGCAATCCACACACCGATACCGGTGCCCAGGTTGGTCAGGATGAAATTCAGCACCACGCGCGAGACGCGATTGCGATACCAGCCGCGCCAGGTCTGCGCATCGTCGCGCAGGGCGAGGAAATCGCCGTAGGACGGTTTGCGGATGCGCACCTCGACCAGCGCGCTGAAGGTGCCTGAGGGAATGCCCGGACGGAATGGCTTCAGCGGTGCGGCCAGCGCGCCGGCCAGGATGCTGAGCGGATGGCCACCAGCGAGTGCGCAGCCCAGTGCGGCCAGCCCGGCCGTGTACATCACCCACTGCTGCAGCAGATCCGCGCCGACCTCGAAACCGCCGTTCCAGAAACCCCAGCCGATGCCGCCCAGCACCAGCGCGGTAATGGCAATGGTGAACCAGGGCAGCTTTTTCTTGTTTTCCACATGCTCCAGTTCCGCGCACAGCAGCGCCGGCTCCCGCCGTTCCTCTTCCAGATAGCGGGCCAGGCCTTGCAGGTGCCCGGCGCCGACCACGGCCAGCACTTCGTAGGGTTTGCCGTCTGTCGTGGGGCCGGGTTCGATCTGGCGCAGGCGTGCGGCCATGTACTGGTCGCGTTCGTCGATGAGCGCCGCGAACAGCGCCGGACTCTGCTTGGCGAATTCGCCGAAGCTCGATTCCAGCATGTCGCCCTGCTTCAGATTTTCGATTTCTTCTTCGCCGACTTCATCGTCGCCCAGCAGGCTGGCGATCAGTCCGGTGCCCAGCTTCATGCGCCCGAAGAATCCCAGTCCGGCCGAGATGCGTTTGAAGGTCAGCCCGACATCGCGGTCGATCAGATGCAGGGCAAGGTCTCGTTCCTTGGCGGCGTTGGCCGCGGCCTTGAGTTCGGCGCCCGGCTCGATACCGAGTTGTTCGGCAAGACGACGCTGATAGGCGGCAAGCCCCAGGTTCGCGGCGAACAGCGCGACCTTGCCTTCTCGTATTACTTTCACCAGGTCAAGTTTGGCCAGCGCATCGGGATCGCTGAGCGCTTGCAGGCGCTGCGCATCCAGTTCGACCGCGACCGCATTGAAGCGCCCACCGCCAATTGCTGCCACCACCGCATCGACGCTGGCCCGCGACACGTGGGCGGTGCCGAGTAGGGTGAAGCGGATGCCGTTGCGTTCGACAATCTTGTACGGCTGGCCGCCAAGGGTGTCGTCCGCCTGTACGGAGGTTGCAGCCAGCGTGGAGTCGTTCATTGGGTCATTCATCCTGTGGCGCCTGTCGATTGCCGCTGCCAAGCGCGCATTGCATCTGTACGGTATCCAGCCAGCGGCCCTGCTTTCGTCCCAGCCCGGTGAAGATACCGATCGTCTTGAAACCTAGTCTCTCGTGCAGCGCGACCGAGGCGCCGTTGCCGGGTTCGCCGATCACCGCGACCATCTGGCGGAAGCCTAGCGCCGTGCAGTCTTCCATCAGTCGCGACAGCAGCGCTCGCCCGATGCCACGCCCTTGCACGCCGGGAACCACGTATACCGTGTCCTCGACCGTCCAGCGATAGCCGATGCGCGTGCGATAACTGCTGGCATAGGCGTATCCGGCGAACTGGCCGTCGAGTTCGGCGACCAGGAAAGGGAAGCCTTTCTGTTGCAGGTCCTGGAAACGGCGCGCCATCTCCGCTTCGTCGGGCACGTCATATTCGTATGTGGCCACGCCGTCGCGTACTTCCCGCGCATACAACTGCTGGATGTCGGCGATATCGGAAAGAACCGCGTCGCGCAGTTGCAGGTTCAATCGATGTACCGCTTCAGCAGATCGCCGTAGGCATCGATGCGGCGATCACGCAGGAACGGCCAGATGCGGCGCACGTGTTCGCTACGCGTAAGGTCGATCTCGGTGCTCAGGATTTCAGCGTCGCCACCGGCCTGGGCGATGAATTCGCCTTGCGGGCCAAGCACGTGGCTGTTGCCCCAGAACTGGATACCGGACGCGCCCATCGGCGAAGGCTCATGGCCGACACGATTGCACGACAGCACCGGCAGCCCATTGGCCACGGCGTGGCCGCGATGGCTGAGGATCCAGGCGTCGCGTTGACGGTCTTTTTCGTCCTGTGCATCGTCCGGGTCCCAACCGATTGCGGTGGGGTAGAGCAGCAGTTCCGCGCCGGCCAGCGCCATCAGGCGCGCGGCCTCCGGATACCACTGGTCCCAGCACACCAGCACACCCAGCCGACCCACTGAGGTGTCGATGGGTTTGAAGCCCATGTCGCCCGGGGTGAAATAGAATTTTTCGTAGAAGCCCGGATCGTCCGGAATATGCATCTTGCGGTACTTGCCCAGGACGCTGCCGTCCTTCTCGAAGACCACCGCAGTGTTGTGGTACAGGCCGGCAGCCCGGCGTTCGAACAACGAACTCACCAGCACCACGCCATGCTGCTTGGCGAGTTTGCCCAGGCGCTCGGTACTGGGACCGGGAATAGGCTCGGCCAGGTCGAACTCATTTACCGATTCGTGCTGGCAGAAGTAGGCGCCGTTGTGCAGTTCCTGCAGCAGGACCAGCTTCGCACCGCGCTTGGCGGCCTCGGCCACGCGCGTCTCGATCACCGAAAGGTTGGCCTCGGTGTTGCCCGGGCCTTGATCGATGATGGCTTTTTCCTGGATGAGTGCGACGGGGAGCGTTTTGCGGATCATCTGCTGGCGTTTCTACGGAAAGCGCGCATGGTATCGCGCTTGGCGTTAACCGCGGCCGGACTCCGGCGTCTCTTCGCGCTGGCGATGCCACCGGCCCAGCAAGCCGCCGCAACCGGCCCAGACCAGCGCAATGGCTGCGCCGATGAACATGGCCACGGCCGGATGTTCGGCCAACAGGTCCAGACCACGCTTGACCCAGGCGCTGATGGCGTCGCCGCCCCGGTACACCACGGTGTCGATGAAATTCTTGGCCTTGTACTTCTGGTCGGCCGGCACGACGGTGTAGAGCATCTCCCGGCCCGGCCGTACGAAGGCGTATTCGCCCGCGCGTCGCACCACCATCACCACCACGAAGACCGCGAACACCGGAGACACAGCCAGCCACACGAAACCTGCCGCCACCACCAGCGGCACGGCGACCAGCAACACACCCACTCCCAGCCGCTGCGCTACACGCCCGGTCAGGAACACCTGGGTCAGAATGGCGAGCGACTGCACCAAGATGTCGATGGTGCCGAATACCTGGGTCTGCCGCGTCCGGTCGCTGAAGGTTTCGGCCACCAGCCGCGCCTGTTCGAAATACAGGAAGGTACTGACGCTGGTGAGCAGGATCACGAAGATCGCGATGCCCATCAGGTATTTCGACCGGAACACCGCGGTCGCACCGGCGAAAGGATTGCCGCCCAAAGGCTTTTGCCGCGCCTGGGTTTCGGTTGCCGCAAGCGGATGACGGTCGCGCCAGCGTTGCAGCCAGACTGCGGACAGCGCACTGGCGGTCAGGAATGCTGCCGAAAGCACCAGCAGACCGGCATGGCCCAGCGGCGCGACCAGCAGCGTTCCCAGCAGCGGGCCGGTCAATCCACCCAGGCTGGCGCCACCTGCGATCAGCGCGAAAAGACGCTTGGCCTGGCCGGTCGCCAGCAGATCGGCCAGCACGCTCCACGCCAGCGAGATGGTCAGCAGATTGAAAACCGATAACCACACATAAAAGCTGCGCGCGAACCAGAGGTTTTCCGGCTGCACCAGGAAACCTGCGGCGAACGCCAGCAGGTTGAGCACGAAGAATCCGTAGGTCCAGGGCAGAATCCGCCGCCGCGCCGCCTTCGAAGCGATCCATCCGTACAGCGGCAGCGCCGCCAGCGTGGCGACGAACGTGGCAGTGAACAGCCATTGCAGGTTGTCCACGCCGCCCGCGATGCCCATGGTCTCGCGCACCGGCCGCAGCATGAAGTAGCCGGTGAACAGGAAGAAGAACATCAGCAGCCCAGCCAGCACGGCCGGAGCTTCCTCCCGTTCGACGTTGAACAGTCGTGCCGCACGCCGCAACACCGGATTCTCTTCGCGCGCGCTCATCTGCCAGGGCCTGTGATCAGCCCACCGCCGCGATCAGCGACCGCCTCTGTTCTTCATCCAGATCCGGGCCTATGCCTGCCTTCAGATTGTCGCTTTGCCGATCGGGTTTGCCGGTCGCCGGAATCACCACCGTGACTGCGGGATGGCTGAGCGCGAATTTGAGGAAAGCCTGTGCCCAGGAAGTGATGCCGATTCCGGCCGCCCAGGCAGGCAGGGGCTTGTCCGCGACCTGCGAAAACAGGCGGCCATCTTCAAAAGCACGGTTCACCAGAACGGCGACGCCCAGTTCGCGCGCCATCGGGAAAAGACGCTTCTCCGCGCCACGCGATACCACCGAGTAATTGATCTGAACGAAGTCCGGCTTATCGTCCTGCACCACGTCGGCGAGTTCATCCTGCGCGCGTTCCAGGTAATGGGTCACGCCCACATAGCGCACCTTGCCCTGCGCCTTCAGTTCGCGGGCCAGGGCAAGCTGGGTTTTCAGGTCGCCCAGGTTGTGGACTTGCAGCAGTTCGACCTTGTCGGTCTTCAAACGCCGCAGCGTGTCGTTGAACTGGGCCAGGCCGGCTTCGCGCCCGTTCACGCCTGACAGCTTGGTTGCGATCCATGCCTTGTCGCGCAGGTTCTGCTCGGCCAGCAGCGCCCCCATCACGTCTTCGGCAACGCTGTAGGTTGGCGCAGTGTCGATGAGTGTGGCGCCGCCAGCGAAGAATCGCTTGAGGACTTCGCGCAGTGGGTCGCGCTCTGCAGCCGAATCGCCGACTTCGAAACTGCCGGAAGTGCCCATGCCGATGACCGGCAGTTTCTCGCCCGTGGAGGGGATGCTGCGGGTGTTCAACGGGCCAGGTGCCATGCCTGTCGTGGCGGCTGCCGGAGCAGCAGCTGCCGTGACCGCCTGCGCATCGTCACGGCAGGCGGCAAGGCTGAGGCCGGCTGCGGCTGTGGCTGCGGACGTGAGGAATCTGCGTCGCGAATACATGGCGGGTCTCCGTCGAATCGGGACCCTTGGTTATCGACGATCCAGGCCGCCGTTGTGTAAACGAATCGTTTTCACGTGACCCAACGAAAGTCATGGAGGCCGGTTTCCGTGACCCCGTGCACTCATCCAGCGACCAGTATTCCGTCAGGCAATTGCATGGTGATGCAATGCAGGCTGCCGTTCTGCCAGATCAGTGAGCGGCAGGGGACCTGGACGATTTCCCTGTCCGGGAAAGCCTGCGCGAGCACGGCCGCCGCTTTGTCGTCGGCGGCATCGCCATAGGCCGGCATCAGCACGGCGCCATTGATGATGAGGAAGTTGGCGTACGAAGCGGCCAGCCGACGGCCCGCATCGAGCACCGGTTGTGCCCAAGGCAAGGGAAACAGGCGATAAGGCTGGCCGTCGGTGGTGCGCAGCGCCGCGATTTCCGCGGCCATCGCACCGAGTTCCGCGTAGTGGGAGTCCGCAGGATCGTCGCAGGCCTGGAACACGATGGCGTCCGCACCGGCGAAGCGGGCGAGGGTGTCGATATGGGCGTCGGTGTCGTCGCCTTCCAGGTAGCCATGGTCCAGCCAGAGCACGCGGTCCTGCTGCAACCAGCCCGACAGTTTTGCGGTGATGTCTTCGCGCGACAGTTGCGGATGGCGTTCGTGCAGGCACTTCCATGTCGTGAGCAGGGTGCCTTCGCCGTCGGTCTCGATGGCGCCGCCTTCCAGGGCGAAATCGATGCTCTGCACGAAGTAATCGTGGAACAGGTCCATGCCCGACAGTTCGCCGACCAGCAGATCATCGCGGCTGGCCTCGTACTTGCCACCCCAGCCCGTGAAGCGGAAATCCAGCTGCTTGAAGCGCTCGCCGGCGCGCAAGGTGATGGGGCCTGTGTCGCGCAGCCAGGTGTCGTCGTATTCGGCGGGCACGAAGCGGACCTTCGACATGTCGATGCGCGCCGAACGCAATCGTGCTTCGGCGTAGATCTGCAGATCATCATCGGCCACGCAGATGATGATCTGCTGGAAGCGCGTGATTGCCGCGACCAGGGCGACGTAGGTGTCCTCCACCTCGGCCAGGCGTTCGGCCCAGTCGGTGTCGGCATGCGGCCACGCGATCAACACTGCGGACTGGGGTTCCCATTCCGCAGGGAAGCGAAAATCAACGGTCATGACAGCTCTTGTGGAGTCGGCTCTGTGAGGCCGGTTTATCGGATGGGAGGCTTGGGGCCGATTTCGTCGGGACCGGCCTGATTGGCGACCACGTCAATGACATGGTTCTTTTCAAAATAAACGGTGAAGGCCGGGTAGACCCAGCGATGGATGACCGGCCATTGGCGCTTCTGGCCACCGCGCGGCTCCAGCCTTTGCTGAGGGGCGCCGAATTGCGCTTCCACCGCAGCAGCCGTCTGGCCGCGAATGGGCAGGGCGATGGCGGGTTTTTCCTGCACCCGCTCGATCAGCAGGGTTTCAGCGGCGGCCGTACCCGCGCAGCAGAGCAGGGCGAGCATCGGTAGGGCATAAAGACGACGACGGTTCATGGCGGTGGCTCCCCAAAGGACGGGCCTTTATAACAAAAGTGCCAGGACAAAAAACCGTTGCGTCTCCCGAATGCATGGCGACAGGCGGTTTGGAGCGGCACCTGTCTTCTGCGGCAGGGAGGCTGGAAACAAAAAACCGCCTTGCGGCGGCTTTTCGGTATCACCGTGTTGGGCTGCGTAAACGCTGCCTCGGTGCGTTCCGCAGCTTCAGCGCTGACGCGCCTTGAAGCGCGGATTCGACTTGCAGATCACGAAGACCTTGCCACGGCGGCGGACCACCTTGCAGTCGCGATGACGGGTCTTTGCCGACTTCAGGGAGGAAAGGACTTTCATGACATACCTCGGAAGGATTCTGGATGGAAACAGATGGAGTGGAGTTGGAAGGAGCTTGTAGCCAAAATCAAGCCGCACATTCTAGCGGGTTTTTCCCTTGGGGTTCAAGCCCTTGCAAGTCCGGCCACCACGCCTGCCTGGGGATGTCGGGAGGCGGGCGGGCATAATGGACGAAAATCACGGGGTCCCCATGTCCGAAAACATTCCAGTACTGACCATCGATGGCCCTTCCGGCGCTGGCAAGGGCACGGTCAGCAGGATCGTCGCCAGCCGGCTGGGCTGGCACTACCTGGATTCCGGGGCGCTGTACCGGGCGGTGGGCGTGGCCGCAAGCTGGGCCAATCTGGACGTTTCCGACCCTGCGGCGCTGGTTCGCTGCACGTTCGACACCGTCGTGAAGTTCCGGGAGGACGCCTCGGGCGGGTTGCGGGTCTGGGTGAACGACTCGGACGCCACCGACGAACTGCGCCTTGAAACCACCGGGGCGGTGGCCTCGGCCATTGCTGCGTTCCCCGAAGTCCGGTCCGCTCTGAAGGAGCGCCAGCGGGCGTTCCGGCAGCCGCCCGGGCTGGTCGCCGACGGCCGCGACATGGGTACGGTCATCTTTTCCGACGCCCCTTACAAGGTTTTCCTGACTGCCAGTGCCGAGGAAAGGGCGGAAAGACGCTATAACCAGTTGAAAGACAAAGGGGTTTCCGTCACAATCGACGGTCTGCTGCGCGAGATCCTCGCCCGCGACGCCCGTGATGCCCAACGCACGGTGGCCCCGCTCAGGCCGGCTGAAGACGCCGTTCTCATCGATACCACCGGTTTGAACATCGATCAGGTTGTCGAGCGCGTGCTGACTCTGGTGAAAACCTGAGTTCGACGGAAAACGACGCAGCAGACAAGTCCTGTCGGGAATCCTCCCGACGGTTTCCATCCACCACAACACTCACGGTCACAGGCATCCCGCCCAGGCCGATAACGGGTGGATCGCCGCGAAATCATCACCCACGCGTCGATCTGCATCATCAACCGAGATTTATTCAATGATCGAATCATTTGCAGAACTGTTTGAACAGAGCCAGATCCACCTCACCAAGCTGAAGCCCGGTTCCATCGTCATGGGCACCGTTGTGGAAGTCCGCAACGACGTGGTGGTGATCAATGCCGGTCTGAAGTCAGAAGGCATCGTGCCGATCGAACAGTTCCGTAACGACGATGGCACGCTCACCGTGGCCGTCGGCGACGAAGTCAAGGTCGCCCTGGACTCTCTGGAAAATGGCTTCGGCGAAACCGTGCTGTCGCGCGAGAAGGCTAAGCGCGCCATGGTGTGGGACGAGCTGGAAGAAGCACTGGAAGCCAACGCCACCATCACCGGCCGCATCAGCGGCAAGGTCAAAGGCGGCTTCACCGTCGACATCAAGGACGTCCGCGCATTCCTGCCGGGTTCGCTGGTCGATGTGCGCCCCGTGCGCGACCCGGGCTACCTGGAAGGCAAGGAACTCGAGTTCAAGCTCATCAAGCTGGATCGCAAGCGCAACAATGTCGTGGTCTCCCGCCGTGCGGTGGTCGAGAGCGAGCATTCGGAAGAGCGCGAGCAGTTGATGGACAAGCTGCAGGAAGGCGTGGTGCTGAAGGGTGTGGTCAAGAACCTCACCGATTACGGCGCGTTCGTCGACCTCGGCGGCATCGACGGTCTGCTGCACATCACCGACATGGCCTGGAAGCGCGTGCGCCATCCGTCCGAAGTCGTGGAAGTGGGCCAGGAGCTCGACGTCCGCGTGCTGAAGTACGACCGCGAGCGCAACCGCGTCAGCCTGGGCCTGAAGCAGCTGGGCGAAGATCCGTGGGACAACATCGCCCGTCGTTACCCGGCCAACAGCCGCGTGTACGGCAAGGTGTCCAACGTCACCGATTACGGCGCGTTCGTCGAGATCGAGCCGGGCGTCGAAGGCCTGGTCCACGTGTCGGAAATGGATTGGACCAACAAGAACGTCAACCCGTCCAAGGTGGTGCAGGTCGGCGACGATGTGGAAGTGATGGTGCTGGACGTGGACGAGGAGCGTCGCCGTATCTCGCTGGGTATGAAGCAGGTTGCCGCCAATCCGTGGGAAACCTTCGCTGCCATCCACAAGAAGAACGACAAGGTGTCGGGCCAGATCAAGTCGATCACCGACTTCGGCATCTTCATCGGCCTGGACGGCGGTATCGACGGCCTTATCCACCTGTCAGACATCAGCTGGAATTCCACCGGCGAAGACGTGGCGCGCAACTACAAGAAGGGCGACACGCTGGAAGCTGTGGTGCTGGCCGTCGATCCGGAACGCGAACGCATCAGCCTGGGCGTCAAGCAGCTGGAGCAGGACCCGTTCGGTCAGTTCATGGCCGCCAATCCGAAAGGCGCCAAGCTGGAAGGCGTGGTGCGTGAAGTCGACGCCAAGGGCGCGATCATCGATATCGCCGAAGGCGTCGAAGGCTATGTTGCTGCACGCGACATCAGCACCGAACGTGTCGACGATGCCAGCCAGCACTTGAAGGTGGGCGACAAGATCGAAGCGCGCTTCATGGGCATGGACCGCAAGGGCCGTACCCTGCAGCTGTCGATCAAGGCGAAGGACGACGCTGAAATGCGCGAAGTGCTCGAGGACTATCAGTCCCAGGGTTCTTCGACCGGCGCAACCACCCAGCTCGGTGCGCTGCTGCGCGCCCAACTGGACAGCAACAAGTCCGAGTAAGCAAGTCCTCGATCCACTGCCGGTCCGGTTCTCCGGGCCGGTAGTGGTGTCTTTCGCTTATCCATGTGCAGATGACCAAATCCGAACTCATCGAAATCCTGAGCCGTCGCCAGCCGCATTTGAAGGCCGATGACGTCGATCTTGCAGTGAAGTCGCTGTTGGAGATGATGGGAGGTGCGCTGGCCCAGGGCGAACGCATCGAGATTCGCGGGTTCGGCAGTTTTTCCCTGCATTACCGGCCCCCGCGTATCGGGCGCAACCCCAAGACGGGCGATTCGGTGGCCTTGCCAGCCAAGCATGTACCGCATTTCAAGCCGGGCAAGGAATTGCGCGAGCGAGTGAGTGGCGTCACGCCGATCGAAGAAAGCGGCGAATAATCACAATAGTTTGCCCGCCGATAGGCGTGGCGTGTAGCGGTCAGCAGTCTCGGCTAAGCTAGCTTTCCCCAAGCATGGAGCTGCCCGATGAATATCTTTCGATTGATGATTGCGCTGGTCTTTCTGGCCGCCGGATTGATTGTGGGCGTCTGGAACAGGGAAGACATCGTCCTCAGCCTGCCATTCGTGCAGGGAATTCCGACCACTTCGGGTATTGCCATCATTCTCGCCCTGCTTTGTGGCGTAGTGATTGGCGGCTTGATCGTCATGGCGACCCTGGTGTGGCCGCTCTACGCGAAACTGCGCAAGGCCAACAAGCAGCCGGCCGCGCCATTGCCTCCGGTCACGCCGGGCATTTGATCACCTACGGGCCATAACGCATGCAATTCCTCAACGAGTGGTTCTGGTTCTTCCTGTTCCTGCCCCTGGCGGCACTGAGCGGGTGGGTCATAGGACGCCGGGGAGGGCAGCGTCATGGCGACAACCAGGTCAGCCGCCTGTCCAGCACCTATTTCCGCGGTTTGAACTACCTGTTGAACGAACAGCCCGACAAAGCGATCGAGTTGTTCCTGCATATCGCCGAACTGGACAAGGAGACTTTCGAAACGCAGGTGGCGTTGGGACATCTGTTTCGCCGTCGTGGCGAGGTTGACCGCGCCATTCGCCTGCATCAGGGACTGGTCCAGCGCAACGATTTGAGCGATCAGCAGAAGGTGCAAGCCTTGCTCGCGCTGGGCGAGGATTACATGCGGTCCGGTTTGCTGGACCGTGCCGAGACCGTGTTCACCGATCTCACCCGCATCGATCAGCGTGCACCACAGGCGCTCAAGCATCTGATCAGCATCTACCAGACCGAGAGGGACTGGGAAAAGGCCATCGACAACGCCACTCGCTACGAGGAAGTATCCGGCGATCCGATGGGCAAACTCATCGCGCAGTTCGAGTGCGAATTGGCCGAACGTTACCGCACCGCCAACGACGTGGACGCCGCACGCGCCGCCATCGCACGCGCTTACCAGGCGGATGCGAGCTGCGTACGTGCCGGCATTCTGGAAGGCCGGATGGAATCGGATTCCGGCAATCCCGAAGCGGCCATCCGGGCATTCGAACGGGCCGCCCGGCATGACCCGGATTATCTGCCCGAGGTCCTGCCCAGCCTATTGGCCAACTATGAGTTGGGCGACGATCTGTCCGGCGCGCGCGCGTTTCTGTCCGAGATGTGTGAGCACTACCGGGGAATCGCGCCCGTACTCGCATTGACCCGCCTAGTGGAAAAGCAGGAAGGTGTGGCGGTGGCCCGCGCCTATCTGGCGCGGCAGCTCAAGGACCGTCCTTCGGTGCGTGGCGAAGCGGCGCTGATTGACCTGACCCTGGCCGAGGGCGCAGACCCGACCGCGACCTTGAACGACCTCAAGCACATCACCGATCAGTTGCTGGTGCGTAACCCCAGCTATCGTTGCACGCGCTGCGGTTTCGGCGCCCGCACCCACCATTGGCAATGCCCCAGCTGCAAGGAATGGGGCACGGTGAAGCCGTTACTGAACTACGCGGTGGTTTGAAGGATGTTTCTTTTGCTCTGGCTGCTGCTGCACAGTGTGCTGGCGGCGGCGGGAACGTGGTTGGCTCGCCGGTATGCCCTCCGAAGACAGCTGCTCGATCAGCCCGGAGAACGGCGCAGCCATTCCGTGGCTACTCCGCGAGGCGGTGGCGTCGCGATCGTCGTCGTGCTGTTGTTGTCGATGACATGGCTTGCTGCCCTCTGGCCCGCCCAGCGTCTTTTGCTGGGTTATGTGGCCGCAGGTCTGATCCTGGTCGCAGGTATCGGCTGGATGGACGACCATCGCCCGATGTCGCCATGGCCTCGTCTACTGGTCCATGCCGTGGCGTCGGTATTGCTGGGCTGGGGAATCTACCAAGCCACCGATAGCCTCGTGTTCTCCGTGCAAGCGTTCGCGACGGCGATGCTGCTCACCAATATCTGGAACTTCATGGATGGAATCGACGGTCTGGCCGCGAGCCAAGCGGCCATCGTCGCGTTGGCCCTGGCCTTGGTGCTGGGAGGCGGCTGGCTGCTTCTGGCGTTGGGCCTGGCGGCTGCGGCGGCAGGGTTTCTGCCTTTCAATTTTCCGAAGGCCCGGATATTCCTGGGCGACGTCGGAAGCGGAGCTTTGGGCTTTCTGCTGGCGGGCCTTCTATCGATCGCCATGTTCCATACGCCGATTGTATGGCCGTTGCTCTGGCTGCCAATAGCTGCCTTTCTGGTAGACGCAGTCTTCACACTGTCCATGCGCATCCTGCGGCATGAAAAATGGTGGACACCTCATGTCCAGCACACCTATCAGCGTTGGGCCTCGCGTGATGGCGGTCACGTGAAGGTGACGCTTGCTTACGCAGGATTCAGTCTTCTGGGTTTGCTGTTGATGCAGCTTGGAATAGTCTTGGTGCCGGCCGGAGCGGCTTGGATGTGCTTGGTCTGGTATCTTGCAGCGATGCTTCTGTGGGCGCGCATGCGCAGGGATGTCTACATAAATAAGGACGCGCAAGAGTGAATTCATGGCGAGGCAGAATGGCAGCCCTTGTGCCGCGGCTGATGGTGGTCGGGCACGACCTGTTGATGGTGTGGCTGTGCTGGGAAGCCTTGCATCATCTTCGCTACGCGATGTTGCCCAGTCCGCCTTCCTACCCACTGTGGTCGCCGGAAATAGCCATCGTGCTGGTCGCGCAGGGACTGGTCTTCTGGTGGGTCGGCCTGTACCGGGGGCTATGGCGCTTCGCCAGCGTTCCCGACCTCGGCAACATACTCAAGGCCAGCCTGATCGGTTTGCTGGCGCTGGCGCTTGGACTGGCCTTGTACAACCGCTTGGGCTCGGTGCCGCGCGCGGTGCTGGTGATGTATCCGTTCGTACTTGTTGGCTTGCTGGGCATGCCCCGGCTGATGTTCCGTGCCTGGAAGGACAACCAGCTCACCGACAACCGGAATGGCATGGCGATGCGGGTCCTGATCCTCGGCGCCGGCAGGGCCAGCGAGGCGCTGGTCCGCGACCTGCGCCGCAGTGGAGCCTATCAACCGGTGGGGTTGCTGGACGATTCGGCCCGCCTGCAGGGCACCAAGCTGCATGGCATACCGGTATTGGGTGGGTTGGACGATGCGGCTGCCATCGCCAAGGAAACTGCGGCCAAACTGATCGTCATCGCGATGCCTTCGCTCGACGCGGCCACCATGCAGCGCGTGGTAGCGATATGCGAGAGCACGGGATTGCCATTTCGCACCGTGCCGCGTCTGGTCGACGTGCTGGAAGGCCGGTCGCTGCCTGGGGAGTTGAAGGAAGTCGCCATCGACGACCTGCTGGGCCGCAAACCGGTGACGCCGGACTGGAAATTGATACGCGGCTGGTTGGGTGGTCGTACCGTATTGGTGACGGGCGCGGGTGGATCGATCGGCTCGGAACTCTGTCGGCAGTGCGCGCGCCATGGGGCCAGCCGGGTCGCGCTGCTGGAGGTCAACGAACTTGCGCTCATCACTTCCGAGACTGAATTGCGGCGCGCTTTTCCAGATCTTGAAATCATTTCCGTGCTGGGCAACTGTGGCGATCCGGGGGTCATCAGGCACGCCCTGAAGCTCGCCGAACCCGATGCCGTGTTCCATGCCGCCGCCTACAAGCAGGTGCCGCTGCTGGAACAGCAGTTGCGTGAGGCGGTACGCAACAATGTACTGGCGACCGAAGCGGTCGCGCGGGCATGTCGCGAAGCCAATGTCGGGACTTTCGTATTCATTTCCACTGACAAGGCGGTGGATCCGGTCAATGTGCTGGGGGCGACCAAGCGACTGGCCGAAATGGTCTGCCAGACGCTCGACGATCGGGTTTCTACACGTTTCGTAACTGTCCGTTTCGGTAATGTCCTGGATTCGGCCGGTAGTGTGGTGCCGCTTTTCCGCGAGCAGATCCGCCAGGGTGGACCGGTGACGGTGACCGACCCTGAAGTCACCCGTTACTTCATGACCATCCCGGAGGCCTGCCAGTTGATCGTGCAGGCGGCCGCCAGCGCCGCGCATGCGTCCATCTACACCCTGGACATGGGCGAACCGGTGCCGATCCGCGTGCTGGCCGAGCAGATGATCCGTCTGGCAGGCAAGCAGCCGGGCAAGGACATCGCCATCGTCTACACCGGGCTTCGTCCCGGCGAAAAGCTTCACGAAACGCTGTTCCATGCCGAGGAACTTTACCGGCCCACCACGCACTCAAAAATCCTGGAAGCCCGCGCGCGCGATGCCTCCGTGGAGATCATTACCCGTGCCGTTTCGTTGCTGCAGACAGCGGTCGCGAACTACGATATGGATGAGCTGTCGCGCGTCCTGCGCGTGGCCATCCCCGAATTTTCACCGTCCGGACGGACCGAAGACGCCAATGCGACTGTGGTCCAGTTTCCGGCGCGAGATGCAAGAAGGAATCGATGAATCGTCGTATACGCAAGGCTGTCTTTCCCGTGGCGGGCCTCGGCACCCGCTTCCTGCCGGCTACCAAAACCGTCCCCAAGGAGATGCTGCCGATCATCGACAAACCGCTGATCCAGTACGCGGTGGACGAGGCGGTGGAAGCGGGCTGCGACACGCTGATATTCGTGACCAACCGTTACAAGCACGCGGTCGCCGACTATTTCGACAAGGCGTACGAGCTGGAACAGAAGCTTGAGCGCGCGGGAAAACTGGAACAACTGGAACTGGTGCGCAACGTGCTGCCCAGCCATGTGCGGGCGGTATTCGTCACCCAGGCCGAGGCCTTGGGGCTGGGACATGCGGTGCTTTGCGCCAAACCTATCGTGGGCGACGAACCTTTTGCGGTGCTCTTGCCCGACGATCTGATCTGGAATCGCGGACCCGGTGCGCTGACGCAAATGGCTGATGCCGCCCAGGCGTCCGGCGCCAGCCAGATCGCGGTTCAGGATGTGCCCCGCGAACAGACGGGCAGCTACGGAATCGTGGCGACCAATACGTTCAACGGACGGGAAGGGCGCATTTCTGCGATCGTGGAGAAGCCCAAGCCCGACGTGGCGCCGAGCAATCTGGCGGTGGTCGGCCGCTATATTCTCAGCCCCCGCGTATTCGATTTGCTTGAGAGCACCACGCCGGGGGCAGGCGGCGAGATTCAGCTGACCGATGCCATTGCCGGGTTGCTGGCCGAACATCCAGTGCATGCCTATCGCTTCCGCGGCACGCGTTTCGACTGCGGCACCCATATCGGGTTGATCGAAGCGACCATCCGTTACGCGCTTGACCACGAAAAGTTGAGCGAAGCCGCGCAGCAACTCATGCAGAACGCGTTGAAGGAACTGGGCGTGACCGAGCTGGACTGATCGGCGCTTCCTCCTAGCATCGGAAAGGGCAGCCAATGGCTGTCCTTTTCATTTGCGACCATTCCATATACTCAATCTCGTAGGCCATTACGCGTTCGATGCGCGGATCCTAGCCGTCGGCCGCATAGGGCCGACCTACGCAGTTTCGTAGGTCGGGGCTACGTCCCCGACGAACGGACGCCCTGTTGCCGGCCACCTACAGCCGGCCCGTACTTGATGTGGGGCCGACCCATAAAAAAGGGCAGCTGACGGCTGCCCTTTTTGGTGAGGCACAAAAATGCTGGCTCAAAGCGCTTCGAATACCCCCGCCGCGCCCATGCCGGTGCCGATGCACATGGTCACCATGCCGTACTTCTGCTGGCGTCGACGCATGCCATGGACGAGGGTGGCGGTGCGGATCGCGCCGGTCGCACCGAGCGGGTGGCCCAGCGCAATCGCGCCGCCCAGCGGATTGACCTTGGACGGATCGATGCCGGTATCGCGAATCACCGCTAGCGCCTGGGCCGCGAAAGCCTCGTTCAATTCGATCCAGTCCAGCTGATCCTTGGTAAGCCCGGCCTGCTTCAATGCCTTGGGAATCGCGGCGATAGGGCCGATGCCCATCACTTCCGGGCGCACACCGGCCACAGAGAAGGACACGAAGCGCGCCAGCGGGGTCAGGCCGTAGTCCTTGATCGCCTGTTCCGAGGCCAACAGCACGCCTGCGGCGCCGTCGCTCATCTGCGAAGACGTGCCCGCGGTGACGGTGCCGCCGAACTGCGGATTGCGAAACACGGTGCGCAGTTTGGCGAGACCTTCGAGGGTCGTATCAGGGCGCGGGCCTTCGTCGTTCTCCACCAGCAACCTGCGCAGCTGGATGGTGTTGCCGGCCAAGTCGGGCTGGTGCGACATCACCTCGTAGGGCGAGATTTCGTCGCGGAATTCGCCGGCGGCGATCGCTGCGATGGCTTTCTGGTGCGACGCCAGCGCGAACGCATCCTGATCTTCGCGCGACACCTTCCATTCCTCGGCAACTTTTTCCGCGGTAATGCCCATGCCGTAAGCGATGGCGACATGATCGTTGTGAAACACGCTGGGTGCCATAGCAATCTTGTTACCCATCATCGGCACCATCGACATCGACTCGGTGCCGCCGGCCAGCATCAGGTCGGCGTTGCCCAGCCGGATCTGGTCGGCAGCCAAGGCGACCGCCTGCAGGCCCGAGGAACAGAAGCGGTTGATGGTCTGCGCGGCGATGGTGTTGGGCAGGCCCGCCAGCAGCAGACCGATACGGGCCACGTTCATGCCTTGCTCGCCCTCGGGCATGGCGCAGCCGATGATCGCGTCATCGATGCGACTGACGTCGATGCCCGGCGCCTGCGCGACGACCGACTTCAGTACATGCGCTAGCATGTCGTCAGGACGGGTATTGCGAAAAACTCCTTTAGGAGCTTTGCCGACCGGGGTACGGGTGGCGGCGACGATGTAGGCTTCTTGGATTTGCTTGCTCATTTTGGCTTTTCTCCGAAAGCCGGGAATGGGGAATGGGGAATGGGGAATCGCTAAAGCGGATTCACGCAACCTGACACATTCCAAACTTCCGGCAAAAATAAAGTGGTGAGAGCTAAGGAGTCGGTTTTTTTGCTGTTTCCATTCCCGACTCCCCATTCCCTATTCTCAGTTCCTGAGCGGTTTGCCCGTCTTCAGCATGTGCCCGATCCGCGCCTGGGTTTTCTCCTGCTGGGCAAGTTCGACGAAATGCTTGCGTTCCAGCTTCAACAGCCAGTCTTCGTCCACGATCGAACCGCGATCCACTTCACCGCCGCACAGGATGGTGGCGATACGCACGGCGATCTCGTAGTCGTATTCGCTGATGAAGCGGCCTTCCAGCATGTTGATCAGCATCATCTTGAAAGTGGCGATGCCCACGTCTCCGGCGACCTGGATGCGTCGGGCGGGCAGGGGCGGGCGGTAGCCGCTTTCGGCCAATGCCAGTGCTTCCTGCTTGGCGACGTAAAGCAGCTCGTAGGCGTTGAACACGATCCTGTCGGTCTTGCGCATCAGGCCCAGCTCCTGCGCTTCCATGGCCGAAGCAGACACCTTGGCCATCGCTACGGTTTCGAAGGTCTTCTTCAGTTCGGCGAACACATCGCCACCGGGACCGGCGGCCTGCGACGCGCGCACCGCGATTTCCTTCAAGCCACCGCCGGCGGGCAGCAGGCCAACGCCGGCTTCCACCAGACCCATATAGCTTTCAAGGCTGGCCACGGTCTTGGCGCTGTGCATCGGGAACTCGCAGCCGCCGCCCAGCGCGAGGCCACGCACGGCGGCCACTACGGGCACCAGCGAATACTTGATGCGCTGGCTGGTGGCCTGGAAGTTGGCGACCATGGCCTCGAAACCGGCCACATTGCCGGCCTGCAGCAGGCCCATCGCACCGGAAAGATCGGCGCCGGCCGAGAAGGGTTCGCTGTTCTGCCACAGCACCAGACCCTTGAAGCCCTGTTCGGCGCGGCCGATGGCTTCCTGCAGGCCGTTGAGCACGTGGTCGTTGACGGTATTCATCTTGGTCTTGAACCCGACCACGGCGATACCGTCGCCATCGGTCCACATGCGCACGCCGTCGTTTTCGTACACGGTCTCGCCAGTCGGGAATTTCTCGCCCAACAGAGGATCCGGGAAACGCTGGCGCTGATAGACGGGCAGGGTGGAGCGCGGCAGTTTGGCGTTTTTGACCGGGCTGTAGCTGCCCTCGGCCGCATGCACGCCTTCGCGGCCGTCGAACACCCAGTTCGGCAACGGCGCATCGCTCATCGCCTTGCCGGCAACGATGTCGTCCGCGATCCACTGCGCGACCTGCTTCCAGCCTGCTGCCTGCCAGGTTTCGAACGGGCCCAGCGACCAGCCGTAGCCCCAGCGGATGGCCAGATCGACATCGCGCGCGGTCTCGGCGATGTCGGCCAGATGGTAGGCGCTGTAATGGAACAGGTCGCGGAAGGTGGCCCACAGGAACTGCGCCTGCGGGTGCTGGCTTTCGCGCAGCTTGGCGAACTTTTCGGCGGGGTTCTTGAGCTTGAGGATCTCGACGACTTCCGGGGCGGCGACGCCGGTGGATGGGCGGTAGTCCTGGGCTTTCAGGTCCAGGACCACGATGTCCTTGCCGACCTTGCGGAAGATGCCGGCGCCGGTCTTCTGGCCCAAGGCGCCTTTGGCGATCAGCGCCTGCAGCCACTTGGGCGCGGCGAAGTACTTGTGCCACGGATCGTCGGGCAGGGTATCGCCCATGGTCTTGATGACGTGGGCCATGGTGTCCAGGCCCACCACATCGGAAGTGCGATAGGTGGCGGACTTGGGCCGGCCGATCAGTGGGCCGCTGATGGCGTCCACTTCGTCGAAACCCAGTCCCATCTCGGCGGTGTGGTGGATGCTGGCCAGGATCGAGAACACGCCGATCCGGTTACCAATGAAGTTCGGCGTGTCCTTGGCGTAGACCACGCCCTTGCCCAGCGTGGTGATCAGGAAGGTTTCCAGGCCTTCCAGCACCGTGGCGTCGGTGACCTTGGTCGGGATCAGTTCGGCCAGATGCATGTAGCGCGGCGGGTTGAAGAAGTGCACGCCGCAGAAGCGGTGGCGCAGCTGTTCGGGCAGCACATCCGACAGCGCGTTGATGCCCAGACCGGAGGTGTTGCTGGCCAGCACGGCATGGTCGGCCACGAAGGGCGCGATCTTCTTGTACAGGTCCTGCTTCCAGTCCATGCGCTCGGCAATCGCTTCGATAATCAGGTCGCAGCCGCGCAGTTGTTCCAGCCCGGTGTCGTAGTTGGCCGGAGCGATGGCTTCGGCGAGCGACTTGCTGGCCAGTGGAGCAGGGCTGAGCTTGCCCAGGTTGGCGATGGCCTTTTGCACCACGCCATCCGGATTACCTTCCTTGGCAGGAAGGTCGAACAACACCGTGTCCACGCCGGCATTGGTCAGATGGGCGGCAATCTGGGCGCCCATGACGCCAGCGCCCAATACCGCAGCCCTGCGCACAAGTAATTTGTTAGACATACTCTCTAATCCCTTGTTTATTATGAAATGATTCAGTGGCCGGCGCGGATGCCAGCCTCTGCAAAACGGATGAGTTCACGGGCGGCACGTTCACGGTGCGCTGCTTCGGTGACATCGGCGGGGCGCTTGATCAGGCCGAAGTCGGCCATGGCATAGGTGAGGGCGCCAGCCAGAAAGTCGAGTCGCCAGTACAGTTCTTCCTTGCTCAGGCCGGGCACGCAGGTGGCGATGGCCTTGCCGAACTCGCGCAGCACATGGCCGTAGTGGTCCGACAGGAATTTGCGCAGGCCGTCGTTCTTTTCCGCATAGGCGCGGGCAACCACGCGCACGAAGGCGCCGCCGCCGTGGCGGTCCTGGGACATGGCCAGGGCGGGCTCCACGAATGCCGCCAGGACCGGTTTCAACTCTCCCGGATGGCTCTCAAGCGCAGTCTTTAGCTGGCTGAGCCGCAGGGCGGTCATGTCGTCCATACGCCGGCGGAAGACCTCGTTGACCAGGTTCTCCTTGGAGCCGAAGTGGTAGTTGACCGCCGCAATGTTCACATCGGCCCGGCTGGTGACCTGCCGCAGTGACGTGCCGGCGAACCCGTGCTGCGCGAACAGTTCTTCGGCAGCGCCGAGGATCCGGTCCTTGGTAGAGAAATGAGTGGTGTTGGCCATGCCGTCCTCGGCTAATCAAACGCTTGTTTGATTCTGGGCTGCGCTGGTCGGCATGTCATGCTGCGACGCAGCATTCCCGCTTCTGCAACTGCACATTAGTCGTCGATTACGCTAGAATTGCACTACGCAATTCAGTCTAAGCCCGCGTTTCGACGCGGGTTTTTCATGTTAACCTCGGGTCCGCAGTGGCCCACCCAACGGAGAAAATCCATGGCGCTGGAGCGCACCCTGTCAATCGTAAAGCCCGATGCCGTCGCCAAGAATGTGATTGGTGAAATATATTCGCGCTTTGAAAAAGCCGGCCTGAAAGTCGTCGCTGCCAAGTACAAGCAGCTGTCGCGCCGCGAAGCCGAAGGTTTCTACGCCGTCCATCGCGAACGTCCGTTCTTCAATGCGCTGGTCGAGTTCATGATTTCCGGCCCGGTGATGATCCAGGCGCTGGAAGGCGAGAATGCGGTCGCGTTGCATCGCGAACTGCTGGGCGCCACCAATCCCAAGGAAGCAGCACCGGGCACCATCCGCGCCGACTTCGCCGATTCCATCGACGCCAACGCCGCGCATGGTTCGGACTCGGTGGAAAACGCGACCAACGAAATCGCGTACTTCTTCGCCGCGACCGAAGTGGTCTCGCGTTGAGCCGATGACGTGAACGAGGTCGTCAAGAAACAGAATCTGCTCGACCTCGATCGCGAGGGTCTGGAGCGCTTCTTCGCCGACACACTCGGCGAACAGCGCTACCGTGCCCATCAGGTGATGAAGTGGATACATCACCGTTATGTCACTGATTTCGATGCCATGACCGACCTCGGAAAAGCACTGCGCGCGAAGCTGCAAACGCATGCCGAGGTTGTGGTTCCACAGATACAGTTCGAAAAGCCCTCCACTGACGGCACCCACAAGTGGCTGCTGGGCATGGACGGCAAGAATTCCATCGAAGCGGTGTTTATTCCGGACAAGGGGCGCGGCACGCTGTGCGTTTCTTCGCAGGTCGGTTGCGCGCTTAACTGCCAGTTCTGCTCGACCGCCACGCAGGGCTTCAACCGCAATCTGTCCACCGCCGAGATCATCGGCCAGGTGTGGGTAGCGGCGCGCCATCTCGGGAATATCCCGCATCTGCAGCGCAAGCTCACCAATGTGGTGATGATGGGCATGGGCGAACCGCTCATGAACTTCGACAACGTGGTGCGCGCCATGAGCGTGATGCGCGACGATCTGGGTTATGGATTGGCGAACAAGCGCGTGACGCTGTCCACGGCGGGTATGGTGCCAATGATCGACCGGCTCTCGGTCGAATCCGATGTGTCGCTTGCGGTTTCATTGCATGCGGCCAATGACGAGTTGCGCACCGAGCTGGTGCCGCTGAACAAGAAATATCCCATCGCCGAACTCATGGCGGCCTGCGCACGCTACGTACGTGCCAACAAGAAACGCGATTCGGTCACCTTCGAATACACCATGATGCGCGGTATCAACGACCAGCCGCAGCATGCGCGCGAGTTGGCCCGGTTGATGCGCCAGTTCGATAACGCGGTGCAGTCCAAGGATGCGGGCAAGGTCAACCTGATTCCGTTCAATCCGTTTCCGGGAACGCGTTACGAGCGCAGTTCCGAGTCCGATATCCGCGCGTTCCAGAAAATCCTGCTCGACTCGCAGGTGCTGACCATGGTCCGGCGCACACGTGGCGATGATATCGATGCGGCCTGCGGGCAATTGAAAGGACAAGTGGTTGACCGCACCCGCCGTCAGGCCGAATTCCGCCTGCACCTGCAATCGCAGGGGATCGACGATGCGGCTGCGTGACCTGCTGCCAATCCTCTGTGCGTCGCTTGTGCTTTCAGCCGGCTGCTCGAAGATGCCGTTCAAGACGGCGCGCGAAATTCCTGCGTCGGCGGATCGCGTCGGTGACTACGTTGTAGGCGACAGCGAGACCACCCGAAAGCGCCTGGCTCTCCAGGATCGTCTGAATCTTGCCTCGCAGCGGCTCCGCTCCGGCGACCTGAATGCTGCCGAACGCGAGGTCAAGGCGGTGCTGAAGGCCGATGCCAATTCCGCGGACGGGCACACGCTGATGGCCGTTTTGCTGGGCGAGCGCGGCGACGTGGCTGGGTCAGGCGTTCATTACAGGCGGGCCGCAGAGCTGGCGCCGAGCCAGGGGGGTGCCTTGAACAACTACGGCGCCTGGCTCTGCGAAAACGGCTCTCCGGCCGAGGCGCTGGTCTGGTTCGACCGTGCCTTGGCTGCTCCGGGCTACCGTAATCCCGAATCGGCGCTGGCCAACGCCGGCGGCTGCGCTTTGAAGGTTGGCCAGTACGACCGGGCCGACCGCGATCTGCGCCGCGCGCTGTCCCTGGCGCCGCAAAATGCCTATGCGCTGGCCTCGATGGCACAGAGCGAATATCGCCAAAAACGCTATTTTCAAGCGAGGGCGTTCACAGAACGCAGGCTGGCTGCTGCACCGGCCACCGCAGCCGTGCTACAACTGGCGGCAGATATAGAAGAAAAGCTGGGCGACAAGGCCGCCGCCAGCCGATACATTCAGCGGTTAAGGGCGGAGTTCCCCAGTGTGGTTGCCGCGAATCCCGGGGATAAGACAGCGCCATGAATGAGCAGACACAATCGGACCTGCCGAACGCAGGTCTTTACGCGCAGGGCTGCGGGTCGGTCCTCAGGGCCGCGCGGGAGAGTGCGGGCTTGACGCTGCCAGAGGTAGGTAGCCAGCTGAAAATGCCGGTGCGCGTCCTCCAGGCGCTCGAGGAGGAAAGGTGGGAAGTGCTGGGTGCGCCGGTTTTCGTGCGCGGCCAGCTGCGCAGTTATGCCCGGCTGCTGAAGGTGGATTTGGAGCCTTATCTGGGCGCCGTGCAGTTGCAGGCAGTTCGACCTGCCGAACTGATTAGCCGCAGCCATACACCGCGCTACCAGCGAGTCATGGAAAGCGTGGCGCGTCGAGCGGTCTACGTAGTGATCACAGCGGCGATCGCCGTGCCGGTCTGGGTAGCCACTCAGTCTCACCTCGATCAAGGGTCCTCGCGCGCGACCGCTTCGCTGGACGTCGTGCCTGGCGCAGTCGTCGGCACGAAGGAAGACGCTGCCAAAAGCAGCGGGACTCCCGCAGTGGCAGGCACGCAGCCAGCTCCCTACGTTGCATCACTGACGCCACTGCCGCGTAACGCGGCCAATGGACTGATCCTGCGCATGACGGGCGACAGCTGGGTGGAAATCGATGGCCCCAGCGGCGCCAGCCTGGAGCGTGGCCTGTTGAAAGCCGGCGAGGAGCGCAGCTTCCGCAGTGGTGAAGTCGGACGTGTCGTACTTGGAAATGCGGCGGCGGTCGAGGTTCAGCAAGCGGGTAGTACGGTGGACATGACGCCGTACCAGCGAGCCAATGTTGCACGCTTTGCGGTATCCTCTGACGGTTCCCTGGCACCGGTCGCTGATTGACCTTAGTACGGGTTCCAGGCAGCAAAATTCCGTCCAACCCGAAACCAAAGACCCCGCCTAGACGGGGCGAGAGTACGCATGGCGATCGATGATCTGCTCGATGAGCACGAACAAAGCGAACGCGTCCGCAATTGGCTGAAAAACAATGGCGCCGGATTGGTCGGCGGCATAGCCTTGGGACTCGCCGTTATTTTTGGCTGGCAATGGTGGCAGAAGCACCAGGTCCAGCAGGCCGAACAAGCCAACACCACCTACCAGGCCGCCTTGGTCAGCATCGGCAGCGCCGATCTCAAGAAGGCGCAGACTGAGGTGGCCGCGCTCAAGCAAGGCAACGCCTACACTGAACTCGCCGCTTTGAGGCTGGCCAAGGCGCAGGTCGATGCCGGCCAGGCGCAAGCTGCAGTCGCCACGCTGCGTGGCATCAAGGCCGATGCAAACCTGCAATCGCTGGTCAACCTGCGTCTGGCCAGGTTGCTGATCGATACCGGCAAGAGCGACGAAGCACTGACCCTGATCGGAAGCGCCACTGACAGCGCCAGCCTGGAGACGCGCGGCGATGCCCTGCTGGCTTCCGGCAAGCCCGAACTGGCACGCGATACCTATTTGAAGGCCTTGACCTCGATGGATGTGGCAGCACCACAGCGCCGTCTGGTCGAGTTGAAACTCAGTGACCTGGGCGGCACGCCACCCAAGCCCGCGCAGCCAATCTGATGAGGCCGGTTTACATGTTCAAACGCATTATCGCTATCACAGTCCTGGCATTGGTTTTGTCGGGCTGCAGTACGGTCAAGGGTTGGTTTGGCAAGGACAAGAGCGACGCCAAGCCTACTGAGCCGGCCGAACTTGTCGATATCACAGCGACCGCCAACGTTTCCAAATTGTGGAATGCCAACGTCGGCAAAGGCGAAGAGCGCCTGGGCGTGAGGCAGGGTCCGGCTGTCGCCGATGGCAAGGTCTATGCGGCCGCAGTCGAAGGCGGCGTACGCGCCTTGGATCTGCAGACGGGTAAGTCGGACTGGGTGTACAAGTCCGAAGAGCGCATTTCAGGCGGGCCCGGCGCAGGTGAAGGGTTGGTAGTGGTAGGCACGCTCGATGGCAAGGTCATCGCGCTGGACGCGGCGACGGGTACAGAAAAATGGCAGGCGAAGGTGACCAGCGAAGTAATCGCTGCACCGGCCATTGGCCAGGGCCTGGTGCTGGTACGTTCCAACGATGGCCGTGTGTCTGCATTCGATGCCACCAGCGGCGAGCGCAAATGGTTTTCCAATCACGACCTGCCCAGCCTGACCGTGCGCGGCAATGCGCCGGTGACTCTGGGCCCAGGCGTGGTGTTCGTCGGCAACGACGATGGCACCTTGTCGGCGATGGGGCTGAGCGATGGCCGCCCTTTGTGGAACCAGGTCGTCGGCATCCCGGAAGGCCGCACCGAGCTGGAGCGCATGGCCGATGTCGATGGCCCCGTCGTGCTGGATGGCACCACGGTCTACGCCACCAGTTTCAAGAAACAGACTCTCGCCATTGATGGTCCCAGCGGTCGCCCCCTGTGGGAGCGCGACAACGGCGGCCCCGGCGGTCTTGGCCTGGCATCGGGGAGCGTAGTGGTTTCCGACCCGGCCGGCTCGGTCTGGGCGCTGGACAAGTCTTCGGGTGCGCCGTTGTGGTCGAACACGACCCTTGCACGCCGTTCGCTGACCGCTCCGACGGTGCAGGGCGACTATGCGGTGGTCGGCGATTTCGACGGCTACGTGCATTGGCTGCGTCTGGACAATGGCGAAGTCGCGGCGCGGGAACGCGTGGGCGGCAAGGCGCTTAGGGCCAAGCCTGTGGTCGCCGATGGCATCTTGCTGGTGCAGAACGTCGAAGGCGAACTGAGCGCATTCCGCCTGCAGTAACACGCCTCAGCCATCCGGCTCCGAACGAAGCGCACCTCGGTGCGCTTTTTTTGTCCGTGCCATGGGAACCTCCGAATAGGGGATAATCGTGCCCGGAAGGCCTGCCGCGCTGGCCGGCAATCTCCATCCTTCTTCTCCGGCTTCCTAATATGCTTCCCCTCGTTGCCCTGGTCGGCCGCCCCAATGTGGGCAAATCGACGCTCTTCAATGCGCTTACCCGCAGCCGTGACGCACTGGTCCACGACCAGCCCGGCGTGACCCGCGATCGCAATTACGGCATCTGCCGCCTGGACGAGGACAATCCGTTCATGATCGTGGATACCGGCGGCATCGCCGGCGAAGAGGAAGGGCTGGCGGGCGCCACCGCACGCCAGGCCAGGGCGGCGGCCGAGGAAGCCGACCTGGTCCTTTTCATCGTCGACGGTCGCGAAGGCGCCTCGACCCTGGACGACGACATCCTGTCCTGGCTGCGCAAGGCCTCGCGGCCCACGCTGCTGGTGATCAACAAGATCGATGGGTTGGAGGAATCCACTGCGATATCGGAATTCTCGCGTTACGGTTTCAACGACGTCATCACCGTTTCGGCCGCGCACCGCCAGGGCATCGACGAACTACTGGAAGAAGTGCACGCGCGCCTGCCGGAAGAAGGCACCACCGAAGTGCTGGACAACGATCCGGCGCGCGTGCGTATCGCCTTTGTCGGCCGTCCCAATGTCGGTAAATCCACCTTGTTCAATCGCCTGCTGGGCGAGGAACGCATGATCGCGTCGGAGGTGCCGGGGACCACGCGCGATTCGATCGCCGTGGACATGGAGCGTGACGGTCGCCAGTACCGCCTGGTCGATACCGCCGGTCTGCGCCGCAAATCCAAAGTGGAAGAAGCGGTAGAGATCTTCAGCATCATCAAGACGCTGCAGTCCATTGAGCAATGCCAAGTCGCGGTGCTCATGCTCGACGCCACCGAAGGCGTGACCGACCAGGACGCGACCGTGCTGGGCGCCATTCTGGATGCCGGGCGCGCGCTGGTGATCGCGGTCAACAAATGGGACGGGCTGGAAACCTATCAGCGCGAACAGACCGAATCGCTGCTGTCGCGCAAATTGAACTTCGTGGAGTGGGCGGAGAACGTACGCATCTCCGCCAAGCACGGCTCGGGACTGCGCGAATTGTTCCGCGCCATCCATCGCGCGCACGCGTCGGCGACCAAGGAGCACGGCACCAGTGAGGTGACCAAGGCGATTGAAGTCGCCTACGAAACCAATCCGCCGCCTGCGGTTCGCGGCAATGCGCCGAAACTGCGGTTCGCGCACCCGGCCGGCCTCAATCCGCCGACCTTCGTAGTGCATGGCACCCGGCTCAAGAATCTGCCCGAATCGTACAAGCGCTATCTGGAGAACTTCTTCCGCAAGCGTTTCAAGATGGTCGGCACGCCGGTGCGTTTCATCTTCAAGGATTCGGTGAACCCCTACGAAGGCAAGAAGAACGTGCTGACCGACAAGCAGGTGGCAAAGAAACGGCGCCTGATCCGGCACGTAAAGCGCGGCAAATAAGGCCGCGATGAGCGATTTCCCGACGCGCATAGGTTATGCCGAAGCATCGGCCATTCTGCGCAAAGTGGCGGCGGAAGCGCGACTGGCCAGCGAGCGCATCGCGATCAAGCGCGCCGACGGCCGCATTCTGACCCAGGACGTGGTCGCGCCGATTGACCTGCCTCCCTTCGACAACAGCCGCATGGACGGCTTCGCGCTGCGCCACGCCGACCTGTCGGAAAGCGGTGCAACGCAGCTGCGCATCATCGGCGATCAGTTCGCCGGGGTGACGCTCGGGCTGAGCCTGCAGTCGGGTGAATGCGTACGCATCACCACCGGGGCCCTGATTCCGCGCGGGGCCGATACGGTCGTCATCAAGGAAAACGTCGTCGTGCAGGGCGACACGTTGACGGTGCCGCTTGGCGTGACCAAGGGCGCGCATATCGGTCGCGCAGGTGAAGACGTCCGCAAGGGCGAAGTCGTGCTGCATGCGGGATCGTCGCTGTCTCCCGCGCGCATCAGTCTGGTTGCTGCCTTGGGCGTGCCGGAACTGGAAGTGTCCAGGCGACCGACTGTCGCCGTGTTCACCACGGGCGACGAACTCGTGGAGCCCGGCCTGCCGCTGCTCGCCGGGCAGATCTACAACAGCAATCGCGAACTTTTGATGGGCCTATTGCGTGCCGAAGGCCTGGAGCCTGTCGCGTGGCCGACCTTGCCCGATGACCCGGCGCGCATGGAAACCCTGTTGCGCGATGCGGCCTCGGCGTTCGACGTGGTGCTGACGTGCGGTGGCGTGTCCGCCGGCGAGAAGGATCTGGTGCCGGCCTTGCTGGAAACGCACGGCCAACTCCATTTCTGGAAAGTGCGGATGAAGCCGGGCATGCCGGTCCTGCTGGGGAGCCTGGACAAGGCGCTGTTCCTGGGCCTGCCGGGCAATCCGGTCTCGGTGCTGGCTACTTTCCTGGCGCTCGGTCGTCCGTTGCTGGAGGAACTGCAGAGCCGGACGGAAGCGCATGCACGCTGTTTCGCCCGGCTGACGACGCCCTGGGTCAAAACCCACGAACGCCAGGAATTCCTGCGCGGCCGGCTACAGCATGCCGACGACGGCATGCTGGGCGTCTCGCCCAACCCCGCCGATGCTTCCCACCGCCTGCGCGCCGCCACCGAAAGCGATGCCTTGATCGTGCTGGACGAAGGGCTGCGCGACTATGCGGCCGGTGCCGTCGTGGAAGTGATCGCGTACTGAGTCCGCCGACGATCAGCGGGCTAATCATTGCATCGAAGTCTCGTGTGCCTGGCCAAACGCCTGCCACAGTCCCTGTAGGTCGGGGCTACGGCCCCGACGCATGCATTTCCGAATAGGTTTAAGACGCATCGGCCGCGTAGAGCCTGCCCCTTACTTGATACGGGACCGATCTACTGGTTCCACCGGCAATCAGCGCGATAATCACTGCATGGCCATTTCTGAAATCACTCCCACCGAAGCCCGTCAACGCCAGTCACGCGGTGCTGTACTGATCGATGTCCGCGAAGCGCACGAGCGCGCCGGTGGGCAGGCTGAAGGTTCGCTTGGCATAAGCAAGGCTGATCTCGAAGCCGATCCGGGCCTGCATCTGCCCGAACGCGCTGTGGAGATCCTGCTGATCTGCCAGGGAGGCGCTCGCTCGATGCAGTCGGCCGCCTTCCTCAGTCAAGCCGGTTACCCGAATCTGTCTTCCGTAGCCGGCGGAACCACGCGCTGGGTGGCAGACGGCCTGCCGGTCGTCAGACCGAAGCTCGATGCGGACGAAGCCGACTTCATGGACCGTTATTCGCGGCACCTGCGTCTTCCCGAAGTTGGGGTGGAAGGACAACGCCGGCTCGAAGCCGCGCGCGTGCTGCTGATCGGTGCAGGTGGGTTGGGTTCGCCGGCTGCCTATTATCTGGCGGCGGCCGGCGTCGGCCATTTGCGCATCGCCGATGACGATGTCGTGGACCGCAGTAATCTGCAGCGCCAGATCCTGCACACCGAAGCGCGGATCGGTGAACGCAAGGTCGATTCGGCGCAGCACACGCTGTCTGCGCTCAATCCGCGCACGCGCATCGAGGCCATCGCCGAGCGGGTCACCGCCGCCAATGTCGAGCGTCTGCTGGAAGGCGTGGACGTGGTGGTGGATGGCGCCGACAACTTCCCCGCGCGCTATCTGTTGAACGATGCCTGCGTGAAGGTGGGCAAGCCGCTGGTCTACGGCGCGGTACAACGCTTCGAGGGCCAGGTCAGCGTATTCGACGCCGGCCGCCATCGCGGGCAGGCGCCGTGCTATCGCTGCCTGTTTCCGGAACCACCCTCGGCCGAATTCGCGCCAAATTGCGCCGAAGCCGGCGTGCTGGGCGTGCTGCCTGGCGTGATCGGCCTGCTGCAGGCCGCCGAGACCATCAAGCTGCTGCTGCAGATCGGCGAACCGCTGCGCGGCCGCCTGCTGCACTTCGATGCGCTGGCCATGCGCTTCCGGGAAATGCGGCTGCGGCCGGACCCGGATTGCATGGTATGCGCACCGGGTGTGCCGTTTCCCGGATATATCGATTACGCCCGTTTCTGCGGCGCCCCGGTGGACTGAAGCCTGGGTATTCGATACAGGGAGTGTTTGCGGTAGTGTTGTTCCTGCCGGTATCGCCCGTGATGGAAAACCCATTATCGGGGAATCCATCGCGGTCACCCACGGATTTCACGGAAGGGAGAAGTGCATGCGTACCTTGATCCTTATCCTGGCAGGGTTGTTGCTGATGGCGTTCGCCATGTGGCTGACCAAGCCGGCCAGGCGAAATACGACAGCATGGTGGTTCACCGCGATATGGCTGCTGGTAACTATCTGGAACCTGATCACAGGCATGTCGCACGGTTACTCCTTCGAAGAAGAACTACCCATCCAGTGCGCGATCTTCGCCATCCCGGTGCTGGGTGCCTGGTTGCTGGCCTTGAAGGGTCGACCGCGGCGGGTTCCTTGATTCTGCCTGCAAGGAAGCCGATCCTTGAACAACTACGCTGATTCGATGCTGCGGCAGCGCGGCCGTCACGACAGCGGCAAGGTCACCATGGTCGAGTTGTTCTTCGATCTGGTTTTCGTATTCGCCGTGACCCAGCTTTCGCATGGTCTGCTCGCCGATCTATCGCCGGCAGGTGCGGTGCGCACGCTGATGCTGTTCATGGCGATCTGGTGGCTTTGGACTTTCACGTCCTGGACCACGAACTGGCTGAACCCGGAAAAGGCGCCGGTACGCCTGATGCTTCTCGCCTTGATGCTGGGTGGGTTGCTGCTTTCGTCCTCCATCCCGGAAGCGTTCGCGGAGAAAGGAGTGCTTTTCGGCTGCGTGTTCGCCGCCATGCAGGTCGGCCGCACGGCGTTCATGCTTTGGGCGTTGCGTGGCGACAGCCCTTCGCAGTCACGCAATTTCACCCGCATCCTGGTCTGGCTGATGTGCTCGGCGGTGTTCTGGGTATGGGGTGCGTTCGAACACGGACAGATGCGCATGCTCTTGTGGCTGCTGGCCATCGGGGTGGAATACGTCTCGCCGTCGTTGGGTTTCTGGGTGCCCGGAATGGGCCGTTCCACCACCACTGACTGGGACGTGGATGGCGCCCACATGGCCGAGCGTTGCGGCCTGTTCGTGATCATCGCCCTGGGCGAATCGATCCTGGTTACAGGTGCGACCTTCGCCGAACTGCCGGTCAGTCAGACGAGCGTGATCGGCTTCCTGGTCTCGTTCCTGGGCAGCGTGGCCATGTGGTGGGTCTATTTCGACACTGCGGCCGAGCGCGCGGCGTCGCGGATCGAACATTCCGATGATCCGGGCCGACTCGCGCGCCTGGCCTATACCTACCTGCATCTACTGATCGTCGCCGGCATCATCGTGTGTGCCGTGGCCGATGAGATCGTGCTGGTGCATCCAGACCATGCCGAACCGATGGGCATGGGCATCATCCTGTGCGGGCCTGCGCTTTACCTGCTGGGCAATGCGCTGTTCAAGTGGGTGTCGAATGATCGCAAGTTGCCGCCCCTGTCGCATCTCGCGGGGCTTGTGTTGCTGATGGCCCTGTTGCCGCTGACGCTGGCCTACCACTTTTCCGCGCTGCTGCTGGGCACGCTGACCACGGCGGTGATGGTGTTGGTCGCAGCCTGGGAAACCCTTTCCCTGCGGAAATCGGTACGTCGCAATAGATGACAGCGCTGGCGCAAGACTCGGAATCGTGGCGGGCAGCGGTTAATCTGTAGCCATCCCCAGATAGGAAAGCCGCTTGGCCACCGAAGTCGTTTCCAGTGACCTGATCAAGGTCGTCGCGCTGCTGGGCGCGGCCGTGGTCGCCGTGCCTATCTTCCGGCGTCTTGGGCTGGGTTCGGTGCTTGGGTATCTGGCAGCAGGGCTGATGATCGGCCCATTCGGTTTCGGCTGGTTTTCAGACCCGCAATCAATCCTGCACGTGGCCGAGTTAGGCGTGGTCATGTTCCTGTTCGTGATTGGCCTGGAAATGCAGCCTTCGCACCTGTGGAGCCTGCGCCGGCAGATTTTCGGCCTGGGAACCTTGCAGATCATCGTCTGCACGATTGCATTGACCGGGGTGGGGCTGGCCTTCGGCTTCACCCTGCCTGTTTCGTTCGTCGGCGCTGCCGGCTTCGTGCTGACTTCCACGGCCATCGTCATGCAGCTGCTCGGCGAACGCGGCGACATCGCCCTGCCGCGTGGTCAGAAGATCGTTTCGATCCTGCTGTTCGAGGACCTGCTGATTGTGCCGTTGCTGGCGGTGGTGGCGTTCATGTCGCCGGTCGTGCCGGACCATGCCGATGGGTCGCGCTGGCTCAGCATCGGTATTGGTGTGGCCAGCCTGGCGGGGCTGATCGCCGCCGGCATCTGGCTGCTCAATCCGCTGTTCCGGGTGCTGGCCTCGGCCAAGGCGCGCGAGGTGATGACGGCGGCGGCGCTGCTGGTGGTGCTTGGCTCTGCCTTGCTGATGCAGATCGGCGGGCTTTCCATGGCGATGGGCGCGTTCCTGGCCGGTGTGCTGCTGTCCGAATCGACTTTCCGCCACCAGATCGAAGCGGACATCGAACCCTTCCGCGGCATCCTGCTAGGCCTGTTCTTCCTCAGCGTCGGCATGTCGCTGGATCTGGCCGTGGTCGCTAACAACTGGCCGCTGATCGTGTCTGGCGTGCTGGCGATGATGGCGGTCAAGGCGCTGTGCATCTACGTGGTGGCACGGGTGACCAGAAGCCCACATCCCGAGGCGCTGGACCGCGCCATCCTGATGGCCCAGGGCGGCGAGTTCGCCTTCGTGCTGTTCTCCGCCGCTGCCGCCGCGCGGGTGATCGATGCCACGGTCAACGCCAACCTCACCGCCATCGTGGTGCTGTCGATGGTGCTGACCCCGTTGTTCGTGATCGTGCTGAAGCGGTTCATGCCCAAGACTCAGGAGTCGCTGGAGGGCATAGAAAAAGCCGACGGCCTGACCGGCAGCGTGCTGATCATCGGCTTCGGTCGCTTCGGCCAGGTGATGAGCCAGTCGCTGCTGGCGCGCGATGTGGACGTGACCATCATCGATACCGATATCGAAATGATCCGCAGCGCCGAGGAGTTCGGTTTCAAGATCTACTACGGCGACGGCACTCGCCTGGACGTGCTGCATTCTTCGGGTGCTGACAGCGCGCGTGCGATCGCCATCTGCATCGACGACCGCGTGGCCGCCAACAAGATCGTGGAACTGGCCAAGGCCCAGTTTCCGCAGGCCCGATTGCTGGTGCGCTCCTACGACCGCGAGCATTCGCTGGCACTGATCAACGCCGGTGTGGACTACCAGATCCGCGAGACCTTCGAGTCGGCGGTCGATTTCGGCGCCGCCGCGCTGGTGGAGCTGGGCGTGGCCGAGGACGAGGCCCAGCGTATCGCCGCCGAGATTCGTCGCCGCGATGCTGAACGCTTCGAACTGGAAATGGCTGGCGGTGGGCTGAAGGCCGGGGCCAGCATGATGCTCAACAACACCGGTGCCAGGGTCGCGCCCAAACCCACGCCGTTCACCACGCCGCGCCGTGAAGGCCAGGCTTTGAACGAAGAGACGGCCGAAGTGATCAGGAGCCCGGACCTGGACAACCGCGCCGGCTGAGCGGCTCAGCCGTGACGGCGCTGCGCTTCGGCGAAGGCGGCCAGTTGTTCCGGCGTGGCGTCCTTCTGGAATTTCGCCTTCCACTGCGCGAAGGGCATGCCGTAGATCCGCTCGCGCGCTTCGTCCTTGCCAATCGGCTGGCCGGCGGCTTCGGCTGCTTCGCGATACCAGTCCGACAGGCAGTTGCGGCAGAAGCCGGCCAGGATCATCAGATCGATGTTCTGCACATCGCTGCGCTCGATATTGAGATGCTGCAGCAGGCGGCGGAAGGCGGCGGCTTCGAGTTCGGTGGTGTCTGCCATGGCGTAATCAGGGACAATGTGGGCTGACGACTTTACACCGCCTGCCGATGACCCCAGCTTCCATGAGCACGCTGCACACCGCCCGCATCCTCGACGGCCGCCGCATCGCCGAAGACCTGCTCGACGAACTGAAGGCCCGGGTGGACGCGCGCGTCGCATCCGGTCTGTCGCGGCCAGGACTGGCGGTGGTGCTGGTCGGCGGCGATCCGGCTTCCACTGTGTACGTGCGCAACAAGCGCCGGGCAGCGGAAAAGGTGGGCATCGAGGCGTTCGACCACGATCTGCCGGCCGGGACCTCCGAGCACGAGCTGCTGGCCCTGATCGACCGGCTCAATGCCGACCCCAACATCCACGGCATCCTGGTGCAGCTGCCGCTGCCCGGCATTCCCGACGCCAGCCGCCTGATTCACCGCATCGATCCGCGCAAGGATGTGGATGGCTTCCACCCCGAAAACGTCGGCCATCTGGCCCTGCGCGAGTTCGGCCTGCGCCCGTGTACGCCGCGCGGCATCACCACCTTGCTGGGCTATACCGATAAGCCGGTGCGCGGTCAGAACGCGACGATTGTGGGGGTCAGCAACCATGTGGGCCGGCCGATGGCGCTGGAGCTGTTGATTGCAGGCTGCACGGTGACCAGCTGCCACAAGTTCACCCCGGCAGCGGTGCTGGAGGCGCGGGTGCGCGATGCGGACATCCTGGTGGTAGCGGCAGGGCGCCCGGGACTGATTCCCGGGGAATGGGTCAAGCCAGGCTCGGTGGTCATCGATGTGGGCATCAACCGCCTGGAAGACGGCAGTCTGGTCGGCGATGTTGGTTTCGAGGCCGCGGCCCAGCGTGCCAGCTGGATCACTCCGGTGCCGGGCGGGGTAGGGCCGATGACCGTGGCCACGCTGATGCAGAACACGCTGGAAGCCGCCGAGGCCGCTTAAGCCCCTCTCCCCTCGGGAGAGGGGGTGGGGTGAGGGTGCGGCGAAAGTCCATGATGTTTCGACATCGGTGACTCCGCCGCACCCTCATCCGCCCTTCGGGCACCTTCTCCCGATGGGAGAAGGGGGCGCAACGCTTCGTTGCAGGGTTCGTGTAGGGACATTCCAGTCGCCGAAATAGTACAATTACGCGCTTCCCCACCAAACGGGTCCGCCGATGCTACGCATCCAGGCTGAAGCTCTCACCTACGACGATGTTTCTCTCGTCCCCGCGCATTCCCTTGTCCTGCCCAAGGATGTCGATCTCGGCACGCGCCTGACCCGCGACCTGCGTCTGAAGTTGCCGATCGTGTCGGCGGCTATGGATACCGTGACCGAAGCACGCCTGGCCATCGCCATGGCCCAGCTGGGCGGCATCGGCATCCTGCACAAGAACCTCACCGTCGAGCAGCAGGCCGCCGAAGTGGCCAAGGTCAAGAAGTTCGAGGCCGGCGTCATCAAAGACCCTTTCACCGTAGGCCCGGAAACCACCATCGGTGACGTCTTGGCTCTGACCCGCGCGCGCAACATCTCCGGTGTGCCGGTGGTCGATGGCGGTCAGCTGCTCGGCATCGTCACCAGCCGCGACATGCGCTTCGAAGCCAAGCTCGACGATCCGGTCCGCCATATCATGACCAAGAAGGATCGGTTGGTCACGGTGAAGGAAGGCGCCAGCGACCAGGAAGTGAAGCTGCTGCTGCATAAGCACCGCATCGAGAAAGTGCTGGTGGTCAACGACAACTTCGAATTGCGCGGGCTGATCACGGTCAAGGACATCCAGAAGAAAACCGATAACCCCAACGCCGCCAAGGACAGCGCCACGCGCTTACTGGTTGGTGCCGCACTGGGTGTGGGTGGCGATACCGATCAGCGTGTCGAAGCGCTGGTCGCTGCCGGCGTGGATGTGGTCATCGTCGACACCGCGCACGGCCATTCGCAAGGCGTGCTGGACCGCGTGGCCTGGATCAAGAAGCGCTTCCCGCAGTTGCAGGTGATCGGCGGCAACATCGTCACCGGCGACGCAGCACTGGCGCTGATGGACGCCGGCGCCGATGCGGTGAAGGTGGGCGTGGGTCCCGGTTCCATCTGCACCACGCGCATGGTCGCTGGTGTGGGTGTGCCGCAGATCACCGCCATCGACATGGTGGCCGAAGCACTGCAGGACCGTATTCCACTGATCGCCGACGGCGGCATCCGCTATTCCGGCGACATTGGCAAGGCGATCGTGGCCGGCGCCTCCACGGTGATGATCGGCGGCCTGCTGGCTGGTACCGAAGAAGCGCCAGGCGAAGTCGAACTGTTCCAGGGCCGCAGCTACAAAAGCTATCGCGGCATGGGCAGCCTGGGCGCGATGGAAAAGGGCAGCAAAGACCGTTATTTCCAGGACTCCAGCGATGCCGACAAGCTGGTGCCGGAAGGCATCGAAGGCCGCGTGCCGTATCGCGGGCCGGTGGGCAACATCATCCACCAGCTCGTCGGCGGCCTGCGCGCGACCATGGGCTACGTGGGCTGCGCGACCATCGAGGACATGCAGAAGAAGCCGAGCTTCGTCACCATCACCGGTGCCGGCCAGCGCGAAAGCCATGTGCATGATGTGCAGATCACCAAGGAACCGCCGAACTACAGGATGGGCTAAGTCGCGCGATTTCAATGAAGCGGTCGTTCCCGCGAACGCGGGAACCCAACGACTTCTGCTCCAAATAAATAAGCAAAGTCACTAGGTTCCCGCCTTCGCGGGAATGACGATCTTAATTTTTCACTTGGTGGTTGAAGCACGAACGCGACCCATGACCAACATCCACACCGACAAGATCCTCATTCTCGACTTCGGCGCGCAGTACACGCAGCTGATCGCGCGCCGCATCCGCGAGATCGGCGTGTACTGCGAAATCTGGGCCTGGGACCACGATCCTGCCGAAATCGCGGCCTATGGCGCCAAGGGCATCATCCTGTCGGGCGGTCCAGAGTCCACGACCGAGGCAGGCGCTCCCGCCGCGCCGGCGCAGGTATTCGATTCAGGCTTGCCGGTGCTTGGCATCTGCTACGGCATGCAGACCATGGCTGCCCAGTTGGGCGGTGCTACCGAAGCAGCTGACGCCCGCGAATTCGGCCATGCCGAAGTCGAAGTCGTCGTGCCGGACACCTTGTTCAAAGGCCTGAGCGATCACGCGGGCGGCACGCCGCGCCTGGACGTGTGGATGAGCCACGGCGACCACGTGTCGAAGGCGCCGCCGGGTTTCACCATCACGGCTGTCACCGACCGTATCCCTGTCGCGGCGATGTCGAACGAGGACAAGCGCTGGTACGGCGTGCAGTTCCATCCCGAAGTCACCCACACTCTGCAGGGTCAAGCACTACTGCGGCGCTTCGTCGTCGACATCTGCGGCTGCGCCACCTTGTGGACGGCGGCCAACATCATCGATGACCAGATCGCGCGCGTACGTGCGCAGGTGGGGTCTGACGAGGTGATTCTGGGCCTGTCGGGCGGAGTGGATTCCTCCGTCGTCGCCGCGCTGCTGCACAAGGCGATCGGTGAGCAGCTGACCTGCGTGTTCGTGGACACCGGCCTGCTGCGCTGGCAGGAAGGCGACCAGGTGATGGCGATGTTCGCCGAGCATATGGGCGTCAAGGTCATCCGGGTCAATGCCGCCGACCGCTATTTCAGGGCACTGGAAGGCGTGGCCGACCCCGAGGCCAAGCGCAAGATCATCGGCAATCTGTTCGTGGAGATCTTCGACGAAGAGTCCAGCAAGCTGGCCAATGCCAACTGGCTGGCGCAGGGCACGATCTATCCGGACGTGATCGAATCCGCCGGCAGCAAGACCGGCAAGGCGCACGTGATCAAGAGCCACCACAACGTCGGCGGGCTACCCGAGCACATGAAGATGGGCCTGGTGGAACCGCTGCGCGAGCTGTTCAAGGACGAAGTGCGCCGTCTGGGCGTGGAACTGGGCCTGCCGCGTTCGATGGTCTACCGCCACCCGTTCCCGGGCCCGGGCCTGGGCGTGCGCATCCTGGGCGAAGTGAAGCGCGAATACGCCGAACTGCTGACCCAGGCCGATGCGATCTTCATCGAAGAACTGCGCAAGGCCGATCTCTACGACAAGACCAGCCAGGCCTTCGCGGTGTTCCTGCCGGTGAAGTCGGTCGGCGTGGTCGGCGATGCACGTGCCTATGAGTGGGTGATCGCACTGCGCGCGGTGGAAACCATCGATTTCATGACCGCGCGCTGGGCGCATCTGCCCTACGATTTTCTGGGCACGGTCTCCAACCGCATCATCAACGAATTGCGCGGTATTTCCCGCGTGGTCTACGACATCAGCGGAAAGCCGCCGGCAACGATTGAGTGGGAGTGATGATCGGGTAGCCGAGTGCAGCTCCATGGGTCATCCGTCCGACAAACACTGAGTTGGCGAAACATAGGAAAGAGCAGATGCATTCCAGACCCTTCGGCCGAAGCGGCCGTTCCGTCAGCGAAATCGGTTTCGGTGCATGGGCCATTGGCGATGCCTGGGGGCAGGTCGACGACGATCAGGCCATTGCCGCGCTGCATGCGGCGCTCGATGCCGGTGTCGATTTCATCGATACCGCCGACGTCTACGGCGATGGCCATTCCGAGCGCCTGATCGCGCGGGTATTGAAAGAGCGCGGAGGCGTGCGGCCGTTCGTGGCGACCAAGGTGGGTCGTCGTTTGCCGCATCAGACCGTTGCCGGTTACAGCGCGGAAAACCTCAGCGCCTTCATAGATCGCAGCCTGCGCAATCTGGCGACCGACAGCCTGGATCTGGTGCAGCTGCATTGCCCTCCGACCGACTTGTATTACCACCCGGAAGCGTTCGAGCGGATGGAGCGGTTGGTCGAACAGGGCAAGATCCGCCAGTACGGGGTCAGCGTCGAGCGCGTCGAAGAGGCGCTGAAGGCAATCGAATATCCCGGTGTGGTCAGCGTGCAGATCATCTGCAACCTGTTCCGCCTGCGTCCAGCCGAACTGTTCTTCCGACAGGCGCAGCAGCGCAATGTGGCGATCATCGCCCGGGTGCCGCTGGCCAGCGGCCTGCTCACCGGCAAGTTCAACCACGATAGCCGCTTTGAAAATAGCGACCACCGCCAGTTCAATCGCAACGGCGAAGCCTTTGACGTCGGTGAGACCTTTTCGGGCGTGCCTTACGAGGTTGGCTTGGCGGCAGTGGAGCGGATTCGCCCGCTGGTTTCCAACGATGCGACGCTGGCGCAACTGGCATTGCGGTGGATATTGATGTTCGATGCCGTCACTGTCGTTATTCCCGGCGCGCGTAATCCACAGCAGGCATTGGCCAATATTGCCGCGGCCAATTTGCCACCGCTGTCGGCCGAGGTCATGGGCGCGATCGCGCAGATTTACGAAGAAGATATCAAGCCTTACGTGCACGCCCGCTGGTGACGCCGGATCCGGACCGCTGCGGTGATTTTTCCGAAGCAGAGCCCGACGTTGCAGGGCGCGCAGGTGTTTGACTGAGAATCAACTTCCTGTTCCTGCAGGCGAAAAGCAAAGTCGATACTGGCGTTCGCCGGGATAAGGGCAATGGCCGAGATTTGACGCCAATCAGATCCGCAGAGGGTAGCGGTGCGGCAAAGCGGTGATGGTTGAGGCCTTCACTTCTCCGCCGCGCGCGGGCCGGGTATTGACCCGGGTCGACACTTCGTCACAGCGGGCCTGCGACAATCGCATTGGGTCGCTGCTGGTTGTTGGCGAAGCGTTCGCTGCGCAGCAGAATGCAGTATGTTGGCACGACTTCCTGATTCGCATGACTTCTGCGTCTGCGTCAGACCAGAGTAGTCTTTGATACGATGGAATGGCAGGAATGCATCCCGTGAGATGCCTTGGCATATGGCCGGAAATATTCGTATAGCGCGGTTTTCCGACGGTACGTTGGATGTCCTCTCGAATTTAGAGGCACGTGGAGCGATACCTTAGCAAGCTGCATGGGAAACAGGGTGGGAGCGAGTTGCTGATCGACGACGAAACCTGGATGGGCCATGCACTGGCCCTGGCTGACCGCGCCGAGCGTGAGGATGACGAGATTCCTGTTGGCGCGGTCCTGGTCAGTGCCGAGGGCGAAGTGCTGGGCGAAGGCTGGAATCGCAATCTGGCCGAGCACGACCCCACCGCGCATGCGGAAATTGTCGCGATGCGTCGCGCGGGGGCGAAGCTGGGCAACCATCGCCTGGTTGGCAGCACGCTGTACGTGACGCTGGAGCCCTGCGCGATGTGCGCCATGGCGCTGGTACATGCACGCGTGGCACGGCTGGTTTATGCGGCGTCCGATCCGAAGACAGGGGCCTGTGGCAGTGTGTTCGATCTGGTTGCCGATCCCCGTCACAACCATCGTGTTGAAGTGGTCTCGGGAATCCTGGCGGAGGAAGCTTCGCGGCGCCTGACCAACTATTTCCGCGCCAAGCGCGGCAAACCGCTGTTGTAAGAGCGGGCCTTGTCCGCGATGCTCTTCACCTGCACACGAAATCCACGAATAGAGCATCGCGGGCAGGGCCCGCTCCTACAAGTGCTACTCGCGGCTGCTGACGTGGCGATGGTCCATTTCTTCGTTGACCGCCTGGACCGCCAGGGTCGATTCGCGTGCCAGCAGAATGCTGGCGGCGAACATCGCCAGCACGCCCAGCGCCGCCAGCGCGGTCGGCAATGCGCCCAGGCGGTGGGCCATCAGGTTGTCGGCAGCCACGGCCAGACTGGTGCCCACGAACAGACTGATGGCCACGTACAGCAGTTGCCCGGCGCGCAGGATGATCAGGCTGCGCCGGCGCTGCATGGCGATGCGCTTCTCGTACAGCGCCTGCTGTAGGGGGTCCTGGATCTCGGGCAGTTCCTTCAGCAGCGTGCGCGCGCGGTCGATGATGCGTGCCAGGCGATTATTGGCCGACAGCAGCAGCGAGGCGGTCGCCGTGAGGAAGAAGGCGGGCGCCAGCATGGCGGTCAGCGTGGCGTAGTGTGTGTACTGTTCGACGCTCTGGAACATGGCCTGTACCCATGGAGTGCTGCGTTATCATGCGGCACAACGCGATGTTTTCGCAAAACGCACGCCAAGGCCCCTTCGACGCATGTCCAACAACAATAGCGAACGCCTGATCTGGATCGACCTGGAAATGACCGGGTTGGACACCGACAACGATTCCATCATCGAGATCGCCACCGTGGTGACCGATTCGCAGTTGAACGTGCTGGCCGAAGGCCCGGAGTTCGCCATATCCCATCCGGTGTCGGTGCTGGAGGCGATGGACGAATGGAACCGCACCCAGCACACGCGCTCGGGACTATGGAAGCGCGTGTTGGAAAGCACGGTCACCCTGGGGCAGGCCGAGGCGCAGACGGTTTCCTTTCTGGCCCAATGGCTGCCCGCGAACGCATCGCCGATGTGCGGGAACTCCATCTGCCAGGACCGCCGCTTCCTGCACCGCCTGATGCCGCGCCTGGAGAAATACTTCCACTACCGCAATCTGGACGTCAGCACGCTCAAGGAACTGGCGAGGCGTTGGGCGCCTGCGGTGCTGGAAGGCGTACGCAAGCAGTCGGCGCACACCGCGCTGAGCGATGTGCGCGATTCCATCGAAGAATTGCGGCATTACCGCAAGCATCTGGCGGAACTGGCGGGCGGCTGACCGCCCGCTGCACTCAGCCGGTGGGCTTGGCCTTCACGTCGCCGTCGTCGGTGACCGAGCGGACAAGAATGTCGGTCAGCGGGGTGCCATCGGCATTGTGATGGTAGACGTGCAGATCCCGCTGCGGATACGGAATATTCAGCCCGTTGCCGATGATGTTGTTGCGGATCGCCTCGGTGACCTGGCTCTTGGCATCGCCGAAGTCCGCATTCTTCGCATGGGCGAACAGGATCAGGTCGACACTGCTTTCGCCCAGACCGACCACCTGCACGAACGGCGCCGGGTCGTCGAGGATCAAGGGATTGGCGCGCGCGATGTCCAGCAGAATCTGCTGTGCTCGCTTGAGGTCGTCGTCGTAGCCCACACCAACGCTGATGTCCATGCGTCGCGTCGGAAGCGAGGTGTAGTTGATGATTGGTGCCGTGGTCACTTCGCTGTTGGGCAATATGATCATGCGCTGATCGAATGCGCGAAGGCGCGTCTGGAAGATGCGCACTTCCAGCACCACGCCTTCCTGTCCTGCCGCGATGACATGATCGCCGACCCGGAACGGGCGCAGCACGATCAGCATCACGCCCGAGGCGATGTTGGACAGCGAGTCCTTCAGCGCCAGACCCACCGCCAGACCGGCCGCACCCAGTACCGCCAGCATCGAGGTCGGGTTGACGCCCAGTGAAGTCAGCGCGGTGACCAGCACCAGCACCATGATGGCCGCGTAGCTGGCCCTGCGCATGAAACCGGACAACGTGGAGTCGACGTGGGTGCGTCCCAGTACGCGCTCCAGCCCCAGACTCAACCTCCGGGCCAGCCACATGCCGACCAGGAAGATGACCGCGGCGGCCAGCAACTTCAAACCCCAGGTTTCCAGCAACTGCAGCCAGTCGATGCCTCGAATGTCTTTCACAATCTCGCTTGGCACTATCTCGCTCGGCGTCGCGACAGGTTGCTTCGCCTGCATTACTGCGCCTTCAATTTCGCCAGCCGCAGCCAGGTATCGACCACCGTGTCGGGATTCAAGGACACCGATTCAATGCCTTCCTGCATCAGCCAGTCGGCCAGATCCGGATGGTCCGACGGACCCTGTCCGCAGATGCCAACATATTTGCCCTTGGCCTTGGCCGCCTTGATCGCCATCGACAGCAGTTTCTTCACCGCCGGGTCGCGTTCGTCGAACAGGTGGGCGACGATGCTGGAATCGCGATCCAGTCCCAGCGTCAGCTGGGTCAGGTCGTTGGAACCGATGGAGAAGCCATCGAAGATATCCAGGAATTCGTCGGCCAGCAGCGCGTTCGACGGCACCTCGCACATCATGATGATCTTCAGACCCGCCTCGCCGCGTTTCAGACCGTGTTTGGCCAGCACCTCGATGACCTTGCGACCTTCATCCAGCGTGCGCACGAACGGAATCATCACCCACAGATTATCCAGGCCCATGTCGTTGCGGACCTTGCGCACCGCCTTGCACTCCAGGGCGAAGGCGGGCTCGAACGACGGATCGACATAACGGCTCGCGCCGCGGAAGCCGATCATCGGGTTTTCTTCGTGCGGCTCGTAATTGCTGCCGCCAATCAGGTTCGCGTATTCGTTGGACTTGAAGTCCGACAGGCGCACGATGACCGGGTTGGGCGCGACCGAGGCAGTGATGGTGGCGATGCCTTCAGCCAGGCGATCCACGTAGAAGCTGACCGGGTCGGCGTAGCCGGCGGTCTTGGCGTCGATCTTGCGCTTGGTCTCCGCGTCCTGCTTGTCGTATTCAAGCAGCGCGTTGGGGTGGATGCCAATATGGCTGGCGATGATCATTTCCAGTCGCGCCAGGCCGATGCCGGCATTGGGCAGCTGGCCGAAATCGAACGCACGCTCCGGGTTGGCCACGTTCATCATGATCTTGAGCGGGGCGGGGGGCATGTCGGTGAGATCGGTGGTGATGCGCTCGAACTTCAGCGTGCTGCCGTAGATGAAACCGGTGTCGCCCTCGGCGCAGCTGACGGTGATTTCCTTGCCGTCCACGATATGGTCCAGCGCATTGCCAGTACCCACCACGGCCGGCACGCCCAGTTCGCGGGCGATGATCGCGGCATGGCAGGTGCGTCCGCCACGATTGGTCACGATGGCCGAGGCACGCTTCATCACCGGCTCCCAGTCGGGATCGGTCATGTCCGCCACCAGTACGTCGCCGGGCTGCACCCGGTTCATGTCGGCCAGGCTGCGCACCACGCGCGCGACGCCGCTGCCGATCTTCTGGCCGATGGCGCGGCCTTCGGAAATCACTTCGCCGCGTTCCAGCAGGTGGTAGCGCTCGATCTGCGTGGCCTTGCCGCGCGACTTCACGGTCTCTGGGCGGGCCTGCACGATGTACAACTTGCCGCTTACGCCATCCTTGGCCCACTCGATATCCATCGGGCGGCCGTAGTGCTTTTCGATGGTCAGCGCTTGGGTGGACAGCGCCTGCACGTCTTCGTCGGAAATGGAGAACCTGTTGCGCAGCTCGGCCGGCGTGTCCTCGATCCTGACGCGTTCGCCCGGTTGATCGGAATACACCATGCGCAGCAGCTTGCTGCCCAGCGAGCGGCGCAGGATGGCCGGCTTGCCCTGCAGCAGGGTGGGCTTGTAGACGTAGAACTCGTCCGGGTTCACCGCGCCCTGCACAACCATCTCGCCCAGGCCCAGGCTGGAGGTCACGAAGACCACGTCGCGGAAACCCGACTCGGTGTCCAGGGTGAACAGCACGCCTGATGCGCCAACATCCGAACGCACCATCAGCTGCACGCCGGCCGACAGGAACACGTCCTCGTGCTTGAAGCCATGGTGCACGCGGTAGGCAATGGCGCGGTCGTTGTAGAGGCTGGCGAAGACCTCCTTGACCTTGTGCACCACATCGTCGGCGCCGGTCACGTTGAGGAAGGTCTCCTGCTGACCGGCGAACGAGGCGTCCGGCAGATCTTCGGCGGTGGCCGACGAGCGCACGGCGACGGCAATATCGCCACCGCCGTTTTCGGCGGCCAGTGTCGCGTACGCAGTACGGATGTCGGCATCCAGCTGCGGCTGCAACGGCGCGTCGATCACCCAGCGGCGGATTTCCTTGCCGGCGATCGTCAAGGCATCCACATCCTCCACGTCCAGCGTGGCCAGCTTGTCGAAGATGCGCGTGGCCAGATCGTTGTAGGCGATGAAGTCCTTGAAGGCCTCGGCCGTGGTCGCATAACCGCCCGGCACCGAAACGCCCAGCCCGGCCAGCTGGCCGATCATTTCGCCCAACGATGAATTCTTGCCCCCAACACGGGCCAGATCGGCCAGACGCAGGTCGTGCAGCCACAGGATGTTCTGATTCAACGTGTTCTGGTTCAAGCGCAACGCTCCAAAGCGGCCGTGCGCCTCGCCGGAGACTTACGGCGAGGGCCGTGTCCATGGGAAGAATCGCTATGATGCAGGGCAGAAGATGTGCATACAAGCTTGATCTGGCGGGGTTTTCGTGTTGACGAAGGAGGAGTAGAGGATGTCCAGCGTGCGCCCCGTGTTCTATGTCTCCGATGGCACCGGTATCACCACCGAAACCATCGGCCATAGCCTGCTGACCCAGTTCTCCGGGTTCAGTTTCGTCACCGACCGCATTTCCTTCGTCGATGACCTCGACAAGGCCGTCGAGGCAGCCGAACGCATCCGCGCGGCCGGCGTGCGGCACGAGTCGCGGCCCATCGTCATCCATTCCAACGTCGATCCAGCCATCAGCGATGCGCTGGCCGAAAGCGGCGCGTTGATGCTGGATGTGTTCGCGCCCTTCATCCAGCCCATGGAGCAGGAACTGGGCGCCTTGCGCCAGTCGCGGGTGGGGCAGGCGCATGGCCTGGTGAATTTCGAGACCTACCACCGACGCATCAACGCCATGAACTACGCGTTGACCCACGACGACGGCATCGCCCTGAATTACGACGAGGCCGACCTGATCCTGGTCGCGGTCTCGCGCGCCGGCAAAACGCCCACCTGCGTCTACCTGGCGCTGCATTACGGCATCCGCGCGGCCAACTACCCGTTGACCGACCAGGATCTGGAAAGCGACCGCCTGCCGGCGCGTCTGCGCGCGCACCGGCGCAAGCTGTTCGGCCTGACCATCGATCCCGAACGCCTGCAGCAGATCCGCCAGGAACGGCGCCCCAATTCCAGCTATGCCAAACTGGAAACCTGCAAGAGCGAGGTCGCGGCGGCCGAGCGCATGTTCCAGATGGAGCGCATTCCTACGCTCAGCACCACGCACACCTCCATCGAGGAAATCTCGAGCAAGGTGATGTCCACGCTGGGCCTGCAGCGCGAGATGTTCTAGGCGGGGAAGGGCGGATGGCGGGAGTGCCGGCGACGCTGCGCGAAACGCCACGCAGGAACCCCAAATTAGGCCGTCCGGCGCGATCCGTCAATGCTGCCGCAATCGCGAATCAGCGTGTAGGATCGAGCCATGGCCCAAGCCCTCGTCCGCACCGCCCGCATCCCCAAGCTCAACCGTTTCGGCTGGTTGATGGCCCTCTATGCAGAGAACTACGCACGCCTGGCGCGGCTGTTCGCACCGGGCGATCTGGTGGAAGGTCGCTACGTCTCCAGTATCGGGGATGGCCTGGACCTGTATCTGGATGTCATCGAGACCCACCGCTACACCGTGGAGCTGCGGCTGACCTACGGACTGGTCGACCCGCAGACCGGCGAACCGGACCCGTCGGCCTTCGTGCGCCTGTACCGTGACGCCCGCCAGGCCGAGGCGACGCACTGCTACGTGGGCCGGCGCTGGCAGGACGCGATCGGCCTGTATCCGCCGCCGGCCGAAGTCATCGGCCACCGCATGCGCATGAACACCTTCCTGGACAAGTGGCTGGAGTATCTGGCCGAGCGCGGACACGGCGTGGCCACCTTGCGCCGTTGCGAGAAGCATTTGGCTGTCATCGAGCACGAGGCCTGAAATCCAGCGGTTTTCGCGTTGCGTGCGAATGCCGCGACGCCGAAGCTGAAGAGCCGAATCATTTTTCTTGCACGCAACGCTTGCGCGAAACGCGGCCGCTAGCTAGAATTCCGCCCCTTCCAGCCCGTGGGGCCATAGCTCAGCTGGGAGAGCGCCTGCATGGCATGCAGGAGGTCGGCGGTTCGATCCCGCCTGGCTCCACCAATATCCCGGTCAATTAGGCCTGTTCGGGGTAGGGAACAAAGTTTCACTGCGTCCCCATCGTCTAGAGGCCTAGGACACCACCCTTTCACGGTGGACACCGGGGTTCGAATCCCCGTGGGGACGCCACTTAAAAGCTGAGTAAAATCAGCGAGTTACGACGGAGGCCGCGCAAGCGGCCTTCTTCGTTTCCGGGACTTCGGAAACGGATCGGAAACTTTCCCCCGGAGGCTGCGCGCGGTTCCCCGGAGAAGCGCAGAACGCGCCTCCTACGCCCACCTCAGAGTTTTCCGACCCTTCGGCGCTTCGAAGGCCGATGGCGGGTTAGCGCCCATTCCGGCAATCTAGGCGCATCACCTAACGCATGGATGCGATATGTCTGCCGACGCTCTATTGGAAGCTCTCCGGTCTGCCGCGAAGAATGGCGACATCGAGGCTCTGCTATTTCTTGGGATGTTTTCCCGGTGGGCGCGGGCTATGGGTCACGCCGCCCCGCAACGATTGCAATGACGTTGATCACTGAAGTCGTGGCCTCTGCGCACAACGCTGCGTCTCGGAAAGTTGCCGTCCTTCGATGTTGAAGCGCCACCGCAAAATCCAGCGATGAGCGAGCATGTCGGCGCGCCGCCTCGTTAGCGTTGCCGCCAAGCTCCACGGCAATGTACGCCTCCAACATGCGCTTTCCGTCAGTCGGACTCGGCTCGACTGCATCAAGGGGCGGGTGCCGCGCGCGGTCGTACACGGCCTGGGCCACTGAGATCAGCGCCTCGCGGCCAAGCAAGCCTACCGCTTGGAACTGTTCTTCGTTGCGCGCCGCCGCGAGGCGATCCCGCATCTCTCCAACCCCGCGATCCACACGCTGCCACCCTGTTGGAGGCGGCAGGTCAACCCGCCCTGTGCGAATTATGTTCACAACTGGATTGATCATCTCGCCGACAAATTCCCGGCGAGATTGGTAGGTGGGAAGGTCGCCGCTGCTCCAGCGCCCGTACCAATCCCACAGGCTTCCAAATACGATCTGGTTATCCAGCCTGCGTCGCGCTAATTCTGCCGCGACGGTCGCGTACATCTGCTGATAGCGGTCTTCAACCTCGTTGATGCGCGGCCCGCCAGTGGACACAGAAATAAGCAGCGTCTTAATCTGATCAAGCGCAGCGATTAACTCATCGTCGGTCACAGGAAAATCCTCGGGTCAGCGCATTAATCGCCTAAGTTCAGAGGCGGCTGGTCTAAACCAATCTTGTGGTCATGGACTTTGACGATGGCTCGTTGCAACTTTAACGCTCCGCCTGCCTTCGTTTGCTTCACCCGAACATCGCAAATAAGAATGTCGCCCTTTCTGAAGGACTCTCCACTGTTAACGCGACCGGTGAAGTCCTCATCCTCCATTGCATAGAGAAGCGATTCAGCGCCATTCCACATGCGCCATTTGTTGCCGTCTTTGAAGCTAAGCGTTTCAATGACCAGGCCCATTCGCGTTACCGATTCGGTCACGGTGTCCTCATCGCCAATGGGGTGATAGAACCGGGCATCATCCTTCGTCGCCTTGGCAATTTGTTGGCCTTCCGATGAGATTTCGATCTGGTTCACGCCAGCCTTTGACAATGCTTCGCCAATAAACTGCGCCGCTGCCTTGCCACCTTTCGGATCCATCGTGAGCTGGAGCGACGGGCGATTGATAACAATGATGTTGCCCGTGTTGTTTGTCACGTTGATCGAATTATCGTCGCGATTCTCGATCTTCGAAGGCTCTTCACCCTTGAGAAACCGGAAAAGCTCAATCGACTCCTTCACCGTAGTTGCGACTGTGACGATGTCGGGAAGGATTGGCAGCATGATCGCTGCAACCCCAACAACCTGAAAAATCAGGTCTGTGCCGAACGAACCATGTTTGAAGGCCGTCACCTCAGCCTTTACGTGAACATCCTCGCCGTAAACCTTGTGCGCAGCAGCAACCACAAAGTCTGAGAACGCCACCATGTTTGCGGCAGCGTCATAGACGTTCATTGTGCCGTCTTCAACGGCTGGTCCTTGGTAACGCAGCAGGATGCTCATGCCGCGATCCTCGTTGTGCCGTTCTCCGAACTCCACCATGCCAAGTCCCCGTCTCGTGCGCTGCGACGCGGCGCTCCCCAATCCGAGTATTGCATACAGGGCTGAGGCGGCTACCGGACTACCGGCTTCAGTGGGGGGTGTAAATAATTCACATCACCAATGCTCCCGCACCAGCTTCACCGACGTGGCCAGCTCCTGCCGCAAGCACCCGTAGCGGATGGCGTCTGCTCCGTGGTCGGGGCCAGTGCTGTCGAGGTCTTCAATGCGCTTGGGGTCGCGCGCCAGCATCGGCACCGTGTCCCAGAAGTAGCGGCAGCGCCGCGCGACTACTAGGCCGGGTCGGTCGGGTTGGCCCGCATGGGAAAGCAATCGCCGCATCCGGTTCCATCCGCTCACGCGATCCGCCTTCCGTGCAGGCTCAAAGTGGACACCCTGTAGGCGGAATTCGTCGGCGATGCTGCCGGCGGAGTGGCCGCTCTTCGCAAAGATCGCATCATCAGCCACGCCATGCGGCGAGACGTGCCAGCGGCGACACAATCCCTTGATGGCCTCCGCGAGCTGCGGCACTGTCCAGCCCAACCCCATGTTGAGGTTGCCGGGGCGATGCGTCGCCAGTTCGTCCAGCGCCAAAATCGAGCCGGGAGGGAAGTAGCGATCACCCAGCGTGTCGCCGGGACTGCGAAGCATTAGGTAAGTAACACTTGGCGCGGAAGAGCCGAAGTCATGCGCCAGGTATGTACCCCAGCCCAGCGGAACATCGTCCACACCGTCGATGACGTTGCGCTTCTCATCGAGGCACCCCGCGAAGTACGCGCCACGGTTGACCGCCCAATCGCCGTCCATCCATGCCCGCAGCAGCTCCGGATCGTCGGGGCAGGCCGACTGCAACTGCGCGCGGTACTGGTCGCGGTCAATGAAGCGATTGCCGTCGAAGGTGCTGGGGCCATAGACCCAATCTCGCCCGCTCTTCGGCTCCGGGAACATCGTCCAAGGCTTCGCCCGGAAGACGTAGCGATGGGCGAGCCAGTGGTGGCCTACGCCTCCGGGGTTCGCTGCAATCACCATCCGGATCGGCACCTCCAACGGGCCGCGCAGGTTGGAACGCAACATGTCCAGCAATCCCGGATCAGGGAACTGTCCCGCCTCATCAATAAGGAGGAGGGTGAAGGAGCGCCCCTGATACTTGGCGTAGTCGGCGTGCGTCTCCAACTGCCCCAGCTCAAGGTAGCCGCCATTCGGGAAGCGCCAAATATGCTCCGCAGCGTTGAAGCGCGCAGCGGTTCCGTAAACCATGCCGAACATCGCGCGCATGATTAGCTCCGCATCGGCCAGTCCCTTGTAGGTGCGGCGGATATAGAGGACGCGCGCGGCAGACCCGTATTGCTCAACATGCCGCATCGCCAGCAACGCCAGCGCATAGCTCTTGCCGCCGCCGCGCCCGCCGCCAAGAAACAAATCCAGTTCCTCCGGGACGGCCAGCGCGTTCTCTTGGAAGCTGTTGAACTCAAGTGTCAGCGTCATCGTCGTATCCCGCGCTGTTGTGTTCGATGACTTGCCCGCGCTTGAATGCGTCGAGAGGTTGCGCACCGGGGAGGTTGAATGTCACGGAGACGCGGTTGCCCAGCTCGCTTTGGTCGCCTTCGCGGTAGCCATGCCGGGTCTTCAGCAAGAAGATCGCTGGCACCGGACTGTTATGCATTTGCCCCTTGAGAGCGGAGACCAACGCGTGGTGCTCCGCCTCAACTCCTTCGTCATAGGCCGCTTTAAGATCCGGGTTCTGTTCCATCAAAACCCGGAACGTCTTGTGGTCCATGCCGAGCCTGCGGGCGATGGCCCCCTTTGAAGCTGACTCCGTAGCCCAACGCTTCACATTCTCAAGCGCACCTTTTGGCAGCTTGGTAATGGTCCGCACGTCCTTGGGATTCTCGCGCTGCTTCTGGCGATGCTTCCGCATCCTCTCCATGCCCTGGTCAAAGCGGCGCGCCTTCTCTTCGTCTGTCAGCTTCTTCATGGGCTTACACCGTGTGGCGGAGGAACGCGAGCGGGATTGCCTTGCGTTCGAACACACGCGCCCAGCTCGCCGCACTCGCCAGCTCTGCGATGGAAGCGGACGCTGCTGCCGGGGCTCCGGTGTAGCTGAAGCCAGCGGGATGCACGGCGAGGTTCACCCGGCTATGCAGGATTTGCTGACCACCACCGTTGCCCGCACCGGGCTTGTTCTCGATTTCGGTGCCTTCGGCGATCCGGGGAGCGACCACGCCATAGCCAACCGAGCGAGGGCCAAACAGGGCCGTCACATAGCTGTCCGTCGCATCATCGAACGGCATTCCATCGTCCACCACGATTGCGAGGCCACGGAACGTCTGGATGAAACCACCATCCGACTGCGGCACCGACTCCACGAGGTCATTGCGCAGCGCTTCCGCGTACACGTCGCCATGCATCGCCACCGCCGTCAGGTCGCGCATCGAATCGCCGAGCGTTGCCGCCGCATTGATGATGGCGGTTGCGTCGAAGGCGGTTGCCGCGGTGCCGAACACCATGTCGCCGTCATCGCTGGCTTCGTTGTCCGCGAGGATGCCGTTGAGGCTGGCAATCAACCGCTTCTGCAGCTGGCGGGTCCAGTACGCTGCCGCGCGGCGCTGGATGTGTTCGATCGCATCATCACCGGCCAGCTCGCTGGCGAGGTTCATCGCGCTCCACGAGTTGTGCAGGAACGCCTTGCGGATGACCTGCCGACCCGCAACGAGCTTGCGCGGCACGGATTCGACTGCCGGGTCATCCGAGACGATGTCTGCCTCGTCATCGCCCAGGTCAAACCAGTTCGGAACGGTGAAGCTATCGGCGCCAGCGGTGAGCTGGGCCTCGATTTCGGCATTGCGCACCGCGACACCGGCATCAACCAATGCGCTCTTCTGCATGGTGTTCTGGACGATGTACTTGGTGAACTCTTCCGGGACTACTACATCACTGAGTCTTGTAACGGCCATGATAAATCTCCGAATCAGGCGCACGGACTTTCGATGCCGCGCGCGGAGTGAAAAAGGATTCGAAGGGAAGCGACTGCTTACCTGAGTTGCCGGACACCGGCAGAGAGACGCGGGCCGCCACGCAAAGACGCAATGCGCAGCGGTCGCTGGGGATTAGGTTAGCCCGAAGCGTGGGCCGGCAGAAGCAGGAGTTGGCGGGGGCGTGGGCTTCTCTGAGGGAATGACGGTTGCGCCTGCGCCGCCCTGACTGCTGCCGCCCGCTGCGCGGCTCCCGACGATGAACTGGCTGAAGGTCGGGACCAGTTCGTGGCGATCCGCTTGCGGCAGGCCGTCCTCCATCATCAATAGCTTGAGGTCGGTGGCGTCAAACTTCGCAGCGCGGGGCTTCGATGCCGGGCCATTCTGCTTGGTTGGCGGCTCGATGACGCTTGCAGGTTTGCCGTCCGCGTCTCGGATCACGATTTGTTCGCCATCCAAGTCGAAGGAGTAGCCGCGCGCGGCGATCAGCTGCGCTAGGACGGGCGCGGTGCCGGGCAGGGCGATCCCTTCCAGCATCTCGCGCACCGGAATGTCGAGGCGGAGCGAGCGAACCTCCGTCAACGCTGCGTCGCGCTCGCCAGTGACGGCGGACAGTTGGGTTTGAAGGTCGCTCGCCTTCGTCTTTGTGGTTTTCAGCTCGGAAAGGAGCTGGGTATTGTGGGCGCGGAGCCTTTCCAGCTCGGCGGCGTCAGAAGCGTTGTTTTCAGCGGGATTTGACATGGGAGTTTCCGTTGTAGTTTCCGAAGTTGCGGGAGTGGTCATTGCAATCAACTGCTTACGTGGGCGGATGCAACCGTCCTCCGGTTGCGTCGCATCGTTATGGAGGCCGTTCTGCCGCGACATTTCTGACGAGACTTTTTCTGACGGGGTTACTTCGAAGGTGGGCGGCTCGGAGGTCTTTGGGAGGGCCACCGCCAAGTACCCCTACTGCTCTGAGAGATGGAGCAAAACTCTCAGTCCAAAGACCCCACGAGCCACCCGAAAGCTGATCACTCATCGTTGGTTTCGTTGGTTCCATCGTTGCTTCTTCGTCGGTTTCATCGTTGGTTCTGCAAGGGGAGTCGGTTCGGTCGTTAGTTTTTCGGGGGGAAACCCCCCCTAAGGGGGTTCCCCCAAAACCAACGACCACTCCCCATCCCGGCAAACATCCTCGACTCTCTCGACGCCCAGAAAACCGCCTCCGGCAACCTCCTTCCCGTCCGTCCTTCGCCGCTCCCCCACCGGGAACGTGTCTAGATGGGCCGCTATCCCCCAGCCGGGGGCAGAGAAGGGGGACGGTCGCGGGTCGGGGTTTGGTGGGGCTTAGAAGCCCACTCCTGCGCTCGGCGCTGATCGTTGGTTTGATCGCCGGGGGCGCGATCTTTTCGACCCTTTCGACGCTCTTCGTCGGAACCAACGATAGTGCGAAAGTAACGATGCCGCTCATGGCGCGATCCTCCGCGCAGCCGCCTCACCCAACGCCGTCAATTCCAACTGTGCGCGCAGATTGTTCTGCTCGTTCCAGCTCTCGCGTCGCACAAGCAAGTTGTCGTTCTGAAGCGTCAGAATCGCAGTGTTGAATCGGCGCTTTCCGTTCTTCCCCCAGAACGTCTCCATCTCGGGTAGTGCTTCAAGCGCGCTCCAAGCCGTTGAAGTGCCGCGCGTTCCAGCGGGAACATGAATCCCGTGTTCTAGCGCCGCGAGCATCGCCCGCAAGGCTGCGTTAGTGTCGGCATTCTCTAGTTCGTCGCGTGCTGCCGCCGCCGTCGCGGAGTGACCCGGCACAAGTACGCCGTCACCCGTCCACGTCAGGTTGACTGGCTCGGCTTGCTGGGAGCGGTTGTGCTTCTCATGGTGCAGCTGAAGCTGGCCTTCCACTTCCACCAGCGCCAAGCGGGAGCGGGTCGAGTTGTGCCAGGCAGTCGAGCCGGAGTAGTTGTTGCCGCTCCCGCCGTCCCGCGCTGCGGCCTTGTCGATATGGGCGAGCAGGACCACCGCCGCCTTGTTGGCGCGGGCGATCCCGGCGAGGTGCCGGATGAAGGTGCGGACGCTGCGGCGCTCGTTCTCGTTGCCGCCGTAGGCGTCGCTGGCATTGTCGATGATGACGAGGCCCGCCCCCGCGACGGCTGACTCAATCTCGCGCATCATCTGTGTCGGCATCAAGCGATGCGTGCCGAACTCGTTGACCTCAATCATCAACTCCGGAGAGTCGCTGCCGTCGAAGACCTGGAGATTGTTGGCGACCGCCTCGTGGTCGAGCAGATACGTTCCAACGATCTTCTTGAGGCGGTGCATCACATGGACGCCCTGATCTTCAAGCGAGATGAAGACGACCGGGCATTGCGCAACGTCAAACCTGTCCCAGCCTTTGCCGCTCGCCACGTGCGCCGCGAGTGCGAGGAATAGAATCGACTTGCCGGAGCCGCCATGACCGCCGCCCAGCGTTACCTCGTCGCGGGGGATAAGCTGATTCACGACGAAGGTTGGGGCGGGGTAGGAGGCTTGCATGAAGCCTTCCATGTCCACCTTCGCCAATCTCGACACATAGCCCGCAGCGAACGGCGCAACCAACGTCGCCAGCGCATCCTCGTCCAGAGGCGTGCCCAGCTTCGCGTTCTGGTTGTCGAGCGCGGTCTTGATCGCGTCAGGCGGGTGGCCTTCACGCTGCATACCTTGGGCGAGCTTTTCTAGCTGTTCTTGTTGCAGGAGGACGCGTGCTGCTGCGAGGTCAACCACCCCAGCTCCTTGGGCGGGTGGCTTAGACCCGCCACCGATTCCAAACTTACTCATCGCGATACCTCCAGTTCACGTGCGCGACGACAACACTGGCGTCGTAAATCTCCATCGTTCGCTCTTCGCCGTGTTCTGCGTGAAGCTCGTTGATCCGATCCCGCATCTCCAGCCATGCCGCAGCTGCTTCCGGCGACATGTAGAGGTCGGGCTTGCCGTCGCAGAAGGTCAGGACACGCACTTCACCCGGCTTCGGAATCATGCGGATGAGGATTTCGGTCAGCGCCTTGTCCGGCCGCACGTAGTCGGCTTCGTCGTTGTTCGCGTTCATGGCTTTGCCTCCGGCTCAACCATCACGGCGGCTTCGGTTGCCGCGACGATTGCCCATGCGTGATCAGTTCCCCATTCCCGTATCAGGGTCAGTGCGCGCGACTGCATGGAGAGCTTCGTTGCTTCCAGCAGCGCCGCGTTCGCAGCCTCGGCAGGCGCTTCCTCGGCAGAGAGCTTCTGGATGGCGTCGATCAGGAGCGTGCGTTGCCGACGCATCAGGCCGAGCAGCTCCGCGTCCGCCTTCGGAGTGCCGGGAGACAGCTGCGGGCTCATAGCGGGAATTCCTGCCGCATGCGCTTGCGCAGCAGCTTCATCAGGATTTCCATTGCAGCGAGCCGGATTGCGCCGCGCGCCTTGCGGGCTTCATCGGGAAGCGGGGTGTATGGGTCAACCAGCGCGTCGAGGGCATCGAGCGCGTCCATGATCCATTGTGCGTTCGGAGTGCCGTGCGGGGCGGCGTCGAGGATGGCCAGGAATCGTTCTTTGTGCTGCGCGGGGATCGAGTCCCGATACAGTGAGAACAGGCGGTCAGTGACGGAGTGAGGGGCGTTCATGCCTCCGCCCCGGCTCGATTGCGCGGAAGCTGGTTGTAGGCTTCCACTCTTTCCGCGATGGTCAGTAGGCTGTCCAAATAGACGTAGCGCCTGCGACCAATCTTGAAGGTGTCCAAAAGACCTTGGTTGAGGAGGTCGTAGGCCACCGTCTTGCAGATGTTGCGATCAATGCATGCAGCGGGGAAGGGGGCGAAATCCCGCAGTTCTTTCGTCTTCATCGTTCCGACTCCGCCGCGCGGGCTTGCACGGTTCGAAGCGGATTAAAGATGGCGGGTTTCCCCGTTAATGGCTAACGGGGTTTTGCAATTCTCTTTCGAGCCTCAGTCACGCGCTTGTCGAAGCCAGAACGGCCCAGCAGGTTCTTCTTGCCGTCGATACCGACCATCTCGCCGTCCCGGTAGAGCTTGTCCCCATCTTCCGGAACTAGGTTGAAAAGTTGGTCATTGGTGTATGGACGTTCTGCGAGACGCGCATCAAGCCAGTCGTCTAGCAAGGGCTGACGTGAACCGCGTGGTTCGCGGTTTTTTCCCCGCAACCTTTCATTGTGGAGGATGGCCTTCGCCGCTTGCTCGATTTCGGCGCGGTACTCATCTGTGGGAGGCCCGCCTAGTGAATTGAGAAGCTCATCAAGGACTGGCGGCAAGGGCGTTTTATTGCTCATGACTTCCTCCCGCCGATCCGGGCCACTTTCGATTCAGTGACGATGCCGAGCGAGGGAAGCTGCGCAATGCCGCGCGCGAGGTCGTCTGTGAGATAGCGTGCATAGTGCTTGCGCGTGACGCGGCTGTCACTGTGGCCGAGCGCCTTTGCGACAAGCTCAAGGTCCTTCGTGGCAATCAGCAGCATCTTGCCGTAGGTGGCGCGCATGGTCTTAAAGGAAACGTCATCCAGCTTTGCTGCCGCCACTGCTGCGGCCATCGGCTTGGATGCGTCGCCTCTTCCCCAAGCACTTCCATCAGCGCGTCGGAACACCGGCGCATCCGGTTCGCGTCCGGCAGTTAGCGAGTCGAATAGCCCAGCTCCTTCGGGCGTCAGCGGTTGGGTGAGGGTTTTGCGGGTCTTGTGCTGGTAAATGCGGAGGGTCTGCGTGTCCGGGTCATAGGCGCGGCAACGTAGAGAGAACAATTCGCCCCGGCGCGCGCCAGTCATCAATGCGCCCTGTAGGAGGGTTCGAAGGTCTTCGGGCGCGGCATTGAGGAGCCGCTTCACCTCGCTGGTGTCGAGCATTTTCGGTGGCAGTTCCTCGCCGTTTGCGAAGGGCTTCACGTCCCTCCACCAAGTAGGAACACTGGCGGGGATGAGCTTCCCTTCGCCCCGCGCCCAATTGAGAGCGGCTTTAATCATTGTCAGCGAGCGGTTGGTGGTGGACTTCCGCTTGCGCACATCCTCGGGATTGTTTGGATCGAAGGGTTGAACCTTGCCGCGAATGGTTGGCGCCTTCGCAATCAGCGCCTTCTGCCAGCGGCGCAAGTCGCCATCGTCCAATCCCGTCACCAGCTTCTTGCCGATGCCATCCTCAATGTGGCGCTTCCAAACCTGCCGCGTCATGTCTTGGGAGCCTTTCCGCTCCAAGTGATCGCTGATGTATTTCTCCATGACCAGGTTGAGGGTCACGCCGTCCGCATAGTGCCGGGGTGCTGGAGTTCGTTGCTCGACTTGGGTGGCCAGCGCCTTGTTCGCCGCCTGCGCGTAAGTGAGCACAACCTCACCATCAGCAACCGCGTGATCGTCCGGCGTTCCGATCCGGGTTTTGACGTAGCGGCCACTGGTCCATTGCCGGACGAACCAACTGTGGTCGCGCTCGCCTTTGTAGTAGCCGAGTGCGGTGCCGGGGGTAATCGTGACCCAGTAGGGTTCGGATTGGGGCTTGAGATTGGCTCGGGAGTTGGCGGTGCTGATACGGACGGAGCGGGGCTGGCGGCGGACGTGCTTCATTGAGGGTTCCTCGGAAGGTTGCATCTCTCCAAACGTCGGAAAACGTCGGAAAGAGTCCGGGACGGACCCCGGCAGACCGGACTATCCTCCAGCATCCTGAAAAGGAAAACAAATCAATGAGTTAGGCCGATCTTGGGCGAACTGCGGCGAACTCTCGCGGACTCCCAAAGCAACCCTTTCACGGTGGACACCGGGGTTCGAATCCCCGTGGGGACGCCACTCGATCCAAACACTCAGGGCTGCCGAAAGGCGGCCCTGAGTGTTTTTGGCTCTTTGGTTTTTGGCTGTTTGAGAAATTAGCCAGTCGCTTCAGCCGTCTGCATCGAACGCGGACAAATCCGCCGCGTCTAAGTCATACGACAGCAAGTCCGCAGGCTGGCACTCAAGCGCTGCGCATAATTTGGCCAACGTGGAAAAACGCACACCCTTCACTTTGCCGGAGCGGAACAACGAGAGCTGTGTCTCGCTCACGCCGATAGCAGCCGACAGCTGCTTGGCTTTCATGCCTCGTGCCGAAAGCACCTGGTCCAGCGTGATCCGAATAGGCATTAAAAGATCTCGTCCAGTTCGGTCTGCATTTGCGCCGCTTCCCGCAATACGCGCGCGATGACCGTGAGCGCCAACCCGATTGCTCCCAGTACCAAGCCCGGCACGTCGAAGGCTACCCAGTATCCGGGGCTGAAACCCAACCCGCGCGACAGAACAGGCACAAGAAACACGCTAGTCAGTGCGCCTGCCGCCAGCATGATGCCCACCCGATTAAGCATGCGGGTGATAGTCGGCCCATAAAGCTCACCCAGCGCGAAAGACGCCAAGGCTTGGCGAATCCACCACAGGGACAGCAGATAGAAGACCGGGGGCAGGGCGAGTACAAATTCGTAAGTCAGCCGCTTCACTCCTTCCGGACCCATGCCGTGGGAGAACACATCAATACCCGCCGCACTGAAACGCTCCAGCACCAGTAGCACCCACAGTCCCACCGACAACCCGGTCAGGAGCCGGCGCAGTCGAGCGCTGCGGGTACGAATTTCTGCATTCACGTGTTGACCGGCCACTTGTACCTCAATTATTTAAGCTTGACTTAAATTTTTAAGCTGATAATTTAATTCTAACCTAAATTTTAGTCAGGGCGGGCGGCGCTTGATGGTGCTTGCCTGTGTCATCCCTCAGGCCCTCTCATAAGCCACTCATTCTCATGCACTGTCTAGAAACGAACAGCTTGAGCCACTGCTATCCGAACGGCGCGCTGGTCTTGAACTCGATAAGTCTGCAGGTCCCGGAAGGCAGCATTTATGGGTTCCTGGGGCCCAATGGCGCTGGCAAAACCACCACGCTGCGTCTGGTGCTTGGACTGCTGCGCACTCAGCAGGGTTCGATCTCATTATTCGGCAAGCGACTGGATCGTTGCCGCATCGAAATATTGCGCAAGGTCGGCGCCCTGATCGAGAGCCCCTCTCTTTACGAGCACCTGACCGCCTTCGAGAACCTTGCCTTGTTACAGAAGATTTACCAGGTTCCGGTTTCGCGTATCGACGAGGTGCTGGCACTGGTGGACCTGGCCAATACCGGTCGCAAGAAAGTCAGCCAGTTTTCGCTGGGCATGAAACAAAGGCTCAGTCTTGCTGTGGCCCTGCTGCATCAGCCGGCATTGATGGTCTTGGACGAGCCTACCAATGGCCTGGATCCCCACGGCATCGTCGAAATGCGCGACCTTCTGATCCGCATCAATCGCGAGTTCGGAACCACGATACTCGTCTCCAGTCATCTGCTTTCGGAGATAGAGAAACTGGCCACACACGTGGGCATCATCCACAAGGGAAGGATGAGGTTCCAGGGCACTCTGGATGCCCTCAGGCAAGCCCATCAACCGCCTGTCTCTGTCACCACGAACGACGACCAAGCCGCCTTGCGATTGCTGCGCCCGGAGTTTCCAGAGGTTGTGTTGCACAACGGCCAGCTATTGCTTCCCCCGATGCCGAACTCGCGCATCGCCTCGGTCAATCGGTCCTTGGTCGCCGGGGGGCTCGACGTCCATGCGCTTGGGGCGAAAGGTGACGATCTGGAAGCAATCTTCATGGAAATGGTGGGGGCACAGGCATGAGCATGACGTTGGTCAGAGCTTTCCAGAGTGAGCGGCTGAAAACCAAGGGCAGCCTCGCAGGATGGATGGTTGTGGTCGGTGCGTTCTTTACGCCGGCAATCGTCGCAGTGATCCGGGTCATACATCCGGACAACTTGCATTCGCTGTACGCGGGCAATGGATTTTGGACACTCCTGTGGCGCAATTCTTGGGAGTCGATGGCCATCTTCTTTCTTCCGATGATTGCCATTCTGGCGACCAGCCTGGTCACCCAGATCGAGTACCGCAACAACGCCTGGAAGCAAGTCCACGTGCTGCCCATTCACCCCGCCGCGATTTTCTTCTCCAAGTACGCGATTGCCCTGGTGATGGTTTTCCAGTTGCTCTTGTTATTCAACATCGGGATCTACCTGTCCGCCGTCATTCCCTGGCTATTGATTCCGGGCGTCCCTTACCCGCCGTCGCGCCTCCCTTTCGAGATTTTCGCAGGCCGTACTTTTCTTTATTTCGTCGATGTACTGCCGATCGTGGCCCTGCAATATTCACTGAGCCTGCATTTCAAGAGCTTCCTGGTTCCGATAGGCGTCGGATTCCTGGCATGGGTCGCCTCGCTGGCGGCCATCTCATGGAAATCCGGCTATGTCGTTCCCTATATCTACACCATGCTGGACTATCTGAAAGACGACCCGGCAGGACGAACGAAGATACCCAGCTTGGATTTCCACTGGCTCGCGATCATCTACTTTTTGCTCTTCACTGCATTGGGCTACGTGCTGTTCATTCGTAAAGCGCAAAAGGGATGATTTCAAACAGCAGGGTGAAGGCTTTGTCTAGGTGGTCCCCAATAGGCGCTGGCCGTATCTGTGTGCCGTGTGCCGCAGGCGCTGTCCGATGGCCCTCAACGACCGGCATTGATGCGTTCCAGATCTTCGCTTGAGCACTTGTCCGGGCGACGCACCGGATTGCAGGTTGCGGCGGCCCCACCTGGCAGGCGGACGGTATAGCTGGATGAGATGCGTGGTTCGACCCACAGGTAGTCGGTGGAGATGTATTGCGCGCCGCTGGCCAGTGCCTGGTCGCGGCGTCGGGTATCGTCGGCACGCGCCTCGCGTGTTTCTGCATCGCCGCGAGTGCGCACGATGAAGCCGGCCTGCACCGCACGTGCAATCCGCTCACGCTGAGCGATAGGATCGTTGAGGGTGAGGTAAGCCGCCGCCGGTGAATCCTCGTCGGTGTTGACGAAGAACACGCGCCCTTCCAGGGAGCGCCGTTGGCCGCGGTATATCGCTACCTTGTCCGGCCCCTCGTCCAGCGCGAACATCAGCCGCCCGCGTGCCTGGTCCAGGGTGGGCCAGTTGCCGGCCAGCACGGCCTCGCGCAGGGTCGGGTGCTCACCCTGCACGTCGTCGGGCGTGATCAGTTTGTGTGCGGGCACCACTGAGCGGATCTCGGCGTCCAGCGCATCGAAGGCCTGGGTGGTGAATCGGAGTGCGTCCACGCCGCCACGCGCGGCGTTCTGGTCGTCCTTGGCGTTGAACATCAGCAGGATCGGCACGTGGTCCGGATGCGCGTTGGACCAGTCCAGGATCATCTGTAGACAGACCATCAAACGCACGCAGCTGCTGGCATAGTCGATGGCGGGAATGTGCAGCACCTTGAAGCCGGGCAGTGCCAGCTCCGCATCGGCCGAGCCCGCCGCGTAGTGCCCGCCGTCGGGATCGAAGTTGACGTCCAGTTCCAGCTGGCGCGCGCCACGATCCAGCTGTTCGGCGAGTGGGCGATGCGCGTAGTCCAGGGCCTGCGCCTGCGCCGGATCGACAGCATGCAGTCGCGCCATGTGGGCTGCGGGCATAGCCAGCTTGTAGCTGTTGTGCGTGCCGACGGCCACGATGTCGTTCATGTGCAACGGCGTCTCGGCGATGGCCGATACCTGGGCGAGCACGAGCAACAACAAGGCAGCGAATCGTAGGGTGCGCATGCGGGACCTCTGGGCAAGAGTTGGGCCCCAGTCTAGGTCCGGCGTGTTGCGTGAGTAAGGCAGCTTGACTGCCTTGGCCCAGTCGGAAGATTGCGCTGCCTATGCAGTTTCACGTGTTCTGTCGCGTGGTCAGATACTTCGCACCCACCGGCTAACGCATGCCATCGATAAATCAGTGCGATGCGGAGGTGAGACGATACAACGCGGAAGGCGGGTTAAGCGGAGTTGCCGGACTAATGACTCTGTTCGAGGCGGACCGAGGCGTCCGTACCTGGGTTACTTGCTCGCGCGCGCTGAAATGCGGTCGATACTCTCGATGGTCGACAGCACGGCAGCGGGAATGGGTTTGAAGCTGAGGCCCGGCATGGGGCTGCCTCTGCGGAGCCAGGGGGACTGTTTCCGCCGCTAGCGAGGACCATATAAGGGCGTTTGGAAAGAGATAAAGAACTATCTACTGTATGCAGAGTACCTAGCGCCGAGATTTCGCGTGCACATATTCATTGATGAGTCTGGAAACTTTCTGACCTCCGAAGACGGTCAAAGCCAAACATCCGTATTGGGGGCATTGGTAGTGCCCGACGCTCGCATGCGAGAATTGGAGCGGCGATGGAGATTTCTTCGGTCATCGCTTCCGCAAGATGCTGGCGAAGTTAAAGGGCGACTCTTGAGCGAGAGTCAGGTTGCCAAAGTAGTAAAGCTACTACATGACCACGAGGCGTTGTTCGAGGCAGACATCTTCGATGCTCTCTATGGTCGCAAACAAGACATCGCCGCCCGGAAATTGCTTCAAGAACAGCGAATAATGGAAAATTTACCGGAAGGACTTCATCAATCTGAAATTGACCACGTAGCTGGACTTGCGGCAACCGTAGCCAAGATGCCGAACCAACTATTCATACAGTTCACTCTACTTACCGGACTTGTAGAAAGAACTCTTCATCACTCCGTTTCATATTACGCTCAGAGGAGACCAACAGAGCTTGCAAATTTCCACTGGACTCTAGATGCCAAAGATCCAAGTCGAGTGACGACAGGAGAGCAATGGTGGAAGGACACAGTCATGCCGTTTTTGCAGGCGCGATCAGTTGAAGCACCGTTTCCCCTTGTCGAGCAATTTGACTACTCGCATTTTCATCGTTTCCGTGTCCAGAGCTTGAAGGATGACCTTAGACCACGCTACGTAATAGATATGGAGCGGATAATGATGGACGATTTTCGTTTTTCATCGAGCATAGAGCCGGGCCTTGAGCTGGTCGATGTGATTACTAACGCAACTCGACGCGCCATCCGTGGGGAACTAGAAAAATTAGGATGGCTCCCGATTCGGTCTTTGATGATCTATCGACCAAAACAGTACATAGGAATGAATCACTTCTTTGGGGACGACGGAATGTATGGCCGCCCACCCTATGCAGATGTATTGGTTGCATTTAAATCAGGCGGTAGGAACATGATTGTTCCAAAGCGTTCATGGAGGAACTGACCCCGCTAGTCAAATCAACATCACAACCGCGTCCCCAACGCGCGTAGGGCGGGCTAAAGCGAGCCCGCGAATTGATGATTGCGTTCGTGGCGGGTCTCGATCCGCCATGGCAATTGCACGTTCCGGCTGGTTATCGGGTAAGCCTGAGCGAGGCGGGCTGGTTTGGTTCCATCAATCTGGGATCAGGTGATGGAGTTAAGGTGTCGCGTTGATGAAACTAACGCAAGCTGCGACTCTCAAGAAGGACGCCTATGGAAGAACTCCCAGGCAAAGCCAATGACGATTCCCAATAGAACAACTACGAACGCTAAGGCCGCAGCTGCGGGATCTTTTCCGGACATGAATCCCGGTAGGGGCCTTGGAGGCGTTATGGCGGGTCCAACGACCGCGACCCGGCTGGGACCTTTTCCACGGCATGGACGTCCAGGGGTGGTTCGCCAAGTGGGATGACGCGGTGGAAGCTGCGGATGTGATGGCCGTGGCCAGGCACGAGGCCGCAGGGGTACCCACGGCCGTGGTGGTCGAAATGCGGAGCCGCGATGCTGCGGTGGTGGCCGCCTACGCCTAGTCCGTCCGGTCGGGACGGCAGCTTCCGTTGGATAGATGAATTGACAGGCCGGTCTAACGTCGCAGGACTGCGCGGATCTAGGACCGGCAAGTCCATCCATTAATCCAAATCCACGAAAGCTCAACAGGGAGTCGAAGGCATGCGTCGTAAGAATCCTAGAATTGCAATTGTTGGCGTCGTTCTTTTCTTCATTGCCATTGCCTTCTATTTCTTCATGCTGAGCACGTCGTCGCGGTCGAATGATCCGGTCGAGCTATTGAGAACAGTAGGCACGGTCTCGGGCATCGTGGGCGGCATTGCAATCGCAATGATCTTGGCTGGCCTAATAGGTAAGAAGGCTTGACTTGAATCAGCGATACCCATGCCTCCAGGGCTCTGCTGATTGCGAAATGGGTTTTTACAGCCTTTGCTTGCCATCCTGAGGGTCATGCTCGAACGCAGCAACTGACCGTTACATCAATGACTGGCACAGCGTCGCTGAGCCCCGTATTCAGACCAGAGCGCAGGTCTTGTGGTGGCGGAGCAGGTGAGTTCGGGACTAATGGACGCATTGCGCGCGTAAGGCGGGTTAAGGCGAGTCCTCGAATCGATTACTCCGTTCGTGGCGGTCAAGACCCGCCCTCCGTGGAATCACGAGAGGTGGGGAGGGGGGGTCTTGACCTGCCATGGTGATTGCACGTTCCCGCTGGTTATTGCGTAAGCCTGAGCGAGGTGGGCTGGTTTGGTTCCACCAATCTGGGATCAGGTGATGGAGTCAAGGTGTTGCGTTGATGAAACTAACGCAAGCTGCGGCTCTCAAGAAGGACGCCTATGGAAGAACTCCCAGGCAAAGCCAATGACGATTCCCAATAGGCCAACTACGAACGCTACGGCCGCAGCTGCGGGATCTTTTCCTGATAGGAAGTAGATGGCCAAGCCGCTGCCGATCCCTATCGCTATCGGCAGCAGAGAGCGCCAGGATGAGGGCGCGAAATGAGCGATGAGTTCCAGGAGTTCGATCATCAGGAGGTCCTGCGTCGGGCCTTTAGTTTCTTGCTATGACCAGCCTGCTGCAATAGAGCATGTATCACCCCGAAGGGGTCGGTGCGGGTTGCTCCCAACAACTCAGTCTTGGGGATCAGGACGGCAAACTGGGCGCGATAGAATAGGTGCAGGCCACCTGAGGTTTTCTTATGTCCGAATTGGAAACCTGCAGCGGTTGTGCAGCGAAATTCGATGCGCGTAAAGCGCTGGTTTCCTTGGGTGTGCCTCCCTTTTTCAATATGTTCACCACTAAAGGCGTGTCCATGCTGGTGCGCTGCCCCAATTGCCGGCGTCAATTCCGTTCGCAGAAGGTCAGGCTTTTCGGGTTTGTCACGCCCAACGGGATTGGCTGGATCGTTGTGGCGCTGCTCGCCATTTGTATTGCGGTGACCGTGTTTCAAGCCCCGTAGCCGTTAAGAGGGGTTGAGTTGAAGGCGATGCCCATCACCGCTCGGTGGTCAAACCACGATGGGTATCGCTGCGCTCGACCCATCCTACGGGGCTACGGTCTATGGGGCGCAGTCGCGCATCAAGCGTAAGCGTCCAGTAGTCCGCGCACGGAAACGCGCGTCGCAGTAGTTCCAGTGGCTTCCAGTTCAGCGGTGCTGCGGATGCCGTCCAGGGATTCGCTGGACGTCTGCTGCGAACTGGAGGAACGCGATTGGCCGTGGTTGCCGACGTCAGTCTGGCCCAGGGCGAAGCCTTGGGTGGCGAGCATTTCGCGGAGTTTGGGTAGGCTGCTTTCCAGGGCCTGACGTACTTCGGCGTGGCCGCTGCTGAAATCGGCGTGCACGCGTTCGCCGTCCAGGCGCATTCGGATTTCCACCGGGCCGAGTTCGGCAGGATTGATGCGGATATGCGCGTGGCCGATTTTCTGTTCGGCCATCCAGGTCAGGCGACTGCCGATGGTGTCGGCGAAATCGTCGCCGTGCAGGTCGGCGCTGGGTGCGTCCATCGGATTGACCACGCTGGTGCGTGCCAGGCCCAGTGTGGAAGCGGTGGAACTGGTGGAAGAGTTGAGCGCGAAAGGCTGTGGCGCTTCGGCGTCTGCGCCACTTTCGTTTCGCAGCAATCGTTCGAAGTCTGCTGTCAAAGGCAGGGCGACCGCATCGCCGCCAGCAGGCAAGAGCAAGATCGCCGGCGTCGCGGCGATAGCAGTGGGAGTGGCGGGCGCCGGTTGCGCTGCAAGCGCAGGCGCGGGGTTGGCGAGATCCGGCAGCAACGCCTGTTGCACGGCGCCGGCTTCGGCCGCGATGGCCGTGGCCAAGGGCGATGCCGGCAGCGGGAGTTTGGAAGTGATGGCCAGCAGTGCCGAGTCCACGGTTGAACTCAGCTGACCGGCAAGGCCGGGCAATGGCGCGGGCGTGGCGGTTGCGTCGGGTGTGATTGGCGGAGGAGTGATTGGCGGAGGAACCACGACCGCACCCATCGTCGAAGGTGGCCAGCCGGGAATGAGTGCATCGAGAGGAAGCGCGTCGCTCACCGGTTCGAGTGATTTCGCTACGGCATCGGTGGCCGGTGTGGGCGGTGATGCTGAAGTGGCCGCCGCGTCGGTCATGGCGGCTTTCGCAGTTGCGGTTGCGGCTGCACGCGCGCGTGACGGCGGAGTACTGGCGTCCTGCAGCATGCGTTCAAAACGTTCCTGGCGCGCACTGCCATTCGACTGCCCAGCCTGCGATGCACTTTCGCTTGGCGAGCTCGTTGAAGGTGGTGGCGTCGGTGAGGCCGGTGCAGCACCCAGGCTTTGCAGGGACGAACCCATGGTCACGCGTCCTCGGTTTTCGCGGCGGCAGCGGCCTGGATCACGCGGCGCGCGCCGATCTCGTCCATCTCGCGCTGGCCGCGACGTTCGACCACCTTGTGTTCCTGCGCGCGATAACTGGCGGCCAGTTGTTCCAGCACCTGCTTGTCGCGGCTGGCCAGCAGCAGACGTTCGCGCTGGATGTCCACGCTGGCGCGGCTGTTGTCCACGCTCTGCTTCTGCTGGTTCAGCGCCTGGTCGATGCGCTCCAGAAACGCGCGGCGGTTGGCCAGGTCGGCCGGGCGGGTCGCGGCGATTTGACTGTTGGCGTATTCCTCGGCGTAGCCACGCAATTCTTCCAGTCGCGATTCGTGCTGCGCGAGTGCGCGCTGGCGTTCGGCCAGGTCCTTGGCGGCGGTGTCCTGTTGCGCCTGGGCGCGCTGCAGCAGGGGATCCATGCGACGGGACTGCATCATGGGAAGGCTTCCTGGGCGGGGAGTGGGGTGCGTTCGATCAACAGTTCAAGCTCGGCGCGGCTTTGTTGCAGGTCAGCGGCATGGGTGACGTCCTGACCAAGGAACTCGAGGATTTCGGGCCAGCGCAACAGCGCTTCGTCCACCAGCGGATCGTTGCCGCGCTGGTAGGCGCCGATGGCGATGAGGTCGCGGTTGCTGTTGTAGGCGGCCAGCAGGCGTTTGAGCCTGCTGATGCGGTCGCGCCAGGTGACATCGGCAATCTCGGTGACCACGCGGCTGACAGAAGATTCGACATCGATGGCCGGGTAGAGCCCGCTGTCAGCAACGCGGCGCGACAACAGAATGTGTCCGTCGAGAATCGCGCGCGCGGCGTCGGCGATCGGATCCTGCGGATCGTCGCCTTCAGTAAGTACGGTGTAGAAGGCGGTGATGGAACCGCGACCGTCTGCGCCATTGCCGGCGCGTTCGACCAGCGCCGGCAGACGTGCGAACACCGAAGGCGGGTAACCGCGTGTGGTCGGAGGTTCACCGACCGACAAACCGATTTCGCGTTGTGCCTGGGCGAAGCGGGTCAGCGAATCCATAAGCAGCAACACATGCAGGCCCTGGTCGCGAAACCATTCGGCGATAGCGGTTGCGCGATAGGCGGCCTGCAGCCGCGCCAACGGCGGTCGGTCGGCCGGGCTGGCCACGACCACGGCGCGTGCCATGCCGGCTTCGCCCAGTGTGCTTTCGACGAAGTCGCGCACTTCGCGGCCACGTTCGCCGACCAGTCCAACCACAATGACGTCGGCAGCGGTGTAACGGGTCATCATTCCCAACAGCGTCGATTTGCCCACGCCCGAGCCTGCGAACAGGCCCACGCGCTGGCCACGACCGATGGGCAGCAGCGCATTGATCGCGCGCACGCCCACGTCCAGCGGCTGGGTGATGGGTTCGCGTGCGAGCGGATTGATGGCGGTGCCGGACAAGCTGACGGTGGTTTCCGAACGGATCGGGCCGCGTCCGTCCAGCGGCTCGCCGCTGCTGTCGATCACGCGACCCAACAGACCTTCTCCGACCTCCACGCCGCCGCGACGACGCTGCGGCACCACGCGCGCGTTCGGCAGCAGGCCATGCAGTTCGGCGCTGGGCATGAGATAGCTGCGCTCGCCGGCAAAGCCGACGACTTCGGCATCGACCCAGCCACCGCCGGCCACTTCGACCTTGCAGGTGGCGCCGAGCGGGGCTTCGCAGCCGATGGCTTCCAGGGTCAGGCCGACCGCGCGACGCAGGATGCCTTCGCGGATCAGACCATGCGAACCCAGGTCCGGTTGAATTCTCGAGAGGCGCGCGGACAGGCGCAGATTGCGCGCATCCACCCAGTCCATCGGCTGCGCGCTCATGGCTGACCCTGCCGGCTGAGCACGGCGGCCAGCGCGCCTTCCAGACGTGCATCCAGACTGCCGTCGATGCGCATGTTCTCGGCATGCACGCGCAGGTCGCCGCGACCCAGGCTGGTGTCGCCGGTCAGGCGCGTGGCATCGGGAAGTTCCAGCAGCGGGGCGAGCGCGGCGATGTCGTCCGGATGCATGCGCACCTCGACTTCGCGACTGGTGCCGCCGACCGCATCGACCGCGGCGCGCGCCAGTTCGGCCAGCAGCAGCGGATCAGCCTGGTAGGCACGGCCCACCAGACTGCGGGCCACACGCACCGACAATTCTGACAGCGCGGCCATGACTTCGCTTTCAAGTCGATCCAGTGGACGCGAGAAGTTATCGAGGATGCCTTCGAACTGCGCCGTCAGCCGCCGCACTTCGGTCTGGCCCTGTGCCAGACCTTCGGCATGGCCTTCTTCGCGGCCGCGACCCAGACCTTCTTCGTACGCGGCCTGTTCGATGGATTGCAGTTCTTCCAGTGTGGGCAGGTGCAACGGCGCTGCGTTTTCCGCAGGCGTCGTTGCCGTGTCCAGGTCCGGTGCAAGCCACCGAACGGCGGCGTTCATACCAGTTCCTCACCGGCGCCGCCGAGGGTGATGGCACCCTGGTCGGCCAGGCGTCGGACCAGTGCCAGCATTTCCTTCTGAGCGGCTTCCACGTCGGACAGGCGGACCGGGCCGCGTGCTTCCATATCTTCCAGCAGGATTTCAGCAGCGCGCTGGGACATGTTGCTGGTGAACTTGTCGCGCACCTTGGGATCGGCGCCACGCAGCGCCAGACCCAGGCGGTCGCTGGGCACCTCGCGCAGCAGGGTCTGCAGTTCGCGGTCGTTGAGTTCGGCCAGATTGTCGAATACGAACATCAGGTCCTGGATCTTGGTGCCCAGGTCCGCGTCGATCTCGCCGATGCTGGTGAGGATGGCCTGGTCGCGGCCCGAATCCATGAAGTTGAGGATGCCGGCGGCCATCTTGATGCCACCGATGCTGGAGGATTTGAGGTTCTGGTTGCCGGAGAACTGGCGCTCCATGATCTCGTTGAGTTCGTTGAGCGCGTTGGGCGGAATGCCGTCCAGCGTGGCGATGCGCAACAGTACATCCGAACGCGCGCGCTCGGGCAGGATGCCCAGCACCACGGCGGCCTGGTCGTGGTCCAGATGGGCCAGCACGATGGCGATGATCTGCGGGTGTTCGTTGCGGATCAGATCGGCAATCGCGCGCGGGTCCATCCACTTCAGCGTATCCATGCCGGTGGTGTTGCGGCCCAGCAGGATGCGGTCGATCAGGCCACCGGCCTTGTCCTCGCCCAGCGCCTGCACGAGCACGTTGCGCACGTAGTCGTCCGCGCCCATGCCCAGCGAAGTCTGCTTGCCCAGCGCGGCGGAGAACGCGTCCATGACGCTGCCGACCTGCTCGCGGCTGACGCCGCTGATGGTGGCCATGGCGGTGCCGAGTTTCTGCACTTCCTTGGCGCTCATGTGCTTGAGCACTTCGGCCGCTTCCTGTTCGCCCAGCGACAGCAGCAACACGGCGGCGCGCTGCACGCCGGTCAGGGTCATCGCATCCTTAGTCATCGGCGGCCACCCAGTCCTTCACCACCTGCGCCACCTGCTTGGAATCGCTCTTCACCGCTTCGCGCGCATTGCGCAGCCGGTCTTCGTAGGCATCGGAGGCCAGCGCGCGTTGTTTGGTTTCCACATCGACTTCGTGTTTCAGCGCGATGGTGTCTCCGTCCAGTTCGTCCTCTTCGGTGTCGACGACCGTGACATCGACCTTGGAACCTTTTTCCTTGCGCTTGGCCGCCGGGTTGATGATCTGGCGCAGGGCAGGGCGGATGATGGCGAACAGCAGTACCAGCACGACGATGGTGCCCAGCAGGAAGCGGGCGATATCGCGAACCATCGGGTTCTGGAACAGCGGGTTTTCCCACAGCGGCACATCTTCGGGCGCAATCGTTTCCGGTGGTACGAAGGCAGCATTCATCACCGACACCGAATCGCCGCGCTCGGCGTTGAAACCGATGGCCTCCTTCACCAGTGCCTCGATCCGGGTCAGGGTGGCCTGGTCCAGAGGCACCATGGTCACCTTGCCGTTGGCGCCGGCCTTGGGCACGTTGTCGACCAGCACCGCTGCGGTGACGCGACGGATGCGGCCGGCCGGCTGGCGGGTGTGCTGCAGGGTGCGGTCCATTTCGAAATTGCGGGTGGCGCTGCTGGCCGTTTCCACCGGCGCCTTCGGGTTGGGATCGGCTGCGGCGGCTGCGGCCGGCCCCGGCGGGGTGTTGGAAGCGGCGCCGGGAATGCCTTCGACGGCGGTGCCGGTGGCGACGGTGGTCTGGCTGACCTGTTCGGCGCGGACCTTGGCCGGATCGTTGAGGAAGGTTTCGCGTGCCTCTTCGCTGACCGAGAAATCCAGATCGACCGCGACTTCCGCATTGACCCGGCCCGGGCCGGTCAGCGGTTCCAGCAGTTCGCGGATGCGCGCATTGAACGAGGTTTCCTGGCGGCGCACCTGGTCGAACTGGGCGGCGCTCAGGGCTTCCTGGCTGTTGGGGTTGGTCTGGGTGAGCATGCGCCCGCCCTGGTCGACCACGGTCACGCGCTCGGGGGTGAGATCGGGAATGCTGGACGCCACCAGATGCACGATGGCATCGACCTGGTTGGGCTCGAGCATGGAGCCGGCGCGCAGATCCAGCACCACCGAGGCGCTGGAGACTTCGCGTTGGCGGGTGAAGGCGCTGGGCTTGGGAATGGCCAGGTGCACGCGTGCGTCGCGCACCGGACGCAGGCTCTTGATGGTGCGGACCAGTTCCACTTCCAGCGAGTGCTGATAGCGCGCGTTCTCGATGAACTGGCTGACGCCGAAGCCCGGATCGCGCTGCATCATCTCGAAGCCCAACTGGCCGGTTTCGGTGGCGCCAGCGGCGGCCAGTTTCAGGCGCGCGTCGTGCAGATGTTCTTCGGGCACGGAAATCGCGCCGGTGCTCTGGTCCAGCTTGAAGGGGATCTTCGCCGCACGCAGCATGTCGGTGGCTTCGGCGGTGCCCTTGGCATCCAGCCCGGTATACAACGGGGTGAAGTCGGGTTTCTGCGACCAGAAGAACACCATCAGCCCCACCGCGACCGCACCGGCGATGGTCAGCAGGGTGCCGAACTGCCGCACCACCGGCAGCTCCTGCAGACGCTGGATCGCCGCACCGGTTTTCTCGGCGCTCATCGATTCCTTCAGCGATTCCTTGGAGAGAGTGAGGGCCATGGGAGTGCGGTGTCCTGCGGTCTGTGGAGGTTGGTTCTGTAGCTAGCGGGTGTGCTCTGAATCTGGTGGCGCGTGCCTAAATCGGCATGTTCATGACGTCCTGGTAGGCCTGGACCAGCCGGTTGCGGACTTCGACCGTGGCCCGGAAGGCGATCTGCGATTGCTGCGCGGCCACCATCACCCGCGCCAGGTCGGCGCGTGGATCTCCCAGTTCGAAGGCCTGGGCGAGCGCGCCGGATTCCTTCTGCGCGCCATTCACGCCTTGCAGCGCGCCCTGCAGGGTTTCGCTGAAGCTGGTGGGTTTGACCGCCGGCTGGCCGAAGTCGATCGCGCCCGGGTTGGGCATCGGCTCGATGGCCCGCGTGCCTACCTGGTTCTGGTAGCTGCGGATCTGCGAGAGGATGGAGGTGACCGAGTCGGACATGGGTGGCGGTGGCGCGTCGTTGGTCTTGTCCGGTCAGTTGCAAGACCCGTGCCGGAAATGGCACCGGCCCCCAGTCAGGTTTCCGTCGCCAGCAGATCCTCTTCGCGCTCCACGCCGTACTTGCGCAGCTTTTCCACCAGCGTGGTGCGGCGCAGACCCAGCAACTGGGCGGCGTGGGCAACCACGCCATGGGCACGTTCCAGTGCATCGCGGATCAGCGCGATCTCGATTTCGGCAATGTGCTCGCGCAGGTTGATGCCGTCCTCGGGCAGGCGTTGAACGGTGTCGGCCAGTTCGCTCGGCGCCAGGGAATCGACGGCCGGCGTCGGTGCCGCGGCAGCCGGTGCGATGGCGGGCGTCGAGGTCTCGACCAGCGGCGGCAGATGCTCGGGCTGGTAGCGCTTGGGCAGGTCGTGCACGCGCACCAGTCCGCCGGGATGCAGCACCGCCATGCGCTCGACCAGGTTGGTCAGTTCGCGCACATTGCCGGGCCAGGCGTAACTGCGCAGGGCCTGCAGGGATTCGTCGGCGAAACGCACTTCGCCACGGCCGGTGCGGCCCAGCTGGGCTGCCAATGTGCTCACCAGCACCGGCAGGTCGTCGGCGCGTTCGCGCAGCGCCGGCATTTCGATGGGGAACACGTTGAGGCGGTAGTAGAGATCTTCGCGGAACTGGTTGTTGGCGATGCGGTCTTCCAGGTCGCGATGGGTCGCGGCGATCACGCGCACGTTGCAGCGGATGGTCTGGTTGCCGCCAACGCGCTCGAAGCTGCGCTCCTGCAGCACCCGCAGCAGCTTGACCTGCATTGGCAGGCTCATGTCGCCGATTTCGTCCAGCAGCAGAGTGCCGCCATCGGCCATCTCGAAGCGGCCCTTGCGTGCGCTGAGCGCACCGGTGAAGGCGCCTTTCTCATGGCCGAACAGTTCGCTCTCCAGCAGGTCCGGCGGAATCGCGCCGCAGTTGATCGCCACGAATGGGCCGTCGTGACGCGGTGAGCGGTCATGGATGGCGCGGGCGGTGACTTCCTTGCCGGTGCCCGATTCGCCCAACACCAGTACCGTGGTGTCGAAGGCAGCGACCTGTTCAATCAGACGACGCAATTTCACTACCGCAGGACTGTTGCCGGTAGGACCGCTGGCAATGGCCTGGGTCTGCACTTCATGTTCGGTATCCAGCCGCTTGAGGCTGGCGCGCCGCAGGCAGGCTTCGAGTTGCGAATGACGGATCGGAGATTCGATGCGCCAGACGCCGGCTTCATGCAGGCCGTGGGCGGCGGCGAACGCGGCGCAGTCGCCGTTCAACAGCAGTACCGGCGGAGGCAGTCGGGTGGCGGCGAAGCGGGCGAAGAATTCGTTGGTCGCTGCGCTGTCCCCGAGGTCGCCGACCACCAGCGCCAGCCAGTCGTGCGGACGCTGGCGTGCGGCATCCACGTCGCCCAGGTTTTCGATCCAGCGCGGTGTGAAGTCCATGAATTCCAGCAGGCCGGAAACACGCTCGGCGCGGGCCGCGTCGGCGTCGATGATCAGAATGCGTGACTCACTCATGGTGCTGGCTGTCCCTGTATTGCTCTAGGAGGGGCAAGACTTCCTGGATGTAGGAGAGCTTGCTGACAAAGGCGTCTGCGCCGGCACGCATGGCGTGGGTACGGTGCTCGGCGTCGTCGAAATGGCTGGCGATGACCACGTACGGCGGTGCGTCCTGGGTCTTGATCAAACGGGTGGCTTGCAGCCCGCCCATCTCGGGCATGGCCAGGTCCATCAACACCACGTCCGGACGCAGCGATTCGGAACGCTCGATCGCCTCCAGTCCGTTACTGGCCCGGCCGACCACTTCCAGCCATTCCAGTTTGCGCAGGTGACGCATCGCTGCGTTGATGAAGCCGTCGTGGTCGTCGACCAGTAGCACCGAGATTTTCTTCATGATCCTTGAGCCTGTTAGCCGGCCCGGGCGAGCGCCGGGGCCTTGGGATTGCTGCGCCGTTGGCGGGCAGGGGAGATGTCCAACTGCTCACGATACTTGGCGACGGTGCGGCGGGAAATGTGGATGTCCTGGCGGGCGAGCAGGCCGGCGATGGCCTCGTCGGCCAGCGGCCGCTGCACGGGTTCGGATTCGATCAGGCGGCGGACCATGGCGCGCACGGCCGGGCCCGAGACGCTGGCGCCTTCCAGCCGCACGGCAAAGAAATGCTTCAGTTCGAAGGTGCCGCGCGGGGTCTGCATGTACTTGCCGCTGGTGATGCGCGAGACGGTGGATTCGTGCATGCCGATTTCCTCGGCGATCTCACGCAGGGTCAATGGCGCCATGGCTTCGTCGCCGTGGACCAGGAAGCCGGCCTGGCGTTCGACGATGGCACGGGCCGTGCGAAGCAGGGTTTCGTAGCGCATCGACAGCCCGCGGGTCAGCCAGCGCGCCTCCTGCAACAGCTCGCGCAACTTGACCGCGCCGGGGCTCTGGTCGGTCTGTTCCAGCGCTTTTTCGTGCATCGGCACGACCGCCAGCCGTGGTGTGGTCGCCGGATTCAGGGCCACGCGCCAGGCGCAGTCGGCGTGCCAGGCCACTACGTCGGGCACGGTGTAGGTGGCGGGTTCCTCGACCAGGCATTCACCCGGCCGCGGCTGCAGCGACAGGATCAGGCGGGCGGCTTCCAGCACCTGCTCCACGTCCAGGTTCAGCGACCGGGCGATGCCTTCGTAATCGTGTTCGCCCAGCAGCGGCAGGCAGGTCGCGATGATGCGGCGTGCCACCGGACGGCCCGGGACCCGGCCACCCAGGGCATCGAGCTGGGCCAGCAGGCATTCGCGCAGGTCGCGCGAAGCCAGGCCGGTCGGTTCGCCATGCACGATGCGCTGGCGCAGCGATTCGGCGTGGGCGGCGCTGATGCCGAAACGCGCGGCCGCGATCAACGCCAGCGGCGCGGGTTCCTGCACCAGATAGCCGGTGTCGTCGGTGTGTTCCAGCCAGAAGGCCACAACCACCAGATCGGCCTCACCCAGTTCCAGCGCAAGGCGTGCCAGCACGCGGACCTGCGGATCGGTGGACTCGGCTGCTTCGATGCGCTGCAGGCGGTCGCTGTCTTCCTGACCGAAGCTGGCGCCGGGCAGGTCCCAGAGACTGGATTCGGGCAGTTCGTCGAAGGCGGCTGCTTCCAGCGTGGCAGTTTCTGCGTCGGTCTCTTCGGCCGCTTCCGGTTCGTGCAGGTCCTGTTCCAGCTCCAGCATCGGGTTGAGTTCGAGGGAGCGGCGCACTTCCATTTCCAGCTGCATCCCGTCCAGTTGCAGCAATCGGATCGACTGCAGCAACTGCGGGGTGAGGTGTACCTGCTGACCAAGCTGGGCGGAAAGTCCGATCTTCATGCGTCTGCTCCCGTGGCGCGTGAATTCACAGAGAATTCACATTGCGTGCGCACTTTGCCGGGGCGGTGACGGGAAAAGAATCAGGGCGTTTCCGTCAGTTCCGGGGAGAGCCCCGACCAAACGTAGGGGTTTGCCCTACAGCGGTAGTCTGCTCCCAGCCTTGAAACCCAATGGCGACGGAACTTTGGCAGGTAGGGGTGCCTGACCCTTCCGGCAGAGGGCCGTGTCCCGTGAAGGCAGCTATCAGGCGAGGTCGCGCTGGTAGCGTGCGGCCAGCAGCAGCAGTTCGTTGGCGCGTCGGCAACCCAGCGATTCCATCATCCGGGCGCGGTGGGTCTCAACGGTCTTGACGCTGATGCCCATGGCGGCGGCGATTTCCTTGCTGCTCTTGCCGTTGCCCAGGTCGCGCAGGATTTCGCGCTGCCGCGGCGACAAGGCCTGCACCCCGCTGGGACGGCCGTTGCTGATGGAACCGATCATTCGTGAAGACACCTGCGGGCTCAGGAAAACCTGTCCCGACATGGCTGCGCGCAGCGCCAGTTCCAGCTCCATCGGTGCGGCTTCCTTGACCACGAAGCCGGCGCAGCCGCGATCCAGGGCGGTGCGGATCTGCGCTTCATCGCAATGCATCGACATGATGACCACCCGGGCCAAAGGCAGCGTTTCCTTCAACGGCTGCAACAGATCCAGCCCATTGCGATCAGGCAGCGACAGATCCAGCAGGATCACATCGGGGCGGTGGATGGCGGCCATATCGAGCGCTTCGCGCGCGTTGCTGGCTTCGGCTACCACGTCGATATCGGGCAGCCCCTGCAGGAGACGGGTAATTCCAGCCCGCACCAAGGTGTGGTCGTCAACGATCAGCAAACGCACGTGTTTTGGACTGCCCCATTCAACAGGCGTTCACCGTACCAACAACTGATGGATAGTCCAGTGCTTTTGTAATTTTTCGTAAGACCAGGTAAGTCCCTGCGCCTGCGTATGGTCGGCCTGAGCGGCTATAGGGCTGAAACGACGGGAGCCGGTCGTTTTCTTGCCGGATCAGGACTCGTTGGCGATTTGACGGGCTTCGGCGACCTGGCGCCGGTGCATCCGGAACAGATGCCGGGTCAGCGCATCTTCCAGGCCCGCGGTCAGTGTGCCGAAGCGCAGCCACAGGTGCTGCCCACCATCGGCGCTGTCCAGGGTGGCCAGCACCCGGACGGGAAGTTCGATGGTGTCCCCCAGCCAGGCGACCGGCTGAAGGGTCACGACACCCGGATCGCCCGGACGGGCGCCCGAAGGCGCCTGCGCATCAATGCGCAGGCCCAGATGCGACCATCGCAGCGGACGCACTGGCAGTGGGGCTGACTGCTGGCTGACGAGCTTGCCCAGCAGGCTCACGATCAGGTCGAGTTTGGCTTCCAGGCGCTGCATCGACTGCGGCACTTCGCCACGGTCGTCGGGATCTTCGCCGCGCGAGTCTTCGGCCACCGCCAGTCCGGACAGCATCGCCTCGGCCTGTTGCTGCATCAGCGGGCGGTCGCCGGGGGTGAACTGCACCGGCAGCACCGCCTGACAGGTCAGGGCCTGGCCGAACAGTTCGGTTTCGGCGGGGTGGTCGAGTGCGGGAACCAGATTGGGCATGGCTCAGGCGCCGGTGTTGGCCAGGTAGGCATGGGTCGCGACACCATTTCGCCGCGTGGTCTGCATCTGGCTTCTTGCGCCTTCGCGCGCGGCGACCATCAATTCAATCACTGCCCGCTGGGCAGCGAGCAGTTCGCCGAGCGCATCGGCGCTTGCGGCGGCCACGGCCGGATCACTGAGAAACTGGCGCAGGTCCTGATCGTGCAGCATCAGCAGCTTGCCGGTGCCCACGGCATCGTCGACGGCCAGGCAGCCGTGCATGGCATGCACCTGCTGGAACAACGATTCGAGGGTCGCGAATGAGGACATCACGCGTCCACCGCTGCCAGGCTGGGCGCGCGCTGCGCGGCTGGAATCGCGTTCCAGGCCGATTCGATTTCGCCCAGCAGTTCCAGTGCCTCGTGAAGCGCCGACTCGTCATTGTTGAGGTTGGCCTCGGTCAAGCGGGCCTGCAGATAGTCGTATAGCGAGGACAGGCTGGTGGCGATCTCGCCACCGGCTTCGTGGTCCAGCGAGCCGTTGAGATGGCCCAGGATCGCGCAGGCTTCGCCGATGGCTTTTCCCTTGCGCGCCTGTTCGCCGCGGGCCACGCAGGCGGCGGCCAGACGGATGCGCTCGCAGGCGCCGGCGAAGAGCAGCGAGACCAGACGATGCGGATCGGCATCCATGACCGCGCTGTTGAGTCCGGTGTTGCGGTACTGCGCGGCGTAACTCTGAGGTGACATGCCTATCTCCGGGGTCCCGAGTGCTCGAACGTCGTTGGGCGTCGAGCGCGCGCGATCAGCTCTTGTTGTAATTGGGCAGGGCAGCGATCTGCTGCTCAAGGTAGGAACTGGTGCTGTTCATCTGCGCGACCAGCGCATCCATGGCGACGAACTGGGCCTTGTAGCGATTGCCGACCGCTTCCATGCGCTTGTCCAGGGCCGTGCGTTGGGTAGCGACGTCCTCGATCTGACTGTTGAGGCCATTGGTGCGCAGGGTGAAGGCGCCGTTGGTGCCCAGATACCCGTCGACCACGGTCTGGAGTTTTCCGGCGAATCCCTCCGCGCCGGTGAAGGCGGCAGCGATTCCGTTGGGATTGGCGGCCATGGCCGCATCGAACTTGGCCGTGTCCAGCACCAGCGAGCCGTCCGAGCTGGGATAGCCCTTGGTCTGCAAGCCAAGCGTGGCGGCATCCAGTCCGGCTGCCGCAAGGTCGCCGAGCAGGCTTCCCATCAGGCTGCGCAGCTGGCCGCTGGCGCCGCGCATCTGCGCATCGCCGGTCATTGCCGAGGGTGTGTTGTTGGCTGCGTCGTAGCGCATGGAATCGCTGATCGCCGACAGCGCGGTGTTGTAGGCCGAGACGAAATCCTGGACTACCTTGCGGCTGGCGTTGACATCGCCGGAGACGGTGACCGTGCTGGTTCCCACTGTCTTGAGGTCCAGGGTCAGGCCTGGGACCGCATCGGTGATCTTGTTGCCACTGGCGCTGATGACCATGCCATCGATGGAGACCACGGCGTCGGCGGCCACAGTGCGCTGCTGCAGGTCGCCCACAAGGGACTGCAGTTCCGCGCTGCCTTCGGCGAAGGTCAGCGACATGGTGTTGGCCGCGCCGGTCTTGTCCGAAGACACCGACAGATATTGACCGTCGTTGGACGTGATCAGGCTGGCCTGCACGCCCTTGCCGCGACCGGCTTCGTTGATCGCGCTGCGCACGTCGGCCAGCGAGCTGCCCTCGGCGATGTCGATCTCGATAGTTTCGGCGCCGACGGCGAGCGTCAGCTTGCCGGCGCCATAGACCGAACCGGTTGCCACCGGTTCGGTGCTCAGCCATTTGCTGGCGGTCGCCAGCGATTGCACATTGACTTCGTAGCTGCCGGTGGGCGTGCTCTTGCCGGCACTGGCGGCCACCACCGAGTCGGTAGCCGAGCGCGCGGTCCGGGTGTCGAAGGCGTCCGCGGCCTTCAAGGCAGTCAGCGCAGATTGCAGTCCGGAGAAGGCCGATGTGACCGTGCCCAGCGCGGAAAGCTTGAACTTGGCACTGGTTTCGATGCGATTGAGGCTGGAGTCGGCTGGAGCCCGTTCGGCCGCCACCAGCTGGGTCACCATGCCGGTGATGTCCAGGCCGGAACCGATGCCGCCGTAGCCAAGCGAATAATCTGCCATGGGTCCTTTCCTCTATGTCGAATGCAGCGTGGTGCCATGGCGCCCGGAGTTCCTGGAGGAAAGCCTTCATGCCATGGTCTGATAACGGCGCGGGGGCGTCGTTCTTTAATGTCAGCCCGCATTTCTCCGTCTCCCACCGCCAGCAATACGTCGCCGTGCGGTGAGAAATGCGGGCCGCCGAATCCAGCGATGCAAGGTCTGTGCCGGTCGGCGCATCCCACGCCCAAGTCCGGATACCCAACAAGGACAGCAAGTAGGTCGGGGCTACGTCCCCGACGGAATGGCCCAGGTCGGGGACGTAGCCCCGACCTAGGCGGCTGCTTGTGCTTTGCCCCTTTGAAAAAGGGGGCTACGGGGATTTGCTCTTGAGCTTGGTTCACTGTGCGGGCGAGCAAAAGCAAAGCAAATCCCCCTCAATCCCCCTCAATCCCCCTTTTCCAAAGGGGGAGGCAAAGGCTGACAAGGTTCTTTCCGCATGCCCATAAAAAACCCCCGTCCGTTTCCGGACAGGGGTCGGGTACTGCCAAACGGAGGGAGACGAATCCGCCCGTGACGACAGAAAAAGATGAAACAGTTGAAGCAGTAGAGCGATTGAAACGTCCTGTGCTTACTGCAACAGGCTGAGCACGTTCTGCGGCACCTGGTTGGCCTGGGCCAGCATGGCCGTACCCGCCTGCTGCAGGATCTGGGTGCGGGTCAGTTCGGCGGTTTCCTTGGCGAAGTCGGTGTCGCGGATGCGGCTACGCGACGCGGCCAGGTTTTCCGAGCTGGACTGCAGGTTGGCGACCACCGAGGTGAAGCGGTTCTGCACCGCACCCAGGTCGGCACGTGCGCCGTTGACCGCGGTCAGTGCCTTGTCCACGATTTCCAGGGCCTGCTGCGCGCCCTTGAAGGTGGTGATGTCCAGATCGCTGCCGAACTTCTTGGCCGCGGCCGTGGTGTTGGCGGTCACGTCGGCTGGGGCGGTGCCGCCAGTCCAGGTGCCCGTTTCCACGCTGAAGCCGGTGAAGGCGCCCGACGCATTGACGCTGTCCTTGACCGAGGTCAGGGTGATCGCGCCTGCCGAACCGACTTCGGCGTACACGCCGCTCTCGCCCAGTTTGGCGTTGATCGCCGACACCAGTGCCTTGGCACCCGCATCGCGCGTGGCCGTGGCCGAGCCCTGGGCCGCCACATCGACGGTGTCGATGGTGACCGTCACGCCCTTGCTGTTGGTGATGGCCAGGCCTTCGATCTTCAGCGCAGTCACGCCGTCGGCCGGCGTGGCCGTGGTGAAGGTGTTGGTGTCGAACATCGCGCCGCCCAGTGAAGCCGCCTTGGCATCGACCACTTTGTCGATGGCGATGGCCTGACCGGCGTTGGCGCCGACCTGGAACAACTGGCTGGTGAAGGTGCCGTCCAGCAGCTTGGTGCCGTTGAAATCGGACTGCTTGGCGACGCGATCGATTTCCGAGGTCAACTGTTTGACTTCGGCATTCAGCGCGGCGCGGTCGGAAGCCGAGTTGGTGGCGTTGGCCGACTGCACCGACAGCTCACGGATACGCTGCAGGTTGTTGCCGATTTCGGTCAACGAACCTTCGGCGACCTGGGCCAGCGAGATACCGTCGTTGGCGTTGCGGACCGCGACGTCCAGACCGCGGATCTGCGTGCTGAAGCGCTCGGAGATGGCCAGACCGGCCGCGTCGTCCTTGGCGCTGTTGATGCGCAGGCCCGAGGACAGGCGCTGGATGGTGGTGGCGAGAGAGGCGCCGCTCGAGCTCAGGTTGCGCTGGGCGTTGAGTGACATCGTATTGGTATTGATTACCTGTGCCATGACTTTTTCCTTTGGATTTTATTGCTGGAATGTGTGGACCTGGACGGGGAGGGCGGACTGGCCGCCCTTCCCGCACTACCGCATTACTGCAGCAGGCTGAGCACGTTCTGCGGCACCTGGTTGGCCTGGGCCAGCATGGCCGTACCGGCCTGCTGCAGGATCTGGGTGCGGGTCAGTTCGGCGGTTTCCTTGGCGAAGTCGGTGTCGCGGATGCGGCTACGCGACGCGGCCAGGTTTTCCGAGCTGGACTGCAGGTTGGCGACCACCGAGGTGAAGCGGTTCTGCACCGCACCCAGGTCGGCGCGCGCGCCGTTGACGCTGGTCAGCGCCTTGTCCACGATTTCCAGGGCCTGCTGTGCGCCCTTGACCGAGCTGATGTCCAGAGTGGACACGAAGCTGGCGGAGGCGGTAGCAGCAGCGGTGACCGCAGTAACGCCGGTCAGGCCGATTTCAGTGGCGTTGGTGGGCGTGCCCACGGTGCCCGCGCCGCCGGTGATGGTGCCTGCCGCAAAGGTCACGTCCTTGTCGGCCTTCAGCGATTCCAGGGTGATGCGACCAGCAGTACTGACCGTGGCACGCAGGCCGGTTTCGCCCATCTGCGCATTGATGCCGTTGGCCACCGTCTTGGCAACATCGACGCCCGTGGTGCCGGCGGTCCAGCTGATGTCGTTGATGGTGACGCCATTGAGGGTCAGGCCCGAGAGCTTGCCGTCGGAGGTCGCCGCAGCGGCATCGGCGGTGGCCACGCGGTCGGCCGCGAACTTCACATTGCCCAGCGCGTTGGCCTTGGCATCGACCACTTTGTCGATGGCGATGGCCTGGCCGGCATTGGCGCCAACCTGGAACAGCTGGCTGGAGAACGAACCGTCCAGCAGCTTGGTGCCGTTGAAGTCGGACTGCTTGGCGACGCGGTCGATTTCAGAGCTGAGCTGCTTGACTTCGGCGTTGAGCGCGGCACGGTCGGACGACGAGTTGGTGGCGTTGGCCGACTGCACCGACAGCTCACGGATGCGCTGCAGGTTGTTGCCGATTTCGGTCAACGAACCTTCGGCGACCTGGGCCAGCGAGATACCGTCGTTGGCGTTGCGGACTGCGACGTCCAGACCGCGGATCTGCGTGCTGAAGCGCTCGGAGATGGCCAGACCGGCCGCGTCGTCCTTGGCGCTGTTGATGCGCAGGCCGGACGACAGCCGCTGGATGGTGGTTGCGAGAGATGCGCCGCTCGAGCTCAGGTTGCGCTGGGCGTTGAGCGACATCGTGTTGGTATTGATTACCTGTGCCATGAATGCGATTCCTTAGGCGTAGCGGCACGGGGGTGTTGAAGGGAGCGTCTCCGGCCGTGCCGCCGGAGACGTTGTGATCAGCCCTGCAGAAGGCTCAAGACGTTCTGCGGGACCTGGTTGGCCTGGGCCAGCATGGCCGTACCGGCCTGCTGCAGGATCTGGGTGCGGGTGAGTTCGGCGGTTTCCTTGGCGAAGTCGGTGTCGCGGATGCGGCTGCGCGAAGCGGCCAGGTTTTCCGAACTCGACTGCAGGTTGGCCACCACCGAGGTGAAGCGGTTCTGGATCGCGCCCAGGTCGGCGCGGGCGCCGTTGACCGAGGTCAGCGCGGCGTCGACGATTTCCAGGGCCTTCTGCGCACCGGCGAAGCTGGTGACATCCAGGCCGCTGACAAATGCGCTGGTGCCAGCTGCTGCGGTAGCCGAGGCGGCGATACCGGTCAGGCCGACCGATTCGGCGACAGCGACAGTGCCGGCGGTGTAGGTGAAGTCGCGACCCTGCTTGACCGAGGTCAGCGTGACCGCGTCACCGGCGACCGAGGCGTAAACGCCGGTTTCGCCAAGGCGCGAGTTCAATGCGCCCGCGATGGTGTTGGCCACGTTGGTGGCGCTGGTACCGGCGGTCCACTGGATGGGGTCGATGGTGACGCCGTTGACGACCATGCCGGTGATGCTGTTGTTGGCGCTGGCGGGAACGGCGGCGGCCGAACCGGTCTGCGCCGCGGCAAAGCGCACATTGCCCAGGGTCTTGGCCTGCGCATCGACCACTTTGTCGATGGCGATGGCCTGACCGGCATTGGCGCCGACCTGGAACAACTGGCTGGTGAAACTGCCGTCCAACAGCTTGGTGCCGTTGAAGTCGGCCTGCTTGGCCACGCGGTCGATCTCGGAGGTCAGCTGCTTGACTTCGGCATTGAGTGCGGCGCGGTCGGAGGCCGAGTTGCTGGCGTTGGCCGACTGCACTGCCAGTTCGCGGATGCGCTGCAGGTTGTTGCCGATTTCGGAGAGTGAGCCCTCGGCCACCTGGGCCAGGGAGATACCGTCGTTGGCGTTGCGAACCGCGACATCCAGGCCGCGGATCTGTGTGCTGAAGCGTTCGGAGATGGCCAGACCGGCCGCATCGTCCTTGGCGCTGTTGATGCGCAAGCCCGAAGACAGGCGCTGGATCGTGGTGGCCAGTGAAGCGCCGCTGGTGCTCAGGTTGCGCTGAGCGTTGAGTGACATCGTGTTGGTGTTGATTACCTGTGCCATGGTTCGTCTCCTCTTGTGTAGGTACCGGGCGTGAAACGGGAGTGCTGCCGGTTTTTGTGGATGGCTAGTCGCCCCCGTTGGTGAAATGAATAACGGCGTGCCGCGTGGAAGCTTTAGCCCTGGAGGCAAAAAATCTTGTCCAGGCGTCCGATTCGGGGCACGTGAAGGCATAGGGCAGGGACCGGATATGGCTTGCTGTCCCTGCAGAAAGGGCGCAAAAGGGCCGGGTTTGGCCGCCCGCGCGCGCATCGTGGTCGTGCTTGAGGCCGCGGCCATTGCGTTGCAAGCGAGCGGTGCACCGATATGCCCTGCACCAAATGCAATGCGCTGCATCGGTTGCAGAAACGGGCCGCATCGCTCGTTTCTTCTATCTGTAGTTGCACGTTCGCCATCGCGCGGCGACCATGGCTGCACTCCATCGAAGCAGTGCGCATGTACGACACCTTCTGGGTTCCACTGGCTAACGGTCTGCTCCTGGAGTGCCACGCCCAGGGATCGCAGCAGGCGCCAGTGGTGCTGTTCCTGCACGGATTTCCGGAAGGTCCTGGCATCTGGGACGACCTGATGGACACCATGCAAGGCCGCTTCTACTGTGTCGCGCCCGATCTGCGTATTTACCGAAGCGGCGCCCTGGTCGAAATCGAGGCTTCCCGTCACGCTCAACTGGACGTCGATATCGGTGCGCTGGCGCAGTCGCTGCATGCGCCGATCGCCGCACTGGTCGCGCACGACTGGGGTGGGTCGCTGGCCTGGACGCTCGCCGCACAGGCGCCGGCCTGGCTTCGGCATCTTGAGATCGTCAATTCGCCGCAGCCGGCCACGCTGGTGCAGGCATCACTGGACGATACGCAGCAACAGCATGCCAGCGCCTACATGGATTTCCTGTGCCGTCCGCAGGCGGCGCGGTTGCGCGATGTCAGCGATTTCGAACGCCTCTGGCAGTTTTTCGATGGGATCGACGCAGCGGGTGGCGAATCCTCCAACGCGAACCCAATGGCCGAGGCAACCCGCCAGCGCTATCGCGATGCATGGCAGCGTGGCTTGACCGGACCACTCGATTTTTACCGGACGACCTCACCGGCACGGCCGTCCTCGCATCACCTGCTGCCATCGATCTCGTCGCTTGCGCCGCCCTCGGTCTTGATGATGGTCACGCCATTCGCCGATCCGCTTTCAGGCGAACGCAAGCCTGAGCCGGCTACCAATCCGGATTCGTTACGTGAACCGGATTGACCGCAACGAACGGGCTGCCCCTCAACGAAGTGTGGCCGCAAGCGCAGTATGAAAAAAAGCATTCGATATCATGGCCTCAGTCGCAGGCGGGTCGCGAATGGGGCGACGCAGGCGGATCCACCTTTCGTCGCTCTCGAATCACCGGGGATTGCATGTCGCCGATGTCCTGCTGCGTGTCCGCCGCACGCACGTTTCCGTTTCTGGCCTTCTTAGCTGCGCTCTGCGTCCTGACCGCGTGTTCCGGTGCCGGAGAAAGTACGACGTCGGTCGTTGAATCGTCCCGGCCCATGGCAAGCCAGTCCACCGCATCGGCGGCGATGGCGGCCAATATCAACGTCGATCCAGTGCCCTCGGGGCGTTATCGCATCAGCAGCGCACTCAGCGGTCTGTGCGTCGAAGTCGCCAACGGCAGCATGGACAATGGCGCACCGCTGCGGCAGGCGGACTGTGTTGATTCGCAGAGCGGGCAGTTTTTCGACATCACCGAGGTCACGGCCGGCCAGTACAAGCTGGTCAATATGCGCAGCGGCAAGGCCGCCGACATCCCGGCCGGGTCGGGAGCCAACAATGTCGTCGTGCAGCAGTGGGAAGACAACGGCACCGGTGCGCAGCGCTTCCGCATCCAGCGCACCGCAACCACCGACCGCTACCGTATCGCCAACGTCAACAACGGCAAGTGCCTCAATATCGCGGCGGCCTCACTGGTGTCCGGAGCATTGGTCGAGCAGCTCACCTGCAGCGACGCTGCCTCGCAGATGTTCCATCTGGCGCCGGGCGGGCCGGCGCCGATCCGCGCCAACGGTGCGCAGCCACTGACGCCGCCGCCACGGCCGGTGCCGCCTTCGGCCGTCTATCAGCCCCTGTTCTGGGAAAACGACGCTGCACCGGTCCAGGACACGCTGGCCGATGGCACGCTGGTGACGCGCGTCGGCGGGCGCGTGCGCGACCGTCACGCGCGCGAGCCCATCGTCGACGACAGCTATCAGGTATTTCCGCCGCAGTATTTCGAACGACGGACGCATGAAATCGTCATCTACGACAATGCGGCGCCCGGCAATCCGGAACAACGCATCCTTACTGTGGTGGTGAAGCCGCAGCATTACTGGTACGGCACCAACTTCCGCCACGGCTATATCGGGCGACGCAGCGAGGACCCGCTGGAGCCCACCTCGGTGGCCCTGTACGCCGATAACGGCGGCATGAAAGTGCTTCCCGGCGGCGTGGTGGCGCAGACGCCTATTCCCAACTATGCAAGTCTGGCCGGCGATCCCAACAGCAATTACACGCCACCTGCCGGCACGCCCGGCAACAATTTCGTACTGGTCAAGGAAATCCGCACCGCCGCCAACGAATCCCATCGTGCCTTGCGCAAGGGCGATCTGGTCGAGTTCGAACTGGGCATCTTCCTGGCCGGCAACCCGGATGTGATCGGCCGCTTCAACTACTACGCCGAGGCCCTGGTCTACCGCGCGGGCCAGCACGGCATCGTGTCCTGGTTCCGCGGACCGGGCTATGGCGTGCAGCGCCCGCTGGATGCGCTGGCGATGCCGGTCGAAGCGCTTTCGGCTGGCCCAGGCATGACCTTGCACGAAGACACCTCCAACGAGCCCTACCGCATGCTGCTGCAGGCCTCGCACAACATCGCCAGCTACAACATGCAGCCCTGGGCGGAAGGACGCCGGCTGCTGCACACCTCATTCGTCTCCGGACTGCATTCGGAAGGCAGCAACACCACCTTCGCCGCACATGCAGGCAAGGCCGCGCCACGCTTCTCGCAGACGCGGTGCGTGGACTGCCATGAGAACAACGGCAAAAGCACGCCGATCTTGAATGCGCCGCTGAGCCGGCTGGGTGTGTTCGTCGGTACGTTGGGGGCCAACAACACGCAAGTTCCCGATGCGCGTTTTGGACTGCGTCTGCAGCAGGGCAGCTATCGCGAAGGCGGCGCCAATATCGATGGTCGCGAAGCCGAGCTGGTGCTGACTGGTTATACCGAGACCACCGGCGCCTATGGCGATGGCGCGACCTACCGGCTGCGCAAACCGAACTACCAGCTGCGCGACCGCAACGGACAGACGCTGCCGCTGCCCACGGCGCTGTCGGTGCGCGCCGCGCCGTCGCTGGTTGGCCTGGGATTGCTTGAAGCAGTGCCGGAACAGGCGCTGGAACGTCTTGTGCTGGAACAGCGCAACGATCCTGACGGCGTGGCCGGTCGGCTGCAGATCGTGGCAGATCCGCGCGAACCAGGCATGAGCCGGGTAGGGCGTTTCGGCTGGAAGGGCGGTACGGCCACGCTGGAACAGCAGGCGTCGCTGGCGTTCAACACCGACATGGGTGTGACGTCCCCGCTGATGACGGCGCTGGAATGCTCGCGCGGAAGCGCTGGCGCGGACTGCACCCGTGTGGATGATGGCAGCGCCAAGCTCACCGCCGCCGACATCCACAAGACAACGCTCTATCTGAGCCTGCTGGGCGTGCCGCCGCGCCGCAGCTTCGACAATCCGCTGGAACAGGACGCGCAGGCGCGTCAACGTCAGGCCACCGTCAAGCGCGGGCAGCAGATGTTCGAGGCGGCGCGCTGCGGCACCTGCCATGCGCCGGAGCTTCGTACCGGCCACCACAAGTTCGTCGAACTGCGCTATCAGCCAATCAAGCCGTTTACCGATCTGTTGTTGCACGACATGGGGCCTGGACTGGCCGACACCTACATCGAAGGCCGCGCCACCGGCAGCGAGTGGCGCACCGCACCGCTATGGGGTCTGGGCAGCGCGGCGGCGATCAATCCCAATGTGCGTTACCTGCACGATGGCCGTGCTGCGACGCTGGAAGAGGCCATCCTGTGGCATGGCGGGCAGGGCAATGCGGCGAAGCAGCGTTTCGAGGGCATGGCGCAGTCCGACCGCAATGCGCTGGTCGAGTTTCTGAAGTCCCTGTAAGCGCAGCCTCGCGTCAACAGCCCTGATCAGGCTTCCGGTGTGGAAGCCTGCGCGTCGGAATCGGCGTCGCGTGCATCGGGCGATTGCCGGGCCACGATGCTGGTGGCGGTCAGGTCGCCGGTCACGTTGCCGGTGGTGGCGAAGACATCGGGAATGGTATCTACCGCCAGCAGCAAGCCCAGCGGATAGATCGGCAATCCCATCGCCTGGGTCACCGGCATCACCGTGGCCATGAAGCTGACTTGGCCCGGCAGACCAATGGATCCCAGACTGATCACCACTGCCAACGCAGCGCCCGCCACCAGAGTGACGACATCCAGCTCGATACCCAAGGCCCAGGCCACAAAGCAGGCTGCCACGATGTACTGGATGGGGCTGGTGATGCGGAACAGGGTCACTGCCATCGGCAGTACCAGGGCGGCGACAGCGCGCGGATGGCCCAGCCGGAAGCGTGCGGTTTCCACCATCGCCGGCAGCGATGCCAACGACGATTGGGTGCTGGCCGCCACCACCTGTGCCGGCAGGATCGCTTTCGCGAACGCCAAGGGCGAGGTGCGCGCGAACACCGCCACCAGCACGTAGCAGATCAACGTAGCGCCGATATACATGCCGCACTGCAGGCCGATATAGCCCACCAGCGCGCCGACTACACCGATGCCGGCCTGCGCGCACACCGCCAGCACCAGCGCGAAGACGCCGATAGGCGCGGCCAGCAACATCCAGCGCACGATGACGATCATGGTGTCGGCAATGCCATGGCAGAACGCAATGATCTGCACGCGGCGATCTTCCGGCACCCGGGTCAGCGCGAAGCCGAAGAACAGCGCGAACACCACCACGGGCAGCATCGCGCCCTGCGCGGCGGCCATGATCGCGTTGCTGGGAATCACCGAGCCGATCCAGTCAGCGAGTGCCGGCGTTTTGACTTCGCCCACGGCGGACAGGCCGCCGCGCAAAGTGGCGGCCAGTTCCGGACTTGGCGCCGGCATCGCCGACAGCACCAGCGGTGCCACGAGGGCCGCATAGGCGGCGAACAGCGAAAGCAAACAGATGAACACGATCATCGCGCGGCGTGCGACGCGCCCCGAGGCAGCCGCATCGCTGGCTGTGGCCACGCCCAGGATGATCAAGGACAGCACTAGCGGCACCACAGTCATCTGCAAGCCGCTCAACCACAGCTTCCCGATAGGCTGGGTGATGGCGACCGCCGTGCCGGTAAGGCCGGGCGACCAGTGCGCCAGTGACAGGCCGACTGCGGCACCGGCCACCAGGCCGACCAGTACGCGTGCCGTCGCGCCAGGCCACCTCATCGGACTGCTCCAACACGTGGCAGCTTCCATTCACCAGCCAGACGTTCGTACTCGGCGCGGGGCAACAGCACCAGCAGCGGCCGATCCTGTGGCTGCAGCCAGGCGAGCAGGTTATCCATCGTGTCAGCAGCCATCGCCGTGCAACCGGCGGTGGGTTCCCCAGGCGTTCGCCACAGGTGGGCGAAGATGCAGCTGCCAGCGCGCGGCACGGCCGCGGTGTTGTGGCCGATCACCAGGCCTTTACGGTAACGCGGGTCGCCCTTGCTGTGCAGATCCAGGCGCATGGGTTCGGTGGAACCCTTGGCAGCGGCTTCGCCCAGTTCGCGCGTGTCGATGATCCGGTTGTAATAGGGCGAATCGGGTACGTCCATGCAGTAGTGGCTGGCCTGCATGGCGCGGTACGGCATGCGCGTGGCGTCCTGGTCGGCATAACCGAACGCTTCGCCCAGTGCGAACACGCCTGCCGGTGCGCGACCATCGCCTTCCTGCTTTTGCGGCCCTTGCGCCTGTGCCGGATGCAGACCCGCGCCCCAGCCCGTGCCATTGCGCCCCACCGCAATCGGGGCGGCGACACCGACCGCACGCCATTGCCCGTCGCGCAGTTCAAAGCGTTGCAGGCTGCCGGTCGTGGCCGCCCAGTTCTCAGTCAACACCAGCACCACCTGATGCGCATCATCCAGAGGTGAGGCCATGGGCGAGGCATTCGGCAAGGTCTGGGGCGAGGTGCTGGCGCAGCCGGACAATAAAACCAGTGCGGACAGGCTGGCCGCGCGCAGCGGGACAAGGCATCGATGCAACAGGGAAACCATGAAAGCTCCTGGCCTCACGAATCCAGCATCTGCTGGACCCGTTCAAGATTGATGTTCAATTGCCGGTACCGGTCGGGATTGCTCTGGCACAGCAGGACGAAGACGAAGTCGAGCAGGGACTGCAGCGACGAACGGTACAGCAGTTGTTCCACATGCGGTGCCGGATCGTGCGCGGAGACCACCAGCGAGGCGTCGGCATGGGCGCGCAGGGGGTTGGAGGTGTTGCGTGTGATCGCCACCACCTTGCCTTCGCAGGCCTGGAATTGCCGGCTCAACTGCGAGATCACCGGCAGCTTGCCGAATTCCGAGACCATCAGCAGCACGTCGTTGGGGCGCGCGGCCGAAAGGTTGGACATCATCAGGATCGGGTCCGCGTGGTGGATGGTCAGCAGGCCGAGCAGCGACAGGCGCATGGCGAACTCGCGCGCGAACAGGCCATCGTCGCCCAGTCCACATACGAACACCTTGCCGGCCCCATCGATCATCCCGATGATCGGTTCGACCTTCTCGCGCGGGTTGATCAGGCTGGTCTCTTCTTCGGCGGCGGCCTTGCTGCGGCGCAGGTCGGCCTGCAGCCGGGTGTAGGCGTCGATGGCAGCCACGGATTCCGGTGTGGACGCAGGCCGACCGTTGCCGTGGCGGGCGACGGCCTCGCCGATCGAATATTTCAGGTCCGGATAACCCTTGAAGCCGAACTTCTGGCTGAACTTGACCACGCTGGATTGGCTGACCCCCAGCGCACTGGCCAGTTGCTGCGACGAATAGTCGCGCAGCAATTGCGCGTTCTCCAGCACGAAGTCGGCGATGCGCCGCTCGATGGCCGACATCTGGTCCCGTTCAGAACGGATTTTGATCAGCGGCGACATCAGGGGTCTAGTGGTTCCAGGCCGCGGATTTCGCGGATGCCCAGGCCGGGGGCGTCGGTCACGGTGATTTCGGATTCGTTGAAGATTACGCCGCCTTCCACCGGATTGAACAGGCACAGCGACGGACCATCCAGATCGACCTTGGTGATCACGTCGGACTTGGCGACCGCCACGTGCACGGCCGCGGCGACGCTGATGCTGGTTTCCAGCATGCAGCCGATCATGCATTCGATGCCGTGCAGGGCGGCGATGTCGGCGATGCGGATGGCGTTGGAGATGCCGCCGGTCTTCATCAGTTTGATGTTGATGATGTCGGCGGCGCGCATGCGGATCAGTTCCACCACTTCCATCGGCCCGAACACGCTTTCGTCGGCCATGATCGGCGTGTGCACGCGCTCGGTGACATAGCGCATGCCCTCCAGATCGCGCGCCTTGACCGGTTGCTCCACCAGTTCCAACTGCACGCCGGCATCCTCCAGCGTGTTCAGCGCATGGACCGCCTGCTTGGCGGTCCAGCCCTGGTTGGCATCCAGACGCAACAGCGCACGGTTTTCGACAGCGGCGTAGATGGCCTTGACCCGCTCGATGTCCACGCCGATGTCCTTGCCTACCTTGATCTTCAGCGACTCGAACCCGCGATCCACGGCGTTGATCGAATCGGCCACCATCTTGTCGATGTAGTCCACGCTGATGGTGATGTCGGTGGTGATGACCGGGTCGCCGCCGCCCAGCAGTTTGTACAGCGGTGCGCCATACAGCTGGCCGAACAGGTCGTAGATGGCGATCTCCACCGCTGCCTTGGCGCTGGTGTTCTTCTCCATCGCGCCCTGGATCAGCCTGGTTAGGCGGTTGAGGTTGGCGATGTCCTCCCCGATCAGTCGCGGAGAGATGTAATGCCGGATCGCATCGACGATGGAGCCGTGGGTGTCGCCGGTGATCACCGCGGTGGCGGGCGCTTCGCCATAACCGACGTGACCGCTGTCGGTATGCACCATGATCACGATGTCCTCGACTACATCAACTGTGCGCAACGCCGTCTTGAACGGCGTCTTCAATGGCACGCGAAGCATGCCGAACTTGATGTCTGTGATCTTCATGGATTCCTTTCTTAATGCAGTTGGCCGTTCAAGGGCGGATTCGGACGATGCTGGTGATGCGGTCCACGTAGGAATGTTCCGGGTCGAAGCGCAACGGAAACAGCGGGGTGACCGACACGGCATTGAGATGCAGCGAACGCATTTCGCCATCAGGCCCCAGATAGGAACCACCGTTGATGTCGTGGATCATGTAAGGCGCGCCATCGACGCGGCCAATCATCATCAGCACGTGACCCGGGATATAGACCAGGTCGCCCACCTGCAGCGCGTCGACTGCGGCACGGCGGCGTTTGGGCCCCTCGTCCTTGTCGAAAGAGACGCGTTGGAGGACAGGGCTGCGGGCCTGGTCGCTGGTGTTGCGCGGCAACGTCACGCCCATGCTGCGATACACCTCGGACACGAAGCCGCTGCAATCACGCGTGTTGTAAGAATGGCCCCAGCCGTAGCGTTCGCCCAGAAATTTGAAGGCCTGGCCGATCACGTTGGCCTGGGTCAATGGCAGGTAGTCATGGGCGACATCCGCTGTCCGCGGCAGCAAGGCGGGCACCAACTGCAAACGTCCTTGCGCATCGCGGACAGGCAGCTGGATGACGTGGGAGGTATAGGGATGCTGGCCGTTGACCTGCTGGTCGGTCGGCCAGTCGGCCAGCAGTGGCACGCGCACACCCATGTCCAGCTGCAGGTCCGATACCTGCGGCAATTCAGGCGTGAAAGTCGTGCGCACCGTGGCCGCGGTCACCACCAGGAACGGCGCCTTGCGTCCATAGGCGAACACCTCCGTCGCGCTGCCTTCGGCCACGTGCCGCTTTTCGATCCATGCCGCATAGGTGGGGCTGACCACGAACCACCACTGCCCGTCCGCGCTTACATGGATGATCAGCACTGGCGCGCCCGGGAACAGTGCGGATTCCTGGAAGCGGTCGATGTCGGTATCGTCCGGCGTGCTGAATACGCGCAGGTGCGTGGGGAAGGAACGCAGGTCGGCGCGATGCACGACCAACCCGAAACGCGGCGTCACCTGCGCGGGAATTGCATCGATCTGTATGGAGCCACGCAATGCTTCTTGCATAGCGGTCTCCACTTTCATGCCCTGTTCGTCGTACAGCACGCGATCCGGAATGCGCGACAGTGCCGCAATCCACGAACGCACCTGCGCCTGATTCAGTTTCCTGGAAATCTTTTCCAGATCGAACATGCTCGGATCATTAATGAAGAGGCGGGCGTTCTGCGCCTGGATCGCAGCCTTGTCCAATTGCGCTTGCTGCGGCGCGGATTGCTGGTCAATCCAGTAGCGTGCCGACAGTTGCCCGTCGACGATGCCCAGGTCCTGCAACGAGGTGGTCGGCGCTTGCCCAGTGTCCGCCAGCGTTGTGCCTGGCAGGATGATCGCTGCCAGCAGCAGCCAGACCCAGGCGAGGCGGGGGGGAACCGACCGCAACGACAGTCGTGACCCTGCTGCCCGCGCGGCATTGCGGTCAGCTCCGGCAGGGTCTTGCAGAGACAAGCGGATAGCGCGCATGCATGGGTTCGTCAGGAAATAGTCCGCAGTTATGGAATATCTGCTTCCGAAATACAACTATCAAAGAATAAATTATTGATGGGCGGCGGAAATCGTGGTAACTCTGCCACGTCCCCCAGCTGTCGGCCTGCCCTATGTCGGACCTCCATTTCCCGCTGCCTTTGCGCTGGTGTCCTGTACTCCGCGAATACTCGGTCAGGGCCGTCGCCGTGGCGCTACTGGCGCTTGCGCTGGGCGCCTGCAGCCATACCGCCGTCCGCAATCCGCTGGCGCAATGGGTGCCCTCGGAGAATCGCGATGCACGTCGGCCCCAGTTGATCGTCCTTCATTACACCGACCAGGAATCGGCGGAACAATCTTTGAAGACGCTGCGCACCCGAAACAGCAAGGGGCGTGTGAGCGCTCACTACCTGATCGGCATGGACGGGCGCCGATATCAGCTTGTCGCCGATAGCGAACGGGCCTGGCACGCCGGGGCAGGGCGCTGGGGCACCATTCCCGAGGTCAATTCGGCTTCGATCGGCATCGAGATCGACAACAACGGTCACAACCCCTATCCGCAGGCGCAGATCGAAAGCCTGATCGTGCTGCTGCGCGATCTGACCCAGCGTCTGGGCATTCCCCCCAGCCAGGTCATCGGCCACTCCGATCTGGCGCCCACGCGGAAAATCGATCCGGGCCCGTTGTTCCCATGGAAGCAGTTGGCTGAAGCTGGCTTCGGTGTCTGGCCCGACCTGAGCCGGGCCAGTACGCCGCCGGCGGGCTTCGACCCGTGGCTCGCCCTGCAGTCGCTGGGCTATGCCGTGGATGACCGGGCGGCGGTCGTTCGTGCCTTTCATCACCGCTTCCGGGGCATGGAGGGCACTGAGCTCGACGCTGAAGACCTGCGGATTCTCTATGTATTGACCTTGCCTCCTGGCGCCTCGGCTGGCCAGCCCGCAATCAGCGCACGCGCGGAAGGCGACCAGTAACTAGGAATAGTTGCGTCTCGATCAGATTATTTGCGGAATAAATTATTGACTCTCCGCTGAATGACGTGCTAAATCGGAATGGTAAAAATTTGTTGGCAGTGCGTAAGGCAATGCTCGACACATAGAAATAACGGCAAGGGTTGCCGGTTGGTTTCATAGCAGTTCTGTGGTGCGCACCCGGGGAGGGTCGTGGCCTACGGCGCAGGTTGGTGTCATGCGCCGGATGATCGCGGGGTGCAGCGTTTGCGGTGAGGTTGCGCGGGGGCGTCGGTGGTAGGCGGATTCGCGGGGCGGCATGGCAAGGGCATCGCAGCAGAGAGTAATAGCCGCGTGTTACAGCGCTCTTTCATCCAGGAGATACCGCATGCCCGTTAGAAACCTTTTGCTCAAGCCCAGCCACTTGGCCGCCGCGATCATGCTGGGGCTCGCAGTGCCGGGCATCGTGTCGGCGCAGGAAGAATCCACCAAGACCCTGGATGCGGTAACGGTCACCGGCTCGCGCATCAAGCGCACGGATGTGGAAACGGCATTGCCTATCACCATCATCCAGAAAGCCGAGATCGAGGCGCAGGGCATTACCTCGGCAGAACAGCTGCTGCAGTTCCTCAACATCGCCAGCAATGGCTCGGATAGTCTGGCGGCCAACGCGGGCATTGCTCCGGCCGACCTGCGCGGCAACAACGGCGTATCTGGTGCCAACCTGCGCGGTCAGGGCGCCGACGCCACGCTGGTGCTGTTGAACGGACGTCGCGTTGCCACCCACGGCCTGCGTGGACAGGCAGTGGACCTGAACTCGATTCCCTTTGCCGCCATCGACCGGGTCGAAGTGCTGCGTGATGGCGCTTCGGCCGTCTACGGCACTGACGCCATCGGCGGCGTGATCAACTTCATCACTCGCAGCGACTACCAGGGCATCACGGTCACGGCCGGTTTCGACATTCCCCAGGACGGCGGCGGCGAAGTCTATACCTACAGTGTGCTGGGTGGCATGGGCGACATCGATGCCGATGGCTGGAATGTCTGGGGTACGGTGAATTATCGGGACAGCAAGATCCTGCTCGGCTCCGACCGCGATTTTTCCAACACCTTCCAGCCCGAGCGCGGGCTCTCGCCCGATACGCGGGGCACGCCGTTCGCGACAGTGACCAATAGTACGGGCGGACTCATCAATGGGACGCTGGTCGACCCAGCCGGTGGCGCCAACCAGGGTCTGGTCAACATCCTCAACCTGCCCGGCGCCGCAGGGTGCGAAAGCGGCAGCGACATGATGGGCCCCTATGCGTACCAGCTCTGGGGCGTGGCCAATTCCAAGTACGCCTGCGCCTGGGATTACCCCGCCGCGCAGGTGATGCAGCAACCGCAGGAAAGCGTGCAGGGTCTTGGCCGGGCCACCTTCAAGATCGGGGACAACCACCAGTTCTATGCCGAGTTCATGGGTTCCCATACCGAGTCGAACCGTCAGTTCGAACCGCAGCAGATCACTTCTTCGACCTCGACGGCCGCCTCGGCGCTCGGGCCCAGCACCTGGTATCCGCTGAACGAGTACACGCAGGAAACCTACGACATGGTTTACGACGCCTTGGCCGATTATTTCGGTACGGCGAATCTGGTATATGGCAACAAGATCGCCTACCGCTGGCGCTGCGAAGTCTGCGGCCCGCGCCAGGTCAAGACCACCACCAAGGCCTATCGCATTCTGACCGGTTTCGAAGGCAGCCTTGGCAGCTGGGACTACGATGTAGGTCTGTCGCGTGCCGGCAGCAAAGCCGAATCGGTGCTGGGCAGCGGCTATTACTTCACGCCCGCGTTCAAGGCGGTGCTGGGCAGCGGTCTGCTCAACCCGTTCCTGATGCCGGGCGAGTCGCAGAGCGCCGAAGGCATCGCCGCGCTGCAGGCCGCTTCCGCCGCTGGCACGCGTCTTTATGGCGGCGAATCCACCATTACCACTTTGGATGCCAGTTTCTCCGGCGGCCTCGGGTTCAACCTGTGGGGCGGCGAGGCGCAGGCAGCGGTGGGCTTCGACCTGCGTCGCGAGGAATTCGAATTCGGCTCGGTCGAGGAAGGCGTCACCCTGGACAACAGCTACATCTTCGGCGCGCCGTTCGATGCGGCCAACAACATGCCCAAGGTGCAGCGCGACGTGAAGGCGATCTACGCCGAAGTATTCCTGCCGATCCACGACACGCTGGAAGCCAGCGTCGCGGTGCGCCGCGACGACTACGACGGGTTCGGCAGCACGGTCAATCCGAAGTATTCGTTCAAGTGGCAGCCGTTCGATGCATTGGCGTTCCGTGGTTCCTACAGCACTGGCTTCAAGGCGCCGGAATTCACCAAGTTGTACAGCGGGGTCACTGAAACCGAATATACCGGCTTCGATCTGGTCGATCCGGCGTCGTGCCCCAGCGGCGTGGCCAATCCGGCGGTCGCGGGTTGCGAAGCCATCCAGCCGACCATTCTGACCGGCGGCAAGGAAGACCTCGAACCGGAGGAATCCAAGCAGAGAAGCTTCGGCCTGGTCTTCGCGCCCACCGACAACTTCAACCTCAGCCTGGACTGGTGGGAAATCGAACGGATCAACACTATCCGTGTACCCAACCAGGCCACGCTGGTGAACAACTACGATCTGTTCGTCGATAACTGGATCCGCGATGCCAGCGGTGAGGTGGTCGCCATCGATCGCCGCTTCATCAATTCCGGTGGCACGTTGATCAGCGGCGTGGAGCTTGATGCCAACCTGACCGGCGAACTCGCCGGAGGTGTCTGGCGAATCAATTTGAACGGCAGCTACATCGACAGCTTCCAGGAAAAGGTGCTGGAAAACACGCCTTACGGCGACAACCTGGTGGGCAAGTACGTGCGCTACTACAGCTTGCCGCTCAAGTGGAAGCACACGCTGGGCTTCAGCTGGGCGAAGGGGGATTGGGCGCACACTTTCACCCAGATCTACCGCGACGGTTACAAGGACGAGGTGCCGGTCAGCGTCGCCAATGGAACTTACATACCGGAAGACTGGAACCCGGACGTCGAGGAATACATCACCTACAACTACAACCTGACCTGGACGGGGCTGGAGAACGCCAAGTTCACCTTCGTGCTCCGCAACCTCTTCAATGAAGACCCGCCGTTCACCGCGCACCAGAACGATTTCGCTTCCGGTGCCGCGTGGGAACCGCGCGTGGCCGATCCCCGTGGCCGCTCCTTCAGCCTGCTGGTGGAGTACAAATTCAACTGACGGTCGCACAGATGCCCACTCGCCGCCTGTGGCAGCGAGCGAGGCACCAGGTTGAATGGAGGTCGCGCCACGGCGCGGCTTCCATTCCGCTTCGAGGTAATGCAATCGGCGTGAGCGCTGTCCAGAAGAAAAGAATGAGCGGCCTGGAGAAGCGATTGCTTCCCCATTGCCTGCATGCGTTGTCGGCACTCGGTCTGCTGCTTTGCGCAGGGCTCGCACAAGCGGCAGGCGCGACAGAATCACGCGACACTTTCGACCATGCTTTTGAGCGGACGCTCGAACGCTACCAATTGCCGGGTCTGGCCGTCGGGGTGATCGAAGGCGGTGAAGTCGTCTATATGCGTACTGCCGGCGAACTGCGTGCCGGGCAGGGCGAACCGGTCGATGCCGATTCGCTGTTCAAGATCGCTTCCACTACCAAGGCCATAACCACGGCGGTATTGGCGCGGCTGGTGGATCAGGGAAAGCTGCGCTGGGACGATCCGGTCACCAAGTACCTGCCGACGTTCCGCATGTACGACCCCTGGGTGACCCAGAACATGCAGGTGCGCGATCTGCTGATCCACAACAGCGGCCTGCGTCCGTTCGCCGGCGACCTGATGCTGTGGCCCGAACCCAACCGGTTCCAGCGTGAAGACATCATCGCCGGACTCGCGCACCTGAAGCCCACGCATGGATTCCGTGCGGGCTACACCTACGACAACCTGCTGTACGTCGTTGCCGGCGCAGTGGCGGAGCGCGCCGGCGGAATGCCGTATGCGGAACTGATCAAGGCGCATGTATTCGTGCCATTGGGCATGGATCGTTGCCAGGTAGGTGCCTGGTCGCGGGATGCGGTGGGTAATCTTGCCCAGCCGCATGTGCGCGAACACGATGCCAATGTGGTGGTGCGCCCGGACCCGCCCAGTATTCCGGATACGCCATTGATGGCAGCCGGGGGCGTCCGCTGCAGCCTGAAGGACATGCTGACCTGGATGCGCGCATGGCTGGTGCCTGAAGCGCATCCGTCCTGGCTGTCGGCCGCGCAACGCCGCGAAGTCTGGACGTTGCAGCAGCCCATGCCCATTTCGCAAAGCATGCGCGACTGGGACAACACGCGCCTGTCGGGTTATGGCTATGGCTGGCGCCTTACCGACGTGGATGGACAGTGGAAGGTGGCCCACACCGGCACCTTGCTGGGCATGTATACCTCGTTGGTGCTGCTGCCTGACCAACGCAACGGTTTCATCCTGATGATCAACTGCGAATGCGACGACGCACGCACCGCACTGACCCAGGCGCTGGTGAAGCACTACACCGCGCCCGGCCGAGGATTCGATGTCGACTATTACGCCGCACTGCTGGAAAAAGCGCAGCCCAAAACCGCCGATACGCCGTCTGTGCACACGTTGTCGAAAGGCACTGCCGTCGCGCCTGTCGAGTTGGGGCGTTGGCTGGGCGTGTATCGTGATCCGTGGTTTGGCGAAGTCAGGCTTTGCCCGGCTGAGAACGGAATCCTGTTCGAGTCGGCGATGTCGCCGAAGCTGAAAGGACCGGTCTCTGGGATGCAGGGGCGATGGAGGGTGGAATGGACCGTCTCCGATGCCGGTCCTTCGCCCTGGCTGGATTTCGAGCCTGAGAACAGCCAAGCTGCGCGCATGTCGCTCTCCTATACCAATGACGATGGCAGTCCCGGTACCGACTACGCGGACCTTGATCTCCGCCGTGTGCGTGGATGTGAATAAGCCCGCGACGCTTTTCTCGTGCATCGCTATCGCAATGGCGCATGGCGCCGTGGCGAGCGCGTTCGCATCGGAAAATTCACCGGTTTCCACCGCAAACACCGTCGAGCAAGCAGGCCTGGTCGATGTGTCCACGCTCATCCCGGATATTGCATTGGATATACGCTACGCCGGCGAACGAAACTTCGTCGGTGCGCAGGTGGATGGCTACAACGCGGCCAAATGCCTGTTGCTGGAACCGGCTGCCCGCGCCCTTGCGCAGGTGGAGGCCGACCTGCGGGTGCAGAACTATCGCTTGCAGATCTACGACTGCTACCGGCCGGCGCGTGCAGTCGCGCACTTCGTCCGCTGGGTGCAGGACCCTGCCGACCAGCGTACCAAGGCCCTGCATTATCCGAACCTGGAAAAATCGGCTTTGTTGGGCGAATACATCGCAACGGTCTCGGGCCACAGCCGTGGCGCCACCGTCGATCTCACACTGCTGGATTGCAGTTCGGCAGCCGCCTGCGTTGCGGTAGACATGGGCACGGAATACGACTTCTTCGATCCGCGCGCCAATACCGACGCCCCGGATATTTCTCCCGCACAGCAAGCCAATCGCCAACGCCTGCTGTCCGCGATGCAACGTCACGGCTTCAGCAATTATCCGAAAGAGTGGTGGCATTACACGTTGACATCGATTGGTTCGAAACTCCTTTTCGACGTCCCCATCGACTGACCGCTGCTTCGGCGGCCCTATCGCTTATCTCCGGCGCGTCAGCGCGGTACGCGCTTGTCTGTCGTGAAGTCACTCCGTAGCATGGTGCATACACCAGAAACTTAGTTCCACTACGTGAAACTAGAGATGACAATGACTGATAGGCAGCGCGTGCTCGCGCATCCCAGGCAATGCTACGTGCAATGTGTTGCCGGGTTCGCACCCTCAATCTCTGAAGGGTGCGCATGAGCACTGGGTCAGCGCACCACGACACGTCCGCGTCTTTGGATCTGGACGCGTTGCAGGACTACATGGCCAGCCGTATCGAAGGGTTCTCCGGGCCGCTGACCGCCAGCCGCTTCAAGGGCGGCCAGTCCAATCCGACGTATCTGCTCAATACGCCGGGCCGCCAATATGTAATGCGTTCCAAGCCTGCGCCCGTATCGCAGTTGCTGCCTTCGGCGCATGCGATAGAGCGCGAGTTCCGCCTGCAGTCGGCGCTGGCCGGCAGCGCGGTACCAGTCGCACGCATGCATTGCCTGTGCGAGGACGAGTCGGTGATCGGGCGCGCGTTCTACCTGATGGATTTCGTGGAAGGACGGATCTTCTGGGAACAATCCCTGCCGGGCCTTTCGCAAGCGCAACGGGGCGCCCTTTACGACGAACTCAACCGGGTCATCGCCGAATTGCATGCGGTCGATTTCAATGCATTGGGCCTGGCTGATTATGGCAAAGCAGGCAATTATTTTTCCCGCCAGGTGGATCGCTGGACGCGTCAGTACCGGGCCAGCGACACCGGGGAAATCGAGGCGATGGAACGGCTGATCGAATGGCTGCCGCAGCACGTGCCGCATGAGGACGCGCCGCAGGTATCGCTGGTGCACGGCGATTACCGGCTGGACAACGTGATCTTCCACCCGACCGAGCCACGCATCCTGGCTGTGATCGACTGGGAGCTTTCGACCCTGGGCCATCCGCTCGCCGATTTCGCCTATCACCTGATGAGCTGGCATATCGTCCCGGGCGGCGCGATGCGCGGCTTGGCCGGGCTGGACCTGGACGCGCTGGGCATTCCCTCCGAAGCCGCCTATATCAAGGCCTATGAACAACGGTCGGGCCGCAATGCGGCGGGCGACTGGAACTACTATCTGGCCTACAACCTGTTCCGCATCGCCGCTATCCTGCAGGGCATCGCCAAGCGCGTGCAGGAGGGTACGGCCAGCAGTCCGCAGGCGGCCGAATACGGGCGTCAGGCGCGGCCACTCGCTGAGCTGGGCTGGCAGTTCGCATTGCGCTCGGGACAGGCGTGATGCGCTGCGCCCAGCAGTTGCCACGGAGTCGGTCATGAATTCATTGCTGCTCTCGCGCCGCGATCTGGAGTTCATGCTGTACGAGTGGCTGGACGTGACCGCGTTGACGCGGGCCGAGCGCTACGCAGACCACAGCCGTGAGACCTTCGATGCGGTGCTCGATACCTGCGAGCGCATCGCCACCGGAATGTTCGCCCCGCACAACCAGAAAGCCGATGCGCAGGAGCCGCACTTCGATGGAGAGACCGTCCATCTGATCGACGAGGTCAAGCCGGCGCTGCAGGCGTTCGCAGAAGCTGGACTGATCGCCAGCGGCAGCGATTACGACCTGGGTGGCATGCAGTTGCCGGGCGTGGTGGGCAAGGCAGGCTTGAGTTATTTCTACGCCGCCAATATCGGCACCAGTGCCTATCCCTTGTTGACGGTCGGCAACGCCAACCTGTTGCTGGCCCACGGCAGCCAGGCCCAGATTGATGCCTTCGTCAGGCCGGAACTGCAAGGCCGCTACTTCGGCACCATGTGTCTGTCGGAGCCGCAGGCGGGCTCGTCATTGTCGGATATCGCCACGCGTGCCGAGTACGAAGGCGAATCGGCGTTCGGCGCGCAGTACCGGGTGACCGGCAACAAGATGTGGATTTCCGGTGGCGACCACGAATTGTGCGAAAACATCGTGCATCTGGTGCTCGCGAAAATTCCTGGGCCGGATGGCAAACTCATCCCGGGGGTCAAAGGCATTTCACTGTTGCTGGTGCCGCGTTTTCTGGTCAACGAGGACGGCACGCTGGGCGAACGCAACGACGTGCAACTGGCAGGCATCAATCACAAGATGGGCTATCGCGGTGCGGTGAATTGCCTGCTGAATTTCGGCGAAGGCACGCGCTATCGTCCACAGGGAAAGAGCGGTGCGGTGGGCTATCTGGTCGGCAAGGCGCATCACGGACTTACCTGCATGTTCCACATGATGAACGAGGCGCGGATCGGCGTTGGCCTAGGCGCGGTGGCGTTGGGTTACACCGGTTATCTGCACGCGCTGGAGTACGCGCGCAACCGGCCGCAGGGAAGGTCGCTTGGCCAGGACGGCAAAGATCCTTCCAGCCCACAGGCCCGCATCATCCAGCATGCGGATGTGAAACGCATGCTGCTGGCGCAGAAGTCCTATGTGGAAGGCGGGCTCGCCTTCAATCTGTACTGCGCCAGGCTGGTGGATGAAGCGGAAGTCGCCACCGATGCACAAGTGCGCACGGAACTGACGCTGTTGCTGGATATCCTGACGCCAATCGCCAAGAGCTGGCCATCGCAGTGGTGCCTGGCTGCGAACGACCTGGCCATCCAGGTGCATGGGGGCTACGGCTATACACGCGAATACAAGGTCGAACAGTTCTATCGCGACAACCGCCTCAATCCCATCCATGAAGGCACGCATGGCATCCAGGGGCTGGACCTACTGGGGCGCAAGGTGGTGATGGATAAGGGGGCCGCGTTCAAGCTGTTCGCCGAGCGTGTCGCTGCGACGGTCGGAAAAGCGCGTGCGCACCCAGCGCTGCTCGACTATGCCAGAGGGCTGGAAGGTCGTTTCGGGCGGCTTGCCGAAGTGACGGCAAAACTCTGGTCCACCGGCGATCCGCAGCTCACCTTGGCCAATGCCAGCGTCTACCTGGAGGCTTTCGGTCATATCGCCATCGCCTGGATCTGGCTGGAACAGGCGTTCGCCGCCGAAGGCCGTTCCGGCGATTTCTACGAGGGCAAGCGAAGTGCTGCGCGCTTCTTTTTCCTGTGGGAGCTGCCCCGCGTCGACGCGCAACTGGATCTGCTTGCCAGTCTGGACCGGACCACGCTGGACATGCGCGACGAATGCTTCTGACCGGGATGCGTGCATTCCGTCTTCCGCTTCACTCATCCACACGAGGTTTCCATGGCTGACAAGAATATTTTCGACCTGAGCGGCAAGACTGCGCTGATCACCGGCGGTTCGCGTGGCCTTGGACTGCAGATGGCCGAAGCGCTGGGCAGTTATGGCGCGCGGATCGTGCTGTCTTCACGCAAGGCCGAAGAATTGCAGCAGGCGCAGGCGCATCTGCAGAAGCTGGACATCCAGGCCGACTGGGTGGCGGCTGATGGTTCCAAGGAAGCGGATATCGCGATGCTGGCCGAGGCCACGATGGAGAAGCTCGGCCAGGTCGACATCCTTATCAACAATGCCGGCGCCAGCTGGGGTGCACCTGCGGAAGACTATCCGGCTGAAGCCTGGGACAAGGTGTTCAACCTCAATATCCGCGGACTGTTCCTGCTGACCCAGCAGGTCGGCAAGCGCTCGATGATTCCGCGCAAGTACGGGCGCATCATCAACATCGCTTCGATCGCCGGCCTGCGTGGCAATCCGCCCGGCGCCATGCAGACCATCGCCTACAACACCAGCAAGGGCGCACTGGTCAATTTCACCCGCACGCTGGCAGGCGAGTGGGGCCGTTACGGCATCACGGTCAATGCGCTGGCGCCAGGTTTCTTTCCATCGAAGATGTCGAACGTACTGATCAAGACCCTGGGCGAAGAAGCCCTGATCGGCAATTCGCCGCTGCAACGCCTGGGCGACGATGAAGATCTCAAGGGTGCGGCGTTGCTGTTCGCATCCGATGCGGGCAAACACATAACCGGCCAGATTCTGGCGGTCGACGGCGGCTACAGCGCGGTCTGAGCAAAAAGTGGCCTGGGAGGGCACGATGGACGAATTCAAGGACAGGGTGGCGGTGATCACGGGCGCAGGGTCGGGCTTCGGCCGCGAGTTCGCGCGCGTGGGCGCTGGCCTGGGCATGAAACTGGTGCTGGCCGATATCCAGCCCGATGCGCTGGAAGAAACGCGTGCAGAACTGGCGGGACAGGGCGCTGAAGTAGTCGCCCGGGTGGTGGATGTTTCCAGCGGGGAGCAGATCGATGCGCTCGCCGAAGCGACGCTGCAGCGTTACGGCGCCGTGCACCTGCTGTTCAACAACGCAGGCATTGGCACGGCGGGACTGATCTGGGAAAACAGCGTGCGCGACTGGGAATGGTCGCTGGGTGTGAACCTGTGGGGAGTCATCCACGGCGTGCGTGCGTTCACTCCGTTGATGCTGGCGGCGGCCAAGGCCGATCCCAGCTATCGCGGCCACATCGTCAACACAGCGTCGATGGCCGGTCTGTTGAACCAGCCCAATCTGGGCGCCTACAACGTGTCCAAGCACGCGGTGGTCTCGCTCAGCGAAACCCTGTTCCATGACCTGTCGCTGGTGACCGATCAGGTGCATTGCTCGGTGCTGTGCCCATACTTCGTGCCCACCGGCATCCATCAGTCGCACCGCAACCGGCCTGCCGATCTGGCCAATGCCGGGCCGCCGACGCAGTCGCAGTTGATTGCCCAGGCGATGATCAGCAAGGCGGTCACCTCCGGCAAGCTCACTGCCAGCGACATCGCTGCACGCACCTTCGATGCCATCCGCGAAGAGGCCTTTTACGTGGTGTCGCATCCCGACGCGCTGGATGCCGTGCTGCAGGGCGCGCAGGACCTGGTGGCCTTGCGCAACCCGGCCGACCCCTTCGCGCACAAGCCTGAGCTGCGGGCCCAGCTGCAGGCCGCGTTGAGGGCCTGAGCCGCATCTGGCCTGGGTTCCTGCTGGATCGTGGAAATCCACGCGCGCATGTCGAAAGCCGTCTTTCCCGTTCGACGTAGAAATAACCCGCCCGGGAACAGGGCGTCCACCGAGGAGAAAGCTCATGACTTACGTCGACGGATTCTTGCTGGCAGTACCGAAGAAAGAACTGGCCGCCTATCGCGCCATTGCGCGCAAGGCAGGCAAGGTATGGATGGAGTACGGCGCGCTTTCCTACGTGGAATGCGCCGCCGACGACGTGCCGGACGGGAAGCTGACTTCCTTCCCCATGGCGGTCAAGCTGAAGAAGGATGAGGTGGTGGTGTTTTCCTGGATCACCTACAAGTCCCGCGCCCAGCGCGACCGCGTCAACAAGCAGGTCATGGCCGATCCACGCATCACCGGCATGGATCCCAAGACCATGCCTTTCGATATGAAGCGCATGATCTACGGCGGGTTCAAGAGCATCGTGGAATTCTGAGCGGTTCGGCCAATCCAGGAAGGAGTAGATCATGTCGCTGACGCTTCACTACCACCCTTTGTCGTCTTTCTGTCACAAGGTGCTGATAGCCCTCTATGAAAAGGAGGTGGCATTCAATCCGCACCTGGTGGACCTTGGCAATACAGAGCAGCGCGACGCATTCAGGCGGTTATGGCCGATAGGCAAGTTTCCCGTGCTGGTAGACGACTCACGTGGAGAGACTACTCCCGAATCCACGATCATCATCGAGTATCTGGAACAGCACTATCCGGGCGTAACGGAACTCCTGCCCAAGGATCAGGAACTCGCGTTGCACACACGCCTACTGGACCGTTGGATCGACCTGTATATCCATCTGTCCATGCAGAAGATCGTCGGTGACCGTCTGCGACCGGCAGACAGCCATGACCTGCACGGCGTGGCGGAGGCGTTTGCCACGCTGCGCATGGGCCTCGATATTCTGGAGAGCCAGATGCAGCACCGGACCTGGGCGAACGGCAGCGGGTTCAGTCTGGCCGATTGCGCCGCAGCTCCGCCGTTGTTCTATGCCAACAAGGTCATGCCGCTGGTTTCCCAATATCCCAATGTCGCTGCCTATCTGGAGCGCCTGATGCGACGGCCTGCATACGCGCGCGTGCTTGTGGAAGCGCAGCCGTACATGCATCTCTTTCCGGTATGAGTTTCTCCGCCGGACAACCACACAAGGATCGCAATGAAGAACTACATCCAGACCCTGTTGATCGCTGCGCTTTGCGGGGCAGCTGCCGGCGCTCACGCGGCACCCGTGACATACCCCTTGGATCCGGCGCATACCTTCCCCAGTTTCGAGGCCGACCACATGGGCATCTCCGTGTGGCGCGGCAAGTTCAATAAGACATCGGGCACGCTGGTGCTGGACAAGGCCGCGTCCACTGGCACCATCGAAGCAGTGATCGACGTCGCCAGCGTGGATTTCGGCCTTGATTCCATGCACGAACACGCGGTCGGACCGGGCTTCTTCGATATCGCCAAGTATCCGCAGGCGATCTACAAGGGAGAACTGGTGGATTTCGTCGATGGTGCGCCCACGCGAGTCGCTGGCCAGCTGACTCTGCATGGCGTAACCCGTCCTTTGGACCTGGAGATCCATCTGTTCAGATGCATTCCGCATCCCATGCTCAAACGCGAGCTGTGTGGGGCGGACGCCTCGGCGACTTTCCAGCGCGACCAGTTCGGCCTGACGGCCGGCAAGGACTACGGCTTCAACATGGAAGTGAAGCTGCGAATCCAGATGGAAGCGGTGCAGGGCGGGCTGGATCCCTGACCCACCGGTCTTTCAGGCTTGTGTATCGCAGTCGCGAGCGCGCGCCAGCAGGAACGCCTGTTCGCGCGTATTGCGGGTCATGCCTGCTGCGCGAATGAATTCGCCTTGAGCCTCCGCGTGGCGACCCAACTTGGCCAGCAGGTCGCCGCGAACGCTGGGCAGCAGGTGATACTGGGAAAGTGCGGGGACATCGACCAGCTTGTCCACCAAAGCGAGCCCTGCCTCTGGCCCTTCGGCCATCGACACCGCCACGGCGCGGTTGAGCTCGACGACGGGTGAGGGCATGGCTTCGGCCAATGCATCGTAGAGCGCGGCGATGGTGCGCCAGTCAGTGTGTGCAGCAATCGTGGCGCGGGCATGGCAGGCGGCGATGGCCGCCTGCAACGCGTAGGGTCCTGGTGCGTTGCCTAGTCTGCCGGCACGGGCCAATGCGGTAAGCCCACGTTCGATCAGCAGCCGGTCCCAGCGCGAACGGTCCTGCTCCAGCAACAGGATCGGAGTGCCGTCTGCCGCCACGCGTGCTCGCGCACGCGAAGCCTGGATTTCCATGAGTGCCACCAGTCCGTGCACTTCCGGTTCTGCGGGTGCCAGCTCCGCCACGATGCGGCCCAGGCGTAGGGCTTCTTCGCACAGCGCCGGCCGCATCAGATCGTCGCCGCCCGTCGCCGAATAGCCTTCGTTGAAGATCAGATAGATCACGCCTAGCACCGAGGACAAGCGTTCGCCGAGTTCCTCCGCACGTGGCACCTCGAATGGCACCTGCGCCTCGGACAGCGTCCGCTTGGCGCGCACGATGCGTTGGGCCACGGTGGATTCGGACATCAGATAGGCGCGTGCGATCTCGTCGGTGGTCAGGCCACCCAGCAGGCGCAGGGTCAGGGCGACGCGCGCTTCCATCGACAGCACCGGATGGCAGGCAGTAAACACCAGCCTGAGCAGATCGTCGCCAATGTCGTCGTCCATCTGCGCTTCGATTTCAGCGGTGGCTTCGTCCCATTCGCGTTCCAGCTCATGGCCGAGCTCCTCGTGCTTACGCTGCTGCAGCTTGAGACGCCGCAGTCTGTCGATGGCACGGTGCTTGGCCGTGGCCATCAGCCAGGCGCCCGGATTGTCCGGAACCCCGGACGTGGGCCACTTCTCGAGCGCGATGACCAGCGCATCCTGGGCCATTTCCTCGGCCAGGCCCACATCGCGCAGCATGCGCGCCAGCCCGGCGATGAGCCGGGGCGATTCGATCCGCCAGACTGCGTCGATGGCGCGGTGTGCATCGTCGGTCATCCGTCGAATCAGACCATCGTCGCCGGGATGCCGCAACCCTGCAGGAAAACCAGGGCTGCGGGAGAGGGAAGCAATGGCCGTCGCTGCCGCTTCAACGTCTTGCATCGATCTCGGCACGCAAGGCGTCTTCCTGCGCGCGCAGTTCCGGGGTGAGCACGGTGCCGAAATCGTCGGCCTCGAATACCTGCCGTATCTCGATTTCAGATTCGCCCTGCATCGGGTTAGGACAGCGCTTGACCCATTCAATCGCTTCCTCTTTCGATTTCACCTGAAGCAGCCAGAAGCCGGCCACCAGGGTTCCGGTTTCCGGGAACGGACCTTCTACTACCGTTCGCCGTTCGCCCGAAAAACGCACGCGCGCGCCCCTGGAACTGGGATGCAGACCTTCGCCAGCCAGCAGCACACCGGCCCTGACCAATGACTCGTTGTACTTGCCCATATCGATCAGCAACTGCTCGTCCGGCATCACGCCGGCTTCGGACGCTTTGGTCGCCTTCACCATCACCATGAATTTCATTGCGGATACTCCCGTACTGACGGACAAAGTGAACTGTCTGTCTGTACGACGAACCGGATGGCGACGGATCGACATGATGATGAAACACCGGCATAGATGGATCGCACGGAGATTTCGTAACCGTAGACAGACGGAGCCGCGGGCGCCGGCTTGTTGACCCAGGTCAGTGAAAGCGGGAATCCCCAGGATGCCCGCGAAATCTGTCCGCCGCAGTTATTTGACTCAGGTCAATGCACATGGACTGCCAGACGCTTCAAATGCGCTTGTCGGATTGTCCAGGAGCAGGGTCATGTTCAAAGATATTATTCTGCCTATCACCGGAGCAGCGGCTGATGCCCATGCGCTCAACATGGCTTTGGATCTGGCCAGGGCCTATGGTGCGCATGTAAGAGTGCTGGAAATGGTCAATCTGCCTCTTCCGGTCACAGGCCCCTGGGGCCTGATGCCTGATGCGTCCATGGCTGATGTCTATCGGCAACTGCGGGAGCAGGGTGAGGCCAATGTGGCGGTCTTGAAGAACAGGCTCAAGGACGAAGCCGTTTCGACCGAGGTGCGGCTGGTTCAGTCCTTCTTCTCCGAGCCTTCCAAGCTGGCAGCGCACTGCGCGCATCTTGCAGATCTTTCCGTGGTTGCCATTACGCCCACCGACAGTGTGGAAGGCGATATCTCCAGAACCTATTTCGGCAGCATGCTGATTGATTCCGGTCGTCCTGTCCTGGTCATTCCGCCCCGTTGCAAGGCGCCCATGCCGCCCCGGAAGATCGTGATTGCCTGGCGCCAGACCCGCGAATGCGCACGCGCCATCCATGATGCCCTGCCGCTGCTCAAAGGGGCCGAATCGGTGCAGGTACTGATCATCGATCCAGTGAGCGAGGAGGCGGGCGAGGGGCAGAATCCCGGGGCCGAGCTCCTGGCGCATCTTGATCGACACGGCGTAAAGGCCTCGCTGCAGGTTCGCCAGTCCCATGACAACCGGATCGCTGCGGTACTCACTGATTTCGTGCAGGAAACACACGCCAACATGCTTGTGGCTGGAGGCTATGGACACTCCCGTTTGCGTGAGTGGGCATTGGGTGGCGTGACCCGCGAGCTGCTCTTCGAGACCACCGTGCCTGTGTTCTTTTCCCATTGAGCACCGTCTTGCTTTCCCTGCCGCAGTGCGTGGTGCGCAACCAGAGATGCCGCTGGATCAGGGCAGCGTTGCCATAGACAGATGGTCGGGCTCCGAGAGGAGCCAAGCCGCCGGTTCGGAAGCCCGGTTTTCACATCGAGCCCAGGATTGCGTGCTCGGATCTGCGGAATTGCGGTTCCGGCAGATGATGCTCACAGGCGAAACGCCTGCATGCCAGCACTACTTCCGGATCGAGCGGGCTGCCGCTGTATACCAGTGGGTAATCGATAGGTGCGTCGATGCAGGGCTGGAAGCGGCCACGTAGCCTCATCTGTTGCATGAGCATCTGCTCCATATCTACCGGGTAAGTATGCGCCGGGAGTTCCCAGCGCGACGTCAGGTCCCACGTACTTTCGAGCAGGGGGTCGAGCGCGTCGCTGGCGTTGTTGGCGAACAGGGCGATCAGGTGCTGCGAATGGATCGCCGTGGTTCGTGGGTGCTGTAAGAGGCTGCCAGGCCCGCGACAGGAGCCACGGACTGCCGTGCAGTCCTTTGCGGTGCTGGCCCACTGGCAGACGCCGCGCTCCTGCATCAGAGTCAGCGAGGATTTCAGGCATTCGGCCGAGAGTGCCTTGCCGAGCACGGATGCGAATTCGCACGCCTGCTCGCTCACATACGACCACCCCAATGCAGCCAGAGCATCGGCAAATCCCATCACCCCTACGCAGATGGCCGCAGTACAGGGCTTGCCTCCATAGGTGAGCCAGGCGTCGTCGAGGAAGCGGACTGCCAGCGCTGCCGTCCTGCAGAAGGTTTCATAGTCGAAACAGGCTTGCGAAGCCTGCGGACGAATGACGAACGCTCCCAGGTTCAGCGTTGCTCGTGGATTGTCGAGCCGGATACTGGTCACGCCGGTCCCTGCCCATTTGAGCAGCCGGGCATCGGGAACCATCCGCCAGTCCTGGAAGGCCTCCACAAATCGCTCTTCCCATTCTTCAGCGTAGTTTCCTTCAGCGCCCGCGACCGCAGAGGCGACGCGTCGCCACGTCGCATCTATGGTGCGATCGCGTAGGTCGTCGCCTGTGCGCCAGCGGAAGTGGCTATCCCATGTGTCGACTGCGACAGCCGTCGTAAATTTTGTGGGGAAGGACAAGCGCAGGATTTCCCGGACGTGACCCTGACAAGATGCGCCAACTACCAGTTCAGCCCGTTGATCAAAGTCAATCGGATGAGGTTACAAACCGTTACACAGGGTTACGCGATTGAATTTTTATCGTGGCCCCTGCGGGATAACCTTGCATTACACCATTCGAGGCCACGGCCATGCTCCAGCTTCGGGAATCATCTGACCAGTCCAACGATCTGCTACCCGACATGACCCATGGCGGCAGGGAGACCCCGGAGGTCACTCGTGACATGGAAGCATTGTTGCGGGGAATTCCCCTGCGTCATCGCAGCTTGAAGGCCAAGGAGTATGTCTTCCGCGCGGGGCAGCCGCGCCATTCCTTGTTTCTGGTGCACGCGGGGTTCTTCAAGACTTGTCTGGCCAGCGCTGATGGGCGCGAGAAAATCACCGGTTTCAGGATGCGCGGCGACATGCTGGGTCTGGACTCGCTGGGCATCGAGACTTATGCGTGCGACGCTATCGCCCTTGATGTGGGCGAAGTATGGGAACTTCCGTATGCGGATCTCTGCGGTTCACTGCCGGAATTTGAGCGGCGCATTACTTCCTTCCTGGCAGCCGAAATCCGGCGCGACTGGAACTGGATGTTGACCCTGTCAACGCTGTCGGCGGATCAGCGGGTGGTATCGTTCCTGCTGGATATGGCCACGCGGCTGGGATCGCTCGGATTCAGCCGGCAACACATGATCCTGCGCATGACCCGGGCCGATCTGGGCAGTTTTCTTGCGATCAAGCTGGAAACCGTGACCCGTGCGCTGTCGCGCCTGCAGGACAAAGGGTTCATCGCGGTGCAGGGCAAGGAAATCATCCTGCGTGACCCGGCTTCGATGAATGATCTGTTGCAAACGGCAAGCAGCCACTAACCCCGAAGTCGCGCGTCCTGCTGCAGTGCGTGCCGTACTGCCTCCAATAATTGTTCGCGGCGGTAGGGCTTGCGCAACAGGTCGAGGGAAATGGATTCGCTCTCTACATGCAGGGAAGGGGAGGGCTGCTGCTCGAACCCCGATGTAAGCAGGATCGGCAACCCTGGTCGTAATCGCAGCGCGGCTGCTGCCAGTTCCTTGCCATTGCCACCTTCGCCCAGCAGTACATCGGTAAACAGCAGGGCGATACGGTCGTCGGCATCGAGTTCGCGCAAGGCTGCCTCTGCACTGGCTACTTCAATCACCTGGTAGCCGGCCTTGCGCAGGAATGCCACGGTGATGCGGCGGACGGAGTCCTCGTCCTCCACCACTAGTATGGTTTCGCCGGCCCCATGCGGATCGACTGCCCGCTGGATGTTCTTTGCCGTACCGCCACCGTCAGCGACAGGAAGACAAAGATGGACATGCGTGCCGTATCCAAGCGCGCTGTCGATCCACAGGTCGCCGCCGCTCTGCTTTGAGAAGCCATGCACCATGCTCAGCCCAAGGCCGCTGCCGCGGCCGGCCTCCTTGGTGGTGAAGAAAGGTTCCATCGCGTGGTCGAGCGTGGACTGGCTCATTCCGCGCCCGGTATCTGACACGGTTACCAGCAGGTACTCGCCGGCAGGCAGGCTGGCGGGAGTACCAGCGCCTTTGTTCATTCTTTTTACTTCGATGGTGATCTCACCACCGCGTGGCATCGCATCGCGCGCATTGAGGGCCAGATTCACCAGGGCCGTGTCCAACTGCGCCGGGTCCGCATGCGCGCTCGGCAGGCCCTCCGGGCATACGACGCGCAGCCGGATCGCGTCGCCCAGTGTTCGCCTGAGCATCTGGTTGAGGTCATGGAGCATGGCTTTCAAGTCCACCGCCTGCGGAACCAGACGTTGTCGCCGTGCGAAAGAGAGCAGTTTTGCCGTGAGTTCCGCACCGCGAGTCACCGAGCGCAATGCGCTGTCGATGAGTTCGCGCGCTTCCGATGTGCCTTCGTACTCGGATTCCAGCAACTGCAGATTGCCGGACATGATGGTGAGCAGGTTGTTGAAATCGTGCGCGATGCCGCCGGTCAACTGTCCCAATGCATCCAGTCGCTGTACGTGGGCCAGCTGGTCCTGGGTCCGCTGGCGTTGTACCAGAGCGGCGATGAGATTGGCGAAGGATTGCAGCAGATGCAGTGCATCGTGGTCGAACTTCCGAGGAAGGCGCGAGTAGGCCAGCAACGCACCCATGGGGCGATTGACATCAAGCAATGGAATCAGCGCCGCACTGCCCGAAATGGGATGGGAAAGTGGAAACGCTGGTTCAAGCTTGCCGGCCAGCGACAAGTCGTCCGCTGTCCAGGTGCGGCCCTTCTGCAGGGCCGATAGAAGCGCCTGCTGGTTCAGGTGTGGACCATCGTCTGCAAGGGTGTGTCTGTCAAAACCAATCGAAGCGCGGATATCCAGACGTTCATTGTCCGCAGAAACAAACGCGATCAGGACCGACTCGATTTCGAGGCTTTCGGCAAGTAACAGGGGGACATGGGCGAGGACGTCCTCGTTCTCCCTGGATTCGAGCGCAAGCTGGCCGAAGCGGGCGACCAGCGCGTCGTACTGCGCACGGACCAGTGTCTGACGCGCGCGCGAGCTATCGGAAATATCGCGGATGGAGGCCAGGTACTGTACCGTTCCGTCGCTTTTGATCGGACTGAGCGCAATCTCCAGCGGGAACTGGGTCCCGTCGTTACGCCTTCCCATCAATGTCTGCCCGGTCGCACCCATCGCCCGCACGTGCGGGTGCGCCATGTAACCTGCGCGGTGCGCGCAATGACGCGCCCTTACTCCTTCGGGGACCAGCATCTCGACTGACATGCCCAGCAGTTCGCTTTGTGGATAGCCAAACAAGCTCAAGGCCTGACTATTGGCGCGGACAATCAGTCCTTGCCCATCCACCAGGACGAGTGCATCGGGTACAGCCTCGAAAAGTTGCGTATACATGGCCCCTCAGCGCCTGACCACTTCCGAAGCGAACAGGTAGCCCGCTCCACGTACCGACTTGATCAGGACCGGAGTTTCCGGATTCAATTCGATTTTCCGGCGCAGTCGTCCTATTCCCATATCGACGGCCCTGTCGAAGGGACCTGCTTCGCGCTTGTACAGCGCGTGCATGAGTTCATCGCGCGACAGCACCTGCCTTGGTCTGTCCAGCAGCGCGCACAACAGCTGGAAGTCGCCCGTGGTGAGCGCAACCTCGTCTCCCTGGGCGTTGGTCAGGCGCCTGCTGGACAGGTCAAGCCGGAAGCCGGCGAACTCGATTCCATTGGATTGCACAGCCAATGGCGTTGTCATTTTGGTGGTTCGGCGCAGTACCGACCTGATCCTGGCCAGCAGTTCGCGCAGGTCGAATGGTTTCGATACGAAATCGTCTGCGCCCAGCTCCAGGCCGATGACCCGCTCGACAGGTTCGCCCCGTCCGCTTACCACGATCACAGGCCCACCCCAGGTTCCCTGAAGGTAACGCAGCAGTCCCAGGCCATCCTCATCGGGCAGGCCCAGGTCCAGCAGGATGACATCGGTGTCGGTGCTTTCGACATGGGCACGCAGCGCTGCGCCATTGCCCACCCCGGAGACCTGGAATCCATGTCCATTCAGATAACGCGTGAGCAGCGCGACGATGTCCGGATCGTCATCGACGACGAGTATCCGCTGTTCGGTGCCGGGAGATGCGTTGGGAGGGCTGGTTGCTGGCATTGGATCGCCTGTTGTACCAGGGTTCTGGGTCAAGCCGCATTCTTGACTATAAGCCAAGTCGCCCAGGCCAGTCCGATGGCAAGGTTTAGTGGCTGCTGGGATCGGGCGCTGCGCAAATGCCGCGATGCGCAACCGTAGGTTGGGGTACGCCCCCGACGCACGGGGAAACCAGGCCATGCGTGCGTCGGGGACGTAGCCCCGACCTACATGGGAGGGGCGTGGGCGCCGTCGGGTGCGGGGTGAATCGGGCGTGTAGCCGCCGCCCACGTCAGACCAGGAACTTAGGCTTCGAGAGCCTGCTTGGGCTCCCGCGATGCCATAACAACGGCATCACCAGCATGCTCCCCAGCAACGCGAGGAGAATGTCCTGGTGCGCATCCCATGGATCGCCCTGTGTTCCCAGATAGGCTTGCCCCAATTCGCCACCGAACAGGATTACGGCAGCCCATTCGAGCAATTCATAGAGCGCCGCATGGGAGAGTATGAAGCTCACCGGCAATATCCAGCGCCAGATGCCGCGTAGCTGCGCGCGGGCTGCCAATAGTTCCACGACGGCAGGGGTGACCAGGACCCCGTACAGGAAATGCACCAGCCGGTCATAGTGGTTCCGCGAAAACCCGAAGTGCTCGGTGAGGGAGAAACCGAACAGCTTCATCGTCCAGACATCGAAGGGAACTTCGGCGTAGGTGTAATGCGCCCCAACCTCGTGCGCTACATAGAGCACGAACAATGCAAAGTAGGAGACGTTGGAGAAGCGCAGATGGCGATAGCCGTACACCAGTACCGGCAAGCTCGCCACTACGATCAGGTTCTCCAGCGCCCAATCCCGCGGGTAGAGCGGATGGATCGCGAGCAAGCCGGCAATAACCAGGAACGCCAGCAAGAGCACTAACGGAAAGATGCTCGCCGACATGTTGGCATGGCTGTCGCGCAGGGTATCTGGCTTCCTCACGCTGGGCCTTGCGACTGCAAGCAGCTCAGGTCTGATCGGGCTGGAGAGCGGCTACCGGCGTGGCATTGGCAACAAGAGAAATGGTGTGGATGACCTGATGCGGGTCTGAAGGGTCCGGACTGGAGTGGAAGCCCAGCGCGGAGGCCAGGTCCCGCATCTCCCAGTTCTCTGCCGAATCCACCGAGTTCATGCTGAGCAGGCCACGTTCACTGGCCAAACCCATCAGGCGTTCCATCAGGGCCGTGCCCAAGCCTTTGCCCTGCCAACTATCGGCCACTACCACCGCGCACTCGCAAGCCTCGCGCGAAGCATCCACGGCGTATCGGCTCACCCCGACAATCCTGGTTCCCATGCCCTCAGGCACGACTGCAACCAGTGCGACATCATTGATGTAATCGATGTCGGTCAATTGGTGGATCAGTGCGTCACTCGGGTGTGCGATCTGGCCGAGGAAGCGGTTTCGCCGGGTTTCCGGGGAAAGCGACTCAATGAATGCCTTTTCGGCCGCGGCGTCTTGCGGCCCGATCGGGCGGATCAGAACTTCAGAGCCATCGGTCAGCATCGTCTTCCAGTGTGGATAGTCCGGGCCAAGATAGGCAGCATGAGAAGGCGTATCTGTCATGGCGAAGTCCTCCGGAGCGTTAGGCACAGCTTGGCCTTTGTACGACCGTACCGAATTGATCTGGGTCAACTATCTGGACGCAATCAATTCCATTCTCAACGACAGTCAAAGCCTCTACCGGATCCGCGGGAAGTCTAGGCTGGGAGTATTTCGCGCGGAAAACCTGATCAGGCCAGATCGACGTATTCCAGATACTCCGGAGCATGTGCGGTCCAGCCGAGCTCACGTTGAATACGTATCCGCAGGGCATCGGCCGCGTCAGGTTCGCCATGAGTCACGAACACGCCTCGCGGTCGGCGTGGCGCCAGGCGCAACCAATCGATGATCTCGTTGGCATCGGCATGTGCCGAGGCTGCGGAAAGCTGGGCTACCTCGGCGCGAATCGGGACATCCTGCCCATAGATGCGCACCGTCCCGGCGCCTGCGGCGATCTTTGCGCCCCGTGTTCCACCCGCCTGGAATCCACACAGGACGATGGCATTCTTCGGGTCGGGCGCGAATTCGATAAGGTGATGCAGGACCCGCCCACCAGTGACCATTCCGCTGGCTGAGACGATCACCATGGATCCCTTGCGCCGATTCAGCGCTTTGGATTCCTCGGCGCTGCTGACAATCCTGGTCATCCGCTCGATTTCATCCAGGCCGGCGCGGTCGATGCGATGGAGGTCGGGATATTGTCGATACAGATCGGTCACGCCACTGGCCATGGGACTGTTCAGGTACACCGGCACGACGGGAGCCCGACCAGCGCTTTGCAACTGCGCGATGATCCGCAGCAACAGTTGCGCGCGCCCGACGGCGAATGCTGGAATCACCACGACTCCACCCCGTGCTGCCACGCGACGCAGTACCTTGCCCAGTTCCTCATCAAGCGTTTTCGGCGGATGCACGCGGTTTCCGTAAGTGGATTCTGTGACGATCCAGTCCGAATCCGCCGGAGGCAAGGGTGCGAGCATGACTGGGTCGTGGGGTCGGCCAATATCCCCGCTGAAGGTGATACGTATCCCCCGATACTCAAGCGTTACGGCTGCAGCGCCGAGGATATGGCCCTGGTGTCGCAGACTGGCTTCAACCCCTGGCACCGGCTCGAAGGTCTCGTTGAACGGAACGCCACGCAACTGGCGCAAGCTCCTGTTGGCGTCTTGCTCGCTGTAGAGAGGTTCCGCCGGATGGTGCCTGGACGTGCCGGCGCGATTGGCATAGCCGGCTTCCTCTTCCAGCAAGCGACCGGAATCGGGCAGCAGAATTCCACACAAGCTGCTGGTGGCATGCGTGCACCACACCTGACCCTTGAAGCCTGAGCGCACCAGGCGTGGCAGATAGCCACTGTGGTCGAGGTGGGCATGGGTCAGGATCACCGCATCAATCGATGCCGGGTCCACTGGAAAAGGCGCCCAGTTCCTGAGCCGCAGCGGCTTGTAGCCCTGGAACAGACCGCAATCGATCAGGACTCTGCGGCCATCCGCCTCGACCAGATAACGGGAACCCGTCACTGTCCCGTTGGCGCCGAGAAACTGAACCCGGAATCCACTCGGCGTGCAGGCAGAGGCAGTCGTCATAGGTACCGATCATGGACCCACGAAGGAGGCCCTTCGTTGATCCAGGTCAACTCTTTTCCGAAAGGGCAGGTCCATCCTGCAGCATCGCAGTGCGGAGCGTCGCCATGGTCGATATCGCGTCACCTCGGGATCTCGTCGTTTTCCTCGAGCCGACTCGTGGTCACGATGCGCGGCTGGGCTATGCGGCTTCGCTGGCAAAACGCTGGCGGGCGCACCTGATCGCAACTTTCGTTGTGCGTGAGCTGGCACTGGAACCGTACGCGGGCTTTGCGGTTGGCGCCGCCTTGAAAAGCATGCTTGCCGAGTATTCGAAGGCGGCATCCGAAGCTATTTCAAAGGCGCGCGAAGAATTCGACACGCTAGTCAAAAACCGCAGCTTCAGTTCGGAATGGCGCGTTTCAGACAACGAAGATAGCGAGGCCTTGATGCTTCATGCGCGTCATGCAGGTCTGGCCATTCTCGGACCGCCAGCGCGTCAGCAGAACAGGACCACCCGCCTCGGTCTGTCGGAGCGGTTGATCTTCGAATCCGGTCGTCCCTGCTTGCTGTTGCCGGAAAGTTGGCCGGAGGACCGCATCGCACGTCGCATCGTGGTGGGCTGGAATGGCGGCCGGGAAGCCGCGCGTTCGATTGCCGATGCCATGCCGTTCCTGGCAGCGGCCGAATCGGTGCATCTGATAGTCGTGCCGGATGGGCGCTTGCGGGGTCGCTATGGATCGGAACCCGGGGCGGATATGGCTGCGCATCTGGCACGTCATGGCGTGCAGATAGAACTCGAACAGCATGCCGGTGCCGAGGCGGGTGGCGTGCTGCTGCGGCGTTGCAGGGAGTTGAACGCGGATATGCTGGTGGCCGGAGGCCGCGCCCACCCACATATCAGCGACCTGCTGCTGGGCGGCGCGACGCGGACGATATTCGAAAGCGTGGAAGTGCCGCTGCTGATGTCAAGGTGATCCAGCAATCACGTTACTCGGATAGACGTCTGTCCTCGCTTCCCTCCGATCAACGGGCCTCGAAGAGTTCGTAGCGAAGACCACTTTCCGGCATGCCGGTTTGCCGCCGCGCGATCAGGTGTCGCGCTCCGGCCACATCCGCTTTGGTTGACCTGGATCGTCAGGCGCGCAAGCGGCAACTGTCAATGGACCTCCAAACGAACCTCGGAGAACCGTCGAAAACACGGGGATGGATCGATGGAGTCCGAAATGTGTTTTCCCGGAAGTCGTTGATTCTTCTGGCGCTAGGTTATTCGCCCTATGGCTGTGTGGTGGTCATCCCTGCACAGTCCGGCGCAATCCACTCTCCGGTGAACCCTTATGCGTTCTTTGCTTGTCTACGATTGGCCTACCCGCATCTTCCATTGGTTGTTCGCGGCTTTTTTCGTAGCGGCCTTCGCCATCTCCAACCTGACCGATGACGACTCCTCCAGATTCCCGCTGCACATGCTGTCAGGTATGGCGATGTGTAGCGTCATTCTGCTGCGGCTGGCGTGGTCCCTGGTAGGGACCCGTCATGCGCGGTTCTCAGATCTGGTCCTGGGGCCAGCCTCCCTGTTTGCTTATTTCAGAGGGATGTTCTCGGGCGCCACCCATCGCTGGATAGGTCATAACCCGGCCTCCAGCTGGGCGGCGGTGGTCATGGTCGGTCTCGGTCTTGGGCTGGGCGTTACGGGCTATCTGATGACGACCGGTCCCGAATGCGACCTGCTGGAGGAAGCGCATGAGTTGATGGCCAATGCATTCCTTGTCTTCGTTCTGCTGCACATCGGGGGACTGGTAGCGCATGCGCTGCGGTATCGGGACCGTCTGGCAGGCAGCATGGTGACAGGCACGAAACAGCTGGCATCCCCGGATCAGCCAGTGCGTTCCCATCCTTTTGTCGGACTGTTGTTCGTCGTGCTCACCGCATTGTCCGTGACTTATCTGCTTCGGCACTATGATGCGCAGGCACGCACCCTGGAACTGTTTGGCCAGACGCTGCAGCTGGACGAACATGAAAAAGGCGGGGAATCCGCCGAAGCGGGCGAGGGCAGACATAAGGCCGAGAACGAGCACGAATGAGGATTCCTACGCGCGGAGCCGCAAGTGATGACGGAAGCGAATGAGGCGACAACATCCCATGGAGATGGGATAGGCGGCAGAGAGCGTGTTGTCACCGCTAGTGTGCTTGCGCTGATCGCGCTGCTTGCCATCGTTGATCTTGCGGTCGACCTGCGCGAAGGAGTGACCAAATGGCATGTGCTGGCCGAAGCCCTTGCGGCCGCGACGGCGTGTTTCGGCGCGTTCTACCTGCTGCGCGGCGCCTGGGAACTCCGTCGGCGGCTGAACGTGCAAGCCCGCGATTTCTCGACCTTCCGTCGGCAGGCCGAGGCCTGGCGGGCCGAATCCAAGAACTATGTCGAAGGCCTGTCGCTCGCCATCGCCCGACAGTTGGATCAATGGCAGCTGTCGGATGCCGAAAAGGAAGTGGCTTTCCTGTTGCTCAAGGGGCTTAGCTTGAAAGACATAGCTGCCGTGCGCCGCACCACGGAGAAGACCGCGCGGGTTCAATCCAGTGCGGTCTATGCGAAGTCAGGCCTTGCCGGCCGTTCGGAGTTGTCGGCTTTCTTCCTGGAAGAACTGCTTCCGCCGGCCGCCGTCCGGGCATCGACTGAAAGAAACTGAAGCGCGTCCATCGGTCCTTGCGCCTCCGCGTTGGCGATTCCCGACGCCAGGTTGCCGTCTATCTGGTGGCCGGGTCGCAGTAGACGCTATGCAGCGTTTCCAGAATCCGTTGCGCAGGACCGGGCGCAATCGAATAGACGATGCTTTGCGCTTCGCGACGGGTCTGTACCAGACCGTCGTCGCGCAGTACCGCCAGGTGCTGTGAGAGCGCGGACTGGCTGAGGTCCAGCAGGGCATTGAGTTCGTTGACCGGACGCTCTGAATCGACCAGCAGGCAAAGGATCATCAGCCGTTTCTCATTGGCCAGGACCTTGAGCAGCTGGGCAGCATCGCCAGCGTGCTCGCGCATTCGCTCGGCATTGAGAGGCGGTTGGGCGGTGCGGCGCGCCATGTAGTTTCTAGCTCCTTGCGGGTTTCATTCGGGCAGGACGATGGGCAGATCGGCCTCGGTCCAGCCCATGATGCCACCGCTCAGCGAGCGGACCTCATCGAAGCCCAGCATCGACAGGCTGAGCGCAGCCAGGGCCGAGCGTCCGCCGCTGCGGCAATACAGCACGATGGGGCGGGGCAGGGCGGCCAGGCCCGGGTGCGACTCGATCTGGAATTCGAGCACGCCACGCGGAATATTGATTGCGCCGGGCAGATGGCCCGTGGCGAATTCCGATGGTTCGCGTACATCGATCAATACGACTCCGCTGTTCTCAGCTGCGAATGCATAGGGCGCGATCTCGACGATGCGGGCGCGGGCGTGGTCTACCAGTTGGCTAGTGGTGAGCGCCATTAGGTGCTCCTATAAATATTAGTTGACACTAATATTAGAAATAACTAAATTAAAAAGCAAGCAGGCCCCAGACCGGTCGCTTGACCGGGATCAATGTGTCCGGTTGGGCGCTGGTGAAGATGGCTTACCACAGGAGAGTTGCCATGGCCAAGATCATCGTCCTCGGCGCCGGCCTTGCCGGCATGAGCGCTGCGTATGAATTGCGCGAGCGGCTGGGTGCATCCCACCCGGTAACTGTTGTCGCCGACGGCGACCGTTTCAGCTTCACGCCATCCAACCCGTGGTTGGCAGTGGGCTGGCGAACCGCCGACGATTTCACTTTCCCCGCTGGCGAATACCTTGCCAAGAAGGGCATCGCCTTCGTACCTCATCGCGCCACGCATATCGATGCCGGGAACAGCCGGGTCGAAACTGCCGACGGCCAGAACTTGGACTACGACTATCTGGTGATCTGCACCGGTCCGCGCCTCGCATTCGAGGAGGTGCCGGGCACCGGACCGACGGACGGGCACACACAATCGGTGTGCACCACGCCGCATGCGCAACATGCCTGGGGCGCCTATCAGGAATTTTTGAAGGACCCGGGGCCAATCGTGATCGGCGCGGTGCAGGGTGCGAGCTGTTTTGGCCCAGCCTACGAATTCGCGATGATCATCGATGCCGACCTGCGCAAGCGCAAGTTGCGCGACCGGGTGCAGATGACGTTCGTTACCAGCGAACCGTACATTGGCCATATGGGCCTGGGCGGAGTTGGCGATTCCAAGGGCTTGATGGAATCGGAGATGCGCCAGCGGCATATCCAGTGGATCGCCAATGCCAAGGTCAAGGAAGTCCGCGCTGGCGAAGCGGTAGTCGTCGAGCATGATGCGCAAGGACAGCCTTTGCGCGAACAGGTCTTGCCCTTCAAGTTTTCCATGCTGCTGCCCGCGTTCAAGGGCGTCGAAGCCGTTGCGGCAGTAGAAGGCCTGTGCAATCCACGGGGCTTCGTACTCATCGACAAGCACCAGCGCAGTCCACGTTATCAGCGGATATTCGCCGCTGGCGTCTGTGTGGCGATCCCGCCGGTGGAAGTCACGCCGATTGCTACAGGCGCGCCCAAGACCGGTTTCATGATCGAGTCGATGGTCACCACCCTGGTTCACAACATCGAGGCCGAGTTGCAGGGCAAGCCAGCGGATTTCGAAGGCACCTGGAATGCAGTGTGCCTGGCCGACATGGGCGATACCGGCGTGGCATTCGTGGCATTGCCGCAAATTCCTCCGCGCAACGTGACCTGGACCAAGGTCGGTAAATGGGTGCATGTGGCCAAGGTCAGTTTCGAGAAGTACTTCCTCTACAAGATGCGCCACGGCACCTCGGAGACGATCTACGAGAAATACGTCATGAGCCTGCTCGGGATCGACCGGCTCAAGAACGGCAAGCATTGACTGCCGGGTTCTATGTTCTTTTTTGCCGTCCTCGACAATCTGGAGACTTCCATGAGCCTTGAACAAGCCGTAACCGCCTTCGCCGGCGTGATGATACTTATCAGTGTCGCCCTGACCCAGCTCGTCTCGCCGTGGTGGTGGCTGCTGACTGCTTTCGTCGGTCTGAACCTGCTGCAGTCCGCGTTCACTGGGTTCTGCCCAGCCGCAATGATCATGCGCAAGCTGGGCGTCGGCAGGGGCGTCGCACCGGGATGCCGATACAAATGATCGAGACTCGGGCGACGCGCCACGTGATGACCATGGGCCTGCGGATCCGCATGGTTATGGTGGCCAGCCTGGCGCTCGCCTTTGCGGCCTGCAGCAACGAACCGGTGTCGCCGGTGCTGCCGCCGTTACCGAAGCTCGACACGATCACGGTGCAGGCCGGTGGCGATGACCGTGGCCGCGACTGGGACGGTGTGGTCGAGGCTGTGCAGCAGGCGTCCCTGACCGCACAGACCGCCGGCCGCGTCACCGTGGTCAATGTCGATGTCAATGATCGTGTTGACAAAGGTGACGTGCTGCTGCGCCTGACTGCGGTCGAACAGCAGGCCGGCGCGAACACCGCCGCCGCGCAATTACGTGCCGCCGAAGCAGCCGCTACCGAGGCAGCGACCAACTACCGGCGTTATGCCGCGCTGGCCGATGGCCAGTATGTTTCGCGCGCGCAGATCGACCAGGCCCGCGCGGCCCGCGACAGCGCCGTTGCCGCGCGCGATGCGGCACGCGCGCAACTGTCACAGGCCGGCCAGCAGACCGAGTACACGGTCATCCGTGCGCCGTTCGCGGGCGTCGTCAGTGCGCGACGCGTGGAGCCTGGAGAGAGCCTGGCGTCGGGCCAGCCTTTGATGACGGTGTATGCGCCCGGCGCATTGCGCATCGAGGTGCAGGTACCGCAGTCCGACGCCGCGGCGATCCGGGCCATCAACCGTGCGCAGGTAGTGCTGGCCGATGGCCGCCGCCTTGAGGCCACGCGGGTCACGGTGTTTCCCGCTGCAGATCCCTCCACGCACAGTGTCGGCGTGCGCGTGGCGCTGCCTGATGTCGAGCAGCCGCCGCAGCCGGGAGCGACCGCCAAGGTGGTGTTTCCCATCAGCACCGGCGATGGTGGCTACGCACTGAACATTCCAGCCAGCGCGCTTGTGCAGCGTGGCGAAGTGAGCGGGGTGTATGTGCTCGCGAATGACCGCCTTGCGCTGCGTCAGGTCCGTGTCGGTCGGCATAACGGCGAGGAGATCGAAGTAATCGCCGGACTGAAGAACGGCGACAAGGTCGCCACCGATCCGGTCGCCGCGCTGCAGGCACTCAACGCGCAGCGCAAGGCCGCAGCCGGTGCCGACCATGACTGAGGCTGCGCCTGTGGCCAGGCTGGGTTTGTCGGGTCGCCTTGCGGCCACCTTCCAGTCCAATCCGCTGACTCCGGTGCTGGCACTGCTGGGCCTGGTGCTGGGCCTGGTTGCGGTGCTGATCACCCCGCGTGAGGAAGAGCCGCAGATCGACGTGACCATGGCCAACGTGATCGTGCCGTTCACCGGTGCCAGCGCGCACGACGTCGAGCAACTGGTCAGCACGCCGTTGGAGCAGAAGCTGTCGGAGATCGAGGGTATCAAGCACGTGTACTCGATCAGTCGGCCGGGTATGGCCGTGCTGACCGTCGAGTTCACCGTCGGCATCGAACGCCAGCCGGCAATCGTGCGCCTGTACAACCAGGTGTTCTCGAACCAGGATTGGCTGCCGGCAGGCATGGGCGTCGGTCAGCCACTGATCAAGCCCAAGGGCATCGACGATGTGCCGGTGATGAGCCTCACCGTATGGACAGACGATCCGCAGCGCGGCGCCACCGAACTGGCCGAAGTCGCCCACACGCTGGAGACCGAGATCAAGCGCGTCAGCGGCACCCGCGACGTCTATACCATCGGTGCGCCGGAGCGTGTCGTTGCGGTAACGCTTGACCCAGCCTTGCTAGGTGCATACGGCCTGACCGTGTCCGACCTGTCGCAGGCACTGCAGGCCGCCAATGCAGTGCGTCAGGTCGGCGAACGCGTCGGCGCGCAAGGTGCGATCCCGGTTACTGCGGGGACGTTCCTGGTCGACGCCGATGCAGTCGCCGATCTTGTGATCGGTCTCGATGGCGGTCGTCCGCTGCGCCTGTCCGACGTGGCCGACATCCGCGCCGGTGCCGATGTCGCCACGCACTACGTCTGGCACGGTGCGCCGGCTGGCCGCGCCGGTCCTGCATCGGGTCTGGCCCCTGCGGTAACGATTGCCGTGGCCAAGAAGCCGGGCAGCAACGCCGCCGACATCACAGGTGCAATCACCCAACGGGTCCAGCAGCTGAAGGGCGAACTGATACCCGAGGGCATCAACGTCACCATCACCCGCGACTACGGCCGGACCGCGACCGACAAGGCAATGAAACTGATCCAGAAGCTGGTGTTTGCGACTGGCTCGGTGGTGCTGCTGGTGCTGTTCGCGCTTGGCTGGCGCGAGGCGATTGTGGTCGGCAGCGCGGTGGTGCTGACCCTGGCGGTGACCTTGTTCGCCTCGTGGGCGATGGGTTTCACGCTCAACCGCGTGTCGCTGTTCGCGCTGATCTTCTCCATCGGCATCCTGGTTGACGATGCAATCGTCGTGGTCGAAAACATCCACCGGCACATGGCACGCGGCGACGTGACGCTGCGCGAAGCGATTCCGCCGGCCGTGGATGAGGTCGGCGGCCCGACCATCCTGGCCACCTTTACCGTGATTGCGGCGTTGATGCCGATGGCGTTCGTGACCGGACTGATGGGGCCGTACATGCGCCCGATCCCGATCAACGCGTCGGTAGGCATGTTGCTGTCGCTGGCTATCGCGCTGATCGTTACGCCGTGGCTGTCGCTGAAACTGTTGTCACGGCATCACGCTCCCGCACACGAGACTGACAGCGGTGCTGGCAAGGCTGACCGGGACACGCGCCTGCACCGCTGGTTCGGCAAGGTCATGCGCCCGTTTCTGGATCGCGAGCGTGGCGGCCGCCGGCGGCTGTGGCTGTTCGGCGGCATGGCTGCACTCGTGGTGCTGGCCGCATCGCTGGCTATTGTGCAGCTGGTGGTGCTGAAGATGCTGCCGTTCGACAACAAATCCGAACTGCAGGTGGTCGTCGACCTGCCCGAGGGTCGGACGCTGGAAGACACCAATGCGCTGTTGACCGAACTCGCCTCGGTGGTCGACCGCGTGCCGGAGGTCCTCGACTACCAGGCTTATGCCGGCACGTCGGCACCGATGAACTTCAACGGCCTGGTGCGGCAGTATTTCCTGCGCAGCGGCAGCAATGTCGGCGACCTGCAGGTCAATCTGGTCGACAAGCATGAACGTCACCGCCAGAGCCATGAGATCGCGCGCGCACTGCGGCCGCAGCTGGATGCGGTCGGTCAGCATCATGGGGCCTCGGTCAAAGTGGTGGAGGTGCCCCCGGGTCCGCCAGTGTTGTCGCCGGTGGTCGCCGAACTCTACGGCCCCGACTACGCGCGCAGCCGTGAGCTTGCGCGGGTGCTGGAACAGCGCTTCCGCGCGACAGATGGCATCGTGGATATCGACACCAGTGTCGAAAGCGATGCGCCGCGCGAGACGCTGATCGTAGACCGCGCCCGTGCCGCGCGCCTGGGCGTGCCACAGTCGGCGATCACCGATGCGCTGTCTGCGGCAGTCGCCGGCCTGGATGCGACCTACGTGCATGACGGCGCGTCGAAGTATCCGCGTCCGGTGCGTCTGCGCCTGCCCGCAGCGGAGCAGGCCGACCTGCAGCGGCTGCTTGCGTTGCAGGTGCGTGGCGGGGAAGGGCAACTGGTGCCGTTGTCGGAACTGGTCACCGTGCAGCGTGGCATCTGGGACGGCGCGATCCACCACAAGGACCTGCTGCCGGTGGTGTACGTGACCGGCGACGAGGCCAGTGAGACGGACAGCCCGCTGTACGGCATGTTCGACCTGGTCGGCCAGTTGAACGACGCCACGGTCGATGGGCAGAAGATCGCGCAAACCTTCATCGCCCAGCCGCAGGACACCAGCGTGTTCGCGATCAAGTGGGACGGCGAATGGCAGATCACCTATGAGACCTTCCGTGACATGGGCATTGCCTACGCTGCTGGCATGGTGCTGATCTATCTGCTGGTGGTCGCGCAATTTCGCAGCTATCTGGTGCCGCTGGTGATCATGGCGCCGATTCCGCTGACCGTGATCGGGGTGATGCCCGGCCATGCACTGTTGGGCGCGCAGTTCACCGCGACTTCGATGATCGGCATGATCGCGCTGGCCGGCATCATCGTGCGCAATTCCATCCTGCTGGTGGACTTCATCAACCAGTCGGTGGCCGAAGGCCTTGCACTGGACGAGGCTGTGATCGAGGCCTGCGCCGTGCGCGCCAAGCCCATCGTGCTGACCGGCGCGGCGGCGATGATGGGGGCCTTCTTCATCCTCGACGATCCCATCTTCAACGGCCTGGCGATCTCACTGATCTTCGGCATCCTGGTCAGCACCGTGCTCACGCTGGTAGTGATTCCGCTGCTGTACTACGTGCTGCTGTCGGCGCGTAAGCGCCATGCGGCGACTGCCTGACTTTTCGGAAATTAGGAGAACACGATGAGCACAGAACAAACCATCCGCGTGACCCTGGAGCAGGAGGACGGCTACGCATTCCGTATCTGCTTCGACGACGATGCGCTGGATCCGTTGTTGAGCGACGAAAACCCGCCGCTGGGCGAGGGGCGCGGACCCAACCCCTCACGCTTGCTGTTGGCCGCCCTGGCCAATTGCCTGTCCGCCAGCCTGCTGTTCGCATTGCGCAAGTACAAGAACACGCCAGGTGCGCTGCATGCCGAGATCACCGCCACGCCGATGCGTAATGCCGAGGGCCGCTTGCGCATTCCACAGGCCTTCGTCGAGATTCGCCTGGCAGAAGGTGGCGAAGCGCATGCACAACTGGACCGCATCCTCGCGCAGTTCGAGGAATTCTGCGTGGTGACGCAGAGTGTGCGTGAAGGCATCGATGTCGAAGTGACAGTGAAAGACGCGCACGGCCGCGTGCTGCTGGGCGACAAGAGCTTCGAGGCTGGCGCCTGAGTAATAGGGCTCTATCCGCGGACAGGCCAACCGCGCTCGTGTTGGCCAAGGGCGTGGGGCAGGGTGGGGAGGATTGACCCAGATCAAGCACTTGGGCAGATGGAAGCCTATGCTCTCATGCTCCCTTTCTGACAGAGGGGGCAGCTTGTAACCCACCCGCAGCAGGAGACCGCCGATCATGTGGGAAACGTTGATGGCAACCCACGACGTGGGTCGGCTTCAAACACTGGCTTCGATTCTGATCCGCTACGGCTTCGGCGATATCGTCCACCGATTGGGATTGGCGCAAGCACTGACTCGCATCGGCAAGGTCTTGCCGCTGAGTGATCTTGAAGCGCTGGTGGCGCTGCCAGCCGAGGTGCGGGTGCGGCGTGCCCTGGAGGAAATGGGTCCGTGCTTCGTCAAGCTGGGGCAGGTGCTGGCAACACGTGTGGATCTGTTTCCACCGGAGTGGATAGCCGAGTTCAGCAAGCTGCAGAACGCAGTGCCTGCGGTTGCATTCGAAGACATCCACACCGAAATGGTCCAGGCGCTGAATGCCAGCCCCGAATCGGCTTTTCTCTGGCTCGATCCGGAGCCACTGGCTGCCGCGTCAATTGCACAGGTACACCGTGCCCGACTTCATGACGGGCGCGAAGTCGTAGTGAAGGTGCGGCGCCCCGGCATCCGCCCCATGATCGAGGCCGATCTGAGGCTGCTGCAATATGTGGCGAGCCAATTGGAAAAGAAGTTTCCGGATCTTCGTCGCTTCCACCCGGTCGGCGTGGTGCGCCAGTTTCGCGACTCGTTGCTGTGCGAGCTCGATCTGGCCGCAGAGTGCCGGAATGCCGAGCGCATCGCGGCGAGTTTCGTCGATGATGATCGCCTTGTGGTTCCCTCGGTACATTGGGCATTTACCAGTGAAAGCATGAATGTCCAGGATTTCGTCGACGGAATGCCCGTGGCGGATATTCCTGAGCTGGATGCGGCAGGTGTGGATCGCAGGCAGGTCGCGCGTAATGGCGCGCAATCCATATTGAAAATGATGCTGGAGGATGGATTTTTCCACGCCGATCCGCATCCGGGGAACGTATTCGTGCTTGCAGATGGGCGCATTGCTCTCATCGACTTCGGCATGGTGGGGCGTCTGTCGTCGGCACGGCGCGCCGAAGTGGTGAGCCTGTTGTTCGGACTGGTCGAGCACGATTCGGCGCGCGTTGCCGAGGTTCTGCTCGAATGGACCCAACAGTCGGAGGTAGACGAGGCGCAGCTGACTTCCGATATCGACGTCTTTGTGGACCGTTACCATGGCGTGCCTCTGGGGCAACTCGATCTGGCGGGCATGCTGCTGGAAGTAACCGTATTGCTGCGCTCGCATCGCCTTGCGCTGCCAGCTGATCTCGCTTTGCTGATCAAGGTCTGCCTGACGCTGGAGGGATTGGGGCGCAGTCTGGATCCGGATTTCGACATGGCTCGCCAGGCGCAACCTTTCCTGCGCCGCGCGATGGCCGCACGACTCGGCCCCCAAGCCGTGGCGCGCCGCGGTGCCCGTGCCTTGATCGACGCTACCGACTTGTTGACCTCACTGCCGAAGGAGCTGCGGCGGTTCCTGCGTTCGATCCGTGGCGGCAACGCAAGGCTGCATCTGCAACTGGATGAGCTGCCCGAGTTCAGTCGTCAGGTCAGCCACTCGGCCAACCGTCTGGCCGGAAGCCTGGTGATCGCGGCACTCATCATCGGCTCTTCGATCACCCTGACCGTGGAAGGCGGTCCAACCTTACTGGGCCTGCCTTTCTTCGGGTTGCTCGGCTTTGTCGGCGCGTCGTTGGCTGGTCTGTGGCTGCTGTGGTCTATTTTCCGCAGCGGAGGGGGTCGATAGGTCGTTTTTCGCCTGAGGAGGGAATGGCGTAGTCGGGACGGTATATCAGTTGAGGGCCAACATCGTTGGCGCCGTAGTTTGTTACATAATATGCATTATGCGAAATACAAGGTGGGTCGGCAGGCTGGTGTCGATGAGTTTCTCGCCGAGATTTCTGATCACAAATGCTGTCCAGTGATCAGAATTGTTGTCCAAATTGGTGTGCGGTTCACCTCTTTGCTGGGGCGTGTTGTGGGGCTTGGCTTGCACAAGTGCTGCGCGCAACTCTGCCAGCAGATCTTTCAGTTGACTGCTGCGTCTCCAATGCGCCGGCGCGAGCCCGCTGGGCCGACGCGTCATACTTCCTCGGAAGCGCCACCGATATTCCACTGGTAGTGAACTTGGTTGGCCCGCTGTAGCCAAGGCTCTCCGCTCCTTCTGCCAAGGGCCGGTCGCTGGCCTGCACATCGGCTTCAGGGCCATGTCAGCCAGTTAACTCCTGGACTGGCGATTGACTTGCGGCCATTGTACGGTATTATTCCGTACAGGAGAACCGCCATGACCACTGCTGCTGCCCGTCTCGACCTGCGCCTGAACCCTACGGACAAGGCGCGCATTACCCGTGCCGCCGACCTGCGCGGCGTTCCGCTGTCTGCTTTCGTACGCGACGCGGTACTGCGCGAGGCCGAAAGCGTCATGGCTGCCGAACTGACCGTAACCCTGTCGGCTGAAGAGTCCCGGCGTTTCCTCAATGCATTGGATGCCCCCTTCCAGCCCAATGCCAAGCTGAAAAAGGCCCTCGCCCGCGTCGCGCAGGCCTGATTCGTGCTGGTTGTCGAGCAACTTAAGCCCAAGCGACATCATCGCGAGGGGTTTGAGTGTGGCGAGCCCACGCTGGACGCTTACCTGCGCCAGCAGGCCACCCAACACCATCGCGCCGGCATCAGCACCACGCACGTCCTGGTGGATGACAGCGATCCGGCCCGCATCCTCGGCTACTACAGCCTGTCCGCGGCCCAACTCCTGTTGACCAACTTGCAGGAGGCGGAGCGCAAGCACCTGCCCAACTACCCGGTGCCGGCGATCCGGATGGGGCGGCTGGCTGTCTCAGCCAGTGAGCAGGGGAAGGGGCACGGTGACTACCTGCTGGCGCATGCCGTGGCGCGCTGCCTGGGGCTACGCGACCAGCTTGGGGTGCACGTGCTGCTGGTGGATGCGCTGCACGAGAAGGCGGCTCGTTTCTATCGCGCGTATGGCTTCCGCGAAGCCACGGCGAATTCGCACACGCTGTATTTGCCGCTGGGGAACTCATGACGATAAAAAGCCAGCGTCAAGCAACGCATTACTTTGTCGCTCAAGCTTCCGATCGCAATGCAATGACGGCGCTGGCACGGTCTGCACGCGCTGGTGGCGTCTTCCCACGAACCTGTTCGTCATCCCTTGAATAATGAGCATCGTCTTTCGACCCGCAGCAGGGCATCGGATTGTCACTTCATCTATGACCTGATCATGAGCGAGGTGCCAAACGGGCATTTCGATGCGCTGTAAGTTCTCTCGCGCTTCGGCCACAAACATTCTCTGTATCGCGTTCTTTGACGACTTCTTCGAGTTATCCATTGAGCCTGCTGACCAATATCGCTGCAGCTACACCTTTGGCCGAACACGGAAGACGGCGCTGATACGTGTTGCTTGGTCCCGCTTGGTCTTTGGAATGCCGTGCTCATGGGTGATCTGGGACGCGTAGCTCATGCACAGCAGGCTACCGCGCTCCAGGTCCACGGCTATGGTGTTGCGCGTGCCGGTCTTGGCGCGGATCAGCATTCGGCGCGGATCGCCTAGCGATACGAGCGCAATGGGGTATCCGTTCACCAGGGTGTGCAGTTTGTCGTTGTGCATGGCCACGCTGTCGCCGCCGTCGCGGTAGAGATTCAGGCCAACCGTGTTGTAAGGCGCGGGTACCCTGCCCTGTATAAGGGCCAGCATTTCCGCAAGCGGCAACTCCGTCGGCAGGCGGTCCAGCGGATAGGAGGCGAGCAGGCGCGGCACATTGACCACCCGGTCGTACATGGGTCGTCGCATATGCGTCCACGCCCCTCTGTCATGCAGCGACTGGAACCATTCCTGCGCAACCGATCCGGAAACGAATTCCGGCCAGTAGCGGATTCCGCCTTCCGCATCGTCCACCAGCTGGATCATGGAGCCAGCAAAGAGATCCTTTGCAAACGCCCGGGCCAACATCAGTGGAAATCCCGGGAAGTCGTGCGAAGGCTGCCGAGCAGTTCGCTTAGGTCCTGCATGTCCTGCGCAATAAGATGGGCCACGCCGTCGACCTGTTCCCAACGCCCGCGCACTGCCAGCAGACTGGCGCCTAGCAATGCCTTGCGGCGCCGCAGGGCCACGTGTTCCCAGACCACGACATTGACCATGCCGTGCTCGTCCTCAAGGGTTACGAACATGGTCCCGTGGGCTGCCGCCGGACGCTGGCGGTTGGTGACCAGCCCCACCGCATGCACATGGCTGCCATGGCGTTTGTCCTGCAGTTCGAGTGAACCCAGCAGGCGCCGTGCACGCATCCGATCACGCAATAAGGACATCGGGTGCGCACCCAACGTCAGTCCTAACGCGCGGTAGTCCGACAGCACGTCCTCGCCTGTCGTTGGTGCAGGCAACTCGATTGCCGATTCTTCCGGGCTGCCGGGAAACAGCGGACGCTGGCGCTCGACGCCAGCCACGATCCAGCGCGCATTGTTACGGTTACCCACCAGGCTTTGCAGCGCGCCTGCCTCAGCCAGGGCATTGCGTGACTTTTCATCCAGGCCTGCACGCAGGCAGAGATCGGCGACATCCCGGAATCCAGCTTTCGCGCGGGCCTGGCTGATGGCACCAGCAGCCTGTTCGGAAAGCCCGGCGATCTGGCGCAGGCCCAGCCGAATCGCAGGTTGTATCCCAAGACTCTCATTGCTGTGCCGCAATGAGCCGCCTACCAGTTGGTTGTCCCAATCACTGTGCATCACATCAACGGGAAGGAATTCCACGGCCTGCCGCTGTCCACGTGAGCGTTTGGCGTCCTGCACGATCTGGCTAGGCGTGTAAAACCCCATCGGCTGCGCATTGAGCAGGCCACAGACGAAGGCGGCCGGCTCGTGACGTTTCAGCCAACAACTGATCAACACCAGCTTGGCAAATGAAGCGGCGTGGCTTTGCGGGAAGCCGTAGGAACCGAACCCCTTGATCTGCTCGAAAATCTGCTCGATGAATTCCGGCGCATACCCCTTTTCGGTCATCTTCTCGCGTACGCGCAGCCGATGTGGCTCCATGTCGCCGCCCGACTTCCATGCCGCCATCGACCGGCGCAGCTGGTCGGCTTCGCCATCGGTGTAGTCGGCGGCATGCATGACCAGCTCCATCACCTGTTCCTGGAACAACGGCACGCCGAGCGTTGGACCGAGGATTTCTTTCATTTCGGGTGAGGGATAGGTCACCTCCTCTTTCCCCATTCGCCGCTGCAGATACGGATGGACCATGCCGCCCTGGATCGGACCAGGCCGCACGATGGCCACCTCTACCACCAGGTCGTAGAAACTTGCTGGCTTCAGCCGCGGCAGCATGCTCATCTGCGCGCGCGATTCGATCTGGAACACGCCCACGGTATCGGCCGCCTGGATCATCGCGTAGGTGGGTTCGTCATCGTTGGGGATTGCGGCGATGTCGATGGCATAGCCGCGATGCCGTTCCACCAGCTCCACCGCCTTGCGGATGCAGGTCAGCATGCCCAAGGCAAGGCAATCGACCTTCAGCAGCTTCATGGTTTCCAGATCGTCCTTGTCCCACTGGATGATGGTGCGGTCGTCCATTGCTGCGTTTTCCACCGGCACTACGGTCGATAGCGGTGCATCGGAGATCACGAAACCGCCCACGTGCTGGGACAGGTGACGCGGGTGGCCATTGAGGGCAGTCGTCACCGCCAGCACGCGCGCGATCAGTGGATTGGTGCAGTCGAAACCGGCTTCGGCCAGGCGCTGCTCCATCGGCGTTTCGCCATTGCCCCAGCCGAAGCATCCCGAAAGCAAGGCGATCTGGTCATCCGGCAATCCGAAGGCCTTGGCGACATCGCGCACCGCGCTCTTGCCGCGATAGCAGATGACCGTGGCTGCCAATGCGGCGCGTGATCGTCCGTACTTGGTGTAGACGTATTGCAGCACCTCCTCCCGCCGCTCATGCTCGAAATCGACATCGATGTCGGGCGGCTCGTCGCGTTCCACCGAGATGAAGCGCGCCATCAGCAGCCGGCTCTCGGTCGGGTTCACCGAGGTGATTCCCAGCGCGAAGCACACCGCTGAATTGGCCGCCGAGCCACGCCCCTGGCATAGGATCTTTCGTCCGCGCGCGAAACGCACGATGTCTTCCACGGTGAGGAAAAAAGCTTCGTATTCCTTCACCGCAATCAGCGTCAGCTCCTTGTCGATCTGCTGGACGATGTGCGCAGGTGCGCCGTCGGGCCAACGATTGCGCATCCCGGCTTCGGTCAGTGCACGCAAGTGGGTGGCCGGCGTCCGGCTTTCAGGCACCAGCTCGGCCGGATACCGGTAGCGGATCTGATCCATGGTGAACGTGCAGCGCCGCGCCAGCGCGACCGATGCGGCGAGCAGGGAGTGCGGGTAGATATTGCCCAGCGCATGACGCGTGCGCAGATGACGCTCACCATTGCGGAACAGATGGGCGCCGCAGTCCGCCAGCGGCAGGCCGTAGCGGATGGCGGTCATGGTGTCCTGCAGGACGCGCTGGCGGCGGACATCCATATGCACATCACCGGCGGCCACGGCCTGCATCTGCAATTGCGCGGCCAGATCCAGCAGGGTCGCAAGACGCGCCGCGTCATCCTGTTCGCGATGCAGCTCCACGGCAAGGAAGGCGCGCTCGGCGAATACCGTGCGTAGCCAGGCGCCCTGCTCCACTGCTGCTTCCTTATTTGGAAGCCATAGTGCGAAGACGCCCGGTGGTGTGTGAAAAAACTGCGACTGGATGTCCGCGCGCGTCAGCCGGTAGCTTCCCTTCGTGGCGGCGCGTCTGGCCAGGGTGATCAATTCGCACAGTTGCGTGTAGCCGGCCAGGGTTTCCACCAGCAACACCAGGCGCAATCCATCTTCCAGCCGGAACTCGCTGCCCACGATCAGTTTCAGCCCGCTGGCGCGCGAGGCTTCGTAGGCGCGTACGATGCCGGCCAACGAACATTCATCGGTGATGGCCAGCGCCTCATAACCGCAGCGAAGCGCACGCGTGAACAGTTCTTCGGCACTGGCCGCGCCACGCAGGAAGGAGAAATCCGACAGGCAATGCAGTTCCGCATAGGCGGGAAATGTTTCGTCGCGGCCATCGTCATTGGCCGCAATGCGCATGCGGCCTGCCACTTCGATTGCACGCGGCGGGCGCCCGCCGGGCGTATCGCGGTCCACGCCGTCCAGTCCATCGCCGCTCATGCGAACCACCCATGCAGCATCCAGTTCTCCCGCTCACCCACCCGGGCGAATGCCCAGGCGCGCTGCCCTTGGGTCGTCTCCAGCACGTAGTAATCGCGCCTTGCATCCTCTCCATCCCACCAGCCGCTTTCCAGGCGTTCGGGGCCGGAAACAATCCGCAGATCGTGGCCGCGCAGCGGGACAGGTCTGTGCAGCAACCACGTGGGACGAGGAGGCAGGGAAACCTCCGGTGACACCCTGCCATCGTCGCGACGCCAACCCCGTTCCGGACGTGGATCGCCTGCCGGCGCCACCCGGTAAACCGCTTCATCGCCCAGGCGCGCGCGTAGGCGTTCGCGCAATTGGGGCCAGGGCAATGCCTGCTGCGCGCGGGTATCGAACAGATCACGGGACGCCGGCACGAACGGCGGCAGTTCGCGCGCCAGCAGGCGCATTGCCACCACGGGTTTGGGAATCGACACCCGCTCCAGCCGGTTGCGGGTGAGTTCGAACAGCATCGTCGGTTCGCGCTCTGAGGCCAGCAGGCCGACTTCGACATCGGTCTGCGTGCCTTCGTGCTCCAGTCGCAACACGAAGCGCTGCACGCCGCCATCGCGTATGGACAGGTAAGTGCACAGGTCGCCGATCAAACGACGCAGCGGGAACAGGAGCGGCGGATGATGTTCGACTTCGTAGCCAAGTTCCACACGGCTGTCGAAGTGGTCCGGCGGCGCGTAGTAATCCAGCGGGTCGTCGGCGTCGCCATACAGCCTATCCACATGCGAAAGCAGGTCCACGCCGAAACGCCGGCGAACGCTGTCACGCGGCAGCGCGCGCAGCCCATGCAGATCGCGCACGCCCATGCGATACAAGCGCTGGCCTATGTCTTCCGGTAACGCGGCGCGGCGCACCGGCACTTTCGCCAGGATGTCCTGCATCGCTGGCACGGAGGTCACCGCCATGCCGTCACGCAATCCGGCCAGCACGCGCGCCGCACGGGGCGTTGGCGCCAGCGCGATGCGATGCGCGAATCCCAGTGCAGTCAGTTCCTCGCGCAAGCGTGCTTCAAAGCGCGGCCACGGCCCCAGCAGCTGGAAACTGGCGCGCGCCTCCAGCACCACGCAGCCGGGCCACTGCGCGCTGACCAGCGAACTGTGGCGGTAGCCCCATGCGGCCAGGAAGCGATGCCAGCGCGCTTCGGCCTGCGTGTCGTGGATCACCGTGGCGACGTCGGACATCAGGGCATGCGCGGCGGACAACCGCATGCCTGGTTTCAGACCCGCCTGTGCGGCGCTGGCATTGACCGCATGCAGGTGCCTCAGGTGGACCGGGCCACTGACCAGCGCGAGCGGTTTTTCAGGGTCCGGCAAACGCCGCAGGACAGAGTCCAGCGCCAGCTGCGGCAGCAATATGCAGGCCCACAACATGCCAGTGGCTCAATGCGTCGCCAGCGCGAAGGTACGCGAAGGCAATTGCCCGCCGCGGCATTTGCGTACGTGCCACTGCCCGCCGGCATGCTCCATACGCAGGGCAGCCGGCGAGGCGTTGGCGACATGCTTGCGATCGCGGAAGGCGAATCCCAGGCAATCGCCGCTGTCCGCAGCCACCTGCAGGCGGCGCAGGGATTGCGCGTCCGCCTGCTGCGGCCAACCCAGCACGGCGGCACACGCGCCACTGCGCAGGCATTGCTCGAATGCCCACAAGGCATCGCGTGGTGAGGCGTCGACAATTTCCACCAGCGACAGATCCATGCCTGCTGCCTGCCAGGCAGGCGCATAGGGAATATAAGGCGGTGCTATGACCACGACTGGATGGCCTGCCTGGGTCATGCGCGTCAGCGCAGGAAACAGAAGTCCCAGTTCGCCCAGGCCATCGGCAGGCAGCAACAGCTCGGTCAGTGCGCGACGCGGCCAACCTTTCTGTGGAAGCAGCGCATCCAGTTCGGCATAGCCGGTCGATTCGCCGTCTGCAGTGATCTTCGCACTGCGCCCGGCATGCCAGAGCGTCTGCGCGGCGAACAGAGTTTCCAGGGCGACGACGGCACCCATCAGCCCTGCCTGACCAGTCCGCAGTACACGCCTTCGATGGCGAAGTCCTGGTCGGGCTCGACCACGATCGGTGCGTGCGCGGGATTGCGTGGCAGCAGGCGGATGTTCTTGCGCCCGCGTTCGAAACGCTTGATGGTGATTTCGCCATCCACACGCGCCACCACTACCTGGCCGTTACGTGCATCGGACGTGCGATGTACGCCGACCAGATCGCCGTCCAATATGCCGTCGTCGATCATCGAGTCGCCCTGCACTTTCAGCAGGTAATCGGGGGTGAGGGAGAACAAAGTGCGGTCCAGCCATAGTTGCTGATCCAGGCCGATGTCCGCCCCTATGGGCTGGCCGGCGGCCACCCGGCCCAGGACAGGCAGGGAAAGCATCTGTCCGGGCCCACGGCCGCCCACCATGCGGATGCCACGCTTCTGGCCCGGCGCCAGTTCGATCAGCCCATCGGCCACCAGCGCCTGCACATGCTTCTGGGCTGCATTGCGTGAAGCAAAGCCGAATTCCTCGGCAATTTCGGCCAGGCTGGGGGCTTGGCCCTGGCCCTCCACCCGATCACGGAGGAAGGCGAGGACGGCGGCTCTTTTGGGTGGGAGGGTTACCATGGGTGTACATTTGTACACCTTCTGGTCTCATTAATCGAGATCTGGTGTCGATGGCGTAGCAGATTACTTAACCCATACGCGAATTCCAGATGGTTGAATTCAAAAGCTGTTCAACGTCGAACTAGCTAGGTTCACCGACTCCACCATGCCCATCTCCTGCGACAAAACCCCGCACCCTCTGCGCCAGATCCTCGTCGTGTCCCACAAGCAGATGGCCGCCTGTGTCATAGACGATCAACTCGGCGTCTGGAATGGTCCTGGCGGCGAATTCGGCGGCGGGCAATGTATTGAACAGGTCGTCCCGGGCCGAGACGATCAGTGTGGGTGCGGTGATGCGTTCCAGTGCTGGCCGGAAGGTGTCGGGCGTGCTGTCGAGGTTGATCCCGGCTACGCGTTGTGAAAGCGGCTGGATGCTGCGGACCATGGCGCGTACGGCGGCGCGTTCGGTCGGCGTGGCTGTCTCGAGTAGCGCAGGCCGCACGCCGAGGAAACGTACCAGCATCCAGGGCGCGATCTTCTCGGCTACCCACCAGATGAAGTCGGCGCCGGCATTGACCAGCCGGAACGCAAGGGCGCTGCCGCGACTTCCTTCAATTGCAACCGGGCTTTCCGGCGCGTAGGTGCCGGGCACGATCAGGATCAGTGCGCGAACCTGGGCCGGGTGCCGCAGCGCCAACTCCAGCGCCGAACGCGCGCCTGCGGACACTCCCACCACGACGACGCTGTCTACTTTCAGCGCCGCGAGCAACGCCGCATGTGCATCGGCCTGTGCAGCAACGGAAGCATCGATGGGAAGCGGTGTTCCCAGATAGCCGAAGCGCGAAGGCGCGATAATCCGGAACCCCGCGCCGAAGAGCCCGGCGACATTGGCGAGCCCCTGGTCCCAGCCGCCCCCTGCCCCATGGATCGACAACACCGGCATGCCCTGCCCTGTTTCGGCAAATTCAATCGGCCCGGCAGCGGTCGCAACGACCGGCGCGCCTTCGATGGCGACCTGCGACTGTGCAATGTCGCGCTGATAGACGGCCAGCACCAGCACAAGCAGAACGGCAGTCGCGGCGACGGCGATCAACAGCATCTTCCGATCCCGCGCATGGCAGCTTCCTAGGTCAAGACGGAGGCCGGCGGGCGCCGGAGCGAATAAGGCAGCGTGGGTCCGTACCCGAACCGCAGCACGAGATCGGGTCGCATACCGCGCGCGCCAGCAAGCGCAGCCAGTTCGGGTCGATACCGTGCCACCTCGATGGGCTGATTGACGAAGGCATGCTTGAGCCCCAGCAAGGTGGCCGTCAACGCAAACCGCTGGCAGGCGCGGCCGACCGCGATCCAGTGCGCCCTGTCTTCGCGTTCGGCGAGGAAGATCGCAACACCGGCGGAGGAATTCATTTGTTTGGCGTACTTGTCGCTCTCTGCCGAGGCCTTCAGGAACAGATCGAAGGCGCGGCGTCCCAGAAAATCCGGCAGCGACGGATTGCCGGTGGTGGCCGAGAACAAGCCATCGCCCGCTGCAATGGCGCTGCGCGGATTGAAGCGCAGCCAGGCTTTCAGTTCGGCCATGAAGGCAGGATCGGCCATCTGCGCCTCGTTGCCGGCGATCACCAGGTCGCGCACCGCATTGATCTGTGCGCGATCAGTCAGAAGGATCGTGCTCACTCCTGGCACGCGCGTGGCGCGTTGCAACGCCTGGATATCAGCGGCGGCAACGGAACGACTGTCGTACACGGCGCGCGTGCATTGCCGCCGTGGTATCGCAGCCAGTAGTGGATCTGGGTGCGGTTGTGATTCGGCGTAGGTATAGCGAATGCCGCCGTCCGCCTGCGGCTGGAACGTGCCGGGTCGCCCACTGGACGTAGCGGCGATGGCCAGGTTTTCGGCCGCGCAGCCCAGACTGACGAACAGATGGTGGTGGTCGGGATCGACCGCCGGCGTGGCGCGTGAGAAGTCCGGCAGGATGTCGAGCGAACCGGGCCCGGCGCGGAACCGCCAGGGCTGGGTGTTGTGGCTGTTGGCGGCGAGCGTTGCATAGCGGACGAGATCCTTGATCCCGGCGTGGGCCGGCAATGGCGCACGCAATCGCGCGGCATTGACGTCGTAGTCGTCCACGGAACCGACGGCAGAGCGCCAGCCCAGGGCGCCTGCCCCTGCCAACAAGGCCGCACCGCCTGTACCGATCAGCATGTTCCGACGGTTCATTGCGCCCTCCTTGGACATTCACTGTACGGAGTGGAATCGATGAGGCTTTGATCCTGGTCAAGTCATGGGGATCGCGACTTGCGTCGCTCCTACAGGGCTCCTGCGGGCTTCTGCCCGGTGTGCGTCAATCCTCTGACGTAGTGCCGGCTTCGGAACGGCACGCCGCTTGCATCTCCCGGGACGTCCCCATGGAGATCCACCCGTGTCCGCACCCAAATCCAGTTCCAAGACGCCTGCACCGGCCCCTGCGCCAAAGAAATCGAAAAAGCTGCTGCTGATCATCGTGGCGGTGGTGGTGCTGGCGGCCGGCGGTGGCGGGGCCTGGTTCATGCTGGGCAACAAGCACGAGGAAAAGGACGCCGGGAAAGGCGAGGCCAAGGCCGGCAATGTGCCGGCGCCGGCACAGTATTTCGCCCTGGAACCCTCTTTCGTGGTCAATCTGGTCAGCCAGGACGGGTCCACCCGTTACCTGCAGACCGAAGTCCAGCTGATGAGCCGCGATCCGGTGGCCATTGAGGACATCAAACTTCATGCCCCGGCCATCCGCGCGCGCCTGCTGATGCTGTTCTCGCAGGAAAGCGCCGATGGGCTGCTGACCCGTCAGGGCAAGGAAAAGCTGCAGGCCGCCTCGCTGGCCGAAGTGAAGAAGCTGCTCACCGCCGAAACCGGCAAGCCCGGCGTCGATGCGCTGATGTTCACCAGTTTCGTGGTCCAGTAACGGAGCCGCGCAGATGAGCGACCTGCTCTCACAGGACGAGATCGACGCCCTGCTGCATGGCGTCGACTCGGGCGTCATCGAAACCGAGGAAGAGCCGGTCATCCCCGGCACCGCGAAATCCTACGATTTCGCCAGCCAGGACCGCATCGTGCGCGGCCGGCTGCCCACGCTGGAGATGATCAACGAGCGCTTCATCCGCACCTGGCGGATCGGCCTGTTCAACCTGCTGCGGCGCTCGGCCGACCTGTCGGTGCGCGGTATCGAGACGATCAAGTTCGGCGAATACCTGCACTCGCTGTATGTGCCCACCAACCTCAACCTGATCAAGCTGAAGCCCCTGCGCGGCACCGGCTTGATCGTGTTCGAACCCAAGCTGGTCTACACGGTGGTGGACAGCTTTTTCGGCGGCGATGGCCGTTATCCGGCCAAGATCGAGGGTCGCGAATTCACCGCCACCGAGATGCGCGTGATCCACCTGCTGCTGAAGCAGACCTTCGCCGATCTGGTGGAAGCCTGGGCACCGGTGCTGAAGGTGGATTTCGAATACCTGAACTCCGAAGTCAACCCGCATTTCGCCAATATCGTCAGCCCGCGCGAATACGTGGTGGTGAGCCGTTTCCATGTGGAGCTGGACGGCGGCGGCGGCGAGATCCACGTCACCCTTCCCTACTCGATGCTGGAACCGATCCGCGAATTGCTGGATGCCGGCATGCAGTCCGACCGCGTCGACAACGACGGCACCTGGCGTACCAGCCTGCAGGAGCAACTGCGCAATGCCGAGGTGACGCTGTCCAGCGTGCTGACTGAAAAACGCCTCAGCCTACGCGATCTCACCGCGTTGAAAGTCGGCGACATCCTGCCGATCGACCTGCCCCGCAGCGTGCCGCTGTGCGTGGAGAACCTGCCCGTTTTTACCGGTGAATTCGGCACCAGCAACGGCAACAACGCGGTCAAGATCATCAGCAAACGTCCGCCCGGTTCGCACGCGAACGCGGCCAACTCCAACCCCTCCACGTTCCAGCCCGCGGAACCCCAGGAAGCACGCGCATGAACCCGTCCGAGACCCCGGAAACCACTCCCGTCGAATTCGATCCGCTGCAGGCCGCCCAGATCGCTGGCGGCGGACTGCTGTCGGACAGCGGTCCCGATGCCAACCTGGACATGAGCCTGGACGTGATCCTGGACGTGCCGGTGGTGTTGTCGCTGGAAGTAGGCCGCACCCGCATTCCTATCCGCAATCTGCTGCAGCTCAACCAGGGTTCGGTGGTGGAACTGGAGCGCGGCGCGGGCGAACCGCTGGACGTTTTCGTCAACGGCACACTGATCGCTCATGGCGAAGTGGTGGTGGTGAACGACCGCTTCGGCATACGGCTGACCGATGTGGTCAGCCCCAGCGAACGCATCCGGCGCCTGCGATGAGCCTGGTGGCTGCCGTCGGTGCCGCTGCGGCCAGCGGCGCACCGCAGAAGATCGGTTACGCCGCGCCCAGCACGCCGGGCATCGGCAGCGCCCTGGTCGGGCTGTTGCTGGTGCTGGGCCTGATTCTTGGCATGGCCTGGTTGCTGAAACGCATGCCGGGTGCCGGTCGTGGCCTGCGCCAGAGCGACCAGCTGCGCGTGGTCAGCATGCTGTCGGTGGGCACCAAGGAACGCGTGGCGGTGATCCAGGTCGGCAGCGAGCAGCTGCTGGTCGGCGTCAGCCCGGGTGGCATCTCGCGCCTGTACCTGCTGCCAGAACCGCTGGAAGTTGCCCCGCCGCCCACTCTCCCCGCCCTGCCCGATTTCGCCGACATGCTGGCCAAGCGCCTGCGCAAGAGAACTCCGTGATGCGTCGTTTCCTGATTCCTTTCCTGGCGCTGTTGTGGCTGTGCCTGCCGCTGTCGGCCGGCGCGCAGGACAACGCCGCTGCGGCGGCCCCGGCGCCTGCCGTGGCTGCGCCCACTCCGCCGAGTGCGCCTACCCTGCCCTCGCTGCCCAACGTGAATGTCGGCAAGGTCGGCAATAACACCGTCAGCCTGCCGCTGCAGACTTTGTTGCTGATGACGGCAATCACGCTGATTCCCTCGGCGCTGCTGGCCATGACCGCCTTCACCCGGATCATCATCGTGCTGGGCCTGCTGCGCCAGGCGCTGGGCACCGGCCAGACCCCCTCCAACCAGGTCTTGGTGGGGTTGGCGCTGTTCCTGACCATGCTGGTGATGATGCCGGTGGGCGAGAAGGCCTGGGCCGACGGCATGGCGCCGTATCTCAACGGACAGATCGACTTCTCCACCGCCTGGACGCTGACCACCAATCCATTCCGCGGCTTCATGCTGGCCCAGGTGCGCGAGACCGACCTGATGACCTTCGCCGGTCTGGCCGGGCACGGCACCTATGCCGCCGCCGCCGATGTGCCGTTTCCGATCATCGTCGCCTCGTTCATCACCAGCGAACTCAAGACCGCGTTCGAGATCGGCTTCCTGATCTTCATCCCGTTCGTGATCATCGACCTGGTGGTGGCCAGCGTGCTGATGTCGATGGGCATGATGATGCTGTCGCCGATGCTGGTGTCGGCGCCGTTCAAGATCCTGCTGTTCGTGCTGGTCGATGGCTGGGTGCTGATCGTCGGTGCGCTGGCTGCCAGCTTCAACGTGGCCTAGACCGATGACCCCCGAAACCGCATTGACCGAACTGCGTGGTGGTCTGGAAATCGCTCTCTGGGTGGGTGGGCCGTTATTGCTGGTGGTGCTGGTGGTGGGCGTGGTGGTGGGCGTGATCCAGGCCGCGACCCAGCTCAACGAACCGACCATCGCCTTTGTGGCCAAGGCCATCGCCCTGACCGCCGCGCTCTTCGCCACGGGTAGTTATCTGCTGGGCACCCTGGTCGAGTACACGGTGGCGCTGTTCCAGCGGCTGCCGCATATGATCGGCTGAGGCGCCGGCGCCGAGCCATGGATACCGCGACCCAGATGGTGATCGACGGCCAGCAAGCCTTCGCCATGATCAATGCGCTGTTGTGGAACCTGCTGCGGATCGGTGCCTTGCTGATGGCAGTGCCGCTGATCGGTACGCGTGCGGTGTCGGTGCGGGTGCGCATGATGATGGCCGCAGCGCTGTCCATGGCGCTGACTCCAATCCTGCCGGCCACGCCTGGCGCAATCGTCTTCGATGCGACTACGGTGCTCAACGTCGGGCGCGAACTGGCGGTCGGGGTGAGCATGGGTTTCATGTTGCGCCTGGCCTTCGAGGCCGGCGCGATGGCCGGCGAACTGATTTCGCAGGGCACCGGCCTGGCCTTCGCACAGATGGCCGACCCGTTGCGTGGAGTGAACTCCGGTGTGGTCGGTCAGTGGTTCTATCTAGCCTTTGGCCTGCTGTTCTTCACTTTGAATGGTCATCTGGCGCTGGTCTCGTTGCTGGTGGACAGCTATCGCTCCCTGCCGATTGGCAGCGCGTTGCCGGATGTGGGGGCCATGCTGGAGATCGCGCCGCAGTTCTTCGTGTTTGTGCTGCGTGCCGCGGTTGGTCTGGCGCTGCCGGTGATGGTGGCGATGCTGGCGGTGAACCTCGCCTTCGGCGTGCTGGGTCGTGCGGCGCCGGCGTTGAACCCGATCCAGTTGGGACTGCCGACTGCCCTGCTGCTGGGTCTGTTCCTGTTGGCGGTGCTGGCTGGGGAACTGGGCCCGCCAGTCGAACGTATCTTCAATTCCGCCTTCGACGCCGCCCGCCAGGTCACCGGCTAGGCCAGCGCACGGCGCGCGCAAGCGCCGGGAATCCGCCGCAGTAACGGAACAGGACTTGCAAGCTTCCCGGTGAACCCCCCGGACATGCAGGCATGGCAGAGCAGGACCAAAGCGACGAGAAGACCGAACAGCCGTCAGAAAAACGCCTGCGCGATGCCCGTGAGAAAGGCGACGTCCCGCGCTCGCGCGAACTAGCCACGGCGGCGGTGTTCGGTGCCGGTGCTTTGGCAATCATCAACATGGCCCCAGGCCTGGCCCGCAACAGCATGGGCTGGATGGCCCAGGCGCTTTCGCCCAGTGCCGCATTGCGCGGACATCCCGATCAGCTGCTGGGCCACATGGGCACGCTGATGCTGGAACTGCTGAAGATTGTGGCGCCGGTTGCGGTGATCTGTGTGATCGCCGGTTTCGCCGGGCCGCTGATGCTGGGCGGATTGCAGTTTTCCTCGAAGTCGTTGATGCCGGACCTGGGCCGCTTGAGCCCCATGAAGGGCATCAAGCGGCTGTACGGCGCCGAGAGCATCGCCGAACTGTTCAAGTCCCTGCTGCGCGTGGCCCTGGTCGGCGGCGCGGCAACCTTGTGCATCTGGATGGGTCTGGATTCGCTGCGTTCGCTCATGCTGATGCCGCTGGAAGCGGCAGCCAGCCATGGACTGGGTTTCACCGGCACCCTGCTGATGGCCACTGCCGGTGCGTTGCTGCTGCTGGCCGCGATCGATGCGCCTTACCAGAAGTGGAACCACACCCGCAAACTCAAGATGACGCGGCAGGAAATGCGCGATGAGATGAAAGAAAGCGAAGGCCGCCCTGAGGTCAAGGCGCGTGTGCGCCAGCTGCAATACCAGTTGTCTCAGCGGCAGATGATGGAGAACGTTCCCACCGCCGATGTGATCGTCACCAACCCCACTCACTACGCCGTGGCCTTGAAGTACGACGGCGGCCAGATGGGCGCGCCACGCGTGGTGGCCAAGGGCGTGGACGAAATGGCGCTGCGCATCCGCGAACTGGGGCAGTCCGGCCGGATCGCGATTGTCGAGTCGCCGCCGCTGGCGCGCGCCCTGTATCGCGAAGGCCAGGTCGGCCAGGAAATCCCGGTGCGGCTGTACGCGGCCGTGGCCCAGATTCTTTCCTATGTCTATCAGCTGCGCGCCTGGCGCAGCGGCGAAGCGGACCATCCGCAGGCGCCGAGCATCGATGTCGACGAACACGGAGCTAGCCGATGAGTTCGCAAAACCGCTTTTCCGGCGCGCGCGTCATGGATCTGCTGCGGCAGGGACTGGGTGCGCCCTTGGCGGTGCTGGCATTGCTGGCGATGCTGGTGGTGCCGCTGGCACCTGGCGTGCTGGACGCACTCTTCAGTTTCAACATCGCCATTTCGCTGGTGGTGTTGCTGGCGGTGATCTACGTGCGCCGTCCGCTGGACTTCACCATCTTCCCCATCGTCTTGCTGATGACTACGATGCTGCGCCTGGCGCTGAACGTGGCTTCCACCCGCGTGGTGCTGATGCACGGGCAGGAAGGCGGCGACGCGGCTGGCAAGGTCATCGAGGCCTTTGGCGAGTTCGTGGTCGGCGGCAATTACGCGGTCGGCATTGTGGTGTTCGCCATCCTGACCATCATCAATTTCGTGGTCGTGACCAAGGGCGCCGGGCGCATTTCCGAAGTGTCGGCGCGCTTCATCCTGGACGCGATGCCCGGCAAGCAGATGGCCATCGACGCCGACCTCAACGCCGGCCTGTTGACCCGCGAAGAAGCCAAGGCGCGGCGCGAGGAAGTGCGCGAGGAATCCGACTTCTACGGCGCGATGGACGGTGCCAGCAAGTTCATCCGCGGCGATGCCATCGCCGGCATCCTGATTCTGTTCATCAATCTGCTGGGCGGCCTGGCCATCGGCATCATGCAGCACGGCATGCCGGTGGCCGAAGCGGCCAAGGTCTACACCCTGCTGTCCATCGGCGACGGTCTGGTGGCACAGCTGCCGGCGCTGCTGGTATCCACTTCGGTGGCCTTGCTGGTGACGCGGGCCTCGCGCTCGCAGGACATGGGCAACTCGATGGTTGGCCAGGTCTTCGGCCAGCACAAGGCGCTGGCGGTGACCGCGTTGCTGATGGGCCTGGTGGGCGTGATTCCCGGCATGCCGAATCTGGTGTTCCTGACCCTGGCCGCGATCCTGGGCTATGCCGCCTGGAAGATCTGGCGCCGGGGCGAGGAACTGAAGGCCAATCCGCTACCTGCCCTGCCAGCGCCCGGCACCAGCGCTTCCACCGACCTGACCTGGGACGAAGTGCGCCCGGTCGATCCGTTGGGGCTGGAGGTGGGCTACCGGCTGATTCCATTGGTGGACAAGACCCAGGGCGGCGAACTGATGTCGCGGATCAAGGCGGTGCGGCGGAAGCTGACCCAGGACCTGGGTTTCCTGGTGCCGCCGGTGCATATCCGCGACAACCTCGAGTTGCCGGCCAATGGTTATCGGTTGCTGGTCCACGGCGTGCCGGTGGCCAGCGCCGATATCCATCCTGATCGAGAACTGGCCCTGGACCCGGGTGGTGCCTTCGGCCCCATCGACGGCATTCCGGGCAAGGACCCTGCATTCGGCCTGGATGCGGTGTGGATATTGCCGCACGACCACGCCACTGCAGAGTCGCTGGGTTACACCGTGGTGGATCCGGCCACGGTGGTGGCCACGCATCTGTCGCATCTGGTGCGCGAACACGCGCCCGAACTGCTGGGCCACGAGGAAGTCCAGCAACTGCTGAGCACGCTGGCCAAGACCGCGCCGAAACTGGTCGAGGACCTGACCCCGAAATCGATGTCGCTGTCCACGGTGGTGCGGGTGATGCAGAACCTGCTCAACGAGCGGGTGTCGGTCCGGCAGCTGCGGCGCATTGTGGAGGCGCTGGTGGAACACGCGCCGCATGGCACCGACCCGGCCGTGCTCACCGCCGCAGTGCGCACGTCGCTGGGGCGTTTCATCGTCCAGGAAATCTACGGCATGGCCCCTGAGCTGCCCGTCTATACCTTGGCGCCCGCGCTGGAACGGGTCTTGCAGGACAGTACCCAGGGAACCGGTGCCGCACTGGAACCCGGCCTGGCGGAGCGACTGCACCAGAGCCTGTCCGAGTGCGTCAGCAAGCAGGAGATCAAGAGTGAGCCTGCGGTGGTGCTGGTGCCGGGTGTGGTTCGCGCCGCGCTGGCCCGGCTGGTCCGGCACAGCGTTCCCTCGCTCTCGGTCCTGGCTTACGGCGAAGTACCGGAAGACAAGAAATTGAAGTTGGTGGGGACGATCAGTTGAGCAGTAAACGATTGAGTAACAACCGGATTTGGCAGAAGGCTGGAGTAACAGGATGAAACCGATTCACCGACAACCAGTCCAGCCCGAACCAGGCCTATCGCGGTCGTACACAGCTTCGTTCCCCCTTCCCTCTTTATCGCTTATCGCCCACTGGGTCAGCACACCATGAAGATCAAACGATTCCTCGCCCCGGACATGCGCACCGCCTTCGCGATGGTGCGCCAGGAGCATGGCCCCGATGCGGTCATCCTTTCCAACCGCATGGTCGAAGGTGGCGTCGAAATCGTGGCGGCGACCAACTACGACGAATCGCTGGTGCAGCGCACGCTGGAAGGCATGCGCGCGCCGGGTCAGGCAGGTATAACCGCCTCTGCCCTTTCGGCTGTCATCGACAAGGCGCCTGCCGCACCAGTCGCACCGCCGGCACCACGTCCGCAGACTCCTTCTGAAGCCGCCGCCGATTACTTCCATCCGCGTCCGCCCGCACCGCCGGTGGTGGAGACGCCCAAGCCACCGGCCATTTCCTTCGCCGACAGTCTGGCGGCGGCGCTGCCGTCCATGCCGGTCACCGGTAGCCTCGCCCTGCCTGCGGCACCGATTGCGCCTGTACCGGTCGCGCCGGTATCTCCACCCATCGCAACGCGCCTGAGTGCACCAGCAGTGGTCGAACCAGCGACGCCATCGCGCGAACCCCTGCTCAGCGTGGTCGCCGATGATGCGGCGACGAGCCGGCAGACCGACGAGCACCTGGTGCAGATGCGTGCCGAGCTGGCCTCGATGCGCGAGATGATCGAACGCGAAATGCACCGACTCACCGACGAACGCCTGCGCGGTTCGCCTGCGCGCGCGCTGGCGCTGGAGTTGATGGACGACTACGGCTTCGATGCCGGCATCGCCCGCGATGTCGCCCTGGCGATTCCAGCCGATACCGAACCGCACCGCGCCCGCGGCCTGATGCTGGGTTTGCTGTCGAAAAAACTTCCCATCACCACCTTCGACCCGCTGGAACACGGCGGCGTGATCGCCCTGGTCGGTCCCACCGGTGCCGGCAAGACCACCACCATCGCCAAACTCGCGGCGACCTACGCCGCGCGTCACAACCCGCGCGATGTCGCCCTCATCACCACCGACACCGTGCGCGTGGGTGGACGCGAGCAACTGCACAGCTATGGTCGCCAGCTCGGCATCGCCGTGCACGAGGCAGATGGCCACGCCAACCTGACCGCCACGCTGGAACGCCTGCGCGACTACAAGCTGGTGCTGATCGACACCGCCGGCCTTGGCCAGCGCGACAAAGGCCTGGTCGCCCAGCTCAACTGGCTGCATGCCGCCGGCCAGGTCAGCACGCTGCTGGTGCTGCCCGCCAATTCCCATTTCAGCGACCTGGACGAAGTCGTCCGTCGCTTCGGCAGTGCCAGCCCGCAGGGCGTGGTGCTGACCAAGATCGACGAAACCGGCCGTCTGGGCAGTGCCCTGTCGGTGGTGGTCGACCATGCCCTGCCGATGGCCTGGATCACCGACGGCCAGCGCGTGCCCGAGGATCTGCATCGTGCGCAAGGCGCCAATCTGGTGCTGCGCCTGGATCAACTGCGTCGCGATGCCGAACTACCTGTTATCCCCGGAGCCGTCCATGTCGCCTGATTACCTGCTCAGAACCAGCCCCCAGCCGACGCCGCCCATGGCGGGCGCCTTTCATCCCGTGCGGGTGATGGCCGTGACCGGCGGCAAGGGCGGCGTGGGCAAGACCAATATCTCGGTCAACCTGGCGGTGGCCTTCGCCGAAATGGGCAAGCGCACGCTGCTGATGGACGCCGACCTTGGCCTGGCCAACGTCGATGTGCTGCTGGGCCTGTCGCCCAAATTCACCCTGGCCGATCTGGTCGCGGGACGTTGCGGCATCAAGGACGTATTGGTCCAGGGCCCCGATGGCCTGTTGATCGTGCCGGCCTCGTCGGGATTCCGGCACATGGCCGAACTGCTGCCGGCCGAACACGTCGGTCTGGTCAACGTGTTTTCCGAACTGCAGGACGAACTGGACATCATGGTGGTCGATACCGCCGCCGGCATCACCGACAGCGTGCTTACCTTCTGCCAGGCCGCGCAGGACGCGCTGGTGGTGGTCTGCGACGAACCGGCTTCGATCACTGATGCCTACGCACTGATCAAGGTGCTGTCGCGCGAACGCGGCGTGGACCGCGTGCACGTGGTGGCCAACATGGTCCGCGACGCCAACGAAGGCCGCAGGCTGTACGAAAAACTCGCGCGCGTGTGCGAACGCTTCCTCGGCGATGTGGCCCTGCACTACATGGGCGCGGTGCCGCAGGACGAATGGCTGCGCCGCGCGGTGCAGCGCCAACAGGCGGTGGTCAAGGCCTATCCGGGCAGTCCGTCGGCGCGTGCGATCAACGAGATCGCCCGCCTGGCCGCGCGCTGGAAACCGCCTGCGGGCGCACGCGGCAACGTGGAATTCTTTGTCGAACGGATGATCAGCCGGGGGATACCCGCATGAACACTGCTGCTACCGCGCAGTACAAGGCGATCCAGCGCACCGCCGACACCGATGTGGTCACCAAGCACGCCGACCTGGTGCGCCGCATCGCCCATCACTTGGGCGCGCGCCTGCCGGCCAGCGTCGAAGTGGACGACCTGATCCAGGCTGGCATGATCGGCCTGCTGGAAGCTTCGCGCAGCTACGACGCCGAACAGGGCGCCTCGTTCGAGACGTATGCATCCATCCGCATCCGCGGCGCGATGATCGACGAGGTCCGGCGCCTGGACTGGACGCCGCGTTCGGTGCACCGGCGCAGCCGCCAGGCCGCCGCCACCGTCCGCCAGATCGAACAGCGCACCGGCCGGGCCGCCATTTCCACCGAAGTGGCCGCGGCCATGGAGATCTCCCTGCCCGAGTACATGCGCCTGCTGGAAGACGCCGCCCGTGGACAGGTCATGAGCCTGGAGTCGCACGTCGACGACCACGGCGAACCGAATACGCGCCGCACCGGCGGACCGTCGCCGGAGAACGTGCTGGAACGCAGCGAGTTCCGCGAATCCCTGGTCGCCGCCATCGGCCTGCTGCCCGAACGAGAGCAACTGGTGGTCTCGCTGTACTACGAGCAGGAACTCAATCTGAAGGAAATCGGGGCGGTGCTTGGGGTCAGTGAATCGCGCGTCTGCCAGATCCATGGCCAGGCCATGCTGCGCCTGCGCGGCCGGCTGGAGGTGTTCGAACGCGAGGACGCGGGCTTGGCCGACGAGGACTGAAGTTCGGCCACGCCCTGCCGATAACCCCAGTGACTGCCGGGCCCCGGCGGTCGGCACCCGCACTTCCGGAGCTCGATAGTGACTGTCAACAAGAACATGCGGATCCTGGTCGTGGACGATTTCTCGACGATGCGCCGCATCATCAAGAACCTGCTCACCGACCTGGGCTACACCAATATTTCCGAAGCCGACGACGGCTCCACCGCGCTGGTGGCGTTGAACCAGGGCAACTTCGACTTCGTGGTCACCGACTGGAACATGCCCGGCACCACCGGCATCGAGTTGCTCAAGGCCATCCGCGCCGACGCGCGGCTCAAGACCCTGCCCGTCCTGATGGTCACGGCCGAGGCCAAGCGCGAGCAGATCATCGAAGCCGCGCAGGCGGGCGTGAACGGCTATGTGATCAAGCCGTTCACCGCGCAGACCCTGGAAGAGAAGTTGGGCAAGATTTTCGAGCGGCTGGGAGCCGCGGCATGAAACAGGTTTCGCCCGAGGCGCGCGCCGCGCTGGTCGAACGCCTGCAGGCGGCCGTGCATGCGCTGCAGGGCGGCGACGAAGCGCGCTGGCGCAAGGAACTGGACCTGATCGCGGCCTGGCGCAACCAGCCGTTGATGGAAGGCATCAACCAACTGGCGCGCGATCTGGCCCAGACCCTGGGCGAACTGCCGGTGCAGGATGGCATTGGCGAACTCGACGATGCCTGCGCACGTCTGGACCACGTGGTGGAGCTGACCGAGAAGGCCAGCCATCGCACCCTGGATCTGGCCGAACACTGCCGCTCGCTCGCCGACCAGCTCAAGCGCACCACCCTGGCCGACGAACAGGCCGAGCTGGTGGACCAGATCCGCGTCTGTCTTTCCGAACTGACCCTGGCGCAGGACTATCAAGACCTCACTGGACAGATCATCCGCCGCGTCGCCGGCATCGTGCGCCGCGTGCACGAGGGCTTCGGCGCGCTGGGCCTGCCGCCGCGTCAGGGCGTCGCTGCGTCTGCTTCGGGCCTGGCCGGACCGGCGATCAACGGACTCGATCGTCATGCGGTCAGTCAGGTCGATGCCGACGACCTGCTTTCCGACCTCGGTCTGTAAACGGATCCTCACGTGTCCGCCGTCACCCCAGAAATCGCCGCCGACTTCCTGATCGAAGCGCAGGAAATTCTTGACCTGCTCGGCGAACAGCTGGTGGCGCTGGAACGCGATCCGGCCGATGTCTCGCAGCTCAACGCGGTGTTCCGCGGATTCCACACGCTGAAAGGGGGTGCCGGCTTCCTCGGCATCAACGCGATGGTGGGCCTATGCCATGCCGCCGAAGAAGCGCTGGGGTCGGTGCGGGCCGGCAAGATATCGCTGAGCCAGCATCACTTCGATGCCGCGCAACAGTCGCTCGATTACCTGCAGTCCATGCTTGATGCGGTCGGTGCCGGCGAAGAGGCCGTGCACGCGCCCACCGCATTGATCGCCCTGTTCGATGCCCCGCCCGCTGCTGCTGCGCCGACGCAAGCTGTCGCCGCGCCCGCTGACGACGGCATGATCAACGACGACGAATTCGAAGCGCTGCTGGATCAATTGCATTCCGGTTCCGCGCCTGGCGCAGTCGCTGTGGCGGCACCAAAACCGGTGGCCGCACCGGCACCATCGGCGATGATCGAAGAGGATGAGTTCGAAGCCCTTCTTGATCAATTGCACGGCGGCGGCGCGCCCGGCATGACAGTGGCTGCTCCCGTGGCTGCAACGCCCGCCCCTCCGGCGCCCGCCATCACTTCCATCGCGCCCGCCCAACTGCCGCTGCGTAGCGCCGCCGAACCGAAAGCCGCCGCCAAGGCAGCCGATGTCGAGCAGACCATCCGCGTCGACACCAAGCGCCTGGATGCCATCGTCAATCTGGTCGGCGAACTGGTGCTGGCGCGCAACCGTCTCAAGACCTTGCGCGTGCGCATTCGCGATGAAGAACTCGACCGCGCGGTCAGCGGTCTGGATGTGGCCACCTCGCGCCTGCAGACCGCCGTCATGCGCACGCGCATGCAGCCGGTGGGCAAGGTGTTTTCGCGCTTCCCCAAAGTCGCACGCGACGTGGCGCGTTCGCTGCAGAAAGAAGTGGACCTGGAACTGCTGGGCGCCGAGACCGAGCTGGACCGCAATCTGGTCGAAGCCCTCGCCGATCCATTGGTGCATCTGGTCCGCAATGCGATAGACCACGGCATCGAACTGCCGGACCTGCGCCAGGCCGCAGGCAAGCCGCGCATGGGCCATGTGCGGCTTTCCGCGCAGCAGGAAGGCGACTACGTCACCATCGAGATCCGCGATGACGGCGCCGGCATCGACTCCGAACGTCTGCGGGCCAAGGCGGTCGAGAAAGGCCTGATCGACCTGGAAGCCGCTTCGCGCCTGACGCAGGAAGAATGCCTGCACCTGGTGTTCATGGCCGGCTTCTCCACCAAGACCGAAGTCACCGATATTTCCGGGCGCGGCGTCGGCATGGACGTGGTGCAGTCGCGCATCCGCGAACTCAGCGGCCTGATCCAGATCCATTCCGAACTGGGCAAGGGCAGCCGTTTCGTCATCCGTGTGCCGCTGACTCTGGCGATCCTGCCCACCCTGCTGGTGCAGGTGGCATCGGAAGTGTATGCATTGCCACTCGCGCGCGTGCTGGAGGTGCTGCATGCGCCGACCGCCAGCGTGCGCTGGTTCGATGGGCGTCCGGTACTGGACCGCCAGAGTCTGGCGATGCCCTTGGTCGATTTGCGTCGTTGGCTGGGTACGCCCGCCCCAGAGATGCCATTGCTGACCGTGGTGGTGCTGCAGATTTCCGATCAACGTTTCGGCCTGATCGTCGATCAGGTGATGGGACGCGAAGAAGTGGTGATCAAACCCCTACCGCGTGCCGTGCGCGGTCTGCCCGGTTACTCCGGCGCGACCCTGATCGGCGACGGGCGCATGGCCCTGATTCTGGACGTGGACGGCCTGCGCGAACAGCACCGCTGATTCCGTGTGCGGGTGCCTTCCACAGGCCGCCCGGCATTCAAGTTAGCCACTCATCGGCCGATACGGAATCACATGGACCTCTTCAGCCTTATCGGAATCATCCTGGCCCTGCTCGCCCTCGGCGGCGGCAGCATCCTCAAAGGTGCGGGATTGTCTTCGCTGTGGTCTTCTGCGGCCTTCGTCATCGTGATTCTCGGCACCGTTGCGGCGATCATGCTGCACACGCCGCCACCTGTCTTCAAACGCGCCGCGCGCATCCTGGTGTGGGTGTTCAAGCCACCGCTCGGTGATCGTGCGTTCCTGATCACCCAGATCGTCGAGTGGAGCGGTATCGCGCGCAAACAGGGATTGCTGGGCCTGGAACCACTGGTGGCCGAGCAGACCGATCCCTTCCTGAAAAAAGGCCTGCAGATGCTGGTCGACGGACTGGAACCCGAAGCCATCCGCCACATGCTGGAGATCGATCTAAGCGGACAGGAGCACCAGGATCTGGCCGCGGCCAAGGTCTACGAAGCCATGGGTATCTACGCACCCACGCTGGGCATCATCGGCGCGGTGTTCGGCCTGATCGCAGTGATGAAGAATCTGGCCGATCCCAGCAAGCTGGGCCACGGCATCGCCGCCGCGTTCACCGCCACCATCTACGGTATCGCCTCGGCCAATCTGTTCTTTCTGCCGATGGCCTCGAAGTTGAAGAGCGTGATCAGCGGCCGCACCGGTGAGCGCGAAATGATCATCGAAGGGCTCATCGCCATCGCCCAGGGCGAGAACCCGCGCAACATCGAATCCAAGCTCGCCGGCTTCCTGCACTGACGCCCGCAGGAATCGACGACCATGGCGCGCAAGAAAGCCCACGAAGAACATGCCAACCATGAGGCCTGGGCGATTCCCTACGCCGACCTGATGACCTTGCTGCTGGCTTTCTTCGTGGTCATGTACGCCATTTCCACCGTCAACGTCGGCAAGTACAAGGTCATGGCCGAAGCCATGACCGCTGCATTCGGTGGGCCACCCAAATCGGTCAAGCCCGTGCAGGTGGGAACCAACCAATTGACCGGTTCGGACTTCGACCGGCCCACGCCGATCAAGATGGGGCCCAAATTCGGGCCTGCGGCGCCTGCGACTTCCGACCCCATCACCCGGCTCTCTTCCGCCGCCTCGCAGATCGATATGCCAGTCGATCCAGGCCGCATGCGCGCCGCGAAAGCGCAACTGGAAAACATCGCCACAGAACTGGAACGTGCGCTGGCGCCGCTGGTCGAACGCAAGCTGGTGGTGGTGCGCCGAGCCGACCTGTGGCTGGAAGTGCAGATCAACAGCGACATCCTGTTCACGCCGGGCTCGGCCACGCTGGATCCGTCGGCCCGACAGGCCCTGGACAAACTGGCTGACGTCCTGGGCGGTGTGCCCAATCCGGTGCGCGTGGAAGGCTATACCGACGACCGGGCCATCAACACCTTCCAGTTCCCTTCCAATTGGGAGCTGTCGGCCGCGCGTGCGGCCAGCGTCGTGCATCTGTTCAGTGGTCACGGCATGCCGCCGGAACGACTGGCGATGATCGGCTATGGCGAATTCCGACCCATCGCCGACAACACGACCGAACAAGGCCGCAATTCCAATCGACGCGTGCTGCTGGTGATCCTGGCTTCGGACGCGCAGCGTTCGATCGGGCCGGAACCACACATCGCAGCAATGGACGCGGCAGCGGAAACCGATGCCGCAGCCAGCAGCGACGGCAACGCGCAAATCATCCAACAAGTCGGGGCCGTTGCGCCCGCGGCAGGCGACGCAGGGGGCACGCAATGAGCAAGGTATGGGCGATAGCCAATCAGAAGGGCGGCGTGGGCAAGACCACGACCACCCTGGCGCTGGGCGCGGAATTGGCATTGCGCGGTTACAAGGTGTTGTTGATGGACCTGGATGCGCATTCCTCGCTGACGCGTGCGTTCGGGCTGCCGGCAGATCCGCCGCCGCGTGGCGTGCTGGAACTGTTCGAAGACGAGCAGGTCTCGCTGCACTCACTGATACGCCCCAGCGAAATGCCTGGGCTTTCCTACGTGGCCGCGCAGTCGGGCCTGGCGACGCTGGAGCGCCGTAGCGCGACCCAGCCCGGGCTGGGCCGTGCCGTGGCCACCGCCCTGGCCCGCGAAGGCGGCGCGTTCGATCACATCCTGCTGGATTGTTCGCCCACGCTGGGACTGCTGATGGTCAATGCACTGGCCGCCGCCGACCACGTGGTGATTCCCACCCAGACCGAACCGCTGGCGCTGCATGGCCTGCAGGGCATGTGGCGGACCACGCAGATGATCGGGCGCTCGCGCGGCCGTCCGCTGCCGGTGTCGATTCTGCCCACCCTGTTCGACCGGCGCACGCGCGTCGGTGTCGAAACGCTGGCCACCATGCAGGAGCAATACGGCGACAACGTGTGGAGCGAGGCGATTCCCAACGACACCCGCATGTGCAGTTCCGAGGAACTGATCCGCCAGGGCTCGCAGCGCCTGCAGTCCGGACGTGCGCTGAGCGCCTATCGCCGCGCACTGGACTGGCTGGTGTCCGAACAGCTCGCCGAGCAGCCCATTGAACAAGCGGCTGAGGAAGCGCTGGCGTGAACGTCTGCGTCGAAGACTATCTGAGCGACCTGCTGGGTGCCGCGCCGGTACGTCCGCAGGCTTCGCCGAAGGTCGAGAAGATCCACCAGCCTGCGCAAGCGGTCGAACTGGTTGGAGCAGTTCATGACATCGAGGTCATTCAAATAGCCGGGATTGCTGAAGCAATCGAGGCTATTGCAGCAGTCGAAACAATCGATGCCATTGAGGCGGTTCAAGCAATCGATGCGGCTGAGGAAGTCGAAGCCATCGAAACAGTCGAACTGGCCGAGGTGGCTGAAGCAGTCGAGGCCATTGCAGCGGTCGAAACGAGTGCTGCCATTGAAGCGTTCGATGCAGTAAAGGAAGTCGAAACTACCGAAACAGTCGAATTGGTCGACATGCCTGAAACAATCGAGGGAATGGAAGCTGTCGAAGTGGTTGATGAAGTCGACCTGCCCGAAGAAGTCGCAACTATCGAGGTAGTTCAAACCACCCAGACCGTCGAACCGGCTCTTCCTGTCGTCCCCCTCGCGCAATCCGAGATCGCCATCGCGCATCCCGCTCCACTTCCTCCGGCTGCGTCAGCACCCCGTCCTGTTGCGCCCCCTCCTCCACCCAGCCCCATGCCTATGAACGCGATGCCCCTCCCCGTTGCCGCAGCGCCGGCACAGTCGCCAGCTGTTGCCCTGCTGCACCGCCTGGCCAGCCATGATGCCTACGAGCAACCCGAGCGCCGAGCCGCCGAGCGCGCCACGCGCTGGCTGCGGATGCGCTGCGACGAACAGCATTACGCGGTGGAACTGCTGAAGATCCAGGAAGTGGTGCTGCCCGCGACCCTGCTGCCTCTACGCGGTGCTGCCGCGCATGTGCTGGGAGTGATGAACCTGCGCGGGCAGATCGTGCCGGTGATCGACCTGGGGCTTTACCTGGGGCGCCAGGCGATTATCGCCGACGCCTCGACTCGCATCGTGGTGGTCGAAGAGCACGGCGAAACGCTGGGCCTTCGGGTATCGGCGGTCGAGGACGTCGCCAAGCTGACCGACGCCCAGATCGAAGCCCCTGAAAGCACCCGGGCCTGCGGGATCAGCGGCTCCCTGTTCCGCGGCGTCTCGCGGATCGGCGGGATGAACCTGATCCTGCTCGACGCCACCAGCATTCTCAAATGAGCCAGCCGACGCCTCCGCGCCCTGGCGAGCGATTTTTCGCGCGATGCAGCATTCAGCGCTCAAGAAAGCACGGCGGCGACCGATACATGCAATGCAGGAAGTTCCTGCAGGAGAGTCCATGAACGCAGTGCCCCTTGGCGGCGACCTCGGCATCGAGGCGGCCGCCGACCTGAAGACCCTGATGGCCCCGCACCTGGACGAGCCGCAGCCGCTGCTGCTGGATGCCGGACAGGTGCACCGCGTGCACACCGCCAGCATGCAGGTGCTGTGCACCTTCGTGCGCGAGCGCCGCATTGCCGGCTACGAAACACGGTTTGTCGGTGCCAGTGAAGGCTTCATCGATGCAGCCCGTCTGCTCGGCCTGGACGTGCACCTGGGACTCGACTCTGAAGATCAATCGCAACAGCAGAAACTGGAGGCAGCGGCATGAGCGCGCGCATATTGGTAGTGGACGATTCGGCATCGATGCGGCAGATGGTCGCCTTCGCCCTGACCTCGGCCGGATTTTCGGTGGAAGAAGCCGAAGACGGACAGGATGCGTTGGGACGCGCCCAGGGCCAGCGCTTCAACGCTGTGGTGACCGACGTCAACATGCCGCGCATGGACGGTATATCGCTGATCCGCGCATTGCGCGGCCTGCCCGACTACCGCTTCACCCCGATGCTGATGCTGACCACCGAGTCGTGCGCAGACAAGAAATCCGAAGGCAAGGCGGCCGGTGCGACCGGCTGGCTGGTGAAGCCCTTCAACCCCGAACAACTCGTCGCCACCATCCACAAGGTCCTGGGCTGATCGCCCACACCTAAGACCAGGACCCAACGATGAACATCGACATGCGCCGCTTCCACGCCACGTTCTTCGAGGAGAGCCGCGAAGGCCTGGAGGCGATGGAAAGCGGATTGCTGGCTCTGGAACAGGGCAGCCGCGACAGCGAACTGGTCAACTCCATCTTCCGCGCTGCGCATTCGATCAAGGGCGGCTCGGCCACCTTCGGTTTCGACAACGTCGCCGCCCTGACCCATGTGCTGGAAACGCTGCTCGACGAGCTGCGCTCCGGCGTACGGGCGGTATCGCCGCCGGCCATCGATGCAATGCTGGCTTCGGTCGATGTCCTGCGTGCCTTGCTGGCCGAAGCCGAGCATGGGCATCCAGCAGACGCCGCCGCAGTCGCCGCGGTCCATGCGCAGCTGGCTGCCGTGGTGGCCAGCAACGGCGCGGTCGTCGAAACCGCTGCGACCACGCAGGTTGCAGATACCGCAGAAGGTTGGCAGATCAACTTCTCGCCCGCCCCTTCCCTTTTCATGAGCGGCAACGACCCGCTGCGCATTCTGCGCGAACTCAAGCACCTGGCTCCGCTGGACGTGTCCTGCCGCATCGACCGGTTGCCCGGGTTCGAGCAGATGGATCCGCTGGAAGCCTACCTGGCCTGGGATCTGGGCGTATTGGGACCGGTGCCACGCGCCGACGTCGAAGAAGCCTTCGCTTGGGTCGTGGACGATTGCGAACTGGATATCCGTCCACGTCAGCCGGCCAAGGCCGTACAGGCCGCCCCGGAGGCAGACGCCTCCAATGCGTCGGGACCCGCTCCCGCCGCCAAGGCCGGCGCCGCGAGCGAAGCCGCCGAATCCTCCATCCGTGTCAGCGTGGACAAGGTCGACGGACTGATCAACCTGGTCGGCGAACTGGTCATCACCCAGGCCATGCTCAAGCAGGTCTCCAGCCTGCTGGATCCGGTCCAGTGCGAGCGATTGTTCGCCGGTCTGGACCTGCTGGAACGCAATACCCGTGATCTGCAGGAAGCGGTCATCGGCGTGCGCATGCTGCCGGTGGACGCAGTGTTCCGCCGCTTCCCGCGTCTGGTGCGCGATCTGTCGGCTCGTCTGGGCAAGCAGGTGCGCCTGCGCATGATCGGCGAGAGCACCGAACTGGACAAAGGCCTGATCGAGCGCATCGCCGATCCGCTGGTCCACCTGGTGCGCAACTGCATCGACCACGGCCTGGAAATGCCGCAGGCCCGCATCGACGCTGGCAAGGACGCTACCGGCACGATTACCTTGGCCGCTTCGCACCAGGGTGGACATATCGTGATCGAGGTCAGCGACGACGGACGCGGTTTCGACCGCGACCGTATTCTGGCCAAGGCGCTCGAGAAGGGTTTGCCGGTACCGGAAAATCCGACCGACGCGCAGGTCTGGGACCTCATCTTCCAGGCGGGTTTCTCCACCGCCGAAGCAGTCACCGATCTGTCGGGGCGCGGCGTGGGCATGGACGTGGTCCGTCGCAACATCCAGGGCATGGGCGGTGAAGTGCAGTTGGAAAGCGGCACCGGCAAGGGCACCCGCGTGGTGATCCGCCTGCCGCTGACGCTGGCCATCCTGGATGGCATGAGCGTCTCGGTCGGCGGCGAAACCCTGATCCTGCCACTCTCCTACGTGATCGAGGCGCTGCAGCCACAGTCGGCCGACATCCGTACCCTGGCTGGCCAGTCGCGCGTGCTGAGCGTGCGCGGCGAATACCTGCCACTGGTCTCGCTGACCCAGCAGTACTGCCTGGGTACCGAAGACCCTGCCGACAGTCCGGTGGTGGTGGTGGTTGAAAGCGACGGACAGAAGCTCGCGCTGGAAGTCGACGAACTGCTCGGCCAGCAGCAGGTGGTGGTCAAGAATATCGAAGACAACTACCGACGCATCGATGGCGTTTCCGGCGCCACGATCATGGGCGATGGCCGAGTGGCGCTGATCGTCGATGTCGGTGGCCTGGTGCGTCGTCTGCAGCTGCCGCTGGCGGCTTGATCAGGCGAAAAAAGGGTATCCGGAATCTGGTGTGGGTTGACCGGGATTGCGTCCTTCTCCCCGCTTGCGGGGAGAAGGTGGCCGACAGAGCCTGCCCTCGAGTGCTTTAGTCGGGGGCCGAATGAGGGGCCACCGAAGCCTACCTGCGTTCCGCTGAAATGGTAAGACAAGTTTGGAATCCCTGAAAAAAATCCGCATTTGATGCGCCGCAGGGACGGATAAGCCACTGGCTTCGGCCTTCCCCTCACCCGCCTTCGGCACCCTATCCCCGCAAGCGGAGAGAGGGACCTAGCAGACGTGCCACACACTAAATTCCGGATACCCATAAAAACCTCACCAGGCTCAGGCATTTTGGGATGCCTGATTTCAGCATCGGGACTTGCTCAAGTCCCGCGACTCGCGGCCGTTATCGATAGCAACACCGCAGGCTGGCAACGTTTCCATTCGCCATCAGGCTAACGCAACAGCCTCTTCCTGCCATGGGCAACAGTTTCACAGCACAAGCCTCTTCGGAGCCGTGCCCGCAACTGCCATGGCCTCAAAATCCAGGCATCTCAATGAAAAACCTTTGCAAGAACTCCCTCGCCCTCGCCCTGCTGACGCTGCCCGCCACCGTGTTCGCGCAGGACAAGCCTGCTGTTGCGCCGGTCAAGGCCTGGGCACCGAAACATGTCTTCGCCAATGGCACAGAACTCAGTGCCACCGGCAATTTCGGCTATGACATGAACGACTTTTCGGGCGATGGCTACGGCGCGTCCACAGCGCTGGACGATGCCCATGACTGGCGGCGCAGGGAATTCGGTTTCAGCCTCAAGCGCAAGGGGGTCTACGACTTCGGCGCCTCATTCGATTTCCAGTCCAAGACCTGGATGGATGTGGCGCTGCGAGTGGAAAGCAAGGCCGTACTCGGCCGTGACGTCGGCAAATTCCGCGTAGGACAGATGAAGCTTCCGCTGGGTTTCGAAGGCAACACCGCCTCGCGCGCCGGCAGCTTCATGGAAAATTCGCTGCCGTCCCAGGCGTTCTATGAGGGTCGTCGCATCGGCGTGGACTGGGCGTTCGATCGTCCGCGCTATCTGCTCAACGCGGGTTACTACGCCGGCGATCTGCAGGGCGACAATCCCGGCAACACGTTGGTCGCACGTGCGGTATGGACACCATTCAAGGATGCCGGCCATGTGCTGCACCTGGGCTTGTCAGCATCCGAAGAACGCCCCGAAAGCAAGGTCAACGGACGCGGCGTGGAAGTGTTGCCCAGCGTACGCTGGCGCGCCAAGCCAGAGGCGTCGCTGACGGCAGTACGCCTGGTCGACTCGGGTAGCTTGACGCGCGTGGACAGCATCAGTCGCAATGGATTGGAAGCACTGTATATCCAGGGCCCGTTCTCGCTCCAGGGCGAGTATCTGCGGCAGAAGACCAGCCGCGACGCAGGACTGCCGAGCTATTCGGCCGATGGCTATTACGTGTTCGGCAGCTGGCTGGTGACAGGTGAATCAAGGCCCTATTCCAACGGGAATGTCGGCAACCCCAAGCCCAAGGCGGCCTATGGCGCGGTTGAACTGCTGGCCCGCTACAGCCGCATCGACCTCAACAGCGACGGCATCAATGGTGGTCGCCAGAACAACTGGACCCTGGGCGCGAACTGGTACCTCACCCAGAATTTCAAGTTCCAGGCCAACTACGTGAACGTGGACGCCGAACGCGGCGTGGCTTCGGCCGATCCGCACGTGTTCGAGTTGCGCGCACAGGTGCACTTCTGATTCCTGAAGTGGAGGTTAGCACTTCGCTTCTATCAAGAAACCGGCAATGCCGCCGCTGGTTCGGGCTGCACCTGAAATCCATGCGGGTGGCGGAAATGCGCGGCAATGATCCCAGCCGCTCGCCGTGCGTGCTTGATGGCGCCATGAAGCACGCACCAGTCAAATCAATACACCGGAGCTAACACACACATGAAGTGGTTTCAAAACCTGACTATCGCCCGCAAACTCGCGGTGGCCTTCACCCTGACGTCGCTGATGACCATCGCGCTTGGCGTGTTCGCGCTGCTGCGTCTGGGCCAAGCCAATGACAAATTGCAGGCCGTCAGCCGCGAGGACATGCCCTCGGTGCAGTACATGGGCGAAATACGCGCCCAGATGGGCGAGTTCCGCACCTTCGAGATGGCGCAGCTGACGCGACTGGACGAGCCGGAAGCCGTGCTCGACTACGACAAGCGGATGGCCGACAGCGCAAGCATCGTGCGCGAACAGCAGAAACTGTACGAAGCCCTGCCCTCCGAAGCGGCTGAGAAAGCGCTATACGCCGCAGTCACCGAGAAACTGGAATCCTATTTCGACGCGCAGAAGGAAATCGGCGCAGCGCTGGATGCCGGCGATGCGGTCGCAGCCCAGGCCATCTCGGACGACAAGTCCAGGCCAAGGCGCCGGGAACTGTTCGCCGCACTCAAGGAACTGAGTACGCACACCACGCAAGCCCTGGATCAGGAGATCGCCAATGCCGGCGCAAGCTATCGCGCCAGCGTGGTGAGCATCCTGGCGAGCATGGCCGGACTTTGCGTCCTGTCGGTGCTGATGGGTATCGCCATTGCACGCGCCATCGTCCGCCCGGTTGGCGAAGCGGTACGCGTGGCCAACGATGTTTCGGCCGGCAAGCTCAGTGGCCAGATCGACACTTCGCGCCGGGATGAAGTCGGCCAGCTGCTGGGCGCGATGCAACGCATGCAATCGCAGCTGAGGGCGGTGATCGATGCACAGGGAGAAATGGCCACTCGCCATGACCAGGGCCAGGTCAGCTTTCGCATGGACGACAGCGTGTTACCCGGCGACTTTGGCCGCATGGTGCGCGAGACCAATGCACTGGTCGCCTCTCACCTCGACGCCATCAACGGTGCAATGGCGATGATGCAGCGTTACTCCATTGGCGATCTGTCGCAGGACATGGAGCGCCTGCCTGGTGAAAAGGCCGTCTGGACCGAGACCATGGAGGCCACCAAGGCCAACCTGGGCAGCATCAATTCCGAAATCAAGCGACTGGCCACGGCGGCCTCGTCCGGCGACTTCAGCCAGCGCGGCGACTTGGCGTTGTACCAGTACGACTTCCGGGAAATGGTGACGGGGTTGAACCATCTGATGGAAACCACGGATGGAAACCTGGCCAAGACCTCGTCGCTGTTGCGGGCCATTGCCCAAGGCGATCTCACCGCACGCATGGAGGGAGATTTCCACGGCGTGTTCGCCAGCATGCGCGACGATGCCAACGCCACCGTGGCCCAGCTGACCGATATCATCGGCCGCATCCAGATCGCCTCGTCGAGTATCAACACTGCCGCTACCGAGATCGCATCGGGCAACAACGATCTGTCGCAGCGTACCGAGCAGCAGGCCGCCAATCTGGAGGAAACCGCCGCGTCCATGGAGGAGCTGACCTCAACCGTGCGCCAGAACGCCGACTCTGCCCGACAGGCCAACCAGTTGGCCATCGGCGCGGCCGAGGTCGCCTCGCAGGGTGGCGACGTGGTCAGCCAGGTGGTCGTCACCATGCGCGAGATCGAGCAATCCTCCAAGCGGATCGCAGAGATCATCAGCGTGATCGACGGCATCGCCTTCCAGACCAACATCCTGGCGCTCAATGCGGCAGTGGAAGCGGCCCGTGCCGGCGAACAGGGTCGCGGCTTCGCCGTGGTGGCTTCGGAAGTACGCACCCTTGCGCAACGTTCGGCCGGTGCGGCCAAGGAAATCAAGGGCCTGATCGAAAACTCGGTGGACAAGGTCAGCGAAGGCTCCAGCCTGGTCAACCGTGCCGGCCAGACCATGGGTGAGATCGTGACCTCGGTGCAGCGTGTCACCGACATCATGGCCGAGATCTCGGCCGCATCGCAGGAGCAGAGCGCAGGTATCGAGCAGGTCAACCAGACCATCACCCAGATGGACGAGGCGACCCAGCAGAACGCTGCGCTGGTGGAAGAGGCAACCGCCGCTGCGCATTCGATGGAAGAACAGGCAGGTTCGCTGACCCAGGCGGTCTCGGTGTTCGTGTTGGAAGATGTTCGCCACGTTGTCCAGAAGGCCGTCGGGCCGGTACTGCCGATGGCAAAGACCAAGTCGACGCTCGGCAAGGTAACGGCATTCAAGTCCGCCACGCGCCAGCCCAAGGCGGCTACGCACCGTGCCGAGCCGGCGATGGCCGAGGCCGGGTGGCAGGAGTTCTGACCGGATTCTCTTCCCGACGCACAGCACAACGCCCCGATCCCATCGGGGCGTTGTTGTTTTTAGCCCTTGGTGGTGAGCCTGTCTTAAACCGTTCTTGGTGAGCTTGTCGAACCATGCTTTTCGAGGGAAAACCTGCATTTTCCTCTTGATTCTCAGGTCAAGCGCATGGTTCGCGCTCGCCCGGCCAGAACCCCGTATTGGGGCGCCCGATGTACCCCGACCTCCATTTCCAGAACGAGCGCCTAGCACGTCGCATCTAGCGCGTGCTGAAGGTCACGTTATTTTCTCGCGCTGCCTCAAGTCGGTGCGGTCGTCGCCGATATTGCTATCAGCGACCGCGCTTTCCGCCCTCCGGAAAGTCCGATGCCGCAGTGTGCAATCCCCTGCACACCTCATCGAACCATCAAGGGCATAGAACCGGACTCTCGAATGCGTAGCGCGATCCCCAATCTGCACCCTCGTCACCTGCCGCTTGCGCTGGCGACATGCGTGCTGGACGGTCTGGTCGACAGCGCGATCCATCTGGCCGACGAGGTCGCCGGCGACAAGATCTCGATCATGGGCTGGGCGCTACCTGCTACGTCAACAGATATGTACGCATCACAGGCAACGTGCTGCGTTTCCAAAGCCGACGACGTGGGGTCGAGGATGACCCGGCCGTTGCCAGCATCCGCCTGCAGTTGACCTACCAACCCATTCCACAGGACTACACCATGTTCAAGAACTTCTCGATAGGCAAGCGTCTGGCCATCGGTTTCGGCACCCTGGCGGCGCTGATTCTGGTGATGGGCGGATTTTCCATCCTGCGCATGGGCGCAGCACAGACCACGGTACGGGAGATCACCGACCATGAGGTTCCAGGCATCCGCGACCTGGGGCATCTGGCTACCGGACTGGCCGAATACCGGGTCAGCGAACGCGGCCTGGTCAGCAGCTACGGAAACCCGGAAAAGGTCGCCGAATACACCGGCGAACTGGCAGCGGGCTCGGAGGCTTACAACAAATTGGCCAATGCCTACGGCAAGTCGTTGGACGCCGAGAGCGAACGCAAGAGCTTCGCCGAAATGAAGAGGCTTTCAGACCTGTATTTCGCGAACAGCCGCACGCTGATAGAAGGCGTCAAATCCGGCGATCTTTCGGCTGCATCGAAGGCCGGCGATCTGCGCCAGGCTGCTGCCGATGCTGTCGGCAAACAGCTGGACGATCAGATCGCCGTCTTGAACGAGACGGTCGCCAAGCAGCATGCCGGCTATGAAGCCAATCTGTGGTCGATCTCGGTCCTGCTGCTGGTCGCCCTGGGGCTGGCGATTGCAGGCGCGCTGCTGATCACGCGTTCCATCGTCCGTCCGCTGAACGAAGTGATGGGTGCAGCCAATGCGGTGGCCCGTGGCGATCTGGACCGCCCGATCACCGTGCATGAGCGTAGCGAACTGGGCACGTTGGCCAATTCCATGCGTGACATGGTGGCGATGCTGCGCAGTTACATTGCCGGCCAACAGGAAATCCAGGCGGCGCACGATGCCGGTGCGATCGACCACATGATTCCTGCCAGCCAGTTCCCCGGCGTTTACGGGGAAATGGCAAAGGGCATCAATTCGCTGGTCCAGTCGCATATCGACGTCAAGTTCATGCTGGTCAAGATCATCAACGAATACGCGCGTGGCGACCTGTCGCGCGACATGGAACGTCTGCCCGGTCTCAAGGGTCAGCTGACCGCCGCCGCCGATGCATTCAAGAACCAGACCCTGGCAGTCAATGGCCAGATCAAGGGACTGGTGGACGCCGCCGTGGCGGGCGACTTCACCCAGCGCGGGGACGCGGAGAAGTTCGAGTTCGTCTACCGCGACATGATGGAGTCCTTGAACACGCTGATGTCCAGCGCCGACCAGGGCTTGAACGAGATCGGTACCTTGCTGTCAGCTGTGGCAGAAGGCGACCTGGGCCAGCGCATCACGGTCAAGCTGGAAGGCCGCTTCGGCGAAGTCGCCGACGACGCCAACCGTACCGTCGACAAGATCGCCGACATCGTCGGCCAGATCCGCGCCGGCAGCGACGCCATCAACACTGCCGCCAGCGAAATCTCTGCAGGCAACAGCGACCTGGCCCAGCGTACCGAGCAGCAGGCGGCGAACCTGGAAGAAACCGCTGCTTCGATGGAAGAACTGACCTCCACCGTGCGCCAGAATGCCGAGTCCGCACGTCAGGCCAACCAGTTGGCTATCGGTGCGGCCTCGGTGGCCTCGCAAGGCGGCGAAGTGGTTGGCCAGGTGGTGACCACCATGGCGTCCATCCAGACCTCTTCGAAGAAGATCGCCGAGATCATCTCGGTCATCGACGGCATCGCCTTCCAGACCAATATCCTGGCCTTGAATGCGGCTGTGGAAGCGGCGCGTGCCGGCGAGCAGGGTCGCGGATTCGCGGTCGTGGCATCGGAGGTTCGTACCTTGGCCCAGCGTTCTGCGGCGGCGGCAAAAGAAATCAAGGGTCTGATCGAGGACTCGGTGGAGCGTGTGTCCGACGGTTCTGCGCTGGTGGATAAGGCCGGTCAGACCATGGGCGAGATCGTCGCCTCGGTGCAACGCGTGACCGACATCATGTCGGAGATTTCCGCCGCTTCGCAGGAACAGAGTGCGGGCATCGAACAGGTCAACCAGACCATCACCCAGATGGACGAGACCACGCAGCAGAATGCCGCGCTGGTGGAGGAAGCCTCCGCTGCAGCACGTTCCATGGAAGAACAGGCCGAGCAGCTGGTGCAGACGGTGGCGGTGTTCCGCCTGGGCAATGGCCGCGCGGCGGAGAAGGCTCCCCCGATGATGGCCGCGTCGGCATCGGTCGCACCGACTGCAGTCACCCGCATGCCGCTCGCCGGCCGCAAGTCCGCCGGCTCGCGCCCTACCGCCAGTCGTGCCAAACCTGCGGCCAAGCTGCGCAGCAATGGCGCGTCCACGCCCGCAGAAGCCAGCGCGGAGTGGCAGGAGTTCTAGATCGCTGTAGTTAGTGAACCAGGATGACGCGGGGCAGGCAGTGGATCGCCTGCCCCGTTTCGTTCTGATTGCGCCATCGGCGATTGGCGCATTTGTTGCCTCTACTGCAAGCCATCCGGGCGTCCATCACACCCACAGCCATTGAAGCCTCTTCACAAGCCCCCGTTTCGCTACCGCAGTCTCACTTTAAGAGAGTCATCTCCAAGCCGGGTTAAAGGTGTTGATCCCATCGCCGCTAAAGAGCTTGGATCAATTCCTTTAGCCCCACTTACAAGAACTGATCCTGCCAGCCGTCTTCAAAATTAGGCGGAAGGAATGACGATTAGCATCTCGCCGCTCTTGCTTGGCAGAAACCCACCTTTCCCTCTCATACAAGAAGCGCAACACCATGATCGCCTTCCTGCAACGCTACAACGTCGGACGCCGCCTCGGCGTCGCCTTCGGTATTCTTATCATGCTTTCCTGTCTGCTGGTGGCGGAAGGAATGTACAGCATGTCAACTGCTCGCAAGGAGCTCGACAAGATCGTCAAGGTCAACGTCGAGAAGACCCGCATCAGCAACGGCATGCTGGATGCCAACAACAGCATCATGATCGCACTGGGCACCTTGGCTATGGTGACCAGCGAGGAACTCAACCAGCAGGCGCTGGCTGAAATCACACAGGGACGCCAGAAGTACGGGGATTTTCGCAAGGAATTGGAAGCATTTCCTGCAACCACCGAAAGCATCAAGAAGCTTCGTGCAGACATCGATGCCGCGCGGGACGTTTCCCGCAGTCTCAATGACGAAGTGATGGCACTGGCCAAAGACAACCGCAATGCTGAGGCCCAGGTTGCCCTGAGCGAACGCTCGGGTCCAGCCATGGCGAAGTGGCAGGCTAAGATCAACGAAAATGTGGTCCTACAGGAAGAAGGGACCCAGCTCGCTTACGCCGAGGCGATACAGGCGATGACCAGCGGCCGCAACATGCTGATCGCTGGAGGCATTGCGGTGCTGGTCATCAGCAGCCTGCTGGCCTGGTTGATCACCCGCAGCCTGACCCATCCGCTGAACCGCGCCACCCGCGTTGCCGAGGCCATCGCCGAAGGTCGCCTGGACAACGACGTGCGTACCGAAGCGCTCGATGAGCCGGGTCGCCTGTTGAATGCGATGGACAGGATGCAGACGCAGTTGCAGGCAGTTGTGGCGGCTCAGACCGAGATGGCCCGGCGCCACGATGCTGGCCAGATCAGCTACCGCATGGACGACAAGGCGTTCCCAGGGCAGTACGGCCGCATGGTGCATGACAGCAACGAGCTGGCCGCTTCGCACATCGCGGTGAAGATGCGCCTGGCGCAGATTATGGGCCGCTACGCGATCGGCGACCTCAGTGAGGACATGGACCGATTGCCCGGCGAAAAAGCCGTGCTGACCGAGACCATGGACACGGTCAAGCAGAATCTGAGCGCGATGAACCGCGAGATCAGCCAGCTGGCCACTGCTGCTGCCGCTGGCGACTTCAGCGTGCGCGGCGACGCCGAGCGCTTCGAGTACGACTTCCACGCCATGGTGGACAACCTCAACCAGCTGATGGCCACCGCCGACGGCAACCTGCAGTCCCTGTCCACGCTGCTGCAAGCCATCGCTGCAGGCGACCTGACTGCGCGTATGAACGGCGAATTTCACGGCGTGTTCGCGACTATGCGCGACGATGCCAATGCCACAGCCAGTCAGCTTGCCGATATCGTCGGCACCATCAAGGAGTCCACAGTCGCCATCAACACTGCCGCCAGCGAGATATCTTCAGGAAATAGTGACCTGGCCCAGCGTACCGAACAGCAGGCAGCGAATCTGGAAGAAACCGCTGCTTCGATGGAAGAACTGACCTCCACCGTACGCCAGAACGCCGAATCCGCACGTCAGGCCAACCAGTTGGCTATCGGTGCGGCCTCGGTCGCCTCGCAAGGCGGCGAAGTGGTTGGTCAAGTGGTGATCACCATGTCGGCCATCCAGACTTCGTCCAAGAAGATCGCCGATATCATCTCGGTCATCGACGGCATTGCGTTCCAGACCAATATCCTGGCCTTGAATGCGGCCGTGGAAGCGGCGCGTGCCGGCGAGCAGGGTCGCGGATTCGCGGTCGTGGCTTCGGAAGTGCGCACCCTGGCCCAGCGCTCTGCGGCAGCGGCCAAGGAGATCAAGAGCCTGATCGAGGACTCGGTGGAACGTGTATCGGACGGTTCGGCATTGGTCGACAAGGCAGGCCAGACCATGGGCGAGATCGTGGCCTCGGTGCAGCGCGTGACCGACATCATGTCCGAGATCTCCGCTGCCTCGCAGGAACAGAGCGCGGGCATCGAACAGGTCAACCAGACCATCACCCAGATGGACGAGACCACGCAGCAGAATGCGGCGTTGGTGGAAGAAGCTTCGGCAGCCGCACGTTCCATGGAAGAACAGGCTGAGCAGCTGGTGCAGACCGTGGCGGTGTTCCGCCTGGACAATGATCGCGCTGCGGACAGGAAGCCAACTGCAGTGGCCGCATCGGCTGCTGTCACCCGACTGCCGGTTGCGGGACGCAAGCCGGCCGGTTCGCGACCCACAGCCAGCCGCGCCAAGCCTGCGGCCAAGCTGCGCAGCAATGGCGCGTCCACGCCCGCTGAAGCCAGCGCGGAGTGGCAGGAGTTCTAAGGCGCCGGAAGCGCACGGCGGGACAGGTAACGCGGGGCAGGCAGTGAATCGCCTGCCCCGTTTCGTTTTGCCGCCCTGCCCCGTCCATTGCTCTCACGCGTCTGCCGCAAGTCGGTCGCGGCGCGTTACAGACTCGACAAGAGTCTGCTGGCGTATCCACAGACGTGACAGGGTCGGCGTTTTTCGATTCAGGAGCACAAAGGACTGGAGGATTCCAGTTTCCTGCCGTTAACGGTAGTACAGCCGATCCGTAACCAGTGTCGGGTGTGCGGCCATCAACCCTGATACGGATTCCCGAATAATGAAATCTTCCATCTCGCGTTTGTTCGCCGACTTGCCGTTGAAGCGCAAGTTTCTGCTCATGCTGTCATTGCTGGCGTTGGGCATCGTCCTGTTGTGCGCAGTCAGCGCCAAGCGCAACCACAGCGAGCTGATCCAGAACGAACGGCGCGCCCTGCAGACACGAGTAGGTGCGGCGATGACCGTCGTCGACCGCTTCGCCGCCCGCGCCGCCGCAGGCGAGCTCAGCGAGGCCGACGCGCAAGCGCGTGCCCTGGCCGTCATCGAATCGCTGCGCAGCAAGGACGGCACCGACTACCTTTGGGTGAACGACCAGCACCCGACCATGCTGATGCATCCACACCAGACCAAGTTGAATGGCAAGGATCTCAGTGCGACCACCAGCGCCGACGGCAAGAAGATCTTCCTGGACATGGTCAAAATGGGCCAGACCGAGGGTGGCGGTTTCATCGACTACACCTGGCCCAAGCCGGGCGTAGAGGACCCGGTGCAGAAGATTTCATACGTTGGGTTCCACAAGCCCTGGGGCTGGGTCATCGGCAGCGGTGAATATACCGACGACATCGCCGCCCGCGCCTGGAGCTTCACCCGCTCGCTGATCATTGCGGGCGTGCTGGTGCTGCTGGGAGCAATGTTGCTGTGCTGGTTGATCGCCCGCTCGATCCTGAAGCCGATCTCGGTCGCGCTGCAGTCCATCCAGGCAGTCGCCCGTGGTGACTTCTCCGGACGGATGGTGGATTGCTCGCGCGACGAGATCGGACAGGTGCAGACCGCGATCGGCGACATGACGCTGCAGTTGCGGTCGCGCTCGGAGCAGGACCAGAAACTCGCAAGCGAGAGTCTGAGGATCCGCACTGCGCTGGAACAGGTCACCGCCAATGTGATGATCGCCGACGTCGACCGCAACATCATCTACGCCAACGCACCGCTGATGCAGATGCTGAGCGATGCCGAATCCGACATCCGCCGCGATCTGCCCGCTTTCGACGTGGCCAGCCTGATCGGCAGCAACATCGACGGCTTCCATAAGCGTCCCGATCACCAGCGGCAGATGCTGGCGCAATTGCGCAGCACCCATCGCGCCCGTATCGCCGTCGGCGGCCGCATCATGCAGCTGATCATCAACCCGATCATGGACGGTAACGTGCTGGCCGGTTTCGTGGTCGAGTGGGCCGACCGCACCAATGAAATCCAGGTGGAAGAGGAAGTCACCCGGATCGTCCAGGCCGCCGCGGCCGGCGATCTGAACGACCGCATTTCCATCGCGGGCAAGGAAGGCTTCCTGCTGGCGCTGTCGCAGCGCCTGAACGAGTTGCTGGAAGCCAATGCGTCGAGCATGAACCAGATCTCCACCCTGCTCAATGCGCTGTCCCGCGGCGATCTGAGCGTGCGCATGGAGGGCGACTTCGAGGGCGTATTTGCCACGATCCGCGACGACGCCAATGCCACGGCCACTCGCCTGGCAGAGATCGTCGGCCAGATCCGCAGTGGCAGCGATGCCATCAATACCGCAGCTGGCGAGATTTCCGCCGGCAACAGCGACCTGGCGCAGCGTACCGAGCAGCAGGCTGCGAATCTGGAAGAGACCGCAGCGTCGATGGAAGAACTGACCTCCACCGTGCGCCAGAACGCCGAATCCGCACGCCAGGCCAACCAGCTGGCCATTGGTGCGGCTTCGGTAGCTTCCCAAGGTGGTGCAGTGGTCGGTCAGGTGGTCACCACCATGTCCGCCATCCAGACTTCTTCGAAGAAGATTGCCGAGATCATCTCGGTGATCGACGGCATCGCCTTCCAGACCAATATCCTGGCCTTGAATGCAGCGGTGGAAGCCGCACGTGCCGGCGAACAGGGTCGCGGATTTGCGGTGGTGGCTTCGGAAGTTCGCACCCTGGCCCAGCGCTCAGCAGCGGCGGCCAAGGAGATCAAGGGCCTGATCGAAGACTCTGTCGAACGAGTCTCCGACGGTTCGGCGCTGGTGGACAAAGCAGGCCAGACCATGGGCGAGATCGTGGCCTCGGTGCAGCGCGTGACCGACATCATGTCGGAGATTTCCGCCGCTTCGCAGGAACAGAGCGCCGGTATCGAACAGGTCAACCAGACCATCACCCAGATGGACGAGACCACGCAGCAGAATGCCGCACTGGTAGAGGAAGCCTCCGCTGCAGCACGTTCCATGGAAGAACAGGCTGAGCAACTGGTCGAAACAGTGGCAGTGTTCCGGCTGGGCAATGGGCAGCAGGTGGCGGTGAAGAAGCCGGCCGCATCGACCAGCGTCACCCAACTACCGGTTGCGGCCCGCAAGCCGACTGGTTCGCGGCCTGCTGCCAGCCGTGCCAAGCCTGCGGCCAAACTGCGCAGCAACGGCGCATCCACGCCTGCCGAGGCCAGCGCGGAGTGGCAGGAGTTCTGAGCCTCTGAATAGTCCGAATTCCCAAGTGTAGACAAGGGTCCACTGTTTGCAGGGAAAAGCAGATCCCTCGCTGCGCTCGGGATGACGGGACAACAGTGTTCTGGCACTGCCCATGGCCATCGACGCTCAACATTCCTGCCACCGGCCTGGATGCCCTCCCCTCAGTACCTGCAACTTCCGGATTACCCCATGTCTTCGCATGCAAGCGTCTCCAGTTTTCTCTCCAATCTTTCCGTCAGGCACAAGCTCAATCTGCTGGTGGGACTGATCGCCCTCGGCGTCATCCTGCTTGCAGTGATCGCGGCACGAATCCAGTACCTGGATCTGAACGAGACCCGCAAGTCGGAACTGCAGAGCCGGGTCGGGCTGAGCCTGGGCATCCTGGATCGGTATGCCGCAATGGCCAAGTCCGGGGAGATGGAAGTCGCCCAGGCGCAGGCTGGTGCGCTGAAAGCGATCGAAGGCATGCGTGCCAATCAGGACGCGGACTATTTCTACATCCACGACATGACGCCGGTGATGCTGATGCATCCGTTCCGGAAAGATCTTGTCGGGAAGAACATCGGTGATATCCGCAGCGCGGACGGAATGCCCGTATTTAGCGACCAGGTGGAGGCAGCCCGCAAAGGCGGCGGCTTCATCTCATTCACCTGGGCCAAGCCGGGCAAGGACAAGCCGGTGCAGAAGATCGCGTATGCCGCGCCCTTCGCCGACTGGGGCTGGGTGATCGCATCCGGCGTCTATATGGACGATGTGCAGAACCAGGCCATCGCCTTTACCTGGGTGATGACGCTTGCCGGCGGTGCCTTGATACTGGTCGTGTTGCTGCTCAGCTGGGTCATCGGCAATCGCATTGTCGTTCCCTTGCAACTGGCTACCGGCGTGGCCGAAGCGATCGCCCAGGGCAGGCTGGACAATTCCATTGCTGAACAGGCCCGGGACGAGCCTGGTCGCCTGCTCGAATGCATGGGACGTATGCAGATGCAGCTGCAGCGCTTCTCCCGCGAGACGGCGCTGATGATCGAGCTGCATGCGGACAAGGACATGACCCACCGCATGCCACTGGATTTCCCCGGCGTATACGGCGACCTGAGCAAGGGCATCAACACCATGATGTTCGAGCATCTGGACGCCATCGTCGATGCCATTGCCGTGCTCAACGAGTACGCCAACGGCGACCTGCGCCGCGACGCCCGCCGCCTGCCTGGCAGCCGCGCGGTACTGCACGAATCGATGGACGCGGCCAAGGCCAGCCTGATGGCCATCAACACCGAGATCAAACGCCTGGCCACCGCTGCAGCGGCCGGTGATTTCAGTGCGCGCGGAGACGAACAGCGATTCCAGTACGACTTCCAGGTGATGGTACAGGGCCTCAACGCGATGATGGGCGTCAGTGACCACAGCCTGGGTCGGTTGTCCTCACTACTGCAGTCCATCGCCGCAGGCGACCTGACCGCACGTATGCACGGCGACTACAACGGCGTGTTTGCCAGCATGCGTGATGACGCCAATGCCACCGCTAGTCAACTTGCCGACATCGTCGGCCAGATCCGTGCCGGCAGCGATGCGATCAACACTGCCGCCAGCGAAATCTCATCGGGTAACAGCGACCTGGCCCAGCGTACCGAACAGCAGGCTGCGAATCTGGAAGAGACCGCTGCGTCGATGGAGGAACTGACCTCCACCGTGCGCCAGAACGCCGAGTCCGCACGTCAGGCCAATCAACTGGCCATCGGTGCGGCCTCGGTGGCTTCGCAAGGCGGCGAAGTGGTTGGCCAGGTGGTCACCACCATGGCGTCCATCCAGACCTCTTCGAAGAAGATCGCCGAGATCATTTCGGTCATCGACGGCATTGCCTTCCAGACCAATATCCTGGCCTTGAATGCAGCGGTGGAAGCCGCGCGTGCGGGTGAGCAAGGTCGCGGATTTGCGGTGGTAGCCTCGGAAGTGCGCACGCTGGCCCAGCGTTCGGCGGCGGCGGCCAAGGAGATCAAGGGCCTGATCGAGGACTCGGTGGAACGAGTGTCCGATGGCTCGGCGCTGGTGGACAAAGCCGGTCAGACCATGGGTGAGATCGTCGCCTCGGTGCAACGCGTGACCGACATCATGTCGGAGATCTCGGCTGCTTCGCAGGAACAGAGTGCGGGCATCGAACAGGTCAACCAGACCATCACCCAGATGGACGAGACCACGCAGCAGAATGCCGCGCTGGTGGAGGAAGCTTCGGCAGCCGCACGTTCGATGGAAGAACAGGCCGAGCAACTGGTGCAGACCGTGGCGGTGTTCCGCCTGGAAAATGACGGCGCTACGGAGAAGAAACCATCCGTCTCCGCCAGGTCCGCCAGCATCGCCCAGTTGCCAGCGACGGGGCGCAAGCCGGCCGGTTCGCGGCCCACGGCCAGTCGCGCCAAACCCGCAGCCAAGCTGCGTAGCAATGGTGCCTCCACGCCCGCTGAAGCCAGCGCGGAGTGGCAGGAATTCTGATCTGCCGATCGGGCGTGTTCCCGTACTCCATGGGGAATACGCCAGATCGGCATGCGCCGCTGCATAAGCAAGGCAACAACTGGGGTGGGCCGGCCGTAATCGCGCTTTCCTTCTGATGCCGGAGCCCGGCGAATGGGCAGAAACACCTTAAGAAACCCCCGGCCAGGCCGCTAGCCTGAAGACCATTGTGTCAGCTGCGTCACGAAAGAATGACCGCAAGTCGAAACGGACAAGCGGCAGTCGACGGACAACACGGCGAAGCACCTGTGGTTCAAATCCGACCATTCACGGGGACCACAATGAAGCCATTCGCTTTTGCCAGCTGCCTGACCTTGTTCGGCATCGCCAGCCTTGCTCATGCCGAAGAGCCGATCGCCACTGATCGTCCCGACTTCGTCGAATCCAGCCTCACCGTAGGCGACCACCGTCTGCAAGTGGAAACCAGCGTCGCCTGGGAGGGTGACGGCGATGTCGACGGCTACGCCACGCCCACACTGTTCCGTTACGGCCTGGGCCCGACCTGGGAACTGCGCCTGGAGACCGACGGCTGGCAGCGCATCAACGCCGATGGCGAAGACCGCGTCTCCGGCTTGGCCGACGTATCGCTCGGGGTCAAGCATCACCTGACCAGTTCCGACGATGGCAGCGCTTCGATGGCATGGCTGCTGCACGTGGACCTGCCCACCGGCGCACGTGCCCTGCGCGGCCATGGCGCGCGGCCCTCGTTCCGCCTGGTAGCCGAATGGGATCTGAGCGATAGCGTTTCGGCTGGAGTAATGCCAGGCGTGATTTGGGACGACGACGGCGAAGGCAACCGCTACGCCGCGGGCATCTTCGGCGTGGTGGTCGGTAAGGCGTGGACCGAGCACAGCCGCTCGTTCGTCGAACTGGCGCTGCCGCAGATTGCCCGCACCAAGGATGGCGGCACCCTCGCCCTGCTCGACGTTGGCTCGGCCTGGCTGCTGAGCAACGACATGCAGCTGGACGTCGCCTACAGCTACGGCTTGAACGACCGCTCTCCGGATCACGCGCTCGGCGTGGGCCTATCCGTCCGCTTCTGATCTGGGAGATAAAAAAATGAAGATCATGCACATGCTCGCAATCCTGGTGCTGGTGGCGGTGCTCGCACTGCTTGCACTGGGCGGCGTCGGCTACGGCGCGCAACAAGGATTGCTCAGCGCGGTCGCCGCACAGGTCACCTCTTCCGATGCGCTGCGTAACCACATGCAGGCGGACATGATGCACGACGCTTTGCGAGGCGACGTGACTACCGCGCTGCTGTCCGCCTCGCGCCAGGACGCCGCCGGCATCAAGGCCTCGCGCAGCTCGTTGGCAGAACATGCCGCCGAGTTCGGCCAGGCGCTGGAAGACAATCGCAAGCTGCCGCTGGAGCCCGTGCTGCGCGAGGAATTGGACGCAGTCACGCCTGCGCTGCAGGGCTACATCGCCGCTGCCGATCAAGTCTTGTCGTTGGCTGAAACGAATGCGGACAGCGCTGCCGCCTATGCCGATTTCACCGACAAGTTCGAGCAGCTCGAAACCCGCATGGGCTCGATCAGCGATCGCATCGCGGCGCTGAACGAGGCCAATCGCAGCGCGGCAGAACGATACAGCCGTCGCGTGACCTGGCAGCAGGCCGGCGCCGTGGCGCTGGCAATCCTCTGCCTGGGACTGGCCGCCGGCTGGCTCCTGCGCTCGGTTTCGCGACTGCTGGGCGGCGAGCCGCGCGTGGCCATGGCCGCCGCACAGCACATTGCCGAGGGGCGCTTGGACCAGCCGATCCCGGTAGCCGCCAAACACCCGAACAGCCTCATGGCAACGTTGGCGCGGATGCAGCGCCAATTGCGCGAGCGCTCCGAGCAGGACCAGAAACTGGCAAGCGAGAGTCTGAGGATCCGCACTGCGCTGGAACAGGTCACCGCCAATGTGATGATTGCCGACGTCGACCGCAACATCATCTACGCCAACGCACCGCTGATACAGATGCTGAGCGATGCCGAATCCGATATCCGCCGCGATCTGCCCGCTTTCGACGTGGCCAGCCTGATCGGCAGCAACATCGACGGCTTCCATAAGCATCCCGATCACCAGCGGCAGATGCTGGCGCAATTGCGCAGCACCCATCGTGCGCGTATCGCCGTCGGCGGCCGCATCATGCAGCTGATCATCAACCCGGTCATGGACGGCAACGCCCTGGCTGGCTTCGTGGTCGAGTGGGCTGACCGTACCAACGAAATCCAGGTGGAAGAAGAAGTCACCCGGATCGTGCAAGCCGCCGCAGCGGGCGACCTGAGCGGCCGCATTTCCGTTCTGGGCAAGGAAGGTTTCCTGCTGGCGCTGTCTCAGCGGCTGAACGAGCTGCTGGAAGCCAATGCATCCAGCCTGGACCAGATATCCACCCTCCTCAACGCGCTGTCCCGCGGCGATCTGAGCGTGCGCATGGACGGCGAGTTTGAAGGCGTCTTCGCCACGATCCGCGACGACGCCAATGCCACGGCCACTCGTCTGGCGGAGATTGTCGGCCAGATCCGCAGTGGCAGCGACGCCATCAACACCGCCGCCAGCGAGATCTCCGCAGGCAACAGCGACCTGGCGCAGCGCACCGAACAGCAGGCCGCCAACCTGGAAGAAACCGCTGCGTCGATGGAAGAACTGACTTCCACCGTGCGTCAGAATGCCGAATCCGCACGCCAGGCCAACCAGCTGGCCATTGGTGCGGCTTCGGTAGCTTCCCAAGGTGGTGCAGTGGTCGGTCAGGTGGTTACCACCATGTCCGCTATCCAGACCTCTTCGAAGAAGATCGCCGAGATCATTTCGGTCATCGACGGCATTGCCTTCCAGACCAATATCCTGGCCCTGAATGCAGCGGTGGAAGCCGCGCGTGCGGGTGAGCAAGGTCGCGGATTTGCGGTGGTGGCTTCGGAAGTGCGCACGCTGGCCCAGCGTTCGGCGGCGGCGGCGAAAGAAATCAAGGGCCTGATCGAGGACTCGGTGGAGCGCGTGTCCGATGGTTCGGCGCTGGTGGACAAAGCCGGTCAGACCATGGGTGAGATCGTGGCCTCGGTGCAACGCGTGACCGACATCATGTCGGAGATTTCCGCCGCTTCGCAGGAACAGAGTGCGGGCATCGAGCAGGTCAACCAGACCATCACCCAGATGGACGAAACCACGCAGCAGAATGCCGCGCTGGTGGAGGAAGCCTCCGCTGCAGCACGTTCCATGGAAGAACAGGCCGAGCAACTGGTGCAGACCGTGGCAGTGTTCCGGCTGGACGGTGATCGCGCTACGGCCAAGAAACCATCGGCATCAGCGGTATCGGCGAGCGTCACCCGGTTGCCACTCACCGGCCGGCTGGGTCGCGCCAAGTCCTAGAGAACCTCTGCAGTGCGGTAATGCCGTCTTGAGCGTAGCGAGAAATCTGTTTTTCCATGCAGAACAGCAGATCCTTCGCACGCTCGGGATGACAAGTGCGGCTGGATAACAACGGCATTGGAGACCGTCTGCAGCTGATGCGAGTGCCAAGCCTCCAGGACGGCCTGGGCCGGATTTTGCCGCGATGTGTGGCCCCAGCTTAAAGTTTGTGACACGGTGCCGATATATCAGGCAGGCCGTCGGGCCGGTAAGGAGCCGCAGGCACACATGAGCGAACAGCACGGAACGGTCGGGCTTAAGGACCCTCAGACGACGCTGTCGACGCGCCTGGAAGAGCAGGACCAGTACCTGCTGCACGATGCACGCGAAATCAGGCGTGTCCTGCACGTCCTGATCGACAAGCACAGCCTGGTCACCGTGCATCTGGCGTCGCGCAACCGCATGTTCGCCAGCGCGCTGGTCGAACTGTCCGAAGACCAGCAATACGTCTACGTGGACGGCAGCCGCGATCCAAAGATCAATGAGGCGATGGTCCAGGCTAACCACGTCACCTGCGTCTCGACGCTGGACCGGGTGCCGATCCAGTTCCGGTTGATGGGCCTGGAGCGCGTTGATCTGGACGGACTGGTGACTTTCCGTGCAGAACTGCCGCAGAACCTGCTGTACCTGCAGCGCCGTGAGTACCACCGCCTGCGCGTGCCGGTGTCCGAGCCGGTGTGGTGCACGGTCTCGCTGCCATCGTCCGCCCCGAGTGGCGTGGCGACCGTGCACGAGCTGCCGGTGCTGGACATCAGTGTGGGCGGTTGTTCACTGGCGCTGCCACGCGATTGTCCGGGTTTGCGCGTGGAAACCGCGTTCGATTGCCAGTTGCAGCTGCCCGGCGCTTCCTCCCCTCTACCGCTGCGGCTGCTGGTACGCAGTCGCTTCGATCCGCCACCGCAGGATACGACCCAGGGAGCGCGCATAGGCTGCGAGTTCATTGAACTTCCCGGCGTTGCGGAAAGCCTGATCCAGCGTTACATCTTCAGAATTGACCGGCTGCGCAAGGCCCGCGAGCGCGGCGAGGCCTGAGCGGCGCTCTGGGCGGGCGTACAGGCACGTGTCGACCAAGGTATGTATCGACGCGCAGCGCTAAAGAATTTCCCTGTCTGGCCGATCTCTTCTGGTGCCACTCGCGTCACAACGGGCGTGGGGGCAGTCACGACACCGGAGCAACCCAATGACTGACAGGACCACCCATGCCGCAGGCGCAGCCGACGAGTTTCTCAGCTTCACGCTGGGCAACGAAGACTACGGCGTCGATATTCTCAAGGTCCAGGAAATCCGCGGATACGACGCGGTCACCCGCCTGCCTGATGCCCCTGAATACATCAAGGGCGTGATCAATCTGCGCGGTACCATCGTGCCGGTCCTGGACCTGCGCCTGAAACTGCGCCTGCAGGAAGCGCGCTACGACGCCTTCACCGTGATGATCGTGCTGAACGTCGAAGACCGCGTCGTCGGAATCGTCGTGGACAGCGTCTCCGACGTGATCGCCCTGTCGGCCGACCAGATCCGCCCGACGCCGGAGTTCGGCGCCAATGTGGACACCCGCTTCATCTCCGGCATCGGCACCATCGAAGAGCGGATGCTGATCCTGCTGGACATCGAAACCCTGATCAACAGCGCCGATCTGGGCACCCAGTCGCTGGTCGAACTGGCCGCCTGACCTCAACGAGGTTCTGCACGCGTCTGCACGCTCCGACATGCGGAGTGCCGAACCTGCCACCGGTCCAGCGGCCCATGGTCGCTGGCCTGCTTCGCCGAGCCTGACATCGGTCGGGCGCTCGCCACCGTGCGAGCGACGATGCGCCATCGCCGCCTATCCAAAGGTCTGACCCCACGGCGTTCAAGCCGGGACCCGCGCGGCCGATATTGAATTCAATGCAATGCCAGGATGCGCTTCATGGTTGACCTCTCAGCAGACCGCCCCCCGGGCGGTACCGCGATGCCGGCGACTAGTCCTGCGGGCCATGCCCTGGGCGAAGCGGTGTCGCAGGCTGCGGTCGACGGGACAGGCGCCATGCCCGTCCAGGCCGTGCTCGGAGCACTGGCCCAATCGGTCGATGCCGTGGTGGTGGCCGATGACCGCGGACGCGTGATTCTGTTCAACGCGGCCGCCGCGCGATTGTGGGGCTGCGAAGCGACACGTGTACTGGGAACACCGCTGCACGAACTTCTTCCCTGCCCGGTGGCAGCCTGGCGTGGCGACGATCCGGCCGCAGTGTCTTCGTATCTGGCTTCGATGCAAGGCTGCGACCGGGAGACCTTGATCACCGCGAGCAGCGGCAGCTTGCGCAGAACCACCATGTCGCTGTCGATCCTGCACTGCGGTTCGCATCGGCTGGCAGTGGCTTTCCTGCGCCCGGTAGCCCCTGCTCCGTATCGACCCGACTACATGACGCTGCTGGCCCAGGTGACCGACGAAAGCGACAGCGCCGTCTTCGTCAGCGATGCGCAACGGAAAGTGGTGTACGTCAATCGGGGCTTCAAGCGGATGTTCGACTACACCCTGGACGACTTCGCCGAAGTCACGCCAGCAAAACTGCTGTCCGGGCCGCATACCGATCCCCGGCTGGACCAGCACATCCGCGATCACCTGGCCACCGGTGCGGCATTGCAGGAAGAACTGCTGTTGTACACACGCTCGCGCACTCCCGTTTGGGTGTCAACCGCCATCACGCCGGTCCACGGTGCCGATGGCGAATTGACCGGTCTGGTGTCAATCCTCAATGACGTAACCCAGAACAAGATGTCCCAGGGGCTGCAGCGCAAGGCGCTGGATGCCATGGCGCGTGACCTGCCGTTGACCGAAGTCATGGCAGTGATCTGTCGCGAAGTCGAGCACATCGCCCCCGAGCTGGTCGTGCTGGTGAGCGCGGTGGATGCCGAAGGTCGGCTGGAGCCGCTGGCTGGCCCGAGTCTGCCGTCAGCGATGCCGGTTGTGCTCAGGAATCTGTCCATCGATACGCGCAATTGGCCGGCCGGCATCGATGTGGCGTATAGGCGGGCTTTGTTGATCGACCACAAACATCCCAATCCTGCCTTCAGCGCCCACCATGCGCTGGCGTTGGAGGCGGGTCTGGTCACGTGCTGGGTTCATGCCATCGAAGCCCGCGACGGGCGCATGCTCGGTGTTCTGGCTTTCTATCTGCGCGAGGATCGCGGCCCGGATGCCATGCAGAAGCAGCTGGCCGATATCTGCCTGCACGTCTGCGCGCTGGCGATGGAGCGCAAGCAGAGCGCCGACCGCATGCACCAGCTGGCTTTCTTCGATCCGCTTACCGGTTTGCCCAACCGTTTCATGTTCACCGAAAAAGCAGGCCAGGCACTGGCCAATCCAGGCCGCAATGGAACCAGCGCCGCGGTATTGCTCATCAACCTGGACCGGTTCAAACGGATCAACGAAGCCCAGGGACACAGTGCGGGCGACAAACTGCTGTGCGAGCTGGCCAAGCGCCTGGAACAGGACCTGGGACCGCACAACGTGATCGGCCGTCAGGCCGGCGACGAATTCGTGATCCTGCTGCCGCGTTGCAGTGCCGAACAGGCTGGCAGCGTGGCCGAGCGTCTGCTCAGCGTGATTGGCGCGCCGGTCTCGTCCGGACGGCTGATGCTCGAACCCAGCGCGAGTGTCGGCGTGGCCATGTATCCCGAAGACGGGCGCGAAATCGAAATGCTGCTGCAACGCGCTGAAATGGCCATGACCCGTTCCAAGGCCGAGGGTGGCGCGCGCTTCGTGTTTTTCAGCAATGAAATGCAGCGCCTGGCGCAGGAGCGCGTGGCGCTGGAAACCGCGCTGATCGAAGCGCTGCGCGAGGACAGCATCAGCCTGCACTACCAACCGCAGGTACGCGTCACCGGCGGCAATGGTCCGGTGCTGTACGGCGTCGAAGCGCTGGCACGCTGGACCCATCCGGAACTGGGCGAAATCCCGCCGCAGCGGTTCATCGAAGTCGCCGAAGCGATGGGCCTGGTCGACGACCTCAGCCATTGGGTCCTGCGACATGCCTGCGCGCAGCTGGCCGATTGGCGCGCGCGCGGCGTGTCCGTTCCCAGACTGTCGGTGAACATGTCGGCCATCAACTTCCGCGACCAGGAACTGGCCGCAATGCTCGGGTTGACCCTGGCCGAGTACGGCCTGCGTCCCACCGATCTGACGCTGGAAATCACCGAGAGCGTGATGCTCGATCCCGATCCGGACGTGCTGTTCAACATCGAAGCGATCTACGCGATGGGTGTGTGCCTGTCGCTGGACGACTTCGGCACCGGCTACTCCAGTCTCAGCCATCTGCACCGGCTGCCCATTCACGAACTCAAGCTGGACAAGAGCTTCGTGCGCGACATCGACAGCAGTGCGATCGCACGCACCTTGACCACCTCGGTCCTGCGCATCGGCGAAAGCCTGGGCATGACCGTCGTGGCCGAGGGCGTGGAGACCGATTCGCAGCAACTTTTCCTGGCCGAACAGGGCTGCCCTGTCCTGCAGGGTTACCTGTTGGCCACGCCTTTGGCGCCCGAAGCGCTCGAGGTCTGGCTGCAAACCAACGACTACACCGCCCCGCTGCTCGACCCCAGACACCCGAGCGCCACCGAGATCGCCTGCCCATGACCGCTCCCAATGCCACCAATCGCCCCGCTACGCCCAAACGCCCGTCGCCTTCTGCACGCGAGGCCGGCATGCGCGAATTCGAATTCGGCGACCGCGATTTCCGCCGCATCTGCGAACTGATCCACGCACGTGCGGGCATCGCCCTGGCCGATGGCAAGCGCGACATGGTCTACGGTCGCTTGTCGCGGCGGGTACGCGCCCTGGGCCTGCAGACGTTCCGCGAATACCTGGACCAGTTGGAGCGCGAGGGTGGCGACGAGTGGCAGGCTTTCACCAACGCGCTGACCACCAACCTGACCGCGTTCTTCCGCGAGCAGCATCACTTTGATCGTCTGCGCACCGAACTGCAGCAGCGTCGCGACCACGGGCCGTTGAAGCTGTGGTCCTGCGCCTCTTCCACCGGTGAGGAACCGTATTCGCTGGCCATCACTGCCTGCGAGGCCTACGGCACGATGCATCCGCCGATACGCATCCTGGCCACCGACGTGGACACCCAGGTACTGGCCACCGGCGAGCGCGGCGTCTACCCGGTCGAGCGCGTGGCCAGTCTGCCGCAGGAAATGAAGCGCCGCTATTTCCAGCGCGGTGCCGGCAGCCAGGAAGGCATGTGCCGCGTGCACCCTGCCCTGCGCGACCTGATCGAATTCCGACCGCTCAACCTGTTGGCACCGCGCTATGACGTCACTGGCCCGTTCACCGCGGTGTTCTGCCGCAACGTGATGATCTATTTCGACAAGCCGACCCAGCACGGCATCCTGTCGCGCCTGGTGCCGCACCTGGCCGACGACGGCATGCTCTACACGGGGCATTCGGAAAACTACATGCACGCTGCGGACGTGGTCGAACCCTGCGGCCGCACGCTTTACCGTGCAAGGCGCCACGCATGAGAGGCGCGACCGCCCTCAGCAGCGCCTCCGATGAGGTCATGCGCTACCAGGACGCCCGCTTCAAGACCGAGGCGGCCAAACTGCTGCCTACCCAGTATCTGGTCGTCGATACCGACATCGCCCTGGTCACGGTGCTGGGCTCCTGCGTGGCGGCCTGCATCCGCGATCCGGTGCTGCGCATCGGCGGCATGAACCACTTCATGCTGCCCGACGGCCAGGTGGGCGACGGTGCGCCGGCGCGCTATGGCAGCTATGCGATGGAGTTGCTGATCAACGACCTGCTCAAGCGCGGCGCCAACCGCAGTCGCTTGGAAGCCAAGGTCTTCGGCGGCGCCAATGTGCTGAAAGGTTTCAGCCACAATCCGGTGGGCACGCGCAACTCCGAATTCGTGCGTGATTACCTCAAGGCCGAGCGCATCTCCGTGGTCGCCGAGGATCTGCTGGACATCCATCCGCGCAAGGTCTGGTTTTTCCCATACAGCGGGCGCGTCGTGGTCCAGCGCTTACCGCACGCCCATGGCGCCGAAGTGGTCGCGATCGAAGCCGCGGTGCACAAGCGCCTGTCCAATCAGCCGGTGGCCGGCGCAGTGGAGTTGTTCTGATGTCATCCCCATGCAGAGTACTGATCGTGGACGACTCGGCCGTGGTCCGACAGATCCTCACCGAGATCCTGTCGGCCGACCCGGATATCGAGGTGATCGGCTCGGCTGCCGATCCGCTGATAGCGCGCGAGAAGGTCAAGCGCCTCAATCCGGATGTGATCACCCTGGATGTGGAAATGCCGCGCATGGACGGGCTGGCGTTTCTGGAGAACCTGATGCGCCTGCACCCGTTGCCGGTGGTGATGATCTCCTCGCTGACCGAACGCGGTGCCGACACCACCCTGCAGGCCCTGGCCCTGGGCGCGGTGGATTTCGTCAGCAAGCCCAAGCTGGATGTGTCGCGCGGGCTGGAATCCTATGCGCTGGAAATCGTCACCAAGGTCAAGGCCGCCGCACAGGCGCGGGTTCGCCCGCTGGTTCGTCGTCCCGAAGTCGCCTCGGCGGCTGCGACGCGACTGGTCCTGCCAAAGTCGGTCTCCAGTTTCCGCACCACTGACCGTCTGATCGCCATCGGCGCCTCTGCCGGTGGTACCGAAGCCCTGCGCGTGGTGCTGGAAATGATGCCGGCCGACGCGCCAGCGGTGGTGATGACCCAGCACATTCCGGCCGGTTTCAGCCGTGCCTTCGCCGAACGCCTGGACCGGCATTCGGCCATGTCCGTGCGCGAAGCCACCGAAGGCGAAGCAGTGCTGCCGGGACATGCCTATCTGCCGCCGGGCGGACGTCACCTGAGTCTGGTGCGCGATGGCGCGCGCTGGCGTTGCCGGATAGAAGATGGGCCGGCGGTCAACCGGCACAAACCGGCGGTGGACGTTCTGTTCAACTCGGTGGCACGCACGGCTGGTCCCAATGCCGTGGGCGCCATCCTCACTGGTATGGGCGACGACGGCGCGCGCGGCCTGCTCGAAATCCAGAACGCGGGTGGACCGACCCTGGTGCAGGACGAAGCCAGCAGCGTGGTCTGGGGTATGCCGGGCGCAGCGGTGCGCCTGGGTGCGGCGCAGGAGATCGTGCCGCTGGAGCGCATCGCCCAACGTCTGCTGGCGTTGGCCACGCGCAACGCCTGAGCGTCACCGCGAAAGCAAAAGCAATCCTTCCGCAGTCTGCCGGTGTGGCGGTCACGGGATCACTGTGGAGTTTTCGTCGTGAGATATCGCAGTAGAAACGCACTTTGCCGCTAAAGAAACGCAGGCCGACGGCCGATACCTATTTCGTGAATCAGCAGAGATCCCCAATGTACTCGCGCATCCTCGTCCCGCTCGTCGCCCCCTTGATCCTGACCGTGCTGTTTCCACTGTCGGTGGTTCTATCCTGGTCTCCCGCCTTGCGCTGGAGCCTGCTGACGCTGTTGACACTGTCCTGGTTGGCATTCGCCTTCCATATCGTCAGGTCGTTACTGCGTCCCTCGTCCGATCAGGTCGCCGCCACCAGAGAGCAGGACGCCTTGCTTGACGAACTACGCAGCTTCGTCAACAACGAGATCGAGGGATCGCGTTCCGAAATCGGCCGCGCCCGCGAACTCATCCGCGATGCGGTCGGCGGACTGGGCACCAGCTTCGATGCGATGAGCCGCAAGTCTCGCGAACAGGGTGCGGCGGTGTCGCGCATCATCGACCGCACCGGTGACGGCGACAACCGTGGCATCGATGTCGCGCGCTTCGCCAAGGACGCCAGCCAGCGCATGGGCCAACTGGTCGAAGCGCTGGAACAGGTCAGCGGCCAGAGCGCCACCACCGTCGAACATATCGACGAAATGGCCGAGCATCTGGACGGCATCTTCGCGCTGCTGGAAGACGTCAAGTCGATCGCCGACCAGACCAATCTGCTGGCGCTCAATGCGGCCATCGAGGCTGCACGTGCCGGTGAAGCCGGACGTGGTTTCGCGGTAGTCGCTGACGAAGTGCGCAACCTGTCGGAGCGCTCGACCGCCTTCAACGAACAGATCCGCAAGCTGGCGCACAGCTCCAAGGATGCGATTTCCAAAGTGCGCGAGACGGTGTCGCACATGGCCTCACGCGATCTGGATCGCTCCCGCGAAGCGCGCGGCGAAGCGGCCAACATGCTTACCCAGGTGTCGGCCATCACTTCCTCGCTGGGCGACGGCATGCGCGAGATTTCCTCCTGCGGCCAGGCCATCGACCTGAGCGTGGCCGAGGCGGTGCGTTCGCTGCAGTTCGAAGACATCGCCACCCAGTCCCTGGCCGGTGCGCTGACCCATCTGGATCGTCTGACCGCGATCAACCGCGAAGCACTGGCCCTGCAGGAACTGCTGCACCGCAACGGCGGGGTCATGAATGCCGAGCTGGTCGCTTCGCTGCGCAGCGCCGGCAATCGCCTGCGCGACCAACGGGTCGAGTGGCAGCGTCCGCCGCACAAGGCCGTGGCCCAGCAGAACATGGGCGTGGGGACGGTCGAGCTTTTCTAGGTCGAAGTGTTCCAGCAGGAACCAACCGCTCAAACCGTTCAGGGGCCTATCTCAGGCCCCTGAACGCTTCTCAATTGGGGTTGGCAATCCCGACACTGGCATACTTCCGCCATGTCCCTGCCTTGCCCCGCCCCTCCCCAGGCCTCAGCGGAAGCGACCACGCTGCCCACAGCACGAACCGAGCCGGACTGGCAGGCCAGCTTCGCCCAACTCTCAGCCCTGCACGAGGAACAGCGCCGTCAGGCCGCACGCACGGTCCATGATCGAATCGCACAGGCACTGGCGGCGATCAAGATGTCCGCGTACCTCTGCCTGGTCGAAGACGACCCGCAGCAAGTGCGCCGGGAGCTCGAACAGATCAAGGCGCTGGCGGCCCAGACCGCGCACGAAGTCCGTAGCCTGGAGCAATCGCTCAGGCCCGCCCAGCTGGATTCAGTAGGCCTGGAATCGGCACTACGCGCCGAAACCGAACGTCGCTTCGACCACGCCACCGGCGTTGCGCTGGAGCTGCAGATCCAGCCACTGCCCCAACCGCCTTCACCGGAAGTGGCCATCGGCTGCATCCGCATCCTGCAATGTCTGTTCGATGCGATCTGCGCCCAGTCTGCCCCCACCCGTCTGGCTGTTTTGCTGCATGACTCGGACGAGTCATGCTTCATCGTGCAGATCCGTTCGGCCTGGCAGGAGACGCAGGATGGTCACCGCTGGCCTGACGTTGCCAGGTTCCCACTGGCGCAGGCCATGGCCATTTGCCTGGGTGGTGCGCTATCCACTGCTGAGGGCGGCGCGGAGCAGACGCTGCATCTGCTGCTGCCGTATCGGCATCCGGATCCGGGCGGCGTAGCTGGATGAACACGGCATCGCCAGAGCGCATGACTTCCCTGCCGCGCCTTGGTGCTGGTGAGCCTGCATTGCGCGCGATGGTCGAAGCAGCGGTGATCAACGAAACGCCGCTGATGTTGTTCTACCTGGACCTGGACCACTTCCGCTCGATCAACGACAACATGGGCGTGGAGATCGGCGACCAGGCCCTGGCTCTGGTCGGACAGCGCCTGCAGCAACTGGTCGGCTTGGGTGGCCGGGTGTGGATGCACGGCAGCGACGAATTCCTGGTGGCGGTGCCGCGTTCGCACAGCGCGCTGTCTCCTGAAGCCTATGGACAGCACCTGCGCGAACGCGTCGAACTGCCGATGACGCTGCTGCCGTATACCTTGGTACTCACGGCGACGGTCGGCGTGGCCCTGTGTCCTGAGCATGGGCAGACCCCGACCGCTTTGCTGCAATGCGCCGAGCATGCGGTCGAACAGGCCAGGTTCGATGGCATGAATCTGGTGCGAGTGTATGAGCCCGGTTCCAAGGTCGGCCGTCGCAGCGAAAGCCTGATGAACAGCCAGATCGTCAATGCCATCGACAAAGGCGAATTGCGCTTGCTCTACCAGCCCCAGGTCAATGGCCATGACGGCCGGATCATGGGCATGGAGGCGCTACTGCGCTGGGAATCGCCGGTACTCGGAACGCTTACTCCCGAACGCTTCATGCCGATGGCCGAAAAGCTGGGCGTGATCGTGCAGATGGACCAATGGGTCGTGCGCGAGGCTTTCAGCCAGGCCCGATTGTGGCGCGAGCGCGGTGGCGAGGATTTCGAAATCGCCATCAATACCTCCACCCTGCAATTGCTGCGGCCCGGCTTCGTGTCCGAGGTAATGCAGGCGCTGCAGGAGCACGGCATGCCGGCGCATATGGTGGCGCTGGAAGTGCGCCAGAGCGCGTTGGGTGAGGACATGAGCCAGGTCCACCGGTCGCTGGCTGTCCTGCACCGCGAAGGTGTGCACCTGACCCTGGATGATTTCGGCAAAGGCGATTCCAACCTGGATTCGCTGATGCGCTTCTCGGTGGACAAGATCAAGATCCATCGCGGCTTCGTCAGTGGCGTGCCGGCCAATCGGCGCGAAACGGCCATCACCTGCGCGATCATCGCCATGGGCCACCAGTTGGGCATGAAGGTGATCGCCTACGGTGTGGAAACCGAGTCGCAACTCGGGTTCCTGCGCCGAAACCACTGCGACATCTTCCAGGGCAATTTATTGGGCGAACCGATGACCGCCGATGCGGCCGGCGAACTGCTGCGTCGTCGCTATCTGCGTACCGACGCGTTCACCCAGATCAACTCGACACGCACCCTCCTGCTGCTGGACGACGAGGAGAATGTGCTGCGTTCGCTGAGCCGCCTGTTCCGGCGCGATGGCTACCGGGTGCTGGTGGCCAACAACGTCATCGAAGCCTTCGAGCACCTTGCCGCGCAGGAGGTGCAGGTCATCCTGTCCGACCAGCGCATGTCGGACATGAGCGGTACCGAGTTCCTGAGCAAGGTGCGCACGATGTACCCGGACGCGATGGGGCTGGTGCTGTCCGGACATACCGATCTGGCCACGGTCACCGAGGCGATCAACAAGGGTCAGATCTACCGCTTCCTGACCAAGCCATGGAACGACGACGAACTGCGCGACCACGTCCGCCAGGCGTTCGTGGCCTACGAATCTCCATCGCACCAACGCCTGGAACTGTAGCGCCGTAGAGTTGTAAGGCAGAATCCGCTCAGCCGATCATGTCGTGACTGACCGGTTGGCGGATGGGCAGCGTGATGCGGAAACAGGAGCCCAGTCCGTGCGTGCTGCTGACATCGATGCGGCCGTTGTGGCTCTTGACGATGCCATAGGAGATCGACAGACCAAGACCGGTCCCGCTGCCCACCGGCTTGGTGGTGAAGAACGGGTCGAAGATGTTCTGCTGCACGTCTTCGGGCATGCCCTCGCCCGTGTCCTCGAACTGCACCCACACCTCCTCGCCCTCGACGCCGGTGGAGATGGTGATGGTGCCGCGGTCCTCTATCGCCTGGCTGGCATTGAGCAGCATGTTCATGAACACCTGGTTGAGCTCGGACAACCGGCATTGGACCGGTGGCAACTTGCCGTAATGGCGCTCCAGGGTGACCTTGTATTTTAGTTCGTTCCAGACGATGTTGATGGTCGATTCCAGACCGGCATGCAGGTCGGCCGAACGCCACGACTGGTCGCGGTCCGAATACGAGAACTCCTTGAGGTTGCGCACGATCTGCGTCACCCGCTCGATACCCTGCCGGGATTCGGCCATCAGTTGCGGCAGGTCGACGCGGATGAATTCGAAATCGCAGCGCTTCCGGATGTCTTCCAGCTCGGGCAGCATCGCTCGCGGATCTGGCGCGCGCAGGGCCCGTTCGTAGGCTTCGATCAGCTGGAACAGGCTGTGCAGGTACTCCTGCAGCGAGCCGAGGTTGGAATGCACGTAGCCGATGGGGTTGTTGATCTCGTGGGCCACGCCGGCAGCGAGCTGGCCGATCGAGGCCATCTTGCCCGATCGCATCAGCTGTTCCTGGGTGCCGGCCAGGCTGGCCAGCGTCTGCCGCAACTGGCCGTTGCGGCGTTCCAGTTCCTTCTGCCGGACGTAGCCGTCGCTGACGTCGCGAAAAGTCACCACTGACACGCCGCGGCCTTCGTCGGCGCGGAAATGGAACTGGACGTGGAAGATGCGGCCGTCGTCGAAATTGAGATCGCCTCTCCAGCAACCGTCGCGACGGGCGATAGCGCTGGTGTCGGGCGGCAGCAGCGCCAGCAGGGCGCGCAGCGGGTCGGAATCGTCGGGAACCAGGGCCAGCGCGGGCGCGTTGGCATAGAGCGGGCGATCGGCTCCTTCGCACAACAGGTAACCGTCGTCCATCATGTCGAACAGGGGGCGCAGTGCGGACACGTTGGGTGCCAGCAGACGTCCATCCATGATTCCGTAAGCGCTCAAGACACGTCGCCTGCACAACTCACAATACAAAGCCCAGTATCCGCATGCGCGGCGCGGAGGGCAAGCAACGAGGCTGCGCGGGCGCAGCCAGAGCGATCAGACGACGCCCAAGGCCCTTGTCGAGGTCAGCGTGGCGGTCTGGCCCTTGATGTCGTAGGCGCCGGACGCTTCGCTACGGCCCAGATGCCGGAGTGTCCAGTTGACCTCGCGACGACGACGCGCGAGCAGCGCGCCGTTGGCCTGGTTGGCTTCGGATAGTTCCAGCAGACGCGTCTGCAATTCCGGCGCGGCCGATTCCTTCACCGATTGCTCGACCCGTTGCAACGATTCGAGCTTGTCCCGGGTCGAGCGGATCAGAGCTTCCACGTCGTGTTCCAGGATCGCCCGGCGCTCTTCCGTCAGCGAGGCCGACAGTGCGTCCAGGGACTGCTCCAGCACGGTGCTCATGCGCCGAGCTGGCGTTCCAGATCGATCATGCGATCGGCAATGGCCTGCGCATCGATCTTGTAGGTGCCTGCTTCCAGCGCTTGGCGGATCGATTGCACGCGAGCGGTGTCCACGGCCGAGGCCGAGGACAGTTCGCGCTGCATCGTCTGCAGGCTGGCGGCTTCGCCGGTCAGACGCAGGCTGTCGCCGCCCGCACTGGCCTGGACCGGCTCGCTGCGGTCAGTGCCGGCGGCCTGGACACGACCAGCCGTGGACGCACTGCGCACGGCAGCGGTAGGAGGAATTTGACCTTCAATCTTCTGGCTCATGGTCTTGCACCTGCAGCGGGTTCAATAGGGGTATCGGCAACGGCGGGGGATACTTTAGTGACGGGGGACACATTTTCTTGATCAGGCCATGGATTGCCTCCATGGAGTTCCTGCACAGGCGGTATCGGCACCCGTCCGGAGAACTTTAGCGCCATCAGCGATTCACCCAGACTTCGCCGTCGGCGGCCACGATGCCCTGGACCACGCGGCGCGAACTGAGGTTCTCCACCCGCACCTTCTGGTTCTCGCCGGCATCGGCCAGGGCCTTGCCATTCATTCGCACTTCCACACCTCCCCGACGCGAAACCAGAGCCACGTTGTCGCCCCGGCGGACCAGACGCGGCGACAGCAGATCGCCTGACAGCAACACCGAACCGGCAGTGAGCGTGCGTCGCGCCACCTGTCCGACCGCCTGGGCCGGATCGGAGATGGCGGCGCCGACGATGCGGCTGGCGTCGCGGGTTTCGCGGGTCATCGCATCCTCGGTCAGCGGTTGGCCGGCGGCGATGCCACGCACCAGGACCAGTACTTCCTGGCTGCGACGCACGCGCAAGGGAACGAACAGGCGCCAGCCACCGGCGGCGGGACAACTCACTTCCGCCGACTGTGGGCCCCTGAGAGTTGCCTGCAATGGTTGCCCGCACAGTGGCAGGCGCAGGGCCGGATCCAGCGTGGCTTCGGCATCGGTGCCAACTGGCAGGGACGCCAGCGCGGCGGCCTCGATGCTCTGCACCGGCTGGAATTCACCGGCCTGGACGTTGCCCAGCCCCGCCCCGGTGCTGAGGAACAAGGCCAGAGCGAGTCGCAGGTAATACGGGAAAGGTCGGTTCATGCCGCAGCCGATGCAAGACATGTGCCGCAGCGTTCGCCGGAGGTCAATCCAGTACGCGAGGCGGTCAGTCGGGATGTCGGTCCTGCTCAAGTCGCGGCGCCAGGGGCCGATACGCATGCATGACCCAGGATCTGCTCGACCGTATCGACCAACGCACGCGCCTCGCAGGCCACAACCGGCTGGCCCTGCTGCTGTTCCGGCTGGGCGGGCGCCAGCTTTTTGGCGTCAATGTCTTCAAGGTGCAGGAAGTGCTGCGGCGCCCGCAGCTGTTCCAGCTGCCTGGATTGCCGGCCGAATTCGCCGGCGTGGCCGACGTGCGCGGCCGCTCGGTGCCAGTGCTGGACCTGGGTCTGAGTATCCATCACCCCGAACGCGATACCGATGCCTCCGGCCCGGACTATCTGGTGGTGACCGAATTCAACCGCGCCATCCAGGGCTTCCTGGTCAGCGGTGTGGAGCGCATCGTCAATATCGCCGTGGAAGACATCCACCCGCCGCCGGACCTGGGTGCGGCCGCGAGCTATCTCACCGCGGTGACCCGTTTTCAGGGCGAACTCATTCAAGTGATCGACGTGGAAAGCGTGCTGGCCGACATCCGCAAAGACCGCATGGACCTTCCGCTTGCTCCAGGCATGGCGCTGGTCGCCGATGCGCCGGCCATGCACGTACTGGTGGTCGACGACTCGCGCGTGGCCCGTACCCAGATACGCAATGTGCTGGAACAACTGGGCGTCAGCGCGACCCTGCTCTCCGACGGTCGCCAGGCGCTGGACCATCTCTTGCAGGTGCACGCCTCGGGTGAGGATCCGGCGCAGCGCTATGCCATGGTCATCTCCGATATCGAGATGCCGGCCATGGACGGCTACACCCTGACGACGGAAATCCGGCGCCATCCTGGCCTGGCGGGGTTGTACGTGCTGCTGCACACCTCCCTGTCGGGGGTGTTCAACAACGCCATGGTCGAACGCGTGGGCGCCAATGCCTTCGTCGCCAAATACAGCCCCAACGACCTGGCCGCCATGATCCTGGCCCGGCTCAACGAGGTCGCTGCGCACGCCAGGGCGGCCTGAGCGGGTCGATTCACGCCACGCTTCATGGAGCGATTCGCGGGGCGGTCCGCGCCGTTCCGGCATCACTGATCGCATTACTGGCACAGGTCTTGCCTGACCCCTGGCAACGGTTTGCCGGAGCGTGCCATGACCAATCCGATTTCTTCCTATCTGGGCGTCCACGCCACGGCGCTGCCGCTGCGTGAGCAACGCATGCAGCTGATCGCCAGCAATCTGAGCAACGCCGACACACCCAACTACAAGGCCCAGGACCTGGAATTCCAGTCGGTCCTGGAGAACGCGGTACGCCAGGCCGCACCCGGCGCGTCCCAGGCCGAACGCGTGCCCGGCACGCTGGACCTGGCCGCGCAGACATTCGAACGCCCCGGCGTGCAGCCCAGCCTGGACGGCAACACCGTTGATGCCGACACCGAGCGCGCCGCCTACGGTCGCGCCGCGCTGGAATACCGCGCATCGCTGAGTTTCATCGAATCCAAGGTGCGCACCATGCTCACCGCGATCACTGGGCAATAAGCCATGAGCAATCTCCCGATCTTCGACGTCGCCGGCTCCGCGCTGCGGGCCCAGTCAGTGCGCCTCAACACCATCGCCAGCAACCTGTCCAACGCCGACTCGGTCGCCTCCAGCGCCGAGGCTGCCTACAAGCCGCTGGAACCTGTTTTCCAGGCGCGTGCGCTGAAGGGCGACGGCTCACTGACCGCAGTGCACGTGAAGGAAATCACCCAGAGCGAAAGTCCGCCGATCAAGCGCTACGAGCCCGGCCATCCGCTCGCCGATGGCGAAGGCTACGTCTACGTGCCCGATGTCGATCCGGTGGCGCAGATGGTGAATCTGATTTCGGCTTCGCGCGGCTACCAGGCCGGCGTGGAAATGCTCACCACCGCCAAGGAACTGGCGCTGGCCACCCTGACCATGGGCCGCTGACCGGCGCCCCACCCCACTTTTGGGAACCACGCATGACCACGATCAGCAACGATCTTTATTCAAGCACGACCGCGACTACGACCGCTGCGACAACCAAATCCGAGTCGCTCGGGCAGGCGGATTTCATGCGCCTTATGACCGAACAATTGAAGCATCAGGATCCGCTGAAGCCGCTTTCCAACAGCGAATTCATCGGACAGCTGGCGCAGTTTTCGACCGTACAGGGCATCAGCGACCTCAACACCTCTGTGACCGGCTTCGGCAGCGCGTTGACCGGTGACCAGGTGCTCAGGGGCGCGGGACTGGTCGGTCATTCGGTATTGGTTCCCTCCGAGCAACTGGCCTTGGCCACCAGCGGTGAAGCCACCGGCATTGTGATGGCGCCGTCGCCAGGCACCATCAGCTTCGAGATCAAGGACGCCAGCGGTGTGGTGGTACGCACTGTGACCGTGGAAGCCGAGGCCAAGGGTGAACAAGCTTTCGCCTGGGACGGACTCAACGCCTCTGGCCAGCGCATGGCGCCAGGCAACTATTCGGTCACCGCCAAGCACCTGGATGCCAGCGGCACGTCCACCGACCTCAGCACCTATGTCGATGCGGTGGTCGAGAGCGTGACCATCGGTTCGGACGGCCTGTACCTCAACCTGCCCGGCCTGGGCACGGCGCCGCTCGACTACGTACTGCGTATCGGCAAGTCCACTACCTGATCTAGCCTAAAAACCAAACACACCACATACACCGCTACACCCGCCAACCCTTCGTCCCGGTCTTTCCAAGGAGTACGTCATGGCTTTCAACAGCTCACTCTCAGGCATGAGGGCGGCCAACGCCGACCTCAACGTCACTTCGCACAACATCGCCAACGTCGGTACCACCGGTTTCAAGGAATCGCGCGCCGAATTTGCCGAAGTGTTTTCCAGCACCGGCTACGGCTTGTTGCGCAACGGTATCGGCGCCGGCGTGCGCCTGAGCAATGTGGCCCAGCAGTTTTCGCAGGGCGACATCAACCAGACCGGACGCTATCTGGATCTGGCGGTGAACAGCGAAGGCTTCTTCACCGTCAGTAACAACGGCACCAACGTGTATTCGCGCGCCGGCAACTTCCAGCGCGATGCCAACGGCTTCGTGACCACGCCCGATGGCTACCGTCTGCAGGTGTTCCCGCCTCGCCCCGATGCCTCCGGCTTCGACACCGGCCGCCTGGTCGACCTGCAGCTGCTGACCACCGACAGCCCGCCCAGCCCGACCACCACGGTCAACCTGGCGGTGACCCTGCCCGGCAATGCCGCAGAGCCGAACATCACCCCGTTCAATCCCGCTGATGGCGACAGCTACAACGAAACCACTTCGGTCACCGTCTACGATTCGCTGGGCGTCGCCCACACCCAGTCGGTCTATTACGTGAAGACGCCGAACCCGAACGAATGGCAGGTCAACGCCTACGTCGACGGTGTTTCCATGGGCCCTGCGACCACGGTCCAGTTCGACAACAACGGCGCCCTGACCGTGCCGGCCGACGGCCGCATCACCCTGGCACCGTTCACGCCGACCACGGGTGCCGGCGTGCTGAACATGACCCTGGATATCAGTGGCACCAGCCAGTACGGCGAAGCCTTCGCCAAGCGCGACCAGCGCCAGGACGGTTATGCCAGCGGCAAGCTCAACGAATTCAGCGTCTCGCCAGAGGGCGTGTTCTACGCGCGCTATTCCAACGGTGTGGATACGGCTGTGGGCCAGGTGGCACTGACCAACTTCAACAACATGCAAGGCCTGGTGTCGCAGGGCAACAACACCTGGACGCACAGCTTCGCTTCGGGCGAACCGCGCACGGGTGCGCCGGGGACGGCGGATTTCGGCCAGATTTCTTCGGGCGCACTGGAAGCCTCGACCGTGGATCTGACCGAGCAGCTGGTGAACATGATCGTGGCCCAGCGCAACTTCCAGGCCAACTCGCAGATGCTCTCGACCCAGGACCAGATCACCCAGACCGTGATCAATATCCGTTGATGAACCTGCACCCTTAAACCGCGCTTCCACGGAGAACTGACATGGACAAGGGACTTTATGTCGCAATGACCGGTGCCCGCGCTTCGCTGCAGGCGCAAGGCACCGTTTCGCACAACCTGGCCAATGTCGATACCCGTGGATTCAAGGCGGCGTTGGCGGCCACCGAATCGTTCCGCATCCAGGGCGAGGGCTTGCCGTCGCGTGTGGCATCGGTGTTGTCGGATGCAGGCTTCGATTCGCGCCCCGGATCGCAGATGGTCACCGGCCGCAATCTTGACGTGTCATTGGCGGCCAATCGCTGGCTGACCGTGCAGGCAGCCGACGGCAGCCAGGCATTCACCCGCAGCGGAGACCTTGCGATCACCGCCAACGGCATGCTGGTCACCTCCACCGGCCAGGCAGTGCTGGATGAAGCCGGCAATCCGATGGCGGTGCCACCGGCGCAGTCGATAGACATCGGCAGCGACGGTACGGTGTCGGTCGTGCCACAGGGCGAAGGCCCGCAGGCGATGGCCATGGTCGGTCGCATGCGCATTGTCGAAGCCACACCAGGCCAGCTGACCCGCGGGTTGGATGGCCTGATGCGCAGCACCGATCCTGCCGTTCCACCGCCTCTGGCGCTGGGCGACAGCCTCACCGTCGGCGTGCTGGAAGGTTCCAACGTCAACGCCGCCACCGCGCTGGTGCAGATGATCCAGTTGCAGCGCCAGTTCGAGATGCAGGTCAAGGTGATCCGCAGCGGCGACGACATGGCCCAGGCGTCGAACTCGCTACTGCGACTGGGCAGCTGACCGATGCCGCGTGCCGTACCTGGCAGCGGACGACTTTCCGGCACATTCCCGGCACAGGACTTGCCTATCCACTGACAAGGCACTGTCGCAGCGCCCTCGCCGCCGGGTTTCATGGAGTGCAAGGCCGCGACACCCGCCCCAGATCGAACCTTATTCAACGCCACACCCAGGAGACCATTCCATGAACCAAGCACTTTGGGTCGCCAAGACCGGACTGGACGCGCAGCAGACGCGCATGTCGGTGGTCTCCAACAATCTGGCCAATACCAATACCACCGGCTTCAAGCGCGACCGCGCCAGCTTCGAAGACCTGCTGTATCAACAGGTACGCCAGCCTGGCGGTTCGACTTCGCAGCAGACGCAATTGCCGACCGGTTTGCAGCTGGGCACCGGCGTGCGCGTGGTGGCTACGTCGAAAGATTTCCAGCAGGGCAATCCGCAGCAGACCGGGCGCTCGCTCGATGTCATGGTCAACGGACGTGGCTTTCTGGAAGTGCTGCTGCCCGATGGCTCATCGGCCTACACGCGCGACGGCTCGCTGCAGATCAATGCGCAGGGCGAGCTGGTGACCAACAGCGGCTACCCGGTGCAGCCCGGCATCCAGATCCCGGAAGGCGCGCAGTCGATGACTATCGGCAACGACGGCACCATCACCGTGACCATGGCCGGCGAAGGCCAGGCGCAGGAAATCGGCGCGCTCACCCTCACCGACTTCGTCAATCCCTCGGGCCTGCAGGCCAAGGGCGAAAACCTGTACCAGGAAACCACGGCCTCCGGCCCGGCCCAGAACGGCACGCCCGGCCTCAATGGCCTGGGCAGTGTGGTCCAGGGTTCGCTGGAAGGTTCCAACGTCAACGTGGTCGAGGAGCTGGTGAGCATGATCGAAACCCAGCGCGCCTACGAAATGAACGCCAAGGCCATCTCCACCACCGACGCGATGCTCGGTTACCTCAACAACAACGTCTGAGCCCAGCCATGAAGCGCCAAGTCCTCACTAGTCTTTTCGCCTGTGCCGCCATGTTGCTCGGCAGCGGTTGCGCGCGCTCCTTCGGCGATGTCCGTCCGTATGCGCCGATGGCGCCTATCCAGGTCGTGGTCGCACCGCAGGCGCAGGGCACTGGCGGTTCGCTGTATCGCAGCGGGCCTGGCCTGAATCTGTATTCGGACCGTCGCGCTCGGGATGTGGGCGATCTGCTGACCATCAACCTGGTCGAGAACACCACCGCACAGACCACCGCGGCCACCTCGGTGGACAAGAGCAGCGATATCGCCATGGCTGCGCCCAACATCGCTGGCGCGCCGCTGACCTACAACGGCCGCGACCTGCTCAGCGCCACGATGAGCGGCGAGCGCGGATTCAGCGGCAACGGTAACAGCGCACAGAGCAACCGGCTGCAGGGCAGCATCACCGTCACCGTGATCCAGCGCCTGCCCAACGGCAATCTGGTCGTACAGGGGCAGAAGAACATGCGCCTGAACCAGGGCGACGAGATGGTGCAGATTCAGGGCATCGTGCGCGCGGCCGATATCAATCCCGACAACTCCGTGCCGTCCAGCCGCGTGGCCGACGCACGCATCGCCTTTGGCGGTCGCGGCGCCATCGCGCAGTCCAATTCCATGGGCTGGCTGGGTCGCTTCTTCAATTCACCCATCTTCCCCAACTAACTTCCGAACCAAGGCGCTACCCATGTTCGCCGCACACGCCCTCAAGCGCCTGACCGCCCTGCTCTGCCTGTCGTTGGTCGTCAGCGCGCCCGTCCATGCCGAGCGCATCAAGGATCTGGCCCAGGTCGGCGGAGTGCGCACCAATGCGCTGGTGGGCTACGGCCTGGTGGTCGGCCTGGACGGCACCGGCGACCGCACCAGCCAGGCGCCATTTACGGTGCAGAGTCTGAAGAACCTGCTGGGCGAACTGGGCGTCAATATTCCGGCCAACGTCAATCCGCAGTTGAAGAACGTCGCTGCGGTGGCCCTGCACGCGGAGCTGCCGCCGTTCGCCAAGCCGGGCCAGACCATCGACATCACCGTCTCTTCCATCGGCAATTCCAGCTCGCTGCGCGGTGGCAGCCTGTTGATGGCCCCGCTGCGCGGCGCTGATGGCGAGGTCTATGCGCTGGCGCAGGGCAATCTGGTGGTTGGCGGATTCGGTGCGCAAGGCAAGGATGGTTCGCGAATTTCAGTGAATGTTCCCAGCGTGGGCCGCATTCCCAACGGCGCCACGGTCGAACGCGTAGTTCCCGATGCCTTCGCTGGCGGTAACAGCATCACCCTCAACCTGCATGACGCCGATTTCACCACAGTCTCGCGCATGGTTGCCGCGCTGGATCAAAGCTTCGGCAGCGGCACCGCCAGTGCAGTCGATGCGGTCACCGTGGCCGTGCGTGCGCCGATGGACCAGACCGCGCGCATCGGCTTCATGTCGCGCGTCGAGAATCTGGAACTGACCCCCGGTACGGCATCGGCCAAAGTCATCATCAATGCGCGCACCGGCACCGTGGTGATCAGTTCCGAAGTCAAGGTGGGCCAGGCTGCGGTCAGCCATGGTTCGCTGACCGTGACCATCACCGAGTCGGCGAACGTCAGCCAGCCCGAAGCGCTGTCGCGTGGCGGCCAGACGGTGATCACGCCGCAATCCTCCATCGCTGTCGACGAACAGGGCAGCCGCATGTTCAAGTTCGAAGGCGGTACGTCGCTGGATGAAATCGTGCGCGCGGTCAACGAAGTCGGCGCGGCGCCGGGCGATCTGATTGCGATCCTGGAAGCGTTGAAGCAAGCCGGCGCATTGCGCGCGGAGCTGGAGGTGATCTGATGGACATCCTGCAACCTTCCCTGGCCATGAACAAGACGACGACGGCTTCCGAACCAGCGCGCATCCAGGAAGCCGCGCGCCAGTTGGAAGGCCAGTTCGCGCAGATGCTGATCAAGTGCATGCGCGATGCAAGCTTTGGCGACTCGCTGTTTCCGGGCGAGAACCAGACCTTCCGCGACATGTACGACCAGCAACTGGCGAAGTCCATGACCCAGGGCAAAGGCCTGGGATTGGCACCGATCATCGCGCGCCAGTTGGGTGGCACCGAGAACACTACGCCCGTCGCGCCGACCAGCAACGCACTGTCGGCCTACCGTCGCCTGATGCCTGCGGCCGAATCCAATTCGATCCTCGATGCGATTGCAGGGCGCGGCATCAACGCGACCGCAAACGCCGCGGCCCAGCCCGTGGATGCGGCCATTCCGATCACACTGGAAACGATCACCGTGCGCCCGGAAGCATGCGATGAGGTCGAAACCGTCGCCAGCGCCGATCCTTCGAAATACGCCCGCAATACGCCGGAGCGTTTTGTCGCCGAGATCTGGGACCACGCCAAGCAGGCCGGCAAGGAACTTGGCGTGGACCCGCGCGCTCTGGTCGCGCAGGCGGCACTGGAAACCGGTTGGGGACGCCGCGTCATCAAGACTGGCGATGGCGGCAGCGCGCACAACCTGTTCGGCATCAAGGCCACCGGCTGGAAGGGCGAACGCGCCCGCACCGCCACACACGAATACAGCAATGGGGTGAAGCGCAACGAGACTGCCGACTTCCGCGCCTATGCCTCGCCAGCCGAAAGCTTCGCCGACTACGTACGACTGCTGAAAACCAATCCGCGCTATCAGCAGGCGCTGGAAGCAGGCAAGGACATCCAGGGTTTCGCACGCGGCCTGCAGAAGGCCGGCTACGCGACCGACCCCAGCTATGCCTCGAAAATCGCTTCCATCGCCAATGGTCCGACGCTGGGCAAGGTATTGAGTTCAATGGGATCGGTGGTGGGATCAGCGGTACGTTCCGCGGTCGATGCCACGGTTGGCAGCGGCGTGCTGTCGAACATCGTCGATCACCTGCCCCGGCGCTGACTGAGGAACCACCATGTCCAATCTACTGGCTACCGGCAGCAGCGCCCTACTCGCCTTCCAGCGCGCCCTCAGTACTGTCAGCCACAACGTGGCCAATATCAACACGCCGGGATATTCGCGACAGCGTGCGGAGATGCAGGCACGCGAAGGTGCCGTGGGCTATGAAGGCAGTGGTGTGCAGGTCGTGGACATCCGGCGCATGGCCGACTCGCTGGCCACCGCGCGCCTGCTGGACAGCAGCGGCGAATTGAGCCGTCTGCAACAGATGACCGTGCTGACCGACCGCGTGGATAAATTGTTCTCCGACAAGGCCACCGGCATCACCACGTCATGGTCCGGATTCTTCGATTCGGTCAGCGCGCTTTCCTCGAGCGCCGCTTCCTCGGCCGACCGCGAGAACCTGCTGTCGCAGGCGGACGCGCTGGTGTCGCGTTTCAACCAGATCGACAAGCAACTGGACAATCTGGACAGCGAACTCAATGCCGGCCTGACCGCAGGCGTGGCCGAGGTCAATCGCCTCACCACCGAAATCGCCCAGCTCAACGGACAGATCGGCGGCAACGTCAATGCATCGGGCGATCTGCTGGACCGCCGCGACCAGCTGATCAGCGAACTGGTCGGATTCACCGGCGGCACGGCCGTGGCCCAGGACGCGGGCCTGGTCAACGTATTCACCGCCGGTGGACAACCGCTGGTGGTCGGAACGACGGCCAGCCAGCTGGTCACCACCACTGATCCCTACCGCCCGGATCGCCTGCAGGTCGCCCTGGAAACCGGTTTCCAGCGCACCGACCTGGGCAAGAGCGCGCTGGGTGGACAGATGGGTGCGCTGCTGGAATTCCGTGCCAATGTGCTCGACCCGGCGGTGGCCGAACTCGGCCGCATCGCGGTCTCGCTGGGTCGCACTTTCAACGAAGGCCATGCCGCGGGCATGGATCTGTACGGCCAACTGGGCGGCGAGTTCTTCGACCTGCCCACGCCCACCATCGCCCCTCATTCGGGCAACGGCGGGACCGCGGTGTTGACCGCACAGGTCACCGACACCGGCGCATTGCGTTCGCAGGATCTGTTGCTGCGTTTCGACGGCACCAACTGGACCGCCGCGCAGCTCGGCAACGGCACGCCGGTGGCGCTGACCGGCACCGGCACAGCCGCCGATCCGCTGGTGATCAACGGCGTATCGGTGGTGGTCGCGGGCACCGCGCAGGCTGGCGACCGCTTCCAGCTGCTGCCTACCGCGGGCGCTGCCGGTGCGATATCGCTGGCCATCAGCGACCCGGGCCGCATCGCCGCCGCCACTGCGGTCAAGGGCAGCAGCGACCTGGGAAATCTGGGCACCGGCAAGCTGTCGGGCACACGCGTGGTCGATGCATCCGATCCCGCGCTGCTGAACCCGTCCACCATCGATTTCATCGACGCCAACCAGTACACCATCGACGGCACCGGCCCGTTCGCCTACACGCCCGGCCAAGCCATCGTGCACAACGGCTGGAGCCTGGTGCTGGATGGCGTGCCCGTGGCCGGCGACAGCTTCGGCGTCGGCCCCACCGGCGCCAATTCCAGCGACAACGGCAACGCCACGCTGTTGGCCAACCTGGATGACGCGCGCGTGCTCAACGCCGGCACAATGACCCTCAACGGCGCCATCGGCGGCTTGACCACCAGCGTCGGTTCTTCCGCGCGACAGGCCGACTACGCGGCCGAGGCGCAGCAGGTCATCCACGATCAGGCGCAGGCAGCGCGCGACAGTATTTCCGGCGTCAACCTGGATGAGGAAGCGGCCGACCTGATGCGATTGCAGCAGGCCTATCAGGCCGCCTCGCAGATCATCTCCACCGCCGACACGCTGTTCCAGTCGCTGCTCAATGCGGTGCGCCGATGAACGGGCGCATTTCCACCAGCATGCTGTACCAGCAATCGCTGACCTCGATGCTGTCCAAGCAGGCGAAGCTGGCGCATACCCAGCAGCAGCTTTCCAGTGGGCAGCGACTGGTCAGCGCCAAGGACGACCCGGTCGCCGCCGGTCTGGCGGTCGGCCTGGACCGCAGCCTGGCCGAGCTGGAACGTTTCGGCATGAACGCCAACACGCTGCAGAACCGGTTGGGCCTGCAGGAAAACGCCCTGACCCGCGTCGGCGACGCCATGGCGCGCATCAGCGAACTGACCATCCAGGCCAACAATCCTGCCATGGGGCCGGACAGCCGCAAGGCGATCAGCACCGAACTCGAATCGATCAAGGCCGGCCTGCTGGATCTGGCCAACAGCACCGACGGCGCCGGACGTTATCTGTTCGGCGGCACCGCCGATGGCAACGCGCCGTTTTCCATCGCTGGCGGCAACGTGATCTACAGCGGTGACCAGACCCAGCGCCGGGTGGAACTGGCGCCGGATACCTTCGTTTCCGACACCTTGCCCGGCAGCGAAATATTCCTGCGCCTACGCACCGGCGATGGGCGTCTGGACGCCAAGGCGATGACCGGCAACGCCGGCACCGGCCTGTTGATGAATTACAGCCTGACCGATCCCAACGCCTTCGATGGCGACACCTACCAGGTGCGTTTCACCGCGCCGGACACCTATGAAGTGCGCAACAGCGCCAACGTGGTGGTGGGCACGGGCACTTATGAAAGCGGGGAAAGCATCGCCTTTGCCGGAATGCAGATGCAGATCGATGGCGAACCTGTCATAGGCGATACGTTCGAAGTCGGGCCTGCCGGCGTGCGTGATGTATTCGCCACGATCCAGGGCCTGATCGACACGCTGGAAACCGTGCCGGTTACCGCTGCCGAGCGCACCGCGATGCAGAACGGGTTGCAGTCCGCCTTGCGCGATGTCACCAGTGCCAATGGCAGCGTGATCGATGCCCGCGCCGCCGGTGGCGCCCAGCTCAGAGCGCTGGACCAGGCCGCCGAGTTGCGCGAAGCCAACAGCATCACCGTCAAGGACGCCCTGTCGGGCCTGCGCGATCTGGACTGGGCCGAGGCGATCAGCCGTTACAACCAGGAAACAGTCGCCTTGCAGGCTGCGCAGACGGTGTTCACGCAGATGCAGTCGATGTCGCTGTTCAACACGATGCGTTGATGCCTCAATGAGGCAGTTGCAGCGGCCTGAGGTCGTACTGCGTCAGGCCTCAGGTTGCCGGCACCGCTGCGACGCCGGCATCGATCAGGCCGCCTGGCTTTCGACTTCGGCCATATCGTCGGACAGCTGTCGCCAGGACGACAGCTTGTCGATCACACCCAGTGAAGTGAGATAGGCTTCATCGACCGGTTCGTTGCCACTCAATGCGCTGGCTACATGCACTGCGCCAGGTACCCAGAAGGTGCGCAGACTGGAACGCTGCGGATGGCGATGGAAAGCGACTGCTTCCACGATAGGCATCGGCAGACCCCACAACCCAAGCAGATAGGCACCGGCTTCGGTATGGCCCGGACGCAGATCTTCGCCCTTGGTCGCATCGACCGGCTGGCGTTCGTCACGCACGCCAGGCAGCAGCAGACCGATATCGGCCAGCAACGCGGCAGTGGAACCCAACTCGGCACTGGCCTGCGGCAGGATGCGCGAGGCCAGGCGCGAGGCCCGCAGTGCGCGCTGCTGCAATGCCGCCCGGTCCACCTGCACGGCAGTCCTCATCGAGAACACTTCGCTGGCCAGGACCAGGTCGCGCAATGTCGAAAGACCCAGGCGGGTCACCGCCCCACGCAGATCCGCGATCGCACGTCCGTTGGAGAAATAGGCCGAATTGCACAGCTGCAGCACCTTGGCCGCAATCGCCGGGTCGCTGGCGACCATGGCGGCTACATCGGCGCTGCTGCCTTCGTCGTCTTCCAGGGCGCGATTCAGCGCCAGGTAGAGATGCGGTGGCGAAGGCAACTGTTCCACCCGGCCGATGGCCTGGGCCAGACGCGGGCTGTCCAGCAGCGTGCGCAGTTCCTCCAGGCTGTACAGGGCCTCAAGCACGATCTCGCTGGTCACCGGCGCCTGCAGGAAACGATGGGACAGGCTGACCAGTTTGGGCGCCGGATTGCCATTGGAGGCATCCAGCAGCGCCACGCGAATGGTTTCCGGACGCAGCACGCGCATCTGGGCCAGCATTGCGGCCGGCGGCATGTCGGGCAGCGACGGCCCGACCATGACTACATCGACGGGCTCGCTGGCGATGAACTGCAGGGCCGTTGCGCCGTCTTCGATCCGCTCGACTTTCCATTCCTCGCCCAGATCGCCCAGGTATTCGTCGAGGTCGGCAGGAAGGCAATCGATATCGCCAACGTAAAGAATCCGCAAGGCACGTCTCCAGAGAAAATTTCAACCGATATCCCTGAGGCGAGGTATCGGACTACACCCGCATTGTCGGCAAGTCCCAAACGTTCTTGAGCGGCGTTATGTGAATCTGGAGCCGCTGTCCCATTATTTTTGAGCATCCGTTTCTGGTGGCTGGTTACCGGCACGCCTCGTAGACCGCATCGTCCAGCTTGCGCAACAGGTCGAACGTGCGCTTCAGGCCCACCGCCCTCAATTTCGCCTCGCGTTTCGACTTGGCCGCTCGACAGCGGGACTCTGCCGGATCCGGCGTGGACCGGGTGTGGCTGGAAGTCGAACGCCGTGATGACGACTTGCGCGGGGCTGCGGCGCGCGCCCTGGCAGTTTGTGTAGCCTGCGCGCCGGTTGGGACGGGTTCCGGGGTGGCGTCCCATTGTCGAAGGGTACGTTGTGCACCATCGCAAGGCCGGGACTGGTAGCTCACCTGCTTGCCATCGGTGCACTTGTACACCTGCTGGGCATGCGCAACTGACCAGACCATGGGGAGCAGCACCACGAGCATCATCCGACGCATGGGGATTCCTGGAACCGGCGTGCCCAGGCGGCACTGCGGCAGCGTGGAGGACCATGATGCGCAGCCGAATGCGGCTTCCCCGCGCGCATCCGTAAGCCGGTAGCGCGCGTATTGGTAGGTGAACCCTTCCAGAAACCAATCAATGCCCTGTGTTGTTGCCCTGCCGCTGTCGTTGCCGCTGCCTTGGGCCATGCCCGTGGAAGGCGGCAGTCCAGTTCACGCCCGTAATCGCGCGTCAGGCCTGGGCCCAGGTGAAATGGTCTCGACATCCGCTGGGTTAGCATCGCCGCCTTCCCCGCTCTTCCAGGTCACAGGCTTACGCATGCCCGTCATGTCCGCCACGGATACGCCCGATCACGATGAGCCAGGGCAACTATTGCTTGCGACCGCCAGCGGCGACAGCGCGGCCTTCGAAAAGCTGTACCGCACGACTTCGTCGCGTCTGTTCGGCGTGTGCCTGCGCATCGTTCCGCAGCGGGCCGAAGCCGAGGACGTGCTGCAGGAAGTCTTCGCCAATGTCTGGCGCAAGGCCACCCAGTTCGACCCCGCGCGCGCCAGCGGGCTGACCTGGCTGACGATGATGGCGCGCAACCGCGCCATTGATCATCTGCGCTCCGGTCGTGCCAGCCGCATGTCGGTGCCGATCGAGCATGTCGAGGAGATGGCCGAGACCGCGCCCGATGCGCAGGACGCCGCCGAGGCCATGATCGAGAGCCATCGCCTGGATGTCTGCCTGGGCGAGCTGGAAGCGCCGCGTCGGCAATTGATACGTACCGCGTTCTTCGATGGCAGCACCTACGAAGAACTGGCGCAACGCACCGGCACTCCCCTGGGCACGGTGAAGAGCTGGATCCGGCGCAGCCTGGCCAAACTGAAGGCGTGCCTGGAACGATGAACATCACTGCCCTGCCCCTGGACCAGGATCCACCCGATGGCGACGTGCTGGCCGGCGAATATGTGCTGGGCGTGCTCGATGCCGAACAGCGCCGCGACGCCGAACGCCGTATCGCCAGCGACCCTTCATTTGCGGCCGACGTGGCGAAGTGGGAAACAGACTTCATGGCACTGGCGGAGAAAATAGCGCCGGTACCGGTACCCGACTATGTCTGGGCCAGGATCGCCGATGCACTGGGTTTCGGTCCGCCATCGCGTGCCGTGGTGCCGGAACGCAGTAACTTCTGGAACAGCATCGGCTTCTGGCGTTGGCTGGGTGTGGGCGGATTCGCGACGGCCGCCGTGTGTGCGCTCGCACTGTTGAACGCAGTGCGCGTGCCGGAAACCGCACCACCACCGGTGGTCGCTGCAACGCCGGTGGTCGAACCAGTGCCTATGGCGTCCACGCTGGCCCGCGATGACGGCAAACCTGGCTTCGTCGCAACCGTGGACCAACGCAGCGGCCGTATGACCATCACCCCGCTCGAGCCTATCGTCGAACCCGGACGCGTACAGGAGTTGTGGCTGATTCCGGCCGATGGCACGCCGCGCTCGTTGGGCATCGTCAGCGCCGAACGCGCGCAGTCGGGTCTGGTGCCGGAGGAATGGCTGGCCTTGCTGGACGCACGTGCGATCCTGGCGATCACGCTGGAACCACCGGGTGGTGGACCAGGCGGCAAGCCGACCGGACCGGTAACAGCCAAGGGCCCGATGGCATTGCTGTAACGGGTTGAAGCGAATCGCCGCACCCAGGTGCGGCGAAGATCGTCTTTACGACTGCATCCGTAGCGGCGTTCGCCGCGTACATCCCGAAGACGTCCTCTTCGAGTATCAGCGCCGTGCCGGGTCCCCCACTCGATACACCGGTATCGCAACATGCCGTGCTTGCTCCAGCGTGCCGCCGCGAGGGTTGGCGCGCGTTTTTACGTTGGTTCGACACCAGCGTGGAAGCGCCGCTCGACGCGCGCGCCGATCGCATCGACTGGCTCCGCAGTCTTCCTTTCATCGCCATGCATCTGGCCTGCTTCAGCGTGATCTGGGTGGGCGTGTCCTGGTTTGCGGTGGCTGTGGCCGTGGCGCTGTACGCGGTGCGGATGTTCGCGCTGACCGGCTTCTACCATCGCTACTTCTCGCACAAGGCCTTCCGTACTTCGCGGGCGGTGCAGTTCGTGTTCGCGGCCATCGGTGCCACCTGCGTGCAGCGAGGCCCGCTGTGGTGGGCGGCGCATCATCGCCACCACCATCGCCATACCGACACGCCGGCCGATCTGCATTCGCCACGGCAGCATGGCTTCTGGTGGAGCCACATGGGTTGGTTCCTCACTCCGCGCGGATTCCGCACCCACTGGGACGCCATCCCCGATCTGCGCAGATTTCCGGAACTGCGCCTGCTGGACCGCTTCGACATCGTGCTGCCCGTCTTGCTGGCGGTAGGCCTGTACCAGCTGGGCCACTGGTTGGAACTTGCCCATCCGTCGCTCGGCACCAATGGGCCGCAGCTGCTGGTCTGGGGCTTCTTCGTTTCGACCATCGTACTGTTCCATGCCACGGTCACCATCAATTCGCTGGCGCATGTATTCGGCACTCGCCGCTTCGATACGCGCGACGACAGCCGCAACAACTGGTGGCTGGCGCTGATCACTTTCGGCGAAGGCTGGCATAACAACCACCACCACTTCCCGGGGTCGGCACGTCAGGGCTTCCACTGGTGGGAATACGACCTGACCTGGTATGGCCTGAAACTGATGTCGTGGATGGGACTGGTGCGTGATCTGAAGCCGGTACCCGCCGGATTGACACGGCGCAAGCCTGAGGCCGCATGAGTCGCATCGCGGTGGTGGGTGCGGGCATTGCAGGCATGGGCGCGGCATGGCTGTTGTCGCGTCAGCACGAGGTGGTGTTGTTCGAAGCGAGCGACTACCTGGGCGGCCACACCCATACCCACGACATCGAACTGCATGGGAAACACTACGCGGTCGATACCGGTTTCATCGTCTTCAACGAAGCGCACTATCCGCTGCTGACGAAAATGTTCGCCGAACTGGGCGTCGCCTCGCAGCCGACCACGATGAGTTTCTCGGTCCACGATCAAGGCAATGGACTGGAATACAACGCCGGCAACCTGCGTGGTCTGTTCGCGCAACCCGGCAACCTTCTGAGCCCGCGCTTCTGGCGGATGCTGCTGGACCTGGTGCGTTTCTACCGTCAGGCGCCGGCCGTGCTGGCCTGGCCGGCGCCCGGCCCAACGCTGGGCGAATTCCTGGAGTCGAACGCCTACTCGGCAGTGTTCCGCGACGATCATCTGGTGCCGATGGCCTCGGCACTGTGGTCATCGCCATCGCGGGAGATTCTGGATTTCCCGGTCAAGCATCTGGTCGCCTTCATGGCCAACCACCACATGCTGCAGTTGAGCGGGCGGCCACAATGGCGCGTGGTGCGTGGCGGATCGCAGTCGTATGTGCGGGCGCTGCGGGCGCTATGGGCAGTGCAGGAACGGCTGGCGACGCCAGTGCGATCGATCTGGCGTTCGCACGACGGGGTGATGGTCAGCAGTGCGGCAGGCGTGGAGAGCTTCGATGAAGTGGTACTGGCCTGCCACACCGACGATGCGCTCGCGCTGTTGTCCGATGCGAGCGGTGCGGAGCGGGAAATACTGGGCGCCATCGGCTACCAGGACAACGAAGCCATCCTGCATACCGATACCAATGTGTTGCCGCGGTGCCGCCGCGCCTGGGCCGCGTGGAATGCGCACGTGCCTGCACACCGCGAAGCGCCCTGCAGCGTGAGCTACTGGATGAACGAACTGCAATCGCTAAAGGCACCGGAACAGTTGATCGTGACCCTCAACCGCGAGGCAGACATCGATCCCGCGCGCGTGTTGCGACGCCTGCATTACCGGCATCCCCGGCAGGATCATGATTCGGTCGCGGCCCAATCCAGGAAGGCCGATATCCAGGGTCAATCCCATACCTGGTTTGCGGGCGCTGGCTGGGGTTTCGGTTTCCATGAGGACGGATTGCGCAGCGGTGTGGAAGTAGCCGCACGGCTGGGAGTGCGGTGGCTATGAGTCTGATGCAGGCCGATGCCCCGCCGGACACTACCAAGCTGCTCAGCGGAATCTATACGGGCTGGGTGCGACACCGTCGCTACGCGCCGCGAGCGCATGCGTTCCGGTATCGCCTGTTCCTGATGTACCTGGACCTGTCGGAGATCGATCAGGTGTTCGCCGGCCGTTGGTTCTGGTCCACGAACCGGCGCAATATCGCCGAGTTCCGGCGCAGCGATTATCTGGGCGACCCGGCCATTCCGCTGGACAAGGCGATACGCGATTGCGTGGAGGCACGAGGTCTGGAGCGTCCGTCCGGACCAATCCGATTGCTGACCCATCTGCGCTATTTCGGCCAGTGCTTCAACCCGGTCAGCTTCTACTACTGCTATGCCGAAGACGGCCTCACGCTGCAGGTCGTCGTCGCCGAAATCACCAATACGCCGTGGAAGCAACGCCACGCCTATGTGCTTCCGGTATCGGAAGCCGTCCTGCATGGCGATGTGCATGCGTGGCGCTTCGACAAGCGCTTCCACGTTTCGCCATTCATGGCCATGACGCATTCGTATTCGTGGCGTTTCGATGTGCCTGGCGAAGACCTGCGCGTGCACATGGACGTGTTGCCCGACGAAGCGCACGCACCCTCGGCCCAGCGTGAATTCGACGCCACCCTGGTGCTGCGACGCAGGCCGGTCGACTCACGCAATCTTGCTGCGGTGCTGTTGCATTTCCCATTCATGACACTGCGGGTAGTGCTCGCCATCCACTGGCAGGCCCTGCTGCTCTGGTGCCGGAGAAACCCGGTGCACGACCATCCCGACAAAAGGCCATCCAATCCATGAATCGCTCCGACATCACGACCTTGCAGCGCGATGCCATGCCCGCAAACCCTACGCTTGCGGAGCGCATCTTGCGCACACGACTTCTTGAAACACTCGGCGAGCTTCGCGATTGCAGGCTGGTCATCGAAGCGCATGGCCAGACCCAGGTGCTCGGCATCCCTGCGCCTCAGGGACAGGAGACGATGCAGGCGCATCTACGCATCCATGACGCAGCGTTCTATCGGATGACCGCGCTCAACGGTAGCGTCGGTGCCGGCGAGGCCTATATGGAAGGTCTGTGGGATTGCGACGATCTGGTGTCGCTGGTGCGCATCCTGGTACGCAACCGCGACCGGCTGGACGCGATGGAATCGGGTTCGGCGCGCCTGGGTGGCTGGGCGATGAAGCTGCTGCATGCGTTCACACGCAATACCCGCACGGGCAGCCGTCGCAACATCGCGGCGCACTACGATCTGGGCAATCCCTTGTTCGAATTGTTCCTCGACGAAAACATGATGTATTCGTCGGCGATCTTCGAAAGCGCGGAGGAATCGCTGGAGACCGCTTCGTTCCGCAAGCTTGACCATATCTGCCGCAAGCTGGGCCTGCACGCTGGGCATCGCGTGGTGGAAATCGGCACCGGCTGGGGTGGATTCGCCCTGCATGCCGCCCGCCACCACGGCTGCCATGTCACCACCACCACGATATCCCGCGAACAATACGACCTTGCCAGTCAGCGTGTGCAGGCAGCAGGTCTGGGCGAGCGCATCACCGTATTGCTCAAGGACTATCGCGATCTGGAAGGACGATACGACCGTCTGGTTTCCATCGAAATGATCGAAGCCATCGGTCACCAGTACCTGGACACTTATTTCCGGAAGGTGGGCAGCCTGCTTGAACCCGATGGCCAAGCGCTGATCCAGGCCATCACCATCGAAGACCACCGCTACGCCCAGGCGCTGAAGTCGGTGGACTTCATCAAGCGCTTCATCTTCCCGGGAAGCTTCATTCCTTCGGTAGCGGCCATGACCGGCGCCATCGCCAAGGCGAGCGATCTACGCCTGTTCAATCTGGAGGACATCGGCCCCAGTTACGCACTTACCCTCAAGGCCTGGCGGGAACGCTTCCACGCCCGCTTGCCGCAGGTGAAGGCGCTGGGCTACGACACACGGTTCGTACGCATGTGGGATTTCTATCTGGCCTATTGCGAAGGCGGCTTCCGCGAGCGGTCCATCGGCGATGTGCATCTGTGGCTCACGCGTCCGCAGGCGAGGCCCGCTCAGTATCCGTACGCCTTGGCGGCGCCATGAAAAACGGCTTGAACCTGCTTCTTTCGCAAGCGCTGTGGCTGCTTGCCGTGGGTGGTGCAGCGCATGGTCATGCCTGGCTGGGTCCGCTGGCCCTTCTCATCTTCGCGCTGGTACAACTCTCTCCAAGATTTCGAGCGCCTGGAGACGCATTCCTGATGTGGCTTGCCTTGCCCGTGGGCTTCGTTGTCGACACCGTCATGGCCTCCACTGGATTGCTGCGCTATGCCTCGCCGTTTCCCGATGAAGCGGTAGCGCCCGTGTGGATATTGTCGCTATGGATGGGCTTCGCGCTGACCTTCAACCATTCGCTTGCCTACGTGATGCGGCGTTGGTGGTTGGCGGTCGTACTGGGTGTGATTGCCGGTCCGCTCTCCTACTGGTTGGCTTCCATTGCATGGGCTGCGGTCCAATTCACAGATTCGTTACCTGTGGTCCTGTTAACGTTGGGTGCGCTTTGGGGAGTGGCCATGGGGCTATTCAGCTACTTCACGATGCGTCTTGCCCCTCCCCCTATTCCGCCGTCCGACGGAGCTTGCGCATGAATGCGTGGCCATTGCTTTGGGTTTTTCTGGCCGCGTGCGTGATGATGACCGGTGGCTGGCTCTGGCAGAAACGCACCAGTAATGCGGGTATCGTCGATGTGTTGTGGTCGGCCGGCATGTCGGCCAGCGCGATCTACTACGCCATCGTGTTGCCGGGCGCTGAGCTGTCGCGGCTATTGGTAGGCCTCATGGGTGGGCTGTGGGGCGCGCGGCTGGCGCTGCATCTGGCGCGTCGCGTATTCAGCGAGGAAGAAGACGGCCGTTACCGCAACCTGCGCAAACGATGGAATGGAAACCAGTTCAATTTCCTGCTGTTCTTCCTGGCCCAGGCCGGCTTCGTGGTCCTGTTTTCGATTCCGTTCTGGATCGCGGCGCACAACCCTGCGACGCAGCCCACGATCTGGACAGCAATGGCGGTGCTCGTATGGGTGGTGGCGGTGGCCGGAGAAAGCATCGCCGACCGGCAACTGGCTGCGCATCGACGCGATCCGGCCAATCGTGGCAAGACCTGTCGTAGCGGCCTGTGGCGTTATTCGCGCCATCCCAATTACTTCTTCGAGTTCCTGCACTGGTTCGCTTACGTGTTCCTGGCTTTCGGCATGGAAATGGGCTGGATAGCAGCCAGCTTGATCGGCCCTGTGCTGATGCTTGCCTTTCTGTACCGGGTGACCGGCATTCCCTACACCGAGGCACAGGCGCTACGCTCGCGTGGCGAGGACTATGCCGAGTACCAGCGCACCACCAGTCCATTTTTACCGCTTCCCCCGAAGCATTGATGTCCATCACCTGGAGACTGCATGAGCCCCATGACCCCTGTCGCCGATTCGGAAAAGGAGAGTCTTGCCACTCGCCTGGCCGAATCGGGCCGCATCCCCGATCAACTGCTCAGGATGGGCATCAGGCGCCAATGTGCGCAACGCCTGAAGGACGAACGCAAGGGCGGCACCGATGCCGTGTTCGAGCGCCAGCAAGCCTGGCTCGAAGGCCTGCGCAACAGCGAGATCGCGCTGGAAACCCAGGCCGCCAACCGCCAGCACTACGAACTGCCACCTGAGTTCTTCCAGCTCTGTCTGGGAAGGCAGCTGAAATACAGCAGTTGCTACTGGGACGAATCCACCACCAGCCTGAATATGGCCGAAGAGCACATGCTGCGCCTGTATGGCGAGCGTGCGGAGCTGGCCAACGGACAGAACATCCTGGAGCTGGGCTGCGGTTGGGGTTCGCTGACCCTGTGGATGGCCAAGCGCTATCCCGAATCGCGAATCACGGCTATTTCCAACTCAAGGCTGCAACGCGACTACATCGAATCGCGCTGTCGTGAACGTGCGATCTTCAATGTCGATGTGATCACCGCCGACGTGAACAATCTGCGCCTCGACGAAGAAGCCTACGACCGCGTGGTATCGATCGAAATGTTCGAGCACATGCGTAACTACCAGGAACTGCTGTCGCGCATCGCCGGCTGGCTGGTACCGGGCGGCAAGCTGTTCGTGCATATCTTCTGCCACCGCGAACTGCTGTATCTGTTCGAGGCCAAGGGTGAAGGCAACTGGATGGGGCGGCATTTCTTCACCGGCGGCACGATGCCATCGGCCGACACCCTGCTGCATTTCCAGGACCGGATGTCCATCGAACAACGCTGGCTGCTGTCAGGCACGCATTACGAGAAAACCGCCAATGCCTGGCTGCAGAACCAGGACAACAATCGCGACGAGGTAATGCGCGTACTGCAGGGCGTCTACGGCAGGGCGGACGCGGCGGTCTGGTACCAGCGCTGGCGCATGTTCTGGATGGCCTGCGCGGAATTGTTCGGCTACGACAACGGCAACGAGTGGATGGTGGCGCACTACCGTTTCAAACGCTGACGCGACCGCCGTCTTCTCAGGTGCCGGGCAGCTCCTGTTGCAGCGTGTCGATGCCTTCCCAGGGATCGGCACGCAGGCTGCGGGCACGCTTCAACGCGCGCGCCAGTGTGTACATGCCTGGCGAACTCACCTTGGCCAGTTCTTCCCAGCGCAGCGGCATGGCCACGGTCGCGTGCTCACGCGCGCGCAATGACCACGAACACACGCTGGTCGCACCACGACCGTTGCGCAACCAGTCGATGAAAACGACGCTGTTGCGCTTGGCCTTGCTCATGGTCGCCACGTATTTATCCGGGGCATGCGCGGCCATCGCCTCAGCAAAGGCACCGCAGAAATCCTTGACCTCGTCCCAGCTTGGTCCAGTGGCAATGGGTACGACCAGGTGCAGCCCCTTGCCGCCCGAAAGGCGCAGGTAGCTTTCCAGACCGGCCTCCTGCAGGCGTGCGCGGATGTCGCGTGCGGCAGCCTTCACCTTGGTCCAGCTGACGCCGGGACCGGGATCCAGATCGAACACCAGTCGGTCGGGTTTTTCAGGCGCTTTCACCTTCGAACCCCACGGGTGGAATTCGAGCGTATTCATCTGCACCAGTTCCAGCAGACCCTGGGCATCGTCGACATACAGATAGTCTTCCTTGCCACTCTTCTGCTTCAGCGCCACCGATTGCACGTGATTTCCCAAGGCATCGCTGTGATGCTTCTGGAAGAAACATTGCCCCTGCGCACCGTCCGGGCAGCGCACGATGGACAATGGCCGGCCGGCCATTTCCGGCAACAGCCAGTCCGCGACTTCGCGGTAGTAATCGGCCACTTGGCCCTTGCTGATCTTGTCCTGCTTGTAGACGATGCGCTCGGGATGGGTGATGGCGACTTCATGCTCGGTGGGTGGATCGAGATCGCGCATGCGTTTGTCCTCGCGTAGACGTTTGAAACTGGCTTGTCGCAGCAAGCCCTCCTTGGCCCAGCCACGGAATGCGACTTCGGCGACCAGGCCCGGTTTCACCCAGCGCACGCTGCCGGCTGAAAACGGAACATGAGCAGGAAGTTCGACACTGGCGCGTGGCGTCTGCCGCTTCTCCAGGGTCTTATGCAGCGAAGCGAGCATCGCCTCGTCGAAGCCGGTGCCCACCCTGCCGACATAGCGGAAGCCGCTTTTCTCCGGCAGGGCCATCAACAGCGAACCGAAACCCGAGCGCGAACCCTTGGGCAAGGTGTAGCCGACGATGACAAACTCATCGGTGTCCTCATGTTTGACCTTCGCCCACGCGTTGGAGCGCGACTGGCTGTAATGCGAGTCCGCACGCTTGCTGACGATGCCTTCCAGCCCCTTGGCCTTGCTGGCGGCGAACACATCCGGACCATGGCCAAGCACGTGCTCGCTGTAGGCGACTACGCCAGGCCGCTTGCCCAGCAATTGTTTCAGCAATGATTTTCGCTCGACCAGAGGGGCCTGGCTCAGGTCCACCCCGGCGATACTCGGCATGTCGAATACCACGTAGCGCAGGGGCTGTTTCGAAGTGCCATCCAGCGCGCGCTGCAGGGCGCTGAAATCGCTGCGGCCTTGCTTGTCCAGCACCACCAGTTCTCCATCCAGGCGCAGGTCCTTCACTGGCAGCGCTTCGACGGCGCTGGCGACTTCGGGAAATTTTTTGGTCCAGTCCAGCTTTCCGCGCGAACGCAGCTTGACCTTGCCATCCACCAGGTCGGCCATCATCCGGTAACCGTCCCACTTGATCTCGTGCAGCCAGTCCTCGCCGGCCGGGGCGGTGTCGCGGCTACTGGCCAGTTGCGGTGCGAAACCAGCCGGATAACTGCGGCTGAGTGCGCCTTCGATTTTCAAGGCGCGCCCCGTCCATGCGCCGGACTGGCTGCGCTTTGTCGGCACGGAAGATTTCCTGCCGATCCGGGGTTTCTTTGAAGTAGCCAGCGCTTTGGCTGCTTTGGGCTTCGCACCGATCAGATCATCGGCTTCCAGGTCCTGTGCGAACTCATCCTCACGCTTGATCAGCAGCCATTGCTTCTGCTTGCCGCGCAGGTTGGTGCGGATCAGCTTCCAGCCGCCGTTGAGCTTGCCGCCATGCAGCACGAAGTCGAGCTTGCCGGCGGCGATGGCTTCCAGTGGATCGCCGTCGCTGGCCCAGGTTCCGTGGTCGAAGACATCGACGTGCCCTGCCCCGTAATTGCCTTCCGGGATATCGCCCTCGAAGCTGGCGTAGGACAGCGGGTGGTCTTCCACTTCCACGGCCAGGCGTTTTTCGCCCACGCGCAAGGACGGCCCCTTTGGCACCGCCCAGCTCTTCAGCGTGCCGTCGGCTTCCAGCCGAAAATCGTAGTGACGCGCACGGGCATGATGCAGCTGCACTACAAAGATCGGTCGATGGCCGGTGCGAGTTCCGGCCGCTTCGTGCGAATCAGGCTCAGGTGTCTGGTCGAACCGACGCTTCCGGTCGTAGTCGCGCAAGGACATCGATCAACCCGCCTTGCGCTTGGTCGCCTTCTTTGCCGGCGTCTTGGCGGTGCTTTTCTTGGCTGGCTTGGTGGCCTTGGGCGCCGCTTTGGTGGCGGGCGTGCGTTTCTTGCTGTCCAGACTCTTTTGCAGCAGCGACATGAAATCGACGACGTTGGTCGAAGGATCGTCATGCTCGGCCGCCTCTTCGACGACCTTGGTCAGATTGCCCTTGGACTTGATGCGCTTTTTGATGATCGCCTCAAGGCGCGTACGGAACTCGTCGTGATAACCATCCGGCTCCCATTTCCCCGACATGGAATCGATCAGCTGCTTGGCCATTTCCGCCTCCTTGGGCGTGATCCGATAGGACGCGGCCTTGCCGGTGGGCAACTTGTAGTCGTTCGGGTCAACCAGTTCCTGCGGATAGCGCAGCAGCATCAGGATCAGCGCATCGCCCTCGGGCATGACCGCGCACAGGTATTCGCGTGTGCGGATGACCACGCGCGCGATGCCGACCTTCTTGCTGGACTTGAGCGTCTCCCGCAGCAGCACGTAGCCCTTTTCCGCTTTCTTGCCTGGCACCAGCACATAGGGCTTTTCGAAATAGCGCAGGTCGATGCTGCCGGCGTCCACGAAGGTTTCCACGTCCACCGATTCATGGCTTTCCGGCGCGGCCGAGGCGATGTCCTCCTTCTCGACCACCACATAGCTGCCCTTGTCGTACTCGAAGGCCTTGATGATGTCCTTCCAGGGCACTTCCTCACCGGTCTCGGCATTGACCCGCTCGAAGCGGATGGGCTTCTTGTCGCGCGAATCCAGCATCCGGAAATGCAGGTCCACCTTGCGTTCGCCGGACATCAGCGACACAGGCACATTGAGCAGGCCGAAAGACAGGTTGCCGGTCCAGATGGGTCTGGCCATGGAGGAGCTCCTTTGCTGGATGGCCCGCAGTACCTGGGCCGACCAGGAACCGATACCGCCCCAGCCGTTATACACGCGTGAGCAAGCGCGTTATGGAGTCCTACTTCCCGGCTTAGAACGTAACCGGAACGCGCACTGTGAGGCTGAGGTCCGGCGTATCGCGGGTCAGCCCGGCGCCCAGGGCAACGTTCAACGATGCCTTGTCGTTGAAACGGTAGGTCCCTCCCAGCAATAACGTGGCCAGGGTGACGCGCACCGCGCCGGCGACGTCCTGGCCGTTCTGCTTGGTCTTGCCGACGATGTTCTGGTCGTAGCCGATGCTTATGGCGGCTTTTTCGTTGAGCGCCAAGCCCATACCCAGGTTGAAGCCGATGATGTCGCCGGCTTCCACATCGCCCAGGAACTCTTTCTGCCCGCCGATCACCGTGCGCGAAACATCGCTGCGCTCGAAGTTGTGCAAGTAACTCAGGCTGCCGAAGAAGACTACCGGGTCCGACGGGAACAGCCAGGTGATACCTGGTTGCAGGGCATTGAAGCCGCTTCCGGTAGGCAGATCCAATGGAAGGCCGGTGCCGGTGGTATTGCCGATGCAGCGGGTGACGCAGTCGGTGGTGACTTCGAACAGGTCGGTGCCGGTGCGGCTCTTGTAGCGCAACCACGCAACGTAATAAGGCTTGTCCGGACCGCCGCGGTTGAGCTGGTAGCGCGCGGTCACTTCCACGTCGCCCATGCCGCTTCCACGCGCATTGAACACGCGGTCCACCGCTGAGCCAGTGAAGATTTCGCGGCTGACCGTATCGCTGTTGACGTAGACGTAAGGCAGTCTGGCTTCCAGCTCGAACCGGTTGCTGAGGCCGTAGCGCGCGGTCAGCACAGCAGTGGCCGACGTGGTCTTCACCTGTCGAACATCGATCAGCCCGATCAGCAGCGCTGGGATAATGGTGTAGCCGACCAGTGCAACGCGGTCGTTGGAGGCGTAGCCGTACTGAAGGCCTGGTTCCAGCACCAGCGTTCTGGGAGGTGTCAGCACGCCCGGTTGATCGAAGATCTGCGCTACTTCCGGCGGGCGGTCCTGGGAGGCCGGCGCCTGCCCTACTGGTTGCCGTTCCGGTTGCTGCGCCGCTGCTGTCTGCGCATAGGCCGGCACCTGCATGCTGCCGGTAGCAAGTGCAGGTGCGGGTATGCCACGGGCGCGGGCATTGGCCAGCAGTTCGTCGTTCAAGGCGTGCTGCAGTTGCAGGAGATTGTGTTCATGCGCTTCAAGCGAGCCGCGCATTTCTTGCAGCTGGCGGGTTTGTTCGTTGATCTGCTGTTGCAGCGAGTCCAGTCTGGATTCTGGGGTGGTCGTATCGGGTTCCTGTGCATGCAGCGATCCGCAGATCGCCAATGCCAGGGTGGCCACTGGCAACAGTGCACTCCGATGCGTCGATAGCTTCCTTCTCATTCGTGCTCCCCGTTAGTCTGTGTCAAGGTGTTCCTGGCGATGCGATGAGCGCGCTGCGCAGCGCGTCGAAGCTGTTCATTTCCTGCAGTGTGGCCAGCGTGCCGACGCCTACGTTCAATGTCGTAAGGGCGGTGATGGTCTGGCCATCGAGCGTGTTCTGGATTACCAGCGCGTTTCCGCTGGCCCCGGGGTCGATGCGATTGCCTTCGCCGATCTGCACCACCCTGCCCTCGTTGATGGCGGCCAGTGCGCTGGCTTGGTCGGCGGTCATGCGGCCCAGATCGGGTATTTGCAGGTTGGCAGTGGCGACCAGCTGGCCGTTTACGTACACCAGACGCTCGATGCCGAAGGAAAGCACCGTGCCGGAGGGCAACATCAATCCGCCGCGCATTTGCACCAGGCGCGCAGGGTCTATCGGTATCCACTCGCTTCCCAGACGGGCCGACGGCATCTGGACGCTTTCCTGCGCCATCGACGGCAACGCAAGGCAGGCGCCGGCCAACAGCGCGCAGATGGAAATGAAGCCAGGCTTCGCGTTCATGGCTCAGATGTCTCCAGGTCCGCGTCGGGGCATGGCGACATTGCGCAGGCCGTCGCGCTGGATGCCCAGGTCCATCGGCGCGGGTGGCGCGGTGCGCCAGTCGCGTGCTTGGTTGAAGCGGGCGATCTCGCGCCGGTTGTGGATCACGAACAGCACCCGGTTGTCCCATAGGGCTTCGAAGCGCGCCCGCGACATCGCACGCGTGCCCCGCGCCGGGTCGCCCAGCAATACCCGGCCGTTGCGAAGGCCCTTCACCACGACGAAATGGCGATAGCCGCGGTCGTTCAACAACACGATCGCGGGTACGCCTTCTTCCGACAGTTTGTCCAACGGCAGTTCGAAGCCGTCGGCCTCGAACCCGCGCGACTGCAGGTAGCGCCGCATGTCCAGCATGGAAAAGCCTTCCTTGCGGATCTTGGCCTGGTCGCCGTTGGTGTACATCTTCACGAAGACCTGTTCTTCGTTCACCGGAACGCCATACTGGTAACTCAATAGCGTGGCGGTGGCCGCCGAGCCGCAGCTGAAATCGTAACGTTGCGGCACCGTTGTCCTGAACCGCGCTTCCTTCAAGCTGGTGATGCGCAGGGTGTAGCTGCCGCCATACGGCGCGCGCAGGTCCAGGCCGCCCGCGAGAGCAGGCATGACGCAGGCCGTCAGCAGCACGGCCACGACCAGGGACCAGCCTCTGGTCATGGCGTAGGCGCCACGAACTGCACGTTCACCACCATTCCATTCTGGATCAGCACGTTGCTGCCCGTGTTCTGGATGACGGTGTTGATGCCATTGGCATTGGTGAAAGCCCCGTCGCTGATGGCGTTGGAGCCGCTGACGATGCGGTCGGCCGAATTGTTCTCCACGGTTCCCTCCAGCAGCACGTCGTTGTCGACCGTACTCTCGCCGCCGCGCAGCCGCTCCAGGGCCAACGTATCGACGGGAACGCCGATGCCGCTGTCGACGGTTGCGTCGGCAGAGGTTGCCGCTTGAACGGGTTCGCCGAAAACCAGACGGTCGGGAAACTTGGCGCTCTGGTCTGCGTCATCGGTAAACAAGTCGGCGGCTGGTATTGCATCGGCTGTCAGCCCGGGCATCGATGTGTCAACCGGTCCTGCCATGCATTGGCCGGCCAGCAACATGCAGGCCAACGAGAAAATGGTGCGTTTGATGCGCATGGTGGTTTCTCCTTTTCCACGCGTTCTGCATGCGCTGGCCGCCCTGTACGGTGCGGCTGCGCGCGTGATGCACCGGTTCGCGAGAACCGGTGCATCGTTGCCGAACGCTTACGGACCTACGGTCAGGTTGGCTTGCACGGTGATGCCCTGCTGGATCAGCGAGGCTGCGCCGCTGTTCTGCGCCGCCACCATGACGCCCGCTGCCGATTGGCCAACGCTGGTCATGTTGTTGGACATGTCGAACGCGCCTGCGTCGTTGGCGACCGATCCGCCAGCTCCGCCTGCACCGCCTACCGCACCGTTGCCGACGCCGCCGTTGCCGGTGCCGCCATTGCCGTCGCCGCCCACGCCGCCTTCGGCGCCTACCGCGCCCATGGCGCCATCACCGGCCGTGGCATCGCCATTGGTCGCGCTGGAGGACGCGCCGCCATTGGTGGCATCGCCGTTGGTGGCCGAACCGCCATCGCCGCCGTTGCCGGCAGTGCTGGCTACGTCGCCGCTGTTGCCACCGGTGCCCGAGCCCGCGCCGCCTGTGGAAGTGGCGGAACCCGAGGTTCCCGCGCCGCCGCTAGCCGTTGCTGCGCCACCGGTACCGGTGCCGTCGCCCGATGTGCCTGCGCCGCCGGTTCCCGTGACATCGCCACTGGTTCCATCGCCCGCACCGCGCTCACGCACGCGCCCACTCTGTCCGTCGCCATTGCCGCCGCCGGCTGCACTCAAGCCACCGCCGTCACCGCCGCCGGCCAGGCCGTCGCCGCCACCGGCTGCGCTAAGCGCACCCGCATCGCCGCCGTCGCCATCGCCATCGCCGCCACGACCGCTGTCGTTGTGGTCCGAACGACCGCCGCGACCGCCGTTGCCGGCATTGGCATCGCCGATCCAGGCGCTGCCGTTGCTGGAGTCGCCTGCCGAAGCGCTGCCGTTGTTGGCGTCGCCGCCGGAACCGCCGCTGCCGCCGTCTCCACCGGCACCGCCGTTGCCGCCGTTGCCTTCGCCGCCGTTGCCTTCGCCACCATAGCCGTCTCCGCCGGCACCGCCGCGGGCGCCATTGGCATCGCCCCAGTTGTTGGCGACATTGCCGATATCGTGCACGCGCACATCAGTGACATAACCATTGAGCTTGGTCGTGGCGATGGCCTTGCTGTGGTTGAACGAGTTCGAGAAGGTGGCCGTGGCCGTTCCGCCGTTATTGGCGGCAGCCGTGCCGAAGCCATCCGCGTGGGCGGCTCCATTGGCGCTGTTGTCACTGTTGTCGCTGTTATCGCTATTGTTGCTGTTGTCCGTAAGAGTGATCGTGTCGATCGCTACTTGCAGATTTTCGCCAGCGCCGTTCTCGGTGTTTTCCGCGGCAAACGCCTGGCCGCCCAATCCCAGGCTGAGCGCGACCGCAGAGGCTATCAAGGTCTTTTTTATACTCATCTCCATTCTCCTGACACGTCGGCCCGATGCCCAGAAGAGGCATCGATCAAGCGACGTTTTTCGCATTAACAATGCGATTTGTTATCAGCGCGCTTGCGTGGCGTGAAGAAAGTCGATGAGTCGAAAGGGCGAGAATCGCAGCCGGGGCCTTGTAGCGGAAATTACGCAATTTCGCGCCAAAAACGTGGCCAAAATCAGCTACCGGACAAATTCGATGAAATACGCTGAGGAGCAAGATGAAAACATCGTTACAGAACTAACAAAAAAGGCCGAGCGCCAATTTCGGCCTTTCGTTTTCCGAGGCGATTCCAGGCATGAGAACGAGCCGGATTGCGCAACCTTATCCAGGCAACGGCCATGCCGACTGACCTATCCGCCAACCTGCCATTACCGCAATCAGGCCCATTGCCACATGCAGGAAAACGGTCAGTCCCAGCCATGCCCATCGCTCGGCGCGGGCCAACTGCAGCAGGTCCAAGCCAAAGGCGGAGAAAGTGGTCAGGCCGCCCATCAGCCCGGTCAGCAACAGCGCACGCCAGAAATCGGTTTCGCTGCGCTGCAGTATCCAGACCAGTAGCAGCCCCGCGAAAAAACAGCCGGCGATGTTCACCGTCAAAGTGGAAATGGAAAATGCGTGCTGCGTGGATCTGGGCAGCAACAGATTCACCCCATGACGCAACAAAGCGCCGGTCGCACCTCCGATCGCTACGGCTATAGCTTGCAACCAAGGGGCGCTCATGCGTCGGAATTTCCGCTGTCGCGCGATTTGCGGCGATTACCAAGCCGCGCTTCGGTGCGCGCGGCACGCAAACGGTCGATCTTTTCTTTCAACTTGATCTCCATGCCTCGCTCAACCGGTTCGTAATACACGCGTTCGCCCATTGCATCCGGGAAGGCAGTCTGATCCAGGGCGATACCGCCTTCCGCATCGTGGTCGTACTGATAACCGGTACCGTAACCCAGTTCCTTCATCATCTTGGTCGGCGCATTGCGCAGATGCATGGGCACGTCCTGCGTCCCGTACTCGCGCACGTCGCGCTTGGCCGCGCCGAAGGCCACGTAGCCGGCATTGGATTTGGCGGTGCTGGCCAGGTAGATGACCAGTTGCGCCAGTGCCAGGTCGCCTTCCGGGCTGCCCAGGCGGTCGTAGGTTTCCCAGGCTTCGATAGCCATCTGCAACGCGCGCGGATCGGCCAGGCCGATATCTTCCACCGCCATGCGGGTCATGCGCCGGGCGAGATAACCAGGGTCGCAACCGCCATCCAGCATGCGCGTAAGCCAGTACAGCGCGCCGTCCGGGTTGGAACTGCGTACCGACTTGTGCAAGGCGGAGATCTGGTCGTAGAACTGCTCGCCGCCCTTGTCGAAACGCCGGGTGCGGTCGGCCAATACCTGGAGCAAGGTCTGTTCGGTGATTTCGCCGCCTTCGCCCAGTGCCAGTTCCGCGGCGATCTCCAGCAGCGTCAGCGCGCGACGCACATCGCCATCGGCCGCGCCAGCTATCTCTCCCAGCAGGTTCTCGGGCACCTGGATGCCCTGGCCGCCCAGGCCGCGTGCCTCATCGGCCAGCGCATGCTTTAGCGCTTCGATGATGTCTTCACGGGAAACGGCTTCCATCACATGCACGCGGCAGCGCGACAGCAATGCCGAGTTCAATTCGAAGGAAGGATTCTCGGTGGTGGCGCCGACAAAAATAATAGTGCCGCGTTCGATATGCGGCAGGAACGCGTCCTGCTGCGCCTTGTTGAAACGATGCACCTCGTCCACGAACAAAACCGTGTGCCGGCCGTCGGCGAAGCGATGGGCGGCTTCGGCCAGGACCTGTCGTACTTCGGGCAGGCCGGACAGCACGGCGGAAATGGCCTTGAATTCGGCATCGGCGTACTTGGCCAGCAACAAGGCAAGCGTGGTCTTGCCGCAGCCAGGTGGGCCCCACAGGATCATCGAATGCACGTGGCCCGATTCCACCGCGCGCCGTAATGCGGTGCCCGGCGCCAGTAGACGACGTTGGCCCACCATCTCATCCAGCGTAGCCGGACGGATGCGTTCGGCCAGCGGACGCATCGCACTGCGATCCACGCTGAGCAGATCGGGTTCGTCAGTCAGCTTGTTCTTCGACTTCGCCACAAGACCATTCTAGCCGTCAGGCATCGCAGCCGATGCGAAACCGTAGGTCGGGGCTACGTCCCCGACGCTCCTGAACCAGTTGGAGGATTAGATATCGCCCACCACATCCACACCCTTCGCCGGCGTGTATTTGAAAGTGGCGCCGGCGAAAGCCGGATTGCGCTTCCAGCCACTGAAACTGATCTTCGTGTTCTGGCCAACCGCATCCACCACGTCCATGCGTACCAGCCCGGTCTTGCCGAATCCCAGGCGTGCAGTCTGGAAACTGGCGTCGCCCTCGCTTTTCGGTGTCAGCGTCAGCCATTGCAGCCCATCGGCCACGCCGGATTCCTTGACGTTGAACTGCTGGTCCAGCTTGGCCGGATCGATCAACGCGGACAGCGGGCTGTTCTGCTCTTCGCTGCCCTGCTCACGCACGGTGACCTGTTGCAGGTCAGGATCGTAGACCCAGACTTTCCTGCCATCGGCCACGATCAGCTGCGGATAGGGTTTGGCGTATTCCCAGCGGAACAGACGCGGCGCCGATAGCGCGACGCGACCGCTTGAGGATTCCTTCAGCTTGCCCTTGGCGTCGTAGACCTGCTGGGTGAATTGCCCGTCCAGCCCCTTCAGGCCGGTGGTGAACGTGTTCAGATCATCGCGTGCGCCGGCCATCGCGGTGGAGGCCAGCAAGGCGGTGCCCAGAAGCATCAGTCGCAGGGTCTGTTTCATGGAGAGTCCTTGGAAAGCGAATGGTGACAGTGTCGCCATACCAAGCTGAATACGTGCCGACATCGACCTTATTCGACACCGTAGGTCGGGGCTACGCCCCCGACGCCCCAGGATTCCCGCCGTCGGGGGCGTAGCCCCGACCTACGATTCGGTGCCTTTGATACGTCAATCGCGGCGCGGCGGCGGTGCCAGCACGCTGCGGTCGCCGTTGTGCTCGGGTGGCGACACCACGCCGGCTGCTTCCATGGCCTCGACCAGACGCGCGGCGCGGTTGTAGCCGATCTTCAGACGTCGCTGCACGCCGGAGATCGATGCGCGGCGCGTCTCGGTGACGATCTTCACTGCTTCGTCGTAAAGCGGGTCGCTTTCCGCATCGCCGGAACTGGCCGCCTCGGGCAGGCCTGTCGCGCCGACCACGGTGCCATCGCCCATGGTCTGGATTTCCTCCAGCACCCCTTCCACGTAATCGGCGGTGCCGGTGGCCTTGAGATGTTCGACCACGCGATGCACTTCCTCGTCACTGACGAAGGCGCCGTGGATACGTTCGGGCATGGCGGTGCCGGGCGGCAGGTACAGCATGTCGCCCATGCCCAGCAGGGTCTCGGCGCCGGATTGATCCAGGATGGTGCGCGAGTCGATCTTGCTGGATACCTGGAAGGCGATACGCGTAGGGATGTTGGCCTTGATCAGACCGGTGATCACGTCCACCGACGGACGCTGCGTGGCCAGGATCAGGTGCATGCCGGCGGCGCGGGATTTCTGCGCCAGGCGTGCGATCAGTTCTTCGACCTTCTTGCCGACGATCATCATCATGTCGGCGAATTCGTCGATGAAGATGACGATGAAAGGCAGCGTTTCCAGCGGACGCGGCGCTTCGGCCAGGTCGGGATTGGGCTTGAACAGCGGGTCCATCAACGGCTGGCCGGCGTCCTGCGCGTCCTTCACCTTCTTGTTGAAGCCGCCCAGGTTGCGCACGCCGACCGCGCTCATCAGTTTGTAGCGGCGCTCCATCTCGGCCACGCACCAGCGCAGGCCGTTGGCGGCCTCCTTCATGTCCGTGACCACCGGCGCCAGCAGGTGCGGAATGCCCTGGTAGACGGACAGTTCCAGCATCTTCGGGTCGATCATCAGAATGCGCACATCCTTGGCGCTGGCCTTGTACAGCAGGCTCAGGACCATGGCATTGACCGCGACCGACTTGCCGGAGCCGGTGGTGCCAGCCACCAGCAAGTGCGGCATGCGCTGCAGGTCGGCGACCGTGGGCCGGCCGGCGATGTCCTTGCCCAAGGCGATGGTCAATGGGCTGGGCGACTTGTCGTATTCCTTGGAACGCAACAGCTCGCTCAGGTAGATCATCTCGCGGCTGGTGTTGGGGATCTCCAGGCCGATCACCGACTTGCCGGGAATCACGTCGACCACGCGCACCGACTTCACGCTGAGACCGCGGGCGATGTCCTTGTCCAGCGAATTGACTTGGCTGACCTTCACACCCGGCGCCGGTTCCATCTCGAAACGGGTGATCACCGGACCCGGATAGGCGCCGACCACGTTCACATCGATGCGGAAATCCTTGAGCTTGAATTCGATCTGCCGTGACAGGGTCTCCAGAGTCTCCTCGGAATAGCCCTTGGTCTGCGGCTTGGGATCGTCCAGCAGCGACAGCGGCGGAATGCCCGATTCGTCCCCGCCGGTGCCGTGGAACAGCGGGATCTGCTGTTCACGCTTGGCGCGGTCGCTCTTCTCGATCACCGGCGCCGGTGGCGGCTCGATGTGCACCGGTTCGCGGCGCGCACGCTTGACCGCTTCGACCTTGCGCACTTCCTCGCGCTCTTCACGCATCACCCGCGTCTGCTGCCATTCAGCGGCCTGGTGAGTGCCGCGCCGGAACAGCGCTGGAAGGGCCATCACGCCCTTGCCGATTCGTTCCATGACCGCGAACCAGGACAGGCCGGTGGCCAGGGTCACAGAAACCAGGAACAGCGCCAGTAGGAAAAGATTGCCGCCCAGGCTGCCGAACAGGCTATTGAGCGAGCCGCCAACCAGACGGCCGAGGATGCCGCCCGGCCCGGCCGAGAAGTCGGCTGCCGGTACCGCGCGCATGAACAGCAGGCCGGTCGACGAGATCAGGAACCCTACGATGCCGACCAGGCGCAACGCCGGCCCCAGATCCGCTTCGCCATCGCCATCGGTGTCCATGCCGAACAACGCGATCCACGCAACCACGCCCAGCATGAGTGGCAGGAGAAAAGCGATGTAGCCACAGAAAGCCAGGAGCAGGTCCGCGACCACCGCCCCCACCCTGCCGCCAAGATTATGGATGGGCGTGGTCAGGCTGCCCGACTGCGACCAGCTGGGATCGTCAGGCGAATAAGTGAAGAGGCTGGCCAGCAGGTACAGCAACAACGGCGCGATGGCGATCAACGCAAGGTCGCGCCACAGACGCTGGCGGCGTGGATTGGCCACGGCGGCCTGCTTGCGGGCGGCCGAATTGGCGCCCTTGGCTTTGGAAGTTTCCGGGAGCTGCTTTGCCACCTATCGACCAGACCTTAAGAATGCTGCATTAGTCTTTGATAATAAACGAATACGACAGGTATTTCAGTAGCCGATCAAACTGCCGAGAAACGGATTCAGGCAGCCGAGCATCCTGGAGTCCCGTTCGTGGTGAGCCTGTCGAACCACGCTTTTCGCGAATACTTGCCGGACTCCTGTTGCCGTGTGCCAAGGGCGTAGTTCGATGCTTCGACAGGCTCAGCACTCACCACGAATGGATTTCCTGCTGGCAGCCAGTAGGTTGCATGCGTGCAGAAACCAATCCGCACCACCGCATTCCACCCACGCAGCTTGATTCAACAAGTCCCCACCGCCACTCTATGCACCAGCGACAAGGGCGCGAAAAACGCATCCGCATCGCCTTTCCCACCTTCATTTTGAGTATACATGAGCACTTCGAAGCACTGCCGCCTGTTGATCCTGGGCTCCGGCCCCGCGGGCTGGACCGCCGCCGTCTATGCCGCGCGCGCCAACCTGAAACCGGTGCTGATCACCGGCTTGCAGCAAGGTGGTCAGTTGATGACCACCACCGAAGTGGACAACTGGCCTGGCGATGCCCATGGCCTGATGGGGCCGGACCTCATGACCCGCATGCAGGCCCATGCGGAACGGTTCGATACCGAGGTCATTTTCGACCACATCCACACCGTGGACCTGGCCCAGCGCCCGTTCAAACTGATCGGCGACAACGGCGAGTACACCGCCGATGCACTGGTCATCGCCACCGGCGCCACAGCCAAGTACCTGGGTCTTGAATCCGAGGAACACTTCAAGGGCCGCGGCGTGTCGGCCTGCGCCACGTGCGATGGCTTCTTCTATCGCGACCAGGACGTGGTCGTGGTCGGCGGCGGCAACACCGCGGTCGAGGAAGCACTGTATCTGTCCAATATCGCCCGCAAGGTTTATCTGGTGCATCGCCGGGACACCTTGCGCGCGGAAAAGATCATGCAGGACAAGCTGTTCGCCAAGATCCAGGCCGGCAAGATCGAGCCGGTCTGGCATCACGCCGTGGACGAAGTGCTGGGCAACGAAGCCGGCGTCACCGGCGTGCGGGTGAAGTCGGTGCTGGACGGCAGCACACGCGACATCACGGTCCATGGCCTGTTCGTGGCCATCGGCCACACGCCCAACACCAGTCTGTTCGAAGGCCAGCTGGACATGAGCAATGGCTATCTGAAGATCCACTCCGGCATCGAAGGCAACGCCACCGCCACCAATATCCCAGGCGTGTTCGCGGCCGGCGACGTCACCGACCAGCATTACCGCCAGGCGATCACTTCCGCCGGTTTCGGCTGCATGGCGGCATTGGATGCGGAGCGGTTCCTGGACAAGGATGCCTGAGCGGAATCCTAAACCCCCGCCTCTGCGAACGCTTCGCGCGCGCTGGCCACCGCATTCAAGGCGGCGGGGAATCCTGCATAGACCGCCGTCTGTAGCAGTATTTCGACGATCTCAGCCCGGCTGGCGCCCACATTCAGCGCGCCGCGGATGTGCACCTTCAACTGGGGTTGCGCATTGCCCAGCGCCGCCAACGCGGAAACGGTAGCCAGTTTCCGTGTCTTCAGGTCAATCCCAGGACGGGCGATGACGTCGCCATAGGCGAAGTCGACAATGAAGCCGCCCAGTTCAGGCGCGATGTCGGCCAGGCTCTCGACGACTGCGCGACCGCCTTTGCCGGTGACCTGCTCCAACATCGCCACGCCTAGCGCATGACGGGCGTTGTCGGCTACGGAAGTTGGGCCGGATGCATCCGGCATGGCGATTCCCGCAGCCAGCAGACCTGCTGTGCTTTGCAATGCATCCCCTCTTTTCATTTCCGTTTCCTTTTTTGGGCTGGGGCCACCAGCAGCATTTCCCGGTAGATATCGATCTTCTCGGAGAGTGCCTGCCGATGCGAAGCCAGTTCACGTTCCCGCTGCAGCAAGGCTTGAAGATGCGCTTCCAACAAGGCCATACGCTCGACCAATGTGCAATCGCCATTGCGTCTTAATTCTGCGTAATGCGATATCTGGCGCATGGGCATGTCCGTGCCACGCAGTCGCTGGATGAACCGCAGCCAGGCGATGTCCTGCTGGCTATATCGGCGTCGACCACCCTGTTGCTGGACCGGATCGAGCAGGCCTGCGCGTTCGTAATAGCGCAATGTGTGGGGACTCAGACCAAGCAGTTGCGAAACCTGGGAGATATTGAATATGTCCATGCGGCTACCCTACCGCTTCGAGCGCGCTCTAAGTCAAGTACATGGACGCTCCACGATGGGCTAACCTCAGCCGATGCCAGTAGTCCGTATTTTCGATTCGCTACACCACCTGCCTGCCCACCAATGGGACTCCCTGCACGACGGCCGGAATCCTTTCATCACCCATGCCTTTCTTTCCGGTCTGGAACAACACGGCTGCCTGCGCGAAGAATGGGGGTGGCGTCCCCAGCACATCACCTTGTGGAAAGACGAAGAACTGGTCGCCGCAGCGCCCGGCTATCTCAAGGACAACTCGCATGGCGAATTCGTATTCGACCACGCCTGGGCACATGCCTACGCCCAGCATGGGCGGGACTACTTCCCCAAATGGCTGGGTGCCGTGCCCTACTCGCCCGTCACCGGGCCGCGATTGCTGGCACGCAGCGGTATCCATCGGCAGGCTTTGCTCGAAGCCGTGATCGCACAGGCGCGCGCGCGCGGCCTGTCATCGGCACACATCAACTTCCATACCTTCGAAGAAGAAACCGCCTTCGATGAAAACTGGCTACCCCGCATCGATGTCCAGTACCACTGGACGAACCCGGCAAGCTGGCAGGATTTCGACGAGTTCTTGGCGGCCTTCGACAGCAAGCACCGCAAGAACATCCGTCAGGAACGCGGCAAGGTGCAGCGGGCGGGCGTGACCTTCCGTGTCGTGCACGGCGACGAAGCCAGTGACACTGATCTGGCCACCATGTTCGCGTTCTATCTGCTCACCTTCCGCGACTACGGCAACTCGCCGGCACTGACCCTGGAGTTCCTCCGCCATCTGGCCAGCACAATGCCGCGCCAGTTGGTCATCATTCTGGCCGAGCGCAGCGGCACACCCATTGCCGGCGCCTTGTGCCTGCGCGGGGGCGACACCCTCTATGGACGCTACTGGGGCGCCCTGGAAACCCTGCCCGGCCTGCACTTCGAAACCTGCTACTACCAGGGCATCGAATACTGCCTGCGCGAAGGATTGAAGGTGTTCGAACCCGGTGCGCAGGGCGAACACAAGCTGGCGCGGGGGTTCCTGCCGACCTTCGTCCGCAGCCGGCACTGGATCGCCGACCCGGACTTCGCCGATGCGCTGCGGCGCTGGTGCGCAGATGAAACGATTTCGGTTCGGCGTTACGCCGCGACTTTGGCCGAACATTCTCCGTTCAAATCCGGACCGTAATCCTGCCTTTGTAGGAGCGACGCAAGTCGTGATGAAGCTTTTCTGGGAATGCGTCATCACGACTTGCGTCGCTCCTACAGGTTCAATGCGGTTTATAGACGGTAATCTGTCTCGATGCGCCGCCCCGCCTTTCTCCTGCCTGATCCGGATTCGTCTTTCCCACCGGCGGCGGCCGCATTGCGCCAGCCCGATGGCCTGCTCGCTATCGGCGGCGACCTTTCCCCAACGCGCCTCCTGAACGCCTATCGCCACGGCATCTTTCCCTGGTATTCGGCAGGCCAGCCCATCCTGTGGTGGACACCTGATCCGCGCATGGTGTTCCGTACCGAGGGCGTTCGCCTGGGTTCGCGTTTCCGCCGCCAGTTGCGTTCAAGCCCGTGGCGAGTACGGGCCGATACGGCTTTTTCGCAGGTGGTGTCGGCGTGCGCCAGCAGCCCACGGTCGGGCCAGGACGGTACCTGGATCACCGACGAGATGCAGGCGGCCTATCTTCAACTGCATCATCTGGGACACGCACACTCGGTGGAAGTCTTCGACCAGGAGCGCCTGATCGGCGGCATCTATGGCGTGGCGATCGGGCGGATGTTCTTCGGAGAAAGCATGTACAGCGGCGAGTCCGGCGGCTCCAAGGTCGCACTGGCGGGGCTGGCGTTGCGTTTGCACCAATGGGGCTGGCCCTTGATCGACGCGCAGGTGGAAAACCCGCATCTGGTCAGCCTGGGGGCGGAAAGCTGGCCACGCGATCAATTCCTGCAGCAGGTGGAATCCCTCGCCGGTCCGCCGGAACCACCAGGCAACTGGACCCTTCGCTTTGGCGAGCTGGCGGCCTCAGAGCTTGGCAAAGTCAGTGCGGGTTAACGCATTTTTTGCATGACAGGCAGCTGACGCGTAGAATCCCCGCTCTTACGGCACCGCGCCGCCCGCACCACCTGCAGGTCTACATGTCGAAAGACGACTCAATTGAATTCGAAGGCACCGTCACCGAGACGCTGCCCAACACCATGTTCCGGGTAAAACTTGAGAACGGACATGAAATCATCGCCCACATCTCCGGACGCATGCGCAAGAACTACATCCGCATCCTGACCGGCGACAAGGTGAAGGTGGAAATGACCCCGTACGACCTGACCAAGGGCCGTATCACGTATCGAATGAAGTAATTCATTCAAGCAGTTGAAATGAAAGGCGACCTTGCGGTCGCCTTTCTTGTTTCTGGAATACCGCCCTGCATCGGTCGCACTGGCGCTGCTTTGCACAGTTTGGCGCGAGACCATGCAAATCGACACCCGCACTTCAAGCAGATTCGCGCGCGCTGCCATTTCCCTAGTCTGAGGTCGGCCCACTGATGGGTCGCCAAAGGCCAGGTGCCATGCCCAAATCTGTACGGATATTGTTTTTGACTGCTCTCTCAGCCCTCGCCTTCTCAGTGCAAGCACGCCAGGAAAACGAAAAGCTGACCGAGTGCGTCGATCTGCCAGCCGGTTACGAGGTGGCGCGTTTCGGGTCGCAATACCTGCTGGTCAAGGACGGCGACAGCTACTACCGCGTCGGCTTCGGCGGCAGTTGCAGCGCCATTGCAATGTCTTCGACCGTGAAGATTTCCACCAAAGGCCAGGCAGACCGGCTATGCCCAGCAGCCACGCGCGTCGCTACCAAACGCGATGCGTGCGATGCGCGTGAAGTCGTTCGGGTGGACGAGGACGAATACGAACGTTACGCCCGCAAGCGTCACTAGCGGGCGGTTCCCTTTCGATTGCCGGCAAAACCTAGACGGTTGCCGGCAGCAGCCGCTCTGGCTCGGATTGGGCGACGACCACCAGGTCGTCGTCCTTCACATCGATGCTCACCCGACCGCCGCCCACCAGTTTGCCGAACAGCAGTTCGTCGGCCAGCGGACGCTTGATCTTGTCCTGGATGATGCGGGCCATCGGCCGCGCGCCCATCAACGGGTCGAAGCCATGCTTGGCCAGCCAGTCGCGTGCGGCTGGTGTGCTGGAGACGCTGACGTGCTTCTCCTGCAGCAGCATTTCCAGTTCGATCAGGAACTTGTCCACCACGCGCAGGATGTGGTCGAAGCCCAGGCCCTGGAACTGCACCACCGCGTCGAGGCGATTCCGGAATTCCGGCGTGAAGCTCTTGCGGATTACTTCCATCGCATCGGTCGAATGGTCCTGCTGGGTGAAGCCGATCGTCCGGCGTGCGGCCTGGGCCGCGCCCGCGTTGGTGGTCATCACCACGATCACGTTCTTGAAGTTCGCCTCGCGGCCGTTGGTGTCGGTGAGTACGCCGCGATCCATGACCTGCAACAGGATATTGAAGATGTCGGGATGCGCCTTCTCCACTTCGTCCAGCAACAGCACGCAATGCGGCGTCTTGACGATCTTTTCGGTCAGCAGGCCGCCCTGGTCGAAACCGACATAGCCCGGAGGCGCGCCGATCAGGCGGCTGACCGAGTGCGATTCCATGTATTCGCTCATGTCGAAGCGGACCAGTTCGATGCCCAGCTGCAGCGCGAGTTGCTTGGTGACCTCGGTCTTGCCCACGCCAGTCGGGCCAGCGAACAGGAAGTTGCCGATCGGCTTGTCGGGATTGCCCAGGCCCGAACGCGCCAGTTTGATCGCTGAAGCCAGCGTCTCGATAGCAGGGTCCTGGCCGAAGATCACCATCTTCAGATTGCGCTCCAGGTGCTGCAGCACGTCCTTGTCGGACGAGGACACCTGCTTGGCCGGAATGCGCGCCATCTTGGCGACGATGGTTTCGATCTCCTCGACGTCGATCAATTCCTTGCGCGTATCGGCCGGCAGCAGGCGCTGACGCGCTCCTGCTTCATCGATCACGTCGATGGCCTTATCCGGCAGCAGTCGGTCGCCGATGTGCTTGACCGACAGGTCCACCGCAGCCTGCAAGGCGTCGTCGGCGTAGGTGACGCCGTGGTGCGCCTCGTACTTGGGCTTGAGGCCCTGCAGGATCTCGAAGGTCTCGCCGATGGTCGGTTCGACCACGTCGATCTTCTGGAAACGACGCGCCAGGGCGCGGTCCTTTTCGAAGATGCCACGGTATTCCTGGAAGGTGGTCGAGCCGATGCAGCGCAGCTCGCCCGAGGCCAGCGCGGGCTTGATCAGGTTGCTGGCATCCATGGTGCCGCCGCTGGCCGAGCCGGCACCGATGATGGTGTGGATTTCGTCGATGAACAGGATCGCGCCGGGCAGCTTCTTGATCGAAGACAGCACGCCTTTCAGCCGCTTCTCGAAATCGCCACGGTATTTGGTGCCCGCCACCAGCGCGCCCAGGTCCAGCGAATAGATGGTGGCGTCCAGCAGCACTTCGGGCACTTCGCCTTCGACGATGCGTTTGGCCAGACCTTCGGCCAGGGCGGTCTTGCCCACGCCGGCTTCGCCCACATAAAGCGGGTTGTTCTTGCGACGGCGGCACAGGACCTGGATGGTGCGTTCGATTTCATCTGCGCGGCCGACCAGCGGGTCGATCTTGCCGTTGCGGGCCATTTCGTTGAGGTTGCTGGCGAATTCAGCCAAGGCGTCGCCCTTGCCCTCGCCCTCGCTGCCTTCACCGCCGGGCTTGCCCTCGCCTTCGGCCGGGCTGCCCGCGTCGTTTTCCTCGCCCTGTTTGGCGATGCCGTGGGAGAGGTAATTCACCACATCCAGACGGGTGACGTCCTGCTGGGTGAGGAAATAGACCGCATGCGAATCCTTCTCGCCGAAGATGGCGACCAGCACATTGGCGCCGGTGACTTCCTTCTTGCCCGAGGACTGGACGTGGTACACCGCCCGTTGCAGGACGCGCTGGAAGCCCAGCGTGGGCTGGGTGTCGCGGCCATCGTCTTCGGCCAGGCGCGAGACCGAAGCCTCGATGGCCTGCTCCAGGTCGTTGCGAAGCCGCGGGGCGTCGCCGCCACAGGCCTTGAGGACCGCCAGGGCTGAGGCATTGTCCAGCAGGGCCAGCAGCAAGTGTTCCACAGTCATGAATTCATGCCTGGCTTCACGTGCGCGCTTGTAGCACTGGCCAATGGTTTGCTCGAGATCTTTGCTGAACATGGGTTACTCCGACTGCCGTTCCCCACAATATGAGGCCTGTCTTGCGGATTTCCACAACCCTGTCAGGTTTCTGTGTTCAGAATCTGGAAAGCAGGTCCCGGCCGGTAGCCGGTAGCCGGTAGCCGGTAGCCGGTAGCCGGTAGCCGGTAGCCGGTAGCCGAATAGCATGTACGGTTCTTGGTTCTTGGTTCTTGGCTGTTGTTCTTGGGTTGCTCTTGCTCTGGCCTCCTCCCTTGCGAAGCAGGGGAGGATTGAGGAGGGGTGCCTTTGCCTTTGACCTTGTCCAGGAACCAAGAACCTAAGATCAAGATGGATCCCAGCTTTCGCTGGGATGACGAGCAAAAGCCGCTACGCCGGCTCCCGGCTCCTACGCCTGCTCCATCGTACAAAGCAGCGGGTGCTGGCTCATCCGGGCGTATTCGTTGACCTGGGAGACCTTGGATTCGGCCACCTCACGGGTGTAGACCCCACAGACGCCGCGACCGCGGGTATGGACGTGCAGCATGACCTGGGTCGCCTTCTCGATATCCATGCCGAAGAACTGCTGCAGCACCAGCACCACGAAATCCATGGGTGTGTAGTCGTCGTTCAGCAACAACACCTGGTACAGCGGAGGGCGCGTGGCTTCGGGCTTGGTGGCTTCGACCATGACGCCATGGTCGCGCTCGTTTTCATTATTGCGGGGCATGGGAGAATTATACGGAATGGACGCCCTGCACCGCTGCCCGCACAATTCATGCCGTCACTCAGGAGAACCGCCTTGCACAGGAATCCGTCCCGCATCCCGCTTCCGCTTGCCCTGATCCTTGGTCTGGCAGTAGCGGTGCCCCTGCATGCCGAAGTGGCGGATGCGAAACCGAGCCCGGATCCGGCTATCAAGGCCCAGTTGGAAGCCTTGGACTACAAATACGAAATCGACGAGGACGGCGATTTCAAGCTGGTGTTCGAGATCGGCGACGAAGGACGCAGCCAGATCGTCTACGTGCTGTCCCAGGTCGAAAGCTACGGTGAGCTGCAGGTGCGGGAAATCTGGTCGCCGGCCTACACCTCGCCGACCGAGCAATTCCCCGCGCTGGTCGCCAACCGCCTGCTTGAAGCCTCCAACCACGCCAAGTTGGGCGGCTGGGTGAAGCAAGGCAAGAATGCGGTGTTCGTGGTCAAGATTCCCGCCGACGCCAGCAAGGAAGTGCTGGACGACGCCACGACCGCCGCCATGGAACTGGCTGACGAAATGGAAAACGAACTCACCCCGGGCCAGGACGAGCTCTGAATGAGCTATCGCGAAGGCCGGTTCTGGCAACCCGACGTGACCGTGGCGACCGTCGTGGTGCGCGAAGGCAAGCTGCTGATGGTGGAAGAACGGGCGCAGGGCCAACTGGTCTTCAATCAGCCGGCCGGACACCTGGAACCCGACGAAAGCCTGCAGGAAGCCGCGCTGCGCGAAACCCGCGAGGAAACCGGCTGGGACGTGCGCCTGACCGCCTTCATCGGCGCCTATCAGTGGAAAGCCCCGGACGGTGGGAACGGTTCCGGCCGCCATTACCTGCGCTTCGCCTTCGCAGCCGAACCCGTGTCGCACGATTCCGCCCGCGCGCTGGATGAAGGCATAGTCCAGGCATTGTGGTTGAGCCCCGAGGAACTGCAGTTGCACCGGGCGCGGCATCGCAGCCCGCTGGTCTGGCAAGTGGTGCAGGATTACCTGGGCGGCCGACGCTTCCCGCTGTCGATGCTGCAGCAGATCGCATGAATGCGCCGCGGATCATGGTGGGTGTGTCGGGCGGCGTCGATTCGTCGGTGGCCGCATTGCGCCTGGTGCAGGCCGGCGAATCCATCGCCGGCCTGTTCATGCAGAACTGGGCGGACGACGGCAGCGGCGATTGCCGCGCCGACGAGGATCGTCGCGACGCGGTCGCTGTGTGCGGCAAGCTGGGCATCCCTTTCCATTTTCGCGATTTTTCCAGTGAATACTGGGAGGGCGTGTTCTCGCATTTCCTGGCCGAATATGCCGCTGGGCGCACACCCAATCCCGATGTACTGTGCAACCGCGAAGTGAAGTTCAAACATTTCCTCGATGCGGCGCGTGAGCTGGGCGCGGAGAAAATCGCTACCGGACACTACGCACGGATCGCTACCGAAGGCGGCGTCTCGAAACTGCTGCGTGCTGTGGACCGCAACAAGGATCAGAGCTATTTCCTGCATCAGCTCGGTCAGGCGCAACTTTCAGCGACGCTGTTTCCAGTAGGCGAGTTGCAGAAGTCGGACCTGCGCGGCATGGCCCGCGACGCCGGCCTGCCAACCCACGACAAGAAAGATTCCACCGGCATCTGCTTCATCGGCGAACGCGATTTCCGTGAATTTCTCGGGCGTTATCTGCCAGCCAAGACCGGTGAGATGCGCGATCCGTCCGGGCAACGTATTGGCGAGCATCCCGGCGTTTTCTATTTCACCCTGGGCCAGCGTGAAGGGCTGCAGATCGGCGGAGTACGTGGCCGCGCAGCGGCGCCGTGGTACGTGGTCGGCAAGGATGTTGCCAACAACATTCTTTACGTGGACCAGGATACGGCCAGCCCTTATCTGCATTCGACGACGTTGTGGTCGGAAAGCGCACACTGGGTGGAAGGTCACCCACCCGCCCGTGTGTTCGAGTGCACGGCCCAGACGCGTTACCGGCAGACCGACGAGGCCTGTTGCGTGGAAGTTCTGGAGGACGGCACCCTTTCCGTTCGCTTCCAGCATCCGCAGCGTGCGGTGACGCCTGGGCAATCCGTGGTGCTCTACCAGGGCGACCTCTGCCTGGGTGGTGCGGTTATTGCGCGCACTGACGCGCCCCTAGAATCGAAACTTGCGGAGCAGGCAGCTTGAGCAGACCCCTTTCAGAACGCGTGTTGGCCCTTGCCGGCGTCGTACAGGCATTGGCGCAGGTGCGCCGCATTGCCGAGACCGGGCAATCCGACGCGGCCGCCGTGCAGACCATGCTGGACAGCGTGTTTCGCATCGACGCGGAAACACCGCAGGCGGTGTACGGAAACGCGCGTGAACTCGCGCCCGGGCTGCGTCTGCTGCGCGATTATTTCAACAAGGAAACCGTGGACGATGGCTTGCCGCGACTGGCCTTGGCGGTTCTGCAACTGGAGCGCCGGTTCGTCGGCGAAGCCAATACGGTGGCCGCAGTGGCTGGCGGTATCGCCGAGATCGCGACACAGGCCGAATCCACGGGCAGCAGTACCCATCCCGATGTGCTCTCCGCCCTCGGTTCGCTGTATGCAGACACGATCAGCCACCTGCGCCCCCGGGTAATGGTGCAAGGCAATCCGCACTATCTCGGTCAGCCTGGCGTAGTGGCCGAGATCAGGGCGATTTTGCTGGCAGCCGTACGCTCGGCGGTGCTGTGGCGCCAGCTGGGTGGCAGCTATCTGGATTTCCTGTTCTCGCGGCGCGCGATGGCTGATGCGGCCAGCGAGTGGCTGCGCTGAATCGTTGGAAGAATAGGCTTTTGTAGGAGCGGGCCATGTCCGCGAGCTCTTTCACTGAAATCGCGAAGGGCTCGCGGGCGTGGCCCGCTCCTACAAAAACCCCGGCTCTCGCCGGGGTTTTTTTTGATCACGCCGAAACGGTGTCGGCGATGTCCTTGTAGTCTTCGATCTGATCGAAATTCATATAGCGATAGATCTGCGCACTGCTGGCATCCAGCACGCCCATGTCGGCCATGTACTCGGCCTTGGTGGGAATGCGGCCCAGACGTGAGCAGATCGCAGCCAGTTCAGCCGAACCCAGATACACATTCGAGTTCTTGCCCAGACGATTGGGGAAGTTGCGCGTACTGGTCGAGAACACGGTCGCCCCTTCGCGCACCTGCGCCTGGTTGCCCATGCACAGCGAGCAGCCCGGCATTTCCATGCGCGCACCAGCGGTGCCGAAGGTGCCGTAGTGGCCTTCCTTGGTCAGCTCGGCGGCGTCCATCTTGGTCGGCGGCGCAACCCACAACTTGGTCGGGATGTCGCGCTTGCCTTCCAGCAGCTTCGACGCCGCACGGAAGTGACCGATGTTGGTCATGCACGAACCGATGAACACCTCCTCGATCACCGCGCCTGCCACTTCGGACAGCGTCTTCACGTCGTCCGGATCGTTCGGGCAGGCCACGATGGGCTCGTGCACGTCGGCCAGGTCGATCTCGATAACCGCGGCGTACTCAGCGTCGGCATCACGCTGCAGCAGTTGCGGGTCGGCCAGCCAAGCTTCCATGGCCTTGATGCGGCGGGTGATGGAGCGCACGTCCTGATAGCCCTCGGCAATCATCCACTTCAGCATCACGATGTTGCTGTTGATGTATTCGATGATCGGCGCCTTGTCCAGATGCACGGTGCAGCCGGCGGCTGAACGCTCGGCCGATGCGTCGGACAGCTCGAACGCCTGCTCCACCTTCAGATCCGGCAGGCCTTCGATTTCCAGGATGCGGCCGGAGAAGATGTTCTTCTTGCCCTGCTTGGCCACGGTCAACAGGCCCGCCTTGATCGCGTACAACGGGATCGCATTGACCAGGTCGCGCAAGGTCACGCCGGGCTGCAATTCGCCCTTGAAGCGCACCAGCACCGACTCCGGCATGTCCAGCGGCATCACGCCGGTGGCTGCGGCGAAGGCGACCAAGCCGGAACCTGCCGGGAAGGAAATGCCGATCGGAAAACGCGTATGCGAATCGCCGCCGGTGCCGACCGTATCCGGCAGCAGCATGCGGTTGAGCCAGCTGTGGATGATGCCGTCGCCCGGACGCAAGGGAATGCCGCCGCGCGTGCTGATGAACGCAGGAAGTTCGTGATGGGTCTTCACGTCCACCGATTTCGGGTAGGCAGCGGTGTGGCAGAACGACTGCATTACGAGATCCGCACTGAAGCCCAGGCAGGCCAGATCCTTGAGCTCGTCGCGCGTCATCGGGCCGGTGGTGTCCTGCGAACCCACCGAAGTCATTTTCGGCTCGCAATACGTGCCCGGGCGCATGCCCTGTCCTTCCGGCAGGCCGCAGGCGCGGCCGACCATCTTCTGCGCCAGGGTGAAACCCTTGCCGGTATCGGCAGGCACCTGCGGCAGACGGAACAACGTGGACGGAGCCAGCCCCAGCGCTTCACGCGCTTTGGCGGTCAGGCCGCGGCCGATGATCAGCGGTATGCGGCCGCCCGCGCGCACTTCATCGAAGAGTACGTCCGATTTCACCTGGAACTCGGCGATCACTTCGCCGTTCTTGAGCGCCTTGCCTTCGTACGGGCGCAGCTCGACCACATCGCCCATGTTCATCTGGGTGACATCCAGTTCGATCGGCAGCGCACCGGCGTCTTCCATGGTGTTGTAAAAAATCGGCGCAATCTTGCTGCCCAGGCACACGCCGCCAAAGCGCTTGTTGGGAATGAAGGGAATGTCCTCGCCGGTGAACCAAAGCACCGAATTGGTGGCCGACTTTCGGCTGGAACCGGTGCCGACCACGTCACCGACATAGGCGACCAAGTTGCCTTTTTCCTTCAACGATTCGATGAAGGCAACCGGCCCGCGTTTACCGTCTTCTTCCGGCGTAATACCCTCGCGCTTGTTCTTCAGCATGGCCAGCGCGTGCAGCGGGATGTCAGGGCGCGTCGTCGCATCCGGCGCAGGCGACAGGTCGTCGGTATTGGTTTCGCCGGTGACCTTGAGCACGGTCACGGTCAGGCTCTGCGGCACTTCGGGGCGGCTGGTGAACCATTCGGCCTCGGCCCAGCTCTTCAGCACGCCCTGCGCGTGGGCGTTGCCGGCATCGGCCTTGTCCTTGACGTCATGGAAGGCGTCGAACATCAGCAACGTCTTCTTCAACGCTTCGGCGGAGATGGCGCCCAGCTGCGGGTCGTCCAGCAGTTCCACCAGCGGATGGATGTTGTAGCCGCCCAGCATGGTACCAAGCAGTTCGGTGGCGCGTTCGCGCGTGATCAGAACGCATTTTTCAGTGCCGAACGCGACGGCCGCCAAATAGGAAGCCTTCACCTTTGCCGCGTCATCCACACCAGCGGGCACGCGGTGGGTGATGAGATCGACCAGGAAGGCTTCCTCGCCTGCAGGCGGCGCCTTCAGCAGTTCGATGACATCGGCGGTCTGCTGCGCGGACAGCGGCAGCGGCGGGATTCCGAGCGCGGCGCGTTCGGCGACATGTTGGCGGTAGGCTTGCAGCATGGATACGTCTCCGGATGAATCGAGGAAATTGAATCGAATGGAATTTGAAAGGACTCAGGCTGCAGGAACGATCAGCTTGAGACCCTTGAAGTAATCGCGATAGAAATCGTCGTCACGCGTGATCAGGCCGTCGCATTGCAACAGGGCGTGTGCGCCGATCAGGAAATCCGGCACGGCGCGGCTGCGTTTGCCGCCGCGCTGGCGATAGCGTCGCTGCATCTCGCCCGCGCGCAGGGCCGACTTGGCTTCCAGCGCGTTGAAACGGATGCTCATTTCTTCCAGCACGTTCAATGCTTCCGAACCATCGCGCAAGGCGCTGCAGACTTCGGCCAGGGCGACATCGCAGATCACCACCGGTCCGTTGCTCAGGCATTGGCGCAGGCAGGCTTCGGCGGCATCGGCTTGCGGGCCATCGGCCAGCAGGTCGACGAGCACCGAGGAATCGATTGCGATCATCGGAAGGCCTCAGGGATCCAGCGGATCGCCGGGCGCGCGGCCACGGATGGCGCGCATGGCATCGTCGGTGGTTTCGAAACCATCCAGCTTGAAGCGGCCACGGGCGCGGGAAATGGCGTCGTCCACGCTTTTGCGCAGCACGATGCGCCCGTTCTCGAGTTCGACCTTGAGGATGCTGCCCTTGGTCAGGCCCAGCGCATCGCGCACAGCCTTGGGCAGGGTGATCTGGCCACGTTCGGCAACGGTCGCTTCCATTGGAACCTCCTCAGGTATGTCGCAATAATACGTACTTTATTATCCATACTCAAGCGCGCATACTGTTGCGCAGGTCGGGGCTACGCCCCCAGCGCCTCTGTATTCATAGCGTCGGGGGCGTAGCCCCGACCCACATGAGCCACGAACCATTGGAGCTATTGGTCGTAAGGTGAATGACGCCCCGATTGGGGATAATCGATGAACGCTCGCCTAGACCGGCGGTCCTATCCGTATCCGGCGCTTCATGCGCCTTCCCCCCAGCTACAGGAGCCTCCGAATGAGTGATTCCTTCGCCACCCGCACTTCCCTGCAGGTCAATGGCAAGACCTATACCTATTTCAGCCTGCCCAAACTTGGGCAGCGCTTCGATATCGCCCACCTGCCCTACTCCATGAAGATTCTGCTGGAAAACCTGTTGCGCCACGAAGACGGCGGCATGACCGTGGGCAAGGACCATATCGAGGCCGTTGCCAAGTGGGATGCGACCCGCGAACCCGATACCGAGATCGCCTTCATGCCGGCGCGTGTGGTGCTGCAGGATTTCACCGGCGTGCCATGTGTGGTGGACCTGGCCGCCATGCGCGATGCTGTTGGCCGCCTGGGCGGCAAGGCCAGCCAGATCAATCCGCTGATTCCTTCAGAGCTGGTGATCGACCATTCGGTGCAGGTGGACGTGTTCGGCCGGCCCGATGCGCTGGACCTCAACGGCAAGATCGAGTTCGAGCGCAACAAGGAGCGCTACAGCTTCCTGCGCTGGGGCCAGAAATCCTTCGGCAACTTCAAGGTGGTGCCGCCCAATACCGGCATCGTCCACCAGGTGAATCTGGAAAATCTGGCGCGTGTGGTCATGGAACGTGAAGTGGAGGGCGAACTGCTTGCGTTTCCGGACACCGTGTTCGGTACCGATTCGCACACCACTATGATCAACGGCATCGGCGTACTGGGCTGGGGCGTAGGCGGCATCGAGGCCGAAGCAGCGATGCTGGGCCAGCCTTCGTCCATGCTCATTCCGCAGGTGGTGGGCTTCAAGTTGACCGGCAGAATGCCTGAAGGCGCCACCGCCACCGATCTGGTGCTGACGGTGACCCAGATGTTGCGCAAGTTCGGTGTGGTCGGCAAGTTTGTCGAGTTTTTCGGCGACGGCCTGCAGCATCTGCCGCTGGCCGACCGCGCGACCATTGCCAACATGGCGCCCGAATACGGCGCCACCTGCGGCATTTTCCCCATCGATTCGGAATCGCTGACCTACCTGCGTCTGTCGGGCCGTCCTGCCGATCTGATCGCCCTGGTCGAAAGCTATGCCAAGGCCCAAGGCTTGTGGCATGAACCTAGTCAGCCTGAAGCCACCTACTCGGCCACGTTGCATCTGGACATGGCCGACGTGCGCCCTTCGCTGGCGGGCCCCAAGCGGCCGCAGGACCGGGTGTTGTTGGAAGATATGGCGGCCAATTTCGCCGAGAACTTGGGCCCGCTTACCGCCACGCGCAACGCCAGAGTTGGATGTGCGGTGGATGAGTTCAAGGCAGAAGGCGGCGACCAGCCCCAAGCCGATCATTTGGCCGCGAAGCCGATTTCCCGGATCAATATCCAGGACCAGGACGCCGACATTTGTGACGGCTCGGTAGTCATCGCCGCCATCACTTCCTGTACCAACACGTCGAACCCGGCAGTGATGCTAGGCGCGGGCCTGTTGGCGCGCAATGCGGTCGCCAAAGGACTGAAGTCGGCGCCCTGGGTCAAGACTTCGCTTGGGCCTGGATCGCTGGTTGTCACCGACTACCTGCGCAAGGCCAACGTGCTGGATGACCTGGAAAAACTGGGCTTCTATGTGGTCGGCTACGGCTGCACCACTTGCATCGGCAATTCCGGGCCGTTGCCGGAAGCAGTCTCCAAAGGCATTGCGGAAAACGAACTGGTGGTGGCGTCGGTACTGTCCGGCAACCGCAACTTCGAAGGCCGCGTGCACCCTGAAGTGAAAGCCAACTACCTGGCCTCTCCGCCACTGGTAGTGGCCTACGCAATCGCCGGCACGGTCAATATCGACCTGACCACGCAGCCGCTGGGCAAGGACACGCAGGGTAACGATGTTTTCCTGCGCGATATCTGGCCGAGCAACAAGGAAATCGGCGACACCATCGCCGCGACCGTGGGCCCCGAACTGTTCGCGCAGAACTACGCGGACGTGTTCAAGGGCGACAGCCGCTGGGCGTTGATCGAATCGCCCGAAGGCGAGTCCTACGCCTGGGATGAATCGTCCACCTACATCAAGAATCCGCCCTACTTCGATGGCATGACCATGGAAGTCGGAACGATCAACGATGTGCATGGCGCGCGCGTGCTCGGGCTGTTTGGCGACTCCATCACCACCGACCATATTTCGCCGGCGGGCAACATCAAGAAGGACTCACCCGCGGGCCGCTTCCTGCAGGAGCGTGGCGTGCAGCCGGCCGACTTCAACAGCTACGGATCGCGCCGCGGCAACGACGACGTGATGGTGCGCGGCACCTTCGCCAATATCCGCATCAAGAATCTGATGTTCGGTGGCGAAGAAGGGGGAAATACCCTATATTTCAGCGGTAAAAATGCCGAAGGGGAAAAGCTCGCGATCTACGACGCAGCCATGAAATACAAGGCGGACGGCGTGCCGCTGGTGGTGTTCGCCGGCAAGGAATACGGTACCGGCTCCTCGCGCGACTGGGCTGCCAAGGGCACCAATCTGCTGGGTGTGAAGGCTGTGGTCGCGGAAAGTTTCGAGCGCATCCACCGCTCCAATCTGGTCGGCATGGGTGTGCTTCCGCTGCAGTTCAAGGACGGCGAAAACGCACGGACGCTAGGCCTGGATGGCTCGGAAACTTTCGACATCACCGGCTTGCAGGATGGTGCGGCCAAGCAGGCGCTGATCACCGCGACGCGCAGGGATGGCAGCGCGCTGAAGTTCGAGGCAAAGGTGCTGCTGCTGACTCCGAAGGAAGTCGAGTATTTCCGCAACGGTGGCCTGCTTCACTACGTCCTGCGTCAACTGGCGGCAAGAAAAGCGGCTTGAAGCACGAGCAGGCGCAGCGCTGATCCGCTGCGCTTGTCTCTCTATTCAATCTGGCTATTCAATCGGGGTGTGTTTGCTGTATTGAGCAAAGCCCGCGAAGGCCGTGACCGGCTACAGATTGGACTGCCACTGTGCATAGTAGACCCGCCACTGGCCCTCCTCCATGCGCCAGCCGCTGGTGATGGAATAACTCTGCGCACTATCGGGCAGCCACCGGCCACTCGTGCCAGTCAGCACCACGCTGAATTTCACCGTCGCGGTTTCGTCGCGCAGTTCGATCTGCAAGGGACTGCTGGCAACAGTGACGTCGGATTTTCCGAGCACCTGCAAGCGCAGCATGTTGTGCAGTGCAGCACGATCCATTCCGTTGTTGCCGGTGAAGTCGTCCGCAACACCCTGCATGAAATCAGCCATGCGTCGTTCACTGGCGGCGAGTTGCATGTCGCGCAATTGCGTCCGCAATGCTTCCTCTGGCGGGTCCGATGCACAGGCGGCAAGCAACGCCAGCACCAGCCATAGGCCGTATGCGCGGGTTCGATGGCGCCGCGTCTGAAAGTTCAATGCCAATATCTTCGCCTTTTCCATCCGGGGCGGTATGCTCCTGTCGTGGAACCCCACAAATCGCCAAGTGCGTAGTGCGCGTGGCTAACCAAACCAAAGGCCCTGGGGAGGGAGTAGAAGATGAGTCAGGATCGTCCGTGGTTCAAGAGCTATCCGCAAGGCGTACCGCATGAAATCGATCTGGACGAATACCGCTCGATAGTGTCGGTATTCGATACCGCCGTCCGTAATTTCAACGGTCGCCCTGCGTTCTCCAACTTCGGAAAGACCCTGACCTACAACGAAATCGAATCGCTGAGCCGCCATTTCGCGGCCTACCTGCTCGGCGAATTGAAGCTCAAGAAAGGCGACCGTGTGGCCATCATGGCACCCAATTGCCTGCAGTACCCGATCGCGATTTTCGGCATTCTCCGCGCCGGCCTGACCGTGGTGAACGTCAATCCGATGTACACCGCACGCGAGCTCAAACATCAGCTGATCGACTCCGGCGCCTCGGCCCTGGTGGTGGTGGACAACTTCGGCCATACCGTCCAGGAGGTGGTCGCCGATACGCCACTCAAACAGGTCATCACCACTGGACTAGGCGATCTGGTCGGTTTCCCGAAAGGCAACCTGGTCAACTTCGTACTCAAGTATGTGAAGAAGCTGGTTCCTGATTACGATATCCCCGGTGCAGTGCGCTTCAAGGATGCCTTGACGCTGGGACGCATGCATAAGCTGCCCGAGATCGATATCGACGGCGAAGACATCGCCTTCCTGCAGTACACCGGCGGCACCACCGGCGTGGCCAAGGGCGCCATGCTGACCCACCGCAACCTGGTGGCGAATATGCAACAAGCCTCCATATGGATAGGCGGCAGTGCCGTGCCCGGAGAGGAGCTGATCGTAACGGCGCTGCCGCTGTACCACATCTTCGCTTTGACCGCGAATTGTCTGGTCTTCATGAAGTTCGGTGCTGAAAATTATCTGATTACGAATCCGCGCGACATGCCGGGGTTCGTCAAGGAACTCAGCAAGACGCCGTTCACCGCGATCACGGGCGTCAACACGCTTTTCAACGGGCTGCTGAACACGCCGGGCTTCGACCAGGTCGATTTCAGCCACCTCAAGATGACCCTCGGCGGCGGCATGGCCGTGCAACGCGCCGTGGCCGAGCGATGGAAAAAGGCCACTGGCGTGACCCTGGTCGAAGCGTATGGCTTGACCGAAACTTCGCCAGCGGCGTGCATCAATCCGCCCGACCTGAAGGACTACAACGGTGCCATTGGCCTGCCCATCCCTTCGACCGATGTCTGCCTGAAGGACGACGACGGCAATATTCTTACTGTCGTGGGTGAGGTCGGTGAGCTCTGCGTAAAGGGCCCTCAGGTGATGAAGGGGTATTGGCAACGACCGGAGGAGACAGCCAACTCCATAGACGCCGACGGCTGGTTGCATACCGGCGATATGGCCAAGATGGACGCCGAAGGCTTCTTCTACATTGTCGACAGGAAGAAGGACATGATTCTGGTGTCCGGTTTCAACGTTTATCCGAACGAGATCGAGGATGTGATTGCCGGTATGGACGGCGTGCTGGAAGTCGCAGCCATTGGCATACCAGACGAGAAGTCCGGCGAAGCAGTCAAAGTGTTCATCGTGAGGAAGGACCCCACTCTTACCGCTGAGCAGGTCAAGGCGTACTGCCGCGAGAATCTGACCGGTTACAAACAGCCTAGAATCGTCGAGTTCCGTACCGACCTTCCCAAGACCAATGTCGGCAAGATCCTGCGCAAGGAGCTGCGCGACCCGCCAAAAACTTGACGGGCTTCCCGCATTGATCCTAAAGAAGCCGGCCCGCGCCGGCTTTTTTGTGCCTGTCTGACGGCGCCGAACAGGCTTAATATATGAACTGTGTCACATTTCTGAATGGGTGTTCCGAGGCACTGTGCCTTTACGCACTTTCACAGCCCCACAAGGGCTTTTTAACGGGCTGTTCAGGTGTAGGATCGGCCCGGCCACTCAAGTCCACCACCCTTCCTTCCAGCCCCCATAGCTTCCCTTCAAGCGCATTCACCCAGCCGAGGATTCAAAATGAACAACGTCGAGAAACTGCAGCGCAGCCGTGCCTACTCCACCATCCGCGCCGAGTCCTCGCCCAGTGGCGACAACCACTGGCTGTACATGCACGACAACATCGGTGCTGGAATGCGTCCATGTTTCCGCAATGATCTGCTCGATGACATGTGGAGTTTCACTTCCTCGATCATCAAGCGCGAAAGCGAACGCCGGCCCGGCCAGCTTCGCCATTTCGTGCTGGCGTCTTCGGCCTCTGCATTCAATCTTGGCGGAGACCTGGAACTGTTCTCGCAACTGATCCGCGCCAATGACCGCGAACATCTGCTCGCCTACGCCCGCCGTTGCATCGATGGCGTGTATGGCCTGCACACCGGTTTGGGCGGAGACGTCCGCACCATCGCGCTGGTTCAGGGCGATGCCCTGGGCGGTGGACTGGAAATGGCGCTCGCCTGCCACACGATCGTTGCCGAGGAAGGCGTCGGCATGGGTCTGCCTGAAGTGCTGTTCGGCTTGTTCCCGGGCATGGGCGCTTACTCGTTCCTGTGCAAGCGCGTGTCACCGCAACTGGCCGAGAAGATCATCCTCGACGGCAATATCTACACCAGCGACGAGATGTACAAAATGGGCGTGGTCGATGTGCTGGTTCCCAAGGGACAGGGCGAGAACGCGGTCCAGGAACTCATCCGCCAGCAACAGCGTGCGCCGCATGCGCATCTGGCCATGAACACCGTTCGCAACATCGCCCAGCGCGTCGGTTACGACGAACTGATGGGCATTACCGAAGTCTGGGTGGACACGGCGCTGGCACTGGGCGACAAATCGCTGCGGATGATGGAACGCATTGTGCGTGCGCAGGAAAAGCGCTTGGGCGCATCGAACGCCGCATAAAAAAAGCCAGCAACGCGTAAGCCGGAAGAGGTCTCGCTGAAAAGCGGGGCCTCTTTTTTTGCGCGGCTTTAGTTGCGCTCGCCCTTGTCGAGCAGACCGGGCCGCGTGCGTGCACGCGCTTCCAAGGCGCTGCGGCCCTGGCTGAGGTAGGCATTGAGCATGGCCAGACGCTGGCGCCATTCCTTGGATATCTGCGAATCGGCCAGCCGCATCATTTCGCCCGCAGCAGCCGCCAGTTTCACCAGACCCAGATTGCTGGCGACGCCTTTCAATGCGTGCGCGTGCTCGCGCATGTGTGCGCCTTCGCCCTGCTCCATCGCATGAGCCATCGCGCCCAGGCAGCCATCGGCGTCATTGAGGCATTGAACGATGAATTCGCGTTCAAACGCATCGCCCATGCCCAGCGCGCTGAGTTCATTGAGTACGGCCGGATCGAAGCCATCATCGGTGACTGCAATTTCCGGCGTGCTGACCTGGATCGGTGTGGTGACGCGACCGTTGGTCGCGATTTCCGCCAGCACGTCCAGTAGCCGCGTCGCCACGATGGGCTTGGCCAGGAAGGCGCGCGCGCCCGCTTGCTCGCATCGGGAAATGGCGTCGGGCGTAACATCGGCACTCAACACCAGAACCGGAGTGCGTGGGCCACCGCCTGCTTCCATGACGCGCAACTGCTTCAACAGATCCAGGCCGCTGATACCCGGCATGTGCAGGTCGACAATGACCGTGTCGTAATCGGCAATCTCCAACGCATCAAGAACTTCTTCGCCGCCGTTTACGCAAACAACGCGATGGCCGGCTTTCTGCAGAAGGCGCTGCACGACCATCCGGTTGGCTTCGTGATCGTCAGCGACCAGGATCTGCAGGCTGCGCACACGGGCGCGGTGACGCAGGAAGGGATCGGAGAACGCGATGACGTTTTCGGCGCCGTGCGAAACCTGGTCTTCAATCCACGCCGGAACGACAGGCGCGGGAGCGACATCGGCCGATTCGAATGGAACTTCCACCCAGAAGCTGCTGCCGCGGCCTTCGACGCTTTCGAAGCCGATGGTGCCGCCCATGCCTTCGGCCAGTCCTTTGGCAATCGTCGTGCCCAGGCCGGTGCCGCCGTAACGACGTGACAGGCTGACATCTGCTTGTTCGAACGCTTCGAACAGACGCGCCTGCACCTTTTCAGGAATGCCTATGCCGGTATCGGTTACGGTGAAGCGCAGTCTTACCCTGTCGCCGATGTTGCCGAGCAGTTTCACTTCGACACGGACCGCGCCGGCGTCGGTGAACTTGACCGCATTGCCGGCAAGGTTCAGCAGCACCTGACGCATATGGCGGACGTCGCCACGCAGCTTGTCCGGCACGTCGGATGCGATATGCACGCTGTAGTCGAGCTTCTTGGCGCGTGCCTGCGGCATCAGGATCATGCCGATGTTCTCGATCAGTTCCCGCGGCGCGAACTCGGCAATGTCCAGCTTCAGTTTGCCGGCTTCGATCGCCGAGATGTCCAGTACATCCTCAACCAGCGCCAGCATGCTGCGGGTAGACGCCTGGATGGTGGAAAGGCATTCGCGCTGTTCGCTGTCCAGATGCGTGGTGGCGAGCAGTTCGGACATGCCCGACAGGCCATTGAGCGGCGTGCGGAACTCGTGGCTCATGTTGGCCAGGAAGCGGCTCTTGGCCTCGTTGGCGCGATGCGCCTCGTCGGTCGCGCGGGTCAACTGGCGCAGCAGATTCGACAGGTACATCGGCACGGCGACCAGACCTACCAGAAGGCCCACGCCCAGACTGGTGTTCTGCGCCCAATAGCTGTTGGTCAGCAGCACCGCGGCAAAACCGATCGCCGCCATCGTGACCGCGCCAGCCAGATAGCGGTTGCCGTAGCGAAGACCGTTGCCGACCGTCACCCACATCATGATCACGTACAGCCAGGCCAGCGGCTCGCCCATCAGGGCCATCGCCGTGGACATCAGGCCGTAGTCGGTGAACATGCCGATGATCCGGCGCGTATTCGATTTGCCCGGAGACCACAGGATCCAGCAGAACAATATGAGGCCGACGGTGACGCCCACCGAACTCATCGCCAGCGCGGTGTTTGAAACGCCCCTGTCCAGTCCGCCGAAATAGGCGCCCAGCAGCATGTACACCATCACGCCGCTGAAGATGATCAGGCGTATCAACGCCTGGCCATGCTCGCTGTCGGGGCGATTGGCCAGGCGCGACTGCAGCCAGAAGGCGAGATTGTTCATGGCTTACTGCATGCCCGGGCGGACGTGCACAGTGGAGTACTGGTCGCAGATGTCGTCCAGTCTGGCGCGTCCGCGTCCCAGCGCATCGACGCAGGCGGGGTCGAACAACCGTCCGCGCTGCGCGTACAGGTAGGCCAGCGCGGCGTCGCGGTCCCAGGCCTTCTTGTAGGGGCGCGGTGAGATGAGCGCATCGAACACGTCTGCAACAGCCACTATCCTTGCTTCCAACGGGATGGCATCGCCCTTCAGGCCATCCGGGTAGCCGCTGCCGTCGTAGCGCTCATGGTGGCGCAGCGCGATGATCGCACCGGCCTGGATGAAGCGGTTATGGCTGCCGCTGAGCAGTTCGTGCCCGATCCGCGGGTGGCGGCGCATGATCTCGGTTTCCTCATCGGTCAGCGGACCTGGCTTCATCAGCACCGAGTCGGGGATCGCGATCTTGCCCATGTCATGCAGGGGCGCTGCCATTTCGATGGCACGCACTTCGTCCTCGGGCAGGCCGAGTTGCTCGGCAATGAGGCCGGCCACATGTGCCATGCGTTCCAGGTAGGCGCTGGTGCCGCTGTCGCGGTATTCGATGGCACGGGCGAGACGCGACAAGGTCTCCCGTTCACGCTCCTCGACCTCGTGCATGCTGGACAGCAGGCGCTGTTCCAGCGACATCGCGCGTTGTTTGATGTTCTCGCTCTGCTGGCGCAGCTGCAGCAGGTTGCGGCAGCGGGCACGCAGTTCGCGTGGGCGGACCGGCTTGACCAGGAAGTCGATCACGCCCGCTTCCAGGGCCGCCTGCCGGATCGGCTCATCGCCGACCACGGTAATCAGGATGATCGGGATGTCGCGATGCATGGGCAGGCGACGGAAACGACGGGCGAACTCAAGACCATCCATCCCGGGCATGCGGTAATCAAGCAGCAGCAGATCGGTGCGGTTGGCCTCGCACCAGGCGAGCGCCACTGCAGGATCGCCGAAGTCGTGCACGGACAGTTCCGAGGCGATGTCCTCGATCACGTGCCGCAGCATCGTACGCGCTGATGTCTGATCGTCGACGATGACGATATCCAAGCCGCTTCCAACCCCATTGGGCCACGCGATGTGGCTGTCCTGTGAGGATACTCCGGTGTAGACCCTGCTGGCATCTAGCATTACTTCAATCCTTCTCGCAGCCGCTCGGCATCTCTGACGAGGGTGTGGTCCGGCCAGAGGCCGATCCGATTCTCCGGGCTTGATATGCCCCGTACTCCCATGGATCAACGCACGAAGCATGCCATTGGCGGACAGCGAGTCAGACCGGGCTGAAGCGTGACTCTAGTCACAAATATATGGGGCGTATACCAGCGCTGTAGTCAATATCGGCCGTCAAGCGCGAACCTGTACTTCGGACATGCGACCAAACCTGCCCGCGGGCGTCACATGACCTGGCGTCTCAATGGCCGGCTTCAGGACGCATGTAGGGGAACAGCAGCACGTCCCGGATCGAATCCGACCCGGTCAGCAGCATCACCAGCCGGTCAATGCCGATGCCCAGTCCGCCTGTGGGTGCCAGGCCCACTTCCAAGGCACGGATGTAGTCGGCGTCGAAATGCATGGCCTCGTCATCGCCACCGTCCTTCGCTTCGACCTGGGCCTGGAAACGGGCCGCCTGGTCTTCCGGGTCGTTGAGCTCGGAGAAGCCGTTGGCCAGCTCCTTGCCGTTGACGAACAGCTCGAAGCGATCCGTGTAGCCGGGCTGGTCGTCGTTGGCGCGGGCCAGCGGCGAGACTTCCACCGGGTGGTCGGTGATGAAGGTCGGCTGGATCAGGGTGTGTTCGACCGTCTTCTCGAAGATTTCCAGCAGCAGCCTGCCCCAGCCGTAGCCCGGCTTGACGTGGATCTTCAGGCGTTCGCAATGGCGCACCAGCGCCTCGCGGTCGGTGCAGTCGGCCAGGCTGATTTCCGGGTTGTGGTGGCGCACGGCTTCGTCCATGCGCCAGCGGCGGAACGCGGGGTCCAGGTCGATGGACTGGCCGTCCCAGATCACCTGCCCCGTCGCCAGCACCTCGTGGGCGACATCGCGGATCACGCCCTCGGTCAGGTCCATGATCTCGTTGTAGGTGGCGTAGGCCTCGTACAGCTCCAGCATGGTGAATTCGGGATTGTGGCGGGTGCTCACGCCTTCGTTGCGGAAGTTGCGGTTGATCTCGTAGACGCGCTCCATGCCGCCCACGACCAGACGCTTGAGGTAGAGCTCCGGCGCCACACGAAGATACAGATCCATGTCCAGCGCGTTGTGGTGGGTGGTGAAGGGCTTGGCCGTGGCCCCGCCGGGGATGTAATGCATCATCGGCGTCTCAACTTCCAGGAAGCGCCGCGCATCCAGCCATTCGCGGATCGCACGGATGATCCGGGAGCGCTTGATGAAGACTTCGCGCGCCTCCGGGGTGACGATCAGGTCTACATAGCGCTGGCGGTAGCGTTGTTCCACGTCAGACAGCCCGTGCCACTTGTCCGGCAGCGGCCGCAGTGACTTGGTCAGCAGGCGCAGCGAGGTGGCCTTGACCGATAGTTCGCCGGTGCGCGTGCGGGTCAGGCCGCCCTCTACACCGACGATGTCGCCCACGTCCCAGCCCTTGAACGCGTCGTAGACTTCGCCCAGCGTGTTGGACTGCAGGAACAACTGGACCCGACCGGATTCGTCCTGGATCTGGGCGAAGCTGGCCTTGCCCATGACCCGCTTGGCCATCAGGCGCCCTGCCATCTTCACTTCACGCTGGGCGCCTTCCAGCGCCTCGGCGGGCCACAGCTCGGCATCGCCGTACTCGGCCTGCAGGTCGCCGGCGTAATCGACGCGACGGAAGTCGTTGGGGAAGGCGATGCCCTGCCCGCGCAAGGCAGTGAGTTTCGCGCGGCGCTCGGCGATGAGGCTGTTTTCGTCGGCTGGGGGTGCGGGATTGTCTGTCATGGAAGAAGGCCGTGGCTGCGCTGCTTTTGATCGTCATTCCCGCGAAAACGGGAACCCAGTGTCTTTGATTTTGCAAGGTGGAGCGAAAGTCGCTGGGTCCCCGCCTGAGGGGAGATGACGGCCCAGTTCCCGATGCGCCTTTCTTGCCGTCTTACGCGTCGCTGCGTTTGGAGCCCGCTTCCAGGCCGGATTTCAGGCTGGCCTCGACGAATTCATCCAGATCGCCGTCCAGCACCTTCTGCGTGTCGGTGCGCTCCACGCCGGTGCGCAGGTCCTTGATCCGGCTCTGGTCCAACACGTAGTTGCGGATCTGGCTGCCCCAGCCGATGTCGGACTTGGTCGCTTCCAGCGCATCGCGCTCGGTGTTGCGTTTCTGGATTTCCAGCTCGTACAGCTTGGCGGCCAGCATCTTCATCGCGTTGTCGCGGTTCTGGTGCTGGCTGCGGCCGGTCTGGCAGGCCACGACAGTGTTGGTCGGAATATGGGTGATGCGCACCGCCGACTCGGTCTTGTTGACGTGCTGGCCGCCCGCGCCCGAAGAACGGTAGACATCGGTGCGCAGGTCGGCGGGATTGATGTCGATCTGGATGTTGTCGTCGACCTCCGGCGAAACGAATACCGAGGTAAACGAGGTATGCCGGCGATTGTCCGAATCGAACGGCGACTTGCGCACCAGCCGGTGCACGCCGATCTCGGTCTTCAGCCAGCCATAGGCGTATTCGCCTTCAACCCGGAAGGTCGCCGACTTTATCCCCGCCACTTCGCCCGCGCTGACTTCCATCAACTCGGTCTTCCAGCCGCGCGATTCGCACCAGCGCAGGTACATGCGCAGCATCATTTCGGCCCAGTCCTGGGCCTCAGTGCCGCCGGCGCCGGCCTGGATGTCGACGAAGCAGTTGGCCGGGTCCAGCTCGCCGGAGAACATGCGCTGGAATTCCAGCTTCTCCACGTGCGTAGTGAAACCCTCCACGTCAGCGACCACCGCCTGCGCGGTCTCTTCATCGCTCTCGCCTTCGGCCAGATCCAGCAGTTCGCTGGCTTCGGCCAGGCCGTCTTCCAGGCTGGCGATGCCGTTGACGTTCTTCTCCAGACTGGCGCGCTCGCGGCCCAAGGTCTGGGCGTATTCGGCGTTGTTCCAGATATCCGGGCTTTCCAGCTCGCGGTTTACTTCTTCCAGGCGCTCGCGCTTGGCTTCGTAGTCAAAGATACCCCCGAAGCGAAACCAGCCGTTCCTGGAGATCGGCGATGCGCTGGCGGACGGGATTGAGTTCGATCATGGCATGGGCAACGAAGTTTGAAACAGCCGTGAATTCTAGCAGGACGGCATGTTCAGGCGCTGGATTCCACGACGCGGGCGCCGACCCGTCCGCGCAGATCGGTACGGTAGCGACGGCTGCAGGGCAAGGCGGTTCCGTCCTTCAGATGCAGGCGCGCATCGCCGGTATCCAGGGGTTCGATCGAGTGCACCTGGTCCAGATTCACCAGGTAACTCCGGTGAATACGGGCGAAGCGGCGCGGGTCCAGTTTGGTCTCTATGCCAGCGATGGTGCTGCGCAAGGGATAGTCGTGCTGGCGGACGCGCAGGTTGACGTAGTTGCCCGAGGCCTGGATCCATTCGATGTCATTGGCCGCAACCAGGAACTCCCTGCCCAGCTTGCGCACCAGGAAGCGCTCCGGCAGCTCGACCGACTCCACCGGCGCTCCTTCGTCGGGCGCTGCCAGCAGACTGGCTTCGCCCCGCCAGCGGCGCAGCACGAAGCGATAGCCTTCCATCAGCGCCACGATTGTGGCGAAGCTGCGGATGTCCTTCAGGTATTCGTAGAGGAATTCCCTGCCCAACGGACCAAACTCGTAGTCCATGCCTTGCCAGCGGTACACCAGCATGCGCAGGGCCACCATCGCCGTCACGTGCATCAGCGAGACCACCACGCTGGCCAACAGGTACCAAGGCATGCGCTGCCGCCAGTTGTCCCAGTGCAGCGGGAACCGCCGGGTGAACCAGGCGATGGCCGGCAGCAGTATCAGCAACCAGGCCAGGGCGCTGCTCGCCTCCCATAGCACCGGCTCCCAGGTCAGGGTATTGGAGGGATGCCGCCTGATCTCCATGAGGGTGGTGAGGCTGTTGCCGACAAAGTTGCTGCCAATCAGCAATATCCAGAAACCGATCTCGAAGGTTCTCTGCCAGGGCAGAAAACGGCGATAGGCTGCGTCGGAACCGGAAAGAGGCATCGGCGCATTCTAGGGCGAGCGAGGCTCATCAGCGCCGGCAGCCATCCCCCGGAAGCAGCGATTGGTCCCAGAGTTCCCGCAATCGGACCCTTCGCACTGGTATCTGGCGGGCTGTGGCGTGCCAATGGCTGCCCGTCTCAGGCAAGCAAGGTCAACCATGGAACGTCGCTACGATCTCGACTGGGTGCGCGTCTGCGCCTTCGGCCTGTTGGTGCTTTACCACGTAGGCATGTACTACGTGAGTTGGGATTGGCACGTCAAAAGTCCTTATGCCAGCGAAACCCTGGAGCCGTTCATGCTCCTGTCCAGCCCCTGGCGGCTGTCCTTGCTGTTCATGGTGTCCGGCGCGGCCAGCGCCTTCCTGCTTGCGAAAATGCCCGCAGGTTTTCTGGCTTCGCGTTCCTGGCGCCTGCTGCTGCCCCTGATCTTCGGCATGCTGGTCATCGTGCCTCCCCAGTCCTACTACGAGCTTCTGGATTCGGGATATCCGGGCGGCTATCACGACGGCTATCTGGCTTTCTGGGGGCGTTACCTGGCCGGCGATGGCTCGTTCTGCGATCAGGACGGCTGCCTGGATCTGCCGACCTGGAACCACCTCTGGTTCGTCGTTTATCTATGGGTCTATACCGTTGCGGTCTGGCTGATCAACCGCATTGCGCCCAATGCCCTGCCCCGTGCCAGCCAATGGCTTGGCCGCATGCTCTCCGGTCCAGGCATTCTGCTGTGGCCGATCTTGCTGCTGGCCATTGTCCGAATCGCCCTGATCGAACGATTCGAATCGACCCACGCCCTGGTCGATGACTGGTACAACCATGCGCAGTATTTCAGCGTGTTCGTGCTGGGCTTTCTGATGGCCCGCACGACCAATCCATGGGAATCGTTGCAACGTTTGCGCTGGGTTTCCCTGCCGCTGGCTGCGACCAGCTATGGCTTTCTCATCTGGTATTTCTATGCCAGTGGCTACGGTGATGCCAATCCGCCACCGGATATCCTGCGTAACTTCCAGCGTGCAGTCTGGGCCATCAACCAGTGGGCAAGCATCGCGGCCATCTTCGGCTTCGCCTATCGTTTTCGGCATGCCGACAGCGCCGCACTGCGTTATCTCACACCGGCTGTGTTCCCGGTCTATATCCTGCACCAGACCGTTATAGTGGTGGCAGCTTATGAACTGCAGCCACTGCAAATTGCGCCACTGTGGGAAGGCCTGCTGCTGGTGGCACTGACCTTTGCCGCGTGCTTCGGCGCTTACGAGGTGATCAGGCGCTTCGGCTGGCTACGGCCATTTTTCGGATTGAAAAGCAAGCCTCCGCTGACGAAAGCACGCAAGGCTTTTCCGCTTGGCGCCGAACAATGACGATCTTGCAAGCCGATTGATTCCGTAATACAGACAGCGGCCGTCTCCAATCGCGCAACGGTCCGGGTTGCCCTTGCCTGATCACGGTTCAGTTTCTAGTTGGAGGATACGCGGAGCGAAGAAGCGCTCGACGATTGATGACTTGTTAGAAATCCTCAAGTCTGGAACTATGCACCGGCACGAGTTTCAAGGGACTGTCATTCACAAGGAGCGTAGCGCAGTCATAGTCGTCCGGGCTCTCTAAACAATGCTGATCTCGTTGTCGCAATCTTCCTTGAAATATGCCATCACCGCCCTGTTCCTGGCCGTCGCTTCTCCGGAAGCGTTCGCCGCCACCGGGGAAGAAACCCAGGCGGAGGCCATCAGCCGCTGCTTTACGCTTCGACGCAGTCAACCCGATGCGGCAATCGTGCTGGCCAAATCCATACTCGCCAGCCCCAAGTTGACCATCGAACCCGAGATCAAGGCGCTCAGCTGCCTGGGCATGGCTGCGAGCCTTGCCGGTGATCGTGAGTTCGCGGTGGATACAGCCGCCTCCGTCGTGTCCAAGGTGGATCAGCATCCGGATTTACCGCCCGAGTTCGTGCTGCGCGCATTGTCCAACGCCGCTGCGATCTACCACAACGCGGGCCGCGTGCATCTGGCTGAAACCTTGTACGCGCGCGTCAGTGAAATCGCCAAGCACGCCAGCGACAAGGATGCAGGCATTACCCAAACCGTAATGCTGAACAACATAGGATTGATCCACGGTGAGTACCTGGACTCGCCAGAGATCGCTGATGAGTACTACCGTCAGGGGCTGGAACTCTCAGAAAGAATCGGTCACAAAGAACCTCAACTGTTCTACAACTACGCTGCGAACCTGGCGCGGATGGGCCAACGCGCGGCCGCCACCACTGCTCTGGGCAACGCCGAGCGCGTTGCCGTGGAGGTCGACAACCACCTGCTTCAGCAACGCATCCACGCTGAGCAGGCAGGGCTGCTTATCTCCAGCGGAGACCTAACCAAGGCCCGCACGCTGCTCAACGACGCCATTGCGATCCAGCGGCGTCTCCCAGACCCGGCTGGCGAATCGTCCAGCCTTTCCAAGCTGTCGGCCCTGCAACTCGCCGCAAACGAGAAGCAAGCGGCCTTGCGCAGCGCCGAGGAGGCTTGGGAGAAAGTGCAAAGCGGCCAGTTCCTGCTGGAGCAGACCGATGCGTTGCGTGCCAAGCTCACCGCGCAGGCGGCGTTGGGGCAGACGTCCGCTGCGCTGGCCACCGCCGAGCAACTGTATAGATTGCAGATGAATGCCTTGAAGGAACAACGCCTGGAAATACTGGGCGACCTGCAGGCGCGCACTCAATATGCAGACTCGCGGCGCGAAGTGGAGCGGCTGCGGCATGAAGCCGAGATCCAGGCGCTGAACCTGGCCAAGGCGCAACTGATGCGCAACGCGACCTTCGTAATCCTGGGATTGATGCTGTTGGCCGCGCTGTTTTTCCTGGTGATGCAGCGCCGCCGCCATCGTTTGCTGGATGAGATCAGTTCCACCGATGCGCTGACCGGGCTGACCAACCGGCGTACCGCCACCCGCAAGCTCAATGCGCTCGCTTCCACCGCCGCGCAGGGCGTACAAGGCACCCGGCACGTGCTGTTCGTGATCGACATCGACCATTTCAAGAAGGTCAACGACAGCTACGGCCACCACGCTGGCGATGGCGTACTGGTGCAGATATCACGGTCGCTGCTTGCCGCCACGCGGCCGGGCGATATCGTGGCCCGGTGGGGCGGCGAAGAATTCCTCGTCCTCTGCCAGGACCTGACCCAGGACCGGGCCTGCGCCCTGGCCCAGCGCCTTTGCGATGCCATGGCCCATACCGTGGAACTGGCGCCCGGACAGACGCACGTGGTGACGGGCTCGCTGGGTTTCGCGCCCTTCCCCTTCTTCGCTGATACCCGCAACCACGGCGAGGCCAGCGTCTGGGGCTATGCAATACGCATGGCTGATCGTGCGCTGTACGCGGCCAAGGACCATCGCAACGCCTGGGCCGGGTTCTGGGGCGGACGCGCACCCCTCCACGCCACGGCGACCGAAGTGCTGGACGACCCCGAGACCGCTGTGCGTTCGGGCGATATCGACATCATGGCCAGCTATCCCATGGTCAAGCGCTGAGCCCGCGCGGGGGAAGCAACGGCGCGTGAGCGAATACGCGGGCCTGGGCTAGCGCTCAGCAGGGCTCGCAATGCTCGACGATTAACTGGATGGCGCTACCGCCGCGATAGTCGTCCGGCACCAGGCGGTAGGCCAGCCGGACGCGGGGCGCCGGCGGTTGTTGCTGCTGCCAGCCGCCGAAGTGGATGGCGTTAAGCGGCTCGCGACGTCCCTGCACCTGCAGGACCAGTTTGAGGTGACGCTCGCCGACCACGCGCCAGTCGCTCACCTCGAATTCGCCATCGAACAGCGGCTCGCCGTACCCCTGCCCCCACGGCCCTGCGTCGCGCAATGCCACGGCATTGGCTGCGATGAATTCCTCTGCCGACAGCGCGCCGTCGCTCAGCAGTTCGGCATGCAACATCGCCGGATCCATCATGGCGGCGACCTGTTCAAGGAATGCGCGCTGGAACCTTTCGAATTCGGCTTCCTCCAGGCTCAAGCCTGCGGCCATCGCATGTCCGCCGAACTTTCCCATCAAACCGGGATGGGCCACGTCCAGGTTGGCGAGCGCATCGCGAATGTGGAATCCGGGAATCGAACGGGCCGAACCACGCAAGCTGGTGCTGCCGGGTTCTGAAGGCGCGAAAGCGATCACCGGGCGGTGCAGTTTCTCTTTCATCTTCGAGGCCACCAGTCCGACGACACCGGGGTGCCACTCGCGGTCGAACAGGCACAGTGCGACCGGTGTTTCCATGCCGCGATCATCCAGGCCGGCCAGCACGGTCTCGGCTTCGTCGATCATCTGCTGCTGTACGCCACGCCGTTCGGCGTTGATCCCGTGCAGGATTTGCGCCAGCTCATAGGCATGCGCGGGATCGTCGGTGAGCAGGCACTCGATGCCGATGGCCATGTCTTCGAGCCGGCCCGCCGCATTGAGCCTTGGACCGATGGCGAAACCGATATCGGCGGCAGTCAGCCGCGCAGCTTCGCGGCAGGAGACTTCGATGAGCGCGCGCAATCCCGCACAGCCTTGTCCCGCGCGCAGACGCCGCAACCCGGCACCGACCAGTGCGCGGTTGTTGATATCCAGCGGCACCAGATCGGCGACGGTACCCACTGCCACCAGATCCAGCAGCGTCGACAGGTCGGGTCCGTTGCCCTCCAGTACACCCTCTTCGCGCAGCTTTTTCCGCAGCGCCAACAGGACGTAGAACATCACCCCCACGCCGGCCAGCATCTTGCTGGGAAACGCATCGCCGCGCAGATTTGGATTGACGATGGCATCGGCCGCCGGAAGTTGTTCGCCGGGCAGATGATGGTCGGTGACCAGCACCTGCCAGCCTAGCGACTTGGCTGCCGCGATGCCGGCATGGCAGGCGATGCCGTGGTCCACGGTCACCAGCAGATCCGGTTGCAGCGCGGCGAGTTCGCCGACCAGTGCAGGCGACAGCCCATAGCCGTGCAGCATGCGGTTGGGAACGGCAGGTGTCACCCGAGTCGCGCCCAGCATGCGCAGGCCGCGAACACCCACGGCGCAGGCGGTTGCGCCGTCGCAGTCGAAATCGCCGACAACGACGATATGCCGGTTCGCCGCAATGGCCTCGGTCAGCAAGCTCGTGGCCTCGGCCAGGCCAGCCAGACCGTCCGGCGGCAACAGGTGCGCGAGTCTGGGCTGGGCCTGTTCCACGCTGACCGCGCCACGTGCGGCATAGATCCGCCGCAGCAAGGGGGAAAGGCTATCCGGCCAGCTTCCTGCTGCGTCGACCTGGCGCCGACGGATCCTGGGGGCTGGGGTCATGCCAGCTTCGACAATGGTTTGCGCCAGAAACGCCAGCGATGTTCGCGCCGCAAGTGGAAAATGACGCCATCCTCGAAGTCCAGCGTCAGTGATTGCAATTCGCGCCGGCGCACCGCTGCCAGCAGCGGTTGAACGGCTTCATTGGCCAATAATTCCGCGTCACGCAGATGCCGCAGGTCAACCAGTGCATCGACTTCCTGCGATTCCGTCACCGCATTGGACACGCCGGCCGCACTCGCCAACGCACGCAGCAGGACGTCATTGCCCTTGACCTGCCGGTAGCGTGTGCGGACGAAATCCGGCGCGGCGCCCGCGCCCCAGAACCACAAGGAATTCACGGCGGGCTTGCCCAGTGAAGTACGCATCGCATTCCAGGGATGGTTGTGCAGCACCACCTGGGCCTCGGTCAGCAACGCCCGCCAACGACGTCCCAGATCGCCTTGCGGCAGGTGCGCGAACAGGTCTTCGCCCAGCACATCTTCAGGCGTGGCGAACCCGGGCAGTCTGGAATCGCGTGGCACGCGCAGATACCAGCGCGAGGGATGCGGTGCATCGAGGGGAAACCCGGCATCTCCGAACAATGGCCGCAACGCCGGCAGCAACTGCGCCACGTCTTCGGCTGTGAGCACGAGGGCCTCACCGTGGGAGAGCATGCGCGCGCCGCCCATGTCCGGCGCCACATGGGCCGGGTCCACGCGCAACCACGACGCCTGCGAGGCATCGCCCGCATCCAGTTGCCGGGTCAGTGCGGCGACGGGCCAGTGATCAGGAATCAGTTGGAAATGACGACGCAGCTGCTCGCGGTCGCCGGGCTTGCCGGTTTCGCGATCAGCTTGCGCCAGGGCTTTCGCCAGCGTTGGCGGCAAAGCCCGGCCCGCGAAACGCGTGGCCAGCGGCAGCAGCAGGGTCGCCGAAGCCATCGAGTCGCCGGTCAGCCCGCGTAGGCGACGCTGACAATCTCGTACTCGCGCTGTCCGGCGGGCGCGTCGATGACCACCGAATCGCCCTCGTTCTTGCCGATCAAGGCCCGCGCCAGCGGCGAAGAGATCGCGATCATCGCCAGCTTGATGTCCGCTTCCAGGTCGCCGACGATCTGGTACTTCTTCTCTTCGTCGGTTTCCACATCGGCCAGGGTCACGGTCGCGCCGAAGACGACACGGGAACCTGCATTAAGCTGGGCCACGTCGATGACTTCGGCATGCGACAGCTCGCCTTCCAGCTGCTTGATGCGGCCTTCGATGAAGCTCTGCTGTTCGCGCGCCGCGTGATACTCGGCGTTCTCCTTCAGGTCGCCATGCGCGCGCGCCTCGGCGATCGCGTTGATGACTTCAGGACGCTTTACCGACTTCAGCTGGTCCAGTTCGTCGCGCAGGCGTTGCGCGCCCTTCAGCGTCAGCGGCGCTCTCACTTGGACATGCTCGTGTTGGACATACTCGTATTGAGAATGCTCGTTTCAAACTTGTTCACGCCTGCAACTCCTTGTGCAATTCCTGCAGCGCCCAGACCGGGCCGGTGCCGCGGAACTCCAGCGAATGCACCAGTGCCTTGGCGCCTGCGATGGTGGTGGAATAGGTCACGCGATGCTGCAATGCCTCGCGCCGTATCGAGAAGGAGTCGGTGATCGCCTGACGTCCTTCGGTCGTGTTGACGATATACACGATTTCGCCGTTCTTGATCAGGTCCACGATATGCGGCCGGCCTTCGACCACCTTGTTGATCTGCTCGCAGGCATGGCCGTTCTGCTGCAACCAGGCGCAGGTGCCGCGCGTGGCCACCAGCGTATACCCGCGTTCGATCAGGTCCCTGGCCACCGGCAACACGCGGGTTTTGTCCGGATCGCGCACCGACAGGAACACCTTGCCCACCGGCGGCGCTTTGATGCCGCCAGCTTCCTGCGCGCGCGCGAACGCGGCGCCGAAGTTGCGGCCCACGCCCATCACCTCACCGGTGGAGCGCATCTCCGGCCCCAGGATCGGGTCGACACCCTGGAACTTGGCGAACGGGAAGATGGCTTCCTTGACCGAATAGTAGTGCGGCACGATTTCCTTCACCGCGCCCTGCTCGGCCAGCGACTTGCCGGCCATGCAGCGCGCAGCGATCTTGGCCAGCGGCATGCCGGTGGCCTTGGACACGAACGGCACCGTGCGCGAGGCGCGCGGGTTCACTTCCAGCAGGTAGATGGTGTCGTCGCCGTCTTCGCTCGTCTGGATGGCGAACTGGGTGTTCATCAGGCCCACCACGTTCAAGGCCTTGGCCAGCTCCACCACCTGGCGGCGCAGTTCGGCCTGGGTCTTGGCCGACAGCGAATACGGCGGCAGCGAGCAGGAGGAATCGCCCGAGTGCACGCCGGCTTCCTCGATGTGCTCCATCACGCCGCCCACCAGCACCGCGCCGGTGCTGTCGGCGATGATGTCCACGTCCACTTCCACCGCGTTGTCGAGGAAGCGATCGAGCAGCACGGGGGAATCATTGGACACCTTCACCGCGTCGCGCACGTAGCGCGCCAGGTCCGATTCGCCGTACACGATCTCCATCGCCCGACCGCCGAGCACGTAGGACGGACGCACCACCAGCGGATAGCCGATCTCGCGCGCCAGCACCAGCGCTTCCTGGTCGTTGCGGGCGATGCGGTTGGGCGGCTGCTTCAGGCCCAGCTTCTCGACCAGCTGCTGGAAGCGCTCGCGGTCTTCGGCCAGGTCGATGGAGTCGGGCGAGGTGCCGATCACCGGCACGCCGTTGGCTTCCAGCGCCTGTGCCAGCTTCAATGGGGTCTGGCCGCCGTACTGCACGATCACGCCCTTGGGCTTCTCCAGCGCGACGATTTCCAGCACGTCTTCCAGCGTCAGCGGCTCGAAGTACAAGCGGTCGGAGGTGTCGTAGTCGGTGGAGACGGTTTCCGGATTGCAGTTGACCATGATGGTCTCGAAACCGTCCTCGCGCAGTGCGAGTGCCGCGTGCACGCAGCAATAGTCGAACTCGATGCCCTGACCGATGCGGTTGGGGCCGCCGCCCAGGATCATGATCTTGTCGCGGCCGGTGGGCTCGGCTTCGCATTCGTCCTCGTAGGTCGAATACAGATAGGCCGTGCTGGTGGAGAACTCGGCCGCGCACGAGTCGACGCGCTTGTAGACCGGCTTCACCTTGAGCGTGCCACGCAGGTTGCGCACGACCTTTTCATCGGTGTCGACCAACTGCGCCAGGCGCGCATCGGAAAAACCGGCACGCTTGAGTTTGCGCAGACGGGCCGCGTCTAGCGAGCCAAGCCCTTCAGTTGCCAGTTGCTTCTCTTCGGCAATGATCTCTTCGATCTGGTCCAGGAACCACGGATCAATGAACGACAGCGCGTGCACCTCTTCCACGCTCATGCCGGCGCGGAAGGCATCGGCCACATAGAACAGGCGCTCCGGACCCGGCTCTTTCATCTCGCGACGCAGGATGGCCAGATCGTCCGCGCTTTGCAGATCCAGTCCGGTCGGATCCAGGCCGACCTTGCCTGTTTCCAGACCGCGCAACGCTTTCTGCAGCGATTCCTGGAAGGTGCGGCCCATCGCCATCACCTCGCCCACCGATTTCATCTGCGTGGTCAGGCGCGCATCGGCGGCCGGGAATTTCTCGAAGGCGAATCGCGGAATCTTGGTGACCACGTAGTCGATGGCCGGCTCGAAAGACGCAGGCGTCAGTCCACCGGTGATCTCGTTGCGCAGTTCGTCCAGGGTGTAACCGACCGCCAGCTTGGCCGCGACTTTGGCGATAGGGAAACCCGTGGCCTTGGAAGCCAGCGCCGAGGAACGCGACACGCGCGGATTCATTTCGATGACCACCACGCGGCCGGTCTGCGCATTGATGCCGAACTGCACATTGGAGCCGCCCGTATCCACGCCGATCTTGCGCAGCACGGCGATGGAAGCGTCGCGCAGGCGCTGGTATTCCTTGTCGGTCAGCGTTTGCGCCGGTGCCACGGTTATCGAGTCGCCAGTATGCACGCCCATCGGGTCGAGGTTCTCGATGGAGCAGACGATGATGCAGTTGTCCGCCGTGTCGCGGACCACTTCCATCTCGAATTCCTTCCAGCCCAGCACCGACTCTTCCACCAGCACTTCGCTGGTCGGGGAAAGTTCCAAGCCGCGGTTGACGATGTCGACCAGTTCCTCGCGGTTATAGGCGATGCCGCCGCCACTGCCGCCCAGGGTAAAGCTGGGCCGGATAATGGTGGGATAGCCCACGCGGGTCTGGATATCCAGCGCCTGTTCCAGCGAGCGCGCGACTTCGGCCTTGGGGCATTCCAGACCGATCTCCTTCATCGCCACGCGGAACAGTTCGCGGTCTTCGGCCATCATGATCGCTTCGCGCTTGGCGCCGATCAGTTCGACGCCGTATTTCTCCAGCACGCCGTTATCGGCCAGGTCCAGCGCACAGTTCAACGCGGTCTGCCCGCCCATGGTCGGCAGCAGCGCATCGGGCTTTTCCTTGGCGATGATCTTCTCGACCATCTGCCAGGTGATCGGCTCGATATAGACCGCGTCGGCCATCTCAGGGTCGGTCATGATCGTGGCCGGATTACTGTTGACCAGCACCACCCGATAGCCCTCGTCGCGCAGCGCCTTGCAGGCCTGCGCACCCGAATAATCGAATTCGCAGGCCTGGCCGATGACAATGGGGCCGGCACCGATGATCAGGATGGTTTTTAGATCGCTACGCTTGGGCATGGGTTGGCTTCTGTCTTTACTTGGCGGCTTGCGCGGCCGCGTTCTGCGGGCCGATGTACTTGTCGAAAAAGGCAAGCATTTTGGTGTAGAGGCTGACTTGGTTTTCGAGATCGCGGAAGCCATGGGCTTCTTTTTTCTCCACGATCACGTCATCCGGCTTCTTGCCGACCTTGGCCAACTGATCGATCAGGAAATGCATGTTCTTGATCGGCACACGGACGTCCTTTTCGCCATGCACCAGCAGCATCGGCGTCTTGATCCGCTCTACCCCGTATGCAGGCGACTGTGCATTGCGCTCGGATTTGGTCGTGGGATATGCGTCGTTCAAGTAGCTGCGGCCGCTCTCATGGGCCATGAAATCCGCATTGCGTTGGGCATCCAGGTCATACACGCCGACATAGCCCACAGTGCACTTGTAGAGGTCAGGCTCGCGGACCACGCTCATCAGCGCGGCGTAGCCACCATACGATGCGCCATAGATGCACAAGCGATTACGGTCTGCGATGCCTTGGCGGACTGCCCACTGCACCGAGTCGGTCAGGTCGTCCTGCATGGTCGTGCCCCACTTCCGGTAGCCCAAGCCTTCAAACGCATTGCCGTAGCCACCTGAACCACGGTAGTTGATCTGCAGTACCGCGTAGCCGCGGTTGGCAAACAACTGGACTTCTGGGTTGAACCCCCATTCGTCACGTGGACCATGTGGTCCTCCATGGGGATTGATGATCAGGGGCAGATTCTTGCCGTCGCTGCCTTTTGGTAGCGTCAGGTAGCCATGCAGTTCCAGGCCATCACGCGCCTTCACTACGATCGGTTTCATAGGCGACATCTCTTCTGGCTTGATCCAGTCCATGCTGCCAGTCAGGAACTTGGCCTTGCTGGTTTCGCGATCGTACAGAAAGAACTCGGAGGGCGTGGTATCCGAGTAGACGCGCATCGACAGGAAACGACCATCGTCCGAGGCGCGCTGGAAACTCACCGCGCGGTTGGGAAACGCCTTAACCAAGCCCGCATAGATCTTGCTTTCCGGATGATCTGGCGCGATGAAGTCCCAATAGGGAATGCCATCATCGTATCGAACACCAAGCAGGGTCTTCTCGTCGCTGCTCCATAGCAGACCAGCCGGCTCCACTGTTCCGTTGCGGGAAAGCACCTTCTCCTCGCGCGTATCGGTATCTAACAGGACGATGCTTTCCGGCTTGCCCTGTTCGCCCTTCGCCATATAGGCACGCTTGTTGTCGGCCGTGAAACCCAGGGGCACGTAGGTCGCGCCGTTGCGTGGACTCTCGTGCACCAGCGTCCATTTTTCGCCATCGCGGCGATAGGTGACGTTGCGTCCGTCGTTCATCGCACCAAAGACGAAACGCGGCTTGCGCTCGTGATCGACCAGGAAGCTGCCCTGCTCTACCGGCGCCGAGGCAACCGTCGTCGTGTTGCCAGTGTAGACGTTCAACTTGAAGAGGAACGCACTGTCGACGGAACGTTCGACGAGAATCGTCTGCGGATCTTCGGGAGTGAGGTCCACGAAGTTGTAGAAATTCCCGTTCTTGATATCGATGCGACGGGTGCCGTCGATGTTGGAGGCGTACAGATCGCCTTTGGCCGTTTCGAAGTCGAATTTGCCTGTCTTGAAGCTCACGAAGAACAGGAGCCGCTCGTTGTTGGCCCAGGTGACCTGCCGGAAATGGCGATCAGGACCGAAATCCCACTTACCCACCACGCCATGGTCGGCAACCCGGAGCACGGCGAGCACCGTGCGGTCCGCCTGCGGCACGCTGACCGCCATGTGCTTACCATCCGGCGACAGGCTGACGGCCGTGAACTCCGGATCCTTGAAGAAGTCCTGTATTGGCACTTCACGTGCCATCAACGACGATGACGCCAATACCAGCAGCAAGGCCAAACGACTCAACATTCTCATACGCGCCCCCTCTCCTTTTCACGCAATATGGCGGATTGGCCGCCCCCTCGAAAACTTCCCTGCGTCAGGCAGAAACTTATCTCATCACCGGGCGAGCGCTTCAAACCAACGCTTCCATCTCCCGGATGAAACGATCAAACAACGGCGCCACATCATGCGGCCCTGGCGACGCCTCCGGATGCCCCTGAAACGAGAACGCCGGCGCGTCGGTGAGTTCGATGCCCTGGTTGGTGCCGTCGAACAGCGAGCGGTGGGTGACGCGTACGTTGGCCGGCAGCGTGGCTTCATTGACCGCGAAACCGTGGTTCTGCGAGGTGATCATCACGCGGCCTGAGGCGATGTCCTGCACCGGATGATTGGCGCCGTGGTGGCCGTGACCCATCTTCAGGGTCTTCGCACCGGCAGCGAGCGCCAGCAGCTGGTGGCCCAGGCAGATGCCGAACGTCGGGATTTTCTTCACGATGAATTCGCCGATGGCGGCGATGGCGTAGTCGCAGGGTTCCGGATCGCCGGGTCCATTGGACAGGAACACACCATCGGGCTTCATCGCCAGTACGTCGGCGGCGGCCGTCTGCGCCGGCACCACGGTCACATCGCAGCCGCGTTCTGCCAGCATACGCAGGATGTTGAGCTTCACGCCGTAGTCGTAGGCCACCACTTTGAAACGGGATTCGGCGTTGACCGGCTTGCCGGTATCCAGATCCAGCTGCCCATCCCGCCACGAATAGCTCTGCTGGGTGGACACCACCTTGGCCAGGTCCATGCCTTTCAGGCCCGGGAACTTGCGCGCAGCTTCCAATGCTTTCTCGACATCGATATCGCCGGCCATCAGCGCGCCGTTCTGCGATCCGCGATCACGCAATATCCGGGTCAGCTTGCGCGTGTCGATGCCGGCGATGGCGACCACGCCGCGCTGGGCCAGCCATTCGGGCAATGCCTGCTGATTGCGCCAGTTGCTGGGGCGCCGTGGTACGTCGCGCACGATCAAGCCGGAGGACCAGACCTGGCGCGCTTCGTCGTCCTGGTCGGTGCAACCGGTGTTGCCGATATGGGGATAAGTCAGGGTGACCAACTGGCGGGCGTACGAAGGATCGGTGAGGACTTCCTGGTAGCCGGTCATGGCGGTGTTGAATACGACTTCGCCGGCGGAAAGGCCGGTCGCGCCTACGGATTCGCCCTCGAACACTGTTCCGTCTTCGAGTACGAGAATTGCGGGATGGGTCACTGGGTTCGCCCTGGGGTGAAGGAACCCTGCTCCTCCAGACTTGCGGCTGCAAGAAACCGCGAACTCGGTATTTCTCCGGTCCGTGGCGGTGGGTAACAGGCGAGCGAGAATTGTACGGAGGAGTGGCCCGCGATGCCAGCCGTTTCTGCGCCAGCCAGCCCTCAGTCGAGCAGATCGCGTACCTGATACGTCCCGGGTGGCTTGCCCGTCAGGCGACAGGCCGCGTGCAAGGCGCCGCGGGCGAAGATATCCCGGCTGCCAGCCCGATGGATCAGCTCGATGCGCTCTCCGGGACCTGTGAACTGAACAGTATGTTCACCGACGATATCGCCGGCGCGCAGGCTGGCGTAGCTGACACTGGCACCGGCCGAACCTGCAGCCTCACCCAAGGTGATCGCGGTGCCGGAGGGGGCGTCCTTCTTCTGGGTGTGGTGGGCTTCTACCACATCCACGTCCCACCCCTCGAGCGCGACCGCGGCGCGTTCCACCAGTTCGGTCAGTAAAGCGACTCCCAGGCTGAAATTGGAAGCCCATAACACCGGAATGCCAGCACTGGCTGCTTCCAATGCGGCGCGCTGGCTGTCCGACAATCCAGTGGTCCCGGAAACCAACGCCGCACCGCGCGTCACGCATAAGGCAAGCACCGGGTCGAAGCCTTCGGGCAGGCTGAAGTCGATGGCCACATCGAACGCAGGCACTCCGGACAGTTCGCTGGCGGCAAAGAAAGGCACGCCGTCAACCACGCGCTGAGCGGGAGAGCGACGCGTCACCGCCGCAACAATGCGACAACCCGGCTGTTCCGCGCACAAGCGCAACAAGGCCTGGCCCATGCGGCCCGAAGCACCATGAATCAGTATTTTGGTCGGTTCGCTCATGGCTGCAGGCTAGCGACGCAGAGCCCGCACGACAAGCGCGGACTTTCGAGCAGCGTCATCTGCCTCAGGCTGCCGCAGCGCCTGTTCGGCTCGCAGCGATTTCTGCTTTCAACAATTTGCCCAGAATCTGAATACCGGCCTCGATCTTTTCCGCCGACACGGTGACGAACGACAAGCGCAGAGTGTTGCGCTTGGGATCGGTGGCATAGAACGGAGCGCCCGGCACGAAGGCCACGTTCTGCTCGATGGCCTTGGCCAGCAGCGCGCTGCTGTCGACGCCTTCGGGCAGATCGACCCAAATGAACATCCCGCCTTCGGGCTGGTTCCAGCGCGCTTCGCTGGGGAAATACTTGTCCAGCGCAGCCAGCATCAGCTGGCACTGGTTCGCGTACAGCGTGCGGATGGTGGGGATGTGCGCATCCAGGAATCCGTCCTGCACCGCTTCATAGACGATGCGCTGCGAGAACGAAGGCGTGTGCAGATCGGCCGCCTGCTTGGCCTGGACCAGCTTGCCATGCAGTTCCTCGGGTGCCACCACGAAACCCAATCGCAGGCCAGGCGCCAGCACCTTGGAGAAAGAACCCATGTAGATGACCTTGTCCGGCGCCATCGACAGCAGACTGGGCAGCACATCGCCGCTATAGCAGAGCTCGCCGTAGGGATCGTCTTCCACCACCGGCACGCCGGCGGCAAGGGCTTTTTCCAGAAGCGCCTTGCGGCGCTCCAGCGGCATGCGGCGGCCGGTGGGGTTCTGGAAGTTCGGCAAGCAGTACATGAAACGTGCGCCGGCCAGCTGTTCAGGGGTCAACGCGTCGGTGACGATGCCCTGCTCGTCGGTTTCCATCGCCGAGAACGCGGGCTGGAACAGCGAGAAGGCCTGCAACGCGCCGAGGTAGCTGGGCGTTTCCACCAGCACCTTGCTGCCTTCGTCGATCAGCACCTTGCCCAGCAGGTCCAGGCCTTGCTGGGAGCCGGTGGTGATCAGGACCTGGCTGGCACGGATGGTGGCGCCGTGCTGGCTGAGGCGCTTGGCCACCCACTCGCGCAAGGGCGTGTAGCCCTCGGTCGGGCCGTACTGCAGCGCCGCCTGCGGCGCTTCATCCAGCACCTTGGTGCAGGCCCAGCGCATGCGCTCGATGGGAAAGGTATCGGGCGAAGGCAGGCCACCGGCGAAGGAAATGACCTCCGGGCGCTCGGTCACTTTCAGGATTTCACGGATCGCCGAGCTGGTCAGGCCCTGGGCGCGCTTGGATATCTGGATTGAGGTCGTCATGGGCCTAGTTTAACGGGTCTGGAACAACTGATTCGGTACGCCTTGCACACGACCTTATCCGGGCAGGACTCGCCCCACGCCGCTGGCGTCGATCTCATGCGCGGCCGCCGCTATGACTCCCACCCCTGTGTCCGCCGCGAAACCCATCCTGAAATGCACTTCTCCTGCTGGGGTGCGTGAAGAATGCAATGAGGAGATGCTGATGCCATGGCGTTCGAATACGTCCAGCAAGGCACGCAAGGCGCCGGGCCTGTCGTCTGGAAGATGGATGCTGAGACTGCGCACCTCTGTCAGGTCGGCCAGCAGATAGGCGATGCGCTCGAAGCTGTAGTTGCCGTCAGCTAATGCCTCGGCCCCCAGCGCCGAATGATTGGCCTGAAGGAAATCTCGGCGGAACACGGCCCGCGCAGCTTCGTCGCCATCGCTGACCTGTCGGTGCAGGTGCGCGAGTTGTTGCAGCATGGCCTCCAGCATGGGGGCTACATGCGGATTGCAGAACTGGATGTCTTCATAGATTGCCGGGTTCTGCGACAGAATCCGGGCAGTAACCGCACTGTCCATTTCAAAAGAAGCCGAGCGATAAGGCAGCAAGTCTGCCAGCGGCCCCAGCTCCGGTGCGTAATGGCGCATCACGCCCGCTTGGACCAGGTGCGTGGCATGGACCATGGCCTGCACCAGTGCCATGACCTGGTCATGGTGTTCCGCGGTCGCCTGCACATATTCGCCCTGCAGCGCGGTCAGCAATTCCTGCACCCAGCTGTGCCACCGATCAAGCCGGGCCTCGCAGACCACGGTGACACGCCCTTTCAACGTGGGCGACTTGGGCGGGGCGGTCATGGGATGCAGGCCCAGCACTTCGGCACGCGACTGGAGCATCGCGGCGACCGGCCCGGATTTGATCGAGGTCACGTCGATCCATAGCTTGTCTTGCTCGCGACCGTTGGCGATCCCCGCGTAACCGCGGATCAGATCGGCGGTAATGCTGATAGGCGCGGAGAACACCACTACATCCGACCGCAGGATCAATTCTTCCTCGGACGGATTATCTGACGCAGCCGGATCGCGGCCGATGGTCTCCAGGCCCATGCGCTCGTGGAAGAACGTACGCAACCAGCGCCCATATGCGCCCTCGCTGCCGACGATGCCAATGACAGGTTTCTTTCGCAAATGAGAACGCCCGGAAATGCCCGGGCGTCATCATAGTCTTGCAGGAGCGGGCTTGCCTTCGATTCAGGACGTCATCCGGTCCCAGAACGACTTCACGCCGTCCAGAAACGTCGCCGACTTCGGCGAATGCCTGCGCGCGTCCTCACCGGTGAAGGTGGCCTCGAACTTTTCCATCAATTCGCGTTGTTCGGTGGTCAGGTTGACCGGCGTCTCTACCGCGACGCGGCAGAACAGGTCGCCGGTACTGCGGCTGCGCACGGACCTGACGCCCTTGCCGCGCAGGCGGAACAGCTTGCCGGTCTGGGTTTCGGCGGGGATGCGGATTTCCGCTTCGCCTTCCAGCGTCGGCACACGCACGGTATCGCCCAGGGCGGCCTGCGAAATACGGATCGGCACTTCGCAATGCAGGTCGTCGCCGTCACGCTGGAAGATGTCGTGCTCGCGCACGCGCACTTCCACGTACAGATCGCCCGGTGGCGTGCCGGCCGGGCCGGCTTCGCCCTCGCCCGCCAGACGGATGCGGTCGCCGTTGTCGACGCCGGCCGGAATCTTGACCGACAGGATCTTCTCTTCTTCCACGCGTCCTGCGCCGTGGCAGGTCTTGCAGGGATTGCGGATGATCTGGCCGCGTCCGTTGCAATGCGGGCAGGCCTGCTGCATGGCGAAAATGCCGCGCTGCATGCGCACCTGGCCGCGGCCGCCGCAGGTGGTGCAGGTTTCGGTCTTGCCGTCTTCGGAACCGGAGCCGTGGCAGGGTCCGCAGGCCGCCAGCGTCGGAATATCGATGCGTTTCTCGACACCAGCGACGGCTTCTTCCAGATCCAGTTCCATGACGTAACCGACGTCGGCACCGCGACGGGCACCTCGGGCGCCGCCACCACCGCCAAAAATATTGCCGAAGATGTCGCCGAAGATGTCGCCCATGTCAGCCGGGTTGGGACCGGCACCGCCACCACCCATGCCGTGCTCGAACGCAGCATGGCCATGCTGGTCATACATGCGGCGCTTGCCGCCGTCGGACAGGACTTCGTAGGCTTCCTTGCATTCCTTGAATGCTGCTTCGGCCGCCGCATCGCCCGGATTGCGATCAGGGTGATGCTTCATCGCGCAGCGACGGTAAGCCTTCTTCAGCTCCTCCTCGCTGGCGTTGCGGGTCACGCCCAGGACTTCGTAATAATCGCGCTTGCTCATGGAGATCGGGTAGCCGGTAAACGGAAGCCGGTAGCCGTGCAGCTGGTGCGGGAGGTTATCCCGCTACCAGCCACCGGTTCCCGGCTCACGAGGGACGGATCTCTCCGTCCCGGTTGATCACTTCTTATCTTCGTCCTTGACTTCGGTGAACTCCGCGTCCACCACGTCTTCGGCCGTACCGGACTGCGGTTCGCCACCGGCATCGCCGGGCTGCGAGGCTGCGGCCGCAGCGGCGTACAGCGACTGACCAGCTTCTTCCAGGCTCTTGGTCTTGGCTTCGATCTGGCCCTTGTCGTCGCCCTTCATGGCGGTTTCCAGGTCAGCCAGCGCCGACTCCACATTGCCGATGACGCTGCCGTCGACCTTGCTGCCGTGTTCGGTGATGGCATTGCGGGTCGCGTGGATCAGGCCGTCGGCCTGGTTGCGGGCCTGCACAAGTTCGTGGAACTTCTTGTCTTCTTCGCGATGCGCTTCGGCGTCGGCCACCATCTGCTGGATCTCGGCTTCGGACAGACCGGAACCGGCCTTGATCTCGACCTTCTGCTCCTTGTTGCTCTTCTTGTCCTTGGCGCTGACGTGCAGGATGCCGTTGGCGTCGATGTCGAACGACACTTCCACCTGCGGCAGGCCGCGCGGGGCCGGTTCGATGCCGGACAGGTCGAACTTGGCCAGCGACTTGTTGAAGCGGGCCTGCTCGCGTTCGCCCTGCAGTACATGCACGGTCACGGCGGACTGGTTGTCCTCGGCGGTGCTGAAGGTCTGCGAAGCCTTGGTCGGGATGGTGGTGTTCTTCTCGATGATCTTGGTGAACACGCCACCCAGGGTCTCGATGCCCAGCGAAAGCGGGGTCACGTCCAGCAGCAGCACGTCCTTGACGTCGCCGCCCAGCACGCCGCCCTGGATCGCAGCGCCCAGCGCCACGGCCTCGTCGGGGTTCACGTCCTTGCGCGGTTCCTTGCCGAAGAACTCGGTCACGGCCTGCTGCACCTTGGGCATGCGGGTCTGGCCGCCGACCAGGATGACTTCGCCGATCTCGCTGGTGCGGATGCCGGCGTCGTTCAAGGCGATGCGGCAGGGCTCGATGGTCTTCTTGATCAGGTCCTCGACCAGCGCCTCAAGTTTTGCCCGGGTCAGCTTGATGTTGAGGTGCTTCGGGCCCGAGGCATCAGCAGTCACGTACGGCAGGTTCACTTCGGTCTGCTGCGAGGACGACAGCTCGATCTTGGCGCGTTCGGCCGCGTCCTTCAGGCGCTGCAGGGCCAACGGATCCTTGCGCAGGTCGATGCCCTGGTCCTTCTGGAACTCATCGACGAGGTAGTCGATGACGCGCTTGTCGAAGTCTTCGCCGCCCAGGAAGGTGTCGCCGTTGGTGGCCAGCACCTCGAACTGCTTCTCGCCATCGACATTCGCGATCTCGATGATGGACACGTCGAAGGTACCGCCGCCCAGGTCATAGACCACGATCTTGCGGTCACCGCCGTCCTTGTCCAGGCCGTAGGCCAGTGCGGCCGCGGTGGGTTCGTTGATGATGCGCTTGACGTCCAGACCGGCGATCTTGCCGGCGTCCTTGGTCGCCTGGCGCTGGCTGTCGTTGAAGTAGGCCGGCACGGTGATGACCGCTTCGGTGACAGTCTCGCCGAGGAAGGCTTCGGCGGTCTTCTTCATTTTTTCCAGGATGCGCGCGGAGATTTCCTGCGCGGACAGCTTCTTGCCATCGGAGGTGGTGACCCACGCATCGCCATTGTCGTGCGCGGTGATGCCGTACGAGACGAGGCCGATGTCCTTCTGCACTTCGGCGTCGGTGAACTTGCGGCCGATCAGGCGCTTCACCGCGTAGAAGGTGTTCTTGGGGTTGGTGACGGCCTGACGCTTGGCCGAGGCTCCGACCAGCACTTCGCCGTCCTTGGTGTAGGCGACGATGGAGGGCGTGGTGCGGTCGCCTTCCGAATTTTCGATGACGCGGGCCTTGCCGCCGTCCATGATCGCCACGCACGAGTTGGTCGTGCCCAGGTCGATGCCGATGATCTTGCCCATGTTGCTTGCTCCCTAAAAGGTCTGTCTTGGCCGGCGATGCGCCGGTGATGGATGGAATGTGGGGTTTAAGCCCTCCCCTTCAAGGGGAGGGCTGGGTGGGGATGGTGTCTGCGGCTTCCGAGATTCATCTCGTCGGCTGGGAAAACCATCGCCATCCCGGCCTTCCCCTTGATGGGAAAGAGGAAGCTCAGTCGTGCTTGGCGACCACGACCAGCGCCGGCCGCAACAGGCGGTCGTTCAGTACATAGCCCTTCTGGAACACCTGGACCACGCTGTCCGGCGCCGCACCCGGAGCTTCCACATGGCTGACGGCCTGGTGGAATTCCGGGTTGAAGGTTTCACCGGTGGGATCGACCATGCTCAGACCATTGTCGGCAGCGACCTTCAGCAATTGGCGGAAGGTCAGCTCCAGGCCGTCGCGGAGCGGGCTGGGTTCGCTGCCCGCAGCGGCCAGGCCGGCATCCAGGCTGTCGAAGACCGGCAGCAGGTCGCCGAGCAGGCGTTCGTTGGCGAACTTGCGCAGCTGTTCAAGATCGCGGCTGACGCGCTTGCGCTGGTTTTCCAGATCGGCGCGCTCGCGCAATACGTCTGCACGGGTCTGTTCCAGTTCGGCGCGCAGCTGTTCGATTTCGTTGTGCAACTGGTTGTCCATGTTCTCTTCCGCATCGCCGGCGCCGGTTTCGGCAGCGGAGTTGGATTCGTTGTGTTCTTGGGTCATGAGGCTTTCCGTGGCGGGCCGCCCCCATTGTGGGCAGCGTCAGCCCAACCTATGGGGCCAGCGCTTCAGGATTCAAGGCACAGGGCGCGCCGGTTGCGGCGGGTCGATCGCCGCGCCGAGCGCATCGGCAGCCGCCTGGACCACCGGGATGATCCGTTCGTAAGCCATGCGAGTAGGCCCAATGACGCCCAAGACCCCCAGCACCTGGCCTCCAGCCATATAAGGCGCAGTCACCACCGACACGCCATCCAGTGGCGCCAGTCCGGTTTCTTCGCCAATGAAGATGCGCACGCCCGGCGCCTGCAGGGTGCGTTCCAGCAGTTGCAGGATTTCGCGCTTGCGGGCAAAGGTCTCGAACAGTTCGCGCAAGCGATCCAGGTCGGACAGATCCTGCACGCCGATCAGGCGGGTCTGGCCGGTCAGCACCATATCGTCGTTGGGCGGGACGAAGGCGTGTTCGGCCAGTTCCACGGTATGGGCCAGAAGACCTTCCATTTCCGACTGGGCGTTGCGCAGGTCGTGCAGCAGGGTCGCTCTGATCTCGGAAAGGGGGCGACCGGCGAAGTGGGTGTTGAGGTAGTTGGCCACCCGCTCCAGCTCGGAAGGCTCGTACAGCCGGCGTGGCTCGATCACCCGGTTCTGCACGTCGTTGTCGGCGAACACCAGGATCGCCAGCACCCGGCGTCCATCCAGCGGTACGAAATCGATATGCCGGAACGCGAACTGCTCGCGCTTGGGGGCGCTCACCACGCCGACGAAATGGGTCATGGCCGACAGCAATTCCGAAGCGTTGCCCAACAAGGCCTGCGTGCCCGAGCCGGCCGGCAACTCGGAGCGCAACCGCGCCACTTCGCCTTCGCCCAGCGGCTGCATCTGCACCAGACTGTCGACGAACATCCGGTAGCCCTGCGCGGTGGGAATGCGTCCGGCCGAGGTATGTGGCGAGGCCAGCAGCCCCACTTCCTCCAGGTCACCCAGGATGTTGCGGATGGTCGCCGCACTGACATCCAGGCCGGCATGACGCGCCAGAGTCTGTGAACCCACCGGCTCGCCATCGCGGATATAGCGCGAGATCAACGTCCGCAACAGGTGGCGGGCGCGTGGATCGAGGGAGCTGGGCTGGAATGACATGGCCGATTGATAGCCGCAGCAGTGGGCCAATGCAAGTCCGGGCACGCAAACACCGCCAAACCGTCTCAGGGATTGCGCCGCATGCCACTACAATGCGCAGCCATGCTCAGACACCTCGCCCTCAAGGATTTCGCCGTCGTCCGCTCCGCCGAGCTCGAATTCGGCCCGGGCATGACCGTTATTTCAGGCGAAACCGGCGCCGGCAAATCCCTGCTGGTCGAAGCGCTGGGTTTCCTTTCCGGCCTGCGTGCCGACAGCGGCGTGGTGCGCCATGGCGCCGAGCGTGCGGAACTGTCGGCTGAGTTCTCGCTGGACGATGCATCCCCTGCCCTGGCCTGGCTACGCGACAACGAACTCGACGACAAGGACTGCCAGCTGCGGCGGGTGATCCGCGCCGATGGCGGTTCGCGCGCCTTCATCAACGGGCGCAGCGTGACCTTGGCGCAACTGGCCGAACTGGCTGCGCTGCTTGTGGAGATCCACGGCCAGCACGAGCACCAGGCGCTGCTGTCGCGTCCCAGCCAGCTGGGACTGCTCGACGCCTATGCGCGCAACGAATCCGAACGCAGGAAAGTACGCGACGCCGCCAGCGCCTGGAGCGCGCTGTTGCAGGAACGCGATGCGCTCTCGGCGCAGGGCGATGTCTCCGACCGCATCAACTATCTGGAGCATCAGTTCAAGGAGTTGGAACGTGAGGAACTGTCCGCCGATGCGGTCCAGGCGCTCTCCGCCAACCACCGCCGCCAGGCCAACGCCTCGGGCCTGATCGATGCCTGCAACGCAGCGTTCGCGCGCCTGGCAGGCGAAGAAAGTCCATCGGTGTCGCGCCAGTTGCAGCAGACCCGGGCCGAACTGGCGCGCGTTGCCGAGCACGAACCCCGCTTGCGGGAAGTCGATGCGTTGCTGGAAAGCGCCAACATCCAGTTCGAGGAAGCACTGGTGGTGCTGGACAAGGTGCGCGACGACCTGGATGCCGATCCAGCCCAGTTCATGGAACTGGAGCGCCGGCTCACGCGCCTGCACGACCTGGCGCGTAAGCACCGGGTGACGCCGGAACAACTCGGCGCGCGGCGCGATGCCATCGCTGCCGAACTGGAAGGTTTGCGTGGTGCGGGCGAGCGATTGCTGGGCCTGAACAACGAAATCGCATCCGCCACTACGGCATGGCGTGAAGCCGCTATCAGACTTGCGAAGACCCGCCAGGCGTCCGCAAGCAAACTCGCCAAGGCGACCACCGCACTGATCGCCGAGTTGGGCATGGGCGGCGGTCGTTTCGAGATAGCGATCGAGCCGAACGAAACCGAACGCCCCGACCCACTGGGCAGCGAGCGGGTGGAATTCCTGGTCTCGGCCAATGCCGGTCAGCCACCGCGCGCCCTGCGCAAAGTCGCTTCGGGTGGCGAGCTTTCGCGCATCTCACTGGCAATCGAAGTCGCGGCACTGGGACTGGATGCGGTACCGACGATGGTCTTCGATGAGGTCGATTCGGGCATCGGCGGCGCAGTCTCCGATATCGTCGGCCAGAAACTCAGGGCACTGGGCGAGAAGCGGCAAGTGCTGTGCGTGACCCACCTGCCGCAGGTCGCCGCGCAGGGCCATGCCCACTACCGGGTCAGCAAGGCGCCGGTGGACGGCATGACCCAGAGCTCGGTGGAACTGCTTGCAGCGAAACAACGCGAGGAAGAACTGGCGCGCATGCTGGGTGGTGTGGCAGTGAGCAAGGAAGCGCGAGCCGCGGCAAAACGCCTGCTTACGGACGTGAGCTAGAGACTGGACCAGGTCAAGACAGTCGTCATCCCAGCGAAAGCTGGGATGACGAGCGTAGTAGCTCAGCGCTTCTTGCGGACGTACAGCACCAGGGCGTGCTCTTCGATTTCGTAGCCGTGCTGAGCCGCGATTTTCGACTGCAACGCTTCGATCTCTTCGCTGGAGAATTCGATGACCTTGCCGGTGTCAATGTCCACCATATGGTCATGGTGTTCGCCACGGTCCAGTTCGTACACCGCCTGGCCGCCCTCGAAGTTGTGCTTCAGCACCAGGCCGGCCGCTTCGAACTGGGTCAGCACGCGGTACACCGTCGCCAGGCCGATCTCGTCGCCGTGATCCAGCAGGTGGCGATAGATGTCTTCGGCGGTCATATGCCGCGACTTGGCCTGCTCCAACAGCTCCAGGATGCGCATCCGGGGATGCGTCACCTTCAATCCGACTTTGCGTAGATCCTGCGATTCCATGGCCTCTCCGTTCATTGGCGGTTTAGCGCCAGCTGCCTCGAACTGGGTTGCGGCGGTCGCCGGAAGTGTATCATCGCCCCGTCATCCCTCTGTCGAATCGCGGTGCCTTTCCCGATGCGTAAATACCTGTTGATCGCTGTCGTCGCCCTTGCAGTTTCCGGCTGCGGCATCCTGTACAAGCAGCCGATCTACCAGGGCAACCTGATCGAGAAGAGCAACGCCGACCAGTTGGCCGTCGGCCAGAGCAAGCAGCAGGTCGTCGCCCTGCTGGGCACGCCCTCCATCGCCGACCCGTTCCACGCCCAGCGCTGGGACTATACCGCCGCTGAGCGGACCAACCGCCGCGGCCATACCGAAATCAAGAACCTCACCGTATTCTTCGAAGGCGACTCGGTCACCAAGTGGGAAGGCGAATACTTCCCCGAGAACGACGAGCAACTGGCCAAGGACGTGCGCAAGTTCGGTCCCAACCTGGCCAAGGACAAGAAGAAAGGCGCACGTCGCTGATCTCCAGCGTGTAGTCTCAGCGCGTCAACGCACTGGTTTTGAAGCGCGCCGTCGGCGCGCTTCCTTCGGGTCGATCTGCAGGCCCCTCAGCAGTTCCACGCGGTCGCCTTCGTGCAGCAAGGTCGATCCTTCCGCATTGACGCCGAAGATCGCGTAGCCCACCACTTCCGGCAGCGCCGCCCATTCGATGCCTTGCAGCGCATCGGCGACGGTCGATCCCGGCGCAAGCTCCAGCATGCGGGCTTCATGCCGCCTGGGCCACGCCATGACCACCTCGATCCGCATCATTCGCCCCTGCATCATTCGCCGCGGTCAGCGACCCGCACGAAATCATCGACCATGCGGTCCGCCAGCCCCTGGAAACCCAGCGCAATGGCCGGGCCGAGCAGGCGGTTGCTGGGGTCGAACTCCAGCGTCAGGGTGACCTTGCTGGCGCATTCATCCAGGGCGTGGAATTCCCAGCGCCCGTGCAGCTTGCGGAACGGGCCATCGACCAGGTTCATGTCGATACTGTGTGGGCGGTCCAGGGTGTTCTCGGTGGTGAACCAGGTGCTCAGGGCACCCAGGCCCAGATCCAGCCGCGCCACCAGCCGGTCTTCGCCAGCATCGATCAGTTCGGCGGCGCTGCACCAGTCGAATCGGCGCGGATAGGCGGCTACGTCGTTGACCAGATCGAACATGCGGGCCGTGGAATGTTCGACCAGGGCGCTGCGGCGGATGGTTTGCATGCGTTGAGCGGACTCTTCTTGGGCTGGACTCGCGTGCATCTGCACCATCGGCGACAATACGCCCATGGCGAAGAAACCCGGCAAGGATAAAGCAAACAGCACTGGCACGATTGCGCAGAACAAGCGCGCACGCCACGAATACCACCTTGAGGAGCACTACGAGGCGGGCATGGCGCTGCAAGGCTGGGAAGTGAAGGCCATCCGCGCGGGCCGGGCCAATATCACCGAAGCCTACGCGGTGGTGCGCAAGGGGGAAATCTACCTGTTCGGCGCGCAGATCACGCCGCTGATCCAGGCCTCCACGCATGTGGTCGCCGACGACCGCCGCACCCGCAAGCTGCTGCTGCACAAACGCGAGATCGATGTATTGATCGGCAAGGTCGAGCGCGACGGCTACACCATCGTGCCCACTTCGCTGTACTGGAAGGGCAACAAGGTCAAAGCCGGGATTTCGCTGGCCAAGGGCAAGCAGACCCACGACAAGCGCGAAGCCAGCAAGGAGCGCGACTGGGAACGCGACAAACAGCGCGTGATGCGCCGCCATAACCGCGACGCCTGAGCCGCCCTCGTACGCGAGACCCTCGTTTCGTAGGAGCGGGCCTTGCCCGCGATGCTCTTGGCCTTTCGCTCCTGGCGCGATCTGCACGAGAAGCATCGCGGGCAAGGCCCGCTCCTACGGTCAGGTGGATGCCAGCATCTGGATCAAGTTGGGGATGCCCCTTCCCTGCATATAGCGGTCGCGGCCGATGTCGGTGCTATGCGCCATCACGATCTGCTTCACCCGATCCGGGAAACCGATGAACTCGCGGCGCACCGACAGGAAGCCGGCGATCAATCCGGAAACATGCGGCGCCGCCATGCTGGTGCCGCTCATTTCCACCATCCAGGTGGCCCGGTCCGACGCCTTGAACGCGTGATGCGCCGAAATGATCTTCTCGCCCGGCGCCACCACGTCCGGCTTGTTCCGGCCATCGGCGGTCGGACCGCGCGATGAAAAATACGACACCCCGTAACTGTGGGGGTTGGCCTTGTGCACCGAACCCACCGCAATGGCCTCTTCCAGGTTCGCCGGATCGCCGATGGTCATGTCCATATTGGCCGGATACGACTCGCCATCGTTCTGCACCAGCCAGGCCAAGCCTTCGTTCCCCGCCGCCAGCACCACGACCACGCCTTGCCGCCACAGCCGGCGTAGTTCGTTGCAGAGCGGCGTGAATCCGCAGCCGTAGCTTTCCGCGTCGAAATAACCGCCCAGGCTCAGATTCATGCCGTGGATCACCAGTTCGCCGGCCTGGTCGTTGAGATCGGCGACCTGCTGCACCGCCTTGATGATCCATGAGTCGCGGCCATTGCCATCGTCATCCAGCACCTTGAATCCATAGAGCTGCGCCTGCGGTGCGATGCCGGTGAATTCGATTCTCTCCTTATCGCTGCTACCCGGCAGCGGCGCGCTGCACTGGCCGGCGATCACTCCCGCCACATGCGTACCGTGGCCATTGCGGTCGAGCTTGCTGAAAGCCACACCATCGGCACGCAACAGTTTCTTCGGTTTGCCGCGCACCGTGCAATCCCATTGCGCCACGACTACATCGCGCTTGCCCTTTTCATAGAAGTGCGGATGACCGGCCGCGATGCCGGTGTCCAGCACAGCCCAACCGATCTTCTGCCCCAGTGCGCGATACGCGCTCTGCGCGGCGTCGGCCTGGATCACGCTGCGCGACTGGTTCAGCAAGGCGCGCTTGCCTGCATCGCGCCACAGGCGCTTGAAACTGAGGTTCTGGTAGTCGTTGCGCAGCGATTCGATCTCGAAGCGGGTCAGCCGCGCGGAAACAAAGCGATGCAGCCCCTCCTCCAGACAGATTTCGTCGTCCAGCGCCGCATTCTTGAGCTGGGTCGTGGTGGCTGCAAGGCCACGAATACGCGCCACCAGCGCATCGCGCGCGGCATCGCGGCCATCCTCGCCCGCCGGCAGCTTGTCCAGTTCAATCAATACTTCATGGCGATGCTCGGCACCGCGGGCTTCCAGCTGATCGGAAAGGTCCTTGATCAGCACCGTATTGGACACGGGCTGGTCGAAGCCCACGCCCACCACGTCGCGTACTTTGGCCCGTACATGCAGGTTGGACAGGTAACCGGAACCGGAATGCGGATTGCGCGGACTATCGGTATTGACGTCCGAGCCCTGCAGGTTGGAAAAACGCTGTCCCGGGTTCTCGATGTCGTCGGAAAGATTGCCGTCCAGCGCCACCGGGTCGCGACGATCGGCGACGTTGTACCAATGCCGCACGCAGGGCGGGAACGGTAGTTTCTTTTTCTTGATCGATTGCTTGAACATGCTGCGCACGCTGGGCAGGCCCAGTGGCGAGCCGATGGTCACGAACAGCGCCACGTCGTACTTCGCCGGGTCCAACTTGCGCAGGACTTCATAGGCGATCATCGAACCCTGGCTGTGCGCCACGATCACGAACGGACCGCCACCGGACTCCAGGCGATCCAGCAGGCTGCGTTCCATCTGCTCGCGGCGTTGCTTGTCGAAGAAGAAATCGTGTACGTCCTGCAGCAGCGCCGCCGAAATCAACTTCAGCAGCATTTCGTTGATCTTGTCGAACAGACCCTTCGCCCCGGGACCGGACGATTTCGCCGCGCCCGCGTTGAGTTCCTGAAGCATGTTCTGCAGCATCGCCGCCTCGGCAGGACTGTCGGCCAGCGTGGTGGCCAACCGGTCCAGATCGTCCCGGCTGGGCGCCACGCCCAGTGCACTCAGCACGCGTTGTTCGGCCTGGTTGAGCGTGGGGCCCTGATCGCGGTCGCTGCAGCTGCCGGGCTCCGGTGTGGGATAACGCTCGCGATTGACCCAGTACGCCAGACGCGTGCGCTCCCCCATGCCGCGCCCGAACAGCGCCTTGTCCCACTGGCAGCGCAGCACTTCCTGGGTCGGCTTGTTGCCGATGCCGTGGATGTACAGCACGGTCTTGGCCTCGCCCTGTGCCGCAGCCATGAAATCCGAGCGCTGCAAAGCACCGGCTTGCGCCGTCGTTGGCGATGCATTGCGCGGCGGGGTTACGGATCGTGCGGGGGGCGATTTCGCGCGCTTCTTGGCGGGCTGTGCACCCTTGGGGGAGGGGGACTTTCCGGTTTTCCTGGTCGCCATGCCGATTCTCCTTGTCTGCTGGTCTATTCCTGCTGGTCTATTCCTGCTGGTCTATTCCTGCTGGTCTATTCCTGCTGGTCTGATCTGGACAACGCAGTCCCAGCGGCGCTTGGGCCACCGGCGATGAAGCAAGGCTAACCCTGGCCAGTCGCAGGCGTTGTGACCGGCGTACTTCGCCCCTACACTGGAGACATCAGCAATGTCTGATTCCCGGGGATGCACTGGTTTCGACGGGGGTCGCGAAATTGCCTGGTGCATGCCGAGGGGGCGACTTTCCTCGTTAATCCAGTAGCAAACTTCTAGTTGCCAACGACGACAACTACGCTCTCGCCGCTTAAGGCGTAAGCCCCGAACCCACTTGTGCCCGTGCTCGTGGATGTAGGGTCATTATCACGGAACCGGCTGTGACGGCTGCCTGTCAGTCACGGCTTAACGAAAACAGGCTGGTCACCGGGTGCGCTTTGCGTGCCGTGCTGCTCGGGGGCGAGATCTAACGGAACGCTAAGCATGTAGTACCGGGGATGGAGTGCCTTCGGACGCGGGTTCGATTCCCGCCATCTCCACCATCCACCCGTCTTAGGACGGCTTAGGAAAGGCCGGAAACCCCAATAAAACAGGGCTTCCGGCCTTTTTTGTGTCTAACCCTGTCCAACCCCGGCTATTGCATTCCGGGGGCATGTGGGGGCATCGTTGGGGGCATCCGGCCTGTCTGGCCAACTGGATGCCCCCAGATGCCCCTCTCCGACTTGGTAATCCGCAAGGCCAAAGCCACCGATAAGGCGCAGCGATTGTTCGATGGCGGCGGGTTGTATCTGGAGGTCACGCCTGCTGGTGGAAAGCTCTGGCGGCAGAAGTACCGGTTCGCAGGCAAGGAGAAGCGGCTGGCTCACGGCGCCTATCCGGAGGTCACGCTTGTCGCAGCCCGGGAGCGCCGAGATGCTGCGCGCCGCCTGCTGGCTTCCGGAGTGGATCCAGGCGAGCACCGCCGCGCCGAGAAGGTCGCCGGCGCCGACCGCGCGGCCAACAGCTTCGAAGTGGTCGCGCGCGAATGGTTGGGCAAGCGCGACTGGGTCGAGAGCTACAAGGTCAAGGTCGAGGCCTGGCTCGACAACGACGTTTTCCCTTGGATTGGCAGCCGCCCGATTGCCGAACTCACCGCTCCCGAGTTCCTGCGCGTCGTTCGTCGCATAGAGGCCCGGGGCGCAGTCGAATCCGCGCACCGGGTCCTGCAGAACTGCGGCCAGGTCATGCGCTACGCCATCGCAACCGGCCGCGGTGACCGCAACCCGGTTACAGACCTGAAAGGTGCCCTCGCTGCGCCCCCTGAGCGCCACCATGCGGCCATCACCGACGTCGACAGCATCGGCGCCCTGCTCCGCGCGATCGACGGCTACAAAGGCGGCCACGTCACCCGCTGCGCGCTACAGCTGGCACCGCTGGTATTCGTGCGCCCTGGAGAGCTGAGACAAGCCGAATGGGCAGAGATCGACTTGGACACCGCCGAGTGGAACATCCCCGCTGCCAAGATGAAGATGCGACAGCCCCACCTGGTGCCACTCTCAAGGCAGGCCGTAGCCATTCTGGAGGAGCTGCAGCCTCTCACCGGACGCAGCACCTACGTCTTTCCAGGCGTCCGCAGCCCCAAGCGTCCGATGAGCAACAACGCCATCAACGCCGCGCTGCGCCGCATGGGCTTCGACAAGGAAACGATGACGGGCCACGGCTTCAGGGCGATGGCCCGCACGGTGCTGGACGAGGTACTGCACTTCCGTCCCGACTACATCGAACACCAGCTCGCGCATACCGTGAAGGACCCCAACGGTCGCGCCTACAACCGCACCGCACATCTAGCCGAGCGTCGAAAGATGATGCAATCGTGGGCGGATTACCTGGACAGAAAGAAAGCCGATACCGGCAAGGTCCTGGAGTTCAAGAAATCCGGCAGCCGCCGGTAAAGCGGCAGGCAGGGTGATTCGAGCACCCTGCCCGCCTTCCACAACCGTTCAACGGAGAACGATCATGGCAAAGCAGATTAACAAACGGGATGAACAATTGGCCGCTGACCTGTCCATTGCAATGGGCAATTTGGACAACGCGCGGGTGATGGTACGGCTGGCAATGAAGGCCGAAGGCCTTAGTGGCGACGAAGCACGAACCGCGTTTCACCAAATGCAAATCATCATGGATGACGTGCACAACGACATCGACGTGGTCCGTGAACTATTGGAGGCATGACCATGGCGATCCATGCGACCCTGCGGAACGAGCTGAAGGAGATTCTGCTGGAGGCGTGGGCAGAAAAGCACACCGAAGTGGTGTTTACCGGTGAGGCGTTCTCGACCGACGCATTAGAGGTCGCGCGTGCTTATGAGCGAGCGAGCGGCAGCCAGCAGCAGGCGCTGCAAGCTGTTGTCGCCAGTTGGGGGCAAGCGACATGACCGTGCAGATCATCCCCTTCCCTTGCGCTTTCAAGTCGCTAAGTCAGCGAAGGATCGACTGGATGGTCCAGAGGATCGAGGCAATGCTGGATGATCCTTCCAAGATCGCTGATGCGCTTCCCTGCGAGCACAAGCTGGCTCAACTGCTGAATGATCAAATTGCTCAGTCACGGCTGAAACCCTGATATGGGTACGAAGAAGCCAGCGAAGAAAACCCCTGCCAAGGCGGGGGCAGATCCTTCTGATCGATCTGCAGATCAAATTCAGATTCTGCCGAAAAACTCGTTAGTCCACTCGGAAGAAGAGCGAGGCTTGGATGGTCTTGCTGCGCATCTCAACGCGCGACGACCGTTCAAGCTAAGCGAGAAGGAACGGATCGTAGTTGAAACTGCAATCTCGGGGTTCGTCGATGCTGCTTCGAAAGGTAGGAGCGTCGAGACACAAGAACTCTTGAAGGCGTGTGCGAGCTACCTTAGGGCCGGATTCGCTCCACCAGAACCGGCAAATTCTTGGCTTGTCGAGAGACTGGAGGATATCGCGGCGCAGGATGCACCTTGGGGAGTTCCTTTGGTCTCTCGGAAACCTGGCCAAAAGAATGCGGATGACTACTGGATTCAATTGCTCGCTTCCAGCTACTACCAGCAACTTCGTCGCGAAGGTGAGAAGGCTGAAGTTGCAAAGCGCATCGTTGCTGAAAAACTGTCTGGTTTAGCACCAGGACTGACTCCCGCGAAAGTTGAGAGCTACGCAAGAAAACTTGGAAAATAGCCAGGTTATTTGCAGGCGATACTGCATGACCTGACCACCATTCGCTGTAACCATCTGCTCCCATCCCATCCGGGCCAAGGAGCAAACAATGGAAAACACCGCACTATCCCGCAAGGGTGACAGCATCCTCCGTCTACCGGAGGTCGAAAAGCGATCGGGCCTTCGCCGCGCCACGATCTACCGCCGTGCCGCCGAAGGCACCTTCCCCAAGCCCATTCGCCTTGGGCCCAACTCGTCAGGCTGGCTGGAATCAGAGATCGATGCGCACCTGGCCAAGCTGGTCGCTGAGCGCGATGGGCAGGTAGCCGAATGACCCGCGCGGCCGAGCAGCTCGTCCACCTGCCCGACGTCGCTGCTGGTCTTGAAGCGCAACTGGTCGAGTTCAGCGCGCGCCCCACGCCCGATGGCGCCGAGCGCCTGGCCCTGAATCTGGACGGCTGCAGGCAGACCGTGCTCCGCATCCGCGAGGCAATGCTTCGCCAAGGTAAAGAGGATGGCCAGTGAGCGCGGCAAGAAGATCCCAGGATGGAAGCGCGGCAAGTTCAAGGGCCGAAGCAACGCTGGCCACAGCTTCGTCATGCTTCGTCACGACATCATCGATTCGCCTGCCTACAGAGCACTCAGCGGGACTGCCGTCAAGCTGCTGGTCTTCCTGGCCAGACAGTACAACGGCACGAACAATGGCAACCTCAGTATGGCCATGTCTGACCTCACAAAGGAAGGCTGGCGCAGTGAAGCGACTGCAACCAAAGCGCGGGACGAGTTGCTGGAGGCCGGCTTCATCATCATCACCAGGCATGGCGTTAAGCGGGTCTGCCACCTGTTCGCACTCAGCTGGTACTCGATCGACGAATGCCCGGGGAAGTTCCTCGAAGTGGCTGCAACAGTGCGCGCGCTGGACACGTGGAAAACAAAATCATTACCCCAGAAACTGGAGAGTGTTACCCCAGAATCTGATGCAAAGGCAGCGTAAGGCCAATGATTCCCTGCCTCTTTACCCCAGAATCTGGGGCATAACTTCCTGTTCAGCGAATCCTTTTACCCCAGAAACTGGGGTCCCTTATATATATCTACCAAGGGGGTTCTCCCCGCGCATGGCTGCGTGCTCTGTCCTTGATTCAAAGCCCCTGCACCACGGCGGCCATTTTCGAAACGGTTTGCGTAACCCTTTCGATCTCACTGTGGTTTATCCACAGTTACAGGCCCTGCTACTAGCAACCGATTCGATGCTGCTAGCACGCGCAGGCCGTCACGCATGCGCCGTGACCAGTAGTCGGATGCGTTCGCATTGCGTTCGCTATCCGTTCGCTGCGCCATCGTCGCGAGCCCCTTGCAAGCCCCTTCGCGCAGGGCTCGCCGAGATGGGCATGCCCCGGGGGGGGGGAGGTCGTCATCTGGGATCCTCGTCTGAGCGGACACCCGCCGCCCACTCACGGAGAGGTTTTTTTCTGCAGCGAAAATTCAAAATCAAATGGCGGGCATGAAAGGCCGCAGCGGCGGGACAAGGACTGGCGCCGGGCGCAAGGCACGCGTCGCCCATCGTGGCTGCACGCACTGCAATCCATTCCGCTACGCCTTAGCGTCGTTGGCAGATCCGTCTATACCCATCGCGGCACGTCTGCGCCATGCCGAGGCTATCGCCAAAGCCCAGGCCCTCAGTCTGCTTTGCGATGCAGCGCTCCGTGGCAACGTGACGGCTCAGATCGCGCTATTGCGCGCATTGGGCCACTTCAACCGCAGGCGATCGCAGTAGGCGCCGATGGCCGCCCTGCCCGTCCCTGAAGCTGCAATCGCGCTTGGCGTTCGCACGGGCACGCTGCGGCGCTGGATAAGCCGAGGTTGCCCGGTGGCCAGCCGCGGCCGGCGTGGGCGCGGCCATGCCGTCCTGGTCGACCCTGATGCTGTGCGCCAATGGCGGGAAGCCGGCTCACGCGATGCTGTGGTGCTCGAGTTGGCGGCAGCGTTGCCTCAGGTCCTGGCCGGCGCCGTGGAAGAGTCGTGGAGGCAGGCCGTGGGTATCGATAAGCGGGCCCTCGCGGGTATCGCGGCCGCCACTTGGTTCATGGCCGCCAACGCCGTTGCCGACCACCTGCGCACGCGCTGCCCGCATGTTCCCGAGGTGTCGCAGCTACCCGACGAGATCCAACGCTTACGCAAAATCGCACGGCAATGATTGATTTTATTCGATTGTGAAACAGTGCCCTCCACTCGCCGAAACGGCGCCATTTCCAACGAAGGAAACGAAAGTGGATGCACTCGAATTTGCTGCAGTCAACCGCGCACACGCCGCGCTGACCGCAATAACCGGCAATCGTGACGCCGACCACCGCGCGCACGCCAAAGCCTTCTTGGACTTTGCATGGACGGTGCTTCGGGCCGACCCTGGCCGTGCCGCCGACGCGCTCAAGGCCAGCGATAACGCTCTGGTGGTGAAGGCCGCTGCGCACGCCCTCAGCGACGAGGTTTGGGAGGGTGACGCCGCGGCGCTCGCTGCCTCATACCTTGCGTCCATTGCGGAGTTCTCGATTCTGGATTCGGTGCGGAAATATGCCGCCATCCTACCGATCCAGAGGGGAAGCGTGATGATCGCTGCGGATGCGGTTGGTGACCTGGTGGAAGAAGGTGTGCCGAAGCCAGTCCGAAGACTCTCGCTGTCCACGACTGAAATGACCCCGACCAAGGCCGTGGGCATCGTCGTTGCGACAAAAGAACTCTTGAACGCGACCCGGGGAGAAGGTCGCCGACTGTTCGAATCGGAGCTGGCCAGCGCGGTGATACGGGCGAGCAATCAATCGATCCTGAGCGCGCTCGAAAACACGAACACGATTGACGTCGCCGGAACGGATGATCCCCTCGCCAATCTTCGCGCGGGCCTTCGCGCTTCAGAACCTTCCTATGGCTACGTGGTGGCCGCCCCAGCAGGCGATGTTGCAGATCTGGCAACTCGGGTCGAGGCGACTGGTGGGATGGGCGTTCGAGGCGGCAGCTTTCGTCCCGGAATTGAGGTAGTCGCAGTCGATGACCTGGACGACATGCGAATCATCCCCGCTTCGCGCCTGGCCATCTGGGACAGCGGACTGCAAGTGCGCGGTGCCGAGCATGCATCGGTAGACATGCGCGATACGCCCCTATCGCCCGCCAACACCGTTTCACTTTGGCAGACCAATTCATTCGGATTGCTGCTGGAAAGGAGCTGGCACCTCGCCCAATCCGCAGACATCGTCGTAGTCGACGGAGGTTCCACCTAGTGGAAACGCGCCACGTCACTTATCTCCAGGTAAAGGCCGTCGAGCGCGCCGATGCGCGCTGGATCGAAGGCTGGGCCACCACTCCGGCGGAGGATCGTATGGGGGACGTTGTGCTCCCGGAGGGAGCCGTTTATCGCCTGCCCCTTCCGCTTCTGTTCGCGCACAAGCACGACGAGCCCATTGGATCCGTCGCCGAGGCCTTCGTCACCAAGGCTGGCATCCGGATTCGCGCAAAGCTCACCGCCGGCGTAGCGCGCGCGGAAGAAGTCTGGCGGCTGCTCAATGATGGTGCTCTGACGGCTGTTTCAATCGGCTTTGGTGTACTCAAGAGCAGCCCACTCCCAAACGGCGGACTGCGTTTCGACAAATGGGATTGGCACGAACTGTCGGTTGTCTCTGTACCTGCGAACAGCGAGGCACGCATAAGCGTAGGAAAATCACTGTGCTACGCAATCGAGCCCACGTCAGACGCCACGCACTTGGTGCCGACCAAGATGGCGGGTACCTTCGCCAAGACCTCTCAAAGGCTGGAACCCGTGATAAAGGGGTTGGGCATCGCTCTGCGTGGCCAGTTCGGCCCGATCAAGACACGCTTGGTTGCACTGGAAAAGGCATCGGTTTCGAAAGCTCTTGATGCAGAGGCTTATGACGTCATGAACAGCTTGGTCGATCGACTCGGCCGGATCGAAACTGCGCTGGCTGACATGGCTGAGAGCGGAATTCGGTACCGCGGCTACTGGGAGGGCGGCAAGAAAGCAGAGCGTGGCGACGCCTTTACTCACAACGGATCGCTGTGGTGGGCAGTTCGCAATACGGCGGAAACACCGTCCAACACTTCACCGCACTGGATGGTCGCCGTGCGAAAGGGGAAGGACGCGAAATGACCATTCAATCGATGCCATTGACGCCTTCCCAGCGCGAGAGGATGTCGTCGGATTCAGACTGGTTACAACTCACTCCCGAGCAGGAACGTTTCATCGGTGACGCCGAAAAAGGCCACGCCTGCCTTTTCTACGGCGACGACATAATTCGAGCGCCTGGGGATCTCATAGCGGAAGCGCTAGCCAGCGCATTCAAACAAGCCACGAACGCGGCCCTAGGCGAGCTTCGCATGTCTGCAAACGCGGATTTTGATGTGGCGTGTGACCCTCCATCTCCAGGGCAAATGTTTCTGCGGGTCACCGTCACATCGGAAACCGGCGCGAACGCCAGCGCCATCGGCATGATTCCGGATCCCAGGAGCAACTGATGGCCACGGCAGGTTCGATAGTCATAGATTTGGTCATGAGAACCGGTCTCTCTTCGAGAGACCGATTCCGCGCGCGCAGAGAAGCGACTCAAGGAACTGCAGAAGACGCCAACGCAGCCCACGGGTGTATTTCTGCAGAGCGTGCTGAGTCCGATAGCAGCATAGGAATTCGAAGCGCCAGCCTCGGACCCGTCCAGCCGGCGGTGACGGAAACAACACAGGCAGCGTGAGCATGCTTGGCTTTCATGGCCCTTTTCGGCATGCGATCACGCAAGCGCCCCCAGGCAGAACCTGGGGGCCATCTAAGTTAACGAGGAACTAAAACGATGAGCCTTACTAAAGAATTAGAGTACTGGCCGGAAGGCATATTGGCTGCGCGTATTCCCGCGAACAACAACGTGCGGACTATTCAAGCGTTGGTCCTGTCTTCCGCGCTCAGTGCCACGACTGCAGCCCAGCCTTCGACGCCGAATGACCTCGACGTCTACATCCTTCCCGCAAGCCCAACAGGCACGCAATGGTCGGGATTCTCCGAGGGTGACATTGTCATCTTCTACATGGACACGTGGACTGCATTTGCACCGTACGAAGGATTGCGGAAATGCGTCCTGGATGAGGGAACCGACGGTGAGGATTGGCAGTACCTGGGTGGGTCTTGGGCGACGGCCGCTGGCGGTAGCGGTAGCGGTGGCGCAACTGTCGGCGTGCAGTATGTTGCCGAGACAGGTAGTACGGCGGATAGCGACCCGGGTCCGGGGCTGCTCAAGTGGAACAACGCGACCCAAGCGAGCGCAACCGTTCTCTTCCTCGATGACGACACCAGCGACGGAGTGAGCCTGACCAGCTGGTGGACAGCGCTGGATTCCGGCGGGTTCTGCTACTTGCAGCACGCGACCGTCCAAGACACTTGGCAAATCTGGGAAATTACGACGGTCACCGATGCTACCGGCTACGTGAAGCTGGCCGTGACATTGATTGCCAACGGCGGATCTTTCGCTGATGGCGATCCGATGCTCATCACCCTTGAACAGGGCCAGATTGCACCGCCTGCTTCGCGGGATACGGTATCGACACTGGCAACGTCCGGCTCCGTCGCCATTAACTTCGCGTTGGGCGACTACTTCACCTTGGCACTTGCAGGAAACGTTTCAGGCTTCACTTTCAGCAATCTGCCTGGCTCCGGGAAAGGTGGTTCTCTAGTGATCCAAATCACCCAAGACACCACCTCACGCACAGTGGCTTGGCCGGCGTCATTCAAGTGGGCAGGCGGCGTTCCAAGCCCCGTGTCGACCGCGAGCGGCGCCAAGGATCTGCTAGCGATTACCACGCACGACAACGGCACCACTTGGAACGCGACACTCGCTAAGGCTTTCGCATGAGCGGCCTAATCGCCCATCGTGGCCTTCTGCTGGACACCGCTGCCCCACCTGCGACGAGCTGGAATACGGCAGTAGCAGCCCTCCCAGGTCTGTGGGGCTGGTGGAAGCTGGACGAGACTGCAGCTGCCAGTGGCGTGGCCACCGACTCAAGCGGGAACGGGAATCACGGAACGTATACCGCAGCCGGCACGCATGGCGCCTCGGGCCTCTTCGCTGGCAGTTCCGCTAGCCAGACAGCACTCGGAGGGAAGATAAACCTTCCAAACTTCCCTCTGGCCGCGACTCCAGTGTTCACGATTGGGGCATTCATTACAGCTGATTCTGTTGCGGCCATCCAGTCGATCCTAGGGGCGGACCGCGCATCCGCTCCGCGGTGCTGGCAGTTCCGAAAGAGTGCTGCCCACAACGTGGAGTTTGTAGTGGTGAACACAGGCCACACGACCAGCGGGGGCAGCATCAACGATGGCCTACCCCATCTAGTCGTGGCGGTGTATGACCAAAGTCTCTTGGCGGCCGCTGGTCGAATCAAACTGTTCAAGGATGGAGCAATCGTCGGGACCAGCTCGACCGCCACAGCGATGACTGGCGGCGTCGGTGCACAAGCAGCAATCGGGGCTCGCGGCAGCGCCAATACCAATGACCCATGGGGCGGGTCCATCGACGAATGTTTCCTGGTAGACGGCGCGTTATCCGCCGGTCAAATCGCCAATCTGTGGGCTTCGCGGAATACACCATGACCGCGCCGGACCAGCTGACACGTTTCCGAAAGAACAGTCAGCGGCTGCAGGGCTTGATGGCGGCCCGATGCATCAGGCGCCGCCAGGCATCCTGGCGGCCGTCTTTGAAGGCTTTGGGCGGGCGGCCCACGTTGCCATTAGACTAAAGGAATGGACGATCGCCACAGAATTGGTCAAGTCATAAAGCCTGGGATGAATCAAGCTGATTTTGCCCATATCAACACGCCTGAAGCGTGGATTGAAACCTCGAACACACTGGCTCGCGCGGCACGGGTGATCGAAAAAAACCTAAGGGATAGTGAGCGCGCAATGCGAATGGCGCTACAGCCGGCACGGCCCACTACCTCTGGAACCTTCGTAGTGAGCGGATCTTTCATGGCAGGCGAAGGGAACCCCTTTGAGGCCATGATCCGTTTCATACAAGATCAGTATCCGATGCTCATGCTCGCGGGAATGTCCATCGAAACTGCTTTAAAAGCACTGTGGGTCCAACGCGATCCTGCTTGCGTTTCCAAAGGAAAGGCACCGCTGTCTCATCACCAGGTAGCTGTTGCGGGTAAGGCTGGTGTCTCTCTCAGTGATGCAGAAATTGTTCTTTGTGAGCTGTTGACAGACTTCGTTGTTTTCATGGGCCGCTATCCGAGCTCCGCTTACGCTTCCAATGCGCATAATTCCACAACAATTGGCGATGACGTTTTCACGGAGTTCGAGTTACTTTTCGCTCGATTGCACCAGCTCTACATAGACAGATCTACTGCTGTTTCCGAGAGTAATGCCAGCTGATGCAAAAGAAACTTTCTCCCATCATGATCGACCTTATCGACGAGTTGGCGAAACGATCTGTGCAAGAGCACCTCGGCTAAGCTAAGCCGCCAGCCAGTTCTGAGGTGAGGAAGGAAGAAGATCGCGAAGCAGCCATTCTGCATGCACGGGTCTTGGCCGCCACGCTCGCACCGGATCACACCGTAGCGAAGAAGAAGGCCGAAGCCTGGGGGCATGATTGGGGGCATGTCCCGTCCCCTTCCCTGCCAATTTGGCGCAAACAGGACCTTTCCGGCCGCTATTTGATAGACGCCATCACCATCCAGTGAAGCGAAGGGCCGCGAAAGCGGCCCTTTTCTTTTGCGCCCTACATGAAAAAAGCGGGCGAGTGCACCCACGCCCACACCGACCAGGGCGCGCTGAAGGCGTTCGGTGGCATTGCCGCCGCTCGGCAGGCCGGCCTCGACCTCGTTCAGGATTCGGACCATCTGTTCTTCGGTGAATTTCGACTTCTTCATGCAGAACTGCTTGGGATGGAACTCTACTTCCAAGTGGATCTAACTAACGAGGACGCTTCACATATCGGCGAGAACGTCTGGATAGGTGACGGCGCGCTGATCCTGCCGGCGTGACGATCGGGGACGATGCCCTGATCGGCGCCAGCAGCGTGGTCACGCGCGACGTAGCCGCTGGCTCCACCATATTTGGCAATCCAGCGGCAGCGAAGCGGCAATAGAACGGTCCGCTTTCTCGCTACGGCCAAACGCCGCTGTTTACGAACGCGGCGGCAACATGCCGATTCCGACTGGATCGTACAAGTAGATTGCCCAGTCTTCAAAAGGCCATTCGATACGCCAGCCCCAATCCCCAGCGCGCATCGTCGCCTGCAGTGGCGGTCTGAACGTCAAACGCCAAGCTGCCGCGCTCACCAACTGGGCTGCGGGTGCCGACACGCAACTGCATCCAATTACGGTCGGTGGTCTCTATCGGTCGAGCGAAATCGTACAACCCCGGCACACGACCGACGACTAGACCTGGCCCCTCATCCAGACGGCGTACCGCTTCTAGCGAAAACTGCACAGCACTGCGCCGCCATGCGCGACTCGCGTCAACACCCAGCCGTGCATGCTGAGTTTCGTCGCGCAAGCCGTCGTATTGCGCAGGAAAGCCGCCGCCGTTTTCGACGTAAGGATCGATCTCGGTACGCATCGAGTCCCAGACCAGATAGGGAGACCAAGCGAAACCCTGGACTTGCACGTCGCTACGCCATGCGATGCGCGCTTCGGCGCTCTCGACGCTGGCATCGGGACGAGCAACGGAAACGTCGATGCTCTCGCCATTAACATACTCACGCCGCAGATTGGCGTCGAAGCTTGCATGCGATAACGACAGACTGCCGTACAGTGAAGCGACGATCGGCACCGAGAGTGTGGCCGCGACGAAATAGCCATCGATGCGGCCCTTGCCGCCTTCGGCCCAGTTCTGACGCGCCTGCATGCGACCCGCACCCAAAGCGATCCCTGCCCCACCGATGCGCGCGCATCCGCCAACATGGGCCTGATCCACTCGCAACTCATCGGCAAAGGCTCCGCCGCCTGCCGAAACCCAGGCGCAGGGCTGCGCCTCGTCGTCCGCCCGCCATGCATCCAGTGCGCGCGTTTGCAGATCGGCGAGTCCGAAGCGCGCCTGGTCGCGCACGCCCAAGGCCAGTCCAGCACCCGCTTCGGCAAGACCGGCGTCGAACGCGCCGAGGTCGGGGATCAGTCCGCTGCCCGAACGCGCCAACCATGCGCCCTGGGCCCAATTCCCTACAATCACGGTACCGTCGGCATTCACGCCGGTAGCTTCCGTGAGGGTGAAGCCGATCGGCCTGGTGAACCCGGAATCCGACAGCCACTGTTCTATGGTCCGCACTTCGGTGCCGTCCCAGCGCACTGCGTGGGAGTCGGTCGCGCCGTAGCTTCTACCTACAATTACACTGCCGTCAGCGGATACGGCCCAAGCTTCGCTGTTGGAGTCGCCAGCCAGCATGTCCAGGGCAACCCAGCCCTCCGATTGGGTCCAGCTATGAGCGCGACGTGCGGAGACAGTCACGGTGCCGGCTATCGTGCTTCCGTCCGCAGAGATGCCGTGGGCCGCACTGGAGACGGCATTCGCCGGCAACCCCAGATCGACCATGCCGATCGCTTCCGTCCAGCGGAATGCATGCTGATTGCCTTGCAGATCCATTGTGCTTGAGCCGACCACAATCGAACCGTCGCCGGATACGCCACTGGCGTTGCTATTGCCGACGCCGCCAGGCAATGCGCCCAGCAATACCGAGCCCCCGGGCTCCGTCCACCGGAATGCCACGTCGCCGCCACCATCGCTGCTGGAGCCAACCACTACACTGCCGTCGCTGGACACCCCTGCTGCAGTACTGTGCACACTGCCAGATGGGCCCAGAAAGATCATGCCCGTAGCTTCGGACCAACGAAACGCCGTTAAATTGGGCGAGAGCGGGTTAACCGGCAATACTTGCCGCGTAGAACCCACGACCACCGAGCCATTGGCCGAAGTCGCAACGGCGTATCCAACCCAGTCAGGGCGCGGGTCGATCACGACATACGAGCCGCTTGCGCTGTTCCAAAACACCGCCTGCTCGTCGCGCTCCCCTACCACCACGCGCCCGTCCGCGGAAATTCCATTAGCTCTGCCCTGCAACGGCAAGAAGTCCTGTGCATTGACCTGGGTGGACAACGTCATACCAATTGCGGCTGCGATGAGACTGCGCGAAAACTTCATGCTTGCACTCCATGTGTCGAAGACCTCCGATTATGTTTCAAGAGCACACAAAAAAACGGGCCGTTTTTCACGACCCGTTTATTCGCAAAGCGAGCGTTGCCAAATCAAGAGCGCAACGGCAGCACGCGGATTTCCACTCGACGGTTCTGGGCGCGGCCGGCGTCGGTGTCGTTGCTGGCAATGGGGTAGTTCTTGCCCATGCCGACGATTTCGAACCGCTCACGGACCAGGCCCTGGCCGATCAGGTAGTTGCCGACCGCCTGGGCGCGCTGTTCGGACAAGCGCTGGTTGACGGCGTCGCTGCCGATGGAATCGGTATGACCGGCGACCTCCACAATCGTCTGGTTGTACTGGGCCAGGGTGCTGGCGACATTGTTGAGCGCCGGGTAGAACTGCGGTTTCAGTTCGGACTTGCCGAAGTCGAAGGTTACGCCGTCGGGCAGGTTGAGCTTGATTACGTCGCCTTCGCGGCTGACGTCAATGCCGGTACCAGCGGTCTGGCGGCGGAGCTCGGCTTCCTGGCGGTCCTGGTAGGCACCGATGGCGCCACCGGCAAGTCCGCCCACGCCCACGCCAACCAGGGCGCGCTGACGGCGTTCAGTAGCATTGCCGCCACTTAGCAGACCCGCCACTGCACCGATGCCGGCACCGATCAGGGCGTTGTTGCGCGTACGGTTGGGATCGTTGGGGTCACTGGTCTGCCCGGTGTAGGTGGCGCAGCCTCCCAGCGTCACGGTGGCGATGAGTGCGGCGACCGTGGCCTTGATTGCTTGTGTCTTCATTCGACTCTTCCTCGTCTATGGGGATTGCCGTTCCCCGGGTTGCTAAGCACGGCAAAGCTACTCACCAATGCGTGTCTGCGAGGTAAAGGCCGGCGCTGATCCGGGCGATTCGTTCAGGTTGGAGAAGCGAGCAGCGCCTGCGCGCTCTCGGCGTCCAGGCTGTGATCCCAGTTGCCCATGAGCGACAGGTACAGCAACTTCTCGAACTCCGGGCCGAAGCGCTGAATGACCGCATCCGGGTCCGGCACCAGCTTGGCGTCGGCAATCAGGCCGAAATGGACCCGGTTGTTGTAGCTCATGATCGAGATGCCAATGCCCATGGAACCGGTCTGCGGCACCCAGAACATCATTTCGCGCATCCGGCAGCCGCCCAGGTACAGCGGTTGCTGGGGTCCGGGAACATTGGTCGCCACAGCGGTGGCCTTGCGGCTGAACAACTCCAGCGCCACGCTCTGCAGTGCCGCCGGCGCCATGCCCAATGCCGCAAGAAGTCCAAATGCAACAATAGCTTGCCTTGATTTCTTCAAGTCATTCATGCATTTGGCAACCCGTTCCACCCGGCGAATCGGGTTGCTTTCGCCCACCGGCAGTTCCAGAAACACCAGGCCAAAATGGTTGCCCAGTTTCTTGGCATGCTCCAGCGGCCGCAGATTGACCGGGACCGTGGCCCGCAGGGTCACGCCATCCAGGTCCTCGCCACGTTCGATCATGTAGCTGCGCAACGCCCCGGCAGCGGCGGCCATCAGCACGTCGTTGACCGTGCAGTCGCAGGCGCGGCCCACGGCTTTGACTTCATCCAGATCCAGCGGTTCGGCCCAGGCCACCCGCTTGCTGACCCCGAGCTTGCCGCGAAGCATGGTCGGCGGATCGTCGGACAGGGCCAGTGCGGCCAGCAGCTCGCGCCCGATCTCGCCGCCTTCCTTGGCCAGCATCGTGGCCAGGGTCGGATCGCGATACATCTCCCTGCCCTTGTCCAGCACCTTGCCACCGAGCTTGAGGTAACGGTCCACGGCACCGACCCTTCGTACAACTTCGACGCCGTCCTGCTTCAACCAGGCAGCTCGGAGCTCGCTGCTCTTCTCGGGCTTGCGGGTGGTGTCGGTCAGCGACAGCAGCACCTGCACCAGGGCGATACCGTCGGCATAACTGTGGTGGATGCGCGCTACCAGCGCCGAGCCGCCAGCGTATTTCTCGACCAGGTGGAACTGCCAAAGCGGCTTGGACTTGTCCAGCGGCGTCGACGCCATCTGGCTGACGAAGCGCTCGAACGCTTTCTTTTCCGACTTGCTGTCGCTGCGGCCCGGAAGCGCAGTCATGCGCACGTGCCAGTCCAGGTCGAAGTCTTCGTCCTCCAGCCACGCCGCGCCTGCGGGCGTATCGACCGCCTTCTGCCGGAAGCGCGGATAAGCCAGAAAACGCTTGCTGACGAGCTTCTTGAATTTCTCCAGCGTCATCGGCTCGTCCAGCATCAGCACGCCGGTGATCATCATCGGATTGGTGGGACGTTCCATGCGCAGCCAGGCGGTATCGACCCGCGACATAGGTTCCCTGCGCGGCTTGCGCAGCGCTTTCTTCGTTGCCATGGTGCTCTCCTCTCCCGCGTCGAGTGAAACACGCGGTCGCGAAGGGCGTCAACGCGGTTCGGAAGGCGCGCTGCGTTTGTACGCCGCCAGCGCGGCATCGCGGCCGGCAGCCAGATCGACCATCGGCGCGCGCGGGTAAGCCGGTGCCAGACGTCTGGCCAGATCGGCGTGCATCCAGGGCGCGAATCGCGCCGCCACCGGCAACGCTGCCAGTTCCGGCACCCAGCGCGTGATGTAGGCGGCGTCAGGATCGAATTTCTGCGACTGCGTGACCGGATTGAATACGCGAAAATACGGCGACGCATCCGCACCGGTGCCCGCCACCCACTGCCAACCCAACGTGTTGTTGGCGAGATCCGCGTCCACCAGCGTGTCCCAGAACCAGCGGGCGCCGTGGAGCCAATGCTGGCGCATGTGCTTGGTCAACCAGCTGCCGACGATCATGCGCACGCGGTTATGCATGTAACCGGTCGCCCAGAGTTCGCGCAATCCGGCATCGACGATGGGCACGCCGGTCCGTCCACGCTGCCAGGCGTGCAGCGCGCGGGCGTCTTGCTTGGCCCATTCGAAGTGCTCGAAGCGCGGATTGAGATTGCGCGTGGTCGTTTCCGGGAAGTGATGCAGAAGGTGGTAGGCGAATTCCCGCCAACCCAGCTCGCGGATATAGGCCTCCATGTCGGCGGCATTGCCGGCGTTGCGCGTCTTTTCCAACTCGGCGACGATCCGCCACGGCGCCACTTCGCCGAAATGCAGGTGCGGGGACATCAGGGAGGTTCCAATGCGGTCTGGGCGATCGCGGTCGCTGCGGTAACCACGCAAGGCGCCGTCGATGAAGACCTCCAAGGCCTCCTGTGCACCAGCCTCGCCCGGCCGCCACTTTTCCCAGAAGCCTTCGTCCCATTCAAGCGTAGGAAGCAGCTGCAGCGAATCGAGCGAGTCGCTGACGATTTTCGGTGCGATGGCAGGCAATGTCTCCGGAGCCGCTTGCAACGCCGGCAGACGCAGTTGCGTCAGCGCATTGCGCCAGAAAGGGGTGAAGACCTTATACGGTCCGCCTTGCTGCGTCGCCAGCGACCAGGGCTCGAACAGCAAGGCGCCGCTGAAGCTTTCGACCTGCAGGCCTTGCTCTTTCAGCTCGCGCTTGAGGGCAGCATCCCGTGGCTGGGTAGCAGGTTCGTATTTGCGATTCCAGAACACGGCCTGCGCGTCGGCTTCAGCGACCAACAATAACATGGCCTGGCGGGTGGGTCCGCGCCGTATCAGCAATCGCGAACCGCGTGTGCGCAGGTCCGCATCCAGTGCGGCCAGGGAATGATGTCGCCAGGTTTCGGAAGCCGCGCCTGGCGCCCACTCACCCTCTTCTTCCGGGGCATGCACGTAGACGCAAAGCGGCGTGAACCCATCTGCCAGCGCAGCATTCAATGCAGGATTGTCGGCCAGCCTGAGATCGTTGCGGAACCAGACAATCGCATTGGGCATGGTTTTCAGTCTTCCACGAAGCGGACGCGGCGCGTGACCGAGCAGACCAGTTCGTAGCCGATGGTGCCGGCCGCTTTGCCGATACGGTCGACCGGCAGGCCTTTGCCCCACAGGACGACGGGGTCGCCTGCGCGCGCATCGGGCTGGCCGCGCAAGTCGATGGTCATCAGGTCCATCGACACGCGGCCGATGACCGTGGCCTGCCTGCCGTTGACCAGCACCGGTGTGCCGGGCTGCACGATGCGCGGATAACCATCGCCGTAACCGACGGCCGCCACACCCACCGGCATGTCTTCCGGACATTCCCAGGTCGCCGAATAGCCGATGCGCTCACCCTGAGCGATGTGGTTGACCGCGATCAGTTTCGTCGCCAGGGTCATGGCGGGCCGGAGGTCGAAGTCCTCGCCCGTTGTGCCTTCCACTACGGACATGCCGTACAGCATGCCACCCGGCCGGACGATATCGCCGTGTGCGGCAGGCCAGCCGAGTACCGCAGCGGAGTTCGCCATCGAGCGTATGCCGGGCAGGCCGGCAGTGGCTTCGTTGAAGACCTGCAGCTGGCGCTTGGTCTGCGCACCGTCGAATTCGTCGGAACTGGCGAAGTGCATCATCAGGCCGAGGTCGTCGGCGACCTGCGGTAACGAGGTCAGCTGCGCATGGGCCAGCTGCACATCGCCCGGCGCGAACCCCAGCCGGTGCATGCCGCTGTCGACTTTCAGCCAGCACTGGATGGGTTCGCCATGTCCGGCCGACTGCAGCATTTGGAGTTGGTGATGGCTGTGTACGGCCGTGGTCACGCTGAGCTGCCGCAGCTGGGCAATATCCTCGGGCGAATCGAAACCCGACAGCAGCACGATGGGCTGCGATAGACCCGCGGCCCGCAATCGCTCGGCATCAGACAGTGTCGCCACGCCAAAGAGATCGGCGCTTTCCAGCGCCCGTGCCACGCGTTCCAGGCCATGGCCATAACCATCAGCCTTGACCACCGCCATGACCCGCGTGCCCAAGGCGCGCTGTCGGGCAATGCCCAGGTTGTGGCGCAGGTTGTCGGGATGGAGGTGGGCGACGGTCGGACGGGGCATGCCGCATTCTAACCGGCGCATGCCGTCACGGCTTCCGCGCTGGCCTGCGCCGGCGCCGACTTTCGTATCAGCATCAATAGCCGACACCCGGCAGGAATCATGATGGACGCCAACCTCACGCCGGACAGTTCGGTTTACCGCATCCTCTATTTCGAGGAGGTGTATCCCAGCCGCGCCGCTGAAGAGCAGGCCGAGAAAAGCAAGCTGGCCGCGTTCGGTACCCTCGCCCGCCTCAATCCGCTGAACCGGCCCAAGCCCGAGACGGTGAAATTGTCGAAGTGGGAGCTGCGCTACGAACCGTTCTGGCACCTGGTCGCGCGCCGCGAAGTCGATTACGTGCATGAGGCGGTCTATGCGCTGCAGATCACCAACCCGCATGCGCGCCGGATCGAGATCGCCGGCAACGCGTTCGAAATCAACCCCGCCAACGGCAAACCGCGAGTGGACGTGCGGCTGCAGGAATACTGCCACCGCAAGATCGATGCCGTCGTGCATCTGGATGGGCTGAAGCGCAATCTCAAGCCCACCAAACTGCAGAGCTACATCGACCGCTACAAGGCGGCTGAGCGCACGCAGCTGGATGTGAACGGCACCCTGCCCCCGCAACTCCCCTTCAACGCGGCGGTGCAGATCGTAAAGGCCAAGCTGGCGGCCGACCCCATCGACGCCCATTCCATACAAGGCGATGCGGTGCAGTTCACCACGGCGCACCTCTACTTCCGCCCGGTCTTCGCCTTCGAGTACGAGTGGAACCAGAAACTGGGCGTGATCGAGATCGACGGACTGACCGGCGAAGTCGTGGAGAACGGGGAATGGTTCCGCGAGAAAGTCGACATCGTCATGTCGCGGGAAATGCTTTTCGAGCTGGGCGCCGAAGTCGCCTCGGCGGTGGTGCCGGGCAGCGGCTATGCGGTGAAGCTGCTGAACAAGGTGACGCAGGAAAAGCCGAAGACCGGTTCCGTATGAAACAAAGCATGCGCTAACGGTTCGTCATCCCGGCTTTCGCCGGGATGACGACCCCTAATTTTGCCTTTTATTCGAAGCTGCCCACCGCGTCATGGGCCAGATTGTCGAAGCGGGTGTATTCGCCGAAGAACTTCAGTTTGATCGAACCGGTGGGCCCGTTACGTTGTTTGCCGATGATCACTTCCGCCAGGCCCTTGTCCGCCGAATCCTTGTGGTAGTAATCGTCGCGGTAGATGAAGATGATGACGTCGGCGTCCTGCTCGATGGCGCCGGATTCGCGCAGGTCGGCCATGACCGGGCGTTTGTCGGTGCGGGTTTCCAGCGAGCGGTTGAGCTGCGACAGCGCGATCACCGGCACGTTGAGTTCCTTGGCCAGGCCCTTGAGCGAGCGCGAGATCTCGGAGATTTCCGTGGCCCGGTTTTCGCTGTTGCCGGGTACCGCCATCAGCTGCAGGTAGTCGATCACGATCAGGCCCAGGTCGTGTTCGCGCTTGAGCCGGCGCGCCTTTGAACGCAACACATCGGGCGACAGCGCAGGTGTGTCGTCGATGAAGATCTTGGTTTCCTTGAGCATGCGGATGGCGCTGGTCACGCGGCTCCAGTCCTCGTCTTCCAACTGGCCGGTGCGCAAGCGCGTGGCGTTGACGCGGCCGTTGGAGGAAATCAGACGCAGGGCCAGCTGCGAGGCCGACATTTCCATCGAGAACACGGCCACGGCCTTCTTCGACTTGATCGCCGCGTACTCGGCCATGTTCAACGCCAGCGTGGTCTTGCCCATGGCCGGACGCGCGGCCAGGATCAACAGGTCGGTGGGCTGCAGGCCGGCGGTCATCTCGTCGAAGTCGTGGTAGCCGGTCGGCAGACCGGTGATGCTGCCGCCGTTCTCGAAGCGGCTTTGCAGGACTTCGAAGGCATCCTTCAGCGCTGTGTTGACCGCAGTGAAGTCGGTACGCCCGCGCGCACCGGCCTCTGCAATGGCGAAGACTTCCTGCTCGGCCTTGGCCAGCAGTTCGGCGCTGTCGCGGCCGTCGGGCTGGAAACCGTCGTTGATGATCGCCGTGCCCACTTCGATCAGCTGCCGCATCACCGCCTTGTCGCGGACGATCTCGGCATAGGCGACGATGTTGGCGGCCGAAGGCGTGGTCGTCGCCAGCTCCACCAGATAGGCGCCGCCGGCGACCTGCTCGATCTGCCCCTGCGACTCGAACCACTCGCCCAGCGTCACCGCATCGTAGGGGCGGCTTTTTTCGGCCAGCTCGCTGATGGCGCGGTAGATCAGCTGGTGGTCGCGTCGATAGAAATCGACATCGTTGAGCTTGTCGTTGATGCGGTCGTAGGCTTCCGGCGCCAGCATCAGTCCGCCCAGCACCGCCTGCTCGGCTTCGATGGAATGCGGCGGCACGCGCAGTTGTTCGATGCGTGCGTCGTGCTGGTCGTAGCGGAAGCCGGGACGTGCTGACATGGAGTGAGAGAATTCCTGTGCGGGTCTTGCGATGGGTCTAACGCGTGCGACGGGCGTCGCCTGACTGTTCCAGTCGGACATCGTAGGTGTTCCGCCTGTGTGCTCGCGATGGCACAACCTGTGGATAAGTACGATTGCTTGGTATCAATCTGTCGTCGCACCGACTGCGACCAGGCGAGCGCCATCTACATGCATTCTAGGTCTGGAAACGAAACAGGCGCCTTTCGGCGCCTGTCCCGGATACAGCTTGAGGCTGCGGCTTACGCTTCGGCGATGACCACGACCTTGACCGTCGTTTCCACGTCGGCGTGCAGATGCACCACCACGTCGTATTCGCCGATGTGGCGGAACGCACCTTCGCCCAGGATGACTTCGCTCTTCTCCAGCGGATAGCCGGCCTTGGTGAAGGCTTCGGCGATATCGCGCGGACCGACCGAACCGAACAGCTTGCCTTCGGTGGCGGCATTGGCGCTGATAGTGACGCTGGCGCCGTCCAGCTTGGCGCGACGCGCTTCGGCTTCGTCGAAGATCGACTTGGCCTTGGCTTCGTAATCGGCGCGCTTGGCTTCGAACTCGGCGACGTTGGCGGCAGTGGCCGGGACGGCCTTGCCCTGCGGCACCAGGTAGTTGCGGCCATAACCCGGCTTCACGTCGACCTTGTCGCCGAGAACGCCGAGATTGGTCACTTTCTGCAGGAGGATCAGTTGCATGTTTGTTACTCCGTATTCGTTAGCGGGATTCATCCCGCAGCGGTTGTGCTGTCCGAATGACAGTTGAGGTGAATAGTGAAGAGTGAAGTCGCCCGCTGTGCAGGCTGCGAAGTAAAAGCGCTTGACGCTTCACCATTCGCAGGCGGCGCAGCCGCCGACTTCACTCTTTGCCGCAATCACATATCGTGGCTGTCGGTGTACGGGATCAGCGCCAGGAAACGGGCGCGCTTGACCGCGGTGGACAGTTGGCGCTGGTAGCGCGACTTGGTGCCGGTCACGCGGCTGGGGACGATCTTGCCGGTTTCGGTCAGGTACTGGCGCAGGGTGTTGAGATCCTTGTAATCGATCTCTTTCACGCCTTCGGCGGTGAACTTGCAGAACTTGCGGCGACGGAAGAACTTGGACATGGGGGTGCTCCTTAGGCGGCTTCGGCAGTGTCGGAATCGGCGTCGGTTGCGGCTTCGACAACCTCGCCCTCATCGTCATCGCGACGACGACGCTCGCCACGCTCGGGCTTGTCGCCCTTCTCGTCCTTGCTCTTCATGATGATCGACATCTCGGTGTCGGCTTCATCGCGTTTCATGATCAGGTGGCGCAGCACCGCATCGTTGAAGCGGAAGCTTTCGGTCAGCTCGGCCAGGATCGCCTGTTCGACTTCGATGTTGAACAGCACGTAGTGGGCCTTGACCAGGTTCTGGATGGGGTAAGCCAGCTGACGGCGGCCCCAGTCTTCCAGACGGTGGATCTTGCCGCCGCCGTTTTCGACCAGCGTCTTGTAACGCTCGATCATGGCGGGGACTTGCTCGCTCTGGTCCGGATGGACCAGGAACACGACTTCATAATGACGCATGCTTTTGATTTCCTTGAGGATATCGAGCCTGACGCAAGTGGCGCCAAACCCGAAAGCTCCCCGAAAGCCCGGAAGTGGGCGCGGTGGAGCAAGGTCTCCCGGTGATTGGGAGCCGGAAATTATGCCAGTTCAATGGCTTAGCTGCAAATCCTGGTGAGGCGGCGCCTACTTGGGTTTACTGTGCCAGAGCGCATTGACGATGATCCACCTGCCCTCGAACCGGCCCATATGGAAATAGTCGACGAACCAGGGGGTTTCCAGTCTGACTGAAGCTGCCTCCTCGGTGACATCAAGCACCCGGCAACTCCGGTCCCATTGCGCTTTCGGCGTTTTCAATGCGCCCTGGCGGGTAAGCCCCACCAGTTCTTCCTTGGACATGCGCCGCAGGCCGAGTCGCTCGTCGGGCGTGTCACCCAGTACGGCGCGCTTGGCCAGGTCGGGATGCAGTGCACGCGCCACTCGCGCGGGATCGGCTTCCAACTGGCCGTCCACGTAGTCGAAACAGGTGGCTTCGATCGCGGCAATGGTCGCCGGATCGGCATTCAGCGCTCCGGACGGCGCCACGCCTGCCATTGCAAGCACTACGGAAAGCATCAGCATCGTTGTCTCCTGCCAGGTATGCGACTAGATGACCGGTAATGCGGGCCGGGCCAGCGAGACGCTATCCGGCCCATGCGCCTCATGCGGTCACTTACCTCCAGAAGCGATCCACGCATCGATATGCCGCTCCAGCGCTTCCAGAGGCACCGACCCGGTCTCCAGCACCGCGTCGTTGTAGGCACGCAGATCGAACTTCGGCCCCAGTTCGCGCTGGGCTTTGGCCCGCAGCTCGGAGATTTTCATCTGCCCGATCTTGTAGGCCAGCGCCTGGCCGGGGGTGCCTATATAGCGGTCGATCTCGTTGACGATGTCCTGGTCGGTCTTGGCCGCGTTGTCCTTGAAATAGGCGATGGCGCGCTCGCGGCTCCAGCCCTTGGCGTGCATGCCGGTGTCCACCACCAGCCGCACGGCGCGCCACATTTCGTAGACCAGCTGGCCGAAATGGTCGTACGGGTCGTCGTACAACCCCATTTCGAAACCGAGTTGCTCGGCATACAGCCCCCACCCTTCTCCGTAGGCCACGAAGTAGGCGGTGCGGCGGAACATCGGGGCATCCGGCAGCTCCAGTCCGCGCGCGAACTGGAAGTGATGTCCGGGCACGGCTTCATGCAGCGACAGCGGCACCATTTCCCAGGTCGGGCGGACCTCGGGCTTGTACAGGTTGACGTAGTAATAGCCGGGCCGTGTGCCGTCAGAGGCGCCTGGCTGGTAATAGGCCGTGGTGGTGTCGGGGGCGATATTGTCGGGAATCGGCCGCACGCCGTAGGGCAGGCGCGGAATGGTCTTGAACACCTTCACCAGTTCCGGGTCGATGCGCTTGGACAGTGCGCGGTAGGCCGTCAGCAGTTCGTCCGGCGATTTGTGGAAGAACTTTGGGTCGGTGCGCAGGTAGTCGAAGAATTCGGTCAACGAGCCTTTGAAACCGGTTTGCGCCTTGACCTTCTCCATTTCCGCACGAATGCGCGCCACTTCCTTCAGGCCAATAGCATGGATCTGGTCGGCGGTCAGGTCGGTGGTGGTGTAGTAGCGGGCCAGGAAGTCGTAGTAGGCCTTGCCGTTCGGCAGATCGGTGGCGGCGATAGACGTGCGGGTCTTGGGCAGGTACTGATCGTTGAAGTAGGTCTGCAGCTTGCGGTAGGCGGGAACCACGTCCTCGGCGATCACCTGCCTGGCTTGCGCCTGCAGCTTGTCGCGGTCGGCCTGGGAAATGGAATCGGGGAACTTGAGGAACGGCTTGTAGAACGCGCTCTTGGTCGGGTCGTCCACTACCTGCCCGGCGATCTGCGCCGGCACCCGCTGCATCAGCACGCGCGGCGGCAGATTGCCGTCCTTTACCCCTTCCTGCAGCAAGGTCACCACCTGATCCAGGGCAACGGGCAGCGCCTGCAGCCGCTTCAGCCAGTCCTGGTAATCCTTGACCGTGGCAAACGGCAGTACTTCGGCTATGCCGTCCGCGGTCTGCGGGCCGCCCTGGTGGCTGATCGGCTGCTGGTATTCCTTGAATTTCTGCCGCTCGATGCTGCGCTGCAGGTTCCACTCGAAGGTGTCGTAATCCAGCTGGTCCGCCGCGGAGAGCGTTTTGCGATCGATGGCATGCAGCTTCTGCAGGGCAGCGCGGTCGGCTTCCTGGCGTGCGGCGATGGCCGGCAGGCTGAAATCCGTCCAGCGGTCGTTGTAGCGGGTATCGCCGTTATAGGTGGCCCCTTCCGGGCTTTCGCGCAGGCCGCGTTCCCATTCGTCTGCGAAGAGCTGGTGCAGCGTGGGGTTCTGGGCGGTGGTTTGGGCGAAGACGGGCACGACGGCGGCGAGCGACAGGCTGGCCAGCAACAGGTAGCGGAACATGAGGACTCCGGGTTTCGGCGAACCGGGAGCTTAATATGTTTTCGGTCTTTCGCTGGGAGAAGAGCCTGCCCGGTACTTGATACGGGAGGATGAGGGAATGGACTATCAGGCTGCGGCCAGATTTCAGTGGGTCGGATTTCTCCCGCCCTCATCCGGCGCTGCGCGCCACCTTCTCCCGGCGGGAGAAGGGAGCAAGAGCCTCAGGCCAGATCGGCTTCCGTAGTAAAGCTCTCGCCGCAGCCGCATTCGGCGGTGGCATTGGGGTTGCGGAACAGGAAGGTTTCACTGAGGCCCTGCTTGCCGAAATCGATCTCGGTGCCATCCACCAGAGAGAGGCTGTCGGCGTCGACCAAGATTTTCACGCCTTGCTGCTCGAACACGGTGTCGTCCTGCCGCTGCTCGCGGGCCAGATCGGCCACGTGGCCCCAGCCGGAGCAACCGGTGCGGGTGACGCCGAAGCGCAAGCCCAGCGCGCCCGTCTCGGCAACGAAACGTTGCACGCGCTGCAAGGCAACCGGGGTGAGGGTGATGGACATCGGATTCTCCTGTTGCGGCGATTATAGGCCTGCGATGCTTGCCGGCCGGGGCTTTCCCGGCGCCGCTCCGGTAAACTCCATGTTCCATTAATGGTTGCGATGCATAAGGATTCAAGTCATGACGGTGGTAAGCGTCGAACATGCGCTGGCGGGCAAGCTCCCGGCCGGCGGCGAGGTCACGGTACGCGGCTGGGTGCGCACACGGCGCGATTCCAAGGCGGGCCTGTCCTTCGTCAACGTCAGCGACGGCTCCTGCTTCGCCCCCATCCAGGTCGTGGCGCCCAACACCCTCGGCAATTACGAATCCGAGGTGAAGCACCTCACGGCGGGCTGTGCGGTCATCGCCACCGGCACGTTGGTAGCGTCGCAGGGCCAGGGCCAGAGTTTCGAAATCCAGGCTAACTCGGTCGAGGTGGTGGGCTGGGTCGAAGACCCGGAAACCTACCCCATCCAGCCCAAGGCCCATTCGCTGGAATTCCTGCGCGAAGTCGCCCATCTGCGTCCGCGCACCAACCTGTTCGGCGCGGTGACGCGTATCCGCAACTGCCTGTCGCAGGCCGTGCACCGCTATTTCCACCAGAACGGTTACAACTGGATCAGCACGCCCATCATCACCACCTCCGATGCCGAAGGCGCCGGACAGATGTTCCGCGTATCCACGCTGGACACCGCCAACCTGCCGCGCAACGACCTGGGCGAAGTGGATTTCAGTCGCGATTTCTTCGGCAAGGAAACCTTTCTGACCGTTTCCGGGCAACTCAACGTCGAGGCCTACTGCCTGGCACTGAGCAAGGTCTACACCTTCGGCCCGACCTTCCGCGCCGAGAACAGCAACACCACCCGGCATCTGGCCGAGTTCTGGATGATCGAGCCCGAGATCGCCTTCGCCGATCTGGCCGAAGACGCGCGCGTGGCCGAGGAGTTCCTGAAGTACCTGTTCCGGGCCGTGCTGGAAGAGCGCCAGGACGATCTGGCGTTCCTGGCCGAGCGCGTGGACAAGACCGCCATCAGCAAACTGGAAGACTTCATCAACGCGCCGTTCGAGCGCATCGAGTACACCGATGCCATCAAGCTGCTGCAGGACTCGAAGCAGAAGTTCGATTTCCCGGTCGAATGGGGCCTGGACCTGCAGACCGAGCACGAACGCTGGCTGACCGAGCAGCATGTCGGCCGACCGGTGGTGGTTACCAATTATCCCGAACACATCAAGGCGTTCTACATGCGCCTGAACGACGACGGCAAGACCGTCGCGGCCATGGATGTGCTGGCGCCGGGCATTGGTGAAATCATCGGCGGCAGCCAGCGTGAGGAGCGCCTGGACGTGCTGGATACGCGGATGGCGCAATTCGGCCTGGACCTGGCGCACTACGGCTGGTACCGCGATTTCCGCCGCTACGGCACGGTCCCGCATGCGGGCTTCGGACTGGGCTTCGAGCGGCTGGTGGTCTACGTCTGCGGCCTGTCCAACATCCGCGATTCGATCCCCTACCCGCGTGCGCCGGGTAATGCGGAATTCTGATGTGTCAGTTCGGTCAGTGAAAAATTGAGTCGTCATCCCAGCGAACGCTGGGATCCATCTTGATCTTCGCGGCGGAATTTCAGATGCACGATAAGCTCCACAAAGCAAAGACCAAAGTCAAAATGGATCCCAGCGTTCGCTGGGATGACGACTTCGGAAATTCCATGAGGCCTTCTTCCCAGTGATCCTGTTCTTCGCCCTGCTCTTCTTCGCCACCGCCATCGCCGGCTTCTGCGCCTTCGTGATCTTCTGGCCGCTGACCCTGGTGCATGTACGCGACCGTCATCCTGGCATTGCCACCGGCTTCGGCACAGGCGCGTTCCTGAAACCCGAAGCGCTGGGCTGGCTATTGAGCGGCCGCTACCGGCAGACGCAGGACCGTTCACTGACCGGCCTGGCGACGCCGGCCAAAGTGTCGCTGCTGGTCATCTTCGCCGGACTGGCGGGTTCGGGATTGCTGTGGTTATTGTCGGTGGTGATGGGATGAACGATGCAATCGATTACTACTGGTATGTGGCGTCGCTGGGCCGCACCCTGGTATGGGCACGCTTGCGGGTTCGCGAAGCCGGTACGGCCGAAGTATTCGACAGCGATGGCAACACCCTCACCTACGACAGCGACGACACTGCGCGGGCGGCGCTGTTCGATGCAGAGTTCGTCGCCTTCGACGGCCTGGACGAGGACGATGCTCTAGCGCGCGGTTTCTCGCTGGGCGAAGTCTCGCCGCCGCAAGCGGAGAACGACACCGCCCTGCGTGGCCTGATGGTGCAATCGCTCGGCGCGCGCGCCTGATCGTCCCGCATGTACACGCCGCGCGCTTTCGCCGAGCATGACCTGCGGGAGTTGGATCGCCTGCTGGCTCGCGATTCATTCGTCACCCTGATCACATGCGCGGAAGGCGAACCCTTCGTCAGTCATCTTCCCGTGCTGTATTCGCGAACCGGTGACCAGATAGTGATCGAAGGGCATTGGGCCAAACCCAATCCCCAGGCCCGGCACCAAGGCACGGCGACGCTGATCGTGCATGGGCCGCATGCCTATATTTCGCCAGGCTGGTATCCGGACAAGGAAACAGCATCGCGCGTACCCACCTGGAACTACGCCGTCGCCCATCTGAGCGGCGCAATGGAAGCCTCCGATGACGAGGCCTTTCTGGCCAGCATCGTGGACAGACTCAGCGTGCGCCATGAAGCCGTGGTCGGCAGCGACTGGCGCTACGAACATGAGCGCGAAAGCCATCGCAGCCAGTTGCGTGGGATCATCGGCTTCCGCTTCGTGCCACAGCGCATCGAACTCAAGTTCAAGGTCAGCCAGAATCATCCCCCGGCGAACGTGCGCTCGGCCGCCGCCCAATTGATGCAGCAGCCAAACTCCGATTCGCATGACATCGCGGCCTTGATGCTGGACCGCCTCACACGCCGACCCAACGACTGAAGGACGCGCATGGACCTGGATCTGACTGGAAAACACGCACTGGTTTGTGGCGGTTCCGCAGGCATCGGCCGCGCGGCCGCCATCGAGCTTGCACTGCTGGGCGCGGATGTGACGCTGCTGGCGCGCAATCGCGAAACCCTGCAGAGCGCCACGGCCCTGCTGCCACGCAACGCACTGGGCCAGCGCCACGAATGGATCGAAGCGGACGTATCGGCGCACGATGCCCTGGCGCAAGCCATTCAATCGCTGGCGAACGCGCGTCCAGTGCATATTCTGGTCAACAACACCGGTGGCCCGCCGGGCGGACGCGCCATCGATGCCGATGCGGCCGCCTATCTGGACGCATTCCAGAAACACCTGCTGGCCAATCAGGCGCTGGCGCAATCGGTGCTTCCCGGCATGCAGGCCGCAAAGTGGGGACGTATCGTCAACGTCATCTCCACCTCGGTGAAGGAACCCATCGCAAACCTGGGGGTTTCCAACAGCATCCGCGGTGCCGTCGCCAGCTGGGCCAAAACCTTGTCGCGTGAGCTGGGGCCATTGGGCATCACCGTGAACAACGTGCTGCCCGGCTACACGCGCACGCAGCGGCTGGAACAGATCCTGGACGACCGCTCGGCCGCCAGCGGCAAAACGCGCGATGCAGTGGCTTCGGCGATGCTGTCCACGGTGCCGGTCGGGCGCTTTGCCGAAGCCGACGAGATTGCGGCAGCCATTGCATTCCTGGCCAGTCCCGCCGCCGCCTATATCAACGGCGTAAGCCTGGCGGTGGATGGCGGACGCATGCAGTCGATCTGAACCAGCCGGCTTCTGATGCCACGCACGCCGCCCTTGCACGACATGCGTGGCATCCGGGCTCGTGCGAATGATCAGACGGCGGGATAAAGACAGCCGGTGACCGAGAAACGCCCGTAGCCGATCAGGTTGGTGCCGGTGTTGCGGTTGATTTCCACCCTGACCGCCGTCCCTGGATCGGCGTACAGACTGACCGCGCTGCTGGTCATGCGATCGTTGAGTGCGTAGCCGGTCAGGATGGGCAGCGAATGCCAGATGGAAGACCCGCCCGCCGTCGTAAGAATCGCGAAGGCGCTGCGGCCCTCGTTGCTGCTCAAACGCAAGCCGGCGCTCACGTATTCGATCTTCAACCGGTATCCCGCAGGCACGGCAAAATCGCCCGTGGCGCCGCCGTAGCCCGGATTCAGTACCACCGACCCATAGTGCTGGAAGGGTTTGGCGCAGTACGTGCTTTGCGCGTGCGCGGCAGGTGCGAAGACGGCAGCAGCCGATAAAAGGGCCAGACTCAAGCAGAAGGATGATTTCATTGAAGTGCCTCTATTGGTATGCGGCCGGACTGGTCCGCACTGAGTCAATCGCGGAAAGCCGCTCGCAACTGACACGGCCGGCATCCGCGCAAGGCAATGGATCACCATGCCGCATCGCCCCGACCGAACGCGATCACGTGGCGACAACGAAAGCCCTGATGCAATCCCGGCATGCCTGAAGGTCCTGAAACCCACTACATCGCCGACCGCTTGCGCCAGCTGCTGGTGGACGAGCCGCTTACAGAGATCAGGTTCTCGCTGCCGGAGTTGAAGAAATTCGAGAAGTCGCTGAAAGGGCATTCGATCACCGAAGTGGAGGCCCGAGGCAAAGCCCTGCTCACAGGTTTCGACAACGGCCTGACCCTGTACACCCATAGCCAGCTGCTGGGCTATTGGGATTTCCAGGACAAGACGCCGCCAGATACGCCCCAAGGCTCGCCGCGTGCCTACCTCGCGACCGGTTCGGCCTCCGCCGCGCTGCATATCGCGCCCAAGGTGGAGATGTGGAAAACCACCAAGATCGATGCCCATCCCTTTCTCGCCAAACTGGGTCCGGACATCCTGGATCCCGAAGTGACGGCAGACGACTTCGCCGCCCGGGTGCGTAACCCGCCATTTTCCAGACGCAAGCTGGCGGTACTGTTGCTTCAGCAGGAATTCGCTGCCGGCATGGGCAACTATCTGCGTTCCGAGGTGCTGTACGAGGCAAGGCTCTCGCCATTGCGCACCGGGATTTCACTGAACGCGAAGGAAGCGCAGGCCTTGGCCGACGCACTGCTGGCGGTAGCACGACGCAGTTATCGCTCCAAGTTCAAAGGCGCTTTGCCCACTTCGAGCAAGGACTACCTAGCACAGACCGCAAAGACCTTCCGCTTCAAAGTGTTCGAGCGCGAGGGCGATGCGTGCCCTACCTGCGGCGGCAAGATCGTGATGGAGCGGCTGGCCAGCCGGCGTCTTTACTGGTGTCCGCACTGCCAGCGATGACGTCGCCCGCGGTGGCGGTTAAGCTTGGCGAATGCAGAAGCTGCAGCACTGGATCGATGGCCAGGCACAACCGTCCCAGTCGGGCGGCTGGCTGGAAGTGTTCGATCCGGCCACGACCCGTCCGCATGCGCAGGTGGCTCGTGGCGATCATCAGGACGTCGAACGCGCGGTGGCAGCAGCTTCCGCCGCATTCCCGCGCTGGTCCTCGCTGCGCAACAGCGAACGCGCCGCCTGGCTGGAAAAACTCGCTACCGCGCTTGAAGCACGCATCGACGACTTCGCACGTGCCGAAGCGCTGGACGGGGGCAAGCCTTTCGCCCTGGCCCGCGATGCTGAAATCCCACGGGCCGTCTCCAATCTTCGTTTTTTCGCGCATGCCGCTACCCAGTTCGCCAGCGAATCGCATCATGGCGAAGCCGGATTGAACTACACGTTGCGCGCGCCGCTGGGCGTGGTCGCCACGATCTCCCCGTGGAACCTGCCGCTGTATCTGTTCACCTGGAAGATTGCCCCTGCCCTGGCCGCAGGCAATACCGTGGTTGCCAAACCTTCCGAAGTAACGCCGCTCACCGCCACGCTGCTGGGCGAGCTCGCGGCCGATATCGGCTTTCCCGCCGGCGTGCTGAACATCGTGCACGGCCTGGGCCCGGAAGTCGGCGAACCTCTGGTGACGCATCCGGCGGTGCGCGCGGTGTCGTTCACCGGCAGCACACCAGTCGGCACGCGGATCGCAGCGCTCGCGGCACCCGTGTTGAAGAAGGTGTCGCTGGAATTGGGCGGCAAGAATCCCACGCTGGTTTTCGCCGACAGCGACTGGCGCAGGCATCTGGACACACTGGTCCGCTCGGCTTTCCAGAACTCCGGCCAGATATGTCTATGTGGTTCGCGCCTGCTGATAGAACGCGGCGTCTACGACGAGTTCCGCCAGGCGTTCGTCGCGCGCGTACGCGACCTGCGCATTGGCGACCCGATGGCTGAAGGCACGCAGATGGGGCCCTTGGTGTCGCAGGCGCATTTCGACAAAGTGATGGCCTGCATTGCCCGGGCACGTGAAGCAGGCGGCGTTTTCCTGCATGGCGGTGACGCGCTGCCGCACGACGGCTGGTTCGTCCAGCCCACCGTTATTGAGGGCTTGGGACCGGACTGCGTCAGCAATCGCGAGGAAATCTTCGGCCCGGTGGTCACGTTGCAGCCTTTCGACAGCGACGAGCATGCTCTGGCACTTGCCAATGCCAGCGCCTATGGATTGTCGGCCTCGGTGTGGACCCGGGACCTGGATCGCGCGCATCGGATTTCGGCGCAGCTACGCGCCGGCATCGTGTGGATCAACACCTGGTTGATGCGCGACCTGCGCACGCCGTTCGGCGGTGTGGGTTCTTCCGGTCTTGGCCGCGAAGGCGGGGCCGAGGCGATGCGCTTCTTCACCGAACCCAAGAACGTCTGCCTGTCTCTGTCGCCCTAGTCTGGAATAATAGCCGCATGACCGAACTCGACGAACTGCTGCGCAACAACCGCGAATGGGCCGAACGCATCAAGCGCGAGGACCCGGGGTTCTTCAAACGTCTATCGCAGCAACAGTCGCCGAAGTATCTGTGGATCGGGTGCTCGGATTCGCGGGTGCCGGCCAATCAGATCCTGGGTCTCGATCCGGGCGAGGTTTTCGTTCACCGCAATATCGCCAACGTGATGTCGCATGGCGACCTCAATTGCCTGTCGGTCGTGCAGTTCGCCGTGGACATCCTGAAGGTGGAACACATCCTGCTGGTCGGACACTACGGTTGCGGTGGTGTGCATGCGGCCATGACCGGCGCGCGCGTGGGCCTGGCCGACAACTGGCTGCGCCATGTGGGCGATGTGGCGCAGAAACACGCGCCACTGTTGGCGCAGACCGACACCGAGTCCCTGCGCCATGCGCGTCTGTGCGAATTGAACGTCATCGAACAGGTCTTCAACGTCTGCCAGACCACGGTCCTGCAAGACGCCTGGTCCAGCGGCCAGAAAGTGGCCGTGCATGGCTGGGTGTACAGCCTGTTCGATGGCCGCGTGCGCCAGCTGGGCATGGATGTGGAGTCCCCCGAGCAGTTGATGCCTGCCTACCATCGGGCGATTGCAGCGGTATCACCAACGGATACACGCAATGAGTAAAGCGGTGCGCACACAGGCGGCTCCCCGGGCCGTGGGCAGCTATCCGCATGCGCGTCGAGTGGGCGGTCTTCTTTTCCTTTCCGGCATAGGTCCACGCGATGCGGTCACCGATGCCATTCTGGGCAATGTGCACGACTCGGCAGGCCGATTGATCAGCTATGACATCGATTCGCAGACGCGCGCCGTGTTCGCCAATGTACGAGCCGTCCTGCAGGCCAGCGGTGCCTCGTGGGAAGACCTGGTCGATGTGACCGTCTACCTCACCGACATGGCGCGCGACTTCGATGCCTACAACGCCGTCTGGGCCGAATACTTTCCCGACGCAGACACCGCACCCTGCCGGACCACGCTGGGCATCACTGCCCTGCCCACGCCCATCGCCATCGAACTCAAGTGCGTGGCTGCGATCAAGGAATAACCGATGTTGCCCAACCCGTTGAACCTGCACGCCTGGATCGAAGAACACCGCCACCTGCTGAAGCCGCCAGTCGGCAACAAGGTGATCTACGCCGGCGATTTCATTGTCATGGTGGTGGGCGGGCCCAATTCGCGCACCGACTACCACTGGGACGAAGGCCCGGAATGGTTCTACCAGCTGGAAGGCGAGATGGTGCTGCGCATCCAGGAAGATGCCGACGGCGAAGGTAATGGCGGCGTGGTCCGTGATATTCCCATCAGTGCTGGCGAGATATTCCTGCTGCCGCCGCGTGTGCCGCACTCGCCGCAACGCATGCCCGATTCCATCGGACTGGTCATCGAACGCAAGCGGCTTGACCACGAAGACGATGGCCTGATGTGGTTCTGCGAGCAATGCAATACCCGCCTGTACGTAGAGCATTTTCATCTCAACGACATCGAGAAAGACTTCTTCCGGGTGTTCGAGGCCTTCTATCGCAACGACGCACTGCGAACCTGCACGTCCTGCGGCCATCTGAATCCGCGACCCAGTCACTACGAGATGCAAGCGGATTCGCGTGCCGACATCACCTGAACTTGCATCGCTACTGTCCTGGCGACGTGACAGCGACTCAAGCGCATAGAATCCACATATGCTGAAGATCGACACCCACGCCCATTTCCTGCCTCACACCTGGCCCGACCTGGCAAAGAAGTACGGCGACGAGCGCTTCCCGGTGATCCACCACGGCGAGGATGGTCGCGCACGCATCTACAAAGATGGCAAATTCTTCCGTGAAATCTGGCCCAAGACCTGGGACCCGCAGGTACGCATCGATGACTACGCCCGATTCGGCGTGCAGGTGCAGGTGCTGAGCACGGTGCCGGTGATGTTCAGCTACTGGGCCAAGGCCAACCAGGCGCTGGAGCTGCACCAGGCATTGAACGACCACACGGCCGATGCATGCCGCCAATATCCGCGCCATTACGCGGGCATCGGCACAGTGCCGATGCAGTCGCCACGGCTGGCGGTGCAGGAACTGGAACGCTGCATGGACCAGCTGGGCCTGCAGGGCGTGCAGATCGGCAGCCATATCAGCTTGGGTGCGGACAAGAGCTGGAACCTGGATGCGCCGGAGCTGTTCGAGTTCTTCCAGGCAGCCGCTGAACTCGAAGCAGCGGTGCTGGTGCACCCCTGGGACATGATGGGCGCGTCCACCATGCCCAAGTACTGGCTGCCGTGGCTGGTGGGCATGCCAGCCGAACAATCGCGCGCGGCCTGCTGCCTGATCTTCGGGGGAGTGCTGGAGCGACTTCCGAAGCTGAAAATCTGCCTGGCCCATGGCGGGGGCAGTTTCCCCTACACCATCGGCCGCATCGAACACGGCTTCAACATGCGCCCCGATCTGGTGGCGACCGACAACCCGGGTAATCCGCGCGATTACATCAGCAGGCTGTATTTCGATTCGTGGGTCGCCGATACACGCGCATTGCAGTATCTGCTGGACACGGTGGGTACCGAACGGGTGATGCTGGGCACCGACTATCCGTTCCCGCTGGGCGAACAGGAACCTGGTGCCGGCATTGCCGCGCTCGATCTGGATCCCGTTGGCCAGGCGCGGCTGTATCACGGCACCGCGCTGGAATGGCTGGGCCTAGCGGCTTCGCGATTCGCATGAGAACGAACAAATCAATTCCTGTAGGAGCGGGCCCTGCCCGCGACGCTCTACCGCGGTGTATGTAAAAGCGTCGCGGGCACGGCCCGCTCCTACAACCTCTTCTTCAACTATTGAGTTCCGATGACCGACCCACTTTCCCGCACCCATGCCATCGCCCTGGACGCTGCCGACCCTTTGCGTCCACTGCGCAGCGAATTCCTGATTCCCAAGCACAAGCACAACGAACAGGTCTATTTCTGCGGAAACTCGCTGGGCCTGCAACCACGCGGCGCGCGTGCGCATGTGCTGCAGGTGCTGGACAAGTGGAGCTATGAAGCGGTGGAAGGCCATTTCACTGGAGAGGCGCAGTGGATGACCTATCACGAGCAGGTCCGCGAGCCGCTGGCGCGCGTGGTCGGCGCATTGCCCTCCGAAGTGGTGGCGATGAATTCGCTGACCGCCAACCTGCATCTGATGATGGTCAGCTTCTACCGGCCGACTGCCGAGCGCCCTGCGATCATCATGGAAGCGGGCGCCTTTCCATCGGATCGCTACGCGCTCGAATCGCAGATCCGCTTCCATGGCTTCGACCCGGCCACCGACCTGATCGAAGTGCAGCCCGATGAACCGGAAGGCACGTTCTCGGTGGAGGCGATCGAACGTGCGATCAGTACGCACGGATCGCGCGCCGCGCTGGTGTTGTGGCCTGGCATCCAGTACCGCACGGGTCAGGCATTCGATCTGGCGGAAATGACACGACTGGCGCATGCCGAAGGTGCAGTGGCCGGTTTCGACCTAGCCCATGCCGTCGGCAACGTGCCGTTGGCGTTGCACGACAGCCAGGCCGACTTCGCGGTCTGGTGCCACTACAAATACATGAATGCCGGTCCCGGTGCGGTCGCAGGCTGCTTCGTGCACGAGCGCCATGCGCATACCAAGCGCCCGCGCTTCGCAGGCTGGTGGGGACACGAAAAAGAAACGCGATTCCGGATGGGTCCGGACTTCGTGCCAACGCCCGGCGCAGACGGTTGGCAGTTGAGCAATCCGCCAATCCTGGCACTGGCTCCGTTGCTGGCCTCGCTGGAGCTGTTCGAAAAAGCCGGCGGCGTGCCCGCCTTGCGCGCCAAATCCGAGAAAATCACCGGGTTCCTGGAAGCGCTGATCCGCGCGCGCGTGGCCGATACGCTCGAGATAATCACGCCCGCCGAACCATCGCGACGCGGCAGCCAGCTGTCGCTGCGGGTCGTCGGAGGACGCGAACGTGGACGCGAGCTGTTCGAGTATCTGGCGTCCGTCGGCACCCTGGGCGACTGGCGCGAACCCGATGTGATCCGCATTTCCCCGGCGCCGCTCTACAACAAGTTCATGGACGTGTACCGGTTCGTGGAGGAAGTGGAGAACTGGCGCGGTGTATAGAACCATTCCATCAACACAACGAAGACCGTCTTGCCCGGTGCAGCGGGTTTGACGGGCAAAGGCGGAATATTTGGAAGCCAATTCAACACGATCCATAACCATCATAGGCGCTGGCCTTGCCGGCGCACTGCTGTCCATCCTGCTGGCGCGGCGCGGCTGGGCAGTGGATGTGCACGAGAAGCGCGGCGATCCGCGCATCCAGGGCTACGCAGGCGGACGTTCGATCAACTTGGCACTGGCGGAGCGCGGCCGCCACGCGCTGCGCCAGGCCGATGCCGACGACGAAGTCATGCAGCAGGCCGTGATGATGCGCGGGCGCATGGTTCATTCCCGCGATGGGCAGCAGCAATTGCAACGTTATGGGCGGGATGACTCTGAAGTCATCTGGTCCATCCATCGTGGCGATCTGAATATCGTGCTACTGGACTTGGCAGAGCAGGCGGGCGCACACCTGCATTTCCACCAACGTCTGGATACGGTCGATTTCGACGCCCGACAAGCCAGCTTTATAGATGATCGCAATGGGTCGTCCATCGCAGTGCCGTTCGAGGCACTGGTAGGCGCCGACGGTGCGGGTTCCTCATTGCGCGCAGCGATGTCGAAACGGTCCGACCTGGGCGAACACACCGAGTTCCTCGACCATTCATACAAGGAACTGGAAATTCCACCCGCACCAGATGGCGGCTTCAAAATTGAACCCAACGCGCTGCACATCTGGCCGCGCGGCCACTACATGTGCATCGCGCTGCCCAACGATGAGAAGACCTTCACGGTCACGGTGTTCCTGCCGAACGAAGGCGACCCCAGCTTTGCTACGGTCAAGACCGGCGCACAGGCCATGGCCCTGTTCGAGCGCGATTTCGCCGACGCCATTCCGCTGATTCCGGAACTGGAGCAGGATTGGGAAAGCAACCCGCCCGGCCTGCTGGCGACCCTGACCCTGGACCACTGGTCGATCGACGGCCGCGCGGTCTTGCTGGGCGATGCGGCGCACGCCATGGTCCCCTTCCACGGCCAAGGCATGAACTGCGCTTTCGAAGACTGCGTGGTGCTGGCGCGACATCTGGAAGCGAACGAGAACCTGGCCGATGCGTTTACGGCGTTCGAGGCGGAGCGCAAGCCCAATGCCTCGGCGATCCAGCAGATGGCACTCGAAAACTACCTGGAGATGCGCGACCGCGTCGACGATCCCGACTTCCTGCTGCAGCGCGAACTGGAACAGCAGCTGCAGCAACGTCATCCGGGTTGTTTTGTGCCGCACTACACCATGGTGACCTTCATGCTGATCCCCTACGCCACCGCCCTAGTGCGCAGCGACATCCAGCGCGAGATCCTGGTCGAGGCCACGCGCGGACTAAAATCGCTGGCCGGCGTGGATTGGGAAGCCGTCGACGCGCAAGTGCGCTCGCGCCTGGATGTGCTGGTGGACGCAGCCTGATGGCCGCGAGTTTCCTGTTCTACGATCTGGAAACCTTCGGCAGCGACCCGCGGCGTACCCGCATCGCCCAGTTCGCGGCCGTGCGCACCGATGCCGACCTGAAGCCCATCGACGAGCCGATCAGCTTCTTCGTGCAACCAGCCAACGACCTGCTGCCCTCGCCCGTCGCTACGCTGATCACCGGCATCACTCCGCAACACGCCTGGCGCGAAGGTGTGAACGAAGCCGAGGCCTTCGCACGCATCGCAGAGGAAATGTTGCGCCCGGAAACCTGCACGTTGGGCTGGAACTCGCTGCGCTTCGACGATGAGTTCGTGCGCCACGGCCTGTTCCGCAACTTCCACGATCCCTACGAACGCGAATGGCGCGGCGGCAACTCCCGCTGGGATCTGTTGGATGTCATGCGGCTGACGCATGCGTTGCGCCCGGAAGGCATCGTCTGGCCGCAGCGCGAAGATGTCGCCACCTCGTTCAAGTTGGAACATCTGGCGCTCGCCAATGATGTGCGCCAGGGCGATGCGCATGAGGCGCTGTCCGACGTGCATGCAACGGTGGGCATGGCGCGCAAGTTCCGCGATGCGCAGCCCCGGCTTTGGGAATACGCGCTGAAACTTCGCGACAAGCGCTTCGCCGCGAGTCTGCTGGACACGGTGGCGTTGACTCCCGCCTTGCATGTATCCCAGCGCTACCCGGCCAGTCGTCTGTGCGCGGCACCCGTGCTGCCGTTGGCGCGTCACCCGCGTTTCGACAACCGCATCATCGTGTTCGACCTGGACGGCGATCCCGAAGCGCTGCTGGATCTGGAAGCCGGCGACATCGCCGATCGGCTGTATACGCCGGCTGCGGACCTGCCGCCCGGAGAGCAACGGGTGCCACTGAAGGAAGTCCACCTCAACCGTTCGCCTGCCCTGGTGGCCTGGTCGCATCTGCGCGAGGAGGATTTCCTGCGCCTGCAGATCGACAGGAATGTGGTGGAAGCGACGGCCGAGCGGCTGCGTCCGTTCGCCACACAGTTGGCCGAGAAGATGCGCCAGGTGTTCGGCAACGAACGCGCCCACGACAAGAGCGATGTGGATGCGTCGCTGTACGATGGTTTCATCGCCGATGGCGACAAGCGCCGTCTCGCCGAAGTCCGGGCCACTCCGCCGGAACATCTGGACAAGCGCGAGTTCGGATTCAAGGACGCGCGGCTGGACGAACTGCTGTTCCGGTATCGGGCACGCAACTGGCCCGGCACCTTGACACAGACCGAACAGCTGCGATGGGATGGTTATCGTAGACAGCGGCTGATGGTCGACAGCGGCCTATCCGAACTGAATTTCGAACGCTACGAAGCAGAGATCGTTGCACTGCGCCAGCAGCATGCCGATGACGGCGCAAAACAGGCTTTGCTGGACCACCTGCAGGTCTGGGGCCAGGACCTGAAAAATGAACTCACGTAGGAGCGACGTAAGTCGCGAATCGAATATCCAGCCGTATATGGATTTCGCGACTGACGTCGCTCCTACGCAGCACTCCTTCATCACCGTGCGACTGCCATGACCACCTATTTCTCCGATGCCAGCTTCAAATTCCTGCGCGCGCTGGCCAAGCACAACGACAAGACCTGGTTCGCTGCAAACAAGCAGAAGTATGAAGACCATGTGCGCCAGCCTTTCCTGCGACTGCTGACCGACCTGCAGCCGGACCTGGCCTCAGTCAGCCCGCATTTCCGCTCCGATCCGAAAACGGTAGGCGGCTCGCTGTTCCGCATCTACCGCGACGCGCGCTTTTCCAACGACAAGTCGCCCTACAAACCCTGGCAGGGCGCGCGTCTCTACCATGAACGACGCAAGCAGGTACCCGCGCCCTCGTTCTATCTGCATCTGCAGCCGGGCGAATGCTTCGTCGGGGCGGGCCTGTGGCATCCCGAACCGGATACACAACGCCGCATCCGCCAGTTCATCGTCGACAACCCGGGCAGCTGGAAGGCCGCCGCGCACGCACCGAAGTTCCGCAAGCAGTTCGACTTTGAGGAAGGCGAAATGCTTTCCCGGCCGCCGCGTGGATTTCCGGCCGATTTCGAATTCATCGACGATCTCAAGCACAGAAATTTCGTTTTCTGGCGTTCGCTGGACAACGACGCCATGACCGGGCCCCGACTGCGGCAGACACTGGCCCGCGACCTGGCCGCACTGGGTCCGTTCGTGGACTATCTTTGCGCTGCGCTCGATCTGGAATTCTGAGCCCTGTTGTTCCCAACCGACGAGACGCATATGAAGAAGTGGATCGCACTTGCCGTTGTACTGCTGCTGGCCTTGGGCGGCTATGTCGTCGCAGGTCCTTATCTGGCCATCCACGGTATCCGCACCGCGCTGGCCGAGCAGGACACCGGCAAGCTCGAGAGACACGTCGACTTCCCTGCCCTGCGGGTCAGTCTCAAGGCCCAGGCAGAGGATGCATTGGCCCGCCGCGCCGGTACCGGCATCCAGTCAAACCTGTTCGGGGCCATTGCGATGTCGATGGCCAACAACATGCTGGGCGCGGGCGTCGACACCATGGTTACGCCGCTCGGTATCGGCGCGCTGCTGCAAGGCAGAAGCATGTGGAAGCAGTCCATCGGCGAAACCGTCGATGGCGATACCTATGGAAAACCGGTCCCGGCCGATCCATTGAAGACTGCGACGCACCACTACGAATCGCCGTCGCGATTCACCGCCACTATCCAGAACGAAGCCGGGCAACCGGTGGTCTTCGTGTTCAAGCGAAAAGGCCTGACATGGAAGCTCGCAGATATCCGTCTACCGATGTAACCGGGCTGATGTAGGAGCTGCGTAAGCTGCGACCTAACCGAGATTGCAGTAGTGATGAAGTTTATTCCCAGCAGTCCGGTCGCAGCTTACGCAGCTCCTACAAGGGCATGCATTACGGATTGGCCACGCCATGGGGCACATGGCCCGTGGCTACATGCATTCTTGCGCTGTCGATGTTGTGCTGGGAGTCGTCGAAGAAGATGTCGGCGCCGAAGGCTTCCAGAAACGGACCTTTGTGGCGACCGCCCAGGAACAGCGCTTCGTCCAGACGCACGCCCCATTCGCGCAGGGTGCGGATGACCCGCTCATGGGCCGGCGCCGAACGCGCAGTCACCAGCGCGGTGCGAATGGGCGCGTCCTTTCCTGCAGGAAAGGCGGCCTGGAGATCGTGCAGGGCTGAAAGAAAACTGCGGAAGGGGCCACCCGATAGCGGCTCCTTGGCCCGGTCGCGCTCATGCCGGCCGAACGCCTCGACGCCCTGCTCGCGCGATACGCGTTCGCTCTCGTCACCGAAGATCACTGCGTCGCCGTCGAAGGCGATGCGCAGCTGGTCCGAGCGTTGCTGCATCGCCTTGGCCGGCAATATCGTGGCCGACGCAATGCCGTGCTCCAGCGACCGGCGCACCGATTCGGGATTGGCGGAAAGAAACAGGTCCGCGCCAAATGGTTTGGCGTACGGCCAGGTCGGTTCGCCCGAGGTGAACGTGGCCCGCGTTATGCCGAGCTTGTGGTGCTGGATGGAGTTGAAGATGCGCAGACCGGTATCGGCGGAGTTGCGCGACAGCAGGATCACTTCCACCCTAGGCGCGTCTGCGGGTGCCCCGTCATTCAGCGCAAGCAGCTTGCGCACCACCGAAAACGCCATTCCTGGCGCCAGCACATCGTCCTCATGTGTGCGCTGGAAACTGCTGTAGGCCTCGACGCCCTCGCTTTCGTACAGGCTGTGGCTTTCTTCCAGGTCGAAGAGCGCGCGCGAGGTGACGGCGACGGTCAATAAACGGGGCGTGTTGTCGGGCATGGCGACAGTATCGGCCATCGTGGCCACCGACAGCCAGACGTGATCATTGCCGGATGGCGAACGCTATGTGCCCGGTGGCGAGTAAATGACAGTCCGCGTCGCGGGACCGCGGCGATTGTCCTGGGTCACCGCCCGCACTTCCACTTCCAGTCGCACCGGCTGTTGTTGCGCTGGCGGGCCATCCCGCCACATGAACAGGAATTCGCTGTCGCGACCTTCCGCCTTGCCGCTGACGGGGCCGGCCGGAAAGATGTTGTAGGAGTCTTCGCCCGAGATCACACGGAACTCGAAACCGATCTCGCGCAGTTTGTAATCCGTCCCACGCGGCCATTCCAGTTTCAAGGTCAGCAGACCGGTGTCGTCGCAGGACGCATGCCGCGTGCCGATGCCACGGGTGATGCCGAGCACCTGCACCACCGGCGCCTTCAATCCCGCGTCCACTTCACTGGACAGCTGGCCCTGCGGCACGAACGGCTGCACACCACTCTTCAACGAACAGGCCATTGCTGCGGGCGCGCAAAAAAGCACGCAGGCCATGGCCGCGTATCGCAAATGCATAAGGGACCCCTCCCCGATGATGTCGTCCAGCAATGCCACCTGAAATTCCAGATGGCACGTTTCAGCTAACTACCACCAATCTGCTTTGCAGCACAAGCAGCACCTTGCGGTATTCGCGATCAGACCACGAATTGTTCGCTGAGAATGCGTTCTTCCAGGTTGTGTTCGGGGTCGAACAGCAGGGTCACGGTATGTTCGCGCGACTCGCGGATGGTCACTTCCACCACATCACGGACTTCGTGCGAATCGGCCGTCGCGCTGACCGGCCGCTTGTAGCGGTCGAGCACGCGGAAACGCACTTCAGTATCGGCTTTGAGAATGGCGCCGCGCCAGCGCCGCGGGCGGTAGGGTGCGATGGGCGTCAGGGCGATGGTATGCGAGCCCAACGGCAGGATCGGACCGTGGGCCGAGAAGTTGTAGGCGGTGCTTCCGGCCGGACTGGCGACGAGCACCCCATCGCAGACGAGTTCGTCGACCCGGGTCTGGCCGTTGAGATCGATACACAGATGCGCAGCTTGCCGCGTCTGGCGCAGCAGCGAGACCTCGTTGTAGGCCAGCGATTCGATGGTCGCGCCGGACTCGGTCTGGGCCAGCATCTGCAGCGGGTGCAGCTTGGCAGGTTCGGCTGCGGCGATCCGCTCCAGCAGTCCGTCGGCGCGGTAATGGTTCATCAGGAAACCCACCGTGCCGAGCTTCATGCCCAGGACCGGCTTGCCGAGCCCGCCATGGCGATGCAGCGTCTGCAGCATGAAGCCATCGCCGCCCAGCGCGCAGAGCACGTCGGCTTCCTCGGGTTCGCATGCGCCATGCCGCGCGACGAGTTGCGCCAGCGCGGACTGGGCGTCATCGGTGGGGCTGGCGAGGAAGGCGATTCGGGGCGTGCTCATGGCGGCAGCATAACCTTTCAGACCAAGACTGTAGGAGCGGGCCTTGCCCGCGATGCTTTCCGGCAGGAATTTCGGTAAAGCATCGCGGGCAAGGCCCGCTCCTACAGGGCTGTCAGTGCTTGGCCGAAAGCTGCGACAGGCGCTGGACCGCGACCGAGACGGTCGGGTAGTCCAGGGTCTTTTGCGCCGACAGTTCGTTGAGCATGGACAGGGTGAAGCGCAGCACCGGATCGTCGCGTTCCATCCAGTGCCGCACCTTGGCCTCGGCATTGCCGCCTGGCATGGACAGCACCTGGTCAGTGAGCAGGCGTTGCTGGGCGACCAGTTCGTCTCGCAGCACACCACGTGCGACCGCGTGCCAGCGTCCGTCCACCTGCAGACCTTCGACCTGGTCGAACAACCACGGCAGGTGCAGCGCTTCTCCCAGGCGGAAATGGACCTTGGACACTTCGACGGGTTTCAGCTTGCGCGCACGCGCCAGTTCGATGATGTCGCTGGAAGGTTCCAAATAGGGCAGCGCCGCCAACTGGCCGGCCAGCGCGGACGGCAGGCCTTTCTCCTTCCAGTCCTTCAGGCTTGCCTCGTACGCAGGACGCAACGACGCCGGCAGCACGCCATCGGCCGCACGGATCTCGTTGTAGCCATCGTGATAGCGCGCCACGGCCGTGGCGATATCGGGAATGGCGCCCGGCCTGCTCAGCAACCAGCGCGTGAACGAGCGCTGCAGAGACCAGATCACCTGCAGGGCGTCGATCTGCACCGACTCGCTGACCTTGCCATCCAGCGCGTCGATCTGGTTCCACAGCGCACGCGCATCCAGTGTTTCGCGGGTGATGGTGAACGCCTTGGCCACTTCGGCCGGACTGCGGCCGGTGTCTTCCTGCATGCGCAGCAGGAAAGTGGCGCCCATGCGGTTGATAGTGGAGTTGGTGACCGCGGTGGCGATGATCTCGCGCTTGAGGCGATGCTTCTCCATCTCGGCCGCGTACTTCTTCTGCAGCGGCTGCGGGAAGTAGCGCTGCAACTCCTTCGACAGATACGCGTCTTCGGGAATATCCGAATCCAGCAACTGCTGGAACGCGACCAGCTTGGCGTAGGACAGCAGCACCGACAGCTCCGGCCGGGTCATGCCCTGACCGCGTGCCTTGCGCTCGGTCAGTTCCGCATCGGACGGTAGAAACTCGATCTGCCGGTCCAGCAGGCCCTGCGCTTCCAGGGTCTGGATGAAGTGCTGCTTGGAGCCCAGGCGCGCCACGCTCATCCGCTCCATCAGGCTGATGGCCTGGTTCTGGCGGTAGTTGTCGAACAGCACCAGGTCGGCGACTTCACCGGTCATCGAGGCCAGCAACTTGTTGCGCGCCTCGAACGTGAGCTTCTTCGACTGGACCACGCCGTTGAGCAGGATCTTGATGTTGACCTCGTGATCGGAGGTATCCACGCCGGCCGAGTTGTCGATGAAGTCGGTGTTGAGCAACACCCCATGTTGCGCGGCTTCGATGCGGCCCAGCTGGGTCAGGCCCAGGTTGCCGCCCTCGCCCACCACCTTGCAGCGCAGTTCGTTGCCGTTGACGCGCAATGCGTTGTTGGCACGATCGCCGGCATCGGCATGCTGTTCGCTGCTGGCCTTGACGTAGACGCCGATGCCGCCGTTCCACAGCAGGTCTACGGGCGATTTCAGGATCGCGCTCATCAGTTCATTGGGCGACATCGTCTTGACGTCGGCGGGAAGGTCCAACGCCGCGCGAACTTCGGGGCTGATGTCGATGGCTTTCAGCGAACGCGGATAGATGCCGCCGCCTTTGGAGATCAGGCGCGCATCGTAATCGGCCCAGCTGGAGCGTGGCACCTGGAACATGCGCTGGCGTTCCTTGAACGAGCGCGCCGCATCCGGATTCGGATCCAGGAAAATATGGCGGTGGTCGAACGCAGCCACCAGACGGATATGTTCGGACAACAGCATGCCGTTGCCGAACACGTCGCCGGACATGTCGCCGATGCCCACGCAGGTGAAGTCCTGCGTCTGCGAATCGCGGCCCATCGCGCGGAAATGGCGCTTCACCGATTCCCACGCACCCTTGGCGGTGATGCCCATGCCCTTGTGGTCGTAGCCGACCGAGCCGCCGGACGCGAACGCATCGCCCATCCAGAAACCATGGTCAATGGCCAACCCGTTGGCGATATCGGAGAACGTCGCCGTGCCCTTGTCCGCGGCGACTACCAGGTAGGGATCGTCCTGGTCGTGGCGCACCACGTCATTCGGCGGCACGATCTTGTTGCCCACGATGTTGTCGGTGATATCCAGCAGGCCCTGGATGAACATCTTGTAGCAGGCAATGCCCTCGGCCAGCACTGCGTCGCGGTCTCCGCCCACCGGTGATTGCTTGACGAAGAAACCGCCCTTCGCGCCGACGGGCACGATCACCGTGTTCTTCACCATCTGCGCCTTCACCAGGCCCAGCACTTCGGTGCGGAAATCCTCGCGCCGATCCGACCAACGCAGTCCGCCGCGCGCCACCGGGCCGAAGCGCAGGTGCACGCCTTCCACACGCGGACCGTAGACGAAGATTTCGCGATACGGACGCGGTTTGGGCAGATCGGGCACGCGCGCCGAATCCAGCTTGAAACTGATGGTGTGCGCAGGCAGGCCGTCGGCCGTCTTCTGGTAATAGCTGGTACGCAGCGTGGCTTCGATCACGCCCATGAAGCTGCGCAGGATGCGATCCTCGTCCAGACTGGAGACGCGGTCCATCAGCTTGAGCAGGCTCTTGTGCGTAGCCTCGACCTGACGGACGCGCGCATCGCCGCGTGCGTCGATCACGTACGCCAGCGATTTTAGCGTGACCTCGTCTTCAGCAGCCAGCGCATGCAATTGTTGCGAAAAACGCTCCTGTCCCTGCTTTATTTCGGCCTTGCTCTCCTTGCCGGTGCGCGGGTCGAAACGCGCCTCGAACAATTCCACCAGCAGACGCGCGAGCAGCGGGTAACGATTCAGCGTTTCCTCGACATAGCTCTGCGAAAAAGGCACACCGGTCTGCATCAGGTATTTGCAATAACCGCGCAGCAGCGCGACCTGCCGCCACTCCAGTCCCGCGCCCAGCACCAGGCGGTTGAAGCCGTCGTTCTCGGCGTCGCCACGCCAGATGCGTGCGAAAGCTTCCTCGAAGGCTTCGTTGCGGGCATCGACATCGATTTCGCCGAAGGTCGATTCGACTTCGAATTCCTGGATGTAGACCGGCTTGCCATCCACTTCCAGACGGAAGGGGTGCTCGGAGATCACGCGCAGACCCATGTTCTCCATCAGCGGCAGCGCATCTGACAACGGCAGGTCTTTTTCCTGCCGGTACAGGTTCAGACGCAATCTGCCTTCGCCTTCGCGCTGGCGACGCGACAGGTGCAGACTCAGACGCAGATCATCGGGGTTCTTGAGCGCAGCGAGGTGTTCGACATCGCTGGCTGCGATTTCCGGCGAAACGGTTTCGATATAGCCGGCCGGCAATGCGCGCGCATAGCTGCCCGACAATTTCAGGCCTTCGGACTCGCCGTGGCGGGCGATCAGGGTTTCGCGCAGATCGTCCTGCCAGTTGCGCAACAGATGGGCCAGGCGCGATTCGAGTTCGGCCGTATCCACATCGACCTGCTCACCGGCGCGCGGACGCACCACCAGATGCAGCTGGGCCAGCGGCGATTCGCCGAGTTGCACGCTGGTGTCGACGAATTCGCCATGCAGCGCTTCTTTCAGCAACGCCTCGATGCGCAGGCGCACATCGGTGTTGAAGCGTTCGCGCGGGATGTAGACCAGCGCCGAGAAGAAACGGCCGTAGCGGTCGCGGCGCAGGAACAGTTTGCTGCGTACGCGCTCCTGCAGACCCAGGATGCCCAGGCTGGTACGGCTGAGTTCATCCTCGTTGGACTGGAACAGCTCTTCGCGCGGCAACGTCTCCAGGATATGGCGCAGCGCCTTGCCGCTGTGGCTGTCGGGCGAGAGGCCGGACTGGCGCATCACGTGCTCGTGGCGCTGGCGCACCAGCGGGATTTCCCACGGCCGGCGGTTGTAGGCACTGGAGGTGTAGAGGCCGATGAAACGCTGTTCGGCAACCGGGTTGCCTTTCGCATCGAACTCCAGCACGCCGATGTAGTCCATGTTGCCGGGGCGGTGCACGCTGGAGCGCGCGTTGGTCTTGGTCAGGATCAGCGCATCCACCGAACCGGACTGCGGCATGTAGTGCGCTGCCAGCGACTTGACGTTGCGGGTGGTGGAATGTTCCTTGCCACGCAGCAAGCCCATGCCGCCGTCGGTGGCTTCCAGAATCGCTTCGCCGCCTTTTTTCTCGATGCGGTATTCGCGGTAGCCGAAGAACGTGAAATGGTCCTCGGATGCCCAGCGCAGGAACTCCTGCGCTTCGCTACGGCCAGCATCGTCCACCGGCATGCGCCGGGTGCCGAAATCTTCGGCGATGGACGCCATTTTTTCCCGCATCCTGGGCCAGTCCTGGACGATGGCCCGCACTTCGCCCAGCACCTTGCGGATGCGGGCCTCGATCACCGCCATCTGCGCAGTGGGCTGGCGGTCGATCTCCAGCAGCATCAGCGATTCCGGTTCGCCCTCGCCCACTGCCTGGATCCTGCCGGCTTTGTCGCGCTTGAAACGCAGCAGCGGGTGGCCGAGCACATGCACGCCGATGCCGGCCTCAGCCAGCGCCATGCTGACCGAATCGACCAGGAACGGCATGTCGTCGTTGACGATCTGCAGCACGGTATGCGGCGATTCCCAGCCATTGCCCTTCTGGGTGGCGTTGAACACGCGGACATTGGGCGTGCCGGGCTTGCGCACGCGCGCGAAATCCAGCATGTCGCAGGCCAGCGCGGCCCATGCGTCAGGAGAATGATGCGGATATTCATCGTCCTCCATACGCTTGTAGAAGGCAGCGGCGAACGCCTTGGCTTCGGCCTGGCGAGCTGCCGGCAGGCGCTTGCCGATGGCGGCGAAGACGGGTTCCAGGGAGAAGCTGGGGCCGGACTGGGACGGTGCGGTCTTGTTGACCGAAGACCTGCGGAGTGAAGCAGCCGGAGGCTTGGAACTGCTCGGTGTGGCTTTGGTGGAGGACGTCTTGGAAGCTTTTTTCGGTTTGCGAACAGCGTTCATGCAGGCCGTGGCTCTGTGTTTGCAGGATGTGCGTAATTGTAGCCTTGCGCTTCATGTCAGCCTTGTTGCGCGGCCACAAATTCGGATGCGCAGGCTTTGCCGGGAGGAACGCAGGGTGTTCCAGCGGCTGCGCCTTGGGTACGCATCCAGGAATGGCTGGTGGGCAACCGGCGGGTATGGCTAGCGTTGGCGTGAGCGACCCTCCGGCAGACAAACGGCACTGGTTAAATTGTGTACTGGACGGTATAGTCCAGCCCCGATGCAGCCCTCCACCGACCCCAGTCCCGCCTTCCAGCGACGCCAGCGCGTGCACGACGCCGTGCGCGCGCTGATGGCCGAACAGGGGTTCCGGATCAGCATGGATGCGGTCGCCGCGCGTGCCGGCTGCTCGAAACAGACCCTGTATTCGCACTTCGGCAGCAAGCAGGAGCTCATGCGCAGCGTCATGGACGAGCATCTGGATCTGGCCACCGCCCAATTGGACGAATCCAACAGCGACCCGCATTCCGCATTGATGGCCTTCGCCATGGAACACCTGCGGCGCCTGTCCGACCCGCACGTCGTCGCCTCATGCCAGCTTTACAGCGCCGAGGCCGCCCAGTACCCCGAAGAAGCGCGCGCGCTGTACCGGGATGGCGCCGACACGTTGCAGCACCGCCTCGCCGACTGGCTGGAGGCGGCCAAGCAGCGCGGGCAGCTGGAACATGACGATGCGCACTGTGCGGCCGAGCTGTTGCTGGGCATGATCGTCGGCCTGGATTTCGAGCGCCAACGTTTTGCCGTTCCCCATCGCGACACGGACGCCAAGCGCCTGCAATGGGTCCGCTTCGCGATTGATTCCTTCATCAAAGCATTCGCGCCAGCCGCGCAGCGACCGCCCAGTCCCTCGCCTGTTTCCCATTCTCTTCCCGCATCCCAGTCTTGACCCGGAGTTACATCCCATGAGCCCCATCCTTCGCCCGATCGCGCTCAGCGCCGCGCTGCTGCTGGCACTGGCCGCCTGCAAGAAAGAAGAACAGCAGGCACCGCCGCCGCCTGAAGTGGGCGTGGTGACCGCCACCCCGCAGACCGTGCCGCTGCAGCGCGACCTGGTCGGCCGCCTGGCGCCGTTCCGCAGTTCGGACGTGCGCGCCCGCGTTCCCGGCGTACTGACCAAGCGTGTGTATCAGGAAGGCAGCGATGTGAAGGAAGGACAGGTGCTGTTCCTGATCGATCCCGCGCCGTTGCAGGCCTCACTGAGTTCCAGCCAGGCGCAGCTCGCGTCAGCACAGGCCAGCTATGCCAACGCGCATGTGGCCGCGCAACGCGCCCGCCAGCTGATCGCCCAGAAGTACGTGTCGCGTTCGGACCTGGATAACGCCGAAGCTACCGAGCGCAGCGCCGCCGCGGCGGTACAGCAGGCCCAGGCCGGGGTGACCAATTCCCGCATCAACCTGGATTACGCCAGCGTGCGTGCGCCGATCTCCGGGCGCGCCGGCAAGCAGCAGGTCACCGAAGGCGCGCTGGTCGGCCAGAGCGATGTGACCCTGTTGACCACGGTCGACCAGATCGATCCGCTGTACGTCAATTTTTCCATGAGCGTTTCCGAACTTGAATCGCTGCGCAAGGCGCAAGGTGCCGGCGGCGTCGCACTGCAGGGCAACGGCGAAGCGCAGGTGCAGGTGACCCTGGGCGACGGCAGCGTGTATGGCGAAACCGGCACCCTGGATTTCTCCGGCGTGGTCGTGGACCCGCAGACCGGGGCCGTATCGCTGCGCGCCCTGCTGCCCAACCCCGACAAGTACCTGTTGCCGGGCAGCTTCGTGACCTTGAAGGCGACGCTGGGCGAACAGAACAACGTCTACGTCATCCCGCAAGCGGCGGTGCAGCGCGACACCCAGGGCGCCTACGTGATGGTGGTGGGCAAGGACGGCAACGTGGCGCGCAAGAACGTGACCACGTCCGGCACCAAGGATGGCAACTGGCTGATTACCGCTGGACTGACCGCTGGCGATGCGGTCATCGCGGCCGGCCTGCAGAAAGTGAAGGAAGGTGCACCGGCCAAGGCGACGCCGTGGAAACCGGACGCCACTGCGCCCGCAGGCGCTCCCGGCGCAGCGCCGGCCAAGCCCGCGGCGCAACCGGCCACAGACCAGTCCGATGCGGCTGCCAAGCCGTCCCAGGCGGCGCCCGCCGCTGTGCCGCAGGCCGAACAGCCCGACGCGCAAAAGAACTGATAGAGGCGCCAGACCATGTCCAAGTTTTTCATTGACCACCCCATTTTCGCCTGGGTGGTGGCAATCCTGATCTCGTTGTCCGGGGTGATCTCCATCCTGGGCCTCGGCGTCGAGTCATATCCTTCCATCGCGCCGCCGCAGGTGACGGTCAGCGCCACCTATCCGGGTGCCAGTGCCGATACCGCCGAGAAATCGGTCACCCAGGTGATCGAGCAGCAGCTCACCGGCATCGACCACCTGCTCTACTTCACCTCTTCGTCCAGCTCCAGCGGCAGCGTCAGCGTCACCCTGACCTTCGAAACCGGCACCGACGCCGACATCGCCCAGGTCCAGGTGCAGAACAAGGTCTCCCTGGCGACGCCGCGCCTGCCCACCGAGGTCACCCAGCAAGGTGTCGTGGTGGCCAAGGCCAACGCCGGCTTCCTGATGGTGGTGGGCCTGCGCTCGACCAACAAGAGCATCGACCGCAATCGTTTGAACGACATCATCGGCTCGCGCGTGCTGGAGCAGATTTCGCGCATTCCCGGCGTCGGCAGCACCCAGCAGTTCGGCGCCGAATACGCGATGAAGATCTGGCTCAATCCGGACAAGCTGCAGGGTTACGGCATGTCGGCCAGCGAGGTGCTGACCGCGGTTCGCAGCCAGAACGTGCAGTTCGCCGCCGGTTCGATAGGCGCTTCGCCCGCCCCGGAAGGACAGGCCTTCACCGCCACGGTTTCGGCTGAAGGGCGTTTCAGTTCGCCTGAGCAGTTCGAGGACATCATCCTGCGCTCGGACAGCAACGGCTCGATCGTGCGCCTGAAGGACGTGGCGCGGGTCGAGTTTGGCGCCCAGAGCTATGGCGTGGATACCCAGTACAACGGCGCGCCGACCGGCGCGTTCGCGATCCAGCTGTTGCCCGGCGCCAATGCGCTGAACGTGGCCAACGCCGTGCGCAGCAAGATGGACGAGCTGCAGCCGAGTTTTCCGCAAGGCGTGGAATGGTTCTCGCCTTACGACAGCACCACCTTCGTCAAGATCTCCATCGAAGAAGTGATCAAGACGCTGATCGAGGCCATCGCGCTGGTGTTCCTGGTGATGCTGGTGTTCCTGCAGAACTTCCGCGCCACTCTCATTCCCACTCTGGTCATTCCCGTCGCCTTGCTCGGCACGTTCCTGGGCATGAGCCTGATCGGCTTCACCATCAACCAGCTGACCCTGTTCGCCATGGTGCTGGCGATCGGCATCGTGGTCGACGACGCCATCGTGGTGATCGAAAACGTCGAACGCATCATGTCCGAGGAGAAACTTCCTCCCCGCGAGGCCACACGCAAGGCCATGGACCAGATCACCGGCGCGGTGATCGCGATCACCGTGGTGCTGGCCGCGGTATTCATTCCCAGCGCGATGCAGGGCGGCGCCTCCGGTGAAATCTATAAGCAGTTTGCGCTGACCATCGCCATCGCCATGGCGTTCTCTGCCTTCCTGGCACTGGGCTTCACGCCGGCCCTGTGCGTGACCATGCTCAAGTCGGAACACCACGACAAGGAGCCGAACCGCTTCTTCCGCTGGTTCAACAAGTACTACGACAAGGTCCAGGGCACCTATGTGGGTCATATCACCGGCGCGGTGAAACATGCGCCGCGCTGGATGATCCTGTTCGCGGTGCTGGCCATCCTGACCGGCTTCCTGTTCACCCGCATTCCGGGCAGCTTCCTGCCGGAGGAAGACCAGGGCTACGCCTTGGCCATCGTCCAGTTGCCGCCCGGCGCCAGCCTGGAACGTACCAATCAGGTGTTCGAGCAGATGCGCGGCCAGCTCGAGAAGATGCCGGGTTTCGAAGGCCTGCTGCAGATCGCCGGTTTCAGTTTCGTCGGCGCGGGCGAGAACGTGGGCATGGGCTTCATCAGACTGAAACCCTGGGAAGAGCGCGACGTGGTGGTGACCGAATTCATCCAGAACGCCAATGGCGCTTTCTTCGGCATCAAGGAAGCGCAGATCTTCGTGGTCAACCTGCCGACGGTGCAGGGCCTGGGACAGTTCGGCGGTTTCGACATGTGGCTGCAGGACCGTGCCGGTGCTGGCCATGACGCGCTCAACGAGGCCCGCAACCAGTTGCTGGGCGCGGCCGCGCAGAACCCGGTGCTGACCGGCGTGCGCCCCAACGGACTGGAAAACGCGCCGCAGCTGCAGCTGCATGTGGACCGGGTGCAGGCCCAGGCCATGGGCATGTCGGTCAACGACATCTACAGCGCCATCCAGCTGATGCTGGCCCCGGTGTACGTCAACGACTTCTTCTACGAAGGCCGCATCAAGCGGGTCAGCATCCAGGCCGATGCGCCCTACCGGATGGGACCGGAATCGCTGTCGCGCTTCTACACGCCCAGCAACCTGGCGGCGACCTCAGGTACATCGGCCACGGACAACGGCATGATTCCGCTGAGCAACGTGGTGACCAGCGAGTGGGTTACCAACCCGCCGTCGTTGACCCGTTACAACGGCTATGCGGCGGTCAACGTGGTCGGCTCGCAAGCGCCGGGGCGCAGCTCGGGCGAAGCCATGACCGCGATGGAAAACATCGTCAACAACGATCTACCGGCGGGCTACGGCTACGACTGGGCCGGCATGTCCTACCAGGAAATCCTGGCGGGCAATACCGCAACGCTGCTGCTGGTGCTGTCCATCGTGGTCGTATTCCTGTGCCTGGCCGCGCTGTATGAAAGCTGGTCGATTCCACTGGCGGTGCTGATGGTCGTGCCGGTCGGACTGCTGGGCGCGCTCAGCTTCTCAATGCTGCGCGGCCTGCCCAACGATCTGTACTTCAAGATCGGCATGACCACGGTGATCGGACTGGCGGCCAAGAACGCGATCCTGATCATCGAGTTCGCGGTGGAGCAGCGTCGCGAGGGCAAGACCCTGCGCGATGCGGTGATCGAAGCCTGCCGCCTGCGCTTCCGCCCGATCCTGATGACCTCGTTCGCCTTCATCATGGGCGTGCTGCCGATGGCCATCTCCACCGGTGCCGGCGCCAATGCGCGCCACGCCATCGGCACCAGCGTGATCGGCGGCATGGTGTTCGCCACCTTCATCGGCCTCTTGCTGATTCCGGTGTTCTTCGTGATCGTGCGACGCATGCTGGGCGACAAGCTGGATGAGCCCTCCAAGGAATATCTGGAGCACAAGAACCAGCCAGCGCCACGCTGATCGACAAGGTTCGATGACCCAAAGACCCCGGCAATGCCGGGGTCTTTTTTTATCTGATGCCGAGACAACCGTAACTTTTGTTACGTTCGGTTGACGGAGTTTGTCGTTTCGGCGACAGGCATGGCCTGCACCAACTGCCGTGACCAGGCGCGTCTGTCGAATCCGGCCTTCCTGTTTCGTCGCTGCAGAACGCCTTTACACAATTCTTTCTGGCAGTGCGGATCACTTCAGCAACCTGTCTTCGTGTCGCACCTTTTGCGACCTCCAGAAATTATGTTGCGGCCGCTGACCCGGACATCCGGCACTTTCCTTGTCACCGAGGGCTAGGTATCTTCCACCGCCAGCGCATTCCCCCGCCACGCTACCTACCCTTGGTCCGCCCCGCACGCGTCGACCTGCAACGGTGCGGCAGCCGGCACGTGTGCACCATTCAGAACTCGCGGCACTACCGATATGGTCGTGCGCATCCGCTTCCCCGAGGTTAAACCGATGGCTGACAAAGAAAAAAACCGCGCCCAGTCCGCGTCCTTCAACAAGCGCCTGATCTGGATGCTGCTCGCCGTCGTGGTGGTCTTCGGCGGAGTGTTCGGCTTCAAGGCGTTCATGGGCAAGGGCATGAACGATTTCTTCGACAACATGCCGCAGCCGCCCGCTTCGGTGACCGCTTACACGGCCGAGGAGGAACAGTGGACCGACGCGCAGGAAGCAGTAGGCAGCTTCGTGGCCATCAATGGCACCGATGTCACCACCGAATCCGGTGGCGTAGTGCGGCAGTTGCTGTTCGACGCCGGGCAGCCGGTCAAGGCAGGCGCGGTGCTGGTGCAGCTCAATTCGGCCAACGAACTGGCGGTACTCAAGTCGCTGGAGGCCGCCGCGAAACTGGCCGAAGTGCAAAGCCAGCGCTGGCGCGAGCTGGGCAAGGACAAGCTGGTGTCGCAGGATGAAGTGGAGCAACGTGCGACCGCCGCAGCCAGCAGCCGCGCCAACGCCGATGCGCAGCGGGCATTGATCGCGCAGAAGACCATCCGTGCGCCATTCGATGGCGTATTGGGTTTGCGCAAGGTCAACCTGGGCCAGTTCGTCAGTCCGGGTGATGCCATCGTCAGCCTGCAGTCGCTGGACCCGATCTACCTGGATTTCTCGCTACCGGAACAACGCATTGGCGAAGTCATCGAAGGCACGCTGGTGCGCGCGACGGTTGACGGCCTGCCGGGCCAGGTCTTCGAGGGCAAGATCTCCGCAGTCGAGCCGCAAGTCGATACCAGCACGCGCAATTTCAAGGTGCAAGCCACCTTCCCCAACGCCGAGTTCAACCTGCGCCCGGGTTCGTTCGCGCACGTGGGCTTCGATACCGGACAGCCGCGCCGGGTGATCGTGATTCCGCAGACGGCGATCAGCTTCAATCCCTACGGTAACTCGGTGTATGTGATCAGCGAAGTGCCACCCGCCAAGGATGAAAAAACCGCGGATGGCAAGCCGGCCGGTCCCAAGCTGGTGGTGAAACAGCGCTTCGTGAAGACCTCCACCACGCGCGGCGATCTGGTCGCGGTAACCGAGGGCCTCAAACCCGGTGAGCGCGTCGTCACCAGCGGCCTGCTGAAACTACGCAATGACGCGGTGGTGACCATCAACAACAAAGTGCAGCCAGCTGCGAGCGCCGAGCCCACACCGGAAAACCGCTGACCGACTCACGTCGCGCCCCCCTCCTGCTGCCACCCCCAACCCGTCGCCGTTAGAGGCCGCGGGGGAGAAAACGGATGAAATTCACCGACATCTTCGTCAACAAGCCGGTCCTGGCGATCGTGGTCAGCCTGTTCATCCTGCTGTTCGGCCTGCGCGCCTTCAGTTCGTTGAACGTGCGCGAATATCCCGAATTGCAGAACGCGGTGGTCAACATCAGCACCACGTATTTCGGTGCCGACGCCGACCTGATCCAGGGCTTCATCACCACGCCGCTGGAACGCGAAATCGCCAGCGCCGAGGGCATCGAGTACCTGACCTCTTCCAGTTCAGCCGGCATCAGCACCATCCAGGCCTACATCCGCCTGGATCAGGATCCGAACGAAGCGCTGACGCAGATCTCGGCCAAGGTCAACAAGTTGCGCGGCGAGTTGCCGCAGGAATCCGAAGACCCGGTCATCGATCTGCAGCAGGGTCAGCAGATCGCGGCCATGTATGTGTCTTTCGCCAGCGAGCTGCTGGACAGCAATCAGATCACCGACTACCTGACCCGCGTGGTGCAGCCGAAGCTGGCGACGATTCCTGGCGTGCAGCGCGCCGACATCCTGGGTTCCGGTTCGTTCGCGATGCGGGTGTGGTTGAAGCCCGACCGCATGACCGCGCTTGAGGTCACCGCGAGCGACGTCTATGCCGCGCTACAGGCCAACAACGTGCTGTCCGCATTGGGCACCACCAAGGGCGAGATGGTGTCGGTGGACCTCACCGCACGCACCGACCTGCGCACGCCGGAGGAATTCCGTGCATTGGTGATCCGCGAACAGGACGGCGCCATCGTGCGCCTGGGCGATGTGGCCGACGTGGTGCTGGGCTCGGAGAACTACGGCAGCTCGGTACGGATCAATGGCGACGCGGCCACGTTCATGGGCATCTTCGTTTCGCCCGACGCCAATTCGCTGGACGTGATCAAGGAAGTCCGCAAGGCCTGGGACGGCGAGATCATCCCGCAGTTGCCCGAAGGCATGGTCGGCACCATTCCCTACGACAGCACCGAAGCGATCCAGGACGCCATCGACGAAGTGATCAGCACGATCATCGAGGCAGTGATCATCGTGATCGTGGTGATCTTCCTGTTCCTGGGTTCGTTCCGCAGCGTGCTGATTCCGGCGGTGACAGTGCCGCTGTCGCTGGTCGGCGCGTTGTTCCTCATGCTGATCATGGGCTTTACCATCAACCTGCTGACTCTGCTGGCGATGGTGCTGGCCATCGGCATCGTGGTCGACGATGCGATCATCGTGCTGGAGAACGTGCACCGCCATATCGAAGAAGGCATGTCGCCCTACGATGCCTCGATCCGTGGCGCGCGCGAACTGGCCTGGCCGGTGGTGGCGATGACTACGACCCTGATCGCGGTCTACCTGCCCATCGGTTTTCAAGGCGGACTGACTGGCGTGCTGTTCACGGAATTCGCCTTCACTCTGGCCGGCTCGGTGCTGCTGTCGGGCGTGATCGCGCTGACCCTGACACCGATGATGTGCTCGCGAATCCTCAAGCCGCATTCCGAAGGCGGCAAAAGCAAGCTGGAAGCCTGGCTGGACGCACGTTTCGAATGGCTGCGCCATGGCTATCAGGGCAAGCTGCACAGCGCGCTGGAGACCAAGGGCGTGATCGCCATTTTCGGCGTGATCGTCTTCGTGTCATGCATTTTCCTGTTCATGGCCTCGCCCAAGGAACCGGCACCGGCCGAGGACCAGGGTTTCATCTTCTCCATCGGCAGCGCCGATCCGTCCGCCACCCTGGATTACGTCGAACGCTACACGGAAGAAATCACCGCCATTTCCAAGAACGTACCCGAGGTGGAGAACTACTTCCTGTTCAATGGCGGCGGCGGTGCGGCCAACACCGCAATGGCCGGTTTCGTGCTCAAGCCCTGGAGCGAACGCGAACGTTCGACCAAGCAGGTGCTGGAACAGGAACTGCAACCGAAGATTTCGGAAGTCACCGGCCTGAATGTGTTCGCATTGATCCCACCTGCCCTACCGACCGCAGGCGGCGATGGCGGCGGCGAGTTCATCATCGGCGGTATCGGATCGCTGCAGCAGTTGCAGGAATTGGCCGACGCGGTGCTGGCCAAGGCCTACGAAAGCAAGCGCTTCATCTTCCTGGACAAGGACCTGAAGATCGACAAGCCGCGTGTGGAGGTGCAGATCGACCGCGACAAGGCAGCCTCGCTGGGCATCGACATGCGCACACTGTCGGCGGACATGGCCGCGATGCTGTCCGGCGGCTACGCCAACCGCTTCGCCATGCAGAACCGCTCTTACCGGGTGATTCCGCAGGTCCAGCGTAGCGACCGTTTGAACGCATCGCAGCTGACCAATTACTACACCCGCACTCGCGACGGCGAACTGATTCCGCTGTCGACCATCGTCACCCTGAAGGAAAGCGCGCAACCGCAGACGCTGAAGCGTTTCCAGCAGCTCAACGCAGTCGGCATTACTTTCGCGCCGCGACCGGGCGTGAGCAAGGGCGAAGCGCTGGCGATCCTGGAACAGGCGGCCAAGGAAGTGCTGCCGCAGGGCTACAGCGTGGACTACGCCGGCGAATCGCGGCAGTTCAAGCAGGAAGGCTCGGCCATGCTGGTCACGCTGGCGTTCGCATTGATCATCATCTTCCTGGTGCTATCGGCGCAGTTCGAGAGTTTCCGCGACGCGCTCATCATGCTGATCACCGTGCCGATGGCGATCTGCGGTGCGTTGCTGGTGCTCAATGTGCTGGCGCTGGCCAGCGGCATCCTGGGCTTCTCGGGAATCGAAGCCTTCCCCGGCATGAGCATCAACATCTATACGCAGGTCGGCCTGGTGACACTGGTCGGTGTGATCTCCAAGCACGGCATCCTGATCGTGGAGTTCGCCAACAAGCTGCAGCTGGAACAGGGCATGGGCAAGCGCGAGGCGATCGAACATGCCACAGCCATCCGCCTGCGACCGGTGTTGATGACCACCGCCGCGCTGGTCTTCGCCATGGTGCCGTTGCTGATCGCCAGTGGGCCGGGCGCGGCCGCGCGTTTCTCCATGGGTGTGGTCATCGCCAGTGGCATGGTGATCGGCACGGCATTCACGCTGTTCGTGCTGCCGACGTTCTATCTGTATCTGGCCCAGGATCACAGCCACGGCCGCGAAGCACGTACCGCCGGGGCCGCACCAGTTCTCCCGGATCCCAGCCATGGTTGATGGTTGAACGGAAAAACCCGCAAAAAAGAAACCCCGGACAAGCCGGGGTTTCTTTTTGCAAAGCGCATTGAACGCGCCGTCAGTGATCAGCCTGCAGCGGGCGCTTTCGCCTTCTGGCTGGCGATCCACTGGTCCACACGGCGTTCCAGCAAGGTCAGTGGCAGCGCGCCGCCGCCCAGCACCGTGTCGTGGAACCCCTTGATGTCGAACTTGTCGCCCAGTTCGGTTTCGGCCTTCTTGCGCAGTTCCTGGATGCGGATCATGCCGATCTTGTAGGCAGTCGCCTGCCCCGGCATCACCAGATAACGCTGCACTTCGGAGCGGATGGCGGCCAGCGGAACCGCACTGTTCGCATCGAAATACTCGACTGCCTGCTCTTCGGTCCAGCCTTTGGCATGCAGGCCGGTATCGACCACCAGACGGATCGCGCGCCACATTTCCGAACTCAGCTGACCGAATTTCGAATACGGATCCTGATAGGTGTTCGGCATTTCCTTGGCCAGCCATTCCGAGTACAGGCCCCAGCCTTCCTGGTAGGCGGTGAAGCTGGCCTGGGTGCGGAACTTGGGCACGCCGGTCAGTTCCTGGGCGATGGAAATCTGCATGTGATGGCCCGGCAGGCCTTCGTGATAGGCGATGACTTCCAGTTCAGGCTTCGGCATCGCATTCATGTCGGACAGATGCGCGTAGTACACGCCCGGACGCGAGCCGTCCGGCGTGCCCGGGAAGTAATGCTGGGCCGCGCCGGGCTGTTCGCGGAACGCTTCCACGCGCTTGACCACCAGATCGGCCTTGGGCAGCAGACCGAAATAATTGGGCAGCTGGGTCTTGATGTTGGCGATGACGCGCGTGGCTTCGTCGATATAGGCCTGACGACCCGCGTCGGTGTTGGGGAACTTGAACTGCGGGTCCGAATCGATGAAGGAGAAGAAGGCGTCCAGATCGCCCTTGAAACCGACCTGGTCCTTCAGTGCGGTCATCTCGCCCTTGATGCGCTCGACTTCCTTCAGACCCAACGCGTGGATCTCGTCGGCAGTCATGTTGGTGGTGGTCATCTGGCGCAGCTGGTACTCGTAGTACGCCTTGCCGTTGTTGGCATGGGTGGTACCGACGCCCGACGCATTGACGGCTGCGTTCGGCAGGTCTTCCTCGGACCAGGCGATCACCTTGTCGTATGCGGGCTTGAACTGTTCAAGCAATGCCTTGCGCGCTTCCTCTTTCAGAGCTGTGGCGCGTTCGGCGCTGATCTTGCCGCTCTTCACCAGCGCATCGGCCTTGGCCTGCGCATCGGCCCAGATGGCCGAATCCTTGCCCGCCGAAAACGGTGCGCCAGCGATCACCTTGCGCGACTGGTCGATGACGCCTTCGTAGGCGAACTTCGGCGGACGCACGCCGGCCGCGGCCGATTTTTTGGCCCGTTCCAGCAACTGGTCGAAAGCCCGCTCGACGGCTTTCAGGCGTGAGATATAAGCCGTGTAATCGGACTCTTCTTCCACCTTGTGGAAACTGATCAGCACCGTGGGCAGGAAGCTCTGCGCGCCGTTCATCTGTTCGAAGGCATAGCCCTCGCCCAGGAAGGGAATGCCATCGCGCGCGTTTTCGTATTGCAGCTTCCACAGGTCGTAGGAGAACTTGCCTTCGTCGCTGAGCTTGGCGTAGTCGAAAGTCTTCTCCAGTTCCTCGACGCTGGCCTTCTGCCAGGCCACCTGATCCAGCTGCGCCTTCTCGGACATGTCGTCCAACTGGTCGTAAAGCTCCTTGCGGCCCTGGAAGGTCAGCTGCAACGGACTGAACTTCAGTTGTTCTTCGTATTTCTTTTCGAACCACTGCGTCAGACGTTCGGTTTCGGCAGCAATGTCCGCTTGCGAGACAACAGCGGCAGGCGTGGCAGTAGCGCCGGCTTCTGGCGCAGCGGCGCGATCGCACGCGGTCAAAGCCAGTGCAAGGGCACAGGCGATCAGGGTTCTACGCATTGGGTTCTCCAGGAATAAAGGCAGTTATGTGAGGTCAAGGGCACGGTGCACGCCCTGCCGACGAACTGTAGCGGATTGGAATGCATTCGTCCGTGGCTGCCGTCACTACAGATATGAAGCAATCGGGATTGCTTTGGCTTTGGCTTTGGCTTTGCCCCCTTTGACAAAGGGGGCTACGGGGGATTTGCTTTTGCTTTTTATCTGGCGTCTTGCATTTGCACTTTATGCGCCAAGAGCAAATCCCCCTCGCCCCCCCTTTTGCAAAGGGGGAGGACCTCATCCAGAAGTGGATTTGGAAAGCTTCTAACCTCAGCGCAAGCCAGTCTCGTTACGCGCAATCACCAGCCGCTGGATTTCCGACGTGCCTTCGTAGATCTCGGTGATCTTGGCATCACGGAAATAGCGTTCCAGCGGCATCTCCTTCGAATAACCCATGCCGCCATGGATCTGCACCGCCTGATGGGTGATCCACATCGCTGCTTCGGAGGCGGTCAGCTTGGCGATGGCCGCCTCGTTGCTGAAACGCTGACCCTGCCCCTTCACCCAGGCAGCGCGCAGCGTCAGCAACAAGGCCGCATCCAGCTTGCACTTCATGTCCGCGATCTTGGCCTGGGTCATCTGGAAGGTGCCGATGGGCGCGCCGAATGCCTTGCGTTCCTTCACGTATTCCAGTGTCGCCTGGTAAGCGGCGCGGGCGATGCCGACGGCTTGCGACGCGATACCGATGCGGCCCGCATCCAGCACGCCCATGGCGATCTTGAAGCCCTGGCCTTCTTCACCCAGCACGTCTTCGGCGGCTACTACATAGTCCTGGAATTCGATCTCGCAGGTGGCCGAGGCGCGGATGCCGAGCTTGGGTTCGGTCTTGCCGCGGTGGAAACCGGGATTGGCGGTGTCGACCAGGAACGCGGTGATGCCGCGCGCGCCCATGTCGGGTTCGCTCATCGCGAACAACACGATGTACTTGGCCACCGGGCCCGAGGTGATCCAGCTCTTCTTGCCGTTGATCACATAGCTGCCATCGGCCTGTTTCACCGCGCGACAGCGCATGGCGGTGGCATCGGAACCGGATTGCGGCTCGGTCAGCGCGAACGCGCCGATCTCGCGTCCTTCCGCGATCGCACGCACGTATTTCTGCTTCTGCGCCTCGGTGCCGTTCAACAGGATGCCGTTGCAGAACAGCGAGTTGTTGACCGACATGATGGTCGAATGGGCCGCATCGCCAGCGGCGATCTCGACCATGGCCAGGACATAGGCGATGGGGTCCATGCCCGCGCCGCCGTATTCCTCCGGCACTTCGATGCCCATGAGCCCGTTTTCGCCCAGCAGGCGGATGTTCTCCAGCGGGAATTCGCCCACCCGGTCGAAATGCTCGGCGCTGGGCGCGATTTTTTCTTGCGCGATACGCCGCGCCACATCCTGGATCATCAACTGCTCTTCGGTGAATCCGAAATCCACGGCAAACCCCTTCCTGTACAGGTGCGGCCATTGTACCGGGCCGCCATTCGCTGGCGTACGCGGGTTGACCCGGGGCAGCGACGGGCGGACAATATCCTTATATCGCGATAGGAAGATATATATGGATCTCGAAGCCTGGTCGACCCGGCTGAAAGTATTCGCCGATGCCACGCGAGTGCGCCTGCTGGTGTTGCTGGCACGCGAGGAACTCACTGTGGCCGAGCTTTCGGCCATCACCCAGCTGGCCCAGCCGCGCGTTTCCACGCACCTGGCCAAGCTCAAGGAAGCGGGCCTGGTGCGCGACCGGCGGGCAGGTGTGTCGGCCTACTACCGCTTCGACGAAGACAACCTGGACAGCGCCCAGCGCGAACTCTGGCGCAGCCTGCGCGAAGGCAGCGACGACCCCCTGCTGCGGCAGGACGCCGAGCGCGTGCCGTCGGTGCTGGCCTCGCGCGCCGCCGAACAGAACTGGGCCGACAGCGTCGCCGGCGACATGGAACGCCATTATTCGCCCGGCCGCACCTGGGAAGCGCTGGCCCGCACCGCGCTGCCGCTGCTGGAAACCGGCGATGTGCTGGATATCGCTTCCGGCGACGGCGTGCTGGCGGAACTGCTTTCCCCCCACGCCCAGCGCTACGTCTGCGTCGACACCAGCGCCCGCGTCGTGGCTGCGGCCGGCGAACGGCTGCGCCGCTTCCCCAATGTGGAAGTCCGCGAAGGCGACATGCATGCGTTGCCCTTCAAAGACCACAGCTTCGACCTTGTGGTGCTGATGCACGCCCTCACCTATTCGACCAAGCCGGCCCAGGCGGTCTCCGAAGCCGCGCGCGTACTCAAGCGCGGCGGACGCCTGCTGCTGAGCAGCCTGGCCCGCCACGAACATGAAGCCGCCGTGCAGGCCTATGGCCACGTCAACCTGGGCTTCGCCGACAAGGAACTGCGCAAGTTCGCGGAAAAATCCGGCTTGCAGGTCTCCAACCTGGGCACCGTGACCCGCGAACGCCGCCCGCCGCATTTCGAAGTGATTTCGCTGATAGGAATCAAGCCATGAACACCCTGCCTTGGTTGAATCCCGCCCGCGCCCAGGCGCTGCAGAACGCGCTGGCCGAACGCATCCTGATCATCGACGGCGCCATGGGCACCATGATCCAGCGCCATCGCCTGGAGGAAGCCGACTATCGGGGCGAACGGTTCGTCGATGGCTTCGACAGCCAGCACGTCCACGACGGGCAATGCGGACATGATTTGAAAGGCAACAACGACCTGCTGCTGCTCAGCAAGCCGGAAGTCATCGCCGGCGTGCATACCGAATACCTGGAAGCTGGCGCCGACCTGGTAGAGACCAACACCTTCAACGCCACTTCCATCAGCCAGGCCGATTACCATCTTGAGCACCTGGTCTACGAATTGAACAAGGAAGGCGCCCGGGTTGCGCGCGGCTGTTGCGACGCCGTTGAGGCCAAAACGCCAGACAAACCCCGCTTCGTCATCGGCGTGCTCGGCCCCACTAGCCGCACCGCCTCGATCAGCCCCGACGTCAACGATCCCGGCTACCGCAACACCAATTTCGACGAACTGCGCGCGACCTATCGTGAAGCTATCGAGGGTCTGATCGATGGCGGTGCCGATACGATCATGGTCGAGACCATCTTCGACACACTCAACGCCAAGGCCGCGCTGTACGCCATCGAGGAAGTCTTTGAGACGCGCGGCGGTCGCCTGCCGGTGATGATCTCCGGCACCATCACCGATGCCTCGGGCCGCACATTGTCCGGACAAACTGCCGAGGCTTTCTATGCCTCCGTCGCGCACGGCAAGCCGTTGTCGGTAGGACTGAATTGCGCACTGGGTGCCAAGGATCTGCGCGAGCATGTCGAAACGCTTGCGCGCGTGGCCGATGGCTATGTCAGCGCGCACCCCAACGCAGGACTGCCCAACGCGTTCGGCGAGTACGACGAAACGCCGGAGGAAATGGCCGAGACTCTGAAGGAATTCGCTGAATCCGGCCTGCTCAATCTGGTCGGTGGCTGCTGCGGCACGACTCCTGCTCACATCAAGGCGATTGCTGAAGCGGTCGCAGGCATCGCACCACGCCGCTTGCCCGCAGCGCTTGCGCATGCCGCCTGACTCATACCCACCAAGACGTAGGTCGGGGCTACGCCCCCGACGCCAAAGTCTCCGGGCAAGAGCCGTCGGGGGCGTAGCCCCGACCTACGTGTTGGCCTCCATCAATCCGCGTCGATTGTTCAAAGAGTTTTACCTATGACAGCAACTCCGCGCCACACCCGTCTCTCCGGCCTCGAACCGCTGGTCATCACGCCCGATTTGTTGTTCATCAACGTCGGCGAACGCACCAACGTCACCGGCAGTGCGCAGTTCAAGAAGCTGATCAAAGAAGGACGCTTCGAGGAAGCGGTGGAAGTCGCCCGCCAGCAGGTGGCCAATGGTGCCCAGATCCTCGACGTCAACATGGACGAAGGCCTGATCGATTCGGAAGCAGCCATGGTCCGCTTCCTCAATCTGATCATGTCCGAACCCGACATCGCACGCATTCCGGTGATGGTGGATTCCTCCAAATGGAGCGTGATCGAGGCCGGGCTGAAATGCCTGCAGGGCAAGAGCGTTGTCAATTCGATCTCGCTGAAGGAAGGCGAGGAAGCTTTTATCGAACACGCGCGAAAGGTCCTGCGTTATGGCGCCGCCGCCGTGGTCATGGCCTTCGACGAAGACGGTCAGGCGGACACCTGCGCGCGCAAGGTCGAAATCTGTACGCGTGCCTACAAGGTGCTGACCGAACAGGTCGGCTTTCCGCCCGAAGACATCATCTTCGATCCGAACATCTTCGCTGTGGCCACCGGCATCGAGGAACACGACAACTACGCGGTCGACTTTATCGAGGCCACGCGCATCATCAAGCGCACCCTCCCCGGCTGCCATGTGTCGGGCGGCGTGTCCAACGTGTCGTTCTCGTTCCGCGGCAACGAACCCGTACGCCAGGCCATCCACTCGGTATTCCTGTACCACGCCATCAAGGCCGGCATGGACATGGGCATCGTCAATGCCGGCGGCATGCCGATCTATGACGACCTGGACCCCGACCTGCGCGAGCGCGTCGAGGACGTGATCCTCAACCGGCGCAAGGATTCCACAGAACGTCTGCTGGAAATCGCCGAACGCTATCGTGGCAAGAAGGGCGAAGTGCAGGTCGAGAACCTGGCTTGGCGTGAGAAACCCGTGCGCGAGCGCCTGAGCCACGCATTGGTTCACGGCATCGACCAGTACGTGGAAATCGATACCGAGGAAGCACGGCAGATGTCCACCCGTCCACTGGATGTCATCGAGGGACCGCTGATGGACGGCATGAACGTGGTCGGTGACCTGTTCGGCGCCGGCAAGATGTTCCTGCCACAGGTGGTGAAATCGGCGCGGGTGATGAAGAAAGCGGTCGCCTACTTGCTGCCTTTCATCGAGGCCGAGAAGCTGCGCACCGGCGAAGTGGGCAAGTCGAACGGCAAGATCATCATGGCCACGGTGAAAGGCGACGTGCACGACATCGGCAAGAACATCGTCGGCGTGGTCCTGGCCTGCAACAACTTCGACGTGGTCGACCTGGGCGTGATGGTGCCTACGCAGAAGATCCTGGACAGCGCCCGCGAGCACAATGCCGATCTGATCGGTCTGTCCGGCCTGATCACCCCATCGCTGGAAGAGATGACACACGTCGCCCGCGAGATGCAGCGCCAGGGCATGACCATGCCGTTGCTGATCGGCGGGGCCACCACGTCGCGCGCGCATACGGCGCTGAAGATCGACCCGCACTACAAATCGCCGACAGTCTGGGTGAAAGACGCCTCGCGTGCGGTAGGCGTAGCGCAATCGCTTATTTCCAAGGACCTGCGCGGGCCGTTCATGGCCGCCAACGATGCCGACTATGCCGAGATCCGGGAACGCCACAGGAATCGCGGCGACGCCAAGCGGCTGGTGTCGCTGGCCAAGGCGCGCGGGCAGAAATTCGATGGCAGCTGGGAAACCTATACACCACCGACGCCCAAGCAGCCCGGCATCACCGTGTTCGACGATTATCCGCTGGCCGAGCTGGTGGAACTGATCGATTGGACGCCGTTCTTCCAGGCATGGGAACTGGCGGGCAAGTACCCAGCGATTCTTGCCGATGAAGTGGTGGGCAACCAGGCGACAGAGCTCTTCGCCGATGCGCAGGCGATGCTGAAGAAAATCGTTGAGGAAAAATGGCTGACGGCCAAGGCTGTATTTGGGTTGTGGCCGGCGAACAGCGTGGGCGATGATGTAGTCGTTTCCCTTCTCCCGCTGGGAGAAGATGCCCGAAGGGCGGATGAGGGTATGGCCGGGGCAATAGCCCTTGAACCGTCCTCTCTTCTCCGTACCCTCACCCCAACCCCTCTCCCGTCGGGAGAGGGACTAAAGCGCACCCTGCATTTCCTGCGCCAGCAGGTCGACAAGCCCGTCGAACGCCCCGACTTCTGCCTCGCCGATTTCATCGCGCCCAAGGACAGCGGCAAGCAGGACTGGATAGGCGCGTTCGCCGTCACTGCGGGCATCGGCATCGACGAACACGTCGCGCGGTTCGAAGCCGAGCATGACGACTACAACTCGATCCTGCTGAAGGCGCTGGCCGATCGACTGGCCGAAGCCCTGGCCGAGCGGCTGCACCAACGCGTGCGCAAGGAGTTCTGGGGTTACCAGGTCGATGAGGAACTCGACAACGAAGCGCTGATCGCCGAGAAATACGTCGGCATTCGCCCTGCCCCGGGTTATCCCGCCTGCCCGGAACACAGCGAGAAAGGCACCCTGTTCGAACTGCTCGATGCCGGCAACAACGCCGGCATGACGCTGACCGAGAGTTTCGCCATGCTGCCCACTGCGGCAGTGTCGGGCTACTACTTCAGCCATCCCCAGAGCCAGTACTTCGTGGTGGGCCGGGTGTCCAAGGAGCAGGCCGAGGATTACGCCAAGCGCAAGGGCGCGACGCTGGCCCAGGCAGAGCGCTGGTTAGCCTCTAACCTGGACTACGATCCGGAATAGCTATGCATTCAACCCACTGATCCGTTCGTGGTGAGCTTGTCGAACCACGCCTTTCGAGCGGACTCTCGATTGTCGCAATCTGATTGACGACGCCAAGAGCGTGGTTCGACAGGCTCACCACGAACGAGGTCCGGGTGTCATATCTACCAGAACCAGGAAAATCCGGGCCCGCACATGGATGTCACCGCCCCCGAGGCAAACGAACTGCTGACCGCGCAGTACAGGATCTGCTCTGAGCATCGACCGCTATGACTGATGCTCTCCGTGACGCTGAAGCAGTTCCGGCCGCTGGCGTGCACGGCGTGCGGCTGTCGAGCTTCTATTTCACCTATTACGCTGCGTTGGGTGCGTTCACGCCGTACTGGAGCCTGTACCTGGAATCGCGCGGAATGGGGGTCGCGGCGATCAGCATCCTGATGAGCCTGTGGTATGCGACGCGCATCGTCGCACCGAGCACCTGGACTAAGTTAGCAGCGCGTTCGGCCACCCCATCCGCTGGTTGCAGCTGGGGTGTCTGCTGACCCTGCTGAGCTTTGTGTTCTTCCTGTTTCCGCTGGGCTTCGCCGGCCTGTTCGTGGTCATGTGTGCATTCTGCTTCGCTTACAACGCAGTCATGCCGCAGTTCGAATCCATCACCATGTCGCACCTGGGCGCCCGCAGCGATCGCTATGGACGCATACGGGTATGGGGTTCAATCGGTTTCATCGCGGTCGTCGCATCGTTCGGCATGCTGCTGGACCGTTTCGGCGTGCGGACCCTGCCCTGGCTGATGCTGCCGCTGCTGGCCGCCCTGCTGGCTTCTTCCTTCGCCAACCGCTATGCGCATCCCGTAGACGAAACGCACGATGAGAACCACCTCGGTTTCCGGGCGCGGCTGAAGCGCCCGCAGGTGATCGCTTTCTTCGTGGCGGCCTTTCTGGCGCAGGTCTCGTTCGGCCCCTACTACACGTTCTTCTCGATCTACCTCACCGAGCACCATTACTCGGCGACGATGCTCGGCGCTTTCTGGACCGTGGGTGTGCTGGCGGAAATCGCGGTCTTCTTCCTGTCCAGCCGCATCTTCCGCCGCTGGGATGCCGGCAAGGTGATGATGTTCGCCCTCATCAGCGCCGCCTTGCGCTGGTGGGCCACCGCGCTGTGGCCGGACAGCGTACCGGTGATGCTGCTGGCGCAACTAACGCACGCCTTGAACTTCGGCGCATTCTTCGCCTCGGTGATGCAACTGCTGGTCCGCTTCTTCCCCGGCCGCATGAATGGCCATGGCCAAGGTGTCTTCTACGGCCTGTCGTCCGGTGTCGGTGGCGTGGTCGGCGCGTTGACGGCCGGACAGCTATGGCACTACGGCGGCCACGTGGCGTTTCTGGCGTCCGGCTGTTTCGCGCTGCTGGCCGCGGTGATTGCGTGGTATTGGCTGGTCAGGTCGAATGCCCATCGGAGCGCGTAGGAGCGACGCAAGTCGCGATGGCTTTACCAGTAACGCCTCATCGCGACTTGCGTCGCTCCTACGACCGCTCTTCAGGTCAACGCGCTGATCGCGCTCACCAGACCAGATCGTCCGGCACCTGGTATTGCGGATCCGCATACGGATCGTCGCCGGCCGGTGCGTCGGGATCCACCTTGAGCGCGACGCAAGCGGGGAAGATCGCTTCGGCTTCGGCCAGCACGTCGGCGGTGACCAGCAGGTAGCGCCCGTTCTGCTGCAGCACACCCAGCTCGCCGGCATTCAGGGCTTTCAGCTGTTCGGCATTGACGTGGATGCGCTTGATCTTGCCGCCATAGGGAAAGTGCCGCGCGATGTCGGCAGCGGGATCGTTGAGCGCCTTGTCCTTCAACAGCGATTCGACCTTGGTCTTGGCTTCGCGGCGCACGCGCGCTTCTTCCTGCTTCAGGCGCTCGGCTTCGATGCGCTCTTCCTTTTCCTTCTGCGCACGGATGGCATAGGCCTTGGCCAGATCCATTTCTTCGCGCGAACGCGCGGGCTTGGGCGAAGTATTCGGACGTCTTGCTGCATCGTGGCCGGGCTTGTTGCCGTGCGGCGGGCGTTGCCCCGGCTTGCCCGAAGGCTTGCCGCTGGCCTGCCGGCCATCCGGGCGCGATTCCGGCTTGCGATCAGGCCTGTGGTCGGGCTTCCGCTCAGGCTTGCGCTCGGGTTTTGGCGTCGGCTTGAAGCCGAGCCCGAGGAGTTGGTCGCGTAAGGAGTCAGTCATGGTGGATCCGGCAGTTCAAGGGCGTCTGCTGGAACTGCGGCAGGCGCATTGCGATCAATAGTGCGGCGGTGGCGGCTCTTCGGCCGCATCGGCGTAGAGCTCGGTGCGCACCTTGCGCAGGTCGGAAAGCATGCTGCGCATCAGCTCGGCGGTGCGGCTGCCTTCGGCGCGTGCATCGGCCAATGCTTCACTCAATTCGCCCAGCGCGTGCTCCTGGAAGGCCAGACGCGTCTCCAGTTCGATCAGGCGCTGCTCCAGTACCGGATCGGAAATTTCGGACTCACGCTGCATGCAAGGATCTTCCCCGGCCTATGCCGTAGTACGCAAGGCCCGCGGCTTCCACTTCGGAAGGTTCGTAGAGATTGCGTCCGTCGAATATCACCGCATCGCCCAGCGTGGCCTGCAGGCGCGCGAAATCCGGGCTGCGGAACTGCTTCCACTCGGTCACCACCACCAAGGCATCGGCGCCGCGAATGGCGGCTGCGGCAGAGTCGCAAAGCTCCAGGTCCTCGCGCTGGCCGAACAGGCGTGCGGCTTCGTGCGAGGCCTCCGGGTCGTAGGCGCGGACTTTGGCGCCCGCTTCCCACAACTGCGCCAACAGGCGCCGGCTGGAGGCATCGCGCATGTCGTCGGTGTTGGGCTTGAATGAAAGCCCCCATACCGCGAAAGTCTTGCCACGGACGCCTTCGTCCTCGCCCGCGTCGTAATGGCGCTGTATCAGTTCGAACAGATGGCCCTTCTGCGATTCGTTGACCGCTTCGACGGCATTGAGCAGGCGTGCCTCGTAATGGTGCTGCTGCGCGGTACGCGCCAGCGCCTGCACGTCTTTCGGAAAACAGGAGCCGCCATAGCCGGCACCGGGATAGATGAAATGCCAGCCGATACGCGGGTCCGAACCGATGCCGTGACGCACGTGCTCGATATCGGCGCCCACGCGTTCGGCGATGTTGGCGATCTCGTTCATGAAACTGATCTTGGTGGCCAGCATCGCGTTGGCCGCGTACTTGGTCAGCTCGGCCGAGCGCACATCCATGATCACGAAGCGGTCGTGGTTGCGGTTGAACGGCGCGTACAGGCGCTTCATCCTGTCGACGGCCTGGCTGCTTTCGGCGCCGATCACGATGCGGTCCGGACGCATGCAGTCGTTGACCGCATCGCCTTCTTTCAGGAATTCGGGGTTCGAGACGACATCGAACGACACATCCGATCCACGCGCCTGGATTTCAGCGGCAATGGCTTCGCGCACTTTGTCCGCAGTGCCCACCGGCACCGTCGACTTGTTGACCACTAAGGCGGGTTTTTCGAGATGCCGGCCGATGGTACGCGCTACCGCCAGCACGTACTGGAGATCGGCGCTGCCGTCCTCGTCTGGCGGCGTGCCGACGGCGATGAAGACCACTTCGCCATGGGCGATGGCAGCGGCGGCATCGGTAGTGAAGTCCAGGCGTCCGGCCGCGTGGTTGGCCTTGACCATGGGTTGCAGCCCGGGCTCGAAGATGGGGATGACGCCCTGCTTCAGGCCTTCGACCTTGGCTGCGTCGATATCGACGCAGATGACGTCATGGCCCACTTCAGCCAGACAAGTGCCGGTCACTAGACCGACGTAGCCGGTCCCGAATATCGCTATGCGCATGGAACGTGCCTGTATCCGACGCCCGTCAGAGGATGTTCAACAGTTCGACATCGAACGTCAGCGTCGCATCCGGTCCGATCACGCCCTGGCCGCCATTGGGGCCGTACGCCAGACTGGAAGGGATCCAGAAACGGTACTTGGCGCCGACCGGCATCAAGGCCACGCCCTCGGTCCAGCCCGCGATCACCTGGTTCAAACCGAATTCGGCCGGCTGACCACGCTGATAGGAACTATCGAACACGGTTCCGTTCAACAGCTTGCCTTCGTAATTCACCCGCACCTTGCTGGTGGGCGTGGGCCGCGGGCCGCTGCCCTGGCGGAGCACCATGTACTGCAGGCCGGACGGCGTGGTGATCACGCCCTTCTCCGACTTGTTCTTGGTGAGGAAGGCAGCGCCTTCTTCGCGGTTCTTCTGGCCGGCGGTACTCTGCTTCTTGGTCATGTAGGCCTGCATCACGGCCTGCGCTTCCAGTTCGGTCATCAGCAGACTGCCCTTGGCGAGCGAGCCGCGCACGGCCTGCATCAGCACCGGAAGGTCCAGTTCGTCCTTCAAGGGCGCCAGCGAAGGACCCACGGCGAAGCTGCCCAGCATCAGGCCCACCTTGTCCTTGGCCACAGCCGGCGGCTGCGAACCCGGCGGCATGCCGGGCACGGCCGCGCCCTGCTTGGCCGCTAGATTCATGCGCAACGCCTGGTCGGTCGCCTGCGCTTCTTCCTGGCTGATCAAAGGCTGTCCGCCCGCGAACACATTGCCTATGGCACGCTCGAAGCTGGCCATGTCGATGTATTCGCCGATCGGCTGAAACGATTTGCCCACGTCCATGCCGACCGCGTAGCTGACTTTTTCCTTCTCCGTCACCAGCGCGGTCTTGCCGCCCTGCACTGTCTGTGCCGACAAGTTGCCTCCGATCATTGCCAAAGTTGCCGCCATCAATGCGGCTACGCCGCGCATCGCCCGCTTCATTCACGACTCCAGAAAATTAGAACCACCAGGTAGAACCAGCGCCGGTTGAACAACTATCCCCGGCACGATGCCGCACATTGTCGCATGCACCGCCGTATCGGCGCCCGCGATCAATCGGCCGGACGCGGCGCCTTCAGTTCGCGTTCGATTGCAGCGACCAGCGCAGCGTCGTCCGGCTTGACCTTGCTGGGGAAATTGGCGACCACCGAACCATCGCGCGCGATCAGGTATTTGTGGAAATTCCAACCCGGCGCGACGCCCGTGGCCGCAGTCAGATCGCGATAAAGCGGCGTGGCCTCATCGCCCTTCACCTGCACTTTTTCGAACATGGGGAACTTCACACCATATGTGAGCGTGCAGAACTCCTTGATCTGCGCTTCTTCTCCAGGCTCCTGGCCCATGAAATCGTTGGAAGGAAAGCCCAGCACGGTGAAACCCTGCGCCGCGTACTTCTTCTGCAAGGCTTCCAGACCCTCGTATTGCGGGGTGAAACCGCACTTACTGGCCGTGTTGACCACCAGAATCACCTCGCCTCCATAGGCTTTCTTCAGATTCACTGCCGTCTTTCCGGCCAGCGAACGGTAGTCGCGGTCCAGCAGATCTCCGGCCAGGGCACTACCCGCCAGCCCAAAGGCAACCATAAACAACATTGAATTCAATAACTTGGACTTCATGCGCAGCTCTCGCCTGAATGGGGAAGGCAGTATGCCTTTAGTTGGGTCGACAAAGTGGGGGTGACCTATTGACGTGCCGTGATTAGGTGTTATAGTTCAATACAACACCACTCACCCAGCGCAGCGGGGAACCATGAACCACAAACTCTTCACCACATTGTCCGGCCTGTCGATCAGCAGCTTGCTGATGGTCGTCGGCTTGATGGCCAACGGCCAGGCCGAACGCCTGCCGGACGCCTTGGCTGATGGCCCCCTGGTCACCGAATCCATCGACAGCGACCTGGTCCAGGCCGCCGACGAAACCGCCCAGCCGCGCCAACGCAAGCAACGCCGCGGACGCGCTTCGCTGTCGATGCCTTACTTTTCTTTCGCGCAGTCACTGCGCCCGAGGGGCTGAACATGATGACCCTGACTTCCATCCAGTGGAGCGATGGCGCTCCCATCTACCGCCAGCTGAAGGATCGCGTGATCGCGATGATGCTGGACGGCGTACTCAAGCCGGGCGACGCGCTGCCGTCGGTCCGCCAGGTGGCGGCCGAGTACCAGCTCAACCCGATCACCGTCTCGCGCGCCTATCAGGAACTGGCGGACGAGGCTCTTGTAGAAAAACGTAGAGGATTGGGGATGTTTGTGACAGACGAAGCATCGAAGAAGCTGATGACCAGCGAGCGGGAAAGGTTCCTGCAGGAAGAGTGGCCCGCAGTGGCCGAACGCATCAACCGTCTGGGACTTTCAACCGAAGAACTGCTGCGCCAGGGAGGTGTCAAATGAGTGCTGTTCTGTCCCCCGTGATTTCCGCGCGCAACCTGCGCAAGTCCTATCGCAGCAAGCTGGCCCTGAACGACACCAGCTTCGAGATCGAAGCCGGCAAGATCATCGGCCTGATCGGGCCCAATGGCGCCGGCAAGACCACCGCATTGAAGGCCATCCTGGGTCTGGTGCCCTTCGAAGGCGACCTGAAGGTGCTGGGGCTGGACCCGCGCAAGCAACGCGATGAGCTGATGAACGAAGTCTGCTTCATCGCCGACGTCGCGGTGCTTCCGCGGTGGATCCGGGTGAAGGAAGCGATCGATTTCGTCGACGGCATCCATCCGCGCTTCGACCGGGCCAAGTGCGAGCGCTTCATCGCCAACACCCAGCTCAACCCCAACCTGCGCGTACGCGAGATGTCCAAGGGCATGATCGTGCAGCTGCATCTGGCGCTGGTGATGGCCATCGACGCCAAGCTGCTGGTCCTGGACGAACCCACCCTGGGCCTGGACATTCTGTACCGCAAGCAGTTCTACCAGCGTCTGCTGGAGGACTACTTCGACGAGCAGAAGACCATCATCATCACCACCCACCAGGTCGAGGAAATCGAAAACATCCTCACCGACGTGATGTTCATCCGCGACGGCAGGATCGTGCTGACTTCGCCCATGGACGAAGTCGCCGAACGCTACACCGAAGTGCTGGCCTCGGCCGAAAACCTCGATGCCGCACGCGCGCTCAAGCCCATCGACGAACGCGCCCTGCCCTTCGGCAAGACGGTGATGCTGTTCGATGGCGTGCCCCGCGCTCAACTCGCCGCACTAGGCGAAACCCGCAACCCCGGCCTGGCCGACCTGTTCGTGGCCATCATGAAAGGAACCTACGCATGAACGCCCCCGCCACTGCAAGCACGAGCTCGCACAAGACCAACAATTTCAAGTGGCTGCTGAAGCGCGAGTACTGGGAAAACCGGGGCGGCTTCGTCTGGGCTCCAGTCATCACCGGCGGCATCGTTTCGGTCCTGTATCTGCTGATGGCGATCATCGGCAGCATCGCCGGGCGCAGATCGGCTGGATCGGACGGCTTCGTCATCAACGGCGATAGCGCCGAAGTCGCGCGTGCCATCGGCGCATTCGGTGACGGCGTGCTGCTGGCCGGCGTGCTACTGGCGCTGGTGGTGCTGGCCTTCGTGGTGTTCTTCTACGCCCTGGGATCGCTGTACGACGACCGCCGCGACCGCAGCGTGCTGTTCTGGAAGTCACTGCCAGTCTCTGACACGCGCATGGTCCTGTCCAAAGCCGCCTGGGCCTTGCTGCTGGCTCCCATCGTGGCGGTAGCCGTCGGCATTCTGATCGGACTGGTGTTGTGGGTGATCTCCGCGCTGACCCTGACCGTCAATGGCCTGGGTGCCGGCACCGCCGTGTTCACCGACTCGCATCCGCTGCGCATCATCGGCGGCGTGCTGGCCTCGCTGCCGGTGTACATCATGTGGGCGCTGCCGACCGTGGGCTGGCTGATGCTGTGCTCGGCCTGGGCACGCAGCAAACCGTTCCTGTGGGCCGTGTTGCTGCCGGTGCTGGCCTGCGTGATCGTCAGCATGATGTCGATCCTGCCTGGCATCGACGTACGCCACGACCTGGTCTGGTACACGCTGGTGTTCCGCGGCCTGCTGAGCGTGGTGCCCGGCACCTGGTATCCGGCCATCGGCCATGGTCCGACCGACCCCAACATCCACATCGAAACGCCCGATCAACTGGCCAGCGCCATCGACCTGACCAGCAGCTGGGAAGCCTTTGCCACCGCCGACCTGTGGATTGGCGTGGTCTTCGGGGTGGCCTGCATTGTCGGCGCGATCTACCTGCGCCGCTGGCGCGAACTGGCTGACTGATCCGCTTTCCATAGAACGCCCATTCGATAGTGTTTCCACTCAATAGAGATCGAGCCATGAACGCAAGCAAGCCTCTTGCCATCGCCCTCCTCGCCGCCCTGTTGCCGCTGGGCGCGCATGCCGAGGAATCGGTGGTGTCCAGCACCAACTCGGAAATCAAGCGCGAAATGGCAGATGCGCGCAAGGAAGTCCGCACCGAAATGGCCAAGGCGCGCGTCGAACTGGACAGCGAGAATCTGTCCCTCGACAAAGGCCTGCATTTCGGCAAGCACGGAAAGAAGGAGTCCGCCGCCAGGGATTCCCTGCCTGCCGCGCAGATCACGCCGAAGGGCGATTTCCTGGTCGACGGAAAGACGGTGGCAGTCAGCACGCAACAACGCCAGCAACTGCTCGACTATCGCGGACAGGTCATCGAACTGGCCAAGATCGGAATCGATGGCGGCGAGCGGGCTGCGATGGCAGCGCTTGATGCCACCGATGTTTCCTTGTTCAGCCTCATCGTCGGCGGTCTGAGCGGCAGCCTGGAACGCCGCGTGGAAGCGTCGGTGAAACAGCACGTCGTACCACTGGTCCGGCAGATTTGCCGGCGCCTGCCGCAGGTGCTGGAATCGCAACAACAACTGGCCACCAGCCTGCCGCAGTTCCGCCCTTACGCCAGCCTGGAACGCGACGACATCGAAGATTGCGAGCGCGAAGTCCTCAACGAATTCGCCGCGCGATAAGCCTATAACGAATGGGCTGTCCCGATTTCGGGCCGGCCGGCTTCAATCTACAGGTCACCGATACACCGGAGTGCCACATGCGCAAGCTTTTCCCCCTGCTGTTCCTGCTCCCCGCCGCAGCCTTCGCCGCTTCGCCGGAATGCAAGCATTCGCAACCCCGCGATCTCAATCTGGACCTGGTTGGCGTCAAGGCAGTGGTCTTCGATATCGCCAGCAACGACGTGACCATCAATGCCTCGGCTGGCGCGAAAGCAGCGCTCGGTGGCAAAGCGTGTGCGTCCGATGAGAAGTACCTGCAGCAGCTGAAGCTCACCCAGCACAAGGTGGGGGACAAGCTGTACGTCGCCGCACGACGCGACGGTTCGTCGAGCAACAACTTCTTCTTCGCCAACAACTACGCCTATCTGAAACTCACCGGCACCCTGCCCGACACCGTCATGGTGCAGATGAAAGTGGGCTCTGGCGACGCAGTGGTTACCGGCGCCCCGCTGCTGAGCGCCGACGTGGGATCGGGCGACCTGGAAGCCAGGCGCATCCGCGGGTTGGTCGCCGCGACTGTCGGTTCCGGCGATATCACCCTGGAAGACATCGGTTCGCTGCATGTGGTTTCGGTGAGTTCCGGCGATCTCTCGGCCAGCAAGGTGCGCGGACCGGCCAAGGTCGGCAGCATCGGTTCGGGCGACTTCGAATTGAAAGGGGCATCGGGTGATGTCGAGATCGGTTCGGTTGGCTCCGGCGATGCCCAGGTCAGCGGCATTTCCGGCAGCGTGCGCGTCGGGTCCCTGGGATCGGGCGATGTCGAGGTGCGCGATATCCGCGGCGATCTGACCGTCAGCTCGGTAGGCAGCGGGTCGGTCGACCAGAGCCAGGTCGATGGACGCGTCAACGTCGATGGCGACCAATGATTTCACCACTGCCTTCACTTGAGGTACCTATGAAAATTTTTCCGTCCACATTGCTGCCGCTTGCAATGGCTGCCCTTCTGAGCGCCTGCAATCCCGGTGCCAGCGTCTCCACCAGCGACGGGCAGGTGACCAGCAACGGCGAACGCATCACCCTGAAAGCGGATGGCCATCCGACCGCACAGATCACCAAGACGGGTGAATTCTCCATCGATGGCAAGATCCAGACCGTGACGCCGGAACAGCGCCTGCTCCTGCAGACCTATCATCGCGAAATGAACGGCATGACCAGCGATGGCATCGCCATCGGCAAGCAAGGAGCGGCACTGGCAGGCACAGCGGTGACCGAAGCCATCAAGGGCGCGATCAATGGCAACAGCGACCAGATCGATGCCAAAGTGGAAGCCGAAGCGGAGAAGATCGAACAACGTGCGCTACAACTCTGCAAACGACTGGTCGTCGTCAAGGCAACGCAGGATTCGCTCGCGGCACAGCTGCCGGCCTTCGCCCCTTACGCGACCATCGATACGGGCGATGTCAAGGATTGCGACTCGGACGTCAAATACCGCGGCACCGAGGGCGAGACTTCTGCGGATGCCACCACCGGTGACGCAGCCGAACAAGCGGACGCGGCAGCGACTGCGGCCGACCGCTGACCGGAGAAACTGCGATGAAAACCATCCCTGCCAGCTTGGTCGCCATCGCGATGCTGCTGTCTACTGCGCACGCGACCGCAGCCGATGATCCGCAGCGCAACCTGGCTTATCAGGACCACATCGCTTACGTCGCCACATTCGCACTACCGGTGTTGATCGAGAAATGCGCGGCGCTGGACCCTGGCTACCTGCAGAAGGCCGCGCCGCTCTATTTCCGCTTCGTCAATGCGCGCCAGGACCGCATCGAGCGCGGCAGGCTGTTGACGATGGCCGAGTTCACGCCCGGGCAGACCGTCAAGAGTTATCGCGAAGAGGTCATGGCGTCGCGTCTTTCCCGACTGGACACTGGCACGCGCGAACAGAAACTCGGCATGTGCGAGGGCGCGCTGGGCATGCTCTCCGGGGCCAAGCTGCCCGGCGAATGGCCGCCGCGCAGCGCCGATACGAAGTGAGGGCTCTTAGCCTGCGCCCCCACCCGGCTTTCCGTGGATACCGCCCTTGGCTAGAACCGCCGGATCCAACAAAGCCTTCAGCGTTTTTTCGGGCATGCCAGTGACTTCCATCGCCACCTCCAGCACCGGCCGGTTCTGCTTGTAGGCCTGCTTGGCGATGGCGGCTCCCTTTTCGTAGCCGATCACCGGGTTGAGCGCAGTGACCAGGATCGGATTTCGGTCCAGCGCTTCGCGGATATGCGCCTGGCGCACGCTCAGCCCGGCAATGGCCGAATCTGCCAATAGCCGCGACACATTGCCCAGCAAGTGGATCGACTCCAGCAGGTTGGCCGCGATCAGCGGCAGGGTCACGTTCAACTGGAAATTGCCGGTTTGCCCGGCCACCGTGATCGCCGTGTGGTGTCCGATGACCTGCGCGCAGACCATCACCGTGGCTTCCGGAATCACCGGATTGACCTTGCCGGGCATGATCGAACTGCCGGGCTGCAAGGTGGGTAGCTCGATTTCACCCAGGCCCGCGAGCGGCCCGGAGTTCATCCAGCGCAGGTCGTTGGAAATCTTGATCAGCGCCACCGCCAGCGCGCTCAATTGCCCCGACACTTCCACCGCGTCGTCCTGTGCCGCCAGGCCCTCGAATTTGTTGTCCGCCGATTCGAACCGGGTTTTGGTCAGCAGCGACAGCGCGCGCGCCACCTTGGCACCGAAGCGCGGATCGGCGTTGATGCCGGTACCGATGGCGGTTCCGCCCAGCGGCAGGCGGCGCAGGCGCTTGAGGCTGTCCTGCAGGCGATCTTCGGCGGACTGCAACTGGGCCGACCACGCCGAGAATTCCTGCTGAAAGGTCAGCGGCATGGCGTCCATCAGGTGCGTGCGGCCAGTCTTCACGACCTTGGCCAGCGACTTGCCACGCTTGTCGATGGTCTGGCGCAGATGCTTGAGCGCCGGCAGCAGATGCTCGACCACAGCCAGTTGCGCCGACACACGGAGCGCCGTGGGAATCACATCGTTCGAACTCTGCCCCAGGTTCACATGATCGTTGGGATGCGCCTTGGCCTTGCCGGCGGCTGACGCCAGGTTGGCGATGACCTCGTTGGCATTCATGTTGGAAGACGTACCCGACCCGGTCTGGTAGATATCGATCGGGAAATGGCGGTCGTATTCGCCCGAAGCCACCCGCAGCGACGCGGCACGGATGGATTTGGCCACACCCTTGGGCAGCAGGCCCAGCTCGGCGTTGACCTCGGCCGCCGCCGCCTTGATCAGGCCAAGCGCACGGATGAAGCCGCGCGGCATCGGCTGGCCGGAGATGGGGAAGTTCTGCACCGCGCGTTGGGTCTGCGCGCCCCATAGCGCGTCGGCGGGCACCTGCAACTCGCCCATGCTGTCGTGTTCGGTGCGGAAGGAATTAGTCATCAGAAGTCTCCGTGGCGGGTTCACGGCTTGCGCGCGACGCCGAAGGTCGCGACAGCTGGCTGGGACTTTCAAGAATACGCCAATGACTGGAAGCAAACGTCTGGCGTTAAACTAGCGGCCGCTTATCCCTGTAGGAGCGGGCCCTGCCCGCGATGAAGCGTTCCCGGTAAAGCCCTGTCGCGGGCAGGGCCCGCTCCTACAACATCCCTTCACCTGAGTGCCCGTCGCAATGTCCGAAGCCACCCTCCTTGCCCTGTCTCCGCTCGATGGCCGTTATGCCGGCAAGGTGGACGCCCTTCGTCCGATCTTCTCCGAATACGGACTGATCAAGGCCCGGGTGAAAGTGGAAGTCGAATGGCTGCTGGCGTTGGCGGCCGAGCCGGGCATCGTCGAACTGCCGGAATTTTCCGCAGCCGCTACGCAGCGGTTGCGCGCGCTGGCCGAGGATTTTTCGGTGACCGATGCGGCGCGGGTGAAGGAGATCGAACGCACCACCAACCACGACGTCAAGGCGGTCGAATACTTCATCAAGGAAAAGCTCAAAGCTGATGCCGAACTGGGCCCGGCGCTGGAATTCGTGCACTTCGCCTGCACCAGCGAAGACATCAACAACCTCAGCTACGCGCTGATGCTGGAACAGGCACGCAGCGAAGTGCTGTTGCCGTCGCTGGACGGGGTGATCTCGACGCTGCGGGCGCTGGCGCATGCGCAGGCCGCGCAACCCATGCTGTCGCGCACCCACGGCCAGACCGCTTCGCCGACTACCCTGGGCAAGGAAATCGCCAACGTCGTGGCCCGCCTGGAACGTCAGCGCCGGCAGATCGCCGCCGTCGAACTGACCGGCAAGATCAATGGTGCTGTCGGCAACTACAACGCACATGTCATCGCTTACCCGGAAGTCGATTGGCCTGCATTCGCCGAATCCTTCATCCGGGGTCTGGGCATCGTCTTCAACCCCTACACCACGCAGATCGAGCCGCACGACAACGTGGCCGAGATCGGTGACGCCACGCGCAGGGCCAACATCATCCTGATAGACCTGGCGCGCGACATCTGGGGCTATATCTCGCTCGGCTATTTCAAGCAGACCTTGAAGGAAGGCGAAGTCGGTTCCAGCACCATGCCCCACAAGGTCAATCCGATCGACTTCGAGAACGCCGAAGGCAACCTGGGCCTGGCCAATGCGCTGTTCGAGCATTTCAGCGCCAAGCTGCCGATCAGCCGCTGGCAGCGTGACCTGACCGACTCCACCGTCCTGCGCGCCCTGGGCACCGCCTTCGGCCACACGCTGGTCGCGCTGGATTCGCTGGCCAAGGGGCTCGGCAAACTGACCGTGGCGCCCGAACGCCTGGACGCCGACCTGGACGCCGCCTGGGAAGTCCTCGCCGAAGCCGTGCAGACGGTCATGCGCCGTCACGGGCTGCCGAATCCTTACGAACAGTTGAAGGCCTTGACGCGCGGCCAAGGCATCACCGAGCACTCGATGCGGCAGTTCATCGAATCGCTGGCACTGCCGGCGGATGCGAAGCAAAGGCTGCTTGAGTTGACACCCGGAAGTTACACCGGCCTTGCCGATACCTTGGCTCGAAATATCTGAATAACGTCATCCCAGCGAAAGCTGGGACCCATTTTGACTTTCGCGTATCTAAAAGAAACGCGCGACTGGACGGCAAGATCAAGATGGATCCCAGCTTTCGCTGGATGACGGCGAGGAAAACTGATCGTCTATGACAACCTCAGCTGTCCTCTGCTACTCATTGATACCGCAATGAAGCAACTCATCAACATCGACGTGCCCGACCTGGTAGCCGCCGAAGCGTTCTACGCCGAAGCCTTCGGCTTGCAGCCAGGCCGGCGCTTGAGCAGCGAGGTCCTGGAAATGCTCGGCGGCAACGCGCCGATCTATCTGTTGCAGAAAGCCTCCGGCAGTCCCGGTGCCGGAAACGATGCGCGCGACTACCAGCGGCACTGGATGCCGATACACCTGGATGTGGTGGTGGACGAACTGGCGCCGGCGCTGGAGCGTGCTTTGGCCGCAGGCGCAATCCAGGAGGGATTAATTCGCGAAGCCGACTGGGGGCGTATCGTGCAGCTGGCCGATCCCTTCGGCCACGGCTGGTGCCTGCTGCAGTTCCTCGGCCGCGGTTATGACGAAATTACTGACTGAAGGAAAACGACTTGTTTCTTCGCCCTGCTTTGCTTGCCAGCCTGTTTCTGCCATGGGCGCTGCTGTCGCCTGCTGACCGTGTCTTCGCCAAGGACACAATGCCGCCCATTGTTTGTTCCGCCGATCCAGGCTGGGACGATCCCGCCACGCCGCGGCGCATCTACGGGAATACGTGGTTCGTTGGTACCTGCGGCATCAGCGCGCTGCTGGTGACTTCCGACCAAGGACATATCCTGATCGATGGTGGCACCGCCAAGGGCGGCACCCTGATTCTGGCTAACATCCGCGCGCTCGGCTTCAAGCCCGAGGACGTGCGTGCCATCGTGTTTTCGCATGAGCATTCCGACCATGCGGGCGGCCTGGCCGCATTGCAGGCCGCGACCGGCGCGCCGGTTCTGGCGCGCGCACCGGCAGTCGACGCGTTGACGCGTGGCGCGGCTGATCGCAGCGACCCGCAGTTCCTGGTATCGGAGCCCTTCCCCGCCGTCGAACAGGTGCAGACCATCGCCGACGAAGAAATCGTCAAGGTTGGCCCTCTAGCATTGCAGGCCATCCCCACCCCCGGCCACACGCTGGGTGGAACCAGTTGGACGTGGCAGTCGTGCGAAGCAAAGGTCTGCCGGCAAATCGTTTACGCAGACAGTCTCACTGCCATCTCCGACGACGTGTACCGCTACAGCGACGACGACGCGCATCCGGGCGTGCTGGAACGCTTCCGGCAGACGCTTTCGCGGGTGAGCGCGCTGAAATGCGACATCCTGCTGACGCCGCATCCGTCCGCCAGCGAGATGTGGTCCCGCATTGGCCCCGATGCCAGCGAGCCGCTGGTCGATACCAGCGCCTGCCGCCGCTACGCGCAGAAGGCCACGGAGCGACTGGAGAAACGTCTGGCCGACGAGGCCGCCACGCCTGATGGCAAGGCCACGCCATGATCGAAGTCCAAGCCACCACCAAACACTTCCTCGGCATGCCGGCGGCGAAATTCCTGCGCGACTACTGGCAGAAGAAGCCGTTGCTGATCCGCGCGGCCATCCCGGACTTCGTGTCGCCGCTGGAACCTGAAGACCTGGCGGGCCTGGCCTGCGAGGAACTGGCCTTGTCGCGCATCGTCTCCTATGAGCGCGCGCGCGATGCCTGGACGCTGCGCACCGGCCCCTTTACCGAGGAGGAATTTCCCGGCATGCCGGACCACGACTGGACCTTGCTGGTGCAGGACGTGGACAAATGGGATGTGGACGTACGCGAACTGCTGCAGCGTTTTGATTTCCTGCCGCGCTGGCGCATCGACGACGTGATGGTCAGCTTCGCCGCCACCGGCGGTTCGGTCGGCGCGCACGTGGACCAGTACGATGTCTTCCTGCTGCAAGGCCAGGGCCAGCGGCGCTGGTTGATCGATGCCGGCGACGAACCACCGCTCGCCTTCCGCGACGATGTCGAACTCAAGCTGCTGCGTGAGTTCACCGCCACCCATGACTGGGTGCTCGAACCCGGCGACATGCTGTACCTGCCGCCGGGCGTGCCACACCATGGCATCGCATTGAACCCCTGCCTTACTTTTTCCGTCGGCATGCGCGCGCCGTCCTCGGCCGAATTGGTCAGCGATTACCTGGACACGTTGATCGCCGACGCCGATGACTCCCTGCGCTATCACGACCCTGATCTGGTGCCGCCGAAGGACCCGAACGAGATCGATGCCGCCGCCATGGCCCGCGCAGTCGAAGCGCTGAATGCGTTGCGGCTGAACGACCCGGACAAACTGGGCGACTGGTTCGGCCGCTTCATCACCACCTATCGGGCCGGCGGCGAAGTCATGGCCGGCGGCGATCCGCGTTCGCGCATCGAGATCGAATGGGACCTGCAGCAGGGCGCTGTGCTGCAACGGCATCCGTTCTCGCGCCTGGCCTGGCGCCGCAGCGGCCGTGGGGCGACCCTGTTCTGCAGCGGCCTAGAATTCGCCCTGCCAGTGAAGGACGCCCAGCAACTCGCCGCAGCTCAAGAGGTGGATGGTGCGCTGTACGCAGCGCTGGGCGATGCGGGCCGCGACGCGCTCATGGCCTTGTATGCCCAGGGCCACTACCAATTGCAGGTGGAAGAGGACGACTGACGGGGACGAATGATGAACGCACGCGCCTTCCAGGTAGAAGCCATCGACTATGCCAGCGGCCTGGAAGAACTCCGGGCCGTACGCGAAACCGTATTCGTGCAGGAACAACAGGTGCCCATCGAGGAAGAGTGGGATGCCCTGGATCCGCTCTGCCAGCATGTGATCGCACGCGATCAGAACCGCTTGCCTATTGGCACCGGCCGGCTGACCCCCGAACGCAGGATCGGGCGCATGGCCGTGCTGGCCGACTGGCGCGGACAGGGAGTGGGCGAAGCGATGCTGGCGGCGCTGATCGAACAAGCGCGCAACCTGGGCTGGCCCGCCGTGTCGCTGAATGCGCAGGTCTCGGCCGAAGACTTCTATGCGCGCCAGGGGTTCATCCCGCATGGCGAGCGCTTTTACGAGGCAGGCATCGAACACCAGAGCATGCGCCGGGCCTTGCAGGGGGCCACCGCAGTCGAGAATGCAGCCGCTGCGGTTGCCGCGTTGCTCGCCATCACTGCCCAGGCACGGCGATCCCTGCGCATCTACAGCCGTGAACTGGATCCTGGACTGCTGGACAACTCGCGAGCGTTGGACGCGCTGCGCCGCTTTGCCACCCGCACCCGGGGCGCAGAGGTCCAGATCCTGCTGCAGGACGCTGCCACGCCGCAGCGCACGCTCGCGCCCCTGCTGACGCTGGCCCAGCGCCTGCCCAGCGTGTTCGCGTTCCGCGAAGTCCGCGAGCCGGTCGACAAGGCCTACGCCTCGGCGTTCATCGCCAATGATCTGGGAGGCTACTATTTCCGCACCCTGGGCCACCGCTACGACGGTGATACCGACCTGGAGGGCGCCGGCCGCGCCAGACAACTGCGCGATGAATTCGGCCGGTTCTGGGAGCGTGCCCGGCCTTGCACCGAGTTCCGGGCCCTGGGCATCTGAGGCCCGCGAGCCATTGAATGTGACGGGCCTGCGCTCCATGTGGTGTCAGCACCGTGACAGGAATCGACTGCGCATTTTCATGCGGCGCCTGCGCCATTAGTCCAATGCGTACGCGCTTCCTCACCCCCATGCGGGTATAATTTCGGCGTATTCATTCTCGCCCGCGCGGGGCGTCGTCAGCACCCGCCGGACCCTCCCCAAGCCAGACATCGGCCCTCCGACAAGCCTACCAACGCCATCGTGGACAACCTCCTGAAGCAGTTTGCGCAATCCTCGCAACTCGGCGGCGGCAACGCCTCCTTCATCGAAGACCTGTATGAGCAATACCTGGTCTCTCCCGATAGCGTCGGCCCCAAATGGAAGGCCTACTTCGACGGCTTCAAGGGTCGCGAAGCGGGCGATGTACCGCACTCGGCCGTCATCGCCCAGATCACCGAAGCCGCCCGCCACGCCGCCAACAACGGTCATGGCGCCGCCCCGGCCGCCGGCCAGGGCGATGAGCGCGAGCGCAACGTCGGCCGCCTGATCACCGCGTACCGGTCGCGTGGCCACCTCGGCGCGAATCTCGACCCGCTGGGTCTGACCCCGGGCCAGCACTCGCCCGACCTGGACATCGGCTTCCACAACCTCACCGACGCCGACCTGGACTCCGAGTTCAGTACCGGCGGCGTCGCCGGCCAGCCGCGCATGAAACTGCGCGACCTGCTGGCCCGGCTCAAGGCCACCTACGCCGGCTCTATCGGCACCGAATTCATGTACATCACCGACGTCGAACAGCGTCAGTGGCTGTACTCGCGCCTGGAAGCCGCAGGCGGCAACTACGGGCTGGATGCCGAGGCCCAGCGCCGCACCCTGGAACGCGTGACTGCAGCCGAAGGCCTCGAGCGCTATCTGCATACCAAGTACGTCGGCCAGAAGCGCTTTTCGCTGGAAGGCGGCGATTCGCTGATCCCGATGCTGGATGTCACCGTGCGCCGGGCCGGTACCGACGGGGTCAAGGACGTCGTGCTGGGCATGGCCCACCGCGGCCGCCTCAACGTGCTCATCAACACCATGGGCAAGTCGCCGCGCAAGCTGTTCGACGAATTCGAGGGCAAGTTCGAGCACGCCGACGACGACCGCGCCCACACCGGCGACGTGAAGTACCACATGGGCTTCAGCGCCGACATCGCCACCCCCGGCGAACCCGTGCACCTGGCCCTGGCCTTCAATCCTTCGCACCTGGAAATCGTGGACCCGGTCGTGGCCGGCAGCGTGCGTTCGCGCCAGGAACGCCGCGGCGACACCGAACGCGGCAAGGTGCTGCCGATCATCATCCATGGCGATGCGGCCTTCGCCGGCCAGGGCGTGGTGATGGAGCTGTTCCAGATGTCGCAGGCGCGCGGGTTCGCGGTCGGCGGCACGCTGCACATCGTCATCAACAACCAGATCGGCTTCACCACCAGCGCCCGCGACGACGCCCGTTCCACCCTGTACTGCACCGACGTGGCCAAGATGGTCGGCGCGCCGGTGCTGCACGTGAACGGCGACGATCCCGAAGCGGTGGTGTTCTGCGCCAACCTGGCCTACGACTTCCGCCAGCAGTTCAAGAAGGACGTGGTCATCGACCTGGTCTGCTACCGCCGCTGGGGCCATAACGAAGCCGACGAACCGGCCGCCACCCAACCGCTGATGTACCAGGTGATCCGCGCGCACAAGACCACGCGCGAACTCTATGCGGCCGATCTGGAAGCACGCGGCGTGATCGCCCCGGGCGAAGCCCAGGCGCTGGTGGACAACTACCGCAACAAGCTGGACTCCGGCGAAGTCACCACCGAGCTGGCCAAGCCCAAGCCCGACGAACTGGCCATCGACTGGTCCAAGTACCTGTCCGGCAAGGTCACCGACCCGGTCAACACCAAGGTCAAGCGCAAATCGCTGGACCAGTTGGCCAAGATCATCAACACCATTCCCGCGGGCGTCACCCTGCATCCGCGTGTGGCCAAGATCTACGAAGACCGCGTGAAGATGACCAAGGGCGAGCTGCCGGGCGACTGGGGCTTCGCCGAGAACCTGGCCTACGCCACCCTGCTGTCCGAAGGCCACCGCCTGCGCCTGGTGGGCCAGGATGCGGGACGCGGCACGTTCTTCCACCGTCACGCGATCCTGCACGACCAGAAGACCGACAGCTATTACCTGCCGCTGCGCCAGCTGGTCGACAACCCCGAAGACGCCACCATCATCGATTCGCTGCTCAGCGAAGAAGCGGTCATGGCCTTCGAGTATGGCTACTCCACCACCGATCCCAACACGCTGGACATCTGGGAAGCGCAGTTCGGCGACTTCGCCAATGGCGCGCAGGTGGTCATCGACCAGTTCATCGCCTCGGGTGAAGCCAAGTGGAGCCGCATCAGCGGTCTCACCCTGCTGCTGCCGCACGGTTACGAAGGCCAGGGTCCGGAACATAGTTCGGCACGCCTCGAACGCTTCCTGCAACTCTGCGCCATGGAGAACATGCTGGTCTGCGTGCCCACCACGCCGGCGCAGTGCTTCCACATGATCCGTCGCCAATTGCGCATGACCACGCGCAAGCCGCTGATCGTGATGACGCCCAAGTCGCTGCTTCGTCACAAGCTGGCGGTGTCCTCGCTGGACGAACTGGCCAATGGCGAATTCCAGCACCTGATCCCCGACGCCAGCGCCGATCCCAAGAAGGTCAAGCGCGTGGTGCTGTGTTCGGGAAAGGTCTATTACGACCTGCTGGAAGACCAGCAGAAGCGCGGCCAGGACAACGTGGCCATTCTGCGTATCGAGCAGTTGTATCCCTTCCCGCGCGAGTTGCTGGCCGCCGAACTCAAGCGCTATTCGGCCGCCACCGAAGTGGTCTGGTGCCAGGAAGAGCCGCAGAACCAGGGTGCGTGGTACCAGATCCGCCATCACCTCAAGGCCTGCACCACGGCCAAGCAGGATGTTTACTACGCCGGTCGCCCGCGCTCGCCCTCGCCTGCCGCCGGTCATTTCGCCCAGCACGTGGAAGAACAGCTGAAGCTGGTCGCCGATGCGCTGGTCAACAAGTTTGGCAACGACATCGTCGCCGAGTGATTCCGATCTACTAATCCCCTATTCGAACCACAACACATCACAGGAAGCCTTTCCAACATGGCCACCGAAGTCAAAGTCCCGGTTCTTCCCGAATCCGTTTCCGACGCCACCATCGCCACCTGGCACAAGAAGGCCGGCGACACGGTCAAGCGCGACGAGAACCTGGTCGATCTGGAAACCGACAAGGTCGTGCTGGAAGTGCCCTCGCCCGTCGATGGCGTGCTGAAGGAAATCAAGTTCGCCGAAGGCGACACGGTGACCAGCCAGCAGCTGCTGGCGGTCATCGAGGAAGGCGCCGCTGCGCCGGCCCCGGAGAAGAAAGCTGCCGAACCGGCCCCAGCCGCCGGCGCCCAGGAAGTCGAACCCAAGGCCAAGGCCGCCAAGGAAGAAGCCGCCGCACCTGCTTCCACCAAGCCCGCCCCCGTCGCTTCCACCGATGGCCTGCCGCCGGGCGCGCGTTTCACCGCGGTCAGCGAAGGTATCGACCCGGCCAACGTCGAGGGCACGGGCCGCAAGGGTGCGGTGACCAAGGAAGACCTGATCAACTACGCCAGCGGCAAGACGCCGGGCGTCTCGGGTGGCGCACGGCCGGAAGAACGCGTGCCGATGACCCGCATCCGCACGCGCATCGCCGAGCGTCTGATGCAGTCGAAGAACTCCATCGCCATGCTCACCTCGTTCAACGAAGTGAACCTGGGCAAGGTCATGGCCATGCGCAAGGAGCTAGGCGAATCCTTCGAGAAGGCCAACGGCATCAAGCTGGGCTTCATGAGCTTCTTCGCCAAGGCCGCGGCCAATGCGTTGCAGCGCCACCCGGTGGTCAACGCTTCGGTCGATGGCAACGACATCATCTATCACGGCTACGCTGATATCTCGATCGCCGTCTCCACCGAGAAGGGTCTGGTCACGCCGGTGCTGCGCAACGTAGAGCGCCAGAGCTTCGCCGACATCGAGAAGGGCATCGGCGAATACGCCAAGAAGGCGCGCGACGGCAAGCTGGCCCTGGAAGATCTGCAGGGCGGCACCTTCACCATCACCAACGGCGGTACCTTCGGTTCGCTGATGTCCACACCCATCGTCAACCCGCCGCAGAGCGCCATCCTGGGCATGCACGCCATCAAGGAACGCGCCATCGTCGAAAACGGCGCCGTGATCGCCGCGCCGATGATGTACATCGCCCTGTCCTACGACCACCGCATCATCGACGGCAAGGACGCGGTGCTGTTCCTGGTCGATATCAAGAACCAGCTGGAAAACCCGAACCGAATGCTGCTCGGGATGTAATGTTCTTGAACCCCTCTCCCATGGGAGAGGGGTTGGGGTGAGGGTACGGCGAAGCACTTCTGGTGACCTCAGAAGATAGTAATCGGCTCTTTTAATCCCCTTTCGGCGCAACCAGTTTCACTCCGTCGCACCCTCATCCGCCCTACGGGCACCTTCTCCCGATGGGAGAAGGGAAAGGCAAAGGAAATCGAACATGGCAGAACAATTCGACGTAGTCGTCATCGGCGCTGGCCCGGCCGGCTATCACGCCGCCATCCGTGCCGCGCAACTGGGCATGAAGGTCGCGTGCATCGATGCCGCGCTGGGCAAGGACGGCCAGCCCGCGCTGGGCGGCACCTGCCTGCGCGTAGGCTGCGTGCCGTCGAAGGCGCTGCTCGATTCCTCGCGCCAGTTCTGGAACATGGGCCACCTGTTCGGCGACCACGGCATCAGCTTCAAGGACGCCAAGATGGATGTCGCGGCGATGGTCAGCCGCAAGGACAAAATCGTGAAGCAGTTCACCGGCGGCATCGCGATGCTGTTCAAGGCCAACAAGATCACGCCCTACTACGGGTTCGGCCAGCTGCAGCCGGGCAACGTGGTCAAAGTGAAGCAACATGACGGCAGCGAAGTCGAACTGAAAGGCACCAACATCGTCATCGCCGCCGGTTCGGATTCCATCGAACTTCCATTCGCGAAGTTCGACAACGACGCCATCGTCGACAACGTCGGCGCACTGGACTTCGCCGAAGTGCCCAAGCGCCTGGCGGTGATTGGCGCAGGCGTGATCGGCCTGGAACTGGGCAGCGTGTGGAAGCGCCTGGGCGCCGAAGTCGTGATCCTGGAAGCCCTGCCCGACTTCCTGGCTGCCGCCGACGCCGAAGTCGCCAAGACCGCCGCCAAGGAATTCAAGAAACAGGGCCTGGACATCCGTCTCGGCGCCAAGGTCAGCAAGACCGAAGTCACTGCCAAGGGCAAGAAGAAGGAAGTGGTGGTGACTTACACCGATGCCGAAGGCGAGAAAACCCTGACGGTCGACAAGCTGCTGGTCGCGGTGGGCCGCAAGGCGGCGTCGAAAGGACTGCTGGCCGAGGGTACGGGCGTCAAGCTGACCGACCGCGGCCAGATCGAGGTCGACGAACACTGCCACACCGGCGTCGATGGCGTCTGGGCGGTGGGCGACTGCGTGCGCGGCCCGATGCTGGCGCACAAGGGTTTCGAGGAAGGCATCGCGGTCGCCGAACTGATCGCCGGCCTGCCGGGCCACGTCAACCTCGACACCGTGCCGTGGGTCATCTACACCGAGCCGGAAATCGCCTGGGTCGGCAAGACCGAGCAGCAACTCAAGGCCGAAGGCATTCCGTACAAGGCCGGCAGCTTCCCGTTCGCCGCCATCGCGCGTGCGGTCGCCATGGGCGAGCCCGCCGGTTTCGTGAAGGTGCTGGCGCATGCTGAAACCGACCGCATCCTGGGCCTGCATCTGGTTGGCGTGGGCGTTTCCGAACTGGTGCACGAAGGCGTGATCGCGATGGAGTTCAACGGCTCGGCCGACGACCTCGCCCGCATCTGCCACGCGCATCCCACGCTGTCAGAAGCCGTGCACGATGCCGCGATGTCGGTGGCCAAGCGGTCGATCCACAAGGTCAATTAATTATCTTCCCTTCTCCCCACGGGAGAAGGTGCCCGAAGGGCGGATGAGGGCATGGACTGTCAGCACTAGCGACGGTTTCATGGTGTGTCATTCTCCCTCCCTCATCCGGCGCTTCGCGCCACCTTCTCCCGATGGGAGAAGGAAGCAAGGGCCACCATGAAATCCATCTGCGTCTATTGCGGCTCCAATGCCGGCAGCAAGATCGTCTACGCCGAACGCGCCGCGGCGCTGGGCGATCGCATCGCCAAGGAAGGGCTTCGCCTGATCTACGGCGGCGGCAATGTCGGCCTGATGGGTGTAGTCGCCAATGCGGTACTGGAAGCCGGCGGACAGGTCACCGGCGTGATTCCGAAACAACTCGCCGATTGGGAAGTGGCCCATCGCGGCCTGACCGAACTGGAAATCGTCGGCTCCATGCACGAACGCAAATCGCGCATGTTCGACCTGGCCGACGGCTTCGTCACTCTCCCCGGCGGCTTCGGCACCATGGAAGAGATTTTCGAAATGCTGACCTGGCGCCAGCTGGGCATCGGCAACAAGCCCTGCGCGTTCCTGGACGTCGATGGCTTCTATGCGCCGTTGATCGGCATGATTGATCGCATGGTCGAAGAACGCTTCCTGCACGCCGAGCAGCGCACCGACCTGTGGCATGGCGAAGATATCGCAGAGATGTTGCAATGGATGCGCGATTACCGGCCTGCGCAGGCTTCTAAGTGGATCGATGAGAAGCGCCGCTCCGCTATGCGGTGAACCAACAAAACCCCGTCTTACGTGCGGGCTCATCCGATGTTATCTCCGACGTCATCCCAGCGAACGCTGGGATCCATTTTGATCTCAGACGGAACCTCGCCCGTTGTTCGCGTGATTCGACTAATAAGTAGGAATCACCAAGAACGAAGTCAAGATGGATTCCAGCGTACGCTGGAATAACGAGTCATTTTCCATGGCTACAGGCTAAGGACAGCCCATGCAACGACAGCGCATTCCCTGCGTCTATATCCTCGCCAGCGCACCCCGAAGCACGTTATACGTCGGCGTCACTTCCAACCTCCCCGCCCGGATCTGGCAGCACAAGAACGATCTAGTGGACGGGTTCAGCAAGAAGTACCAGATACATACTTTGGCCTGGTACGAGGTGCACGGGACGGTGGAATCTGCAATCCTGCGCGAGAAGGCTATCAAGGCCTGGAAGCGTATCTGGAAGATCGAGTTGGTAGAGAACGCGAATCCGGAGTGGTTGGACCTTTATTCCGAAATACTCTGACTCGGCGCTGGAGCAAGATCAAAATGGATCCCAGCTTTCGCTGGGATGACGACAGGAGAGTTGATTGTCATGACCATCCCGAGCCCGTTTTCCGCCTTCCGCATCCACAGCGACGACGCCGGCTACCGCGCCGGCATCGAATCCATTTGCCTGGATGACCTCAATTCCGGCGAGGTAGTGATCAAGGCCGAATATTCGTCGGTCAACTTCAAGGACGCGCTGGCCGGTACCGGGCAAGGCAAGATCCTGCGCACGTTTCCGCTGGTCGGCGGCATCGATGTGGCAGGTCATGTGGTCGCCAGCAACGATCCAGTGTTCAAGGAAGGCGATGCGGTACTGGTCACCGGCTCGGGCCTCAGCGAAACCCGCGATGGCGGTTACGCGGCTTATGCGCGGCTGGATTCAAAATGGGTCATCCCGCTGCCGGCGGGATTGAGCCTGCGCGAAAGCATGATTATTGGGACGGCCGGATTCACCGCTGCGCTGGCGCTGTACCGGATGCTGGAGAACCGGCAGGCGCCCGAACTGGGGCCGCTTGCCGTCACCGGCGCGACCGGTGGCGTGGGTTCGCTGGCCGTGGACATCTTCACCAGCGCCGGTTTCGAAGTGCATGCTGTCAGCGGCAAGGCCGACCAGGCCGAGTATCTGAAAACGCTGGGCGCCACGCAGGTGCTGGGGCGTGAGGCGCTGGCAACCCGGCGACCGATGGAATCGGTACGCTTCGGCGGCGGCCTGGACAATGTCGGTGGCGAGATGCTGACCAGCCTGCTGGCGCAGACCGCGCCCTATGGCAACGTGGCGACGGCCGGGTTGGTGGCCAGCCATGATCTGCCGACGACGGTCATGCCTTTCATCATCCGCGGCGTGTCGCTGCTGGGGGTGGCCTCGGCGGGAACGGCACGCGACATACGGGACGATATCTGGCGGCATCTGGCCGACGACTGGAAACCGCGCCATCTGGAGACCATCTGCACGCGGGAAATCACGCTGGACGGCCTTCCTGAGGTGTTCAACGGCATGCTTTCGGGCCAATCCTTCGGCCGCACGCTGGTCCGGATCGGATAAACGCGAACCCGGTCACGACTGCTCTCACTGCCCCATTTTCAGTGGGCCCAAAGTCACACTACAATCGGCTCCGGGGACAACTTGGGGTAAAGCATGGCGCGCATTCTGATCGTTGACGATTCGCCTTCGCAGTTGCTGGGCATACAGCGGATCGTGGAAAAACTGGGGCACCAGTCCCTGACTGCCGAAGATGGCGCGGCGGGTGTGGAAGTCGCCAAGCGCGAATTGCCCGACATGGTGCTGATGGATGTGGTGATGCCCAACCTCAACGGGTTCCAGGCCACACGCACGCTCAGCCGCGAAGCCACCACCCGGCACATCCCGGTCATCCTGGTCACCACCAAGGATCAGGACACCGACCGCATGTGGGGGCTGCGCCAGGGCGCCAAGGCCTATCTGACCAAGCCTTTCTCGGAAGACGAGCTGGCCGAAGTCATCGAACGCATCTTCAGCACCACCGAAGTGCCGCCTTCCACGGCTGCCTGATCACAAACAACCGTTCAAGATAAAAGTGGAAGCAATGAAACGACGGGTCTCTACCCGTCGTTTTCGTTTTCCTCGAAGGCGCTGGCCAGCATGCGGTACACCGTGCGCTGACGTTCGTTGACGGCCTTGGGCGCGGTCACTTCCAGTTCCACGATCTGATCGCCAGCCGGGGTGCCGGGCAGTCCGCGTCCGCGCAGGCGTAGCTTGCGGCCTGCATCTGAGTCTGCGGGAATCTTCAAATCCACCGGACCGCCCAGCGTCGGCACGCTGACCGTCGCGCCCAGTGCGGCCTGCCACGGGGTCACCGGCAGTACGTAGATGATGTTGCGGCCGTCCACTTCGAATTGCGGGTGGGCGGCGTACTCGACTTCCAGCATCAGGTTGCCGCCGCCTTCGCCCTGCCCGGCAAGCCGGATCACCTGGCCCGGACGCACGCCCTTGGGCACACGCACATCCAGCTGCCTGCCATCCACGCTCAGCCGCACCTTGTCGCCGTCATAGACCGCCTGCAGCGGCACCGACACCTTGGCCCGGCTGTCGCCCCGCGGGCGTGGGCCACGCGGGCCCGCACCGGAACCGGCATTGGAATGCGCGCGACGGCCGAACAGACCTTCGAAGAAGTCGCTGAAGCCGCCACCGCCCGCGCCATCGCTGCCGAACACTTCCTCGAAATCGAATCCCTGGCTGCCCGGACCACCGCGCCCGAAATCAGGCGGCGGGCGGAACTCCTCGCCCGGGCGGTAACCCTGCGCGCGCAACTGGTCGTAGGCTTTGCGTTTCTGCGGATCGCGCAGCGCCTCGTACGCTTCGTTGACGCCCTTGAACTTCTCTTCGGCCCCGGCCTCCTTGCTGACGTCGGGGTGGTACTTGCGCGCCATGCGCCGGTACGCGGTCTTGATTTCCGCATCGCCGGCCGTCGGCTCCACGCCGAGCACCTGGTAGTAATCCTTGAACTGCATCGCTTACCTCTTGAACAATCGGCCCGCAGTCCTGCGACTACGAGCCGATTCTACTTACTGTCGGGCACGGCCGCCGCTTCGCGACCAACCTGCGGCCACTCGCTTACTGCACGGACGGTTCGCCGACCTGGATGCGGCGCGGGGCCGGCTGGGCCTTCTTCGGAATGCTGATCTCCAGCACACCATGGCTGCCGCTGGCCACGATGCCCTCCGCGTCCGCCGTGTCGGGCAAGGCGAATTCGCGATGGAAAGCGCCGTAGCGACGCTCTACGCGCGAATCCTTCTCCCCCTCGGCCAACGCAGGCTTCAAGCGCTCGCCCTTGATGCTCAGCACGCCCTTGTCCATCTGGATCTCGATGGCATCGGGCGCGACGCCAGGCAGGTCGGCCAGGATGACGAAACGCCCTGCTTCCTCGCGCACGTCCACGCGCGGCACCCACTGTGCTTCGGCAGGCGCGTTGGCGGCACCCTTGTCGAAGAAATGCTCGAACAACTGGTTGATCTGCTGCTGGCGCGCGATCTGGCGCGGCCATTGACGGTAACGAACGACATTCATGCTGGAACTCCTGGGGCTTCCGATAGGGAGCGGCGCGTGGCCGCCATGAGCAGGAAATAGGCGTGATGTCCCAGGATTCAAGTCCCTTTGACACGGCCTTACCATGGCCGGGCCTACCCTCATTCATCCTCAAGGAAACCCCCATGACCATCCAGACCGGCGACGCCATTCCCGAAATAACCCTCAAGCGCATACGCGAGGGCGTGGAAACGGTGGATACGCCCACCCTGTTCCAGGGCCACAATGCCGTCCTCTTCGCGGTCCCGGGTGCTTTCACGCCCACCTGCTCGGAACGCCACCTGCCCGGCTTCGTCGAACACTTCGAGGAGTTCCGCTCGCGCGGTATCGATGTCTATTGCGTGTCGGTCAACGATCCCTTCGTGATGCAGGCCTGGGGCCAGTCGCAGGACGTACCCGATGGCCTGCAGATGCTGGCCGACGGCAATGCCGATTTCACCAAGGCGCTGGGACTGGAGATGGACGCCAGCGGCTACGGCATGGGCGTTCGCTCGAAACGTTACGCGCTGTACGCCGAAGACGGCATCGTCAAACAGTTGTGGGTGGAGTCGCCGGGCGAATTCAAGGTTTCCTCCGCCGAACACGTACTCGAGAACCTGCCGCACTGATTCATTTTCCTTTCCCCCCTCACAAGGCGAGCCAATGTCCAAGCCAGCCAACAAGAAATTCCCGGTGAATCCTTCTTCCAATGACGCGCCCAAAGACAGCAAGAGTGGCGTCCTGACCGACACTGCCACCCTGCGCGCCAATGCGCGCAAGAACATCGAAGACGGCGCCATCACCAGCACCTACAGCGCCGACAAGCAAGTCGTCATCAAGCTGCTCAACGAGGCCCTTGCCACCGAGTGGGTGTGCGTGCTGCGCTACTACCGCCACTACTTCATGGCCTCGGGCATGCTGGCCGATGCGGTCAAGGCCGAATTCCTGGAGCACGCCCAACAGGAACAGGCGCATGCCAACCAGATCGCCGAGCGCATCGTGCAACTGGGCGGCGAACCGGACCTCAATCCCGACACGCTGACCCAGCGCGCGCATGCCGAATACAAGGAAGGCCAGAACCTGCGCGAGATGGTGACCGAAGACCTGATTGCCGAGCGCATCGCCATCGACAGCTATCGCGAGATGATCGGCTACATCGGCGACAAGGACACCACGACCAAGCGCATCCTGGAATCCATCCTGGCCCAGGAAGAGGAACACGCCGACGAATTCTCCGACCTGCTGGACGGCTGGATCGGCGACTGAAGACGGCGCCGTGGAACCGGCGTAGGAGCGACGCAAGTCGCGATGAAGCTTTCCCAGTAGAGCTCCATCGCGACTTGCGTCGCTCCTACGTCTCTATGTTTGGCGTTTGTAGGTTTTCTATTGCTCCAGTACGCGGAAATCGATCCGCGTCCAGGCACCGCTTTCGGCCAGCGCAGTCAGGCTGTGTTGGCCAGGCTCGTCGTAATCGCGCTGGAACACCTGCGCGCCATGGGTTTCGGCGATCCACTTGCCATCCAGCAGCCACTGCACGCGTGCATCGGTGCCCAGCGCGCGTATCGACAGACGTGCGGCATGTGTACTGCCCGGCGCACGCGCGATGGTGGCGCGGTCGTTCAAGCCTTCGATGCGCAGTTCTGTGGAGCCTTCGCGACCATCGGCCATGCAGTCCGGCGACAGCGGCGGCAGCCTGGACAGGCTTCTGGTCTGTGCCGACAACCAGGGCGATGCCAGCGCCGGCCAGCGCGCGATCTGCGTGGGCTGCACATCATGCGGCTTGGCGCAATCGCCGGAAAGCCGCAGCCCCGTGCTGGCGTCCACCTCGAATCGCTCGCGTCCTGCATTCCACAGCCGTGAATCGCGCTCGGCGAACGTGGGAGGCACTGCGCCGTCCAGCGTCCAGGCTTTCATGCGTCGCTGGCAAAGTTGCGGCGCTTCGGCCTCGGGCGGCAGGCCCAGCGGCCAGCAGATTTCGGTTTCAGCCACATTGGCCGGCGGCGGCACGGCAACGCCATCGCTGCGCGCGCGCGGCAGGCTGTCGATCACTTCGAACATCAGCGGCAACGCGGTCACCGCACCGTACTGGCCCGGCAATGGCGTGCCGTCGGGACGTCCGACCCAGACCCCGACGGTGTAGCGCCGCGTGCCGCCGATGGCCCAGGCATCGCGGAATCCGTAGCTGGTGCCGGTCTTCCAGGCCACGCGGGGACGCGAGCCGGTATCGAAGGTGCCCAGGCCATAACCGGGGCGCGGATTGGCTTCCAGGATCTCGCGCAGGATCCAGGCCGCGCCCGGTGACATCATGCGGCGGTCAATGAGCGGATCGGCCTCGGTGTAACGCACGCGGCCGGCCAAGCCTTCGCGGTTGAAGGCGGCGAAAGCGCCCACCAGGTCTTCCAGTCGCGCGCCGGTGCCGCCGAGAATCATGGACAGGTTCGGCTTGCCGCCGCGCGGATATTTGAGTTCGATGCCGCCATTGGCCAGACGCGCCGAAAACCTCGCCGGTCCAATGCGGTCGAGCAGATCGACGGCCGGCACGTTCAAGGAAAGCCGCAAGGCTTCCGCCGCACCGATGGGACCGTTGAAGGCCGAATCGAAGTTTCCCGGCCGGTAGCCGCCGAACGTCTGCGGCGCATCCACCAGCAGGCTTTCGGAATGGATCAGCCCGTCATCGAAAGCCAGTCCATACAGGAACGGTTTCAACGTGGAGCCCGGCGAGCGCCAGGCCTGCACCATGTCCACATGACCCAGCCGCTGCTTGTCGCCGAAAGTCACCGAGCCCACGTACGCGCGGGCTTGCATGCTGGCGTTGTCCACCACCAGCAACGCGGCCGAGGTGCGTTCGGGCAGGTTGGAAAAATAGGCGGCCACCCGTTCTTCCAGCGTCCGCTGTAGCCCGGCGTCGATGCTGGTCGCGATCCGCGCGGCTTTTGGATCGGCCTGGTGCAGACGCTGCGCGAGCAAGGCGGCGCTGAGCGGCGACTTGAGCGAGCGCGCCACGACCGGCTCGATGCGCGCATCTTCCGCTTCGGCCTGGCTCCATATGCCCAGCGCAACCATGCGCCTGAGCACCTTGTCGCGCGCGATGCGTGCCGCTTCGGGATGGCGGTCCGGGCGCAGGCGGCTGGGCGATTGCGGCAACACCGCCAGCAAGGCCGCTTCGGCCTGCGACAACCGGGAGGCGGGCTTGCCCAGATACGCCCAGCTGGCGGCCTCGACACCCTCGATGGTGCCGCCGAATGGCGCACGTTCCAGATAGAGCTGCAGGATGTCGCGCTTGGACAGATGCGCTTCCAGCTGCAGCGCGCGAAGCAATTGTTTCGCCTTGCCCCAGGGCGTACGCGTGTGCGGGTCCAGAATGCGCGCTACCTGCATGGTCAGCGTGGAACCGCCGGACACAATCCGCCCACCGCGCAGCCACTGTCCGCCCGCGCGCAGCAGCGCCCAGGGATTGATGCCGGGGTGCTTCCAGAACCAGCGGTCTTCGTAGTTGAGCAGAGCCTGCAGATACAGCGGAGACACGCTTACGGGCGTAGCCGGATAGCGCCACACGCCATTGCGGTCGGCGAAGGCACGCAGCGGCGTGCCATCGCGCGCGACGACCAGGGTGCTGGTGTCGCGGGCTTTGGGAAGCGGGATCGGGAATGCTAGGTCCAGGACCAGGATCGTCACCAGCAGGGCGACGGTGCCCCAGCGGAGCCACGTCAGCCAGCGACGTTTCACGACGTCATTCCAGCGAACGCTGGAACCCATTTTGATTTTGAACCATCCGAACAAGGGGAAAAACCAGGAGCAAGATCAAAATGGATCCCGGCTTACGCCGGGATGACGTCGGTCAGTTGACGTGGTGCTGACCGATCACGGCTGCACCACCGTGATCGATGCTGGCAACGACCTGCCCACGCCACGGATATCCGGGCGATACATGTCTTCCACCAACGGCGGCGGCACGCTGTAGGTGCCCGGCGTGACCGCGCGGACCAGATAGAACACCTTTGCCGCGTCGCCGCGGTCCAGCTTCAGCGCGGCGACATAGCGGTCGTCGCGGTACTCCTCGTGCTTGACGTCGGCGGAACTGGACCGGTCGGTGATCTCGATGCCGTCCACCACCACGTCGGCCCACTGCTTGGCGTCGCCCAGATTGAAGTTCTCGATCTCCAGTCCCGCCGGCAGCAGATCGGTGAACAAGGCATCGGGCATGCTGACGTTGGCGGTGATGCTGACGCGCACGATCAGCGCTTCGCCTTCCTTCAACCTGCCGCCGCTCCATTCCTTGCCATCGGTCATGTAGTACTTGCGCTCGATACCGATCTGCTTGTTGTCGAAGGCCGGCGCGGTGCGCGGAATGCCGGCGATCTCCAGGCTCGCGAACAACGGCGGCGTGCCTTCGGGGGTGAACTTCACGCCCTTGGCCAGCGTGGCGTAGTCGAAGGAACGGGCGAATATCTTGGCAGGCGCGATGGTTTCGCTTTCGCCGCCGACCGCATAGCTACCAGAGACCAGCTTCTTCTGGTCCGCCATCAAGGCCTTGCCCAGGCGCGCCAGCGCGACCTGTTCTTGCGTGCTCAGGTACATCCAGCCGGAATTGCGGCGCGCATCCAGTTCGCGTCCCAGCGAAACCGAACGCTCGTCATAGGCCGGCTTGGACATTTTGCGTTCGTGCACCAGCGCAATCATCAGCGCGTCGTCGCGCACGCGGCTGCCGTAGTCCCCCAGATAGCCCGGGCGGTCGCCGCTCTTGGCGAAGCCGGCGGCCACGGCTTTCTCGCCGCGCTTCTTGTCGCCCTGCAGCGACAAGGCGATGCCCAGATGCACCAGCGGCAGACCGGTCAGGCTCTTGCCTCGCTCGTTGTCGTACAAGGCGCGCAGCGTTCCCAGTGGCGCACGATTCACGCGTGCCAGCACGTAGCCGGAATAGGCCTGGCTGGCGAACTTCAGGTGATCGCGCGAGTCGTAGCCGTAGAACTGCGCGCCACCGGCCAGCAGGTCTTCGCTCAGGCGATTCAAGGCTTTCTGCAGCACCGTGTCCGGCACTGCGAAACCACCTTCCTTCGCATCCAGCAGGAACTCGACGATATACGGGGTCAGGCCCGGGTTGACGTAATCGTCGTCGCCCCACATCGAGAAGTGGCCAGTGGATACCTGCATCGATGCCAGCCGCCCGAACGCGCCTTCCATGCGTTCGCGCCGCTTCTTCGCATCCAGGCCCTTCACCCCGAGCATTTTCGCCGTGGCGTCATCCAGTTCCAGCGCCGCGTAGCCTTTGCTGGTGGTCTGCTCGGCGCATCCGTACGGATACTCCAGCGCACCCTGCAGCGCACTGGCGAACGGGATTGGCGGCAACGCACTGACCAGCATGCGAGCGGTCACCGACCCGGTCATCAACCCGTCGGAGAAGCCGCTTCCCAGTTCCACTGGCGCCATCGAATCCAGCACACGGGTCTGCGAGCGCAGCACCGACGGCCAGCCGGCGCGCACCGGCACGTCGTACTTGCGGTCCACCTTGAAGCCGCCGCCGTCCACACGCACGCGAACCTGCGCGGTGGTGTAGCCCTCGCCCGCCACGATCGGGAAGCTGAGCGTGGTCTTGGCGTCCTTGCCCAGCTTGGCGGTGCGCGAGGCCTGGGCGATATCCAATGGACCGATGCCATCGACCTGCACCTTGAAGTCGCCCGCCGCGCCGGTGAAGTTCTGCACATCCAGGGTCACCGTGCTCTTGTCGCCCGGTGCCAGCACTCTTGGCAGGCTGGCTTCGGCCACGATGGGCGCACGCACCAGCGTTTCGCGGTCCTTGTTGCCGTAGCGTTCGTCCGAGTAGACCAGCGCCGATACCCGCAGCGTGCCGTTGAAATCCGGCACTTTGAGCCTGACGCGCGCGTTGCCCTTGGCATCCAGTTGTACCGGCCCCGCGAACAAATCGACGGTCTGCACGCGCGAGGTCGGGCGCTTGGCCTGCGGCAATGCGGCCAGCGCCATGTCGCCGCCGAAGCGGATCTTGGCGGTGTCGCCTTCGAAGCTTTCGATCACCCGGCCGTAGATGTCGTAGGCGTCCACGCCCAGCCTGCGCTGCGCGAAGAACTGCGCGTTAGCATCGGGCACCGGGAAGCGGGTGATGTTGAGAATGCCGACATCCACCGCGGACACGGTGACGAAGGCCTGCTTGCCGGCCAGTTCGGGCACGCTGACTGTGACTGGCAGGTCCTGCTCGGGACGCATCTGCTTGGGCGCGACCAGGCCGACCGCGACGCGACGCGTACGCCGGTCCATCGGCACATGCGCCACACCGACCGCACGCGCGGGCGTGATCTTGCTGGGCACCGAGCCGCCACGGAACACCAGCGCGGTGACGTAGACATCGTGGCGTTCCCAGTCCTTGGTCACCGGGATTTCAAACGTGCTGCCAGGCTTGGCCTGGATGTCCTGCACATAGAGCATGCGGTCGCTTTCGACCATCAGCAGGCCCTTGCCGGCATGCGGCGGCGTCACCGTCACCTTCATGACATCGCCAGCCTTGTAGCCGGTCTTGTCCAGCGCGATCTTGACCTTGTCAGGACGCGCGTCCAGCCCGCGGTTCTCGTCGTCCCAGCTCCAGCCGGCGTTGAACGGATAGCGCGTGGTCAGACCGGTGGCCGGGTCGAACACTTCCAGGCGGTAGCCACCCCACTCCACCGGGTAATCGATCTTCGCTGCGGTCGCACCGATGTCGACAGTCTTTACTTCCAGATTCTCGAACCGCTGGGTGAAGTCGTAATCCCAGCCGTCATCCTCGTCGTAGTTCCAGTGATAGTCGCGATGTTCGCGCACCAGCGTGACTTTCAGACCCTTCGCCGGTTGCGGCTTGCCGGCCGCATCCACGCGCACCAGTTCAAAGCGCGCGTTGCTGTTGGCATCCGCGCCGTCCTTGTCGTCGAACAAGGGGCGCACGCCCACCAGCGCATCGGCCGGCCACAGCACGCGCTTGAGGCTGCGATTGACGGTGCGCCCGCCGGTTTCGTAAACGCTGCCCGAGACCACCGCCGCAATCGTGCTGCTGGGCTTGGCTTCGGCCGGCAGGGCGATGTCTTCTTCGTATACGCCATCGGCGCCGAAGCTGGTGTCGATGATGTCCTTGGCTTCCTTGGGCAGGTCCAGCGTGGGATCGCCGAAGAAATAGCCCGGCAACTGTTCCAGCGGATGCTGTTCCACCGCAATGGCCAGCTTGGCGGTGAAGCGGTTGCCGTCGGCGGGCGCGCCGTACAGATAGGCGGCCGTGGCCTTGAGCTTGAATGGCTCGCCCGGCTTCAACACCGCCTGCGTGGTTTCCAGGTCCAGCTTCATGCGCTCGGGCAGGAACTCCTCGATGCGCAAGGTCATGCCCTGCACCGCTTCCTTGCTCGCCGGATCGGTGCGGAACTCCACTTGCCAACGCCCGGTCGGCGCTTCCACCGGGATGACCTGCTCGAAACTGAAATAACCCTGCGCGCCGGGCTGCAGGCGGGTTTCGCGGAAGGTCTTGCCGTCGGGCTGCTTCAACCGCAGGAACACTGGCTGTGGCTTGGTCGGCTTGCCGTCGTTGTCGCGCAGCAAGGCATTGATGCGTACGGTTTCGCCGGGACGGTAGAGATCTCGACCGGACCAGGCGAATACGTCGAACCACGCGGCCTCGCGCCCTGCGACCGAGAACTCGGACAGGTCCAGCGCCGGCTGGTTGAAGGGAAGCATCGACACGTCCGTACCGTGCTTGGCGATAAGCACCTGGCCGGCATCCAGCTTGTAGTTGAGCAGCGCGTTACCGTTGCTGTCGGTTTCGCCCTTCAGGAACACTTCGCCCTGCGGATCGAGGATGCGCAGTTCGACGCCGCCGATCTGATCGCCGTTGTTGAGCGAGGCGGTGTGCACGAACAGCTTGTCCTTGTACGCGCGCGCGTGCAGGCCGATGTCGCTGACGGTGAAGAACGCGGTTTCGAAATCGCCGGAGAACTTGCCGGTGCGCTTCATCACCGCGAAGTACAGGCCGGGCTCCTGCAGTTCCTTGATATCCTGGATAGGCAGGTAGGTGAGCATGCGCTCGTTGGGCTTGCCGCCCAGCAGGAAGCGGTTGACGTAGACCGGCTCTGCCAGGTCGCCTAGGGGCGTGTTATCGCTGTAGTCGTTGTCCAGATCCCAGCTGCCGCGGCGGCCGCCGCGCTGGTATTCGGAAAAAAACTTCGGCAGGTTGCTTTCGGTCACCCGCAGGAACTCGACGTCCACTTCCTTCACATTGATCGACACCACCGGCAGGCCGCGGCTCTCGCGTGCCGGCAGCACGCTGCCTTGCGAGGCGAAACCGACCGCCGGGTCGAGTTGCCCGGTGTGGACCTTTTCCTTCAATTCCTTGCCCAGGCGGCTGCCGTCGGCGGCCAGCAGATCGGCACGCACCAACACCTCGTAATCCTTGGCCGCTTCCACATACGGGAAGCGCAGGATCAGGCCCTTGTCGTCGAGCACCCAGCTGCCCTTGACCGCGGCGCCCTTGTCGTCGGTCACCGCCAGCAGGTCGTCGAAATTCTGCGAGCCCACCAGCGGACGGCTGAATTCCAGTGCGATGGACAGGTCGCCGTCGTGCTGGTCCGGGTAGGCACTGGCAAGGGCGAACCCCTTGATGGCTTCCTTCTGGGTCTTGATCGGCTCTCCGCTGGGCTCGGGCAGTTGCCCGGTTTCGTTGCGCTTGCAGGCGCCCAGCGCCAGCAACAGAAACACGGAAACGAAAAACGCGCGCATCCACTGGATACGCGCGTTCGTGTTTGCCCGAGATGCCGATTCCATTTGCAACCCCTGCTCAATAATGTATTGGCAGTATAGAACGCAAAACCGGTCGGTTCAGGGTCACGGCTGCTCACATTGTGCAGTCCGATTCTTCATGCGAGGTATTGCCAGTACCTTTGCGTTTTCTTCTTAAGACTAAGCGCTGGGGAAATCTCTTTAAAGCGCGAAAGGCAAATCCCCCTCTATCCCCCTTTTTCAAAGGGGGAGGCCGAGGCGGGCTGTCCTTCACCGCTAGTGGGAAGGCAATGTCCAACGCAAACTACCTACGCTCAATCGCCACCTTTACCAGAGGCGAGCGAGCAGATGGCAAAACGACAGGGCGCTACGCCCTCGTCAGCGGAAAGAACTATCTGCTCCTGCCTCCCCCTTTGAAAAAGGGGGATTGAGGGGGATTTGCTCTTCGCGACAACAGCAGCTAGCTCAGCCATTCCTCCAGGAAAGGCGAGGCCGCTCCGCTCAGGCTTCCGGGCTTGGACCTGGGCTGGAAATCGATGCGTCCACCACCGCCGGATCTTCTTCCTCATCCAGCGAGGCATCCAGGCGTTCGACTGCCTGCAGGGTTTCTTCCTTCGCCAGCTTGATCAGGGTGACGCCCTGGGTGTTGCGGCCCACCTGCGAGATCTCCGCAGCCCGCGTGCGCACAAGAGTGCCGCCGTCGGAAATCAGCAGCACTTCGTGATGGTCGGACAACTGCACCGCGCCGACCAGTTGGCCGTTGCGCGCACTGGTCTGCAAGGCGATCACGCCCTGGGTGCCGCGGCCCTTGCGCGGATAGTCCTCGACCGGCGTGCGCTTGCCATAGCCGCGCTCGCTAGCGGTCAGGATGTCGCCGTCGCCCTCGACCACGATCAGGCTGCGGACCTGCTCGCCTTTGGCCAGACGGATGCCGCGTACGCCGGTGGTGTTGCGGCCGGTGCTGCGTACTTCCTTCTCGGCAAAACGCACGGCCTTGCCGTTGGAAGCGAACAGCATCACGTCGCGGCTGCCGTCGGTCATGGCCACGCCGACCAGGGCATCGCCCTCGTCCAGATTGATGGCGATCTTGCCGCGCGACAAGCGATAGGCGAACTCGGTCAGCGGGGTCTTCTTGACCGTGCCGTCCTGGGTGGCGAACAGCACGTACTGGCCTTCGGCGTATTCGCGCACCGGCAGTACCGCCTGCACACGCTCACCGGCTTCCAGCGGAATCCAGTTGATGATCGGCCGGCCGCGCGCATTGGAGCCCGCCTCCGGCAACTGATACACCGACAGCCAGAACACGCGGCCGCTGCTGGTGAAGGTCAGCAGTGTGTCGTGGGTGTTGACCAGCCACAGCTGGTCAATGAAATCCTCTTCCTTGGTCGAGGCCGCACTGCGGCCACGGCCGCCACGGCGCTGGGCGCGGTAGGCGCTGGCCGGCTGTCGCTTGGCGTAACCGGCGTGCGACAGGGTCACCACCACGTCTTCCGGCGCGATCAGATCCAGGATGTCCAGGTCTTCTTCGCTGTGGCGGATTTCGCTGCGACGCGCATCGCCGAACTCTTCCTTGATGTTCAGCAGTTCGGTGCGGATCACTTCCAGCAGTACGTCGGGATTTTCGAGAATGCGGATCAGGCCGGAGATGGTTTCCAGCAGTTCCTTGTATTCCTCGGTGAGCTTTTCTTGCTCCAGACCGGTAAGGCGATGCAGACGCATTTCCAGGATCTGCGTGGCCTGCACTTCGGTCAGCTGGTAGGCGCCGTCGAGGAAGCCCACGCCTTCAGGCAGGTCTTCCGGACGCGAGGTATCAGCGCCGCTGGCTGCCAGCAACGCACCGACCAGGCCCGGTTCCCAGGTCTTGGCCAGCATGCGCTCACGCGCTTCGGCCGGATTGGCCGAGGTCTTGATCAGCTCGATCATCTCGTCGATGTTGGCCAGCGCGACGGTCAGGCCTTCAAGGATGTGCGCACGGTTGCGGGCTTTGCGCAGCTCGAAGATGGTCCTACGGGTGACCACTTCGCGGCGGTGGCGGATGAACGCCTCCAGCATCTGCTTCAGGTTCAGCGTCTGCGGACGGCCATCGACCAGCGCCACCATGTTGATGCCGAACACCGACTCCATCTGGGTCTGCTGGTACAGGTTGTTGAGCACCACGTCGGCCGAATCGCCGCGCTTGACCTCCATGTAGATGCGCATGCCGTCCTTGTCGGATTCGTCGCGCAGCTCGCTCAGGCCTTCCAGCTTCTTTTCCTTGACCAGCTCGGCGATCTTCTCGATCAGCCGCGCCTTGTTCACCTGGTACGGGATCTCGGTGACGATGATCGACTCGCGACCGGTGTCGTCGTTGACCTCGATGGTGGCGCGCGCGCGCATGCGCACCCGGCCACGGCCGGTACGGTAGCCCGCCACTATTCCGCTGGTGCCATTGATGATGCCGGCGGTGGGGAAATCCGGACCCGGGATGTACTGCATCAGGCCGTCGACGTCGATTTCGGGGTCGTTGATCAGCGCGATCAGGCCGTCGATGACTTCGGTCAGGTTGTGCGGCGGGATATTGGTGGCCATGCCCACCGCGATACCGGCAGAGCCGTTGACCAGCAGGTTGGGGAACCGGGTCGGCATGACCGTCGGTTCGTATTCCTTCTCATCGTAGTTGAGCTGGAAGTCGACGGTTTCCTTGTCGATATCCGCCATCAGCTGATCGGTCAGGCGCGACATGCGCGCCTCGGTGTAACGCATGGCCGCGGCGGAGTCGCCATCGACCGAACCGAAGTTACCCTGCCCATCCACCAGCATGTAGCGCAGCGAGAACGGCTGGGCCATGCGGACGAGAGTGTCGTAGACCGACTGGTCGCCGTGCGGATGGTACTTACCGATCACGTCACCGACGATACGGGCCGACTTGAAGTGGGCCTTGTTGCTGTGCGCGCCGAGTTCGTTCATCGCGAACAGGACGCGGCGGTGGACGGGTTTCAGGCCATCGCGGACGTCGGGAAGCGCGCGGCCCACGATCACGCTCATGGCGTAATCCAGGTAGCTGCGACGCATCTCGTCTTCGAGGTTGACCGGGATGATTTCCTTGGCGAGTTCTGCCATTCGGGTTCCGTCTGCTGGTTATTTCTTCGGCCAACGATTTTTGGTCAAAGCCGGTGCTGCCGAAGCGGGTTCGACAGACCGATAATCGGTGGGATTTTCAACTGCGGAATTGTACCACGGATGGGCAGCTGAAAGCAGCCATTGAGTGCCGATAAAACAAGCACTTAAGCTGGCTTGAGACGCTGATTGGAAGCAGCCTGTCTGCCTTCTGTTTCAGGGTCGTCATCCCGGCGAAAGCCGGGACCCAACTATGCGTGTTGACCGAGTTGGGTCCCGGCTTTCGCCGGGATGACGACCATTGATTTTTCTTGGCGTCGAGCTTGCTCCGCTACACCAGCAAAGCAGCGGGGCAAGCCCCGCTCTACGAAGTGCTATTCGTCAACCGAACGCAGCCCGCATCTTTTCGACCGTCGGCCGCTCGATCACACCTTTCTCGGTCACGATGGCATCGATCAGATCGCCGGGGGTCACGTCGAAGACCGGGTTCCAGGCATGGATGCCGTCCGCGACGATGCGCACCCCACCGATGCCCAGCATTTCCGCAGGATCGCGTTCCTCGATCTCGATCAGATCTCCGCTGGCCGTGTCCATGTCGACGGTCGAGGAAGGCGCCACCACCATGAACTTCACCCCATGGTGGCGCGCGGCGATGGCCAGCTGGTAGGTGCCGATCTTGTTGGCGGTATCGCCATTGGCGCAGATGCGGTCCGCGCCCACGATCACCCACTGCACGGCGCCGGTCTTCATCAGGTGCGAGGCGGCGGAATCTGCGATCAGGGTCGCATCGATGCCGTCCTGCTGCAGCTCCCAGACCGTCAGCCGCGCACCCTGCTGCCAGGGTCGCGTCTCATCCGCGAATACCTTGGTGATGCGGTGCTGGGCCACGCCGGCGCGGATCACCCCCAGCGCGGTGCCGAAACCCGCGGTAGCCAGCGAACCGGTGTTGCAGTGGGTCAGCACGCCGCTGCCTTCGGCGATCAGACTCGCCCCCAGCGCGCCCATATGCCGGTTGGCCGTCAGGTCTTCCTCGGCGATCGCCTGCGCCTCGCGTTCCAGCACCTGCCGCCAGTCGGCGCCTGCCGGTTTCAGCACGCGACGCATGCGTGCCAGCGCCCAGGCCAGGTTGACCGCCGTGGGCCTCGCGGCATTGAGGCGTTGCAATGCAGGCTCCAGCTTGAGCGCGGCTTCCGCGCCATCGGCGGCTTCCACCTCACGTCCGGCCAGAACCACGCCCCAGGCGGCGGCGATGCCGATGGCCGGCGCGCCACGCACGGCCAGCGCGTGGATGGCAGCAGCCACTTCGTCGCTGGTGGACGAACTCAGGTGTTCCACCTGGAACGGCAGCTTGCGCTGATCCAGCAGGTCCAGGGTCTCGCCCGTCCACAGGATCGGGCGGATGCGGTCGTAGCGCGCGTAGTCGATTGCTTCAGTCATGCGCCCAGTTTAGAGCACCGACCGTGCAAGCGATGTTTCAGCGAGACATCGAGACTCAACGGATCAGGAACTCTCCGCGGCAGCCGCGATCCACCCAGATGCCACCGCGATCCCAACCCCAGTTGCTGCCCTGGATGCAGCGGGTGCTGGACAACTGGCGTACCAGTTCCACGCGCCCGCGGATATCGGTATTGCAGCGACGCTGGCGATTGTCGTCGGACTCGCAGCGCAAGGTGCCGCCATAGCCGCCTCCCTGATAACCATTGCCCAGATAACCATTGCCCGGATAGCCACCACCCCAGGCATTGCCGCGACCCTCGGCCTGGAATTCCGCCCGACAGCCGTTGGACACCCAAACGCGGTTACGCCCATACCCCCAACTGCGGCCTTCGATGCAGGGCGAAGACGACAACTGGCGTACCAGGCGCACCCTGCCCCGACTATCGATATTGCATTCGCGGGTACGGTTGCCGCTGGATTCGCAACGGACGGTGCCGTAATTCCCGCCGGAGTAGCCGTTGCCGTAGCCCGTGGCGAACTCGGCCCTGCACCCGTGCGAAACCCAGACGCCATTACGGTCGTAATCCCAGTTGCGTCCACGTATGCAGGGAGTGCTGGACAACTGTCTGGCCAGTTCCACTCCACCCCGCGTATCGATACGGCAATAGCGCTGGCGGTTGCCATCGGATTCGCAACGGAAACGTTGCCCGCCGTAATCGTTGTCGCGATCATAGCGCTGCGCGGCCAAGGCGCTGGTAGCGCCCGCGATAGAGGCGATCAACGCGAAACCCCTGAGCAGATTCTTCATGGCACGCACCCCGTGTGTGGATGGGCCTAGCGTGTCTGCGCCGGGGTGAACGAAGCAGCAAGAAATCGTTTCCAGCCAAATCGCTCTTTTCTGTTGGTTCAGGCCCGTACGAATTCGTACGCCAGGACGTCGGCGATGTGGTCTGTGCCCAGCAGCGCCATCAGCAACCGGTCCACACCCAATGCCACACCCGCGCAATCCGGCAGACCCCGTTCGAGTGCCGCGATCAGGCGATGGTCGATGGGTGGAAGCGTGACGATGCGCCGTTCCCTGACGGCAAGATCGCGCTGGAAGCGACGGACCTGTTCTGTCGCGTCGGTGAGTTCGTGGTACCCATTGGCCAGTTCGTGATGCCCGAGGTAAAGCTCGAACCGTTCGGCAAGCGGCGGCTCGCCTGGCCGGATTCTGGCCAGGGCGCACTGGCTGGCTGGCCAGTCACGCACCACGGTGATCCGGTCCGCCGGGAAGGCCGGCTGCAACCGGTGGCTGATCAGCAGGTCCAGCCAATCGTCGCGCGACAGACCTTCTTCGTCGGCCAGATGACCGGACAACGGCGCGCGCAATGCTTCGTCCGATGCCTCGAATGGATCGATGCCAAGACCTTGCTGGAACAACTCGCGATAGGTCAGTGATAGCACTGCCGCTTCGCGGCCCACCAGCGCCAGCGCACGCTGTACCAGCGCCACTGTTTCATCGATCAGTCGCAGATGGTCCCAGCCCACGCGATACCACTCCAGCATGGTGAACTCGGGATTGTGCCGCCCGCCGGCTTCGCCATTGCGAAAGACACGGCCCAGTTCATAGCAATCGCCCACGCCTGCAGCCAACAATCGTTTCAACGCGAATTCGGGCGAGGTACGCATCCAGCGAATGCGCGCTCCGGCATCACTATGCCCGGTGAAGGTAGTGGTGAAGCTTTCTATATTCGGTTCGGTGTTGCCGGCCTCGGACAGGATCGGCGTTTCCACTTCAAGCACGTCGCGCTCTGCGAAATACAGGCGAAACAAGGCATTCACCGCCGCCCGCAAACGCAGCGCATCCAGCCGCACGCTCACCGCGATATCCCCAAGTTCCTGTACCCGTAGGAGCGACGTGAGTCGCGATGAGACATTCCCGGTAAAGCTTCATCGCGACTCACGTCGCTCCTACGAGAAATTTGTGCAGGGAGCTTCATGTGTGCTGTCCGAGAAAACCCAGCAACTGCGCTTCATCCCATATCTCGATACCAAGTTCCTCCGCCTTCGCCAGCTTCGAACCGGCCGCTTCTCCGGCCACGACCAGGCTGGTCTTTTTCGATACGCTGCCGGCGATCTTCGCGCCCAGCGACTCCAGCTTTGCGCCCGCTTCATCACGGCTCATCGACGCCAGACTTCCGGTCAGCACGACGGTTTTGCCTCCCAACGGGCCAGTGGCGGCGACGGTGTCTTTGGCCACTGTTGCCAACAAGGAAATCATTGCCTGCTCGCTGCGCAACAGCAGTGCAGCGTTCTCCGGCACTTCCAGCCACGCGACCAGCGCGTTCGCAGATTCGGCTGGCAGTCCCGCGGTGACGAAGCGGTGCGCGGGTGCGTCCACCAGCATTTCAGCCGAGGCGAACGCGGCCGCCAGTTGTTCGGCACGGATGCGGGTGACCTTGGGAATTTCCACGTCCACGAGCAGCGTCGCCAGATCCAGTCCGTCGCGCAACTTTGCCGTTGGCGCGTGCGTGTCGGTGATGGAAACCCCGCGCGCCAATAGGTCGTCGATCACCTGCTGATTGCCGGGCTGGTCGAAGAAGTGACCCAACGACCGCGCAACTTCGCCGCCCACGTCAGGCACATGCTTGAACAAGGGCCATGGCAGATGGCGGATGACTTCCAGATCGCCGAACCATGCGGCCAACGCCTTGGCCGTGCTTTCACCGACATGCTGAATTCCCAGAGCGAACAGGAAACGCTCGAGCGTGGTCGCGCGGCTGCGGTTGATCGCAGCGATCAGGTTCTCCGCCCATTTGCTGGCGACCTTGCCTGCCTTGACCGTTTCCGGTGTCGTCCCATCGCGTTCTTCCACGCGACGCTTCATTTCCAGCAAATCCTCCAGCTTGAGCCGGTAGAGATCCGCGACCGATTGCAGATAGTCCAAATCGGACAGGTCTTCGATGAAGCGATCACCCAGCCCTTCGATATCCATCGCGCGACGCGAAGCGAAGTGGCGAATGGCTTCCTTGCGTTGCGCCGGGCAGGACAATTCGCCGGAACAACGCCAGACCGCTTCGCCTTCTTCGCGTACGATCTCGGAACCGCAGATGGGACAGATCTTTGGCATCTCCCAGGGCTGCGCATCCCTGGAACGTTGCTCCAGCATGACGCTGACGACTTCGGGAATCACGTCGCCTGCGCGGCGCACGATCACCGTATCGCCCACGCGCACATCCAGTCGGGCGATCTGATCGGCATTGTGCAGCGTGGCATTGGTCACCACGACGCCCGCCACCTGCACCGGCTTGAGTCGCGCCACCGGCGTGGCCGCACCGGTGCGGCCGATCTGGATCTCGATGGCCTCGACGGTCGTGGATTGCTCCTGCGCAGGGAATTTATGCGCGATGGCCCAGCGCGGCGCACGCGAGACGAAGCCCATTTCGCGCTGGCCCGCGTTGTCGTCCAGCTTGTACACCACACCGTCGATATCGAAGGCGAGCGCATCGCGCTTCGCACCGATCTGCTGGTAATAGTCGAGCAAGCCTTCCGCGCCCACTACGACCTTGGATTCCGCGCTGACGGGAAACCCCCACTCGCGCAATCGCTTCAACGTGGCCGAATGCGATTCCGGCAACGTGCCGCCTTCGACCAGGCCGATGCCATAGGCGAAGAACGCGAGCGGACGCTGCGCGGTCAGACGTGGATCGAGCTGGCGCAGCGAGCCCGCCGCGCCATTGCGCGGATTGGCGAGCACCTTGCCGCCATGCAGGCGTGCATTCTCGTTGTACTTCTCGAACTCAGCACGCGGCATATAGACCTCGCCACGCACTTCCAGCACGGTCGGCCAGCCCTTGCCGCGCAGGTGCAAGGGAATCGCCTTGACCGTGCGAAGATTGGCGGTGACGTCTTCGCCGCTGGCACCATCGCCGCGCGTGGCGCCCTGCACGAACCGGCCGTCCTCGTAGCGCAGGCTGATGGCCAGGCCATCGAGTTTCGGTTCGGCGGAAAATTCCAGTACGGGCCTGTCGAGTTTTTCTTCGATGCGGCGCACGAAGTCGCGCACTTCGGTTTCGCTGAAGGCATTGCCCAAGGACAGCATGGGAATGGCGTGGCGGACTTCGGCGAACTTCGACGACGGTGCGCTGCCGACGCGTTGGGTCGGAGAGTCTGCGGTTATCAAGTCCGGATGCGTGGTTTCCAGCTCATCGAGTTCGCGCAGCAAGCGGTCGTACTCGGCATCGGTGATCGTGGGTTCGTCGAGGACGTGGTAGCGGTAGTTGGCGTCTTCGAGTTGCTGACGGAGCTTGGCGGCGCGGGTGGCTGGATCTTTGTCTGTCATCGGAAAGATCTGTTGTTCCCTTCTCCCCTCGGGAGAAGGTGCCCGTAGGGCGGATGAGGGTAAGGCGGAGTCAGCATCGTCGGAACCATCATGGCTTTGCCGGACCCTCACCCCAACCCCTCTCCCGCTGGGAGAGGGGCTTCAATCACCACCTGGGCGATTTGGTCAGCGGCGGCGCTTCATGCTGGCGGTCGTAGGCGCGCAGTTCTTCGCGGATATGCATGATGCGCTGGCGGCCCAGGGCGTTGCGGCTGTCGTCCAGGACTACGCCGTCCAGCAGTTCGGCCATGCGCTGCACGTTGGGCAGCAGCTTTTCCCAGGCATCCAATGCGGTCATCGGCGCAGGCAGGGTGAGGAAGAAGGCAATCGCCGGCGTTTCCAGTTCGCGGATATTGGCCATGTCGAAACTGCCCGGTTGCAGGATATTGGCCATGCTGAAGATCGGGCCGCGTTCCGGATGGTTTTCCACCAGACGGTGGAACACGTTCATGTGGCCGAAGGTCAGCCCGGTCTTTTCCGCGGCGACCACGATGTCCTCGCCACGCAGCGTATGGCCTGCGCGCGCGGCGACATACAGCGACACGATCTTGTCGAAGTCCTGGTTCGGACGTTTGCCCAGATCGCTTTCGGCGGAGTCGTCGGGTAGACCCAGTTCCGGCTGGGACACGGCATCGCTGCTGTAGTCCAGCCCGGACCCGTCGGCGGAGAGGTCGCTGGCCAGGCTGGGCTCCAGGCGTGCGCCATCGCGTTCGCCCGGCTCCACCCGCTTGCCCTGCAGGGATTTTTTGGGGCGGCCGAAAAACACGATGGCCGCAATCAGGAGCACGCCTGCGATGAGGATGCCGATACGAAGCAAGGCCATGTCGGACATTTATCTGTTTCTCCGCGCGGGGGTCGCTGAGGGGGTCGGGCTGATTGGGGCCCAGCTTTTCTTGATCATGCTTCCGGGAATAGTGCCATCCAGGGCCACCGGGTCCAACGTCATGCCGCGCCGGCCAAACGTGCGGCTTCTTCCAGGTCCACCGATACCAGTCGGCTGACGCCCGGCTCGCGCATCGTAACGCCACTGAGCTGATGCGCGGCTTCCATGGTGGACTTGTTGTGGCTGACGAACAGGAACTGCACCTTCTCGCTCATCTCTTTCACCATCGCGGTGAAGCGGCCGACGTTGGCTTCGTCCAGCGGTGCGTCCACCTCGTCCAGCAGGCAGAACGGAGCCGGATTGAGCTGGAAGATGGCGAAGACCAGCGCCACCGCGGTCATCGCCTTCTCGCCACCGGAGAGCAGCGAAATGTTGGACACGCGCTTACCGGGCGGGCGGGCCATGATCGCCACGCCGGTGTCCAGCAGATCCTCGCCGGTCAATTCCAGATAGGCATGGCCACCACCGAACAGGCGCGGATACAGCTCCTGTACACCGGAATTGACCCGGTCGAAGGTGTCCTTGAAACGGCCGCGGGTTTCGCGGTCGATCTTGCGGATGGCTTCTTCCAGCGTTTCCAGCGCCGAGGTCAGGTCGGCGTTCTGCGCTTCCAGATATTCCGAGCGCTGCGAGGCTTCGCCGTATTCGTGGATTGCGGCCAGATTCACCGGCTCAAGCCGGCGCATCTTGCTGTCGATGCTGGCGACGGCCTGTTCCCAATCGGCCAGTGAGGCGACTTCCGGCAGGCTGTTGATGACGTCTTCCAGCACGAACCCGGCATTCACGACCGCTGCAGAAAGTTGGTCGGCCTTGAGGCTGAGCGCCTGCTGGTCCAGCTTGCGCTGCGAGATCACTTCGCGCTGGGTCAGGGACTGTTCGTCACGCTGGTGGCGGACCTGTTCGTAATTGCGCAGGTCGTTGTCGATGCTTTCAAGTGCCGCCCTCGCCTCGCCCAAGGCGCGGTCGGCCAGCACGCGCTGTTCGAGCGCGGCCTGGCGTTCGGATTCAAGCGAATCGACGGGTGAATCGCCCGCGCTCAACTGCGAAGTCAGGTCGCCCAGGCGCGAATCCAGCTGCCCGCGCTGGCTGCCCATGCGCTCCAGCGCCTGGCTCAGCGACACGATCTGGGTGCGCTGCGATTCCAGGGTCAGGGCGAGTGCGTGGGCGGTGTCGCGCGACTGGCGAGCGGCATCACGCGCGGCATCGCGGGCTTCGGCCAACTGGCGGCGCTCGGACTCCAGCGACTGGCGCGTGGTTTCGAGTTCGCCCATGCGGGTGATGGCGTCTTCCAGTCTGGAGCGGGCTTCACGCGCCTGCTCCCGACTGTTGTCCAGGGTTTCGTGCAATTGCAGCAGTTCGCCATCGATGCGGTCGATGCGGTTGCGCGCCGATTCCACCTTGCCCTGCTGGCTCTGCAGCTGGCCGGCGAGTTCGGAAACGCCGCGGTGCGCGATGTACAGGGCACGCTGGGCGTCCTCGCGCTGTTGTTCGGCGGCCAGCAACTGGTCGCGGAAGCTGGTGAGCAACTGGTCCAGTTCGGCTTCGCGTTTCTGCAGCGACTCGATCTCCACGCGCAGCGACTGGATGTCGCGTTCGCGCAGCAACGCACCCTGCTTGGCCGCGCCGGAACGCAGCACGCGCACCCAGCCGGCGCCCATGCGTTCGCCATTGCGAGTGATGATGGAATCGCCTTCGGCCAGTTGCGGCAGCAGGCGGCGGGCTTCGGCCAGGTCTTCGGCCACATGCAGGCGCGCCAGCAGACGGCGGATCGCCAGCGGGCCCTGGACCTTGGCGGCCAGCGAAGTGGCGGCGAAGGAAGAACCGTCGTCGTCCGAGGACACCAGGGCGATGCGGCCTTCGCCGAGTTCGCGGAGTGCGTCGACCAGGCTTTCCGGCGCATCGACCAGCACGCCTTCGATCAGCTGGCCCAATGCGCCTTCGACCGCATTCTCCCAACCCGATTCGACCGACAGCCTTTCGCCGACGCGTGCCGCCGAATCCAGACCGCGCGATTTCAGCCAAGCGACTGCAGCACCCTGCTCCTGGCCCAATGCCGCATGCTGCAGCGTTTCCAGGGAGGACAGGCGACCGCGCGCGGCCTGGGTATGCTTGCGGACTTCCGCCAGCTCGGATTGCGCGCTGCGCTGCTGTTCCTGCAGCGCGCCCACAGATTGCTTGCGGGCTTCCAGATCGGCATTGAGGCCATCCAGCGAGGCTTTCTGGGTTTCGTGCTGCTGTTGCGCAAGCTCGAAGGCCTCGGCCAAGGCGTCCAGATCCAGGCCGCTGCGTTCGCTGGTCAGCACTTCGCGACGGCGATCGGCTTCCAGCGACTGCTTGTCCAGATAGTCGACACGGGTGCGTTCGACTTCACCGGCGCGTGCGGCTTCGGCCGATTCCTTGCTGTGGCTTTCCCAGCGCTGCTGCCAGTCCTGCAGCCGGGTTTCGGCTTCGCGCAGGGCTTCCTGCTTGTACTGGTCGTCTTCCTGCAGCTGCGCCAGCTGCGGCTCGGCCTCGTCCACCGAGGCGCGCAGCACGCCCAGTCGGGTCTCGTCGCCGCTGATGTGCTGGCCCAGTTCGTTGAGCGCGTTCTGCGCTTCGTCGCGCGCCTTCTGCAGGCGTTCGGCCAGTTCGCGCTGGTGCTGGATCTGCTGTTCGATGCGGGCCAGCGCGCTGCCGACCTGGTAGACCTCGCCCTGCGCCTTGTTCAGCGCATCGCTGGCCGATTCGCGGCCGACCCGGCCGGTTTCCAGCTGGCGCTCGGCTTCGCGCTGCTCGGCGATCAGCTGCTGCAGCCGGGTTTCTTCCTGCGACAGGCCTTCGCGCAGCTTCTGCAGCTGGCCGTCCAGACCGCGGTATTCCAGCGCCTTCCACTCGGCGTCCTTGACCTTGCGCTCTTCCTGCAGGGCCTGGTACTGCTCGGCCTGCTTGGCCTGGCGCTGCAGGTGGGCCAGCTGCTTGGTGATTTCCTCGCGCAGGTCGCCCAGGCGGTCCAGGTTCTCGCGGGTGTGGCGGATGCGGGTTTCGGTTTCCTTTCGGCGTTCCTTGTACTTGGAGATGCCGGCGGCTTCTTCCAGGTAAATGCGCAGGTCTTCCGGGCGGGCCTCGATGATCTGGCTGATCATGCCCTGCTCGATGATCGAGTAGCTGCGCGGCCCCAGGCCGGTGCCCAGGAACAGGTCGGTGATGTCGCGGCGGCGGCACTTGGTGCCGTTGAGGTAGTAGTTGCTGGTGCCGTCGCGGCTGACCAGGCGCTTGACCGAGATTTCGTTGAAGGCAGCGAACTCGCCGGCGATGGTGTGGTCGCTGTTGTCGAAGATCAGCTCCACCGTGGCCTGGGACACCGGCTTGCGCGCGGCCGAGCCGGAGAAGATCACGTCGGTCAGCGAATCGCCACGCAGGCGACTGGCCGAGCTTTCGCCCATCACCCAGCGCACCGCGTCGATGATGTTGGACTTGCCGCAGCCATTGGGACCGACCACGCCGGTCATGTTGGTGGGCAGGTGCAGCGTGGTCGGATCGACGAAGGATTTGAAACCGGACAGCTTGATCGTGGAAAGGCGCATGCGGCGGTGGTTTCCGGCAACGTCGCGGACTGCGCGGCGACCCTGCACTCAAATTAAGAGGTTATGTGAGATTTGCGCGCCAAGTCGTTGAATTGAATGACGCAACCGCAAACTCGTTTACGGTTCCACGGGCGAGTATAGCCGACCAGTAGCCGGACCTCCCCCTTTGAAAAAGGGGGATCTAGGGGAATTCGCTTTCACGCACGTATCAAAGCAGGAGCAAGAGCAAATCCCCCCACACACAACAGCTGCGTGCTGCACGGCCCCTTTTTCAAAGGGGGCAAAATTAGCTGGCCAGAATCACGTAGGTGAAAGCCGCCGCCCGCTCGCCGGGTCGAAGAAATGCAGGCGCTCCGGCACCAGGTTCATCGCCATCACTTCGCCCAGCTGCGGCAGCGCGCGCGGGGCTATCCGTGCCACCAGTTCATGGCGGCCATGACGCAGGTTCAGGAACACCTCGTTGCCGACCGGCTCCACGACCTCGACGACGGCGTCGAAGCTTCCCGGGCCAGCGGTACCGGGCTGCAGGTCTTCCGGGCGTATGCCGACGGCCAGTTCGGTATCCAGCCAGGTTGGATCGATGGCGGCCGCGCCCAGCGGCAGTCTGGAGTCGTCCTCGAGTTTCAGGAACAGGCCCTCGTCCTGCACCAGCCTGCCCTGCAGGATGTTCATCGCCGGGCTGCCCAGGAAGCCGGCCACGAACAGGTTGGCAGGCCGGTCGTAGAGCGCCATCGGTGTGTCGATCTGCTGGATCTCGCCATCCTTCAGCACCACGATGCGCTGGCCCAAGGTCATGGCTTCGACCTGGTCGTGGGTGACATAGATCATGGTCGTGCCGAGCTGCCGATGCAGGCGCGCGATTTCGGTACGTACCGAGTGCCGCAGCTTGGCATCCAGGTTGGAAAGAGGTTCGTCCAGCAGAAACACGGAAGGCTCGCGCACCAGGGCACGGCCCAGCGCCACGCGCTGGCGCTGGCCACCGGACATCTGCCCGGGGCGCTTGTCCATCATCGTGGTCAGGCCCAGGGTCTCGGCCGCTGCATTGACGCGCTTGCGGATAGTTTCCTTGTCGTGTTTGCGCAGCTTCAAACCGAAGGCCAGGTTCTCGGCCACGGTCATGTGGGGATACAGCGCATAGCTCTGGAAGACCATGGCGATATCGCGGTCCTTCGGCGCCACGTCGTTGACCACGCGGTCGCCGATGGACAGGGTGCCGGCGGAAATATCCTCAAGCCCGGCGATCATCCGCAGCAGCGTGGACTTGCCGCAGCCCGAAGGCCCCACCAGCACCATCAGCTCCCCGTCGGCGACTTCGAAGCTGGCGCCGTGCACGGCCACCTGTCCGTTGTCGTACACCTTGCGTACTTGATCGAGTTGGACGCTGGCCATCATCTCTCCGGTAGTCATTGGAATCTGTCGCCGGCCCTCCCGGTGACCAGACCAACGCGTGCTTCGCTGTGATCGCGATACGCAGGGCGTCGGCCCAAACTCGCACACGGCCGGTTCCGCTGGCACATGGCATGCGGTATTCTGCCATGTAACCGTTTTCACAAGGCAAACCGCGCGGCTGATATTGAACCTGCGTTGATGAAGGAGCGGTCTGCGGCGGCAAGGGCTTCCGTAGTCTGGCATCGCTGAAACCGCCACGCCCTGGATTCCCTGCACCGCTCTCATCCACCCGATTGCAGTCATCCGACATCGGCCGCCAGTCGAATCCAGACCCGCCCCGCCGCAGACAACGCGCGCTACTATGCCGGCCTCTCGCTACGGCGGCATCGAACCACGAGGACGAACGAGACCCATGCAGCGGATCATGCTTTGCCACCCCGAATCCTACTACGCCGCATGAGCACGACCGATCGCGTCCTGCTCGCCGACATCGGCGGCACCAATGCCCGCTTTGCGCTGGCCGACACGTCCTCGGAAAGCCCGCTGATCGTGGACAGCGTGGAGGGATTTTCGGTCGCCGATTTCCCCTCTCTCGCTGATGCGGCGCAGCACTACCTGCAGCAGACAGGGGCCACAGCGCAGAACGGCGTGTTCGCGGTCGCCGGCCGGGTCGATGGCGACGAGGCTCGCATCACCAACCATCCCTGGGTGATCTCGCTGTCGCGCACCCGCGCCGCACTGGGTTTCGACGACATCCGCCTGGTCAACGACTTCGCCGCACAGGCGATGGCGGTGTCGCTGCTGACGCCTGCGGACGTGGTGGCCATCGGTGGCGCTTACTGGTCGCCGGCACCGGCTTCGGTCAACAAGACCTATGCGGTGATCGGGCCCGGTACCGGCCTGGGCGTAGGCGGACTGATCGTGCGCGACGGCAAGCGCTACCCGCTGGAAACTGAAGGCGGCCACGTCAGCTTTCCGCCCGGCACGCCGGAGGAAATCGAGATCCTGAGGCGCCTGTCCGAACAGTACGGGCGTGTTTCCAACGAACGCCTGATCTGCGGGCCCGGCCTGGTCAACCTGCACCGTGCGCTGAGCGAAATCGCAGGCGAGGACCCGGGTCCCATGCAGCCGGCCGATGTCACCGCCCGCGCCGCCGCCGGCGATGTGCGCTGCATGCGCACCCTGGATGTGTTCTGTGCGGTGTTTGGTGCCATCTCGGGCGACCTGGTGCTGAGTTCGGGTGCCTGGGACGGCGTCTTCCTGACCGGCGGACTGGTGCCCAAGCTGCTCTCATCACTGCAGCATTCCGGATTCCGGCAGCGCTTCGAGCACAAAGGCAGATTCTCCCCGGCCATGTCGCGCGTGCCGACCCTGGCTGTCATCCATCCGCGCCCGGGTCTGCTGGGCGCGGCAGCATTCGCGGTGGAAAGCTTCCGCAGCCAGTAGGACGCTTTCGCCGGGGTCGATAGCGACGAGCCCAACTGGTATCGAACTGGAAACGTTCCGGCAACAGGAAAACCGCCGCCGGAGCGGTTAAACTCATGCTCCCAGAGCAATCGGGCACATATGGCGCGACAGACTGGTATCGTTCTGGTCTCTCACCGCCTTTCAGGGATGCACTGCATTCAGCACCCCGGCCTTGATCGCTTCCTGCCCTTCCCAGCAGAACCAGCCATCGCCATGACCCTGCATCCCCGTCTCCACGAAATCACCGAACGCATCCGCAGGCGCAGCGCCGATTCGCGCGCCGCCTACCTGCTGGGCATCGATGCCGCCCATCGCGAAGGGCCCAGCCGGACCCGGCTGAGCTGCGGCAACCTGGCCCACGCCTTCGCCGCCAGCGATTCGCCGGACAAGGGGCGTCTGCGTGCGGACGTCACCCCCAACCTGGGCATCATCAACGCCTACAACGACATGCTCTCGGCGCACCAGCCGTTCGAGCACTACCCCGAGATCGTGCGCCGCATCGCGCGCGAGCTGGGCGCCACAGCCCAGGTGGCCGGCGGCGTGCCCGCCATGTGCGACGGCGTCACCCAGGGCCGGCCCGGCATGGAACTGTCGCTGTTCTCGCGCGACAACATCGCCCAGGCCACGGCCATTTCGCTCAGCCACGACATGTTCGACGCCGCGCTCTATCTGGGCGTGTGCGACAAGATCGTGCCCGGCCTGCTGATCGGCGCGCTGGCCTTCGGCCATCTGCCGGCCATGTTCGTTCCCGCCGGCCCGATGACCCCGGGCATCCCCAACAAGCAGAAAGCCGAAGTCCGCGAGCGCTATGCCGCCGGCGAAGCCACGCGTGAAGAGTTGCTGGAAGTGGAAGCCGCTTCGTACCACGCCGCGGGCACCTGCACCTTCTACGGCACGGCCAATTCCAACCAGGTACTGCTGGAAGCGATGGGCCTGCAGCTGCCGGGCACTTCGTTCGTCAATCCAGGCACGCCGCTGCGCGACGCTCTGACGCGCGCGGCGACCGAACGCGCCCTGGGCATCACCGCGCTCGGCGACGACTACCGGCCCATCGGTCACCTGATCGACGAACGCGCCATCGTCAACGCCATGGTCGCGTTGATGGCCACTGGTGGTTCGACCAACCACACCATCCACTGGATCGCGGTCGCCCGCGCCGCCGGCATCATGCTCACCTGGGACGACATGGACGAGCTTTCCCAGATCATTCCCCTGCTCGCCCGCGTCTATCCGAACGGCGAGGCCGACGTGAACCGCTTCGCTGCCGCAGGCGGCACGCAGTTCGTGTTCCGCGAACTGATCGACGCCGGGTTGATGCATGGCGACATCGCCACTGTCGTAGCCGGCGGCATGCGCGCCTACTGCGACGAACCACGCCTCACCGACGGCCGCTTGGACTATGTGCCTGGCGTGGCCAGGAGCGCGGACGAAGCCGTGGTGCGGCCGGTCAGCGACGCGTTCGATCCCCAAGGCGGCTTGCGTCTGTTGCGCGGCAACCTGGGCCGTTCACTGATGAAGATCTCCGCGGTGAAGTCCGATTACCACCGTATCGAAGCGCCGGCCGTAGTCATCGACGATCCGCGCGCACTCAACAAACTGCATGCGGCTGGCGTGCTGCCGCAGGACTTCATCGCCGTGGTCCGCTACCAGGGACCGCGCGCCAATGGCATGCCGGAACTGCATTCGCTGGCCCCGCTGCTGGGACTGCTGCAGAACCAGGGCCGACGCGTCGCGCTGGTGACCGACGGCCGTCTGTCCGGCGCCTCGGGCAAGATTCCTGCGGCTATCCACCTGACCCCCGAAGCCGCGCGTGGCGGCCCCATCGGCAAGCTGCGCGAAGGCGACATGATCCGCCTGGACGCCGAAGCCGGCACCCTGCAGGTGCTGGTCGACGCGGACGAATGGAATGCGCGTACCCATGCACCCAATACCGCGCCCGCGCCACAGGACCTGGGCCGCAACCTGTTCGCCTGGAGTCGCAATCTGGTCACTCCTGCTGATCAAGGTGCGCTGTCGATTTCCTGTGGACCGCCTTCGCCTGAGCGTGGCTGGGAATACGATGCCGAATATGATCTGGGAAATGATCATGCGGCTGCCGCGGCGCCGCATGAGGCGAAGGATGCGTAGCTTTTCCTTCTCCCCTCGGGAGAAGGTGCCCAAGGGGCGGAAGAGGGCATGTATTTTCAGCCCACGGAAGCTTTCATTACAAACTGGCGTTGCATGCCCTCATCCGGCGCTGCGCGCCACTTTCTCCCGGAGGGAGAAGGGAACCCTGATACTGGAACTTATATGACCATCGCCCAACACCAACAGAAAGCCGAACAACTCCTCCGCGCCGCCGGCATCCTGCCCGTCGTCACCGTGCACACGCTGGACGAGGCGCGCAAAGTTTCCGCCGCGTTGCTGGCGGGTGGATTACCGGCGATCGAACTCACCCTGCGCACGCCGGTGGCGATGGAAGCGCTGGCCATGCTGAAGAAGGAGCTGCCCGACATAGTGATCGGCGCCGGCACCGTGCTGACCGTCGAGCAGATGGAACAGTCGATCGCGGCTGGTGCCGACTTCCTGGTGACGCCTGGCACGCCTCCGGAGATGGCCGACGCGCTGGCCAAAGCTCCCATTCCCGTTGTTCCCGGCGGCGCCACGCCGACCGAATTCCTGTCGCTGATGGCGCGCGGTTTTCGCGTGTGCAAGCTGTTCCCGGCCAACGCCGTGGGTGGACTGGCCATGCTCAAAGGCCTGGCCGGCCCGATTTCCGAACTCAAGATCTGCCCGACCGGCGGCATCACCGAAGACAACGCCGCCGAATTCCTGGGCCAGCCAAACGTGGTCTGCATCGGCGGCTCGTGGATGGTGCCCAAGTCGTGGATCGAAGCAGGCGAATGGAGCAAGGTCACCGACAGCTCGGCGAGAGCTGCGGCTATCGTCGCAGGAGTGCGCGGCCGCTGAGTGCACGATGCCGACGCATGCAGCCGATGAAGCCTGCGTCGGTGTTTCCGTAGGAGCGACGCAAGTCGCGATAAAGCGCTGCCGGGAATGCTTCATCGCGACTTGCGTCGCTCCTACAGCGCTGTTATCTGGTTTCGGCTTCGACCACGGCCGGCAAGGACAGGATCCGGACTTCCCCCTGTTTCCACTCGACCGGCTTGCCATTGAGGGTCGTCTTGCCCGGCGCGCTCTTGTATGGCCATGGGAACACCAGTCCACCGGCAGGCAACCGCATTCCCGCTTCGATCTTCAGCGAGAGCTTCCCCGCTTCGCGACCCAGTGAATAGCTGAGCAGTCCCTGGGGTGTATGCAGGCCTTGCATCGAGATGCCCTTGCCGTCCAGCCAGTCAACCGGGATGCCTGCCGCCAGCACGATGCTGTCGTCTATCTCCCGCGTGTAGGCAAACATGTCCAACGCTGAGCGGACGAAGTCCGACCCGACCCAGGCATGCGGCAGATCGCCGACGAAGAAGGGTTTGCGCGGAGTGCTCGACACCACTTCGGCCCACTGGTTCCAGGGTTGCGGCGCTCTATCCTTGAAGAAAAATTGCACCGCCTCCCATGCGCGCTCGCGCCAACCCAGTCGCACGAATGCCGCAACGTTCCGCCACTCGTAGGGCGTGTAATCTTTCCACACGCGTTGCCCGTCGCGTCGCTGCTCGAATTCGCGCCAGTAACGCTGGAACGTGTTCTCCAGCAGGTCCTTGGGCAGCCTGCCCTGCTCGCCGCCCGGCGCCATCGCGATGGTGGTGGACGTGGGGTCGAAGTCGCCGAGTTCGGCCGCACCCGGCAGGAAATCGATGTCGTGGAATTTTGCCGCCGCGCGCAAGGAATCGTAGAGGTCTTCGCGGAACTGGTCGCGAGACGCCGCGAACCTGGTGGCGTCCTCGGTCTTGCCCAGCCACTGGGCCACGTCCACCACGTCCTTGTAACCGCGCAGCGCCCAGAAATTATCCCAGTAGGAGTGCATCGGCTTGGCCGAATAGCCTTCGTGGCTGATAGACGCCGGCATCATTCCGTAGAAGGCCGGATTGAGCGCGCGGTTGGCCTCGGTGCGCTCGCTCAGGCGCAACTTCTCCATGTAGTTGTAGGCGCCGAGCACATGCGGCCACATCCTGGCCAGGAATTCCTTGTTGCCGTCATAGCGATACAGCTCGGCGATGTTGAAGATCAGTTCGCCGTGGCTGTCGTTCTCCGGCACGGGGTCGCTACCGCGATCATCCACGCAACAGGGCACCATGCCGTTCTCGAACTGGAAGGGCGCGTAGAAGTCGACATAGTCACGCACCACCTCGTCGCGACCCATGCGCAGCAGACCTTCGGAGATCATCGCTCCGTCACGAATCCAGCTGCGCGCGTAAGAACGCGTGCCGGGCTGCAAACGCGGACCGATACGCGAGATCAACATGTGCGCGGTGGCCGTGCGCAACGTATCCACCAGTTCCTGACCCTGCGCAGGCACCTGGAATCGCACCTCGTCCAGCTTCTTCCGCCACGACGCCGCGACCTGTTGCTGCGCGGCTTCCACGTCGAAATTCGCCCCATTCGGAGAGCGGTTGTCGGCGGTTTCGAGCGGGTGCGCTGCGCCATGTTGCGAGCGCAGGGCCGCATAGGGTGCGTACAGCGTCACCTCCCTGCTCTGCCCGGGCTGCAGGCGAATCCGGTACAGCAGCGCCCCGGAGGCCAGCCCTGTGGCATCGGTAACTGCCGAAGGCTGCATGGGCTGCGCGGTAAAAGACACATCGCCGCGCGACAGGCGTTCGGCCATGATTCCTTCGTCGAAACTGCTGGCCAGGGTCGCATCGGGCGCCTGGAGTGCGTGTACCAGAACGCGCGAATCGACGCTCTTGCCTGCAACCAGATCATTGGCGTCGGTCATGACCGACTGATTCATCGCAAGAAAACGGATTGGCGAGAAGCCGCCCGGCGTGGACAGGAATTGCGTGAGCGGATTGACCTGCCAGGGCTGCGCGGCAAGCGCCAGCGTGTATTCCTTCTCGCTCGCTGCGGTATTGGTGAGGCGGTACCGCACCAGCATCTGCGCCTGGTGCTGGTCACCACGGACGAAAGCCGCGACCTCCAAGCCGAAGTCCGCATGCTTCCATTCCACCGAAGGAATCGGCAGGTAACCGTCCTGCAGGGATTGCTTGAGCTCCACTTCCGCCCACGACACCAGCTGGCCATCGGACAGCACGAACGGCGTGATGCTGGCGCCGCCCCTGCCGAACTCCACCGCACCGTCTTCGCCAATCAGCCCCTGTTGCGTGCCGCCATCCAGCCCGACGATGGTCCAGTAAGGCTGCTCGCCGACGAAGGCGCGCGGGTACCAGCCACGCGGCGAATCGCTCGCCACCGCCTTGATGAAATCGTTGGGCGTTGCCGCGAATTCGAGCGGCTGGATCGTCGCTTCGGCCAATCCAAATGATTTTCCGGGCCCTGCACCGACGCTGAGACGCAGATAGCGGGCATCGGACTCCGGTAACGCAAGATAATCCGTACCGCCGTTGCCGTTGACGACGGTGCGTACGTCCCGCCATTGCCTACCGTCATTGGAAAGTTGCACCAGATAGTCCGAAGCGAACTCTTCCTGCTTCCACACCAGCTTGAGGCCACCGAACTCACGCGGCTTGCCCAGATCCAGAGTCAGCTGTGGCTGCGTGTCTGCCGCAAAATCCGCTGCCCAGGCGCTGGCAGGATCGCCATCGACCACGTTCCCTGCCACTCCGCTGCCGTTGGCGACCGATGCCTTGGCCACGGCAGTCAGCGGAGAACGGTCTTCTGCCGGCAATGCGGTGAAAGTCAGTTCGTCGAAGCAGACCGAGCCTTTTCCCCCAGCGTTGTTGTAGACCGTGAACTCAAGCTTGGCGCTCTTGCGCAGCACACGATCTGGATCCGGCCCCCAGGCCTTGTCGATATGCCGCTTCTTGTACTGGACCGGCGTCCACTCCACCGGATAGTCGTACTTGGGCTTGTTGACCCACCAGACGTTGTCGCCGCTCGCGTCCACAACCTTGAACTGGAGATCGTTCTTCGGTGAGTCGCCACGCAGACGGAAATCGAAGCGGAAGTTCTGCGGGTATTCCAGCGGCAGATCGCGCTGCAGGCCGACATAGCCCGACACGCCGTTGAAGTCGTAGTCCAGGCAAAGCGCTTTGCCTACTGCGCCCTCGACCTGATGCAGGCTACCGCTGACCTGGTTGGAAGTGACGACGCGCCACTGGGATGCATTGCTGAAATCATCAAGCACACGACTTTCCGATGCATGCGCTGTCGCCACCATGCACATGGTGACCAGAGCCACGCAAGCGATACAGATCCTTGTAGAGCCGAGCTTGCTCGGCCGCTTTTCATCGAGCAGGGGCAGCCGAGCAAGCTCGGCTCTACGGCTATTTGACTGCATCGTCATCAATTTGAAATTCAACCTTTCACACTCCCAAGCAGTAAGCCCTGGATGTAATAACGCTGCAGCACCAGGAACAACAACAACACCGGCAGAATGGTCACTACCGATCCGGCCATCATCAGTTCGTAATCCATCACGTGTTCGCGGGACAGTGATGCCAACGCCACCGGCAGTGTCTGCAGACTGTCATCGCTCAGGATGATCAGTGGCCACATGAAATCGTTCCAGGCGCCCAGGAAACTGAAAATCGCCAGCGTCACCAGAATTGGCTTGAGCGCGGGCAGCACGATCTGGAAGAAGATCCGCCACTCGCCCGCACCGTCGATACGCGCCGCTTCCAGCAGTTCGTCGGGTATGGAGCGCGCGTACTGCCGCACCAGGAAAATGCCGAAGATCGCCGCCATGCCCGGCACGATCGCACCCATGTAGGTGTTGACCAGGCCCATCTGCTTCAGCAGCAGGAACAGCGGCATCATCGCTACCTGTCCGGGGATCACCAATGCACCCAGCAAGGCCTGGAAGGTGCGGTCGCGGCCCTTGAAACGCAGCTTCGCGAACGCATAACCGGCCAGCGTGTTGAATAGCACCGACAGCACCATCACGCACGTGGAAATCAGGAAGCTGTTGAACAGGAACCGGCCCATGCCCGCGCGTACGAACAACTCGCGGTAGTTGTCCAGAGTGGCATGCGTTGGCAATAGCGGCGGCGGGAAGTGGCTCGCTTCGCCGGTCTGCATGAACGAGACCGACAGCATCCACAGCAATGGCGCAAGACTCAGGACCGCAAGCAGCGCCAGCAGCGCGTTGACGACCAGCGAGGGCAGCAGCCGCGTCTTCATTCGATGCCCTTTCTGCGGGCGAACCACAGCAATCCACTGGTCGTGGTCACCATCAGCACGAACAGCAGAAACGCCACCGCCGATGCATTACCCAGGTTCCACCACTTGAAGCCTTCCTCGTACATCAGATACAGCACGCTCTTGGTGCTCTCCAGCGGGCCACCCTGCGTCATCACATAGGGCTCGGCGAACAACTGGAAATAGCCCGCCATGGTCAGGATGCTGACCAGCAGCAGCACCGGCCCCAGCATCGGCACGGTCACGTGGCGGAACTGCTTCCAGGTGTTGGCGCCATCGATGCGCGCCGCCTCGTACAGGTCTTCGGGAATGCTCTGCAAGCCAGCAAGGAAGATGATCATGTTGTAGCCGAAGTTCTTCCAAACGGCGAACAGGATGATGGTAGGCATCGCCCATTGCGGATCGCCCAGCCAATCGATGGCGTCGATGCCCAGCGCGGACAGTCCCCAATTCACCAGGCCATATTTGGTATGGAACAGGTAGCGCCAGATCACCGCGACCGCGACTACGGTCGTCACCACGGGTGCGAAGTACGCCGTGCGGAAAAACGGCTTGAGACGCCCAAGCTTCGAGTGCAGCAGCAAGGCAGCGCCAAGTGACATCGCCACCGACAGCGGCACGCCGACCACGACGAAATACAGCGTGTTGCCCAGCGATTTCCAGAACAACGGATTCTGCAGCAAGTTGACATAGTTGCCGATGCCCACAAACCGCAGATTCCCCATATCCGCCAGTGCGTAGATATCGAAGTCGGTCAGGCTGAGCGCGAGCGCAGCGATTACCGGCAGGCCGAAGAACAAACCGATCACGGTCAAGGCGGGCGCGGCGAACAACCAGCCGGCGGTCGATGGCCTCATGGCGCAGCTCCGTTGGCGGCCTGATCCAGCATCCACCGGCGCTTCTCCAGGAAACGGTCGGCGCGACGATCCATTTCCTCTGCGGCCTGATCGACCGTCATGCGGTTGTAGGCGACCTCTTCACCGATGATCCGAAGCTCCTGTGCGATGCGTTCCCACTCCGGCACTTTGGGCGTCGGCACTGCGCGCTCCAGCTGTTCGCGGAACGCCTTCGCATGCGGATCGTTCGCCAATGCGGCCGTGCGCCAGGGCGAACGGCGCGGCGGAAGGTCTCCGGTCAGCTCGTGGAACTTGGCCTGGGTCTGCGGCAGTGACAGATAGTGGATCAACTTCCACGCCCCCGCCTTGTGTGTGGACTGGCGGAACACCACGAAACTGGTGCCGTTGGCCAGCGACGCGCCCGGCCCGTTCGGGCCCGGCAGCGGCATGGTCATCCAGTCGTCCTGCAGCTCGGAGGGCAACCGCTCCTTGAACTTGGCGATATTCCAGGGGCCGGAGATGTAATACGAATAGAAACCCTTGCCGAATTCGTCCCATACATTGGAAATCTGGTTGTTGGTGACGACCGGCGCGAGCTTCTGATCGAAAAGCTCCTTGTAGAACCCCAGCGCACGCTTGAAACCGGCACTGCGGAAATTGCCGTAGCGCCCGCCATCGCGCAGCAACGGATCAGGCTGTTGCATCGCCAGGCTCAGCAGCGGCTCGAACTCGTTGAGTGGCAGCAGTATCGCGTAGCGCTCGGGACCGACTTCGCGCTTGACCGCCTGCATGGCCTTGCGCCATTCGTCCCAACTCTGCGGCGGTGTCGCAACGCCCGCCTTGGCCAGCAGATCGACCCGGTAGAAAGGCAGACGCGTCTCCACATACCACGGCACCGCATAGGTCTTGCCATCGACCACGCCGCTGTCCCAGACGCCGGGGAAATAATCGGGCACGTCGAAGCCAGCGGTCGCTGCTATTTCCTCATCAAGCGGTTCCAGCGCATCGAGCGCAGCGAATTCCGGAATCCAGGTATTGCCGATGGGCGACACATCGGGCAGCGATTCGCCCGCGAAGGCGGTCAGCAGCTTTTCGTGCGCCGAAAGCCAGGGCAGCTGTTGCAGGTTCACCCGGATGCCGGGATTCTGGCGCTCGAACTCGGGCAGCAACTTTGCCACCACTTCGCCCTCGTAACCCATCGCCCAGAAGGTGACGACTTCGCGCTCATCCTTCTTGCTGGTGCAGGAGACGCTGGACAGCACCAGAAGCAGGCTGGCCAACGCAGTGGCCAACCGGACACGGATTCGTGGCGAGGCCCTCATGCGCCGATCCAGCCGCATGGCGCAGGAAGCCGGTCGGCCCCTGCTGTTTTCTTAAATAGTCTGGAATTCGCCATCTGCACAGCCTACTCCGGCTGCTGCGGTCTCGGTGGCGGTTCCTGCTGATTGCCTTGATTGCTGCCACGCGATTCGGCCATGCCAAGCGCACGTGCGGTGGCCGCCTTGATATCCCCTGACGTTTCGGCCTGCGCGGGTTGGTCCTTGGGCGCAAGCCAACCACCCTTGAATCCTGCGCGTTCCAGTCCTGTGCGGATATGCGGATTTTTCTTCATCACATTCCAGACGAATTCGTTCCGGTAGTTGGCGATCATGGTCAGGATGGGACCCTGGTCGATGCCGATGTAATCACTGGCTACCCACCCCTCGCCCGGCACCAGCCTGCCGGTCTTCAGCGGAATGTCGTAATCGAAGCTGCGATTGAACGAATCCAGGAATCCATAACTGGAATAGATGTAGTCGCCGTAGCGCTTGTGCATCTCCATAGTGGCCGGAATCACGATCTCCGGTGCGAACGGCAATGAAGCTACCGCTGCGGTCGGCGCGATGGTGCCATCGTCGAAATTCTCTCGCAGTCCGGCACCGCGGGCCATGTAATGCCGAAACTCGCGCTGCTCCCCACGATAGTCCTGCAAGGTCTGCTGCGGACCATCGCTGGCGGTCAGACCCCATACGTTCTCGCCGTAGTCCTTCCATTTCATCGGATTGGACATGGCGTAGGAACGCTGCGCCAGGGTCGCGCGCCGGCTGTTTTCGAAGTAGTCCATGCCGCGCTCACGCATGTAGTTGTCCTGGATGCCGCGGAAATCGACCCACACGTGCGTGTACTGGTGTCCGAACATCGGACCGAAGGCGAGAAATTCCTGGTCCTGATAGACGCCCCACACATCGTTATAGCTGCGCGTCCACACTTCCCAGGCATCGGGGCTGACCGGATGGGTCGGCGAAGCCAACGCCAGCAGGTAGGTCATCATCGCTTCGTTGTAGCCCATCCAGTCATGCTTGATGAAGCCACTCTCGGGAAACCAGCCCATGGAGATGAGCGGTTTGTTCTGCTGCAGCCACGTCCAGTCCACGCGACGATAGAGTTCTTCTGCAATCTCGCGGATCTCTTTCTCGCGGGGCTCGTCGCGGTCGTAGTAGGACTGCGCAAACAGCACACCCATCATCAGCAGTGTCGTATCCACGCTGGATAGCTCCACCCAGCTGTCGTAACGCTGCCCCTTCTGCATGTCCAGGAAGTGGTAATAGAAACCCTTGTAGGCGCCCTTGCCGGTGCGCTGCGGTCCCTGCGGCATGTCGCGGAAGAACTTGAGCGTAAGCAGCGTACGATCCACCGCCTGGTTGCGGCTGACCCAATTGTTCTCGATGCCGATCGGATACGCCGTCAACGCAAAGCCGACGGAGGCGATGCTGGCGAACGGACGCGACGGAAAGCGATCCGGTGTCAGCCCGTTGGTTTCGTTAGTCGTGTCCCAGAAAAACTGGAAGGTGCGGCGCTCGATGTCGCGGAATAGCGGCGGGAGTTCGGGTTTAGCGGGTTGTGTGGGCTTGGCAACACTTTGATCTGACACGGGAACCATTGGCTTCGGCGTAGCGGGCGCAGCTGGCTGCTTGCAGCCGGACAGGATCGTGATGAACGCAATAAGGCAAAAGCAATGCGCTGCACGTAGGCGACGAGACTTCATTGAACCATTGTTCCTTTGTGAAAACGATTACATTTGTACTTGGATACAGGCGATATTCGCGATGAAAGATTCATCCAACAAGCACGCGCCGACCGCCCCAAATGGGACGGTCGGCGGATGCATCACCAATCGAGGCCGAACGAAAGCTTGAAGGTGCGGGTTGGCCAGAGGATTTCGTCACCACTGCGCTCAGCAAAAGCCGCGGGCACGGCTTCACCCGGACCACCACGCCAATCGGAGTATTGGTTCCAGTTGCGCCAGTTGAAAGCATTGATCAAGTCCGCACGGACTTTGAAGCCTATGTCGGTGCCGGTATTCCAGCGCTTTTCCAGAGCCACATCGAACTGCTTGTAACCAAGCGTACCTTTCGCCTCAAAGGGGTCAAAGAAGCAGTTGTTGAAATCAGGCGCATCGTTGCAGTTGATCGCATAACGCGGGCGCTGGCTGGCAAGTGTCAACTTGCTACTGAGGGTGATGTCCCAACCCAGATCGAAGATACCTGACATAACCAGACGATGTTTCGGCACACCTGTCGAGGTGATCAATGTATCCGGAATGACCGGATAGTCACCGACGAAGTTGGCATTTCCCTGGGCGGAGTCGATCAGGTTTTCTTCGGCGTCGCTGTAGGTATACGCCAAAGTGACGCCCCAGCCCGAAGCCTCAGTAAACGGTTTGTCGATGGACAGCAACAGCGAATTCAACCGGCTCTCGACACCATTGTCTCCAAGGATCAACGAACCGTAGCCTGGAATAGCTTGCCCCCACGGCTGGCCGCCCCATGTTGCGCCGGGGACATTGTAATAACGTCCATCGGCATATCGGTTACCAAGGCGGAAATAGATCCCGTCATGCCCGCGGATATGGGCGATGGTCGCAGACGTATTCCATTCATGGCCCCACATGTTCACTGCATTGCGCATACCAAGGCTGAACTGGTCTGAATAAGGCGTCTCCAGATCATTATTGAGCAGACGGACTTCACCACCAGAGCGCGGATTGGCCGCCGCATAGGCCGCGAGGCCGTCCGCAGTTAGCAGTGCAGGATCAAACGGTATGCAGTTGGTGCCGCTGCAGCCATGTATAGGTGTTGCAAAGTTGAGCTCGTAAGTCGTGAAGGCACCAGAGTAATACTCGCTCGCCATGTAATCGAACAGATTGCGATCATAAGCACGCCCGGCACCACCGAAGATCACATGCCGCTGATCCCCATTGAGATCATAGGAGAAGCCAAAACGCGGCGCGAAGTTATCTTTGTCGTCCTCGCGATTGGATCCGTTGCTGATGTAGTCCTCGACGTCGAAATCGGTGTTCTGGATATTGGTCCATCCACGCAGTGCTGCAGCGATGCCGGGATCCACGACATAGTCGGTGTAACTCGGAGTCTGCTCATAATCCCAGCGGATACCCAGGTTCAGCGTCAGTTTGTCGGTAACTTCCCAATCGTCCTGCAGATAAATGCCGAACTGACGATTGTTGGATTCGACGAACGGAGTGCGGCCAGCGAACGCCGTCGTGTACTGGACGCGATACGGCTGCGTCAGGCTCTCATTGACGTCATACCAGTAGCGGGGATAAGGCGGGAACTGCTGAAACGCCTTGAGCTCGACATCCTTGTACTTCACACCGGCCTTGATCGTATGCCGGTCCCAGCCATAAAACGTGAAATCATTCTGGATGCCCCAACCTTCCTGACCCTTGTCCTGGAAATTACCACCGCCGCCCGTGTTCAGGACGATCAAGGAGACATTGCCCGGGTTGCTCGGATCTACCACTGTGTAGGCATTGCTCGGAGCATTGGTCAGCGGTTGCGGGTTATAGGCCGACTTTTCAAACGTGATGTGCGCATCATTCATCCAGTTCTCGGCCGAGTAGACCGAGCGCAGATCGTACCGCGTCTCGTCGTTCACCAACTGCGTAGCACGACTGACTGAATCCTGGTTGCCGATATCCAGCGTACCGACCTCATCACGCTGGCGGACGCTGAATTCGATCAAGTGGGCGTCCGACGCCTGCCAGCTCAACTTGCCGAAATACAGATCCTGATTGAACGGGCGGCTGGCGGGACCGTACTGCGAAGTAATCACGCCGGGCAATGTTGCAGGATCGACCTGATTGGGCGGAATGATATCCGCAGGCACCACGAGATCTTTCGCTTCATAGGAAACGAAGAAGTGGAGCTTGTCCTTGATGATCGGCCCCCCAAAAGAGACGCCATATTGTTCGACCGTCTCTTCTGTCTTGGAACCAGCAGCCTCTTCGCGCGGCGTGGCCTTGCGCCACTCATCCGATGTGCGGTCCCAGAAGAAACTACCGTTGAAATCGTTGGTTCCGGACTTGGTCACCGCCGTCACGGCAGCACTACTGATCTGGTCGTATTCGGCCTTGTAATTGGATGTGATGACCTTGTATTCACCGATTGCCGACTGCGGAAAGGGGTTGCCGCGGCTGTCGTCTTGTCCGGTAATCCCACCCGGCGTGACGTAGTTCTTTTGTCCGACGCCATCGATGAACACATTGATCTGGCTGGATGTCTGGGCGCCACTACGAAGTTGCGATTCGTCGCCGTTCACGCTGGAGATGAACTGCATGCCTGGCACAGTGTCGGCGAACGCCAAGAAATTTCGGGAATTCTGTGGCAGCGAATCGATCTGCTTCTGGCTGACATACGTCGCTACTTCAGACGTCTTGGTCTCAATAAGCATGGGCGCAGTAACAACTACCGTATCAAGCGTAGTCGCGTCTCCAGCTGTTGCAGTCGCGGTCGGCGCGGCTTCCAGATTCAACGTTGCTGTCTGGCCAACAGACAGGGTCACGTTGCGACTGGTGGTCTGCCCATCCGAGTTTACTTCGATACGATAACTACCCGGCGGAAGACCACCGATGTTGTAACTGCCATTTGCAGCTGTGGCCGTACGAGTCAAGCCTGTGTTGAGGTTGGTCACTGTGACCGTGGAGTCTGCCGACACAGCACCGCGCAATGTGGCGGACGTGGATTGCGCGAACGCCATCGGCGCTACACCTAGCATCAGGCAGCTGGCCAATGCGCAGGTCAGCAACTTGCGTGCCGGCCGGGTGGTGCGTTGTTGCTTTTGGTTCTTCATGACCTCTCCCCTCCCAGGGTATGCATCTGTTTGGATAAGCAGCAGGAACAACAGTTGGAATCGGTTACATCGTTGGATAAAAAAAGCCCAGTCAGGAACTTTCGGTAACAGGTCGCCGGAGGTTCGACTGGAGGGTGGATGCGCGCACGATCAACTCCGGCACTAAGGTTGGCGGAATCGTGGTGTCTGCGCCGTCTGTATCGATGGCCAGCAACAGGCGCGAAAGCGCCAGACCGCCCAGCTCGGCAATACTGACCCGCATCGTGGTCAAGGTAGGGTGAACGAAGCGCGCGAGCGGGATATCGTCGAAGCCCGCCAGCGCGATATCCGCAGGCACTTCGATACCCGCTTCGTTGAACGCGTACAGGCAACCCAGCGCCATCATGTCGTTGGCGGCGAACACTGCGTCGGGGCGCTGCTTGCTGGCCAGGATCTTCTTGCCGGCTTCGTAGCCGGACGATTCGTCGAAGTCGCCCGGCAATTCCAACGGCTCGGCCTGCGGCAGCGATTCGGCCAGCGCGCTGCGGTAACCACGCAGGCGCTCGCTGGCGTCGAAATTGCCTTCGGGACCGCAAATGAAAGCGATGCGTTGATGGCCGGTTTCGGCCAGATGGCGAACCATCGTGGTGGCACCGCCGAAGTTGTCGATGCTCAGCACCGGATAGGTGGCATCGGGCAAGTGGGTATTGATGAGCACCGCCGGCAGCGCGGTCGGCAGGTTGTCGGTCAGGAAACCGGGGCGATCAGCGTACGGGGACAACACCAGCAGGCCATCGACCCGCCCACGCATCGCCCGCAAGGCCTCGCCCTGCTCTTCCGGAAGACCGTGATAGCTGGACACCAGCAAGTGCTGATGACGCGCCCGCGCCACCGCATCAATGCCGCGGATCAGTTCCGAAAAGAATTCGCCGTACAGGTCGGGCAGCACCACACCGATGGTCTGGGTGCGGCGGCTGCTGAGGCTGCGGGCCGCGGCATGCGGCTGGTAACGCAGACGGCTGGCGATTTCGACCACATGCTTGCGCACGCCTTCGGCGACATTCTCATGCCCATTCAGCGCGCGTGACACGGTGGCGACGGAGACCGAAGCTTCGCGTGCGACATCCTTGATGGTGACCGTGGTCTTCGCCATCCACCGCCCCTCCGCGGCTGTGACTAGATTCGAATTGCGGCGGACTGTAAACGTTTCCACCACATCATGTAAAGCGAATGTTATTCACTACAAAAATAGCAATGGAATCAATGGATTGTGATGCTAAATTGCAAGCAATTATTGGTGCGTCGCATCATTTTTGACTTGCCAGGACATCACTTGTCCGCCACGACTTCATCGGGCGTCCATGCCTGGATAGACAAGGCATGGATATCGGTCGCCATCATCTCGCCCAAGGCGGAATAGACGATCCGGTGACGTGCCAGCGACGGTTTACCTATGAAAAGGCTGCTGACGATTTCAACGCTGAAGTGACCCCGTCCATCACGCGCCCCGGCGTGCCCCGCATGCAGGTGACTGTCGTCCTTGACCACCAGACTCGCCGGAGCAAGCGCCGCTTCCAGCAGGGTACGGATGCGCTCAAGACGGCTCAAGGCAGCACCTTGCGGAAAGGCCTGACTTCCACCCGCACGTAGACCTGGGCGTGCACGTAAGGATCCGCGTCGGCCCACGCCCGTGCCGCTTCCAATGACTCGAACTCGGCGATCACGATGCTGCCGCTGAAGCCCGCCGGACCCGGATCTTCGGCATCGATGGCGGGGCAAGGCCCGGCCAACAGCAGACGGCCGGCATCTCGCAGCTCGGTCAGGCGGGCCAGATGCGCGGGGCGGGCTGCGAGCCGGCCAGACAGCGCGTCGGCTGCGTCATAACCTTCGATGGCATACCACATGGATCACTTCCTCAAGTTGCGCGACAGTCTGAATTGTACGGATGTCCCGCATGACCGGTGCTGGACACCCGCCCCGCCACCGCTTACCCTTGACCCATTGCACGGCCGGAAGCAGCGGCCCGTTCGGACCCGGCTCATTCGCCTCAGGCTCATTTGCCAGCGGTCCCGACGACTGATTCGCTGCACCCCACCGCCCGGGCCCAAGACCGACCTCAGATGTCTGCCGCCACTCCTTGTGGCGTGCGTTGCTTGCTTGATGTGTGGGAATGCGATCGCAGTGCGACGCAATGTTCAGCCGCAATACCCAGGTACGTCGGCTCCGGCTGCGTGATGCCTGCCATTCATGGCTTATTAGATGACCCCTGACCTCGCGCAAGACGCGAACCCGCAAACCGAGACACCCACGCCCCAGCCCACGGCTCCTCAGCAGCATGAGATGCCGCTGGCCATGGTGCACGGGCAGGCTGTTCTGCAGATTCCACAGGATCTGTACATTCCGCCCGATGCGCTGGAAGTGATCCTGGATGCATTCGAGGGCCCGCTGGATCTACTGCTGTATCTGATCCGCCGGCAGAATCTGGACATCCTGGATATCCCGGTTGCGGAGATCACCCGGCAGTACGTCCAATACATCGGCGTCATGCAGGACCTGCGCTTCGAGCTGGCCGCCGAGTATCTGGTGATGGCCGCGATCCTGGCCGAGATCAAGTCGCGCATGCTGCTGCCGCGCCCGGCCGCCGAGGAAGGTTACGAAGGCGACCCGCGCGCCGACCTGGTCCGCCGCCTACAGGAATACGAACGCTTCAAGCAGGCCGCCGAAGACATCGACGCCCTGCCCCGCCAGGACCGCGATACCACGCCGGTGCAGGCGCACGTGCCCGAGCGCGCCGTGGTCCGGTTGCCACCGCCGGTGGACCTGCGCGAAATGCTGCTGGCCTTGCACGACGTGCTCAAGCGAGCCGACCTGTTCACCGGCCATGCGATCAAGCGCGACGCGCTGAGCGTGCGCCAGCGCATGGGTGACGTGCTGACGCGATTGGAAGACGGCAAGTTCCACCGTTTCGAATCCATGTTCACCCCCGAAGAAGGCCGACAGGGCGTGCTGGTTACCTTCCTGGCGATGCTGGAACTGGCCAAGGAACAGCTGCTCGATTTCGTGCAAGAAGCCCCGCTGGCGCCGATCTACCTGAAGTCCCTGGCCCTGAACAACACCAACGAGCCGCTGGCGTTCTCCAGCGAGTTCGATGATGGCGACGCTGCGAATGATGATGGAAAACGTTGAGCCCTATGGTCGTCATTCCAGCGAAAGCTGAAATCCATTGTGCTCTGACGCCTGCGTGAGCAGTAAAAACAAAGATTCAAATCAGATTGGATCCCAGCTTTCGCTGGGATGACGAATCAAACATCACCGAATAGACCCAACGCATAAGAAATCCTGATGGATCAAACTTTAATAAACCGCATCGTCGAAGCCGCCCTGCTGGCGGCCAACCAGCCGCTCACGCTGGCGCAACTGCATGGATTGTTCCCCGAGGAACAGCCGGCCCCGGCCGGCAGCGTGGAGCAGGCGCTGGAGTACTTGCGCGATGCCTGCGCTGATCGCGGCGTGGAACTGGTGGAAGTCGCCTCGGGTTTCCGCTACCAGGTGAAAGAAGAAGTGCACGGCTGGGTCTCGCGCATGTGGACCGAGCGCAAGACCAAGTACACCCGCGCCACGCTGGAAACCCTGGCCCTGATCGCTTACCGACAGCCCATTACCCGCGGCGAGATCGAGCAGGTCCGCGGTGTCGCGGTCAGCAGCAACACCATCCAGGCTCTGGAAGAGCGCGAATGGATCCGCGTCGTCGGCCACCGCGACGTGCCCGGCAAGCCGGCGCTGTTTGGCACTACCAAGATCTTCCTGGATTATTTCGGACTGAAGCGCCTGGACGAACTGCCGCCGCTGTCCGAACTCAAGGACATCGGGGAACTAGAACCGCAGTTGTTCATGGACGACGCACCGGTACCGGTCGGTCTGCCGGCTCCCGGCGCTGCAGCCGACTCGCTGACTTCCGAAGCGGAAGACACGGACGAAAGCGCCGCACTGGCCGCCAACGACGAAACACAGGAAGAAGAGGACGCCGAAAGCGCGCCCGATATTGCAGCGCAGGAAGAAGCAACAACCTCCGAAGCACACACCATCCAAGAACAGGACGAGACCGAAGGCGCCGATACCGACCGCCCAGCCTCGTCGGAGCAGAAACAATGAGCGACACCCCCCGCAACAAACTCTCGCTGGGCAAACTTTCCCTGAAGCGTGGCGACGACGGCGCCGAAGCCGGCGAAACCGCCAAGCTGACCGAACGCCTGCACAAGGTCCTCGCCCAGGCCGGCCTGGGCTCCCGACGCGCGCTGGAGCAGCGCATCGCCGATGGCCTGGTCAAGGTCAATGGCGAAGTCGCGCAGACCGGCCTGTCGGTCAAGGGCGGCGACCGCATCGAACTGGACGGCAAAACCTTTGTCGCCAGCGCACTGACCGAACCGGCCCGCGTGCTGCTGTACAACAAGCCCGAAGGCGAAGTGACCACGCGCGAAGATCCCGAAGGCCGCCCCACCATTTTTGAAGCGCTGCCGGCACTGAAAGGCGCGCGCTGGATTGCCATCGGCCGCCTGGACATCAACACCACCGGCCTGCTGCTGCTGACGACCGATGGCGAGCTGGCCAACGCGATGATGCACCCTTCCTACGAAGTCGAACGCGAATACGTCTGCCGGGTACGCGCGCCCGAAGGCATGGAGACGGTGCCGGACAATCTGGTCGATCGTCTGGCGCGTGGTGTGGCGCTGGAAGACGGCCCGGCCAAGTTCGACGTGATCGAGCGCATCGGCGGCACCGATTCCCACGATTGGTTCCGCGTAGTCGTCAAGGAAGGTCGCAACCGCGAAGTCCGCCGCCTGTGGGAATCGCAGGGTTGTCAGGTCAGCCGCCTGAAGCGCACGCGCTACGGCAAGATTTCGCTGCCGCAACCGCTGCTGCGCGGCCAGTCGCAGGAACTGCCCGATGCACAGGTTGAGAAACTCCGCGCTGAGCTGGGTCTGGAAACCGGGGCCCCACCCGCGCTCACGCTGCAGCCGGTGATCGGCCAGCGCAAGGCCGCCAAGGCGACGGTGCACCTGGGCACCGGTCGCAACCAGGGCCAGGCCTACGTCAACGGCCACAACACCGCCGACGAAGGCCGTGAACTGCGCCGCTTCGACCATGTGCGCGAAGATCGCGGCCGTGGCCGTTTCGGCAACAAGAAACCGCATGGTGGTTTGACCGTGAGCGGCGAAGCGGCGGCCAAGCAGTCGCAGAAACCTTTCAAGTCGCGTCCCACCAAGGGCCCGAAGCCGCTGCCCGATGGCAACCCGGCCGCGTTCCGCAGCTGGTACGTGCCCGAGGGCGTGGACACCGGTCCCACCGGTCACCGCAACGCGGGTCCGCCCAAGCCTTATGGCAAGAAGCCGGCAGGTCCACGCCCCGCAGGGGCCGGCCGTCCCGGCCCGGCCGGCAACCGACCCTACGCGGCGCGCAGCGAAGGTAACTTCGGCAACGAGTCGCGCGGTCCGCGTGGCCCCGGTCCCAAAGGTCCACGCCAGGGCGGCCAGGGTCAGGGCGGTGAGGGACAGCAGCGCGCGCCGCGTCCGTACGGACACCCGGGCAACGCACCCAGCTTTCCCTCTGATCATGCCAATCCCGGCGCGTACAACCCCTACGGTCAAGCGCCACGCGCGCCGCGTCCGCAGGGCGCGCGACCGGGCGGCAATCGCCCAGGCGGCAACAACGCCGGCCCGCGACCGGGCAACAACGGCCCCCGCCCGGGTGGTCCCCGTGGTGCGGGACGACCGCCTGGTGGCGGCAACCGCGGTCCACGCGGAGGCAATGGCTGAAAGAATGGGCGCTTCGGCGCCCATTCTTTTGAAAGCCGCTCTGCAAATCTTGCGGAGACAATCAAGTCAGCAGGGATTTCGCGAATCCAATTGATCCTGCGCAAAGGCTGCCGATTTCGCTTCGGATACAATTCGCATCTGACTTTACGCCTTCGATAACTTCCCCATGTCTTCCGCTTTCGGCACCGAGACGGTGCTCGACGTCCGTCACTGGACCGACGATTACTTCAGCTTCACCACCACGCGCGACGATGGCTTCCGTTTCGACAACGGCCAGTTCGTCATGATCGGGCTGGAGGCCGCGGACAGCTCGTCCAAACCCATCATGCGTGCTTACTCCATCGCCAGCGCCAACTGGGAAGAGCAACTGGAGTTCTTCAGCATCAAGGTGCCCAATGGGCCGCTGACCTCGCGCCTGCAGCACATCCAGCCCGGCGACCACATCCTCATCGGCAAGAAGCCCACTGGCACCCTTCTGATCAGCGACCTGCACCCGGGACGGAACCTGTACCTGCTGGGCACCGGTACCGGATTGGCGCCGTGGTTGTCGGTGATCAAAGACCCCGAAACCTACGAACGATTCGACCGGGTGGTGCTGACCCACGGCGTGCGTCGTGTCCAGGATCTGGCCTACCGCGATTACTTCGAGAAGGAACTGCCCAACCACGAGTTCCTGGGCGAACAGATTCGCGAGAAGCTGCTGTACTACCCGGCCGTGACCCGCGAGGAGTTCATCCACCAGGGTCGGCTGACGGATTTGCTGGAGAGCGGCCGCATGGCCGAATCGCTGGGTCTGCCGCCGCTGGACCCGCAGCACGACCGGGCCATGATCTGCGGCAGTCCGCAGATGCTGACCGACCTGCGCAGCATCCTGGACGCGCGCGGCTTCGTGCCCGCACCGCGTATCGGCACCGCCGGGCAGTATGTGTTCGAGCGGGCATTCGTCGAGAAGTAAGGGTGCACAGCGCGTGCTAGCCTCTGCGGATTCGCGGAGGGGAGTCCGATGATCAAGAAGATCCTGCTGGGCCTGTTGCTGGGCGGTATGGCCATGCCCAGTTTTGCTGGAGAACTCAAACCCCAGCCAAAACCGGGAGACGTGCCGCCACCGTTGCTCGGAAAGCTGCACGGCAGCGATACGCAGGTCGATCTGCGGGAATACCGCGGCAAGGTCGTGATCGTGACGTTCTGGGCCTCGTGGTGCGGGCCCTGCCGCAAAGAACTGCCGGTGCTGGCGCACTTCCAGAAAACGGTCGGCAACGACGCTCTCGAAGTGATCGCGATGAACTTCAAGGAACCGCGCTCGGATTTCATCAGCGTGGTCCGCGCCAACCGCAAGCTCGCCTTGAACTACGTCCACGACGGCAAGGGCGTGTCCAGCGACGAATATGGCGTGAACTCATTGCCCAATATGTTCGTGATCGATCGCGATGGCACGATTGCCTACGTGCATCGCGGCTACTCGGAACAAATGCTGCCCGGCCTGATCAATGAAATAGTGGCGTTGCTGCCTGAAGAAGTACGCACGCGCCCGGCCGGCGGCAAGACCGCCAACGAAGCACGCTAAAGCGTAGGTCGGGGCTACGCTCCCTACGCACGCAGATTCCGCCCCGTGCGTCGGGGGCATAGCCCCGACCTGCGATGCGGGTCAGCCCAGTGCGGATTCGATATCGCCAGCGATGGATTCGGGCTTGTCGGTGGGTGCATAGCGCTTCAATGGCTTTCCGTCGCGGCCGACCAGGAACTTGGTGAAGTTCCACTTGATCGCGTCTATCCCCAGCAACCCACCCTTTTCCTTCTTCAGCCACTTCCACAGCGGATGGGCGTTGGCGCCGTTGACTTCGACCTTGGCGAACATCGGGAAATCCACCTCGTAGGTCAGCGAGCAGAAATTCTTGATCTCCTCCTCGTTGCCGGGTTCCTGGTTACCGAACTGGTCGCAAGGGAAACCCAGTACCACCAGGCCACGCTCGCGATAGTCCTGCCAGAGTTTTTCCAGTCCAGTGTATTGCGGGGTGAAACCGCATTTGGAGGCGACATTGACGATCAGCAACGCCTTGCCGCGGTATTCGGACAGGGACACGGTGTTGCCGTCGATATCGACGGCTTCGAAGTCATAGGCAGTGGTCATGGCAGTCTCCAGTGGATGCGCCATCAGACACTGCATCGCCTGCGCTGGCAATCCCTGCCGTACTCCACGTGGAGCCGAGCTTGCTCGGCCACTCTTTGATCTATCCACGAAATTCAAAAGCAGCCGAGCAAGCTCGGCTCTACGAAAAGCGATTACTTCGGCGAAGCTTCGACTTTCACCGGCTCGGCGAACGGCTTGATGCCCAGTGCGGTGTCCAGTTCGCTGGGGTAGTAGGCCTTGCCCTGTTTGATCACCAGCGCGACCTTGCGGATATCGGCGATGTTGACCGTTGGGTCGCCATCCACCAGCACCAGGTCCGCACGCTTGCCTGGGCTGATGGAACCACGATCTTCCAGCGTCCGCGTGTACTTGGCGCCATTCCAGGTGGCGATCTGCAGCACCTGCGACGGGCTCAGGCCTGCCATCACGTACAACTCCAGTTCGCGCTGCAATGTGAAACCGGGTAGCTCGTCAGTGCCGGCGACAATGGGTACGCCGGCCTTGTACATGCGGCCGACGAACTCCACCAGCTTGTCGAACGAACGCTTGTACAGCACCGCCGTCGCGTCATCGGGAATATCCATCTCGGCGGCCTTGCGGCTGCGCTGGATATCGGGCGGCAGATGGTCGGCCACGTCTGCAATGATGGGCGATTGCTGGCCATCGCGCTTGTGCAGGAACTCGAACGTGCCCAGTGTGGGATCGATCACGATCTGCTTTTTGGCCAGCATCGCGATGTAGTCCTGCACCGGCTTGGAATCGAAATCCAGGTCTGCGGTCTTCTTCGCCACCAGGTAGAAGCGTTCCAGCGTGCGTGTGTCGGTCTCGGGAGTGACGAAGAAATTCAGCATCACCTGGTTGATGTGGTTGATCTCGTCATAGCCCTGCTCCACCGCTTCCTCGGCGCGGAGGAACGCGGGTATATGCCCGCTGACACGCAGGCCGCGCTGGTGGGCATGGGCGGTCGTCTCGCGAAGGATGTCCTTGGGGAAGGAGTTGTAGATCTTGATCTGCGGATAGTTGTGGTCGGCGTACCAGTCGATGGCTTTCCTGGCTTCGGCCAGGTCCTTGATGACGAAGCCGTTGCGGGCCGACATCTTGCTCTCGCCTTCGAGGAAGCCTGCGGGCACGATGCTGGGTGCCAGCAGCTCGCCTTCCTTTTCCTGCACCATGAACTGCTGCAGGGTGGCGTTGTCGTTGCCCATGTCGCGGATGGTGGTGATGCCCGCCGCCAGATGCAGGCCGCCTTCCCAGGGACCGAAATGCGCGTGCATGTCGAACAGGCCAGGCAGCAGCACTTTCCCGCCCGCATCGACGACATTGTCGGCGGCGATTTTCGCGCCGCCGCTTGCAGTCACCGTCACAATCCGGCCGTCGCGTATCAGCACGTCCGACGCCGGACCCAGCAATGCCTTCTCGCTGTCGAACACGCGCGCGTTGCGTATCAGCGTGCTGCCCGGCAACGGATGCGCGAGTCTCTGCTCCATGCCCAGCAGCACTTCGCCTTCTGCCTGTTTCTGCTGTTTCTCCAACGCGTCGGCATTGGCTTCCCAGCCTTCCTCGATCAGCTGCAGGAATCCAGGAGAGATGAAGGCGAACAGACGCGGGTTCTCGCCCGTTGTCGCCCAGGCGAAGGTGGGGGTGAGCCCGATGCCGGTCACGGCGACCAGCTCCACGGTGCGCGTGTCGCCACCGCGCTTGACCTGCGCGTCGTTGATCTTGCGCACGGTCAGGGTGCCACTTGGAATCAACGGCAGTTTGCCGTCGCCACGCTTGGCCAGCGCCGACAGCGCCACCGAAAATCCGTCCGGTGTACCGCCGAGCGCCGAATAGAGCGCGGTGCCGGCCACATCCTGCCTGCCCTCGTCCGAGGTGGATTTCCATTGCACCTGGTCGCCGTCGCGGGAGAAGGTTTCATCCACCTTCGCGCCGTAGGTGGAGACGCCGCTGACCTTGTACCGTCGGTAGGTCCCGTCGGCGGCCAGCGTGTATTCCTCCTTCAATTCGGGACCACGGCCGTTGTCCTTGAAGATGAAATCCACGTGGGTGGTGCCGTCGTCGCCGGTGCGCACGACCTGTTCGCCGGCCTTCTTGCCGCCATCCACCAGGGCCACGTAGCGCACGGTTTCGGCCGCCATCGCCGGTAGGGCCAGGCATGTCGCCAGGCCCAGGCACAGGATCCGCTTCATCGAAAATCTCCAAAAAAGGTTGCGGTGGCTGGCCCAGGCCAGTGCGCTCTGGAGCTTAGCCCATGGCGGGCCGGTGTCCCATGCCTTTCGTCACGGGTCCTGTGGGGCTGCTTCGGTTAGCCTGTAAAGTCCAATGATGTAAGGAAACCACAGAATGACCACCCGTCTCGCCCTGGCGCTTGCCGCCTCTCTTGGACTTGCCATGCCCGCTTACGCACAGGCCCCCGCCGCGGCCAGCAACACCGAAGCCGCCAAGGCTTCCAACCCGTTTTTCGCCGAAAGCCCGCTGCCGTTCCACTACCCGCAGTTCGACAAGATCAAGGACACCGATTTCGCCCCCGCCTTCGATGCCGGCATGGCCGAACAGCTGAAGGAAATCGAGGCCATCGCCGACAACACCGCAGCGCCCACGTTCGACAACACCATCCTGGCCATGGAAAAGAGCGGCCAGGTGCTGAACCGCGCGCAGACCGTGTTCTACAGCCTGGTCGGCGCCGACACCAACGATGCACGCAACAAGCTGCGCGCCGACTACTCCGCCAAGTTCGCCGCCCATGGCGATGCCATCGCCCTCAACCCCAAGCTGTTCGCACGCATCGATGCGCTCTACAACGCGCGCACCACGCTTGGTCTGGATGCCGAAGGCGTGCGCCTGGTCGAGCGTTACCACACCGATTTCGTGCGTAGTGGCGCCAAGCTGTCCGAGGCCGACAAGGCCAAACTGAAAGCCATGAACTCGCAACTGGCCGAACTGGGCAGCAAGTTCAGCGACAACGTGCTCAAGGAAGTCAACGCGTCGGCCGTGGTGTTCGATAACGCCAAGCAACTGGATGGCTTCACCGCAGAACAGATCGCCACCGCCGCCGCTGCCGCCAAGGAACGCAAGCTGGAAGGCAAGTACGTGATCGCCCTGCTCAACACCACCGGCCAGCCACCGGAGTCGGAACTGACCGACCGCGCCAGCCGCCAGAAGCTGCATGAAGCCTCGATAGCCCGTGGCAGCCGCGGTGGCGAATTCGACAACCGCGAAATCATCAGCACCATCATGAAGCTGCGCGCCAATCGGGCCAAGCTGCTGGGCTACCCCAACCATGCGGCCTATGTGCTTGAAGACGAAACCGCCAAGACCCCGCAGGCGGTCAACGACATGCTGGGCAAGCTGGCCCCGCCGGCCGTGGCCAACGCCAAGCGCGAAGCGGCCGACCTGCAGGCGATGATCAAAAAGGAAGGCGGCACTTTCGAACTGGCGCCCTGGGACTGGTCGTTCTATTCGGAGAAAGTTCGCAAGGACAAGTTCAACTTCGACGAATCGCAACTCAAGCCCTATTTCGAACTGAACAACGTCCTTGAAAACGGCGTGTTCTTCGCCGCCAACCAGCTGTATGGCCTGACCTTCAAGAAGCGCACCGATCTTCCGGTGTACAACCCGGATGTGACCACCTACGATGTGTTCGATGCCGACGGCAAGCAGTTGGCCATCTTCATCGCCGACATGTACGCGCGCCCGTCCAAGCGCGGCGGCGCTTGGATGAACTCGTACGTGTCGCAGTCGGGGCTGACCGGCTACAAGCCGGTGGTCGCCAACCACCTCAACATCCCCAAGCCGCCGGCCGGCAAGCCGACTCTGCTGACCTGGGATGAAGTGACCACCGCCTTCCACGAATTCGGCCATGCGCTGCACGGCATGTTCTCGAACGTGGAATACCCCTACTTCACCGGCACCAGCGTGCCGCGCGACTTCGTCGAATACCCTTCTCAGGTCAACGAAATGTGGGCCGACTGGCCGGCGGTGCTGAAGAACTATGCCAAGCACCACGAAACCGGCGCGCCGATGCCGCAGGAATTGCTGGACAAGGTGATCGCCGCTTCCAAGTTCAACCAGGGCTTCCGCACCACCGAGTACCTGGGCTCGGCGATGCTGGACCAGCGCTGGCACCAGATCACCGCCGACCAGGTGCCCGATGCGGCCGGCGTGATGGCATTCGAAGCCGCCGCGCAGAAAGCCGATGGAACCGACTACGCGCCGGTGCCGCCGCGCTATCGCACGCCGTACTTCAGCCACATCATGGGTGGCTATTCGGCAGGCTATTACGCCTACATCTGGTCTGAAGTGCTGGACGCCAACAGCGTGGAGTGGTTCGAGCAGCATGGTGGCCTGACCCGCGCCAACGGCGACCATTTCCGCAGCACCTTGCTGTCGCGTGGCGGCAGCAAGGACGCGCTGCAGCTGTTCCAGGATTTCGCCGGCCACGCGCCCAAGATCGAGCCTTTGCTGAAGAAGCGCGGCCTGGTCGCCGACAGCGCCGACGGTGCCAATCCGGCGGCGGCACCGGAAGCCACCAAGGAATAAGCCGCAGAACACCACGCACGAAGCTGAAACGACAACGCCACCTTCCGGTGGCGTTGTCGCGTATAAACAGTGAAACCTGAAGACAGCGCTTCAAGGCTTACCTGTCCTTGAGCTTCTGCTGTTGCCCATTGGTGTCGGTCCAGTGATAGCGGCCACTGACCGGATCGTAGACACGATTGGGGGCAACCTGAATCATGCCGTTGACTGGCTTGCCGCTGGCATCCAGTACGCTGGCCGGACGACCCTTCTGCAGCGTGCGTGCATCCGGACCGGTCGGTACGTCCTTGGCCGGTCCTGTGCTGGAAATGGGGCTGGCCGCAGGCTGGCGTTGTGCCGGGTCACTGAGCACCGCTGGCTGCGGTGCCTGCTTCTGTTGCAACTGCGGACCCACGCCGCTGCTTGTGGGAGGCGTAACCGGCTTGGTGGTGGGTACCGTGGGTTGTTGCAGCTGCTGAGCGGCCAGCGGCAACGTCGCGATGGCCAGCGATGCGGCAAGCAGGAAAGAGGTGCGTTTCATGGGGAGACTCCACTTGGGGATGGTTCGACCGTAGTCCCGCCCACCTTCACAAACCATGAAATACCTCCGTTCAGCGCGGCGCGACATAGCCTCCGTTCACCCCGCCTTTGGAAAGCACAAGCTGCCAGAGCTGCGAATGGCGGCTGCGGAACGTCGCCATCGATGCCCCCAGATAGAAGCGCCACATCCGCCGGAAGCGTTCGTCATAACGCGCCGGCAACGCCGACCACGCACGTTCCACATTGTCGCGCCAGGCTTGCAACGTGCGGTCGTAGTCGGTGCCGAAGTTGTGCCAGTCCTCGATCACGAACAGTGTTTCCACCGCCTGCGTGATCTGCGCCGCTGAAGGCAGCATGGAATTGGGAAAGATGTAGCGCGCGATCCAGGGATCGGTGTGGGTAACCGACCGGTTGGTGCCGATACTGTGCAACAGGAACAGGCCATGCTCGGGCAGGCAGCGGTGGACTACTTCGAAATACGCGCGATAGTTCTTCACGCCCACATGCTCGAACATGCCGATAGAGAGCACCGCGTCGAACGGTTCCCGCAGATCGCGATAATCCTCCAGGCGGATTTCGACCGGCAGTCCGGCGCACAGGTCGCGGGCGTAGTCGGCCTGTTCCCTGGAGATGGTGATGCCGACCCCGCTCACGCCATAGCGCTCGGCCGCGAACTTCAGCGCCTCGCCCCAACCGCAACCGATATCCAGCACCCGCATGCCGGGCCGCAGCTGCAGCTTGCGGCAGACCAGATCCAGCTTGGCTTCCTGTGCGGCATCCAGATCGGCGAGCACGCGCCCGTCGTGCTGGGTCCAGTAACCGCAACTGTAGACCAGTCGCCTGCCCAGCATGGCCGCATACAGATCGTTGCCCAGGTCGTAGTGGCGTTCGCCGACTTCTCGGCTGCGACGACGGGACTGCCGGTTGGTCAGCCGCGCGCGCAGTGCGTCCCAGAGTTCGCCCGCATGGTGCACGCGCTGGTCCAGTCTGGCCTGCAAAAGACGGGTCAGCAGCCCATCCAGCGAGGCCGTATCCCACCAGCCATCCATGTAGCTTTCGCCCAGACCCAGCGACCCCTGCGCCAGCACGCGCGCGTGGAAGTGCTCGTCATGTACCCGCAGATCCCAGGGCCGTTCGCCGCCGATCCGCACATCCGCTTCCGCAAGCAGATCGGTGATCCGTCGCTGGAAGCGCTGTTGCTGCATGGCTAGGCTGAGGTTAGGGAACCGCGTCCGGCCTGGCGAACAGGCTGGCGTATTCGGGTGCGATGTGCGGCAACAGCACCGCAGCCGGCACATCGACCGTCTGCGTTCCGTCCGCGTACGGCCCGACCTGATAAGGCGCGAACACGAAGCGCAGCGCGGTCACCTGACCATCGGCAGCGACGACGGGCTGGAACTGGCTGAAATTGTCCACGTCCGGCTCGGTGCCTTCCTCGATCATCTTGTCCGCATTGCGCACGAACTGCAGGCGCTCTTCGGGCGGCATTTCATCGGCATCGGCGCGAACCGAAACCCCCGTGCGCAACTGCTCGCGGATGTAACCGCCTATCACTGTCCAACCTTTTACCGTCGGCACCAGTTCCTGGGCAGTCAGCATCTTCTGCTGTTGCGGCAACCACACGAAGCGCGCGACCAGCGGTTCGCCGTGCGCACCACCGGTATAGCGGCTGCCATCGGCCGCGACCGCGACGATACCCGGTGTTTCAGCGACTTTCTCGAAGCTCAACGACAACTCGTAGGGTGCCGAGGGCTTGTCGTTGCCGAAGCCGGCCACGGCCTGCATCAGCTCGGCGCGCGCGGCATCGGCATAGGCAGCGACCGCCTGGGCCAGGCCGGGGTACTTGTCCAGCATGGGCGGATAACTGATGCCGACGATGTAGGACTCGTTGGTTTCGATCACGTCCTTGAGCGGCGCCGGTGCCTGCACGGGATCGGTTGCCACGACCGGAGGAGGCGTCGGTTCCGCCGGGGCAGCAGGCGTATCGGCCTCCCGCTGACATGCGGTCAGCAGCAGGGCCAGCAACAGCAGTAGAGGGGTTCTGGATACGGATTGCACAGTCGGACTCCTTTCATCGACAGCGACAGTTTATGCCGCGGCGCAGCGTACGGACAGTATGCAAAGGCAGAGAAATAGCCTACCCGCGTACTGTCGGCAGCAAGTGCAGTCAGCCGTCCACCAGGTCGGCGTATTCCGGGTGGCGCTTCACGAACTCGGCCGAATACGAACAGATCGGCGCCACACGAAGCCCTTGGGCGCGGGCATAGTCCAGCGCCGTCCTGACTAGGTCCCCCGCAATGCCTCGCCCGCCGATGGCCTCGGGTACGCCGGTGTGTTCGATGACCAGCGTCTGGTCCCGCAGTCGATAGACCAGCTCGGCCTCATGCCCGTCGGCCTGGGTGGTGAAGCGGTGGGATGCGGGGTCGTGGGTGATCTGCAGTGCCATGGGTCTCTCCAACAGGGGGAATGAGTCCGCGCATTGTGCCGCCGGCGGCTGTAGGGGCGGCAAAACTGGACGCGGCGCGTCACTTTGGGTCCAGCCCACAGGCCAATCACCGGCCTGCAAGGCTTTCAGGGGCTTGCTGGGAAGTTGGCACGATTACTGCTTTATCCCTACCAAGCGCAAATCAACGGGGAACGAACATGAATTTCGACGACGTGATCATCAGCAACAACACCACATCGAGCGACTTCACTCTGCTGGAAGGCCTGTACCAGTTGGCCGTCACCGGTCACACCGACGACTGGGAGTTCGAGCGACTCAATAACGCCGTGTACGAACGCCTGCTGTCTTCCTACAACGCCGTAGATATGGGCGTGCTCGATAACACGGCCAACCCGTTGGCATAACAGATCATGTTCGCCGGTCTCCGACCGGTGGAATCCGAAAGCCTTTAAGGCTCGAACGCAGGCGACAGCCAATCGCCTGCGTTTTTTATCCGCGAAACCAAGCGCCTTCTGAAATCCTGGCCTTCTGAAAATCCGAATGTCATCCCGAGCGTAACGAGGAAGCTGCTGCTATTCGGTATGACAAGGCAAGAATTATTCAGACCTGCCTAACGATTGTCGCGTTTACCCTGGTTTCGTCTGTCTTGCGTACCAGAGCTTCCCTGGATCGCTTTCATCCTGCTTTCGGCGGCATGCAGCTCCGTCGCCTTGTCCGCTGCTTCGTGCGACTGGAAGCCCGCCTCCGGCACATGCGCATGCTGCCCATCCAGAAGCTGCCAGGGCTGGAGTTCGCGGTCATGTGCCTGCTTCTGCTCCAGCAACTTCCGGGTCGCCGCCAGCGCCTGACGCGGTGTGGGCTTGCGGGGGGCAGCTGATTTGCGCGGCGCTGCTGCCGACTTTTTCGTCTTGGCCTTGCCCGCCACCGGCTGCTTCGCTGTCTTGGAGTCAGCGACCTTCTTCGCTGGAGCCTTCTTGACCACCGACTTGGGCGGCGCCTGCTTGCTGGCGGGGGCTTTGCGCGCCGCGCTCTTTTTTACCACAGTCTTCGCAGCGGTCTTCTTTACAGCCTTCTTTGCTGCAGCTTTTTTGGCGACTGGTTTCGTCGTGCCCCGCTTTTTAGTCAAGGTGCTTTTCTTTGTAGCAACCTTCTTGGTCGGGGCCTTCTTCGCCGGAGCCTTCTTTACGGCAGCCTTCTTTACGGCAGCTTTCTTTGCGGCAGCTTTACCGGCTGCGGTCTTGCGGGGCGCCGCCTTGCTGGCGCTGCTGGATTTCTTTTCGGTTTTACGGGTAGCCATCGCTCGCGATCTCCGTGTGTCGAATCCGTTGTCTTGCGTGCTATTCGATAACACGCAAAACATTCAGGCACGGTGATGTGCGGGGCAGCGGTTCAGCCCCCGAACGTCGGTTGCTGCAACTGGCTCAGGAAATAGCCCAGTACCCGCGGCTCCATGACCACCATGAACAGCACACCGTAGGCGGCCCCGGAGAGATGGGCGCTGTGATTGATACGGTCGCCGCCACGCTTGTCCATCCAGATGCTGTAGCCCAGGTAGAGCACGGCGAAGACGATGGCCGGCAACGGAATGAAGAACACGAAGATCAGCTGCCACGGCTGCAACAGGATGAAAGCAAAGAGCACCGCCGAAACCGCACCGGAAGCGCCCAGGCTGAGGTAGTTGGGATTCTTCTGGTTCTTCAGGTAGGTGGGCAGGATCGACACGACCAGGGCCGACAGATAGAACACCGGAAACACCCAGACCCCGATCCCGCTCATCAGCCGCTCGATCAGCGGACCGAAGAAGAACAGGGTGATCATGTTGAACAGCAGGTGCATGAAATCGGCATGGATAAAGCCGTAGGTCAGCAACCGGTCGTACTGGCGGTGCTTGTCGATGGCCGGCGGCCACAGGATCAGCCGGTCGGCGAGCTTGCGGTTGTTGAACGCAATCCAGGACACCACGCAAGTGATGCCGATCAGCGCGTAGGTGATGGGCGATTCCATCAGAGCGCCCCGGCTGCACGGTAGTGGTCCTGCATCGGGTAAGTCCTTGCGTAAAGCGCAAACGCCGCCGCAGCCACGAATGCGAAGATCGCAAAGAAGAACATGAGGAATGCGTTTTCGCTTAGGCCGGTGTCGGCGATCCGGGAAATGACCACGTCGTTGCGCACCGCCGCATTGGTCAACAGCACCCACAGGCTGCCGAAGGTGCTGGCTAGATACCAGAACGCCATGATCACGCCCTTCATCGCCTGAGTGGCCTGGCTGTAGGCGAACTCAAGCGCGGTTGCTGATACCAATACTTCGCCGAAGGTAAGAAGCAGGTAGGGTAGCGTCTGCCAGGCCAGCGACGTAGGCGCACCGCTGTCGATGTGCAGTTGGATGGCGCCCGCCACGATCCATGCGAAGCCGGAGAATACGATGCCCCACCCCATGCGCTTCAGCGCAGTGGGCTCGAAACCCATCCTGCGCAGCGCTGGATAAAGGACCAGGTTGTTGAACGGGATGATCATCATCACCAGCAGAGGATTCAACGCCTGCATCTGGCCGGCCTCCTTCACCAGGAAACTCGGCCACCACGCCTGGTCATGCGGCACGATCATGGTCTTGCCCTGCAATACCCAGGTAGAGGCCTTCTGGTCGAAAAGCGACCAGAACGGCGTGGTGAGCGCAAATACGATCAGCACGCGCAGTACCGCGCGGACACTGTCCACCGCCGTATCGGCGTGGTGGCCACGTGCGCGTTCCAACTGCATCGACACTCCGATGCCTCCGAAGGCGATCAACGCGCCCAATGCCAGGCAGGCCGTGATGACAAAACCGAAGTCTTCGGGCCAGAACCCAGGCATGAAGGCCCAGCACACCAGCATCGCCACCGCCAAAGCAGCACCGAACTGCACCACCCGCAGACCTGCCAGGCCCTTGCCCTGCACCCGCGTGGTCAGCGCGGTACGGGCCACATTGAAGAATGAATCAGGATCTTCGCCGCGCGTCGGCGGTACCCGCACGTACTGCCTTCGACCCAACCAGAAAATCAGCGTGGCGATGAACATCAGGATGCCCGGAATGCCGAATGCCACCGCCGGACCGTAATTACGCAGGAACAGCGGCATCAGCAACGAGGCGAAGAAGCTGCCGAAGTTGATCGTCCAGTAGAAGAAGTCGAACACGACCTTGGCCATGCTCTTGTTGGTCTCGTCGAACTGATCGCCAACGAAAGACACCACCAGCGGCTTGATTCCGCCCGAACCAAGCGCGATCAGGAACAGCCCGGTATAAAACCCGTTGCGATTGTCTTCAAACAGGGCCAGGCATGCGTGTCCCGCGCAGTAGATCAGCGAGAACCAGAGCACAGTGTTGTACTTGCCGAAGAAGCGATCAGCCAACCACCCGCCCAGCAGCGGGAAGAAGTACACACCGATCACGAAGCTGTGGAAGACGTCCTTGGCAGCGCCTTCGCGGTCTGCTTCGGGCAGGTAGGCCAGGATGACGCTGCTGACCATGAACTGCACCAGGATGTTGCGCATCCCGTAAAAGCTGAAACGCTCGCAAGCCTCGTTTCCGATGATGTAGGGTACTTGCCGTGGCAGTCGTGCCGCAGGCGCCTGTGCTGTTGTGGTCATCCGATCTTCCCGCCAATGGTTCGGTGAAGGGTAACCCATGGAACCTGCGCGAATCGACGTTTTCGGGCACTCCGATGCCGTCCCGCTACGTGCACCATTGCATTCAAATCTCGAGAATCCGCTACATGCGCAAGCTATTCCTGCTCCTGCTTTCTAGCTTCAGCTTCCCTGCCCTTGCAGCTGACCATCCACTGAGCACTATCGCCGAGCGCTCGGGTTTCTTGAAGACCGGACGTTACGACGAAGTGATTGCGCTATGCGGACAGTTCGCGAAGACGTACCCGGATACAGTGCGATGTGTGGATTTCGGCGTTTGGCCCGAAGGCCGTCCAATGAAGGCGCTGGTCGTTTCCACCAGCGGCGCACTGGATGCGAAAACCGCGCGCGAGCGTGGCTTGCCGGTGGTACTGATTCAGGGCGGCATCCATGCCGGCGAGATCGACGGCAAGGACGCGGGATTCCTGGCCCTGCGCGAGGTTCTGGAAGGCAAGGCCGGCAAGGACGTGCTGGATAATCTGGTCTGGGTATTCGTCCCCGTGTTCAGCGTCGACGGACACGAACGTTTCGGTGCCTGGAACCGCCCCAACCAGCGCGGCCCCGAGGAGATGGGCTGGCGTACCACTGCGCATGGCTACAATCTCAATCGCGATTACCTGAAAGCCGACGCGCCGGAGATGCAGGCGATGCTGCGACTGGTGCAGGAATGGGATCCGCTGCTGGAAGTGGATCTGCATGTCACCGATGGCGCCAAGTTTGAACACGACATATCGATCCAGGTGGAACCCGTGCATGCCGGCGACGACGCATTACGCCAGGCCGGCCGGCAGTGGCGCGATGCGGTCATCGCGGACCTCGCCAAGAGCGGCTCGCTGCCCCTGCCCTACTACCCGTCCTTCGTCGTCGAAGATGATCCCAGTTCCGGCTTCACCGACAGCGTGCCGCCACCGCGCTTCTCGCACGGCTATTTCTGGCTGCGCAACCGCATGGGCATGCTGGTGGAAACCCACTCGTGGAAAACCTATCCGGTGCGCGTGCAGATCACCCGCAACACCATTCTGTCCGTATTGCAGCAGGCCAACACGCACGGACGTGAGTGGTTGCAGCTGACACGACAGGCGGACAAGCGCGCCAGTGCGCTGTCCGGCCAGCCAGTACCGCTGGCTTATGCGGCAAGCGAGGCATCACACCTCGTCGAATTCCGTGGCTATGAATACACGCGCACGCCGTCGGAGATTTCCGGCGCTCTGATGACGCGTTACGACGAGTCCAAGCCGCAGATCTGGAAGATCCCGTTGCGCGACCAGCTAAAACCCAGCATCAGCCCGGCCGCGCCAGGCGCCGGCTACCTGGTGCCGGCGGCGCATGCCGCTTGGGTCTCCGAGAAGCTGCGTCTGCATGGGATCGAATTCCGCAAGCTGCACGCGATGCCCGATACACGGGTACAAACCTTCCTGGCCACCGAAGCGACGCCTGCCGCGCAATCGAGCGAGGGCCACCAGCGCATGAGCGTGAAGGGCCAATGGAAGACCGAGGTGCGCGACGTGGCTGCCGGCGCCTTGTTCGTACCGATCGCGCAAGCCAAGTCGCGACTGGCGATGTCGCTGCTGGAACCGTTGGCGCCGGACTCGCTGGTGGCCTGGGGCGAATTCAACAACGCCTTCGAGCGCAAGGAGTACATGGAAGACTACGTGACCGAGGAAGTCGCGCGCGAGATGCTGGCCAAGGATCCGGCATTGAAGGTGCAGTTCGAGCGGCGGTTGAAGGACGATCCAGCCTTCGCCAGCAGTCCGGCCGCGCGACTGGAATTCTTCTATCGCCTGCATACGTCCTGGGATGAACGCTACAATCTTTATCCGGTGATGCGCATCGACACCGCACCGAATTGAGGCCACGCATGGACCCGAACGCATGAAGAATCTGCTCTCCTGCCTGCTCTTGCTGTCGTCGGTCTGGTCGTGGTCTGCCTTTGCGGCAGGCGATGTCCGCGCGCCTGAAGCGGCAAGCGGAACCACGCTGGATATCGTCACCCTCAACCTCTACCACGACAAGGACGATTGGCCGAAGCGCCGCATTCAGATCGTGGAGAAGCTGAAAGCTCTACAGCCCGACGTGATCGCGCTGCAGGAAGTGCTGCAGCACGAAACCCTGCCCAACCAGGCGCGATGGCTGGCCGAACAACTCGGCTATGTCTGGTATTTCGTCAGCATTGATCCGCCGGGCCAGGTGCATCGCTACGGCAACGCGCTGCTTACACGCCGCCCCATCCTGGCGCGCGCGCAACGCGCGCTGGAACCACTGGAAGACAGTCGCAGTGCCGGCCTGCTGCGCATCGATCTGGATGGGCGTGCGGTGGATGTCTATGTCACCCATTTGCATTGGACCGATCAGGGCGGTCCAACCCGCGCCCGGCAATTGGCCGACCTGATGCAATTTATCGATACCGCATCGCACGGCTTTCCTGTAGTCGTGGCAGGCGACTTCAATGCAACGGCCGATGCACCGGAATTAGCCGATCTCCGCGTCGGATTCGTCGATGCCTATGGCTTCCTGCATCCGCAGGCGGACCCGGTTTCAAGCAGCACGCTCAACCTGCACTACTTCACACCCAAGCGCATCGACCACGTGTTCTTCCAGCGCGATGCTTTCACGCCATTGGCTTCGGAAATCATCCTGAATCATGCCGATGCCCAGGGTATCTGGCCATCGGACCACTACGGCATGCACGTGACCTTGCAGCTCATGGCAGCGAAGGCACAAACCGAATCCGCACCGCGCTGAAGCCGAAGGAACCGAAAGCGGTCAGACCAACGCCGTATCCAGCACCATCATCACGCAGAAGCCCAGGGCCAGGCCCAGTGAAGCGACCACGCCGTTGCCATTGCGCGTGGATTCGGGAATGACGCTGTTGCCCACGGCGACCAGCATTGCGCCTGCGGCGAATGCAAGACCCCAGGGCAGCAACTGTGCCGAAATCCCCAGCGCCCAGGCGCTGGCGACAGCCGCCAGCGGTTCGACCACGCCAGACAGCATGCCGATGAAGACCGCCTTCGCACGTGCCATGCCCACGCCCACCAGGATCAAGGCCACGACCATGCCTTCGGGCAGGTCTTGCATTGCTATGCCCATCGCCAGCCCGTTCGCTCCGGGCAAACCGCCACCAGCAGCGACGCCGACCGCCATGCCTTCGGGAATGTTGTGCAGCATGATCGCGAGCACGAACACGATCACCCGCGCCGGCACCAGCTGACCGGCATCGCTGTGCGGCGACTGCAGGGGTTCGTCGCTCATCACCTTGCCCAGCACCAGCAGGGCAATGGCGCCGAGCATCAGACCTGCACTGACCAGCAGACCCGCCGACCATGGCGAATGCCCCATCGAACGGGCCGACTCCAGACCAGGAAGCACCAGCGAGAATGCCGTGGCCGCCAGCATCACGCCTGCGCCGAAACCGAGCAGGGTATCGGCCAGCACCTGCGGAAGCTTGCGCACCAGCAACACCGGCAGTGCGCCCAGCGCGGTCGCTAAAGCGCATAGCGTGCCGCCCTGCAATGCCCGATCAATACCGTCTGCGCCGACCGACTGCGCGCTTCCCACCCAGAGGATGCCTAACCCTGCAGCGACAATCGTCATTCCCCCGACAAGATAGGGCCATGCCTGAGCGTTCAACGCAGCCAGCGGCTGCAGCATGCGATTCATGGCGTTGCAGAATCTTTTGGGAGAAGTGGCCGGATCATAACCGCAGGACTGTCGATGCGTTTCGGACTTTCAGGCAACCGCATCACTGGGCAGCAACGTCACCTCCGGGGCCACCGACAGGCCCAGCGGCAAGCGGTCCCGGGGCGTATCGGCATTCGCCACTACAGCCGCCTTAGCTGCGCATTCGTCTATTCGCTCTTGCGGAAGGTCAATCCCAAATAAGTCATCACCTCGCCTTCCGGAGTGGTGGCGAAGGACACAGCGTCGCCCGTCATGCTGGGTCCCAGCCCGCCGGTCCTGGCCTCATCCGCAGCGACCAGTACCATTGGGTAAGTGAATTTACCGGTGTTGTAAGCAACCTGCAGCACCGGCAGACCATCGTCCTGCAGACGCACTTCGGCCTCAGCGATCTTCTCGAAGCCCGGCATCTCGTAGCCGACCAGGCGATAGCGGCCCAACCGCTTTTTCCAGGTGGAATTCAGTGCGTCGGACGGAATGCGATAACCCTGCTGCCACTCGCGCTGTCCGCGCCGCCAGAACAGCACATGGTACGGCCCGATATCGCGGAAATAATAGAGATCGCCGCTCGCCTTGCCAGCGGCCTGCACAGAGAAAACGCCAGGTGATGTTTCGGTCGCCGGGTAGGTTTCTGCATCACGCTGGATGGACAGGCCAGCTTCGGTGACCTCCACCTTCGCGTAGTCGTTCTTCTGTGCGTAGTAGCCCGCATGCTGCGACCGGGAAATCCCAGAGGCAGACATGGGCAGCGGCGCGGATTCGGGGACGATGTCCTTCACCGAAAGGCCATGGCTTTCCAGCCAGCGGAAAGCGAACTGCTCGCAGATCGCATCGCTGCCTACGGTATTGGCCAGAATGATCGCGGCCGTTTTCTGTTCCGGGAGCAGCAGCACCGCCGCATTGGAATAGAACGTGCTGCCGGCGTGGTACGCAGCAAAACGATTGTCATTGCGGAACAGAAACCAACCCAGCCCCTTCTTGTTGGTGTCGATGGGTATATCGGTCCGCAGGGTAAACATGGATCGCACCGCCGATCGGCTGATCAACTGAGACGATTCGCCATGGTATGCCTCCATCAAGGCCACTGCGTACTTGGCCAGATCCTCCGCCGAGGAGTAGATACCACCAGAAGCGATATCGCGCAGCTCGAAGGCCGTTGCCTCGATGCCGTCGGGGCCATAGGCCTTGCTCCTGACCCGGCCCTGCGTATCGGCGGCGAATCCGGTGTTCGTCATCCCCAACGGGGTGAAGACGCGCTGCTTTAGGTAATCCGGGTAGTCGATACCGCTAGTCCTGGACAGCGCATGCCCCAACAGGTTGTAGCCGGCATTGGAGTACAGGCCCACTGTGCCCGGCGAATGCGCGAGCGCCGTTCGATTGAGGAGGGTCACTACATCGGTATAGCGGGCCTGGCTGCCCTCCATGTCCAGGAAAACATCAGTGGGCACCCCGGAACTGTGGGTGATCAACCGCTTGAGCGTGACTTGATCGCGATCCTCACCGTGCGTGCGGATGCGGAACTCGGGCAAGTAGCGGGACAACGGCTGATCGATATCGACCAGGCCTTGCTCCTGCAGCTGCATGGTAGCCAAGGCAGTGAACGTCTTGGTCACCGAACCGATGCCAACCTGGGTGTCGGGCGTCATGGCAACGTCGGCATTCCTGTCCGCATAGCCGAAGCCCTGTTTCCAAACCACTTTCCCATCCACCACCAGCGCGGCCGATACGCCGATCACACCGCTATCCTGCTGGCGTTGGCCAAGCCATTGGCTTAGTGCCTGGATGTTGGCGGGAGTTTCAGGCTCGGCAGCCTGTGCCTTATAAACAAAGCTTATCCAGAATGCGGCCAGCAGCACGGCGATCTTGTTTGCTTTCATGCTTGCCTAGGCTCCGTCAGTCGGGATGGCAATTAATTTGGCTGCATCCGATGTTATTCACCAGTGCCGTTCGTCCCATGGATCCTTGTCTGTCTAGCCGGTGTGGTTGGGGTGTCTGACGGTTTGCCGGATAAGCCCTCTTGTTGCGTTGAATACCATCGAATGCGGCGATTCGCGTACTCGGTCACCTTGCGGTTATCGATGCGAATGCGGGCATGACGTACCATCGACCTCCCCGCATTTTCCAACGCCGACCATCCACGCATGCGCAAGTTTTCTCCCATCGTCCTGCTCGTATTGCTGCTTGCGGGCTGGTGGTGGCTGCAGAAACCTGCAACTCAGCAAGTGGATTCGCGGTACTCGTCCCCGACCGCGACAGCACCCGCTGCGCCAGAGCCAGAGCCAGCGCTCGCGCCCGCAGCCGACGCCTTCGAACTGCCCCCCTTCCTGCCACGCGAAGCCCGGCAGACGCTGGTCCTGATCGCTCGCGGCGGTCCCTTCCCCTATCCCCAGGACGATGGCGTGTTCGGCAACCGCGAAGGTCACCTCCCCAAACAACCCCGTGGCTATTACCGCGAATACACGGTGCAGACGCCCGGCCTTTCGCATCGCGGCGCACGCCGCATCGTCACCGGCGGCAGGCCGCCGGCCGTTTACTACTACACCGACGACCACTACGACTCGTTCCGCAGTTTCACGGTGTTGCCATGACCGACTCGGGCTTCGACCTGGGTCTGGACGATCCGGCGCGCGCGGGGGTTTTCTTCGTCAATGGCCAGGACCTGGACATACTGGGCGCGGCCGCACGCGACGCCGGCCTGCTGCCCTGCCACATCGATCTGATGGGTTGCGGCAACAAACCGACCCTACTGCTGCGCATAGCGGTGGCGATGGATTTTCCCACCACCTCCAGCCGTAACTGGGATGCGCTGTCCGACAGCCTGCGCGATCTGAACTGGATGCCGGCCGACGGATACATGCTGCTGTTTGAAGGGGCGGGCGAACTCCACCACGTGGACGAAGAGGATTTCGACACGCTGGTCAGCATCCTGGACGAGGTCAAGGCTGCCTGGGCAGCGCGTGGCGTTCCGTTCTGGGCGTTCCTGGCACTGCGTGAACGGGATTTCGTGGAGCTGGAAGACTAGCAACGGTTGGCACTTCGCTTCATCGGACTACGCAGTTCATCGCGATGCTGCGATCATGGCGCATGACCCAGAACGACAAAGACTTCGGCAGCCTCGGCCTGACGCCCGGACTGCAGCAGGGCGTGGAAGCCGCCGGCTACACGCAGATGACGCCTATCCAGTCCGAAAGCCTGCCGGCCATCCTCGCAGGCCGCGACGTGATCGCCCAGGCGCCCACCGGCAGCGGCAAGACCGCCGCTTTTGGTCTGGGCCTGTTGCACCGCCTGGACCCGTCCCTGATCCGGGCACAGGCGCTGGTGCTGTGTCCCACGCGCGAACTCGCCGACCAGGTCGGCAAACAACTGCGCAAACTGGCCAACGGCATTCCCAACCTCAAGGTGCTGGTGCTGACTGGCGGCATGCCGCTGGCGCCGCAACTGGCCTCGTTGAGCCATGACCCGCATGTGGTGGTCGGCACTCCGGGCCGCATCCAGGAACTGATGCGCAAGAAGGTCCTGCACCTGGGCGGCATCCGCACCGTCGTGCTGGACGAAGCCGACCGCATGCTCGATATGGGCTTCGAGGAAGCCATCCGCGAAATCCTGGGCAAGACGCCCAAGGAACGGCAGACGCTGCTGTTTTCGGCAACCTTTCCCGACGCGATCCGGGAAATCGGCCGCAGCACGATGCGCGATGCGCTCGAAATCACCACCGGCGGCGTGGCCGAGCAGCCGGCCGTGGAGCAGACCTTCTACGAGGTGGATCTGCAGCGCAAGCAGACCGTGCTGGCCGGACTGCTCTTCGAGCAGCGCCCCGAATCCAGCGTGGTGTTCTGCAATACGCGCCGCGACGTGGATGAAGTGGCCGAGTCGCTGAAGCATTTCGGCTTCACCGCGCTGGCCTTGCATGGCGACATGGAACAGCGCGACCGCGACGAGGTGCTGGTGCGTTTCGCAAACCGCAGTTGCAACGTGCTCGTCGCCAGCGATGTGGCCGCGCGCGGTCTGGATATCGATGAACTGGCCACCGTGGTGAACTACGAACTTCCCACCGACCCGGACGTCTACGTGCACCGTATCGGCCGCACCGGACGCGCAGGCAACGCCGGCCAGGTACTGAGCCTGGTCACTCCGCGCGAAATATCCCGCGCCCACGTGCTGGAGGAACGTCAGGGTTCGCCGTTGCGCTGGAAGAAGCCCGTCGCCGTGGCGCCTGCAGCACGCAGCGCACCACCCGCGGCAATGGCCACGCTGCGCATTGATGCCGGACGCACCGACAAACTGCGGCCTGGCGATATTCTCGGCGCGCTCACCGGCGACGCCGGCCTGCCCGCCAGCGCCATCGGCAAGATCGACATCTTTGCCACGCGGTCCTATGTCGCCATCGCACGGGCGCAGGCCAACAATGCGCTGGCACGCCTCAATGCGGGCCGGATCAAGGGAAAAAATTTCCGGGTCCGCAAGATTTAGAGAGCTGCAACAACTCCCTGATCAATGATGGAGTTGCTTGCGCGTGTCGCAATACGAGCGGAATGAAGGCCCGCGACAATTCAGCGAATGCGCAAGGTCTCGTTATCCGACATCGCAGCCGGATCGTCGCTGACGGAGGCGACCAGCAGATACAGCGCCTTCCCTATCGCGGTACCCGGACCATCCCAGTACTCGGCGCTCTCGGCGCGCACGCGGATCAGGCGCAGGTTCGGATCGTCCTTGCCGTCGGGAAAAAATATCTTCATGGCCGGCGACCAGAGCTGATCGATTTTCGCGCGATCGGCCACGATGGATGCCTTGCCGGCGACCGATACATAGGTGTTCTTGCCAGCGGAGGCGTAAGCCACGTTCACCTGCGGATTAGCCCGGATCTCGGCCACTTTCTCGCTGTCGGCGGCGGTTGCGAACCAGAGGTCGCCATCGAATTCCACCTCCTGCGTGCCCAAGGGTCGGCTTACCAGCTTGCCGTCGGCCTGGACGGTGGTCAGCATGGCGATGTCCACGTCTTTGATGAGTTCGGCGAGATGTTGGATGGCGGCGGTGCGGTCGGTCACGGATGGAATCCTGCGTGGAGAGATAAGGCTGTATAGCCGCTTCATGGACCACGCATCGTGAAGAAACCGACTTCGCCCGTGCACGAAACTTGAACGCCCTTGCAGGTTGTTTCGGTCGAGGCTACGTTCCTGATGCGGTCGTAGGTCGGTGCTACGCCCCCGACATTTCGGAGGCGCGGGTAAAGCTTCCGTCGGCCATGTAAGGCCGACCTACGGAGGCGGGCTACGCCTCCGACCATGCCGGATATCCGATCAGGAACTGCAGGACAGCATCGAACAGCCCGCACGGTCCCGTGCCCAGTCGGGTCGCTTCGCCGCGAAGCTCTCGCGGCCGGGCTGGTCGTCGTAGGGGTGTCGCATCACGTCAAGTAGCTCGTCGATTCCACTTGGGTCGCCCTGCTCGGCCCGGTCTATCGCCTGCTGGGCCAGATAATTGCGCAGCACGAAGCGCGGATTGGCCGCGCGCATCGAAGCTCGACTGGCCTCAGCATCGAACGCATCGTCGGCCAGGCGCGCCGCATAACGTTCCAGCCAGGCCTGCAACTCCGGTTCAACCGCAGCACGCTTGCGCGGGTCGTAGAACACGTCGCCCAGATCGCCGACGGAGGGCCTGCTTCTGTCCATAGCGATCAAGCCACGGAAGCACCGCGTCATGTCCATTTCGGCGGACTGCATCAAGGCCTGCAGTCCTTCCATCAAGCCGGTGTCGCTTTCGCGCCAGGCGCTCAATCCCAGCTTGGCTGCGGTGTTGCGACGGTCCGCCTCGGCATAAGCATCGCGATAGCGTTGCAGTCCAGCGTGCAGCGGTTCGGGCGAAGCGAACAACGAGGACAATGCGCCGGCAAGCCGGGTCAGGTTCCAGTAGGCGACCTGCGGCTGATGGCCGAAGCGGTAGCGCCTGCCCTGCGCATCGGTGGTGTTGGGCGTCCAGTCCGGATCGTAGTCGTCGATCCAGCCATAGGGCCCGTAATCGATGGTCAGGCCGAGGATGGACATGTTGTCGGTGTTCATCACCCCATGGACGAAGCCGACCCGCATCCAGTGCGCCACCATGACCGCCGTGCGTTCGCAGATACGCGCGAACCAGTCGGCGTACAGCGTCTCGCCTTCGCCTTGCAGCTCGGGAAAGTCGCGGCCGATGGTGAAGTCCGCCAGTTGCCGCAGCAAGGCCAGCTCCCCGCGCGAGGCCGGCAACTCGAAGTTGCCGAAACGAAGGAAGGAAGGCGCGACCCGGCAGACGATGGCACCGGGCTCAGGCTTGGCATGCCCGTCGTAGAACATATCCCTCACCACCGGCTCGCCCGTGCCGACCAGACTCAGAGCGCGCGTGGTCGGAATACCCAGATGATGCATGGCTTCGCTGCACAGGAATTCGCGGACGGAAGAGCGCAGCACTGCGCGCCCATCGGCCGAACGCGAGTAAGGCGTGGGGCCCGCGCCCTTCAGCTGCAATTCCCAGCGCTGCCCGGCTTGGTTGATCGCCTCGCCCAGCGAGATAGCGCGGCCGTCGCCCAACTGGCCCGCCCAGTGTCCGAACTGGTGGCCGCCGTAGTTCGCCGCAAAGGGCCGCATGCCTTCGAGCAGCGCATTGCCGCCGAAGACCTTCGCGAAGTCCGGAGACTCGACGTCCGCCTGATCCATATCCAGTAAGGCAGCCGTTTCGCGCGACCAGGCCAGCACGTGAGGCGAGGCCACCGGGGTCGGATCGACCCGCGAATACACTGCGCCGCGGACCTCGCGTATGCCGGGGCCGACCTGGAGGTCGGCGGGAAGATCGGCGACGAAGCGGTTATCGAACGTAAGTGGTTTCATGCGCACAGGCTACGCGTGCGCTGCATAACGTGGCGTGCACTTCACGTCCCGCACAAACAAAAACGCCGGGGCAAGCCCCGGCGTTTCGGACAACGATAAAGTCGCTATTACAGCGGCTGAACTTCGTCGGCCTGCATACCCTTCTGGCCCTGCACGGCGACAAAGCTGACGCTCTGGCCTTCCTGCAGCGACTTGAAGCCGGAACCCTGGATCGCGCGGAAATGCACGAAAAGGTCCGGGCCGCTCTGCGGGGTGATGAAGCCAAAACCCTTGGCATCGTTGAACCACTTGACGGTACCGGTTTGACGGTCAGACATCTTTGAAACTCCTGAAACGGATTGAAAAAATCACGACCTGGGGACCCCGGGCCGAGACTGAGTTGCAGGTGTTAAGCAAAGCGGAAAGATGTAGCTGATCGTTTTGGATCGCTGCATCAGGCCACGATTTACGGTGACCCAAGCAAACACAGTGCCGAGCACGTTACACACCTTTTCCCGGAAAAGCCAATCCCCCTGCAAATAATCGGCAAGCGAGCCGGGGCGGGTTGCCCTAAACTGGCCTCCCCTCCCGGAAAGATGCCCATGGCCAAGCCCAATTATTCGTTTGAAAAGAAGCAGCGCGAGCTGGCCAAGAAGAAGAAGCAGGACGAAAAACTGGCCAAAAAGCAGTCCACGCGCGAGCCGGGACAGGCTGAGGAAGCACCGGCTGGCGGCTCGGACACCTCCGGTGGCGGCCGCTAAACCAGGCTTCCCAGGCTTCTGAGGCTCTCGAACCGCCTCGGGGCCCCGCTCAAGGGGTCCACGAATGCCAGTTCCCGGGCCAGCAGCTGCAGCGGCCGGGAATAATCGTCCGCCCCCGCAGCCGCTAGATCCGGATACACCCGGTCATTGCGGATCGGCGCCCCCAGCGCCGCCATGTGCACCCGCAGCTGGTGCTTGCGGCCACTGACGGGGCGCAGCGCATAGCGCCACCACTCCCCTTCCACCTCTAGCAATTCGATCCGGGTCGTGGCGTTCGCGGGGCCGGGTTCCTCGCGCATGCGGAAGAAGGGCTCGCCCCGGACGATCCGCGACTCCCTCAATAACGGGAACGCCTGCTCCGGCAGGGCCGGCGCCACGGCCTCGTAATGCTTGTCGATGCGCCGCTCGCGGAACAGCGCCTGGTAGGCATCGCGGCTGGCCGGATTGGCCGAGAACAGCACCAGACCGGCCGTGCCCCGGTCCAGACGATGCAAGGGGACCAGGTTCGGATTGCCCAGTCGCCGGACCAGCCGGGCCAGCAAGGTCTCGCGGACATAAATGCCAACCGGCGCCACGGGTAGGAAATGCGGCTTGTCGGCCACCACCAGGTGTTTGTCGGCATGCAGGACGGTTTCCTCGAACGGGATCGACGCTTCGTAGGCCACTTCGCGGAAGTAATGGATAGTCATGCCCACGCGGTAAAGCGCATCCGCTGGCAACGGCCGATGCAGCGCGTCCTGCACACGACCGCGTTCGAAGCGGCTGATCCATTGCGCGCGGTCGATCTGCGGAAACCGGGCGCACAGGCCGTCCAGCAGGGTCTTCCAGTGGCCGCCCGGCAACTGCAAGGTACTGGCGACAGCGTCATCGGCAGAAAAACGGGAATCAGGCAAAGCAAAGCTCCACGGCGCAAGGACGTATCATGGCCGACCTTTTCCCCAGGCACCGCAATGGCGCTCAAATCCACGGTCGTGAAGGCCGAACTGCAGATCAGCGACATGGATCGCCACTACTACGCGACCCACAACCTGACCCTGGCCCAGCATCCTTCCGAAACCGATACGCGCCTGATGGTTCGGCTGCTGGCGTTCGCGATGTACGCCGACGAGCGTCTGGAATTCGGTCGCGGCCTCAGCCAGGACGACGAACCCGACCTGTGGCGCAAGGAGATGACCGGCGAGATCGTGCAGTGGATCGACCTGGGACAGCCGGACGAAGCACGCGTGCGCAAGGCTTGCGGCCGCTCGCGCCAAGTGGTCCTGTTCACCTATGGCGGGCGCAGTTCCGACCTCTGGTGGGAGAAGAACGCCAACTCCCTGCAGCGCAGCAAGAACCTTACGGTGATCGATATCCCGGTCGAAGCCGTCGAGCAGCTGACCGCGCTGATGGTCCGCGGCATGCGGCTGAACGTGATGATCCAGGACGGCGAGATCCATATCCTGGGCGGCGAGGTCACCATCGACATCCATCCCGTCGTGCGCCAGGCCGCCACGCAAGGCCTGTAAGCGCGTGAGCCACAGCCACGACGTGCTGATCGTCGGCGGCGGCGCGGCCGGCCTGATGTGCGCGCTGACGGCGGGCCACCGTGGCTTGCGCGTGCTGGTGATCGAACACGCCAACCGCGTGGGCAAGAAGATCCTGATGTCCGGCGGCGGACGCTGCAATTTCACCAACACCGGCACTACGCCTGCCAATTATCTTTCGGCCAATCCGCATTACTGCAAGTCCGCGCTGGCGCGGTACACGCCTGCCGACTTCATCGAGATGGTGGAGCGCCACGGCATCGCATTCCATGAAAAGGAACTGGGCCAGCTGTTCTGCGACGACTCGTCCAAGCAGATCGTGAAGATGCTGGTGGACGAATGCGAAACCGCTGGTGTGCGCATCGAAACCGGTTGCAGCGTGGAAAGCGTGCAGCACACCGACGCCGGCTTCCGCCTGCATACGACCCACGGCACGCTGTCGGCGCCGTCATTGGTGGTGGCCTGCGGCGGGCTGTCCATTCCCAGTATGGGCGCTACCGGTTACGGCTACGAATTGGCGCGGCAGTTCGGCCACACCGTGCTGCCGACGCGCGCCGGGTTGGTTCCATTGACCCTGACCGGCAAGCATCAGGAACAACTGCAGGATCTCAGCGGCGTTTCCTTGCCGGTGGAAGCGAGCTGCAACGGAATGCGTTTCCGCAATTTCATGCTTATCACCCATCGCGGCGTCAGCGGGCCGTCGATCCTGCAGATCTCGTCATATTGGCAACCGGGCGACGATCTGCGCCTGGACCTGTTGCCGGGCGGCGACGCGTTCCAGTTGCTGCGCGAGCAACAGGCCTCGCGGCCCGCAGCAGAACTGAAGACCGTCTTGTCCGACCTTCTGCCACGACGCTTCGCCCAGCGTCTGTGCGAACGTTGGCTGCCGAACCGGCCGATGAAACAGTTCAACGAGCCGCAACTGCGTGATATCGCCGCGCAGTTGCAGAGCTGGCCGCTGATCGCCAGCGGCACCGAAGGCTATCGCACCGCTGAAGTGACCCTGGGCGGCGTGGACACCGATGAGTTGTCTTCCAGCACGATGCAGTCGAAGAAGGTTCCGGGGCTTTATTTCATCGGCGAAGTGGTGGACGTCACCGGCTGGCTGGGCGGCTACAACTTCCAGTGGGCCTGGGCTTCGGGGCATGCCGCCGGCAATGCGGTATGAAGCGATAGCGCCTCAGCTAACAAGCACGCATCGCTTCGGCGGCCAATTCGAACGAACGCAGGCGCGCCTGCTGGTCGAATACGTTGGCCACCAGCAGCAACTCGTCGGGCCGGTGCCGGTCGATGAAGGCGGCGATGCCGCGCTTCACCGTGTCGGGGTCGCCGACCACGCTGCAGGCCAACGCGCGTTCTACGCCCGCCTTCTCGTGCGGTTCCCAATAGGTTTCGATATCGTCGATGGGCGCCGGAATCAGACCGGGCTTACCACGGCGAAGATTGACGAAACTCTGCTGCGCGGTGGTGAACAGGCGCTTGGCTTCTGCATCCGTCGCGGCGGCGATTACATTCAACGCCAGCATCGCGTGGGGTTGCGCCAGATGGCGCGAAGGCCGGAAATCGCGGTGATAGACCGCCAGCGCCTGGTCCATCGCGTCGGGTGCGAAATGCGAAGCGAAAGCGAACGGCAATCCCAGCGCCGCCGCCAGTTGCGCGCTGAACAGGCTGGAACCCAGCAACCACACCGGCACATCGAGGCCCGCACCCGGCACCGCGCGCACCAGTTGCCCGGGCTGCGCGGGTTCGAAATAGCCCAGCAACTCCTGCACGTCGTGCGGAAACTGCTCGGCGCTGTCGAAATAGCGGCGCAGGGCCTTGGCCGTGGCCTGGTCGGTGCCCGGCGCGCGACCCAGTCCCAGGTCGATGCGTCCGGGATACAGCGACGCCAGCGTGCCGAATTGCTCGGCCACCTGCAGCGGTGCATGGTTGGGCAGCATCACGCCACCGGCGCCGACACGGATGGTCTTCGTACCACCCGCCACATAGCCGATCAGGACCGCAGTCGCCGCGCTGGCGATGCCCGGCATGTTGTGGTGTTCGGCCAGCCAGTAGCGCTGGTATCCCCAGCCTTCCGCATGCTGGGCAAGTTCGAGCGTGTTGCGGAATGCCTGCGTGGTATCGCTGCCCTCGCAAACTGGGGCCAGGTCGAGTATCGAATAGGGAATCATGGGCGCTGCCGTCGAAGTCATGGCTTCGACATGGGGCCGCGGCGCTGCATTGCCAATCCACATCGCCCCAGAATCGGCGGGATGCTGAGTTCTGCGGCAGTCAGCTCAGCAGATCGAACGGCCCGCCCTGCTCCAGCGCCCGCTGGTAGGCCGGGCGCGCGTGGATGCGTTCCAGGAAACCGTGCAGGTTGGGCGTGTCCTCCAGGCCGTAACGCACGTTCGCCGCTTCCACCGGGAAACTCATCTGGATGTCCGCTGCGCTGAATGCCTCGCCCGCGAACCAGCGCGACTTGCCCAGTTCGCTTTCCATGTACTCCAGGTGCAGTTTCACCTGCGGGCCGACGAAGGTCTTCATGACCTTGTCCGCGATGCCGCGCGCCACCGGCTTGACGAAGAACGGCATCGGCGCCTTTTTCAGACGCGAGAACACCAGGCTCATCAGCAACGGTGGCATCGCCGATCCTTCCGCGTAGTGCATCCAGTAGCGGTAGCGCAGACTCTCCGGCGTGCCGGGCGATGGGGCGAAGTCGTGCGCGGTGTCATAACGCTCCACCAGGTATTCCAGGATCGCGCCGGACTCGGCCAGCGTGTTGTCGCCATCCACGACCACCGGCGACTTGCCCAGCGGATGCACTTTGCGCAGCGAAGCCGGCGCCAGCATGGTTTCCGGATCGCGCTGGTAACGCACCACGTTGTAGTCCAGGCCCAGTTCTTCCAGCAGCCAGAGCACGCGCTGTGAACGGGAATTGTTGAGGTGGTGGACGGCAACCATGGACGCCTCGCGCATTGAAGTGGGTATTGGCCGAAGCCGGAAGATTCAGCGGAAGATCATAGCCGCGCTACCGCAACAATCGGTCAGGCGGCGTCCACCAGCGGCCTGAGCTCGGCATCCAGCGCCACTCGTTCGTCGAACACGAAGCAGCGACCGTCGTAGCCTTCGCCGCCCACCTGCTCGAAGTAACCCAGGATGCCGCCTTCCAGCTGCAATACGTTGTCCATGCCGGACTGCCGCATCCACAGCGCCGCTTTTTCGCAGCGGATACCGCCGGTGCAGAAGCTCACCACGGTGGCGTCGGTCAGCGCATCACGATGCGGCGCCACCGCTTCGGGGAGATCGGTGAACTTGTCGATCGGCAGGGTCAGCGCACCGGTGAAGGTACCGTATTCCACTTCCTGGCGATTGCGCGTGTCCAGTAGCACCACGCGCTTGCCGGCATCGTCATGGCCCTGCCGCAACCACTGCGCCAGCGTGTCCGGCGCGACGGCTGGCGCCCGCCCCTGCAACGGTGAGGCATCGTCGCGGCGGAAGCTGATGATCTCCGGCTTGATCTTCACCTTGAGCCGCGCGAATGGCTGCGCGGCGCTCTGGCTGTATTTGACCCGCAGACCGGCGAAACGGGGATCGGCGCGTAGCTGGTCGTAGAAATCGTGGATGCCCCGTTCCTCCCCGGCCAGGAACAGGTTGATGCCTTCCGGCGCCACCAGGGCGGTTCCTTTCAGCTCGCCCACTTCAGCCCATTCGCGCAATTGCGCGGCAAGCACAGCGATGTCTGCGAGCGGGACGAAATGATAGGCGGCGGTATTGCGGATCATGCCTCCATTGTAAAACCCGGCCCCTCAAAAAATAATTCAACCAAACGGTTGACAGTTAGAAATGGCGGAGTATATTCAACCCCATGGTTGAACATAACTCCTCACAGCTGGATCTGGTGTTCCAGGCGCTTTCCGACGGCACGCGTCGGCGGATGCTGCGCAGCCTGGGCACGCATCCGCGCAGCGTCGGCGAACTGGCGGCCCCCTTCCAGATATCGCTCGCAGCGGCGTCCAAGCACATCAAGGTGCTCGAGCGCGCCGGTCTGGTCCAGCGCCGGATACAAGGGCGCACCCACCTGTGCCAGTTGCGTGCCGAAGCGCTCGCAGAAGCGGATCAGTGGCTGCGCTACTACCAGCAATTCTGGGAGCAGCGCCTCGATGCCCTGGAAGTGGCATTGCGCGACGACCATGAGACCCCCGAACAAGGAGCCGCACCATGACCTCTTCGCCCGTTGTGGAAGTACGCGTCACCCGCTTTTTCAACGCGCCGCCGGAACGCGTGTTCGATGCCTGGCTGGTTCCCCGCACGCTGGGCATGTGGATGTTCGGGCCGCGGGTCCGCGACGAAAACGTCGTCAGGCTGGATGTCGATCCGCGCATAGGCGGCCGGTTCTCGCTGAAGGTCGAACGCGGCGACAAAGTGATCGACCATGTCGGCCAATACCTGCGGATGGATCGTCCTGGCCATCTCGCGTTTACCTGGGCAATCAAGGGCGAATCCGACGATGCCCCCAGCCACGTGCAGATCGACATTGGCGCATCCGGCAACGGCAGCGTGCTCACTCTGGTCCACACCATGGATGCGAAGTGGGCCGACTACGCGGCGCGCACCGAGCAGGGCTGGAACACGATGCTCGAAGCGCTCGCCGCACTCTTCTGAATTATTCACAAGACCCCCTCACACCGAAACCCACACAGGCAGGAACCCATGAACGCCTCCTACGCCAGCGTTGTCGCTCCCCGCACCGTCCGCATCGAACGCCTGCTGCCCGGCCCCATCGAACGGGTCTGGTCCTACCTCACCGATTCCGAACTGCGCGGGCGCTGGTTGGCGAGCGGCGATATGCAGCTGCGCGAAGGTGGCGAGGTGGAGCACATATTCCGCAACTCCGAACTCACGCAGAACGATCAGCCGCCTCCCGCGAAATACGCGCAGCATGCGAACGAAAGCCGCCTGCACGGACGGATACTGGCCTGCGAACCGCCGCGCCTGCTCGCCTACACCTGGGGCGACAAGACCGGCGCGTCGGAAGTGCGCTTCGAATTGAACGCTGAAGGTAGCGATGTGCGCCTGGTGCTTACGCACAGCCAACTGCCTGATCGTCAGCAGATGCTGAGCGTCGCCGGTGGCTGGCACACGCACTTGGGCATCCTTTCCGACCGCCTGGCCGGGCGCGAGCCTGCCGGCTTCTGGGCCACGCTGGTCGAACTGGAATCGGAGTACCAGCAGCGAATCCCTGCGGACGCCTGAAGGAGCGGCGACCTGCGCTGCAGCGCCCGCCGGATCAACGCAGGAAAAGGTACGGCAAGGCCAGCGTCACCACGACAATGGCGATGATCGCGCCCAGCATGGCGAGCACGTACAGCGGTCGCTTGCGCAGCAGAACGCCGAAGGTTTCCGCAGTCCCGTCCTGTTGCGCCGTTGCCTGTTCGGCCAAGGCGCGTTGTCGTCGCTGTTCCTGGTAAGCGGTCATCATCTGCTTGGCGCGGCCAATGTCCGCATCGTTGCGCATCCAGATGCCGCCATGCGAGATACCCCAGGGACTGGGCCGGGTTTCGTAGAACTCCATGCCGCTCTCGGCAAGCCAAGCGCGCACTTCGTCGGCTTCATCATCGGGCACGTTGCGCAGGTTCAACAGTAGTTTGGCCATGCACCATGATACCGGCGCGGTGAGCGGTCGCCGCATGCGCTACCCTGCCCGGCCCCGAATCCGAGATAAACCGCATGCGTTTCGTCCTGCCGCTGCTTGCCCTGCTTGCCTTGTCCGCCTGCGATCCCGGCCCGCCACCGGGTGGCAGCGTCGCCGAACTGCAGCGCATCGATGAGAAAACCGGCACCGGCGCGGTCGCTATGGCTGGCACCGACGTGACCGTGCACTACACCGGCTGGCTATACGACGAAAAAGCGCCCGATCAACGCGGCGAAAAGTTCGACAGCTCGGTTGATCGCGGTGAACCGTTCACCTTCCTGCTCGGCGCCGGCCAGGTGATCCGTGGCTGGGATGATGGCGTGGCCGGCATGAAGGTCGGCGGCAAGCGCAAGTTGCTGATCCCGTCTGAATTCGGTTATGGCCGCGGCGGCGCGGGCAGTGCGATTCCGCCCAATGCCTCGCTGGTATTCGAAGTGGAATTGCTGGGCGTCAAGCCACACCCTTGATCCCCGTAGGAGCGGGCCTTGCCCGCGATGCTCTTCGCGTAACCGATGAAGAGCATCGCGGGCAAGGCCCGCTCCTACAAACCCTGATTTCCATTGCATCCGGCCCGCATAATGCGCGGATGCATTCGACTTCCCCAAGCAAACAACGCGCGGCCGTGATCGGTGGCGGCCCCGCCGGTTTGATGGCCGCCGAAACACTGCAGGCTGCCGGCCTGGAGGTCGATGTCTATGAAGCCAAGGGGTCGGTGGGACGCAAGTTCCTGATCGCCGGCAAGGGCGGACTCAACCTGACCCATTCCGAACCCATGCCTTCCTTCGTGCAGCGATTCCGTGAACGCGCCACGCCGGTGCAGCACTGGCTGCAGGAGTTCGACGCCGATGCGCTGCGCGAGTGGGCGCGCGGACTGGGCGTGGAGACTTTCATCGGCAGCTCGGGTCGCGTGTTCCCGACCGATCTGAAAGCCGCACCGCTGTTGCGCGGCTGGGTACGACGCCTGCGCGAGCGCGGAGTGCGCTTCCATGTGCATCATCGTTGGCTGGGATGGAACGGAACGGCATTGCGCTTCTCCACGCCCAGCGGAGAGATCGAAGTGGCGGCCGATGCAGTCGTACTGGCGCTGGGCGGTGCCAGCTGGCCGCAACTCGGTTCCGATGGCGCCTGGCAATCACTATTGACCGAGCGCGGTGTGGAAGTTGCGCCGCTGAAGCCGGCCAATTGCGGCTTCGACATCGCCTGGAGCGAACACCTGGTCGCGCGTCATGCCGGCGCGCCGCTGAAGCCGGTGGTCGCGCACTGGCGCGACGCGCGAGGCCACGAACACCAATTGCAGGGCGAATGCGTGATCAGCGCCGACGGTATCGAAGGCAGCCTGATCTATGCCCTGTCGGCCGAACTGCGCGAGGCGATTGAGCGCAATGGGCACGCCACGCTGCAGCTGGACCTGGCGCCGGGACGCAGCCTGGAACGCCTGCAAGCGGATATGGCCAAGCCACGCGGCCATCGCAGTGTTAGCGAACACCTGCGCCGTCAGGCCGGCATCGAAGGCGCCAAAGCCGCACTGCTCTACGAAGTGCTGGACCGCAAGCAATGGGACAACACTGGCGTGCTGGCGCGCGCCATCCATCGACTGTCGCTCACCCTGCAGCGCCCGCGGCCGATTGCCGAAGCCATCAGCAGCGCAGGTGGCGTTCGCCTTGAAGCGATGGATGACGCGCTGATGTTGAACGCCCTGCCCGGCGTGTTCTGCGCGGGCGAAATGCTGGACTGGGAAGCGCCAACCGGCGGCTATCTGCTGACCGCCTGCTTCGCTTCCGGCCGCCGCGCCGGCAAGGGCGCGGCGGCATGGCTGGAAGCGAACAGGACGGCGTGATCTGGTCGTCCGCCATGGCCCGGCGGGAAATGTTTTCCCGCCTGCGACGATCGCGGACGTGGCAACAGGATAGTCAGCGCCGTGTTGAAATCCGGTTAGATTTTCGCGTCACTCTGATGACACGTGGTGATTTGCTCAGAATGTTGTAGTTCAGAACAAAATCGGCAGTCCAAGCATCGGCGCCAACAACCAATAAGCGGCCGCCAGTACCAGCGCCCACAACAGCAGCTTGAGCGCGAAACCGGCGACCTTGATCGCCAGATAGATGCCCACCACGATCATTACAATTGCGATCCAGCTCATTGCTTACCCTGCCACTCGGTTGAAATGATTACTTCAGCTTTGCCGCGCCACGCTTGCGCGCCTGCGAAGCCACGTACATGTTGTCCACCAGATTCGGATACGCGCGGCCTGCCGCCTCGGCGCGGGCCTTGGCCTGCTCGATCTGTTCCGGCGTCAGTTTCACGTGGCCGCCTGGGCCAGCGGGGTTCTTGCGATCCCAGGGTTTTGCGGTGCGACTGGTCATGCTTGAGAGTTCCTGAAAGTTTGGATGCGTAAGGCGGAGAAGCTCAATACGCGCCCATGTAGTCGCGCTTGCCGACTTGCACGCCATTGTGGCGCAGCAGGTCGTAAGCCGTGGTGATGTGGAAAAAGAACTGCGGCAAACCGTAATGCAACAGGTAGGTCTGACCAGCCAGGGTGCGTTCTTTCGGCGTACCCGGGCGCAGCACGATCTCGCGCGACTCGGCCCCGTCGAAGCCCGCAGCGTCCAGGCCACCGATGAAATCCAGCGTGCCGGCGATCAGTGCGCGCAGGTCGGTGAAACTCTTCTGTTCGCCATCGAACACCGGCAAGGCCACCCCGGCTAGCCGTCCAGACACGCCGCGCGCGAAGTCGCAGGCGATCTGCACCTGCTTGGACAGCGGGAACATGTCGGGAAACAGCCGCGCCTGCAACAGCGCATCCGGATCGATCTTGCGTTCGGCCACGTGCGTCTCGGCCTTGGCCATCAATTGATCCAGGCTGCCCAGCAATTGCTGGAAGACGGGGACGGAGGCTGTGTACATCGAAATGGTCATCGGAAAATCCAATTTAAAGTGGGGGTTTGTAGCAGCGGCGCAAGCCGCGATGAAGCCTTCCCCGTAAAGCCATCGCGGCTTGCGTCGCTCCTACAGGGAATTCGAATGTTCAATCCTGCTCGGCGGCGGCTTGGCGTCCTTGTTCACGGATCAGGGCTTCTTCGCGGGCATCGTTGATCGCTTCGCGCACGCCATCCAGGTCCACGCTGCGTTCGTCATGGACGAACTTGCCGGTCAATACGGTATCCGGCAACAGATCACCGGTTTCGAACAGCGCCCACATCTCCTCGCCGTACCAGGTGTCCAGCAGCTCCGGGGCGAACGCGCCCAGGGTCGCGGTGAGGTTGTTGACGTCGCGCAGCAGCATGGCCCGCGCCGCGTTGTTACCACCTGCACTGACCACCTGCGGGAAGTCGATCACCACCGGGCCTTCGGCGCCCACCAGCACGTTGTAGGCCGAAAGATCGCCGTGGATCAGACCCACGCACAGCATCAGCTGCACCTGTTTGACCAGGAAGGCGTGGTACTCGCGGGCCAGGGCGGCATCGAATTCCAGCTCGCCCAGGCGCGGTGCGGAAAATCCCTCCGCATCGGTCACCAGCTCCATCACCAGCACGCCGTGGAAATAGCCGTACGGCTGGGGCACGCGCACGCCGGCATCGGCCAACTGGTAGAGAGCGTCGACCTCGGTGTTCTTCCAGGCGGTTTCCTGCTGCTTGCGGCCGTACTTGCTGGCCTTGCCGATGGCGCGGGCCTCGCGGCTGCCGCGGACCTTGCGGCCCTCCTGGTATTGCACGCGCTGCTTGAAGCTGCGCTGGGCCATGTCCTTGTAGACCTTGGCGCAACGCACGTCGTCGCCTGAACGCACCACGTAGACGGCCGCTTCCTTGCCGCTCTTGAGCGGGCGCATCACTTCGTCGATCACGCCGTCGTCGATCAACGCTTGCAGGCCTTGCGGGGTCTTCATCCAGTGGAGTGTTTGGTTGGGGAGGCCCATTGTGCCTGCATGGCAGCCGGACCGGTGGAAACCATGCCTTCCGGCCGCAACGCTTACACTGCACGCCCGTTACTGTCCCTACCTTCCATGTCCGAACCCATCCGCCTTGCCAAACGCGTCGCCGAACTCGCCGGCTGTTCCCGGCGCGAGGCCGACCAGTACATCCAGGGTGGCTGGGTGACGGTGGACGGCGAGGTGATCGATGCGCCGCAACATCCCATCACCACCCAGGTCGTGCTGATCGACCCGGACGCCGATCTGGAAGCAGTGGAACCGGCCACGCTGCTGCTGAACAAACCCGCCGGCGTAGCATTCGATGCGTCGCCGAAGCTGGCCACGCCCGAGTCCCACACCGAAGGCGACGATCCGTCCATCCGCGTGCTCAAGCGCCATTTCGTGCGCCTGACCCCGCTGATGCCAATGGACGACGAAGCCAGCGGTCTGGTGGTGCTGAGCCAGGACGGCCGGGTCTGGCGTCGACTGAGTGAGGACGCGGACACCATCGAGCAGGAGTTCGTGGTGGAAGTCCAAGGCGAACTGGCTCCCTACGGATTGCCCAAACTCTGCGACGGCATGCTGTACCAGGGCCGCGCCTTGCCCCGGGCCAAGGTCAGCTGGCAGAACGAAAACAACCTGCGCTTCGCGATCAAGGCGGTGCGCCCTGGCCAGTTGCGGCATATGTGCGCGCAGGTGGGACTGGAGGTGTTGTCGATCCGCCGCCTGCGCATCGGCCGCATCGCGCTGAGCAGGATGCCGGTGGGCGAGTGGCGCTACCTGCCGGTGGGCGAACGCTTCTGAATCAGGACTGTTCGAAAGGCATCCCGCATCTGATGACGATTGACGTCGGCCCGCCGGGCTGACGACACTACGCGCCTGACCGGGAAGCCAGCACGGCTTCCTCCCACCCACCCAGACCATGAGAGGCGTGTATGAGCAAGGGAATGGACCAGAAGAAAAGTGAAAAGAAGGCGCCAACGAAAACGCTGAAGGAAAAGCGCGCCGAGAAGCAGGAAAAGAAAAAGAGCAAGTAAGCCGCACATCGGCTGAAATACGCGAAGGGCAGGCGCTCCACACGGGCCCTGCCCTTTTTCTTTGCCGAAATTGTTTCGTAGGTCGGGGCTACGTCCCCGACGCCGGCAATCGTCGGGGACGTAGCCCCGACCTACTTCAATCTGGCGGATGCTGCATTGCTGATGCCTGCCCTAGACCGCAGCGGTAATCACGATCTCGATCTTCCACTTGGGATTGGCCAGCGCCGCTTGCACCGTGGCGCGCGTGGGCGTGTGGCCCGGCACAACCCAGCCTTCCCACACCTCGTTCATCGCGGCGAAGTCGTGCAGATCGGGCAGGAAAATCTGCGCGTGGAGAATCTTGCTCTTGTCGCTGCCCGCCTGCGCCAGCAAGGCATCGATTGCCTCCAGCACCTGCCGGGTCTGACCCTGGATGTTGACACTGGTGTCGTCGGGAACCTGCCCGGCCAGATAGATGGTGCCGTTATGCACGGCCATTTCCGACAGACGCGGGCCTATTTCGTATCGCTGGATCATGACCGTGTTCCTTCAAAGGGATGGCCGTGCCATCGTACGGGAAGCGCAGGCGATCACGTAAGATCGCAGCTGGACACGCCACAACGCGACACGACACAGGGGATGCACTTGGCCGGTTTCCATCGACGTCGAACCCGGCGCAAGCCCGGTCGCGGGCGCAAAGCCCTAGGTCGGTTCTTCATCCTGTTCCTGATCGGCTGCGTGGCGATGTCCTGCTGGCAGGTTTTCAAGCCTCTGCCCGCCGGCGTAAGCCAGCCTTACGGGCCTCGACCGGCGCAGGACGTCGCGCTGCTGACCGACATCACCTACACCGACGCCACAGGCGTACGCCATAGCGAACAGCAGATATTCGACGAAATCCTGCGCCTGATCGGACAGGCGCGGCGCGCGGTCGTGCTGGACATGTTTCTGTTCAATGATTTCACCGGTGCCGATGCGGCCCCAGCGCTGCGACCCTTGAGCGCGCAATTGACTGAGGCGCTGGTCGCCCGCAAACGCGCGGTACCCGGATTGCAGATAGTGGTTATCACCGACCCCATCAACACACTGTACGGCGGCCTGCGCTCGCCGCATCTGACCGCGTTGCGACAGGCCGGGATCGAGGTAGTCGTCACCGATCTGACCCGGTTGCGTGCGCCGAATCCGGCCTGGTCCGGCTTCTGGCAACTCTGCTGCCGCTGGATGGGCAATCGCGACGAAGGCGGCTGGCTGCCCAGTCCCTTCGGCAAGGGAAAGGTGTCGGCGCGCAGTTACCTGGCTCTGCTCAACCTCAATGCCAACCACCGTAAGACGCTGGTGGTGGACGAAGGGGAGCGATGGACCGGCGTGGTCGCCAGCGCCAATCCGCACGATGGCAGCAGCGCACACGGCAATGTCGCCTTGCGCTTCAGCGGTGCGGCGGCGATGGATCTGTTGCGCAGCGAACGCGCCGTTGCCGAGATGTCGTCAGCAACCTGGCCGCTGATCGCGCAGCCCATGGAACCAGCACCCTCCTCTTCCCTCTCGGGTGCCGGCGCCCGGGTCCAGTTGCTGACCGAAGCGCACATCCGCGACGCACTGCTCTCCAGTCTGGCCAATGGGAAAGCAGGCGAACAGGTCGACATCGCGGTGTTCTATTTTTCCCACCGCGCATTGGTGCAGGCCGTGATCGCCGCACAGCAACGAGGTGTACGCCTGCGCGTATTGCTGGACCCGAACGAGGACGCCTTTGGCCGCAAGAAGAACGGCATTCCCAACCGGCAGGTCGCGCTGGAATTGCACCAGGCCGGCGTGCCGGTGCGCTGGTGCGATACGCATGGCGAGCAATGCCACGCCAAGTTCCTGCTCAAGCGCAGCGCAAGCGGACACGCGGAACTTATCGTCGGCTCGGCCAACTACACCCGCCGCAATCTGGACGACTACAACCTGGAAAGCAGCGTGCGGGTGCTGGCGCCGGTGGATGCGCCGACCATCGCAACCAGCATCGCGTATTTCGACGCCTCCTGGACCAACAGCGACGGCCGCAGCTTCAGCCTGCCCTATGCCGCCTTCGAGGACACCTCCCGCTGGCGCTACTGGCGCTACCGCTTCACCGAGGCAACCGGCCTTTCCAGCTTCTGAGACCGGCAAGTGCCTTGTGAAAGGAGGATTCGGCCCGGGGCGTAGACTACCGGCGTATCTGCACCTTCCCGCGTCTCGCACGGCCGCCCTTCAGTCGCCCGCTTCGCTCCTTTCCCGCGTCCCCTCCTCCTTGCCTGGGGTGAGGCCCATCGACGACGCACTCCCTGGAGCTGCCCATGCCGGGCTACACCACCCGCCTGCTCACCGTTCGCCTGGGCGGACACAACTTCCGCATCCGCGCCTTGAGCGATCTGCAGCAGTTCGCCGATCCCACTGGCCAGGCGTCGCGTGCCGGCATTTCCTCGTCGCTGTGGAGCCTGTTCGGCCAGGTCTGGCCTTCGGGACGCGTACTGGCGGAGTGCATGAGCAGTTTCGATATCGCCGGCAAGCGCATTCTGGAACTTGGCTGCGGCCTGGGCCTGTCCAGCCTGGTACTGGCCCGTCGCGGCGCCAATATCGTGGCCAGCGACCATCACCCGCTTGCCGAGCCTTTCCTCGCGTACAACGCAGGGTTGAACGACCTGCCGGCGGTAACCTACCGCGACCTGCCCTGGCGGGTACCGGACGCGACACTGGGCAGCTTCGACCTAATCATAGGCAGCGACATCCTCTACGAACGCGAACATGCCGCGCAGATCGCGGCGATGATGTTGCGCCACGCCAAGCCCGATGCCGAACTGCTGGTGACCGACCCCGGACGCGGCAACAGCGCGCCGTTCACCCGCGCCATGGCCGTGCAGGGCTATGAAGTGGTCGAACGCCGCAGCCGCTTCAACGAAAAGGACATCGAGCCCTTCCGTGGCCGGTTGCTCAGCTACCGTCGCGGCACGCCGATGGACGCTGGCACGCGAGCGCTGCAATGAGCACGATCCCGCTGCATCTGCACAGCGGCATCGACGAGGCCGTTTCCTGTAGCCAATGCGACGCGGTCTGCTGCCGCCTGACCGTGGTGGTGATGCCCGAGGACAACGTGCCGCGCCACCTGGTCGAGCGCAACGCGCATGGCGTGGAAGTCATGGCCCATGGCGAGGATGGCTGGTGCGTGGCCATAGACCCGTTGCGCATGTGCTGCAGCATCTACGACCAGCGCCCCGGCATCTGCCGCAAATTCGCCATGGGCAGCGAATACTGCGTCGAAGAACGCGAGAGCTACCGCACCCGCTACGACCACCTTCCCCCCCTGACAATCGCCGGCGGGCCGTGAAACCTGTAGGAGCGGCGCAAGCCGCGATGAAGCTTTACCGGTGACGCTTCATCGCGGCTTGCGCCGCTCCTACATGATTACTACGGTGAAGAGTGGCGCGCCTGCCAGGCGGCCAGTGCCACTTCGTAGCGCTCCAGCGCCGTTTCGTACATGTCATACACGCAAGTCACGCAGCCGCCGCCACAGCAATCGCCCGGGGCGGGCTTGAGTGGTGGTTGCGGCGGCGGATCGTGTTTCGCTTCCATGGGCTTACTGTAACGCCACGACCCGGTATGGTTGCACCATGCAACTGCTCAAATACCTGGCCGGATACCCCGAAGACTTGCAGGCACGCGTGCGCGCCCTGATCGAGCAGGACCGGCTGGGCAAGATCCTTACTGAGAAATACGGCGATAAGCATGCCGTGCGCAACGACCGCCAACTCTATGAATACACCGTGCAGATGAAGGACCGCTATCTGCGCAAGGCCGAACCGCTCAGCAAGGTGATCTACGACAACAAACTGCACGTGGTGAAGCATGCGCTGGGTACGCACACCACCGTGTCGCGCGTGCAGGGCAGCAAACTGAAAGCCAGCCGCGAAATCCGCATCGCCACCGTGTTCCGCGATGCACCCGCCGATTTCCTGAAGATGATCGTGGCCCACGAACTGGCGCACCTGAAGGAAAGCGACCACAACAAGCCGTTCTACCAGCTATGCACGCACATGGCGCCGGACTATCACCAGCTGGAATTCGACCTGCGGCTGTATCTCACCCATCTGGAGCTGACGGCGCGGACGTAGCACGACAAGACCATCTGTTTGCGATGAACAGCGTCAGCTCCGCACCGCCCTGGCCAGATTGAGTCGCGCCTGGGCATCGTACCGCTGATGGAACCAGTCGCTCAGGTAGATCCGTTCGCGCGCCACGAGACTCTTGAGGAACTTTTTCCGGTTGAGCCTGAAGAGAAACCCCGGCAGCTTGCCGCGATACTCTTCGGCGATGCCTTGATCGTAAGCGTCGAAGACCTCCGGCGCAGCGCCCAGGATGGCCATGTCGCAGTCCAGAAAATGACGCGCATCCAACGAAAAACCGTCGTCGCCGAAATCCGCCAGGCCAAGCTGGCCGTGTCGTGCGGTCAGGTCGATCAACTCGGCCACACGCAGGGTATCGATACCGAGTTCCGGCAACCACCTCGCGATCTCGGCCCTGGCCAGATCGGCCGAGCGCGCTTCGTTGTCCTTGCGCCCGGCCTCATAGACGGCATCGTGGTAAAGCACGGCCAAGTAGACCTCTGCAGGCTGCGTCCAGCCCGGTCCCGCGGTCACCTCAGCGAAACGGTGCAGCACTTCCTGCACGTGGCCGAAGTTGTGGTATGCGCGCGGCGGAACCGCATAGGCGGCCTCGAGTGCGGACAGCATCGGCATGGGCAGCGTCAGTGGCGCGGACATCTGAACTCCAGCCTCCGGAATGGCGCCACTATATCGCCCGGGCGGAGGTCATTCGACGAAGAAAGCGGAAATGTCGAAATGCAGATCCAACCGCAACCCGCTGGCGAGTTTCACCGTGATCACGTCGTAATGCGGCGGGCCCACCACCCGGCCCCTCGATTCGACCGTGGCGCCGGGATGATGGATACGGATCCATTCCTGTTCGGCAGCCAGGCCTTCTTCGACATTGCGCGCACCAGCGATCACCACCGCCTTCTTCAGGGTCTGCCCGTCCCCGCCGGAATAACGGATAGCCGAGGGGGCCGCGGCCTGCGCCGTGACGATGGACGGACAGGTCGCCGTCAAGAGCAGGCAGGACGCAAGGATGAGACCACGCATACGGAATCCTCGGACGGAAGGGGCGCGTTTTTCACGGGAGCCGCATGCATTGTCGTCCAAGCGGCCACGCATTGCATCGGTCGCACTAGGATTTACCTATTCGTCCCCATGGACCGCGCATGCCTTCCGCAATCGATGAAATTTCCGCCGGCGGTCACGCTTTGACCCAGTCTGAACTGGTGGCGCGCGGGTCTCCGCTGGTGATACGCGGATTGTGCAGCGACTGGCCCGTGGTGATAGCGGCGCGCGAATCCGACACCGCCTTCGCCAAGTATATGGCCAGCTTCGACAGCGGTGTCGAGGTGGATACTTTGCTGATGGCGCCCGAAGAGGATGGCGTCATCGGCTACAACGCCGCCATGGATGGCTTCAACTACCGGCACTTCCGCGTCACCGTCACTGAAGCCCTGCAGCGACTGGCCGCCTATAGCCGTCACGAAGGGCCAACTCCCGGCGTGGCGTTGCAAAGTGCGCTGGTCCCTGTCTGCCTGCCTGGCTTCGGCCAGCAGCATCAGCTCGCGTCATTGCAGGCGACGATCGAACCGCGCTTATGGATCGGCAATATGGTCACCACGCCGGCGCATTTCGACACCTCGCACAACCTGGCTGTGGTCGTCTGCGGGCGCCGCCGTTTCACCTTGTTCGCACCCGAGCAAGTCGGCAACCTGTATATCGGTCCACTGGATTTCGCCCCGACCGGCGCTGCCATCAGCATGGCGCGACTGGATCAGCCGGATGATCCGCGCTTCCCGCGATTGCGGCAGGCATTGGAGCGATCGCTGGTGTCGGAACTGGAACTAGGCGATGCGATCTACATGCCACCGCTGTGGTGGCACCATGTCGCGTCGCTAAAACGGCTGAATGCACTGGTGAACTACTGGTGGACGCCAGACCTGGACAAGGAGACGACGCCTGAATCGGGAATCGGCGCCCTGATGCACGGGATCCTTGCGCTGAAATCCTTGCCCCGCCACGAACGCGATGCCTGGAAGCGTCTGTTCGATCACTACGTGTTCAACGATCAGGAGCCGGCAGCCCACATCCCCGCGGAACGGCGCAGTTGGCTGGGGACGCTGACCCCGGCCCTGGTGCGGCAGTTGAAGGAAAGGATCCGTTCTTTTCTGTAGGAAACGTGGGCAGAATCCGCCGTAGTTGCGATGCATGGCAGCCGGACGTTCTGCACGTTGGCAAGCGAGCACTACGCCAACCGTCAGTTCATGTCACCCCTGACTTCGGCCTCGCTTGAGTTCGGCTTCATCTGCGAAGCAAGCAGCGTATTGCGGAAAATCAGGCAGCTGGTGCCTGTAACCGTTTACGCCCTCCGCCAGCTAAACGACCAAGGCGCGCCTCAGAATCCATTCATGGCGCACGCCGTGAACTGTCCGCATGCCAACTGCACTGTTGGTATTCCTACAAGGAAACTTCATGAAACTCTACACTCGCCAGCGTGCCGCATGGTCGCTTGCTCTGGGTGTCGCGCTTGGCATAGGCATGGGAACCGCCACAGCGCAGGACCGCGGCGGCCGCAACAGCGACCGGCAGGAGGAGGACGAAGCTCGCGTCGAGCGACGCCAGCGCGGCGATGTCCAACGAACAGAGCAGCGCCAACCGCAAGCGCAGCCCGCCCGTCCGCAGCAGCCCCAGGTTCGGCAGGAGGCCGTTCGCGCCCCACAGGCTCGGCCGCCACAGGCTCGCCCACCGCAGGAGCGTCGCGACGACAGCCAGCGCCGTCATGCCGAAGCGCGTCAGAATGCAATGCGCCAGCAGGACCGCAGCGGCGAGCAGCAACGCGAGCAGGCCTCCCGCAATCGACAAATCGCGCGGGATCAATCTGCACGTCAACAAGCAGACCGACAGAGTGAAGCACAGCAGCGGGCCGAGAATCGACAGGACACCGAACGCCGCCAGGCCCAGCGCCCTGCCGCCAATCGCAGTGGTGACTCGCGCACCCAGTCCGCGGGAAATTTGGCACGACCTCCGCAGACATCACGTCAGCTTCAGAGCCAACCTCCACGCGTTGTGGGAGGAACCCAGCCGAGTCGCCGCGATGAAAACCGTGGCGATGACCGGAACCGTGGCACGGACAGAAACGATGCAAGCCGCAATGACCCACGCTATGGCAATCGCGGCAATGAAGGACGCGACGACCGTCGCGACGATGGCCGTCGCAACGATCAGCAGCGCCTGAGCCGCGACCTGCAGGAACGACGCATCCGCGAGGAGCGCCAGCGCGCCGACCGCTACCGCCAGCAGACCCAGCGCAACGACCGCAGCCAGTGGGAACAGCGCTACGCACGGCAGTTGCGCGACAACCGCCGCAATCAGCAGTACCGCTACCAGCAACAATATTACGACCGGCTGCGCCAGCAGCAGCTGCGCTTTTCTTCGCGCAGCTACAACTACTACAACGACCCTTACTACTACACACCGGCAAGCTATCGTTACTCCTATGGTGGACGCTGGTACGAAACCAACCGCTACGGCGGCGACCTCATGCGTCAGGCCGTCAACTACGGCTATCGTGAAGGCCTCAACGCGGGACGCGCGGACCGTGCCGACGGATGGCGCAGCGACTACCGCAACAGCTATGCCTATGAAGACGCCAACTACGGCTACAACGGCTATTACATCGCCCAGGACCAGTACAACTACTACTTCCGCCAGGGCTTCCAGCGCGGCTACGAGGACGGCTATTACAGCCGCTACCAGTACGGCCATCGCGGCAACGACGGCAATTACGGCATTGCGGCAGGGATTCTCGCTGTGATCCTGGGGCTACAGTTGCTGCACTGACAGGTAGCACCGTTGCAAGAAAAACGCCCGGTTCTGCCGGGCGTCTTTTTTTCCCTCTAAGGCTGTCACTCGGCCTCAGCGCAGTTGGCTGTCCTTGCTGCCTCGACGGTTGTAGCCACTGTGCGCGCCCTCTTCCTCATCGTGCATTTCCTGGCAGGGTACGCACAGACGTACGCCGGAAACGGCCTGGCGGCGCGCTTCGGGAATTGGTGCGTCGCATGCTTCGCACCGCTCCAGACTCGGCCCTTGCGGCAACTGGCTGCGAGCGCGCTTGATGCCGTCTTTCACGGTTGCGTCAATCTGGTCCTGCACAGCACCGTCACCTGCCCAACCGGTAGCCATGATGTCTTCCTCCTCGACTTCTGCGTAGCAATCTACTGCCGCCCAAGTGAACGAAATGGGCACGCCTGGCGCCGATTCAAGGCATGGACTCTACATCGCTGGCGAATACGCCATCGGCAGTCATGACGCCTGCAAGGGCCAACTGCCCAGCACCTGGTATTCGCCATTGCGACCGCGGACCAACGAAAAATCGCGCGCCTGCCAGCGGATCGGCTCTACCGCATGCGGCGTCACCGCACGCGTATCGTAGAGCACGGTAACGTGTGGCACGAAGTCGCGCTTCAGATAGCGGCCTAGGCCGGCTGCCATCAGGTGGTTGCCGAGTTCGCGCCACAGCGAATGGATGGGCGGTCGTTGTTCCTGGAAAAGCAGCACACAGGGCTGCTTGTCGCTGCGCGTATGGAAGCTGGAGACACGGGCCAGATTCACCTCAAAGGACGAGTGGACGACCCGGGCTGCGGCCACCGAGGCCATGGTGACGATATCTTCACGATCAATCGCATGCTCGCCCAGGTAGTGCAAGGTGGCATGCAGGCGATTGGGTTTGATCGGCAAACCCAGCAATGAATGTTCCACCCGCAGCGCATCGGTTTCGGCAGCGATCGCCTCGCAAGCCACGCTGTCTGGAAACAGGCAAAAGAACAGGCTTTCTGCCTGGGGAGTGGCTGTCATTCCGGGCAGCGAGTCCTGCATCGGAATCGGAGCGCCGCGACGGGTCATAACAGGCCCCAGCCAGCTTGTAAGGTCACGTGCGTTCTTCCAAATACCCTATTCATCGCCACCCCGGCACTGGACTGTGCGCAACCTACTCCATGTCGGGCGTACAGGCAAAACCGGGGCTGGCAACGGCTCCGCGCACCGGCTTAACCTTTACGTCAGTAACCTGCATTCTTTCATTGGAGCTTGACCATGGAACCCACCATCCATCCGTTTTCCGAACTCTTCGCCCAACTCGGCCTGCCCGAAGACAATGACGCCATCCAGTCCTTCATCGCCGCGCATGGTCCCCTGCCGGACGGCATGCGGCTGGAAGATGCGCCTTTCTGGACGCCAGCCCAGTCGCAACTGCTGCGCGAAGAACGCCAGGACGATGCCGACTGGGCGATGGTGGTGGATCGATTGAACGTCGCCCTGCACGCCATGCCTGGCTGAATCGTGGTGACGAATCGGCCGGGTCAGATTGGCTGAGATATTCCCGGTCCGCCGGGAAAACAGCATTTAACACGGCAGCCCACGCTCGTTGTCGACAGCGATGGCAGGCAAGGATGGCCAACATCCATTGCGTTACGATTCGCTGTGGATCTCCAGAGAAAGTGATCGTATGCGCATACTCTCGATTGGTCTTTTTCTATTCCTATCCCTGCTCCCGCCCTCGCCCCATGCAGGCGAAGCTTTCACGCGCATCAGCCCTGCCGAGGCCGGCTACTCCGAACAGCGCCTGCAGCAACTGCGCGAATTGCTGGCGCAATCGGGGTCCGAATCGTTGTTGCTGCTGCACGAAGGCAAGCTGTTCTTCGAATGGGGCGACATCCATCAGAAACGGCTGGTGCATTCCATGCGCAAGCCCCTCTTGCATGCCCTCATCGGCATGGAAATGGCGCGCGGCTGCCTGCTCCTGGATGAAGACCTGGCGCACTACGGCATTGATGAGCGCCCGCCTGGACTGAGCGACACGGAGAAGACCGCGACCTTGCGTCAACTGCTGCAGTCCCGCTCGGGCGTGTACCACCCCGCCGCAGCGGAAACCGAGGGAATGCAGGCCAAACGTCCGGCTCGCGGCAGTCATGCGCCAGGCACGTTCTATTATTACAACAACTGGGATTTCAACGTGGCCGGCGCCATCTACGAAGGATGCGCCGGCCGTGGTATCCATGAAGCCTTCGCCACCGATCTGGCCGCCCCACTGGGCATGCGGGACTATGCTGGCCGGATCTACGCAGGGTCCACCAAAGGCAACGATCCGGTACCAGCCCTGGCCGATGGATTCCGTTCGCTGGAATTGGACAAGTCGCGCTACGGTGCTTACCACTTCCGTCTCTCGGCGCATGACCTGGCCCTGTTCGGCCAGCTGTACCTGGATCGTGGCCGCTGGCACGGCCGCCAATTGATCCCGGAAGCATGGATCGACGAGAGCACACGCCCGATCTCGATCCTGGACGAACGTTACGGGCTGGCATATGGACAATTGTGGGACGTACTGGTCCCGGAAGCCGGCGACGTACGCGCGTCGTTCTATCACACAGGCCTGGGCGTGCACATGCTGGGCGTATACCCGAAGCACGACCTGGTGATGGTGCATCGGGTCAATACCGAACAGGCATTCGAATTCGACGACGGCGATCTTTATCGCGTGATCCAGGCGGTGCATGGCGCCCGACTGACGGCGTCCCGGTGACTCACCCGTTTCCGGACACACGCGATAGCCGATAGCGGGCTTCAGCTCGCTATGCGGAGTGGGTACAGGCCAATACGGCATAAAACCGGCATCACCGTTGCACTCAGCGAAACCGGCCTACACCTTGGAATCGCTTATCCCAATGCGTCGATGACCGCCTGACTGAATGCGGGAATATCGCCTGGCTTGCGACTGGTAATGATATGGCCGTCGGTCACGACTTCAGCGTCTCTCCAATGGCCGCCCGCGTTGGTCAAATCGGTATGCAACGAGGGCCAGGAGGTCACCTGCCGGCCTTCTACCGCGCCGGCTTCTGCCAATAGCCATGGTCCATGACAGATGGCTGCCAAGGGCTTGCCGGCCTGGTCGAAACTGCGCACGAAATCCACTGCCGCCGGTTCCATGCGCAGCTTGTCGGGATTGATGACTCCGCCTGGAAGCACCAACGCGTCGTAGTCTTCCGGTGAGGCCTTCGACAATTCGACATCGACGGGAACGCTGTCGCCCCAGTCCTTGTCTTTCCAGGCACGGATACTGCCGGCCTTCATGGAAACCACATCGACGTCAAAACCTGCATCCTTGAATGCCTGGCGTGGGTCCATCAGTTCGGATTGTTCAAATCCGTCGGTGGCGAGGATGGCGATACGTCTGGTTGTGTTGGACATTGCGATTTTCCATGAGGGTATGCCGATCAGGCTAGCCACCTGCGAGTTGGAAATCCGTGAACGAAATGTGGATGCAAGGCTTACATCGCGCCTGTTCCAGCGCTCAGTCCGGTGCCCGATCATGCGCCAGCAGAAAGTCGATGGCCGCGCGCACCGCAGCCACCTGCGCATCGTTGCATTGCTGCGGCGTCGCACGCGTGCTATCTGGATAGACCTCCGTGGTCGTGGTGTAACGCGCATTGGTGACGCCAGCGCACAGCCCCAGACGCTTCAGCGGATAGCGGATAACACCGGGCGCGACCACGGTCGAACCGATGATCTCGCCGCGGGCATCCGCGGGCGCGATGTGGGTGACCTTGGCGACGGCTTCGATGACTGCCTGCTGGAATTCCGGCTGCGGATTCTCCGTGTCATCCACCAGATAGAAACCATCCGGAATTTCGCCGGGCTCGAAAGCCACGCCGTCCCGTGCCGCCAGGGCCGGACGGAACTCCGACTCGTCGGTATCGGTGGTTTCGTGCAGATCCACATGCAGGTGCATGCTGTCACCCAGTGGTGCGACCAGGCGCATCAAGGCAGCCGACTCCTGGGCCGGACTGTCCTGGCGGAATGAGCGGTTGGGGTCCACCGCATCGGCGTTCCAGCGGTTGATGCGCTCATAGGCCCAGGGGCTGACGCAGGGCGCGATGACCAGATTGATGCGCCCCTCGTAATCGGCCGCATGCTGGTCTACGAACTGCAGGGCGCCGTGTACGCCGCTGGTCTCATAACCGTGCACGCCACCGGTCACCAGCGCCACGGGAAGGTCTTCGCGCCAGTTGCGACTCTTGATGGCAAACAGCGGATAGCGGTCCGGGCCATATTCCAGCACCCCGTATTCGGCGACATCGAAACGCGACCGCAGCCCGTCAATCGCACGCACCACGTCGTCCTGGTAGCTGCGCTGCCGCAGCTGCCGCGAATGCCACTCCGCCCTTTCCGCAGCGCCCCATGCTTGTCCGGGAGTGCCGATGGGATAGAAGGAATCAATCGTCATTGCCCTACTCGCTTCAGGTTCTGCATCGTCGTGACGCACTTTAACATTGCGCCCCGCGTCGAAACCCTGCGCATTCCGTACCGCACTGGGGGAAAGCCTTCTGAAACTCGCCCCAGGATTTCTCATGCAGCCACGTACTCCATGGAAAATTTCGGACGGCCGCGACCCTTCTCGAATGCGCAAATCGCTTCCGCCCATCGGAAATACAGGCAACGACCGTATCGAAAACGCACTACGCGAAGGCGATCATTCAACGAAGAAAAAACGTGAAATATTTACGTTGCGCCGCCCACTATCCAGTGCTCACATAGCCGCGCACGCTCGCAAAGGTGCGCACCAGCCGCAGGGGCGCTGGGCGGCTCGGGGGAAGCCGCAGTGATAGGTCCGACAGGGGGAGTCGGCGATGGCCTTAGGGACAGAAAGCGCAAGGCGCTGGCATCGCGCAAGTCGGCACGGACAGAGGCAACCGAAGCAATCGGAATAGTCGATTGCTCATTCCTCGTTTCAGATATTTTCCAACCCGCCAGCGCAAAGGTACACGGACCCCACCTACTTGCGGAGCAACCCTCATGGCTACTAAAAAGAAGATCGTCGCGAAAAAGACCACTGTCGTAAAAAAGGCAAAGAAACGCTCACCCGCCCCGGCACTGGCGGGTCGCGCGCCGGATTCGAATATTCCCGAACAGCTGCGGACATTCCTGGCCCAGACATCGATTCCGAAAGGATTCGTCAATAGCAAGAAGCTGAGCCTGATCGATTTTCGCAAACGCTTGAGCGAAATGAAGCTGCGTCCCACGGTCGGACCCGCGCAGCTGCTGGCCAGCGTCAATCGCATCAAACCCGCACTCGCTCCGCTGGATCGTTTGCCGGAAGAGGTCAAGTCCTCGATCCGCGCACTCAAGCCGGTGGCACGACGCTTCCATGGGGCCAAACTGGAACTGTCGTGGTTTCCGTTCCCCACGGTCACTTCCACTTGTGCGGACAAATTCGGCTACATGTCATCGGCGGCCACACGCACGGCCACTGCACTGCCATTCAACGTCAGCACGCAGGCGCTGATAGGCCAGTTGGGCAACCTGATGGCCGACCCGGGTCGGGACCCCAACGCAGCCTCCCACAATCCAGCCGATGCCGGCGTCTCCACGATACCCGCTGGCTTCACCTATTTCGGCCAGTTCGTCGATCACGACATCACGCTGGATGTCTCTTCCTCGCTCGATGCCGCCACCGACGCCAACACCATCAACAACATGCGCAGCCCGACCCTGGACCTGGATTCCGTATACGGGCGTGGACCGGGCCTGGATCCCTATCTGTATTCGTTCCCCTCCTCCGGTCCCGGCACGGCCATCAAGCTGATGACCGGTACCAACCGCAACAGCGGCAGCGGCGGGCCGAGCAGCAACGGCACACCCGGCGGCATGGTGCCGCAGTCGACCTTTGATTTGCCGCGCATGGCGGTCACCAACACGGCCGTAATCGGCGATCCGCGCAATGACGAGAATCTGCTGGTGGCCCAGTTCCATCATGCAATGCTCCGCTTCCACAATGCCGTGGTCGACCTGTTGCTGTCGGCCGAATTCGCAGGCGATGTCTTCGCCGAAGCCAAGCGCATCGTGACCCATCACTATCAATGGGCCGTGGTGCACGATTTCCTGGGGAGGATCTGCGGCACGGCTGCCGTGAACGCGGCAATGGCGAACGTGGTGGCGCCGGTCGGCAGCCCGTTCCGCATGCCCGTCGAGTTCGCGGTTGCCGCGTACCGGTTCGGGCACAGCATGATCCGCGACACGTACTGGGTGAATTTCAATTTTCCTACGGCGTCTCTGGGTCAGGTATTCGAATTCAACCGCAACCCCATGCTGCCAGTGCTTTCCAACTGGGTCGTGGACTTCAATGCGTTCTTCGATACAGGCGTCCCGGTGCCGGTCCACAACAAGGCGCGCAAGATCGACAGTTTCCTGGCCACCGGGTTGGAGACGTTGCCAGGGTTTTCCGGGTTGATGGCGATCCTCGCCACGCGCAACCTGCGAAGAGGGCTGGCGCTAGGCCTGCCCAGCGGACAAGGCATGGCCAGCTCATTCGGCATCGCACCCATGACTGCAGCCGAGCTGACTTCCGGCCTGCCCACAGCCGAGTCGACTCTGCTCAACTCAAGTGGTGGCCTGTTGTTGAACAAGACACCGCTCTGGTATTACGTGCTTCGCGAGTCGGCGGTCCTGGCCGGGGGCAATCAACTGGGTCCTGTCGGCGCCAGGATAGTGGCGGAAACTTTCGTCCGCATGTTGAAGCGGGATGCGTCCTCCTACTTGAACGTCGCGGGCGGCTTCACGCCCATCCTGCCCTCGGCTGCCGTGGGTGACTTCACCGTAGCGGATCTGGTGACGTTCGCGGGCGTGACGCAACCGTAGTGGCGCGCGCGATGTGGGCGTCTGGTTTAGCACCCCGCCCACATCGCAGCAAATCCTGGCCTTCGCATTAGATGGCTTGAAACGTGGTTCTCGATCTTCACGCCGCTTAAGCGCCGGGTGGCGCAGAAAATCCGGACCGATAGTTCCATCCCAACCAAGGAGCTTCACATGACCCGTAATTGCACACTGTCGTTAACCGCACTGGCCTTGCTGGTCAGCGCCCCGCTCGCCGCGCAGGAAGCTGCGGCACCACAGCAAATGACGCCCGAAATGCAGGCCATGATGGAGGCCCACCAGAAGGCCGGCACGCCCGGCGCCGAACACCAGAAGCTGGCCGCAATGGCCGGCACCTACGATCTGACGGTCAAGAGTTACCACACTCCTGGTGCCGAACCGGCGGTCGAGGGCGGCACGGCCACGCGCGAGTCGATCCTTGGCAATCGCGTACTGGTGGAGGAAGTGACTTCGCAGATGATGGGTATGCCCTTCACCGGCCAGGGCCTGCACGGTTTCGACAATGTCACCGGCAAATACTGGGCGACCTGGAACGACAACATGAGCACCGGCCTGATGGTCAGCGAAGGTACCTGCGACGCGAACCTGACCTGCGCCTACACCGGCACTTACCAGGACCCGGTGAGCAAGAAGCCGCAAACCTCGCGCATGACCAGCAAGTGGACCGACAAGACCACCGAGGTCTTTGAAATGTACGGCCCCGGCCCGGACGGCAAGGAAGTGAAGATGATGGAGATCACCTACAAAAAGCGTGCGCAATAGCGTTGCGCGTCGCGCCGGGTTGGCACCGTCAACCCGGCGCGGCATGAAATCTACGGCGTCTTGTCGGCGAACTTCTGCAGCAGCTTCTTGCCCTCAGGCGACTGGGCCAGGCCTTCCAGCATGCTGGCGATGGCGGTGCCGCCGTCGGCGGAGAACAGGTCCATCACACTGGACAGTCCCTTGCTGGGCGTGCCGGCATTGCTGATCACCTTCACGTCGGCCGACTTCAGCGCCTCGGCCTGGGCGGTGCCGACGGCCTGCGCCGCTTCGATGTTGCGGATGCCGAGCAGATAGTTCTGGTAACCCTGGTCGCTGCCTATCTTCTCGGCCAGCTTGATCTGCGCATCGACCGGCGCCATCAGGATCGCCGTTTCCGCCGAGCCTTTCGCGCTGCCTTCAACCGCGATGCCTTCGGCGTTGCGCTTGGCGGCTTCCAGCTGGCCTTCGGCGGTCAGCACGGTCTGCTGCTTGCTGCCTTCGGCCGAGACGATGGCGACCTGTTTGGCGGCATCGGCCTGCACGATCGCCACTTCCTTGGCCTGAGCAGCCGTGATCACCGCCACCTCGCGGTTGATCTCCGCATTGCGCACGTTCTTCACCTGGGTCACGTCCATGTCCTTGGCCGCGGTCTCGCGCTGCTGCACCTTCACCTGCTGCGAGGCCTGCTCGTTGGCTACGCCCACGTTCTTTTCCTTTTCGGCGGTACGCAGACCGACCTGCTCGGCCGCCTGTTGGCGCGACATCTCGATCTCGCGTTTGGCCGCGATCTCGGCCATCTCCGCCTGACGCGTATTGTCCGCGACCACCAGACGCGACTCACGCTCGATCCCCGAGGTGCGCTTGGCCATGATGTTCTGGATGACTTCGCTCTCCTTGGAGTCGCGGATGTCCATCAGCTCGATGTTCTTGATCGCCTCCACGCCCCAGCCACCCAGTTGCGGCTGGACTTCCTTGGTGAAGGCTTCGCCGAATCGGCTGCGGTCCAGCATGATCTGGTCGATCTCGTGCGCAGCCAGCACCGTGCGCACCGAACCCTGCACGATGGCGGTCAACTGCTCCTTCAATTCTTCGAACGAAGCCACGCGCTGTGCGGCGGTGTTGGAATCGCTGATGCGGAAGAACGCCATCACGTGTACCAGGAACGGCACGCGCTCCTTGTCGTACGCTGCGTAATCCGGCAGGTCGATCGAGAAATTCGACACCGGCAAGGTGACCCGGGTCAGACCGATCAACGGAATGCGCGAGGGCCATTCGTAGTAGGTATTACTGGCAAAGCCCTTGCCATACGACACCGTGCTTTTGCGGGTCTGGACGATGTGGACTTCGTTGACAGGAACCACCCGACGCAACGCGATGGTCCAGAAGAACAGGACGAGTCCGAAGACAGCCAGCACTAGGGCACCGACCAGCAATACGAGAGATATGCCGAACATGGGAATCCTGAGGTGTGTGCAAGGACGTCCAGTATAGGGGGCACCCTGGCCCGCCACGATGCAGGATGTGTATTGCGAAGGTCGCGTTACCCGGTGCAAGCTGGCCGCCGTTCTCACATTTACAGCCGGAGCGCCGCATGAAAACGACCCTGCTCGCCGTATCGATCAGCCTGCTGCTATGCGCCTGTGGTCCCGATTCCTCTGCGGCCCCAGAAACCGGCCCAGCTGTCCCGGATGCAGCAGCCCCTGCAGCACAGTCCACTCCTCCCGTGCCGGCCACTGACACGTCATCGGCCAGCACGCCACCTGCCGTCGATCCAACCTCAGCAGCGTCCGCAACTGCAGCCTCGGCAGCCGACAAAGCGGTCAATGACTCCATCGACAGCAACCTGGGCGATCACACCCGCTACCAGGCGGTCATCCAGGACCTGCAGGCCGCGGTTGCTGCTGGCGATGCCGCGAAAGTCGCTTCCCTGATCCGTTACCCCATCAGCGTCGATATCGGCGGCAAGAACACGACGTTGAAAACCGAGCAGGCTTTCGTCGCGCGCTACCAGGAATTGATGACACCGGATATCCGCAAGGCCATCGTGGAAACGAAGTACGGCGATCTGTTCGTCAACTACAAGGGCGTGATGTTCGGCAGCGGCCAGGCCTGGATCAATGGCATCTGCAAGGACAAGCAATGCAAGGAGGTCGACGTGAAAGTGGTGACGCTGCAGCACGGACCCGAGTGAGGTCCGCCACCAGCTAAAAGACGCAGCGGGCGGAACCGATGTCCGGGGCCTTCAACCTTATGGCCCCGAATCGCATCCCACTCCCTGCACCCGACCCGGCGCCATGTTGAACGGGTGTACTCCTTCCCGTCGCGACCACGCCCATGTCCCGGAATAAAGCATTTGCCGCCCCCTTCCTCATCGCCACCGTTCTGGCTGGCACCTGCCTCAGTCCCAGCGCGCACGCAACCTGGTCGGTCGCCACCGTCAACCCGCGCACCGGCACCATCGGCGTTGCTGCGGCTTCCTGCTCGGGCGGCGTCTACGGCATCCAGGCCGTGGTTCCAGGCAAGGGCGTGGTCATCGTGCAGGCGGCAAGCAACAATGACGCACGACAGGCGGCGGTCGCGCTGCTGCGCGAAAACGTACCGCTGCAAACGATCCTGGCGAAGATCGCTGATCCGGCTTCTGGCTATCAGCCCGAGCGCCAGCAATACGCACTGCTTTCCAGCGACACGCAAGCGCGCCCGCAAACCTACACGGGTGCGGAAGTTCCAGGCGCGAAGGGCAGTGTTGTCGGCGACCGCTTCAGCGTGCAGGCCAACACCATGGTGTCCGACGAAGTGGTCGCGCGCACCGCGGCCGTGCTGCGTGCGGCTGATTGGCCGGATGATCTGTCCATGGCGCGCGCAATCATGCGCGCCATGGAGGCAGGTGCCACTGCCGGGGGCGACCGTCGCTGCGGCAAGGCCAACAGCAACACCGCCTTCATCGGCCTCTATCGCAAGGCGGACCAACCAGATCAGCCCTGGGTGGAACTGGCCATCAATGGTCTGGCGCCCGATACCGAAAGCGGCGTGGCGCATCTGCATACGCTGTTCGAGCAATGGCGAGTCAGCGGCGCCCACCATGCCAGTACCCGCAGCTTCGTGGTTCCTGGTGCCATGACGTCAAGCCGACGTCACCCAGGCCCGCCATCCTCGCGAACTTCGGAACCAAAGCCTGCGTACTTTTCAAGCTGGGTCCCGGTGTTCGCAGGGATGACGGCCTGGGTGGACTGGACTGTCGACTACTTTCGCAGCTGTTTCACACGCGACGCATGCCGCTCGCCAGATCAGGGCTGAAACACCGACTCCATCAATCTGAAAGTACCCGCGTCCGCGTCCATTTCCACCTTGCCGCTCACCGGCACGATGAACTGCTGGCGGATATGGCCGATCATCGCGCCGCGGTAGGCGGGAATCTTCAGCGGCTTCAGGTAATCGTCGAAGATCTGCGGCAGCGTGAGCGAGCCATAACCATCGCCAGGGTTGCAGTCCGTGCATTCGCCAAAAATTACGCCGGCAATCCTGTCCAGTACGCCCATCAGCTTCAGCGTGCTGAACATGCGGTCGATGCGGTACGGCGCTTCGGACACATCTTCCAGAAACAATATCTTGCCGCTGAAGTCAGGCAGGTACGACGAGCCGGCCAGCGCCGTGAGCACGGTCAGATTGCCGCCGACCAGTTCCCCCTGCGCCTTGCCGCCGGCAATGGTAACGGTGCGGTTCCTGCGCGGCACCAATTCGTCGCCGGCCTCGGACAGGTTCTGGTACTGCATGAGTTCGCGGTTGAAGAACAGACGCTTGAACTGGTCCACGTTGAAGCGGTTCCAGCTGCCCGAACCGATGGGGCCGTGAAAGGTGACCAGCCCTGTGCGCGCCTGGATCGCGCAATGCAATGCGGTGATATCGGAATAGCCCAGCAGCACCTTGGGATTGCGCCGGATCGCGTCGTAGTCCAGCAGCGGCAGTAGGCGCGCCGCGCCGGAGCCGCCGCGTGCACAGATGATGGCTTTGACATCCTTGTCGACGAACATTGCATTGAGATCGCCGGCGCGTTCGGCATCGGTGCCCGCCAGGTGCCCACGCCTCGCTGCCAGATGCGGCGCCACTCTCACTTTGAAACCCAGCGCTTCCATTGCTTCCTGCGCCAGTTGCAGGTCGAAGGGATCGTCGGTGGCACTTGAGGGGCTGACCAGGGCAACGGTGTCGCCTGGGTTCAGCCCAGGCGGAAGCAGGCGCTTGCGCGGCGTGGCAGCGAAAGCGTGCTTGCCACCTGCGAAGGGTAGCGTCAGCGCCGCTGCAGCCAGTGCCGTCGCGCCCATGAACTGTCGTCTGTGCATTCAACCGCCTGTCGATCCGGATGTGCAGGCAGGGTAGCAACCCGTGCCGCAGCCAACAATCCAGGCGCCGTGTTTACTGAGTCAAGTTGATGCGAGGGCGCCGTAATCACCCATCCACAGAAGCGTCCCTCGCCGCGTGTTTGCTAACGCCTGCTGCCGCGACGCCGGTCCAGCCAATCCATCACGCCCTGCGCGCTCAAGCCGTGCAACAGGATGGACAGCACCACCACCAGGCAGACCACCGCCCACAAGGCCTCGGTGTTTTCGAAATCCGCGTGATGCGTGGCGAAAGCAAGGTAGTACAGCGAGCCAATACCCCGCACGCCGAACACGGCAATGGTCCAGCGGTCGCGCGACGGTAGCCGGGTGCCCAGCAGCCCCAGCCAACCGGCCAATGGGCGGACCAGAAACACGAACGCCAGTGCGAACACCACCTCTCGCCACGACAGTGCAAGCAGGATGCCGCTGGCCACGGCGCCGCCCAGCAGCAGCAACAGCAATGCCATCAGCAGCTTCTCGCATTGATGGGCGAACAGATCGAGCGTTGCGTGGTAGGCGTGGTCGCGTTCCTGCTGTCGTATGACCAGTGCAGCCACGAATACCGCCAGGAATCCATACACATGACAGAGCTCCGCAACGCCGTAGACCAGCAGGGTGATGGCCAGCGCCGTGAGCCCATCGCTGCTGGCGGACAGCGTGGGCCGACTTTCAGTGCGGAAAATCAGGTGCATCAGCCCATAACCGACTACCGCACCGATTACCACGCCGCCCACCACCCGCCACAGCACATCCACGGCCAGCCAGCGCGTCCAGTCCATCGGCTCGCCCGCTGCCGCCAGTGCAAGCGCGACCGCCAGCCATACGAAAGGAAACGCCAGCCCGTCATTCAGACCCGCCTCCGACGTCAATGCGAACCGCACGGGATCCTCTCCGCCTTCGCCAGGCGGATTCACCTGCACGTCCGAGGCAAGTACGGGATCGGTCGGCGCCAACACCGCGCCCAGCAGCAATGCAGCCGCCGTGCCGTAGCCCAGCCACGATTGGCCTAGCCACAAGGCGGCCAGGATGGTCAGCGGCATGGTGATGCCCAGCAGCCGCCAAGTGATGCCCCAGCGCCGCCATCCGAAGCGGGTGTCGATACGCAATCCCACACCCGTCAACGCGACCAGTACCGCCAGTTCGGTCAGGCGCTCGGCAATGAGCGGGAAGCGCATCGGATCGGCTGGCGGCAACGGCAACGGCAGTGCGTACAAAGCGGCGCCCATCAGCAGGTACACGATGGGAAACGTCAGTGCATGCCGCTTCAACAGGTGCGGCAACCACGCAGCTCCCAACAGGGCCAGACCGGTCAGCGCCAAGGCAAGTATGTAGATATCCATGCATGCAGTATCACGGCCAGTCCCGCGGCGGCGTTGACGCGCGGTTCACAAGCGGCGCCCTGCCCCCCCGCTTGCGCACACTCGCTGCACGGCAATTGGCTCAACATGGGCAGAAGTTGGCGCCAGTCGGGCCGCACAGCCAGCGGGTCCAGATAAACGATACCGCCTGTACCCATGTCGATTACCTCCTCCAACATTCGTCATAAACAGGAAGCAGACATCGCGATCTGCACGAAACCGACGACATGAGCAGACTCATCGTTGCTGCAATGATCAGCCTCGACGGCATCGTCCAGGCGCCTGGCGGCCCGCAGGAAGACAACAGTGGCGGTTTCACCCTCGGCGGCTGGGTGTGGCCGTTTGCGGGCCCGGAGGAGGTCATGGGTGGTGTGTTCTCGCGCCCATTCGCCTTGCTGCTGGGCCGCCGTACCTACGACATCTTCGCGGGTTACTGGCCGCACGTAGCCAGCGATGCGCCGCACGGAAACATCGCCGACCTGTTCAACGCGGCCCCCAAGCATGTCGCCACCTCTCACCCACATACGCTCCAGTGGCAGAACAGCCGTGCATTGGGTGCGGACATCAGCGCCGCAGTGGCTGAACTCAAACGCGGCGACGGCCCTGACCTGGTGACACAAGGCAGTAGCGACCTGGTGCATCAGCTGCTCGCCACGAACCTGGTGGACGAACTGCGCCTGCTTATCTATCCGGTGCTGCTGGGCCGTGGCAAACGTCTGTTCGACGACCACGTACAGGCTTCGGCCTTCCGGCTTGAGGAATCGAAGACATCGTCTACTGGGGTGCTCATCACCCGCTACGTCCGCGATGGCGAGGTGCGGACGGATTCAAAATGATTTCAGGTTATGCCCTGCTCCACCTAATCCCAGGAGAACAAAGATGACCCACAAGAACACGATCTGCCTCTGGTTCGACGGCACTGCGCTTGATGCCGCTACCTTCTATGCCGACACCTTTGCGGACAGCGCAGTGACAGCGGTCCATCACGCACCGGGCGACTATCCATCCGGCAAGCAGGGCGACGTGCTGACGGTCGAGTTCACCGTGCTCGGCATTCCCTGCCTGGGTTTGAACGGAGGCGATACGTTCAAGCACAGCGAGGCATTTTCGTTCCAGGTGGCCACCGAGAACCAGGCCGAAACCGACCGCCTGTGGAATGCCATCGTCGGCAACGGCGGCCAGGAAAGCGCCTGCGGCTGGTGCAAGGACCGTTGGGGCCTTTCGTGGCAGATCACACCCCGCGTACTGACCGAAGCCATGGCCGACCCCGACCGCGCCGCAGCCAAGCGCGTGTTCGAGGCGATGATGGAAATGGGCAAGATCGACATCGCGAAAATAGAGGCTGCACGGCGCGGCTGAAACAACAACACGCCTGGTGTGACCGTGGCGGGCCGTTCCTTGAATGGCCTCCGCCCTCATTTCACGTGACAATGCGTGCGCGGCACGCCCTGTGCCGCGCAGGACAACCATCGGTCACGACACATGCGAACCTTTGTACTCAGAGCGCGGGCGGCACCAACGGACAGCCAGGCCCTGCTGGCCTCCGTGGGCAAGGAGGCGCACACCGAAATCCTGGCGCACACGCTGATGAACGCGATCTTCGTGGCCCAGTCGCATCGTCCCGATGTCGTCGTCTATCTGGTATTGGAAAGCACGACGGATTTCTCCCGCACCATCCGCTTCGAGGTCAACGCCATGCACGAGATCGGCGGCTTCGAAGAACGTGCCCTGCTGGGCAAGGTCGCCAAGGCGCTGGATGCGTCACGCGGCCTGGGCAAGGAAGAGACCCGCCCGGTGGAATCGGGCGTCACCGTACAGACCCTGAGCTTCGAACGACTGGTGCAGACGCTGGCCGAAGACCACCAGTTGTTCCTGATGGATCCCAAAGGCACGCCCATGCGCGAGCAGGCCTTCGAAGGCAATCCCTGCTTCCTGCTGACCGACCACATCCCCATGCCCAAGAAGGTCATTCCCAGCCTGGAGCGCCTGGGCGCGAAGAAGATCACGCTGGGCAAGACCATGCTGTTCGCATCGCAGTGTGTGGTGCTGATTCATCATGAACTGGATCAGCGGTAGGGCGGTCCGCTTCCGCTGGATAGGCTTTTTCGCAACATCCCTATATCGGCACATCGGCAAAGCATTGCGGTGAAGCCCTCAATCGATTGAGGTCGTCATCCCGGCGAAAGCCGGGGCCCAAGTTGACGTGCGCGCAAAGTTGGGTCCCGGCTTTCGCCGGGATGACGACCCTTTTTTTACTGTTGTCTTACGTCCTTTTTTGCCTGTTCCCCCCACCACGCCCGACAAACCGCTTACTTCACCTCGTCGAAAACATACTCATGCTGCCCGTCGCGCACGATCAGCTTGCGCACGCCGTCCTTGTCCGCGCGCACGAACGGGAAGCCGATGGCCTGCGGATCGATGGTGACGAAGGCCAGGCTGCCATCGGGCTGCGGCATGGTCGCCACCGCCGTGCTGAACCCGCCGAAGTCGAACAACACCTCGCCCTGCTCGCGCTTCACCAGCAGCTCACCCAGCGCATCGTTGTGGTAACGCGGCGCCAGCCCGGCCAGTGCCTTTGCGTCGCCCGGCACCTGCAGCAGCTTGCGGAATGCATCGAACCCTTCCCGATTGGCCTTGGCCCCCGCCTTGGCCACGGCCTCGGCCTGTGGCTCGCCGTCGAACATCAATTCCATCAACCGGCGCTTCAACGGACCGCGCAGGTTCACGCCCTCGTCCGCATTGGTCAGGATCACCGCGCCAACCTTCTGTTCGGGCCACCACATCATGTTGGAATGGAACCCGCCCATGTCGCCACCGTGATCGATCACGGTGGTGCCGTCGCTCTTGTCCACCATCAGCGCCATCGCGTAATTCCGATCCACGCCCAGAGCGATCTGCGGTTCGCGACGCTGCAACAGCGCGGCCTCGCCGATATAGCGGCTGCCGTCGGGCAGCAGGCCCTGGTCGATTTCCATCTGCACGTACTTGAGCAGGTCGTTGACCGAACTCCACGCCGCCCCGGCCGGGCGAGAGGCGACGATGGTGTCGTTCAGCCCCATGCCCATGACTTGCACCTTGTGGTCGACGTCATACCCATGCGGCGCGGCATAGTCGCCGGTCTGCGCTTTGGCGTAGTCGAACGTAGTGTCGCGCATGCCAAGTGGATCGAATACCAGCGCCTGCATGGCCTGGTCGTAGCCCGCGCCCAGTTCAGTGCCGGGATATGCGACCTGCCCGCCGATGTAGCCCGCCGCAGCGGCCATCGGATTGGAATACTGGAAGAGTTCGCCGAAGCCGCTGGTTGGCTGCATCGTGCCCAGTGTGGCCATCACCGTAGCGGGTGTCTGCTTCTCGCCTTCGAACAGCCACTCGAAGTCCTGGCGCGGCACGCCGGTGCACGCGCAGATCAGGTGCTTGACCAGCACCTTGTCGGTGGTGGCCGCATCGCCCAGCTTGAATTGAGGGTAGACCGACTTGGCGGTGGCATTCCAGTCCAGCTTGCCGGCGTCCACCAGCTTGGCCAGCATCAGCGTGGTCAGCGCCTTGGTATTGGAGGCGATCATGAAGCGGGTGTCGCCATCGACCTTCTCGGGTTTGCCCAACTGGCGTACGCCAAAGCCCTGCGACATCACCACCTTGCCGTCCTGCACGATACCAACCGCCACGCCTGGCACGTCGAATTCCTCGCGCATCGCCTCCACGAAACTGGCGACCTGTTGCAGGCGCGCCGCGTCGAGCTTGTGCGCTGTACGGCCGGCAAAGCTCTCACGGCTGTAGCCGCCCGGCTGCAGGCGCTGGGACAACTTGCCGAACTGCGAACCGCGCTTTTCTGCGATGGCCTGATCCACATCCACCGCCACGGCCGTCCACGTGGTGCCCTTGCGGTAGGCGCTGGCGGCGACGACGCGCTTGGCGTTCACCGCAACGTCGTAGTCGTAGAAGCGCCGGGCATCCCAGCCATCCTTGGGTGCTGCATCGGTCGCGACCATGAGCTTGGGCGTCATGCCCAGGATCGCCCAGGCTTCGGCAATCGCTTCATCGGCCGTGGCCGCCTTGGCATCGACGATGGCCACGCGCGAGCCGTCGCCCTCGGGCGGCATCACCAGCACCGCGTTGCCTTGCACGCGCTGCGTCCAGCCCGCAGGCAGGATGAAGGTCGTGCCGCGTGGCGTGGCGCTGGGTGTATCCGGCGCCGCTTCGGCCGTGGCAGCCTTCTCGTCGGCTGCATGGACGGTCGATACGGCGAACGGTGAAGCCAGAAGCAGGGCCAACAGAAGCGGACGGACGGAAGGACGCATACGGATCTCCGGCAAGAGGAAGGGGTGCAGGATGCACAGATACAAGAACAGCTACGCAAGTCCCATCGTGGATAGGCCATGTCGCGGCGCCGTAGGCCGGTGGACTGCGCGGCTCCGCAACAGGCGCGAATGGGCGCGCACCGATTCCAGCGGGCAAAAAATCCAATACACGTGTAAGCGAATATCCCATCATCTCAACTACCGACCCTTCTCTGACGTCCACCAGCCAACTAGAATCGGAATACTTTCCAGCACCTCACTCTGATGCCCAACCGTCCCAGCAATGATCTGAAGAACAGCGCCTACGCCGCGTTCGACGGTGGAAAACTCAGCGAAGCGTCGCGACTCTTTGGGGCGTTGCTCGAGCTTGAGCCTGGTTCTCATGCATATCACTACATGCGCGGATTGGTCCACAAGTATCTTCGCGACTGGCCCGTTTCGCTGCAGCACAATCTCCGCGCCATCGAAACTGCGGACGAACCCGACGAAGCTTCGCAATGGAATGCGGGTATTGCCGCAACCGCCATGCGGGAATGGTCTGTGGCACGCCAGCAATGGAAAGCGTGCGGCATCGCCATCCCGGATGGCGAGGGGCCAGTGGAGACCGATTTCGGTGTCGTCAGTGTTCGTCTGAATCCATGGGCTGCGGGGGAAACGCTTTTTGCACGACGCATCGATGTCGTACGTGCGCGACTCCTCAACGTGCCGTTACCCGAAAGCGGCCATCGGTTCGGGGATATCGTGCTCCACGATGGCGCCAGCACCGGTCAGCGTGAAATGGATGGGCGTACCGTTCCTGTCTTCAATGTCTTGGAGCGGCTGAAGCCATCCGACTTCACTACCCACGCGGTATTCGTCCGATGCGATAGGCCTGAGGATATGGACGAGCTGCTCGAATCCTCGTTGCCAGGCATCGGTTATGTTGAGGACTGGACCCACTCCATCGTGCACTACTGCCTGCGGTGCAGCTACGGCACGCCGCACCGGCACGATGCGGCTGCGAATGAGGATAGCTGGAATCCGGACAGAAATCTTGGCATCGCCGCCCAGAGCAGAGCGTCTGTGGACCGCCTATTGCATCAGTGGACGGCCAGCGGATCCGGACGTAGCGTCGATAGCGTTGAATTGCGCGAGCATGAGGCGCCACTGCCGGAAGAGGGCCAGATTTGGTGGCGTGAGCCGGAGAGTGAACAGGAAGATATTGGCGACTAAGCACTCCCGGACGCAGTCGCCACGGTAGCGCTGCGCTTACCCCGGCTACGCTGGCTAAAGCTCGCCCCTATATGTCGTCATCCCGGCAAAAGCCGGGACCCAACTTTGCGTGCACGTCAACCTGGGTCCCGACTTTCGCCGGGATGACGACCTTTTGATAATTTTGTCCGTTTGCTGTGTGCAACATCCCTCGTGGAGCGCTTTGCCCGCTCAAGCTACGCAACTCGTATGCTTCGCTCCACCAATCCAGCCAGGAATGAGAAGCGCCATGGGCGAGCAGACACTGTCGGGTTCCTGCCACTGCGGTGACGCCGGGTGGACGCTGCATGGCGATCCCGGTTCCATCACCGCCTGCAACTGCACCCTGTGCCGGCGTTACGGCGCGCTCTGGGCTTACGACTATGTGGACGGCCGCATCAAGGTGCACGGACCAACCCAGTCCTACACGCGCAGGGGCAAGGACAATCCGGCGCTGGAGATGCATTTCTGCCCCACCTGCGGCTGCGTCTCCCATTGGCGCGGCCTGCGCCCTGAAGCAGACGGCCGCCGCCGCATCGCCGTCAACGTGCGCCTTGCGCCGCCAGAAGAGGTCGCGCACCTGTTGATTGATCGTTTCGACGGGTTGGACAGTTTCGACGACCTGCCCAACGACGGCCGTTGCGTCCGCGATCTCTGGTTCTAGATTTTTGCGTCAGACGTAAAAGTCCTCGCGCAAATTCCGCAGCTAAGATCCGCAGCTAGAAACGTCTGCATATAAAAAACGTCATCCCGGCGAAAGCCGGGACCCAAGTCGGCATGCACGCAAAGTTGGGTCCCGGCTTTCGCCGGGATGACGACCTTTGATTATTGCGGATAGAACAACGGACCTTCTCGTCATTGCTCCGCCTCGGCAGCAGCCTGACGCCTCTCGTTCTCTTCCAGTATCCGCATCGACTCGGCGTTCTTGCGCTTCCATTCCCGAAGTTCTTCGCCTGACATCGCTTGCTCGATGGCCGGTTGCTCGACGGGTTTGGCATGTGATGTGGGCAGAGCTGGCGATGGCACCGCCGGGTGCGCGTCGGATGCTCTGGCAGGTGGAATCGTGCGCTGAGGCAATCTGACCTCGATGCGGTGGCTGAAGAGTGGAGCGGTCAGCAGGCGGTAGGTGCTGTAACCCATCAGCAGGAGCAACAGAGCAAATACGATTACCGCAGCGATGCGTTGTTGTCTGGATGGCGGTCGACGCTTGCGGACCCGCTTCGGGTTACCCGGCACAGGCGGCGGTTGGGTGGCCGCAAGACTATCCAACTGCGGGCCAAGCATGATGCGCAGAGCGTCCCCATCTATAAGCTGGACGTGGTTCTGGCGGGTGGCGGCCTGCAATGCGGCGTGGGTGAATTCGCCGCTGGTGACGACGATGGCGCCGGTAGCGTTCTCGTTGATCTTGATGCCAAGCAGTTCGTGCACGGCGTTGTGGGTGACTTGCTTGGCGTTCCAGTGCTTGGACTGGACCAGGACATACTCGTCGCTCCGGCGCAGCTTCAGATCGATGCCTCCATCGAACCGGGCACGCCCCGCACCGGTTCCGACATGCTCTACCTGCCAACCTTGCCCGCGGTAGTAATCAGCCAGCATCGCTTCCAGCCGCTCCCAACCCACACCTGCCAAATCGTCATTGCGGCGGTTGCGTACGTTCTTCAGGCCTGTCATTCCGTCCCCACGGATTCTGCATTTGTAGGCTGGGTTGGCTCCATCAACCCAGAATCACGGCATTCGCCAAAGCGCTGGGTTGCCAACCCAGCCTACGGCCCTGTACAGGCGAACTCAACACCGGCCCCTGCTGGGCGCCGCGCGGACCCTGTCGTTGAATCACCCAATGTCCACTGCCCCACGTGCGGCAGCGTCATGGTCAAGCGGACCAACAAGCGCAACGGGCAAACCTTCATGGGTTATTCGCAGTATCCACGCTGCAATGGAACACGCCCTGATTCGAGTAGGCCGGGTTAGCTCTATCAAGCCAGCTTTCGCCAACCCGGCCTACGGTCTTCATATCTCGCGGCACGGCGTCGCCGGGGCGCCGCCTTCGGTCAACACTCCACCGCTCGCGACCGGCAGTGCGTGGGAACCGTGGCGCGGACGTATGCCGCCGCGCGGGTCGGTGGTGGCCTCGGTGAGCGCTGGCGCAGGCAGGTAGACAATGCGGTAAAGCAACTCGAATTCGCGCAATGGCACCACCCGCGGCTTTGGTGTTCCCGGCACCACGATCGTACGGCCGGTGGTGATGCGATGCGGCGCGCCCGCGCCAAACCCGGCCGTGCGCGCAAACTGCCACCAGACTGCGCCGCCCAGCGCGTTGACGAACAGCAGTTGCAGGCGGTCCGAGCCTTCCAGCGATACCGTCCGGCAATAGTTCAGCGCGACCGTCCCGCCTTCGGGCGGCAAGCGCAAGCCGTCGGGCGCTCCCTGCGGCGGCGGAAACGGCACGTTGGCGCCGTTGAGGTAGGCGTTGAAATATCCCGCTTCGACCGCGCCGGGCCGGGCATGCTCGGGGGCCACGCCGAGGGGCAACGGATGACGGGTGATGGAGAGGAACTCGACCCGCGCACGCTCCGTCCGCACGCCGGCAAGGGCATCCATTGCCGGACGCACCGGGCGAACCGGCGTCTGCGCCAGGTCGAAAGGCATCGAATCGAACTTGGGATCCTGCGCGTGGGCCACGCCGATGGAGCGGCAGGTTTCACCGCCAAGCACCTTGCTCGGGATCGAACCAATCTTGGCGCGCATGCTGGATTCGATGCGGCGCGAGATCTGCGCCGGCAGCAGCAGGAAATCCAGGGCAGCTTCCGCCGCTTGCGGCTCGCCCAGCACCGGATCGCCGACGTCGACCCTGATTTCGATGTCGCCGTTGCGAGCGCCTTCCGCGGTCTTGCACTGGACATGCACCTCGTAGCTGTAGGTGAGGTCGCGGTTCACCGGGCCGGTCGGATCGATCTCGAAGCGCAACTGGCCGTAGAGCATGGCCTCACGCAAGTTGGGTTTATCGACGTTGCGGGTGGTGCTGTTGAACGGGCGGCCGAAGCAGTCGCTGCCGCACTTCAGCGGGCGCGCATTCTCGCTGCGCCATTTCACCAGGCCGTCGCGGTTGCGCACCTTGGTCGCGAATTCGCTGGTGCAGTCCTGTGCGCCGAAGCCATTGGGAAATTCGTTGCCGGCTTCGCGCATCAGGGCTTCGCACAGGCCCAGGTCGGCGGCTTGCTCGATGGCTGCGCGCAGGAACGGCATGGTGATCGCGCGTGGCGCGGTTTCATTGGCCTGGAAGGGATACTGCAAGGCTTCGGGCGGCCCCAGCGCTTCCTCCTGGGCGAGCGCCGTCGCCGGCATGAACAGCTGGCCCACCACCAGGGCCGCAAGGATACGGTGCCACATGAAACACCTCCATGTTCGAAACCCCTGCCTTTACTTTCACGGAGCGGCGGACCGGAAGCGGCCAGCGACGGCATTTCCCGAACCGTCGGCGAGAGCTCTTGCCATTGCACTCTGACCGCCGGAGCGCTACGGCGAGCTGGGCCGCCAGCTGGTTTGGGGAGCACGCATAGGTTGAGGTGAGCCTGCGAAGCCCAATGTGCGGTGGAAGTGGAAATCGCCCGGCCTACGCCGGCTGATAAATCTGTGCGCGCTTGGCGCACGGGATAACATGACGCCTTTACCGGGGAAAACACGATGAAGAATATTTTCGCGGCAGCAATGCTGGCGGCAAGCCTGTTGACGTCGTTCCGGGCCGCAGCGGTCGAGATTGCGGCGGATGCCTATCCGATGCCGGTCCCGGCTAGCCAGAAGGCCGGTACGAAGATGGAGGTCACGGTGATCGACAACCGGCCCTACGTGCTCGACGGCGAAAGCGCCGAAAGCTATGAGGGTATGACACGCGAGCTCTACGGTATTCCCATCAGCCGCAATACCGCCGACCGCTCGCCCATGGCGACCTACTTGGGCGAGCGCCTGCGCATTGGCTTCGCCAATGCCGGCTATGCCGCCACTTTCCAGGCCAGCCCCAAGGGCAGCGAGCCGGCTGCACGCGCGGCTGCAATGGCGAATAGCGAGAACGACCTCCTGTTCGTGGTCAACCTGCGGGAGTGGTCTTACGACCAGGGGTTCGCACATCCGGAGTTCACTCACGATGTGACCGTCGATGTGTACGACGGCGCCGGCTCGCTGCTGTCGACGTACGACTCTAAAGGGGTCGACCCCATGCCTACGGGCGGCTGGAAGCACTACAAGAAGCGATATGCGGAGCTCTACCAGAAGATTTTCGAACGGATATTCGCTTCACCCCCGGTGGCCCAGGGACTCGCAGGCGTACAGACGATCGAGGCCAAGCCCGGGACAGCAGGCCCTACGCTGGAAGCCCGCCTGTCGCGCCTCCGCGAGTTGCGTCAGCAGGGCCTGATCGATGAGGCCGCGTTCCGCGAACAGGAGACACGGATTCTGTCCGGCCTATAACCTGCTGAGTCCGGACCTTTGAACGGTCATGCGGGTGAATGGCTCGCGTGGCTCCAAGGTCCCCACGGTTTCAGCATTTATAGGCTGGGTTGAATTTTTTGTCGGGGCGCAAGCGGACGAATTGGAAGTGCCGGCCGCATGGACTTTGCTGCATTCCCACGGTCGTCATCCCAGCGAACGCTGGGACCCATTTTGATCTGGGCGCTTGTTTGCAAGACCCGATGAATGCTCCCTGCCCCGCGTGCGGCAGCGTCATTGTCAAGCGGACCAATAAACGAAACGGGCAAACCTTCATGGGTTGCTCGCAGTATCCGCGCTGCAATGGAACACGTCCTGATTCGAGTAGGCTAGGTTAGCTCTATCAACCCCGCTTGGAATTCGCCAAAGGCGCTGAGTTGTTGAAACTAACCGAGCCTACTGCCCTTCTGCAACTACACATGGCCGCACGCGCCGACAATCCCGGAGGGGGAACCGCCAAAGGCGATTCCGCCAAATACGCATAACAACAGAGACTGCTTCGACGGAGAGACATACGGCGGGCTCCGCCCTAGGCTAGCTCAAACCCTGTAGGACGCGCCTTGAAAGCAGTCCGCAAACGCATTAATTGCGACTACAACCTCTTTACTTCGTTTGAGCAAGTCCTTCTGGGCTTCACGGTAGCGAAGCCGCAGATAGCTACCACGAGGCTCCGCCTTCCATTCAATTGGCAACTTAAGCCCTTTGAATCCAACTTCCCCGATGAACATCTCACTGTCTATGATGGCCATTAGCTCAACAACTTTTTCCCGCAGGTATCGATAAGACGCGCCCAGATCAGAATCGTGAAATCGCTGCGCCTGCATTCCGGGCCGAGTAACGAATCGAAACTTTTCCAACAAATCGTCGCTAATAGCGCCAAACTCGAGATGCATGATGTCATCAATAGTTTCGTTACTCGCTAAACTATCCATGATTGCTTGCCCGTTATCGCGGTCAGAAGGCCAGACAATAATCTTTCTCTTAAGCTTGTATGAAAAGAATTCGTATATAGATGCGCCCAACCCAAAGAATATGAAAAGCTCTAGCAAAGTAACATTGTGCCCTGGCTGCAGCAAATAAGCAGCTGCAGCTAAGAACAAAGTTATGTATTCAAGTCTCGCAGCTCCCATTTCTCAACCCTAAAATACAAATTAAATTTCAGCATACACCTGATCGGCGACGGCCTCACACCCAAGATTGATTTAGTGGAATCCGCTACGCGGGTTCCGCCTTTAGATTACGTCTTACGCGCGTTTTAGCTTCTCCATAAAAGCGCCTTACGACCTTGTGCTCAGCTCAAATTCCATACCGCCTGAGGTCCGCTCCCCGTTCGCTTTACAAATTTTGTTTTCCTAAGAAATTCACTAGTTTGAGTACTGTATTTATAACCGAGGTAGCTAGTGATGTCTGAGTTGCTCGCCGATCCATGCTTTTTTAAGTACTTGTAGAGCTTCACAAGTCGATCAGACACTGGCGAAACCTGAACAGACTTATCAACCTCGAAATTGTCCCTATAGGTAGAAACAACCCGAATCAAAACATCACTTCGAGTTGCACAGAATTCGACATAGCGCATATCGGAGACAGCTTTCTGAACCTCACTCCAAGGATCATCAACAATCTTTGCAAGCTGAGTTAGGACCTTATCAACTTTCACTGAGCCTACTTCATAGACCGAATTCAGAATAACTAGCGCGGCAATGCTAAGTTCTCTCGCAGGGTCAGCAGCCAATACGAATATCCCGGGCCGAAGATACTCAGCTTGCATAGTCACCTGGACAAAATCAGATGACTGCGAAAACACTGGAAACGACCTACCATATCGAAGCGATCGTAGATTCATCCTTGGTACGCCCATTCCCGCTCGATCCACCAAGGCGAAATCCATCATCAACTTTGCCAAAGCCTTGTTTCGATGACGCGGCTGATGTTTGTAGATGTTGTCCTCCGTTATTCCTCCATAAAATCCTCCGGGACTAGATATCTTTATCTCCGACGAGTTGTAGTCGATTGCAACTATTCCGTCTTTTGAATAGTCCCTATGCACGAGCGCATTCATTAGAGCTTCGTGAAAAGCCAGGGGATCTAGCAACGGCGCATCATAAGTTTTCTTCCTAAATTCGAATGTACGCGTGTTATTACATTTACTGAAATAGCTCTTGCACTTCTTCACCACATCCCAAAGATTTGAAGACCAAACTTCATTTTGCAGAAGATTTCCTGACGCAGTCTTCCAAGAAAATCTAAACTCGATCAACCCGAGCCGACTAATCAGCGCTTCTTTTTTTCCGAAGAACAGAAGCCCGGCTTTAGTCAAAGAACCATTTCGCGTAGCGCCGATAGCCTCCAAGAACGACTCGGAACTAAGCTCTTCAGTAATTTGACGACGCTCCATGAAATCGTGCCGCGCCTCCTCTACATCTGCCTCCACTAGAAGTTCACTAACCGCACCAGCAACCAAGTCCCCAGTCCAGTCAAATGAAGTTAGCGACTTTACTGCCGATTCGATTTCATCTGGCGCCATGGGCCGGCTTGATCGACCATCTCGAATGTAGACTTTCCCGCTCGACGTTGTGACAAGTGCGTCTTGCTTCGGGGCAACGTCAATCACAAGATACGATTTGCTCTCAAAGATCAGTTCGCGCAACGCGATATTGATCGCAGGCTTTATCTTTCCTCTAATACGAGCCGCAGTCTCGATCAAGTCCACTTTTGAAAAGCCCACAAGTTGGGAAGGCCAGTCACCCCCAACAACATTTGAACTGTCTCTCACGCCAATAACTAGAACCCCTCCTCCTCCGTTGCATAGAGCAACGACTTCTTCTGCTAGATCTTTAGCGTTGTGTAAAGCCGCTTCACTGGAGTATTCCTTGAATTCCAGCCGTTCTGACTCGTAGGACTCACTTGGCCCTGACTTTACTGCCTGAAGAACAAAATTGATGGGATCCATACAACGTCCAGTCTTGGTTTATTTCTTTTTGCCGAGAGGCCTTATCCAACAAGCAAGGCGAGTTTATATGTGGAAACATTGTTTAACGATTCATGCGACATGCCGTATTAGCCTTGCGCTACCTGCCAAACCACCTCAGCCCTGCAGAACACCCCACCCTGCTGCCGCATCCCACTGGCCAGCCAAACCGCCGATACCTGCTCAATCAGCAAGTCCAACACCTGCCACTGCAACCTCAGCGACCCCGGCGACATGGCCGCCAGCCGCTCCGGTTGCGACAACAGCGCAGCCAACGAATCCCCTTCGCGTATCGGGGAATCCACCAGCGCCTGCAAGGCAGCGCCCAGCAGACCGAGTTCCTCCAACGCCTCGCCGCCCAACCCGCTGATCAGGTAATCCAGTTGCAGACCGAGCGGCGGTTGCAGGTGCCTGGTATCGCCGCGCGCCACCGGAGCCGCTTGGCGCACGGCGGGATTGGTGCCGATGCGGAACAGATGCAGCGACACGCCCGACACTTCCTGGCCCTCGGGCGATGGCGGCCCCACCAGCACCACACTGTCCGCGGGCAACGCCGCCTGCACCAGACCACGCAAGGCATCCGTAGCCACGGCAATCAACTGATCCGACGACATTGCGACTCCCCATCGCAGTGCAGAGCCCAGACCATACGCGACTGCCGCGTCGTGTCGCACCGTAAATAGTTCACACACCGCGCCGCGCCGCCGCTGGAGACGGCCGGCCTTCAGGCGTTGCGTGAGGTGACGGATAGGGCTTTCGTAGCCGTGGAAGTAGACCCCTGTAGGAGCGGGCCATGCCCGCGACGGAGCGTTATCGGTAGAGCCCGGTCGCGGGCATGGCCCGCTCCTACAGAGGGCGGTTCCGGTTACCAGATGAGATCGTCGGGCACCTGGAACCTGGCGTAATAGCCGTCTTCCACGGCATCGGAAACGGGCGCCGGCGTGCGCGCGTGATCCAGGGCGATCATGGATGCATCGCGCGCCTCGATCTTGTCGGCGGCGGCGCGGGGAACAATGGCATAGCCGTGGTCGTGGCAGACGATGACCAGCGCACCGCCCGCCAACTGCCGGCGCACCGCCGTGGTGACCAGCACACTGCGGATGGCGCCGTCATGGGTGAACCGGTAATCGATATCGCCTTCGGGCTTCAGGCGGTTCTGCTCCACGATCTGCCGCACCTGCGCCCGCTGTTCCTGCAGCCGCGCCTGCGCATTGCGCTCGGCCGACAACGCGCGGTCACGTTCGGCCTTCTCCAGTCGCACGCGCTCGGCTTCGGCCTGCTCGGCACTGGGCACCGGCGCCGCCTTGCCATGCCGCGCCTTGGCCTGCTCACGCGCCACCTCGGCGACCTTGGACTTCTTGACCAGCCCGGCTTTGAGCAGTTGTTCCTGCAGGGGATTACGCATGTGAAGCAGAACCTGTGGCGGGAGATGGGACCGATGATGCCATTCCCAGCCCCCTGCCGACACCACGTTGCGCGCTGGGACTTCGGCATGTGGCCCCACAAGCGTGGAACAGGTCTGGATTGGTCTCCGTCGTAGAGCGACGCGCGCTCGGCTTCGCCCAGCACTTCGGGCATGCGCATGGGTTGTGCATTGGCATCGAAGAACAGCGAAGGCGGTTGCCGACGCAGCTTCATCCCGATATGGCAGCCGCTGCGCAGACACGCTGCGCCTGTTACCTGTTGCGGTGTTATTCCCACTCTCCACATCGCGGCCCTTTCATAGACCTCTGATGTAACTGCGGTGCAAAAACGCCGAAGCGAACAGTGTCAGGACAACCTAAGGCGGCTTCGAAATATTTACGTGACTCGGTCTGCACCACGGTCGCTTGGGCGTGCCGCAGGCATGGCACATCCGGGTCGCATCCTGCGTTGGCAAATAGACAACGGCCCCCGCCGTTGCCCAAGGAGTTGAAAATGAAAACACTTTTTACTCTTGCGCTGGGTCTGCTGTTGAGCACATGGCAGCCCCAAGCGTTTGCCTTGAGTTGCGGCGACACCGTCAGCGCAGACATCACACTGACCGCGGATATGCACTGCACCACCGGCTGGGTAGCGCTGTACGCGCCCACCAGTGGCGTCACCATCCGCCTCAACGGCCACACCTTGAGCGGCCTTCCCGGCCTGCAGGGCATCCAGGTACTCAACGCCACCCACGTCAAGGTGCTGGGTCCCGGCCGCATCAGCGGCTTCTGGGCTGGGGTCAACGCCACACGTGCCGACTACATCACCGTGCAGGACGTGGATTTCGACGCCATGGATGCCGGCTTCATCGCCAGCGACACACTGGCCGCCACCGTCCAGAACAACCATTTCAAAAACCTGCAAGGCTGGGGGGTCTACATCATCGGTTACCCGGGCAGCCGTACGACCCTGGGCGCGCACGCCATCATCGGCAACCAGGTGCTGGAAAGCATCGGCGGCATTTCGATCTGCGGCCACGCCAACTCCGACAATCTGATCAAGGACAACCTACTGCAGGGTATCGTCGACTACGGGATCCATCTCTACGATGCGAGCAACCACAATCAGGTATTGAACAACCAGCTGCGCAAAACCGGAGTGGCCGGTGTGGTGCTGCGCGGCAGCCGCGACAACCGGATCCGGGGCAATCTGATCGATTACGGCAACACCGGCATGGCCCTGATCCCCCAGTTCACAGGCAGTTGCTCCACCGGCCCTTATATCGAAGCCGAAGTGCGCGACAACCTGATCGAGGGCAACAGCGTTTTCAAACATACCACCGGTCTATCTCTGGGACTGGGCGGCAAGGAGCCCTTGGTGCTGAAGAACCGCATCAAGGGCAACAAGCTGTATTACGACGGCACTGGAATTTATTTGCAGACCGATACCTATGCCAACGACGCGACCGGCAACGTCTACACCGGCACCCTGACCCCGGTGACTGACCTGGGTAGCGGCAACAGTTATTGAGAGCAGGATTGCTGCAAAAGGGAAAGCCCGGCTCAAGCCGGGCTTTTTTGCAGGGGCGCTAGCGTAGCCACTGGTTCGCCGCATCGCTGGAATTGCTCCGTGAATTGGCGCGAGCTCAATGCGTGGACCGCCTACATGTTCCTGCGATACTCCCCACCCACATCATAAAGCGCATGACTGATCTGCCCGAGGCTGTGGGTCTTCACCGCCTCAACCAGCGCCTCGAACACATTGCGGCGTTCGCGCGCGGCGTTCTGCAAATAGGCCAGGCCGTGACCGTCGTGGACCTCGTTGGCGTCGTCGTCGGAATCCACCACATGCCCGTGCGAGGTCTCGCCCACTGGCGCGAAGCCGTTGCGTGATTTCTGCCAGCCCAGCACGTTGGCGATCTGCTGGCCTTTTTCTTCCTCGGTCGAACGGATCAGCTCGATCTCGGTGACGATGTCGCCGCCGTGTTCGCGCGGCAGGTAGGTGTTCACGCCCACCAGCGGCAGGCTGCCGTCATGTTTCTTGTGTTCGTAGTACAACGACTCTTCCTGGATCTTGCCGCGCTGGTACATGGTGTCCATGGCACCCAGCACGCCGCCACGCTCGCTGATGGCCTCGAATTCCTTGTACACCGCCTCTTCCACCAGATCGGTCAGGTAATCCACGGCGAAGCTGCCCTGCCAAGGGTTCTCGATGAAGTTGAGGCCCAGTTCCTTGTTGATGATCATCTGGATGGCCACCGCGCGACGCACTGATTCTTCCGTGGGCGTGGTGATGGCCTCGTCGTAGGCATTGGTGTGCAGCGAATTGCAGTTGTCGAACAGCGCGTACAACGCCTGCAAAGTGGTGCGGATGTCGTTGAACTGGATTTCCTGCGCGTGCAGCGAACGGCCTGAGGTCTGGATGTGGTACTTCATCATCTGGCTGCGCTCGTTGGCGCCATAGCGCTCGCGCATGGCGCGCGCCCAGATGCGACGGGCGACGCGGCCGATGACGGTGTATTCCGGGTCCATGCCATTGCTGAAGAAGAACGACAGGTTGGCGGCGAAGTCATCCACCTTCATGCCGCGCGCCAGGTAGTACTCGACGATGGTGAAGCCGTTGGACAGGGTGAAAGCCAGCTGGCTGATCGGGTTCGCCCCGGCTTCGGCAATGTGATAACCGGAGATGGACACCGAATAGAAATTGCGTACGCCGTTGTCGACGAAATACTGCTGGATGTCGCCCATCATGCGCAGCGCGAACTCGGTGCTGAAGATGCAGGTGTTCTGCGCCTGGTCTTCCTTCAGGATGTCGGCCTGCACGGTGCCGCGCACGGTCTTCAAGGTCTGCGCCTTGATCCGTGCATAGGTGTCGGCATCGACCACCTGTTCGCCAGTCACGCCCAGCAGGCCCAGACCTAGCCCGTTGTTGGTGGGCGGAAGTTCGCCGTGATACTGCGGACGCTGGCGGCCCTCGAACAGCTTGTCGATGGTCTTCTGCGCCTCGGCCCAGCGCTGCTCGTCTTCCTTCAGATACAGCTCGATCTGCTGGTCGATGGCGGTGTTCATGAACATCGCCAGGATCATCGGCGCGGGGCCATTGATGGTCATCGACACGGACGTGGTGGGCGAACAGAGGTCGAAGCCGGAGTACAGCTTCTTCATGTCGTCCAGCGTGGGAATATTGACGCCGGAATTGCCGATCTTGCCGTAGATATCTGGGCGCGGCGCCGGGTCTTCGCCATACAGAGTGACGCTGTCGAAGGCAGTGGACAGGCGCGCGGCGGGCTGGCCGACACTGAGGTAATGGAAGCGACGGTTGGTGCGTTCCGGCGTGCCTTCGCCGGCGAACATGCGGATGGGATCTTCGCCGCTGCGGCGGTACGGATAAACGCCGCCAGTGAACGGATAACTGCCCGGCAGGTTTTCCTTGCCCAGGAAGGTCAGCAGCTCGCCCCAGGATTTATAGGTGGGCGCGGCGATCTTGGGGATGGGCTGATGGCTGAGCGAGGTGCGGTAGTTTTCGCCGGTGACGGCCTTGCCGCGCACTTCATAGGTGAAGTGTTCGTCGGTGATGGATTTGAGGCGCTGTGGCCAGTCGCGCAGGAGTTTCAGGTTTTCGTTGGTCAGCGACTGGACGGCGTCCTGGTAACGCTGGCGGAGAATCAGGAGGGAGCGGTCGACATGCTTTCCTTCTCCCTCCGGGAGAAGGTGGCGCGAAGCGCCGGATGAGGGCGGGAGAATGACTTGCTCCGGACCGTTCCCTACAGTCTGATTATCCACGCCCTCATCCGCCCTGCGGGCACCTTCTCCCGGGGGGAGAAGGGAATCAAAGGCGTAGAGCTCCAGTGCTTTCGGCAACTTGTCGTCGCCAATTTCCCGCAGCGATTCCCACAGATGCTGCGCGCGGCTGGCGATCTCGGATTGCTGTTCGACAGCCTTGTTGATGCCACGGCCCTGCTCGGCGATTTCAGCCAGGTAGCGCACGCGGGCGCCGGGAATCAGCACGGTGGCACGCGGCTCCTTCAGCGAAGTGTCCAGCTGCGGCGTCCATTTCTGCGCCGGCAGGGAGAGTTTTTCGCGCAACAGCCGGCACAGGTTGACGAACATCCAGCTGATGCCTGGATCGTTGAACTGGCTGGCGATGGTGGGGTACGCGGGCACGTCTTCGTCGGCGGTCTGGAAAGCGACGCGATTGCGCTTCCATTGTTTGCGCACATCGCGCAGCGCGTCCTCGGCACCGCGCTTGTCGTACTTGTTGAGCACGATGAGTTCGGCGAAATCCAGCATGTCGATCTTTTCCAGCTGGCTGGCCGCGCCGTACTCGCTGGTCATCACGTACATGGGGAAATCGACCAGGTCCACGATTTCCGAATCGCTCTGGCCGATGCCGGCGGTTTCCACGATGACCAGATCGTAGCCCAGGCCTTTCAGAAAACCGATGCAGTCCTTCAACACCCGGTTGGTCGCGGCGTGCTGGCGGCGCGTGGCCATGGAACGCATGAAGACGCGATGGCTGCGCAGCGAATTCATGCGGATGCGGTCGCCCAGCAGCGCGCCGCCGGTGCGGCGGCGGGTGGGATCGACCGAGATCACCGCGATGCGCATCTGCGGGAAGCTGGCCAGGAAACGATTGAGCAGTTCGTCGGTGACCGACGACTTGCCGGCGCCGCCGGTGCCGGTGATGCCGAGGACGGGAGTGGCATGGGAGCCGGAAGCCGGGAACCGGGAACCGGACGGCGTGGCCCACTGCTTGCGGAGTTTCTCGAGCTCGGCTTCGGCGTAAACGCCGTCTTCGATAGCGCTCAGCACCCGGCCGATTGCGATCTCGTCGTCGATGGAGGGCTGGCTTTCCGGCTTCCCGCTACCGGTTGCCTGCTCCCTAGCACCTTCAGCGCGCTCCACCACATCCTCGATCATCTGCACCAGACCCATGTGCATGCCGTCGTTGGGGTGGTAGATGCGCTCCACGCCGTAGTCCTGCAGCTCGCGGATTTCCTCAGGCGTGATGGTGCCGCCGCCGCCGCCGAATACACGGATATGTGGTGCGCCGCGTTCGGCCAGCATGTCGACCATGTACTTGAAATACTCGACGTGTCCGCCCTGGTAGGACGACAGCGCGATGGCGTCGGCATCTTCCTGCAGCGCGGCGCGGACCACATCCTCAACGCTGCGGTTGTGACCCAGGTGCACCACTTCGGCGCCCTGCCCCTGGATGAGGCGGCGCATGATGTTGATGGCCGCATCGTGCCCGTCGAACAGGCTGGCGGCAGTGACGAAGCGCAGCGGTGTGCTGTCGGTCCTGGGAGCGGGAAGATTCGAAGCCGGCGTGCTCATGCGCGCCCTCACGTGCATTTGAACAAGCGCCGATTGTAGCCGCCGCCGCGTGAGCGACCCATGCGCGAAGACCAGCGGGCTTCCATGCCCATGCGTATGCACCAGCTGAAAAGCCGGCATCTGCCGACGCGACGGGGACTTCACCGGCGATTGGATTAGACTGGGCACCTGCGACGACCCTGCCCGCTTCTGGCAACGTCGCTTTTTTGTTTCCGATCAATCCTTTAGGCAAAGTTCCAGGCACTTGTGGCGGCCACCCGGCGGCGCAGACGGAGCCCTTCCCCATGATTTTCGAAACGCTCGATACCTCCGGCCACGAACAAGTGGTCTTCTGCAACAACAAGGACGCTGGACTGAAGGCGATCATCGCCATCCACAGCACCGTGCTGGGTCCGGCGCTGGGCGGCGTGCGCATGCGTCCCTACGCCGACACCCAGGCCGCGCTGACCGACGCCCTGCGCCTCAGCCGCACCATGACCTACAAGAACGCGCTGGCCGGGCTGAACGTGGGCGGCGGCAAGGCCATCCTGATCGGCGACCCGGTCACCGACAAGACCGAAACGACCTTCCGTGGCTTCGGCCGTTACGTCGATTCGCTGGGCGGCCGCTACATCACCGCCGAGGACATGGGCACCGACGTCAACGACATGGAAAACGTCTACCGCGAGACCGAATACGTGGTGGGCGTGCACCAGGTGCATGGCGGTTCGGGCGATCCGGCCCCGTTCACTGCCTATGGCGCGCTGCAGGGCCTGATGGCCACGTTGAACCGCAAGTTCGGCAACGAGGAAATCGGCAAATACAGCTACGCCGTGCAGGGCCTGGGCCATATCGGCATGGAATTCCTGAAGCTGCTCAAGGAGCGCGGCGCCAAGCTGTTCGTCGCTGACCTGAACCCGGCGCTGGTCGAACAGGCGGTGGAAGAATACGGTGCCGAAGCGGTCAAGCCCGACGAAATCTACGACCTGCCGGTGGACGTGTTCGCCCCGTGCGCGTTCGAGTACGCGATCAATGCCGAAACCCTGCCGCGGCTGAAAGCCAAGGTGATCTGCGGCACGGCCAATAACCAGATGTCGCACGTGACCGGCATTGAAGCCGACAAGCGCGGCATCCTGTACGCGCCCGATTACGCGGTGAACGCCGGCGGAGTGATGAACGTCTCTCTGGAAATCGACGGCTACAACCGCGAACGCGCGATGCGCCTGATGCGCAACATCTATCACACGCTCGGCAAGGTCTACGAGCTGGCCGACCGCGAGGGGATCACGCCGCAGTACGCTGCCGACCGCATGGCCGAAGCGCGCATCGCCTCGATCGGCAAGCTGAAACTGCCGCTGGGCCGTACCGCACCACGATTCATGGGACACCTGCGCGGCGAACACTAGCCGTTTCCACGAAGCCGCAACAGGAGGGAGGACCTATGCCGGCTGTTTCAATCACTGCTTTTCCGCTTGGGGAAGAGATAGACGCATTGCGCGAGGCGGTACGCCGTTTCGCCGAGAGCGAGATCGCGCCGCGTGCAGAAGAAATCGACCGCGACAACGCGTTCCCGCAGGACCTGTGGCCCAAACTGGGCGAAATGGGACTGCTGGGCCTGACCGTGCCGGGCGAATACGGCGGCAGCGAGATGGGTTATCTGGCCCATCTGGTGGCGATGGAGGAAATCTCCCGCGCCTCGGGTTCGGTGGGGCTTTCCTATGTCGCCCATTCCAACCTGTGCGTTTCCAACCTGTACGCCAACGGCACTGAAGCGCAACGGCAGAAATACCTGCCCAAGCTATGCACCGGCGAGTGGAAGGGTGCCCTGGCGATGAGCGAACCAGGCGCCGGTTCGGACGTAGTCGGTTCGATGAGCTGCCGCGCCGAGCTGCGTTCGGTCGAAGGTCGCGGCGAGGTCTGGGTGGCCAACGGCAACAAGATGTGGATCACCAACGGTCCCGAGGCCGATGTGCTGGTCGTCTACATGCGTACCGCTGGCAAGGAGTGCGGTTCCAAATGCATCACCGCCTTCATCGTCGAGAAGGGCATGAAGGGTTTCCGCACTGCGCAGAAGCTGGACAAGCTGGGCATGCGCGGCAGCAATACCTGCGAGCTGGTGTTCGAGGATTGCGAGATTCCGCAGGAGAACGTGCTCGGCCAGGTCAATCAGGGTGTCAAGGTACTGATGGCCGGCCTGAACACCGAACGCCTGGTGATCAGCGGCGGTCCCCTGGGCCTGATGCAGGCCGCACTGGATGCCGCCCTGCCCTATGTTCGCGAGCGCAAGCAGTTCGACGCCGCCATCGGCACCTTCAGCCTGATGCAGGGCAAGATGGCCGACATGTACACCGCGCTGCAGTCCAGCCGCGCCTACGCCTACCAGGTGGGCCGCGACTACGACGCGGGGCATGTTTCGCGCGCCGCTGCGGCCGGTTGCCTGCTGCATGCCTCCGAGGCCTGCGTGCAAGTTGCTCTGGAAGCCATCCAGGCGCTGGGCGGCAACGGCTACATCAACGAATACCCGACTGGCCGCCTGCTGCGCGACGCCAAGCTCTACGCCATCGGCGCCGGCACCAACGAAATCCGCCGCATGCTGATCGGCCGCGAGCTGTTCGAAGAACGGGGCTGACGTAGGTCGGGGCTACGCCCCCGACGCGACGCAACCCGCCAGTCTCCGCGCGTCGAGGGCGTAGCCCCGACCTACCCAAGTCTCCCGCACCCTCGTCCGATAGCCGATAATCGGCAACTCACTTCCTGGAGTCCCCCATGTCCGACATCGTCATCGCCGCCGCCAAGCGCACGCCTATCGGGTCCTTCCTCGGCCAGTTCACCGGCGTGCCCACCCCGACCCTGGGTGCTGCCGCCATTTCCGCCGCGCTGGAACAGTCCGGCATCGCGGCCGCCGACGTCTCCGAAGTCATCATGGGCTGCGTGCTGCCCGCCAACCTGGGCCAGGCGCCCGCCCGCCAGGCCTCGCTGGCCGCTGGCCTGCCGGTTTCCACCGGCTGCACCACCATCAACAAGGTCTGCGGTTCGGGCATGAAGGCGATCATGCTGGGCCACGACCTGATCAAGGCCGGCTCGGCCAGCATCGTGGTTGCCGGCGGCATGGAGTCGATGACCAACGCGCCGCACCTGATCCCCAACTCGCGCACCGGCAACCGTTTCGGCAACTTCCAGGCCGTCGACCACATGTCCTGGGATGGTCTGGTCAACCCTTACGACGGCCAGGCCATGGGTGTGTTCGCCGATGCCACGGCCGAAAAGCACGGCTTCACCCGTGAAGCCCAGGATGCCTACAGCATCGAATCGGCCAAGCGTGCCCAGGCCGCGCAGGCCTCGGGTGCGTTCGACGCTGAGATCGTCCCGGTCAAGGTGAGCACCCGCAAGGGTGAAGTCGAGTTCTCCACCGACGAGCAGCCCGGTAAATCCGACATCGCCAAGATCCCCACGCTGAAGCCCGCCTTCAACAAGAACGGCACCGTCACCGCCGCCAGTTCCTCCAGCATCTCCGACGGCGCAGCTGCCACCATCCTGCTCAGCGCCGAGGAAGCAGCCAAGCGCGGCATCACGCCATTGGCCCGGATCGTTGGCCACAGCACCTTTTCGCAGGAACCGCAGTGGTTCACCACCGCCCCGGTCGGCGCCATCGAGAAGCTGCTCAAGCAAGTGGGCTGGAGCGTGGACGATGTGGACCTGTTCGAGATCAACGAAGCCTTTGCCGTCGTTGCCATGACCCCGATCAAGGAGCTCGGCATTCCCCACGCCAAGGTCAACGTCAATGGCGGCGCCACTGCCCTGGGTCACCCCATCGGCGCCTCTGGCGCGCGTCTGGTGGTCACCCTGGTCCATGCCCTCAAGCAGCGCGGCGGCAAGCGCGGAATCGCCTCCCTGTGCATCGGTGGCGGTGAAGCGACGGCCATTGCCGTCGAAGTGTTATGACGTTTTAACGAAGCTTTGACAAAAATAACTACGCAACCGCTTGACAGCCGAATCCGGATTGTCATCATGTCACCGGCGCGCAATAGCGCGTTGCCAACTAAACGACGAGGAAATTCCAAGATGACCATCAACAAGACGCTGATCGCGCTGGCAATGGGCCTGGCCCTGGCCGCCTGCTCGAAGCAGGAAGCCGCTGCTGACGCCGCCACCGACGCTGCCGCCACGGCAACCGAAGCCCAGGCTGCTGCCGACGCTGCTGCCGCCACCGGCGCCGCCACCGCTGAAGCCGCGCAGACCTCGGCTGACGCCGCTGCCCAGGCTGCCGACACCGCCGCCACCGCCGCCACGGACGCCGCTGCTGCGACGACCGACGCTGCTGCTGACGCCGCTGCCGACACCGCCGCCGCTGCTGCCGATACGGCCGAGCAGGCGAAGGACGCTGCAGAAGAAGCCAAGAAGTAATACCGCAAGGTATCGCTTTTCGCTTGTTTCAGTGACGAAGGCCGTCGGTGCAAACCGACGGCCTTTTTCTATGCCCGACAAGTTCGATTACGCGCAGGCGCTGCTTCCGCAGCTGCTATCCAGCGCCGTAAACTCCCCTCTTCCACCGATCCGGAGAACGAACCCATGAAAACCCGATTCCTCGTACTGCTGGCCGCGTCGGTGCTGGTACTGAGCGCCTGCAACAAGGCTGACAGCGATCAGGCGGCCGACAATGCCGCCGCCGCGGCTGACCAGGCTGCGGCCGAGGTCGGTGAAGCCGCAACCGCTGCAGGCGATGCTGCGGCCGCCGCGGCCGATTCCGCCGCGGTTTCCGCCAACGAAGCAGCCGATGCCACCGCTGCAGCCTTGAGCGATGCCGCGGAAAAGACCGAGAACGCTGCGCAGAAGGCCGCTGCAACGACCGCCGATGCGGTATCCGATGCCGCGCAGGCGACCGCCGACAAGGCTTCTGAAATGGCCGACAAGGCCGACGCCGCTTCCAAGAAGTAAGCCGTAGCTGATTCGCTTCGGCAGGATGGCAAGGCCCGCGAATGCGGGCCTTGCGCTTTCTGGAGCCGCCAACGGCGTGGGTTGTATCCTTGCGCTTCCTTCCCGCAGGCATCGACCGCATGTCGGTTCTGACTTCGCAACTCGATCCACGCTCTGCCGACTTCAACGACAACGCTGCCTATCACCGCGCACTGGTGGAGGAACTGGACCGTCGTCTGGCCCGCGCCGCCGATGGTGGTGGCGAGAAGGCCCGCCACAAGCACACCGAGCGCGGCAAGTTGCTGGCACGCGACCGCATCACCGCCCTGCTCGACCCGGGATCGCCGTTCCTGGAAATCGCACCGCTGGCGGCCGAAGACATGTACGAAGGCGCCGCGCCGGCCGCGGGCATGGTCTGCGGCATCGGCCGCGTGCAGGGCCTGGAAGTGGTGATCGTGGCCAACGACGCCACCGTCAAGGGCGGCACCTACTTCCCGATGACGATCAAGAAGCACCTGCGCGCACAGGAAGTGGCGCGCGAGAACCGCCTGCCCTGCGTTTACCTGGTCGACTCCGGCGGCGCTTTCCTGCCGCTGCAGGACGAGGTCTTCCCGGACCGCGAGCATTTCGGCCGGATCTTCTACAACCAGGCGCGACTGAGCGCGGAGAACATTCCGCAGATCGCCGTGGTCATGGGCAGTTGCACAGCCGGTGGCGCCTACGTGCCGGCGATGTGCGACGAGAGCATCATCGTCAAGGAACAGGGCACGATCTTCCTGGGCGGTCCGCCGCTGGTGAAGGCCGCGACCGGCGAAGTGGTTGATGCCGAAGCCCTGGGCGGCGCCGACGTGCATACCAGCGTGTCCGGCGTGGCCGACCATTTCGCAGAAGACGATCGCGACGCGCTGCAGATCGCACGCAACCTGGTCGGCAACCTCAATCGCAGCAAGCGCCTGCCGCTGGCGGTGCGCGAATCGCAGGATCCGCTCTATCCGGCGCAGGAGCTGTACGGCATCGTGCCCCGCGATACGCGCCGGCCGTTCGATATCCGCGAAGTCATCGCGCGCATCGTCGACGGTTCGCGCTTCGACGAGTTCAAGGCACGCTACGGCAAGACCCTGATCACCGGCTTCGCGCACCTGCACGGTTATCCCATCGGAATCATCGCCAACAACGGCATCCTGTTCGCCGAAAGCGCGCTCAAGGGCGCGCACTTCATCGAGCTGTGCAACCAGCGCGGCATTCCGCTGGTGTTCCTGCAGAACATCACCGGTTTCATGGTCGGCAAGAAATACGAGAACGCCGGCATCGCCAAGGACGGGGCCAAGATGGTCACAGCTGTGGCCTGCTCGTCCGTACCCAAGTTCACCGTGGTCATCGGCGGCAGTTTCGGTGCCGGCAATTACGCCATGTGCGGCCGTGCCTACGGCGGGCGCTTCCTGTGGATGTGGCCCAATGCGCGCATCAGCGTGATGGGCGGCGAACAGGCCGCCAGCGTGCTGGCCACGGTCAAACGCGATGGCATCGAGGCTTCTGGCAAAGACTGGTCCGCGGAAGACGAAGAAGCGTTCAAGGCTCCCATCCGCGACCAGTACGAAACCCAGGGCAGTCCCTGGTACGCCACCGCACGCCTGTGGGACGACGGCATCATCGATCCGGCAGACACGCGGCGCGTGCTGGGCCTGGCGATCTCGGCTTCGTTGAATGCACCCATCGAGCCGGCGAAGTTCGGCGTGTTCCGGATGTAAGCCGTGAGCGACGTGCTCCTGGTCACCGGCGCCTCGCGCGGTATCGGCGCCGCCACGGCGATACTGGCGGCAAGCCGCGGTTATACGGTGTGCGTGAACTATCGGGACAATGAGCAGGCCGCCATGAGCGTGGTGGGCGCCATCGAGCGCTCCGGCGGCAGAGCAATTGCCGTGGCTGCCGATATCTCGCTGGAGGCCGATGTGCTGCGGCTTTTCCGGACCATCGACCAAGAGCTTGGCCCGATCACTGCATTGGTCAACAACGCCGGCATTCTGGAACGCCAAGGTCGCGTGCAATTGATCGATGCGGGACGGCTGCAGCGCGTGTTCGCCACCAATGTGATCGGCAGCTTCCTGTGCGCGCGTGAAGCGGTGCTGCGCATGTCGACCGCGCAGGGTGGTTCGGGCGGCGCAATCGTCAACCTGTCGTCCGTCGCCGCGCGCACCGGCTCACCCAATGAATACGTTGACTACGCCGCCAGCAAGGGCGCCATCGACAGCTTCACCCGTGGCCTGGCGGCCGAGGTCGCGGCCGAAGGCATCCGGGTCAACGCGGTGCGGCCTGGTTTCATCTACACCGACATGCACGCCAGCGGCGGTGAACCCGACCGGATCGAACGGGTCAAGGCGTCCGTGCCGCTGGGCCGGGGCGGTCAGGCCGAGGAAGTGGCACAGGCGATCCTGTGGCTGCTGTCGGCCGAAGCCTCATATACGACCGGCGCCTTCATCGACGTGGCGGGTGGCCGATGACGTTCAGATATCAGGTGTTACCTGAAGTCCCGGTGCCAAACCATGGCCTGCACGGGCATTTTGGTGAGCGCGATCACAGCAAAATCGTCACGACGCCGCGATAGTCTGCAATCCCCCGTACTTCGCTGGAGCGCATGCCGATGTCTATCTGGAAGGATCAGAACCCCGCCCGCAAGGATTCGATCCCGCAGCCGCCTGAGCCCGTGCGTGAAACGCCGGCCCCGGCTGCCGACTTCTCGCCCACCACCACGGCTCCGCCACGCCCGGCACCCACAGCAAGCAGCAACGCGCGCGAGCCCAAGGAATCGCTGATCGCCGCCGACCTGACTATCGAAGGCAAGATCGAAGGCACCGGCCATGTCCGCATCGCCGGCAAGTTCAAGGGCGACGTCAATGTGCAGGGCGATCTGACCATCGAAACCGGCGCCAAGTTGAATGGTGGCGTTCGCGCGAAGAAAGTGATCGTGGCAGGCGAGCTGGAAGGCAATATCGAGTCCGCCTCGCATGTCGAGTTGCTGAGCTCGGGCGTGATCATCGGTGATCTCAAGGCCGGATCCTTGACCGTGGCAGCCGGTTCACGCATGCGTGGCCAGGCGGACTTCGGTTGGGACGACAGCAAGGCGACGTCGACCTCCAAGTCCAGTTCGAAGGATGCGGAGAACGACGCCGCTCCATGAGCACGCCGCGTCCCGGCACCGCGGGCGCCACGCGCAGTTGCCCGCACTGCAAGACCGTCATTCTGGAAAGCGCCAGCGTCTGTCCGGCATGCAAGCATCACCTGCGCTTCGATGAAGCGGCGGTCACCGCCAAGCGCGCCGCCGAAACCATCGTACCCCTGCGCGTGCAGGGCACGGTGCGTCACCCCGCCGATGGCGCGCCGTGGGAATACACCGTGGTGCTGACGATCAAGAACAGCCGGGGCGATGAGATCGCCCGCCATGTGGTCGGCGTGGGCGCGATGCAAGTCGACGAGGAACGCAGCTTCACTCTGGCGGTGGAAGCGGTACCGCGCAACGATCTGCTGAAAGGACCGCGTGGCCGCAAGGACCATTGATCCGTAGGTCGGCCCTACGTGGCCGACGGATCGTGCACGCTCAGGATTCGCGCGTCGGGGACGTAGCCCCGACCTACGAGCCTCCATTGGGGCGTCTATTCCAGAACATCCACGACCTGAGCGTAGGTCGGCCCTACGCGGCCGACGCATCGTGCACCGTCAGAATCCGGACGTCGGGGGCGTAGCCCCGACGTACGCGTCGGATTCTCCTCATGCGTGAATGGTGGTTTCGGCGATATCGCATCGACCCAGCCGATGCGAATTTGGCCGCATGCCACGTTATCGCCGCTATTTCTCGGATGGACAAACCATCTTCCTGACGCTGACGACAGCCGAACGCCGTCCTTGGTTGTCGCATGAAGAGGTGAAAGAGCGTGTGCTCGACGCATTGCGGGTTACCCAGGGGCTGCATCCGTTCAAGCATCATGGGCATGTACTGCTGCACGATCACCTGCATCTTTTGCTCAGCCCTCATGATGGAGTTGAAGTTCCCAGGATTGTAGGCAGTTTCAAAAGAGCGGTGATTGCGCGCTTGGCTAATTCCTCTACAACTGTTGCAGGGCGCGCATGGCAGCGACGCTACTACGATCACCTTATCCGGGATGAGCAGGATTTCTCAAGACATCTTGATTACCTGCACTACAACCCGGTGAAGCATGGATTGGTAACCTGTGCAGCAGATTGGATCTGGTCGAGCTTTCCCGCGTGGCAAGCCCGAGGCATCTATGCCCAGGATTGGGGAAGCCGCGAACCAGAAAACATTCACGCCATGACCGAGTAGGTCGGCCCTACGTGGCCGACGCATCGTGCAACTTCAGGATCCCACGCGTCGGGGGCGTAGCCCCGACCTACGCGAGTCTTTGGATATTGGGGGATGCGTATCACGGCATGACCGTAGGTCGGCCCTACGCGGCCGACGCATCGTGCACCGTCAAGAATTCCAGGCGTCGGGGCGTAGCCCCGACCTACGGCTTTGGCCCGCAGTTATCGCAGCCGCCACAAGCGGTGGCTTCGGCCTTGCCCACTGGCGATATCCAGAACCCGAATCTGCGCATCCACGCAGGCTTGCCTTCGCGCAACATCGGCAAAGCCAATGCCACGCGCAGTTTGCGCACGCTGCCGGGAAACTGCTTCTTCGCCACCACCCACACGCTCAGCAGCACCGCCAGGGCGATGATCACGTACTGCAGCAGCAGCGATGTGCTCACCCTGCCCCCAGCAACACCGCGACCTGATAGGTCACGAACGAAGCGCCATAGGCCAGTGCGAACAGATAGATCGTGGCGAAGGACATCTTCTTCCAGGAATTGGTCTCGCGCTTGATCGTGGCCAGCGTGGAGATGCACATCGGTGCGTAGATGAACCACACCAGCAGCGACAGCGCCGTGGCCAGCGACCAGCCATCGGAAATCAACGGCGTCAACGCCTGTGCGGCGGCATCGTCGTCGGCTGCGGACAGCGCATAGACCGTGGCCAGCGAGGACACCGCCACTTCACGCGCGGCCATGCCGGGAATCAGTGCGATGCATATCTGCCAGTTGAAACCGATGGGCGCGAAGATCGCGGTCATCGCATGGCCGATGCGTCCAGCGAAGCTGTAGTCGATAGCCGGCATCGTCGCATCGACCGGCGCAGCCGGAAACGACAGCAGGAACCACAACAGGATGGTCAGCGCCAGGATGATGCCGCCCACGCGGCGCAGGAATATCCACGCGCGTTCCCACAGGCCGATCAGCAGATCGCGCGGATGCGGGATGCGGTAAGACGGCAGCTCCAGCAGCAAGGGATGCTCGCTCTTGTCGCGGCGCCACTTCTTCATCACCCACGACACCAGCAACGCGCTGAGTATGCCGGCGAAATACAGCCCGAACAGCACCAGGCCCTGCTGGTTGAAAATACCCCAGACCTGCTTCTGCGGAATGAAGGCGCCGATCAGCAAGGCATACACCGGCAGGCGCGCCGAACAGGTCATCAGCGGGGCGACCAGAATCGTCGCCAGGCGATCGCGCGGATCCTGGATCGAACGCGTGGCCATAATGCCGGGGATGGCGCAGGCGAAACTGGAAAGCAGGGGAATGAACGAGCGTCCCGACAATCCCGCCGACGCCATCATCCGGTCGAGCAGGAACGCCGCCCGTGGTAGGTAACCCGATTCTTCCAGCGCCAGGATGAAGGCGAACAGGATCAGAATCTGCGGCAGGAACACGATCACCCCGCCCAACCCGGCGATGATGCCGTCGACCAGCAGGCTGCTCAGCGGTCCTTCCGGCAACACGGCCCCCACGGTTTCGCCCAGCCATCCGGTGCCCGCTTCGATGATATCCATCAACGGCGTGGCCCAGGCATACACCGCCTGGAAGATCAGGAACATCACCACCGCCAGCGCCAGCAGCCCGAACACCGGATGCAGCAGCCAGCGGTCCAGCGCGTCGTCCACCTTGGCGGTGCGCGTGGGCATGCTCACCGCTGCGGACAGCAGGCGGCGGGTTTCCTGGTGAAGATCAGCGCCTTCGGCCAGTTGAAGGCGTGGTGCGTGCGGCTCGGCGGCCAGCCGGTCGATCTGTTCGACCAGCGTCTTGGCGCCGTTGTGCTTCACCGCCACGGTTTCGACCACCGGCACGCCCAGTTCGCGCTCCAGCACCGCCAGGTCGATGGTCACGCCGCGGCGACGCGCCACGTCGGCCATGTTCACCGCCAGGATCATGGGCTTGCCCAGCTCACGCACCTCCAGGGCGAAGCGCAGATGCAGGCGCAGGTTGGTGGCATCGACCACGCAGACCAGCACATCAGGCGCGGACTCGCCGGGCAGGAAGCCACGGCACAGATCGCGGGTGATGGCTTCGTCCAGGCTGGCCGCGTTCAGGCTGTAGGCGCCTGGCAGGTCCAGTACCGCATAGCTGCGCCCGGAGGCGCTGTGCAGCCGGCCTTCCTTGCGCTCCACGGTGACGCCCGCGTAGTTCGCGACCTTCTGCCGGCTGCCGGTGAGCTGGTTGAACAAGGCGGTCTTGCCGCAGTTGGGGTTGCCGATCAGGGCCAGACGCAGCGGTATGGTGGATGCAGCGCTCATGCTGCGGCCCCGTTCGTCAGGTGCACACGCGCGGCCTCGCTGCGACGCAGGGCGAAGCGGGTGAAACCCACCTGCACCAGCAGCGGTTCCCCACCCAAGGGCCCAACGGCCACGACTTCGACCTGTTCGCCAGCCACGAAACCCAGCTCGCGCAGACGCCGCGCGATGTTGTCGTGGTCGCCCAACTCCTGCACTGAATCGACGGTGGCCAGCGTACGGCGCGGCAGATCGGTCAACGTCACGGGGCTTCTCAAATAGGAACTGTTCTCATTCTACCATTCCCGTCTTCGCCGCAGCGCATCCATGGCAGCACCCATGTGTTTTGCCGGCAAGCAGCTATCATCCAGCCTCGCCGCAAGGAGCCCCTTCATGTCGCAAACGCTGGAACAGCAACGGGAAGGCGCAGTCCTGCGCCTGCGCCTGAACAGGCCCGCCCTGCACAACGCTTTCGATGCCGAATTGATCGATGCCCTGACTCGTGCGCTGACCGAGGCCGGCGCCGACCCCGCGGTACGAGTAGTCGTACTGGAAGCGGCCGGTGCGTCTTTCTCAGCCGGGGCCGATCTGAACTGGATGCGCGGCATGGCCGCCGCCAGTGAATCGGACAACTACGAAGACTCGCTGGCCCTGGCCCGTCTGATGCGAACCCTGGACGAACTGCCCAAGCCCACGGTGGCACGCGTGCAAGGCGCCGCGTTCGGTGGTGGTGTGGGCCTGGTGGCCTGCTGCGATATCGCCATCGGCGTGCCCGAAGCCAGATTCGGCTTGACCGAAAGCAAGCTGGGCCTGTTGCCGGCAGTGATCTCGCCCTACGTGATCGCGGCGATCGGCCCGCGCCAGGCGCGGCGCTGGTTCGCCAGCGCGGAAATCTTCGATGCCCAGACCGCGTTGCAGATCGGGTTGCTGCATCAGGTGGTGCCCGCCGAAGCACTCGACGAAGCTGTGCAACGTCAGATATCACTGCTGTTGAAGGCAGGTCCCATCGCCGCGGCGAGCGCCAAGTCGCTGGTGTCGCGCGTGGCCCGCGAGTCGGATGCAACCTCGCAGGACCGGACCAACGCCAGCCTGATCGCAGGGCTGCGCGTGTCCGCCGAAGGCCAGGAAGGTCTGGCAGCCTTCCTGGAAAAGAGGCCCGCAATCTGGATGACAGAGGAACAGACACCATGATCGACCATTTCGGTTTCAAGGTTTCCGACTACGCAGCAAGCAAGGCGTTCTACGAGCGCGTGCTTGGTGTGCTCGGGATTTCGCTGGTGATGGAAGTCACGCCGGAAATGACCGGCACCGACGAGCACCATGGCGGCTTCGGCAGACAGGGCAAGCCTTCGCTCTGGATCAGCAACGGGACACCGTCGGGCAATGGGGTGCACGTGGCCCTGGTGGCCGAAAACCGCAGCCAGGTGGATGCGTTTTATCAGGCAGGTCTGGCCGCCGGCGGCCGCGACAACGGCGCACCGGGTGTGCGGCCGCACTACCACGCCAATTACTACGCCGCGTTCATCCTCGACCCGGATGGCCACAATATCGAGGCGGTGTGCCATCTCCCCGAATGATCCCAAACCCATGTTCTCCAAGATCCTGATCGCCAATCGCGGCGAAATCGCCTGCCGCGTCATCCGTACCTGTCGCCGTCTGGGCATACGCACGGTGGCCGTCTACTCCGAAGCCGACGTCGATGCCCAGCACGTGCGCCAAGCCGATGAGGCGTACCTGATCGGCGGACCGCGGCCGGCCGACAGCTATCTGCGTGGCGAGGCGATTCTGGAAGCGGCCAAGCGCAGCGGCGCGCAGGCAATCCATCCCGGCTACGGCTTTCTGTCCGAGAACGCCGACTTCGCCGATGCGGTCGAAGCCGCCGGTCTCGTCTTCATCGGTCCCAGCGGCACCTCGATGCGCAAGATGGGCAGCAAGGCCGGGGCCAAGGACCTGATGGCGGCCGCGGGCGTGCCGGTGGTGCCGGGCTACACCGGCGAAGACCAGTCCCCCAACACGCTCTCGCGCGAAGCGGCGCGGATCGGGTTTCCGCTGATGATCAAGGCGGCCCACGGCGGCGGCGGCAAGGGCATGCGCATCGTGCACCGGCTGGAGGAATTCATCGCCCAGCTGGAAAGCTGTCAGCGCGAAGCTGCGAACGCCTTCGGCCGCGACCGTGTGCTGTTGGAACGCTACGTGCAGTCGCCACGGCATATCGAAATCCAAGTCTTCGGCGACGCGCAGGGCAATGCGATCCATCTCAACGAACGCGAGTGCTCGGCGCAACGGCGCTACCAGAAAGTACTGGAAGAATCGCCCTCGCCTTTCCTCACCCCCGAACTGCGCGCGGCGATGGGCGAAGCGGCGGTCAAGGCCGCCCATGCCATCGACTACGTCAATGCGGGTACGGTGGAATTCATCGTCGATCCGCAGGGCGATTTCTTCTTCATGGAGATCAACACGCGCCTGCAGGTGGAGCACCCGGTCACCGAACTCACCACCGGACTGGATCTGGTCGAATGGCAGCTGCGTATCGCCGCCGGCGCGCCACTGCCGCTGACCCAGGAGCAGGTGCCGCAACATGGCCACGCCATCGAGGTGCGGCTGTATGCAGAGGATCCCGAAGCGGGATTCCTGCCCGGCTCGGGCAAGCTGGAGAAACTGGTGCTGCCCGCGCCTTCGGCGCAGGTGCGCATCGATTCGGGCGTGATCGAAGGCGACACCGTCAGCATCTTCTACGATCCGATGATCGCCAAGCTGATCGTGTGGGACGCCGATCGCACTGCCGCGTTGGCACGCTTGGCCGATGCGCTTTCGCAATGCGAGATTGCCGGTCCGAAGTCGAACATCGGATTCCTGGAGAAACTCGTCCGTCATCCCGCAGTCGTGGAGGGCACCATCGATACCGGATACCTGGACCGGCATCTGGATGAATTCATGCCCGATGAGGCGATCGATCTTCCGCTGTTGTTGGCCGCAGTCGCCACGACCCTGCTGAAACAAGAGGCCGAGGCGCGAACCGCCGCAGGCTCCAGCGGCGATCCGCATTCGCCCTGGGCCACTGCCGATGGCTGGCGCCTGGGCCATACCGGCGGGCGCCCGCTGGCATTCCTGCATCGCGACCAGCCGATTGAAATGTTGGCCCATGGCGCAGCGGGCGAGTACACGGTCGACTACGAAGGCCACACGCACGCGATCAGTGGCGCAAGACTGCAGAACGATGACTTGAGCCTGCGCCTGGGTTCCGAGGCCAGACGCTTTCTCGCCCGCACAGACCGGCAGGGGGTCACCACGCATGATGGCCAGCGGCGGCTGCATCTGAGCCTGGTGTCTGTCTATCGACCGCGTGGAACCTCCAGCGCGCGCGATGACAGCCGCATCGTGGCGCCCATGCCCGGCCGGGTCGTGGTGGTGAAGTCCTCCCCCGGCCAGACGGTGAAGGCAGGCCAGGAACTGCTGGTGATCGAGGCGATGAAGATGGAACTGGCGATCAAGTCGCCACGCGACGGCATCGTGGCCGCCTTGCACGCGACCGCCGGCGATTTCGTCGAAGCCGATACCGTACTGGCCACGCTGGAAACGGAGTGAGGGCCGCGCCGGGTGCAGCGCGCGTCCGCTAAGCTCGCCAAATTGCGTTGTCAGTCCTATCCAAGGAATTCACTGCATGTCCATGACCGGTTACGTCCGCATCGTCGAAGTCGGCCCCCGCGATGGCTTGCAGAACGAAAAAACCATCATCGCCACCGCCGACAAGATCGAGCTGATCGACCGGCTGTCGCAGACCGGACTGCGCAGCATCGAAGCCACCAGTTTCGTCAGCCCGAAATGGATACCGCAGCTGGCCGATGCCGCTGAAGTGTTCGCGGGTATCGCCCGCGCGCCCGGCATCGCCTATCCGGTACTGGTGCCCAACGAGAAGGGCTACGAGCGCGCGCGCGAAGTCGGTGCGCAGGAGGTGGCCGTGTTCACCGCCGCCTCCGAAGCCTTCACCCGCAAGAACATCAACGCAGGCATCGATGATTCGATCGAGCGGTTCCGCCCCGTGCTTGAAAGGGCGCGGGCCGACGGGGTCAAGGTACGGGGCTATGTGTCCACCGTATTGGGCTGCCCCTACCAGGGCGAAGTGCCGCTGGCCGATGTGGTACGGGTCGCCGCGAAATTGCATGCGCTGGGCTGTTATGAAGTCTCCCTGGGCGATACCATCGGTGTCGGCACTCCCCACAAGGCCCGCGCAATGCTCAAGGCCGTCGCCAGCGAAGTACCGCTGACTGCACTTGCAGTGCATTTCCACGACACCTACGGACAGGCCCTGGCCAACCTCCTGGCGTGTGTGGAAGAAGGCGTGACCGTGGTCGACTCGGCAGTGTCCGGTACGGGCGGCTGTCCTTACGCGAAAGGTGCCAGCGGAAACGTCGCCAGCGAAGACGTGGTCTACCTGCTGCACGGATTGGGTATCGACACCGGCATCGACCTGGCGCGATTGAGCGAGACCGGCCTGTGGCTGTCAGCCCTGCTGGGGCGCGAGACCGGCAGCAAGGTCGCCAGAGCGTGGTCGGCGGGATGACCGGCGAGTCCGCCACCGAGAAAGACCCCGTCGCTCCAGGCGCAGCCGGCGATGTGGTCAAGCTGCGCTTCGAAGATCCGCAGCAGTTGCTGGCGTCCCTGCAGAAGGCCAGCCTCGATACGTCACTGGATACGGAAACCCGCCAGCTGATGAGCGAAGCGATGGAACTGCTGCAGGTGACCGCGGCTGAAAAGGATTGGGCACTGCTGCGCTACCGCGCCCTGTTCGACGCCGTACCCGACCCGGTCAGCGTACTGGCCGAGGACGGGACCGTCCTGGACCTCAATAAGGCCGGCATGGCGGCCTACAAGCGCGGCCGCGAGGAGATCGTCGGCAAGAACATCAATGTGCTCAATCCCGAGCTGCCGCACGACCACATGAGTCCGGTCTGGGAAACGCTGAACCGTGGCGAGACCTATGTCATCGAAGTCACCAACATGCGCGGCGATGGCACCCGCTTCCCGGTGGAAGTACATTCGGCCAACTTCGTGTTCGACGGCCGCAAGAGCCTGGTCGCCGTCGCCCGCGACCTGAGCAAGCGCCGCGAAGCGGAACTTCGCTATCGCGAACTGATGGAAGTCATCGACAAGGGCATCGTGGTGCAGAACCAGGCCCGCGAAATCGTCTATGCCAACCGTGCAGCGCTGCGCATCTTCGGCGTGGGCGAAGGCAAACGCGCCGCCGACGAACTCAACCTTGAACAATGGCGCGTCGTCGACCAGCACGGCCGCGAGCTGGCCAGCGATGCCCTGCCCGCCCATCGCGCACTGGCGACCGGCCAGGTGGTCGAAAGCATGCTGGTAGGCCTGTACCACCGCCAGCACAAACAGTTGCTGTGGTTGACCGTGACCTCGGTTCCGCAGTTCGCACCGGGCGGACACCAGCCCGCGCAGGTCACCTCGCTATTCAGCGACGTCACCGCGCTCAAGCGCGACAGCGCGTTGTTCGACCGCGCACAGTCGCTGGCGCATATCGGCGGTTGGGAATGGGATGCGGGCCGTGATCGCGTCTATCTGACCGATGAAGCCATCCGCATCCTTGGCGCCGAAGCGACGCCGGATACCGTCGAAGCCATGCTCGCCAACCTGCGCGACCCCGACCGGCGTCGCTTCCGCACAGCAATGGAAAAAGTCGTCGAATGCGGGGGCGGTTTCGACCTGGAACTGCAGGGCAGCCGTCTGGATGGTCATCCATTCTGGATCCGCGTCATCGGCGAGGCCGAAGCCAGCGACCCTGCATCGTCCCGGATCACCGGCACGATGCAGGACATTTCCATGGACAAGCGCGCCGAGGAAACGCTGCGCATCCAGGCACGCACCGATCCGCTCACCGGACTGATGAACCGCGATGCCGTGCTCAACGAGCTTGGCGCGCGCATGATTGATCCGGTGCACTCCCAGGTTGCGCTGCTGTACATCGACCTGGATCGCTTCAAGACCGTCAACGACGTACTTGGACACAGCGCAGGTGACGAACTGCTGATGCAGGCGGCCGCGCGCATCCTTGGGGCTGTGGGGACCGAAGGCCTGGTGGCGCGTTTCGGCGGCGACGAATTCCTGGTGCTTTGCGATGCCAGCGGCGATCCGACCCAACCCGAACGGCTGGCAGACGCGGTACTCGCCGCCTTCGCCGACTCGTTCCGCTTCGACAAGGACGAGTTCGCCATCACCGCCAGCATCGGCATCGCCCGCGCGCCCGAAGACGGCGTTCGCCCGCAGCAGCTGATCCAGAACGCCGACATCGCCATGTACGACAGCAAGCACCGCGCGCGCAATGGCTGGCAGACCTTCACCCCGGAGCTGGCGCGCCGGCAGCAGGACCGCCTGCAGATCGAGACCCAACTGCGCCGCGCCGTGGACAACGAGGAATTCCGGCTGGTGTACCAGCCGCAGGTGGACCTGCGGCGCGGGCGCATCGTCGCTGCCGAGGCGCTGATCCGCTGGCAGAACCATCAGCTGGGCGAACTGCGTCCGGACCTGTTCATCAGCCACGCCGAAACCACGGGCGACATCGTCCGCATCGGCAGCTGGGTGCTGCGCGAAGCCTGCCGCCAGGTGCGCGAATGGAAGGACATGGGCCTGGGCATCGTGCGCGTGGCGGTCAACGTGTCCTACCGCCAGTTTGCCGGCGATGATCTGGCCGAGAACGTCCGCGCGGTACTGGCCGAGTACGAACTGCCGGGTTCGGCGCTGGAACTGGAATTCACCGAACGCGTGCTGATTGAAGACGCACCGGCCACGCTCAAGACCTTCGCCGAACTGCGCGCACTGGGCGTGGTGCTGACCATCGACGATTTCGGCGAAGGCTACAGTGCGCTCAACTATCTGCGCCGTCTGCCGATCCACGGGCTCAAGCTGAGCCAGCTGTTCACCGAAGGCGTGCCCAACAACCGCTCCGACGTGGCCGTATGCCAGGCGGTTTCCGCCATCGCCCGCAGCCTTGGGCTTGGACTGGTAGCCGAAGGCGTGGAGTCCGAAGCGCAGCGCCAATTCCTGCTGCAACTGGGCGTACCGGTGGGCCAGGGCTTCCTATTCGCGCCCGGCCTGTCGCCGGATGAATTCGCCAGCCGTCTGCGGGCGCGAGACGACCGCGTTTCCAATGGGTGAGTTTGCAATGGGCGAATCTCCACTGGGCGAGCCGCCTTCGTACGTCATTCGCCCCATCGAACCACGCGACGATGCAGCGATGGCAGCGATCATACGCACCGTCATGCCCGAGTTCGGCGCAACGGGCAGCGGCTTTGCGATCAACGATCCGGAAGTGGACTGGATGAGCCGCGCCTACGCCGCTGGGCGCTCGGCCTATTTCGTTGTCGAACATGAGGGCCGGGTCGTTGGCGGCGGCGGGATCGCGCCTCTGGCCGGCGGCGATGGAGAGACCTGCGAACTGCGCAAGATGTATTTCCTGCCCCCGGCGCGCGGCCTGGGTGCCGGCGCCGCGATGATGGCGCGCTGTCTGGAGGCTGCCCGTGCCTTCGGCTTCACCCGGTGCTATCTGGAAACCCTGCGCGGCATGGACGCGGCCATGCGCCTGTACGAACGCACCGGATTCCGGCGCATCGATGCGCCCCTTGGCGCCACCGGCCATGGCGGCTGCAACGCCTTCTACCTCCTGCCTTTGTAGGAGCTGCGTAAGCTGCGACCGCAATGCTTCCGTTTGCTGTAACGCTGACCCAGATATTCCGGTCGCAGCTTACGCAGCTCCTACAGGCTGGCTCATCCCGTAAAATGCGGGCACTCCTTACAGGCTCTTGCACATGCAGCTTTCCGACACCCGCGCCCTCGTCACCGGCGGCGTTTCCGGCCTGGGCCTGGCCGTGGCGCAGCATCTGGTTGCCCACGGCGGCAAAGTGGCGCTGTTCGATCTCAACGACGACAAGGGCGCGGCTGCGGTCGCCGCACTCGGCGAAGCCAACGCGCGTTACTTCCGCACCGATGTCGCCGACGAAGCCGGCGTCACCGACAGCGTCGCCGCGGCCAGCGAATTTCTGGGCGGGCTGAATGCCGCGATCAACTGCGCCGGCATCCTCGGCGCGGGCCGCGTGCTGGGCAGGGAGGCGCCGATGCCGCTGGCCAATTTCCGCAGCACCGTGCTGGTCAATCTGGTGGGGAGCTTCAATGTCGCCAAGGCCGCCGCCAACCTGATGCAGAACAACGCGCCCGGCGAAGACGGCGAGCGCGGCGTGATCGTCAACACCGCAAGCGTCGCCGCCTACGAAGGCCAGATCGGCCAGGCCGCTTACTCGGCCTCCAAGGGCGGCGTGGTCGCCATGACCCTGCCGATGGCCCGCGAACTTTCCCGCTTCGGCATCCGCGTGATGACCGTCGCTCCCGGCATCTTCTGGACGCCGATGGTCGACGGCATGCCCGAAGACGTGCAGAAATCGCTGGGCGCCTCGATTCCGTTCCCCTCGCGCCTGGGCAAGCCGGAGGAATTCGCCGAAACCGTGGCCTTCATCGTACAGAACCGTTATCTCAACGGCGAAACGATCCGGCTGGATGGCGCGGTGCGCCTGGCACCGAAATAACCTGTAGGAGCGGGCCTTGCCCGCGATGCTCTTCGGTCGGGTTAGGTGAAGAGCATCGCGGGCAAGGCCCGCTCCTACAATATCCGTTCCCTACTCGGTCTTCCAAAATGAAAGCCCACGAAATCAAGAAAGGCAACGTCTTCGAACACAACGGCACCGTCTACCAGGTGCGCGACATCGAGCGCAGTTCGCCGCAGGGGCGTGGCGGCAACGTCAAGTTCCGCTTCACGCTTTACAGCGTTCCCGGCGCGGTGAAGTACGACCTCAGCGTCGGGGCCGATGACGAGTTGAAGGAAGTCGAGATGTCGCGCCGCCAGGCGACCTTTTCGTACAAGGACGGCGACGCGTTCGTGTTCATGGACGACGAGGACTTCACGCCCTACACCTTTGATGCGGACGTGATCGGCGATGACGCCGGCTACATCGCCGATGGCTTGGCTGGCAGCTATGTGCAGATCATCGATGACCAGCCGGTCGCCCTGCAGTTGCCCCAGCACGTCACCCTGGAAGTGGTCGAGACGCCGCCCGAGCTCAAGGGTGGCAGCGCTACCAAGCGTCCCAAGCCGGCCAAGCTGAGCACAGGCCTGGAGATCATGGTTCCCGAGTACATCGTCAACGGCGAACGCGTATTGGTGAATACGACGACGGGTGAGTTTGGTGGGCGGGCGGATTGAGGCACGCTGCTTAATGCGCTTGAGGCTGCCCGCGTAAACCAGAACTTTTGAGGTCGTCATCCCGGCGAAAGCCGGGACCCAACTAAATTTGCGCGCATAGTTGGGTCCCGGCTTTCGCCGGGATGACGTTTCTGAATTTTTTATTGGCGTCATATTTGACGACTGAAAAGATTCAAGCGTCGAACAGCTTTCCGGGATTCAATATCCCCTTCGGATCCAGCACCCGCTTGATCCCGCGCATCACTTCGATTTCCGCCGTACTACGCGTGCTTTCCAGATAGCCCTTCTTTACCAGGCCGATGCCGTGCTCCGCGGAAATGCTGCCCGCATGGCGCTTCAGCGATTCGGCCAGCAGCTTGGTGACGTGTTCGCACTGGGACACAAAATCCGCATCCCCCAGATCATCGGGTTTCAGCACATTGATATGCAGATTACCGTCGCCGATGTGGCCGAACCAGATCACATCGAAATGCGGATAGGCGTCGCCCAGCAACTTCTGGGTTTCCTGCAGGAACGCGGGCATGGCGGAAATACGCACCGACACGTCGTTCTTGTAGGGTTTGTAGGGGGCAAGACTTTCGGTGATGCCCTCGCGCAGACGCCACAGTTGCGCGGCCTGCGCGTCGCTCTGGCTGATCACCCCGTCGCTGACCCAGCCGTTGTCCATACAGGCTTCGAATGCTGCCATGGCCGCAGCTTCCTGCACTTCGTCGCCTGAAGCGAATTCGGTGACTACGTAATAAGGATGCGTTTCCTCGAACGGCTTCTGCGCGCCGTGCGTGAGCACGTGATGCAGCGCGCGGTCGGTGAAGAATTCGAAGGCCTCCAGCTGCAATCTTTCGCGGAAGGCGGAAAACACCTGCATCAACACTTCGAACGAAGGCAATGCCAGCAGCATGACGTTCGAGGGCTGGGGCGCATCGGTCAGCCGCAGCGTCGCTTCCACCACGATGCCCAGCGTGCCTTCGGAGGCGATCATCAAATGGCGCAGGTCGTAGCCGCTGGAGTTCTTGATCAGGCCGCGGTTGAGATCCAGCAACTCGCCGCTGCCGGTGACCACTTTCATGCCGGCGATCCACTCGCGCGTATTGCCGTAGCGGATCACGCGGATACCGCCGGCATTGGTGGCGATGTTTCCGCCGATGGAACATGAACCACGTGCCGCGAAATCCACCGGATATTCCAGCCCCTGTTCCCGCGCCGCGTTGTGCACCGCCTCCAGCGCAATGCCGGACTGCACGGTCAGGGTGCGGTCCACCGCATTGAAGTCCAGCACCTTGTTCATGCGTTCCAGGCTGAGCACCAGTTCCCCATTGGCCGCCACGGCGCCACCGGACAGACCGGTGCGCCCGCCCGAAGGCACCACCGCCACGCTCTGCGCATGCGCCCAGCGCACGACGCCCTGCACTTCCTCCACCGTGGCCGGCAAGGCGATCGCCAGCGGCGCCGGCGTCCAGCGGCGGGTCCAGTCGCGGCCGTAGTGCTCCAGGTCGGCGGCATCGGTTTTCAGACGCAGCGACGGCACGGCTTGCAGCAGGTCGATAAGGCGCGGATCGCTCATGGTGAAGCCGGGACGTTGGGGGTTGTCAGGGTGCCAGCGATGCTGCGGTGCGTCTAGACGGTGTTGGGAATAGGAGCCCGATATTGCCTTCCACTCACGCCATTCCGGTCGTCATCCCAGCGGTTTCCAACAGCGAAGCTGGTCAAGCTGGGATCCATCTTGATTCTGCTTCGCAATTTGACATACGAGAGCAACGTCAAAATGGATCCCAGCTTTCGCTGGGATGACGACCCGAGGGTTCATTGGTTGACTCCGGATTCCAACGGTTTCAACAGCAACCACCAGGCAGCGAAAAACCCACCCTCCCGCAGCGCAGCAAACCCCCGTCCCATCTGGCATAGTGGCCGCCCCGCCGCTGGACGTTTCGCCCGCCCGCATGTCGAAGAAGAAGACCTCGTACCCGAAGCAGGACATCCGCATTCTGTTGTTGGAAGGCATCAGCCCGACCGCCATCGATACATTCAAGGCGGCGGGTTATTCGCAGATCGAAGTGCACGCCAAGTCGCTGCCGGAAGAGGAGCTGAAGCTGCGCATCGCCGACGCTCATATCGTCGGCATCCGTTCGCGCACCCAGTTGACCGAGGAAGTGCTGGGCAATGCCCGCCGCCTGATGGCCATCGGCTGCTTCTGCATCGGCACCAACCAGGTGGATACCGACGCCGCCGAACTGGCCGGCATTCCAGTATTCAACGCGCCCTATTCCAACACCCGCAGCGTGGCCGAACTGGTCATCGCCGAGGCCATCATGCTGATGCGCGGCATTCCGCAGAAGAGCGCCGAATGCCATCGCGGCGGATGGTCGAAATCGGCCGCGGGCAGCCACGAGGCGCGCGGCAAGACCCTGGGCATTGTCGGCTACGGCCATATCGGCACGCAGGTGGGCGTGCTGGCCGAAGCCATCGGCATGAATGTGGTCTTCCACGATATCGAGACCAAGCTCTCGCTGGGCAATGCGCGTTCCTCGCTGAACCTGGACGACCTGCTGGAACGTTCGGACGTGGTCACGCTGCATGTGCCGGAAACGCCAGCGACCAAAAACATGTTCGGCGCGGCGCAGATCGCGAAGATGAAGCCTGGCGCGCACCTGATCAATGCCTCACGCGGCACCGTGGTCGACATCGATGCGCTGAGCGCGGCGCTGGACTCGGGCCAGGTGGGTGGCGCTGCCGTGGACGTGTTCCCGGTCGAGCCCAAAGGCAACGACGACGCCTTCGTTTCGCCGCTGGCCGGCAAGGACAATGTGATCCTGACCCCGCACGTGGGCGGCAGCACGCTGGAAGCGCAGGACAATATCGGGATAGAGGTGGCCGCCAAACTGGTGCGCTACAGCGACAACGGTTCGACCCTGTCGGCGGTCAATTTCCCCGAAGTCACCTTGCCCGAGCATGCCGCCAGCCATCGTCTGCTGCATATCCACCGCAACGTGCCCGGCGTGCTGTCGCAGATCAACGAGATCTTCGGCAAGCACGGTATCAACATCGATGGCCAGTTCCTGCGCACCGACGCCAAGGTCGGCTACGTGGTGATCGACGTGTCCGCCACCGATCTGCAGGCGGTGGATCTGAAGGAAGCGCTGATGGCGATTCCGGGCACCCTGCGGACCCGCGTTCTGTATTGAGCAGCGGGCCAATGTAGGAGCGACGCGAGTCGCGAAGCCGTAGAGAATTGAACTATTACGAGTTTCGCGACTCGCGTCGCTCCTACAGGATTGCGAGCCACTTGCGAGCCATGCGGCTCATGGATTCATCAGCGTCCAGCGCCACCTCCGCAATCGGCCGCCAGGCCAGGTCCAGCGACTCTTCGCTGACGGCGTAGCGCTCGTCTTCGCCCGCGCGCACCACATAGCGCACGTCGTAATGCCAGTGGCCCGGCACGTCCTTGCGTTCCGGGATCCAGTGGCGATCCAGGTCGAAAATGGCATCGCCTTCCACCGACAGGCCGGACAGGCCCGACTCCTCTTCCGCCTCCTTCAGTGCGACCCGCGCCATGTCGCGGTCGCCGTCGGCATGGCCGCCCAGCTGCAGCCAGCGGCCCAGCTTGCGGTGGTGGGTCATCAGGATGCGCTGCCCATCGGCGCTGACCAGCCAGGCGCCGCTGGTGAAATGGCCGGCGAGGCGTTCGCGCTGGAAGGGGTCCTGGTGGTCCCCCAGCAACTCCAGGAACGCCTGGACCACCTCGGACTCCTGGGGCCATCGCTCGAGGTAGTCGGCCAGCTGCGAAGCCAGCAAAGGCGATGCCTGTATCGATTGCGACATGTGCGAACGCTTTCCGTTGTCCTGTTCAGGGGTGGGATTATCGCCGTCCGGCGCCCGTGCCGCTTGTGCGACCCAAGGGTGACGGGTAAGGTTCGAGAAACCCGCGCCGGCCATCCGTAGCCGGCCCGATCCGAAAAATCACGGCACTGGGGAATCACCGAATGTCATCTTGGCGTGTAAAACCGCTCGATCAAATCCTTGCAACCGCCGAGAAAAAGTCGCTGAAGCGACAGTTAGGCGCCTTTCAACTGACCATGCTGGGCATCGGCGCCATCATCGGCACCGGCATCTTCGTGCTGACCGCCGAGGCAGGCCAGAAAGCCGGTCCGGCGATGATGGTGGCGTTCGTGATCGCCGCCGTGGTCTGCGGGCTCGCAGCCCTGGCCTATTCCGAACTGGCGGCCATGGTGCCGGTGTCCGGCTCCGCCTATACCTACACCTACGCGGTGATGGGCGAAGCGCTGGCCTGGACAGTGGGTTGGGCGCTGGTACTTGAATACGCCATCGCCGCAGGTGCCGTTGCGGTGGGCTGGTCCGGTTACATGAATGGGCTGCTGATGAGTGCGGGGTATCCCATTCCCGAAGCGCTGAGAACGGGCCCGTACGCAGGCGGCACCTTCAACCTGCTGGCGTTCCTGATTGCGCTTGTGGTGACTGTCCTGCTGGTAGTCGGCACCTCGAAATCCGCCAAGGTCAATGCGGTGCTGGTCACGATCAAGGTGGTCGCGCTGACCGCGTTCATCATCATCGCGGTACCGGCGGCGCAGGACAGCAATTTCCAGCCGTTCTTCCCGACCGGCTGGGGCAGCCCGCTGGGCGGCATCGGCGTGCTGGGCGCGGCGGCCTCGATCTTCTTCGCCTATGTGGGTTTCGACGCGGTGTCGACCGCCGCCGAGGAAACCAAGAATCCGAACCGCAATATCCCCATCGGCCTGATCGCCTCGCTGGGCGTATGCACCGTGTTCTACATGCTGGTCAGCTACGGCGCTGTGGGCGCTGGCGGCGCGCAGCCGATCATGGGCGCAGATGGCCTTGCGCTGCATCCCGGCACGCCCGAGCTGGCCGCCGCCTGCAAGGGCAGCACCGAGCTGGTCTGCAGCAACGAGCCGCTGGCGCATGTGTTGCGCATGCTCGGCTTCGCCAAGTGGGGCAACGCGATCGGTATTGCTGCCGCGCTCGCCCTGCCTTCGGTCATCCTGATGATGATCTACGGCCAGACCCGCATCTTCTTCACCATGTCGCGCGACGGACTGCTGCCGGCGATCCTGTCGAAGGTGCACCCGAAGTTCCACACGCCTCACATCGTCACCATCATCACCGGCATCTTCGTGTCGCTGTTCGCCGCGCTGTTCCCGGTGGGCATCCTGGCGGACATCTCGAACTCCGGCACGCTGTTCGCCTTCATGATGGTGTCCATCGGCGTGCTCGTACTGCGCAAGACCCAGCCCAACCGCCCGCGTCCGTTCCGCACGCCTATGGCGTGGCTGATCTGCCCGCTGGCGATCTTCGGTTGCATCCTGCTGTTCCTCAACCTGTCCACCTACACCATCAGCCTGTTCTTCGGCTGGGCGGTGATCGGCGCGCTGGTCTATGCGTTCTATGGCTACCGCAAGAGCGAACTGGCACCGGGCAGCGTGGCGCACCAGGCAGCAGCCGCGGACAAGCTGGAACCGGAACCTCCGTTCCACGAAGGTCCGCAGGCCTGACGGCCCATAAAGGCTCCCGAAAACGGCGCGGATCTCCGCGCCGTTTTCGTTTATTGCCCCTGCTGTAAACTTGGCCCATGAGCGCATTACCCTACAACCACGCCCGCCTGCAGGAACTCGCGCAGGAAATTATCGCCAACGTGCGCGAGTTGTCCCAGGCCGGGTGGACGCCCGCGACCAGCAGCAACTTCTCCGAGCGCCTGGACGACCGCCACGCCGCCATCACCGTATCCGGCCGCGACAAGGGCCGGCTGACGGTGGACGACATCATGGTGGTGGACTTCGACGGGCAAGGCGTGGCCACCACGCACCGCCCCTCCGCCGAAACCCTGCTGCACACCCAGCTATATCGCCGCTACCCGGACATCGGCTGCGTGCTGCATACCCATTCGCCGGTGCAGACCATCGCCTCGCGCCTGTATGCAGGCGCAGGCCATATCCGGCTGGAAGGCTACGAACTGCAGAAGGCCTTCCACGGCAACAACACCCATGACGACAGCATGGACGTGCCGGTATTCGCCAACACCCAGGACATGCCCACCCTGGCCGCGCAGGTCGATGCCCTGCTTGATCGGCAGAAACTGTGGGGCTACCTGATCGACGGCCACGGCCTGTACGCGTGGGGCCGCAACATGGCCGAAGCGCGCCGCCACCTGGAAGCCTTCGAATTCCTGTTCCACTGCGAACTGGAGCTGCGCAAACTGGGCTGTCGCGTCTGAGAAAGCCCCTCTCCTGCGGGAGAGGGGTTGGGGTGAGGGTACGGATACCAGTCAATATTGGGATACTCCGAACCCTCATCCGCCCTACAGGCACCTTCTCCCGAAGGGAGAAGGGTTCAAGGCAACAAGCTGTTTGCTAACCTTCGTTCCACACCCCCCACGATACTCGAGCCCCCGCCATGAGCCGTCTGCGCATTTTCGACGACAAGAACCCGGACACCCCGGAGTTCGCCAGCTTCGACCCGGATTTCATCGCCACCGAACTGCACAAGATCGGCGTGACCTTTGAACGCTGGAAGGCGTCGCACCCGTTGTCGCCCGGCGCCAGCCCCGAAGAAGTGATGGCTGCCTACAAGACCGACATCGACCGCCTGGTCGCCGAACGCGGCTTCAAGACCGTCGATGTGGTCAGCATCGCCCCGGACAATCCGCAGCGTGAGGCGATGCGCGCCAAGTTCCTGGACGAGCACTACCACAAGGAAGACGAAGTGCGTTTCTTCGTTGCCGGCTCGGGCCTGTTCACCCTGCATGTGGGCGAAAAGGTCTACGAGATCGAATGCGTGCAGGACGATCTGATCGCCGTGCCGGACAGCACCCTGCACTGGTTCGACATGGGCGACGAACCCAGCTTCATCGCCATCCGTTTCTTCACCGAGCCTGATGGCTGGGTCGGCCATTTCACCGGCGAACAAATCGCGCAGCGATTCCCGCGTTACGAACCGGGCAAGCCGTCCTGAACACTCCGCGCGCCATCCTCACCGATATCGAAGGCACCACCAGCAGCATCTCCTTCATCAAGGACGTGCTGTTCCCGTATGCGCGCAGCGCCCTGCCCGGCTTTGTGGCAGAACACCGCAACGATCCCGAAGTACGGCGCTGGCTGGATGCGGTGGCCGTCGAACACGGCAGCATCTGCAGCGACGAGGTCATCGTCGAGACCTTGCAGGGCTGGATCGATCAGGACCGCAAGCACACCGCGCTCAAAGCCCTGCAAGGCATGATCTGGGAAGCGGGTTATCGCGATGCCGAATTCGCCGCACCCATTTATCCCGACGCGGCCCCTGCCCTGCGGCAGTGGCACGACGCGGGCCTACCGATGTACGTGTATTCGTCGGGTTCGGTGCCGGCGCAGAAGCTGTTCTTCGGCCATAGCGATGCCGGCGATCTGACTCCGTTGTTTTCCGGCTGGTTCGATACCGAAGTCGGCGGCAAGCGCGAGGCCGCGAGTTACGAGGCCATCGCCAACCAGATCGGCATAGACGCCTCCGATATCCTGTTCCTGTCCGATGTGGTGGAGGAACTGGACGCAGCCGGCATGGCCGGCATGCAGACGGTGCTGGTGGACCGCCCCGAGGACTATGCGCAGCCACGTACCGGCGCAGCGGCGCGCGGCCACCACCGCGTGACCAGTTTCGCCGAACTCCGCCTGACTGCCTGATCCGGTCGCATGTCCCAGGTCCGTAACGCGACGCTGAGCGGACTGCTCGCGATCCTGTTGTGGTCGTCGCTGGCCTTGTTGACGACAGCCACCGCAGGATTGCCGGCCTTCGAAGTGCTTGCACTGGGATTCGGGTTTGCCGCGCTGTTCGGGATCGTGCTCACCCTGCTGCGGGGAAACTGGTCGGAACTGCGCCAGCCCCTGTCTGCATTGACACTGACGACCACGGCCCTGTTCGGCTATCACGCGCTGTATTTCATCGCGCTCAAGCATGCGCCTGCGGTGGAAGCGAACCTGTTGAACTATCTGTGGCCGTTGCTGATCGTCCTGTTTGCCGGTCTCCTGCCCGGTGTGCGGGTGCGGGGAATGCAGATTGCCGGCACGCTGCTGGGCCTGGCGGGGGCGGTGATCCTGGTGACGCGCGGGAGCGGCATCGATATACAACCACGGTATCTGCATGGCTACTTGGCGGCATTGGGTGCGGCGGTGATCTGGGCCGCCTACTCGGTGCTCAATCGCAGGCACGCGCAGGTGCCGAGCAGCGCGATCATCGTCGCCTGCGCAGGCGTGGCATTGCTGGGAGCGCTGGCGCATGCGGTATTCGAGCAAACCGTTCCACCCACGATGACGCAATGGGGCGTACTGGCGCTGATGGGCGTCGGTCCGGTGGGCACCGCGTTCCTGCTCTGGGACCACGGCACCAAGCATGGCGATATCTCGCTGCTGGGCAGTCTGTCCTATCTGGCACCGCTGCTGTCCACCCTGCTGCTGGTGTTGGCCGGACAGGCCGCATGGCACTGGTCGCAGGGCGTGGCTATCGGCCTGCTGATGTTGGGCGCGTGGTTGAGCGTGCGCACATTGAGGTAATCGGCTGGTTCCGGAATCTTTTGGCAATGAGCTCGTTGTCATTCACGACCCATCCGAATTCGCCCATAACTTTTCGGCTTGATAATCCGTTTGCCGTGGTCCAAAGAACCGTTCGTGGTGGGCCTGTCGAACCACGCTCTTGGCGAGACAGTGCATGAGTTGGATTCAATGGATCTTCTCGCCACGCGCCAGCATTTCGACGAACTTGGCCGCACGCGCCACCCGCGTTTCCGGTTTCTTGGCGGTATGCACGCGCCAACAGAATGCGTAGCGGTTGGTCCTGTCCAGGGCGTCGAAGAATTCCTGCGCCTTGCGGTTCTTCTTCAACGCAGCCGCTAGTTCGGCAGGCACCTCCATGGCCGATGAACTCTGGTAAGCAGCATCCCAGCGGCCATCGGCCCTGGCCGACTCCACCTCGCGCAGGCCGCTGGCCTGCATCCGCCCGGCAGACGTCAAACGCTCGATATGGGCGATATTGATTTTCGACCATAAGCTGCGCGGACGGCGCGGCGTGAATCGTTGCAGGAAGTATTCAGCGTCGAAGCCCTTCTTCTGGCCATCGATCCAGCCGTGGCAGAGCGCGACCTCCAGCGCTTCGGCGTAGGTCACCGACGCGATGCCCGAATCCCTTTTTGCGATCTTCAACCAGACTCCGGCCGTTTCCACATTCGCCGTCAGCCACTTCTCGAAAGCTTCCGCCGTCTTGAAAGGCTTGATCGGAAGTTCGTCTTTTCGCACCGTGGCATTCGACATCTCGCGTCCTCGTTCAGGGCGAAGCGGTTTCCAGGCGATAGCTTGTCCGTGCGGAATGCTCGCCCTGCCAGCGGTCGAAGGCCCGCACCTCCACCTGATGCGACCCCACGGACAGATTGGTGGGCAGCGTACCGCGCCACAGGTGCAGCGAAGCGGTCGCTTCGGGCGAACGGTCGTAACCGCGCAAGGCGTCGGCAAGGTCATCTTTGACATTTTCCACCAGCAGTCCGGGGTCTGGTTGCCGTACCGGCTTCATTGCAGACCACGGGCCGCCATCCACGCGGAATTCCACGCGCGTGTCGGCTTCGCCCATGAATACGTTCGCGTAGATACCAAAGGCCGGATACGCGCCTTGCCGCAACACCTTGGGTGCATGCAGCGACAGCGCACGGTCGGGATCGCGCGCGGGATGCCAGGCCAGCGCGTATTCGCCGCCCGCACGCACACGCAGGCTGGCGTAACCATTGGGCGTCCCGTCGCTCATGGCGCTGTCGGGAATGCCGGCCGCGTCCTTGACGCCGGACCAGAATGCGCCGCAGGCCGCTCCCACGTTGTACTCGTGCAGCGGTGTAGCCCCATGCCAATCGCTGTCCACGCCATGGCGCACATGGCGCTGGGTGTGGTCGTGGCCGCTGAGCAGCAGCACGTGCGGGAACTCGGCCAACAGCGCGAACAGGCGCTTGCGGTCTGCGCGACGGAAGGTTTCGATGCCCGGCTTGGTGTCGAAGAACGGGATATGCACGCCCAGCACCAGCAAGCGGTCTTTCGGCACCGTGGGCAGATAGGCTTCGAGGAAAGCGAACTGATCTTCGCGCAAGCCGCCCACATACTCCGGCCTGGCGCTCGGCTGGTAGATCACATCGTCCATACCGATGAACACGGCTTGCTTTTCTTCCCAGGCGAAAGTGTCCGGGCCATAGACGTTACGGAAACTCAGCAGCGAATCCTCGTCGCGCACCGCATCGAAATCCAGATCATGGTTCCCCGCGATATGCAGCCAGGGCACGCCCAGTGTGGCGGTGACTTCGTTCAGGGCCGGATAGAGCGAGAGATCATCGTTGACCACGTCGCCCAGGGTCAGCCCCAGCGTCGCGGCATGCTTGCCCACCAGCGGCTCGACGATATCGCGGCGGTAGTAGTCGATGTCGGCGGTGTTCTTGGTCTGGGTATCGGCGAACAGAAGCACGTCCAACGCTGCGCCATGGAGCATCTTCTCCGGCAGCAATGGAAACGCCATGCAACGGGGAAGGCCATGCGGCGAAATCGGGATGCCACCGTATTTCAGCGGCGGATGAGGCATGGGCGAGTCGTTGATCCAGAAAGCGGGCAGGCCGTCAGCGCGCTTGGGAAAGGCGTAGCCGGCGGGCTTGATCACAAACAGCGTGCGGCCTTCGGCATCGGGCAACGGCAAATCGTAATGGCCCTGCGCATCGGTAACTACTACACGTTGCCCATCGGAAACCTTCACCCCGGGCAACCCTCTCTCGCCGCCGTCGCGTTGGCCGTTGCCGTTACGGTCCACCCAGACCACGCCGCCTGAGCAGGCATTGTCCTGAGCACTGACAGGCAGGACGAAGGCGAACAGAAGCGGCAACAGGTAGAGATGGCGCATGGCAGTGTTCCAACGGGATGCGCGATTGTAGGCCGGACCCGCATCGTAGGTCGGGGCTACCGCCCCCGACGCGCGGGTTCCGCATGAGCTACGGCGTGTCGGCCACTTAGAGCCTGCCCCGTACCTGATACGGGAGCCGACTTACTTGTGCCGTTGCTGCAGCACGGACGATACGTCCTGCAGCGACAGGCCTCTGACCCGCAGCAGCACCAGCAGATGGAATACCAGATCCGCCGATTCGCCCAGCAACGCCGCATCGTCCTGCACCACGGCAGCGAGCGCGGTTTCCACGCCTTCTTCCCCCACTTTCTGGGCGATACGGCGTATGCCCTCATCGAACAGCCTGGTCGTGTAGCTTCCTGCAGGACGGTCGCGCTCGCGCTGCGCCACCAAGGCGTCGAGATCGGCGATGAAGAACGCAGGCGCATCGGCAAAACAACTGTCGCGCTGCAGATGGCAGGTAGGTCCCTGCGGCCGCGCGAGCACCAGCAAGGTGTCGTTGTCGCAATCGGCCTGGATCGAGACCAGCTGCAGCACATGGCCGGAACTCTCGCCCTTCTTCCACAGACGCTGCTTGCTGCGGCTGTAGAAAGTGACGAAGCCGCTGTCCTGGGTCGCAGTCAACGCCTCGGCATTCATATAGCCCAGCATCAGCACCCGCAAATTACCCGCATCCTGCACGATCACGGGCAATAGTCCGTCGCCCTTGGCCCAGTCCAGCGATTCGAAGTCATTGGACATCGCGCACCTCGACATGTTGTCCGCGCAGGTAGCGCTTCAGTTCGGGAATGGCGATCTTGCCGCCATGGAAGACGCTGGCGGCCAGCGCACCATCCACGTCAGCCTGCTGGAAGACCTGCGCGAAGTGTTCCGGCTCTCCTGCGCCGCCGGAGGCCACCAAGGGCACCGTGCAGAGTTCGCGGGCCGCCTGGAGCTGTTCGATGTCGTAGCCGCGCCGCACGCCGTCGCTGTCCATGCAGTTGAGCACGATCTCGCCGGCACCAAGACGCTGCGCTTCGACGATCCAGTCCAGCGTGCGCGTGGCCAGCGCACGGGTCTTGGATGGATCGCCGGTATTGCTGCGCACCCGCCATTGACGGTCGGCTTCGCGGACCGAATCGACGCCGACCACGATGCACTGCACGCCGAAGGCATCGGCCAGCTCGGAAATCAACTCTGGGCGCTCCAGCGCCGGACTGTTGATAGAAATCTTGTCGGCGCCAGCATGCAGCACGGCACGCGCGGTTTCCACGTCGCGAATGCCACCAGCCACGCAAAAGGGAATGTCCAGGGTCGACGACACGCGACTGACCCACGCATGATCAACCGACCTACCTTCGGGGCTGGCACCGATGTCGTAGAACACCAGCTCATCAGCGCCCTGGTCGCGGTAGCGCAGCGCGAGTTCGGCGATGTCGCCCATGTCCACGTGGTCGCGGAAGCGAACGCCCTTGACCACGCGCCCTTCGCGCACATCAAGGCACGGAATGATGCGCCGGCTCAGCATGCCAACGCCTCGGCCAGCGAGAGCTTGCCTTCCAGCAACGCACGGCCCAGCACGATGCCGGCGCAACCTTGCTGCTTGGCGGCGGCGACATCGGCGACTTCGCGCACGCCGCCGGAAGCCTGCACCTGCAGCGACGGCGCGATCTCCGCCAGATGCGCGTACAGGTTCGTGTTGGGGCCGGTGAGCATGCCGTCGCGCGCGATATCGGTGCTCAGCAGATGCCGCAGCCCGCCTGCGGCGAAGCGCACCGCCAGTTCGTCCAGTGTCGCAGCGGCGGTTTCGGTCCAGCCGTGTACTGGCAGCCGCCACACGCCTTGTTCGTCCTGACGCGCGTCCAGCGCGACGGTGATGCGTTCGGCGCCGAACTCGCCGATCCATTCCAGCACCTGCGCGGATTGCTGTACCGCCAGCGAACCCACAACTACGCGCGATGCACCCGCCTCCAGGATCCGGCGCACGTCATCGCGCGACCGCACGCCACCGCCGGTCTGCACCTTCAAACCGGTGAAGGCGCAGATTTCCCTGAGCAGCGGCTGCAAGGTGTAGCCACCGGCACGCGCTGCATCCAGATCGACCAGATGCAGCCAGTCCGCGCCTTGCGAAGCATAGAGGCGCGCGATGTCCAACGGATCGTGTCCGTAGACGGTCTCGCGCGCATAGTCGCCCTGCGCAAGACGCACCACGCGGCCGTCGCGCACATCAATGGCGGGATATACAGTGAATCCACTCATGCCAGACCGCTCTCAAGGAAATTCTGCAAAAGGCGCGCACCCACCGATGCGGAGCGTTCGGGGTGGAACTGGGCACCCGCCACCCGACCACGCTGCGCCACCGCCGCGAAAGTTTGCCCATGCTCGGTGGCCAGCACGCAGTCTTCAGTCACCGGGGCTGCGTAACTGTGTACGAAGTAGGCCTGATCCCGTGCATCGATGCCTTCCACCAGCGACGTGCTGCGCAGCGGCTGCAAAATATTCCAGCCCATATGCGGCACGCGGATCGCCGTGCTGCTGGCGAGCTTGGTCACGCAGCCCGGCAGCAGACCCAGGCATTCCACCTCGCCTTCTTCCGAGCGCTCGTAGAGCAACTGCATGCCTACGCAGACACCGAGCAACGGAGCTTCCAATGTGCGCAAGGTTTCGACCAGGTCGAGTTCTTGCAAGCGGCCCATGACCATAGCCGCGGTGCTGACGCCGGGCAGGATCACCCGATCGGACGCGCGGATGACTGCTGCGTCCGCAGTGAGCGTCGCTTCCACACCCAGGCGCTGCAGCGCGAACAGCACCGAGCCGATATTCGCCCCCCCGGCATCGACCAAGGCCACCCGCATCATAGCGCGCCCTTGGTCGTGGGCAGTTCGGCGCCTTCGCGCTTGATCGCCTGCCGTAACGCGCGCGCAAACGACTTGAAGCAGGCTTCGACCTTGTGGTGGTCGTTGTCGCCCTGCACCTGCAGATTGAGATTGAGCCCGGACGCATCGCACACGGAGCGGAAGAAATGCGGCACCAGTTCGGTTGGTAGGTCGCCCACCCGCTCGCGCTTGAACTCGCCGGAGAACACGAAATAGGGCCGGCCGCTGAAATCCAGTGCAGCACTGGCCAGGGTTTCGTCCATTGGCAGGGTGAAACCGTAGCGGCCGATGCCACGCTTGTCGCCCAGCGCCTCTTTCAAGGCCTGCCCCAGCGCCAGCCCGGTGTCTTCGACGGTGTGGTGTTCGTCGATGTGCAGATCGCCGTCGGCCTGTACCTGCAGCGCGAAACCGCCGTGCTTGCCGATCTGTTCCAGCATGTGGTCGAAGAAAGGAAGCCCGGTATGGGTAATGGGATCGGCGATGCGGTCCAGGTCCACTTCCACCCGGATCCTGGTTTCCTTGGTATTGCGCTGCACGACCGCGCGGCGCGGCGCGTCGGCCAGTTCGTGGGCGATGGAACTCCAGTCCCACTCGCCACCGAACTGTTCGGTCTTCAACTGGAAACCGCGGATGAGCAGGTTTTCGGCGAAGGTTATGTCAGTGATGCGGTCACCGACCATAGCCGACCGCGACCAGTCGATGCTGCGGTCCTGCAGATACGGCAGCATCAGCCCGATGCCGGGTTTGCGCGTGGGCGTGTTGTCCTGCGGCCAGCTGCAGTCGACCAGCACGTCACGGAACACGATGCCCTGGCTTTCGAAGATCTGCAGCATCAGGTCATTGGGCCCATCGAAGGATGCGCGCGGATAGCTCTCGCTGCCCAATCCATCCTGGTTGGTGACGATGACGAACTGATAGCCGGCGTCGCGCAGCTTCAGCATCGCCGGGATCACGTTTTCCACGAAACGCAGTTTTTCGTAGGCGTCGATCTGGAAGTCGACGGGCTCCTCGATCAGCGTGCCGTCGCGGTCGACGAAGAGGATGGGGGTCATGGCGCGTCACCATTAAAGCCAAGAGCAAATCCCCCCTGCCCCCCTTTTGCAAAGGGGGAAAAGCGCCTCCCCCTTTGAAAAAGGGGGATTGAGGGGGATTTTCTTTTGCCTTTGCTGTTACTGCTGCTGTTAACCAGAAACCCGAACCCATTCATACCTCCACCTCGATCCTTTGCAACGCAGAAATCACCCGATCATTCTGTTCCGGCGAGCCGACAGTGATGCGCAAGGCATCGCCCAACTGGGGTGCAGCGCGCTGATCACGCACCACCACACCGGCAGCGAGCAATGAACGGAACGCGGATTCGGCGTCGAAAAAGCGCGCCAGCAGATAATTGCCCTGCGACGGATAAACGCGCCGCACGCCAGGCGTTGCAGACAAGGCCACGTGCAACCGCTCGCGTTCCATAAATACCAGCTCAACTCTGCGTTTTGTTTCCGCAAGCGCGTCCGGCGACAGACCAGCCAGCGCAAGTTCGGCACAGGGAGTCGGAACCGGATACGGTGCCTGACAACGGCGCAGCACTTCGATCAGCGCAGGCTCCGCAATCACCACGCCAATGCGCGCGGCCGCCAGCGCATGTGCTTTGGACAAGGTGCGCAACACGGCGATGTTGGGTTGCGCTGCTTGCAGGGTGGTGGCCGATGGCAGGTCGGAGAACTCGCCGTAGGCCTCGTCGACGACGACCAGCGCCTGTCCTTCCAATGCTTTGGCCACGCGCGCTATGTCTTCCAGTGCCAGGGCCGAGCCGGCTGGATTCGAGGGCGAGCACAGAAACACCAGCTTGGCGTTGCCTTCCCTGGCGCTACGCACCACGGCATCAAGGTCGGGCTGCAATCCGGACGCCGTTTCCTGCAACGGCACTTCCAGCAGCGGCGCGTTCTGCAGCCGCGCGCAGACCGCGTACATGCCGAACACCGGTGGTGTCACCAGCACCGCATCGATGCCCGGATTGCACAGCGCGCGCACCAGCAGATCGATAGCCTCGTCACTGCCGCGACCGATCAGCAGCTGCGACTCGTCGCAGGCGTAGAGCGCAGCCAATGCGCTACGCAACGCAGCGGGCTGAGGATCGGGATAGCGCCGGCTGGTGGCGTTGGTATCAGCGGGATTGGCCCAGGCCGATTCGTTGGCATTCAACCAGACCTCGCCCTGCAAGGCTTCGGTACGTGCGGACTTGTAGCCGGCAAAGCCGCGCAAGTCATCGCGCACCAGTTCCAGAGTGCTGCTCATACCGCCACCGCCTGCATTCTCAACACCACCGCATTGGCGTGCGCGTCCAGCCCTTCCGCGCGCGCCAGCGACACGGCCGAAGCACCGATGTTCGCAATACCCGTGCGCGTGGCCGACTGCACGCTGACGAAATTCTGGAAGCTGGCCACGCTGACCCCGCTGTAGGCCGCAGCCGCGCCGTTGGTCGGCAGCACATGGTTGGTGCCGCTGCAGTAATCGCCCAGTGCTTCGGGAGTGAAGTCGCCCAGGAACACCGAGCCGGCCGCCTTCACCCGGTCCAGCCACGCGCGCGGCTCGCGCAGGGCCAGGATCAAGTGTTCGGGCGCATAGTCGTTGCTGATCTGGAAAGCGTCTTCCAGCGACGGCACGCGTATCAGCCGCGACGACGACAGGGCCTGTCTGGCGATATCTGCACGCGGCAAAGCGGACAGTTGCGATTCGATCTGCGCTTCCACCGCGGATAGCAAGCCGGCATCATCGGAAATCAGCAGCACCTGCGAATCGGTGCCATGCTCTGCCTGCGACAGCAGGTCTGAGGCTACGAAAGCCGGGTTGGCGCCGGCGTCGGCGATGACCAGCACTTCGGACGGGCCTGCCGGCATGTCGATGGCGACCACGCCGCTGCGAGCGACTTGCTGCTTGGCTTCGGTGACATAGCTGTTGCCGGGCCCGAAGAGCTTGTTGCAGGCACCCACCGATTCCGTGCCGAAGGCCATCGCCGCAATGGCTTGCGCACCGCCCAGCTTGAACACGCGTGACACGCCGGTCAGGCGCGCGGCGACCAGCACTGCAGGATCGGCGCTGCCGTCCTGGCGCGGCGGCGTGCACATCACTATCTCCTCGCAACCGGCCAATGCGGCGGGAATGCCCAGCATCAGCGCGGTGGACGGCAAAGGCGCACTACCGGCGGGTACATACAGTCCCACCCGACGGATCGACCTGACCACGCGCTCGCAGACCACGCCCGGCGCGGTTTCGACCGCATAGGGCTGGACCATGCCGGCCTGGTGGAAGGTGCGAATACGTGCGGCCGCTTCACACATGGCGTCTTTCAACGACGCCTCCACCTGGGACTCGGCCAGCGCGAATTCCTCTTCGCTTACTTCGAAATTATGCAATTCCACCTTGTCGAAGCGCGCGGTGATGTCGCGCAGCGCCGCATCGCCGCGTTCGCGCACCTCGGCCAGCAAGGTGGAAACCGAATCGCGCGTGGCCGCCGCGACTTCCTGCACCGGGCGCCGCAAGGCCGCGCGCCGTGCCGTCGCATCCAAGACCGACCAATCGAGCGTGTTCATGCCAGCGACCTCTCCACCGAGAGCACCATCAGGCCTTGGGCACCGGCGCGTTCCAGTTCCTCCAGGCGCTGCCAGGTCACTAGTCCGTGGCACATGGTCTGCAACGACTGCGGGCCTTCCGCGTCCGAAGCCAGATAGGTCGGTGCATCCGCGTCCGGCAACAAGCGCAGCAATGCCGGGACCACGGCGCGATCAGCGCGGAACATCAACAGCTTGCTGTCCTTGAGTTTCAGCACGCCGTTCATGCGCCGCAGCAGCATGTCCGCCAGATCCGCGCGCTGGTCTTCCAGGACGCGGGTGGGGCCGGCCAGCACCGCTTCGCTTTCCAGCAACGTCTCCACCGGCTTGAGCTGGTTGGCCAGCAGCGTGGCGCCGCTGGAAACCAGGTCGCAGATCAGGTCGGCAGTGCCCAGCTTGGGCGCGATCTCGACCGAACCGGACAGCTCCACGACGCTGGCGCGCACGCCCTGCCGCTCCAGCCAGTCACCGAGGATGGCCGGATAGCTGGTAGCGATGCGCATGCCTTCCAGCTGCGCCGGGCCCTGCCAGTCCCAAGTCTCGGGCACTGCCAACATCAGGCGGCAACTGCCGAAGCCCAGCGCGTGCATTTCCTGGTACGCATCGGAAAGCCCGAAGCGCGCACGCGCCGCGGCCTGTTCGTTGAGTTCATTGCGGCCGACCACGCCGAAATCGCAGACCCCATCGGCGATCAGGCCGGGGATGTCGTCGTCGCGGACCAGCAACAGGTCCACGGGCAGCGATTCGCCATAGCAGAACAGCTTGTCGCGGCTCTCGCGCCAGCTCAGGCCGCAGGCGGAAAGCAGGGCACGCGCCGGTTCGGCGAGGCGTCCGCTTTTCTGGATGGCGATGCGCAAACGGTCGCGCGTCGCGGGGGCGACTGTGGGGCTCATGGGGCGGGGACTCAGTGGGAAGCGGTGGTCGGACGGGACTGCTGGCGGCGCAAGGCGGCGGCATAGCCGCCAGTGCCGCTTTCCAGCGTGCGCGCCACGCGCCCGATGGTGGTGACGCTGACTTCGGTCAGGTCATGGATTTCGCGGTAAGGCACGCCCTTCAGCAGCAGCGGCACTACCCGCCAGCGGTCGGACATGGCCTCCAGCTCCGCCGGCGTGCACAGGTCCTGCAGGAAGGCGCGGACATCTTCGGCCTTGGTCAGCGCCGCCAGCGCACGGGACAACGCCTGCAGCGAGGCAGAGGTAGTTTCCTGGTCCAGGGCGGGGCGGCGCTTCATGAATCTGCTGTTCCAATGTATTAATGCGCTATTACATTAGCTGCCGTCGTCGCAATCGTCAACCCCGGGACAAGACTGTCTGTCCCCGCAAGGGTCAATATCGCGTTCAACAGGTAACTGGAATCCGGGAAACGTAAGGAGCCAGACATCGACTAATGGCACCGCTATCGGCCGGGAGTAAACTCCCGATTGATGTCATGACGGACCGGTCGTGCCGAAGTTCACGCTTGGGGGTAAGGCAGGATGCTGTTCTGGCGTAATGGAGTGATTCGGGTGTTGTTGCTGGCCGCCATGGTCTTGCTGGCTGCCGCAACGGCGGCTGCGACCGAAGCGGTACAGATCGATGCGGCCACCCAGCATCTGTCGCTGGCGCCCCACACCACCTACCACCACGACTTGAGCGGCAACGACGATCTGGCTGCCGCGACCCGGCGCCTGGGCGAAGGCGCATTCAAGCCCCTGCCCGGCGGCAACGCCTCATTCGGTTTCCAGGATGGTGCCTACTGGTTCCATGCGACGCTGCGCAATAGCGGCAATATCGAAGACAAGTGGCTGCTGGTACAGGAATACGCGTTGAGCGACCGCATCGACGTCTACGCACGTTATGCCGATGGCCATGTCGCCCACACCGCCGGGGGCGACCACCTGCCCTTCGACCAGCGCAACATCCGCTACCGGCAACCGAATTTCTGGCTGTTCCTGCCACCGGGGCAGACCGTGGAGCTGATGGTCCGCGTGCAGAGCGAGAGCTCGATGCAGGTGCCGCTGACGCTATACGCACCGGCTGCATTCATCGAGCAGTCGCGCGATGCGCAGTTCGCCATGGGCCTTTACTACGGCATCTTGTTGGCACTGTTCACCTACAACCTGGTGCTGTGGCTGACGCTGCGCGACGCCAGCTACTTCTGGTACCTGTTCCACATCACCGCGTTCGGCCTGGTGCTGTTCACCCTGAACGGACTGGGCTTCGAATACCTGTGGCCCCGGTCGTCCTGGCTGGCCGACCACATGGTGCCACTGTCCATCTGCCTGGCCCTGATCGGCATGCAGCAGTTCGCGCGCACGTTCCTGGAATTGCGGCAGCGATGGCGCTTCGGCGACCGGGTGGCCATCGGCATCATCGTGTTCTTCGTGCTGCTGGGCATCGCCGCCACGCAGCTTCCCTATCGCACCGTGGTGCCATTGGCATCAGCGGCGGTGTTCCCGAATATCTGCTGGATCCTGGTGGCGACGGTGGTGGTGCTGCGCCGGGGCTACAAGCCGGCCAAATTATTTCTGTTGGCCTGGTTCCTGTTTCTGCTGGGCACGGGCATGTTCTCGGCCATCGCTTTCAACTTCGTGCCGAAGAATTTCATCACCGAGTACGGCGTGCAGATAGGCTCGGCGCTGGAGATGCTGCTGCTTTCCATCGCGCTGGGCTACCGCTACGCGGCGCTGCGCAACGAGAACGAACGCATCGTGCGCGAAGCACGCGACCAGCTGGAACAGAAGGTGGAGCTGCGCACGTTCGAATTGCGCAACGCGCTGGAACAGCTCGAGGATGCCCATCACCGGCTCAGCGAATCCAGCCGCCACGACGGCCTGACCGAACTCTACAACCGCACCCATTTCCGCGAAGCCTTCGAGCACCTGTTGTCGGAAGCACGCAACAGCAATCGGCCGATCTCACTGCTGATGATCGACTTGGACCACTTCAAGAAAATCAACGACACCCACGGACATCTGGCTGGCGACGACTGCCTGCGCTGCACCTCCAATACGCTGGCCGAGGTCCTGGCACCGCATAACGCGCTGCTGGCGCGTTTCGGCGGCGAAGAATTCATTGCCGCCCTGCCCGGCATGGACTTGGACCAGGCCAGTGCCGTGGCCGAAGAACTGCGCCGGGCGCTGCACCGCAAACCTGCACGCAGTGGCGATATCGAGATACCGATTTCGGCCAGCATCGGCGTGCATTCGGTGGATATCGCCGCCCGCGACAGTATTGAATCGGCCTTGCAGGTCGCCGACCAGGCGCTGTATGCGGCCAAGGCGGAAGGGCGCGACTGCGTGCGTACGCTTTAAATCTGAGCTAGCGGGAATCCCCTGACCACCGCAGTGCCATTGTGGGAGGGGCTTCCTTCGCTCAAATCGGGATATCTCGCGACATCTCGCGAAATTACGGCCAATGATGCCTTAGCGGCCGGACAGCGCCCGTGTCTGTTCAAGCTCTACCCGCAGAGTGGACGCCAACTGGTCGCGGGTAACTTCAAACTGCTGTTCGCGCACCAGGTCTTTGACCGTGACCACACCACGCGCCAGTTCGTCCTCGCCGGCCAGCACCACGAAACGGATGCCGGCGCGTGAGGCGTACTGGAACTGCTTGCCCAGCTTTCTGGGTTCCATCTGCACTTCGGTGTTGATGCCGCCCATGCGCAGGCGCCGTGCGATGTCCAGTGATTCACTCAGCTGTTCTTCTTCCATCAACGCCACCATCGCCTGCACCGAACTCTCGTCCACGCCGGCCACCAGACCCGCCTCACGCAGCTGCCAGAACAAGCGGGTCAGGCCGATGGAAATGCCCACGCCCGGCAACTTCGACTTGCTGTAATGGCTGGCCAAATCGTCGTAGCGGCCACCCGAGCAGATGGAACCGATCTGCGGGTAGTCGTCCAGCTGCGTTTCGTACACCGTGCCGGTGTAGTAATCCAGACCGCGGGCGATGGACAGGTTCAGGCAGTAGTCGCTTTCCGGCACGCCCAACGCGCGCACCAGTTGCAGGACCTCGCGCAACTCGGCGATGCCCTGATTGAATGCGTCGCTGCCCTGCCCCAGCGCATCCAGCTGCGCGATGGCATCGTCGTGACTGGTCGAGCGCACCGCCACGAAATCCAGAATCTTTTGCACCGTCTCGGCCGAAAGCCCGAAAGCTTCGCCGGTGAGCGTATCGCGCACGTGATCGACGCCGCGCTTGTCCAGCTTGTCGACTTCGCGTAACACGTCCATCTGTCGACTGCCGTCGGCAATGCCCAGTCCTTCGAAGAAACCGCGCATCAACTTGCGGTTGTTGAGCTGCACGGTGAAATCGCCGATGCCCAGCTCCGAGAACACCGCATGGATCACGCCCAGGATCTCGGCGTCGAAACGGATGCTCAGCGCATCCTTGCCGACCACGTCGATATCGCACTGGTAGAACTCGCGAAACCGGCCGCGCTGCGCGCGCTCGCCGCGATACACCCGCTGGATCTGGTAGCGACGGAACGGGAACGCCAGTTCGTGCTCGTGTTCGGCGACATAACGCGCCAGGGGCACGGTCAGATCGAAGCGCAGGGCCAGTTCGGGCAGGCCTTCGCTGGCCTTCTCCAGCGCGCCCGTGGACTGGGCGAAATACACCTGGCGCTCGGTTTCGCCGCCCGACTTGGTCAGCAACACCTCGGAGAGCTCGAACACCGGCGTTTCCACCGGCAGGAAGCCGAAACGCTCGTAGTTGCGACGAATCGTGCCCAGCATTCGCTGGAAAGCGATCTGGTCGCGGGGCAACAGCTCCATGACCCCTGGCGGCGTGCGCGGCTTTATCAAGCGAAAAGCTCCCGGATGGTGGCCGCAGGGCGGCGAATGAAGACAGGCCGCCATTTTAGCGGCTGAACGGCCGAAACAGGCGGGAATGGATGCGCTACTTGCCCCGACAGGGCCCGACTGAATACAATACGCGGCTTCATCGGGGTGTAGCTCAGTCTGGTAGAGCGCTACGTTCGGGACGTAGAGGTCGCAGGTTCGAATCCTGTCTCCCCGACCAAAAGACCAGAAACCGGCCTCGCGCCGGTTTTTTGTTGGGAGCGCTTCGTTGGTTACCGCGAGAAATCGCAATTCCCGCACGAACGCCACATTGGAAACGCAAAGTTCCATGACCCATCCGCGTCATTCGCGTGATCCGCTTCGAAGATAATGACAGCGCATGAACAACTCCGCGCAGTCGCAAAATACCTCCTCCCCTGCTCCAAAACCGTTCTGGTCCGGCCGTGGCCTGGTGCTGGCCGGCATTGTGCTGTCCGCGTTCAATCTGCGTACCGCAGTCACTTCGTTGACGCCCTTGCTGGACGAACTGGGCCGCACCTTCGGTTTCGGCGCGACCATGACCGGCGTGTTCGGGATGATGCCGACCGCTGCCTTCGCGTTGTTCGGCGTATCGACGCCGGCCATTGCCCACCGCATCGGCCTGGAACGCACCGCGCTGCTGTCCATGCTGCTGGCCGCCACCGGCTTGCTATTGCGCTCTGCTGCGGGCGGCACCGCCGGTTTGCTGGCCGGCTCTGCAATCGCGCTGGCGGGCATGGGCATCGGCAACATCGTGCTGCCGCCGCTGGTGAAACGCTATTTCGCCGGCAAAGTAGGCACGGTCAGCACGCTGTACATCACCGTGCTGCAGCTGGGCACGATCCTGCCCGCGCTGTTCGCGGTGCCGTTGGCGGCCGCGGCCAACTGGCAGGTCTCGCTGGGCTCGTGGGCCTTGTTTGCGATGGTGGCTACGCTGCCGTGGGCAGCATTGCTGGTCATCGAGCGTCGCCATGCATCGCCGCTGGCGCAGATCCACGACCGCACGGTGACGCCTGACGACGAGGCGCCGGAACTGGCCGAGCCAACTGCCAGCGGCCGCATCTGGCGCTCGCCGGTGGCCTGGGGCATGGCGCTGATGTTCGGCATGACCTCGCTGATCACCTACTCGATGTTCACCTGGCTGCCGAAACTGCTGGTCGAGGCCGGCGGCAGCCCCGCGCTGGGTGGGGCGATGGTGGCGTTGTTCTCGACCCTGGGGCTGATATCGGCACTGACCATGCCGGCGCTGGCAGTCAGGATGCGCAATCCGTTCCTGATCGTGCTGGGTTGCTTCGTGTTCTATTCGCTGGCATTCGCCGGCCTGCTGCTGGCACCGATGAAATGGCCGGTGCTCTGGGTGGCGCTGCTGGGCATGGGACCGAGTACGTTCCCGTTGGCGCTGACCCTGATCAACCTGCGTACACGCACGCCGGGTGGTTCGGCCGCGCTATCGGGCTTCACTCAGGGCGTAGGGTATTCGCTGTCGTGCCTGGGCCCGCTGCTGTTCGGCCTGTTGCACGAATACAGCCATGGCTGGGGCCTGCCCTTCGCCTTCCTCGGCCTGTGCGCGCTGGTTCTGCTGTTCGGCGGTTACCTGGCCAGCAAGCCACGCATGCTGGAAGACACCTGGTAGGCATTGTCGTCTTGTAGATCCGAGCTTGCTCGGATGCTTTTCGCATTGAAGCAAGAGCATCCGAGCAAGCTCGGATCTACAACAACAGGGATACGCCTGCGGTTATGACAGGTTGCGCGTCTGCCCGGCGCCGCGCACCACGAATCTTTCGACGGTCAGCGCCTCCAGTCCCATCGGTCCGTAGGCATGCAGGCGCGTGGTGGAAATGCCGATTTCGGCGCCCAGGCCCAGTTCGCCGCCGTCGGAAAAACGCGACGAGGCATTCACCATCACCACCGCCGAGCGCAACGAGTGCAAGAATTTCTCTGCGTTCGCTTCGTCTTGCGTGGCGATGACTTCGGTGTGGTCCGAACCGTACTGGCGGACGTGGGCGATTGCCTCATCCAGGCTGTCGACCACGCGCACGGCCAGGACCAGGTCCAGGAATTCCGCCGCATAGTCGTCATCGCTGGCTTCGGTGCCGGTGCCCATGATCGCCAGACTGCGGGAATCGCCGCGCACTTCCACCTTGCGCCCGGCCAGCGCCAGCGCCGCGCGCGGCAGGAAGGCATCGGCGATGTCCCGATGCACCAGCAATGTCTCCAGCGAATTGCAGGCGCTGGGCCGCGAGACCTTGCCATCCACCAGCAGGCGCAAGGCCAGTTCGATATCCGCGCTGGCGTCCACGAACAGATGGCAGACGCCCTTGTAGTGTTTGATCACCGGCACGCGCGCGTGTTCGGCGACGAAGCGGATCAGGCCTTCGCCACCACGGGGAATCGCCAGGTCCACGATGTCGGTCAGTTGCAGCAGTTCCAGCATGGTTTCGCGGCGCAGATCTTCCACAAGTACCAGGGTTTCTGCCGGGAGTCCTGCCTGACGCAAGGCGCGCTGCAGCGAAGTGGCGATGGCGACGTTGGAATGCACCGCCTCCGAGCCGCCGCGCAGGATGACGCCGTTGCCGGCCTTGATGCACAGCGCCGCCGCATCGGCGGTCACGTTGGGGCGCGCCTCGTAGATCATCGCGATCACCCCCAGTGGCACGCGTACGCGCTCGACGGTGATGCCATTGGGGCGCGTGTCGCGGCGGGTGATCTGACCCACCGGATCGGGCAGCGTCGCCACTTCACGCAACGCGGCGGCAACACCTGCCAGGCGGCCGGCATCCAGCTTGAGCCGGTCCAGCATCGCCGTACCGATGCCCTTTTCGCGCGCTGCACGCATGTCCGTCTCGTTGGCGGCGAGGATCAGCGCCGTGTCTTCCTCCAGCGCCGCAGCCATCGCCATCAACAGTTCCGTCTTGTCGGCAGCAGAAAGCTGGGCTAGTTGCTGGGACGCATCGCGGCACGCGAGCGCTTGCTGTCGTATGTCGTAAGTCATCAGGACACCATCACCAGGTCATCGCGGTGGATCACGTTTTCGCCATAGTTGTAGCCGAGTATCGCCTCGATGTCGCGCGAATGGCTGCGCGCGATGCGACGGATGTCCACGGCCGAATACTGGCTCACGCCTCGCGCGATCGCCCGGTCGCCCGCCTCATCGCGCAGACGCACTTCGATCATGTCGCCACGACGGAAATCGCCTTCGGCCGTCACCACGCCGCCCGGCAACAGCGAAGCGCCCTTCTCGCCCATCGCCCGCGCGGCGCCGCTGTCGACGATCACGCCACCTGCTTCCAGGGGAACATTGCGCAACCAGTACTTGCGCGCGGCCATGCGGTTCTGCGATGGCCGGAAGCGCGTGCCATGGAACCGGTCCTGCGCCAGCGCCCGCACCGACTCGGCGCGCGTGCCGTTGAACAGGAAGGTTTCGATGCCCGCAGCGGCCGCTTTCGCCGCTGCTTCCAGCTTGGTGCGCATGCCACCGGTGCCGGCACTGCTGCCGGCGTCGCCGGCCATGGCGAAGAACTCGGGCGTCAGCGCTTCCACGTCCTCGATGGGTTTGGCATCCGCATTCACACGTGGATTGGAGGTGTAGAACCCGTCGATATCGGTGGCGATGAACAGAACATCGGCATCGACCAGGGCCGCGATCACCGCCGCCAGGTTGTCGTTGTCGCCCAGCTTCAGCTCATCGACCGAGACCGTGTCGTTCTCGTTGATCACCGGCAGCGCACCCAGGGCCAGCAATTCGTTCAAGGTAGCGCGCGCATTGAGATAGCGGCGGCGATTGCGCAGGTCGTCGTGGGTCAGCAACACCTGCGCGACCGGGCGCTCGAAAAATCGCTGCCACAGGCCAATGAGTTGCGCCTGCCCCAATGCGGCCAAGGCCTGGCGTTCGGCCATCGCCGCACCGGCGCTGGCTTTGCGATGGATCACCGCCCGTCCCGCAGCGACCGCACCGGAAGACACGATCACCACCTCGCGGCCTGCCGCCAGACTGGCCGACACGAATTGAGCCAGGCCCAGCGCATGACGCGGACTCAAGCCCTCGCCTTCGGCGGCCAGCAGGCTGCTGCCGACCTTGAGCACGGCACGCCGCCAGTGGGGCAGCGTCTGTTGCGTGAAGGCGGATCCGGTTGGGTTCATGGCATCGACTCAGCGGGTATTCCATTCGTACACAGTGAGCACCGAAGCATGCGAAGTCGCCAACGGATCGGTCGCGGCCAGGGCTTGCGCCTCTTCCAGCGAGCCAACGTCCAGGACATACGCGCCACCAGTTCCGTCGCTGAATCCACCGGTCATATGCAATTTACCATCGGCGCGCAGCCCTTCCAGGAACGCGAGGTGCGGTTCGACGACTTCATCGCTGAAGCGAGCGGTGCGCATGGCGATCACCAGATAGCGTTTGGTTGCAGCCGCAAGAGACATCAAGAGCAACACCGTAGGAGCGACGTAAGTCGCGAATCGACCCAACAAAGAAAACACAAATTCAATGCTACATTCGCGACTTACGTCGCTCCTACGGCCCTACGGTTCTTGCGATGGACCCAATGCGTTCCAGCGGTCAAGCAACAGGTCCAGGCGCAGGTCGGCGGCGGCACCGGGCGACACGCGCGCGGCCAGGCTGGATTCGGGCGTCCTTCCCTCGCCGGCCTCATTAGCCGACGCGGCCGCGGCGCGGTACGCGTCGCGGAACGGCACGCCGGCAGCAGCCTGCTCGACCGCCACATCGGTGGCATACATGCCCGAGTCCATCGCCGCGCGCATGCGGTCTTCGCGCCATTCCAGATTGGCCAGCAGGTCCGGCAACAACACCAGCGCCGGCAATCCGCGGCCGAAGCCATGGAAGATCGCGCCCTTGCTGGCCTGCAGGTCGCGGTGGTAGCCCGACGGCAGCGAAAGCAGTTGCTCGATCTCGGTGCGCGCCGCGGCCACGCTGGCATGGGTCGCGCGCATCAGTTCGATCACGTCGGGATTGCGCTTGTTCGGCATGATCGAACTGCCGGTGGTGTACTGCGCCGGCAACGAGACGAATCCGAATTCGGCGCTGGTGAACAAAGACAGATCCCAGGCCAGTCGGCGCAGATCGAGCGTCGCGCTTCCCAAGGCTTCCAGCGCAGCCATCTCGAACTTGCCGCGCGACAGCTGCGCATAGATCGGACTGACCTGCAGACGCGAAAACTCCAACGCTTTGGTGGTGTGGTCACGATCCAGCGGCAGGTTGACGCCGTAGCCGGCGGCCGTGCCCAGCGGATTGGCATCGATCAGCCGATGCGTGTCGTCGGCGCGCACCGCGTTGTCGATGAAGGCCTCCGCCCAGCCCGCCCACCACATGCCCGCCGAGGACACCACGGCGCGCTGGATATGCGTATAGCCGGGAATGGGAAGGCCCTGCTCGGCCTCGGCGCGGTCCAAGGCGACCTTGGCGATCTGGCGGCTGAGGGCCGAGACGCGCGCCAGCTTTTCCTTCAACCACAGCCGCGTGGCAACCAGGATCTGGTCGTTGCGACTGCGCCCGGTGTGGATCTTGCGGCCGGCATCGCCCAGGCGCTCGGTCAATCGCGATTCGATGGCCGAATGGCAGTCCTCGAATCTTTCGTCCAGCACGAACGCGCCACTGCGGAAATCGTCCGCCAGAATATCGAGTTCACGTTGCAATCCGGCCAGTTCCTCTTCGGAAAGAATGCCGATATGCCGCAAACCTTGCGCATGCGCCTTGCTGGCTGCGATGTCGTGCAGGAAGAATTCGCGGTCCAGGATCACGTCGTCGCCGGCCAGGAATTTCTGGATCCCGGCGTCCACGGTCACACCCGGCTTCTGCCACAACAGGTCGCTCATGCGCTCTCTCCCAACGGAATACTGGTGAATTCATCGAACCCGAACGCCAGATTCAAATTCTGCATCGCCTGTGTCGCTGCACCCTTCAGCAGATTGTCCAGCGTGGACACGATCACCACGCGCTTGCCGCCCGGGGCGACGGTGAAGCCGCCTATCTCCACGCCATGCTTGCCGGCAATGTGGCTGACCCAAGGCGCTTCGTCGAGAATCCGGATCAACGGCTCGCCTGCATAACGTCGACGGAAGAGATCGCGGATCTCTTCCACGGTCATCGCACGGTCCAGCCACAGGTTGACGGTCATGGTGATGCCGCGGAAATGCGGGGCCACATGCGGCATGAACTCCACCGGCACGCCCAGATGCCGCGACACCTCGCGTTCGTGCATATGATCGGTCAGCGCATACGGCATCAGATTGTCGCGCAGCTTGTCGGTGTCGTTCTTGTCCGACGGCGTGGTGCCCGCACCGGAATAGCCGGAGACACCGAAGCACTGCGGCGGTCCCGCCAGGCGATCCAGCAGCGGCGCAATCGCCAGTTGCATGGCGGTGGCGTAACAACCCGGGTTGCTGATCAGCGTCTGGCCGGCGTAGGCGCCACGGGTGAGTTCGGGCAATCCGTAATACCAGGCTTCGCTGAAACGTTGGTCGGCCGACAGGTCCACGATGACCGTGGCGGGCGATTGGTCCTGCAGCGCGGTCACTATCTCGGCGGACTTGCCGTTCGGCAGCGCCAGGATGACGGCATCGGTCGCGCGCGTGGCGACCTCATCATGGGCGAGGTTTTCGTAACGCAGCGTGCCTGCGAACCCTTCGATATGGTCGCTGACCGGTTGCCCCGCGAGCTCGCGCGAAGACACGAACGCCAGTTCGAGTTGCGGATGCCGGGCGATCAACCGGATCAGTTCGCCACCGGTGTGACCACGCGCGCCGACGATGCCGACCGTTTTCTTGTTCATGGGGAAACCTGTTCGTGCTGGGCCAGTTTGAACAGCAGGTTGCGCTTCACGCCCGCCCATTCGCTGTCGATGATGGAGAAGACCACGGTGTCGCGCGGCGTGCCGTCGGCGTGGCGCGCGTGATTGCGCAGCACGCCGTCCTGTTTGGCGCCAAGCCGGGCGATGGCTGCACGCGAACGATGGTTGAACCAGCTGGTTTCGAACACAACGCTGATGCAGCCCAGCGTTTCGAAGGCGTGGGTCAGCAAGAGAAGCTTGCTTTCGGTATTCACGCCCGTGCGCTGGACGCGTGGCGCATACCAGGTGTAGCCGATGCTCAACCGCGGCACGGTCGGATCGAGGCCGTAGAAGCGGGTGCTGCCGACCACCGCGCCCGAGGCGTCGCGGATCACGAATGGCAGGATCCTTCCCTGCGCCTGCGTGTCCAGCACCGCCTCGACATAAGCATCGACATCCGCGGTCTTGGGCACGCCGGTGTACCAGAGCTGGGACAGCGCATCGCCGTCCAGCGCGATGCGCAGATCGTTGGCGTGGTCGCGCTGCATCGCCTCCAGCCGCGCATGCCGCCCGACCAGGGTCGGCACTTCACGCCAGGCAGCGGGCAACAGGTCCAGGCTCACGCTCACCCCTCCAACGTCGGCACGCGCGTGCGGCAATGGGCCACGCAACGCTCGATATCGGCGAAAGCTTCGATCCCGTACCAGAACACCTTCCACTTCTCCTGCTTGTAGCAGCCATCGGATTCGGCGTAGTAGAAGATGTTGACCTGGTTGTTGTGGCGCGAACGCCAGAACAGCTGCGGATTCTCTTCGCGCATCACGTGCCAGACCGCGCGGCCCAGGCCTTCGCCCTGTGCGTCGTCCAGCACCGCGAATTTATCCAGGTACGCGAACCCCTCTTCCTGGGTGAGGATCAGCGCGGTGCGATAGTTTTCGCTGATGTAGATGCGGTACGGCGTGGTGTTCTTGAAATAGTCGGCAACCAGCGTGCGTCCGAAGCTCGATTCGATGAGCTCACGCATCCGCGCCATATCCACGCCTTCCCACGAATCGAAACGCAGCACCCGCTCGCCGCGACGCACTAGCGTGCCCGAGCCCTTGTGGGTGAACAGCTCCTTGGCCAGCTCGGCCGGTTTGGTGATCGACACCGACGAGGTCAGCGGCAGCTTGTCCAGCAAGTCCTTGATCTGTTCGATCTTCACCCGCATGCCGCCGTTGATCCACGGCTGGGCCATCAGTTCGTCGTATTCGGTGGACAAATTAATCGAGTCGATCACCGTGCCCTGGTCGTTCAACAATCCGCCGGTGCCGGTGAGGAAGATGATCTTGTAGGGCTGCAGCACCTGCACCAGTTCGTTGGCGGCGAAGTCGGCGTTGATGTTGAGGATCTGCCCGCCGACGGTTTCGCCCAGGCTGGCGATCACCGGAATGGAGCCGGCCTTGAGACTGGCCTCGATCGGCGTCTGGTTGATCCGCGTCACCTCGCCGACCAGACCGTAGGTGGCCTGGTCCTTGTAGTCGGCCTCGAACACGCCCGACACGATGGAGGTCGCGCGCGCGCCGGACTCCTGCAATGCCTCGACCAGCGCCAAATTCTGCTGCAGGAACACCTTGCGCACGATCGCCAGCACTTCGGGCGTGGTGACGCGCAGTCCGTCCACCGTCTGCTTGACGATGCCGGCCGCGGTCATTTCCTCATCCAGTTGCGGGCCTGCGCCATGCACGACGATGGGCGTCAGTCCCACTTCCTGCAGGAACGACAGCGACGAGGTCAGCGCGTCCAGATCGTCGCGCAGCACCGCGCCGCCTACCTTGACCACAGCGAAGCGCTTGGCGTCCAGCTGCGAGAAGCGCTTGACGTACTGCGAGATCTCTTTCGCGCTGGCCATGCTGGAGAGCAGGCGGATGATGGTCTGGCGGGTCTGCTTGTGCGATTCCATGTTTCAGTTGTTTCCGAATATCCGCTGCACCGTGCCGGCGTAGCCTTGTAGTTGTTCAAGCGAAACCCACTCGTCGGCGGTGTGCGCCTGGGCGATGTCGCCGGGGCCGTAGACCAGCGCGGTCAGGCCAGCGGCGGAGAACAGCGAGGCCTCGGTCCAGAAATCGACCGCATTGCCGACCGGCAGATGCAGTTCGTCGGCCAGATCGCGCGCAGCTAGCCGGCGTTCTTCGGCGCGTGACACGTCACCAGAGGGCAACGACGGACCGCGGAAGGTTTCCTCGTACTCGGCCAACGCATCGGCGTTGGCCATACTGCGGAACTGGTCGTGCAGGTTGGCGAAGTCCTGCGAAGGAAGCGGCCGAAAACCGAAGCGCACTTCAGCGCTCGGCGCGATCATGTTGGCCTTGATGCCGCCTTCCACGCGTCCGATGTTGAAACGCAGACCGGTCAGGCCACCGAAGCGCAGATGGTTCTGCGACTTCACGTAGTCCAGCGCGTCGGTGCCCCAGCGCATCGCGTTGTGCACGGCGCTCAGCGACAACGCGTTCTCGGCCGAGGCATGGCCGGCCTGCCCCACGAATGCCATACGCACGGCGCTGATGCCGCGATGGGCCAGCACTGCATGACCCTGAGTGGGTTCGGCAATGATGGCTTCAGTGAAGCCGTGATCGCGCGCGTTGGCGTTCTTTTCCAGGAACGCGGCGATGCAACGCGGATCATTGGCTTCCTCGTCGCTGCTGAACAGGAAGGCAGCATCGCCTTGCGTCACCTGGGCGGCAGCGATCAGGGCCGCGGCGGCGCCCTTGATGTCGCATGCGCCCAGGCCGATGGCCCGGTCTCCGGTCACACGCAGCTTCAGCGGGTCGGCCGTCCAGGCCGGCGACGAGGGCACGGTATCCAGGTGCACGTTGAACAAGCGCCGGGGCGCACCGCGCACGGCGAGCAGCGACACCGCACCCGCACCGTGATCGACGACCTCGATGCGAAAGTCCGGCAGCTGCGCACGGATGTAGTCGAAGATTCCGCCGGTGGTGATGGCACGCGGCGGATTGCGGGTGTCGTGGGACACCAGTGCTTCGAGGTGGGTGAGAACTTGTTCGAGCATTACGGTTTCAGATCCATCGCCAGTAGTGTCTACATCGTCATTCCAGCGAAAGCTGGAATCCATTTGCTTCGGCTTTTCTAGCCGCTACAGTTCCTGCAAAAACAAAAGTCAAAATGGATCCCAGCTTTCGCTGGGATGACGACGCTGTTTTCTGATGCCTTTTGACGGTGGTTTTAACGGTTGATTTCCGCCCACAGCGTGGAGCTCATGCCGAACAGCTTGATGAAGCCTTCTGCCTCTTCCACGCCCCAGTCGGCTGATTGCGCGTACGTCGCGCCCTTGGCGTTGAGGATGTGCGGGGACTTGATCGCCACCGCATCGACGCGTCCGCCGCGGGTTTCCAGCGTGACTTCGCCGTTGACCGTGGATTGCGAAGAGGCCAGGAATGCTTCGAGATCGGTCTTCAGCGGATCGTGATAGAAGCCTTCGTACACCAGCTCCACCCATTTGCGCGCCACTTCCGGCTTGAAGCGGTTCTGCTGCTTGGTCAATACCGCCTCTTCCAGCGCACGGTGTGCGGTGAGCAGCGAGATCAGACCCGGCGCTTCGAACACGATGCGCCCCTTCAGGCCGATGGTGGTGTCACCGGTATACATGCCACGGCCCACGCCGTACTGCGCGAACAGGGTGTTGAGCTTGGCCAACAGCTTGGCGCCTTCCAGCGGCTTGCCATCCAGTTCGACCGCCACGCCGTTCTCGAACTTCAGTGTGACGTTCAATGGTTCCAGCGGCCACGCGCTGCGCGGTGCGCACCAGCCGCGCGCGCCCTCGCCCGGCGCTTCCCAGCGGTCGATCTCGCCACCGGACATGGTCAACCCCAGCAGGTTCTCGTTGATGGTGTAGGCCTTCTGCTTGGCGCGCACACCGAAGCCGCGTTCTTCCAAATACTTCTGCTCGTAGGCGCGGGTCTGGGTATGTTCCTTCTGGATTTCACGGATCGGCGCGACGATCAGATAGTCGCCGGAGGCCTTGACCGCCAGATCGAAACGCACCTGGTCGTTACCCATACCCGTGCAACCGTGCGCAATCGCCTTGGTGCCCAGTTCATTGGCACGCGCCAGCGCGGCATCGACGATCAGGTAGCGGTCCGACACCAGCAACGGATACTGGCCCTGGTAACCCTCGCCCGCCCACACGAACGGCTTGACGAAGTTGTCCCAGATGGCAGGACCGCCATCGACGGTGACGTGGCTGGCGGCGCCGAGTTCGGCCGCGCGCTTCTCGATGAAATCACGCTCTTCGGCGTCCACGCCGCCGGTGTCGGCGAACACGGTGTGCACCGCATAGCCCTGCGCTTGCAGGTAGGGAATGCAGAAACTGGTGTCCAGGCCGCCGGAGAAAGCGAGGACGATGTCTTGGGTGGATGAAGTCATTTCAATTCTCGTAGGGTGGGCCTTGGCCCACCAGGTTGCTGGTTGGAATTCACAGGTGGGCCAAGGCCCACCCTACGCGACCAATGCGGCCATCACGGCTTTCTGCACGTGCAGGCGATTCTCGGCTTCGTTGATGGCGATGCACTGCGGCGAATCCATGACCGCATCGGTGGCCTTGATGTTCCGGCGCAACGGCAGGCAATGGCTGAAGACGCCGTTGTTGGTCAGCGCCATCTTGCGTTCGTCGACGATGAAGTGCTTGTACTGGTCGCGGATGGGCTTTTCGGGTTCCCAGTTGCCGAAGTACGGCAACGCACCCCAGCTCTTGGCGTAGATCACGTCGGCGCCGGCATAGGCGCTGTCGGTATCGTGGCTGACCTTCAGCGAACCGTCGTTCTCTTCGACGTTCTGCGCGGCCCAACCCATGTAGCGCTCGTCGAGAATATAGTCGGGCGTGGGGCACAGCAGGGTCACGTCCATGCCCATGCGCGTGGCGATGGTCAGCGCGGAATTGGCGACCGCGGTGTTCAACGCCTTCGGGTGATAGGTCCAGGTCAGCACGTATTTCTTGCCGCGCAGGTCCGGTGTGCCGAAATGCTCCTGCAGCGCCAGTATGTGCGCCAGCTCCTGACAGGGATGGGTGATGGTTTCCAGGTTGATCACCGGTACCGTCGCGTGCTGGGCGAACCCGCGCAGCACGTGGTCCTGCCGATCCTGGGACCAGTTGACGAATTTGGGAAACGCGCGCACGGCAATCAGATCGACATAGCGCGACAGCACCTTGGCCACTTCCGCGATGTGCTCCTCGGTATCGCCGTCCATCACCGTGCCCACACCGAATTCGATCGGCCAGGCATCCTTGCCCGGTTGCAAGACAACCGCATGACCGCCCAACTGGAAGGCGCCCAGTTCGAAACTGGTGCGTGTGCGCAGCGAAGGGTTGAAGAACACCAGGGCGATGGACTTGCCCTTCAGTTCGCTGCCGAGTTTGTGCTGCTTGTACAGCGCGGCCTGCGTCAGCAGGGCGTCCAGCTCGGTGCGCGACCAGTCCTGCGTATTCAAGAAGTGTTTGATGGCATGCGGCTTCATTGCGACTTCCCAGGGATCAGAAACGAGAAAACCCAGCGCCAGGCTGGGTTCCGGTTGAACAGGCAAAAATCTCCGGCGACCCAGCTAGATAAGCGGTTCCGGTCGGCGTGCACGAGACGTCATTCCCGAGGCCATCCGGGCGGCGCTTGCGTGCAGGTGCGCGTGCATGTTCGTCTTCATTGCCCGCATCGTCGCATGCGGGCGGCCGCGGACGCAAGCTCAGGGCGCGGCGATTGTCTGGCCGGGCACGTAAGGCATTACCGACACCCGTATCCGAAGGCGATTGCCGGGGTCTTCCGCCAGCCGTGAGCGGTATTTGTAACCCTTGTAGACGTAGTCGACGTCGTAGGCGATGGGACGCCTGAACTCCCGCTCCACCGGCACCATGCGGCAACTGGGCTTGGCCGTCGCGACCGGACGCTTCTCGGGCTGGGGTTCGGGATCACGGGTGAATACGCCTTTCACCGAATCCATGATCCGGGTCCAGCGCCCTTCCTCTTCCAGCGGCGGTGCGGGCTTGGGTGCGGGAATTTCCTCGCACTTCATCTCGGTGCGCGAGGCCCTCAGTGTCTGATAGACCGGCTCCACGGCCAATACCTGGGCGTAGTCGAGGCGGACGTTCTCCACCGGGACCACCGTGTTTGCTGTCGACTCCTGCGCCCTGGCGGCATGCATGGCGCAGACGGAAAGGCAGAGTCCGAGCAAGGTGGTGCAATACAGATGCATGAGGCCGCTTGGTTGGAATCCCGACCCCCAGTGTAGGCAGTGCGCCTTGAGAGGGGCTGAATCGATGCTGTCGCTGTCGAAGCCGGGAGCGGGCCGGTAGAATCGCCGTGCTGCCCCACATGCGCTGACACGATGACCCTGCGACTGCACAACAACCTGACGCGACAGGTCGAAACCTTCGTGCCCATGGACCCCACCTGCCCCACCATGTACCTGTGCGGGCCGACCGTCTACAACTATGTACACATCGGCAATGCCCGCGGCCCGGTGGTGTTCGACGTGCTGGCTGCCCTGTTGCGGCGGCGTTTCGGCGCACTGCGCTACGCCCGCAACATCACCGACATCGACGACAAGATCAACGCCGCAGCCCGCGATCTGGGCGTGCCGATCTCCTCCATCACCGACCGGTACACGGCCGCCTACCTGGAGGACATGGCCGGCCTGGGCGTGGAACCGCAGGATATGCAGCCCGAGGCAACCGCGCATGTGGCCCACATCATCGCCATGATCGAGCGCCTGATCGAACGCGGCCATGGTTATGCCGCCGAGGGCCATGTGCTGTTCGCGGTGTCCACCTTCGCCGGCTACGGCAAGCTCTCGCGCCGCGATCCTGAAGAGATGCTGGCAGGCGCGCGCGTGGAAGTGGCGCCGTACAAGCGCGACGCCGGCGACTTCGTGCTGTGGAAGCCGTCCACCGATGATCTTCCCGGCTGGGACTCGCCTTGGGGCCGCGGACGGCCCGGCTGGCATATCGAATGCTCGGCGATGATCAGCGCCATCTTCGGCGAAACCATCGACATCCACGCAGGCGGCGTGGACCTGCAGTTCCCGCACCACGAGAACGAGATCGCCCAGAGCGAATGCGCGCATGGTGGCAAGATCTTCTCCCGCTTCTGGCTGCACAACGGCATGCTGAATTTCGGCGGCGCCAAGATGTCCAAATCGGTGGGCAACGTGGAACGCGTGCACGAACTGCTGAAAAAGCATCCGCCCGAGGCGTTGCGCTATGCGCTGCTTTCTGCGCATTACCGGCAGCCACTGGAGTGGTCGGATGCGTTGATCGAGCAATCGGTGCGGACGCTGGACCGGCTGTATGGGACCTTGCGCGACCTGGCTGACTTTGAGGCCGAGGCACTTGTTCCAGATTCCGTCGAAGCGGCGCTGGACGACGATCTGAATACGCCGCTGGCGCTGGCTGAAGTGGCCCGCATCGCTGGCGAGGCGCGCAAGGCGGGCAGCGACGGCGACAAGATCCGGCTGAAAGCGGAACTGCTGGGCGCGGGCAAGGTGCTGGGACTGCTGCAACAGGAAGCTGGCGACTGGTTCGGTCGTGGCGCGTCCGTTGATGACGATGCCCGTATCCAGGGTTTGATCGACGAACGCAACGAAGCGAAGAAGAACCGCGACTTCGCCCGTTCCGACGCGATCCGCGACCAGCTGGCCAGCGAAGGCGTAATGCTGGAAGACACCGCGCAGGGCGTACGCTGGAAACGGGCTTGAGCTTTCCTTCTCCCCTCGGGAGAAGGTGCCCGCAGGGCGGATGAGGGTGCGGCGGAGTCCATGATGCCCGTACTACACATGCTCCGCCGTACCCTCACCCCAACCCCTCTCCCGCTGGAGAGGGGCTCAAGATTTCCGAAATACTCAAGCGCTGATGACCGACTCAATCTTCCCTCTCGAACCCACCCCCTCCGAAGCCCAACTCTCCATCAAGGAAGAATTCGGTTTCTTCAGCGACTGGTCCGAGCGCTATCAGTACCTGATCGACCTGGGGCGCAAGCTGCCGGCTTTCCCTGAAGAGTGGAAGACCGAGGAACATCGCCTGCTGGGCTGCCAGTCGATGGTGTGGATCGTGCCGCACGGTAATGCCGAGCGCCTGGACTTCGATGCGGTAAGCGATTCGGCCATCGTCTCCGGCCTGATCTATCTGGCCCTGCGCGTGTACTCCGGACGCTCGGCAGCGGAGATTCTGGCGACCGCACCGGACTACATCGCCGATATCGGCCTGGCCAAGCATCTGTCCCCGACGCGCAGCAACGGGCTGGCCGCCCTGCTCTCCTTTATTCGGGAAACCGCAGCAATCACTGCCGCGTGAGTCCCGCCATACCGACATCGGCGCTGTCGCTGCTGCGCAATCGCGATTTCGCCGCAGTACTGGCCTATCGCATCTGCGCGCTGCTCTCGTACCAGATCGTGGCGGTTACCGTGGGCTGGCATATCTACGAACTGACCGGCGATCCCTTCTCCCTGGGCCTGGTCGGCCTGGCCGAAGTGCTGCCGTTCTTCTGCGTGGCTCCGTTCGCGGGCTATCTGGTGGATCTGTTGCCGCGTCGCAAGCTGGGCATGGCCGCCTGCGCGTCGCTGGCGACGACGGCGCTGATCCTGGTGGGCGTGACGTCGGGCTGGCTGCCTTTCAACGGCACTTGGCCCATCTATGCCGCCATCGCGCTGACCGGCGCAGCGCGCTCGTTTCTCAGCCCAATCTACAACGCGCTGTTCGCCAGGGCGCTGCCGCGCGAGGATTTCGTGCGCGGTGCCGGCTTGGGCAGCGTGATCTTCCAAGCGGCATTGGTAACCGGCCCGGCGCTGGGCGGTGTCATGGTGGGCTGGGGCGGCAAGGCGCTTTCTTACGGCACGGCGGCAGGTTTCGCCCTACTGGCGCTGGCGGTACTGGCCTGGCTGGGCATGGGCGAACCTCCCCGCCCTGCGAGTCGGCCACCGATCTTTGCCAGCATCGCCGAAGGCGCGCGTTTCGTGCTGGGCAACCAGTACATGCTGGGCGCGATGGCGCTGGATATGTTCTCGGTATTGCTGGGCGGCGTGGTGGCGATGCTGCCCGCCTTCATCCACGACATCCTGCATTACGGTCCGGAAGGACTGGGCATCCTGCGTGCGGCACCGGCGCTGGGCTCGATAGGCGTGGGGGTGTGGCTGGCGCGCCGGCCGCTGCAGCAGCATGCAGGCCGGGTGTTGTTGCTGGCTGTGGCCGGGTTCGGGTTGTGCGTGATCGCGTTCGGGCTTTCACGCAGTTTCTGGCTGTCGGCCGCGATTCTGCTGGTCTATGGCATGTGCGACGGGGTGTCGGTGGTGGTGCGCTCGACCATCCTGCAACTGGCTACGCCCGACGAGATGCGCGGACGGGTGTCGTCCATCAACGGCATCTTCATCAGCTCCTCCAACGAACTGGGCGCGTTCTACGCGGGCACCATGGCGCGCTGGCTGGGGCTGGTGCCGGCGGTGATCGTCGGTGGGTTCGCCATTCTGGCGGTGGTCGGCGTAACGGCCTGGAAGGCGCCGGCGCTGCGACGGCTGGACTTGAAGGATCTGCAGTAGTTGCGGATGCCGGTTGAAATCCGCTCGCCAAAAAATAAAGCAATCCGAGTCTGTCCAGTGTTGGTTGCCGCCCCTAACGCGTCCTTCTCCCCGCGAGCGGAGAGGGGGACTCGACAGCCGCGTAGGTCGGGGCTACGTCCCCGACGCCGGCAATCCGTCGGGCACGTAGCCCCGACCTACGCTACTTGAAGGATCTGCAGTAACTGCGGATTTCGGTTGAATCTGCCCACAAAAAACCCCGCGCGAAGCGGGGGTTTTCTATTGCATGGGAAGCGACTCGAATCAGTCGCCCTGCTGCTTCTGCAGGTGTTCCCAGCGCTCCTGCGCGTCGATGGTGCGCTCGGCGGTCAGGCGCGCCTCCAGGCGCTCGAGTCCGATTTCTTCGCCTGTGTCGGCGCAGTAGCCGTAGTCGCCGGCGTCCAGGCGCTTGAGCGTGCTGTCGATCTTGCCGATCAGCTTGCGGTAGCGGTCGCGGGTGCGCAGTTCCAGCGAGTTCTCGGTTTCGCGGGTGGCGCGCTCGGCTTCGTCGCCAACGTCACGCACTTCGTCCTTGAGGTTTTCGATGGTCTGCTTGGATTCCTCGACCAGATCGGCGCGCCAGGTGAGCAGGCGCTGGCGGAAGTATTCCAGCTGCAAGGTGCTCATGTACTCCTCATCGGCCGCCGGTTTGTAGCCTGCGGGGATGATGGGACGGCCGGCTTCATCGGTCTTGTAGGGGACTACTTTGACCTTGCCACGCGGTGCTGGCGTTGACGAGGGCTTGGACACCACGGCGACAGCCACCTTGCCCACGGGACGTGGGGTGGGCGCCTTGGCAACGGGGGCCGGCGGAGCGGCTGCGGATTTGGTTTTGGAATTTTTGGGGGAAGGCACGGATTTAGTGGGAGTCGGTTTGACGGCTGGCGCCGGCGCCGGGGTTGCAGCAGCCTTGGGAGCAGGCGCTTCGGCAGGGCCAGCGGCCGGGGGGGCGGTCTTGGCAGGAGTCGCTTTGGCCGCAGCCGGCTTCGCAGCGGGCTTCGGTTCGGATTTCGGGACGGGTTTGGCGGCGATGGGTTTCGCGGGTACAGGCTTCGCAGCAGCCTTGGCTGCGGGCTTGGGCGCGGGCTTCTTGCTGACCGGTGCCGACTTCTTGGCGACGGGCGCAGGCTTGGCCGCTGCCTTCTTGGCGGCAGGCTTGGGTGCGGGTTTCGGTGCCGGTTTCTTGGCAACGGCCTTGGTCGGGGCCGGCTTCTTGGCTGCTGGTTTGACCGCTGCTTTCTTCGCCACAGGCTTGACCGCCTGCTTCTTGGCGGGCGCTGCCTTGGCGACAGGCTTGGCGGGTTTCTTGGCCGGCTTGACGGCTTTCTTCGCAGGTTTCTTCGCAGCCACGAAAAGCGTTTCCTTCAACTTCCCGGGTCCGGGAAGGGGGCGTCTTTATAGCCTACCCGGACGGGTGCGGCAACCACGAATTAGGCCAAGTCGCATATGATCGTGCCATGGTCGGTCGCTTCCTCATCATTCTGTTGCAACTTTACAAGCGTTTCATCAGCCCCCTGCTAGGACCGCGCTGCCGCTTTGCTCCCAGCTGTTCGGAGTACGCGATGCAGGCAATCGCGCGTTTCGGCCCGCTTCGCGGTTCCTGGCTGGCGGCGCGTCGTGTCGGCCGCTGTCATCCGTTTCACCCCGGCGGACACGATCCTGTTCCTGAAAAGCCTGGTACCGAAAAGTCTGTCCCCGAAAAGCCCATCCTCGACAAACCCTTTCCCCCTGCTCCGCCCACAGGAACCCACTGATGCCCGGCACCCTCATCGTCAACGCCCGTCTGGTCAACGAAGGCCGCGAATTCGACGGCGACCTGCGTTTCGCCGACGGCCGCATCACCCACGTCGGCGGACAGCTCACCGCCCAGCCAGGCGACAAGGTGATCGAGGCAGGCGGCCGCTGGTTGCTGCCAGGCATGATCGACGACCAGGTGCACTTCCGCGAACCGGGGCTGACCCACAAGGGCGATATCGCCACCGAGTCGGCGGCGGCAGCCGCGGGTGGCCTGACCACCTTCATGGACATGCCCAACACCACACCGCCCACGTTGAATGCAGCGGCGCTGCAAGCCAAGTACGACGCTGCCGCAGGACGGGCCTGGAGCAATTTCGGTTTCTACCTGGGCGCAAGCAACGACAACCTGCAGGACGTGCGCACGCTGGACCCGAAAACCGCGCCGGGCATCAAGGTGTTCATGGGCGCCTCCACCGGCAACATGCTGGTGGACAACCCGGAGACGCTGGATGCGATCTTCCGCGAAGCGCCAACGCCCATCATCACCCACTGCGAAGACACGCCGACCATCGACGCCAACCTGGCGCGCTTCAAGGTGCGCTACGGCGAAGACATTCCGGTGGAATGCCACCCCGACATCCGTTCGCGCGAGGCCTGCATCAAATCCACACGTCTGGCGATATCGCTGGCGCGCAAGCACGGCACGCGCCTGCATGTACTGCATATCTCCACCGCCGACGAACTGGCGCTGTTCACGCCCGGCCCGCTGATCCACTCAGATGGCGCGCGTAAACGCATCACCGCCGAGACCTGCATCCATTTCCTGCGCTTCGACCGCAGCGACTACGCGCGGCTGGGCAACCTGATCAAGTGCAACCCGGCCATCAAGGACCCCGCCGATCGCGAGGCCCTGATCCGCGCACTGGCCGACAATGTGATCGACGTGCTGGCCACCGATCACGCACCGCATACGCTGGAAGAAAAATCCAGGCCCTATTCGCAGGCACCCTCGGGACTGCCGCTGGTGCAGTACGCACTGGTGGCTGCGCTGGAACTGGTGCACGAAAAGAAATCCACCGTGGCCCAGATCGTGAACAAGTTCGCGCATGCGCCCGCGCAGCTGTTCGACGTGAAGGAGCGCGGCTACCTGCGCGAAGGCTACTGGGCCGACCTGGTGCTGGTGGAGAACGAACCTTTCACGGTGAAGCGCGAGGATGTGCTTTCCAAGTGCGGCTGGTCGCCTTTCGAAGGCACCACTTTCCAGTCGCGCGTCGGCGGCACCTGGGTCAATGGGCGCATGGTCTGGAATGGCGAGCAACTGGTCGGCACGCCCAACGGCAAACGACTGGAATTCGATCGTTGAGGTTTTTTGCAGTGGTGCTGTTGTGGCTGGCATTGCTTGCTGGCGCGGCGGCGCAGGAACTTCCCGCCACGGTCGTATTTCCCGCCAGCACTCCGCAGGGATCGCTGGTGTTCGGCAGGATTCCGCCGGGCAGCAAGGCCAGCTACGCCGGTCGCGAGTTAAGGGTCAGCGGATACGGCACAGTGGTATTCGGCGTGGGTCGCGACGAGCAAGGCCCTTTGCGCGTCGCGGTATCTACACCCGATGGACGCAGCGGGAACGTGCAGATTGCAGTCACGCCACGCGACTGGCCGGTTGAACACGTCAATGGCGTGCCGCCGAAAACCGTCAATCCGCCGCCGGCCATCGCCGAACGCATCAAACGCGAACAGGCGCTGGTCACTGCCGCGCGTGACCGCAACGACGACCGTATCGACTTCGCCAAGCCGTTCGTGTGGCCGGTGCAGGGCCGGATCAGCGGCCGCTTCGGCAACGGGCGCGTGTACAACGGGCAACCGGGCGCAGGCCATTCGGGCATGGACATCGCGGTGCCAGCGGGAACGCCGGTGAAGGCGCCGGCGGCCGGTATCGTCACCTTCGCCGAACCGGATCTGTATCTGACCGGTGGCACGCTGCTGCTGGATCACGGGTTTGGGGTCAGCTCCAATTTCCTGCACTTGTCGCGGATCGACGTGAAAGTCGGTGACCGTGTGGAACACGGACAAGTGATTGCTGCAGTCGGGGCTACGGGTCGCGCGACAGGGCCGCATCTGCATTGGGGGATGAGTTGGTTTGATGTGCGCATCGATCCGCTACTGGTGCTGGAACGTGGGCAATAACAAAGCCAACCCGTCATTGCCCGGGCGCGCTGCGGCGCGTTACATCTTTCGGGTCATCAATTATTGCTGTGGCGCGGTTCGATGTGCGCATCGATCCCTTGTTGGTGCTGGAACGCGGGCAATAGAAACCTCAGCCTGTCATTGCCATGGCGCGCACCGACCCCCTTAATCAATGCTGGAGCCGTAGGTCGGGCCTACGTGCCCGACTGGTGCGGCAGAACTCGTGGGAAGGGCGTCGGGGACGTAACCCCGACCTACGACTGTCAGCGCGCTGTGGTGCTTTCGTCATCAACGATGCATCAGGATTTGGTGAACGCGGATCGACGCGCGCATCAATCCGCCATTGTGCTGGAGCGAAGGTCGGACATACGCGCCCGACTGGCGTGGTGCAACTCGCGATGAGGGCGTCGGGGGTGTAACCCCGACCTACTAGGGATTGGTACCGCTGACCTTGGCGACCGCATCGTGCGGATGCAGGCTTTCGTAGTGGGAAACGGTGGCTTGGTAGCTCTCCACTCTCGTATCAGCGGACATCACCGACGCGACGCGTCGCGCAGCATCCTCGCAAAACATCAGGTTCTCGGCGTTAAGGCGGGCGAAGGCTTGTTCGTCCACGCGCTTGACCGCGGTCTGCACCGGCGTGGCCAGGACTTTTTCCAGTGCATCGATCAAGGGCACCAAGGGCACCTCATCGAACTGGGTGCGCAACTGCACACGTATCTGTGCGCGACTGCGCTGCGCATGCGGCGTGGCGGCCATGCCGCGTTCGGAGCGCAGCCACTCGTGCACGGCACCCGCCGACAATGCGCTCGATGCGGCGAAATCCTCGGTGAAGCGTTCCGCGTTGGCCTGGCGCGACAGAGCCGCAGAGGCGGGGCAAGTGCTGGAGTATTCCAGGGAAAACGCCAGCGCCAGCTGCAGATGACCATCGGCCAGGGTGGCCTCGATCTCGACCGGATAGCGCTTCCAGCCGCTGTTGTCGCTTTCCAGCGCGGGCCTCAGCAGCAATGCCTCGTAGCGGACGATCAGTCGCGCCTGCGAGGCCAGGCCGGATTGCGAAGCGATGCTTTCCTGCAGCAAGTGACGCAGACCGGCTGGGGTGATCGCTTCCTGCGCTAATCCTTCCTGCAACTTCAGATAGAGCCGCGACATGTGGATACCGCGCGCCTGCGGATCGGCCAGGTTCACCGATAGATCGATGGTCGCCGGCACCTGCAGTTGACCGCCTGCGCCATCGGATACCCGCACCGGCAACGCGATGCCTTCCATGCCCACCCAGTCCAGCGCGCGCGCCAGCGGCACGGCATGGCCTGCGACATCGGGAAGATCGGCCTTGGGAGCGAGGGGGGTTGGAACGGACATCTGGAAAGCCGTAGGGGAACGGAACAGGAGTGAATTGTACCGGCTCGCCTCCCGGCGCTCCTGCAACGGATCGTTACGTCAGGAACGCCTTGCGGCACGCCATCCAAGCCACAGGGCGCGCGGCGGCGACAAGGTGGCGACCGTCTCGCCGCCCGGCCTGAACCTTTGCAGCTGGGACCGGGCTAGCGCTCCGGCCAGTCTCCGGGGAAGCGGACCCGTGGCACGCGAAGGCCAACGTCGCAGCAGGCGTTGCGCCCATTCGGATTGCGAAGCCACCCCATCATTCGCCAGGGGCGCGGGCAGAGCCGCAACACCGGCACCTTCCAGACGCGTCGCCAGCAATTGGGCGGCGATGACCGGCGCCCAGTCGCCCTGATCCTGCTGGGCGGGGAAAAGCGTGCGCTCCACCCCGGCAATCGCACTGGCCAGCGGCATGGCGGCATCGAAGGCGCTGTCCTCATCCTGCGGCCGGTTGCGAAGCTGGATCAGTGTCGGCAAGGCTTCGGCCAGTTCGAACCAGGGTGCGCGATGCGGTTCCAGTACCCGGCCCAACGGATGACGCGAACGTTGCCGGTTCCAATCGCGCAGTTCCTCGCCCCACCATGCCAGCTTGGCGTCCGCCGGCAAGGGATCGCCGGCGATGTTCATGGCATCGGTGAATTCCTGCAGCAGCGCGAACCAGGCGACCGCCAGCGGGCGCTGCGAAGCAGGCACGAAGACTTCGACCACGCGCCATTCCGGCCAACGCGTGCGCCATTTGTCGAGGAAGCTGTCGAGTGCGGTGGAGTCAGTCATGAGCGGGTGGGTTCGATTGCCTTTCTATCCTGTAGGAGCGGGCCTTGCCCACGATGCTTTGCGTTGGTTGCCAAGAGCATCGCGGACAAGGCCCGCTCCTACGGAACTTGTGGCCAGTTGTGGGTATGCAGCAGATCGGAGGGCGAATGCAGCGTCATGTCCGCACCCCACTGCGCCGGATCTTCCTGATCCTGGCGATAGCCCCACAACACGGCGATGGAAGGCATGCCTGCAGCGCGCGCGGCCTGGATATCGCGCTCGTCGTCGCCAACGTAGACGCAATCGGCGATGTCGATGCGCATCCGCTCGGCAGCCACCTGTAACGGCAGCGGATGCGGCTTCTTCTCGGCCAGCGTATCTCCGCCGATCAGCACCGCGCAGCGCGATTCCCATCCCAGCTGCGGCAGAATTTCGCGCGCCAGGTACTCGGGCTTGTTGGTGACGATGCCCCAGGCGGTGCCCGCGGCCTCCAGCGCGGACAGCATCGGTTCGATATCGTCGAACAGCCTGCTGTGCCTGCCCAGTTCCTGCAGATAGGTTTCCAGGAATTCAGGAACCATGGCTTCGCGCGATTCCGTGTCCAGCGCGGGAAAAGCCGCAGCCAACATGGCGCGCGAACCTTTCGACACGTGCGGACGGATCTGCGCCAGCATCATGGGCGCCATCTGGCGCATTTCGCGCAGGCGATTGGCCGTGGCCAGCATGTCCGGCGCACTGTCCAGCAGCGTGCCGTCCAGGTCGAACAGCGCCGCGCGCGGAAAGCGGGCCTGCTTCATGCCGGTTTGGGTCATGCGGGTTTGGTTGCGCTGGCCAGGTAGTTGACCTCGGTGCGCGTGGTGAGCCGCGCCGCATTGCGCCAGGGCTCGTAGGCCAGCCCGCTGACATCGTCCAGCTGCAGTCCGGCGTTGCGCAGCCAGCCGGCCAGTTCGGCTGGTTTGATGAAATCCTGATAGTGGTGCGTGCCTTTGGGCAGCAGCCGCGCCACATATTCGGCACCGACAATGGCGAGCGCGAACGCGGCCGGCGTACGGTTGAGCGTAGACAGGAACAACTTGCCGCCCGGCTTCAGCAAGGTCGCGCAGGCCGCGATGATCGCGGATGGATCGGGTACGTGCTCCAGCATTTCCATGCAGGTGATTGCATCGAAACTACCGGCCCGCTGTTCCGCCAGCGATTCCACCGATTGCAACAGGTACTCGACTTCCACCTTCGATTCCAGACGGTGCAGCTTGGCCACCTTGATCAGTTCCGGCGCGAGGTCGGTCGCAGTGACCTTGGCCCCTTCGCCAGCCAGCGCTTCGCTGAGCAGACCCGCGCCGCAACCCACGTCCAGCACAGCCGCATCGCGCAATGGCATGCGCTGGCGAACGTATTCAAGACGCACCGGATTGAGCGCGTGCAATGCTTTCTGCGGGCCCTGCGGGTCCCACCAGCGATTGGCCAGTGCGCCGAATTTGTCCAGTTCGGCCTGGTCGAAATTGTCCTGCGTCTTGGCGTGGGCGGTATTCATGGGTTACTCCTGAGCGGTTCAGCGCGCGATCTGCGCGATGCGCTGCTGCCATTGCCTGGCGTTGGCGAGGATCGCCGGAACATCCATGCCGATCAGTTCACGTCGGCTCAGTTTCTGCTTGCCGGCAATCCACACATCGCTGACCTGCTGGCGGCCGGTCGCGTAGATCAACTGCGAAACCACATGGTGCAGCGGCTGCGTTTCCAGTGTGGACAGGTCGACGCAGACCAGGTCGGCCTGCTTGCCCGGCTCTATCGAGCCCACCAGATGGTCGAAGCCCATGGCCTTGGCCCCACCCAGCGTTGCCGCGCGCAGGGCGCTGAAGGCATCGAAGCCGGCCGCGTCATTGGCCACAGCCTTGGCCAGGAGCGCGGCGGTGCGCGTTTCGCCGAACATGTCCAGATCGTTGTTGCTGGCCACGCCATCGGTGCCGATGGCCAGATTGACGCCCGCTTTCTGCAGCGCACAGGCCGGGCAGAAACCCGACGCCAGCTTGAGATTCGATTCCGGGCAATGCACCACCGAGACGCCGCGCTCGGCGCAGAGATGGATTTCCGCTTCCGTCAGCTGGGTCATGTGCACCGCGATTAGGCGGTCGTTGATCAGGCCCAGCCGATCCATCCGGGCGATTGGCCGTTGGCCGTGCTTCTGCTGCGACTGCTCCACTTCCTGCGCCGTCTCGTGCAGGTGCAGGTGCACCGGCACGTCCAACTGGTCGGCCAGCATGCGGATCCGGGAGAAGTTTTCGTCCGAGACCGTATACGGCGCATGCGGGGCGAAGGCCGTCGCAATCAGTGGATCATCGCGCCACTGGTCGTGCACTTCGCCCGCACGGTCGAAGTATTCGTCGTCGGATTTGGCCCAAGCGGTGGGGAAATCGATCACCGGCAGACCGACCCGCGCGCGGAAGCCATGGCGCTTGTAGGTGGCCGCCTGCACGTCAGGGAAAAAGTAGTTCTCGTTGCAGCAGGTGGTGCCGCCGCGCAGCATCTCGGCGATGGCCAAGGTGATGCCATCGGCGACGAATTCCGGCCCGATCACCGCACCCTCGATGGGCCAGATGTGTTCCTGCAGCCAGACCTTCAGCGGCAGGTCGTCGGCGATCCCACGCAACAAGGTCATGGGATTGTGGGTATGGGCGTTGACCAGGCCGGGGATCAAGGCAGCTTCGGGCCGCGATACGACCTCGGCTGCGTCGAAGCGCAGTCGCGCCTGTGCAGTCGGCAGGATCGCGACGATCCGGCCGTCCTGCACTGCCACCGCATGGTCTTCCAGAACGACGCCATGCGGTTCCACCGGCACGACGTGGCCGGCTTCGATGAGAAGGTCGCAGGCTTCGCGCTGGGTGATATCAGTCATGCTTCTTGGCTCCGGGCGCAGACGTTAAGAGCCAAGGCGTTGGATCCCCGCCTGAGCGGGGATGACGCTCTGGCAAAGCCGTGCGCGTTGCGCACGGGCCCGATCGTCATTTAACCCGCGACTCGTACTCGCCCGTGCGGGTGTTGACCTTGATGATCTCGTCCTGGTTGACGAACAGCGGGACGCGGACGACAGCACCGGTTTCCAGCGTGGCCGGCTTGCCGCCGCCGCCGGAAGTGTCGCCGCGCACGCCGGGATCGGTCTCGACGATCTTCAGTTCGACGAAGTTGGGCGGGGTCACCTGGATCGGCACGCCGTTCCACAAGGTCACCACGCACTGCTCTTCGCCTTTCAGGTACTTGGCCGCGTCGCCCACGCCGGTCTTGTCGGCCTGGACCTGCTCGAAGGTTTCCGGCTGCATGAAGTGCCAGTACTCGCCATCGGCGTAGAGGAACTGCATGTCGGTGTCGACCACATCGGCGGCTTCCACGTCGTCGGTCGCCTTCATGGTCATTTCGACTACCCGGCCCGACTTGATGAAACGGTACTTGATGCGGGTGAACGCCTGGCCCTTGCCGGGCTTCACGTACTCGGTTTCGGTGATGACGCAGGGCTCGTTGTTGACCAGGATCTTCTGTCCGGTCTTGACGTCGTTCATGCCATAGCTGGCCATGGGGAAACTCCTGGAGATGAGGCAAGCCCGCCGCGTGGTTGCGGCCGGCCGGATAGAATGGGAAGCCCGCCGGGACCGGCAGGCGCTCGTTTTCAGACCGACCATGATACCTGCAGCCACCGTTCCCTTACACGTCGTACCCGCCCACGAACCCCCTGCGCCGCCTGCCCAATGGCAGCGGCTGTGGCGCGAGGCAGTGCGCACGCCGCAGGAATTGCTGTCCCTGCTGGGCCTGGAATCGCTGGCCGATCGCGTTTCCGCGCAGGCTGCGATGCAGTTTCCGCTGCGGGTCCCACGCGGTTTCGTGGCCCGCATGCGGCATGGGGACAGCGCCGACCCCTTGCTGCGCCAGGTGCTGCCTTTCAATGAGGAAATGCAGCTGGCCGAAGGCTTTTCGCTGGATGCCGTAGGCGATGCCGCCGCACGCGCGGCCACAGGCCTGTTGCAGAAATACCGCGGTCGCGCCCTGCTGGTCGCCACCGGCAGCTGTGCCATCCACTGCCGGTATTGCTTCCGCCGGCACTACCCGTACGCCGAGGAAACCGCCGCACGCGACGGCTGGCGCGAGGCGGTGGACGCTATCGGCGCCGACCCAGGCATCGAGGAAGTCATCCTGTCCGGTGGCGACCCACTGTCACTGGCCACGCCCAAACTGGCCGAACTGACCGAGTCGCTGGCCCGCATCGACCATCTCAAGCGCCTGCGCATCCACACCCGTCTGCCGGTGGTACTGCCCGAACGGGTGGACGCGCCGCTGCTTGCCTGGATGGCGGCCCTGCCCTGGCCGGTCGTGGTCGTGCTGCATGCCAACCATTCCAATGAATTCGATGCCTCGGTCGACGCCGCGATGAGCCGCCTTCGCGGGACCGGCGCGCAACTGCTCAACCAGGCCGTGCTGCTGCGCGGGGTCAACGACAGCGTCGAGGCCTTGGCCGAACTCAGCGAACGCGGTTTCGCCGCGGGGATCCTGCCCTACTATCTGCACCAGCTGGACCGCATTCAGGGCGCCGCCCATTTCGAGGTGCCGGACGCCGAAGCGCGCGCCCTGCACGCCGCGCTGGCCGCGCGGCTCTCGGGCTATCTGGTTCCCCGCCTGGTGCGCGAAGTCGCGGGCGACAGCGGCAAGCGCCCGCTGTAGCGCCGAAGACGGCCCGCTGCCCGCTTCTGCGACATCGGCGATGGACGCTTGTGCGGCCATCGTGTATTAAATCCGCTCCCCCGGCGGATGTACTGCATGCAGCTCGGTAAAGACACCACCATCCGATTGATGATCGTCGACGACAGCGCCGAAGACGCCGAAGCGGTCGTCAGCGCTTTCCGCAACGGTGGCATCGCCATCCGCCCGCATCGCCCGCTCAACGTGGCCGAACTGACCGCCACCCTGGGATCGCAACCCATCGACCTGGTGCTGGCGGCGAAGTCCTCGCAAGCCATCTCGCTGGAAACAGTGCTGGCGCAGGTGGCCGCCAGTGGCAAGGACATCCCGATTGTTGCCCTGGCCGATGCCATCGACGAAGCCGAACTGGTCGGCAACCTCGCGCTCGGCGCGCGCGCCGTGGCCCTGCGCGGTCGCAACGAACACCTGCTGAAGGTCCTGCAATCCGAATGGGCCGACCTGGAAGCCCGCCGTGCGCTGCGCCTGCTGCAGGCCCAGCTGCGTGAAACCGAACGCCGATGCGATGCGCTGATCTCCTCCTCGCGCGACCCCATCGCCTATATCCACGAAGGCATGCACATCCGCGCCAACGAAGCCTACCTGGAGATGTTCGGGTTTGAATCGTTCGAGGATGTCGAAGGCCTGTCGCTGCTGGATCTGGTCGCGCCGCAGTACGTGGCCGACTTCAAGCTGCTGCTCAAGCAACTGGGCAAGGGCGAAGCGCCGCCGCGCTTCGAACTGGAAGCGCGTTCGGTCGATGGCCAGAGCTTCCCCGCGACCCTGGAATTCGCCACCGCCACCTACGAGGGCGAATCCTGCGTGCAGGTGGTGTTCCGGCGCCGCGAATTCGAACAGGACCCCGAACTGGCCCGCGAGGTCGAGGACCTGCGCCAGCGCGACATCGTCACCGGCCTGCTCAACCGTTCCACCTTCCTGCACGCGCTCGAAGACGCCGTCAGCAAGGTCGCCCGTGGCGAGGACGAATACGCCCTGCTGCTGGTCGAACCGGACCACTACAAGCGCCTGCTGCAGGACTTCGGCCTGGATTCGGCGGACAACCTGATCGCCGCTCTCGCCTCGCGCCTGTCCCAGGCGCTGGATGCCGACGCCACGGCCGCCCGCTTCGGCGAACGCACCTTCGCCATCCTGCTCAAGGGCAGCCACGCGCGCACGGCCGAACTCAGCGAACGCCTGCTGGGTGTCTATACCGCTGATCCGACCAGCGTTGGCGACCGCTCCGCCGTGATCAGCGTCAGCATCGGCGGCGTGCAGATCGGCGAAAAGATCGCCACCGTCGGCCAGGTACTGACCCGCGCCAACGACAGCCTGCAGGCAGCCAACGCGCTGGGCGGCAACCGCAGCGAGATCTTCGACCCCGGCGCGGTGGATCGCGCCGAAGAGGAGCGCATGCAGAACTGGGTCAACCTGATGCGCGAGGCGCTGGAGAACGACGGCTTCGCCCTGCACTACCAGCCGGTGGTCAGCCTGCAGGGCGAACCCGGCGAGTTCTACGAATGCTTCCTGCGCCTGGAAAACAACGATGAACTGGTGCCGCCGCAAGCCTTTCTTGGTATTGCCGAGGACAACGGCATGCTGGATGCGCTGGACCGCTGGGTGGCCAAACGCGCGATCCAGATTCTGGGCGAACGCCTGCGCGCCGGACACGACCCGCGCATGCTGGTGAAGGTCAGTCCGTTCTCGTTCGCCGACGACCGTCTGCTGACGCTGATCGAACAGGAACTGGCGGCCAATGGTGTACCCGGAGACCGCCTATGGCTGGAGGTGCAGGAAGCAAAAGTCTTCACCAACCTGCGGCAGGCCCAGACCTTCCTGGCAGGCACGGCGAAACTAGGCTGCAAGCTTGGGCTGGAGAAATTCGGCTCAGGCCTGGATTCGTTCCAGCTGCTCTCGCATTTCAAGCCAGCCTTCCTCAAGATCGATCGCAGCTTCACCGAAGATCAGGCGAAGATGACCGAACACCAGCAGAAGATCCGGGAAATCGCCGAGCGTGCGCGCACGGATGGTATGCAGACCATCGCCGAGTTCGTGCAGGACGCGGCCACCATGAGCTTCCTCTTCAGTGTGGGCGTGGATTACGTGGAAGGTTTCTTCCTGGCTCCGCCGACGGCCGCGATGACTTACGATTTCTCGTAGGAGCGCGCCAAGCCAGGGCGCGCTGCATGGAACGTGAAAAAAAAAGCCCGCTTTCCAGCGGGCTTTTTTTGATTACCTCCATGGTTCAGGCGAAGGTTCCGCTCTGCTTGCGCAATGCGGCGATGCGCTCTTCCATGGGCGGGTGGCTGAGAAACAACTTCTTCAGACCATGCCCGATTCCGCCGGCGATGCCGAACGCTTCCACCTGCGCGGGCAGCGTGCTGGGCCGCTGTCCTGCCTGCAGCTTCTCCAGCGCGGCGATCATCTTGTGGCGTCCGGCCAGTGAGGCACCGCCCGCATCTGCGCGGAATTCGCGGCGGCGCGAGAACCACATGGCGATCATGGTCGCGAACAGGCCCAGCACCATCTCCAGCACCATGACGATGATGAAATAAGCGAAACCGGGCCCGCGGCTTTCGCGATTACCCGACAGATAGCTGTCGATGATGCCGCCGACCACGCGCGCCAGCACGATGACGAAGGTATTCAGCACGCCCTGCAGCAAGGCCATCGTGACCATGTCGCCGTTGGCAACGTGGCTGACCTCGTGGCCCAGCACCGCCTCGGCTTCGTCGCGGCTCATGCTGCGCAACAGCCCGGTGGAAACGGCGACCAGCGCGTTGTTGCGGCTGGCGCCGGTGGCGAAGGCATTGATCTCGGGTGCATCGTAGACCGCTACTTCCGGCACACCGATCCCGGCGGCCTGGGCCTGGCGCTGGACCGTGGAGAGCAGCCATTGCTCGGCTTCGTTGCGCGGCTGGGTGATCACCTGAGCCCCTGTGGCGCGCTTGGCCATGGTCTTGGACAGCATCAGCGAAATCAGGGAGCCACCGAAGCCGAAAATGGCCGCCATCACCAGCAATCCGCTCATCTGACCCGGGTGGACGCCCAACAACGACATCACCACGCCGGCCAGCAGCATGACCGCAAGGTTGGTGGCAAGGAACAGGGCGATACGGTTGAACACGACGGACTCCGGTGGACTCGTTGAGATGGCGGTCGATTGACCGCGGACAGTCCGGATTTGCGGCTGACCGATCTGCGATTCAAGCACCAGGCTGACCGGCGATTCAGTTTTCCCGATACTGTCGCCATGTCCTTCTCCCCCGCCCCACGCGCGCCTGCCTATCGCGGACGTTTCGCGCCCTCGCCCACCGGCCCCTTGCACCTGGGGTCGCTCACCAGCGCGCTGGGCAGCTGGTTGCTGGCGCGCCATGCCCAAGGAGAATGGTGGGTGCGCGTGGAAGATCTGGACCCGCCACGCGAGGTGGCGGGCGCCGCCGCACATCAGCTCTCAACGTTGGCGGCCTTCGGCCTGCATGCCGACCGACCGGTAGAATGGCAGAGTCACCGAGGCCACCTGTATCAGGCAGCGGTGGATCGGCTGCTGGCAGAGGACAAGGCTTTCCACTGCCACTGCAGCCGTTCCGAGCTCGCCACCCGCAACGGCATCCATCATCGCTGCCTGGGCAAAACGCGCCGCACGGCCGCCGCGATACGTCTGCGCGTACCCGAAGACACCCAGGTTTCCTTCCAGGACGGTCTGCAAGGCAGCATCAGCCAGAATGTCTGGCGGGACGTGGGCGACTTCGTGTTGAAGCGGGCCGATCGGCTGTGGGCTTATCAACTGGCCGTGGTGGTGGACGATGCAGCGCAAGGCATGACCGACGTGGTGCGCGGCGCCGACCTGCTGGATTCGACGCCGCGCCAGATCCTGTTGCAGCAGGCCCTCGGTCTGCCGACGCCGCGCTATCTGCATCTGCCGCTGATCGTCGATTCGCTGGGCGTGAAGCTCTCCAAGTCCTCGGCGGCTGTTGCGATCGACGCGGATCACGCCGTGCCGGCGCTGCGTTTGGCGTGGCGAGCGCTCGGGCAGGCTCCGATACCGGATACGGAGGAAAGCAACGCCGCTGATTTCCTGGCCCAGGCGCGGGCCCGATTCCGCCCGGAGTACCTGCCACGCACCGGTTCGATAGAACTCGCTGCACTGCACAACGGAACTGACACCGACGCTGTCTAGAATCGTTCCAGACCGCCACTGACCGGCGGAAAACAGGACCCCCCACATGACAGCACGCGTTGCATTGGTGACCGGCGGCACCGGCGGTATCGGTACCGCCATCTGCAAGAAACTGGCCGACATGGGCCACAAGGTCGCCACCAATTATCGTAACGAAGAAAAAACCCAAGCCTGGCTGCAGGAGATGCGCGCGCAGGGTTACGAGTTCACCGCGGTGCAGGGCGATGTCGCTTCGCCCGAAGAAGCCGAAGCGCTGGTGCGCGAAGTGGAAGCCAAGCTCGGGCCGGTCGATATCCTCGTCAACAATGCCGGCATCACCCGCGACACCACCTTCCATCGCATGAGCGCCGCGCACTGGAACGAAGTCATCAACACCAATCTCAATTCGGTGTTCAATATGACCCGCCCGGTCATCGAAGGCATGCGCGAACGCAAATGGGGCCGCGTCATCCAGATCAGCTCCATCAACGGCCAGAAGGGCCAGTACGGCCAGGCCAACTACGCCGCAGCCAAGGCCGGCATGCACGGCTTCACCATTTCCCTGGCCCAGGAAAACGCCAAATTCGGCATCACCGTCAATACGGTGTCGCCGGGCTACATCGGCACCGACATGGTCATGGCCGTCCCCGAGGAAGTCCGCAACAAGATCGTCGCGCAGATCCCCACCGGCCGCTTGGGCACACCGGAAGAAATCGCCTACGCGGTGTCTTTCTTCATCCCTGACGAGGCCAGTTGGATCACCGGCGCCAATCTCTCAGCCAATGGCGGGCAGTACATGGGTTGGTAGGCATGCACTTGGGGAAGACTGGGGTGAGTTACGCAAGCTTCGTCCCATCTGCCAGCCAGTTACCTACCGCTCGCATTCCGTCTCATCGCCCGTGCCGTCATCCCAGCGCAAGCTGGGATCCATTTTGCTCTGGCTCCAAATGGCCGGCCAGCGCCTCGCCCAAAATCAAGCTGGATCCAGTATGCGCTGGGAGGACGGGATGGGGGAGCTCAGCTTTCGAGTTACTTCCCATGGCCAATAACCATCAAAAATGCTGCGCAGCATTCCGGCTTTCCTGAACAGGCATATCCCATCTTTCGGCAGTTGCAAGCGCTGCTGCGCTGCGTCATGCTGCACCTCAATTGGTTAGAGTGATTGCTCCATGGCTGCGATGCGCATCATCAAGAAGTATCCGAACCGTCGCCTCTACGACACTGAAATTTCCAGTTACATCACCATCGAAGACGTCCGCCAGCTGATCGTCGATGGCGAGGATTTCGAGGTTCGCGACGCCAAGACCGGCGACGACCTCACCCGCACTGTGCTGTTGCAGATCATCACCGAGCAGGAACAGGACGGCGAGCCGATCCTGTCCACCCAGTTGCTCAGCCACATCATCCGTTTCTACGGCGATTCCATGCAGGGCTTCATGGGCAACTACCTGGAGCGCAGCATCACCCTGTTCATGGAACAGCAGCAGCAATTCCGTCAGCAGATGGGCGGAATGCTGGGCCAAACGCCGTGGACGATGATGAACCAGCTGACCGAACGCAACATGGAACTGTGGCAGGAATTCCAGCGCAACCTCAGCGGCGGTGGCCTGAGCCGCCCGACGGTCAAGCCCGAAACGCCGCAGCGCGAAACGCCGAAAACTTCACGCAGCCGCTGATACCTCGTTCTGAAATCCGAAGCCCGCGCATCGCTGCGCGGGCTTTTTGATGTCCACACACTGGAAAAAACAACATGCAAAAGCGCGTCGCCGTGGTCACTGGTGGGATCGGTGGATTGGGAACCGAAATCTGCAAGGCATTGGCGCTGGCCGGACGCACGGTGGTGGCGGTGGACCTGGATTCGCGCGAGGAGCGCATCGCCGCCTTCCGGCTTGAAGTCGCCGGCCTGGACATCCACTTCGCCACCGCCGATGTCGCCGACCACGACAGCTGCGGCGCCCTGGTGCGCGAGACCGAAAGCCGCCATGGTTCGCTGGATATTCTGGTCAACAATGCCGGTATCACCCGCGACTCCACCCTGCGCAAGATGGAGCGCGCGCAGTGGGATGCCGTGCTGGACGTGAACCTGGGCAGCGCCTTCAACCTGTGCAACCACGCGATACCGGGCATGCAGTCGCGCGGCTTCGGACGCGTGGTCAACATCAGTTCGGTCAGCGGGCAGACCGGCAACTTCGGCCAGACCAACTACGCTGCGGCCAAGGCGGGCCTGCACGGCTTCACCATGTCGCTCGCGCGTGAAGTGGCTACCAAGGGCATCACCGTCAACAGCATTTCGCCGGGCTATATCCAGACCGCGATGACCGGCGCAATGCCGGCTGAAGTGCTGGCGAAGATCACCGCGAGCATTCCCGCCGGACACATGGGTCAGCCGGCGGATATCGCACGCACCGTGGCCTTCCTGGCCGACGATGCGGCCGGCTACATCACCGGCGCCAACGTGCCGGTGAACGGCGGATTGTTCATGAGTTTCTAGCAGGTCGGGGCTACGCCCCCGACTGCACGCACGATCACGGTTTGAGGTGCGTCGGCCGCGTAGAGCCTGCCCTGTACTTGATACGGGGGCCGACCTACGTACTAGGGTTTCGGCTGCTGCTTCCGTAGATAATCCGCCAAGCCCCCCAACTGCAATCCTTGCACCTTGTCGATCACCGGTACGAACTTGCCCAGATCGTCGGGCGTATAACCACCGGCGCGGTACCACAGGGTGATGCGTGTGCCGCCCTTTTCTTCCACGAACCTCCATTCCAGCGCGCCGTTCAGGCCCATCCCCTGCAATGGACCCAAACCGCCGGTCATACGCATCAGCTTGCCCGGATCGACGAAAGTCACGGTCATGTGCCAAGCCTGCTGCGCGCCGTTGATTTCGCAGAAGCAGCCGCCGGCCTTTTCGGAAATCGAGAGCTTCGCGGCATCGCCCCACCAGCTATGGTCGGCGGGCCACCACTTGCCCACATCGTGGACGAATGCTCTCCAGGCGGTGCCGGAATCGACGGGCACCCATTGCGAGTTCTCCACCGTGAAGCCATTCGGCGCCTGGTCCCTAACTTCCGCATGCGCCGACAAGTGCAGGCCACCGAACAGCAGCATGGCCAACAACAAATACTTCGGACCAATCACGGCGTTCCTGCCGCTCCGGAGGCGCCGCCCTGCGCGCAATACTTCTGGTAGAACTGCTTGGCCTGCGGCATCAGCGACTGCAGGTGCTGGATGCGATTGGCCGGGTCGGGATGGGTGGAAGCGAATTCGGGCGGTCGTTCGCCACCGCCGAGTTGCGACATGCGCTCCCAGAGCGGAATCGCCTCCTCCGGGTTGAAGCAGGCCGCGGCCGCCAGCATCAGCCCTACTTCGTCGGCCTGGGTTTCGTGCTTGCGGCCGTAGGGCAGGACGACGCCGTATTGCACGCCCGCACCAATCGCCGACATCACCTGCGGATCGATGCCCGACACGCCCGCCGCCATCTGTCCCATCTGCACCAGCTTCTGCTGCGCCATGCGTTGCGCGCCGTGGCGCTGCAGCGCGTGGGCGATTTCATGCCCCATGACCACGGCCATGGCATCGGCAGTCTTGGCTACGGGAATAAGGCCCGTGTAGACGGCGATCTTGCCGCCCGGCAGGCAGAAGGCGTTGGCTTCATCCGACTGGATGACATTCACGTCCCACTGGTAGCTGCTGAGGTCAGGCGCCGGTTGCTTGTGTATGGCAGCCAGATCGGCGGCCACCTGCGGCACGCGGGCCACCAGGCGCTGCGCGATCTGCCTGATCTGCTGGCTGGTCTGGTGTTCGGGCGGCAACAGCGCGCGCTGCGCCTGCGCGTCTCCCAGCACTTGCTGATAGGCCTGCGTGCCCAGTTCGGATTCTTCCTCCGGCGTCGCGCCGTAATGCGCGTCTTCGCCGGTATAGGGATCGACCTGTTTGCTGCTGAACCAGCTGAAAGCCGCATAGGCGGCGAAGGCGATCAGCACCCACCAGCGCACATTGCCGAACAGACCGCGGCGCCGCGATGTGCCCTGTTGCTGCTGGTAACGGCCTTGGCCCATCGGGTCGTTCCTCATTCCCCTCTCCTTGTCAGTCAGATGCCGCGCACGACGCGGAAACCCACCCGCGCATTAGTCATATCCGAATCCGACGCCGAACGCCATGCGGCACGCGCCTGCACCGGCGAACTGGCCCAGGAACCGCCGCGTACCACGCGTGAACGGCAGCCCGGATTGAACCACGCCGCGCCATCGGCCGGAGCACGGCGATAGCTGGCGTGCCAGCAATCGCCGACCCATTCGCTGATGTTGCTGCCCATGTCGTAAAGACCGAATGAGTTCGGCTGGTAACCGCCGCCCGGCGCCGGGCCCCAGTAGCCATCCCCGTAGGAGACGAAGGCGTTGTTCCAGCGCCGGCCGCTGGGCGACACGTCGTTGCCGCCGGTGAGGTTGCCGAAGCGCTCCGGCGGTACGCCACCGTTGCCCCAGGGATACCGACCCTGGGTGCCGGCGCGCAGTGCATATTCGAATTCCGCTTCGCTGGGCAGCCGGTAGCTCATGCCGGTCTGCACCGACAGCCATTCGGCATAGGCTTCGGCATCGCGCACGCTGACGTGCAGCACCGGCAGGCTGTCGGCGGCCCTGGCACCTGCGTAATCGGACTGCCAATCGACACCGCTGCGGCGTACGAAATTGCCGCTGCGCTCGTCGTACACCACCGAATGCCCACGGCGCGTGGCGCGTGGCCGATAGTTGGTGGCCTGCACGAAGCGCCTGAATTCGCCCACGGTGACCGCACGCCGCGACATGGCGAAGCCGCGATCAAAACGCACGTAGTGCGCGGGCTTCTCCGCATCGACCGAACCCAGTTCTTCTTCCCCTGCGCCCATCCTGAAACCACCGTGCGGCACGACGATCATCTCCGGCGCCCGCCCGCCCGAGGACATCGCATCGGTGAACGCCTGTCCGGGCCGGAACAGGCCGTAGTAGGTCGCCAGATCGATGCGTTCGCGGAAATCGGTCGCCACCGGATCGCCCGGCGACGAAATGCGCAGCGCTTCGGCCAGCAGTTCGCGGGCCGTGCGCAGGCCACGCATGGTGGTCAGATCGCGGATGCCCTCCTCGCGCAAACGCGCGATCCGGGCATTGCGTATGGCCTCGATACGCAGACGTGCATCATCCAGCGTCGCCGGCGAGTCCTCTCGCACGCGGGCCGCGAGCGAGAGCCATCGGGCCGCGCCATCGAAATCGTTGTCGGTGGCCGCCATTTCCGCGCGCCGGATCATCGCGCTTTCGATGGCAGCGAGTCCCTGCAATGCCCTCGCCTGCTTGGGCTGCAGGGCCAAGGCCTCGCGGAACGGCGCCAAGGCCAGTTCGCCATTGGCACCGATCTGCCCACTGCGCAGCACACGCTCGCCTTCGGCATTCAGGCGCCAGAGCTGATCGGCCGCATCCACCTGCGCCAGATAGCCGATGACGCTTTCGTCTTCGGGAGCAACGGTACGCGCCACTGCCGCTATCTCGCCCGCACGACTGAGCGCATCGGCGTCATCGCCGGCATCGGCCAGCGCGGTCTTGCCCCGTTTCAACAGTGAGGCCAGTGACCGTGCCAGACCCTGAGTCACCTGCGGGTCTTCGGGTGCGATACGTTTCAACGCCAGGTACATCGGAATGGCATCGTCTGCTTCGGTGTACAGCCTTCCTTGTTGCAGCGCACGTGCGGCATCGCGCTTGGCGGCGGACACGTTCTCCGGTTCGATGATCTGTTCTGGCGGCTGCCAGTTCCATGCCGCCGCGCCGGTGTCGTCGCCACTGACGGTGATGCTGGGAAGCCGCGGATCCACGGCTTCGGCCACCGGCGCTTTCTCCACCGGCGGTGCCTCGGGCGTGGGACCGCAGGCCGCCAGCGATGCCAGGCCGAACAGCAGCAGATACCGGATTGCGCGCATCTTCCTCCACAATATCGGCCCCGACGGGGACGAGCGACGTTAGGCTATTGTCGCCCGACCCGGCAACCTGATGCATTCATATGGAGATTTCGTGCCCTTCTGGATAGACAACCCCGCCGATCTGCGCGCCCGCCTCGAAAATCCGCCTGAGTGGGTGGGCCTGGACACCGAGTTCGTCCGCGAACGCACCTACTGGCCACAGCTGGCGCTGGTGCAAATGGCCATTGGCGAGGACATCCTCCTGATCGATCCCCTGGTACCGGGCATGGACGAGGCATTGCGTCCGCTGCTGGCTAACCCCAACGTGCTCAAGGTGATGCACAGCGCCAGTGAGGATCTGGTGGCGTTGTCGCACGATTGCGGCGTGCTGCCGGCGCCCCTGTTCGATACGCAGATTGCTGCGGCGTTATGCGGTGTGGGTGGCGGCATGGGTTATCAGCGGCTGGTGCAGGAAATCACCGGCGTCACCTTGGCCAAGGGGGAAACCCGGTCGGACTGGCTCCGACGCCCGTTAAGCGAGTCGCAACTGGAATACGCGGCCGACGACGTCGTCCATCTGGGTGCGATCTATCACGAACTGGATTCGCGTCTGCAGGCCCTGAACCGGCGCGACTGGCTGGACCAGGACGGCGCACGCATGCTGGCCAATGCCACCGAAGAAGGCGAACGCTGGCCGCATCTTTCCATGCGCAGCGCCCAGTTTCTGGAAGCCGATGCGCAGTTGCGCCTGCTGCGCCTGCTGCGCTGGCGCGATGTGCAAGCGCGCAGCAGCGACAAACCGCGCAGCTGGATTCTGGATAACGAACTGGCCACGCTGCTGGCGCGCACGCCGCCCGCCGACCGTGCGGCGTTGCAGGCCCAACTCGAATCGCACCCCAAAGCGCCTCGCAAACTTGGCGATGCGATCTGGCAGGCACTGAATGCCGTGTTGGATGACGAATCCGACGCGCCCCTGGCACGCAATGCCAGCACTGAAGACAAGAACACGCTCAGGCGCTTACAGGATGCAGTAGCCGCGCGTGGCGCAGAACTCGGCCTGCCGGAAGGCCTGCTGGCCTCGCGCCGTTATCTGGAATCGCTGCAGGAATCGGGGATCTGGCCTTCCGCGCTTTCAGGCTGGCGACGCGTCGAACTGGAACCGCTGCTCGCTCCATTGGTGAAGCCACACCGGACCTGATCGGCTGCTCTGTTGTACTGATAGCGCCTGACGACCTGGGCGTCTTCGAGCATGCCATTGGCGCGATCACCCACATAAATCAGGTCCTGGTCGTTGTCGGTGCAGCGCGAGAAGGAATCCGCTTCGCCCACGAACCAGTCCCAGAAGGTGGTCTCATTAGCCTGCACGCGCAGCATGCGCGGTACATGCCGCTGCAACTCGTCCACCATCACTTCCAGCTTGATCCTGTCCACTACGCACTTCCGGATCGTCGTTGACCTGATACTCCTCCACGCGATGTGACGGTGCCGTTGCATCACACGCCCATCGTTTCCTGCATCGCCTTCACTGCATCCATACTGCGGCCGCTTGGCGCGCCTGCGATTGATCGGTCGTCCGGGACCGCACCGTATTGGCTGATGTCGTTCATCTCACGTGAGTGCCTCAGCAAACATCTTTCGAAAACCACACCGCAGATATTCCATGACCCGATCACGCATCATTGCGCACCCATTGGGTCCGCCCGTGGTGAATCCGCATTGCGAATCTCCGGACGCTACTCGCTGCGCAGACTATCTGAACAGCAACAATTCCCTGCCAAAAAGCTAACCGGCTTTTTACTTGCCGCTAATTGAGCCTTAATCTGCAGCCGCCAGCATGCGCGGCATGTCCTGGATCCCCACTTCGATACTCGCCTCGCTTCCCGGCCGCTTCGCCTATGCCAGCCTCGTGGAGAAACACGACTGGCAACGCAGCGAGGTGGAAACCTTCATTGCGCGCATCTACCGGGACCGCTATGGCGCGACCCTGAGCACCTTCCTCCCGCATCTGCTGGTCTATCGCGACGCGAATGGAGAAATCCTGGCCGCCGTTGGATTGCGAATGGCCAGCGAGGGCACGCTCTTCGTCGAGAACTACCTGGACGACAGCGCCGAGCAGGTGATCAGCCAGCGCCAGATCGCCGAGGTTTCGCGTGGAGAGCTTGCCGAGGTAGGAAATTTCGCCGCCACCACGCCGGGCACGGCGCGCGAACTGATTCTGCAACTGACCTGGACGCTGCACGCTGCCAAGGTTCGCTGGGTATTGTTCTCAGCCACCAGGCAGTTGCGCAATTCATTCGATCGCCTGCATCTCTCCACGATAGAACTGGCCGAAGCATGCGCCGATCGTCTGGGCGACGCGGGCCTTCAATGGGGTAATTACTATGAGTCCCAGCCGCGCGTCGTTTGCGGCAACGTGACGTCCGGCCATGCGTATCTGCAGCGACGGATGCTGGCCGAGACGACCGATGCCCCCACCCACACGCCTGTCCTGGCCATGGCGGGTGGGTTATGAGCAGCTCCATATCGCCCCTGCTCCAGGCGATGCGCGGACATGACGCACGCGTCATCACCGCCGACGGGGCGCTGAGCGATGCCGCTCTCCGCGACCGCATCCAGCGCCTGGCCGAACATCTCGATCATGCGGGCATCAAGCGTGTCGCCAGCCGGTTGGATAACGGTGCCCAGTGGCTGGTTCTTGATCTGGCGCTGCGTCAACTCGATGCGGTACACGTGCCGTTGCCCACTTTTTTCTCGCCGAGCCAGATGGCGCATGCGCTGGGTTCCAGCGGCGCGCAATGCGTGATCACCGCGCCCGGTGGGCCGGTACCGGAAGGTGCCACAGCGCCTGCTGAAATGCTGGATGACAGTGGATTGGCGTGCTGGTCTGTCGCCGCCAGTGACTCCATCGCGACATTGCCCGAAGGCACCGCCTGCATTACCTACACCTCCGGCACCACCGGCCGTCCGAAAGGCGTCTGCCTCAGCGCAGCCACGCTGGTCGAGGTGGCGGGCTCGCTGGTGCAGGCCTCGTCCGCGATCGCGCCGCGTCGCCATCTGTGCCTGATGCCGTTGTCCACGCTGCTGGAAAATGTCGCTGGACTGTATGCAACTCTTCTGGCGGATGCGCAGATCGTGCTGCCGTCGCTGGCGGATATCGGTTACACCGGCGCAGCGGGGTTGGACGTCTCTACCCTGCTGCGCTGCCTGCATCGCTACCAGCCCGAGAGCGTCATCCTGGTGCCGCAATTGTTGCTGGCACTGGTGATGGCCGCCGAGCATGGTGCGCCGATTCCCGCCTCGCTGCGCTATCTCGCCGTAGGCGGAGGACGCGTTGGTCCCGCGCTCATGGCGCGCGCCCGTGCATTGGGCTTGCCCGTATTCGAAGGCTATGGACTGACCGAATGCGGATCGGTGGTGTGCCTCAACCGTCCGGGTGCGAATCGGGACGGCAGCGTTGGACAAGTCCTCCCGCATGCGCGGGTCGAAATCGTCGACGGTGAAATTCAAGTCGGGGGTGCCCGTGCACTGGGCTACCTGGGCGACGAAGCCATGCCGGCCGGTCCCGTTCGCACCGGCGATCTTGGACATATCGACCAGGACGGATTCGTACATATCACCGGTCGGCGCAAGAACGTCTTCATCACCGCATTCGGCCGCAACGTTTCGCCCGAATGGGTGGAGAGCGAACTGCTGTCCCACCCTGCCCTGGCGCAGGCCGTGGTCTGGGGCGAAGCGCAGGCCGACAACGTCGCGGTGATCGTGCCCAGGCGCGGCGATCTGGATGACGGCGCCATTGCGCACGCACTGGCCGAGGTGAATGCAGGACTGCCCGACTACGCACGCGTTTCCCGCTTCGTACGCGCACCCGCACCGTTCAGCGCGGCCAACGGCCTGTTGACCGGCAATGGCCGTCCGCGACGCGACGCGATCCTGTCGCACTACCGGTCCGAAGTGGACCAGTGCTACCGCCAGCCTTCCACCGTTCCCTCTCCCGGAGCCATCCCATGAGTTTCCATGACGAACTGCTCGCGCAGACCCAGCACGAGCGCGCAGGACTGATTTCCGTTCCGATCATCCAGTCCGCGCTGGGCGGACACATCGCCCGCGACGATTACATCGCATTCCTGCGGCAGGCCTATCACCACGTACGCCATACCGTGCCGTTGCTGATGGCCTGTGGCGCGCGGTTGCCGTCACGGCTGGAATGGCTGCGCACGGCCATCGGCGAATACATCGAGGAAGAAATGGGACACCAGGAATGGATCCTGGATGATCTGGTCGCCTGTGGCGTGGATCGTGCCGAGGCGGCGGCATCTTCCCCCTCGCTGTCCACCGAACTGATGGTCAGCTATGCCTACGACACCATCCAGCGCGGCAATCCGGTGGGGTTCTTCGGCATGGTGCTGGTGCTGGAAGGCACCAGCGTGGCGCTGGCCACGCGCGCGGCCAACAGCATCCAGACCTCGCTGGAATTGCCACGCAATGCTTTCAGTTATCTGCTCTCGCATGGCGATCTCGACATAGAACATGTCGGCTTCTTTGAAAGCCTGATGGATCGCCTGGAGGATGACGGCGATAAACAGGCAGTGATCCATGCCGCCCGTCGTTTCTACGTGCTCTATGGCGACATCTTCCGCACCTTGCGCAGCGATGGCGTGCGTCTGGCGGAGGCGGCGTGATGGATCTGGCGGGCAAGACCGTGATTCTGACCGGCGCCAGTGGCGGCATAGGCGCCCCGTTGTGCAAGGCCCTGGTGGAGGCCGGGGCGAACGTAGCGGCGGTTGGTCGCAACCAGCAGCGACTCGACCAACTGGCAAGCGAGCTGCCCGCCGGGCGCGTCCACACCGTCACGGCAGACCTGGCCACTGCGGAAGGCAGGCAGCACCTGAAGCAGCTGGCACGCCGGCGGTACCCGGCGCCTTCGGTACTGGTGATCGGCCATGCCCAAAGCGCCTTCGGGTTGTTCGACGAGCAGGACCCCGCCGCATTGGAAGCCATGCTGCAAACCAATCTCGTAGGTTCCGCACTGCTGATCCACACACTGCTGCCCGGTCTGCGTGCGCAGGGACCGGCCTCGGTGGTGGTGATCGGTTCCACCTTCGGAAGTCTTGGTTACCCCGGCTTTGCGGCCTACAGCGCCAGCAAGTTCGGCTTGCGTGGACTGATGGAAGCGTTGGCACGGGAGAATTCCGACACGACCTTGCGCTTCCAATACCTCGCACCGCGCGCCACGCGCACCGCGTTCAACACCGACGCCGTCAATGCGCTCAATGCCGAGCTGAAAGTGGCTTCCGACCCGCCGGATCAAGTCGCCAGGAAACTGGTGCAGTCCATCATCCGCGGCGAAACACGACGGCAGCTGGGCTGGCCGGAAAAACTGTTCGCACGCATCAACGGCGTGTTGCCCGCCCTGGTCGATCGCAGTCTGCGCAGCCAGCTTCCCATCATCCGTCGCCATGCCCAAACCCAGGCACGGCACTTCCCAGAGGAAACCTCCCATGAAACGGTTCCACGCTAAGCCCATGCTGACCCTGATCCTGAGCGCAACGATGCTGTTGGTCTGCCTGGCCTGCACGGCGGGGCCGAATGCCTCTGCCGACGTCGCGCAAGTGCGCGACCGCTGGGCGCAGATCAACTACCAGTTGCCCAAGCCACAGCGCGAGGCGGCATTCGAAACGCTGCTCAAACAGGCCGGCAGCGCCAAGCAGGCCCAGCCGCGCGACGCAGCCACTTTGATCTGGGAAGGCATCGTGCTCTCCAGCCTGGCTGGCGAAAAAGGCGGCATGGGCGCGCTGGGCCTGGTCAAGCAGGCGAAAGCCGATTTCGAAGCCGCATTGAAACTTGATCCGAATGCACTGGATGGAGCCGCGTACACCAGTCTCGGCGCGCTCTACTACCAGGTGCCCGGCTGGCCGCTGGGCTTTGGCGACGACGACACCGCGCGCACGCTGCTGCGCAAGGGCCTGGCCATCGACCCCGACGGCATCGACAGCAATTATTTCTACGGCGACTTCCTGCGCGATCAGAAGGACTGGGTTGGCGCCAAGGCCGCATTCGAGAAGGTACTGGTTGCGCCGGCGCGCCCGGACCGGGCGATTGCCGATGCAGGTCGCCGTAAGGAGGCCGCGGCCAAGTTGGCGCAACTGCGCGATCACCTTGCCAAGTAGGCAGGCCCGGACCAGACTGCCTGCATGCGCATACTGCTGGCCGAAGACGATGCATCGCTGGGTGAAGGTATCCGCACGGCCTTGAAGCGGGCTGCCTTCACCGTGGACTGGGTGCAGAACGGTCCCGCCGCGCTGGTCGCCATCGGCGACGGCAATATCGATCTGGTGGTGCTTGATCTGGGGCTGCCGCGCATGGATGGCATTGAGGTCATTCGCCAGGTGCGGGCATCGGGCGGCAACGTGCCGATCCTGGTGCTCAGCGCGCGCGAACGCGCCGCTGATCGCACATTGGGACTGGATGTCGGTGCAGACGATTACCTGGGCAAGCCATTCGATACGGCTGAATTGCTCGCCCGCGTGCGTGCGCTGCTACGCCGCAGCGCGGGCCGCGCGCAACCTACGCTGCAATCGGGCGCATTGCGCCTGGACCCCGCGCGGCTCACCGCCACCTGGCAAGGCCGCGCGCTCGATCTGACCCGGCGCGAGTTCGCGCTGCTGCGGTTGCTGATGGAACAACGTGGCCGCCCGATGGCGCGCGACACCATCCAGCAGCATCTCTACGGCTGGGATGAGGATGTGGCCAGCAACGCGGTCGACGTGCACGTGCATCAGCTCAGGCGCAAGCTCGAGCCGGGATTGATCCGCACGGTCCGTGGTATCGGCTACGCGATGGATGAAGCCATAGTGGAATCTTCCGATGGCGGAACCGCGTGAAATCCATCCGCCGCACCTTGCTGGTTTCCCTGCTGGGCGTGCTCACGGTCCTGATGACGCTGGCCGCAGGTATGAGTTATCGCGCAGGATTGCAGGAGGCGGGCGAGATGTTCGACGCACGCCTGGTTCAATCCACGCGGGTGCTGCTCAATCTGGTGGACGAGCCGCTCAGCGACCTCAATGAATTCCCGGGCGAGCCCATCGTGTTGCGCGGCTGGCATGGACAGGCCCGGGGCGTGGGCGAGGATCTGGCGTTCAAGGATGGCCATGCCTATGAGAACAAGCTGGCTTTCCAGGTCTGGGACGAGCGCGGACGCCTGATGCTGCGCTCCGACAGCGCACCCGAACGTCCGCTGGCCGCGCTTGCGCCGGGTTATTCCGATGTTGTGATAGCCGGCGAAACCTGGCGGGCCTTCACCCTGCGCTCGCAGGCCGGCCGCTGGTTCCAGTCGGCCGAGCGTGCGGACATCCGCCAGGAACTGGCCGAGGACATCGCCATCGGCACGCTGCTGCCGCTGCTGCTGGCGCTGCCGCTGATGGCGGTGGCGATCTGGCTGACCGTCATCCTGGCCATGCGGCCCCTGTCGCGCCTGTCCGATGAAATCGGCCAGCGCGATCCGGAGCGGATGCAGCCTTTGCCCATGGCCAATCTTCCGTTCGAGATCCACGGCCTGGTCCGCGCGGTAAACGGCTTGTTGAACCGGCTGGAGGCGGCACTGGCGCGCGAACGCCAGCTCATTGCCGACGCCGCGCACGAACTCCGCACGCCGATCAGCGCGCTGAAAGTGCATGCGGACAATGCACGCGAGGCGCAGGATGGCGATGAACGTCGGGTGTCGCAGCACCAGCTGGACATGAGTATCGCGCGGGTGGAACGGCTGGTCTCGCAGCTGCTGTCGCTCAACCGGGCCGAAAGCAGCGCCAGCGACTCGCTTCACGCGCGGCTGGATCTGGATGCGTTGGTGCGCAGTGAGGTGGAAGACGTTCGTCCCCTAGCGTTGCGCAAGCAGCAGACCGTGCAGCTTCAGCTGGCCGATGGCGTCCATGTGTTGGGCGACGAGCTTTCGCTGGAACCATTGGTGCGCAATCTGCTGGAGAACGCTGTGCGCTACACGCCCGAAGGCGGATCGATCCGCGTCACCACCCGCATCGAGGGCGATGAGGCGCGGCTGGACATCGAAGACTCCGGCCCCGGCATTCCGGAATCGTCACGCGAGCGGGTATTCGATCGTTTCCATCGCATCGTGGGCAGCGGTGTGGAAGGCAGCGGACTGGGCCTTGCCATCGTCCGCGAGATAGTCGATGACCATGGTGGCCGCATCACGCTGGGTACCTCCGAGACACTGGGTGGCTTGATCGCGACCGTGTGGCTGCAGCGTTATACGGCGCAGCATCAGCAATAGGCTCAACCCGCTCTGGGCACACCAGGAATCTGACGATACGCAGGGCGGACCACGCAGCCACCGCGATCCTGAAGAGACGGCACAACGGCGGCTGACGATCCGCGGGCGCTTCGACGCAGTTGACCCAGGTCAAGGCACGCCGGGAGACGTGCGCCTAAGTTGGCCGCATGAGTGTCGTCCCCTATCTTGATGCGGAGCTGCTGCGCCGCTACGACCGTCCGGGTCCCCGATACACCTCGTATCCGACCTCGCCGCAGTTCCGTGAAGACTTTGGCGCCGAAGCGTTGCGTCAGGCCATACAGTGCAGCAACGACGACCCGATACCGCGCAGGCTCTCGCTCTATATCCACGTCCCCTTCTGCATGAGTCCGTGCTTCTACTGCGGCTGCAATCGCGTCATTACCCGCGACACCAGCCGTGGCGAGGTCTACCTCGCACGCCTGTATCGCGAAATAGAACTGACCTCGGGTCTGTTCGATCGCGATCGCGAGGTCGTCCAGTTGCATTTCGGTGGCGGCACGCCCAATTTCCTTTCGCCCGTCCAACTTGCAGAGGCGGTGGACGTGCTGCGCGGGCAGTTCCGCTTCAGCAAAGCCGATAGCTGCGATGTGTCGATCGAACTGGATCCGCGCTTCCTCACCCCCGACGATGTGGGCCAGCTCGCTGCGGCGGGTTTCAACCGCGCCAGCCTGGGTGTGCAGGACTTCGACCCAGCGGTGCAGCTGGCGGTGAACCGCATCCAGAGCGTGGAAGAGACGCTGGCCATCGTCGAAGCCTGTCGCACCCACGGCATGAAATCGGTGAATGTGGACCTCATCTACGGCCTGCCCAAACAGAGCCTGGAAGGTTTCGCGCGCACGCTGGAGACGGTGATCGAAGCGCGGCCCGATCGACTGGCGGTGTATGGGTATGCGCACCTCCCGTCCATGTTCAAGGCGCAACGACAGCTCAACGCTGAAGATCTTCCGCCACCGGAACTCAAGTTGCAGTTGCTATGCCTGGCCATCGGCAAACTCACTGACGCAGGCTATGCGTACATCGGCATGGATCATTTCGCATTGCCCGACGACGAATTGGCGCTTGCCCAGAAGAACGGCAGTCTGCACCGGAATTTCATGGGCTACACCACGCATGCGGACACCGATCTGGTGGGCATGGGCGTCAGCGCCATCAGCCATATCGGAGACACCTTCAGCCAGAACGCGCGCGATCTGCCCAGCTGGCAGATCGCGCTGGATCAAGGTCATTCGCCGCTCTTCCGCGGCATGCGTCTGTCCCAGGACGACGTCCTGCGCGCCGAACTGATCCAGCAGCTCATGTGCCAAGGCGAAATCTCCGTCGACAGCCTGGAGCGTCGCCACATGATCGAATTCGAGACCTACTTCGCCGAGGATCTGGCGCGGTTGCGGCCGCTGCAGGAGGATGGTCTGGTGCGATGCGAGCCGGGACGCATCGTGGCCACCGAGCAGGGGCGGCTGTTATTGCGTAATATCGCCATGTGCTTCGACCACTACCTGAAGATTCCGGCCGCTTCGGCACCTGCTGCGGCCTCACCGGGAGCGCGCTTCTCCCAAGCGATCTGACGACATCGGAGTCTCCTGCGTGAGCGGAACCCCCTTTCCCCGGGTCGATAGCAAGATACTCGCCAACGATGGCGACATGCTGCGTTTCTGCAGCACCTGCGCGTTTTCCCAGGCCTGCCTGTCCGAAGGGATGGACAAGACCGCGCTGATGGATCTGCACGTGCTGGTCGAGCATGTGGGCCCGCTGCATGCCGGCGACCATGTGTTCCGCGAAGGCGATCCATTCGAAGCGATCGCGGCAGTCCGTGCCGGAACGGTCAAGACCTACGTTGTAGACCGCGATGGCCACGAGCAGGTGCTGGGCTTCCATCTACCGGGCGAAGTCATAGGACTCAATGGGATCGATGGCGATCGTTACCCGTGCAATGCAGTGGCGCTGGATACCGTGATGCTGTGCCGCTTCTCGTTCCCCAGGATCTCGGTGCTGGCAGCACGTCTGCCGGGGCTGCAACAACACCTGTTCCGGCTGATGAGCCGCGACATCGGCCGCGCGTCACTGCTCGCAGGCGATTACTCCGCCGACCAGCGCATGGCGGCATTCCTGGTGGGACTATCGCGGCGTCTCGCAGCACGCGGCTTTTCGCCTGATCGCTTCCAGCTGACGATGGCGCGCACCGATATCGCCAATTATCTGCGGCTTGCCCCTGAAACCGTGAGCCGGGTGTTCAAGCGCTTCCAGGACGAGGGCCTGATACAGGTCGACCGTCGCGAACTTGAATTGCTCGAACGAACAAAACTGGAAACGCTTGCCGCCTCGATGTTGCGGCAATAGCGGACAAGAGGCTGTCGCAAACGCCTCCTGATCAACTCCTTCCAGGCCCGGCCGGGAGTTCGATCCCTTCCAGATCGCTACCCTCCGCAGCCACCGCAGCATTCCGAGGGCACTTGCTCCAGTTGATCCTGGACCACGGGATATCCAGCCTGGTGCATCAATCCAAGCAGATGCGCTGCGTCCATCGACGCGGCAACCCGCAATGTTTTGCCAGTCGGATCGATATCGACCAGCGCGGATGGGTCTATCGTTCTGATCGTTTGTTCGATGGCGCCGACATCCGGCATAGAGCCATCAATCCGTATCTTAAATTGCATATAGAGGAAACCTCACTCGGTATTGGCGGAACACATCCAGGGATTCAAGCGTGCGGTAGATAGCGATGTCGGCCGGGAGCTATGAACAGCTCAGCTGTCATCCCGAGCGCAACGAGGGATCTGCTGTTTGAAGCGAGAAGCAGATTCTTCGCTACGCTCGGAATGACAATGCAATATTTTGTCGAGTCTTCCTTACTTCAAACGGAACCAGCCTGTTCCCGCACGATCATCTTCCATCCCACAGACACTAGCTGCCTTGACCTCCATCAAGTTGCCTGCAGACGGTAGTTTCCGCCCACTCCCCAGCGTCGCTGTCACGCTCCGGCAACACGCTTGGGGCGACTTTGATGCGCATCAGGCGGCACGCTTGACCTAGGTCATGGCGACGTCCGGCGCGCACGGACCACCATGCGGGCATTCGCACTGGAGATCGCCATGAGCAATACCCGCAAGCTGTGGACGGCACTGGCCGTCCTGCTTATCTGCTCCTTTTCGGTTCTGTTATGGGCGGGAAGCGAAATCTTCCGTGCCGCACCCCCCATGCCTGAGAAGGTAGTGAGCCAGCAGGGCTCGGTCATCTACACGCGTGCCGACATCGAGCAGGGCCGGCAGGTCTGGCAGTCGATGGGAGGCATGCAACTGGGATCGATCTGGGGCCATGGCGCCTACGTGGCGCCCGACTGGAGCGCCGACTGGTTGCATCGTGAAGCCATCGAAGTCCTGGATATCTGGGCGCGACGGGACGACAGCACCGCCACCTATGCGCGATTGCCTGCCGAGCAGCAGGCTGCCCTGCGTGGGCGACTGCAGGAAATGATGCGTGCCAACACCTATGACGCCGCGACCAAGACCATCACCCTGACCGAGGAACGCGCCGCCGCGCTTTCGAACGTCGCGGCGCACTACATCAGCCTGTTCGGCAACGATCCGGCCACCGCGGAGCTGCGTGAAGCGTATGCGATGAAAGAAAGCACGATAGGCACGCTGGAGCATCGGCGTTCACTGACGGCGTTTTTCTGGTGGACCGCCTGGGCCGCCACCACCGAACGCGCCGGTGTTGTGGGAGAAACTCTGGTGCCCGATCAAGCGGGCGTGGTCAGCAACAAGGTGACCTACACCAACAACTGGCCCAGTGAACCACTGGTGGGCAACACGCCGCCGCCGGCACTGTGGGTGTGGTCGGCCTTCAGCGTGCTGTTCCTGATTGCGGGCATCGCGATACTGGGCTGGCATTACGCGGTCACCCACGGGCGCGGCGAAGAGGGCCACACCATTCCGGCCAGCGATCCGTTCGCGCTGCTGCGGATCACGCCCTCGATGCGCGCCACCGCCAAGTATTTCTGGGTGGTGCTGGCACTGTTCCTGGTGCAGATCCTGCTGGGTGCGATCACCGCCCACTATCAGGTCGAAGGCCAGGAGGCTTACGGCTTCCAGCTATCCGATTACCTGCCCTATTCGCTGGCCCGCACCTGGCATACGCAGTTGGCGGTGTTGTGGATCGCTACCGCATGGCTGGCGACGGGTTTGTATATCGGCCCGGCGCTTTCGGGACATGAACCCAAGTACCAGCGTTTCGGTGTGAACTTCCTGTTTATCTCGCTGCTGTTGATTGTGGTGGGCGGGTTCGCCGGCCAGTGGCTGGCAGTCATGCAGATCATGCCGCTCAAGTTCAATTTCTGGTTCGGCCACCAGGGCTGGGAATACGCCGACATGGGTCGCTTCTGGCAGTGGTACCTGTTCATCGGCCTGCTGCTGTGGGTGACACTGGTTGGCCGTTCGCTGTGGCCGATCTTCAAAGGGCCTTCCTCGGATTCCAAGTCGATTGTCGCCCTGCTGTTCCTGTCCACCGTCGCCATCGGCCTGTTCTATGCCGCAGCGCTGATGTGGGGCGAACACACCCATATTTCGGAAGTCGAATACTGGCGCTGGTGGCTGGTCCACCTGTGGGTTGAAGGCTTCTTCGAGGTGTTCGCCACCGCGGTGATGGCGCTCATCTTCACCCGCCTGGGACTGGTCAAGACCTCCACCGCCAACATCGCGGTGCTGTTCGCCACCATCATCTTCATGGCAGGCGGCGTGCTGGGTACGTTGCACCATCTGTACTTCGTCGGCACGCCCATCTCGGTGGTCGCCCTGGGCGCCAGTTTCAGCGCCCTGGAAGTGGTGCCGCTGGCCTACCTGGGCTTCGAGGCGTACCACACCTGGAAGCTCGGCAAGGCGACGCCCTGGATGGCGCGTTATCGCTGGCCAGTGATGTTCTTCATCGCGGTGTCGTTCTGGAACCTGGTCGGAGCGGGTCTGTTCGGCTTCCTGATCAATCCGCCGCTCTCGCTGTATTACATGCAGGGTCTCAACCTGACCGCGTTGCATGCGCACACCGCGCTGTTCGGCGTGTACGGCATGCTGGGTATCGCACTGGTGTTGTTCTGCCTGCGCGGCCTGCGCGGCCAGATGGTGTGGGATACCAAGGTACTGAAGGTCTCGTTCTGGACGCTCAACATCGGTCTGGCATTGATGGGCGTGCTGACCCTGCTGCCACTGGGCACGATGCAGCTGCTGGCTGCGATCGAGCATGGCTACTGGTATTCGCGTTCTGCCGAGTTCATGCAGAAGCCCATCGTGGAACTGCTGATCTGGATGCGCATGCCGGGAGACATCCTCTTCAGCGTGGGCGCCGTCGCCCTGGCCTGGTTCGTATTGCGGTTGTGGATAGCGCCGCGACGCGAGCCCCTGGCCGTAGAGGAAAGCGGGCGTAGCGATGCATGAGGCCACGCCGTCGCCCTGAGGGGCGACGGGTTGCACCAGGTGTTCCTATCGGGCCCTCCTCTTCGGCGAATCGTCAGTCATGACTTCTGAAACCAATCCGGCAACGCACCTGTCGCCACGGCTACTGGGCACCGCACCGCATCGGCTCATGTTCTTCATCGGCGCCAGCAACCTGCTGCTGGCGATGGCGTGGTGGGCTGCGTGGCTGGTCGCTGCACGCTGGCCAGCATTCGCCATGCCGCAGCCCCTGCCCTATGCCGGTTGGCTGCATGCCTTCGTGATGCAGTACCAGATGTTGCCGAGCTTTTTCTTCGGCTTCCTGTTGACGGTATTTCCGAAGTGGACCGGGCAGCCGGAGATCGCACGCTGGCGTTATCTGCCGGTGGGGCTGGGTCTTTTCGGTGGACAGATCGTGACGCTGCTGGGTGCGTTGGGTTGGTCGTATGGCATACGGCTCGGCCTGCTGCTGACCATGATTGGCTGGCTCGCCGGCATTTCCGCGCTGGCGCCGATACTCTGGCGCGAGAAAGAAACCACCTGGCATGCGCGCTCGTGCTTTGCGGCGCTGTTGCTTGGATTGGCAGGCCTGCTGGCGTGGACCGCGTTCGTACTGGGTGCCTCGCCCCTGTGGATGTTCGCCAGCATCAAGATCGGCAGTTTCGGCCTGTTGCTGCCGGTCTACTTCACTGTCGCCCATCGCATGTTTCCTTTCTTCGCGGGCAGCGTGGTGGCCGGCTACCAGCCCTGGCGTCCTCTGTGGTTGCTGGGGGTGTTCTGGCCGCTCGCCTTGCTGCACATGGTCCTGGAACTGGTGCACGCCTATCCGTGGTTGTGGCTTGCGGACCTGCCGCTGCTGGTGTTGACCGCGGCGCTCTGCTGGCGCTGGTGGCCACGCGCTCGCCAGCCTGCGATCCTCGGCGCGCTGTTCGTGGGCCTGGCCTGGCTGCCGGTCGCCTTCGTGCTGTATCTCTCCCAAAGCCTGGCCTATCTGGCCACCGGCGTGTTCTGGCTGGGTCGTGCACCGGCGCACGCGCTGTTCATCGGATTCTTCGGCAGCGTGCTGGTGGCGATGGTGACACGCGTGACCCAGGGACACTCCGGTCGTCCGCTGGTATTGCCCGCTGCTGCGTGGTTCGCCTTCGTGGCGATCCAGCTGGTAGCGGTGATGCGGGTAGTGGCCGAACTGGCGCCCGACAGCGCTGCCTGGCAAGCTTTGGCCGCCTTGGGCTGGTTGATCGGGTTCGCGCCCTGGGTCGCACGCATCGGCCGCATCTATCTGACCCCGCGCGCCGATGGCAAGCCGGGATGAAGGCGAGCTTCCGATGATCGAGTTCTACGTGCAGATCAAATGGGTGCACATCGCCTCCATCATCGCCAGCGGACTGCTGTTCCTGCTGCGGGGATCGCTGGTGTGGGCCGGAAAGGAACGGCTGGCGATGCTGGCGCCGCTCCGCTTCCTCAGCTACGGCATCGATACGGTATTGCTCAGCGCGGCGCTGATGCTGCTGACCATCCTGCCGCACGCGATGTATGCCAATGGCTGGCTGACGGTCAAGCTCGTACTCGTGGTCGTCTACATCGTGCTGGGCACGCTGGCACTGAAACGCGGCCGCACCGCGCGCATGCGAACCTTCTCCTTCCTTGTCGCACTGGCCGTATATCTGGCCATCTTTGGCATTGCCCGTGCGCATCATCCGATGGGGTGGTTGAATTACTGGACGGGCTGATCGATTGCAGTCACGGACGCCCGGATGCGTCGAGGATGTTTCCGGAACCATCCAGCAGGATGCGCAAGCGCTGCTTGCCATAGTAGAAGGTCACCCGGTAACGCCCTTCGTCCTCACCGACGCCGCGTTCGCACAAGGTCGATATCTTTCCGTTCTCCAGCTGGGCCTGAACCTGCGAAGGTTCGATTCCAAGTCCGCCACCGATCACGCTGGCTTCTATTTCGATCTTGGGAGCGCTGCGTGAGGACGCTACCAGCGCGTGATCAATGCGACGCAGCGCCATGCGGGTTCCGCTCCATATCGTCAGTCCGCTGCAGAACATGTTCCGGCGCAGGGACTGCATCATCGACAAAGTCCGGTTCGCCTTGCGAACGGACGGTACAGTCCACGCCCGCTGCATAGAGCGCTTCGGAAATGCCCGACTGCGATTGCATCACAAATCCATCCCACTCCGATTCGTAGACCATCACCCTGTCCTCCACGCACTGCCATCAGCGCACGATCTGCAGCAGACCATTTCCACGCGTTCCGCACCTTGACCCCGGTCAAGCCACGCAGCGCCTCGCCGATCCCGCAGTGCGCTTGACCTAGGTCATGTGAACCCGGAGCCGGGAGGAATAGCGTATGCCGCATGGAGGGGACAAGCCTGACGCCCGTTACCAATGCCGGCTCCATTGCATGCACCGATGCGTTGCGCCCTTCCACATCCAAGCAGGCACGCGAGGTCGGCCGGTCCAGCAGCCATGGGATCGGTCACTGCCAGGTCACAGCACATACGAGGGATTGCAGATGAAACGTGTCATCCGATATTCGGCAGCAACCGCAATAGTGTTCGCACTGTTCCTGTCCGCCTGCAGCCGTGACGGCGAGACGCCTGCAAAGGCGGAGGCCACGGCAGCGAGCAGCGGCGGCTCGCTCAAGGGCGACTTCGGTCCCCCGCAGGGCCAGCCCATCGATGCGATATTGACCTCGCCCCCGCACGTGCCGCCCGCGACCGGACGCACCGCGCCCGCAAAGGTCATCGTCAAGCTGGATGTAATCGAAAAAGAGATGCCGATCTCCGAAGGCGTCACCTACACCTTCTGGACGTTCGGCGGTACGGTGCCGGGAAATTTCATCCGCGTGCGCCAGGGCGATACGGTCGAATTCCACCTGCGCAATATGCCCGAATCCAAGATGCCGCATAACATCGATCTGCACGGCGTCACCGGCCCAGGCGGCGGTGCGGCGTCCAGCTTCACCGCGCCGGGTCATTCTTCGCGCTTCACCTTCAAGGCACTCAACGCCGGCCTGTATGTCTACCACTGCGCAACCGCACCGGTCGGCATGCATGTGGCCAACGGCATGTACGGGTTGATCCTGGTCGAACCGCCGGAAGGCCTGCCGCCGGTCGACAAGGAGTACTACGTCATGCAGGGCGACTTCTACACCGGCGGCAAGTACCGCGAAAAGGGCCTGCAACCCTTCGACATGGAAAAAGCCATCGAAGAGAACCCGACCTATGTTCTGTTCAACGGCAGCGAAGGCTCACTGACCGGCGACAAGGCGCTTACCGCGCGCGTCGGCGACACGGTGCGCCTGTATGTAGGCAATGGCGGGCCGAACCTGGTTTCCAGCTTCCACGTGATCGGTGAGATCTTCGACAAGGTCTGGTACGAAGGCGGCACGAAGTTCCAGGAGAACGTGCAGACCACGCTGATTCCGTCAGGTGGTGCGGCGATGATGGAATTCCACATGGAGGTGCCCGGCAGCTATGTGCTGGTCGATCACAGCCTGTTCCGTGCGTTCAACAAGGGCGCGCTGGGCATCCTCAAGGCGGATGGTGTCGAGAACAAGCAGATCTACTCGGGCAAGGAAGTCGACTACGTCTACCTGGGTGATCGCGCCCAGCCGAACATGGCCGCCGTCACCACTGCAGCCAAGGCGGCCAAGGCCGGAGAGTTGACGCAGGTCGACCAGACGGAAGCAGGCAAGGCCCTGTTTGCCGGCACCTGCGCCACCTGCCATCAACCCGATGGCAAGGGCATGGCCGGTGTATTCCCGCCGTTGGCCAAGTCGGACTACATCGCTGCAGACCGGAAGCGCATCGCCAGCGTGATCCTGCACGGATTGCAGGGGCCGGTGAAGGTCAACGGCACCGACTACAACTCGGTCATGCCGCCCATGAGCCAGCTGACCGACGACGAAGTGGCCAATATCGCGACCTACGTGCTCAACAGCTGGGGCAATCCCGGCGGCAGGATCACCAAGCAGGAAGCCGCCGAGATACGCAAGACCAAACCCGCCAACGCATCCGTCGAGCATTGAGTCATGCGCCGCCTGCTGGCCCTCTTGCTGTTGTTCCCTATCGCCAGTCTGATGGCTGGCGATACGGGTTATGCCAAATTGCCTGGCGGCAAATTCCGCACCGCACTCAAGTACGAAGACCGCAAGGGCGACACGCGCATCGCGCCGTTCGCGCTGATGCGCAAACCGGTGACCAATGCGGAATTCCTTGCTTTCGTGCAGGCAAACCCGCAATGGCGCCGCGATCGCGTGAGCCGCGTGTTCGCCGAACCGCGCTATCTGCAGCACTGGGCAGGCGCGAACACGCTGGGCAGCGCCGCGCTTCCACAGCAACCGGTGGTGCAGGTCAGCTGGTTTGCCGCACGCGCTTACTGCAAGGCGCAGGGCGCGCGGCTTCCCACCTGGGACGAATGGGAATATGCCGCCGCCGCGGATGAGACGCGCCCGGATGCGCGCCGTGATCCGGCCTGGCGCGAACGCATGCTCCGCTGGTACTCGCATCCGTCCAACCAGGCATTGCCACGGGCGGGCCTGCAAACACCCAATGTCTACGGCCTGCACGATCTGCACGGACTGGTGTGGGAATGGACGGAGGATTTTTCCTCGCTGCTGGTCGCCGCCGACAACCGTAACCAGGGCGATGCCGACAACGCGAAGTTCTGCGGTGCGGGCGCGTTGTCGATGGACGACCGCGACAACTACGCGGTGTTGATGCGCGTAGCCATGCTGTCCTCGCTGGAAGCCAAAGACACCACGCTCAATCTCGGCTTTCGTTGTGCAAGCCGATGACCATCAAGGATTCTGATATGAAACGCTGGCTCTGCCTGTTGGCCATGCTGCTATTTTCCGCGCCCGGTTTCGCCGCCGGGAAAACCACCCCTTTGCCGCGCGATTCGGTCTATCAGTTGACTGCACCGTTGATCGACCAGCATGGCAAGGGCGCCGATTGGGGCACCCGTCGTGGCAAGGCGCAACTGGTGTCGATGTTCTACACCTCATGCCAGTACATCTGCCCGCTGATCGTCGACAGCGGCAAGGCGGTGGAAAAACAACTCACGCCCGCCGAGCGCGAGCGCCTGGGTATCGTGCTGATCAGCATGGACCCCAAGCGCGATACGCCGGCCATGCTGATGTCCGTCGCCAACAAGCGGCACTTGGATGCATCGCGCTGGACGCTGGCCAGCCCCACACCCGCCGACGTGCGCGCCATCGCTGGCGTGCTCGGCATCCGCTACCGGGCGCTGGCCGATGGCGAGTTCAACCACACCAGCGCCCTGGTGCTCCTGGACAGGGACGGCCGCATCCTGGCCCGGACGGAGCAGATGGGCAGCAAGGTCGACCCGGAGTTCATGGCCCAGGTGCATGCCATCCTGAAGCTCGACAGGTAAGGCTGGAATTCGGCCACGGCTGTGCTGAGGAACTAGGCACCAATGCCTTGCTACTTCTACTAGCTTCTCAATCGGCTATGAAGCTACTTAGATAGCCCGCAGATCGGCGACCACCTGGCTTCTTATCGAACGTATGGCAGGAATCAATCCGCCAACGGCTCCGATCACCAGTGCCGCTCCCAGTCCCTTCAGAACTACGGACGGCGTCATCACCACCTCGAACACCAGCTGACGCAGATCGCCTCCCACCGCGGTGCTGACCGTGTTGCCGCTGACGACAAACCAGGCCGCGAGGGCACCCAACAGTCCGCCAAGCAGCGCCAGCAACAGGGCTTCAGCGACGATCGAGCTGACGACGACCACAGGGGGGAAACCGATGGCGCGCAGCGTGGCAATCTCCCTGCGACGGTCATCGATGCTGGAGTACATCGCATTGATGGCAACAAAGACCGCCCCAAGCGCCATGATGCCGCCCATCACATAAGCCATGAACTGCAGCAACCCGTTCAAGCTCTGCGATTCGCGAAGCAGGAATTCCGGCTCGGTGAATACGTCCATGGCGACAGCCGGGCTGGAAGTCAGCACCTTCTTGAACGAGTCGAACCCAGCCGCACTCGGCAAGACGACAGTGACGTTCTGGAACGCAGGACGCTGGCTGACGTTCATGACCACACCCGCATCGGTCATTAGCTCGGACTCACGGACGCTGCGGTCGGCAGTGAATACGCCCACGATTTTCCATTTCGTTCGATACGCTGTGATCTCGCCGCCAAGCTCCAGCCCCTGGAACTGTTTCAGCGCCTGCTGGCCAACGACAAGCTCCAGTTTTCCCGATTCGAACATACGGCCGGCGACGATCTTTATTTCCGGGCGCACCGCCAGGATCTGAGGGCCCACGCCACGCAACGTGCCGTTGACTTCCATGCCACTGCGCTTCTCGATCAATGTCAGCGGGGCCACGGCTTCTGCATTGATCAGTGGAACGCCATCGGCGTCCTTGCGCGCTTCTGCCGCGTTACGGATGATGGTCAGATCTTCAGGCGAAATCGCGCTGGCTATCTCCACGGTCGAGCCCGCCCGCAGGACAACAGCCCGATCGGGATTGCCGGAATCACGCATCGCCGCGTCCAGACCCGCGTTCATCGCCAGGACGACCGAGAACACTGCGGCAACGCCGGCGATACTGATGACCATAACCAATGAATTCATGCGTCGGCGCGACAGGCTTTGCAGATTCATCATGGTCGCCGACAACATCAATCTGATCGAATTCATCGTGCGCCCCTAACGTCCTGCCAATGCGTCGACGATGCTGAGCCGTGCTGCGCGAACAGCCGGCAGCAGTGCGCTTGCCAGCGCAACCCCTACCGCAATCAGCAACCCGGTTACGAACACGCTGGGCTGCAGGCGCATGGCGCCGAACAACCCGGCCACGGAGGGAAACGCCAACGCCGCCAGACCGAAGCCGGTCACTGCGGCCAGCAGGCTCAGCATCAACGCCTCGCCGACGATCATCGCGGCGATGCGTCCGGGGGTGAACCCCACCGTCATCAGCACCGCCAGCTCAGGAAGGCGTTGCCGCACCGACTGCATCATGGTGCTGGCGCTCACCACCAGCAGGGTGAACAGCACCGCGCCAGTGATGAAATTCCCGATCACGCGCAGATCGTTGATCTGTCGCCACTGCACGGCTGCGTAGGCATTCTCGCTGCGCGTCCTGGTCTGGAAGGGCGAGTTCTCCGCCATGTCGTCGATGACTTTGGCGATCTTTCCACTTTGGCTCTTGTCTTTGACACGCGCAATAATCAGATGCACCGCCCCTGCGCCAAAGGCCCGCGCTTCATCGAAATGATCGAGGTTGATGAAGAACAGATCGTTGAGCGCCGGCGATGCCTCCGCTGGTTCGTAGATGCCGACGATGTCGAAGTACCACGTGTCGCCGCCGTCCTTGCGCGGCCAGATCGCCGACTTCACCGGCACGCGATCGCCAAGCTTCCAACCGAAACGCTTGGCGAGATGCGCACTGATGACGGCGCCGGACTTGGTTCGCGACATGGCCTGCAACTGGCCAGGCGGCAGGCGAAGCTCCGGGTACATGCGGAAGATGCGTGGCACATCCGCCGCAACGATGGGCAGCTGGACGGTGGGCTTTTGATAGTAGCCGACGAAGTAAGCCCAGTACGCGACATCCGAGACGCCGGGAATTGTTTCCACTTGCTGCGCAAACGGCACGATCAGCGGGTGGTACATGCTGATGCGATTCATGACATACAGGCGGTCCAAGTGGAATCGCGCGGTGACGGTGTCCAGCCCCTGGTTGATCCCGTTGAGCAGACCGAACAGCAGAAATGCGACTGTCATCGATGCGAAGGTCAGCCCGGTACGTACGGGCCTGCGCCAGAGTCCTTTCCAGATCAGGCGAAAATAGCTCATGCCTCGTGCGCCCTCACGGCTGATGAGGTTTGCGGGGCCGCCACCATGCGCGCCTTGTCGAGATGCAGCTGACGTTTCGCCCGGGCCGCCGCAAGAGGGTCGTGGGTCACCATGATGATGGTCTTGCCCTGATGCTGATTCAACGCCTCAAGAAGATCGAGCACCTCATTGGCACTGGTTCTGTCCAGATCGCCGGTTGGCTCGTCGCATACCAGCAGGGGTGCATCGGAGACGATGGCCCGCGCAATGGCGACGCGTTGCTGTTGCCCGCCCGAGAGCTGGGAAGGCTTGTGATCGACACGGTTCGGCAGCCCTACCAGTTCAAGCGCGGTGCGCACCTGCTGTCTGCGCCTGGCGCGGCTTAAATTGGCAAGCAGCAACGGCACATCCACGTTCTCCGCCGCGGTCAACGCCGGCAACAAATTGTAGAGTTGGAATACGAAGCCGATATTCCGCGCCCGCCAGTGCGCCAGTTGAGTCGCCCCCATGGCGGTCAACCGTTCGTTGGCAACGACGACCTCGCCGGAAGTGGGTTTGTCCAGCCCTGCGATCACGTTAAGCAGCGTGGATTTTCCAGAGCCCGAAGGCCCCATCAGTGCAACGAATTCGCCCTGCGCTACGTCAAGGTCGATTCCGTGCAGGACTTCGATGGCCTGCTGCCCGGGGCCGTACGATTTTTTCAGTCCTCGTAGCGATATCAGACTCACGCGGCCTCCTGCTCCGTTGACGTGTCGCAGATGGCTGCAAACCCCGCCCGCTCGAGCCGACTGTATTTCGTTGGTTGCTTTCGATGTTATGCGAAGGGGGACCGACCAAACAAGCCAATGGGCAACCGGGTCCAGTACGGAACAATCGACGTCTGTCTTGGGTTATGCCGCCATAGACAGCCACCCAGGTTCTGGTCGAGCGAGTCTGTCGCACCTGCTCACTAGGCAGGTCAGCACCGTTGCAGGACAAGCGAGAATCCCCGCGTTACCGGCAGAAGCGCCCGCCGTGGGTTGCGGAAGCGGATGCCTGAGACCCAGGGGGTTCTCCTGCCACAGCCGTTTCCGGAGAACTCAGGACGGGGTGGCGCGGGCCTACCTGGGGCGGCTAGACTATGCGGGCACCTGGGGCGGTAGCTCAGCTGGGAGAGCGCCACGTTCGCATCGTGGAGGTCAGGGGTTCGATCCCCCTCCGCTCCACCATCAGGTGATCCAGGGAAATTCAAGAAAGGCCGGAATACCTCATCAGGGTCTTCGGCCTTTTTTGTGTCTGATCACTTCCAGAGCATCCTTGTAGCCAGTGCAGACGATGGTGGGTCATTAGACGTTAGACCAGATTAATTCCCTGCGTCCCCTTACGTCTCCCCTTACGTCCCAGTCGCGTCCGGGTTGCTCGCCCAGTCAGTCGGGTATACGCCTCCCGCTACCCAGTGTCGAAAGCTGGAGTGCGGCCAATCCATGGCGCGGGTGACGTACCCATGCTTGATCGGGTTGTAATGAATGTAGTCCAGGCAGCGCCGGAAATCCTGTTCATCACGCACCCAATGTTCCCAGTAGCGCCTCTGCCAAACGCCCCGCTCCCGCTTGGCAACACGCGATGGTCGGCGACGTTCTCCTTTGGAATGCATCGGGAGAAAGCGGCCTTGATCTGGCTCCATCGAACCGGAAACGCGACGTCACCAGCTGGCAGCGTCCACAGGCAATGCAAGTGGTCGGGCAACACGACGATGGCATCCAGTTGGAATGGGCGTACCTTGCGCACCGATGTGAGCGCATCGCGTAACGCTTGGATGTGGTCGGTTAATTTAATAAAGTGGCTTGCCGATCGGCAATGGCAACCGTGAAGAAGTAAGTGCCGCCTGGCACTCGGACGCGTCGATATTCAGGCATGCGCCAAGCATGGATTCAACGGTGCAGTACCAGCATCAGTGCAAGAACCGCCACGCCGTCAGGCTAATCCCCACGTAGGGTGGGCCTTGGCCCACCATTGCCATGAGTCAAGTTGCATTGGCTACGGAGCGAAGAGCGGTGGGCTTAAGCCCACCCTACGGGGCCTTGAGAAAGGTCGGAATACCTCATTAACCGGGGATCCGGCCTTTTTTATGTCCGATCACTTCCAAGGCATCCCTGTAATTCAGACATCTATCGCCCATAGGCCTCTAACCGCCACGGGTTGTCTCCAGTGATTCCATATCGATAGGGCAAACGTAGACAGGTTCACCGGCAAGACGCAGTGCATATTTGATTGCTGCGGGATTATCAGGGGATATCGCAAGCGCCGGTAAATGGTGGCGCGCGAAGTATCGACACTGTGGAAAAGAGAGGCAACTGTCGCCAGGCATAGATTCAGATATGAGACTGGCTACTCCCATCGAAAGTTATGCACTAGGGCCTAGCCAGTGCAGACGATGCTGGGTCATTAGGTGTTACACCAGATTAATTTCCTCCGTCCCCTTACGATTCCTTACGATTCCCTTACGATGGATGGATGCTAAGTTGGACGCCTGAGTGCCGTCCCATACCTTGATGCAGAACTGCTGCGCCGCTACGGCAGGCATGGCGCGAAGTTCATCGAGATCGCCATTGCCCAAGCCCCGCTTTCACGCGATGAATCTCGCTAGCGTCGTTTAACCTCCTAGCGGGGACTCCATGCAGCCATGGGTTTTCCCGGCAACCTGCAATTGGACGACATTGCCGTTGCGGTAGAGGGACAACTCCTCGCCGAGGTAGGCATCGGTGCCGGGGCTGGATGCTGCTTCGGCTCGCGACAACATCGTTGAACCTGTGGGCAGTTTCACCAGCGCGGTGTACTTATCGTAGGTAACGGTCACGCTACCGCCATCTTCGCAGGCATATACGACCATGCTGCCAGAAGCAGCGGCAGCGGAGACAACGGGCGCGGGTTGTAGTGGAGTGGCAGGAAGCGGTGCGGCCGATGCTTCCGCCGGTGGCGTCACTTCCGGATCCGCTGGAGGCTGAGGCTGACTGCAGGCGGCAATGCCGACAACCAGCATCAATCCGATTGTCAGTCGTAGTCTCTGGTCCATTGCATTCTCCGGTCAGGTATCTGGCAATCATCATAGTCCGTGTCCCGTTGCCGTGCAGCGGCAATCCGTTCGGAGGGATTGCGATCGCTGTCCGCCAGATGGGGCATGGGCATTTACACGCGCCAAGGGAATTCACTGGGGTCAACCGTGGAGGCGCTAGGCACCTATTTGCGAAAGACATCGCCGCCGCACCGCAGCAATCCATCCCTGTCCCGGCTGGGAAATCCTGACGCCAAGGGGAGGATATGCTAAATAATGAGGCGCATGCCGCACTTGACTAAGATGCTCAAAGGTCCGCGCAGCCTGCAAATCCGAACGATGTCGGTCGCGCGGCTGGCTTGGCCGGAACGGGCGGAGATCAGCGTAGTTAATGGTGAGGGGAGGAACCCAAGATGGTTCCGATCAGGGGATTTGTAGACCGTTGGGCTGAATGTAGGCACGGAGCCAAATCCAATTATCCATCAACGACTTGAGGGGAAAAGCCATGAGCCAGCAACAAACAGCGTTCCGCAATCAATTGATACTGGCGTTCTTGCTTCTGCTTGCGAGCGGGAGTGCTTTTGCGCAGGCGACACGGACTTGGGTATCTGGGGTAGGTGACGATGCCAATCCCTGCAGTCGCACCGCACCTTGTAAAACCTGGGCCGGAGCGATTTCCAAGACGGCCGCTGCCGGCATCATCAACTGCATCGATCCGGGTGGGTTCGGCACGGTGACGATTACGAAATCTATAACCATTTCTTGCAAGCACATCGAAGGGTCAGCGCTGGCATCCAGCACAAGTGGCGTCATCGTCAATGGAGCGGGGATCGACGTCGTGCTTCGCGGCTTGGATATCGACGGCAGTCCTTTGACCTCGCCTGGCGTGCAAGGCATCCGATTTCTTCAAGGCGCATCGCTGATTGTAGAGGATTGCCTTATCCGAGACTTCACTGCGGCGGCGCCCAACGGTAACGGCATTATCGTCAACAACACGTCCCTCACGGCTGAGGTCCACATCATCAACTCCAACATAACCGGCAACGGGGCAGGCACCGGTGGAGCCGGAATTCAGATTATCCCGAGCGGCACGGGCGGCGCCAGGGTCACCATCACGAACTCCAACTTGTCCAACAATTCCATCGGTGTGCGCGCCAGCACGGCCGCAACCACCGGGTTGATTTACTTGACTGCCACCGACACAACATCGGCGGGCGGGTCTTCTCACGGCTTTCTCGCCGAGGGCACTAACGGGCCCATCCGCATGATGCTGAACCGGGTCGTCTCGGTTAACAATCTGGGCGATGGCGTACGGGCCGTAGGCGGCAACGCCGTTGTCAGGATCGGCAGTTCGGTAGTGACCGGCAATAGTGGAACAGGAATCATTGGCGCCAGTGGTGGCCAACTCCAGTCCTATGGAAACAATCAGGTCAACAGCAACACGGCGGATGGCACCGCGACTGTGATCGCTTTCAAATAGCCTACCGCTGGCAGGCATGGCTGCGTGAGGTCGCTCTTCCGCGACCTCACGTTGGCCGAGCGGCGAGGCGAGCTGGCGCTTCCTGCCATACTCGGAGCAGTCGGTTCCTCCACACGCGAATGAGCATGGGCAAGAGCTCTACTCAAGCCTATTTTTCTGCCACCCTGCCCTTGATCGTAGATAAAAATTTCGAGAAGCATTTGGCGCATCTGGCCCGGGCTAGCGCGGCCCCGCTCGACACGGCTAGAAGATGCGGCACCTGGGGCGGTAGCTCAGCTGGGAGAGCGCCACGTTCGCATCGTGGAGGTCAGGGGTTCGATCCCCCTCCGCTCCACCATCAGGTGCTCTAGGCAAGTCCAACTAAGGCCGGAATCCTGAGTAAGCAGAGATTACGGCCTTTTTAGTGGCCACAAGAGTTCCTTTCACTCCCTTGGAATCCTCGCCATCACGGACTCAGGAGTGAAGCGTTCTAACACGCCATTGACGCCTCGTGGCTAGCTTTCCGGTTGCGGAATGTATCCCCGGCGCAACAGGGAAAACTCAGTAGAACGGGGCTAAAGTTCGCGCCTCGCTCCATCAGAAGGAGCAACCGTAAATATTTCCGGCGCCGCATAACCCGCGTCAGCGAAAGCCGCCGTAACTTGGGCTGTCAGCTCGGGAACAAGCGCCGACGGCGTAAGCGCGATTGCTGCGCCGCCGAAGCCGCCGCCTGTCATCCGCGCCCCAATGGCGCCTGCCTCTCGGGCTACGACGACGGCAAGGTCGAGTTCGGGAACGGATATCTCGAAATCGTCGCGCATCGACACATGCGATTCGTCGAGGAGCGCGCCGATGGCCAAGGGGCCACTTTCCCGAAGTACACGCACCGTCGCCAGCACGCGCGCGTTCTCGGTGACGATGTGGCGGACGCGGCGGAACGTTTCGTCGTCCATGACTTGGCGGGCACGGTCGAGGTCATCGACGCCGACATCGCGCAGGCTCTCGACACCTAACGCAGCGGCGCCGGCCTCGCAGGAGGCGCGGCGTGCCGCGTACCCGCCTTTCGCGTTGGCGTGCGCGTGGCGCACCTTCGTGTCGATGACCACGATCTCCAAACCTGCGGCAGCAAAGCCCAGATCGACGACTTCGGCCTGCAGCGACCGGCAATCGAGGAAGACGGCCGAGTCGCGCCGGCCGAGCAGCGACGCGGACTGATCCATGATGCCGGTGGGCGCACCGACCGCCTCGTTTTCGGCGAGCTGTCCGATGCGGGCAAGCATCGACCGGTCGAATCCGAGCCCCCAGCGCTCATCAAGTGCGACAGCGACGGCGCATTCGATTGCGGCCGAGGAAGAGAGGCCGGCGCCCACGGGCACATCGGATTCGATATGCACGTCAAAGCCGCGCTGCGCCCTGAGATCAACACCGTGCTGGCCGAGCGACCAGGCGATGCCGAGCGGATAGGCCGACCAGCCGCCTACTGCTTCGGGAGAGAGGTCAGCAAGTTCGATTTCAACTGCAAGCGGACTGAAGGTGCTGGTGACTCGCGCACGGGTGTCCGCGCGCAGACCGAACGCCGCCCAGGTGCGCCGGTCTATCGCGAATGGAAGTACAAAGCCCTGGTTGTAGTCGGTGTGCTCGCCGATGAGATTGACGCGGCCCGGCGCCGACCAGACCCCGTCGGCGGCCCTGCCGAATGCGGATTCGAATTGGGCCGCGACGCGCATGGCCTGGGCAGTGGAGAACCCGGTGGTCATACGGGGTTCTCCAGGTCGGCGCGTTCGAGTGCTTCGCGCATGAGGGCGGCGGAGGTTTCGGGTGGCACGTCGCCGATGAAGGCACCCATGGCCGATTCCGAACCGGCCAGATACTTCAGCCTGTTCCGTGCCCTGCGCGGCGACGTCACCTGCAGCATGAGCCGCACCTCATCGCGACCGACGTTGACGGGGGCCTGGTGCCAGGCGGCGATGTAGGGGGTTGGCGTGTGGTAGAGCGCGTCGATACCGCGCAGCAGACGCAGGGTGAGGATGGCCAGCTCGTCCCGCTCGCCCGCCGTGAGGGCTGCCAGGTCGGGCACATGACGATGCGGCAGAAGATGCACCTCGATGGGCCAGCGCGCCGCAAACGGAACGAACGCGGTGAAGTGTTCGCCACGCAACAGCACACGTTCGGACGCCTGCTCACGCGCGAGGATCTGGGCGAACAGGTCGCCGCCGAACTTCCCGATTGAATCGAGCAGCTTCGTAGTGCGCGGGGTGATGTACGGGTAGGCGTAGATCTGGCCGTGCGGATGATGCAGGGTGACGCCGATCTCGGCGCCGCGGTTCTCGAACGGGAACACCTGCTCGATTCCCGGCAGAGCGGACAGCGCAGCCGTGCGCTGCGCCCACGCCTCCACGATGGTGCGGGCGCGACTGGCGGTCTGCGAGGCGAACGAACCGGTGTGCGCGGGACTGAAGCAGACGACTTCGCAGCGACCCACGGAGGTGCGCGTGCGCTCAAGGCCGATGGTGGACAGGTCATCGAGATCCTTCGGGGCGTTGTCGTCCACGAGCACCGGACCAAACGACGGCGAACGGTTCTCGAACACGGCAACGTTGTAGTGGTCGGGGATTTCGGATGGATTGGAGGCCGACGCCGGCGCAAGAGGATCGGCGTCGTCGGAGGGCAGGAAAACGCGGTTCTGCCGCGCGGCAGCGATCGAGATCCACTCGCCCGTCAGCACGTCCTGGCGCATGGTGGCGGTGGCGGGCCTCGGTTCCAGCGCCCGCGCATCCGGACGGCGCCTGGCGGGCAGCAATGTGTCGGCATCGTCGAAATAGATGAGCTGGCGGCCGTCGGCAAGCACGGTCTCACGCACGGTGATGGTGGACATGGTGGCACCCCTCCAGGGCGCTGGATCACGCCCGATTTCATAACCATCTGAAGTATGTCACCCACAATATTGACAAGCAAACGAAAATAAATGAAAGTAAAAGGCATGTCGAATACTGACTTCGCAAGCGCCCCGGCCCATGTACGCCGGGCTCTTATCCTTGAGCTGATCGGCTCGAACGGCTTCGTCAAAGTGACCGAGCTGAGTGCGCGGTTCGGGGTCTCCGAGGTCACCGTCCGGGCCGACCTCGACGCAATGGAAGCAGCGGCTGAACTGAGCCGGGTGCACGGCGGCGCGGTCGCGGCACGATCAGTCATGCGAACCGAGCCCGCCTTTGAGGAGGCGCTCGGTTCGCTGTGGGACGAGAAGCTGCGGATCGCCAGGCATGCCGCGTCGCTGGTGCAACCGGGCAACTCCGTGATCGTGGATGTGGGCACCACCGCCGCGGCCTTCGCCCGCGCCCTGGTGGATCGCACGGACCTCACCAATGTGGTCGTGATTACCAATGGGCTCAAGATCGCGCTTGAGCTGGAGTGGGCGATTCCGAGGTTCACGGTGATCGTAACCGGCGGTACGCTGCGACCGCTGCAGCACTCGCTGGTGAACCCGCTGGCGGACGGACTCTTCGCGACCCTGCATGCCGATATCGCGTTCATCGGCTGCAACGGCGTCGATCCGCAGCAGGGAATCACCAACATCAATCTGCCCGAGGCCGAGATGAAGCAGCGGATGCTCGCGGCCGCCAGGCGAAAGATCGTACTGGCCGACGGATCGAAGATCGGTCAGGTGCACCTGTGCCGGGTGGCGCCGATCACGGGCGTCGATGGAGTGATCACCGGCGCCTCGGCCCGGACCCAGACGGTGCAGGCGTTACGCGAAGCTGGTCTGGACCTCACCCAGGTCTGAACTGCACGCCAGTTGTCCGCATCGCGCTTGTCTTGCAATCCGGCCACAGCGTTGACGACAGACTGCCGGCGTCGGGGACGTAGCCCCGACCTACGCCCGTCATCCGGCCAATGGCCACCTTCTCGTAGCGAGCCGGGAGAAGGACGCAATCACGCGCATCGGATACCAGATACCAAACAGATTCTGGGTACCTCTGCCCGCTTGTGGGAGAGGATGCCGAAGAGCTTGCCTTTGACTGCAAAACATTCGTCGGGGCAGGTGAAGGGTGTAGGTCGGGGTTACATCCCCGACGGATTGCCGGACTGGACGTAGCCCGACCTACGCGGCTATGCCGCCGCCAACTTCGACCGCTTGCCCAGACGCAATGCATTGGTCACGACCGAGACCGAACTCAGGCTCATCGCCAGGGCCGCGATCATGGGGCTGAGCAACAGGCCGAATACTGGGTAAAGCACGCCCGCCGCGATGGGAACGCCCAGCGCGTTGTACAGGAATGCGAAGCCGAGGTTCTGCTTCATGTTGGCGACGGTTTCATTGGAAATGGCGCGGGCTTGCACGATGCGGGTCAGGTCGCCTTTGATCAGCGTCACCTGCGCGCTGGACATGGCCACGTCGGTGCCGGTGCCCATGGCGATGCCGACATCGGCGGCCGCCAGCGCAGGCGCATCGTTCACGCCATCGCCCGCCATGGCCACACGCCTGCCTTCGGCCTTCAACTTCCGCACCAGCTCGACCTTGTCCTGCGGACGAACTTGGCCATGTACTTCCTCGATGCCGAGCGTCTTGCCTACCGCTTCCGCCGTCGCTTGTGCATCGCCAGAGGCCATCACAATGCGTAACCCATCGGCACGCAAGGCATTGAGCGCCTGCAGAGTGCTGTCCTTGATCTTGTCGGCCACCGCCACGGCGCCGGCCAGGCGCCCATCGACCGCCAGGAACATCACACTCGCGCCCTGCATGCGAAGCCGCTCCGCAGCGTCGGCCGCAGGCGCGATGTCTGCGCCGACCGTTGCCATCAACGCCTGGTTGCCCAACGCGAGCGCATGACCACCGACCTTGCCTATTACGCCCTGCCCCGTGACCGAATCGAAACTGTCGGCCGCGACGAGTGAAAGTTTCCGCTGTTTGGCTTCGGCCAGGATCGCTTCGGCCAGGGGATGCTCGCTGCCCTGCTCCAGGCTGGCAGCCCATTGCAGCACCTGGTCGGCGGTGAAACCGTTGGCCAGGATGACTTCGCGAAAAGTCGGGCGGCCTTCGGTCAGCGTGCCGGTCTTGTCGACGATGAGCGTGTCGATCTTGCGTAGCTGCTCGATGGCTTCGGCATCCCGGAACAGCACGCCCACCTGAGCGGCGCGGCCGGTAGCGACCATGATCGACATCGGCGTCGCCAGCCCCAGCGCGCAGGGACAGGCGATGATCAGCACCGAGACGGCATTGAGCACGGCGTAAGTCCATGACGGCTCCGGACCCAGCAGTCCCCAGCCCAGGAACGTCAACATCGCAGCGCTCAGCACCGCGAGCACGAACCAGAACGCTACCTTGTCGGCCATGCGCTGCATCGGCGCGCGCGAGCGCTGCGCCTGTGCGACCAGCTGGACGATCTGCGAGAGCATGGTGGAAGACCCCACCTGGTAGGCGCGAATGACCAGGCTGCCGGTGCCATTGAGCGTCGCGCCGATGACCTGGGCGCCCTCGTGCTTTTCCACGGGGATGGGTTCGCCGGTCAGCATCGATTCGTCGACGCTGCTGCGGCCTTCCAGCACGGTGCCGTCCACGGGCACCTTCTCGCCCGGCCGCACGCGCAGGCGATCGCCGACATGCACGTGATCCAGCGGAATATCCCCTTCCGTGCCCTGCGCGTCGATGCGCCTGGCGGTCTTCGGCGCCAGACCGAGCAATGCCTTGATCGCAGCCGAGGTCTTGGAACGCGCCCGCAGTTCCAGCAACTGTCCCAGCAAGGTCAACGAGACGATGACCGCAGCGGCCTCGAAATAGACACCGACCCGGCCATGTTCGCGAAAGGATGCGGGAAACAGATCGGGTGCGAGCGTGGCCACCACGCTATAGCCAAACGCCGACGCCACGCCGATTCCGATCAAGGTCCACATATTCGGGCTGCGGTTGCGGATGGATTGCACGCAACGCTCGAAGAACGGCCACCCGGCCCACAGCACGACCGGCGTGCTGAGTACCAATTCGATCCAGGTGCGTGCGTCGGTCGAGAGAAAGGCGATGCGATGCCCCAGCATGGCCAGCGTCAGCACGATCAGCGACAAGGGCAGCGTCCACCAGAAGCGCCGGGTGAAATCGCGCAGCTCCGGGTCGTCTTGGTCTTCCAGGCTGGGCATCTCCGGTTCCAGCGCCATGCCGCAGATCGGACAGGTGCCTGGACCTTGCTGACGGATCTGGGGGTGCATGGGACAGGTATAGGTGGTGCCTGCAGGCGCCACTGGTTCCGGATTCTTCGACGCGGGCGAAAGATACTTTTCGGGATCTGCCACAAAGCGTTCACGGCAACGCGCCGAACAGAAGTGGTATTCGGTGCCCTGATACGTCGCATGGTGTGCCGTGGTGGTCGGGTCGACCGTCATGCCACAGACCGGATCGATGACGGCGCCATCCGCTGCCACCGGATTTTTCGCCGAGCAGCAGGAACCTTCCGTGCTGCTATGCGCAGCAGGGTGATGCGTGTGATCGGAATGGGGTTTCATGCCGCATCCTCCGACAGCGCGTTGAGGATCGGACACTGTTCCAGTACGCCATGCCCGGGACACGAGTCCACCAGCGTCCTGAGCCCGTCGCGGATGCGCGTCAGCTCCGCCAGTTTTTCTTCAACATCCTCCAACTTATGCAGGGCGGTCGCTTTCATGCCAGCCATATCCTGGCCGCGCTGGCCCGACAATTCCAGCAGATCGCGGATTTCGAGCAGGGTGAAACCCAATGCCTTGGCCCGGCGCACGAAACGCAGGCGCGAGACGTCTTCGGCCGTGTATTGGCGATAACCGGAACTCAGACGCTGCGGCGCAGGCAGCAGACCCTGCCGCTCGTAATAGCGCACCGTATCTATGTTGACTCCGGCCTTGCTGGCCAGCTCACCGATCTTCATGACTTGCACTCCTGTACCAACGGGCACAGTCTGCACCCTGGACCGTGGTCCAGAGTCAAGGGCTCTCTATCGGGGCGGTTGAAGAGCAGCAAGTAGATCGGGGTTACATCCCCGACGAATTGCCGGCGTCGGGGGCGTAGCCCCGACCTACCCCCTCATCCGGCCTGTCGGCACCTTTTCCCCGAAAACGGAAGAGGGACGCAGTTCGGGCAGTCCGCATCGTATTGCGGATACCCAACAAATATATTGGGCTCTCTCTCCCACTTGCGAGGAGAGAGTGCCGAAGAGCCCGCCCTCGAGTGTTTTAGCCAAGGCGCGGATGACGGGCAACGAGTAGGTCGGGGTTACATCCCCGACGAAGTGCCGGAGTCGGGGGGGCGTAGCCCCGACCTGCGCGCCTGTCGACCACCTTCTCCGCAAGTGGGGGAGCACGCAATCAAACGCATCGCACACCACATTCCGGATGCCCAACAAAAAAGGGCTGCGTTTCCGCAGCCCTTTTCTTTGTTATCAGCTTTTCCACTCAGAACTTATAGGTCAATCCCAGCAGGAAGGTCCGGCCCCACTCGGCGTATTCAAGCGGACGGTCCTTGGTGCCTGCGTAGGTCTGGTAGGCCTCGTTGGTGATGTTGCTGGCCTGCAGTAGCAGGGACAACCCACTGAAGGCGGTTCCTTCGCCAAAGGTGTAGCTGACCTGCGCATCGGTGATGTTTTCGCCGACGACATAGCGCAAGGTGCGGTTGCCGTTGAAGTTGCCGATTTCACCGATGAAGTCCGAACGCCGGCGCTGATTCACGCGCGCCTCGAAACCGTTCTTTTCGTAATAGACCGTCAGGTTGTAGACGCGCTTGGACAAACCTGGAAGATCGATATCGCCCGCACCTACGCTGGATGCGCTTTCCGGGTCGCGGATCTTGATGTTGCTGTCATTGAAGGTAGCACTGGCCACTACACCGAAGCCCTGCAGTGCATCAGCAAACATATCCAATGGTAACGATCCGGTGAGCTCCAGACCCTGCAATGTTCCGCCCTCACCGTTCACCGGCCGTGAGTAGCTGCCAATCGGGTTGACGCCTACGCCCGGGAAATTCGGATTGCCGGGTATATCGGAGGTGTACTCGGACAGATCATAGAACGGATCGGTTTGCGTGTAAATGTAAGACTGCAGATCCTTGTAGAAGTAGGCCGCCGCGACATAGGCCCTGGTACCGAAGTACTTTTCATACGAAATATCGAATGCGTAGGCGCGCCACGGATCCAACTCGGGGTTGCCGCCGCTGGCATAGCTGTTGCGCAGGCCAGTGCCGTTATTCTGGTCGGGGCCATCGGATGCTGTCACCTCGAGCGAGGCGCGCAGCTGGTCCACACGTGGGCGCGCCACCTGCTTGGCCAGTGCGACGCGCAAGGTCTGGTCGTTGGCGAAACCGAACGCCAGGTTCATGCTCGGCAGCACGTCGGTGACGGTCTTGCCCTGATGGATCGGCTGCGGATCGCTGCCACCCGAGAGCCGGATCGCATCGGACGACTGATCGACACGCTGGAATTGCACGCCAACATTGCCGCGCACATCCACGCCGCCCCATGCGGTATCGATATTGCCGCGAAGATAAGCGGTCGTGGTTTCCTCGTTCACGTCCCAGGCCTTGGCGACGAGGTACGGAAACGCGGAATCGCTCGGTTCAAAGGTCATGTAGCGGGCAACCGCACCCGGAACATTCCAGGCGGGGATGTAGCCAAGGCCGGCGAAACCGAGATCGACCGGATCGTATTGCAGGTCCGAGGCGATGGTGGTGATGCCTTGGGCGCCAAGGTTGATGTTGCCCTCGGGCTGGCGCTTGTTCTTTTCGCGTTCGGCGTAGTTCAAACCGAGGTCGATATCGGAGAACCACTTCAGCGAAGCCGGCGCCGGCAGCGAAAGCGCGAGCTTGGCGGTCTTGAGTTCATCGACGACGCTCGGCGCCTTGCCGTAACCGGAGCCATAGATGGTATTGGTCAGATACAGCGAATCCGGGTTCGAGTAGTCCAGGCCGGGGTTCAGCTGTGAAAAACCGTTGTTACGGATCGACAGCTGCATCGTATCCAGCTGCGGGAACGGCAGCAGCTGGGTATTGTTCTCCAGATTGAGCTCGTCGCGCTTGGCACGCGACCAGCCGATATCGGCAACGATGCGCGCCTGTCCTACCGTGAATTCGTTGTTCCACCCGAACGCATTGATCTCGTCTTCGCGACGGTTGTACATGCCACGCACCAGCGGGTAGACATTCCCCATGGTGCCGCCGGTGAAGGTGTTGTCGCCATTGATGGACGGATTGGTGACGTCGAGCCGGGTCGATGTGCCGTTGTAATCGCCGACATGAACTTCGAACTGATTGGCGGTATCCACCTGCTCGGCCGAGGAATGGAACATGTCCAGCGTGCTGGTCCAGGCATTCGATGGACGGTACTGCAAAGTGGCCATCATGCCGGTGCGGGTCTGCTCACCGGTGCGGCGCAGCGCCTTGATGCCGTCCGAATAGTAGGTTCCGGCGGGCACACCCGGGCGCCAGTTGTCGCCGATGGCTTGCCAGGGTTCGTACAGGCCCACCTGGTTCTCCTGGATGGGATTGCTTGAATAGGAGAAGCCAAGCGCGATGCCGAAGGTGTTGTCGGCGAACTGGTCGATGTAGCTGATGTTGTAACGCTCGCCGGTGGCGTCCTTGTTCGCCGCCGAACCCAGCGAATTGCGTTGTCCGCGAATACCGACGACAGCAGCCGATCCGTCATAACTCAACGGACGTACGGTCTGCATATCGATCGTGCCCGACAGTCCCTGCCCGATAAGGCCGGCGTCCGGGGTCTTGTAGACAGTCACGCCGCTGACCAGTTCGGAAGGGTACTGGTCGAATTCCACGCTGCGGTTGTCGCCGGTGCTGACCATCTCGCGCCCGTTGAGCAACGTGGTGGAGAAATCCGGCGAAAGACCGCGCACGCTGATCACCTGCGCACGGCCAGCGACGCGCTGCGCAGCCAGGCCAGGCAGACGGCCGATGGATTCGGCGATGCTGACGTCGGGCAGCTTGCCGATGTCTTCGGCCGAAACCGCTTCGACGATGGAAGTGGAATCGCGCTTGACCGAGATCGCGCTCTCGATGCCGGCGCGGATGCCGGTGACGGTCACCGTCTGCAGTTCGACCGCGTCTTCTTTCTTGGATTCTTCGGCGGCCGTTTCTTCGGCCGTCTGTGCATAGGCAGCCGTGGCACTCAATGTCATCGCCGACACCAAGGACACGCTCAGCAGATTGCGCTTGAGCTTCACCATCTCCCCTCCACTCCCATGGTTGGTTTTTCAGTTTTTAACGAGCCGCGACCGGTCGATTGACCATCGCTGCAACCCGTTCGTCCGGCAGCGAATACCGCTTCCGATACGTGCGGCAATGGTAGTCGCGGCGATTGCTGCACAACTTGTGCTGCATACGTATTCATGCCATTACGAAGCCTATTCACCGACGAAATGTCATCGCACGTTCTTGGAAACCGGTTTCATGAATCGCATGACATCACGTGCAAGCACCGCGATTCGAATTCCACCAAACGGCTTAATATGAATTCGTATCGATGCAGTGCAACAACAAGGAAATCACCCTGAAAAAAGCCAGCAGGGCGGGCATTTACCGCCCTCAACGCCCGTGACAAGCAGGGTAGGCAGTGCCCGTCCTACAGCATGCTGCGGCGATGCATGCGTTATTCCAGCAGTGCGTAGAAGACGCCGTGCGCCGGAAGCGCGAGCACGCCGTCGGTCACTTCTGCCGACACGAGGCCATGACCGTCCAGTGGCGTTGGACGCATGCCTTCAGGCAACGCCCATTGCATGGCGATGGACGACAGATTGAATACCACCAGCACTTGCTGTCCCTCGACACTGCGCTCGAACGCAAGGATCGGTTCTGGCGTGGAGATAAACGCAATATCACCAGTTTCCAGGGCGGGCATGGTTTTGCGCCAGCACAGAAAACGACGCGTAGCATTGAGGGTCGAATCCGGTGCCGGGTTCTGTATGGCGACGGACTTTAAACGATGCGCGTCGGCGATCGGCAGCCAGGGTTTGCCTTCGGTAAAACCGGCCTGCGGCGAATCATTCCACGGCATCGGCGTGCGGCAACCGTCGCGGCCCTTGAAGTTGGGCCAGAACGTCTTGCCGTAGGGATCCTGCAAGTCTTCGTACGGAACCTCGGCTTCGCCCAGCCCCAATTCCTCGCCCTGGTACAGGCAGACCGATCCGCGCAACGAGCAGACCAGCGCGATCAGCTGTTTGGCAAAATCTTCGCTGGCCCCGGCGCCGCCCCAGCGGGTCACCGCGCGTTCCACGTCGTGATTCGAAATCGCCCAGCACGGCCAGCCATCGGCCATCTTCGTTTCCAGGTGCTCGGCCGTGCTGCGGATATAGGCAGCCGAGAAATCCGGTGTCAGCAGTTCGAAGCTGTAGCCCATGTGCAGGCGGCGTTCGTTGACGTACTCGCCCATCGTCGTCAGCGAGTCTTCCGACGATATTTCGCCCAGCGTGGTCGCATCGGGATACTGGTTGAGCAGGTCGCGCAGCTTTTCCAGGAACTGCAGGTTCTCAGGCTGCGTATTGTTGTAGTAGTGATACTGGAACGCGTAAGGATTGTCGGGACTGAAACCACGACCCACGCGCTTCTCTACGGGTTTTGGTGGATTGTCGCGCAAGGCGCGATCATGGAAGCAGAAGTTGATCGCATCCAGGCGCAGACCGTCCACGCCCTTGTCCAGCCAGAACTTCACGTTGTCGAGGGTGGCCTGCTGGACTTCCGGATTGTGGAAGTTGAGGTCTGGCTGCGAGGACAGGAAGTTGTGCAGGTAGTACTGGCCACGCCTGGGTTCCCAGCGCCAGGCGACACCACCGAACAGGGACATCCAGTTGTTCGGCGGGCTGCCATCGTCCTTGGCGTCGGCCCACACGTACCAGTCCGCTTTGGGATTGTCGCGGCTCTCGCGGCTTTGCCGGAACCACTCATGCTCCACCGAGCAGTGGCTCAGCACCTGGTCGATCATTACCTTGATGCCCAGGCCATGCGCCTTGGCCAGCAGGTCGTCGAAATCCTGCAGCGTGCCGAACAGCGGGTCCACGTCGCGATAGTCAGCGATGTCGTAGCCGAAGTCGGCCATCGGCGATTTGAAGAACGGCGAGATCCAGATGGCATCCACGCCCAGGCTGGCGATGTAGTCCAGTTTATCGATGATGCCCGGCAGGTCGCCGACGCCATTGGCATCGGTATCCATGAAGCTGCGCGGATAGATCTGGTAGATCACCGCGCCCCGCCACCAATGTTTCATCGACATCCGCATTCCCCACCCTGATGCACGCCATCGCGACGCGCTGAACGGGCGCCACTATTCCACGACGCGCCCATGCGTGCGTTGTCCGTTCCGATGCGCTGGCAATGAATACGTATGCACCGGCGCGCGCGCACGTTCTCCGAATCCAGCGGCCGATTGCTTGATTCGTCGAGATGGATTGGAGCGCAAAGCTTAAAACAAGGTGTTTTCATTGAATGGGCGGGATTCCATTAGGTCGACGACTGTGCAAGTGCAGGGCGAATAAAGTTTGCAGTGCAGCATGGATTCCCCTGGCAATGCCTGCAACATGTCGCCTCAACGAACCTACGCTCGAAGGAATCAGGGGAATGAAGACGCAACCGGCGGGCACGATACTGCGGCGCAAGCCGCGGCTTTCGTTCTGGCAGATCTGGAACATGTCGTTCGGCTTCCTTGGAATCCAGTTCGGTTTCGCGCTGCAGGGCGGTTTCATGTCGCGCATTTTCCAGACGCTGGGGGCGGAAAAGGACGCACTGCCGCTGCTGTGGATCGCCGCGCCGCTGACCGGCTTGCTGGTGCAGCCCCTGGTCGGTTACCTGAGCGACCGCACCTGGCATCCCTTGCTTGGCCGTCGTCGCCCCTATTTCCTGATCGGCGCAGTGCTGAGCTCGATTGCGCTTTTCTTCGTGCCCTACTCGCCGACGCTGTGGATCGCTGCCGGTTTCCTGTGGGTGCTGGATGCCTCGATCAACATCAGCATGGAACCCTTCCGCGCGCTGGTCGCCGACAAGCTGCCTGAAGAACAACGCTCCTACGGCTTCGTGCTGCAGACCTTCATCATCGGCATTGGCACCTGGGTGGCCAGTAACCTGCCCTTGTTCGTGAACTGGCTGGGCGTCTCCAATGAAGCCGGCCCGGGCGTGGTGCCACCCTCGGTCAAGATCGCCTTCGCCATCGGCGCGTTCGTGTTTCTGGTCAGCATCCTGGTCACTGTGTTCACCACGCGCGAGTACCCGCCGGAGGATCTGGAGCGTTTCAAGGCCGAAAGGACGCAAGGCAGCATGTTCGGCGACATCCTGCACAACGTGCTGCACATGCCAAGGCAGATGTTCAATATCGGCATCGTGCAGTTCTTCAGCTGGCTGTCGTTCTTCAGTATGTGGAGCATGACCACGCCCGCGCTGACCGCGCATGTATTCCATGCGCCTGCGCCGGATGCGCGGCTGTTCGACCTGACGGTGCCCGGACAGGAACTGGCGTTCCGCACGGCCAATGCGGCTTTCCAGAACGCGGCCGATCTGGTCGGTTCCTACATGGGTTACTACGGGCTGTCGTCGATGGTGGTCGCGCTGCTGCTGAGCTTCTATGCGGCGCGCCATGTGGTGAATCGCAAGCGGGTGCATTTCTGCTCGCTGGTGCTTGGCGGCATCGGATTCCTGTCGATGGCGCTGGTGAGCGAACCCAGGTTCCTGATCGCGTCCTTCGCCCTGGTCGGCATCGCCTGGGCCAGCATTCTTTCCATGCCCTACGCCTTGCTGGCCAGTTCGGTGAATCCCGAAAAAATGGGCATCTACATGGGCATCTTCAACATGTTCATCGTGATCCCGCAGATCGTGGCCGCCACGTTGCTGGGTCCGGCGCTGCGTACCTTCTTCGACAACCAGGCGATCTATGCGCTGGTCATCAGCGGCGCCAGCCTGATTCTTGGCGCGCTGTTCCTGTTCCGGGTGCGCGAACCAGCGACGACAGCACAAACCGCCATCACTGCGCATTGACACCCATTCCTGCGGACTCGATATGAACACTGTTCCCGAACGCAACATCCTGACGCTGGCCATGGCAGCGATGCTGACCATGGCGATTCCCGCGCAGGCCGAAGACTTCTACGGCACTACCGAGCCCTTCGCCAGCGAAGCGGTCTACTTCGTCATGACTGATCGCTTCGTCAATGGCGATCCCTCCAACGACCATCGCGATCAGGGCGGCGAACATGGGACCTTCGATGTGCCCACGCCGGGCGCGCCGGAAGGCGAGAGCGACAACATCGGCTACATGGGCGGCGACTTCAAAGGCATCTTGGACAACGCGGCCTATATCCGCGACATGGGGTTCACCTCGGTCTGGGTGACGCCCATCGTCGACAATCCCGACGAAGCATTCACTGGCGGCACGCCCGCCGAATGGGGCAGCAGTTTCAGCGACCGCGGCAAGACCGGCTTTCATGGCTACTGGGGCATCAACTTCTACAAGCTGGACGAGCACCTGCCCAGCGAAGGGCTGGATTTCGCTGGCTTCACCAAGGCAATGAAGGAACAGAAGCTGGACGTGGTGCTGGATATCGTCGGCAACCATGGTTCGCCATCCTTCACCATGCCGAAACGACAGCCGCAGTACGGCCAGGTCTTCGACCGCGACGGCAAGCTGATCGCCGACCACCAGAACCTGGACCCGGCCAAACTTGATCCGGCGCACAACCCCTTGCACGCGTTCTACAACACCAGCGGCAATCTGGTGCAACTGTCGGATTTCAACCAGGACAATCCAGCGGTGCTGGACTATCTCGTCGGCGCGTACGAGCAATGGATCGACCAGGGCGCGGCGGCATTCCGCGTGGATACCATCGCCTGGCTGCCGCATTCGTTCTGGAAGCAGTTCGCCGACCGCATCCGCGCCAAGCGCCCGGGGTTCTTCATGTTCGGGGAGGCCTTCAACTACGATGCGGCCCTGATCGCCGGACATACGCTGGAACGCAACGGACACTACAGCGTGCTCGACTTCCCGATGCGCGGAAAGATGGCCGCGATCTTCGAGAAGAAAGACACTGACTTCGCCGAACTGGCCACCGCGCTGTATCTGGAGGATGGCCCCTACGCCAACCCCTACGACCTGGTGACCTTCTACGACAACCACGACATGGCGCGGATCAACGCCAGCGACGAGGGATTCATCGACGCCAACAACTGGCTGTTCACCGCGCGCGGTATTCCCGCGGTCTACTACGGGTCGGAAACCGGGTTCATGCGCGGCCGCGCAGAACACATGGGCAACCGTAACTATTACGGGCAGGAACGCGTGGATGCGGCGGCGAAAAGCCCCATCTACCCCGCGCTGAAGCGCATCGCCAACCTGCGCCGCGACTCTCCCGCCCTGCAGCGGGGTTTGCAGCTCAATCTGTTGATGAAGGGCGATGAAGCGGCGTTCTACCGCGTATACGAACACGACGGCGTCGCCCAGACCGCGCTGGTGCTGCTGAACAAGGGCGACGCCGCCAGCACGTTGTCATTGAACGAGCATCTGCAGCCCGGCGAGTGGCAGGACGCCTTCACCGGCAAACGGATCAATGTGGGCAAGCAGCTGCGAATCGAGGTACCGGCTCACGGCGTGCGCGTGCTGTTCTTCGACGGCCCATTGACTCGCAAGGACCTGCGCGCGCGCCTGGCCGATTCCATGGCCCGCAAGAATCGTTAACCAAGCTCTCCGTAGGAGCGACGCAAGTCGCGATGGGCTTTACCGGTAGGGCCCCATCGCGACTTGCATCGCTCCTACAGAGTTTTTCTACAACGCGCCTGATGATCGGCGCAGGGCCAGCGTCACCGGGATCGTCCGGCTCTGCGCCGGCTCGTTGTTGATCAGCGCCAGCAGGGTTTCGACCAGGATCTGCCCGGCCAGCTTGGTGTCCTGCTGCACGGTGGAAAGACTGGGATTGACGAAGCCGGCCATGGGAATGTCGTCGAAGCCGGCGACCGCCACGTCTTCGGGTACGCGGATGCCGCGCTCGTGCAGCGCCTTCATCGCGCCGATGGCTATCAGGTCGCTGGCCGCGAATATCGCGTCGAAGGCGATTCCCTTTTCCAGCAGCGCATTCGCGGCTTCGTAACCGGACTGCTCAGTGGTGACCGCATCCACCTGCAAGGCGGGCTGCACGCGCAAGTCTTCGGTCAGCAAGGCATGCGCGTAGCCGCGGTAGCGCTCGAAGAACTCGGGATAGTGGTTGGACGCGTGGCCCAGGAAGGCGATCTCGCTGCGGCCCTGCGCCAGCAGATGCATGGTGATGTCATGACCACCCTGGAAGTTGTCGCATCCAATCGACACGCCCGGCTGCCCCGGCAGCACCGCACCCCAGCGCACGAAATGCGTGCCCTGCTCCACCAGACGCTCCAGGCGCGATTGTGATTCCAGATAGTCGCCATAGCCCAACAGGATCAATCCATCGGCCTTGTTGCTGTCTTCGTAATCGGCCTGCCAGTTGGTCGACAACTGCTGGAACGAGATCAGCAGATCGTAGCTCTGCAGTGCGCAGGCGCGGGTGATGGAGCCCAGCATGGACAGGAAGAAGGGATTGATCTGCGAATCGTCCGGCGTCGGGTCTTCGAAGAACAGCAATGCTATCGTGCCCGAATGCTGCGTGCGCAGGTTCGAGGCGTTCTTGTCGACCTTGTAATTGAGCTGTTCGGCAATGGCCTGGATGCGCTTGCGCGTTTCCTCGTTGACCATCGGACTGCCGCGCAGCGCGCGCGACACCGTCGGCTGGGAAACACCGGCCAGGTGCGCGATATCCAGGGAGGTGGCCTTGCCCTTGATGGTCATCGCGACATGGTGGCAGAAACGAACGGCGCAAGCATGGCGCGCTGCACCGTAATCATGGTGATGACGGGGGACTCAGCCGGCGATCACGCGCTGACGGAAAGCCTCGTATTCGGCGGGAATCGGATCTGCCTGCACCGGGCGCGCCAGAAGCTCGGCCAGCGCGGGCGGCACCTCGACGGCACGGCCGATCAAGGGCTCTACCACGCTCTCGAACTTCGCCGGATGCGCCGTGGCCGCCACCGCCCAATCGCCTGCCGCGCCCTGGCTACGAAGATCCTGCAACACCTTCACCGCCGTGGCAGTATGCGGGCAGAACACTTCGCCATACTTGGCGTAGCGCTCCTTGATCACGGTGCGGATGGCGTAGTCGTCAACGCTTTCCGCAGTGAAGTCGCTGCGCAGTGCATCGTCGCCGCCGCGATACAGCCAGCGCAGGCGCTCGAAATTGCTCGGCGCGCCCACGTCCATGGCATTGGCGATGGTGGCGATGCTGGCCGCCGGCGCATACTCGCCGCCGTCGAAGTAGTTCGGCAGCACCGCATTGGCGTTGGTGGCGAGCACGATGCGGCCCAGCGGCACACCCAGCCGTCGCGCGATGATCGCCGCCATCGCATTGCCCAGGTTGCCGGTGGGAATGACGAAGTTGAGCACTTCGCCGGTCCGGCGCTTGTGGTCCAGCGCCGCATGCGCGTAATAGCTCATCTGCGGCAACAGTCGGCCCAGGCTGATGCTGTTGGCCGAACTCATCGGTGCCTGCGCCTGCAGATCTGCATCGTTCAATGCACGCTTGACCAGCGCTTGGCAGTCGTCGAACGAGCCTGCCACGCGCAGCGCAACGATGTTGTCGCCAAAGCAGCCCAGCTGATGCGCCTGACGCGGCGAGACGCGGCCATCGGGATAAAGCACCACCACTCGCAATCCAGGCTGTCCGTGGAAAGCAGCGGCGACTGCGGCGCCGGTGTCGCCCGAAGTCGCCACCAGGATGGTGAGCGGACGGTCTTCCTGTTTGCGCAGGCGCGTCAGGCAAGCAGCCAGGAAGCGTGCGCCGAAGTCCTTGAAGGCCGCGGTCGGGCCATGGAAAAGCTCGAGCACGTGGTCGTCGGTTGTCGCCAGCGGCAGCAAAGGCGCGGGGAAATCGAAGGCTTCACGGCAGATGGCCGGAAGCTCGGACCCGAGCGCATCTCCTTCGAAGAACGGGGCGATCAGTTGTGTGGCGGTATCGGCGAGATCGTTGCCGACTTCCAGTGAACGGATCGTGGGAAGCGTTTCCGGAACGTAGAGTCCACCGTCCGGGGCAAGACCGGCGGCGATGGCCTGACTCAGGGTGGCGAGGGGAGAATTATTGCGGGTGGAGATGAAGTTCATGGATTGTCCGACGTTGTTTCCTTCTCCCCTCGGGAGAAGGTGCCCGGAGGGCGGATGAGGGCATGAGGCATCAGCTTGTAGGAAAAGTTCGAAGGTTCGGCATTCTTCCGCCTTCATCCGTCGCTTCGCGCCACCCCCGCCTTCGCGGGGGCAGGCTCTTCTCCGGTGGGAGAAGGAAATCTACAGCACCGTAGCGATGGGAGAATTATTGCGGGTGGAGATGAAGTTCATTGGAAGTGGATTGTTGAGGACGGCAAATAGAGATGTCGTCATTCCAGCGGAAGCTGGCTGCTTTTCAACAGCCGCATGGCTGGTCATCCATTTTGATGTTCGCGCGGAAGCCGAATGAAGCAAGATCAAATTGGATCCCAGCGTTCGCTGGGATGACGTCCTGGTTGTTGGATTGTTCTTCTGCGATTGCGGCCTTCTATTTAACTAATAACCCTCGCCGCCGGACTATTGATCGGCGACACCCACGCCTGGCTTTCAAACCCAGCAGCCGCGAAGGCCGCATGGATCGCAGGTACTGCGGCTTCCGCCTGCGCGCGATGTTCAAACCAGCCGAACACGCTGGGCCCGGCACCAGAAATACTCGCGCCCATTGCACCTGCAGCCAGCGCAGCCTGTTTCGCTGCATCGAATCCGACGATCAACGAAGCGCGTCGTGGTTCCACCAGTACGTCCTGTAATCCCGCGCGGACCAGCGCCGGATCGCCGGCATGGCAGCCCGACAGCACCAGCGCAAGATTGGCTGACTGGGTGACGAACTCTCCCAGCGCATAAGCGCCTTTCAGGGCCTCACGTGCACGACGCGTTTCCAGAATCGCTTCTGGATGGACGAGTACGCTGTGCCAGGCATCGGGCACGGGAATCTTCACCAGCCGGTCGGCCGTGGACAGCACCAGTCCGCCCAGCAGCATCGGGCCCAGGTTGTCGCCATGCCGGCCGCCGCTGGCGACCGCCTCGCCAGTCAACGCGAACGAATACAGCGCTTCCCGGGACAAGGGCGCGTCCAGCAGCTCATTGGCGGCGACCAGCGCCGCCACGCACGAAGCGGCAGAACCACCCATACCCGAGCCCAGCGGAATGCCCTTGTCGATCTCCATCTCGAAACCGAACGGCAACGCCAGCGCTTCGCGCAGCGCGATCAAGGCGGCACCAGCCGTGTTGGCCGATGCTTCAAGCGGCAGATCGACCGTGGTTCCGCGGATGGCTGCGATACGCACTTCCAGCGCCTCGATACGGCGCACGGTGACCGTATCTCCGGGGCCTTCGATCACATGTCCCAGGATGTCGAAGCCGACGCCGACGTTGCCCACCGATGCCGGGGAAAAAGCCTTTGCAACTGACTTCACAGCTTGGCCCCCTGCCCCGCGGCGACGCGCAGCACGTCGGCGAATACACCCGCCGCAGTGACCTCGGGACCCGCACCCGGGCCCTGAACGATCAACGGATTGTCGCAGTAGCGGCGCGTGGTGAACTGCACGATGTTGTCGGTAAGACGCAGATTGGCGAAGGCATGGTCGCCCGGCAGATCGACCAGGCCGACGCTGGCCCTGCCCTCGGCGTCCAGCTTGGCGACATAGCGAAGTACGCGTCCGGCATTTTTGGCGTTCGCGAGCTTCTCGGCGAATACGCCATCCACTTCGCCAAGCCGCGACATGAAATCCTCGACGCTGGCTTCGCGCAACGCGGCCGGCACCAGGCTTTCCACGGTCACGTCTTCCAGGTTCAAGGTGCGGCCGGCTTCGCGCGCCAGGATTACCAGTTTGCGTGCGACGTCGGTGCCGGAGAGGTCATCGCGCGGGTCGGGCTCGGTATAGCCCAGGCTGCGCGCTTCGGTCACCAATTGCGAGAGCGGCACGCTGCCATCGAACTTGTTGAACAGCCACGCCAGCGTGCCCGAGAAGATGCCTTCGACCGAAAGCACCGCATCGCCGGTATCGATCAGGTCGCGCAGCGTCGAAATCACCGGCAGGCCCGCGCCAACCGTCGCTTCGTAGCGGAAGCGCGCGCCGCTGGCAGCGGCGGCTTCGCGGATCGCGTCGTAGCGTGCGCTGGGTCCCGCGCCGGCCTGCTTGTTGGGCGTGACCACATGGATGCCGGCCGCCAGCCAGTCGGCATAGCGGTCCGCCACCATGGGACTGGCGCTGCAGTCCACGATCACCAGATGCGGCAGGTGCGAACCGACCAGATGCTCGGTGAAACGGTCCAGGTCCAGCGTTTCGCTGCTGGCGGCGAAACGTTCGCGCCAGTCGCCCGTGATGGCGCGCTCGTCCAGCAGCATCTTCCTGCTGGACGCGATGGCGCGCAGGCGCAGGTCCAGATTGGCCTTGCCCAGCAGCTGCGGCTGCGCCGCGCGCAACTGGTCCAGCAGGGCCGCGCCCACATTGCCGGGGCCGATCACGCCGACCGCGAAGGTCTGCGGCGACAGCCAGAAACCCGCATGCGCCGCGCGCAGGGCCTTGGTCGCGTCGGCGCTGTCGATGGCCACGGAGATGTTGCGTTCGGAAGAGCCCTGGGCGATGGCCAGGATGTTGACGCGCGCGCGGCCCAGCGATTCGAACAAGCGCGCAGCTACGCCGGGCTGGCCGGCCATGCCGTCGCCGACCGCGGCCAGCACGCTGACGCCTTCGGTCAGCTGCACGCGCTGGATCTGGCCGATGTTGAGTTCGTGCGCGAACGCGTTGAGCAGTGCCGCCTGCGCGCGTTGCGACTCGGCGCTGCGCACCACGCAGCAGATCGAATGCTCGGACGAACCCTGCGAGATCATCACCACCGACACGCGCGCATCGCGCAGCGAGGCGAACACGCGCTCGGCCGTGCCAGGCACACCGATCAGGCCGGTACCTTCCAGGTTGAGCACCGCCAGGTCGGGGCTGAGGGTCAGGCCTTTCACCGGGCCGGCCACGTCGCGCTCGGCGGTGATGCGGGTGCCGGGATGTTCGGGATGGAAGGTGTTGCGGATGATGATGGGCAGGCCGCGCTCGATGGCCGGCGACATGGTCTGCGGGTGCACGACCTTGGCACCGAAATAGGCCAGTTCGCAGGCCTCGTCGTAGCTCAGCGCGCTCAACTGCACCGCTTCCGGCACCACGCGCGGATCAGCCGAAAGCACGCCGTCCACGTCGGTCCAGATATGCAGTTCGGAGGCATTGAACAGCGCGGCGAAGATCGCGCCGCTGTAGTCGCTGCCGTTGCGGCCCAGCGTGGTGAGACGATTCTGGCGGTCGCGCGCGACGAACCCGGTGACTACCACGCGGCGCTGCGGATGGCGCGAACGCCATTCGGCAAGCCGTGCAGCGCTGGTTTCCCAATCGACTTCAACGCCCAGGTCGCTGCGGTCCACCACCAGCACCTCGCGTGCGTCGAGCACCGCGCAGTCCTCGCCTTTCGATTTCAGGTAGTCGCCGAGCAGGCGCGCCGAACACACTTCGCCCAACCCCTGCACGCGGTCCAGCACTTCGCGCGGCAGTTCGCCGATCACCGACAGCGCGGCGAGGATTTCTGCGAGCTTGTCGAAGCGTTCGTCCAGCCATTCGATGGTCGGCCCGGAATCCTCGCCCAACAGCGAAACCACGGCGCCACGATGCCGCGCGCGCAGTTCGTGCCAGGGATCGCGCCATTCGGTGCGGCTGCCGGAAGCCTGTTCGCACAACCCGATCAATGCGTCGGTTACGCCCTTCATCGCCGAGACCACGGTGATCTGCTCTTCCTCGTCGCGCGCCAGCAGCAGACGGGCGACATGGCGGTAGCGCTCGGCATCGGCGACGGAAGTGCCGCCGAACTTGTGCACGATGGTGCGTTGCGGATTGCTGGCTTGCGTGACGGACGACATAGAACCCAGGACCTCAGTGAAAGGCCCCCGCGCGACTCAGGTTCCGGGTTCCCCCGCATCCTGATCCGGGTGCGGGGACGTGGTTGGCGAGATTACGCGAACACGATCCACCGCACCCCGCTAATCGCGGTAGTGGCGGTGGTAATAATGCGACCGACGCCGGCATCGGCAAGCGCACGCGACAACGCCGAAGCGGTCGACTGGCGGAGCGATGCGGGATTGACGAAGGAAGACATATCTCTAGGGGACCCGATGACGCCCGGGGCTGTCAAGTGCTGCACTGCGACAAGTTGCAGGTGAAACGAAAATGATGGTGGCCCCGGCGCGATTCGAACGCACGACCTGTCCCTTAGGAGGGGACCGCTCTATCCAGCTGAGCTACGGGGCCATGGGGAAATTGTAACGGCTGATGATTGGCAGTTGGGCTGGCCGTGAACCGCAACGGCGCTTTGTCCCTTTGGAAAAGGGGGCTACGGGGGGTTGCTTTGATCTTGTGCGGACGATCAAGAGCAAATCCCCCTCAATCCCCCTTTTTCAAAGGGGGAGGTCTTGATGCATGGCCGTGAACAATCGGGTGACCGCACCCGTGCTACCTTCCCTAGGCCGGTCGCAATGGTCCGCGGGCTGGCATCGGGGGCGGCGTCATCGGGGGAAATCGGGAGCAGGCCGCTTCAAGCGTCGCTGGCTCCCGTCGCGGCGGCGTGGCGCAGCCTTCAGTTTCCAGGAGTTGTTCTGCATGTGTCCCAGTAAGGTCGCCGATGGCGATGAAAGAGGTTGGATCGTTCCCATCGGCGGCGCCGAGAACAAGGAAGACAACCCCCGCATCCTCAAGCGCTTTCTCGACCTCTGCGGCGGTCGCGAGGCCGAGATCGTGGTCATTCCCACGGCCAGCCAGCTGGCCGACACGGGCAGTCGCTACGAAACGATCTTCGGCGACCTGGGCGCCAGCCGCGTCGACGTAATGGATTTCGATACGCGCCGTGATTGCCATGAACAAAACCGCCTGGATCGCATCGAGCACGCCAGCGGCATTTTCTTCACCGGCGGCAACCAGTTGCGCCTGTCCACCATCCTGGGCGGCACCCCGGCCGCCAAACTCATCCGCGAACGCAATGCCTCGGGCATCACGGTGGGCGGCACCAGCGCCGGCGCCAGCATCCTCAGCGAGCACATGATCGGATTCGGCAAGGAAGGCTCCTCGCCCCAGGCCGACAGCGTGCGACTGGCGCCGGGACTGGGCCTGACCAACCGCTTCGTCATCGACCAGCACTTCCGCCAGCGCGACCGCCTGGGGCGCCTGGTCGCGGCCCTGGCCTACAACCCGTTCGCCATCGGCATTGGCCTGGACGAGGACACCGCCGCCTTCATCGGGCCGGACAACACCGTGGAAGTGGAAGGCAGCGGCGCGGTCACCGTGGTCGATGCCGACGGCCTGACCTTTTCCTCCATGGCCCAGGTCAGCGAGGATGAGCCGGTCTGTCTGCTGGGACTGACCGTGCATATCCTGGTCGCGGGCGCTACCTTCAACCTGCACACCCGCAAGGCATCGGCCGGTTCCCTGGCCCAGTCCAAGTCCGGCTGACCCCCAATCCGAACCACCCCCATGATCAAGAGGTAAGGCATGCGCATCCTCGAACGTTCCGTCTACGTCGGTCCCTCGCAATACGCTCATTTCCCGGTGATCCGACTTGAGCTGGACCTGCAGGAACTGGAAGCCTGGCCGACCGGCAAGTTGGGCCAGACGTTCGTCGATGGACTGGTCGCCGCCCTGCCCGGCCTGGCCGAACACGGCTGCTCCTACCGCGAGCCCGGCGGCTTCATCCGCCGCATGCGCGAGGGCGAAGGCACCTGGATGGGCCATGTGCTGGAGCATGTCGCCATCGAACTGCAGAACGTCGCCGGCGAAGACGTCACCTTCGGCAAAACCCGCAGTGTGGGCGACGACCGCCCCGGCGTGTACACCGTGGTCTACGAATACGCGCAGAAAGAGGAAGGCATCGCCGCCGGCGAACTGGCGATCAAGCTGTTGTCCTCATTGCTGCCCGTCGAATTGCGGCCCAAGGACAGCGTGCCCGAAGACTGGGACTGGGGCAGCGCGCGCGACGATTTCATCCGCTACGCGCAACGCCGCGCGTTGGGACCTTCCACCGCGTCGCTGGTGCGCGCGGCCGAAGAACGCGGCATCCCCTGGTTGCGCCTGAACCAGCAATCGCTGATCCAGCTGGGCCATGGCAAATACCAGCAGCGAATCCAGGCCACGGTTACCGGCAAGACGCCGCATATCGCGGTGGAACTGGCCAGCGACAAGGAGGAAACCAACAAGATCCTCGGCACCCTGGGCCTGCCGGTGCCGCGCCAGGAACTGGTCAACGACGCCAGCGGCGCCATCCGCGCCGCGCGCAAGCTGGGCGGCTGCGTGGTCACCAAACCCTACAACGGCAACCATGGCCGCGGCATCACCATCAATATTTCCGGCGACGACGAAATCCGCGAAGGCTTCGCCGCCGCGCGCGAACATTCGCGTTCGGTGATCGTGGAAACCTATATCGGCGGCGACGACCACCGCCTGCTGGTGGTCAACGGCGAACTGATCGCCGCCACCAAGCGCACGCCCGGCCATGTGGTCGGCGACGGCAAGAGCGACATCATCGAACTGGTGGACCAGGTCAATGCCGATCCGCGCCGCGGCGTTGGCCACGAGAAAGTGCTGACCCGCCTGGAACTGGATGCGCAGGCCGATCTGATGCTGGAGCGCGTCGGCTACAACCATTTCTCGGTGCCGAAGGAAGGCGAAATCGTCTACCTGCGCTCCACCGCCAACCTGTCCACCGGCGGTACCGCAACCGATGTCACCGACATCATCCATCCCGACAACCGCGACATGGCCGTACGCGCCGTGCGCGCCATCGGCCTGGACGTAGGCGGCGTGGATTTCATCTCGCCCAACATCGCCGAGAGCTACAAATCCATCGGCGGCGGCATCTGCGAGATCAACGCCGCGCCCGGTTTCCGCATGCACGTGGCGCCCAGTGAAGGCACACCCCGCGACGCCGCCGGCCCGGTGATCGACATGCTGTTTCCGCCGGGCACGCCCACACGCGTGCCCATCGCCGCCATCACCGGCACCAACGGCAAGACCACCACCGCGCGCATGCTGGCGCACATCACCAAGATGGCCGGCTACACGCCGGGCCTGACCACCACCGACGGCGTCTACATCGACGGCCAGCGCACGGTGGAAGGCGACATGACCGGGCCGGTATCGGCGCGCATGGTGCTGTCCGACCCGCAGATCGACATGGCGGTGCTGGAAACCGCGCGCGGCGGCCTGTTGCGTTCGGGCATGGGCGTGCCGCAGGTCGATGTGGGCGCCGTGCTCAACGTGGCTGCCGACCACCTGGGCCTGAAGGGCATCGACACGCTGGAGCAACTGGCCGAGATCAAACGCATCGTGGTCGAAGTGGCCAAGGACTGCGCGGTGCTCAATGCCGACGATCCCAATGTACTGAAAATGTCGGCCTATACCGATGCCAAGGTGATCTGCTACGTCACCCTGAATCCCTCGCATACACTCGTGCGCGAACACATCCGCGCCGGTGGTCGCGCCTGCGCGCTGGAAGCCGGCGTCAACGGCCACATGATCACCCTGTACGACAAGGGCAGCCACATCCCGTTGATGTGGACGCACCTGATTCCCGCCACGCTGGAAGGCCGTGCGTTGCACAACGTGCAGAACGCCATGTTCGCCGCAGCGATGGCGTTCTCGCTGGGCATCAAGCTGGATGCGATCCGCCAGGGCCTGCGCACCTTCGACACCACCTTCTTCCAGGCGCCCGGTCGCATGAACGTGTTCAACGAGCATCCGTTCAAGGTGCTGATGGACTACGGCCACAACGCGCACGCGGTCGGCATGATGGCCGACCTGGCGCAGCGCCTGGACGTCACCGGCCGCCGCATCGTGGTGCTGACCGGTCCCGGCGACCGCCGCGACGAAGACCTGCGCGCGATTGCCGAGGTCGTCGCCGGCAAGTTCGACCACTACATCGTGCGCCGCGACGATTCTTTGCGTGGCCGCGATGGCGACGAAGTGCCGCGCATCATCTCCAAGGCCCTGCAGTCGGCCGGTGTTCTGGAAGAGGCGATGTCGATCATTCCCGACGAGCAGCAGGCCGTCGAGGCCGCATTGCGCATGGGCCAGCCGGGCGATCTGATTCTGGTCTTCGCCGATGCGCTGACACGCACCTGGAAACAGATCATCAAGTTCCAGCCACAGGGCGAAGCGGCCAAAGTCGTGCCGCGGATGGAATTGCCTTCGCTGGAAACCTCGGCCGAAGAAGTTCCGTTCGCGGCGATGGAAGGCGTGATCCGCGAGGAACGCGGCCTGGTGTTCGAGCGCGAAGAAAGCGATTAAGCAGTGCTTCCCGAACCGTTCGAGGACTCGCGCCGTCTGACCGGCAGCAATCTCTATTTCCCCGGCACGGGTGCGGCGCTGGAGACGCTGCGTGGGCTGGTGTTTGATGAAGGCGCGCTTGAGAGATACCAACAAAATATCCGCGTCGCGCGCGAGGCGCTTGGCTGGCCCGATGGAGCTATTGTCCTGCGTCGCCACGGTACTGGCGTCTCACTCGCTTTCACCGCTCCTGCCGACCAGCTTTACACCGCTACAGAGGTCAACGAATGGGCATGGTGGTCGGCCGTTGCCTTTTCCTTCTCCCACCGGGAGAAGGTGGCCGAAGGCCGGATGAGGGCGGAAGCCGTCGGCACCAGCGAAGCTCCCAGCAAGAAATTCCCTCTAGACAACGAAAGCCTGGAGTTCATCAGAAGCCTCAGGGCCCAATCCACAGAACCCGAACAACTCATCTGGTCGTTGCTGCGAGATCGACACCTGCACAACCAGAAATTCAGGCGTCAAAAACCACTTGGCCCGTATGTACTGGATTTCTATTGCCATGAACTGAAGCTGGCAATTGAACTGGATGGTGGGCAGCACAATGAGCCTGAGCACTTGGTGCGAGACGCCAAACGCGATTCCTTTGTCGCCAGCCAGGGAATAACTACGCTGCGATACTGGAACCATGATGTTCTGCAGCGTACAGAAACAGTTTTGGAGGAAATCTGGAGCCAAGTGCATGCGCGTTTGGACGACCACGCTGAAGGCGGCAGGTCCACGCTCTCATCCGCCCTTCGGGCACCTTCTCCCAAAGGGAGAAGGGAAGCAGAGCCATTCCACGCACCCGGACACGCCGCAGTCTGGGACGAGGAATCGGCCCTGCACACCTTGCGTGCCGCAGCCAAAGCGGAAGCCAAACCCGCCTTGATCGAACTCATGCGGGCGACCGATGCGCATCACCTCCCCTTCCTCGCCGACGATGACGAAGTCACCATCGGCGAAGGCGAAGGCAGCCGCAGCTGGTTCGTCGACGAACTGCCCTCGCCCGATGTGGTGCCCTGGCAGGAACTGCATGCCATTCCGACCGCGCTCGTCACCGGCTCCAACGGCAAGACCACCACGGTCAGGCTGCTGGCGGCGATGGCGCGTGCGCATGGTTGGCGTACCGCGCACAGCTGCACCGATGGCGTGTATTTCGAGGGCCAGGCGCTGGAGGCCGGCGACTTCTCCGGCCCGACCGGTGCGCGGACCGCGCTTCGCCAAAGCGGAGCCCAGTCCGCGATCCTGGAAACCGCGCGTGGCGGCATGTTGCGGCGCGGATTGGCCGTGGCCCATGCCAACGTGGCCATCGTCACCAATATCGCCGCCGATCACTTCGGCGAATACGGCATCCACGACCTGGACGATCTGGCCTCGGTAAAGCTGGTGGTCGCCCGCGCGATCGATGCCAATGGATTGCTGACGCTCAATGCGGACGATCCTGTGCTGGTTCGCCAGTCGGCCTCGCTGCCCTGCCCGCTGGGCTGGTTCGCGCTGGATTTCGATCTGCCTTTTCTGCAAGACCAGCGCGCCGCAGGCCGACCCATCAGCGGCGTGCGCGATGGCCGCTTGCTGCTCGACTTCGAGGGCACGCGACACGACCTCGGCGAAGTGGCTGCCATGCCGCTGACCCTGGAAGGCCGTGCCGTCTACAACATCGCCAACATCGCCGGCGCGGCACTGACCGGCAGGGCACTGGGTGTGCCGGCAGACACCATCGCCGCGACGCTGGCGCGCTTCGGCCAGTCGCAGGCCGACAACCCGGGCCGGCTGCAGCACTGGCGGTTCGGAAAACTTGAGGTCTACGTCGACTACGCGCACAACCCCGATGGTCTGCAGGGCCTGCTGCAGGCGGTGGATGCGCAGGGCCGCACAGGCAGGCTGGCGATCGTGCTGGGCCATGCCGGCAACCGCGAGGATGCCGACCTGCGGGCTGTGGCCGCGACCGCTGCCAGCGTGCATCCCGATCTGGTGGTGTTGAAGGACATCGCCGGCTACGAACGCGGCCGTGGCTCGGGCGAAATCGCGGCCATCATGCGCGCGCAGTTGCTGGCTGACGGCGTGCCGTCTGATGCGATCACGACCTGTCTGGACGAAGCCGGCGCCGCACGCATTTCCCTGACCTGGGCCGAGGATGGCGACCTGCTGATATTGCCTATCCACGAGATGGACGCGCGCGAACAGGTCACCACCATGCTGGATGCGATGGCCGCCAATGGCTGGCGCGCCGGTGATCCCCTGCCAGCCACGCCGACCCTGTAGGAGCGGGCCTTGCCCGCGATGCTTTTGGGTGATTGATGCGAAAAGCATCGCGGGCAAGGCCCGCTCCTACGGAAACCGTGTGTCCGGCTGACTGGCGGGGTCTGCTAAAATTCCGGGACTCACGGCCGCGCTCCCCCGCTTGCGGCCAAACCCCGACTTTTCAGGAGCACCACATGTCCGCTGACCTGCTCAAGGCGCTTGGCCTTGGCCCGACCAATTCCGGCACGTATCTGGGCCGCGGCGAGTGGTCCACCACCACGGGTGCAGGCGTACTGGAGTCGGTGAATCCGACTACGGGCGAGACCATCGCCACGGTCGAAGCCACCAGCGATGCCGACTACGAGCGCATCGTCGCCCGTGCCCAGGCCGCCTTCAAGATCTGGCGCACCACCCCGGCCCCGCGCCGTGGTGAAGCCGTGCGCCTGTGCGGCGACGCGCTGCGCAAGTACAAGGACGAACTGGGTTCGTTGGTCGCCCTGGAAATGGGCAAGAGCAAGCCCGAAGGCGACGGCGAAGTGCAAGAAATGATCGACATCGCCGATTTCGCGGTCGGCCAGTCGCGCATGCTCTATGGCTACACCATGCATTCGGAGCGTCCGGGGCACCGCATGTACGAGCAGTACCAGCCGCTGGGCCTGGTCGGCATCATCAGCGCGTTCAATTTCCCGGTCGCGGTGTGGGCGTGGAATTCGTTCCTCGCGGCGATCTGCGGCGACGTGTGCATCTGGAAGCCTTCCAACAAGACCCCGCTCACCGCCATCGCCAGCATGAAGATCTGCAACGAAGCGCTGAAGGCCGGCGGTTTCCCGGATATCTTCTTCCTGGTCAACGACGCCGGCATCGAACTGGCCGAGAAGTTCGTGGACGACAAGCGCATCCCGCTGATCAGCTTCACCGGTTCCACCGCCGTCGGCCGCCGCGTCGGCGAACGCGTCGCCCACCGCATGGGCCGCAGCCTGCTGGAACTGGGTGGCAACAACGCCATCATCCTGGACGAAACCGCCGAGCTGAAGCTGGCCATTCCCGGCATCGTCTTCGGCGCCGTCGGCACTGCGGGCCAGCGCTGCACCACCACGCGCCGCCTGATCGTGCATTCGTCCATCTACGACAATGTGCTGGCCACGCTGATCAAGGCCTACAAGCAGGTCGAAGGCAAGATCGGCGACCCGCTGGACCCGGCCAACCTGATGGGTCCGCTCAACAGCCCACATGCGGTGCAGCAGTTCCTGGTGTCCATCGAGAAGGCCAAGGCCAGTGGCGGCACGGTCGAAACCGGCGGCACCGCCATCGACCGTCCGGGCAACTTCGTATTGCCGGCGATCGTCACCGGCCTGAAGAACACCGATGAAGTCGTGCAGCACGAAACCTTCGCCCCGATCCTGTATGTGATGAAGTACGACACGCTGGACGAAGCCATCGAGATGCAGAACGCGGTGCCGCAGGGCCTGTCGTCGTCGATCTTCACCCAGAATCTGAAGGCGGCCGAGCAGTTCCTGTCGGCGGCTGGTTCCGATTGCGGCATCGCCAACGTCAATATCGGCACCAGCGGCGCGGAAATCGGCGGCGCCTTCGGTGGCGAGAAGGAAACCGGCGGCGGCCGCGAATCCGGTTCGGACGCGTGGAAGGTGTACATGCGTCGCCAGACCAACACGATCAACTATTCCGATTCGCTGCCGCTGGCGCAGGGCATCAAGTTCGACCTCTGATTCTTCCCCGTTTCAAGGAGTTCCTGCGGATGAACGCACCGATCAGACAGAACAGCGCCCTTGCCATCGTCAGTCTGATCTCCAGCATCCTCGGCTGGACGCTGCTGCCTTTCATAGGCAGCATCGTCGCGGTGATCACCGGTCATATGGCGCGTGCGGAAATCCGACGCAATCCCCTACTCGACGGCGACGTGTTGGCGATCATCGGACTGGTGCTGGGCTGGCTGGCCATCATCGGCATGATCCTCGGCGTCCTGGCTTTCATCCTGTTCTTCGGCGGCATCGCCTGGTTGAGCACGCGCTGAAGGATGTACAACCTCGCCCGCCCCTTCCTGTTCGGTCTCGATGCGGAACGCGGACATTCGCTGGGGCTGAAAGCCATCGAAATGGCTTACCGCACGGGCACCAGCCCGCTGCTGGCACGCCCGGTCGCGCCCATGCCGACCAAGGTCATGGGCCTGACCTTTCCCAACCCGGTCGGACTGGCGGCCGGCCTGGACAAGAACGGTGCGCATATCGACGCGCTGCTGGCACTGGGGTTCGGCTTCGTCGAAATCGGCACGGTCACCCCACGCCCGCAACCGGGCAATCCGAAGCCGCGCATGTTCCGCCTGCCGCAGCATCAGGCGGTCATCAACCGCCTGGGCTTCAACAACGAAGGCGTCGAGGTGCTGGTGCGCAACGTCGAACGCGCGCGCCGCAAGAACGGCCTGCTGGGCATCAACATCGGCAGGAACAAGGACACCTCCAATGATCGCGCGGCCTCGGACTATCTGTACTGCCTGGAACGCGTGTATCCGCTGGCCGACTACATCACCGTCAACATCTCCTCGCCCAACACCGCCGGCCTGCGTGAACTCCAGGAAGAGCAGGCCCTGCGCCACCTGATCGGCGCGCTGCGCGAATCGCAGGAAGAACTGGGCGCCCAGCATGGCAAACGCGTGCCGATGCTGGTGAAGATCGCCCCTGATCTTTCCGACGAAGACATCGATGCGGTGGCGCGCGTACTGCGCGATCTTTCCGTCGATGGCGTCATCGCCACCAACACCACCGTCTCGCGCATCAGCGTGCAGGAGCATCGCCTGGCCCACGAAACCGGCGGATTGTCCGGCGCGCCGTTGATGAGCCAATCGACCATGGTCCTGCGCAAGCTGCGCACGCGTCTGCCCGACCATATTCCCGTCATCGGCGTGGGCGGCATTCTTTCCGGCGCCGATGCGGTGGCCAAGATGTCGGCTGGGGCCTCCTTGGTGCAGTGCTATACCGGACTGGTCTATCGCGGTCCGGAACTGGTGGGCGAATGCGTCGAAGCGATCCGTCGCCGTCGCGAGCACCGCAGCACTGGCGCGGTTCCGCCGGCATGAATCAAAGATGGCGGGTAACCGCCGATGCGGACTTGCGCTCGCGCAACACGTTCGGCGTGGCGGCACGCGCGCCCTGGCTGGTGGAAGTCAACGACAGCCACGCCCTGGGCGAGGTGCTGGCATTGCCCGAGTTCGAGGGCGCCGCCCCGATGGTATTGGGCGGCGGCAGCAATCTGCTGTTCGCAGGTGATCCCGATGTCGCGGTGCTGGCGCTGGACACCCACCGGATCGAGATCATCAAGGATGACGGGCTGACGGCAATCGTCCGTGTCGATGCCGGCGTGGAGTGGCATGCACTGGTGCTGTGGACGCTGCAGCAGGGACTGATGGGGCTGGAGAACCTGGCGTTGATACCGGGTACGGCTGGCGCTGCGCCCATCCAGAACATCGGCGCCTACGGCACCGAGGTCGGCGAATTCGTGTATGCCGTGGAAACCTGGGATCGCAGCGTAGGCGCGATGACACGGCTGGACCGCGACCATTGCGCATTCGCCTATCGCGACAGTCTGTTCAAACAACAGCCAGACCGCCATATCGTCGTCGCCGTGGAGTTCGCCTTGCCGCGCCAACGCGCGTTGAAGCTCGACTACGCCGGCATTCCGGAAGAACTGCAGGCAATGAACATCGCCGCGCCCACCTTCCGCGACGTGGCCGAAGCGGTGATCCGCATCCGCAGCCGCAAACTGCCCAACCCTGCGGTCATCGGCAACGCGGGCAGCTTCTTCAAGAATCCCATCGTGCCGGCCGCACTGGCCGACGGGTTGCAGCAGCGTCACGCGGGTCTTCCCGTGTTCCGCGGCGATGCACCGGATAACCGCAAGATCTCCGCAGCCTGGATGATCGAACAGAGTGGCTGGAAGGGTTTCCGCGAAGGCGATGCCGGCGTCGCCGAATCGCATGCCCTGGTGCTGGTGAATCACGGCGCGGCAACGGGAAAGCAATTGCTCTCTTTGGCACGACGCATCGCCGACTCCGTGCACGCACGTTTCGGCGTGGCCATCGAGCCGGAACCCAGAATCATCGGTGCAAACTGGTAGCACCGTTTGTCTTCCCCCTTTGCAAAAGGGGGACCGAGGGGGATTTGCTGTTGATTCCAGATTCCGCTCAAAGCAAATCCCCCGTAGCCCCCTTTGTCAAAGGGGGCGAAGCAAAAGCAATGCTTCATTCCTGAGTTGGGTTGAATCCAGCAATTGCATACCAACACCCGCAGTCGCAGACTAGCGCCACGAATCGCGAACCACGCTGCCCATGCCCCTTCCCACTCCCGTCCGCGCAGCCCTGCTGATGCTGGGCAGCACGATGTTCTTCGGCCTGATGGTGGTGGCCATTCGCCTGGCCTCGGCCAGTCTGCATGCCTTCGAGATCGCATTCTTCCGCAACTTCTTCGGCCTGATCGCCGCCCTGCCGCTGCTTGTCCGGCATGGCCCGGGCTTGTTGCGCACCACGCAGTTCCCCAAATACCTGTTCCGCTGCCTGATCGGCATCTGCTCGATGCTGGCCGGGTTCTGGGCCATCAGTCACCTGCCGCTGGCGCAGGCGGTGTCGCTGTCGTATTCCACGCCGTTGTTCGTGACCATTGCGGCGGCGGCAATGCTGGGCGAACAGGTGCGCGCGCGTCGCTGGACCGCCGTGATCCTGGGCTTCATCGGCGTATTGATCATCGTGCGTCCGGGCACCGCCGAATTCAGCGTGAACGCAATGGTCGCCGTACTGGCTGCCGTGCTGAGCAGCATCGTGGCGATCCAGATCAAGCAACTGTCGGCAACCGAGCCGGCCGATCGCATCGTCATCTACACCACGCTGCTGTGGGTGCCGATGTCGCTGCTGCCCGCGCTGGGCGTGTGGGAATGGCCGCGGGGCATCACGTGGCTGTGGGTCATCGCCGCCGGCATTCTGGGCACCAGCGGACACATGCTGTGGACGCGCGCGTTGAAGCTGGGCGAAGTCTCCGCCTTGACGCCGATCACCTTCATGCAATTGCCGCTGGTGGTGATATTCGGCTGGTGGCTGTTCGACGAACCGCTGGATCACTGGACCCTGCTCGGCGCGGGTATCATCTTCGGCGCCAATGCCTATATCGCGCATCGCGAAGCGCTACTGGCGCGCCGCGCTGCCTCGGAAGCGCCGACTTCGGCGGCCAAGCCGGGCGAATAGACTTCCTTCAAACGAGTGCGGTTGCACTCACTACCTTCTTCGAGAAACACGCCATGGCCATGTCAGAATCCGATATCCAGAAAGGCTGGATCTACCGCACCAGCCACAACCAGGAACGCCTGGTGCTGGGCTGGGACCGCGATGGCCGCGTGGTCTATTGCTCGAAGGGCAAGGACAAGGAGCATCCGTTCCTGAATTGCCACGTGCGCATCACCGGGCAGAAGTTCGCTCAGCGCGCCATCGGCAAGGTCAGCCAGATCGAAGACCTGAAGCCCTATCTCATCGGTAATAAAGCCACGACCGTAGTCGTGCGCTGAGCTTGGTAGAGCGGGGCTTGCCCCGCTGCTCTTGAGCCAAGCATCCAACATCTGGATGAGCGCAGCAAGCTACGCTCTACGGGGCTGTCTGCTTATTCGAGCTTGCCCGGGCGTTTGCCCTCATGCATCGCTTCCGCCAGGCGGGCCATGGGTTCGCTGAGCGTTGCGGGATCTGCGGCCAGCAGCGGTGTCATGTAGCGCTGGCGCAATTCCTTGGCCGCATCGGGTTTGCCGGTTTGCTCGTAGGCGTCCACCAGATTCCAGGCGGCGGCGATGGTTTCGTGATGGTCCGCGCCGAATAGTTCCAGCCGGGTGGCGAACAGTTCCCGGAAGGAGTCCAGCGCGGTCGCCTGGTCGCCGACCATCATGGAAGCTTCGGCCAGGATAAGCATGGCTTCCTGCATCCTTGGATGTTTGACGCCCAGCACCTCGCGCGCCAGCGGCATCGTGGTCGCCAGCAGGCGCAGGCATTCGCGCGCCTGGTGGTCGCGCAACAGGGTGCCGGCATGGTTGATCAGGATGGCCACGGTGTCCGGATGCCTGCGGCCGAGCACGCGCGTGCGCGCCTCGATCACGTCCTCTTCTACCGCAAGCGCCTTGTCGTACTCATGCAGACGCGCGTAGGCGGTTGCCAGGTTCAGCCGGGTACGTATGGTCTGCGGATGGTCAGGACCGATGACGCGTTCACGCGCCTCTAAAGCGGTCTGCAACAACGGAATCGCTTCCTCCGCTTCTCCGGAATCGACCAGCATCGTCGCCAGCGTGCTGCGAGCGTGCAAGGTGATCGGATGTTCGCTGCCCAGCCGGCGGGTCTGCAACTGCACCAGCTGGCGCTGCAGCGCCACGGCGCCTTCCTTCTCGCCTGCCACCATACGCAATATCGACAGATTGCCCAGCGAGGCCAGCGTGTCCTCGTGGTCGTCGCCCAGCACCTTGCGGCGCAATGGCACCAGCTTCTCCATGTTGTCGCGCGCGTCCTGGATGTCGCCAACGGCGCGTTGCACCGAGGCCAGTTCGTTGAGGACTTCCATGCTGGCCGGATCGCCCTCGCCCACCGCCGCGACCAGTCTGGAATGCAGCGCCTGCAGGCGGACCTTGGCCGCTTCGCGATCACCCTTGGCCGCCGTGGTCATCGCCTGTGCGAGTTCCAGCTTCACCCGGGTACGGTCGTTGATCGGCAAAGCCAGCGCCAGGGGCAACGCGCGCGCAAGCAGTTTTTCGGCTTCGTCGGTTCTGGCGGCGGACAGCAGCGCGGTCACCTGCTGCTGGCGGACCTGCAAGGTATCCACGTGCCCTTCGCCGAGCATACGTCCACGATAGTCCGCGACCTTGCGAAAATTCTCTGCTGCCTTGTCGCCCAGACCCAGCGCCGCCTGCACGCGTGCGACCGATTCGCGCAGGCTGTTGGCCAGTTCGGGTTCGTCGGCGAAATCCTGCGTGATGGCCGCTTCGGCACCGGCGAGCAGGTTGCGGTCGATGAGGTCGCGGGCCAGATCGGCGGTGCTGGCCCGGGCCAGGGTTTCATCGAACAGCGCGCTGCCCGACGGTTCGGCCGTGGCGATCTGCTTGCGCAGGCCATCGGCCATGCCGATGCCCATGGCCTCGATGTCGATGTCTTCCAGCATCGACTGCTGGAAGGCCGCGACCTTGCCCAGTTCCACGCTGCGCCGCTCGGCGACCGCGCGCTGCTCGCGCGCTTCCATCAAACCGTAAAGCGAGACCGCCAGACCGCCCAGCAAGGCACACAGCACCAGACTGGCCGCCACCAGCGCGCCGCGATGACGGCGCGCGAACTTGCCCCAGCGGTAACGACGGCTGGCGGGCACCGCCTGGACAGGCCGGCCTTCCAGAAAACGCTGCAGCTCATCGCCCAGATCGGCCGCCGACGCGTAACGCTCGCCGCGTTCATGGCGCATGGCCTTGAGCACGATCCAGTCAAGTTCGCTGCGCAGCAGCTTGCGCATGCCCGACACGCTCAGGCCCTGCGTGCGCGCGAACTGCTCAGCCTGGCCTGGCGGCAGCGTCGACAGCTGTTCCGACGGCAGGCGTAGCGTGCCGGCCGCCGAGGCGATGGTTTCGTGCATGGCACTGGGGCGCACACCGGCCAGCAATTCGTACAACACCACGCCCAGCGAATAGACATCGCTGCGCGTATCGACTGACGCGGGATCCGCGCCGGCCTGTTCCGGACTCATGTACTCGGGCGTGCCCGCGCGTTCCAGATCGTCGCCGGCAAGCCCGCGCGTGGCTGCGGTGGCGATGCCGAAATCGATGATCTTGGGCACGGGTTTCCCGTCGACTTCATCGACCAGCAGGTTGCCGGGCTTCAGGTCGCGGTGGATCACACCCTTCTGATGGGCGTGCTGTACGCCCTGGCAGATCCGGATGAACAGTTCGACGCGCTGGCGCAGCGATAGCCCGTGCTGTTCGCAATAACGGGTGACAGGCGTGCCGTCGATGAACTCCATGACGAAATACGGAAAGCCTTCGGCCGTGGTTCCCGCATCGAACACCTGCGCGATGGCCGGATGGCGCATCTGCGCCAGCATCTGCCGTTCCACTTCGAAATACGCCAGATGCCGTGCGTCGAAGCGCTTCTGCCGCAACAGCTTCAGCGCCACCGTGCGGCGTACGGGTTCCAGCTGTTCGGCGCGGTAGACCTCGCCCATGCCGCCACGGCCCAGCAGCGCATCGATGCGGTAGCGGCCGACCACGGCACCGGGCAGCAGCTCGGCGCCTTCCACAGCCAAGCCGGGCACGGGACGCGCAGGCAATATTTCAGTCGGATCCGGATCTTCCGGCAGATCGTGCGGCGACATGCCATCTCCCCATTCGATAGCGTGAACATGTTAACGGAATATGCCGGAGAACCGACGGGCATCGGCTACACTCCCGGTGTCCATTCCCGCCCTCCGTCCCAGCCCTCCGGCGCATGTCTTCCGACGACGAAAACCCCGCCACGACCCAGCGCACGATCCTCAGCGCCGGTCCGCATCGCGCCTCGCACCGCTCGGCCTGCGTGGTGGTGATCCATGGGGAAGGTCTGGGCCGTCGCGCCGACGTAGACGAACGCGCCGTGGTGGTGGGCCGTTCGCAGGAAGCGGATCTGCATATCCCGCACAAGAGCGTGTCTCGCCAGCACTGCCACATCTGGCGCGACGGCAACGAATACCGCATCCGCGATCTGCAGGCGACCAACACCACCCGCGTCAACGACAAGGTGGTGGACGAGGCGTCGCTGGTCGATGGCGACCACATCACACTGGGCGAAAGCATCCTCAAGTTCATCAGCCACGCCAGCGTGGAAGCGCGCTATCACGAAGAGATCTACCAGCTCGCCACCCAGGACGCGCTGACCGACCTGCACAACCGCCGTCACTTCATCGACATGGCCGACAAGGAAATCGCACGGGCCATGCGCCACCAGCGCGAACTGACCATGTGCATCATCGACGTGGATCTGTTCAAGCCGGTCAACGACCGTTACGGCCATATCTCCGGCGACAACGTGCTGCGCCAGATCGCCGGCATCCTGCGCCGGCACGTGCGTACCGACGATTTCGCCGCGCGCATCGGCGGCGAGGAATTCGCGGTGCTGCTGCCCGAATGCGATTCCGATGCCGCCTTCGGTTTCGCCGAACGCCTGCGCGAAGCCATCGCCGCAGTGGAATTCAGGCCAGGCAACGAACCGCAAACCATCACCGTGAGCATCGGCGTCGCCGCGATGTCCCCGGAGCGCGACACCTGCAGCCGGATGATGGCCGCAGCCGACGCTGCGCTTTACCGCGCCAAAAGCCAGGGCCGCAATCGGGTGTGCATAGAAGACTGAGCGCCGCGTTCCGACAATAGGCAACCACGCACTCAAGCGATATTCTGGTCGCCAGCCCCTCCTCTCTGCCTGCCTTGAATCTTCCAGACCCTGCACTCCTGGCATCGCTTGCATCGCTGGACGCCGCGCTTCTGCAGCGCGACGAATACACCGGCCTGCATTGCGACCGCGTGGTCCGGATCGCGATGGAACTGGGCAGCGCCTGCGGCCTGGGCGCGGACGAACTGGCACCGCTGGCCATGGCAGCGCGCTTCCATGACATCGGCAAGATCGGCATTCCCGACGAGATACTTCTGAAACCGGGCTCGCTGGACAAACAGGAGTGGGCGCTGATGACGGAACATGCGGCCAAAGGCGAACGCATCTACCTGGCGACGTCCCGCGTAGATGCCCCCGTGGTCGCACAGGCCATCCGCCACCATCACGAAGCCTTCGATGGCAGCGGTTATCCGGACGGACTGCAGGGCGAACAAATCCCTCTGATCTCCCGCATCCTGACGCTGGCCGACAGCTACGACGCCATGGCCTCGTCACGCGTCTACCATCTCGGCAGAGCACACCGCGAGATCATGCGCATCCTGGAAAACGAGAAGGGTCGGAAAAGCGATCCGCGCCTGTTCCAGACCTTCGCAACCATGATCGAGCACAGCGGCAACCGGGTTCCTTGATGTCGCTGCCGCAGCTGGACTTTCGCGCGAGGCCAAGCCTGGCGTTGGCAGCATGAATCCTTTGGTTCGCCAGGCAGCGTCTGAACAACTCCGATGTCATCCCGAGCGTAGCGAGGGATCCGCTTTTCGCTGCAAAGAAGCAGATTCCTCGCTACGCTCGGGATGACAGGACAAGGGTGGTTCTGACCCTCTCTAGCCCGTATTGCGAAGCGACGCCGAATTCCATGGCCTTCCCGGCACATGGAACAACACCAGATACACGCCCACCACCCACGCGGTGCCCGCCATCCAGCCAGCCAGGATGTCGGAAGGAAAATGCACGCCCAGGTACACGCGCGAATAGCCGACCAGCACGGCGAATGCGGACGCGAGCAGCAGCACCGGCCAGCGCCACCGCGATGGCCATGCCAGCAGGATCGCGGTCATCACCAAGGTCATGGAACCCATGGCATGTCCGCTGGGAAAACTGAAGGTGTCTTCCGGCGAAATGGATTCCCACAATGTGGGCCTATCGCGCTGGAAGAACTGTTTCGCGCCCACGTTCAGCAGCGACGAACCCAGGAACGCAGTGGCAGCGAATATTGCTTCGCGCCAGTGCTTCAACGCCAGCAGCGTCAGAACCAAAACCAGATCCACCGCGATCACGCCTTCGTAGCCGAGCTTGGAGACCACTACGAAGAAGCCATCCAGTCCAGGTCCTGCCAGTCCATTTGCGTGCAACAGGATCGGATCGTCGAACACGAACTGTTCCATCTCGTGCACTTCATCGGCCAGTTCGGCGAAGACCCACAGCGGAAGCAGCATGCCGGCGAACAGCAATCCGATGCGCCATGCATTGCGCCTGACCAGCGCGGCGACTACGCGCGTACCGCGCATCGCGGCGTCAAGCGGCATCGCGGGCGTATCGCTTCTCGACGTACTGGTCGATCAGGGCGACGAACTCGTGGGCGATGTTCTCGCCGCGCAGGGTCACCGCTTTCTCGCCATCGATGAACACCGGCGCGGTCGGCGCCTCGCCTGTACCCGGCAACGAGATACCGATATTGGCGTGGCGCGATTCGCCCGGCCCGTTGACTACGCAGCCCATCACCGCCAGGGTCATGTTCTCCGCGCCGGGATGACTGACTTTCCACTCGGGCATCTTTGCGCGCACGTGGTTCTGCACCACGCCAGCCAGTTCCTGGAAGAACTCCGACGTGGTGCGGCCGCAACCCGGGCAGGCGGTGACCATGGGGGTGAAGGCACGCAAACCGGTGGTCTGCAGCAACTCTTGCGCAACGATCACTTCCTGCGTGCGCGACTGGCCAGGTTCGGGCGTCAGCGAAATGCGGATGGTGTCGCCGATGCCTTCCTGCAACAGCACCGCCAGCGCAGCCGAAGAAGCGACGATGCCCTTGCTGCCGATACCGGCCTCGGTCAAACCCAGATGCAATGCGAAATCCGAACGCTGGGCGAGATCGCGGTAGACCGCGATCAGTTCCTGCACGCCGCTGACCTTGCAACTCAGCACTATGCGCTCTCGCGGCAGGCCGATCTCGACGGCGCGTTCGGCCGAATCCAGGGCCGAACGGATCAGCGCTTCGCGCAGCACCAGGCTGGCTTCCCAGGGCTCGGCGCGCTGGGCGTTTTCGTCCATCAACTGCGCGGCCAGCGACTGGTCCAGCGACCCCCAGTTCACGCCGATGCGCACGGGCTTGTCGTACTGCAGCGCGAACTCGATCAGCTGCGCGAACTGGGTGTCCTTCTTGCGTCCGAAACCCACATTGCCTGGATTGATCCGGTACTTGGCCAGCGCCTCGGCGCAGGCTGGTTCGTTGGTTAGCAGGGTGTGGCCGTTGTAGTGGAAGTCGCCGATCACCGGCACTTCGATGCCCATCATCCTCAGCTTTTCGACGATATGCGGCACGGCCGCCGCCGATTCGGGATTGTTGACCGTGACCCGGACCATTTCCGACCCGGCGCGCCACAGCTCCGCAACCTGCTTCACTGTCGAAGCGATATCGGCGGTATCGGTATTGGTCATGGACTGGACCACGACCGGATGGCCGCCGCCCAGGGTCACGCCACCCACGCGCACGGTGCGGTTGATCCTGCGTGGCGCGGCGCCAGCGGCGATGGGAAGAATGGGGGGGGCAGCGAAGTCGTTCATGGCGCGCATTTTAGCGCTTGCCGCTGACGGCTACCTGCAGGACGGAGGCCTTTGTGGGAGGGGCTTCAGCCCCGACGCGATTCTGACCAAGAGCCTCGGGGCTGAAGCCCCTCCCACAGAATGAGGGATGCCTTGGGGATCATCGGGTAGGGTATGCCCATGCTCGAAGACCCCGCACGCGACATCCTCACCCCCAGCCAGCTCAACACCCTGGCGCGCGACCTGCTGGAAAGCGCGTTTCCGCTGGTCTGGGTGGAAGCTGAACTGGGGAACGTGACCCGCCCCGCCTCCGGGCATCTCTATTTCACCCTCAAGGACGCGCGGGCACAGGTGAAGTGCGCCATGTTCAAACCCAAGAGCCAGTGGCTAAAGTTCGTGCCGCGCGAGGGCCTCCGGGTACTGGGACGCGGGCGCCTGACCCTGTACGAGGCCCGCGGCGACTATCAGCTGGTGATGGATCACCTGGAAGAAGCCGGGGAAGGTGCTCTGCGCCGCGCATTCGACGAACTCAAGGCCAAGCTCGCCGCCGAAGGCCTGTTCGAAGATGCGCGCAAGCGCCCCCTGCCCGCCCACGTGCAACGCCTGGCAGTCATCACTTCCCCGAGCGGTGCCGCCGTGCGCGATGTACTCAGCGTGCTGGCGCGGCGCTTCCCCTTGCTGGAAGTGGACGTGCTGCCAGTCCAGGTGCAGGGCGAAGCGGCAGCAGCGCAGATCACCGCCATGTTGAAACGCGCCGGCGCGTCAGGCCGCTACGACGTGATTCTGCTGACCCGCGGTGGCGGTTCGCTAGAAGATCTGTGGGCGTTCAACGACGAACAGCTGGCGCGCGCGATCGCCGCATCGCCGGTGCCGGTGGTGTCTGCAGTGGGCCACGAGACCGACTTCAGCCTGTCCGATTTCGCCGCCGATCTGCGCGCGCCCACGCCTTCGGTCGCGGCCGAACTGCTGGTGCCCAATCGCAGCGATCTCAACACGCGACTGCAGGGGCTGCAGCGACGTATGGCCGCGTTGCAGACCCAAGCCTTGCGCCAATCCATGCAGCGTGCCGACCGCGCCATCCTGCGCCTGCAGGCGATGCGTCCGCAGGCGCGGCTGCAGCTGCTGCACCGGCGGCAGATCGAAGCCAGCCGACGGCTTGAAGCGGCCTGGCGGGAACAACTCGAACGTCGTCGCGCGGTCCTGCGCCATGCCGCAGCGGTACTGCGCGCCACGCAACCCAGCAGACGACTGGCGTTGCTGAAGGAACGGCTGGCGTCGCTGGGGCCGCGGCCGCAGGCGGCCGTCGCGCGCGGATTGCAACGCGAAACGCTGAAGCTGCGCGCACTGGCGCGCTCGCTGGAAGCGGTCAGCCCGCTAGCGACCGTGGCCCGTGGCTATTCGATCCTGACCGATGCACAAGGCAAGCTGGTCCGTTCCGTCGTCCAGGTCCAGCGGGGCGATCCGGTCAGCGCGCAGCTGGGCGATGGCACCCTGAAGCTCCGCGTCGAATAAAACCCACATATGTGTAGGAGCGACGCAAGTCGCGAAACCGTACGCCCATGTGAATCCATATTGCATGGGCGACCACGACGCTACGTGCTTCGCGGCTTGCGCCGCTCCTACAGGGCTACCCGGAACTTTCTTGGTCCTGGCTAACCCCACTTCTATGAGCGGCGCGTTGAACCTTCCGACCACCACGGGAGACCCACCATGCAACGCCACCTGCCTCGCAATGCCCTGTTCTGCGCCAGCCTGCTCGCCCTTGCGCTGATCGCCGGCTGCAAATCCAGCCCGGAAACCGTCTCGGAAAACGAACCGGCCGACGCTTCCTACGATGCCTACGCGACCACGCAAGCCGAAGCCGCCGCCAAGCAGACGCTGGATCGCGTCGAAGTCAGCGGAAGCGGGCTCAAGCGCGCGCAGCTCCACCATGCGCAACCCGCGGAGGCAGTCGCGGAGGACTGGGGATCAGCCGTCGCAGCGCCACCGCCGCCACCGGCACCGGTCATTGCCTATCGAGCCGGCAATCAGAGCGCTTTCGCTCCGGTCGCGTTGGCACCGATGGAAGTCCAACCGGCCAACACCGAGCACTACGCCGGCCGCACCGACAATCCTGTGCATCGCACCAGCGAGCAACCGGTGTCCACTTTCTCAGTGGATGTCGATACCGGCAGCTACAGCAATGTGCGCCGCATGCTGCAGCAAGGCGTCCGCCCGCCCGCCGACTCGGTACGTGCGGAAGAATTCGTCAACTATTTCGACTACCAGCATCCGGCGCCGACCAGTCGCGAGGTTCCGTTCCGCGTCAGCACCGAGCTTTCGCCGGCACCGTGGAATTCGCAGCGCCAGTTGCTGATGATCGGCATCAAGGGCTACGACGTGCCCAAGGCCACACTACCGCCGTCCAACCTGGTGTTCCTGCTGGACACGTCCGGTTCGATGGAATCGCCCGACAAGCTGCCGCTGCTGAAGCAGGCGTTCGCCCTGCTGGTGCCGCAGTTGCGCGCGCAGGATCGCGTTTCTATCGTGGTCTACGCCGGTTCGGCCGGTCTGGTGCTGCCGCCCACACCGGGCGACCGGCATGAAGAGATTCTGGCCGCGCTGGATCGTCTGCAGGCAGGTGGCAGCACCAACGGCGGCGATGGCATCCGCCTGGCCTACGACATGGCCAAACGCTCCTACATGAAGGACGGCGTCAACCGCGTGGTGCTGGCGACCGACGGCGACTTCAATGTGGGCACTGTCAGTCAGGAAGCACTGGAGACCCTGGTCGGCGACCAGCGCAAGTCGGGCATCGCGCTGACCACGCTGGGCTTCGGACAGGGCAACTACAACGACGCGATGGCCGAACGCCTGGCCGACGTGGGCGATGGCAACCATGCCTACATCGATACCTTGCAGGAAGCGCGCAAGGTGCTGGTTGAGGAAATGCAATCCACGCTGCTGACCATCGCGCGCGACGTGAAGATCCAGATCGAATTCAACCCTGCGCTGGTGTCCGAATACCGGCTGATTGGCTATGAAAACCGCGTTCTGAGCCGCGAAGACTTCGCCAACGACAAGGTGGATGCCGGCGATATCGGTGCTGGCCATGAAGTCACTGCGCTGTACGAAATCACGCCGGTCGGTTCCAGCGCCGGACGTCTGCCTGCGTTGCGCTATTCCAGCGACAAGACGGCGGGCACCACGACTGCAGGCGAAGTCGCCCACCTGCGTCTGCGTTACAAACTACCCGCAGCAGAGCGCAGCCGCCTGATCGAAACGCCTATCTTGGCCTCATCGCTGAGCCCACGCCCCAGCCAGTCCTTGCGCTTCGCCAGTGCTGTCGTCGCCTACGCCGACCTGCTGCGCGGTGGCACGCATGTGGATCAATGGACCTGGAAAGACGTCGCCGCCGCAGCTCGAAGCGCTGAAGGCGAAGACCGCTATGGTCTGCGCAAGGAGTTCATCGAACTGGTGGATCAGGCGCGCGCGATCACTGCGACCGAAAAGCAGAGCCCTGCCATCGCGGGAGATTGAAACCGACTGCATCGCACAGGGATGTGCGATGCGCAGCATGCACGGTTCTTGGTTGTGGCTTGTTGACTCTTGCTTTGGCCTCCTCCCTTGCGAAGCAGGGGAGGATTTTGGCTTTCCCAGCTCCTAATCCTTACACCTGCTCCATCGTACAAAGCAGCGGGTGCTGGCTCTATCTGCGATCAGGCGCGGACGATCAATCCCAAGCCAGTTCGCGCGAAGTCACCGGCGGTCCACCGATCTGTGCGGTGGGCCGGCCCAGCAGATATCCCTGACCATGGCTGCAGCCGAGTTCGATCAGCGCCTGGCGCTGTTCGTCGGTTTCCACGCCCTCGGCAATCGTGTCGATGCCCAGGGTGCTGGCCAGCGCCAGGATCGCGCGGACCAGAGCGAGGCTTTCCGGCCGCCCTTCGCCACCGATGCCGGCGATGAAACTGCGGTCGATCTTGAGCACCGAAATCGGAAAGCGATGCAGATAGGACAGCGCCGAGAACCCGGTGCCGAAATCGTCCAGCTGCGCCAGGATGCCGTGCTGGCGCAGCAGACGCAGCGTGCGCAAGGTGCGCGGCGCGTCGTCCAGCAGCGCGACTTCGGTGATCTCCACGCGCAATCGCGACGGATCGGCGCCGACCGCGTCGAACATCGCCAACAAGCGGTCGGCAAAATCCGGCGAACGGAAATGCCGCGGCGACACGTTGACCGAGATGTAGCCTTCTCCACCGCGCGCCAGTTGCGCGACCACCTGCTCGTACAGCAGCCAGTCGACCTGTTCGATCAGGCCGCTGTCTTCACCCAGGCTGATGAACTCGGCCGGCAGCAACAGTCCGCGGCGTTCGTGCTGCCAGCGCAGCAGCGCTTCATAGCCGATGATCGCGCCATCCTGCAGCCGCGTGATCGGCTGGTAGAACGGCAGGAAATCGTTGTTGTTGATGGCGCGGCGCAGGTCGGCTTCCAGGTCCAGGCTCTGCATCGCCGCTTCGCGCATCGCCTCGTCGAACACCGCGAAACGGTCGCGCCCCTCCGCCTTGGCGCGGTACATGGCGGCATCGGCGTCGCGCAGCAGTTCCTCACCATTGCGGTAACGCGGGTGCCAGGCGGCGATGCCCAGGCTGGCGGAGGGAAATAGCTCGCGCCCGGCCACCCACATGGGGCGCCCCAGCACCGATAGGATGCGCTGGGACAGATCGCGTGCGCTTTCCAGGCCGTCGGCATATTCGATCAGTATTGCGAACTCGTCGCCACCCAGTCGCGAGACCACATCGTTCGCACGCACGGTGGAGGTGATGCGGCGCGCCACTTCAACCAGCAACTCGTCGCCCGCGGCGTGGCCGATGCTGTCGTTGACCAGCTTGAAACGGTCCAGGTCCAGGAACAGCACCGCGAATTCCTGTCCGTCGCCATGGCGCGCGCGTTCGATGGCGGCGGCAAGCCTTTCCAGCAGGTGCGGACGGTTCGGCAATCCAGTGAGACCGTCGTGGGTTGCCTGGTGGGTCAGGCGTTGCTCGGCGCGCATGCGCTCGCCCATCTGCGCCAGCAGCTTGGCGTTGGCTTCGGCCAGTTCGTGGGTGCGGTCATCGACGCGGCGTTCGAGTTCGGCGTGCGCGGCGCGCAGATGCTGCTGCGCGCGCTGCCTGCCCAGACCGCTGGCGATATTGTGGGCGACGAAGGTCAACAGATTCTGGTCGTGCGGGCTGAAGCTGACGTCCGGCGAATAGCTCTGCACCGCGATCACGCCCACCACGTCCTCGTCGCGGTACAGCGGCACGCCTAACCAGCTGTAGGCATGCGGACCGTATTCGTGCACTTTGCCCTCGGCGCCCAGTTCGGACAGCCGGTTGCGGTCGGCTAATAAAGGACGCCGGCTGGCGATCACGTGTTCGGTGAGTCCGCTGCCGAGCTTGCGCGACTTGCGCACTGGGTCGCGCTCGTCGATGGAATACGGGAAATCCAGGGTCTGCCCATCTTCGGAAAGCAGCGCGATGTAGAAGTTGCGCGCATAGATCAGCTCGTCCACCACCGCATGTACGTCTGTGTAGAAGCGATCCAGGTTTTCGGAGGTGATGGCCAGTTCGGCGATGCGGAACAGCGCGCGCTGGAGCTTTTCGGCACGCTTGCGTTCCAGGATCTCGGCTTGCAGTTCGCGGTTGGCGCGCTGCAGTTCGTGGGTACGCGCCTCGATGAGCCGTTCCAGGTCCACATGCGCGTGCTTGCGGTCCAGCGCGGTCAAGATGTGCTGGGCCACGTAGCCGAGCAGCGCGCGATCCTCGTCGGCGTAGCAGCCGGGTGCGTCGTAGCTCTGCACGACGATGGCACCGCAGACGCGGTCCTCGCGGCGCATCGGCACGCCCATCCAGTCCAGGCTGTCGGGGCCGTGCGAAAGATCGCGGACCACGCCCAGCTTCTGGCGCACCGCCGTCGAAGGCCCGCGCACCGGCTGGCCGTGGCGCAGCAGGGCGAAGGTCATGCTGTTGGGCATTTCCTCCTCGGTGAATTCGCGTTCCGGATCGGCGATATAGGTGTCTTTCTGATCGACGAAGTGCAGGAATCGCACGCTGCGCCGCTGGTCGTCGTACAGCACGATGTAGCAGTTGTCGGCCAGCATCAGCGACCCGACCACAGCATGGATGCGACGCAGCATCTCCGGCATTTCCAGGTCGGCGCTGGCCAGGTCGGCGATCTCGTACAGCGCCTGCTGCAGGCGCTTGGATTTTTCCAGCGAAACGATGCGCGCCTGGGCACGCGCCGCATCCAGCGTGGCCGCGACCAGGGTCCTGGCCAGGACCAGCCAGGCGTTTCGCTGTGTCTCTGCCAGCGGTGCGAGAGTCGTGGCCGCGACCGACATGCGCGCGTTTCCGTCCTCGTTGTCCCAGGCCTGCATCAGCAGCAACGGATCGTCGACTTCGGCGGACGCATCGGACAGGGCGAGTTCGGCTGTACGGCGCAGTGCACTGGCACCAGGCGAGGCCGCACCGCCGCTGCCCAGGGCCCAGTCGCGCCAGCACACCGCCACGGCCGCACCTTCCGGCAGCTGGTCGCGCAACGTGGCCACGATCCGGTCGGCAGGCGACTCTGCGGCACTCCTGCTATTGCCCGCGGCGACCGACGATCCGGTCAGGGCGGCTTGCGCAGCGTCGGTGGTAGGCAGTGGCACGGATTCCCCAGAGTGAACTTGCAGGGCGAAGCGATTCAAGCGCATCGCAGCGGAGAACCCCATCCCCGCCAGGTGGACGTTATCAGGTTCCATGAGCAGCGCCATCATCCAACAGGCAGGACAGACGGGATATACGCCACTTCTCTTCCCATACGGATTCTCCACCGGGCGGCGGACACCGCTTGCACCTGCGCGCGGCTATGCGGATTGTGGCCCAAGCTTTACGCTTGCCAGGGTGAACGACTTCTCAGAACCCGCCGACGAAACACTGATGCTGGCCTATGCGGCCGGAGACATGGCGGCGTTCGAGCAGTTGTATGCCCGCCATCGGACCCGTCTGTACCGGTTCCTGCTACGCCAGCTCCGCGATGCGGCGCTGGCCGACGAGTTTTTCCAGGATATCTGGCAGCGGGTGATCACCGCCCGCGAAGGCTGGAAGCCCGACGCCGCCTTCACCACCTGGCTGTTCCGGATCGCCCACAATCGGCTCACCGACCACTGGCGCTCGCTCAAGCACCGGCCGGCCGCCCCTGCCGACGGCGATGAACGCGCCGCGCGGGTGCCTGACCCGGATACGCCGGAACGTAACCTGTCGGACTTCGAGCAGCGCCGACGCCTGCAGCTGGCGATGGCCGAACTGCCCGAGGACCAGCGAGAAGTGGTCCAGTTGCGGCTGGAGCAGGAACTGTCGCTGGAGGAAATCGGTCAGATCACTGGTGTCGGCAGGGAGACAGTCAAATCGCGGCTGCGTTATGCCATGGACAAGCTGCGTGCGAGATTGAACGAATGAAGCCTTACCCACCCGAACCGCTGAGCCCCGAAGAGCGCGAACTGGCGCAGCTGACCGCGCGCCTGGGACCACAAGGCGAGCCCTCCCCGGCCCTGGACGCCCGGGTGCTGGCGGCGGCCCATGCGGCGCTGCAGCCGGCACGCGCCGCGAGCAGCTCACGCCGCAAGCCACGCTGGCCGGTGGCGCTGGGGCTGGCTGCCTCAATGGTGCTGGCTGTCGGTATCGCCTGGCAGTTGCGGCCGCTGCAATCGCCCCCGGTCATCGTGGCTGCAGAGGCACCCGCGCCCGCCCAGTCGCCCCCCGAGGTCCAGACACCATCGGCGATGGTCGCTGCGCCGGCATCGGCGGAGGCTGAAACGACTCCCATGGCGGAAGTGGCGCAAGCGCCCGCCAGCCCCGCCAATCCCACAGAGATTGTTGCCAAGTCCGCTCCCCGCCCCACCGCGCCGCCCCCATCCGCCCCCACCCCGGTACTTGCGGACCGGGGCAGTGCGTTGCCGGGCGACGCGCCCGTGCGAGCCGGGCAACGCGCCGCCAAGTCCACTGCCGCCGTGGATGGCGCCGTCGTGGCCCAGAACCGTATCGCCGATCGCTACCAGTCCGCCGCTCCTCCTCCGCCCGCGCCGCCGGCACCGGTCGCGATGCCGGCGCCCGCTTTCGCCGAGGAGCCGTCGATCGCCTTCGCTCCCAGTCCGCAGGAAGAAGCGGCCGCCGACAGCCAGTCGGTCGATGCCCCTGCGTCCGCATTGGCGGGGAATGCGCGCGCCGCCGTTGCCCGGCCGGTGGCCGCGCGCGAAGCCGCCGCCAAAGCTAGCGCCGCCAGCGCCCAGTCGCGCGAAAACGCGACCCTGGATCGCGTGGAAGTGACCGGTTCGCGCCTCAAACGCACCGATCTGCAGGTTCCCGTTTCCGACGACGCGCAGTTGCCGGTCAACGAATGGCTGGAACGCGTGCGCACGCGCTATGGCCTGGGCGATGCCGGGGCGGCTAAGAAAAGCCTGCTGCTGTTCGTCAAGGACCATCCGCGCGAAACGGTTCCGGACGATCTGGAACCGCTGCTCGAAAAATGAGTTACACCCTCGCCACGCCGGCGACCCATGCCATCGACATCAAGCACAGCCGCTTCATCGCCCATGCCGCTCCGGTGGACTCGCCGCAGGCTGCGCTTGAATTTCTGAGCGCCGTGGCCGATGCCGACGCCACCCACAACTGCTGGGCGTACCGGATAGGCGCCGAATACCGTTCCAGTGACGATGGCGAACCGGCAGGCACGGCCGGGCGCCCGATCCTGGCAGCAATAGAAGGTCAGGCCTGCGACCGGGTGATGGTGGTAGTGACGCGCTGGTACGGCGGCATCAAGCTGGGTGCCGGTGGTCTGGTTCGCGCCTATGGCGGTGCGGCCGCCGAATGCCTGCGCCAGGCCGAACGTAGGCCGCTGGTCGCGATGCAGGCGCTGATCGTGCATTGCGGCTTCGACGACCTGGGCAGCGTGCATGCCGCACTGGTCGCGCATGGTGCCGAGAAAGAGCAGGAACGCTTCACCGAAACCGGCGCCACACTGCATCTCCGCCTGCCCTCCTCCCACGTGGACGCCTTGAAAACCCAGCTGCGCGACGCCACCCGTAACCGTGTGCGTTTCGCCGAATCGGAATCCGAATGACCTCTTCCCCTGCTGTTTCCACTGGAACAGCCCCGCTTGCCACCGATCCGGACCTTGCCGCCAGCGCTACGCCCGAAGCCAAGCCCGAAGCAAAACCAAGACTGGGCAGCCTTCGGGCGTTGTGGCCCTTCGTGCGCAAGCACGCCGGCCTGTTCGTGGCGTGGCTGATCGCGCTGGTGGTCGCCTCGGCGGCCACGCTCAGCCTGCCGATGGCGGTCAGGCAGATCATCGACCATGGCTTCAGCAGTGGCGACCAGGTCGACCGCGCCTTCCTGTCCCTGTTCGGCGTGGCCGTGGTGCTGGCACTGGCCAGCGCGGCGCGGTTCTACTTCGTCTCGCTGCTGGGTGAGCGCGTGGTCGCCGATCTGCGGCAGAAACTCTATGGCCACCTGATGACGCTGGGCGCCGGCTTCCACGACCGTACCCGCAGCGGCGAACTGGTCTCGCGCCTGTCGGCCGACAGCGAACTGCTGCGCAACGTGGTCAGCACCAGCATGTCGGTGGCCTTGCGCAGCAGCGTGACGGTGATCGGCGGACTGACCATGCTGTTCATCACCAGTCCGCGTCTGGCCTCGTTCGCGTTGATCGGCATTCCTGCCGCCGTGCTGCCCATCGTGCTGGGCAGCCGCAGACTGGGCAAGGCCTCGCGTGCCAGCCAGGATCGGGTCGCCGACGCCAACAGCCTGGCCAGCGAAACTCTGGGCGCGGTGCGCGCGGTGCAGGCGCATGCGCGCGAACCCTACGAACGCGAGCGCTTCGGCTCTGCAGTCGCCATCGCCGTGGAAACCGCGCGCAAGCGGATCCGCGCACAGGCCTGGGTCACCGCTTCGGCCATCACGCTTATCTTCGGCGCGATCGTGCTGATGCTGTGGACCGGCGCCCACGATGTCATCGCTGGCGACATGAGCAAGGGCACGCTGGCGCAGTTCGTGGTCTACGCGTTGATCGCCGGTGGTTCGGTCGGCGCGCTGGCCGAGGTGTGGAACGACCTGCAACGTTCGGCCGGCGGCATGGGCCGCATTGCCGAACTGCTGGACGAAACTCCCGACATCGTGGCGCCGGCGCATCCGCGCGCCCTGCCCTCCCCGCTGCACGGCCGGATCGATTTCGATCAGGTCGTCTTCCACTACCCGTCACGACCGGATCTACCAGCGCTCGACGGCTTCGATCTGCATGTAAGTCCCGGTGAAACCGTGGCGCTGGTCGGCCCCTCGGGCGCGGGCAAGAGCACGGTGTTCTCCATGTTGCTGCGCTTCCACGACACGCAATCGGGCAGCATCCGCGTCGATGGCATAGACCTGCGCGAACTGGATCCAGCCGACCTGCGCGAACACATCGCGCTGGTGCCGCAGCAACCGACCATCTTCGCGGCGTCGGCGGCGGACAATATCCGCTACGGCAAACTGGATGCGACCGATGCGCAGCTGCAGGCCGCAGCCGAATCGGCCGAAGCCGACGACTTCATCCGCGAACTGCCCGGCGGCTTCGCCAGCGAACTGGGCGAACGTGGTACGCGCCTGTCCGGTGGGCAACAGCAGCGCATCGCCATCGCGCGCGCGTTGTTGAAAGACGCGCCAATCCTGTTGCTGGACGAAGCCACCAGCGCACTGGACGCGCAAAGCGAGCGCGCAGTGCAGAACGCGCTGGAGCGACTGATGGAAGGCCGGACCACGCTGGTCATCGCCCATCGTCTGGCCACCGTGCTCAAGGCCGACCGCATCGTGGTCATGGACCGCGGCCGCATCGTCGCGCAAGGCACCCACGACGAATTGATTGCCCAGGACGGTCTTTACGCCGAACTGGCGCGGTTGCAGTTCATCGACTGAGGCGAGCGCCCGAGTAAGAGAGTATTTCTGTAGAGCCGAGCTTGCTCGGCTGCTTTTTTTCTTACGGCGAAGAGCAGCCGAGCAAGCTCGGCTCTACGAGGCTTCTATCCGAAAACAAAGGCAGCGGGGCAAGCCCCGCTCTACGATGGCGAATGCCGGTTAGTTGCTGGACTGCGTCTGCAGCGCGGCCGACACACGCGACGGCCGGCTCGGAAACGCATGCCGCAGGATGCGCCAGATGACCTGGCCGAACTGTTTGGGCAGCGAACCGGTGTTGTAGTGCTGGCCGTAGCGCGCGCAGATGGCCTTCACTTCCGGCGCGACTTCCGCGTAACGGTTGGCGGGGATGTCGGGATAGAAGTGGTGTTCGATCTGATGGCTCAGGTTGCCCGACATCAGGTTGAGCAGCTTGCCGCCCGCCAGGTTGGAAGAACCGCGCAACTGGCGCAGGTACCAGTGGCCGCGCGATTCGTTGCGGATCGATTCCTTGGGAAAGGTCTCCGCATCGGCGGTGAAATGTCCGCAGAAGATGATCACGTAGGTCCATATATTGCGCAGCACATTGGCCACCGCATTGCCGGACAGCACTGCCAGAAAGAACGGGCCGGCCAGCAGCGGGAACACCACATAGTCCTTCAATACCTGGCGCAGCATCTTCTTACCGGCTGGACGCAGAGCCTTGCGCATTTCCGCATTGGAGGTCTTGCCCGCCCACCAGCGACCCAGCTTTAGGTTCTGGATGGCCACGCCCCATTCGAACAGCAGCGCGAACACCACCGCGATGATCGGCTGGAACAGATAGAACGGCTTCCAGCGCTGCTCCGGGAAAATGCGCAGCAGGCCGTAGCCGATGTCGTCGTCCATGCCGCGCACGTTGGTGTAGGTGTGGTGGCGGAAGTTGTGCGTATAGCGCCAGTTCTCGCTGGTGCCGGCGATGTCCCACTCGTAGGTTTTGCCAGTGAGGTGCGGATCGTTCATCCAGTCGTACTGGCCGTGGATGACGTTGTGCCCAAGTTCCATGTTCTCCAGGATCTTGGACACCGCCAGCGTCAGCACGCCCGCGATCCAGGTCGCCCAGAACAACCCGGCAAAGGCCAGGGGCAGCGAAGCGAAAAGCAGCACGCGGCCCACGATTTCGAAGTAGCGCACGGCCTTGACGACGCGGCGGATGTAATCGGCGTCGCGCTGTCCCAGCGTGGCCACGGCGCGCGCGCGCACGTCGTCCAGTTCGGCGGCGAAACTGTCCAGTTCGACCGCGCTCAGAGTGCGGTTGCGGATCTTGGATTTTGTGGTGTCCATCAGAGATCGAGTACCAGGTCGGTGACGGCGCTGCTGATGCAGAGCTTGAGTGCGGAAGCCGGCTCGCTGGCCAGTTCTCCGGTATTGAGGTTGCGCGTTGCGCCGGACGATTTTCCGCAGGAACAGGTGTTGCAGATGCCCATGCGGCATCCCGAGGCCGGGCGCAGGCCTTCGTCCTCAAGCGCCTTCAGCAGCGATATGCCGCGATCCAGCGTCAGCGTGCGGCCGCTGGCGGCCAGCGTGACCTGCACGGTTCCGGTTTCGTGCACCGCCTGCGGCAATGGGGTGAACGCCTCCGCCTGGAAAGAGCGTGCGCGCGGTGCGACCAGCGCCCGTGCGGTGTCGACGAAACCGCCGGGACCGCAGGCGAAGACCTGCCGGTCGGCCAGGTCGTCGATCAACGCGGCAAGCTGGTCTTCGCTGATGCGTCCTGCGCGCTCGTCGTCGCTTTGCGCCGATTCGCGGGTCAAAACAAAGCGCACGTTGAAATTCTCGTGGCGCGTAGCGAGCGCGCGCAGTTCCTCGGCGAAGCAGAACTCCGCACGCGTGCGTGCCCAATACACCAGTGTCAGCGGCACGGGCATGCCCTGCTCGGCCAGCGCGCGCACCATGGATACCAAAGGCGTGATGCCGCTGCCAGCTGCCAGGAACAGCCAGCTACCCGAAGGCGACTCCGGCAGGGTCATGTCGCCGAAGGCCGGGCCCAGATCGAGCACATCGCCCACTGTCGCGTGATCGCGCAGGTACTGGCTGAACTTGCCGCCCTCGATGGCCTTGACCGTGATCGAGACGCAGCCGTCGAGCTTCGAGGAGCTGGTCAGGCTGTAGCTGCGGGTCATCCGCACCCCGTCGATCTCGGCGCCGATGTTCACGTGCTGCCCGGCGCGGAAGCCGGTCCATTGACCATTCGGCTTCAGCCACAGGGTCAGGCTGTCGGCGGATTCGGCCTTGCGCTGGACGATACGGGCCAGCGGCCGGTCCCAGGCCCAGGTCGAGTTGAGCCGGGAAGCCCAGAAATCGAAGACCGGCGGCGCCACCAGCGGCCGAATCAGGCGCTTGAAGCGGCCTTGGGGGCCTTTGGAGGAGGTGCCGGAAGGGCGGACGAGAGCATTCATGACCAGCACTATACAGACGCAGATACGCTTGTGTATACACCTGTATATTAACAACAAGGACTATGATGCAACCAAACACCCTGTGAGCCCTGCCATCGCCGTGATCCCGCACCCCGACCTACCCCCCGATGGCGATACCCAGGCCGGTCGCAAGGTTTCGATTTCCCGCGAGGACCTGATCGGCGCTGCCCTCAAGCTCATCGGTCCCCATCGCAGCGTCTCGACCCTGAGCCTGCGTGAGGTCGCGCGCGAAGCCGGCATCGCGCCCAACAGCTTCTATCGCCAGTTCCGCGATATGGACGAACTGGCCGTGGCCCTGATCGACCTGGCCGGTCGCTCGTTGCGGAAAGTGATTGGCGAGGCGCGGCAGCGCATCGGTTCGGACAAGAGCATCGTGCGCAGCTCGGTGTCGGCTTTCATCGAACAACTGCGCGCCGACGACAAGCTGCTGCATGTGTTGCTGCGCGAAGGCACGGTGGGCTCGGACGCGTTCAAGCAGGCGGTGGACCGGGAACTCGAATTCTTCGAGGACGAGCTCTGCATCGACCTGGTCCGCCTGGCCGCCGCCGACGGCGCGACCCTGCATGAACCCGCACTCGTCTCCAAGGCGATCACCCGCCTGGTCTTCGCCATGGGCGCGACGGCGATGGATTCGCCGCCCGAGCGCGATGCCGAACTGATCGAACAGCTGTCGCAGATGGTGCGGATGATCCTGACCGGATCGCGCGCCATCACCGAAGGCCGCTAGGACCAGTTTACGCTCGGTCTAAGGATCGATGCGGATTGGCGTGCCCACCGGCACCAGCCGCCACACTTCTTCTATCTGCGCATCGGTGACCGCGATGCAGCCCTCGGTCCAGTCGACCATGCTGCCAGGCGGCGTGTTGCCATGAATCATGATGTCGCCGCCCGCATCCACCCCGCGTTTGGCAGCCTGCGCAAGATCGGCCTGGTTGGGATAGGACACCCGCAGGGATAGATGGAAGCGGCTCTGCGCATTGCGGTAGGTGATGCGGTAGTCGCCTTCTGGCGTGCGGTTATCGCCCTGCTGTCGCTTGTGCCCGACCGGCGCGCCACCCAGAGCGATCCGATAGCTGCGCAGGACCTTGCCCTCGCGCAGCAGATCCATCCTGCGTGCGGCCTTGACCACATGGATCGCGTCGGCCTGTTCGGCTTTCGGCGCCAGCGCAGGCGCGGCGCCCACGCTCATCGAACACGACAGCAGCGGAAGCATGGCCATCCATCCATAACGCATCACGGCAGAGCCCTCAGAATCAACGCATCGGTCATGCCGTTCGCCGGCAAGGTGCCGAACGCCATTCCATGGCTGCGTCGAAGCCGAGAATCGATGAAAAGCGTCGCGGCAGGACTCTCCGAACGCAGCAGCACCGCAGCCTGCAATGCCAGCGCCAGGCGTTCCACCAGCAGGCGTGCGCCGAATTCGTCGGGCTGCCTGGAAGAAAGCTCGGTGCGCAGCATTTCGACTGCGCCATCGAAGCCATCGTCACGCCCAGCAGTCGACTCCAGTTCGTTCAACAGCGCCACTCCGGTGTCCGGCTCGCGCGACAACGCGCGCAGCACATCCAGGCACTGGATGTTGCCGCTCCCTTCCCAGATCGAATTCAACGGCGCCTGCCGGTACAGCCGCGGCAGCATCGACTCCTCCACGTAACCCGCGCCACCCAGGCATTCCATGGCTTCGTTGACGAAGACCGGCGCGCGTTTGCACAGCCAGTATTTGCCGATGGCCGTGGCGATGCGCGCGAATGCGGCTTCCTCCGTATCAGTCGACGCGGCGTCCACGGCACGCGCGACGCGCAGCGAAAACGTCAACGCGGCTTCCGATTCCAGCGCCAGGTCCGCCAGCACATTGCGCATCAGCGGATGCTGCAGCAACGGCTTGCCGAAGGCGACGCGATGGCGCGCATGATGGATCGCCTGTGCCAGCGCCATGCGCATTTCCGCCGCCGCGCCCAACATGCAGTCCAGGCGCGTGAACATCACCATCTCCAGAATGGTCGCAACGCCCCTGCCTTCCTCGCCGATGCGCCGTGCCCAGGCACCGCAGAACTCCACTTCCGAAGACGCATTCGACCAGTCGCCCAGCTTGTCCTTCAAACGCATCAGCCGGAAGGCGTTCTTCTCGCCGTCATCGCGCCGGCGCGGCATCAGGAAGCAGCTCAGTCCACCGGGCGCTTGCGCCAGAACCAGAAAGCCATCGGACATGGGCGCGGAGAAAAACCACTTGTGCCCCACCAGCGAATACTCGCCCTCACCCTGCAATGCTGTGGCCCGCGTCTGGTTGGCACGTACGTCCGAGCCACCTTGTTTCTCGGTCATGCCCATGCCCAGGGTGATGCCGGATTTATCTGCGATGGGCAGATCGCGCGCGTCGTAGTGTGGGGCTGCAGCCTTGTCCGCCCATTCGTGCAGCGCGGGTTCGCGGCGCAGCACCGGCACGGCTGCGTGGGTCATGGTCAACGGGCAACTCGTGCCGGCTTCGACCTGATGATGCAGATAACTCAGCGCAGCCCGCGCGACCTGCGCGCCCGGCGCGGGTGCTCCATGCCAGGACAAGCCGGCGACGCCGTGCGCTTTGGCTGATTGCAGCAGGCGGTGATAGGCAGGATGGAATTCCACCGTATCGATGCGATGGCCGAAGCGGTCGTGCGTCTTCAGCCGAGGTTTGTCGCGGTTGGCGTCAAAGCCGATGCGGTAGAGCTCGTCCCCCGCCAATCGCGCGTATGCGGACACCATGTCCGTGAATCCGCCGGCGTCTTCGCGAACGAGCGCCTCGCGCAGGACCGCATCGTCCGCCCACAGGTCGCGCGGCTCGAACGGCGGCGGCTGGTTTTCGACGCGGTGGGTTTCGAACGGAGGCAGCTCATCCATACGCGGATTCTAACGCTGCCGCTCTTGTAGGAGCTGCGTAAGCTGCGACCGGGGATTTTCCGCTCACATGATCCTACGGTCACCCGGCCGAGTTGCGAAGGTGGGCGGTCGCAGCTTACGCAGCTCCTACATGGGGAATGCAGGCCAGTCGCGCGGCATGAGCCGGTGCTACGGCAACTTAGCAATTCCTGCACATCCGCTGCTCCACAGTCCACCCATGCCCTCCCCCTCTCAAGACCTGATCGTGCTGCGCCCCGAAGGCCTGTATTGCCCGGCCGGCGATTTTCATATCGATCCGTGGAGACCGGTCCCACGCGCGGTCATCACCCATGGCCACGGCGATCACGCGCGCATCGGCATGGACGAGTACCACTGCACCACCCAATGCCTGCCGATCCTGCGCTGGCGGCTGGGCGAGCAGCGCTATCGCCCGCACGACTACGGCGAGCGTTTCACGCTGGGCAATGCGGAAGTTTCATTGCATTCGGCCGGTCACGTTCTGGGTTCGGCCCAGGTGCGGGTGGAAGTGGATGGCAAAGTCTGGGTGGCCTCTGGCGATTACAAACGCCAAACCGATCCGACCTGTGCGCCGTTCGAAGTCGTGCCTTGCGACACCTTCATCACCGAAGCGACTTTCGGGCTGCCGGTCTACCGCTGGCCGCACACACCGGAAGTCGCCCGCGAGATGGTCGCCTGGCGCCGCGACTGCGCCGAACGCGGCGAGGCCGCGATCCTTTACTGCTATGCGCTGGGAAAAGCGCAACGCGTGCTGGCGGAACTGCTGCCATTCGACGATCAACCTGCCCTGCTACATGGCGCGATTGCTGCGGGCGTCGAGGTGTACCGCAATGCAGGCATCGCGATGCTGGAGACGCGCCTGGTCGCCGATGAAGAAAAAGGCGCCGACTTCGCCGGAAAATTGATCATGGCGCCACCATCGGCGGCGGGCAGCCCGTGGATACGTCGTTTCAAACGTGCCCAGCAGGGTTTCGCATCAGGCTGGATGCGCATCCGCGGCAATCGGCGGCGGCGCAACTACGATCGTGGCTTCGTGGTGTCGGACCACGCCGACTGGCCCGACCTGTTCCGCACCGTCCGCGAAACCGGCGCACGTCGCGTGATCGCCACCCACGGCAACACCGACGCCATCATTCGCGCCTTGCAGGAACAGGGCATCGCTGCCGAGGCTTTCCGCACCGACTACGGTGGCGAGGAATGAATCGCCCGGCGACAATCCAGGCGACAACAATGAATCGTCATCCCCGCGTAGGAGGGGACCCAGCGACTTTCGCTTTTCACCGCGAGACGGCAGCAACAGCAAAGCCACTAGGTTCCCGCCTTCGCGGGAATGACGACTCAAAAAGGAATGAAGGTTCAAGGGCAGAGGACGGCACAGGGTTTTCGTTATGAAACGCTTCGCCGCTCTCTATCGCGAACTCGACCAGAGCACCGCCACGCTCGACAAGCGCGCCGCGCTGGCGCGCTATTTCCGCGACGCGCCTGCGGCCGACGCCGCCTGGGCCATGTGGCTGCTGGCCGGCGGCAAACTTGCGCGTATCGCCAATACCCGCGAGCTGCGCAAATGGATCGTGCAGGAAAGTGGCCAGCCCGACTGGCTGGTGGAAGACAGCTACGACCACGTCGGTGATCTGGCTGAAACATTGACGTTGCTGCTGGACGATCCGCAGCTGCTAACCGAAGACCGCTCGCTGGTGGACTGGATCGAAGGCATCCTTTTGCCCATCGCCAACAAGGGCCCCGAGCTGCGTCGTGCCGCCGTGGTCGGCGGATGGAAGGCATTGCCGTTCGACCAGCGCCTGCTGTTCAACAAGCTGCTGACCGGCGCATTGCGCGTGGGTGTGTCGCAGCGTCTGGTGCAGCAGGCCCTGGCTGAAATGTCCGGCATCGACATCGCGCGCATCGTCCAGCGCATGCTGGGCACCTGGACGCCGACGCCCGACTTCCTGCGCAGGCTGCTCACCGTCGAGGAGTTGCCGGAGGATAGACAGCAACCCTACCCGTTCTTCCTGGCCTCGCCGTTGGAGAATGAAGTTACGACACTCGGCGGTATCGAGGACTGGCTGCTGGAATGGAAATGGGACGGCATCCGACTGCAACTGATCCGCCGTGACGGCGAAGTCGCCTTGTGGTCGCGCGGCGAGGAACGACTGGATGGCCGCTTCCCCGAAATAGAAAGTGCGGCAATGACCTTGCCGCGCGACTGCGTGATCGATGGCGAACTGCTGGGCTGGCGCGATGGCGACGCCCCGCTTCCGTTCACGGCTTTGCAGACACGCATCCAGCGCCGCAAGCCCGGCGCCAAAACCCTGACCGACACGCCCGCGCGCGTACTCGCCTACGACCTGCTGGAACTGGAGGGCGAGGATCTGCGCCTGCGTCCGCTGGCCGAACGTCGCGCGCTGCTGACCTCGCTGCTTGTCGAACACGCGGACCCACGTCTGGTGTTGTCGCCACGCGTCGAAGCCCCCGACTGGGCGGCAGCGGCTGTATTGCGTGAAGACGCGCGCGAGCGCGGCGTGGAAGGCCTGATGCTGAAGCGCGCCGATTCGGTCTATCAATCCGGACGCCGCCGTGGCGACTGGTGGAAGTGGAAGATCGATCCGTTGACCATCGATGCGGTGCTGATCTATGCGCAATCCGGGCATGGGCGCCGCAGCACGCTTTACACCGACTACACGTTCGCCGTGTGGGATGGCGACACGCTGGTGCCCGTGGCCAAGGCATACTCGGGTCTGGACGACAAGGAAATCATGTCGCTGGATAGCTGGATCCGCGCCAACACGCTGGAGCGTTTCGGCCCGGTGCGTTCGGTCAAGGCGCATCACGTGTTCGAGCTGGGTTTCGAAGCCGTGAACCAGAGCAAGCGACACAAGTCCGGCATCGCGGTGCGCTTCCCGCGCATTCTGCGCTGGCGTCACGACAAGCCGATGCACGAAGCGGACCGGCTGGAAACGCTGCAGGCGCTCGCCCGATGAAGGCAGCCGCCGTCACGCCGCGCTTGCCATCCGAAAAACCGCTGCTCGACTGGTTCAAGTCGCAAGGCTGGAAGCCGCTCCCCTTCCAGCGCGAGCTCTGGCGGCATTACCTGCATGGTCAATCCGGTTTGCTGCACACGCCCACCGGCAGCGGCAAAACACTCGCAGCTTTTGGCGGTCCGTTGCTGGAGGCGCTGGCACTTTTAAGCCCCTCTCCCGCCGGGAGAGGGGTTGGGGTGAAGGTACGGCAAAACCCTTCAATACCAAACACACGTGCCACCGCCGTACCCTCATCCGCCCTACGGGCACCCCGTATCGAGTACGGGGCAGGCTCTTCTCCCGAAGGGAGAAGGAAAAGCAGCCCGCGCCAACTCCAGGTCCTCTGGATCACCCCCCTGAAAGCCCTAGCCACCGACACCGTCCGCGCCCTGCGCGAACCCATCGACGCGCTCGGCCTGGACTGGCAGATCGGCCTGCGCACCGGCGATGCCAGCGCACGCGACAAGCGCCTGGCGCGCGCCGGCAAGCTGGACGTATTGGTCACTACCCCCGAGTCGCTGTCGCTGCTGCTGTCCTATCCGGATACCTCGCCGCAGTTGGCCTCGATACGTTGCGTCATCGTCGACGAATGGCATGAGCTGCTTGGCAACAAGCGTGGCGTCCTGTTGCAACTCTCGCTGGCGCGCCTGCGCGCGATTTCGCCGCAGATGCGCCTGTGGGGATTGTCCGCAACGCTCGGCAACGTGGAAGAAGCGCGCGACGTGCTGCTTCCCCACGCAGCCCATAGCCCCATCGTCTCCGGCGTGCCGCCGCGGCGCGTGGAACTGGAAACGCTGACGCCAGCCGCCGGCGAGCGCTTCCCTTGGGCCGGCCACCTGGGTCTGTCGCAACTGTCGCGTGTGCTGCAGAAATTGCAGTCCGTGCGCACCAGCCTGCTGTTCACCAACACGCGCGCGCAGGCCGAGTTGTGGTTCCAGGCACTGGGTGCGGTGTGGCCGGAAGAGCAAGCGACACTCGCGCTGCATCATGGCTCGCTGGACCCCAAACTCCGTGCCGCCGCCGAAGCGGGTCTGCGCGATGGCACGCTGCGCTGCGTAGTGGCCACCTCAAGTCTTGACCTGGGCGTTGATTTCCCGGCCGTGGATCAGGTGCTGCAGGTGGGGAGCCCCAAAGGCGTCGCCCGCCTGATGCAGCGTGCCGGCCGCGCCAGACACCGTCCAGGCGAATCCGGCCACGCGGTATGCGTGCCCTCGCATGCGCTTGAACTCGTCGAGTACGCCGCGGCAAGAGGGGCGATTGCGCGCGGCGCCATCGAGTCGCGCCATCCGCCACGCTTGTCGCTGGACGTGCTTGCCCAGCACTGCGTGACCTGTGCATTGGGCGGCGGCTTCGACGGCCAGGCACTGCTGGCCGAAGCGCGCGGCACGCACGCGTTTTCCGGCTTGGACGAAGTGGTCTGGAAGGCCGTGCTGGATTTCATCGTGCAGGGCGGACAGGCACTTTCCAACTACCCAGACTTCCATAAAGTCGTACGCGACACCGATGGCATCTATCGTGTCGAAGACCGGCGCGTCGCGTTGCGACACCGGCTGTCCATCGGCACCATCACCAGCGACGGCAGCGTCAATGTGAAATTCCTGCGCGGCGGCGGCCTGGGTTCGGTCGAGGAGAACTTCGTCGGCCGTCTGCGTCGCGGCGACCGCTTCCAGTTCGCCGGCCGCACGCTGGAACTGGTGCGGCTGGAAGACATGACCGCTTATGTGCGCATCGCCAAAGCCGGTCAAGGGGTAGTGCCGAAATGGATGGGCGGCCGCATGCCGCTGTCCTCGGAACTCGGGAGAGAAGTAGAAGCCGTGTTCGGCGGCGATCATCAGGAACCCGAGTTGCGTGCCATCGCTCCCTTGCTGGCGCTGCAGTCACGCCTGTCTTCGTTGCCGGCGCCAGGCAAGCTGCTGGCCGAGTCGATCACCGCACGCGATGGCCCCCACCTGTTCGTGTATCCGTTCGCGGGCAGACAGGTGCATGAGGGCCTCGCCTCGCTACTGTCGGTGCGCTGGGGACGCCTGCAGGCCAACACCTTCAGCTTTGCCGCCAACGATTACGGGTTCGTGCTTTCGCCTGCCAACGATGTGGAGATGGATGCGGAAGGCTTGCGCGAACTGCTGGCGCCTGCTGCCCTGCTGGAAGATTTGCGCGCCAGCCTCAATCTGGGCGAACTGGCGCGCAGGCAGTTTCGCGAGATCGCGCGGGTGTCTGGCCTGTTGTCGCCCTCCTTGCCGGGACGCGCGCCACGCAGCCAGCGCCAGTTGCAGGCGTCGAGCGGATTGCTCTACGACGTACTGCAACGCTTCGATCCCGGGCATCTGTTGCTGGCGCAGGCCGAACGCGAAGTGTTTTCGTCGCAGCTGGAAGTGTCGCGATTGGCGGCCACGCTGGAGGATTGTGCGGACCGCGACATCGTCCTGCACCAGCTCAAGAGCCTGACTCCACTTTCGTTCCCCTTGTGGGCGGAAAGCATACGTGGCCAGCTCAGCACCGAGGACTGGAAAACGCGCGTGCAGCGTGCTGCGGCGAAGCTGGAGAAGCGGCATGCCGGCTAGCGTGGAGATCAGGCTCGCCGGGGAACCCATGCATCTGCTGGGCGGCCGCGCCCTGCACTGGCCTTCGCGTCGCCGCCTGCTCATCGCCGACCTGCATCTGGGCAAGGCCGATGTATTTCGCCATGCGGGCATCGCCCTGCCCGCGGGTGGCACCGGGCACGACCTCAGCCGGCTGGAAACTCTGCTTGCCGACACGCACTCGCACGAACTCTGGATTCTGGGCGATGTTCTGCACGGTCCGGCGCTGGCATCGCGATGGCGGGAGAGCTGGAACGGCTGGCGCGCGCGTCATCACGATCTGCGCGTGGTCGCGCTGACCGGCAACCATGACCGGGCCTTGGCCAAAGCCGGTCTTGAGATCGAACTGGCCGGTGCATTGGTGGAAGACGGGCCTTTCGCCCTGCGCCATGATCCCGAACCGCACGCTGATCTGCATGTGCTTTGCGGGCATGTGCATCCGCTTGCGCAGCTGCCGGGAATCCGTCGACGATGGCCGGCTTTCTGGCTGCGCGACAATATGACGCTGCTGCCGGCGTTTTCGCATTTCACCGCAGGATTAGTGCCTCGTCTGTCCGCAGGCGAGCAAATAATGGCTTGCGTTGAAGGCGACGTGATCCCATTACCCCTGTAGGAGCGGCGCAAGCCGCGATGAAGCACTACCGGGAATGCTTCATCGCGGCTTGCGCCGCTCCTACAGGGTGATCGCTGATTTCGCCGACGTCCGTTGCTCCGCAAGCGCCTCGATGAATCCGGGTTGCAAAGCGTATTTCCCGAGCCAGCCCTGCTGGGTTCCGCTGAGAATACGCAGCATGTGACTGCGGCCGCCGGGCATTTTTCCCAGCGGCAGGAAGCTGACGTCCCGCAGCTTCGCCACCAGGTCGTAATCGGACTGGAACAGCGGGGTCAGCCAGCGGCTCCAGAAATGGTAGAGCGACACATGCTTGCGCCGTTCGCGTTGATAACGGGCCAATGCCGCTCCGACGCTGCTCTCATTGCGCAATGACTCGCGCAAAGCCATCGCATCCATCAGCGCCATGTTCACGCCCTGCCCCAGTTGCGGGCTCATCGCATGCGCCGCATCGCCGGCCAGCACCAGTCGTCCGCGATGCCAAGTGGTCTGGATGGCATCGCGATAACTGGCCCGCGCCAGTTGCGTGCTGTCGGCGATACCTTCCAGGCGCGCGCTGATGTCAGGCCAGATGCCGGTCGCTTCCTCACGCCACGCGGCCATGCCGCGCGACTGCCAACCTTCAAAATCCGCCGTGGGCAGACTCCAGAAGAAACTCAAGCGTGGCGTGGCGTCGCCTGGACGCGTGCCGACCGGCAGCATGCCGATCATCTTGCGCGCGGCCACGTAGCGCTGGCGCAGTTCGTCCGGCCACGGCCAGTCGCCCCCGGGCACCAGACACCACAGCGCGCCCCACGGATAGAGCCGGTCAACACGGGCCGGCGATACCTGGCTGCGCAGCTGCGATGCCGAGCCATCGGCCGCGATCACCAGATCGAAGGGACCGTGCGAGCGCCCCTCTGCATCGAGCAACCTGCCCGAGTCAGGGTCCACACTGGCGACGCGGGTCCCGCGATGCAATTGCCCGTGGCCTTCCCATGCCTGCGCCAGCAGCGTGAACAAGGCGCCGCGCTGCATGCCCAATCCATACATGCGCGCATCCAGACCTTCGTAGCGCATATCCATAACCCCGCGCCCGCAAGGCGTTTCGCCATACAGCCGCCTGATCGGTGCGCCGTGCTCCAGCGCCGCGCCCAGCAGGCCCATCTGCCATAGCACCTGCAGGCCTGTCGGTTGCAGCAGGAAACCGGCGCCGACCGGGCCCGGTTCGGCGGCACGCTCGAATACTTCGACCTGATGGCCATCGCGCGACAGCAGGACCGCCAATGCCTGCCCGGCGGTTCCGTAACCGACGATGGCGATGTTCAATGATTCGGGCATGGCGCTCTTGCTGGCGGTGATGTTCGAACCCAATTGTCGTCATCCAGCGAACGCTGGGATCCATTTTGACTTTGACTTCTACGCGAGCCTACTTCGAAGCAAGATCAAGATGGATCCCAGCGTTCGCTGGGATGACGATCCGAATGGGTAATGGGTATAGGTATGAGTAACGGGCAAACCATTCGCCCCACAAAAAACCCCGCCGTAGCGGGGTTCAAATGAATCCAGTGTTTCAGCTCAGGCAGCAGGTTCGATGTTCGAAGCCTGTGCGCCCTTCGGGCCTTGGGTCAGCTCGTAGCTGACGCGCTGTCCTTCCTGCAGGCTGCGGAAGCCCTTGCTGTTGATCGCGGAGTGGTGCGCAAAGACATCGGCGCTGCCATCTTCCGGCGCGATGAATCCGAAGCCCTTGGCGTCATTGAACCATTTCACGGTACCGTACGGCATAGCTCTGGTGTTTCCTTGGTTGGGTAGTGGTGTGTGCGCAGGGCGCACCGGCGGAGTATGCAAAGACCCGGCCGCGTTGACAATCACCCCCGCGCCAGCTCGGCCACCAGTTCGGGCAGTCCATTGGACGCCGCGTCCACATTGGCCAGCACTTCGGCCATGGTGATTTCCTCGCCGGTGCCGCAGCCGGCGGCCCAGTTGGCGACGATGGCCAGGCATGCGTAATCCAGTCCCAGCTCGCGCGCCAGCGCCGCTTCGGGCATGCCGGTCATGCCGACCAGGTCGCAGCCATCACGCTTCATGCGCGCGATTTCGGCCTTGGTTTCCAGGCGCGGACCCTGGGTCGCGCCGTAGCAGCCATGTCCCACCAGTGCGACGCCGGTCACACGCGCGGCGGCGATGATCTTGTGGCGCAGCATCGTGGTGTAGGGGTCGCCGAAATCCACGTGCAGCACATCGGTTCCGGCCTCCTCGCAGATCGTGGAGATGCGGCCCCAGGTGTAATCGATCAGCTGGTCCGGGCAGGCCAGCACGCGCGGACCGAACTCGTCGCCGATGCCGCCCACCGTGTTGAGCGCCAGCACACGCGTGGCACCGATGTCCTGCAGCGCCGCCAGATTGGCGCGGTAGTTGACCAGATGCGGCGGCACCGAATGGCCCTCGCCATGCCGCGCCAGGAACGCCACGCGCTGTCCCAGCAGCGTGCCGATGCGGATGGGGCCGGACGGCTTGCCGAAACGCGTGTCGACTTCGCGCGTGTCCACATCCTGCAGGTCGGCCAGCTTGTACACGCCGGTTCCGCCGATGACGGCCAGGGCAATCGGATGCATCGGATCAGTCCTTCAACGCGTAGATGCCGGGCAGATTGCGGCCCTGCTCGTGGTAGTCCATGCCGAAACCGAAGACGTAGCGGTCCGGCACTTCCAGTCCCACGTAATCGGCGCTGATGCCGGCGATGGTGCGCGCATGCTGCTTGGTGGCCAGCGCGGCGATGCGCACGTCGGTGGCGCCCTGTTCCATGCACCACGTACGCACCGCGGCCAATGTGTAGCCTTCATCCAGGATGTCGTCGACCAGCAGCACGCGGCGCCCATAGAGCGCGGTCGCAGGACGATGCTTCCAGACCAGTTCGCCGCCCGTGGTTTCGCCGCGATAGCGCGTGGCGTGCAGATAATCGAATGTCAGGTCCAGCCCCAGCGCGCCCAGTTCCAGCGACAGCTGTCCGGCGAACTGCAGGCCGCCGTGCATGACGGTCAGATACACCGGCACTTCGCCGGCGTAATCGCGGGCAATGGGTTTGGCCATCGCTGCGATGGCCGCATCCAGTGTCGTGCGGTCCACCAGCAGGTCCGCATTGGCCAGCGCCGCGGCGAGCGGATGCGAGGCGATCATGCGAGGTTTCCGCTGCCGGCCGGCAGACGCGACTGCGCATCGCCATAGCGCGCATCGGCCAGCAAGCCGTCCCAACCCAAGGCACCGCGACCCATCAGGCCCAGCAGCGCCGCCGTATTCGACGTGCGCCCCTGCATGGCCTTCAGCGATTCCTCGACCTGCGCGGGCTTGCACACCAGCACCACATCGCAGCCCGCATCCAGATGGACGTCGATGCGCTGCTTGATACCACCGGCCGAGAACGCCGCCGCCATGCTGATATCGTCGGAGAACACCACGCCACGGAAGCCCATTTCCTCGCGCAGAATGGTCTGTATCCACAGCGGCGAATAACCCGCGGCCTCCGGCGCCACTGCGGGATAGGTCACGTGCGCCATCATCACCGCATCGGCGCCGGCGTCGATGCCGGCGACGAACGGCACCAGGTCCTCGTTGCGCAGCACGTCCAGCGGACGCGGATCGATGGCATCGTCGAAATGGGTGTCTTCCAGCACCGTGCCGTGGCCGGGGAAGTGCTTCAGCGTAGCCGCCATACCGACGCTGTGCATGCCCTGCACGTAGGCACGGGTGAATGCGGCGACGACCTGCGGATCGGCACTGAAGGCGCGGTCGCCGATGGCGCGATTGCCGCGCGCCAGGTCCACAACGGGCGCGAAGCTCAGGTCCACGCCGCTGGCCAGCACTTCACTGGCCATCAGCCAGGCGTGCTCCTGTGCCATGTCCAGGGCGGCCTGCTGATCTTTCGCGTAGAGCGCACCAAAGCTTTCCAGTGCGGGCAGCGGGCTGTAACCCTCGCGGAAACGCTGCACGCGCCCGCCTTCCTGGTCCACGCAGATCAGTTGCGGACGCGGCGCGGCTTCGCGGATCGCCGCGCACAGCTCCACCACCTGCGCGCGCGAGGCGAAATTGCGGCCGAACAGGATGACCCCAGCCACCGAGTCGTGCTGCAGCCAGTCGCGCTCCTGCGCGGTGAGTTCGGTGCCGGAAGTGCCGATTACGAGCATGCGTGGTGTGTCCTCAGGAAAAATCGCTGGCAGCGAGGTCGGTGGCGGCGCGTTCGTCGTCCGTCCACTGCGAATACGGATGCGATGCCAACGCAAGATTGTAATAGCGCAGCGCGTCGGTGGCCTGTTTTCCCGCCCATTCAGGCAGCGAGAAGGCCTCGTCGGCATGCTGCAGCTCTATCTCGGCCACCACCAGCCCTGCGTTTTCGCCCAGGAATTCGTCCACTTCCCACAGATGGCCTTCGTGGTTGACGTAATGCCGACGCTTGTCGATCAGGCCGCCAACGCTCAGTGCCAGCAGTGCGCGCGCCTCCTCGACCGGGATCGCATAGTTGAATTCCTGGCGGGTATGGCCGCGCTCCCGGGACTTGAGATTCAGGTACGCATCGTCGCCTTCGATGCGCACGCGCACCGAGGCCTTCTGCCCCCCGCTCTCGACCATCGCCAGATCGTTCAGGTAGCCCTGCGCCATCGGCACCACCTTGTGCGCGGCCTGGCGCCATGCGTCGCTGACGACCAGGAATTTGCGTTCTATCTCGATGCCCATGCTTCGTTGTCCGCTTGTTTGTAGAGCCGAGCTTGCTCGGCTGCTTTTTTGATTTCCCATAGAGCAGCCGAGCAAGCTCGGCTTTACAGGGATTCGGCTTACTTTGTTTCGAACAACGCGATGCTTTCCACATGCCCGGTGTGCGGAAACATGTCCATCACCCCGGCCGCCTTCAGCTTGTAAGCGCGCTCTTTCACCAGATAACCGGCGTCGCGCGCCAGCGACGCCGGATGGCAGCTGACATAGACGATGCGGTCGATGTTCTTCAGCGGCATCTGCTTCAACACTTCATCGGCACCCGAACGCGGCGGGTCCAGCAGCAGTTTGTTGAAGCCCTGTCGCATCCACGGCGTACCACGCTGGTCCTGGGTCAGATCGGCGGCGTGGAAATGCGCGTTGGTCAGCCCGTTGCGCTGCGCGTTCTCACGTGCGCGCTGCACCAGGCCGGCCTCGCCTTCAACACCGACCACTTCACCGACCAGGCGCGCCATGGGCAGTGTGAAATTGCCAAGGCCGCAGAACAGATCCAGGATGCGGTCCTGCGGCTGCGGATCCAGCAGTTCGAAGGTGCGCGCGATCATCTTCTGGTTGAGCGTGGCATTGACCTGGATGAAATCCAGCGGACGGAACGCGAGTTCGATATTCCACTGCGGCAAGCTGAAAGACAGCTCCAGCGCTTCCGGCCACAGCGGCACGACCGTATCGATGCCGCCAGACTGCAGGAAGATGGCGAATGCATGCTGCTGTGCGAATGTCACCAGTTTGGCGCGGTCGCCTTCGCCCAATGGCGACAGGTGACGGAATACGAGCGCGACCACGCTGCCATCGGCAGTGACATCGCCAGCGATGAACTCGATCTGCGGAATGTCGTTGCGCGCGTCCAGGGTTTCCACCAGCAGGGCCAACGCTTCGACGCGCTCGCCGAGGTGCGGGAGTACCGTATGGCATCGGCGCACATCGGCCACGAAGCGCGGATCGATTTCGCGGAAGCCGACCAGCGTCCGGTCCTTCTTGTTCACGCGACGCACCGAAAAACGCCCTTTGCGGCGGTAGCCCCAGCTGTCGCCGGTCAGCGGCGGCAACACCGTCTGTGGCGCGACATGGCCGATGCGTTCCAGGTTCTCAAGCAGCACGCGCTGCTTGAGCAGGATCTGCTTGTCTTCGGCCAGGTGCTGGAGCACACAGCCGCTGCAGACGCCGAAATGTTCGCAACGCGGAAGTACGCGGTCGGGCGAGGCCTGCAGCACTTCCACAGTGCGTGCTTCATCGAAGTGGCGGTTCTTGGCAGTCTGCTCGGCCATGACCCGCTCGCCGGGCAAGGCACCGGCGACGAACAGGGTCTTGCCGTCGCGACGGGCCACGCCGCGACCATCGTGGCTGTGATCCACGATTTCGGCTTCAAATGGGGTCTTGTCGATGCGGGGAGCGCGGGGTCTTGCCACGTGGCGGGGGCTGCGTGCTGTTGCGGGTCCCTATTGTCGCAGATACGGCTTCGGCCCTTGTGCTGTTCTGGGCTGGACGAGCTGCCTGACGCTGCGAACGCGCGGGTTGCCGAGGGCGCCCGCAGCGACGGTAAGATGCGCTGGGCCATGCAGGGCGAAAGGATGTCGGACCACCAGGCAATGAAGCCGCGCCTGCTGCTGGTGGAGGATGACTCCGTCAGCAGTCTTTTCATGGTCGCGGCCCTGGAGGCGATGCCCGCGCAGGTGGATTCCGCCGACAGCATCGTCTCTGCCCTGTCGCTGCAGGGCCCACACGATCTGTGGCTGCTGGATGCCAACCTGCCCGACGGACGCGGCTTGGACCTGCTGGCGGAACTGCGCAAGCGGTCGCCCCGCACCCCTGCCCTGGCGCATACCGCCGACGATTCGCCCGCGCTGCACGCGGAACTGCAGGCTGCAGGCTTCGACGCGGTGCTGGTCAAACCCCTGACCACGTCACGCCTGCAGCAGGCGGTGCGCAGCCGGCTTGGCTTCGGGTCGGCGGGGTCCTTGCGGGTGCAGGAATCCGGCGAAAGTTTTCACCAACTTCCGCTATGGGATCACGCGACCGCGCTGGCCGCGCTCAATGGCAACCAGGAACATGTCGTCGCCCTGCGCGGCCTGTTCCTGGAAGAACTCGGTCGGCAACACGATGACATTCTCTCGGCGCTGCAAGCAGCCGATCTTCAAGGCGCGAAGAAGATCCTGCACCAGTTGAAGGCCAGCAGCGGGTTCGTTGGTGCGCTGCGGTTGAACGCGGCAGCGGTGGCGCTGGAGAAATCGCTCGACGATCCGGTGGCGCTCGAACGATTCTCAGCGATCTTGCGCGATACGCGCACCTGATTTTTCAGGGTTTTTACGCTCCGCGATTCGACGTCATGCCTCACTCATAAAGATCGGGACAACTCCGTATTGTCATCCCGAGCGCAGCGAGGGATCTGCTATTTGGCAAGGAAAAGCAGATCCCTCGCTGCGCTCGGGATGACATTCGATTTTTAAGGGTTCTCTAGCGCCGTTTTACCCGGCCACTTGAATCGCACCGCATCACTCCCGCGGCTTCAGCCGGCCAAGCTCACCCAGCATTTCCCACGACTTCAGTCCGCGTCCGCCCAGGTGATGCGCCAGCACGCTGCGCAATGCCAGACGCAGGCTGGCCAGATCGTCCGCTTCAGGCTGCCGGTCTGCGGCCAGTGCCAGCAGCGCGCTGCCGGTGGCGGCGGTGCTGCGTTCCTCGCGCCCGCGCTCGCTCAGCAATCGGCGCGGGCCTTGTTCGGGATCGATGCGGTATCGGGCTGCGGGATCGATGGCGAACCCATCCGCATCTTCGGCAAGGTCGAAGCCGGAGCCCAGCGATTCCAGCAGGTCGCGCTCGAAGCGACGCAGAGTCCAGGCGAGCGACGCATCGCCGTCCAGCCGTGCACGGGTCTGGCCGTAGATGCGGTACAGATCGCCATGCGGATCCTGGCGCGGCGCCAATCGCATTACCAGCTCGTTGATGTAGAACGCGGCCAGCATGCTGTCGCCCGTGAGCCGCGGGGCGGCGTCCAACGCTTCGGCGGATGCCAGATGCGCCAGCTCTCCACGCTGCACCGCGTTCAGGCGTATGTGCTGCAAAGGTTGCAGTGCGGCGCGCAGCACCTGCTTTTTCGGTCCCTGCACACCGCGTGCCACCAGACCCATGCGACCGTGGTTCTGGCACAGCACCTCGACCAGCAAGCTGGTCTCGCGCCAGGCGCGCGCATGGAGGACATAAGCCGGTTCGTTATCGATGCGCATGCCAAAGCATTGTAGAGCGGGGCTTGCCCCGCTGTTCTTTCAAGCCAATGTACCGGCCAACCATCATCGGAGCGGCCCGTGGCCTGCGCAAAAAACTACTCGTTGTATCCGAACGCCTTCAACGCGGCCGCATCGCCGGACCAGCCCTCGCGCACGCGCACCCAGGTTTCCAGAAAGACTTTCGCGTCGAACATGCGCTCCATCTGCAGCCGCGCCTTGCTGCCGATTTCCTTGAGCCGCGCGCCGCCCTTGCCGATGACGATGGATTTCTGGCTTTCGCGCTCCACCCAGATCACCGCGCCGATGCGCAGCAGCCCTTCTTCCTCGGCGAAACGCTCGATTTCCACGGTCGTGGCGTAGGGAAGTTCGTTGCCTAACTGGCGCATCAGCTGCTCGCGCACCAGTTCGCCAGCCATGAAGCGCTGGCTGCGGTCGGTGATCTCGTCCTCGCCGAACATCGGCGGCGCTTCCGGCAATACGGCCAGCATGTCCTTGATCAGCTGTTCCAGGCCGTTGCGTTTCAAGGCAGAAATCAGGTGCACGCTGGAGAAGCTGCGGTCTTCGGTGATCCTGGCCAGGAACGGAAGCAGTTCCGCCTTGAGCTTGATCTGGTCGACCTTGTTGACCACCAGCATGACCGGGATGCCGCTGTCGCTGAGCACGTTGTAGGCCAGCGTGTCGGCTTCGTCCCAGCGCCCGGCTTCGATCACCATCAGCGCCGCATCGACGTCCTCGATGGCACCGCGCGCGGCGCGGTTCATGACCTTGCTCATCGCCGAAGCGGAAAACTTGCCTTCCTGTTTGTGCAGGCCCGGCGTGTCCACGAGGGCGATCTGGCCCTCGGGGAAGGTCGCGATACCCAACAGGCGATGACGTGTGGTCTGCGGCCGGTTGGAGACGATGCTGACCTTGGCCCCGACAAGCGCGTTGGTGAGCGTTGACTTGCCTACATTCGGCCGGCCGATGACGGCGATGCTGCCGCTGCGGTGCGCTTGCGCGTCATTCATTTCAATCCATCCAGTTTTTCGATCAATGCCGCAGCGGCCGCCTGTTCGGCGTTACGGCGCGACGTGCCCTCGCCTTCGCTGGCGAGCGACGGATCGACGATGCTGCAGGAAACGCGAAACACCTTGGCGTGGTCGTCGCCGCTTTCAGACACCAACTCGTAGGTCGGCAACGGACGCTGGCGCCCCTGCAGCCATTCCTGCAACCGGGTCTTGGGGTCCTTGCCGGGCTTGCCCACGGGCAGCGCGGCCAGCGATTCTTCGAACCACGGCAGCACCACGTTGCGGCAGGCCTCGAAACCGACATCCAGATAGATCGCGGCAACTACCGCTTCCAACGCATCGGCCAGGATGGAATCGCGGCGATGCCCGCCAGATTTCATTTCGCCTGGCCCCAGAGTCAGGCGCGCGCCCAGTTCCAGCTTGCGGGCGATGACGGCCAGCGATGCTTCACGGACCAGTTCGGCACGGGCTCGTGTAAGCGCACCTTCGTCCGCCTTGGGCCAGCGCTGGAAAAGCACTTCGGCGACCAGCAGATTGACGATGCTGTCGCCCAGAAACTCGAACCGCTCGTTATGGGGCGCACCGGCACTGCGATGGGTCAGGGCCTGCGAAAGCAGGCCCGGGTCTGCGAAACGATGGCCATCCAGCTCACCGTCACGGAATTTCAGGTCAATCGGTCGCACCGTGACGGGTCAGATCCTGGGACACATCGAACACGCCCACCACGTCCAGGTTGCCGACCAGCGGCCGCCGCACTTCGTAGTTCACCTTCATGTTCCAGCCGTTGTCGATGCGCTCGATCTTGACGTTGTCCGGCTTCACGTTCTCGGAGTAGTTGATGTACAGGCGACGGAAAAACAGATCCTCGATCTTGGACGGATCCATGTCGCCCACGCCCGGCTCGCTTGCAAGGCCCTTGGCCGCACTGCGCACCGAGTAGTACTCCTGGTACATCGGGAACAGCTTCATGCCGATGTACGCGGCGAAGCCGACCACCGCCAGCACGACGAGGAAACTCATCAACGTCATGCCGCCCTGCTTGTGCTTCGGATTTCTGTTCATATGCCGAACCCCTGGATGAGACACGCGATTATTGAATCTTGGTTCCGATCCTGGACGCATCGAAACCCCCCTTGCAGAACCAGCCTTCACAGTTCAACCAGATCAGGAACGCCTTGCCCCGCAGATCCTTCTCCGGCAGGAAATTGTGGTTCGGTATCAACGACCCGTCCTTCGGGCTGAGTTCCGGCCACAGGCGTCCGTCCTCGCTATTATCACGATTGTCGCCCATCACGAAATAGTGCCCGGCCGGCACTTCCCACTCCCCGGCCCCCACAGGGTTGTCCAGGCCTTCCAGCACCTTGTGCGGGCGTCCCGGCAGATTCTCTTCCAGCAGCGCCGCGCTCTGGGTGCCCTGGGCCACGCCACGACCGCTGTAGGTGCCCAGCGGCTTATAGGTCATGGCCTGGCCATTGATGGTCAAGGTGTTGCCCTGGAAAGAAATGCGGTCGCCCGGCAAGCCGATCACGCGCTTGATCCAGTTGTTCTCAGGGTCGTGCGGCGGCTTGAACACCACCACGTCGCCGCGCTCGGGTTCGCTGATGGACACGAATTTCTTGTTGTTGATCGGCAGGCGCAGGCCGTAGGCGAACTTGTTGACCAGGATGAAATCGCCGATCAGCAGGTTGGGCATCATCGACGCCGAGGGAATCTTGTAGGGCTCGGCGATGAAGCTGCGCAGCACCAGCACGATGGCCAGCACCGGGAAGAACGCGCGCGAGTAATCGACCAGCACCGGCTCCTCGTCCAGCAAACCGCCACGGGCCGCGCGGCGCTTGGCCAGGAACAGTTTGTCCGCCAGCCAGACGATGCCGGTCAGCAGGGTGAGGACGACGAGGATTGTTTCGAACCAGACCATACACACTCCGTTGATAGCCCCTCTCCCACCGGGAGAGGGGTTGGGGTGAGCGTACGGCGAAGTTGCGATGGTTGAACCATCATGACTTCGCCGTACCCTCATCCGCCCTTCGGGCACCTTCTCCCATTGGGAGAAGGATGAAGAATTACTTGTTATCCATCTGCAGCACCGCCAGGAACGCTTCCTGCGGGATTTCCACATTGCCCACCTGCTTCATGCGCTTCTTGCCTTCCTTCTGCTTTTCCAGAAGCTTTTTCTTGCGGCTGATATCGCCACCATAGCATTTGGCCAGCACGTTCTTGCGCATCGCCTTGACCGTGCTGCGGGCGATCACCTGGGCGCCGACGGCGGCCTGGATGGCCACGTCGAACATCTGGCGTGGAATCAGTTCGCGCATCTTTTCGGTCAGTTCACGACCGCGGCGGTCGGCGTACTGGCGATGCACGATCAGCGACAACGCATCGACCTTGTCGCCGTTGATCAGCGTGTCCACGCGCACGAACGGACCGGCTTCGAAACGCAGGAAGTGGTAGTCAAGCGACGCATAGCCGCGTGACACCGATTTCAGCCGGTCGAAGAAATCCAGCACTACCTCAGCCATCGGCAGTTCGTAGCTGATCTGCACCTGCGAGCCCAGATAATTGATACCGATCTGGCGGCCACGCTTTTCCTCGCACAGGGTGATGACATTGCCGACGTAATCGGGCGGGGTCAGCACATTGGCGCGGATGATCGGCTCGCGGATCTCGTCGATCAGATTGGTCTGCGGCAGCTTGGACGGGTTGTCCAGGGTGAGGATGCTGCCATCGGTCTTCAGCACCTCGTAGACCACGGTGGGTGCGGTGGTGATGAGGTTGAGGTCGTACTCGCGCTCCAGGCGTTCCTGCACGATTTCCATGTGCAGCATGCCCAGGAAGCCGCAGCGGAAACCGAAGCCCATGGCTTCGGAGCTTTCCGGTTCGAAGCGCAGCGCAGCGTCGTTGAGGCGCAGTTTTTCCAGCGCCTCGCGCAGGTCCGGATAGTCCTCGGCATCCACCGGAAACAGCCCGGCGAACACGCGCGGCTGCATTTCCTGGAAGCCGGGCAGCGGCTTGTCGGCCGGATCGCTGGCCAGGGTCAGGGTGTCGCCAACCGGCGCGCCGTGCACGTCCTTGATCGAGGCATTGATCCAGCCCACTTCGCCGGCACCGAGCTTCTTCAGTTCCTTGCGCTTGGGCGTGAACACGCCGACCTTGTCGACCAGATGGGTGCGGCCCGTGGACATGACCAGCATCTTGGTACCGGGCACGATTTCGCCCTGCATCACCCGCACCAGCGAGACCACGCCCAGGTAGTTGTCGAACCACGAGTCGATGATCAGCGCCTGCAGCTTGTCGGTGTCGCGCGGCTGCGGCGGCGGGATGCGATGGACGATGGCTTCCAGCACATCGCCGACGTTGAGGCCGGTCTTGGCGCTGATCGCCACCGCGTCCTCGGCGTCGATGCCGATCACCGCTTCGATTTCGGCCTTGACCTTCTCGATGTCGGCCGTGGGCAGGTCGATCTTGTTGATCACCGGCACCACTTCCAGGCCCTGCTCCACCGCGGTGTAGCAGTTGGCGACCGACTGGGCTTCCACGCCCTGGGCGGCGTCCACTACCAGCAGCGCGCCTTCGCAGGCCGCCAGCGAGCGGCTGACTTCATAGCTGAAGTCCACATGGCCGGGGGTATCGATGAAGTTGAGCTGGTAGACCTGCCCGTCCTTGGCCGTATACGGCAGGGACACGGACTGGGCCTTGATGGTGATGCCGCGCTCGCGCTCGATCGGATTGGAGTCGAGCACCTGGGCTTCCATCTCGCGGGCCTCCAGGCCGCCGCACAGCTGGATGATGCGGTCGGCCAACGTGGACTTGCCGTGGTCGACGTGGGCGATGATGGAAAAGTTGCGGATATTCCGCATGGACGCGGGGGGCGGGCTGGACTTGGGCTGCATGAGGGCGGCCAGCGGGGGCCGTCAGGAAGAATAACGGCGCATTATCGCACGCCTGCCGGCGACAGGCCGCCGCGCCGCGGCGCGACGGCCCCCTGGTCGGAGAGTTCCGGAATCAGTGACTCAGGCTCAGCCGCCCTGGCCGGCCGTCACCGCCACGAAGGCCGAACCGCCGCGCGGGCTGCGGACCAGCAACATGATGACCTGGCCGGGCTTGACCCCACGCACCTTCTGGTTGAACTCGGCAACGCTACCGACGGTCTCGCGACCGACCTGCAGAATGACGATGCCGGGCGCCAGTCCTGCCTCGCTGGCCGATTCGCCCTGCACGCGGGTGATACGCACGCCTTCACCGGCGCGCAGGCCCAGCTGCTTGCGGGTAGCCGCATCCAGTTCGGCTACCGTGATGCCCAGGAGCGCCGAATCGGCACTGGCCGGAGCGCCCGGAACGGGACTGGGTGAGGCGCCAGCGGCGCTGGCTGTGTCTCCATCTTCCTGCAGGGTGGAGAGGGTCACCACGACCTCACGCGGCTTGCCCTCGCGCAGGATGCCCAGGGTGACCTTGGACCCGGGCGCCATGGCGCCGATCCGTGGCGGCAGGTCGCTGGAGGTGACGATCTCGCTGCCGTTGACCGAGCGGATGATGTCGCCCGCCTCAAGACCGGCCTTCTCGGCAGCGCTGCCTTCCAGAACTTCGTTGATCAGCGCACCGCGCGTATCCGGCGCCTTGGCGGCTTCGGCCAGACCTGTGGTCAACGCCCCGACCTGCACTCCCAGCTGTCCACGGCTGACCTTGCCAGTCTTCTTCAGCTGCTCCACCGCGCTCATCGCCAGATCGATGGGAATGGCGAAACTGATGCCCATGTAGCCGCCGGACGCGGAGAAGATCTGCGAGTTGATCCCGACCACTTCACCACGCGTGTTGAGCAAAGGACCGCCCGAGTTGCCCTGGTTGATGGCGACGTCGGTCTGGATGAAAGGCACGTAGCGCTGCTCAGCGTAGGGATTGCTGCGCCCGGTCGCGCTGACGATGCCGGCGGTGACCGAATGATCCAGCCCGAACGGCGAACCGATGGCCACGACCCACTGCCCGGGCTTGAGCGAATTGGAATCGCCCAGCCGGATCGACGGCAGGTTCTTCGCTTCGATCTTGAGCAGGGCCACGTCGTACTGCTGGTCGCTGCCGATGACCTTGGCGACGAGTTCACGCCGGTCCGAAAGCTTCACCGTCACTTCATCCGCACCATCGACCACGTGATGGTTGGTGAGCACATAGCCGTCGGGCGAAATAATGAAACCGCTGCCCATCGAGGTGCCGCGGCGCTGCGGTCCGCGCGGGCCCTGCTGCGGGCCAGGCATCTGGAAATCAGGACCGAAGAAGCGCCGGAAGAACTCCGGCATTTCGCCGTCTTGCGGCATCTCGTCATTGCCCGCGACCGGATTGCGTGCCGCCGGACGCGTACCGGCTTTTGCTTCGATATTCACCACACCAGGCGCGACCTGCTCCACCAGCTGGGTGAAGTCCGGCAATCCGCTGACGATCTGCGGAGCACTGCTCTGCGCGATGGAACTGACCGCCACCGGGGTCGATGCCTGCTGCGCACCAGCGGGTTGCTGCGCGCAAGCGGCAAGCGGGGCAGTCAGGACGAGCAAGCCGAAAAGACTGTTACGGACACTGGAAGTCATCGAACGCAAGCCTCGGGAAGTATCGTGGGAGGAAAAATGGAATCGTCGTGGCGTGGAGCGAGTCCGCACCCGCATGAACGCAACCGAATGACGCGAGTCAGCGCTCGTTGGATCCGGATTCGGGAACCGTTACGGGCGGACTGGCAGGCATTCTGGGCTCGAACGGATAGAACGCCTGAGCAGCGCGGTCGCTCGAATAATCAGCATTGAACGCGCCCGAGCCCCCCGAGTACTGCGGCAACACGGCGCGTGGCCACGGGCGCGCGGAGGGCGTCGGGTTGATCTGCACGTTTGAGAACGGATCATTGCTGCTGGCCGGCGCGCTGGCGATGGCATGGACCACGGGAACGCCTGCCGTGGCGACCTGACGTTCGGGCAGCGCACGATTGGCGGCAGCACTGCGCGCGGCCTGCTGGGTCCGGGTGGCGCTGCGGCGACTGGTTTCCCGGTCGCGTCGCGGCACGCTGGCCACGGCCACGCTGGCAGCGGTCACGGTAGCGGCCGCCTGGACGGCGGGCATGGCGGGTGAGACGGATTGCGTTGCATCCGGCGACTGCCCGGCTAAGGTGGGCGCTGCAGGTGGAGGTGCTTCGTCGGGTACCTGCTGGCGGACCATGAAAAGCGCGATCAGGGCCACCGATGCAGCCAGCGCTCCGCCGCCCCAGCGCACCAGCAGGCCACGGCCACGCTGTGTCCCGGTATCGGCTGCAGAGCGAGTGGATTCGGCCGCCAGCACGGTGGCGATGCGCTCGGCGAAACCTGCGGGCGCAGGCGCCTGGGGCTGGCCGCGGAGCACGTCGCCGCACAACTGCCACCGCTCCCAGCGACCGGTCAGTTCGGTGTCGTGCTCAAGCCGGCGCAGCAGAAAACGCGCCTGGTCGGGCGGCAGATCGCCGTCCATCAGCGCCGAAAGTTGCTGCGAGTAATGGGTATCGAATTTGTCGGTGGTCATGTGCGTGCACGCTCCCGCGTTGCGCTTTCGGTATCGACCAGCGGTCGAAGTTCGGCATCGATGGCCTCACGGGCACGGAAGATGCGCGAGCGCACCGTGCCGATGGGGCAATCCATCTTTTGCGCGATTTCCTCGTAACTCAGGCCTTCCACCTCGCGCAGGGTGATGGCGGTACGCAATTCTTCGGGCAGCGCGTCGACGGCCTTCATCACCGTGCGCTCCAGTTCCTGCCGCATCAGTTCGCGTTCCGGTGTATCGGTATCGCGCAGGCGGCTGCCGGTGTCGTATTGCTCGGCATCGCTGGCGTCGACGTCGTCGGTCGGCGGGCGGCGGTTGTGGGCGACGAGATGGTTCTTGGCTGTATTCACTGCGATCCGATGTAACCACGTGTAGAACTGCGCATCGCCGCGGAAATTCCCGATCGCGCGATAAGCGCGAACGAAAGTGTCCTGGGCGACGTCCTGACACTCGCTCCAGTCATGGATGTAGCGTCCGATGAGGGCGATGATCCGATGCTGGTACTTGCGCACCAGCAGATCGAACGCCGCACTCTCGCCACGCTGCACACGCCTGACCAGTTCGAGATCCAACTCCTGGGGAGGAGTGTTGTCCTGTCCGGTTTGGGTATCCACATCGGCCATGCCGGGCCGCACTCCTGTCGGCTCGGTTGATGACCGAGCACTGTGACCGCCATTGCGGAGAAAAGTTCAGAAGCACGCCTGAACCGCTTCGTTATCAAAGATTTAACCTGAAACTCTGACGCTATGCCCATGCCGCCGGTCATGCCTCTCTTCATGAGTGGGGATTTGACGTGGGTTAAACAACCTCGGGATGATAGTCGTCTTACCCATACGCGAACGGATGGTTTTGATCATGACAGCAAGCTTCGATGGGCTCCCCGGCTTTGATGGGCTGCGGCCCACTCATTGGCAGACGGAGTCGCGCGAGGACGGCATCGTGGTGCTGAGCCTCGACCGCCAGGGTGCGCCAGTCAATGCGTTGTCGCAGGACGTACTCATCGAACTGGGCGATCTGATCGAACGCCTCGCCATCGATCCGCCGAAAGGTGTGGTGATCCGCTCGCTCAAGCCGGCCGGCTTCATTGCTGGCGCCGACCTCAAGGAATTCCAGGAGTTCGACCGCAAGGGCACGGTCAACGATGCGATCCGCCGCGGCCAGGCAGTCTTCCAGAAACTGGCCGAGCTGCCCTGCCCGACCGTTTCGGCAATCCATGGCCACTGCATGGGCGGCGGCACGGAAATATCGTTGGCCTGCCGCTATCGCGTGGCGTCCAACGATGCCTCCACGCGCATCGGCCTCCCCGAAGTGATGCTGGGCATCTTCCCGGGCTGGGGCGGCAGCGCGCGACTGCCGCGATTGATCGGCGCGCCTGCCGCGATGGACCTGATGCTCACCGGACGCACCGTGTCTGCCTCCGCAGCTAAAGCGATGGGACTGGTGGACAAGGTGGTGGAACCGGCCCTGCTGCTGGACTCAGCCGTGGCCTTGGCGCTCAAGGGCAGCGAACGCCCGTTCAAGCAGCGGTTCCTCGCTTGGATTACCAACACCTGGCTGGCGCGACAGATCCTGGCGCCGCAGATGGCCAAGCAGGTCGCACGCAAGGCGCGCAAGGAGCACTACCCCGCGCCTTACGCCTTGATCGACACCTGGAAGCGCAGCGGCGGTAGCGGCATCCAGGCGCGACTGGATGCCGAGCGTCGCGGCGTGGTGAAACTGGCGAGCACACCGACCGCCCGCAACCTGGTACGGATCTTCTTCCTGCAGGAGCGACTGAAAAGCCAGGGCGGCAAGGATCACGGGATCACCCACGTGCATGTGGTTGGTGCTGGCGTCATGGGTGGCGACATCGCCGCGTGGGCCGCCTACAAGGGCTTCGAAGTGACCCTGCAGGATCGCGAGCAGGGCTTCATCGACGGCGCACTGACGCGTGCCGCGCAACTCTTCGAAAAGAAAGTGAAGGACGAAGCCAAGCGCCCTGCCGTCGCCGCAAGGCTGAAGGGCGATCTTGCCGGCGAAGGCGTACCAGCTGCCGACCTGGTGATCGAAGCCATCATCGAAAATCCGGAAGCCAAGCGCGAGCTCTACCAGACCCTCGAACCGCGCCTGAAACCTGAGGCCCTGCTCACTACCAATACGTCGTCGATTCCGCTGACCGAATTGCGCGAGCACATCCAGCGCCCGGCGCAGTTCGCAGGCCTGCATTACTTCAATCCGGTCGCGCAGATGCCACTGGTGGAAATCGTCCGCCATGACGGCCTGTCGCCGGAAGCGGAGAAGCGACTGGCCGCGTTCTGCAAGGCCATCGACAAGCTGGCAGTGCCCGTGGCCGGCACGCCGGGCTTCCTGGTCAACCGTGTGCTGTTCCCCTACATGCTCGAAGCCGTGACCGCCTACGCCGAAGGCATTCCCGGCCCGGTGATCGACAAGGCGGCGGTGAAGTTCGGCATGCCGATGGGACCCATCGAACTTATCGATACCGTGGGCCTGGACGTGGCCTCGGGCGTGGGCCGGGAACTGGCGCCGTTCCTGGGCCTGCCGATTCCCGCAGCGCTTTCGGCGCCACCGGAGAACGGCAAACGCGGCAAGAAGGACGGCCAGGGCTTGTACAAGTGGGAAAACGGCAAGGCGGTGAAGCCCGAAGTCCCGAAGGACTACCAGGCGCCTGCCGATCTGGAAGACCGGCTTATCCTGCCGCTGCTCAACGAAGCGGTCGCCTGCCTCAACGACCAGGTCGTCAGCGACACCGATCTGCTCGACGCCGGCGTGATCTTCGGCACCGGTTTCGCGCCGTTCCGCGGTGGCCCGATCGAATACATCAAGGCTACCGGCGCCGATAGTCTGGTCGAAAAGCTCAAGGTGCTGCAGGGCCGCTACGGCGACCGCTTCTCCCCGCGTCCAGGCTGGGACTCGCCGCTGCTGCGCGGCCCGACCGTCTGACTGGCGCCTGATAGCATTCGCGCTGCGTGTCGAAGCGCAGCGCTTTCACTTTCTTCTGCAAGGACTACTCGAATGTTCAATCTGAGCGCGCCCACCTCGGGCATGTTCTTTCTTTCGGTGCTGTTGGGTGGCATCGGCGTTGCGGCAAAACTGGGCTACATCCCAGCACTTTCGGTCTACGCGTTCTGGATCCTGTGCGCGGGCTTGGTGACGTTATTGCTTGGGAACCTATTCAAGGGACTCTAACGCGCGGTCAGGTTCTGAAAACGAGAGTCCGCCTAGCAGCTCGTCCTGTGCAGCTTGTGCCGAGGTAGGTCGGCCCTACGCGGCCGACGCAAGACTGGTTTCAATTTCCGCTTCAGCAGCCAAGCGGCAGCATGAACTCCAGGGTAGTCACTTGCTTCCATTGCCCGTTGGCTTGTTCATCGATGCGCACGCGCACCTTGCTTACGCCAATGTAGGAGGGCGCGTCGCCGGGTAACCTGATCGAATCGGCCAGTGTCATCCAACGCTGTCTGTCGGGTTCGGGAGTGCCATTGGCCTGCAGCACGGAGCGCAAGGCTGCTTTGAGCTCGGCCATGCTGGAAGGCGGGAAGCAGGAGGCTTGCGCCGCGCTCGGATGAGGCAACACGAATCCCCCTGACGCAGACGGTTGCAACACCTGCCACGCCGACGCGCAATGTTTCCAGTCCAGCAAGTCGACATGCGGCCCTTCATCGCCGATCGCCAGACTGGTCTCGAATTGCACCAGTACGCGATGGCTGACCTCGCCTCCGGCGGAATCGAGTTTCAGCACTGCGCCGTAAGGCTCGTCTCCCAGCTCGAGATCGATCCGTGTCGTTCCAGAAAAAGGTGCTTGCCGAACCCAGCCGGGGAAAATACTGGCTCTAGGGGCGTTCGATGGCTCTATGCGGATTGCGATCAAACCTTGTGCGCTGACAGGAAGCGCCAACATCACCCAAAGTGACAACCCCAATCCAACTGCGAAGTGGCGGAATCGTGCCTGGGCGAATCGAGTAGCCATCACATCGTGTGCGTGGGCTTGTCCGCATTGAGCGTGCCGGCCAGCAACGTTTCGATCTTGCTCTTCACCGCTTCGCCTTCACTGGTGTCGGCGAACTGCACGCCGATACCGGCGGTGCGCGCGCCCTGCGCGCCCACCGGCGTCACCCAGATCACCTTGCCGGCCACGGGCAGGCGTTCACTGGAGTCTGGCAAGGTCAGCAACAGGAATACCTCGTCGCCCAGGAAGTAACGCTTGGGCGTTGGCACGAAGATACCGCCGTTCTTCACGTACGGAATGTAGGCGTTGTACAGCGCTGCCTTGTCCTTGACCGCCAAGGACAGGATGCCCTGTCTTCCACCACCTGCCACTGCATTCATCCCCGCTCTCCTTTGGCGGCCCGGTTGCGGTCCCCACCGCGCCAGGCCAACAACAAATCGACTATCGCCAGGTCGCCGCGCACCGTGGTCCGCAACAGGTCGCGGGTACGGTTGGCGGCATCGAACCACGTCGCCAGCTTGTGCAATCGCACCGGATCGGTCAAGCCGGCCGTCCCCGCCTGCGCCAATACAAGATCGGCGGCATGGCTCAAGCGCAGACTGGCGTGTTCATCGGACGACCATCGCTGCGCGGTGTCGATCACGGCGATTTCACCGCTTTCCAGCTTCTGCAGATCGCTGGCCACGGATTTGCGCAAGGCCAGACCGCCTTCACGCAGCCATTCATCCGCCAGGCCCGGATGACCACGCGCAGCGTCGAGTGCTTCCAGTGCCTCTTTGGCCGAATGACCTTGTTTACCCAGCCAGTCCAAGGCCTCTTCACGCGGCGGAAGCTTGAACTCCAGGCGTTGGCAGCGACTGCGGATGGTCGCCGGCAAGCGCGCCGGTTGCGCGCTGATCAGCCACAGATAACGACCGTCCGCCGGTTCCTCCAGCGTTTTTAGCAAGGCATTGCAAGCAGCGCGGTTGATGGCATCGGCTGGATCGACGATCGCCACCTGCGCCCTGCCGTACTGCGGCGTGAGTGAAAGCTTCTGCGACAGGTCGCGCATCTGGTCGATCACGATCTCGGTGCGCAGCTTGCTTCCATCCTTGGTCAGGCCATAGGACACCAGATGCAAGTCGGGATGCGTACCGGCAGCGATCAACTGCGCGGTGCGGGTTTGCAGTGCGGCATCTTCGCCGCTCAACACGTAGTGGGCCAGTCGGTCGGCGACGGCACGTTTGCCAAGACCTGCTGGCCCACAGATCAGCAGTCCGTGGCCCAGACGTCCTGCCTGAAGCGCCGAAAGCGCGTGCTCATAGGCACGTTGCTGCCAAGGTGAGAAGGCGTCGCTCATGCGTTTTCTTCCAGCCACCGCGCCACGGCGGTGGAAACGGATGCACCAACCGCGGCCGGCGACTGACTGGCATCGATCACGCGGAAACGATCCGGCTCGGCCTGCGCACGCTTGCGGAAGCCGACACGCACGCGCTCGAAGAAATCGTCCTGCTCGCTTTCGATCCGGTCCGGCCACAGATCGCGGCCGTTGGCGCGCGCGCGGCCTTCGCGCACATCCAGATCCAGCAGCAGGGTCAGGCCGGGCTTGATGCCCACGACCTTGCGTTCCAGTTCTTCCACCAGCCCGCGGTCGAGCCCTCGACCTTCGACCTGGTAGGCATAACTGGAATCGGTGAAGCGATCGCTGACCACGAACGCGCCGCGTTGCAGCGCCGGGCGCACAACTTCGCGCACGTGCTGGGCGCGCGACGCGAACATCAGCAGCAGCTCGGTTTCCGGGGCCAGTGTTTCTTCCTTCGGATTCAACAACAGTTCGCGGATGCGCTCAGCCAGCGGCGTGCCGCCCGGCTCGCGGGTCAGTACCACTTCGTGCCCGCGCGCCTGCAACAGTTCGCGGATGGCGACGATGGCGCTGGTTTTCCCGGCGCCCTCGCCGCCTTCCAGGCTGATCAGGCGCGGATGCTTCAACAAGGCTTCGGTCATTGCAGCGGCTCTTCTTCGGGCAATGCCGGACGACGCAGTTGCTGGAGGTAGCGGGCCACCGCGGCGTTGTGCTCGGCCAGCGTGGCGGAGAACACGTGGCTGCCGCTGCCATCGCCCAATGCGACGAAGAACAGCGCATCGCCTTCGGCGGGATTGACCGCGGCGCGCAACGCATCCAGGCCGGGCATGGCGATGGGCGTGGGCGTGAGGCCGGTACGCGTGTAGGTGTTGTACGGTGTGTCGGTGACCAGATCGCGACGACGGATATTGCCGTCATAGGCGCTGCCAATGCCGTAGATCACGGTCGGATCGGTCTGCAGCTTCATGCCCAGTTTCAGGCGGCGCGCGAACACGCCAGCGATCTGCGGACGCTCCGAGGCCAGGCCGGTTTCCTTCTCGATGATCGAAGCCAGAATCAGCGCCTCTTCCGCTGATTTCAGCGGCACGTCCTTGGCGCGCGATTCCCAGACTTCGGCCAAGGCCTTGTCCATCGCCGCATGCGCGCGCTTGAGCACGTCCAAATCGCTGTCGCCGCGTGAATAGACGTAGGTCTCGGGCAGGAAGCGGCCCTCGGGATGCTGGCCCGCATGGCCGAGCAACTTCATCAGCGCAGCATCGTCGAGTTGCGTGGTCTCATGCAGCAGCGGCGTGGCGGCGTTCAGCGCGGCGCGCAGCTGACGGATGTTCCAGCCTTCCACAATAGTGATGCGGTAGCTGATGACCTTGCCGTTGCGCATGTTCAGCAGCAGTTTGCGCGGGGTGATGCCGGGGTCGAGCGCGTACTCGCCGACCTTCAGGCTGCCATCGACATCCAGGCGTCGCGCCAGCATGCGCCATTCCAGGTCCTCGCCCTGCTCCACGCCGGCTGCGCGCAATTTGCGCAGTACGCCGGGGAATGAATCGCCCGAGGCCACGACAACGCTGTCGCCTGCCTGCAGGCCGGCGATGGGCTGATCGCTGAAACCGGTATAACGCTGCCAGAGCCAAGCGCCGCCTATGGCAGCCAGGGCCAGCAACAGCAGGAAAGCGACAACGAGGGCGCGACAGCCGCGCTTTATGCCTGGGGACACGGAGTTCCTCGAACTTGGTTCTATGGCGGGCAGGATACCTTGCCACCGCATCTCTGTAGGAGCGGGCCTTGCCCGCGACGCTTTATTCTGGGATGTCGGACCGCAGACCAGAGCATCGCGGGCAAGGCCCGCTCCTACGGAGACAGAGCGTTCAGGACGCCACGCGCTTTGGCGCGGGTTTCGTCCAGTTCACGCTCGGCGATGGAGTCGGCGACGATGCCGGCCCCGGTGCGGAACACCACGTCCGTTCCGCCCTCGGGGCCGGAAGATATCTCGGCACTGCGGATTAGGATGTTCAGGTCCAGGTCGCCATCGCGGTTCAACCAGCCGAATGCGCCCGTATAGGCGCCGCGTGCCTGCCCCTCCAATTCGGCAATGATCTGCATGCAGCGCACCTTGGGGCAACCGGTGATGGTGCCGCCCGGGAAGGTGGCGCGGATCACTTCGCCCGGCGTCGCATCGGGGCGCAGGCGCCCGCGCACGTTGCTGACGATGTGGTGCACGTGGGCGTAACTTTCGACGGTCATCAGCTCATCGACTTCCACGCTGCCCGGCTCGCACACGCGGCCCAGGTCGTTGCGTTCCAGGTCGATCAGCATCACGTGTTCGGCGCGTTCCTTGGGGTGGCCGACCAGCTCGCGGATGCGTTCGGCATCGTCATCGCCTTCGAAACGCGGGCGAGTCCCGGCGATGGGTCGCGTTTCTACCACCTCGCCGCGGATCGACACCAGGCGTTCGGGCGACGAACTGGCCACCGCCCAGTCGCCCCAGGCGAACAGGCCCGCGAAAGGCGCCGGATTGGCCTTGCGCAAACGCGCGTAGAGCGTGGAAGGCTCCAGCGCGCCTGCGAAATGCGCGCGCCACGCACGCGACAGGTTCGCCTGGAAAATATCGCCCGCCGCCAGGTATTGGAGAATGCGCCTGACGCCATCGATGAAATGTTGCGGTTCGTCTTCGTCGATATGCGCGGGTGCTTCCCAGCGCGCCGGCGCCATAACGCCTTTCGCCCCAGGCAGATCGGTCGAAATCGCGTCCAGCAGCGCCGAGCACCCGGTTTCCGCCAACGCCACGCACTCGCCGGTGGTGCGGTCGCGCAGGATCGCCGCCGGGCAGCGCAATGCCAGGGCGACAGGAACGGCCGGATTGCCGGCGGGTAGCGCCAGCACCGGTTCCACCTGCCCTGCCAGTTCGTAGTTCAGCAGCAACGCCCATCCGCCGCGGAACGGCCAGCGCGGCTCTTCGCGCGCGATGCGCTGTGATTGCCATTGGTCATCCAGCGCAGAGAGAAAGTCGCCTGACAGAGGATCGCCGTCGAGGGTCCACGTGCGGCCCTCGCTGTCCAGGCGCAGACCTGAGCCATCGGTGGCCAGCAACAGATCCCAACGCCCCTGTGCGGTGCCCGAGGCGACCGACTCGAGCAGCAGCGGATAGCGCGCAGGCGCCAGCCTATGCAGGGCGAGCAGATCGGTGTCGGGAGGTAATGCGCGGGATTCGATCATGCTTTTATAGCCCCTCTCCCATCGGGAGAGGGGTTGGGGTGAGGGTCCGGGGGAATGGCAATGGCGCAGACATCGAAAACTCCGCCGCACCCCTCATCCGGCGCTTCGCGCCACCCCGTATCAAGTGCGGGGCAGGATCTTCTCCCAAAGGAGAAGGGAAACAGCATCAAATCCGCTTGAACACCAGCGTGCCATTGGTGCCGCCAAAGCCGAAACCGTTCGACATGGCCACATCGATCCTCTTCTCGCGCGCCACGTTCGGCACGTAGTCCAGGTCGCAACCTTCGCCGGGGTTTTCCAGGTTGATGGTCGGCGGAATGATGCCTTTGTCGATCGCCAGCACCGAGAAGATCGCTTCCACGCCACCGGCGGCGCCGAGCAGATGCCCGGTCATGGACTTGGTCGAGCTGACCATGGTCTTGTAGGCGTGGTCGCCGAAGGCGCGCTTCATCGCCAGCGTTTCGGCCAGATCGCCCAGCGGCGTGGAGGTGCCGTGTGCGTTGAGGTATTCCACCTGGTCGGCGTTGATCTTCGCGTCCTTCATCGCCATCGCCATGCAGCGCGCGGGGCCTTCGCCGTTCTCGCTGGGCGCAGTCATGTGATACGCGTCGGAACTTGCACCGAAACCAGCAAGCTCGCAGTAGATGCGCGCGCCACGCGCCTTGGCGTGTTCGTATTCCTCGATCACCAGGATGCCGGCGCCGTCGCCCAGCACGAAGCCGTCGCGGTCCTTGTCCCACGGACGCGAGGCGCCCGCCGGATCATCGTTGCGCGTGGACATGGCCTTCATCGAGCAGAAACCGCCAACCGAGGTCGGCGAGGAACCGCGCTCGGCGCCGCCAGCGATCATCACGTCGGCATCGCCGTACTGGATCATGCGCATGGCCATGCCGATGGAATGGTTGGAAGTGGCGCAGGCCGATACTGCCGAAAAACTCGGACCCTTGATGCCTTTCATGATGCTCAGCTGGCCCGGCAGCATGTTGATGATGGTGCTGGGGATGTAGAAGGGCGAAATCTTTCGCGGGCCGCCTTCGATATATTTGGCGGTCTGCTCCTCGATGCCGAGGATGCCGCCGATGCCGGCACCGATGATCGCGCCGATGCGCTCGGCGTTTTCCTCGGTGACTTCCAGACCCGAATCCTCCATCGCCATCAGCGACGCGGCGACGCCGTAATGGATGAAGGCGTCCATCTTCTTCACGTCCTTGGGGGACATGTAGAGCGTGGGTTCGAAGCCGCGGATCTCGCCCGCGATGCGTGTGGTGAACAGCGACGCATCGAACGAAGTGATCGGACCCAGGCCCGACCTGCCATTGACGATGCCATCCCAACTGCTGGCCAGATCATTGCCCAGCGGCGAGATCATGCCCATGCCGGTGACTACGACGCGACGCTGACTCATATACGGCTCCTCAGGATCCTTCGTATCACCGCTGACGCGGGGATACGCCACAAATGCACGGGGCCGCATCCGCGGCCCCGGCACGACTCATCGAAACTGACGACTCAGGCCTTGACGTGCGCCTTGACGTAGTCGATGGCCTGCTGCACCGAAGTGATCTTCTCGGCGTCTTCGTCCGGGATTTCGCACTCGAACTCTTCTTCCAGCGCCATCACCAGTTCGACGGTGTCGAGCGAATCGGCGCCGAGGTCATCGACGAACGATGCGCTGGTGGTGACTTCTTCTTCTTTGACGCCAAGCTGTTCTACAACAATCTTCTTGACGCGTTCTTCGATGCTGCTCATTGGTTTTGGCTCCAGACGGAGTTGAGTGAACGGGGGGTAGTTTAGTGGAAACGGGCGGCTACGGGCAGACCCTTGCAATCGCCGTTTAATCAGGTACTTACAACATAAACATGTTAGGGCATGTACATGCCGCCATTCACATGCAGGGTCTCGCCGGTGATGTAGGCGCCAGAGGGGCCGGCCAGGAACGCCACCGCGCGCGCGATGTCGGCCGGTTCACCCAGGCGTCCGAGCGCGATCTGGCCGACCAGCGCGGCCTTGGCGTCCTCGGGCAGGGAACGGGTCATGTCGGTGTCGATGAAACCGGGCGCGACCACATTGACGGTAACGCCACGGCTGCCGATTTCCTTGGCCAGCGATTTGGAGAACGCGATGATGCCAGCCTTGGCTGCTGCGTAATTCGCCTGCCCGGCATTGCCGGTCACGCCGACCACCGATGCGATGTTGATGATGCGGCCCTTGCGCGCCTTCATCATGCCGCGCATCACCGCTTTGGAGGTGCGGTAGACGCTGGTGAGGTTGGTGTCGAGGATCGCCTGCCAGTCTTCTTCCTTCATCCGCATCAGCAAATTGTCGCGGGTGATGCCGGCGTTGTTGACCAGGATGCTGATGGCGCCGAATTCCTTGCTGATCGATTCCACCAGCGCATCGACTGCCGCAGGATCGACCACGTCCAACTCGCGGCCGTGGCCCCCCAGCGCAGCCAGGCGTTCGCCGATGGCCGCCGCGCCAGAGGCGGAAGTCGCCGTGCCGATCACGGTCGCACCCTGGCTGGCGAGTTCGTCAGCGATGGCCGCGCCGATGCCGCGGCTCGCACCGGTGACCAGGACGATCTCGCCCTTCAATATCTGGTTGTCGCTCATGCCTTCTTCCATTCTTCGAGGGCGGTCTGGAAATCACCTGGGGTCGCCAGCGATTTCGATTCGACCGATTTGTCGATGCGCTTCACCAGCCCGGTCAGGACTTTGCCTGGGCCGCATTCGGCGATACGGGTCGCGCCACGGGCGACCAGCGCCAGCGTGCAATCGGTCCAGCGCACCGGCAGATACAGCTGGCGCACGAGCGCATCGCGAATATCGTCGATGCCCGCATGCACCTGCGCATCCACGTTCTGCACCACCGGCAGCGAAGGCGAGCGCCAGGACATGCCGCGCATCGCTTCAGCCAACCGGTTGGCGGCTTCCCGCATCAAGGGTGTGTGGGAGGGCACGCTCACCGCCAGCTTGACCACCTTGCGCACGCCACGCTCCGTCAGCAGCGCAATCGCGCGATCCACTGCCGCGCTGTCGCCGCCGATTACGATCTGTCCGGGCGAGTTGTAATTAGCCGGAACGACCACCTGGCTTCCCGACGCCTGCAGGCAGACTTCCGCCACCATGTCGTCTTCGGCGCCGAGTACCGCTGCCATCGCGCCGACGCCAGCCGGTGCGGCATCCTGCATGAGTTGGCCGCGCAGGCGGACCAGATGCGCGCCGTCGTGCAACGACAGCGCATCGGCGGCAACCAGCGCGGAATACTCGCCCAGGCTGTGGCCCGCGAGCACCGAAGGCATGACACCACCCTGCACTTTCCACGCGCGCCACACGGCGACGCCTGCCGCCAGCAAGGCTGGCTGCGTATATTCGGTGCGATTGAGCATCTCTTCGGGGCCGCCCTGCGACAGGGCCCAGAGATCGACGCCTGCGCCGTCGGAAGCTTCGACGAAAGTCTCGCGGACTATGGCGTGAAATTCAGAAAGCTCGGCCAGCATCCCGATCGATTGGGACCCCTGCCCAGGGAATACGAATGCGAGTTGCGGAGAGCTGTGCTGCGGCTGGGTCACGCGGAATCCGTCTTCGGAAAACGAGCGCAGATGATACGGTCCAATCGGCGTCAGCGTCTGTACGACTGCGTATGTGCGCTTGGCTTGATGACGCGTGCTCAGTAACGCAGCAGCGCCGAGCCCCAGGTGAAGCCGCCGCCGAACGCTTCCAGCAACAGCAACTGTCCGCGCTCGATGCGTCCCGAGCGGATTGCCGCGTCCAGCGCCAGCGGGACAGAACCCGATGAGGTATTGCCGTGCCGGTCGACGGTGACGACCACGCGGTCCATCGACATTTCCAGGCGCTTGGCCGTGGCTTCGATGATGCGCAGGTTGGCCTGGTGCGGGATCAACCAGTCGAGGTCGTGCTTGGTCAGACCATTGGCTTCCAGCGTTTCGTCGACCACGCCGTCCAGCGCCTTGACCGCATACTTGAAGACGTCGTTGCCCTTCATGTTGATGCGGGCGCCGCCGTTAGGTTCATCGGGCTTGAAACCGACCGACACACCCACAGGATTCCACAACAGTTCTTTCTTGGCGCCATCGGCGTGCAGATGCGTGCTGAGGATGCCGGTTTCGGTGTCTGCCTTCAGCACAACTGCGCCTGCGCCATCGCCGAACAGCACGCAGGTGGTGCGCTCGGTCCAGTCGATAATGCGGCTGAGGGTTTCGCTACCGATCACCAGCGCGGTCTTGACGTCTCCGCAGCGGATGAATTTGTCGGCCACGCTGAGCGCGTAGATGAAACCGGAGCACGCGGCGTTGACGTCCATCGCTGCGCAACCGCTGATGCCCAGCCGCGCCTGTATCAGGCATGCGGTGGAGGGAAAGATCAGATCGGGTGTGGTGGTGCCGACCACGATCATGTCGATCTCGGAAGCATCCACACCCGCAGCTTCCAGCGCACGCAGCGCGGCCTGGTAGCCCAGGTCGCCAGTGGTCTCGCCCTCGGCGGCGATGTGACGCTCCCGGATGCCAGTGCGGCTGCGGATCCATTCGTCGCTGGTATCGACCTGCTTGGCAAGATCTTCGTTGGTCAGCAGCTTCTCGGGCAGGTAGCTGCCAGTACCAGCAATACGCGCATACAGGCGCCCGTTCGAATCACGCTCGCTCATGCCCGCTCCTGCTGGTGGGCCCGCATAGGGCCAGGGAAACTGCCGCCAAGTGAACCGGCATGCGCCCGTGCGGACGCATGCGGATCAGATTCCGTCGAATCAATCTTCGTCGGAAATCGCGTCGGCCTTGGTCGAGACGACCTTCTTGCCGCGGTAGTAACCGTCAGCGGTGACGTGGTGGCGGATATGGGTCTCGCCGCTGGTCGGATCGGTGGCCAGCTGCTTGGCGGTCAGGCTGTCGTGCGAACGACGCTGGCCACGACGGGACGGGGTGACGCGGGATTTCTGGACTGCCATGGGATTGCTCCGAACTGATTCTTGATTGCGTGCTTGTAACTGCGTGGTTTATTGCTGCCGAGCGCCTTGCGGCGATCAGTTTTTCTTCAGTGAACCCAGCGCCGCGAACGGGCTGGCTTTCGCCAATTCTTCTTCCGGTACCGGCCAGTCGCGTTCGACCGCTTCGGTTTCCGGATCCACCGGCACTGCAGGAACCGCCAGTACCAGTTCGTCCTCCACCAGATCCAGCAGCCGCACCATGCCGTCGTGCGGCACCAGCAGCGCTTCGTAATCCGGCGGCAAGGCCGCTTCGTCCGCTTCGTCCCTGATCAGCCCAAGCCGCTGCTGCAGATGCACCGGAAGCACGAACCGTTTCAGGCTGCGCTGGCATTCCAGCGGCAAGGCCGTGTCGATCCGTAACTCCGCGTAGGACACCTTGAGCAAGGGATCGCTGTCGAACTGCAAGGAGAAATCCACTTCACCCTCGTTGTCGAACAGCAGGCCCTGCATGCGCGTCAGTGATGACAGCGGCACGCGACCTTCAAAACCGCGTTTGGCCGCCACCATGCGCCAAACATCCAACATCTCGGGCACGTTCGCGGACATAAGCCGCTGAATGTTAAGGATGCAGGGGCGGCCTGTCAAACCCGGAAACCCCGGACTGTGGACTTCCCGGCCCGACCGGCGGACGGCAGAATGCGCTTCCCCTCGGGAGACCGCCCATGCCGCTGATCCTGGCTTCGACTTCCCGCTACCGGCGCGAGCTGCTGGAACGCCTGGGACTGCCGTTCAACATTGCGCGCCCGGAGGTGGATGAGTCGCCTCTGGCGGGCGAAACCGCCCCCGATCTGGTCCGCCGGCTGGCCCGGGCCAAGGCGTCAGCCATCGCGGTCCAGCACCCGGAGGCCACCATCATAGGCTCCGACCAGGTCGCCGCGCTGGGGGACCAGTTCCTGGGCAAGCCCGGGAACCGCGAAAACGCCCTGACACAGCTCAACGCGCTTTCCGGTCGCGAGGCCGTGTTCCATACGGCCGTCTGCCTGCTGCACGGTAGCGAACCGCCGCGCGAAGCGATGGACACCACCGTGGTGCGGTTCAGGAAGCTGACGGCCGCGGAGATCGAGCGCTACGTCGACGCCGAACAACCACTGGACTGCGCCGGTAGCTTCAAGAGCGAGCGTTTGGGCATCGCCCTGCTTGATCGAATCGAGACCATCGATCCGACCGCGCTGGTCGGGCTGCCCTTGCTGGCGCTATCGGGACTGCTGCGCGATAAAGGCTTCGCCCTGCCCTAGCGTGGCTGGTGCATGAGGATTCCGAAACGGTCAGCCACTTTCCGTCACGTTTAGTAAGTCGGCGCTAGCGCCAGTGTTCCTACAACATCAGTGACAGATACCAGGGTAGCGTCATCAGTGGCAGCAGTAACTTAGCAACACGAAAAGTGGGAAACGTCAGGCACAAGCGCCGCGTGCGCCATCACGGGCTCTGTCCTTTCTCCAGAAGGATGATCGGTTTTTCTTCCCAGATTTCGCGACTGCCATCTTTGCCGCGTATTTCCAGCCCCAGCCAGTGCCGGCCTGGTGCGACTCCAGTCGCATCCACGTTCGCTATGAAACCGTTGCGCATCTGGTCGGGATCCTTGGAACGCCCACGATAGAACTTCGATGGCCATGCATTTTCGCGGCCATAGCGGGCTTCTGCTACCGGTTTGCCATCCAGCGTCACGACGACGCCCGCCACACCAGCGACATCCTTGATTGCCCAACCTTCCACCGTGAACACTGGCGCCACGCGTTCGCTTCCGGCCGGGATGTCGATATTCGCCAACGCTGGCGTCACGCATGACCCCACATTTTTCCGGGCGGGCAGCAGGAACAGCAGGAATCGCTGATTGCCGTGATCGACATTGACCACGCGCGGCGGCGGCAACGGCCCCACGCGATGGCACAGGCTCTGGTAATGGTCGAGCAGGGCCTTGAACTTGACGTCGCTGGCGGCCACGACCAGCAAGGTCGGTTGATCACGCTGGCCGTCGCTGTCCAGGCCCCACAACGCTAACTGCGGAGCCCGGCCATGTTTATGGTTGAGCGGATGATCCAACACCTGGATATCGGGTTTGCCCAGGGCGAATCCCAGTTCAGCGCCGACCTTGAAATTGTCCGCCAGCAATTGCGTACCTGTCGGCGCGCGGGCCAGTTCTTCCTTCGTCGCTTTGGCCAGTTGCTCCCAGCCGGCGAAGTTGTACGGGTAGTACTTGCTGCTGGCCTGCTGCTGGCGCCAGGCCGGCACCGAAATGCTGAAGTAGTAGCCCAGCATCAGCAGCAGGCCGATGCCGGCCATCACCCACGCCAAGCGTCGCCACAGCGCAGGCCAGGCGGCCAGTAATTGAGGTACGGCGACCAGCAAGGCCAGGTATCCCGGCAAGGTCCAGTGAAAGCTGACCCGCTCCACATCGGCAAAGAACCCGAGCACGAAGAATCCCAGCGTCGACACGCCGCCCAGCAGACCGAAGTAACGCCATTGCGCGAACGTGCCTTCCTCGTTGCGGAACGAACGCACGAAGACCTGTATCAGTGCGACGAACAGCAAGGGAGTGACCAGCAATGCCTGCACCAACAGGAACCAAGCGCCCGTGGGCTGGAAGGACCAGGGATGCCTGTCGACCAACTGGAAGCGCAACCCGGCATCTGCGTTTTCCAGATTCCAGGCCACCAGTGGCGCCCAGGCGGCGATGCCCAGGGCCAGCGCGACCCATACGCGCGGATCGGCCAGCACCTTGCGTCCCTGCGGTAACAGCAACAAAGCGATCATGCCCACACCGATCACGCCGATGAAACGGTAGTGACTCAACGCACCCAGGGTCAGGCCTAAAGCAAGCTCGGCCGCAGATGCGGCATCCACTTCGCGCAGCAGGCGCGCACCAGCGTCCAGGCACAGCACGGTCGCGAATGCCATGGGCACATCGGGCAAGGCCAGGATTCCCAGGCTGCCGGTCAGCGGCATCAGGACCACCAGACTGCCCACGCGCCAGCCGGCCGCCTCACCGAACCAGCGTCCACCGATATGCGCCAGCAGCCACGGCATCAGCGCCGCCAACAACAGAAAAGGCGCGCGCAACGCGAGCGTGTGCTGTCCGCCGATCTCGGTTCCCAGACGGATCAGCCATGCGGTCAGCGCCGGCAGATCCGAGTAGGCGGCGGCCAGGTGCCGGCCTTCCTGCCAGTAAAAAGCCTCGTCCACGAACAACGGCAGACGTGCAGCGATCAGGATCTTGATCGCGGTCACCACCGTCCACAGCACCAGGAAGGTAAGTTTTGCGCGGCTAGCGCCGTGAATTCTTTCGTCCTGCATATGCCGTTAGACTTCCTTGGAAAACCAATTCGGGAAAACGATGCTCGCCCAGCCATCCGAAAGTGAAATGCTACCCGATGCCCTGTACGCCGCCCTGAAGGCCGCCCAGCAGCAAGTCAATTCGCTGGTCCTGGGCAAGACGCATGAAGTGCGACTGGCCTTTGTGGCGCTGCTTTCTGGCGGCCATCTGCTGATCGAAGACCTGCCTGGCCTGGGCAAGACCACCCTGGCGCATGCGCTGGCAGCGACCCTGGGCCTGGGTTTCCAGCGCGTCCAGTTCACCTCGGATCTTTTGCCGGCCGATGTCCTGGGCGTGTCGGTTTACGACGCACAGTCGCGCCAGTTCCAGTTCCATCCTGGCCCGGTCTTCACTCATGTACTGCTGGCCGACGAGATCAACCGCGCGCCGCCGCGCACCCAGAGCGCGTTGCTGGAAGCGATGGCCGAACACCAGGTGACGCTGGATGGTTCGACGCGAGCGCTGCCGGATCCGTTCTTCGTCATCGCCACCCAGAATCCGGTCGATCTGTCGGGTACTTATCCGTTGCCCGATTCGCAACTGGACCGCTTCCTGCTGCGTCTCACGCTGGGCTATCCCAATGCCGAATCCGAACGCGCATTGCTGGCGGGTAGTGATCGCCGCGAACTGATCGCGCAAGCCCAGCCACTGCTCTCAAGTGAAGACGTGCTGGCATTGCGCAACGCGGTCAATGCAGTGCATGCCAGCGACGCATTGGTGGTTTACGTGCAGGCCTTGATGGTGCGCAGTCGCCAGCATCCGGGCGTGCGTGTCGGCTTGTCGCCGCGGGCCGGCATTGCCCTGCTCCGGGCGGCGCGCGCCTATGCGCTGTTGCTGGGACGCCGGCATGTCCTGCCCGAAGATGTGCAGGCCTTGTTCGCCGCCGTGGCGGCACACCGGTTGGTTGCCGAAGCGGAGGCCTCTTCCACGCCCGCACTGGCCAAGGCCATCCTGCACACGGTGGCTGTGGACTGAGCGTCATGCACGCCACGCCCCGGGAACGCCTGGCCACACGTTTTGCGCTGATGGCACGCCCGCGTGCCGCCGAGTCCTTGCCTGCCGCCCTGGATCGCCGTCGTGTCTACGTGCTACCGACCCGCTTCGGGCTGTTCTTCGCCGCGTTGCTGTCGGCGATGCTGCTGGGCGGACTGAACTACAACAACAATCCCGCGTTGATGCTGGCGCTGTTGCTGGGCGCCACCGCCCTGGCCAGCCTGATGGCCGCGCATCTGCAGCTGTCGGGCCTGCGCGTCGATGCGATTTCGGCCGAACCGGTGCCTGCAGGCAGCCCACTCTTTTTGCATGTGGCGCTTTCAACGAAAGACCACCGTCATCGTCGTGGATTGCAGCTGCGCGCGGCCGATCAATTCGGAACTACCAACCTGTCGCCCGGCGAACCGGTGGTGGCGCATCTGCAGATCGAAACCCAGCGCCGCGGATGGCTGGAACTGGGCCGCTTGCGTATTTCCACCACCCAGCCACTAGGCCTGGCGATGGCCTGGGCCTGGGTGTGGCCGGACTCGCCCTTGCTGGTCTATCCCGCGCCTGAAACCCAGGGCCCGCCGTTGCCATGGGGCGATGGCAGCGCCAACCAGTCGCGCCTGCATCCGGCCGGCGACGATGTGCATCACCTGCGCGGTTATCGCGCGGGCGATCCCCGGCGCGCGATCGCATGGAAGCCCACGGCGCGGCGCGACACGCTGATGGTGCGCGAATACGAACAGCCCATCGCCACGGTCGTGGACCTGGACTGGGCGGCGCTGACGCCACTTTCCACCGAACAGCGCATCAGCCGGCTGGCGCACTGGGTGGATCTGGCCGAACGCGAAGGCCGGCGTTATCGCCTTCATCTGCCTGGCCAGATGCCATTAGGTCCTGCGCAAGGCGCGGGGCATCGCCACCTCTGCCTGCGGGCGCTCGCCCTGTTGCCGCCCTCTGATGCGCGCTGAACCTGCCCGCCGCCTCGACGACGCAAGCCGCCTGTGGGCCCTGGCCACTGCGGGGTTCGCACTGCTGCCTTTGCTGCTGCAGCTTCCCACCGGCCTGGCATCGGTCACTGGCGGCGCCGCGGTGCTGGTGAGCGCGGTGTCGTGGCGCAAGCCGATGCCGGCGATGCTGCGCGTGTTGCTGGCGCTGCTGGTGCTGGCAGCGGTGTTCTCACAAATGGGTCTGCGCTTCGGCCGCGACACCGGCTGCGCACTGCTGGCGGCGATGATCGCGATCAAACCCTCCGAAACGCATAGCCTGCGCGATGCGCGCAGCCTGATCGGTTTCGCCCTGTTCGCACCGTTCTCGGCGTTTTTGCTGGATCAAGGTCCGGCGACGATGCTGCTGGGGCTGGCGGCGGTGTTATGCGCACTCGTCGCGCTGCAACGCCTGGCCGATGTCGAATCAGGCTCGCTGTCCGGCCCCACATTCTCGCTGGGCACGCTCGCGACGGTAGGTAAGCTGATGGCCATCGGGTTGCCGCTTGCGCTGAGCGCGTTCTGGTTGTTTCCCCGGCTGGGTTCACCGCTGTGGGGAGTGCCCGAACGCGCCTTGAGCCGCCCCGGCCTTTCCGACGACATGACGCCCGGCGGGTGGCTGGACATGATGGCCGACGACACCCCTGCCCTGCGCGTGGAGTTCTTCGGCCCTCGGCCGGCGCCGCAGGACCTGTACTGGCGCGGGCCGGTGCTCTGGGATTTCGACGGACGCAGCTGGACCAAACCGCGCTGGGCCCAGTACGAACCCGCGCGTCCGGTCGTGCGTCGGCGAGAGACCTGGGATTACCAGATCGAATTCGAACCAACCGACCGCCGCCAGTTGGTCGCGCTGGACCTGGCCAATGCCGCCCCGACCGGCGCATTCCTGTCCAGCGATTACGGGCTGTATTCGAATGCGCCGCTCACAGGCCTGACCCGCTGGCGATTGCAGTCCTCACCACCTGCGCGTTTCGGCGAGACGCTGGATCGGGCGACCCGCCAACGCGCCCTGGCGCTGCCTGCGGACTTCAATCCACGCACCACCGCCCTGGCCCGGCAATGGCGCAGCGAAGCGGGAAGCGACGACGCAGCCATCGTCCAGCGCGCCTTGGACTGGGTGACGCGCGAATTCGGCTACACCCTGGACACGCCGCTGCCCGGACGCCATGCCGTCGACGAATTCCTGTTCGACCGGAAGCTCGGCTATTGCGAACACTTCAGTTCCGCCTTCGTCGTGCTGATGCGCTCGGCAGGTATTCCCTCGCGCGTGGTCACCGGATTCGTCGGTGGCGTGCGCAATCCGCTGGGCGACTACTTCGTGGTCCGCAACATGGATGCCCATGCCTGGGCGGAAGTCTGGCTGCCGCAACGCGGCTGGGTACGCGTGGACCCGACTGCCGCGGTGGCGCCCGAACGCATCTACGACACGGTGGAAGACCGGCTGGGCCAGAGCGGCGCCGGGTTCGGACGACTGGCGGGCCTGAGCGGCTTCAGCGACTGGATGCGGCGCGGCTGGAACGACCTGATGCTGGGCTTCAACGCCGAACGCCAGCAGCACTTGCTGCAATCTTTTGGTGCGGGCGAACTGGATGGCCGGCGTCTGGGTGTGCTGTTCGGACTGTTCACGTTCTCGGCGCTGGCCTGGATGGGCTGGCTGCTGGCCCGTGGCGAACGCGAGCGCGATCCCCTGCTGCGGGCCTGGCATCGTCTGGGCAAGCGCTATGCGTCGATGGGGTTGGGACGTGAACCGCACGAACCCGCTCTGGCCTGGGCCGAACGCATTGCCCGCGCGCGGCCGCAGGCGGCGGAAACCCTGCTTCCGCTCAGCCGCCGTTTCGCCGCCGCGCGCTACGCTGGCGCAGTTGGAGACACCGCCCTGCTCAAAGATCTGCACCGGCACCGCCCCTGAATCCTGGAGATTCGCCATGAACACTTCCATCCGCCTTCTTGGTCTGGCCACCTGCAGCTTGCTGCTGGGTGCCTGCGCCACCGCACCCAAGCCCCTGCAGGGCGCCTACGCACCGGTCACGCCGCGCGAAGCCGTTGCCGGCAGTCAGGTCGGGACCTCCGTGCGCTGGGGCGGCCGTATCGTCGAGACCATGCCGGGCCAGGACAGCACCTGCTTCCAGTTGATCTCCCGCCCTCTCAGCGGCAGTGGCCGTCCGCAGAGCAGCGCGCCGGATGCGACCGATGGCCGCTTCATCGCCTGCCGCGCCGGTTTCTACGACCCGGCCGTTTTCACAGAGGGTCGTGAAGTGACCTTCATCGGCCGCGTCGATGGCGTCGAATCCACCCGCATCGGCGACTACGACTACAAGTTGCCGCGCATGACCGCCGACGTGGTCTACCTGTGGCCCGAAGTGCGTGAAGTGCAGGTCCGTCCCTCGCCGTTCTACGATCCCTTCTGGGGTCCGCGTTGGGGTCGCTGGGGCTGGTGGTAAGCCCAGCCTGACCGCACAAGAAAAAAGCCGCTCATGAAGCGGCTTTTTTTAGGGCGTGTTGGAGTGCGCCTAGCGTGCCGCGCCGAAATGTCCCAACTGCGCCCCTGCCAGAAGATGCAGGTGGATATGGAACACGGTCTGCCCCGCATCCTCGCGGCAGTTCATCACCACGCGATAGCCCTGCTCTGCGAAACCCTCACGCCGGGCATATTCGGCGGCGGCTAGCACCAGCTTGCCGACCAGCAGCGCCTGATCGGGACGCAGATCGTCCAGCGTGGGAATGACCTCGTGCTTCGGGATGAAGAGCACATGCACGGGTGCCTGCGGACCGATGTCGCGGAAGGCGAGCACCTCATCATCTTCGTAGACGATATCGGCGGGAATCTCGCGGCGGATGATCTTGCTGAAGATGGTCTCGGTCATGATTCGGTCCTGATTTTTCCGGCGATTGTAGGAGCTGCGTAAGCCGCGACCGCTGCCAAACCTCATCTGTCGGCTAACGATCCCAACGATCCTAAACGGGTCGCAGCTTATGCAGCTCCTACAGTGGCATTTCGCTGCGCGTGCCGAAGGCATGCGAAAGCGTGCCGCGATCGACGTACTCCAGTTCCCCGCCCAGCGGCACGCCATGGGTGAGTCGGCTGGGATGCACTTTCTGCTGCCGGGCCAGCTGCGCCAGGTAATGCGCGGTCGCTTCGCCTTCCACGGTGGGATTGGTGGCGATGATCAGCTCGGTGATTTCGCCTTGCGCCAAGCGTTCAGACAAGGCATCCAGCCCGAGTTCGCGCGGCCCGATGCCATCCAGCGGCGAGAGCCGCCCCTGCAGAATAAAGTATAGGCCGCGGTAGCCAGTGGCCTGTTCGATAGCCAATCGATCGGCAGGCGATTCCACCGCGCACAGCAGGTGCTGGTCACGGCTGGAACTGGCGCAGATGGCGCAGACCTCGGTTTCGGTGAAGTCGCGGCAGTGCTTGCAGTGGCCGATATGTTCCAGCGCCAGGGCAAGCACCTCCGCCAGACGCTTGCCGCCTTCGCGCTCGCGTTCGAGCAGCTGGTAGGCCATGCGCTGGGCGGTTTTCTGGCCCACGCCCGGCAACACGCGCAGCGCTTCGATAAGTTGTTCGAGGAGTGAGGAAATCATTGCACCGTAGGGCGGGCAGTGCCCGCCGCTTGCATGGCCAAAAGCTGACGGGCAATGCCCGCCATGCGCTTGTGTGAAATCAGAACGGCATCTTCATGCCCGGCGGCAACTGCATGCCCGCGGTGGCCGCACCCATCTTGTCCTTGGACTCGGCATCGATCTTGTTGGACGCATCGTTGAACGCCGCAGCGATCAGATCTTCGGCCATCTCCGGATCGGCCAGCACGCTGGGATCGATGCGCACCTTGCGGCATTCCTTGGCCCCGGTGAGGGTCACGCTGACCATGCCGCCGCCGGCGGTGCCGGTGACTTCCAGCCGCGCCAGTTCTTCCTGCGCGCGCTGCATGTTTTCCTGCATCTTCTGCGCTTGCTGCATCAATTGGGCGATATTTCCACGCATGGTCGTTACCTGTCACTCGTCGTAAGGGCGGATGGAATCGGGAACCAGCTTGGCGCCGTGTTGCTGGATCAGGCGCTGCACGTCCGGGTTGTTCATGAAATTTTCTTCGTCCGCGCTCTGGCGGATATTGCGCTCGCGATGGCTGCGCTGCTGCAGGGTTTCAGATTCGGCCAGCGCGTGATCGAAGACGATGCTGGGCGCGGTGCCGAACTTCGCAGCGAGTGTGGCCGTGAGTTCGGCCAGCGATTTGGCCGAACGCAGATAGTCGAAACCCGCATCCAGCGACAGCTTCAGCACGCCTTCGCCCGCTGCCACGAAAGCGGCGTTTTCGGCCAGTTGACGCGCCGCGCCCTTCATGCCGCTGTGGGCCGCGAAATGCAGCCAGTCGTCGGCGGTGGCGATGGCATGGCCCTTGGAGGTTGCAACGGGAGCCGGTACATCCGCGGCGGACATCTGCTCCCTCTTGATCGCCACGGGCTCGGGCGACTTGATCTCGACCGCAGGCGCTGACGCAACGATCACGGGCGCGGCCGATGCCATTGGCGGCGCTGTGACTTGCGAGGCAACCGCTGCAGGCGCCTTGACGGCGGTGCCTGCAGCTTCACCCACACCCGTTGCGCCACCGCTGACCTGGCCCGCACTTGCCGGCCGGAACGCCAGCATGCGCAGCACGCTCATTTCGAAGCCGGCGCGCGTGCTCGGTGCCAGATGCAGGTCGCGACGCCCATTGACGGCCATCTGGTACCAGAGCTGCACGACTTCCGGACGCAGGCGCTGGGCGAATGCATCGGCATCGATGCCGTCGGCTTCCACCGCAACACCAGGAACCAGCTGGCGAACTTGTATGCGATGCAGCGCTTCGGCCAGCGCATCCAGCACGCCATTCCAGTCCGGTGAAAATTCAGCCAGCGCCGACACGATCTGCAGCAGGCGTGCGCCGTCGCCCTCGGCCAGCGCATCGAGCATGGCGCCGACCTGGGTACGGTCCACGGTGCCCAGCATGGTGCGCACGCCATCCTCGCGCAGCGCGCCGCCATCGCCGCTGCCGGTGTAGGCGATGGCCTGGTCCAGCAGCGACAAGCCGTCACGCAGGCTGCCGTCGGCGGCCTTGGCGATCTGGCGGATGGCGCTGTCGTCGGCGGCGATGCCCTCGGCTTCCAGAATCCTGCCGATCTGCCCGGAAATCTGGTCTTCGTCCAGCCGCTTCAGGTTGAACTGCAGGCAGCGCGACAACACCGTCACCGGCAGCTTCTGCGGGTCGGTGGTGGCCAGCAGAAACTTCACATGCCCTGGCGGCTCTTCCAGCGTCTTCAGCAGCGCATTGAACGCCGCTTTCGACAGCATGTGCACTTCGTCGATCAGATAGACCTTGTACTTGCCGCGAGAAGGCATGTACTGCGCGTTCTCGATCACCTCGCGCACATCGTCCACGCCGGTATTGGATGCGGCGTCGATTTCCAGCAGGTCAAGATAGCGGCCGCCGTCGATGTCCAGGCAGGTCGAGCATTTGCCGCAGGGTTCGGCGCTTATCCCCTCTTCGCAGTTCAGCGACTTGGCGAAAATGCGCGCGATGGTGGTCTTGCCTACGCCGCGGGTACCGGTGAACAGGAAGGCATGGTGCACACGGCCGCTTTCCAGCGCGTTGGTCAGCGCACGTACCACGTGCTCCTGCCCAACCAGCTCGGAAAAGCGCTTCGGACGCCATTTTCTGGCGAGGACGAGATAGGACATCAGGCAACCGTTTTCATCTGAATGACCATTGTGCCACGGCCTGTCGCAACGGCTGCGAACCCGCCGTCCGTGAACGCCGGACAGCGGGGACTCGCATTAAAGACTCGCATTAAGGCCGCGTGCCAGCTAGAATTCGCGGCCCCGAAAGCGGCTTTGCCCGCTGGAAGGTCCCGGAGAGGTGTCCGAGCGGTTGAAGGAGCACGCCTGGAAAGTGTGTAAGCGTCTAAACCGCGCTTCGGGGGTTCGAATCCCCCTCTCTCCGCCAGTTTTACGATGCAGCGCAACGCGCATCGGTCCTATGGTGGCCCCGTCGGCCCCTCGCGACGCTAGGTTGAAAACTCCGCCAGGGCCGGAAGGCAGCAACGGTATTGACTGATGCGGGCGCCGAGGTCAGCCGGCGGGGCTGCCACCTTTTCAGGCCCCTGTCAGTTCAGGTCCTCGCAATCAGCGACTGAGCACCAGCGCATCGGGTTCGCGACCGGCCGCCCAGTAATCGATGACCTTCCACGACTGCGTGTCGACCACCGCGATGCGGTCGCCGCCGCTGATCGCCACATAGGCGCGCGGCCTGGTCGGATCGACCGCCACCCCGATGGGAAGCGCGGCGCTGCCGAGCATGGTCTGGTTGTAGGTTGCGCCTGGCTCGGCCAGTTCGACCGTGGCGACGCGCAACTTGGTTCGCGTATCAAACACGGCCAGATTGGCGGCGCTGGCATTGGTGACCAGCGCGTGCCGGCCATCGGCGGTGAAGACGACCCGGATCGGGAAGCCCTTGCTGCTCATCCTGCGCCGTACCGCCAGCGTGGCCGGGTCATGGACGGTCACCGTGCCCTCCTGACGGTTGGTCACCCAGACCTCTCTGCCATCCGGGCTGACCGCCACGCCTTCGGTGCCTTTGCCTGCGGCGCGCTCATGGGTTTTCACGCCCTGCACGAGATCGATGCGGCTCAATGTGCCCGCATTGACCTTGGTGACATAGGCGAAGCGGGCATCAGCCGACAACGCGACCAGATGCCCGGTGCCGGTTCCCACCTCGATCACGCGCTCGATCCTGCCTTTCACCAGGTCAACGATCACCACGCTGGCCGAGCCTTCGGTCGTGACCAGTGCGGTGCGGTCGCCGGGCATCAGCTTCAGCCCATGAGGCGCGCTGTGTTCGCCAAGATCGATGGAACGCGTGGGCTTGCCTGTGGCCATATCCAGTACCGACAGGGTGTTGCCTGAGGTTTCACGCCCGTAGTTGCTGACTACGGCGAACTTGCCGTCCGCCGACACCGCGATTTCATGCGGCGCCTTGCCGGTACGGAACTCGCCGATCTTGCGCCCATCGCGCAGTGAGAGACGCCATACGCTGTCGGCGGACTTGTTGCCGACCAGCAACTCGCTCGCCGATGCACGGGGCACGACCGGAGAAAGGCAAAGCAGAAGCAGCAAGATCGACGACAAACACTTGATCGTGGACATGCGGATGGCCTGCTGGCTCACTCTGGGGAAAGGGTATCGCCCGGATGCAGCCAGTCCACCCCGCCTTGGCGATAGCGCTCCTGCTTCCAGATCGGCACCCGCGATTTCACTTCATCGATGATGTAACGGCAAGCGTCGAACGCCGCGCCACGGTGGGCCGCACTGACTCCTACCCAGACCGCCATCTCGCCAATCGACAGGTCGCCGATGCGGTGCACGCAGCGCGCCTGGACAATGGCGAATCGCTGCAGGGCCTCGTCGAGAATGCGCTCGCCTTCCTTTTCGGCCAGGGCGGCATAGGCTTCGTAACGTAGCCCATCCACCAGCTGCCCTTCGTTGTGATCGCGTACCCAGCCTTCAAAACTGGCGAAGGCGCCGGCGGTTGGATGCGAGAGTTCTTCGCGTAGGGGCGCGATGAGGATCGGTGTTTCGGAGAGGTTGAAACGATTCGTAGGCATGCGGGCCGCAATATTCTTTATGGCGTCATTCCAGCGAACGCTGGAACCCATTTTGACTTTGCTCTTCCACCGTGTCGAAGCAAAGTACAAGATCAAAATGGATTCCAGCTTGCGCTGGAATGACGAAGGAAGAATTGGCTGGAATAAAGGGAGACGTCGTGGACATACATCTACCCTCCCGAAACCGGCGGAATAAAAGCGACTTCGCTACCCTCAGTCAGACGGTCATCCCAGGAAGCGAAATCACCATTCACCGCTACACGCAGCCGATTCATCGGCATGACCAAGCCATGGCGTGACTGCAATTCTTCATACAGCGCCCGCAGATCCACCGCTGTCGATTGAACTTCTTCCGAAGCCATGCCGCTGGCGTCGCGCAGACTGGCGAAGTAAAGCACCGTGACCGCCGTCATCCTGCCTCCCCGAAATCGCGCTTGCCGCCACGTTTTCCACGCAGTTTCGCCGGACCGATCACGATGCCGTGCGACAGCGCCTTGCACATGTCGTACACGGTCAACGCGGCGATGGTCGCGCCGGTCAGCGCTTCCATTTCCACGCCGGTACGGTGCGTGGTCTTGACCGTGCAATCGATGTTCAACGTGGCGTCGCCGTCCCAGTCGATGGCGAAACGGCAGCTGTCGATGGGCAGCGGGTGGCAGAAGGGAATCAGTTCGTGGGTGCGCTTGACCGCCAGGGTGCCGGCGATGATCGCGGTTTCCACGATGCCGCCCTTGGCGCTGCGCATGCTGGCGGCGCGCAGTTGCGCGGCCACGTCGCGAGGAAATCGTACCCGGCATTGCGCGGTCGCGGCGCGCGCGCCGACGGCTTTCCCGGACACATCGACCATCGCCGGCAGTCCCGCCGCATCGATGTGAGTCAACGTTTTCTTGCCTGCCGCCATTCAACCCCCGATCAGGAACATTTCGACGTGCCTGCCGCGCGCCGACTCGCGTTCGCCGCGCAGTTCGCTGTAGCGATCCTCGCGCCGCGACCACAGCCGGCCCATCGTTTCCACCAGGGCGTCTTCACCGTCGGCAAGCGTGGCGCGCAGGTCCGTACCCTCGGAGGCGAACAGGCACGTGTACAGGCGGCCGTCGGCCGAGACACGCGCACGGTGGCAATCGCCGCAGAAGGTTTCGCTGACCGAACTGACGAAACCTATCTCACCGCGACCGTCTTCGAAGCGATAACGGGTGGCCACTTCGCCACGGTAATTGGGATCCAGCGGCTGCAATGGCCAGACCGTGGAGATACGGTCGCGCAGCAACGCCGATGGCACGACCTGGGCGCGCTGCCAGCCGTTGCAGGTGCCCACATCCATGTATTCGATGAAGCGAAGCACATGGCCACTGCCGCGGAAATATTCGACCAGTGGCAGCACCTGGTCTTCGTTGATGCCCTGCTGGATCACGCAGTTGATTTTCAGCGAAGCGAAGCCCGCCTTGGTGGCCGCGTCTATGCCTGTCAGGACCGCCGCCACTTCGCCACGCCCGCCCGACATCGAACGGAAAAGATCGGCATCCAGCGCATCCAGGCTGACCGTCAGCCGGCGCAGCCCGGCACGATGCAGTGCCTGCGCCTGGGCGGCCAGCAGTGAGCCGTTGGTGGTCAACGCCAGGTCGTCGAGTCCTTCGATGCGGGAGAGCCTGGCAATCAAGTCCGGCAAGCGCTTGCGCAACAGTGGCTCACCACCGGTCAAGCGCAATTTATTGACGCCCAACCGCACGAAGCCACGCACCAGTGTCTCGATTTCGTCGAACGACATCCGCGCTGCGCTGTCCAGGCCATAGTCGTCTGGGACCTGATCGGCCGGCATGCAATAGCCGCAACGGAAATTGCAGGCCTCGATCACCGACAGGCGCAGGTCGCGCAATGGCCGGCCACGTCGGTCGAGCGGCCAGGTGGAAGTTTGCAGAACTGCGCTCATGAAGAAGAGGTGCGGGCCGCCGTGGTCTCGCGCAAGGCTATCACTTCGCCCCGTTGGGCCACGCGATACCCGCGCGCCTGCAGCGCCTGCCCATCTTCCTTGCTGGCGTAGTGGTACAGCACGCAGCGGCCCAGCAATTCGGGCGGGTATTCGCGTTCCAGGTCGTCAATGCCGCTGTGCGAGGGGTTCCCTTGCAGGCTGCAGTCGTGGGCCACCAGTTCGCCGGCATCGGCGAAGGCCGCCAGGGTTTCGGGAATGGGCCGGGTATCTCCGGTCCAGACCATGCTGCCGTGCAGGCGCAGCCCATAAGCGGTTTCGGGCCAATGGTGGCGGGCCGGGAACACTTCCAGCCGCACCCCGTCGTGCCAGAAGGACGCGCCCACCGGCACCACGTGGAAGGCATCCCAGAAGTTGACCCCGCCTTCGGCCAGCGCATTGGGGTATTCGGCCACGCGTCGGTGCAGGATCGGCAGTACGGTCACCGGCACATACAGCTTCACCTTGCCGCGCCGTTCCGGATCGAACCAGCTGGCCACGAACAGACGCTCGAAGCCGGCGACATGATCCATGTGGGTGTGGGTGACGAACAATGCGCGTGGCATATGCCCGTAGTGGGCCATGAACGCCGACAGCCCCTCAGCCCCGCAATCGATGGTCAGCCACGGCGCGCCGTCGCGTTCCAGCGTGGCAGTGGCCGAACCCAGCTCCACCGCCGAGGCATTGCCCACGCCCAGGAAACGCAGCCCCCAGCCCATCAATAGCCCCGCCGCCAGGCGACGTCGTAGGCACTGCGCAGACGGCCGAAATCCTGCATCACTTCCTCCCTGCTGCGCGCGCCGCGCAACTTCAACAGCGAACGCTGCAGGCGCATCAGATTGTTCTCGCGCCAGCGCGTGGCCGGGATGCGCAGCGCACCCCGGTCGAAATCGATCATCCAGCCCTTCCCCTGCGCATTGAACAGCAGGTTGTGCGCATTGAGGTCGGCGTGGTCCAGTCCGGCGCGGTGGAAGCGCGCGACCAGGCGCCCGGTTTCCTCCCACGGCGCATCCTTGCCCGCGACCTGCGCCCGGTCGGCCAGCGTACGCACGTCCGGCAGGCGCTCGATCAAAATCGAGGCGCGATAGCCCAGGCCGTCGCGCACATAGCTGGCGGCGATCGGTTTGGGTACCGGCAGGCCCTTGGCCAGCAGCGCGCGAGTCAGACGAAATTCCTCGAAACTGCGGGTGCGGTTGGCCCCGTGCCAGACATACTTGTCGCGGCTTACCCGCGCTGCCCAGCCGCCGCGCAGGTACAACCGGAGGAGGCTGGGGCCGAATGGCGCATCGACAAACCAAGCCCCGCCACGGCCTCCGCTGTCCACTGGGCGGGCGCGTTCGCCCCATTTCGTGGGCAGGAACCATTCGGGGTCGGCTTGCCGTATCTGTTTGCGGTCGAACAGAATCGCTCCCAATCCGCTACCTTCGCGGAACGGGGTCATGGATTCCGTTGCGTCGAAATCAACCATCCTCCGAGTCTAACAACACTTGTCTACCAATCCCTTATCGCTGTGTCTGTTGCGCCTGTCGGCGCTGGGCGATGTGACGCACGTCGTTCCTCTGGTCCGCACCTTGCGTCGCGCCTGGCCGCAGGTCGAGTTGCACTGGGTCATCGACAAGGGCGGCCAGAAATTGCTCGACGGCCTGGAAGGCGTGGTCTTCCACACCTACGACAAGCGCACTGGACTGGCCGGCATGCGTGCCCTGCGCCGCCAATTGCCGCCATCGGGTTTCGACGCGCTGCTGCAGATGCAGGTGGCGTTCCGCGCCAACGTGCTCTCGGCCTTCATCCCGGCGCGTCGTCGCATCGGCTACGACCGCGCGCGCGCCAAGGACCTACATGGCTTGTTCGTCAACGAACGCATACCCGACCGGCCCGGCATCCATGTGCTGGATGCGATCGGCAGCTTCTGCGAACCCTTGGGACTTAAGCAGGAAACGGTGGTGTGGGACCTGCCGCTGCCGCCGGACGCCCGCCAGTGGGCGGCCGCGCAATGGCCGGAAGACGACACGCCCACGCTGGTGATCTCGCCCTGCTCCAGCCACGTCCGCCGCAACTGGTACCCGGACCGGTATGCGGCCGTAGCCGACCACGCCGCACGCAAGGGCTGGCGCATCGTGCTGTGCGGCGGTCGCAGCGAACTGGAGCGCAGCACCACCGATGCCATCCTGGCGGCGATGCAGTCGCCCGCACTGGACCTGGTGGGCAAGGACACGCTGAAGCAGTTGCCCGCGCTGCTCGAACGCGCGGCGCTGGTGATGACGCCGGATTCGGGCCCCATGCACATCGCCAACGCCATGGGCACCAAGGTCCTGGGCCTGCACGCGGCCAGCAATCCACTGCGCAGCGGTCCGTATTCGGACGTGCGCTATTGTGTGGACCGCTACGATGCCGCGGCGCGCAAGTTCCTGGGCAAACCCGCGACAGAACTGAAGTGGGGCAGCAAAATTGAGTTCGACGACGTGATGGCGCTGGTCAGCGTCGAAGACGCAATCGACGCCTTCGAGCGTTACGACACCACCCGGCCGCGCTAGCCGCGCAGCCGGCAGCGATCAGGTCGCCGAGTCGGCCCGGTAATCCTGGTAGGACTTCTCTTCCACGTAGCTGGAACCCAGCGCCAGGTTGATGTCCTTCTTGATCCGCGCGCGGTCGTCGTTCTCGAAATACACCGCACGTGCCAGGCGGATGAATTCGGCATCGAATTCCTGCGCCTTCTCCTTGATGCGGATATCGTCCTCGATTTCCCACAGACGCTCGTTGACCGCCTTTAGTTGCGCCCGCAGTTCGACGATGTTGTGGCCCGCCGCAGGATGCGCCATCCAGGTCGTTTCAAGCGCGGAGAGCTCATTGCGCACGTTGGCCAGCTTGGCCTCGTCGGTCATGCGCTCGGACTTGATCTGCAGAATCGCGATCTTGTCCAGCAATTCGCCGAAGGACACGGGGGCTTGGATCTCGGACATGGCGTGGGTCTCGTTGCAGGAATGGGGAATTGTAGCGGAGCCGCGTTCGCGGATTGTCTAGGGCATATCCAATCCGGCTACCCCGCTGACATCCAAAAAATGTTCGAGCCGTCATCCCAGCGAACGCTGGGATCCAGCTTGATCTCGCCTCAACGACCACGTCATCTCGAATCCAAGGGCAAAAAGGCCACGTCAAAATGGATCCCAGCATTCGCTGGGATGACGGCGCCTTTTTTGTTCTTGCGTATCGGGAGCATGAGACACGATTCAGACTCGCCACAGCACAAGACATGATCAGGACGAACTTGCCAGCGACCTATTTGGCGACCTATGAGAACGCCCTGAAACTCACGCAACAAAAAGGGGCCGCGCCGATAGCGGGACCCCTTTGGTATTCATGGCGGAGAGGGAGGGATTCGAACCCTCGAAGGGCTATAAACCCTTGCCTGATTTCGAGTCAGGTACATTCGACCACTCTGCCACCTCTCCGGTCGCCCCGCCGCACGGGCCGGGGGCGTGAATGATACGGGCCGCGCTGCTTGGGGACAAGCGCGGCGCTCGGGGGCCGGACCGTTCAGCGTTATCGCTGAACCCCGGCAGGGCCGTATTCGGCGCAAACCTTGAGCGATGTCCGCTTCCAGCCGATCATGCCGTTAAAGGCCGAAAGGGATACTCGGATTCACCATCTACAGGGCAACATGATCGAATTCGGACACCTGACCCACGTGGGCTTGCGCCGCGACTTGAACGAGGACACCTATTACGGTGACAGCGAGCTTGGGCTCTGGCTGGTGGCCGACGGCATGGGCGGGCACGCCTGTGGCGAGGTGGCCAGCGCGCTGGCGCGCGAGACCATCGTGCGCGAGATCCGCGACGGCACGCCGCTGACGCAGGCCATCCGCATCGCCGACGAGGAGATCATCCGCACCTCCAAGCGCCGCAACGACACCTTGCCGATGGGCACGACGGTGGTGGCCGTGCGTGTGCATGGCAATCGTTTCGAGGTGGCCTGGGTCGGCGACAGCCGCGCCTACCTGTGGCGCGACGGCAACCTGGCCCAGCTGAGCCAGGACCACAGCTATGTGCAGGAACTGATTGCGCAGGGCGCGCTGACCAACGAACAGGCGCGCTCGCACCCGCACCGCAACGTGGTGACCCAGGCGCTGGGCGTGACCGACCCCAACCATCTCAACGTGGAAACCATGACCGGGGAACTGAAGCCGGGCATGCAGCTGCTGCTGTGCAGCGACGGGCTGACCGAGGAAGTGGACGATAAGGGCATCGCCAGCACCTTGCGCCACGACGACTGCAGCGCGCAGGAATGCGTGGATACGCTGATCGCCGCGGCGCTGGACGGTGGCGGATCGGACAACGTCACCGCCATCCTGGTGCGCTGCCACTGATCCTGCATCGTGTAGGAGCTGCGTAAGCTGCGACCACGGATTATCGGGCCACGTTGGTTTATCGCAGGTCTGACTGTTGCGGTCGCAGCTTACGCAGCTCCTACACGGGCGCCAGATCCCACAGGCATTTGTCGCCGGATTTCTTGCGCAGCACCGCGAGCTTGGCTTCGTGGGCCAGTAGTTCGATTTCGCTGATCAGCACGCGCGGGCGCGTGCCTTCGGCCGGGGTGGCGAAGATGGGCGCGGACGTGGATTGCTGTGAGGGTTCATCGCCGCCAAAACCGATCTCGCTCTGGCCTGCAGTCAGGTGCAGGTAGACCTCGCACAGCAACTGGGCATCCAGCAGCGCGCCGTGCAGTTGGCGATGCGCGTTGTTCACGCCCAAGCGTTTGCACAGTGCGTCGAGTGAATTGCGCTGCCCCGGGAACTGCTGCCGGGCCATCAGCAGCGAATCCTCGACCTGCACGCGGTCGTGCAGGCGGCCGTAGCGTTCGCCCAGCAGCGAGAGTTCGTAATCCAGGAAGCCGACGTCGAAGGCGGCGTTGTGGATGATCAGTTCCGCACCATCGATGAAGGCAAGAAAATCGTCGGCTATATCCGCGAACAGGGGCTTGTCGGCCAGGAATTCCAGACTGAGTCCGGTGACCTCAGCCGCGCCCTGCTCGAACTCGCGCTGCGGATTGATGTACTGGTGATAGGTGTTGCCGGTGGGCCGGCGTTCGACCAGCTCGACGCAGCCGATCTCGACGACGCGGTTGCCTTTCTTCCACTCGAGGCCGGTGGTTTCGGTATCCAGGATGATCTGACGCATGGGGTCAGCTTAACCGTCAGACGTGGACACGAACAGCTTGAGCTCGATGGCGTCCGGTGTTAGCCGCACCATTTTTTCGAAGGCGAAACCGGTCTTTTCCAGTACGCCGATCGAGGCGGCGTTGCGCGGATCGGTAATGGCGACGATACGGCCCAGACGCAGCCGCGCGCGCGCGTCCGCCAGCACGGCGGTGGCCGCTTCCACTGCATAGCCGCGACCGCAGAATTCCGGCAGCAGCGCATAGCCCAGATCCGGATCCTGCAGCGTGGCGCGCTTGACCAGGCCGCACATGCCTGCGGTTTCTCCCGTCGCCTTCACCTGCACGCGGTATAGGCCGAAGCCATTGGCCAGATAACTCGCCATGGGGCCCTGGCGCAGGTAGGCGTATGCGTCCTGCAGACTGTGGACGCCACGGTCGCCGATGTTCTTGAGGAAGCTTGGCTCGTTGAGCAGGCGGAAGACGAAAGCCGCATCGTCGTCCACTTCGGCGGACAGCTCGTACAAGGACAGGCGCTGGGTTTCCAGGATGGGCGTAGTCACCGGATCAGCCTACAGGCCGGAGTTCGCGATGGCGTTCGGCCGCTTCGCGCGCAAGCAGGTCGACGCGTTCGTTGTCCGGATCGCCGGAGTGGCCCTTCACCCAGCGCCACTCGATGGTGTGGCGCTGGGTGGCGGCATGCAGGCGCTCCCACAGATCGCGGTTCTTGACCGGGTCGCCCCCGGAAGTCTTCCAGTTGCGGCGCACCCAGTTCGTCATCCATTCGGTGATGCCCTGGCGCACGTACTGGGAGTCGGTCTGCAGGGTGATGCGGCAGGGCTCGCTGAGCGCTTCCAGGGCCATGATGGCCGCCATCAGCTCCATGCGGTTGTTGGTGGTCAGCGCTTCGCCACCCGCCAGTTCGCGTTCACGGCCCTGGTAGCGCAGCACGGCGGCCCAGCCGCCGGGGCCGGGATTGCCCAGGCATGAGCCGTCGGTGTGTATTTCCACTTCTTTCATCGTTTCAGTCTGTCCTTGGATAGCGGGTTGTTTCATGCAGGAGCCGCACCGGGCTGCCACTGGCGTTTGACCGGTGCGGGGGGAATCAGGGCGGCGGTGCGCTTCTCGACTTCGAGTACACAAGCGGCCCGCAGGCGCTCCGGCGCGCGGGTGGCCTGCGCGCCCAATGGCCGCCAGACGGGGCCCAGATAGCTCAACTCTTGGCCGCAAGGATGCAGTCCAAGGGCCTGCAGGCGCAGGCGCCAGGCGGTTGCGTCGCCCGCGATCAGCCCGCTGCGACGCTGCCGCGCGCGATAAGGGCTCCAGCCATTGAGGGTGAACAACCACAGGCGTCCGCCCGGCTCCAGCACCCGTTCGCACTCTTCCAGCAGCCCTCCGCGGCCATCGTCCAGGACATGCTGCAGGATCACATTGCCTATCGATTCATCAGGCAAGGGCAGCGGCAGGCCGCATTGGAGGGTGCCGGCATAGCGCTCGCCCCAGGGGTGCAGCCGCAGGCTGCGCGGCGGCAGGTCGGTGTCAGTGCTGTTGCTTGGGGCCAGCGGCGCCAGCCACAACCAGGGCTGCTGGGCGGGGCGTGCGATCAGGGCGTGGCGGATCGTTTCCTGTTCGGCGCCCAGCAGGGGTTGGCCGCGTAACGTGTCGAACCAGGCCAGGGGATCGGGTTGACGGCTGATCTGGAGGACAGGCATGTTCGGAATTGTAGAGGACGGTCCATGACCCTGACCGTCGCTTTCCCCATCCAACCTCTTTCCGCCCGCCGGTGACCAATGCGCCTGACCGCCCTGCCCGCCTTTGAAGACAACTACATCTGGGCGCTGGTCGACGACGACGGCAACGCCGTCATCGTCGATCCAGGCGACGCGGCCCCCGTCATGGCAGCCTGCGAGCTGGGCATGTGGCCGGCCGGGATTCTGGTCACCCACCACCACCCGGATCACGCCGGCGGCCTGCCGGCACTGCGCCAGCGCTGGCCAACCTTGCCGGTCTACGCGCCTGTGGACGAACGCATACCGCAGGCAACCCACCGAGTGGGCGATGGCGATCGCTTCCGGCTGAACGGCTGGGACTTCGACGTACTGGCCGTGCCGGGGCATACACGCAGCCATGTGGCGTTCCATGGGGCCGAGGGACATCTGTTCTGCGGGGATACCCTGTTCAGCATGGGCTGCGGCCGGATGTTCGAAGGCACGCCGGTGCAGATGCTGGCGTCTCTGGACCGCCTGGCGGCCCTGCCGGGCGACTCGGCCGTGTGCTGCGGCCACGAGTACACTCTGGCCAACGCCGCCTTCGCCCGGGCCGTGGACCCCGCCAACGACGCCCTGCGTCGCCGCACCGAGGAAGCCCAAGCCATGCGCCACGCCGGACGCCCCACCCTGCCATCGAGCCTGGCCACCGAACTGGCCACCAATCCTTTTCTGCGGGTTGACGCCCCCGCGGTTCGGGCAGCAGTGATGCGGCGCCTGGGACGGGAACCGGCCGACCGGGTGGAGACCTTCACCGAATTGCGGCGCTGGAAGGACGGCTTCACCGCATGAGGCGCACCCGCTGCGGCAAGGCGCGGTTGCTGTGCGCGCTGTTTGGGATGTGGACGGGCTTGTCGGTGGCCGCCCAGCCGCAGATTTCACCGCAGACCGGTGCTGGCTCCCTGGCGGGAGCAGTGGCCAAAACGGCTGCGGCAGAGCCGCCGATAGTGATCGAATCAGTGCCGGGCACGAGCCCCGAGCAACGAAACGGCCGCCAGATCTATGAGGAGTTCCGCGCTGGCCTGGCCGACCCCAGCTGCGATGCAGCCGCCACCAGCGTACGGTGGAAGAAACACTTCGGTCACGCGCCGGGCCAGCTGGCGAAATCGAGCGACGATCTGCTTCCTTTGTTCGGCTACGTGGTCGAGGCGCTGCGCCAGGCCGATCTGCCGACCGAGTTCGCACTGATCCCCTTCGTGGAAAGCGGCTACAAGCCCGGCGCGCGCAGCCCCAGCGGGCCTGCCGGCTTGTGGCAGTTCATTGGCATCACCGCCCGGAATCATGGCGTGGCGATGCGCAGCGGCTACGATGGCCGCCTGTCGCCGGTCGATTCCACCCAGGCGGCGGTGCGCTACCTGAAAACCCTGCATGGCATGTTCGGCGGCGACTGGCGGCTGGCGGTGATGGCGTACAACGCTGGCGAATACCGGATTCTGCAGGCGATGCGTCGCGGCGGCATGAATGCCCAGAACGCCAAGCCCGCAGCCTTGCCAGGACTGTCCGGGGTCACCTATGCCTATGTGGAGAAGCTGCACGCGCTGGCCTGCATTTTCCAGCAGGCAGACGACCGCGAAGAGTGGATGCGCCTGCTGGACCGCCCGGTGCCACGGCTTACCGCACAGACTTTGCCTGACAATGCCAAGAGCCTGGACGCGTACGCGCGAAGCCAGGGCTACGACGCCGCCCTGCTGCGCCGCCTGAATCCCGCGCTGGCCGCTGGCCTGGCCCGTGGCGGCAAACCCTTGCGCGTGCTGGCACCAGTCTCCGGCCAGCCAGGCATGCAGTCGGCGCAGATCAGCGAGCAACCCGGGGCGACCAGTGCGCCCGGCCAAAACCAGACCGCCGCGAACCAGGTGTTGGCGGCCGCGCCCGCGACATCGCCAGCGAATTCGGCGCTTTCGCATACCGTTCGCCGCGGCGAATCGGCCTGGACCATTTCCCGTCGCTACGGCATGCAGCCGCAGCAACTGCTTTCCCGCAACGGGCTGTCCAGCAGGTCGGTGCTCACACCGGGAATGGTGCTGAAGCTGGAAGCGGACACCAGCGAAAAATAGACCGGTCCGCGCCACGCCAAGTCTGCGGACGATTAATGGCAAAATGGAGCCATTACTCAAGACAGTGAGAAATTACATGGGTTTCCTGCAAGGCAAGCGCGCACTTATCACCGGCATCGCCAGCGAGCGGTCCATCGCTACGGGCATCGCCGAGGCCATGCATCGCGAAGGCGCGGAGCTTGCCTTCACCTATCAGAACGACCGTCTGAAATCGCGCGTGGAGAAAGCCGCCGCCGAATACGGAAGCAGCATCGTGCTGCCGCTCGACGTGGCTGACGACGCGCAGATCGAAGCCTGTTTCCAGCAACTGGGCCAGCACTGGGACGGGTTCGACATCCTGGTGCATGCCATCGCCTTCGCGCCGCGCGAAGCGATCACCGGCGGCTTCCTGGACGGACTGACCCGCGAGAACTTCGCGCTGTCGCACGATATCTCGGCTTATTCGCTGGCCGCTCTCGCCAAAGCGGCGCGTCCGGCCATGCAGGGACGCCACGGCGCGATCCTGACACTCAGCTATCTGGGCGCCGAACGCGCCCTGCAGAATTACAACGTCATGGGCGTGGCAAAGGCCAGCCTGGAAGCGACCGTGCGCTATCTGGCGCTGAATCTGGGTCCGGAAGGAATTCGCGTCAACGCGATCTCGGCGGGCCCGATCAAGACCTTGGCGGCCGCCGGCATCGGCGGGTTCCGCAACATCCTGGGCCACGTGGAAGCCTATTCGCCGCTGCGCCGCACCGTCACCATCGAGGACGTAGGCAACGTAGGCGCATTCCTGTGTTCGGATCTGGCGGCCGGCGTCACTGGCGAAGTGACCTACGTGGATGCGGGTTACAACATCCTGGGCATGACCGGAATCGGCGACGGGGAGTAACGCCCCCAGATGCAATGAAAAGAGCCCGGCAATGCCGGGCTTTTTGCGTAGGTCGGGGCTACGCCCCCGACGAACCTGATGTACAACCTTGCGGAATTGCTTGCCTCAGCACGTAGAGCCTGCCCCGTACTTGGTAAGGGGGCCGACCAGCCCAGGCTCAATGACGCGGAATAAAAAAAGCCCGGCGATGCCGGGCTTTTCATGATCGATGTCGAGAGCTTCAGAGCCTGTCTTCGCGACGGGTGATCTTGTACTGCTTGCGCAGCGTGCTGACATACGCCTGCACGTCGCCAGCGCCATCCATCTGCACGATCTGCTGCTGCAACTGGATGCGCTGTTCCGGCGTGATCTTGGCCAGGTCGCCTTCGTTGACCTTGTTGACCACGAACACCGCGTAATTGCCGTCTTCCATCCTGGCTTTGCCAGCCGCTACTTTGCCGGCGGCAGGACGCTGGGTGGCGAATATGGCCGCATTGATTTCCGGCGAAGGCATTGGCGCGCCACGCGGCACACCCGGCAATTCGCCGCTCTGCAATTTGTCAGCGGCTGCGATGGCCTGCAAGGTCTCGCCCTTGGCTATACGCGCCAGTATTGCGTCCGCTGCCGCTTCGGCCAGCTTGGCCTGGCGGTCGGCGCGGATCGCGGCGATGACGGCATCGCGCACCTGCGCCAGCGGCTGCGCCTGTTCGGGCGTGTGCTGGACGACGCGGATGAACACCGAATGCCGGGGAGCAATCTCGATCGGATCGCTCACCGTGCCGTCCTGCACCAGCGCATCGGAGAACGCCGCACGCAAGACCGCCGGATTGGCGGCGATGCCAGACGCGGTGGCCCGCGAGAACGGACCGATGCGCTGCACCGGCAGGCCGACGCTTTTGGCGGCCGGGCCGAGCGAAGTCGGATTCTTCAGAACCTCATTGACCACACGTCCAGCCAGATCGCTGTACGCGCGCTCGCCACCAGCCTCGGCCTCTTCGCGCGCCAGGACGTCACGCACTTCCTCGAAGGACTTGCCCTGCCCCGGCTTGATCTGGCGCAACTGCAGCACGTGATAGCCGAAATCAGTCTTGACCGGGCCCGTGATCTCGCCTTCCTTCATCGCGAACAACGCGTCGTCGAACGGCTTGACCATGACCCCGCGGTCCACCCAGCCCAGATCGCCACCGCTGTCCTTGGAACCGGGATCCTGCGAATTGGCCTTGGCCAACGCGGCGAAGTCGGCGCCCGGCTGACGCGCCTGCGCAGCCAGCGCTGCGATCTTCTGTTCGGCTGCCTTCTGTGCCGCCGCATCGGCACCCGGGTCAACGGTAATCAGGATGTGCGAGGCCAGGCGTTGTTCGCCGCTCATGAAGCGGGATTTTTCCTGCTCGTAGCGCTTGCGCAGCGCCGCTTCGTCGGCCGGTGCGGATGTCACCGCCAGCGCATTGCCATCGACGTCGATGTATTCCAGCGTGACCGACTCGCCCTGCCTGTAGTCGACGGCATGACTGTCGTACCAGGCCTTGATCTGCGCATCGGTCACTGCCGCAGTATCTGCATTGGCCACTGGCGCCTTCAGTGCAGCAATGGTGACGTCGCGGGTTTCGCCCAGCAGCTTGATCAGGCGATCCATTTCCTTGGTCGTGACGAATTCCGACTCACCGATGCCCTGCGGAATGAGCGCCAGCTGCAGCCGGTCGCGCTCCTGCTGCTCGAACTGCACCGGCGTCAGCGCCGGCACCTGCGTAGACAGCAGGGTCGAATAACGCGCCGCATCGAACTTGCCGTCGACCTGGAATGCGGGTTCATTGGCTATCGACTGGCGCACGGCGTCGTTGCTGACCGCAATGCCCGCGCGCTTGGCGCTGAGCTGCATGACCTTGCGGTCGATCAACTGGTCCAGCACCAGCAGCTTGTTCTCGCGGGTTTCGAATTCGCGCGGATCGAAGTTTTCGCCCATTGTCTGGCGCTGTTGCTGCCTTGCGCGCTCGAACTCGGCGCGGAATTCTTCCTGGGTGACTTCTTCGTGTTGCCAGAACATGGTCACCGGCCACCAGTGCGGTGCGGATTCCCACCAGGTAGGCGGCGCCTCGACCTTGGCCACGGCATCGTCGGTACCGCCGGTGGCGTATTCGTTCACGCCCACGAATGCGAAGGGAATGATCAACAGGCCGAGCACGGCGGTGGCGATCCAGCCAGTAGTCTTGTCGCGGAGTTTCTGCAGCATCGGAGCGTATGGCCTGATTTCGTAACGGCGCAGTTTAGCGCGCTTGGCAGGGCCTGTTAACGCCACAGACCCACGAATGGCACGTGTATCTGAACCACATCAGGCCGAAAAACAGAAAAGGCGCCTTTCGGCGCCTCCCTGTTTCAAATATGGCGGAGTGGACGGGACTCGAACCCGCGACCTCCGGCGTGACAGGCCAGCATTCTAACCGACTGAACTACCACTCCGCTTTGAAGAACCTTGCGACTCCCGGCTAGCCGGTTGTCTATGTATCCACCCAGAGGTGGTGGGTGCTGAGGGTTTCGAACCCCCGACCCTCTCCGTGTAAGGGAGACGCTCTACCGCTGAGCTAAGCACCCGAGTGCTATGCCGATACCGAAGCATCGGCGGCGAGCAGATTAGTTTACGGCATCCTTCAGGGCCTTACCAGCCTTGAATGCAGGATTTTTCGAAGCGGCGATATTGATGGTGTCGCCGGTCTTGGGGTTGCGGCCGGTGCGGGCAGCGCGCTCGCGAACCTGGAACGTGCCAAAGCCAACCACCGTCACGCTGTCGCCCTTCTTGAGCGCCTTGGTAACGGAAGAGATCACGGCGTCCACAGCGCGGGCCGCATCGGCCTTGCTCAGGTCAGCGGACTCGGCGACGTGGTCGATCAATTCAGTTTTGTTCATGTAATAACTCCCTTTGCGGCATGACCGCGGAATAAGTAATCGGATTTACCAGGACCCACAGTCCGGGGTGATCCAATCGAAGGTGCCGTGAAGCGCATCGTGCAATCAGGCGTTCGCGGGTCCGCCATTTATACCAGTGGCGGAAAACCCACGCAAGGCGAAAACCCAACAATGGCGCGGGTTTCACGGGGTTTTACGGTTGCGTTAGTCACCGATTCAGTGCTTGACGTCAGGTTGCGCGGGCGTCTTTTCGGAACCCCGCACCGGCAATTTTTCGCCGCCACCGGACGCAGCCGGCGTGAGCGGCCGCTCCAGCGCCAGGTCGAGCACCTCGTCGATCCAGCGTACCGGCACGATCTTCATGCCCTTGGTTACGTTGTCGGGAATGTCTGCCAGATCCTTGCGGTTCTCTTCGGGAATGATGACCGTCGTGATGCCGCCACGGATCGCAGCCAGGAGTTTTTCTTTCAGGCCACCAATTGCCGAGACGCGTCCGCGCAGGGTGATTTCGCCGGTCATGGCGACATTGGCCCGCACCGGATTCTTGGTCAGCGTGGACACCAGCGCGGTCGCCATGGCGATGCCGGCACTGGGGCCGTCCTTCGGCGTCGCGCCATCGGGCACGTGCAGATGCACGTCCTGCTTGGACAGGAAATCGGTGTCGATGCCCAGGCTTTCGGCACGCGAACGCACCACCGACAGCGCGGCCGATGCCGACTCTTTCATGACGTCTCCCAACTGTCCGGTGAGCGTCATGCCGCCCTTGCCAGGCACCAGCGAGACTTCGATCTGCAACAGATCGCCGCCGACTTCCGTCCAAGCCAATCCGGTCACCAGACCAATCTCGTTCTGCTCTTCCGCACGCCCGTAATCGAAGCGGCGCACGCCCTCGTATTTCTCCAGATTCTTGGAGGTGACGCTGATCGCGGCAGCTTTCTTCTTTGCCGGCTTCGGACCTGCCAAAGCAATCTCCTTCACCACCTTGCGGCAGATCTTGGCGATCTCACGCTCCAGATTGCGGACCCCGGATTCACGCGTGTAGTAACGCACGATGTCGCGGATCGCATTCTCGGCGATCTTCAGCTCTTCCGGCTTCAGGCCATTGGCCTTCAACTGCTTGGGAACCAGATAGCGTTCGGCGATATTGAGTTTTTCTTCCTCTGTGTAGCCCGGGATACGGATGACTTCCATGCGGTCCAACAACGGGCCGGGAATGTTCAACGTGTTGGAGGTCGCCACAAACATCACTTCGGACAGGTCAAGATCAACCTCGAGATAATGATCGTTGAAGGTATTGTTCTGCTCGGGGTCCAACACTTCCAGCAACGCGGACGACGGATCGCCACGGAAATCCATCGACATCTTGTCAATTTCATCCAGCAGGAACAGCGGGTTCTTGGTGCCGGTCTTGTTGAGGTTCTGCACGATGCGGCCAGGCATCGAACCTACGTACGTCCGGCGATGGCCGCGAATCTCTGCCTCATCGCGCACACCACCCAGCGACATGCGCACGAACTTGCGATTGGTCGCCTTGGCGATGGACTGGCCAAGCGAAGTCTTGCCCACGCCGGGCGGCCCGACCAGGCACAGAATCGCCCCCTTCATCTTGGTGACGCGCGATTGCACGGCAAGATATTCGAGGATGCGTTCCTTTACTTTGTCCAAACCATAGTGATCGGCGTCCAGCGTGTCCTGGGCCACTTTCAGGTCCTTGCGCACCTTGGTGCGCTTCTTCCACGGCACACCCAGCAGCCAGTCCAGATAGTTGCGCACCACGGCGGCTTCGGCCGACATCGGCGACATCTGCTTAAGCTTGTTGAGCTCGGCCTTGGCCTTGGCTTCTACTGGCTTGGGCATGCCGGCTTCGGCGACCTTGCGCGCTAGGTCTTCCAGTTCGTTTGGCGCGTCGTCCAGTTCGCCCAGTTCCTTCTGGATCGCCTTCATCTGTTCGTTGAGGTAGTACTCGCGCTGACTCTTTTCCATCTGCGACTTCACCCGGCCGCGGATGCGCTTTTCCAGTTGCTGCACATCGATCTCGCCATCGACGAAACCGACCAGCAATTCCAGGCGATCACCGACCTCGATGGTTTCCAGCAAACGCTGCTTGTCGGCCAGACGCACGCCCAGATGCGCGGCGATGGTGTCGGCCAGGCGGCTGGGCTCGTCGATGCCGGCCAGCGTCTGCAGCAGTTCCGGCGGCAGTTTGCGGTTGGTCTTCACGTATTGCTCGAACAGGCTCATCAGCGAACGCGCGACGGCCTCGACTTCACGGCCTTCGCGCAGATCGCTGGAATCGATTTCCTCGCCACGCCCGTACAGCGAACCGTCGCGCTCGCTGACTTCGGTGACGTTGACGCGCGCGGTGCCCTCCACCAGCACCTTTATCGTGCCGTCCGGCAATTTCAGCAGCTGCAATACCTGCGCCAGCGTGCCGATGGAATACATGTCGGCTGCGGCCGGATCGTCGGTTTCGGCGGATTTCTGCGCCAGCAGCAGGATGCGCTTGTCCGCCTCCATGGCCTGTTCCAGCGCGCGCATGGATTTGTCGCGGCCGACGAACAGGGGAATGACCATGTGCGGGAAAACCACGACATCGCGCAGAGGCAGTACGGGCAGGTCGAGGAGGTGGGAATCGGAACGTGCCATCGGGGCTCCAGCAGAGTGCGGACAAGGCGGTGCAATGCACCATGACCCCGTTATGGGGCCATCCGCGAAGGGATGCAAGTGGAAAGCAAAAAGCCGTTGGTGTTCAACGGCTTGTGGGCTTTACTCGGCCGAAGCGACCTTCGGCTGTGGCGGAGTGTTCTGGTAGATCAGGTACGGCTCGGATTTGTGCTCGATGACCGATTCGTCCACCACCACCTTGCCGACGTTTTCCAGCGAGGGAAGGTCGTACATGGTGTCCAGCAACACCGACTCGACGATGGTGCGCAGGCCGCGCGCGCCGGTCTTGCGCTTCAGCGCCTTGCGGGCGATGGCCGACAATGCATCGGGACGGAACTCCAGTTCCACGCCTTCCATATCGAACAGCTTCTTGAACTGCTTGGTGATGGCGTTCTTGGGCTCGGTCAGGATCTTGATCAGCGCTGGTTCGTCGAGTTCTTCCAGCGTTGCCACAACCGGCAGGCGCCCAACGAACTCCGGAATCAGGCCGAACTTGATCAGATCTTCCGGCTCGACCTCCGACAGCACCTTGCCCATCTCGACCTTGCGCTCGGAACTCTTGATCTTGGAACCGAAACCGATGCCGCTGGCTTCGGTCGAGCGCTGCTGGATGATCTTGTCCAGGCCGGCGAATGCGCCACCGCAGATAAACAGGATGTTCTTGGTGTCCACCTGCAGGAATTCCTGCTGCGGATGCTTGCGCCCGCCCTGCGGCGGCACGCTGGCCACGGTGCCTTCGATCAGTTTCAGCAGCGCCTGCTGCACGCCTTCGCCGGACACGTCGCGGGTGATCGACGGGTTCTCGCTCTTGCGCGATATCTTGTCGATTTCGTCGATGTAGACGATGCCCTGCTGCGCCTTGTCGACGTCGTAGTCGCACTTCTGCAGCAGTTTCTGGATGATGTTTTCCACATCCTCGCCCACGTAACCGGCTTCGGTCAGCGTGGTGGCGTCGGCAATGGTGAACGGCACATTGAGCAGCCTGGCCAGGGTCTCGGCCAGCAGGGTCTTGCCCGAACCGGTCGGACCGGCGAGCAGGATGTTCGACTTGGCCAGCTCGACCTCGTCGTTCTTGCTGCGGCTCTCGATGCGCTTGTAATGGTTGTAGACCGCCACGGCGAGCGTGCGCTTGGCGCGCTGCTGACCGATCACGTACTGGTCCAGGACTTCCAGGATCTCGCGCGGCTTGGGCAGACTGCTGCGCGCGGACTGGGCCTTTTCCTCGAGTTCCTCGCGGATGATGTCGTTGCACAGCTCCACGCATTCATCGCAGATGAACACGCTCGGGCCCGCGATCAGCTTGCGGACTTCGTGCTGGCTTTTTCCGCAGAACGAACAGTAGAGGATCTTGTTGCTGTCGCCGGAACGGCTTTGCCGGTCTTCGCTCATGCTTCGCTTGTCCAGTCACCCGACCCGTCGAGCGGGTGTTCGGTTTGAGAATAGCAGTTCCAGCCGGCCGATGTGGGCACCAGCTGGAAAGGGCTGTACACGTTGTATTTCGGGGCCTGCAGGGTGGATCAGCCGGCCTGGATGGAATCTTCCGGGCGGCGTTCCAGCACCTGGTCCACCAGGCCGTAGGCCTTGGCGTCTGCCGCGCTCTTGAAATTGTCGCGTTCAGTATCGCGGGCGATGGTCTCCAGGGACTGGCCGGTGTGGCGGGCCATGATCTCGTTCAGGCGCTGGCGCATGGCCAGGATTTCACGTGCCTGGATATCGATATCGGTGGCCTGGCCCTGTGAGCCGCCCGAGGGCTGGTGGATCATCACCCGCGAATTGGGCAGCGCATAACGCTTGCCCGGTGCGCCGGCGGATAGCAACAGCGCGCCCATGCTGCAGGCCTGGCCGATGCAATAGGTGCTCACGTCAGGCTTGATGTACTGCATGGTGTCGTAGATCGCCATGCCCGCGGTGACCACGCCACCCGGCGAGTTGATGTAGAAGTTGATGTCTTTTTCGGGATTCTCGGCTTCCAGGAACAGCATCTGGGCGACGATCACGTTGGAGACATGGTCGTCCACGCCGCCGACCAGGAAGATGGTCCGCTCCTTGAGCAGGCGCGAGTAGATGTCATAGGCCCGTTCGCCGCGGCTGGTCTGTTCGACCACCATCGGGACCAGGTTCAGTGCTTGGGGCTGGATGAGGCTCATGTGGGGTTTCAACCTGGTTGAGGGTGGGAACGCCCGGACCAAGGGTCCGGGCACGGGTTGTCGCTTACTGGCGGATCGCTTCCTGGAAGGAAAGCGCCTGCTCTGTGTGCTGCGCGCGCTCGGCGATCCAGTCGATCACCTGCTCTTCCATCACGCGGTTCTGCAGTCCACTCATCAACTGGGGATCGTTGCGGTACAACTCAATGACCTGCTCGGGCTCTTCGTAGGTCGAAGCGATCAGACGCAGTGTCTCGTTCAGACGCTTCGGATCCAGACGCAGCTGGTTGCTGCGGGCGACCTCGCCGACCAGCAGGCCGACCAGCACGCGCTTGCGGGCCGCGTCCTTGAAGCCTTCGTGGGCGTCAGCCGGTACCTGTACCTGCTGGCCATTGCGCTGGGCCTGCTCCACGGTCTGCTGGACCAGGGCTCGCGCTTCGTTCTCGACCAGACGCGGCGGCATCTCGACGTGCGAATAGGCGGCGATCAGCTGGTCGCCGACCTCACGACGAAGGCGGGTCATCAGGGCACCCTTGAGTTCACGCTCCAGGTTGGTACGGATGTCGGAACGGAACTGTTCCAGGTCCCCGCCCTTCACGCCAAAACTCTTGACGAATTCCTTGTCCACTTCAGGCATCACCGATTCGGAAACGTCGGTGACCTTCAGATAGACCTGGACCTGACGGCCGGCGAGCTGCTGCACGCGCCAGTCGGCGGGGAAATTGACCGTGAGGTCCTTTTCGTCGCCCTTGGACATGCCCACCAGCGCATTCTCGATATCGCTGTACATGACCCCGGAACCGATCAGGGTGGCGCCCTTCTCGATGCCCTCGGCCGGCAGGCGTTCGTCGCCGGCCTGCGACCAGGTCTCCAGCGCCACGCGGTCGCCCTGCTGGGCGGCGCGCTGCACCACCTTGAAGGTACGGCGCTGCAGGCGCAGGTTTTCGATCATCTGGTCGATGTCCGCCTCGGCGACCTCGGCGGTGTGCCGGGTGACCTTGAGCTTGGACATGTCGACATCGCCGAAATCCGGCACGACTTCAAAGGTGGCAACCCATTCCAGCTCACTGGCGCCAGCCGGCTCCAGCCGCGGGCTGCCGGCCAGTTGCAGGGACTGCTCGCGCACGGCCGAATCGAAGGTCTCGCGCAACAGGCCGTTCAGGGCCTCGCTGCGGACCTGCTGGCCATAACGCTGCTCGATGACCTTCTGCGGCACCTTGCCCGGGCGGAAACCCTTGATCCGCGCGGTACGGGCCAGCTCACGGAGGCGGCCGCCGATATGGGTGTCCAGGCGCTCTGCCGGAAGGGTGAAACTCATGCGGCGCTCGAGGTTGCCGAGCGATTCGACCGAAACTTGCATATCCACTGACTCCTGCGGCCACGGAAACGCCCGTGGCACGATGTTGATGATCTGGTTGGGGTGGCGCAGTCACGGGACTGACGCAGGCACCGACGCAACGCAGTAGTTTCGCCGATAACGGGCCTGGCTGCCAGCAAAAGCCCAAGAAGCGGGCTTGCGACGCCGGCAAGCCGACTTTTGACCGGATATTCGCGCCGGGACATCCGCTCCGGCGCGTGCGACAGAGCGGCGACCCAGCGGATTGGGCGAAAACAGCCCGTTAACCGGCATCTGGACGCGCTGCGGCGAGCTTGGTTGCTTCTGCCGCTCAATGCTGGGCGGGATGCGGTGCGAAAGGCGGGACTCGAACCCGCACGGGGGTTACCCGTCAGAACCTAAATCTGGTGCGTCTACCAATTCCGCCACTTTCGCTGGTCCGCCACCCATTGTATCCATGCACCGGGTCGGCCACAAAAAAAGCGCCCGGCGGACCGGACGCTTTGAATTTGGTGGGCTGTGAAGGATTCGAACCTTCGACCTATTGATTAAGAGTCAACTGCTCTACCAACTGAGCTAACAGCCCTGAAACTATCTGGATATTGTAACAAGGCGCGACGGAATCAGGAACCCGTGGCGACTATTCGATATGGGGTGGAAGACGGGATTTGAACCCGCGACCCCCGGAATCACAATCCGGTGCTCTAACCAACTGAGCTACATCCACCATATTCAACAACTAACAACATACCGCAGTGGCGCGCCCGACAGGACTCGAACCTGTAACCGCCGGCTTAGAAGGCCGGTGCTCTATCCGGTTGAGCTACGGGCGCTCGGTCCGGGATTGTCGCATCCAGCCGGGAGACGCATCACTGTCCTGCATCTGAAGTGGTCGGGGTAGAGGGATTCGAACCCCCGACCCTCTGGTCCCAAACCAGATGCGCTACCAGACTGCGCTATACCCCGACTCGGGTCCCGCATTGCCGTGCAGGCCAACAAGGCCGCGTATTGTCGGAACCTGCGCCCCGGCTGTCAAACGATGTCGACCACGCCGCATACCCTGGACATCGTCATGCGATATCCTCGGCGCATGTGGACACGTGTCCGAACCGAAGGAGCAACTGATGATCCGTAGCGGCAATCCTGCACTCAAAGAATCCACTTTCCTGGACCTGGGCAGCGGCGCGGTGGTCTCGCGCGACGGCGGCGCGATGACCATCAACGGCACGGTCAACAAGACCGGCATCCTGCTGTTGCTGGCGGTCATGACGGCCGCTTTCGCCTGGAACCAGATCGAATTCACTGCCGAAGGCGCAAGCGGTGGCGGCCTGTATCTGTGGGGCGGCCTGATCGGCGGCTTCGTGCTGGCCCTGATCACCACGTTCAAGAAGACCTGGGCGCCGGTGACCGCGCCGCTGTACGCACTGGTGGAAGGCTTCTTCCTGGGTGCCATTTCGGCCATGTACAACCACATGTACAACGGCATCGTGCTGCAGGCGGTGATGCTGACCATGGGCACGCTGTTCGCGCTGCTGTTCGCTTACCGCAGCGGGCTGATCAAGGCGACCGAGAACTTCAAGCTCGGCGTAGTTGCAGCCACTGGCGGCATCGCGCTGGTCTACCTGGCCACCATCATCCTGGGCATGTTCAACATCAACATCCCGCTGATCCACGAATCGGGCCTGATCGGCATCGGCTTCAGCCTGTTCGTGATTGTGATCGCGGCCTTGAACCTGGTGCTGGACTTCGACTTCATCGAAAGCGGCGTGGAACAGGGCGCGCCCAAGTACATGGAGTGGTACGGCGGATTCGGCCTGATGGTCACGCTGGTCTGGCTGTACATCGAGTTCCTGCGCCTGCTGTCGAAGCTCAACTCGCGCTAAGCCTGGTACGCCCAAGACAAGACGAAGGGGCGCAATGCGCCCCTTCGTTGTTTGAGAAACCGGAATAAAAAACGGGACGCTGAGCGTCCCGTTTTCCATGCCGCAAAGGCGGACTGGATCAGAGACGACTGGTGATGGCCTTGGCGAAGGACATCGTGTTGCCTTCGCCGCCCAGGTCCGGGGTCAGCGAATCCTTGGCTTCCAGCGTGGCCACGATGGCGTGGCGCAGGCGCTCGGCGTTCTCGGTCTGGCCGATGTGCTCGAGCATCTGCGCTGCGCCCAGCAACAAGGCGCAGGGGTTGGCAATGCCCTTGCCGGCGATATCCGGCGCTGAACCATGCACGGCTTCGAAAATCGCCGCGTCCTTGCCGATGTTCGCACCCGGCGCCAGTCCCAGGCCGCCCACCAGGCCGGCGCACAGGTCGGAGATGATGTCGCCGAACAGGTTGGTGGTGACGATGATGTCGAACTGTTCCGGACGCATCACCAGCTGCATGCAGGTGTTGTCGACGATCATCTCGTTGCACAGGATTTCGGGATATTCAGCCGCCACTTCGCGCGCAACCTTGAGGAACAGACCCGAGGTGGACTTGAGGATATTGGCCTTGTGCACCACCGTGACCTTCTTGCGCCCGGTCTTGCGGGCCAGGTCGAAGGCGTAGCGCACGATGCGGTCGGAACCGGCGCGCGTGACCTTCTGGGTCAGCGTGGCGGTCATGCCGTCTTCGGAGGTCATCTGGCCTTCGCCGATGTAGGCACCTTCGGTGTTTTCGCGCACCGTGATCAGGTCCACACCGGTCGGGAAGCGCGACTTGGTGTTGGGAAAGGACTTGGCCGGACGCACGTTGGCGTACAGGTCGAAGCGCTTGCGCAGCTCGACGTTGATCGAGCTGAAGCCCTCGCCGACCGGCGTGGTCAGCGGGCTCTTCAGCGCGATACGGTTCTTGCGGATCGAATCCATGGTGGCCTGCGGTAGCAGTTCGCCGTGCTTTTCCAGCGCGACCAGACCGGCGTCGGCTTCTTCATAGGCCAGGCCGGCCTTCATGGCGTCGAGCACGTGGAGGGTGGCGTCCATGATTTCCGGGCCAATGCCATCGCCGCGGATGACGGTAATCGTCTGGGTCATTGCGTAGGGGTTCCCAACAGAGGCGAGCGCCGGCGCAATGCCGTGCGAACGCGAGAATTAAAGGCGAATTATGCCTGATCCCGGCACCACCGGCCTAAAGACTTTGGTCAAAGCCGGCCTCAGCGGTGGCCATGCGCTGATTGCGACAGGATGCTTCGCAGCGCCACTCAGGCGCTTTCCCCGCCCGCCAGCAAGGGCTCGAGTTTGCCGGCCCGGTGCAGCGCGATCATGTCGTCGTAGCCGCCCACATGGGTCTGGCCGATGAAGATCTGCGGCACGCTGGTGCGATTGGCCCGGGCGATCATGGCCTGGCGCTGCTCGAAATCCAGGTCGATGCGCACCTCGGTCCAGGTCTGGCCCTTGCTCTTGAGGAAGTTCTTGGCAGCCACGCAATAGGGGCAGATGGCGGAGGTGTACAGGGTGATTTCGGGGGCGGTGGAAGAAGCGGTCACGGGAATTCTCGACGACGAATATGGTCTGTGGACTATGGTGGCACGGCCTTCTGTTACCAGCCCGCGAACTGGAACGCTGAAGATTAACCACCTATTCACCCGTCCGAAGACACGACACGTCATCCTGCGCCGGCTTTGACGGTTTCTTGTTCGGCAGCTCTCATCAGCCGCCCCCATTGGAGTCACGCTTGCGCCCTTCCCTGCTCGCCCTAGCGCTCACCCTGGCCGTCGCCACGTCTTTGGCCTCTGCGCAGGACTCCAATCTGCCCGACATCGGATCTTCCGCCGGCGAACTGCTGACCCCCGCCCGCCAGGCCGAATACGGCGGCATGATGCTGCGCGAACTGCGCAACTACGATTACCTGCTGGAAGATCCGCTACTGCAGGAATGGCTGCAGGACATGGGCGGCCGGCTGGGCGCCGACAGCGACCAGCCACGACAGGCCTTTACCTTCTTCCTGCTGAAGGACCGCCAGATCAACGCCTTCGCCACCCTGGGCGGCTACATCGGTGTCAACGCGGGGCTCATCCTGACCGCCGAGCGCGAGGACGAAGTGGCGGCCGTGATCGCCCACGAAGTCGCGCACGTCACCCAGCAGCACGTGTTGCGCGGGGTGGAACGCGCGCAACGCGACCAGATTCCGATCCTGCTGGGCATGCTGGGCGCCATCGTGCTGGCCCAGGCCGCCGGCGGCACGTCCAGCGGCGATGCGTCGCAGGCCGCCATCGCCAGCGCGATGGGACTGATGGCGCAGCGGCAGATCGACTACACGCGCTCCAACGAGGCCGAAGCCGACCGCGTGGGCATCCGCACCCTCTCGCGTTCGGGCTACGACGTGAGCGCCATGGCCGGCTTCTTCGAGCGTATGTCGCAAGCCATGCGTGGCAACCGCGGCGGCGATCGCGAACGCACCCCCGACTACCTGCAGACGCACCCGGTCACCACCACCCGCATCAGCGAAGCGCGCGAACGCGCCGAACAGATCACCCGCGAAACCACCATCCCGGTCAGCACGACCACACCGGGCGGCACCCAGACCGAACGCATCCCGCGTACGCCCAACTATGCCTCCACGGGGACGGTGAACCCGCTCATTCCCGGATCGCTGCTGTTGTCCGTCGGCGACAACCTCTCCAAGGGCGGCAGCGGACAATTCGACTGGGCGAAGGAGAGACTGCGCGTGCTGAGTGCCGATACGCCGACCCAGGCCATCGGCGAATACGAGCGCATCCGCCAGAACAGCGGCAAAGGACTGACCGATGCGCAGAAATACGGCCTGGCCCTGGCGCGCATGCGCAGCAACAGCCCGGCTGCTGCTGTAGCCGAACTCCAGCCGTTGCTGGACAAATACCCGGACAATCTGTGGCTGGCCCTGGCCATGGGCCAGGCCGAGTCGCGTACCGGCAAGGCTGAGGCCGCCAACCAGCGCTTCGCCGGGCTGCTGCGCCATTCCCCCAACAACCGCGCCATCGCTCTTAGCTATGCGCAGGTATTGAACGAACAAGGCGGACGCGACTCCGGCCAGCGTGCGCAGGCAATCCTGCGACCGATGCTGGGGACTTCGTCGGACGACCCGGTATTCCAGAAGGATTTCGCACGCGCCAACGAGCTGGCCGGCGACACCGCGCGCGCCGGCGAAGCCTATGCCGAAGCCGCGTTCCTCAACGGCCGGCCCGAACAGGCCTTGATCCAGCTGCAGAACCTGAAGAAGCGCGACGATCTGGATTACTACGCCCGGGCGCGGATCGACGCGCGCATCGCCGTCATCACCCCGCAGGTGCTGGAGCTGCGCCGCCAGGGCATCCGCGATCCGGACATGGACCGGCGCTGACGGTCAGCGCAGTCCGTTGGCTGCAGCGGCACTGAAGGCTGCCGGTCACAATTCGGCTCACTGACCCGACGGCATGTCATGCTTGTGTCACAAAACTGTCGTGTAATCCCGTAAATGGCTGGATACGGGTTCCCATGCAAAAGCACATCCTTATTGTTGACGACGAGCCCGCGATCCGCGACATGGTCGCCTTCGCCCTGCGCAAGGGCGACTTCGAACCGGTACATGCCGGCGATGCGCGCGAGGCGCAGACGGCCATCGCCGACCGCGTTCCCGACCTGATCCTGCTGGACTGGATGCTGCCCGGCACCAGCGGCCTGGAACTGGCCCGACGCTGGCGCAAGGACGCCCTGACCCGCGACGTGCCGATCATCATGCTGACCGCACGCGGGGAAGAGAACGACCGCGTCGGCGGCCTGGAAGCCGGCGTGGACGATTACGTGGTCAAGCCCTTCTCGGCGCGCGAACTGCTCGCCCGCATCCGAGCCGTCATGCGCCGTTCCCGCGAAGACGACGAGGACGGCAGCATCGCGGTGGGCGGCTTGCGCATCGACGGCGCCGCGCACCGGGTGTTCGCCGGCGAAACGCCGGTGCCCATCGGCCCCACCGAATACCGGCTGCTGCACTTCTTCATGACCCACCCCGAGCGCGTCTACAGCCGCACCCAGCTGCTGGACCATGTCTGGGGTGGCAGCGTGTACGTGGAAGAACGCACCGTGGACGTGCATATCCGCCGCCTGCGCAAGACGCTGGAACCGCATGGCGTGGAGAACATGGTGCAGACCGTGCGCGGCTCCGGCTACCGGTTCTCGGCAGCGATGTGAACTGCCGGAAATGGGAAAGGAAGAATCGGGAATAGAAGAAGCCTGTCATCTCCTGCCTTTACTATTCCCTATTACCTCTTCCCTATTTCCGACCTGATGCCCCTTTACCTTCGCTCCGCCTGGTTCAAGACGCTCGGACAGCTGGTCGCGGTGCTGGTAGCGGCGGTGCTGCTGGGCTGGGCGGTGGGACAGGTGTGGCCCGTGCTGACTGTTGCGGCGCTGGGCGTGGTGACCTGGCACTACTGGCGTCTGCGCAAGGTGCTGTTGCGCCTGACCGCGCGGCAGCGCATGGAACCGGTGCGCGGCGACGGCGTCTGGAACGAGCTCGACCGCCTGCTCTACCGCGGCCAGTCGGAAATGCGCATGCGCAAGCGCCGCCTGCTGGACATGCTGCGCGCCTACCGCGCCGCTGCTGCGGCTTTGCCTGATGCGGTCGTGGTGGTGGACCGCAACACGCAGCGCGTGCAGTGGTTCAACAAGGCCGCGACCACCTTGCTCGGCTTGCAGCACAGCGACCTGGGTGCCGCGGTTGGCGAACGCCTGCATTCGCTTTCCCTTTCGCACTGGCTGGCTGCGGGCCGCAATGCCGAACCCATGCTCGATGCCGCTTCGCCCGTGGACCCGGACCTGCGCCTGAACCTGCGCCTGATTCCCTATTCGGACGAACACTGGCTGCTGGTGGCGCGCGATGTCAGCAAGATGCTGCGGCTGGAACAGGTGCGCCAGGATTTCGTCGCCAACGTGTCGCACGAATTGCGCACGCCGCTGACCGTGATCCACGGTTACCTGGACATGCTGGACCCGACCGACTTCCCCGAATGGGCGCCCATCCTGGCCGAGATGCAGCGGCAGTCGCAGCGCATGACGCAACTGGTGGAAGATCTATTGACCCTGTCGCGCCTGGAAGCCCAGGACAGCCTGCCCGATGAGAGCGTGGCTATGACATCGATGCTGGCCACACTGAAGCGCGAAGCCGAAGCCCTCAGCCAGCACCGGCACACGCTGCTGGTGCAGGACGAGGCCGGCTGCGATCTGTGGGGTTCCAACAAGGAACTGCACAGCGCCTTCTCCAATCTGGTCAGCAATGCGGTGCGCTACACCCCGGTTGGCGGCACCATCACCCTGCGCTTCTATCGCGAAGGCGATGGCGCGGTGCTGGCGGTGCGCGATACCGGTTACGGCATTCCGCAAGCGCATCTGCCGCGCATTACCGAACGCTTCTATCGCGTCTCCACCAGCCGCTCGCGCGAAAGCGGCGGTACAGGCCTGGGACTGTCCATCGTCAAACACGTACTCAACCTGCACCAGGCGCGCCTCGAGATTGAAAGCGAAGTCGGCCAAGGCAGCACCTTCTCGATCCATTTCAATCCGGAACGCGTGCATCCACGCGAAGCCATTCCTCACAGCCGCAACCCGCCACGGAACCAGACCGCATGACCCTGCCTGCCCTGCCCGTCATCGCCGCACCCGTCGAAGGCGATCCCCTGCGCGATCCGTCGCTGTATCTCAACCGGGAACTGTCGCAACTGGATTTCAATTTCCGTGTGCTCGCCCAGGCGCTGGACCCACAGGTGCCATTGCTGGAGCGACTGCGCTTCCTGTGCATTTCCTGCACCAACCTCGACGAATTCTTCGAAATCCGCGCCGCGACCGTCCGCCATGCCATGGACTTCGGCCTGCCCGCCGCCGCCGACGGCATGAGCCCGGCCACCATCCTCAACCACATCCACGACCAGGCGGCCAAGCTGGTCGATGCGCAGTACAAGTGCTGGAACGAAGTCATCCGTCCTTCGCTCAACGAAGCCGGCGTGCGCATCCTCGGCCGCGACTCCTGGAACGCTCGGCAGACGCGCTGGCTGCGCGCCTACTTCCGCGACGAGATCATGCCGGTGCTCTCGCCGCTAGGCCTGGACCCGTCGCATCCGTTCCCGCGCATCCTCAACAAGTCGCTGAATATCGTGGTGGTGCTGAAGGGCAAGGACGCGTTCGGTCGCGCCGGTCATCTGGCCATCGTGCGTGCGCCACGCTCGCTGCCGCGCATCATCCACCTGCCGACGCGCGTGTCCGGCGGTACCAACGATTTCGTGCTGTTGTCATCGGTGCTGTCGGCTTTCGCCGACGAGATGTTCCCCGGCATGGAGGTCAAGGGCGCCTATCAGTTCCGGGTGACCCGCAATTCCGAACTGGTGGTGGACGAAGCCGAAGTCGAGAACCTCGCCCTGGCCTTGCGCGATGAGCTGGTCGGTCGCGGCTACAACCCTGCTGTGCGCCTGGAAATCGCCAAGGACTGCCCCAAGCCCATCGTGCGCACGCTGCTGCAGAATTTCGCCCTGCCCGAGAACGCGGTCTATCTGATCGACGGCCCGGTCAACCTCAACCGCGTCACCCAGGTCTACGATCTGGTGGCGAACCCGGAACTCAAGTACCCACCGTTCACTCCGCGCACACTGCGCGACCAGGACACGATTTTCGAAACCGTCGCTGATGGCGACCTGCTGCTGCACCACCCCTTCGATGCCTTCACGCCGGTCCTGGAACTCATCCGTCAGGCCGCCACCGATCCGCAGGTGCTGGCGATCAAGCAGACCCTGTACCGCACCGGCAAGGATTCGCAGATCGTCGATGCGCTGATCCTGGCTGCACGCAACGGCAAGGACGTCACCGTGGTGGTCGAACTGCGCGCGCGCTTCGACGAAGACGCCAACCTGGGCGTGGCCGACCGCCTGCAGGAAGCCGGCGTGCAGGTCGTCTACGGCGTGGTCGGCTTCAAGACCCACGGCAAGATGCTGCTGATCGTGCGCCGCGAGGGCCGCAAGCTGCGTCGCTACGTGCACCTGGGCACCGGCAACTACCACAGCGGCACCGCGCGCGCCTACACCGACCTGGGCCTGATCACCGCCGATCCGGATATCGGCAACGACGTGCACCTGCTGTTCCAGCAATTGTCCGGCCTGGCGCCTTCGACCAGGCTCAAGCGCATGCTGCAATCACCCTTCACCCTGCACCCGGGCATGCTTAAGAAGATCGACCGCGAAGCCAAGCTGGCGCGTGCTGGCAAGCCGGCGCGCATCATCATCAAGATCAACGCGATCAACGAACCGCAGATCATCCGCGCGCTGTATACGGCCTCGCAGGCTGGGGTGAAGATCGACCTGATAGTGCGCGGCGCCTGCGCATTGCGGCCTGGCGTGCCCGGCGTATCGGACAACATCCGTGTGCGCTCGATAGTCGGACGCTTTCTGGAACACAGCCGCATCTACTGGTTCGGCAACGACGGCGATCCGGAACTGTACTGCGCCAGCGCCGACTGGCTGGAACGCAACCTGCTGCACCGCGTGGAGACCTGCTTCCCCATCCTGGACGAAGACCTCGCCGCGCGCGTATTCAAGGAAGCGTTGCAGAACTATCTGGACGACAACACCAACGCCTGGGAACTCGACGCCGAAGGCGAATACCGCAAGCTGTCCCCGGCTGAAGGCGAGAAACCGCATTCGGCGCAGGCCACGCTGCTCTCCAAGCTCTGACCATCCTGTAGGAGCGGGCCCTGCCCGCGACGCTTTTGGTGCAGATGTGGAGAAAAGCATCGCGGGCAAGGCCCGCTCCTACGGAAACGTGGCATGGACCATCTGGCACCACCGCGCCTGTCCGGTTCCCGCTAAACTTCCCAGATGCCTTTAGCCCCCGCCGTGACCCCACCCCTCCAGGACGGCGATCAATTCGCTGCCGTCGATATCGGTTCCAACAGTTTCCACATGGTGGTCGCGCGCTACACGCTGGGCCAGTTGCGCGTGGTGGACCGCCTGCGTGAAACCGTGCGCATGGCCGATGGGCTGGACAACAAGGGTGGCATTTCCGCAGAAGCGCGGCAGCGCGGACTGGAGTGCCTGGCGCGCTTCGGCCAACGCATCCGTGACCTGCCCTCGCTGCGCGTGCGCGCACTGGCCACCAACACCGTGCGCCAGCTGTCGTCGCCGCAAAGTTTTCTGGTGCCTGCCGAGACCGCGCTGGGCCATGCCATCGAAGTGGTGTCGGGCCGCGAGGAAGCGCGCCTGATCTATCTGGGCGTGGCGCATGCGCAGCCGCCAAAGCCCGGACAGCAGCGACTGGTGATCGACATCGGGGGCGGCTCGACCGAATTCATCATCGGACGCGGTTTCGAACAGATCGAACGCGAAAGCCTGCAGGTGGGTTGCATCGCCAGCACGCGGCGTTTCTTTCCCGGCGGCAAGCTGTCGAAAAAGCGCTGGAAAGACGCGCTGGGGGAAATCGGCGCGGAATTCCAGCAGTTCGCCGGTCTTTACCGCGCGCTGGGCTGGCAGGAAGCCTTGGGTTCGTCCGGCACGCACAAGGCCATCGGCGAAATCTGCGCGGCGATGAAGCTGACCAAGGGCGCGATCACCGCCGAAGCGCTGCCGCAGGTGCGCGAGCGGCTGCTGCAGGCCGACAATATCGCCTCTATCGACCTGCCCGGTTTGTCCAACGACCGTCGGCCGATCATCGCCGGCGGCGTGCTGGTGCTGGAGGCCGCCTTCGAGGCACTGGGCCTGCAACGGCTGATGGTCAGCAAGGCCGCGATGCGCGAAGGCATTCTCTACGACATGCTGGGCCGCGGCAGCGACAACGATCCGCGCGAGGCCTCGGTGGCGTCGCTGACCCAGCGCTACGGCATCGACGAGGCGCAGGCGGCGCGCGTGGAAGGCACGGCCATGCGTTTGTTCGAGCAGGTCGCGGAAAGCTGGTCGCTGGACGACGACGATGCGCGCCAGCTGGGCTGGGCCGCGCGCCTGCACGAGATCGGCCTGGCCGTCGCCCACAGCCAGTATCACGTGCATGGTTCGTACCTGCTGGAAAATTCGGATATCGCCGGTTTCTCGCGCCAGGAACAGCAGGTGCTGGCCGCGCTGGTACGCACCCACCGTCGCGGCATTCCCAAGACCGCATTCGATCCGATTCCCGACCGTTTGATGCTCAGCGCCCGCCGCAAGGCCGCGCTGCTGCGGCTCTCGGTACTGCTGCATCGCTCCCACGACGCGCAACCCATCCCGCAACTGGACCTCACTGCCCAGGACGAGCAACTGAACCTGGTGGTCTCCAAGCGCTGGATCGATGCCCGCCCCCTGCTGCGTACCGATCTGCTCAGCGAGCCCGAAGACATGGCCGGTCTGGGAGTAGCCTTCAGGGCCTTCGTAGCCTAAAAGGCGAAAATCGCGTGTGTAGGAGCGACGCAAGTCGCGATGAGGCTCTGCCGGTAAAGCCCCATCGCGACCCAGTCGCTCCTACGCGACTGGGTCGCGTCATCTTCCGGTAACGGCAATGCAACGTTGGCTACATGCAAGCTTGGCAGCATGCGCAAAACGTGGAGCCACGTATGCGCTATGCCATCGTCACCGAAACGTACCCGCCCGAAGTCAACGGCGTCGCGTTGACCGTGCAAGGCCTGGAATCGGGGCTGCGCGCACGCGGCCATGAAGTGCTGCTGGTCCGTCCGCGTCAACCGACCGATACCGAGGCAGAAGCCGATACCTTGCTGGTTCGCGGCGCCGGCCTTCCGCGTTACCCCGGACTGAAATTCGGCTTTCCTGCCACGGGAAGTCTGTTGCAACGCTGGTCAGCAACGCCGCCCGACGCGATCTACGTCGCCACCGAAGGTCCGCTGGGCTGGTCCGCCCTGCGCGCGGCACGGAAACTCGGCATCCCCGCAGCCACCGGCTTCCACACCCGTTTCGACCAGTACCTGCGCGATTACGGCCTGCCGTTCCTGGAAGGCACCGCGCTGCGCTGGATGCGTCGCTTCCACAACGGCGGCGATGCCACGCTGGTGCCCACGCGCGAACTGGCAGCGTTCCTGCAATCCAAGGGCTTCGACCAGGTCGTGCGGCTGGCGCGCGCGGTGGATGCGCAGAATTTCGATCCGTCCCGCCGCGATGCCGCGCTGCGCCGCGAATGGGGCGTAGCCGACGATGGCCTGGCGGTGATCTACCTGGGCCGCATCGCCGCGGAGAAAAACCTGGACCTGGCCGTGCGCGCTTTCCGCCAACTGCAGCGCGCACGCCCCGAAGCCCGCTTCGTCTGGGTGGGCGATGGTCCGGCGCGGAAGCAGCTGGCACAGGAACATCCGGATTTCATTTTCTGCGGCGTCCAGCGCGGCATGGAAGTGGCCCGCCATTTCGCCAGCGCCGACCTGTTCCTGTTCCCCAGTCACAGCGAAACCTTCGGCAACACGACGCTGGAAGCGATGGCCAGCGGCGTGGCCACGGTCGCGTTCGATTACGGTGCGGCGCGCGAACACATGCGTAACGGCGTCGAAGGCGCTGCCGTCAGCACCGATGAAGATTTCATCGCTGCGGCCGTGCAGCTTTCCACCGACACGGAACTGCGCAACGCCATCGCCATGCGCGCAAGGCAGGCGATGCAGCGCCTGCATCCGGAACAGGTCGCGGCCGACTTCGATGCCTTGCTTGCCGGCCTCGCCACCAAGGGGAAACCGAATGCGTCCATTGCCCTCGCTTGAGCCGGTCCGCTTCCGCGACGCCGGGTGGTGCCTGCGCGCCAATCGCTGGGGCGAAGGGACCGTGGTCCGTCGCTTTTTCGCTTGCATCAGCCGTTTGGGCGATGGGGTGTTCTGGTACGCATTGATGGCAGGACTGGTCCTGTTCGACGGCATGGCCGGACTGGTGGCTTCGGTGCATCTGGCGGCGACCGGCGTGATCGCGTTGACGCTCTACAAACTGCTGAAGCGCTGGACGCGGCGTCCACGTCCTTTCGCATCGGACGTACGCATCCGCGCCTGGGTCGCGCCGCTGGATGAATTCAGCTTCCCCTCCGGACATACCTTGCACGCGGTGGCCTTCAGCATTGTGGCCATTTCGCATTACCCGTCGCTCGCGTTGCTGCTGGTGCCGTTCACCGCCTGCGTGGCGCTGTCGCGCGTGGTGCTGGGACTGCATTACCCCAGCGATGTGCTGGCCGCCCTGGCGATGGGCTCGGCCCTGGCCGCGATCTCGCTGCGCATCGCGCCCTTATAAAATGCCCTTGTAGGAGCTGCGCAAGCTGCGAGCCGTATACCTGATGAACCTGTTACTTCCCGCATTGGGAGGTCGCAGCTTGCGCAGCTCCTACAGGGGTTTGGAGAGGTGGGCGCGGGTAAGGGTGGGAGCGAGTTGTCCGTTCCAGTCGCGGTCGTTGGCCACTTGCGCGCTCAGGCGGCTGCGTTCCAGCGCTTCGAAATCCAGCTCCGCCATCGCCCAGGTCTGCGTACCCGAAGTCTGCGCGAGTACGCCATCGGCGGGCAGGCCCGCATCCATCGGCGCATAGATCGCGGCCTCCCCGGTATTCACATCCAGCGCCGGACTCCAGGGTGCTTCACCCGCCGTGACCGCCTGTGCCACGAAGATCCGGTTCTCCAACGCGCGCGCAAGACAACCGATCCGCACGCGCGTCGCACCCGCTTCGGTGTCGGTGCAACTTGGCACCAGCAACAGGCGCGCCCCGGCTTCGTACTGTGCGCGCACCGGCAATGGGAATTCGCTGTCGTAACAGACTGAAATGCCGGCACGAATCTCGCCTGCTTCAAACACGCGCAAGGCATCGCCACCCTCGATCACGCCGGTGGATTTCTCGAATCCGGTCAACTGCAGTTTGTCCTGCCAACCGTGCATGCCGGCCGGAGTGAACCAGTCGCTGCGGTTGCGATAGCGCCTCTGATCACCATGCGCCAGCAGGAAACTGCCAGCGACCAGATGCAGGCCATGCGCACGGGACAAGCCTGAAAAAAGCGCCAGCCACTGGGTCCGATAGATCTGCAGCGCCGCCAGCGAGGCGTGCAGATCAGCGCTGGTCGCGCGGTCGAAAGTGGCTGCCAACTCCAATGCCAGGTATTCCGGCAATACCACCACTCCGGCACCAGCACGTGCCGCTTCGGCCAACAGCCGCGATTGCTTTTCAGCGAATTCTTCGAAACTGCGCGGCGCGTCGATGGGATATTTGGCGACCGCGATCTTCATGGATCTTGCTCCAACGCCCGCGTCCAGAACGTCAGCGGATGCATCACTTCACCGCGCCCGGTTTCTTCCCAGGCCAGCTGCATGGTCATGCCTGGTTGCCGTTGATAGCCGCGCTTTTTCCAGAACGCCTGGTTGTCGCGATACGCGGCAGGTCGGCGGGGATCATCGGCATTCCTGTCCACTGCACAGAAAGCCGTGATCTGGAACCGACCCAGTGCCCGTGCATGCGCTTCCCGCTGGTCGAAGAAGGCATGGCCCAGGCCATGGCCACGGTATTGCGGCAACAACACGGATTCACCGAAATAGAAGACCGACTCGACCGGAAGCGAGGCGTCATGGAAAGGTTGCTGGAACGACGCCGTTTCGTCGGCCAGCGGCAGGCCGGTGGAGGCGCCGACGGCCTGGTCGCCATCGAAGGCCAGCACGAACACGCTGTCGGCGGACCGCGCATAGGCGGCCAGATAGTCACGCTCATAGTCCATGCCGCCCTCGTACAGATACGGCCAGTCGCGGAACACGGCGAGTCGCAGCCGCGCGACCTGGTCCAGCCAGGGCGTGATTTCCGGGCCGCGAAACAGGCGGATGGTGGGCGTGGCAGTCATGGCGACAGTCTAGTGGCCGGTGACTTTTCCTGCACCCGCACGCGCATGTGTCGGTCTCAGCGTTTGCCCGGGAAGCTCTAACCAAATCACTGTCATCCCGAGCGCAGCGAGGGATCTGCTATTTGCATGGAAAAGCAGATCCCTCGCTACGCCCGGGATGACATTCCTTTATTGGATGACATTTTCTCCAAGGAAGAGTCAGCCAGTCACGTCCGCCGCGAAGCCTTCACCCAAGGCCAGGGATCGCGTCAACGACTCCAGTTGCGGCGCGTCGTGGTCGTTCCACAGATAGAGAGCCATACGCAGATCAGGCACCACCAACAGCAAGGCTTTCCCGTCGCTCTTCGAAGTGAAGTAAACCGCGCCGGATTCCGGTCTGGCGGGATTGTTTCGCGCGTCTGCGATTGCCGTCCCCGGAATCGATGCCTTGCGCCAGCGACGGTAGAGGAACGGCGCCTGCCGACGGCCCAGTCCCTGCCTGGCTCGCAGCGCCTGTTCCAGATAGGCCAGCGGGTCCGCCGACATGGCTTCGATCACGGTGGCCGACAGCCGGAAGCGCAGCGAGCCGCTGGATTTGCGCCGCAGCGGAAACAGCAGTGCCGCCAGCGCGCCAGGCTCTTCGGATGAGGGAATCACGCCGGAGGTCTGCAGGACCTCCGGCAGCACTTTGGCTGCGCGCCTGTGCAAGGTGGAAAGATCGAGCATGGCCGCCTCAGCGCAACGAGGCGCCCAGGTCGTACCAGTCGACCTTGCGTGTGATCCACATGATCGCGGCCAGGATGCCGAACAGCAGCAGCGAGCCCATCAGCAAGGCGTTGTTTTCCGAAATCAGCAGGCTGTACAGCACTCCGTAGAGCGCGGTCAGCATCACCGCGAAACCACCCGCGCGCGCCCAGCTTCTAAGCACGCCCGACAGATACGCGAACTGCAGTCCAATGCAGGCAACTGCGGAAATCACATAGGCTTTGAAGAAGTCGATGTGCTCGGACAGGCTGAGCAGCAACAGGAAGAAGATGGCCAGCGCCAGGCCGACCAGCAGGTATTGCAACGGATGGATAGGCAGGCGCTTGATCAGCTCGAACAAGGCGAAGCCGACGAAGGTCAGCACTACGAAAAGAATTCCGTATTTGCTGGCGCGGTCGGCCTGGGTGTAGACGTCGGTGGTGTCGACCAGACTGATGTCGACACTGTCGATGCCGACGGTCGGCATGCCGCGCATGCGTGCCAGTTCCTTGCCGTCGTTGTCATAGCCGCTGCCGAGGTTGCGCTTGGTAATGGAACCGGAACCGTTGCTTAGATGCTCGCTGAGTTGGGATTGGGCCGAACTGGCCAGCGAAGAGATTTCCCAGTCGCCAGAGAATCCATCGGGGCGGAGTTCCTTTTTGTTGGGCAGGAAACTGCCGCCGAACAGGGGATGCGGCCAGGTCGAACCGATGGTGATGCGGTTGCTGTCGGCAAGCGGGGTGATGCCGAGCGACTGGGTGCCATTGAGGCGGAAATTGGCGACCAGCCGGCTTGCCGGCAACGCGACCCCTGCCGCTTGCGGAAGGCGCGCGTGCATGCCACCCATGCGGCCTTCCAGGCTGCCGGCACCGGACTGCAGCGCAAGCGCTTGTCCATCCATCTTGAACTCGGGCGAGCCAACCAGCCCGCGCACATCGGCCAGCCCGATCACCAACGTCGGCTCGCCGTAGACGCGTCCTTCGACAGTGGCCAGATCCAAGGAGTCGAAGCTCGCCTCGACACCAGCCTGCCATTCGAACACCCGTACGTCGTAGAGGCCGATGCGCCGCGTGTCCGGCTTAAGGCTGCCCTGCACCCGCAGCGTGGTGGGCGTCTGGTACACGTAGCCTTCCACTGTTTCGGTCTTGCGAATCGGCTTGGCGGAATCGCTGACAAGATCAGTGACGCGTGTTTCCTTGTACGGCACGACGCGCAAGGGACCGACGAACTGCTGCGGTCCTGCCATGCTCTGGGAAACGCGCTCATTGGCCTGCTGGCGGTATTGCTGGCGGTCGCTGATCGCCCCGCGGATCAGCATCAGCGGAATCAGCAACAGCAGCACCAGGCCGCCGACGGTAAGGAAACGCAACAACAGCTTGAGTGACTTCATGGCTTAGTGGCCCCGGTTGAACACGGAGCCAGCCTGAGGCGCACCTGTGGGGAAGGTTTGAGGCGAGTTTGAAGTCTGTGTGAAGTTTTGGGTGATTCGGGCCTTCCACCGTTCACAAAAAATATCATCGTCATCCCAGCGAACGCTGGGATCCATTTTGACTTTGCTTTTAAGTCATCGCCGACAGAATCAAGATCAAGATGGATCCCAGCGTTCGCTGGGATGACGTCGCCTTTTTATTTCAGCCCTTGGGCAACCGCAACGTCGCCATCGCACCAACAGCTTCCAGCGAAACAAGCTCCGCCTCGCCTCCATGCAACCGCGCCACTTCGCGCACGAACGGCAGACCCAGACCTGAGCTGCGCAGGCCGGTGGACGGGCGCGCCAGTGAATAGAAACGCTCGAACACCCGCTCCAGCGCATAGTCCGGAACGCCAGGGCCTTCATCGCTGATCCGGATTTCGACCGAGCCTTCGCGCCGCAAGGTGGAAACCGAAATGTGCCCGCCCGGGGGAGAGAATGCGATGGCGTTGTCCAGCAGGTTGGAGACCGCCTGCCGCAACAGGTAGGCATCGCCCTGGACACTGGCCTGCGTGTCATGCAGCTCAGTGGTCAGATGCAGTCCAGCGTTCGCCAGCTTGGCCGAAACGCTTTCTCCCGCCTCCGCCAGCAACGTGGCCAGATCCACGCGCTCCAGTGTCTGCAGCCAGCCGTGCTGTTCCACTTCGGCCAGGGCCAGCAGCTTGTCGATGGTCTCGGTGAGGCGTTGTTCCTGCGTGCGGATGTTGTGCGCAAAACGCTGCCGGTCCGCTTCGGGCAGGGGCTCCTGCAGCAACTCAGCCGCACCGCGTATGGCCGCCAGCGGGCTCTTCATCTCGTGGGTCAGCGACTGCACGTATTGTTCGACATAGGCCTTGCCTTCCAGCTTCCTGCGCATGGTTTCCACCGCGCGGCCCAGGTCGCCGATCTCGTCGCGACGCGCCGGCAATGGCGGCACGCGCTCGCCGTTGCTCACCGCCTGCGCATAGCGGTTGAGCCGGTTGATGCCGCGCATCAGCCACCAGGTGATCAGCACACCGATCAACGCCGACAGCCCGATCAGCCACGCGCCCTGACGCATGATGCTGCGCTGGCTGGCGGTGATGAACGGGTCGATGCTGGCGTTGGGCTGCGAAAGGGTCAGTACGCCGATGACCCGGTCGCCGTCGCGTATGGGCGCGGCCACGTGCATCACCGTGCGTGTATTGTCTCCGGGCGTCTCTGGACTGGAACGTGCGCCGTATTCGCCACGCAGGGTCCGGTAGACATCGTTCCAGCGCGAATTGTCGCGCCCCACATCTTCCCCTTCCGAATCGTAGACGACGATGCCCTTGGTGTCGGTGATAGTGATGCGGTAATCGATGCGTCGCTTGGGAAACTGCCAGACCGTGGCACGCAGCTCGCGCTTCTGCGCCTGGTCGAGATTGCGCACAAACTCACCGCTGGCGATGCGGCCTGCGCGCATGTCGCTGGCAGCCATGACCGCCAGCACATTGGCCGAATCCACCAGCGTGGATTCCATCGCCTGACGCACACCCGGTTTCACTTCGTTGACGAACACGCGCATCACGAAGAACGCCGCCAGGCCGACGATCAGAAAGAACCCCAGGAACAGTCGCAGGCCAAGACGCATCAGATTTCCAGTGCGTATCCCAGCCCGCGATGGGTGCGGATGGGATCGTGCTCGGCGCCGGCGGTCCGCAGCTTCGCGCGCAGGGTCTTGATATGCGTATCTACCGTGCGGTCGGCGCTGTCGGCATCGCTGTCCCAGCCGCGATCCATCAATTGGGCGCGGCTGAGAATGGCGCCCGGGCGTTGCAGCAGCGCGGCCAGCAGCATGTATTCGTAGCGGGTCAGTTCCAGCGCCTTGCCACGGAAGCGGATGCGGTGGCCCTCGCTGTCGATCTCGAAATCGCCCTTCGACGCCGATGCCTCTCTGGCTGACTCCTGTCCCGCCTGGCTACGGCGCAGGCGCGCACGCACGCGCGCCACCAGTTCGCGCGGCGAGAAGGGCTTGGCCATGTAGTCGTCCGCGCCCAGCTCCAGGCCCAGCACGCGATCGATCTCGTCATTACGCGCGGTCAGGAAGATCACCGGCACTTCGCTGACCCATGCTTCCTTGGAACCGCGCAGTTCACGGCAGACGTCGAAGCCGCTGCGATCAGGCAGACCCACATCCAGCACCACCACGTCCACGCCGCCCGCGCGCACGCGCGGAACGACTTCACGGCCCAGCAGGCAATGTTCGGCTTCCAGGCCCTCGCTGCGTAGCGCGTACAGCACCGCATCGGCGATGGCGGGTTCGTCTTCGGCAATCAGGATCACGGGCATGGCGCGAAGCATACCGTTATGCTCCAGGACCTGTTGACGCTGTCTGGAAAGGCCACGTTGCTTCGCCCGGATCGCCGGAGCTTTATTTAGCCCTCTGCGAAGATTAGCCGCCCGTTCACACCTGAGTTCGCTTGGCAATCCGGGCGAAGCAACCCGGAGGGCCACACCTGCGCGCGGACGGGCAGCGTCATCACTCGGTCGTGTATCGACATACACTCCCTCACTCTTACTTGTCCGTCCGCACGCAGGTGCGGCGTGACCTCTCCAGACAGCGTCAACAGGTCCTCGATGAACTACCGCCACGCCTTCCATGCCGGCAACCATGCCGATGTCCTCAAACACATCCTGCTGCTGGCGTTGCTGGACGCTCTGAAGAAGAAGGACGCGCCCTTCTTCGTCCTGGATACCCATGCCGGCCGAGGCCGCTATCTGCTGGCTGCGCCGGAGAGCCGCAAGACCGGGGAAGCCGATGCCGGCATCCTGAAACTGATGGGCGAAGCCAGAATGCCCGAGGTGGTGGAACGCTACCTGCGTGCGGTGGAAGCCAACAATCCCGTCGGCGCGCTGATCGCCTACCCCGGCTCGCCCCTGCTGATCGCGCAGGCGCTGCGCGAGCAGGACCGCCTGGCCGCGTGCGAATTGCAGCCCGACGAGGCGAACGCTCTGAAGGAACTGTTCGCGCACGACGCACGTGTGGCAGTACATGCGCGCGATGGCTATGCGGCGATGAAAGCGCTGCTGCCGCCGAAGCTGGGCGCTACCAAGTTCGCGCGCGGACTGGTGCTGATCGATCCGCCCTACGAAGTGCAGGACAACGAATATCCGCAAATAGTATCCAGCCTGCGCGATGCCCTGGAGCGCTGGCCGCAGGCAATGTATGCGGTCTGGTATCCGATCAAGCAGCGTCGCAGCCTGCAGCCGTTCTTCCGCAAGGCCGCCGCACTGCCGGCCAAGTCGGTGCTGCTGGCCGAATTGCAGGTACGTGCCGACGATTCGCCCCTGCGCTTGAACGGCAGCGGCCTGCTGGTGCTCAACCCGCCGTGGCAGTTCGACCAGCAGATCGCTCCCGCACTGCCGCTGCTGAAGGCCGCGCTGGGCGAAACCGGCGCGATGACGCGGCTGGAATGGATCAAACCGGAGTCGTAGGAGCGCCCGATGCCTGTCGGAGCATGGGCGCGATGCTGCTTCGTCTCGTTCTTAGATCCGAGCTTGCTCGGATGAGCTTCGCGCAGAATCAAGAGCATCCGGGCAAGCCCGGATCTACGCACTGCGTTGTGCGAGAATCCGCGCCTCTCCCCGCAACCCGTTGACCTTTCCATGGCCGGATCCAGCCTGTTCGCCCTGATCGACGACATCGCCACCCTGTTGGACGATGTGGCGTTGATGACCAAGGTCGCCGCGAAGAAGACCGCCGGCGTGCTGGGCGACGACCTGGCGCTGAATGCGCAACAGGTGACCGGGGTCAATGCCGACCGCGAACTGCCGGTGGTGTGGGCGGTGGCCAAGGGCTCGCTGGTCAACAAGGCCATCCTGGTGCCCGCCGCCCTGGCGATCAGCGCGCTGGAAACCTGGCTGCACGGCCGCGGTTACAACATTCCGCTGGTCACCCCGCTGATGATGCTGGGCGGCGCCTTCCTCTGTTTCGAGGGCGTGGAGAAACTGGCGCACAAGTTCCTGCACAAGGATGAGGACAAGCACCATGCCGAACTGGTGCAGGCCGTGCAGGACGAGAACGTGGACATGGTGGCCTTCGAGAAGGACAAGATCCGCGGCGCCATCCGCACCGACTTCATCCTCTCGGCCGAGATCATCGTGATCTCGCTGGGCACCCTGGCCGGCAAGACCTTCATGGAGCAGTTGCTGACCCTGGTGGCCATCGCCCTGGTCATGACCATCGGCGTGTACGGCGTGGTGGCGGGCATCGTGAAGCTGGACGACGCAGGCCTGGCACTGAACCGCGATACCGGCGACGGCGGCTGGGCCCGTTTCAAACGCGCCATGGGCACCGCCATCCTGCGCAGCGCGCCGTACCTGATGAAATTCCTGTCCGTGGCCGGCACCGCCGCCATGTTCCTGGTCGGCGGCAGCATCCTGGTCCATGGATTCTCCGCACTGCATCACTTCATCGAGCCCTATACCCAGGGCGCGGCCGGCTGGCTGGTCTCGATGCTGTTCGACGCCGCCGTGGGCATCGTGGCCGGCATCTGCGTGCTGCTGGCAGTTACGCTGATCTCTCGCCTGCGCAAGCCCCAGCCTCAGCCCGAGGCCTGAATCGCGGGTCCTTCGGTTCCGGCAGTGCGGCGGCATCACTCCCCGCTACCCCCCATTCATGCGAGCATGACGGCATGACTTCACCGAAACGACTTCCGCCCTGGCACGAACACTTCCGCCTGCCCAACGGCCGCGAGTTGCTGATCCGCCCGATCCGCCCCGAAGACGCCGCCCCCATCCAGGGCGCGTTCGCGTTGCTGGGCCCGGAGGAAGTGCGCCAGCGTTTCCTCTATGCGCTGAAGGAACTCACCCCGGAAATGGCCCACCGCCTGTGCCATCCCGATCCGCGCACGGAGTTTGCGCTGGTCGCCGCAGAAAACCTGCCGCCCGGTGAAGCCCTGGTGGGTGCGGTGGCCCGTACCGCCATCACTCCGCGTACCCGTGAAGCCGAATTCGCCATCCTGGTCAGCCATTTCATCGCCGGCCAGGGCCTGGGCCGGCAGCTGATGCGCAAGCTGGTGAAGTGGGCCAAGACCAAGAAGCTGGACCGCCTGTACGGCGATGTGCTCGACCACAACCACCCCATGCTGCAACTGGCCCAGTCGCTGGGCTTCAAGCGCATGCGCGAGGACGATACGCCGGGCTTGGTGCGGGTGGTGCTGGATCTGAATGAGTGAAGCGTGTAGTCGCTCGCTGCGCGAGCTGTGAAGTCGGCGGCTCTGCCGCCTGCCAATAGTGAAGTAGAACGCTTGCCGTGATTGGCAGGTCGCCTGGCGACCGACTTCGCCCCTTCACAGCGCCAAAGGCGCGACTCCGCCCTTCGTCTAAAATAAGCGGCTGATGAAAACCCCCAAGTCCCCCACCCTGCCGCTGCCCAAGAGCGGCCACCTGCGCACCTGGTGGCGCGCGCCCGCCTCTCCCACCGCACTGGCCTGGTTCGTCGCGCGCGCCGCCGAAGCGCATACCGGCCCGATCGTGGTCGTTGCGCGCGATACCCACGGCGCCCACCAGCTGGAATCGGACCTGCACACTCTGCTGGGCGAGGGCGGCGACCCCGGATCAAGTCCGGGGCAGGCTCTGCCGGTGTTCCCGTTTCCGGACTGGGAAACCCTGGCCTACGACCGTTTCAGCCCACACCCCGACATCATTTCCCAGCGCCTGGCCGCCCTGCATGCCCTGCCCGGCCTGAAGCGCGGCATCGTGGTGGTGCCGGTGCAGACGCTGATGCAGCGACTGCCGCCCCTGCGCTACATCGTCGGCGGCAGCTTCGACCTGAAAGTGGGCCAGACCCTGGATTTCGACCAGGAAAAGCGCCGTCTAGAAGCGGCCAGCTACCGCAACGTGCCCCAGGTGCTGGACCCGGGCGATTTCGCCATCCGTGGCGGCCTGCTGGACGTGTTCCCGATGGGCGCCAACGCGCCGCTGCGCATCGAGCTGCTGGACGACACCATCGATTCCATCCGCGCCTTCGACCCGGAAAGCCAGCGTTCCCTGGAAAAGACCGACGCGGTGAAGATGCTGCCCGGCCGCGAGATTCCACTGGACGACCTGTCCGTGCAGCGCGCCCTGGATGCCCTGCGCGAGCGCTTCGACGTGGATACGCGCCGCAGCTCGCTGTATCAGGACTTGAAGTCCGGCATCGCCCCGGCCGGTGTCGAATACTACCTGCCGCTGTTCTTCGAGCAGACCGCTACTTTGTTCGATTACCTGGACGCCGCCGCACTGCCGCTGATCGCCGAAGGCGTGACCGAAGCCACCGAAGCGTTCTGGGCACAGACCTCCAACCGCTACGAACAGCGTCGCCACGACCTGGAACGGCCGCTGGTACCGCCGGACGAGCTGTATCTGCCGCCGGACGCATTGCGCGAACGCTTGAACAAAAGCGCACGCATCGAGGTTTGCGGCCCGGACCACCCGCGCCGCGATGAAGCGCAGGCACTGGGCGACCAGCCCGTGCCCGTGCTGCCACTGGCGGCGAAGGACGTCGAGCCTGCGGCTGCGGTGAAGTCGTTCCTGTCCAGCTATCCGGGTCGCGTGCTGGTGGCGGCGGATTCGCCGGGACGTCGTGAAGCGTTGATGGAGGTGATGCAGGCGGCTGGGTTGATGCCGGAGGTAGTTTCGGACTTCTCAGCATTCATGCAACTCCCTTCTCCCGACGGGAGAAGGTGGCGCGAAGCGCCGGATGAGGGTCCGGCGGAGCTATCGCCAACTGGTACACCTCAGCTTCGCCGTACCCTCACCCCAACCCCTCTCCCGACGGGAGAGGGGCCCAAATTCGCCATAGCAGTCGCCCCACTCGAGGACGGCTTCGCCCTAGACCACCCGCAGATCGCGGTCCTCACCGAGCGCCAGCTGTTCCCCGAACGCGCGACCCAGCCGCACCGTCGTCGTCGCACCGGACGCGAACCCGAAGCGATCATCCGCGACCTGGGCGAACTGAGCGAAGGCGCACCCATCGTCCATGAAGACCACGGCGTGGGCCGTTATCGCGGACTGGTGGTGCTGGAAGCCGGCGGCACGCCGGGCGAATACCTGGAAATCGAATACGCCAAGGGCGACCGCCTGTACGTGCCGGTCGCGCAGCTGCACCTGATCAGCCGCTATTCCGGCGCGTCGGTGGAAACCGCGCCGCTGCATTCGCTGGGCGGCGAGGCCTGGACCAAGGCCAAGCGCAAGGCGGCGGAAAAAGTACGTGACGTCGCCGCCGAGCTGCTGGAAATCCAGGCACGCCGACAGGCACGTGCTGGTCTGGCGCTGCATCTGGACCGCGCGATGTATGAACCGTTTGCGGCTGGTTTTCCATTCGAGGAAACGCCCGACCAACACCACGCCATCGAAGCGGTGATCCGCGACCTGGCCAGTTCGCAGCCGATGGACCGCGTAGTCTGCGGCGACGTGGGTTTCGGCAAGACGGAAGTCGCCGTGCGCGCGGCCTTCGCCGCGGCCAGCGCCGGCAAGCAGGTCGCGGTGCTGGTGCCGACCACGCTGCTGGCCGAACAGCACTACCGCAACTTCCGCGACCGCTTCGCCGACTGGCCGTTGAAAGTGGAAGTGCTGTCGCGCTTCAAGAGCGCCAAGGAAATCAAGGAAGAACTGCGCAAGGTCAGCGAGGGCACGCTGGATGTGATCGTCGGCACGCACCGTCTGTTGCAACCCGATGTGAAGTTCAAGGATCTGGGCCTGGTCATCGTAGACGAAGAACAGCGCTTCGGCGTGCGCCAGAAGGAAGCGCTGAAAGCCCTGCGCGCCAACGTGCATCTGTTGACCCTCACCGCGACCCCAATCCCGCGTACCTTGAACATGGCCATGGCCGGCCTGCGCGATCTGTCCATCATCGCCACGCCGCCGCCCAACCGGCTGGCAGTGCAGACCTTCATCACCCCCTGGGATGCACCGCTGCTGCGCGAGGCGTTCCAGCGTGAACTGGCGCGTGGCGGCCAGCTGTACTTCCTGCACAACGACGTGGAAAGCATCGGCCGCATGCAGCGCGATCTTTCCGAACTGGTGCCCGAAGCGCGCATCGGCGTGGCCCACGGGCAGATGCCGGAGCGCGAGCTGGAACAGGTGATGCTGGACTTCCAGAAACAGCGTTTCAACGTGTTGCTGTGCACGACGATCATCGAATCGGGCATCGACATTCCCAACGCCAACACCATCATCATCAATCGCGCGGACCGGTTCGGCCTTGCACAGTTGCATCAGCTGCGCGGACGCGTCGGCCGTTCGCATCACCGCGCCTATGCCTATCTGGTGGTGCCGGACAAACGCGCGATGACCGGCGACGCGCAACGCAGGCTGGAAGCCATCGCGGCGATGGACGAACTGGGCGCCGGCTTCACCCTGGCCACTCACGACCTGGAAATCCGCGGTGCGGGCGAGCTGCTGGGCGAAGACCAGAGCGGGCAGATGGCCGAGATCGGCTTCAGCCTTTACACCGAATTGCTGGAACGCGCGGTGCGCTCGATCCGCTTGGGCAAGCTGCCCGATGTGGATGCCGGTACTGCGCACGGCGCCGAAGTGGAACTGCACGTGCCGTCGCTGATCCCGCACGATTACCTGCCCGACGTGCATACGCGACTGACGCTGTACAAGCGCGTCAGCAGCGCGCACGACGCCGACGAGCTGCGTGACCTGCAGGTGGAAATGATCGACCGCTTCGGCCTGCTGCCCGACCCGGCCAAGCATCTGTTCGCCATCGCCGAACTCAAGCTGACGGCGACCGCGATGGGCATCCGCAAGCTGGAACTGGGCGAGAACGGCGGACGCATCGTGTTCGAAAGCCAGCCCAACATCGACCCGATGTCGGTGATCCAGATGATCCAGAAGCAGCCCAAGCTCTATTCGATGGACGGCCCCGACAAGCTGCGCATCAAGCTGCCGCTGCCGGAACCGGCGGACCGCTTCAACGCGGCACGTGGATTGTTGGCGGCGCTGGCGAAATCCTGACGCTCGGCGCCAAAGCTTCGACACGCTGGACGCGACAAGACGGTACGGATTGCAAGACGGGTGCATGCGGCTGGACAACGGGTAGGTCGGGGCTACGCCCCCGACGGCGCAATGTCTGCCATCTCCCGCATGTCGGGGACGTAGCCCCGACCTACCCCACTCGTAATGTCATCCCGAGCGTAGCGAGGGATCTGTTTTTTACCTGGCAAAAAACAGATCCCTCGCTACGCTCGGGGTGACAGGACGAAAGTTGCCGTGCTCGCTTTTTGGACAGCAAGTGCAAAGTCAAAATGGATCCCAGCGTTCGCTGGGATGACGTCGGTCAAGGACTGCTGGAAGACGCGGAACCCTTGGACTTCTGAACCCACTGCTGTAGCAATTTCTCTGCTCTAATCGGCGCTATCGTCAGAAGGAGACACCCAGATGGACACTGCCTCGCTGCTCTGGGGTCTGTTGTTCGGCTCGATAGGGCTGGGCTTCTTCATTTACGGGAAAAACCAGAAGGCATTGGTCCCGGCGGTCTGCGGGGTAATGCTGATGATCTTCCCCTACTTCGTTTCCAGCATCCCGCTGCTGGTGGCCATCGGCGTGGCGCTGATTGCGGCGCCTTACTTCATAAGGTTCTGAGCTCGTTTCCAGACCTGTCCGCAATGGCACGCGGCAGCCGTTGATACGAGCATATGCAAGTTACATCTGCTTAAGACACGCAAATCCACCTGCCCAGAGAAAACAACATGCGCATTTTCTCCACCATAGTGCTCGCTTCAACGCTACTGCTGGCAGGCAATGCCCGGGCCTTGACCCAACCGCAGGCCGAGGCAGTCGTAAAGAAATATCTGGCCTCACTGCCCGCCGAGGGTGCCAGCTACGACGCCACCAAAACCCTCATGGCCGATCTGGATGGCGATGGAAAAGTGGAAATCGTGCTGCTTTCCACATTGATGGGACCCACTTACGCTTATTCGCAACTGATGGTGTTTGCCGACAAGGGCAAGGGTTACGTGCATGCCAGCACCACTGATGTATCCGGCAATGTCGAAGACATGACAGTGGACAAGGGCATCGTGCAGATCAAATCAAAAATGCCCGGGCCCAATGATCCACGCTGCTGCCCAAGTCTGGAAAAAACCTATCGATACGCATTGAAAAACGGCAAGGTGGTCGAGCTCAAATGATCACGACGCCCCTGCCAGCATGAAACGTCTCTCCTTGCTCTTCTTGACCGGCATACTCATAGCCACCAACGCCTGTAGTCCCATCAAACCGGATAGCGGCTTCGCCACCACGTTCGTCATCGTGCGCCACGCAGAAAAAGGCGAGGACGATGCACGTGATCCTTCATTGAGCGAGACCGGCAGACAGCGCGCGCAAGCCCTTGCCCGCTTGCTCGCCAATGCGCCGCTGACTGCGGCCTACGCCACCGCTTATCAACGCACCCAGCAGACTGCGCAACCAGCAGCCGATTCGCATGGCATCGGGGTGATGATCTACGACGCGCGATTGCCTGCAAACGAATTCGCAGCGACCCTGCGCGCGAGCCATCACGGCGGTACGGTGCTGGTGGTGGGCCATAGCAACACCGTGCCCGAGATCGTCGCCGCGCTTTCCGGCACGGTCGTTCCCGCAATAGCCGACGATGAATTCGACAGGATCTACCGCATCGACATCAAGGCCGATGGCGAGGCGACGCTACTCCAGGACCGCTACTAGGCTACGAAATCTGTGGCTTGAATCCGCCTTTTCCTGACGCGCCAAGCGGGCATATCCCGACACTTCCTGTTTTCCGCCATCCCTATTCTGGACACGGCGCCAGACGGCGCCTGCGAATCGGATGCCAAGGAGCGGACTGATGGGCCTGCGCTTGCTGCTGTCGTTGCTGTTGACCCTGCTTTCGTTTTCGTCAGCCGCTGCCGCGCCACCAGGGGTCATGCTGGCCACCGATTTCCGCAGCAGCCTGGACGTCAGCCAATACTGGGTCAGCGAGAAGCTGGATGGCGTTCGCGGGCGCTGGGATGGACACAAGCTGGTCACGCGTTCGGGCATACCCATCGACGCGCCGGATTGGTTCACCGCCGGATGGCCGAAAGCTGCCTTGGACGGAGAGTTGTGGATCGGCCGCGGCCGCTTCGATGAAGTCAGCGGCCTCGTCCGCGCAGGCGCCGGGAACGAACGGGGCTGGCGACACGTGCGTTTCATGGTGTTCGATCTGCCCGATCATGGTGGCGTCTTCGACAAACGCGTCGAGCGCATGCGCGCCATGATTCCCGCAGCGAAGGTGCCGTGGCTGCAGGTCGTGCCCCAGTTCCGGGTCGCGAATGCAATCGAACTCGAAGCCAGGCTGAAACGGATGGTCGAAGCCGGCGCCGAGGGCCTGATGCTGCATCGTGGCCGCGCCCTTTATCGCGCAGGCCGCAGCGACGACCTCATCAAGTACAAGCTTTATCAGGATGCGGAAGCGCGCGTGATCGGGCATGCGCCAGGCAAGGGCAAATACACCGGCATGCTGGGCGCGCTGATCGTCCGCATGGCGGACGGCCGGCAGTTCCGGCTGGGTTCGGGCTTCACCGACGCGCAGCGCGCCGATCCACCGCCGGTGGGCAGCCTGGTCACTTACCGCTACAACGGCCTGACCAGCAAAGGACTGCCCCGCTTCGCCCGTTTCCAGCGTATCCGCAGCGATCCGCCGCCGCCTGATCCGCGATAAGCCGCGATGACCACCGATGATCCTGCACACGACGCAAACAGTTCCTCGCTACGCTTAGCTCGATGGAAACCAATCCGCAACCAGGGGTATTCGGCGATTGGGACGGCAGCATCGCCGCTGCGCGCACCCTGCAGACGTCGCTGGCCGAGCGCGTCGTGCTGCAGGACGATTTCGCCGAGCCACGTCTACTGGCCGGGTTCGACGTGGGTTTCGAGGAGGAAGGCACCGTCACCCGCGCGGCGGTGGTCATGTTGGACGCTGCTAGCTTGCAGCCACTCGAATCGCATATCGCCCGCATCGAGACATCGATGCCCTATGTGCCCGGGTTGCTGAGCTTTCGCGAACTGCCTGCCTTGCTGGCGGCGCTGGCGATGCTGACGCGCCTGCCCGACCTGGTGTTCGTGGATGGTCAGGGCATCGCGCATCCGCGCCGGCTCGGCATCGCCGCACATTTCGGCGTAACGACCGGCTTGCCCGCGCTGGGTGTCGCCAAGAAGATACTTGCTGGGCAGCACCAGGAACCCGGACCGGAGCTAGGCGATTGCACGCCCCTGCTCCATCGCGGCGAACAAATTGGCTGGGCCATTCGCAGCAAGCGACGCTGCAATCCGCTGATCGTGTCGCCCGGCCATCGCGTCTCACTGCAGACCTCGCTCGACTGGGTGATGCGCACCTTGCGTGGCTATCGCCTGCCAGAACCGACGCGACTGGCGGACCGAATCGCCTCGCGACGCGGCGAACTGGACTTCGACGAACCGCCTCCGAATGGCGACCTGTTCTGAAGATGCGCTGGGCACTCCCATAGAGCCGAGCTTGCTCGGCTGCTCTTATCCATCCGCGAATCGCGGCCGAGCAAGCTCGGCTCTACAAAGGCAAGGTCGGCTGTGAAATGCGCGGGAGGCTCTTGGCCCGCGCGTGTGCAACGATCCGTTCCCGTGCGGCGCTTCGGGCCCGTACTTTCCTGTGCGATCCTGCGGCCATCCTGAGGAGACTCCCCATGACCACCATCATCACCCCACGCACCCATGACCTGGGCGGCGGTTTTGAAGTCCGCCGCGCCGTGCCCAGTGTGCAGGCACGCAGCGTCGGTCCTTTCGTCTTCGTCGATCATATGGGCCCGGCGATCTTCGAACCCGGCCGCGGCATCGACGTTCGTCCGCACCCGCACATCGGCCTGGCCACGGTGACCTTCCTCTGGGCCGGCGCGATCAACCACAAGGACACATTGGGTTCGGAACAGGTAATCGTGCCGGGCGACGTCAACTGGATGACCTCCGGGCGCGGCATCGCCCATTCCGAACGTACCCCGGCCGACGAGCGTGGGCGCGAACATGCCGTGCACGGTATGCAGACCTGGGTGGCACTGCCGAAACCGGATGAGGAAGTCGCGCCCGAGTTCCATCACCATCCGGCTTCCACCCTGCCGCAACTGCGACGCAACGGCGCGCATCTGCGCATCATCGCCGGGCGGGCCTTCGGCGAGGAATCGCCGGTACGCGTGTTCGCCGACACCTTCAACGTCGCCATCGACCTGGATGCCGATGCCGAACTGACTATCGACGACCAGTATGTCGAGCGTGCGCTGTATGTATTGGAAGGCGACGCGCAACTGGACGGCGCGGATATCCCCGACAAGCATCTGGTGCTGCTGGATGAAGGCACCCGCCCGGTACTGCGCGCGAAGACACCGCTGAAGGCGATGCTGCTGGGCGGCGAACCGCTGGATGCGCCCAGGCATATATGGTGGAACTTCGTTTCCAGTTCCAAGGAACGCATCGAAGTGGCCAAGCAGGACTGGTTGGACGGCAAGTTCGGACAGGTGCCGGGCGAGGTGGAATTCATTCCATTGCCCGAGCGTTAGTCCGCAGCAGTGAGGAAATGTGAGTGGCTGAGCTTTTGCAGTGCGTCGTCTCACATATAACGAAAAAGCAACAAACAGGCTTATGGCTTCCGCTACCTTGCCCGGGCCGCAACCAGCGGACCGACATTTCAGGGGCAAGACATGAATCTGGGCAAGAAACTCACCGCCGAATTCCTCGGCACATTCTGGCTGGTGCTGGGCGGCTGCGGCAGCGCGGTGCTGGCCGCCAATTTCGGCGGCGACGGCAACCCGCTTGGGATTGCATTCGTAGGCGTGTCGCTGGCCTTCGGTCTGACCGTGCTCACGGGTGCCTATGCCTTCGGCCACATCTCCGGCGGTCACTTCAATCCTGCCGTCAGCCTGGGCCTGTGGGCTGGCGGTCGTTTCCCTGCCAAGGATCTACTGCCTTACATCATTGCGCAGGTGCTGGGCGGCATCGCCGCAGGCTTCATTCTGTTGCAGATCGCCAAGGGCGGCGGCGGTTTCGCCATCGACCCAACCGCCGCTGGCGCCTTCGCGACCAACGGCTACGGCGCGCTGTCGCCGGGAGGCTACACGGTCGCCGCGGCTTTCCTCTGCGAGGTAGTGCTGACTGCGTTCTTCCTGATCGTAATCATGGGTTCAACCCACAGGAACGCACCGACCGGTTTCGCGCCCATCGCCATCGGTCTGGCCCTGACCCTCATCCACCTGATCAGCATCCCGGTCACCAACACCTCGGTAAATCCGGCGCGCTCCACCGCCGTGGCCGTGTTCGTCGGCTCCGGCCAGATCAGTCAGCTGTGGCTGTTCTGGGTGGGCCCGATCCTGGGCGCATTGATCGGCGGCATGCTCTACGGCTGGCTGGGACGCGACGAGCCGAATATTGTCGGCAATGGTTGATTGCTTGCAGTATTGAATAAAGAAAAGCCGGGCATTGCCCGGCTTTTTTTTATGGAGCGATCGCAGACGAATGCCGTCAAAGAAAACAAAGAACGTCATCCAATTCAAAGGTCTTTTAAATTCAGAGGCCTCTTGAACTCGGACACGCATTAAATCAAGCGTCTCTTGATTACATGCAGCTCTAAAATCAAGCACCAAACACACTGAAGCGCTGCCGGTGGTGCTTGGGCTTCTCGATTTCATCCAGCACCGCCACCGCCAGATCATCGGTGGAAATACTCGCCGGTTGCCCATCGCGCATCGGCGGCACTGCGTCGCCACCGACTTGATATTTGCCGCTGCGTTCACCTGGCACCAGCAACGGCGGCGGCGAAACGAAAGCCCAATCCAGTTCGTTTTCCTGCTGCAGATCGCTCAGCGCATCTCGCGCGCCCAGGGCGCCGGGTTTCCACTCGGCGGGAAAGGCCTCGGTATCGACCAGTTGCACGCCCGGCGCGACGAACAGACTACCCGCGCCGCCAATCACGATCAGCCTGCCAACGCCCGCGTGCTTGGTACCCGCCACGATGGCGCGCGAAGCACGCAAGTGTTTGCCCTGTACGTCGTCGGTTTCATGGGCCGAACTGAAAGCGCTCAACACCACGTCGCTTCCCGCCACTGCGGCAGAGACTTGCGCGGAATCGTAGACGTCGGCGGATCTGGTTGTGAGGCCATCAACCGTGGGCAATTTGGATGGATCGCGGACGATGGCCACGACCTGGTGGCCGCGCTGCAAGGCTTCATCACGCAGTTTGGCACCGACATAACCGCTGGCGCCGATCAGGGCGATTTTCATGGGCTGTTTCCTTGGGATACGTAAGGGAGAAATCGAACACCGGCGCGGCAGACGCGCCGGATGTTCAGAAGCGGCCTTCCTGGAAATCGACAAAGGCCTGCATCAGTTCCTGTTTGGTATTCATGACGAAGGGGCCATGGCGCATCACCGGCTCGCGCAGCGGACGGCCCGCAACCACGATCAGGCGCGCGGGCTTGCTGCCGGCGCGCAGCTGCAGCAGTTCGCCACCCCCCAGCACCGCCATTTCCTGGGTTTCCAGCGGACGGCCTTCCTCGCCTTCGCCCAAGGTCACTGCGCCTTCGAATACGTAGGCGAAGGCGTTGTGGCCTTCCGGCAATGCATATTCCCAGGACTTGCCGCTTTCCAGCGCGATGTCCAGGTACACCGGATCGGTGGCGGGCTGCGCAATCGGTCCAACCACCTCGCCCACCTTGCCGGCGATGACTTTCACTTGCACGCCTGGCACAGGCATGGTCACCGGAATGAATTCAGGCGCGAACTCCTGGTACTTCGGGTCGGTCATCTTGTCGCGCGCGGGCAGATTCACCCATAGCTGGAATCCACGCATGCGGCCGGACTCCTGCTCGGGCATTTCCGAGTGCACCAGGCCACGGCCCGCGGTCATCCACTGCACGCTGCCTGGCGTCAGCAGGCCTTCGTTGCCATGGTTGTCCTTGTGGCGCATGCGCCCGTCCAGCATGTAGGTGACGGTCTCGAAACCGCGATGCGGATGACTGGGGAAGCCGGCCAGATAATCCTCGGCACGGTCGGTGCCGAACTCGTCCAGCAGCAGGAAAGGATCCAGGTCCGGCAGGTCCTGACCGCCGATCACGCGGGTCAGCTTCACGCCCGCGCCATCGGAAGTGGCCCGGCCGCGGATCTTGCGGACGATGCGTGCAGGGGTCGGTGTTGCGACTAGGGTGTTCATGGGGCCTCCGTCTTGATGGACACAAGATGGCATCGGACCCCGATGATCGGAACGATTGCAGGCAAAACCCTCCGTTCCATCCATGACCGCCTGTAGGAGCTGCGTAAACTGCGACCGTGACAGTCGTATAAAGGCTCATTCCAACGGAGGAATCCCTAGGTCGCAGCTTACGCAGCTCCTACAGGTTTGGTCAGGCGACGTAGACCGACTTGATGTTCATGAACTCGTGGATGCCGTGCTCGGCCAGCTCGCGGCCGAAACCGGAGCGTTTGGTGCCGCCGAACGGCAGCCGCACGTCGCTCTTGACCACTGCATTGACGAAGGCCGCGCCGCATTGCAACTGGCGGGCGACGCGATTGCCGCGTTCGCTGTCGCCAGTCCACACGCTGCCGCCCAGACCGAAGCTGGTGTCGTTGGCGACCTTGATCGCCTCGGCTTCGTCGCGGACGCGCAGGATGCTGGCCACCGGCCCGAACAGCTCTTCCTCGTACGCAGCCATGCCCGGCGCCACGTGATCGAGAATCGAAGCCGGATAACCGGCATGCGACGCATCCGGTTCGCAACCAAGCAACGGGGTTGCACCCTTCGCCACGCTGGCCTGCACCTGCTTGTGCAGTTCGTCGCGCAGATCCTGCCGTGCCATCGGCCCCAGCGTAGTCGCCTCGTCGTTGGGATCGCCCAGCTTCAATTTCGACGCAGCATCGACGAAACGCTGCACGAATGTGTCAGCGATGGCATCGACCACGATGAAGCGTTTGGCCGCGATGCAGGTCTGACCGACGTTGCCGAAACGCGAAGCGATCGCGCCGGCGATGGTCTTTTCCAGGTCGGCGTCTTCCAGCACCACGAAGGCGTCGCTGCCGCCGAGCTCCATCACGCATTTCTTCAACTGGTCGCCCGCATTCGCAGCGATCGAGCGCCCTGCCCGTTCGCTCCCGGTCAGGGTGACTGCCGCGATTCGCTTGTCGCGCAGTACCTCGGCGGTCTGTTCGTTGTCGATATGCACGGCGGCAAACACACCGTCCGGAAAACCGGCATCGCCCAAGATCTCAGCGATGAGGTCTGCGCAGCGCGGTACGTTGCTGGCGTGCTTGAGGATGGCGACATTGCCGGCCATCAACGCAGGCGCAAGGAAACGGAACACCTGCCAGATCGGAAAGTTCCACGGCATCACCGCCAGCACGCAGCCGATGGGCTCGAAGCGCACGTAGCTGTTGCTGGCTTCGGTCGCGATGGGCTGGTCTTTCAGGTACTCGGCCGCGTGGTCGGCGTAATAGTCGCAGGCATCGGCGCACTTGTTCACTTCGGCGACCGCTTCCTTGCGCAGCTTGCCCATCTCGGCAGTCATGATCTTCTGGATGTCGTCGCGCCGCGCGCGCAACTGCGCGCCGGCCTCGCGCAGGAAGTCGCCGCGCTCCTCCAACGGACGTGCCGACCATGCGGGGAATGCGGATGCCGAGGCGGCAAGGATGGATTCGACGGCAGCGGCACCCATCAGTTCGAGCGTGTACTCGACCTTGCCGGTCGCGGGGTTGATGGTTTCGACGGTCATGGATTCGTTCGCTGTAATTGGTATGGCTAATTGTGGCAGCTACCCGGTTAGGCGGCCGTAGAGGCCTCTCCCTTTGTCAAAGGGGGATTGAGGGGGATTTGCTCTGCTGTTGCTCTGAAGATGGCAAAGCCAGAGCAACAGCAAATCCCCCGTGGCCCCCTTTGATAAAGGGGGCGATGCAAAAGCACTGGTGCTCTGGACTATGCTTCAACCGTTGTCCTGCAGTGCCAACTGCATATCCCGCTGCCGGCGTTTTTCGTCGCGACGCATCCACCACCAGCCCAGCACTGCGCCCAGCGCGACCACCAGCACCATGATCGTGGCCACGGCGTTGATCTCCGGGTTGAGCCCGCGCCTGACCGAGGAAAACACCTTGATCGGCAAGGTGGTCGAGCCTGGGCCGGAAACGAAACTCGCAATCACCACATCGTCCAGCGAGAGGGTGAAGGCCAGCAACCAGCCCGAGACCAGGGCGGGCGCGATGATTGGCAAGGTGATCTGGAAGAACACCTTGGCCCGGTTCGCGCCCAGATCCATTGCCGCTTCTTCAAGTGACTTGTCCAATTCGGACATGCGCGAGGAGATCACCACGGTCACGAACGCCAGGGTGAAGGTCACGTGCGCGATCCAGATCGAGTACACGCCCTTGGCCTCGAACCCGCCGATGTTGCCCATCGACACGAACATCAGCAGCATCGACAGGCCCAGGATCACGTCGGGCATCACCAGCGGCGCGGTTATCAAGGCGCCGAACAGGGTCTTGCCATGGAAGCGCCGCATGCGCGTCATGACCAGCGAGGCCAGCGTTCCCAGGATCACCGCGCCGGTCGCCGTCCAGAACGCGATCTTGATGCTCAGCCAGGCCGCGTCGATCATCGCGTCGTCGTTGAACAGCTTCACGTACCACTTGAACGAAAACCCCGACCAGACCGTAGCCAGCTTGCTCTCGTTGAACGAATACACCATCAGGATGAGGATGGGCAGGTAGAGGAAGGCGAAGCCCATTCCGAGCACGCTCCAGGCGAACCAGTGCTTGCGCAGGCGCTCGCTCATGTCAGCCTCCCTTCGATCTCGCTCTGCTGCACGCGATTGAAAATCAGGATCGGCACCAGCAGCAACAGCAGCATGGTGATGGCGACCGCGGACGCGCGTGGCCAGTCGGTGGCCTGGGTGAAATCGTTGACCAATTGCCGGCCGATCATCAAGGTGTCCGGGCCACCGAGCATTTCAGGAATCACGTACTCGCCCACCGCCGGGATCATCACCAGCATGCAGCCCGCGATGATGCCGGCCTTGGACAGCGGCAAGGTGATCTTCAGGAATGCCTTCCAGGGCTTGGCGCCGAGATCGTAGGCCGCTTCCAGCAAGCGGTTGTCGTGCTTGATGAGATTGGTGTACAGCGGCAGGATCATGAAAGGCAGGTAGCAGTACACGATGCCGATGTAGGCAGCCGTCGGCGTGTACAGGATGCGCAACGGCTCGTCGATCAGGCCGATCTTCATCAGCAGGTTGTTGAGCAGGCCATTGTTCTTGAGGATGCCAACCCAGGCGTAGACGCGGATCAGGAAAGAGGTCCATGACGGCAGGATCACCAGCATCATCGCGATGTTGCGCGAGGACGGCGGCATTTTCGAAATCACATAGGCGATGGGGTAGCCGATGATCAGCGCCAGCAGGGTCGATACGCCCGCAATCCACAACGAACTGCCATAGGCTTGCAGGTACAGCGGGTCGGTGATGAGGGTTACGTAGTTGCTCAGGTTGAGCCGCATGGTGACCGCGTTCTGCACGTACTCCAGGATCGGTGTGTACGGCGGCGAACGCCCCTGGTCGCGCATCGAGAACGAGATGCGCAGCACGATCAGGAACGGGATCGCGAAGAACACCAGCATCCACAGATAAGGCACCGAGATGACGCCCCAGCGCGAGCCCGGCAGCAGTTTTTTTAGGTATCTGATGTTCATGAGGTCAGCACCACGCCTTCGTTCTCGCCCCACGACACCCAGACCTCGTCACCCCAGGTCATGCCTTCACTGGCCCAGCGCTGCTGGTTGGCGAAGTTGGCCATGAACTTGTAACCACTGGGCAGGCGCACGTGGAAGACCGAGTGGCTGCCGAAATAAGCGATGTCCTCGATCTTGCCCTGCGCCTTGTTCCAGGGCTGGTCGGGTTCTTCCTTGCTGATGATCACCTTCTCGGGCCGCACGCCGAAGAAGACGTCCTGGCCTTCGTAACCGGAGACGCCGTGGCCGACGTAGATCGCCTTTTCCAGCGATGTCGAACGGATGGTGACGTACTCGGCCTTGTCCTCCTCGATCTTTCCTTCCAGCATGTTGACCGAACCGATGAACTCGGCGGCGAAGCGGCTGGTGGGCGATTCGTAGATTTCATCCGGCGTGCCGACCTGGCGGATGCGCCCGGTGTCCATCAGCGCGATGCGCGTGGCCATGGTCATGGCCTCTTCCTGATCGTGGGTGACCATGACGCAGGTGACGCCGGAAGTTTCGATGATGTTGACCAGTTCCAACTGCATCTGCGAACGCAGCTTCTTGTCCAGCGCGCCCATCGGTTCGTCCAGCAGCAACAGTTTCGGCCCCTTGGCCAGCGAACGCGCCAGCGCCACGCGCTGCTGCTGTCCGCCGGAAAGCTGGTGAGGCTTGCGCTGGGCCAGCTTGCCCAGGTGGGTCAGCGCCAGCATTTCGCTCACGCGCTTGGCGATGGCATCCTTGGACAGCCCGTCCTGCTTCAGGCCGAAGGCGATGTTCTGCTCCACAGTCATGTGCGGAAACAACGCATACGACTGGAACATCATATTGATGGGCCGCTCGTAAGGCGGCAGGTCGTTCATCACCTGACCGTCAAGATAGATCTTGCCAGAGGTGGGTTTCTCGAATCCGCCCAGGCAGCGCAGCAATGTGGATTTGCCGCAGCCCGATCCGCCCAGCAAGGCGAAGATCTCGCCCTTGCGGATCGAAAGATTGGTGTCCTCCACCGCTACGAAACTGTCGAATTCCTTGCGCACGTCAACGATGCGCAAATAGTCTTCCGTGCCCGATTCCTTTGCCGCTCCCGTTGGTTCCGTCGCCATGCTGTATCCCCGATGCTGCGTTGCAGATACGGGCCCGAGTTGCAGGCCCGGAATAGTGACCCCTTTACGAAACGGGGCAGCGTCATCCGCTGCCCCGCTCTGTGATTACTTGCCTGTCTTGAGGTCCGTCCAGATTCTCGTGTACTGGTCGTTGACCGCAGGCGGGATGATGGCGAAGGTGAAAAGCTTGGCAGCGACCTCCGGCGGCGGATAGATGGTCGGATCGTCGGTGATGCTCTTCTCCATCAGGTCCTTGGCCTTGGGCACGGCGTTGGGATAGCTGATGAAGTTGGAGTTGTTGGCCATCACCTGCGGATCCAGCAGGTTGTTGATGTAGGCGTACGCCTCTTCCACGTGCTTGGCATCCTTGGGGATGGACAGCATGTCGAACCACTGCGGCGCGCCTTCCTTGGGAATGGCGTAAGCGATGTTGACGCCGTTGCCGGCTTCGGCGGCGCGGTCCCGCGCCTGGATGATGTCGCCCGACCAGCCCAGCACCAGGCAGGTATCGCCGTTGGCCAGGCCGTCGATGTATTGCGAGGAATGGAAATTGGTGATGTACGGACGGATGGTCTTGAGCAGAGCGGCCGCCTTGTCGATCACGGCTGGGTCGGTGCTGTTGGGGTCTTCGCCCAGATAGTTCAGCGTAATGGGTACGATTTCCGAAGGCGTATCCAGCAGGGTGACACCGCAGTCCTTCAGCTTGGAGATATTCTCCGGCTTGAAGATAAGGTCAAGGCTGTTGGTGACTTCGGTATTGCCGAACGCGGCCTTGACCTTGTCGACGTTGTAGCCGATGCCGGTGGTGCCCCACATGTAGGGAATGGCGTACTTGTTGCCCGGGTCCTGCGATTCCAGACGTTTCATCAGCTCCGGATCGAGATTGGCGTAGTTGGGAATCTTGGTCCGGTCCAAGGGCAGGAACACGCCCGCCTGGATCTGGCGGCCAAGGAAGTTGAGCGTGGGCACCACCACGTCGTAGCCGCTGGAACCGGCGAGCAGCTTGGTCTCCAGGACTTCGTTGCTGTCGAAGACGTCGTAGGTCACCTTGATGCCGGTCTTCTTCTCGAAGTTGGCATTGGTGTCTTCAGCGATGTAGTCGGACCAGTTGTAGACGTTGACGCTTTTTTCGCCACCCGCGGCGGCGGCCTTGTCTTCGCCCTTGCCACCACAGCCGGCAAGCACGCATGTGGCGATCATTGCACCCAGTATTCGAAGCTTCATTGCACTCTCCAGATGGCCCCGAAGGGCTGTGTCATTGGCCTCGCGTACCGCGTCGCCACGGCGCGCACTTTTTGCTTTTCTCTTCCGATTACATTCCCAGCTCTGCGGCGGTTTCGTTCAATGCTTTCCACGCCTTCTCGAACAGCTCATCGATCTGGGCGCGGCTGATGATCAGCGGCGGCGACAGCAGCATCGCGTCGTAGGTGGCGCGAAGGATCAATCCATTGGCCAGCGCCTTGTCGCGGCACAGCTGCCCCACTGTACCGCGATCATCGAAGAATGCACGCTGGCCTTTATTCGGCACAAGTTCCAGTGCGCCGACCATGCCGGCGATGCGCGCCTCGCCGACGAGACGGTGTTCGCCCAGTTCGGCCCAGCGTTGGGCGAGGTATGGCGCGGTGTCGGCCTTGCAGGTCTCGACGATCTTTTCGTCCTGCAGGATGCGGATGTTCTCAAGCGCCACTGCGGTGCAAACCGGATGCCCCGAATAGGTGCATCCGTGGGCGAGTTCGCCGCCCTGGTTGGCCAGCACGCCGGCGACGCGATCGTTGAACATGGCCGCGCCCAGCGGGATGTAGCCTGACGTGATGCCCTTGGCCAGGGTCATGACATCGGGCATGAAACCGAAGTAGTCCGCCGCGAACCACTCGCCGGTGCGGCCGAAGCCGCAGATCACTTCGTCGGCGACCAGCAACACGTCGTACTTGCGGCAGATGCGTTCGATCTCCGGCCAGTAAGTCATCGGCGGAATGTAGACGCCGATGGCGCCCATGATGGGCTCGCCGATGAAGGCGGCCACGCGCTCCGGGCCCAGCTCCAGGATCTTGGCCTCCAGCCTGCGCGCGGCAATCAGGCCGTATTCGTCGGGGTCCAGGTCGCCGCCATCGGCGAACCAGAACGGCGGATCGATGTGATGGATATCGGGGATCGGCAGCCCACCCTGCTTGTGCATGCCCGCCATGCCGCCCAGGCTGGCACCAGCCATGGTGGTGCCGTGGTAACCGTTGTGGCGGCCGATGAAGATGTTCTTCTGCGGCTGGTCCTGCACCGCCCAGAAATGCCGGACCAGACGCAGGATGGTGTCGTTGGCTTCGGAGCCCGAATTGGTGAAGAAGGCGTGGTTCAGATCGCCGGGCGTCAGTTCGGCCAACTTGGCCGCCAGCAGGATGGTCGGCTCGGTGGTGCACTGGAAGAAGCTGTTGTAGTAAGCCAGCTGCGTCATCTGCTTCGACGCGGCTTCGCCCAGTTCCTTGCGTCCGTAGCCGACATTGACGCACCACAGCCCGGCGAAGGCGTCCAGCAGCTTGTTGCCTTCGGCATCCCAGACATAGGCGCCTTCGCCCTTGGTCAGGATACGCGTGCCTTTCTTGGCCAGCGCGGCGTTGTCGTTGAAGGGATGCAGATGGTGCGCGGCGTCGAGTTGTTGCAGGGTGCGGGTGTCGAGATGGTCCATTGAAACTCCGAAATTAGTGCTTCCCTTCTCCCACCGGGAGAAGGTGGCGCGAAGCGCCGGATGAGGGCAGGAGAATTCGGACTAAGGAAGCTATCCGTCCATCGATAGTCCACGCCCTCATCCGCCCTGCGGGCACCCCGCATCAAGTACGGGGCAGGCTCTTCTCCCAAAGGGAGAAGGGAAAGCATCAAACATTCAACAACAAAAATTCCCGCTCCCACGAACTGATCACGCGGAAGAAGGTCTCGTATTCCTTGCGCTTGACCGAGATATAGGCGCGCACGAAGCGCGGCCCGAGTATTTCCTGCAAAGCCTCGCAGGTCTCCAGCTCGTCCAGCGACTCGCCCAGCGAACGCGGCAATTCGAAGCCGACATCCTGCGCGCTGCTGGCCAAGGGCTTGGTTGCCTTCAGGCCTTCGCGGATACCCATCAGTCCACAGGCCAGCGTCGCGGCCATGGCGAGGTAGGGGTTGGCGTCGGAACCGGCGAAGCGACTTTCCACGCGGGTGTTTTCCGGCGTGTCCATCGGTACCCGCAGACCGCAGGTCCGATTGTCGTAGCCCCATTGCACGTTGATCGGTGCCACCTGCCCCAGCGCCAGACGGCGATAGGAATTCACGTTGGGTGCGAAGAACGCCATCGCCATCGGCACGTATTTCTGCAGGCCACCCATGTACTGGCTGAAGGTCTTGCTCTGGGTGCCTTCGGTCTTGCCGCGGAAAACGTTCTCGCCTTTCCTGTCCAGCAGACTCTGGTGGATATGCATGGCGCTACCGGGCTCGTTCTCCATCGGCTTGGCCAGAAAAGTCGCGTAGATGCCGTGGCGCAGCGCCGCCTCGCGCATGGTGCGTTTGAAGAAGAACACCTGGTCGGCGCGCGACAGGGCATCGGCATGGGTGAAGTTGACTTCCAGCTGCGCCGCACCGGATTCGTGGATCAGGGTGTCCACGTCCAGCTCCATCGCGTCGCAGTAGTCGTACATCAGGTCGAGGATGGGATCGAATTCGTTGACCGCGTCGATCGAATACGACTGGCGCGCGGTTTCCGGTCGGCCGGAACGGCCTGCCGGTGGCAACAAGGGGAAATCGGGATCGGTGTTCTTCTGCACCAGGAAGAATTCCAGCTCCGGTGCGACCACCGGCCGCAGCCCGGCTTCATCGTAGGCCGCAAGTACGCGTCGCAATACGTTGCGCGGGGCAAGGTCGTGCGGCTTGCCGTCCTTGGTGTAGCAGTCGTGGATAACCTGCGCGGTAGGGTCGGTGGCCCAGGGCACCATGCGCACCGTGTCCGGGTCCGGGCGCAGGAACATGTCCGAATCCGAAGGCGAAGTCAGGTCGTAGTAGTCGTCGGGATAATCGCCGGTGACTGTCGTGGCGAAGATCCCTTCCGGCAGGCGCGTGCCGTAGTCGTGGCTGAACTTGTCGGCGGGAATGATCTTGCCGCGGGCGATGCCGGTGATGTCGGGCACCAGGCATTCCACTTCGGTGATGCTGCGTTCCTTCAGCCAGCGCCGCAGCGAGCTTTCCGGTTTTTCGGGGATAGGTTTCTTCTGGGCCTGGCGCTGGGTCATAGGTTCACTTCAAGGTTGGCGTTGCGCGGCGCGCGTGCGGCAGGCATCGCCGAAGGTCTGGAATATGCCGAGATAGAACGGATTTTCGGTGACGCGCCATTCCGGATGCCATTGGACACCCAGCAGGAAGCCCGGGCCTTCGTGGCGGAAGGCTTCGACCAACCCGTCCGGCGCGACAGCTTCGACCTTCAAGCCCTTGCCCAGGCGGGCCACGCCCTGGCCGTGCAGGGAATTGACCTGCGCCGATGGCGCTTTCGCGATAGACGCCAGGATCCCGCCCGGGTTGAAGGTCACCGCATGCACCGGCGCGTACTGTTTTTCTAGGGGATCGTCGGGATTCTCGCGATGGTCCAGAAAGCCCGGCTGCTCGTGCACCTTCTGATAGAGCGTGCCGCCGAAAGCCACGTTGACCTCCTGGAAACCGCGGCAGACCGCGAGCACCGGTATGCCCAACTCGACCGCCAGCTTCAGCATCGGCAGGCTGTTGGCATCGCGGGCAGGGTCGTGGATGTTGCCCTCGTAGCTGGGCTCGTCGCCGTAATGATGGGGTTCGATATTGCTGACCGAACCGGTCAGCAGCAGACCATCCACGCCCGCCAGCATCGCTTCCAATGGCAGAGCCGGCTGCAGCGCGGGCAACAGCACCGGCAGCGCCCCTGCCCCGTCGACCACCGCGCGCACATACTTCTCGCCGACCGCGAGGAAGGGATGTGGACCGATTTGTTTACGGTCGGTGGGAAGGCCGACCAGCGGCAGGCTGGCCATGGGGGGAGAAGGCTCGAAAAAGCTCAGCTGCAACTTAACCTGCCCGTTTTATTTTTACAACACGGGCATCCGGAATATCGCTTTTATCCCGACAACGGTGATACCTGGCACCTTTCCAGGTCATTCCGGTGACCAATACCGGTCGAACGCGTTGAGTATTCTTGACAGGCCGATGTCTCTGCTAAGCTGCCGCGAACCGCCCGTGACGCCCTCATGACCCGCCACCCAGACACCCAATCAACGCCCGATTCCGCACTGCCTTCCGCCGATGCGGCCCAGCTTGCACAGCTGCCGGATTGCGAACTGGTCGACCTGCTGCTGCCCGACATGAACGGGCTGCTGCGCGGCAAGCGCATCACCCGCGACGCCCTGGAAAAGGTCTACGCCGACGGCGTATGCCTGCCCATGTCGCTGATCGCCACCGACATCACCGGCAACACGGTGGAAGAGACCGGCCTGGGCTACGACATCGGCGACGAGGACCGCGTCTGCCGTCCGGTGCCGGGCTCGCTGCGCCCCGTGCCGTGGTCGCCGCGACCGATGGCCCAATTGTTGCTGTCGATGGAAGACGGCAAGGGCGGCCCGCTTGAAGGCAAGATGTTCGAAGCCAACCCGCGCGAAGTGCTCAAGCGCGTGCTGGACCGTTACGCCGCGCGCGGGCTGAAGCCGGTGGTCGCGGTGGAACTGGAGTTCTACCTGTTCGACGCCCATCTGGATGCCGACGGCAGGCCGCGCACGCCGATCAATCCGGTCACCGGCAGGCGCAGCAACAGCACCCAGGTCTATTACATGGAAGACCTCAACGATTATCGCGGCTTCACCGATGCGGTATCGGCGGCCTGCATCGCCCAGGGTATTCCTGCCGACACGGCGGTGGCCGAATACGCGCCAGGGCAGTTCGAAATCAACCTCAAGCATCGCGACGACGCGCTGCTGGCCTGCGACGACGCGATCATGCTCAAGCGCGCGATCAAGGCCGTCGCCCAGCAGCAGGGTATGCAGGCCAGTTTCATGGCCAAACCATTCGTCGAACAGGCCGGCAATGGTCTGCACATCCATGTCAGCGTGCTGGATGCGAACGGCCAGAACATCTTCGCCTCCACGCCCGACGCCCCGGCCAATACGCTCAAACACGCCATCGGCGGCCTGCAGCGCAGCGCCAAGGACAGCCTGCTGCTGTTCGCGCCGCACGCCAACAGCTACCGGCGTTTCGTGCTCAACGCGTTCGTGCCCCTGAACGACGCCTGGGGTTACAACAACCGCACCGTCGCCATGCGTATTCCCTACAGCAACGAAGCCAACACCCGCATTGAACACCGCATCGCCGGCGCCGACGCCAATGTCTACCTGGTCACCGCCGCGGTGCTGGCCGGCATGCTGCATGGACTGGAGAATGGTTTCGACCCAGGGCCGCCGGTGGTCGGCAACGCTTACGAACAGACCGAAATCCGTACGCCATACTGGCGCCAGGCCATCGACGACTTCATGGCCAGCGATTTCATCGGCGAACAGTTCGGCGAATCGTTCCGCCATATCTACGGCCAGCAGAAGCTGAAGGAAATGCAGACTTTCTACACGCAGGTGACGACGCTGGAGTACGACTGGTATTTGCGGGCGGTGTGATGCAGAGGCGCGCACAGTCCGTCCAAGTCGTCATCCCAGCGAAAGCTGGGATCCATCTGCTTTTTCCCCCGCAACTGTCGCCTCTGACGCCAAAGTCAAAATGGATCCCAGCTTTCGCTGGGATGACGGCATAGGGGTCGCGTGATGTCAGCTGCAGCCAACACCGCGTACCCACCCAGCTGGTACGCCGCAAGCGCCACGCCGATACCCGAGCAACCCGCAATGCAAGGGCGCATCGATGCCGACATCTGCATCCTCGGCGCCGGCTATACCGGACTTTCGGCGGCGCTGGAACTCGCCGAAGCCGGCTACAAGGTCGTCGTGCTCGAAGCCGAACGGATTGGCTGGGGTGCATCTGGGCGCAATGGTGGCCAGGCGATCGCCGGCTTCGGTTGCGGCGAAGCGAAACTGGAAGCACTGGTGGGCTTCGAGGATGCGCGCCGCATGTTCGACCTGTCGCGCGAAGGCCTGCAGTGGCTGCGCGAACGCATCGCCAAGCACGGCATCGCCTGCGACTGGCGCGACGGCCACGCTACGGTGCCAATCAAACCCCGCCAGCAACGCGAAGTGCTGGCGGCAGTGGACGACTTCCGCACCCGCTACGACTATCCGGTGGAATGGTGGGACCGCGAAAGACTGCGCGGGCAACTGGCCAGCGACCGCTACCTGGGCGCGCTCTACGACCCGAACAGCGGGCACCTGCATCCGCTGGAATACGCACTGGGCCTGGCCCGCGCGGCGATGGCGGCAGGCGTGCGTATCTTCGAACATTCCCGCGTCACCCAACTCGTTCGCGGCGACAAGCCCATGTTCAAGACCGCACAGGGCGAAGTGCGCTGCGATTTCGCCATACTGGCTGGCAATGCGCTTGTGCATGGCATCGCGCCGGAACTGGACGCGAAGATCATGCCGGTCGGCACCTACATAGGCGCGACCGAGCCGCTGGGCGAGGAGCGTGCGAACGCGCTGATCCGCAACGACATGGCTGTGGCCGACACCAACTGGGCACTGGACTATTTCCGCCGCAGCCGCGATCACCGCCTGCTTTTCGGCGGGCGGGCCAGCTATTCCACGCTGCCCCCGCCCAACCTGCGCGGCACCATGACCCGACGCATGCGCCGCGTGTTTCCGCAGCTGGCCGACGTGCAGATCGAATACGTGTGGGGCGGCTATATCGATATCTCGCTCAACCGCGCGCCGCATTTCGGCCGGCTGACGCCCAATGTCTATTTCGCCCAGGGCTTCTCGGGGCATGGCGTCATCGCGACCGGTCTGGCCGGCAAGCTCATGTCCGAAGCGATACGCGGCCAGTCCGAGCGTCTGGACCTGTTCGCGAAAATCCCGCACCAGCCCTTCCCGGGCGGCCGCACCCTGCGTACGCCGATGCTGGTCGCGGCGATGGCCTGGTACAAGCTGCGCGACGCGCTGTGGTGACAGCCGCCTGCTGACGGCGTTGATCACAATCAATGCCCGTTGTCCGTGGAACTCCTATCTTGCCGGCAAGACGAACCAACGCCCTGGCCTCGCAAGGAGAACGCCATGTCCTTTCTGGTCTGGCAGGAAGACCTCAACACCGGTATCGACGTCATCGACGGCCAGCACCGCCGCATCGTGGAAATGATCAATCATCTGCATGCCACCCATCGCGGCGGCGGCGAACAGATGGTGGTGGGCGAAGTGATCGACGAACTGGTCGACTACACCCTGTCCCATTTCGCCTTCGAGGAATCCTTGATGGAGGACGCCGGCTACACCTTCGGTCACGCGCACAAACGTGTGCACGAGATATTCACCAAGCGCGTGTCCGAATACCGCATGCGTTTCCAAGCGGGTGAGGACGTCACCGACGAGCTGAAGAACATGCTCTCGCGCTGGTTGTTCAACCATATCCGCAACGACGACAAGGCTTACGCCGAATCAGTGAAGGAGCACCTGAACCGCTTCACCCGCGAGCATCAACACGGCGGCTGGCTGAAGCGCACCGTGGAACGGATTTTTGGCTGAATCAGCTCTTCGGCTGTCGCGGCATACACAACAGCGCCAGCAGGGTCAGGCTGGCGGCGACGGCCAGGTAATAGCCGACATACGAAACACCATGCGTCGTCGCCAGATAGGTGGCTATGTACGGCGTGAGCGAGGCGCCCAGGATGCCGGCCAGGTTGAAAGCCAGCGAGGCGCCCGTATAGCGCACCGCCGTGGGAAACATATCAGCCAGCAGCGTGCCGCAGGGGCCATAGGTCAGGCCGGTCACGGTCATGCCGATGACCAGGAACAACACGACGCTGGCGGCGCTGCCCAAGCTGAAAAGCGGGCCATAGGCCAATCCGAACACGATGATCGCCAGGGTCGCCACGATCATCGCCGCGCGCCTGCCGATGCGGTCGGCGAGCAAGGCCGACACCGGGATGCCGGCGCCGAAGAACAGCACGCCGATCATCAGCATCATCAGGAACTGCTCGCGCGTGTAGCCCAGCTGGGTGGTGCCCCAGTTGAGGTTGAATACGGTCATCAGATAGAACAGGACGAAGGTCGACACCAGGGCGAAGGTGCCGGCGAGCAACGCACCGGGATGCTGGCGCAGCACGGTCAGCATCGGCAGGCGCACGCGTTCGCCCTGGTCCAGAGTCTTCTGGAAATCGGGCGTCTCGGTGATGCGCAACCGTACCCACATGCCGACGAACACCAGCGCGGCGCTGGACAGGAACGGGATGCGCCAGCCCCAGGCCAGGAACTGCGCGTCGTTCATGGTTTCGGTTAGCAGCAGAAAGATACCTGTGGCGCCAAGGAATCCCAAGGGCGCACCGAGTTGCGGAAACATGCCGTACCAGGCGCGCTTGCCCGGCGGTGCGTTCTCGGTCGCCAGCAGCACCGCGCCGCCCCATTCCCCGCCCAGGCCCAGACCCTGGCCGAAGCGGCAGATCGCCAGCAGCACGGGCGCCATCACCCCGATGCTGGTGTAGGTGGGCAACAGGCCGATGGCGATGGTGGACAGGCCCATGGTCAGCAATGCGGCCACCAGCGTCGCCTTGCGGCCCACTCGATCGCCAAAGTGTCCGAACAGCGCTGAGCCCACGGGTCTGGCGAAAAATGCCAGGGCGAAAGTAATGAACGACTTCAGCGTGGCGCTGGCCGGATCGCTTTCCGGGAAGAACAATTGCGGAAACACGATCACCGCGGCGGTCGCGTAGATATAGAAATCGAAGAATTCAATCGTCGTGCCGATCAGGCTGGCGAACAGGACGCGGCGGGGCGAATTGGTCACGGCACTTGCGGTGGTCATCGGCGGTCGTCTGGCGGGGCTGCGCGGATTCTGGCAGATTCGCAGGAAGCGATGTAGGACGGTGTGGGAGCGGCGCGAGCCGCGATGGGGCTTTACTGGTAAGGCTCCATCGCGACTTGCGTCGCTCCTACACACACGACATCAATCCCAATCGTCCTTGTAGACGAACTTCGGCATTTCCCAGTGATAGCGGATGGCCAGCATGCGCAGGATGAAGCCGACCACCATCGCCACGACCATGCCGACGGTGTGGTCGATGCCCAGATGCGGTGCCGTCATGTAAAGCCCGCCAGTCACCAGCGACACGCTGGCGTAGAGTTCCTTGCGGAACAGCAGCGGAATCTGCGTGCACAGCACATCGCGCAGCACGCCACCGAAAGTGCCGGTGACCATGCCGGACACCAGGATGATGATCCAGTGCAGGCCCAGCCCTTTGGCGATGTCGCAGCCGATCACGGTGAACACCACCAGCCCGATGGCGTCCAGCACCAGGAAGCTGGTGCGCAGGCGCTTGGCGATGGGCGCGATCACCGCCGTCGCCAGCGCCGCCACCAGCACGATCACCAGATAGCTGGGATGTTCGATCCATGACAGCGGATGACGCCCCAGCAGCACATCGCGCAAGGTGCCGCCGCCCAATGCGGTGACGCAGGCGATCACGCACACGCCCAGCCAGTCCATTTCGCGCCGTCCCGCCACCAGGGCGGCGCTCATCGCCTCAGCGGCGATGGCGACCAGATAGAGGATGTGCAGCAGCATCGCGTTTTCCTAAAGACTCAGGACAGGCCGAAGCTCAGGCTTCCAGGTTGATCCAGGTCGCCTTCATCTCGGTGTACTTGTCGAAGGCGTGCAGCGACTTGTCGCGTCCGTTGCCGGATTGCTTGTATCCACCAAAGGGCGCGGTCATGTCGCCGCCATCCCAGTAGTTCACCCACACGCTGCCGGCACGCAGCTTGCGCGCCACGCGATGGGCGCGACTGATGTCGCGGGTCCACACACCGGCGGCCAGCCCGTACTCGGTGTCGTTGGCCATGCGTAGCGCCTGCTCCTCGGTATCGAATGAAATCACCGACAGCACCGGCCCGAAGATCTCCTCGCGCGAAATGGTGTGCTCATGGGCCACCTCATCGAACACGGTCGGTTCGATATAGCAGCCTCCCGCCACTGGTTCGACGCGCTTGCCGCCCAACACCAGTCGCGCGCCTTCGGCCACGCCCTTCTCTATGTACTCCAATACCCGGCCGGTCTGGCCTTCATCGACCATGGCGCCCATCGGCGCGCCGGGCTCGAAGGGATGGCGCGGCTGCATCTTCTTTCCCGCCTCGACCACACGCGCCACGAATTCGTCCTTGATCGAATGCTCCACCAGCAAGCGCGACGCGGCGGTACAGACTTCGCCCTGGTTGTAGAAGATGCCGCTGGCCGCCGCTTCGGCCGCCTTGTCCAGATCGTGCGCATCGGCGAAGACCAGATTCGGGCTCTTGCCGCCGCACTCCATATACGCGCGCTTGAGGTTGGAACGCCCCGCGCATTGCAGCAGGTGCTTGCCCACGGCGGTGGAGCCGGTGAACACCAGCCCGTCCACGTCCATGTGCAGCGCCAGCGGTTCGCCCGCACCCTTGCCGAAACCCGGGACCACATTGAACACACCGGCCGGCAGGCCCGCTTCCATCGCGATCTCGGCCAGGCGGATCGCGCTGAGCGGCGATTTCTCGGACGGTTTCAGCACCACCGAATTGCCCATCGCCAGCGCCGGCGCCAGCTTCCACGTCGCCATCAGCAAGGGGAAATTCCACGGCACGATGGCGCCGACCACGCCCAGCGGTTCGCGCGTGATCAGGCCCAACTCGCCCGGACCGGTGGCGGCCACTTCGCCATAGACCTTGTCCAGGGCCTCGCCGGTCCACGCCATGCAGCGGATGGTCGCCGCCACGTCCACATTGCGCGCGTCGGTCACCGGCTTGCCCATGTCCAGCGATTCCAGCAGCGCAAGTTCATCGCCGTACTGTTCGATCAACTGGGCGAACTTCAGCAGCACTTTCTTGCGGTGGGTCGGCTTGGCTTCGGACCATGTGCCGTTATCGAAACTGCGCCGCGCTGCGATGACCGCACGTTCGATGTCCTCGACCTCGCCTTCGGCCACGCGGCCCAGCGAGCGTCCATCGATGGGGCTGATGCAATCGAAGGTCCTGCCGCTGGCGGCATCAACGTACTTGCCGTCGATGAAAGCCTGGGTGCGGATCTTCAAGCCATCGGCGAGGGCTTGCCAGTTGTCACGGGTGCGGGGGGCGTTCATGGCTGACTCCAGGAAACCTGTTGATTCCCTTCTCCCACCGGGAGAAGGTGGCGCAAAGCGCCGGATGAGGGCGGGAAAATTCCGGCCTGTATGAATTACATTGACTGCGGATGATCCACGCCCTCATCCGCCCTTCGGGCACCTTCTCCCGATGGGAGAAGGAAATCAATATCAAAACGTTGCCGGCGTATTGGCACTGAAAATCACCGCATCCACATTCCCGACATTGCGGAACCGGTGCGGCACCCTGCTTTCGAAATAATAGGCTTCCCCCGCACGCAGCACGCGCACCTGTTCGCCGACGGTGACTTCCACCTCTCCTTCAACCACGACACCACCCTCTTCGCCCTCGTGCAGCAGCATGCTGTCGCCGGTGTCGGTGCCGGGCGGCATGACCTCGCGCAGGATGCACATCTGTCGCTGCGGACGATGCTGGCCGATCAGGAAATAGTGGATGCCATTGCTGCCCACGTCGGGCAACTCGTCGGCGGTGTAGAACGGGCTGTCGGGCAGGCCGATGTCCAGGTCCAGGGTGAAGAAGTCGGCCAGCGAGATCGGGATGCCGTCGAGCACCTTCTTCAATGAACTCACCGACGGGCTGACCTTGTTCTGCTCGATCAGGGAAATGGTGCTGTTGGTGACGCCCACGCGCTTGGCCAGCTCGCGCTGGCTGAGATCCTTGGATTTGCGTACCAGCTGCAGGCGCGCGCCGATGTCCATCCCTGCCCTTGATTGTGGGGTTACGTGTTGCTGGATACTTTACACCGCGTAAGCATCGGGTCAATTTCTAGGTAAATCTACTGGCAGTTGTAAAGTTTTTTCAACGCGCTAAGCTGCGCGGCATCTTCCCCGCCAACCGCATGGAGCTGCAGGAATGAGCGCAGATTCGACCGCCGACCACGCCGCGCTGGCCGGTCATTACGCCACGCAGGCCACCTCGGCTCCTGCCTCGATGGACGCCTTCTGGATGCCGTTCACCGCCAACAAGCAGTTCAAGGCCTCGCCGCGCCTGCTGGCCAGTGCCGCAGGCATGTATTACAAGACCGTGGATGGCCGCGAAATCCTGGACGCCACGGCCGGCCTGTGGTGCTGCAACGCGGGCCATTCGCGCCCGCGCATCGTCGAAGCGGTGAAGGCCCAGATCGAGACGCTGGATTTCGCACCCAACTTCTCCATGAGTTCGCCCCTGCCTTTCGTGCTGGCCGAGCGCCTGGCCGAACTGGCGCCGGGCAACCTCAACCACGTCTTCTATACCAACTCCGGTTCCGAGTCGGTCGACAGCGCCTTGAAGATGGCCATCGCCTATCACCGCGCGCGCGGCGAAGGTCAGCGCACGCGTCTGATCGGACGCGAGAAGGGCTATCACGGCGTCGGCTTCGGCGGCATCTCGGTCGGCGGCCTGCCCAACAACCGCAAGTGGTTCGGACTGGGGCTGCCGGGCGTGGACCACCTGCGGCATACGCTGGATATCGGCCGCAACGCGTTCTCGAAAGGACTGCCGGAATACGGCATCGAACTGGCCGAAGACCTGGAGCGGCTGGTCGCGCTGCACGACGCGTCCACCATCGCCGCGGTGATCATCGAACCGATCTCCGGTTCGGCCGGCGTGGTCATTCCGCCCGATGGCTACCTCAAGCGCATCCGCGAACTATGCACCAAGCACGGCATTCTGCTGATCTTCGATGAAGTCATCACCGGCTTCGGACGCGTGGGCAACGCCTTCGCCGCGCAGCGATTCAACGTACAGCCCGACATGATCACCGCCGCCAAGGGCATCACCAACGGCTGCGTGCCAATGGGCGTGGTGATGGTGTCCGACGACGTGCACGACGCGTTCACGCAAGGGCCCGACAACGCCATCGACCTGTTCCATGGCTATACCTATTCCGGCCACCCGCTGGCCTGCGCGGCAGCCATCGCCACGCTGGATACCTACGCCGAGGAAAACCTGTTCGACAAGGCGATCAAACTGGGCGACTACTGGCAGGAAGGCATCCATTCGCTGAAGGGGCTGCCCAACGTCATCGACATCCGCAATTATGGATTGATCGGCGCGATCGAACTGGCATCGCGTCCCGGCGCGCCCGGTACGCGGGCCTACGACGCCTTCACCCATGCCTTCCACGAAGGCAATCTGCTGACCCGTGTCACCGGCGACGTGATCGCGCTGTCGCCGCCGTTGATCCTGGAGAAACAGCACATCGACCGGATCTTCGAAACTCTGGCGGACACCCTTCGCGCGACTGCGTAAAATCTTCCCCCACCGGCCCAGCGCTCCCCACGCGCCTGCCTCATTCCCTGCACCTGGAGAGAAAAATGCTGATCGGCGTCCCCAAGGAAATCAAGAACCACGAATACCGTATCGGCCTGACTCCGGCCGGCGCGCGCGAGCTGGTCGCCAATGGCCACAGCGTGATGGTGCAGCAGGACGGCGGCAAGGCCATTGGCCTGACCGATGACCTGTACGTGCGCGCAGGGGCCGAGATCGTGGCCACCGCCGAGGAAATCTTCAAGCGCGCCGACATGATCATCAAGGTCAAGGAACCGCAGCCGGTGGAATGCGCGATGCTGCGCCCCGGCCAGGTGCTCTACACCTATCTGCATCTTGCGCCCGACCCGGAACAGACCAAGGCACTGGTGGCTTCCGGTGCGACCTGTATCGCCTACGAAACCGTCACTGATCGCAAAGGCGGCCTGCCGTTGCTGGCGCCGATGTCCGAAGTGGCTGGGCGCATGTCGATCCAGGCCGGCGCGCACGCGCTGGAAAAAGCCCAGGGCGGCTCCGGCGTGCTGCTAGGCGGCGTACCGGGCGTGAAGCCGGCCGAAGTGCTGGTGATCGGCGGCGGTGTGGTCGGCATCAACGCCGCGCGCATGGCGATGGGCATGAATGCGCACGTCACCATCGTTGATCGTTCGCTGGATCGCCTGAAATATCTGGACGAACTCTACGGTCACCAGCTGACCACCATCTATTCCACTCACGACGCCATCGAAGAGCGCCTGCCCGATACCGATCTGGTGATCGGCGCAGTACTCATTCCCGGCGCGGCCGCGCCCAAGCTGATCGCGCGTTCGCAGTTGAAGCTGATGCGCCCGGGTTCGGTGCTGGTGGACGTGGCCATCGACCAGGGCGGTTGCTTCGAAACATCGAAGGCAACCACGCACCAGAACCCGACCTACGAAGTGGACGGCATCATCCATTACTGCGTGGCCAACATGCCCGGCGGTGTCGCGCGCACTTCCACCTTCGCGCTGACCAATGCAACCCTGCCCTTCGCCGTGCAACTGGCGAACAAAGGCGCGCGCCAGGCGATGCTGGACGACGAGCACCTGCTCAACGGCTTGAACGTGCACGACGGCAAGGTCACCTACAAGGCGGTGGCCGACGTGCTGGGCTACGAATACGTGCCGTCGACGAAGGCGCTGGGCTGATCCAGCAACGTTCCACCTCTCCCGCCTGACGATGGATTAAAGTCGATGCCAGTCTCTCTGGCATCGACACTCATGCAGGCAGCTACGCCCCGCTACTTCTCCACCCGTATTTTCACTGCCATCGGGCTGTACGCAATGCTGGCGATGACCTCGCCAGTGTTTGCAGGCGATGACAACACGGTCGCGCGGGTACGCGTCGCATTCGACCGCGGCGGTGTGGTTGCCACGCAGACCGAGGGCATGGCCGATATCGCGACGGGCAGATGGGTCACCCCCGACGATCCGGCACGTATCGCCTCCATTTCCAAGCTGGTCGTCGCCGTCGGCGTGATGCGGCTGGTGGAAGCTGGAAAGCTGGATCTCGACGCCGATGTATCGCTACTGCTGGGCTGGCAGCTGCGTCACCCGGCATTCGCGGACACGCCGATCACTTTGCGTCTACTGCTGTCGCATCGTTCCAGCCTCACCGATGCCGCCGGCTATTACGCCACGCCGTTGGGCGGCCAGCTGAAGGACATCCTGGACGACCCCAAGGCCTGGGATCGCTCACATGCACCGGGCACCTACTTCCGTTACACCAATCTCAATTTCCCGCTGGTGGCAATGATCATGGAACGCGCCACCGGCGAGCGCTTCGACCTGCTGATGCAGCGACTGGTACTGGCGCCCCTGCAGCTGGACGCCTGCTACAACTGGGAAAGCTGCACGCCTGCGGCGGCTGCCCGTGCCGTGGTGCTGTATCGCGAAGGGCAAGCGGTACGCGATGATCATCATGGCCAGAAGCCCACCTGCTCCGTCGTCGTGACCAAGGGCGCGGATTGCGATCTATCCCGCTGGAAAGCCGGCGAAAACGGCGCGTTGTTTTCACCGCAAGGCGGGCTGCGCATTTCGGCCAATGGTCTGGCGAAGATCGGCCGACTGCTGCTGAATGACGGCGAGGTGGACGGCGTGCGCCTACTGCAACCCACCTCGGTCGACGAATTGATGAAACCGTTGTGGACCTACGACGGCAGCAACGGCGTGACCCATGAGGAAGACGAAGCCACCCCGGCCGCATCGCACGGCGCGTTCTTCTGCCGCTACGGGCTGGCCATGCAGACGCTGGCGACGCCATCAACAGCGTGCGGCGACGATCCGTTCGGCGATGGCGTACCGCGTGTGGGCCATGCAGGCAATGCTTACGGCCTGCTCTCGGGTCTGTGGATCGACCGGAAAAAGGGAACCGGGGTCGCCTACTTCGCGACCGGCGTTGATTCCGTGGCGCCAGGCACGCATTCCGCCTTCAGCCGGATAGAGGAAGAACTCGCTGAAGGCAAAGCAGCACACATAGCGCCATAGAACTGCGGCATCAAAGCCGCATCAGCCGCCAGCAGCGATGGATACGCGGATTGCGTTCGAAATCCGGCGGAATGGTCTGCGGCGTGATGTCCTCGCACTGGGCGAACTCTGCCACGGCTTCGACATCGAGCTTGAAACGCCTGAAATTGTTGGAGAAGTACAACACCCCTTCGGTGGTCAGCCGATCCACGCAGGCGCGCAGCAGACGTACGTGCTCGCGCTGGATATCGAAATCGTCGGCGCGCGCGGAATTGGAGAAGGTCGGCGGATCGCAGAAGATCACGTCGTAGCGGTTCTTCTCGGCTTCCAACCAACGCAGTGCGTCGGCCTGGACCAAGCGATGCTGGGCACCGGCGAATCCGTTCAACGACAGATTGGCTGCGCACCATTCCAGATACGTGCCCGACAGGTCCACGCTGGTAGTGGAATCCGCGCCGGCCACCGCCGCCTGCACAGAGGCAACGCCCGTGTAGCAGAACAGATTGAGGAAACGCTTGCCGCGCGCTTCTACCGCCATATGCCGGCGCAGCGGGCGATGGTCCAGGAATAGTCCGGTATCCAGATAGTCGAACAGATTCACCTGCAACAGGGCGCCGTTCTCGGACACTTGCAGCAATTCGCCGCGCTGCTCGAACTTGCCGTACTTGCTGCCACCCTTGCCGCGCTCGCGCGATTTCATTGCCACCTGTTCGGCGGGAATGGCGAACACCTCGCGCGCGGCGGCCAGCAGTTCGTTGCGGCGACGGCGCACGTCCACTTCGGGAATCTCCTCGGGCGCGGCGTATTCCTGCACATGCAGGAAAGTACGCCGTTCGCCGTTGTGTTCCCGGTAGACATCGATGGCGGCCGCATATTCCGGCAAGTCCGCATCGTAGGCCCGGAAACAACTCACCTCCTCGCGCGCGGTCCAGCTCTTCAGCTTGCGCAGGTTCTTGCGAAGGCGGTTGGCCACCATCAGCGCCCCTTCGGAGAGCTCCCGTGGGGCTATGGTTTCCTGTCTTGGCGGACCGACGGGGTCGCAGACGATCAGGGCGCATTCGATGGCGCCATTGAACAACTGGTATTTCTTGTTCGCACGCAATCCGGTGGCGTAGGCCAGCTCCGGATTGCCGCACAACAGACTGGCGCGCCATTGCGGCACCGTGCGGCGCAGGGCATCGCCCAACTTGCGGTACAGGGCGCTATCTGCGGCAAGGCGCTCGTCGTAGGGCGGATTGCAGACGACAGTGCCGCGCTCGAATGGTGGCGCTTGCAGATCGCCGACCTCTCGCACCCCGAACCAGATTTCATCGGCCACGCCGGCGACTTCGGCGTTCTCGCGCGCCGCCCGAATGGCGTGCGGGTCGAGGTCACTGCCGAACATGGCCTGCTTCAGCGCACTCCTGCCTTTCTCCTCGCGTTGTTTCGCGTCCTCGACCAGTTGTTTCCAGCCGTCCGCATCGAAACCCAGCCAGCGGCTCGGCACGCTGCGCCCGTGGCGCTGCAGGCCCGGCGCCACATCGGCCGCCATCAATGCGCCTTCGATCAGCAGCGTGCCGCTGCCGCACATCGGATCGAGCAGCGCGCCGCCTTCGTGATAGGTCTTCGGCCAGCCGCCGCGCATCAACACGGCCGCGGCCAGGTTCTCTTTCAACGGCGCATCGTTCTGCACGTTGCGCCAGCCGCGACGATGCATGGGGCCGCCGCCCAGGTCGATGGAAATGGTGGCCCTGCCCTTTCGCAGCGACAGGTTGATGCGCACGTCGGGATGATCCACATCGACAGAAGGACGCTCCTGCCCCTGCGCCCGCATCACATCGACTACCGCATCCTTCACCCGCTGCGCGGCGTAGCGCGCATGGGTGATAGCGTCGCCGGACACATGCGCATCCACCGACAGCGTGTGATCCGAACGCAGGTGCTTCTGCCACGGGATCGCGGCCACGCCGTCGTACAGCGCCAACTCATCGGGGCACTCGAATTCGGCGATGGGCCACAGCACGCGGCTGGCCAGTCGCGACCACAGCACGGCGCGCTGCGCATCGGCGAGTTCACCTTCGGCATTTGCACCGGATACCGTGGCGGTGGCCTTGGCTACGCCCAACGCCAGCAACTCGTCGACGAGCAGGTATTCCAGGCCTTTGCCGCAGGAAACGAAGAATTTCAAAAGAGCAACCTCAGTAAGGATGAATCGTCATCCCAGCGAAAGCTGGGATCCATCTTGATGTTGATCTTCCAGCCTTTCGGTTTTTCGCGAAGATCAAAATGGATCCCAGCTTTCGCTGGGATGACGTCGATTATTTTCAATGGACTGGAGTAATTGAGTGAACGCTTCCGCAGAAGCCTCCACATGCAGGGTCAAACGGTGGGAGTCATCCACCATCAACAATCGCGCACGGCGCGGATGAGCCCAGTCGATCACCTGCTGCGCCGGAATCAGTTCGTCGTCCCAGCCGTGAATGACCGAGGTGGGCACCGGTGCGGCATCCAGGCCCTCCAGCCGGCCCATCTGTGTGGGCGGCGCCATCAGGAACAGACCGACAACCGGCACTACCAGCGATACGCGCGCGGAGATGTAGGCGCCCAGGCTGGAACCCGCCAGCACCAGCGGCCCTCGCGCGGCGGCGGCGGATGCCAGCGACAGCAGATGCGCCTGACGCGCTTCCACGTCGCCCAGTTCGCTCATATCGCGGCGCGCATCGAAGCCGCTGTAGTCCGGACGCTCGTGGGTCCAGCCCAGACGTTCGGCCGCTGCCGCCAGGGCCGTGACCTTGGTGGCGTCGGGACCGCTTTCGAAGCCATGCGAAAGAATGCAGTGGCCCGCGGTGCGGGAAGTCCGGTTCACAGGGCCACGACCTGATCGCCGACCTTGAACGTGCCACCCGACACGATGCGCGCGCAGAGTCCGCCATGACCACGCATCGCGTTGTAACCGCCCTCGCCCAGGGCCGTTTCCATGCGCGAGCACGGATCGCAGGGGTCGGTGCCCTCAAGCACCACGTCGCCGATGCGGAACTGGCGCTGCTTCAGCGCGATCAGCGGAATGCCCGACACCACCACATTGCGGCGAAGTAAGGCCGGCACGATGTCGCGGCCGGCCAGCGCGGCGATGGCCGGCAGGTGTTCGGCCTGGATCAAGGTCACGCCGCGCTTGCCGCTGCCGCCTGCGTAGCGGTCGCCGTGCAGGCCACCACCGGTCGTGGCTTCGGCGGATTGGGTTTCCTGCATGGCCTTGTCGCGGGCAGGGCGCAGTCCGATCCATTCCACCCGGCCCACCTGCGGCAGGGTCGCCATCAGTTTGGCGAGTTCGGAATTGGGGTTCAGCGGCATGAGGCAGGTTCCAGGGCGGGAGGACCCGCCGACAGCGCCCAGTTTACTTGACCTCGCCACGCCAAGGCCCGGTGCTAGCATTCCACGCATGCACAACATGCCCGCCACGCCCCTGCTGTCGCCGCTGCCCTATGAAAGCCTGCTGGAGATTCGGCCACTCGACCGGATCGATCTGGTGGTGATCCACTGTACCGAGCTGCCCGACCTGGCCAGCGCCCGCAGCTATGGCGAACAGGTGCTGTACGACTCAGGCACCGGCAACAGTGGACACTTCTATGTGGATCGAAATGGCAGCGTGCACCAGTATGTTTCCGTGGAGCGTGTCGCCCACCACGTGCGCGGTTACAACCCCCGTTCCATCGGCATCGAACTGGTCAACGTGGGCCGTTATCCGCACTGGCTGGCCGCGGGCCACCAGGCCATGGGCGAGGCGTACACCGAGGCCCAGATCGAATCGCTGATCGGGCTGCTGCGCTCGCTGCAAACCGGACTCCCCGCGCTGGCCTACATCGCCGGCCACGAGGATCTGGACACGACCAAAGTGCCCGCCAGCGACGATGCCAGCGTGCAGGTGCATCGCAAGCTCGATCCCGGGCCGCTGTTCCCGTGGGAACGGGTGATGCAGGCCATCACCCTGCAGCGCCTCCGCCCGTTGTAGGAGCGGGCCATGCCCGCGATGCTTTTCGCTGGATCGCAGGAAAGAGCATCGCGGGCAAGGCCCGCTCCTACGGGGAGCTTTGTGAGGGCCGGTATAATCGGGTCCTGCATCCCACCGGTTGGCCGCCCTTGTCCCCTTCGCCCGAACCCGTCGTCAGCGAACTGATCGAACTGCTCTCGCTGGAGCGGCTGGAAGATGACCTGTTCCGCGGCCAGAGCCGCGATATCGGCACCAAGTACGTGTTCGGCGGACAAGTGCTGGGCCAGGCGCTGTCTGCGGCGCAGGCGACCGTGGACGGCGGGCGCATGGCGCATTCGCTGCATGCCTATTTCCTGCGCGCCGGCAATGTCGACCATCCCATCGTTTACGACGTCGACCGCACCCGCGATGGCGGCAGTTTCTCGGTACGGCGCGTGACCGCGATCCAGCACGGCAAGGTGATCTTCTTCTGCGCGGCCTCGTTCCAGGGCGAGGAACCAGAGGCCCAGCAGCACCAGCTGTCCATGCCGGACGTGCCGCGACCCGAAGACATCGACCCGGCGCCGGCCGTCCCCCCCGACGTGATGGCAACGCTGCCGCCGAAGGTGCAGCGCTGGCTGTCGCGCCGTGGTCCGTTCGAGTTCCGCCATGTCTATCCTCGCGACGAACTGAATCCGCCCAAGCGACCGCCGTTCCAGCAGGTGTGGTTCCGCCTGAGCGAGCCGGTGGGCGACGCACCGGAGCTGCACCACGCGCTGCTGGCCTATGCCTCCGATTTCCAGCTGCTGGGTACGGCCAACTACCCGCACGGCATCAGCTACTACCAGCCGAACGTGCAGATGGCTTCGCTGGATCACGCGCTGTGGTTCCACCGTCCGTTCCGCGCCGACGAATGGTTGCTGTATTCCATCGACAGCCCCAGCGCCCAGAATTCGCGTGGCCTGGCGCGCGGGCAGATCTTCAATCGCGAGGGCAAGCTGGTTGCCAGCACCGCGCAGGAAGGACTGATCCGCGTGGTGCCCGACGGCAACGCCGCCGCGCTCGTTCCGGCGAAGGATTGACCCATGCGCCAGGTCTTCACCAGCTTGCGCATCGAAACTGTGGAAGGCGTCGTCCGATTGCTGGAGGACGCCGGCATCGAGGTGTATCTGGCCAACGGGCGCTCATACCACAGCAAGCGGGGCGGCCAGTTCAGCTATGCCGAACCGATGAAGCTGAAGCAGCAGCCCAGCGTCTGGGTGAGGCGCGCCGAAGACCAGCCGCGTGCACGTGAGATCCTGCGCGAAGCCGGCTTGCTGGCCACCACCCGTCCCACCCAGGGCGAACCGCTGGTGTTCGCCGGCGAAGCCGCCCGGGAGGAAAAAAGCAAACGCCCGCTGGCCTGGCGCATCCGCATCGCGCTACTGATCGCCATCGCCATCGCCGCGCTGGTGACGATCCTGCGCCCGGCACCCGTACCGGCGCCGGCGACAACCATGCCGCCTGCCGCGCAGCCGGCCGACGCCGATCCGGCGCCCGATCCGGAAACGGATGACACCGTGCGGATAAGGATTCCAGCGCCGGAGCCTGCAAAACCATAACTTCGGCCGGCTCTACGATCAGTCACATCCACCGCCACGCGACGTCTGGGTAGCAACACAACGAGCCAGAGATCCGATCCGATGAATGCCCAAGCGCTGGACCTGATGCTGCAACGCGACCTGCCCGCCGCTGCCCGTGGCGACCAGCAAGCCTATGGCCGCATCGTGGTGGCCTGCCAGAACACGGTGACCGCCATTGCCCTGGCCATCACACGCGACGTGGCCGCCAGCGAGGACATTGCCCAGGAAGCGTTCCTGAAAGCCTGGCAGCAGCTCGACCGCTTGAAGAACGCGGCCAGCTTCCTGCCCTGGTTGCGCCAGATCACGCGCAATCTGGCCCGCGACTATCTGCGCGCCAACCATGGCCGCCCGCTATCGGGCGAAGCCGCGGAAATCGCCATCGGCATGGCGGCCGATCCTTCGCCCTCACCCGCCGAACAGCTGCTGCTGACCGAAGAGGAAATTGCCGCCACCGACATCATCTCCGCGCTACCCGAAGACAGCCGTGAAACGCTGCTGCTGTTCTATCGCGAAGGCCAGAGCTCGCAGCAGGTCGCCACGCTGCTGGGCCTCAGCGATGCAGCGGTGCGCAAACGCCTGTCGCGCGCGCGCAGTAGCGTCCGCGAGGAAATGTTGAAACGCTTCGGTGAATTCGCACGCGCCAGCGCGCCGGGTGCCGCGTTCGCGGTGACGATCAGCAGCGCGTTGATGGTCGCCGCACCGGGCGCCAGCGCCGCAACCTTGATCGGTGCGAGTGCGCTGGGTTCTGGCGCAGGCAAGGTGGGTGCGGGCGGACTCGGCGCTTCGGCCGTCAATGGCGGCGTCACGTTCGGCGCCTTGGGTTCGGTACTCGGCGGACAGATGCATATCGTCCTGCCCGCTTTGATCGGGGGCATGCTGGGCGCCTACGTGGGCGGGCTTTGCCTGCTGCGCTTCGCGGAAACGGCAGAGGAACGCCGGCAGATCCGCGGTTTTGTGTTCATGAATACGGCAACGGCTGCTGTCTTCAGTATCGGCATGCTGATCCTGACCGCACTGGTGACGCAGAAGTGGCCGATCTTGTTGTACGCACTCGGCGGCATGGCGGTCATCAATTACCAGTGCCTGGTGCCGCTGCAGAAGATCATGGCGCCCCTGCTCGCTCGTGATGCCACGCGCCGTGGCCGCACCGGCAAACACTGGCTGTACGAAAGCATGTACGGACGAACGGGGGTTCTCTATGCGAACGTCTTCGTGGTGCTGGCGATCGGCTGGGCCTTCTGGCACTGAGTGACCGTGGCTAGGCGACTCCTCGCAGAGATTCAGGCGTTGTGTCCCCAGGAGGCAGTTTTTGAATTCGAACAGAAAAACACGTACTGCACAGTTTCTGCTGCTCGCCGCAACGTTCTTGAGTGCCGCGGCTTCGCTTGTGATCGGTTTCTTCTACTTCACGCTCTACTGGCCATTCCGCGGACGGCTCAACGCGGAGGGCCGCTATTTTGACGAGGCGGATCTGGCCGTCTATCACGCACAAACCGGCCTTCTCATCGTCCCAATGTTGGCCTTTATGGCTCTCGCCATTCTTTTCACGGCAATCTGGTGGGTCCGCCGCCGGCCTGCACCCGAAAATGCCGTGGGCGGGGCATGAGCATTTATTCAAGCCGAACCCCTATGCGGACGGCTTGATTCAGTCGATATCGGATACGAAGAAACCCATGTCGTCGCCGACATGGGTTTCTCGTTTTGACATGTAAGACTTGCGATCAGCTGCTCGCCTTTACCTGCGCGCTTACTTGGGGGCGTGTGGACGTTCACCACGCTCGGGCTTGGCCGCATCCACTTCCGCACGGCTCAACTTGCCATCCTTGTCCGTATCGGCCTTGGCGAACCAGGCATCGGTGCGCTGCTTCGAGCGAAGCTCGTGGTCGGTGCGATCAAGATAGCCATCCTTGTTCACGTCCATGGTGTCGAAACGTTCCTTCATTTTGCCTTCGCCAGTGGCAGCTTCCGCCTTGCTGATGCGGCCATCCTTGTTGATGTCCAGTTCCTGCATCGCCATGCGCGGGCCGTGGCCTGCTTTGCCCTTGCCGTGTTCGCCGTGACCGCGTGCGGGCATTTCATCCTTGGCGATCTTGCCGTCCTTGTTCTTGTCCAGTTCGTCGAACTTTTCCGCCAGCCGCGGATGAGCCGCCGCTTCGGTGCGGTCGATGCTGCCGTCGCCATTGACGTCCAGCTTGACGCGCGGCGCAGGCGGGGCGCCTTCGACCGGAGCCTGGCTTGCGGCGAAGGCAGTACCTGCCGAAAATGCCGTGAGCACGGCCAGGGTGAGGAGGGTCTTGCGGTTCATGTGGAACTCCGTAGCGACGTGGCGCCAATCCGCCACTGACAGGGTTAACGCCCTGGGTTCGCCAGCGTTGACCGCTTCGCTGCCTTGTTCATTTTCCCGACAGTCGCAACCCACGCGATCCGCGGCGCGCAGTATCCTGACCGTATGAACCACGCTTCCACTGCCCACTCTTTCGCCCGCGCCGTTTCCGTGTTCGGCCATCCGATGCTGGTGCTGCCGCTGGCCTCGCTGACATTGGCCTGGGCGCGTGGCCAGTACCGGACTGCGTTGTGGATGGGCGCCGCGTTCTCGGTGTTCGCCGCGATGGTGATGGGCTACTCGGCTTGGCAGGTCAGGCGCGGCCGCTGGTCGCATGTCGATGCCAGCAACGCCAGCGAACGTCGCAGTCTGAATCGCTTTCTGTTGATCGCCTTGCTGGTCTCGACCGCACTGGCGGCCGCACTGGGCAGTTCACTCGAACTGACTCTTGGCTTGGGATTGTCGGCCGCGATGGTGGGCATCGCGCTGCTGACTGCGCGCTGGTGGAAGCTTTCGCTGCACTTGGCCTTTGTGGTCTTCGCAGCGTGTCTGTTGGCGTTCGGCGCCAGCTGGTGGGTGGGCTTGATGGCGCTTGCATTCGCCGGTCTGGTGGCGTGGTCGCGCCTGGCGTTGCAGCGCCATGTTCCGCGCGATCTGATCGCCGGCCTGGTCATTGGCGCGGCAGCGGGTGTGGTATTCGCGGGCATCGGCATGAGCGGAGTTTTCTGAGCGATGGGCAACGATCCGCAACCCACCGACGACCTGCGCCTGTTCCATACCGGCGAGCACCCTTGCGGTTACTGGCCGGATAGGACCGCACGCGATCTGGTGCTGGACCCGCGCGATCCACGCCTGGCCTCGTTCTACACCACTGCGCTGGGTTGGGGTTTCCGTCGCTCCGGCGACCTGGTCTACCGACCGCACTGCGAAGGCTGCCGCGCCTGTGTGGCGGTGCGTATTCCAGTGGCCGATTTCGCCCCTGATCGCAGCCAACGCCGCTGCGCGGCACGCAACCTCGATGTGGAAGCGCGCATCGTGGCCGCCCAACGTACCGACGAGCATCTGGCGCTTTATCAGCGTTATCTGTCGGCACGTCATCCCGAGGGCGGAATGGACGACCACGGCGCGGTGGAGTTCGAGCAGTTCCTGGTCGGCAGCTGGTCTGAAAGCCGGTTCCTGGAGCTGCGCGAGCACGGCCGGCTGATTGCCGTAGCGGTGACCGATGTGGCCGCTGACGCGTTCTCGGCGGTCTACACGTTCTTCGATCCCGAATACCAGCATCGCAGCCTGGGAACGCTGGCCATCCTGCGGCAACTCGAATGGGCGCGCCGGGAAGCACGCCGGCACCTCTATCTGGGCTACTGGATCCAGGGCCATCGCAAGATGGATTACAAGCGTCGCTTCCGCCCGCTGGAAGCGTTTGATGGGCGCAACTGGAATCGCACCCAATTGTTGTGAGACGTTGAACACAGCAAATTCAGCTTCGTGAGAGCATGGCGCGCCGATTCTGGTCACCCGGGCCGAATAGGCAGCGACGTGGATTTCCCGCTCGTTCTCACATCGAATCAATGGAGCCTTGCATGAAGTTGAATGCCCTTTTCCTGGCCGCTGCGGCCACCCTGATCCTGGCGGCCTGTAAGCCTGCCGACAAGCCCGCCGATGCGGCCGCACCGGCCACCGAGGCAACCACCGCCGCGCCGGCGACCGATGCCTCCGCCGCTGCCCCGACCGTCGATACCGTCAACGCCAGCACCGGCGTGCCAGAGTGCGATACCTACCTTGAGAAGGTCTACGCCTGCATCAGCGACAAGATGCCCGAAGCGCAGCGCGACATGATGAAACAGGGCATCGAGCAGTCGAAGGCCAGTTGGTCGGCCGTGACCGACAAGGCCGCGCTGGCCGCCCAGTGCAAGACCGCCATGGACCAGGCCAAGGCCAGCTACGGCGCCATGGGTTGCACGTTCTGAGTTCCGCATGGGGTTTCCACCTCGTCGTTGAACCGCTGCAAGCCTCCCGGGAAACCGGGGCGCTTTTTTGTCGCGGCATCGCCATGTGGGCGTGTCAGAATCGACGCATGCGCCGACTCCTGATTGCACTGTCCATGCTCCCTGCCCTGTCCGCCTGCGTACACCCTGAAGTGCAGCGGGGACCATCGCCGGCTGACGATGCTAAATCGATACGTGTGGCGACCTATAACACCTCACTGTATTCCGATGAAGACAGTGGATTGATCCGTGAGCTCGAAGGCGACAGCACGCATGCGCGCAAGATCGCGGCTGTCCTGCAGCGCGTGCGTCCCGATCTGGTGCTGTTGAACGAATTCGATTACGACGAGGCGCATCGCGCGGCGGATCTGTTCCAGCAGAAATATCTGGAAGCGTCGCAACCCGGTGGTGGCGACGCGCTGCATTATCCCTACCGTTATCTGGCGCCATCCAACACCGGGGTGCCCAGCGGCTTGGACCTGGATCGCAATGGCACAGCCGGTGGTGATGGCCGCAATCGCGGCAATGATGCCTGGGGTTACGGCTTGCATCCTGGGCAATACGGCATGCTGGTACTGTCGAAATATCCAATCGACACTTCGGCGGTGCGCAGCTTCCGCATGCTGCGCTGGAGCGCAATGCCGAACGCCTTGCGTCCGCTCGATCCGAAATCCGGTGAGCCCTTCCATCCGGACGACCTCTGGAACCAGTTGCGCCTGTCCTCGAAATCGCATTGGGATGTGCCGGTGCGGACTTCCAAGGGCGTGATCCACTTTCTGGTCTCGCACCCTACCCCGCCCGTCTTCGATGGGCCGGAAGACCGGAATGGCAAGCGCAACCATGACGAAATCAGGTTATGGAGCGAATACATTTCCCCAGGGGATAAACCCTGGCTCTGCGATGACACCGGGCTATGCGGAGGGCTGGCAGATGACGCGAGGTTCGTGATCGCAGGCGATCTCAACAACGATCCCATCGACGGCGATGGCATGCACGAAGCGATCCTGGAACTGCTGGAGAATCCACGCGTGATGCGCCACGCAACGCCACGCAGCACGGGCGGCGGCGAAGCGGCGCACGCCTATGCGGCCAAGGGAATCCAGCACCGTGGTGCGCCGGAGCACGTCACCGGCGATTTCGGACCGAAAGCCGGCGCGCTGCGCCTGGATTACGTCTTGCCCTCGACCGGTTTCGGGCTGATCGGAAACGGCGTGTTCTGGCCGTCGGCCCAGGATGCCGAGGCCGCGATTGCCGATGGCAGCGACCACCACCTGGTCTGGGTGGACCTTTCCCTATAGAGCGGGGCTTTGCCCCGCTGCTTGTCTGCAGCGGTCGGCAAAGAGCAGCCGAGCAAGCTCGGCTCTACTTGTCGAGCGTGGTGTCCCGGCGTGGGACGAACCCGAAACTGCCGTCGCTGTGCGCCGACACGATCATGCGCACCATGCTGCCCGGCACCATCAGTTCGATCATCGAGTGCTTGCCGTCGGACGCCTTGATTTCCAGGGTCATCTCGATCAATGCACCGCCCGTATCGATTTCCTTGCACAGCACGTGCGTGCCAGCGGGTCCTTCGACCAGATAAGGCTTGATCGCATCACCCAATGCTTCAAGCGCCTGCGGGAAAAAGAAAACCGCGTATCCGTCGCCTCCGTTCATCGCTGCATGCTCCTTATTTCAATTCAATGGTGATGGCCTGGCACGCATCCCGTGCGACGGTACGCGCCGACTCGATCGTTTCGCTGCGAGCCAGGGTGACGCCCACGCGGCGGTGTCCTTCCACGCGCGGTTTGCCGAACAGGCGCAACGCGGTATCGGGCGCCAGCAAGGCGGCTTCGACATTGGAGAACTCCGGCACGCCATGACCATGGGCCAGCAACGCGCATGAAGCGGAAGGACCGAGCTGGCGGATGACCGGAATCGGCAGACCAAGGATGGCGCGCGCATGCAGCGCGAACTCGCTGAGATCCTGCGAGACCAGGGTGACCAGGCCGGTGTCGTGCGGACGTGGCGATACTTCGCTGAACCACACCTCGTCGCCCTTCACGAACAATTCCACACCGAACAAACCCCAGCCGCCCAGATCGTCGGTGACCGCCCGGGCGATGTCCTGCGAGCGTTGCAAGGCCAGGGACGACATGGGCTGCGGCTGCCAGCTTTCGCGGTAGTCGCCGTCCTTCTGCCAATGCCCGATGGGATCGCAGAAAGAAGTCCCGCCCGCATGGCGCACGGTCAGCAGGGTGATTTCGTAATCGAAATCGACGAAGCCTTCCACGATCACCCGGCCCGCGCCGGCACGGCCGCCGGTCTGCGCATATTCCCAGGCAGCATCGATGTCTTCCTGCGTGCGCAGCGTGCTCTGGCCCTTTCCCGAAGACGACATCACCGGCTTGACCACGCAGGGCAGACCGATGGCGGCGACCGCCTCGCGATAATCGGCATGCGTGTCGACAAATCGGTAAGGCGAAGTGGGCAGACCCAGGGTTTCGGCACCCAGCCGGCGGATGCCTTCGCGGTCCATGGTCAGGCGCGCGGCGCGGGCGGTGGGAACGACGCGCAGGCCGGCTTCGGCCTCCAGTTCGACCAGGGTCTGGGTATGAATCGCCTCGATTTCCGGCACCACCAGATGCGGCTTCTCCTGAGCGATCAGGGCGCGCAGCGCGGCCGGATCCAGCATGTCCAGCACGTGCGAGCGGTGCGCGACCTGCATGGCGGGCGCATCGGCGTAACGGTCGGCGGCGATGACTTCCACCCCCAGCCGCTGCAGCTCCAGCGCGACCTCCTTGCCCAGTTCGCCCGATCCGAGCAGGAGCACACGGGTGGAATAAGGAGAGAGCGGGGTTCCGATCTTGGCCATGGGCGATCCTTCGAAGTAGAAGCTCATTTTAATCGCTGGGCCGACCCCCTGACTGTGGTGGAGCACCGTCCCGGCGCGGGCTTTGCCCTTTCGGTGGCCGATAGCCAATAGCCAATAGCCAATAGCCAGAAAAAGCTTCGCATCCTGCTCTTGCCGTCATCCCAGCGAACGCTGGGATCCATCTTGATCTTGCCCTTGCTCATCGGGAAAGGCCTCAAAGTCAAAATGGGTCCCAGCGTTCGCTGGGATGACGTCCGAGGGATGGCAAGCTCCTCACCCCTCAACTAGTTGACATATGATATCAATTTGATATCTTTACCCCCATTCCCAGAGGACGCCACCATGAAAGAAAATCCGCTCCGCTCCCTTCCCGGCATTCCCTTCCTGCTCGGCGTGCTTGTCATTTCCGTCCTCGCCGGATGGCTGTTCGTCCAGGGAGTCAGCTCGACCAAGGCCGGCACACCTGCGCCCATGATGATCGCGTCCGGCGTACTTCTCGGCTTGGTGGCTTTCCTCAGCCTGATCGGCCTGTACACCGTCCAGCCCAACCAGGCCGCAGTGATCAGCCTGTTCGGCAAATACGTGGGTACGGTCAAGGACAACGGCCTGCGCTGGAACAACCCCTTCTATTCCAAGAAGAAGGTGTCCCAGCGCGTGCGCAACTTCGAAAGCGGCAAGCTCAAGGTCAATGAGCTGGATGGCAGCCCCATCGAAATCGCTGCGGTGATCGTCTGGCAGGTCGTGGATTCGGCCGAAGCGGTCTACAACGTGGACGATTACGAGAGCTTCGTGCATATCCAGTCCGAATCGGCACTGCGCACCATGGCCACCAGCTACCCCTACGACCAGCATGAAGACGGCCAGCTCGCGCTGCGCAGCCACGCTGCCGAAGTGTCCAAGCATCTGCTGGACGAACTGCAGGAACGCTTGGCCGACGCAGGCGTGCAGGTCATCGACGCGCGCATCAGCCACCTGGCCTACGCGCCGGAGATCGCGCACGCCATGCTGCAGCGTCAGCAGGCCAACGCGGTCATCGCCGCGCGCACGCGCATCGTTGCCGGCGCCGTGGGCATGGTGGAAATGGCCCTGGCCGAACTGCAGAAGAACGGCGTCGTGAACCTGGACGAAGAGCGCAAGGCGCACATGGTCAGCAACCTGCTGGTGGTGCTGTGCGGCGACCGCGGCGCACAACCCATCGTCAACGCCGGCTCGTTGTACTGAGCCGGCGCATCGGGATTTCTCGTGGCTGAAAAGAAAGCCTATCCGTTGCGCATCAGCGCCGACGTGCTCGACGCCACGCAGCGGTGGTCGGAAGACGAGCTGCGTTCGTTGAACGCGCAGATCGAGTATCTGCTGCGGGATGCGCTACGCAAGGCGGGACGGCTTCCGGGCGCAAATTCGTCGGCGCAAGCCAAGGGTGAAAAGAAGTGAGCCGGCTCTGGCGCGACAGGATGGCTATAGCGTGGCGAAAGATTCGCCTTGTATGGGCGATCACCGGTACGGTTGCACTGGCCGTGTTCGTGGTCTGGTCATGGTGGGGATTCAGTGCCAACCGCACGGCGATCGCTGCGCTTGAAGACAGCGCAGACGTGCGCGTAACGGCTGCGGAGCGCTATTGGCAGTTCACCCCACTCGCTCCATCCGCATCATTTCGCCAGCTTCTGTTCTATCCGGGCGGAATGGTCGACCCGGTCGCGTATGCGCCCTTGGCCCATGCACTGGCGGCACAAGGATATTTCGTGACCCTGGTGAAATTGCCTCGTCGTGGCGCTTTAGGCGGTGCCGATGATGCAGAGGTGTTCGCGAACGCGCGTGCGGCGATGAAGGCCAGTGCAAGCACGGCGTCTTGGGTCGTTGCCGGACATTCCAAGGGTGGCGCTGTGGCGGCACGTATGGCCAGGGAGGACAGCAATAGTCTGGTGGCCGTCGTACTCCTAGGCACTTCGCATCCCAGGGACTTCAGCCTGGTCGACAGCCCCTTGGCATTCACCCAGGTGCTGGCTGACCGTGACCCCATCGCCAGCCTGGAGCGCGCCAACCGCAATCGTCACAACCTGCCGGTACACACGCGCCGCATAGTCATAAAAGGTGGCAACCATTCGCAGTTTGGCGAATACGGATTCCAGCCCGGAGACCGGTTCGCACACATCACCAGAGACACGCAGCGCGATCAGATCGTCGCAGCGCTTCGTGACGTCCTCACCAATCCCACCCACTGAAGGAAAAAATCATGAGCACACGCTGGGCCTACCATGTAGCCGAAATCAAGATGCAACTCTTCGGCGCCTCCATGACCGACCGCGTCCAGGCCGAATTGACCCGGCTGGGCCAGCTGGGTTGGGAACTGGTGTCGTCGGTGCAATCGAGCAGTGCCGATTCCATCCGTCTGTTCCTGAAAAGGCCCGCCTAGTTCCAGTCCAAGCAAGGAGTACGCAATGCTGCACGTCATGCATCTGATCGAACGTCGCTTGCCTAGCAAGGCACGAGGACTTCGGCTGGTAGTGGTTTCGGCCTTGACCGCTCTACTCGGCGTCGGCGCACTGCTGCTGGCCACTCGATAACCTTGGCGTCCAGAGCATGAGCGCACCGATACTCGATTATCGCCTGCAACTGGTACCGCCCGGCACCCAGCCACGCCTGTGGATGTTCGGCCTGTGCGTGCTGCTGCCCGTCCTGGTTACTGCCGCGTTATTACTTGCGGTCAAGAGCGGCGATACGCATTGGCACCTTGTCAGCAGCCACCCGCTCATGTTGAGCGCAGCAATCCTCGGCGCCGAAGCGCTGCTGATGCTGGCGGTCTGGGCGCTGCTAGACAGAGTGATGCATCGGCATCGGCTGGCGCTTTCATCGGATGCCCTGGACGTGAAGACCAGCTTCTATTCGCGGATCGTGCCCCTGTCAGAACTCAAGCTTGATCAGGCGCGCGTCGTGGACCTGCACGAACGCACCGAATTCAAGCCTGCGACCAAAACCAACCGTTATTCGGTGCCCGGCTTTCACAGCGGTCATTTCCACCTGCGCAACAAGGAAAAGGCATTTGTCGCGATTGCCGGCGAACGCCGCGCGCTATGGCTGCCCACTGTCAATAACGTAGGCCTGTTGCTGCAGCCGCAGCAACCGGATGCCCTGCTCAAGCGTTTGCGCGAATTGGCGACAACCTCCCCGCGAGGCTAAGCTGGGCCGATGCGCACGCACTCCCGCTTCCTGATCAACACACCCGATGTCGAAATATGGCCGGGCGGCCTGTTGCGGGCGCGGAGCAATGCCGATGCACGCGTTCTTTCGCGTGCCGAGTGGATTCTGCGGCGCAAGCGCGACGGATGCTATCTGGCCGCCTCGCTGCCGGAGGGAATGCAGGCGCTGATACCACGCTGGATGCATGAGGCGGGAACGACCGCCGCGCTCGACGCACTGGACGGCCTGCGCACGGATCGGGGCTTTGACAGTGAAGCGATGGGGTCCCTGCCCCTCGAACAACTTATCGACCGGCTGGACCATCTGGGCCTGGATGAAAGCTACGGCGCCCGCACCGACCTGGATCTGGTGGCCGAGCCCGCCGCACTGGCTTTCGCAGGCCACGACCGCTACCGCCGTCCGTTGTGGCTCACCGCAGCCGCGGCCCGCGCGTGGCAGGCGATGCGCCGCGCCGCCTACGCGGACAGCGTGGTGCTCGACGCGATCTCGGGCTATCGCAGCCATGCGTACCAGCTGGGAATTTTCGAACGCAAGCTCGGGCGCGGCCAGACCGTCGACCAGATCCTCACCGTCAACGCCGCACCCGGTTACAGCGAACACCACAGCGGCAACGCGCTGGATATCGGCACGCCCGGCGAGCCACCGGCCGAGGAGTCGTTCGAGCGAACCGACGCCTTCGACTGGCTGACGTCGCATGCCGGCAAGTTCCATTTCCGCATGAGCTATCCGCGCGACAATCCACACGGCATCATCTACGAACCCTGGCACTGGTACTACGCAAGGTAGGTCGGGGCTACGCCCCCGACGCGCTTTCATTCAACACCAATCCAGTCGGGGGGGTAGCCCCGACCTACGGAATCGATATGACCAATCTCGCCACCCTGCAGAACCACCAGATCCGTCTCGCCCAACGCCCCGTCGGCATGACCACGCGCGACAATTGGGAATTCACCACCGAAGCCGTGTCCGAACCGGCAGAGGGCGGCGTTCTGGTGAAGACGCTGGCCTTGTCCCTGGACCCGGCGATGCGTGGGTGGATGAACGAGGGCAAGTCCTATATCGCACCGGTCGAGATCGGCGAAGTCATGCGGGCGGGCGGAATCGGCAAGGTCGTCGCTTCGAAACATGAGGGTTTCGCCGAAGGTGATCTGGTCACTGGTGGTCTGGGCGTGCAGGAGTACCGCCAGTTCTCGCCCGCAGAAATCAAACGCATGGGCATCAGCAAGATCGACCTGCGCCTGGGCAGCATCACCCAGTGGCTCAATGTGCTGGGCATGCCGGGCATGACCGGTTATTTCGGATTGATGGAGGTGGGGCAACCCAAGGAAGGCGACGTGGTGGTCGTCTCGGGCGCCTCGGGCGCAGTGGGCCAGACCGTGGGCCAGCTGGCCAGGATCAAGGGTTGCCGCGTGGTCGGCATCGCTGGCGGCAAGGCCAAATGCGATTTCGTGGTCAACGAGATGGGTTTCGACGCCTGCATCGACTACAAAAACGAGGATGTCCGCGTGGGCCTGAAAACGCATTGTCCGGATGGCATCGACATCTATTTCGACAATGTCGGCGGCGAAATCCTAGACCACGTGCTGGCGCGGCTGCGTCGCAAGGCCCGCGTCATCATCTGCGGCGCCATTTCCCAATACAACGCCACCACTGCTGTGCAGGGCCCGAAGAACTACCTGTCGTTGCTGGTCAACCGCGCGCGTATGGAAGGCATCGTCGTTTTCGATTACGCCGACCGCTACCCGATCGCCATCGCCGAGCTGGCCGGCTATCTGAAGGACGGACGCATGAAATCGCGCGAAGACGTTGTGGCCGGGCTGGACACTTTCCCGGAATCACTGGTGAAGCTGTTCACCGGCGAAAATTTCGGCAAGCTGGTATTGCAGGTCGCAGCCGAATAAAGGCCCTAGGCATTTTCGTAGAGCCGAGCTTGCTCGGCTGCTCTTCGCCGCGAATCGGGAGCAGCAGCCGAGCAAGCTCGGCTCTACAGGACCGATCACACACGTTTCCGAATAAACGCACCTAGCGACGGATCGAATCCAGCGCCCAGAGCAGCCAGCCCAGGATCAGGCCGATGCCGCCCACCGGCGCCAGTTTCACACTCACTTGCGCCAAGGCACCCAGTACCAGGCTGCCTGAAAACAGCAGCGTGCCCAGCAATAACAAGTAGAGCCCCGCCCGCCCGAGCGACCTGACCGTGCCCGCCGACAGCGCCGCCAATGCGATGCCATGGCCGAAGGCGTACAGGGACGCGGTCTGCAGGTTGGCCTGCGCGTGCGCGTCGGCCACCCCATGCGAGGCGTAAGCACCCAGTGCGACCGCCAAGGCGGCGAGTACGGCGCCTGAAAATGCGATCAGCGAAGGTTTGCGTTGGCGACGGTCGTAGTTGAACAAAGCGGCAGCCTCGTCGGGAAGCGGCATCCATGGCCAGTGGCAGGGATTTCCCCAATCCCCAAATGCGACGCGCCGCATGAGCGGCGCGTCGGTTCAACTTCGTATGCGGACTCGAAACGCCCGCGACACGTTACTGCTTGACCGCCCAGAACACGTCGAACGTACCGGTCGCGGTGAACGCCTGATCCACACCGCCCTTCCAAGACTCGTAGGGACGGTCGGCCACTTCGTAGCCATTGGTCATTGCCCAGGCCCGCAGCGAGTTGCGCACCGCGTCCAGCTCGGCCATGTAGCCGGTGTAGCTGGCCGAAGCCGCGCGGCGCGCGTCCAGATGGACGTATTCCACCGGCGTACCCGAGACCGACACCTTCAACGGACCGGTCGAAGCGGTGGTCGTTTCCGGCGGCGTGATCGGCGGAGCCGGCTTGGACTTGTCGGCGTCGGCAGGCTTCGGTGCCGCGCCACTGCGCTTGCGCACCGGCTGGGCCACGTCGAATGCGTACTTCTCGGTACCGAAGTCGGTGGTTATGATGCGCACCGGGCCGGCGGCTTCCAGGCCGTTGGACTCCATCACGCGCTTGATCCACTCCTGGTTGGCCTTGATCGACGCCTTGATGACTTCATTGTTGCGATCGATATTGCCGGCCTTGACCACCAGCAGATCCTCGGCGGGCAGCTCGACGACCTTCAGGCCGGTCAGCTTGGAGCCTTCGATGCGGTAGTCGAAATTGGGCACGGTGGCCAGCATGTTGGTCAGCTTGGAAAGGCTGGCCTTGACCGAGTCGCCCACATGGCGGCTGACGTACATGCCGTTGAAGCGGCCGAGCAGGTTCCAGCCGTAGCTCACGTCATAGGACTGGGTGACCTTGACGTTGCGGCCGTTCTTGCCGGCGGGCTCCAGGGTAAAGACAGTCTTCTTGTCCTTGCCCCAGGTGCTGTCTTCGATGTTGTAGGCGACCTTGCCGCCGCCGGTGGCGCCGGGCATCTCGCTTTCGGTGATTTCCCAGTGGCCCTTGCCCCAGCGCTCATCGGCCGAGTTGAAGTCCACGCGCGCGCCGACGCCGGTATGGCCTTCGCCACCGCCGCTGTAGGTGAGTTCGGACGCCTTGCTGGGCATCAGCAGGTTCCAGTCCTTCAGGCGACGGACGTTGTTGAGGGTGTCGAACACAATGGTCATGCGACGGTTGGTCTCGCTGCTTTCCTCCAGGTGACGCTTGGAAGGCAGCACTAGGCCGACCACGAGAAACAGCGCAAGAACAAGCGCCAAGGCAATCAGGAACTCGAGCAAACGGGTCATTCAGCAGTCTCCGGGGGCCGATCCCATGGCCATTGAAATAGGTGCAGCGCGCATCCTAGCAGGCTTGACCGATTCGGTCAGCCTGTCGCTGCATTGCGGGGGCTCGCGCTGCGCTGCAGCCCGATTCCCGTCGGTGGGCAGGGTACGCCAACGGAGTCAGCAAGCGGTGAAGGCTCGCTTGTCCGGGACGGCCGGACAGCGTGCTCGCTCAGACCAGTTGCAGCTCAAACGCCTTGAGTACTGCGCGCGTGCGGTCGCGTACGCCCAGCTTGGACAGGATGTTGGACACGTGGTTCTTGATGGTGCCTTCGGCGACGCCCAACGAATTGGCGATCTCCTTGTTGGAGAACCCGCTGGCCATCAGGCGCAGGATTTCCGTCTCGCGGTCGGTCAACGGATCGGGGCGATCCAGGCTGACGAAATCGTTGCGCATGTGCTCCAGGCCCGAGAGCAGCCGCTGGGTCACCGCCGGCTGCACCAGCGAGCCGCCGGAAGCCACGGTGCGAATGGCACCGACCAGTTGTTCCAGCGACACATCCTTCAGTAGATAGCCCTTGGCGCCAGCCTTCAGCCCGGCCAGCACCAGCTGGTCGTCGTCGAAGGTGGTCAGGATGATCGCCGGCGGCAACTGACCCAGCGCGGCCAGCGCCTGCAATGCTTCCAGGCCCGACATGACCGGCATGCGCATGTCCATCAGCACCACATCGGGCTTGGCCTGCGGAATCAGTTCCACCGCCTGGCGGCCGTCGGCGGCCTCGGCGATCACTTCGATGCCGTCGTCCAGGGCCAGCAGCGAGCGGATGCCCTGTCGCACCAGGGTTTGGTCGTCGACCAGGCACACACGGATCATGCAGCATCTCCAGTAATAGGCTCTGGGCGGGATTCCAGGGCAAGGGGTTCGGTGGTATCGACGGGCAGTTGCAGGCACAGGCGGAAGCCGCCGCCGGTGCGCGATTCGATGGTCATGTTGCCACCGTGCTGGCGCAGGCGCTCGCGCATGCCGCGCAGACCGTTGCCCGCGACGACCGAATGCGCGCCCTGCCCGTCGTCGCGCGCATCGATCACGATCTGTCCGCCATCGCGCCGGCAGTGGATCCACAGATTGCGCGCGTTCGCATGGCGTACGGCATTGGTGATGATCTCCTGGGTGCAGCGCAGCAGCACATGGGCACGCTCGGCGTCTTCCAGGGTCAGGGGTTCCTCGATTTCCATGTGGATCGCCAGCGCCGGCACCCGCTCGGTCAGCAACAAAAGGGCCGCGCCCAGGTCAATGGCATCGCCCTCGCGCAGCTGGCTGACCACTTCGCGCACGTCGGTCAGTAGCAGCTTGGCCAGGGTGTGGGCCTGTTTGACGTGCTCCAGCGCGCGGCCTTCGGTCATGTGTCCTGCGACTTCCAGATTCAGGCTGAGCGCGGTGAGATGGTGGCCCAACAGGTCGTGCAGTTCCCGGGAAATGCGCGTGCGCTCGTTCACCCGCGCGCTTTCGGCCAGCAGCATGCGGGTGGCGCGCAGCTCGGCATTGAGCCGGCGTTGTTCCTCGCGCGCCTGCGTCTGCTGCCGGGCGACATAGGCGGTGACCAGCACGAAGGCCGAGAAACCCACATAAAAAGTCGACTGGAACAAGGCGTCCCAGAACCCGAAATCGCCCCGGGCCATGAACGAAGGCACCAGTGGAATATGCGCCAGCAGCAGCCAGACCACCGCCGCGCGCAGGCTGAGTATCCACGGCAGCACGCCGGCCATGACCAGCAGCAACATCGCGCTGAGCCCGGTCTGGGTGTAGTAACCCACCGCCACCGCCGCGATGGTCATCACCAGCAGCAGGACGAAATTGCGCTGGCTGGAACCGCGGCCTTCGCGCGATCCCAGCGAACGGGTCGCCAGCCAATAGCACAAGCCAAAGGCCAGGTACGACAGCGCGGTCATCGGCACGTTGACGCCCAGGCCTTCCAGCTCATCCACGCCACGCGAAGGCGGCAGGAAGATGTTCAGGATGATGGGGATGCCCACCAGCGCCCACGTGTACAGGCCGGCTGCACGCAACAGGCGGGTATGGCTGAGTCGATTCAACATGCCGGCATAGTAGGCCGATTGCCTGGCCGGCACCCCGACCGAAAGTAATGCCGGCTGGCCCCACCGGAAGTACCCGACCGCCCCTCTCAAGGCCGCCCATGCGATAATCCGGGCCGGTGGCTCGCGGCCACCCGTACCATCTCCCCCGGAGCGAGTTGAATGTCGATTGTCATCCGCGACGTGCGCGAGCACGAGCTGGATTCCGTCCTAGCCCTGAACAACAACGCCGGTCTGGCCATTCTGCCGCTGGACACGTCCCGCCTGCAGCGTTTTTACGACCAGGCCGAATATTTCCGTGTCGCCGAGCGCGATGGCAACCTGGCCGGCTTCCTGGTCGGTTTCGGCGGCGATTCCGACCACGACAGCAGCAATTTCGCCTGGTTTCGCGAACGCTATCCGCAGTTCTTCTATATCGACCGCATCGTGGTGGCCAGCCGCCGTCGCGGCGGCGGTGTCGGCCGCGCCTTCTACGCCGATGTGCAGAGCTACGCCGAGCTGCGCTACCCGCAGCTGGCCTGCGAGGTCTTCCTGGACCACGGTGCCGATCCAGCCCTGCTATTCCATGGCAGCTTCGGCTTCAAGGAAGTGGGCCAGAACCAGATGCCCGACGCCAACGTCCGCGCCAGCATGCTGATGAAGGAGCTGTGCAGCTATCCCTGGGTCAAGGAAACCTATGGCGATGCCCTGCCCGACCAGCCCTGGGCACGCAGCCGACAGACGTTGACCTCACCGGCACGGTCTACCGGCACATGAGTACGACCTCTGCGAACCTGGATTACGAACAAGCCGGCGAACTCAAGATCGGCCAGGTGGGCATCGCCAACCTGCGCGTCCGCACCTTGGATGTCGCCCAGCTGTCGCGCGAAATGCGCGAACGCGTCGAGCGCGCGCCCAAACTGTTCGGCCGCGCACCGGTGATCGTCGATTTCGGCGGCCTGGCGAAGATGCCGGACGTGGCCACAGCCAAGGCGTTGCTGGAGGGCTTGCGCGCTGCCGGGGTCCTGCCAGTAGGCCTGTCCTATGGCACCCGGGAGACCGAACAGCTGGCCGAACAATTGGGTCTGCCGCTGCTGGCCAAGTTCCGTGCGCAATACGAACCTGTCGCGGCGGTGGCCGCACCACCCGCGCGCCGTGAGCCCGCAGCCGCCGAACCGCCCCCGGCCAAGGCCGCGAAAGCGCCGTCTGCGGCTGCCAGCAGCCCGGGCCTGATCCAGAAGACCCCCGTGCGCTCCGGCCAGCAGCTCTACGCCGAAGCCCGCGATCTCACCGTGCTCAGCACGGTCGGTGCCGGCGCCGAAGTCATTTCCGACGGCTCCATCCACATCTACGGCACCCTGCGCGGCCGCGCGCTGGCGGGCGCCCAGGGCAACACCGACGCGCGCATCTTCTGCCAGGAATTCCATGCCGAACTGGTGGCGATCGCCGGCAACTACAAAGTGCTCGAAGACGTTCCCAAGGAATTGCGCGGCAAGGCCGTGCAGGTCTGGCTGGAACGCGGTCCCGACAAGCAAGACCAACTCATGATCGCCGCGCAATAAAGCGTCGCGGCCTTCCTACCCAGAACAAGAAGAACAGGAGATACACCATTGGCTGAGATCATCGTAGTCACCTCCGGCAAGGGCGGCGTCGGCAAAACCACCACCAGCGCCAGCATCGCCTGCGGCCTGGCCCGTCGCGGCAAGAAGGTCGCAGTCATCGACTTCGACGTCGGCCTGCGAAATCTTGACCTGATCATGGGCTGCGAGCGCCGCGTGGTGTACGACTTCGTCAACGTGACCCAGGGCGAAGCGACGCTCAAGCAGGCGCTGATCAAGGACAAACGTTTCGACACGCTGTTCATCCTGGCCGCCTCGCAGACCCGCGACAAAGACGCGCTGACCAAGGAAGGCGTGGAAAAAGTGCTGAAGGACCTCGATGCCGACGGCTTCGACTACATCGTCTGCGATTCGCCTGCGGGCATCGAAAAAGGCGCCTACCTGGCGATGTATTTCGCCGACACCGCCGTGGTCGTGGTGAACCCGGAAGTCTCCAGCGTGCGCGACTCAGACCGCATCCTGGGCCTGCTGGATTCCAAGACCCGCAAGGCCGAGAACGGCGAAACACTCAAGCCGCACCTGCTGCTGACGCGCTACAGCCCCATCCGTGTGGAAGGCGGCGAGATGCTGAGCATCAAGGATGTGGAGGAAGTGCTGGGCCTGAAAACGCTGGGCGTCATTCCCGAATCGGGCGACGTGCTCAACGCCTCCAACAAGGGCGAACCGGTCATCCTGGAGCTGGAGTCCATCGCCGGACAGGCCTACGACGATGCCGTCGGCAGGCTGCTGGGCGAAGACCGTCCGCTGCGCTTCACCACCGTCGAAAAGAAAGGCTTCTTCACCAAGCTGTTCGGGGGTTGAGCCATGGGAATGTTTGATTTCCTCAAGCCAAAAAAAGAAACCGCCTCCATCGCCAAGGACCGGTTGCGCATCATCGTGGCGCAGGAGCGCACGACCCGCGGCGCGCCCGATTACCTGCCGATGCTGCAACGCGAACTGCTGGAAGTGATCAAGAAATACGTCAACGTCGATGCGGACGCGGTCAACGTGAAATTGATCAAGGAAGGCGAACACGACGTGCTGGATATTTCGGTCTCCCTGCAGGAAGGCGCCGCCTGATCTCGTAGGAGCGCCCATGGGCGCGAGCCTTTCGCATTTTCGAATCAAGAGCTCGCACCCATGGGGCGCTCCTACCAACATCGACATGACCTCCGCACCTGCCAGCGTCGCAGCCATCCATGAAGTGCTGCAAGTCCGCGACCTGCCGCTGACCGACCTGCAATTACTGCTTGCACGCCACGCACTCAACCTCGTGATCGTGGAAGACGACGCGCCCATTCCGGGCAGTTTCTGGGGTGATCCCGAAGCCGGCGTGATCGGCAGCACCGTGTACGCCCGCCGCGACACGCCGGTGCATTCCCTCCTGCACGAAGCCTGCCACCTGATCGTGCTGCCACCGGAACGCCGCGCGCTGGTGCACACCGACGCCAGCGATTCGGATCTTGAGGAAGACGCCACCTGCTACCTGCAGATCGTCCTCGCCGATGCACTGCCTGGCGTGGGACGCGACCGACTGATGACCGACATGGACGCCTGGGGATATTCGTTCCGACTGGGCAGCGCGCGGGCATGGTTCGAGCAGGATGCGGAAGATGCACGGGCGTGGCTGGCGACGCGCGGACTGCTGCCTGCGCTTTGAAGCAAATCATCTGCCGGCTATTCCCTTGAAAGTTGAACCGTCATCCCCGCGAAAGCGGGGATCCAGCGACTTTCGCCTTTTCCCAGTTACAAGCACACGATTGAGGGTCGCCTGCCCTTTGCATGCGATCCACCCAGTTGAACAGCAGTGAACGCAGAGCGAAGTCACTTGATCCCCGCTTTCGCGGGGATGACGGCTTTATTTTTTCCAGCGACCAAAGCTCTCGTACGCGCTGAAACTTTGTCAGGCAAAATCGCCAGATGCACGCCCTCCCCTCAACCGCCCCGACCCACTGGCAAGGCCTGGAAATAATTTCCCATGGCGCCAACCGGCTGTGCGTGCGCGATCCTGACGATGCTTCGCGATGCCTCAAATTCGAACTGCCATCAGAGCAACGTACGCAGGTGGGAATGCGGCAACAGCTGCGACGCTGGCTGGCTCGGAGATTCCCCGGTCTCGGAGAAAACCGCACCGAGCTGCGCGCCTATCGCAGCCTGTACGCCCGGCTGGGCGCCTCCATCGAAAACTACATTGCCACCTGTCACGACATCATCGACACACCGCGGGGGAAAGCACTGCAATGCGATTGCATGCTCGCCAGTGACGGCACGCCCGCACCCAGTCTCTACTACTGTCTTTTCGTCGAGCCGCGCTACGACGCCGACTCGCTTTGCGCCGCCAGCGAGTCTTTCGAAGCCTGGCTGATCGAACAACGGATACCGCTGTTCGACCTCAATGCCGGCAACTTCGTGGTCCAGACGCAGGGCGACACGCTGCGTCTGGTCTGCGTGGACGCCAAGTCGGTCCTGAGCAGCAAGGAGATCCTGCCATTGTCGCGCTGGTCCAGGCGTTTGATGCAGCGCAAGATCGCGCGCAGGGCGCAACGAATGCGCGCACGCATCCGCAATGCCCTGGCGGGCGCGTAGAGCTTGCAGTAACTCCCCCGCCCCACTAGCCTTCCGGTTCCAGCGCCCGCCGCATCCGCCAAGGACCTTCCGTGAAGCAACGCCACCTCCTGCTAGCGCTCGCCATCGGCGCGAGCGTCCTGTCGCTGTCCGCCTGCAAGAAAGAACCGACCGAGCCCGCGGCCACCGCTGCGCCACCGGCCGCGCCGAAGGGCGAAACAGCCGACCAGTTCATCGCCCGCGTCAATGATGAACTGCGCAAGGGCTATCCCGAGATTTCGTCGGCCCAATGGCTGTCGTCCACCTACATCAACGACGACACCCAGATGCTGGCCGCCAAAGCCAACGAACGCTACCTGACCCAGCTCAACAGCTGGATCGAGCAGGCCAAGAAATTCGAAGGCCAGACGATGACGCCGGAAACCGCACGCGCCATCCAGTTGCTGAAACTGATGACCGCCATGCCCGCCCCGAAGGACCCGGCCAAGCTCACCGAGCTGACCCAGATCGCCACCAAGATGGAAGGCATGTACGGCGCCGGCAGCTATTGCACCGGCGAAGGCGATGCCAAGCAGTGCCGCCAACTGGGCGATCTGGAAGACGTGCTGCGCAGCAGCCGCGACTACGACAAGCAACTCGATGCCTGGCAGGGCTGGCACACCATTGCCCAGCCGATGCGCAAGGATTACACCCGCTTCGCCGAACTGGTGAACGAGGGCGCCAAGGAAATGGGCTTCGCCGACACCGGCGAGATGTGGCGCAGCGGTTACGACATGACGCCTGCGGAAATCGCCGCGGAAACCGACCGCCTGTGGGGCCAGGTCAAGCCGCTCTACGAAGACCTGCACTGCTACACCCGCACCAAGCTGCAGGCGCAGTACGGCGACGACAAAGGCCAGGTCAACGGCCTGCTGCCTGCGCACCTGATGGGCAACATGTGGCAGCAGGACTGGGGCAACCTGTGGGACATCCTGGAGCCGTACAAGAATGCTGGCAGCCTGGACGTCACCGGCGCGCTGGAGAAGCAATACCAGGAAGATTACGCGCGTGAACTGGCCAAGGCAGGTCCCGGCCCGGGCACCGACAAGCTGTTCGCCGCTCAACGCGCTGCACAGCTGGACGTCGCCAAGCAGATGACCGAACGCGCGCAGGATTTCTACACCTCGCTGGGCATGCCCAAGCTGCCCGAGAGCTACTGGACCAAGACACAGTTCATCAAACCGATGGACCGCGACGTGGTCTGCCACGCCAGTGCCTGGGACATGAACCTGGCCGGCGACGTGCGCACCAAGATGTGCATCAAGCCCAACGAGGAAGACTTCACCACCATCTACCATGAGCTGGGCCACGTGTATTACTACCTGGCCTACAACAAGCTGCCGCCGCTGTTCCAGGGCGGTGCCAACGACGGCTTCCATGAAGCCATCGGCGACACCATGGTGCTGGCGATGACGCCCAAGTACCTCAACTCGATCGGCATGGTCGGCACGCCGCAGCAGGGCAACGAAGCGCTGATCAACTCGCAGATGCGCATGGCCTTGGCCAAGGTGGCGTTCATGCCCTTCGGCCTGATGATCGACCGCTGGCGCTGGGGCGTGTTCGACGGTTCCATCAAACCCGATCATTACAACCAGGCGTGGTGGGAACTCAAAGCCAAATACCAGGGCGTGGGGCCGGTGACGCCACGCGGCGAGGAATTCTTCGATCCGGGCGCCAAATACCACGTGCCGGGCAATACGCCTTACACACGCTATTTCCTCTCGCACGTGCTGCAGTTCCAGTTCTACAAGGGCCTCTGCGATGCGTCGGGCTACAAGGGACCGTTGAACGAATGCACGTTCTACGGCAACAAGGCAGCCGGCCATAAATTCTGGGCGATGCTGGAGAAAGGCTCCAGCCAGCCGTGGCAAGCCACGTTGAAAGAACTGACCGGCAGCGACAAGGCCGACGCCAGCGCGGTGCTGGAGTATTTCGGCCCGTTGCAGACCTGGCTCAAGCAGCAGAACGAAGGCAAGACCTGCGGCTGGCCGGCCCCGGCTGTCGCCGCAACGCCCAAGCCGGCCACAGGCCAAGGCTGATTGCCAAGGTTGCATCGAAAGAAAGAAGGAAGGCCGGCGCAAGCCGGCCTTCTGCATAGGGGCGGCAGCTGTTAGATTTGCAATGAATGGCCCCGATTGTTTGTGACATTTCACTGGAAGGACCCTGCGCATGAAATCGAACCGCCTACTCCCCCTCGCCGCCTTTGTGCTTGCTTTTGCCTCGATAACGCACTCATCTGCAGCATTGGCTGCGCAAAGCGTGCCCAGTGAGCGCAGCAAGACTGCGCCGGTGCTGCTGGCGCCGCAGTGGCGCAACGAAGCGTTTCCCGAGCGGGCGATCACTCGCCTGCAATATGGCGAACTGGCGGTTTCGCGTGTCCTCAAGGTTCAGCAGTACAACCAGTACCGGCGCATGAAGCCCGCGCAGATCGGTTTGGGACGCACCGCCTCCAACGAAGGAGTAACCGGGAGGTTGCCCGCATTGAACTGGGTCGCAATGGGCGATGGCAGTTCGGTGGCCCGCGTGGAAATCGGTTCGCCCGTGGCGCTGGCACTGCGTGTCGGGCTTCAGGTCGCCTCGCTGGATCCACGGGTCGAACTGCGTTTCGCCGGCTCCGACGAACCTGCGCGTATCGTGGCAATGATGACGGGCGCGGAGGTACGGAAACTCGCCGACACGCGCGGCATATTCTGGACGCCCGGAACCGACGGCGAACGCCAGATCGTGGAAATCTACTTGCCGGCGGGCGTGCCGCGCAGTGCGGCGAAGCTGCAAGCGCCCGAGCTGTCGCATCTGCTGACCAACAGCCTCAATGATTTCAAGATCATCGAGAAGATAGGCGAATCCGGGAGCTGCAATGTCGATACGGCCTGCCGCATCAACGAACTCGGCCCCAACTTCGTCAGCGCCAAGAACGCCGTTGCGCATATGACCTTCACCTACAGCACTGGCGCGACCTACATCTGCACCGGCACGCTGCTGGCCGACACGGTTGCCGACACGCAGATCCCCTATTTCTATTCGGCCAACCATTGCTTTGCGGGCGGATCGGATGGCGTTCCCGCGCAGAACCACCAGACGGTCGCCAATAGCCTCAATACCTACTGGAAGTACGAAGCGACCGCATGCGGAAGCGGCGTGCAGGCGGCCAAGGTCCTACTGGCGGGCGGGTCGGATTATCTCTACTCCAACGCTACCACCGACGCGATGCTGCTGCGGCTCAAGAATGCCCCGCCCGCGGGCTCGGAATTCGCTGGATGGGATTCGGCCATGCTCGCCGCCTCCAGCCCCATCATCGGCATCCATCATCCCAGCGGCGATGCCAAGAAGGTGTCCTTGGGACAACAGATTTCCAGTAGCGCGTCGCTGATTACGGTCGGCTGGCTTAGCGGAACTACCGAGGGCGGCAGCAGCGGCTCCGGACTGTTTACCACGCATTCCGGCGGCTACCGCCTGCGTGGCGGCCTGTATGGCGGAGATGCGCTCTGTTCCAACAGTGGGTCGCTCTCCAATGAGCTGAACCGGGATTACTACTCACGCTTCGACGTCGTGTTTCCAAACATAAGTCAGTGGCTGTCACCGGTTTTGGCGACCCCGATACGCGCGAACGGCTCTCACCCCTTGACCCACTCGGGTGCGGCTCCTGCAGTGGCCGCAAAGCCGGCGGTGTCGGCAGTGCAGATGAGCCCGTCAAGCAGTACTAAGGTCCCAACGCGTACCCGAATGAGGCAACAGGAACGCTGATCGCGCAGAAATGCGGGAGTCTGCGACAACCGCAGGTTGCGAAGGAGCGAGACCGATACAACTGTCGCACCAGACGAAGCGACGCGGGAGAGGCTTCAGCGCTGAGGCGCGATTGGTTGGAGGCTAAAACTATCACCTGCAAATCGCCGCCGCAGAACCACTGTCTACGACTTCGCCGCGGCCATGCTGGACTCCAGCTCCGCCTCGAACGCCTCGAAGCTCTTGCCCAGCGCTTCCACCTCGCCCAGTGCTGCGGTCTTGAGGGAATCGGAAAACTTCAACCGCACCGGCGTGCCGTGCGCTTCATGCAATCGCGCGGCGCGCTTGATCATCGCCAGCACATGCGCCGCACTGTCCGAGCCGCCCGCGATCTGGCCGCCCAGGCCCAGCACCCACTCGCCATCCTGACGCACGATCCCGGCCAGCAACTGGCCTTGCTGATCGCGTAACTCCGCATGCGGTTCGATGGGCGCCGATGGCGCCTTGGGAGCCTCCTTGCGCGCGTTGCGTTTCTTCGCGGTGCGCCGGAGTCTGGAATTGATGGACATGCGTTCTTGGTTCCCGGAATAAGTCGATAGCGAAGCGTTCAGAGCTGCCCGGCGCCATCGACCGACGGGGATTCGGTGATGCGGGGGCTGCCTTTGCACACCTTGCGTTCCCAGCGCCAGAAAAGCCACCCCGCCAGCGTCAGCGAGGCGCTGCCCAGGGCCAGATGGAAAGGATTGTGGCTGAGCCAGGGCGACATCGCGCCGGACACCACGGCTGCCACCATCAGGCTGGTGAAGGCCTGCAGCGATGAGGACGAGCCGCGGTGGCGCGGATACATGTCCAGGATCGCCAGGGTCAGGATGGGGAACACCAGCGCCACGCCTACGCCGGTGAGGAACAGCGGCATCACCGCCCAGGGAATGGTGAAGGGATCGGCGAAGAAACTGTAGGCGATGTGCAGCACCGCGCCTATGCCACCCACGCCAAAACCAATCGCCGTCAGCCGGTCGCCGTCCATGCGTCCTGCCGCACGTCCCGACAGATACGCACCCACGACCATGCCGCCGATGGTGGGAATGAACAGCCAGGCGAAGTCGCGTTCGCCCAGATGCAGGTGCTCCATCACGAACACCGGCGCCGAACTGATGTACAGGAACATGCCAGCGAAGTTGAACGAGCCCGCCGCGGCCAACCGCTGGAAACGCGGGTTGAGGAAGATGGCGGCGTAATCGCGCACCAGGCTGCGTGCGACCAGCGGCGCGCGCGCGGCCGGCGGGTGCGTTTCGGGAAACCAGAACCACGTGGCCACAAGCAATACCGCAGAAAACGCAGTGAGGAACCAGAAGATCACCGGCCACTGGCCCCAGCCCAGGATCCAACCGCCGACGATGGGCGCAATGGCGGGCGCAATGCCGAAGATCATCGAGACTTGGCTCATCAGTCGCTGCGCGTCGTCGCCATGAAAAAGATCGCGAATGGCGGCGCGTCCCACGATCTGACCGGCACCTGCGGACAGGCCCTGCAGCGCGCGGAACACCAGCAGCGTCGGCAGCTCCTTGGCCAGGGCGCAGCCGACGGACGCCAGCGTAAACACGACCATGCCACCGATGATCACCGACCGCCGGCCGATGGCATCGGACAACGGTCCGTGCACGATGCTCATCGTCGCATAGGCGATCAGATAGACGCTGATGGTCTGCTGGATCGCCAGCGGCCCCGCATTGAGCTGCGCGCCCATCTGCAGGAACGCGGGGAAAATGGTGTCGATGCAGAACGGCCCCAGCATCGACAGACCGGCGAGCAGCCAGGTTAGGCGGCGTGTCGAAGTTGCGGCTGTCATTGCGCGGCTTTGCCGGTGGGCCGTGCCGCCCGCGCCTTCGGTGCCTGCGGCGGGTCCAGGGATTCCAGCTTCGCGACCGATTCTATCGGCATTATCTCCGCGCGCCGGCTGTCCGCGCGCCACAGAAACACGAACGCGCTGGTAGTGCCTAGCAACGCGGCGTCAGCCGTGGGCGCGCCCTCCATGGACAGGGTCACGCGGACGCGATGGCCCTTGTCCTTTCCCGACAAAATATCCCTGGCCGATGCCAGACTGAAGTTATAGATCGTGAAAAGTCCCAATCCCAGGAAGCTGATCACCAGCAAAGTATCGCTGCGAATCCCCCAGAGCCCCTGCCAACTTTGCGGATCGTAAAAGAGGTGCTTGCCCCACCAGTACTTACGCCTGTACTCCTTCGCAAGGTCCCGATTGCGCTCGACCCACCGCATTGGCCATGCGGACAACCACAACCAGAACAGCGCAGCCCCCAGCAGGAGGGCGAACTGGGGACGGCGCAGCCCAGCCACAAAGAAATCGCTGCTCTGCATGTACTGGAGGATCGGCACTTCAAAACGGCGATAAAACCAGAAGCTCGACCACAGGCCCAGCAGTGAAACGAACAGATAGGCGACCGTAATGAACAAGACCGGTTCGCGCTTGAGCACGCCGAAAAGGCGTGTGACGACCGAAGGGGACTGGCTGGATACCGCCGCCTGGGCGGCCGTAGACGCCTCGGACTCCTTCTGCGGTATTTCGGCAGGCAGCATGGGCTGGCTCATTTGGGATCGCTGTTATTTTGGCTATTCATATTAAGGCAATCCCGTACCCCGCAGATTTCATGCGCGCCGCCGCTTCTCCAGGCCCACTCAAGGCTATAATCCACACGCAGCACGCAGTGGAAGAAGCGGACCGGGCTCGCAGGGGCTCAGGACCGCTGCCGAAGGCGCAACGCCCGTAATCGCTCAGGCCAGTGACCGCTGTTTGCACACACTCTGGAGAGACCGGTTGAATCCGGCGCCGAAGGGGCAAGAAGTACGTGGGAAGCACGCTTCCCTCGTCCGTACTTCCAAACTCTCAGGCAAAAGGACAGAGGGGCGCCCCACGTGCGGCTTCGCGCGTGCCCTACGGACGTCCCTGCCATGTCAAACACCCCCTCGCCTTCGCTGCGCGACCAGAGCCTGTTCGAACTCGAACACCACTCGGCCTTCGTCGAACGCCACATCGGCCCCAACGACACCGAGATCGCGCACATGCTGCAGGTCATCGGCCACGATTCGCTAGACGCGATGACCGATGCCATCGTGCCGGGAAACATCAAGTCGCCCTCGCCGCTCTCCTTGCCCGATGCCATCACCGAAGTCGAAGCGCTCGCCAAGATCCGCGCCATCGCCGACAAGAACGAAGTCTTCCGCAGCTTCATCGGCCAAGGTTATTACGGCACCCACACGCCCAACGTCATCCTGCGCAATATTCTGGAGAACCCGGCCTGGTATACAGCCTACACGCCCTACCAGGCGGAAATCTCGCAGGGTCGCATGGAAGCGCTGATCAACTTCCAGACTCTGGTCGCCGATTTGACCGGGATGGAAATCGCCAATGCATCGCTGCTGGACGAAGGCACCGCCGCCGCCGAAGCAATGACGCTGGCCAAGCGCTCAGCGAAATCCAAGTCCAACGTGTTCCTGGTAGCGGGCGACACACATCCGCAGACGCTGGAAGTGCTGCAGACCCGCGCCGAGCCGCTGGGCATCACTGTCGACATCGTGCGTTCCACCGACGCCTTCCACGAAAAACTGGCCGCCGGCGATTACTTCGGGGTGATGGTGCAGTACCCCGCCTCCAGCGGCTGGGTCGAGGAATGGAGCCGCGACGCCGATGTCATCCACGGCCACCAAGCGCTGTTCGTCGTCGCCACCGATCTGCTGGCGCTGACCCTGCTCAAGCCGCCGGGCGAGATGGGCGCCGACATCGTGGTCGGCAACTCGCAGCGCTTCGGCGTGCCCTTCGGTTTCGGCGGCCCGCATGCCGCGTTCATGGCCTGCCGCGACGCCTACAAGCGCAGCATGCCCGGGCGCCTGATCGGCGTGTCGGTGGATGCCGAAGGCAAGCCCGCCTACCGCCTTACCTTGCAGACGCGCGAACAGCACATCCGTCGCGAGAAGGCCACGTCCAACATCTGCACCGCGCAGGTGTTGCTGGCGGTGATGGCCAGCATGTACGCGGTCTATCACGGCCCCGACGGTCTCAAACGCATCGCCAGCCGCGTCGCACGCCTCACCGCCATCCTGGCCGAAGGTCTGCGTGTCCTGGGTTACCCGGCGCTGCACGCCAGCGCGTTCGATACGCTATGTGTTGAGCCTGGTTCGGCAGGGGAAGCCATCCTGGCCCGCGCGCGCCAGGCGCGCATCAACCTGCGCGTGCGTGGCAACGGTTCGCTGTGCATTTCGCTGGACGAAACCGCCACCCGCGCCGACGTGGAAGCGCTATGGGGTGTATTCGCCGGAGAAGGCGTGGCCCTGCCGTCGGTTGATGCACTGGACAGCCAGGCGCCGTCGTTGATTCCTGAGAACCTGCGCCGCACCAGCGACTTCCTGACCCATCCGGTGTTCAACACGCACCACAGCGAGCACGAGATGCTGCGCTATATGCGCTCGCTGGCGGACAAGGACCTGGCCATGGACCGCACCATGATCCCACTGGGGTCGTGCACCATGAAGCTCAACGCTACCGCTGAGATGATCCCGGTCACTTGGCCGGAATTCGCCAATATCCATCCGCTGGCTCCGGCCGACCAAGCCACCGGCTACAAGCAGCTGATCGATGAACTGGAAGCGATGCTGGTGGAATGCACCGGCTACGATGCGGTCAGCCTGCAGCCCAACTCCGGCGCGCAAGGCGAATACGCCGGCCTGCTGGCGATCCGCGCCTGGCACCGTTCGCGCGGCGACGACCAGCGCGATATCTGCCTGATTCCCGAATCGGCGCACGGCACCAACCCGGCCAGCGCGCAGATGTGCGGCATGCAGGTGGTGGTGACCAAGTGCGATGCCAACGGCAACGTCGATGTGGAAGACATCCGCAAGCAGGCGGAGAAATATTCCAACCGTCTGGCCGCGTTGATGATCACCTACCCGTCCACGCATGGTGTGTTCGAGGAAGACATCGTCGCCATCTGCGAGATCGTGCATGCGCACGGCGGCCAGGTGTACACCGACGGTGCCAACATGAATGCGCTGGTCGGCGTGGCCAAGCCCGGCAAGTGGGGTTCGGATGTTTCGCACCTCAACCTGCACAAGACCTTCTGCATCCCGCACGGCGGCGGCGGTCCAGGTGTAGGCCCCTGCGCGGTGAAGTCGCACCTTGCGCCGTTCCTGCCGCGCGCAACCCCTCTCCCGCTTGCGGGAGAGGGAAATGTTCGCGCAGCGAACGAAGGTGAGGGCGCGGCAGTCGGCATGGTGTCGGCGGCGGCCTTCGGCTCCGCCTCCATTCTCCCCATTAGCTGGATGTACATCACCCTCATGGGCACCGCCGGCCTGCGCAAGGCCACGCAGGTCGCATTGTTGAATGCGAACTACATCGCCAGAAAGCTCGCGCCGCATTACAAGACGCTCTACACCGGGCGCAACGGCCTGGTCGCGCACGAGTGCATCCTCGACCTGCGCCCGCTCAAGGACGCCACCGGCATCGGCGCCGAAGACGTGGCCAAGCGCCTGATCGATTTCGGCTTCCATGCGCCCACGCTGAGCTTCCCCGTCGCCGGCACGTTGATGGTGGAGCCAACCGAAAGCGAATCGCAGCACGAACTCGACCGTTTCATCGCAGCGATGATCGAGATCCGCGAAGAGATCCGCGCGGTGGAAGACGGCCGCCTGGACCCTGAGGACAACCCGCTGAAGCACGCGCCGCATACCGCCACGATGGTGATGGCCAGCGAATGGACCCACGCCTATCCGCGCGAACTGGCCGCTTTCCCGCTGGCCACGTTGAAGCAGCAGAAGTACTGGCCCCCGGTCGCACGCGTGGACAACGTGCACGGTGACAAGAACGTGTTCTGCAGCTGCATTCCGATCAATGAATTCGCCGGCGAGATCGAGGCCTTCAGCGAACCGGATGTGATGTAGATTCTGGCTGTATCTGTATCTGGAAAAGACCCGGCAATGCTGGGTCTTTTTTTGGGCTGTAGGCTGTTGGTTGTTGTTTTAGCCTCCTCCCTTGCGAAGCAGGGGAGGATTGAGGAGGGGTGCCTTTGATCTTGATCTTGCCCTTGATCCTTCTTCCGGGCCAGCTATAAACCAAGTCCGACAGGCCCAGATGACCGGGCTTTTTTTACTCGCGCGGCACGAAGGGCAGCCAATGGTGCGCAGCCGTTGCGGCGATCGCCGCCTGCCCCACCGCGACGGAAATCTGGTTGAGCCCGCTGACCACGTCGCCGATGGCGAACAGGCCCGGCAAGTCGGTCATCTGCCTGCGGTCGACCACTATTTCGCCCGTTTCGGAGAGTTCGACACCCAGCGCCGCCACCAGACCAGCCGTGGTCTGCGCGCCCATGTACGGATAAACGCTATCGAACGTCTCGGTGTGGCCGTCGTACGTATAAGTACATCTCTGGCCGTCGAAACCCAACACGCCGCCGAAGGGCAGCACTTCGACACCCTGTGCGCGTGCCTGGGTCAATTTCTCGCCGCCTTCCGTGTCATCGGTCGGCAGCAAGGTCACGCGCGAGGAATAGGAGCGCAGGAACAACCCATGCGCCGCGATATCAGCCAGCGGACCATACACCCCAATGCGTGTGTCGCTGGCCTCATACGCATCGCAGATGGAGCACAGGCGCAACGCATGGCAGGCCACGGCCTCCTCCACCCAGGGCGCATCGGGCAGCTTGTCGGTGAGGCCGGTCGCCAGGATCACGCACCGCGTACGCCACTCGACCGCCCCCGCCACCAGCACGAAACCTTCCTCGTCGTGACGGATGGAATCGACCAGCGCCGATTCGAATCGGGTCTCGAAGGTCGCGGCCTGCTGTTTCATCCTGTGCAACAGATCCACGCCCGAAACGCCTTGCGGAAAGCCCGGGCAGTTGTTGCTCTCCGGTATCCAGCGCGCACGGCTGTTGCCCGAATCCAGCACCAGACAGCTGCGGTTGAAGCGGCGCAGATAGGTGGCCGCGGTCAGACCCGCAGGACCACCGCCTACGACCACCACATCCGGCATTGCGCTTTCCGCGCTCACTTGCGGCCTGCGGGAAGCGGATCTTCGTTGCGGTCGTAGGCCGGTGGCGAATAGAAATTGAGCGTCTTCAACGGCGCGCTGCCGGTGTTTCGTATTTCATGCTTCTCGCCCTTCTCCACCACCAGCAGGCTACCTGCCTTGAGTTCCTGCTCGACATCCTCGATGACGGCCAGCCCGTTGCCCGACACCACATAAAGCCACTGGTCGGCGCCGCGATGGCGGTTGTCTGCCCCGCCTTCATGATCGCCCGGTGCAAGGGTCATTTCCGCAGCCTCTACTTCCCGGAGCTGGAAGACCACACGGAAATCTTCTTCGAACTTCAGGTGTTCGTGTTTCATCCTCATACCCTCAGACAAGGACCAGGTTGATAACGTACGGACCGGCAGCAACCATGGCGCTTCAACCAGACCTCTTTTCGCTGACGCCCCTCCAGCCGAGAGTATCTACAGACGAATGCCCTGAGCACGTGAAGGTCCTCAGCCGCGTGGATTTCACATTGCCGAAACGCCTTGTGGCCAATACAGCACCCTGTCCTGGCGAGAGTCTTCCCGATGTCCACAGTCTATCTCTGGTTCAATGCGGTCACTTACGCGGTGTTCGCGCTGTGGTGCACACTCCGCCCGACCCCCACTTCCCAGGCGCTGGGTTATCTCTCGCTGTCGCCCAGCGGGCAGTCGGAATACGCCACCGTCTACGGCGGGTTGCAATGGGGGCTGGCGCTGCTCTTCGCCTTGTTCGCCATGAAGCCGGAGTTGCGTCGCACGGGCGTCCTGGCGGCGATTCTGCTGTATGCGCCCATCGTGCTGTATCGCCTTATTTCGCTGACGCAGAATGGGCCCTTGGAAACATTGACCTACGCGGTAGCCGCACTCGAAGTGACCATGCTGATCGCGGCAGTGGCGATCTGGTTTGCGACTAAGCGCCACGCAGCAGGCCGATAGATCATGCGGAGGTCATGCTTATCGGAGTCATGCTTATCGGAGTCATGCCCATCGGAGCACACTAGTTGAAGCCGCGTCGTTCTGCCCTGCCGCGCGAATTCTATGCGCGGGACGCGCGCGTGGTCGCGCCGGAATTATTGAACAAGATCCTGATTGCGCCCGACGGCCGCAGCGGGCGCATCGTAGAAGTGGAGGCCTACTGCGGCGCGGAAGATCCGGCAGCGCACTCTTATCGCGGGCAGACGCCGCGCAACGCGACCATGTTCGGCGAGGCCGGCCACCTGTACGTGTATTTCACATACGGCATGCACTGGTGCGCCAATGCCGTGTGCGGCGAAGTGGGCGAAGGCGTGGCCGTGCTGTTCCGCGCGTTGGAACCGATGGCCGGCATCGAACGCATGCGCGTCTCGCGCCCCAGGGCTCGCAAGGACACCGACCTCTGCAGCGGCCCGGCGCGGCTGGCGCAGGCTCTGGGCATCAACGGCGCGCACGATGGCGCCAACCTAGTCAGCGGCGACCAGGGGTTCCGCGTACTGTCGGACGGCGAAGCACCGCCCGATTCGCCACTCGTGTCGCCCCGCATCGGCATTTCACAGGCGGTCGATTTTCCCTGGCGCTGGAGCATCCGCGGCAATCCGCATGTCAGTCGCGGACGCGGTCGGGGCGACCGCATCGACTGAAGTCGCGTCGCGCTACCGTTTCGTCCTGCAGCCCAGAGGCGACATGGGTTGCTTCAATGCACCAGCGTCTGGATAGCGTGCGCGGGAATGTCTATCTGTGCAGATGCGGACCCGATGTAGAAATTGTAGGTGATGGCTTTGTCGGTCTGATTCATGACCACCGTCGTCAGCTTGTTGTCTTCGTTGAGAAAAGAGGTCGCCGCCAGAATGCTACGGCTGCTGGTGACACCGACACGGCGCGCGTTGGGGCGGATGAAACGCGAGAAGTGGCCGATGTAGTAGTAACTCGGCGTATAGATCAGTTCACCCGTTCGCGTATCGGCGTGCAAGGGGGCGAAGCACAGGTTGCCGACATGGTTGGGGCCACCGGTTTCGTCCAGCAGCATGTTCCAGTCGGTCCAGCCCACTGCGCCATTGTTGAAGTCGTTGATCATCGCGCTGCCGTAGCGTTCGGCATTGGGCCAGTACTGGTAACGGCTGGGGTCGAATTTTTCCACGGCCGCTTCGGTAAGCAACAGCGGTTTATCGGGATAGGCTTCGGCCACGGCGGCGACATTGCGATACATGGGGTCGAACCCGGCCCAGGTTTCGTACCAGTGGAATCCCATGCCCCACGCATATTTCGAAGCTTCTGGATCGTCGAAGATCACCCGCGCGCGGTGGGCCATCATGTCGCGGTTGTGGTCCCAGACGATAATCTTCTTGTCGGCGTAGCCCGCCTTGTGCATGGTCGGGCCGAGATGGTTCTTGAGGAAATCGCGTTCTTCTTCGGCCGTGTACAGCATCGATTCCCACTTCTGGGTGGCCATGGGTTCGTTCTGCAAGGTGATGCCCCAGATCGGAATGCCTTCCTGCTCGTAGGCGGCGATGAACTTGGTGAAGTAAAGCGCCCAGGCGTCGGCGTACTCGGGCAGCAATGCCCCGCCCTTGAGCATGTTGTTGGTGGTTTTCATGAACGCCGGCGCGCTCCAGGGACTGGCGAACAGGATCAGCTTTCCGCCGGCCGCGGCGATGGCCTGCTTGATCAGCGGGATGCGCGCCACGCGGTCATGGTCGATGGAGAAGCTGGACAGCGCCTTGTCGCCTTCCTGGATATAGGTATAGCTGGCGCTGCTGAAGTCGGAACTGTGGATGGTGGTGCGCGCCAATGAATAGCCGATTCCGTTTTCCCTGTCGTAATAGGCCTTCAGGAATTCCGCCTGCCGCCTGGCATCGAGCTTGGCGAAAACTTCGGCGCTCGAATCGGTGATGGCGCCACCGATACCCAGTACGGATTGATAACGCTTGTCCGGATTCACGAAGATGGAATTCTCCACCTCGGTCAATTTATGCCCCGGCTTCAATCTGACCTCACCGCTGCGGGTCAGTCGCTGGTCAGTTCCCTGCGCACTGGTATAGATCGTCACGGTGTCGCTGCTGCTGGAGAATTTTTTCACGGAAGTCTCAGCCGCATGGCTGCCATAAGAATAAGAAGAAATCGCCAGCACCGACATTGCGGTCGCTAGCCAGAGAATGGATTTATTCATCGGTTTCCCCAAGGGTGCGGAAGGACCGGGTGAGGTTACCTGCTCTTTGGCCGATTTCTGACGTCAACCATCCCGGCACACAAGTAAATGCGTCGGGCATCGCCTAACGCCACTATCGCAACCTCATTTAGCAGTGCTCCCGTGCCGCGGCCTCGATCTTGTGCTGCATATGCACAACCATTTCCGCAAAAAAAGTAGGTGGATCAAATTGCGTCCAGATCCCCCAGCGCCTGGATCAAGCGACGCGCCCGCTTGTCCGGCTTGTGCTCAGGCGCGCGGTAACCGCCACGCTCGGCGGCGCGCTGCGCCCTCTGCTGTTCGCGCAGCAGACGCGAGGTTTCTTCCTCGCGATAAAGCGTGGAGGCCACGGTCGCCGGGCCGCGTTGATCCGATAGCGCGGCAACTTCGATCTGGAAAGTCTCCTCGCCCCGCACGACCTTCAAGGCATCGCCAACACGAACTTGACGTGCCGGCTTGGCGCGCTGACCGCCGACCTCGATCTTGCCGGTTTCAATCGCGTTCTTGGCCAGGCTGCGGGTCTTGAAGAAACGCGCGGCCCAAAGCCAGATGTCCAGGCGGATGGCGGGGGATTCGGTCACTGGAGAATGATGCCGTAAAAGCGGGCTATTATCCGTTATCACGGTATGCCGATAGTTAGGCCCATGAGAAAATTATCTGAACTCATAGTGGCGATCTTGGCCAGCTTGCTTCTAACCGGACCGGTAGCTGCAACTCAGGTGTTTGTGCCGGCTGATGCTATCGCCTCGCTTGCGGATGTAGATCCATCCGACGGTATTAGTGAGGCCAAGGCAAGGATGATTGCCGAGACTTACTTTAATAAGCATATCGGATGCGGTACTTATGTTGGAGTATCTGATTCTTTTAATTCTTGGATTGTCGAGGGTAAGACTGGCTATTCCGGCACCCCAATTAGCGGCTTCCTGATTAACCAGAAGACTGGACCAAGCTAAGCACGTCCAGGCGATATGCTGCTACTGGGGCCTAACAACTCATTCAAGCCGAGCCCGCAGCAGGGCCGGTTTAACTCAGGCGTTAGGCCGCACTACGGATGACTGAGTTCCTTCTCATTCTGTTCGTCCCGGTGTTCGTCGCTCTGGCTTGCTTAGCTTGGCTTGTCTCTTCCCGCTCTCGCTCGTCACTTTCAGCCACCTTTGCCTGTTCAATCCTTACGCTTCTAGTTTGGCTTTGGGCGTGCTGGGGACTCCGAGACGGGATAGGACCAGGTGAGACCCCCTCGAGCGGGCTAGTGGCGTTGCGGGATTTCGCTAGACTAGCTTGGCTTCCGTGTCTTGCTTGGGTCGTTTTCTCTTTGGTTTCGGTGGGCTTGTACTGCAAGCATGGAGGGCGCCGTGGTGCGGCCTAACAATTCATTCAAGCCGAGCCCACATCACGGCTGCGGGCCGGCTTAGTTCAGGCGCCAGGGTACTCAGGGGATTTTTTATGGATCATTGGCTTCTAGTTCTACTTCTAGCCGCCTCGTGGTCATTGAGTGCCTTCTTACTTTTCAAGCTGCTGCGAAGCAATCGCAGCATTTCCGATAAGGTCGGGGGCGCAGTCTTGTTAGTGGTCCCGCTATTGGGTCCACTGCTCTGCTGGTTAGTCTATGACCCACCGCCACCACAAGCCCCGCATCTTCAAGCTCGCGGCTCTCGAGGGCAGTACACACATGACTGGATCGGCTTGAAGCCAATCCTGGATGAGATTCTCAAGGATCGTCAAGAAGAGATTGATAAGTCGGAGGAGAGAAGTGACTAATGCCGCACCCTCAGGTGCATAGCCTCCCACCCTAACAATTCTTTCAAATTGATCCACCTTAATTCAGGCATTAGGCGCGCCCATGGCATCTCCTCGCTCCGCTCTCCGGGAAGAATTGACAGCCAGACTTCTGCCAGAGTTGCGGATTCGCGGCTTCGTGGGACCGCGCACTATCGCCGGGAATGCCCTGCTCCATGATTTCAAGCGGCCTTATGGCAGCTCTACTCATGTGCTCAACCTGCAGCTGGAAAAGCACGGGCTGCCCAGGTTCATCATGAATTTGGCGGTTGAGCCGTCGATTGGTTTTGATGCGCTAATCAGCAATGGCGGCACCGTGCTCAATGGCCGGGTTCACCCCACACCCGGCGCCACTACCCGCTCATGGTTCAGAGCAGACCCAACGCTTTGGCAAAAGCTGCTCGGTCGCAGAGGCTACAAGCCCGTTGAGGCCGTGACTTCTTGCTTAGAGCTCTTTCCAGAGATTGACGCGTGGTGGGAGACCCAAGCACCATCCAGGCACATCACCGTCGATGCAACGCATTTCCCCGGTGTAGCCAATGTAGGGCGCGCCTAAGAGTCAATTCAAGCCGAGGCCACATCGGGCTGGAGCTGACCAAATCCAGGTGTTATCCAATATGCGATTCAGTCCAATATTGAACGTCTGGCTTGTCGCTCCAGCGGCAATTGCATCGGCATGTTTACTCGCTCTGTCTATCTTGCCTCCGCGCTCGCGCTGGATATTGTTGGCCGCAGTAATCTTTGTCGTATGCGCGATTGTTGGCACGATAGCCGCTGCAGTTGCGCTCGTCCGATTTCGTGAGCGTCCGGAGTGCCGGGTTGGGTCTAACTATCTGACTATATTGTTCGGAGCATACCCGCCCGCACTTTTTTGGTATTACGTGCTAATCGGCATGATCAACGCGGTTAGTAGCAACAATGGCTAACAATTAGGCCAAAGCAAGGGACCTATCAGCGCGACTTAATTCGCGCATTAGCCTTCGACAATTCTGTCCAACAACCGGCCCCACTCGTATGCCTATGATTGCTCGCAAAATCGCTGTCCTCTCAATCGCTGCTGCATTGCTGACCCCGACTATCGGGCACGCGGGAGTCTACAGTGACGACCTGTCCAAATGCCTTGTCGCTCGCACCAGCGATGAAGATAAACTTCTGTTAGCAAAATGGATCTTCACAGTAATATCAGCGCATCCAGACACCGCGTCGCTCGCGACCGTCAACGATGTCAAAAAAGTTGATGTTGCAAAGGGCACCGGAAAGCTTTTTGAAACGTTGCTAACCGCGTCGTGCCACGACGAGACCACTAAGGCAGTCAAGTACGAAGGGTCCCAAGCGTTGGGGGCGGGTTTCAAGGTGCTTGGCGAGATCGCCATGAACACCTTGCTGAGCAATCCAAAAGTGCAAGCTGAGTCTGGGAATTTCATGCAGTACGTGGACACCAAGAAACTGGAGCAGTCCTTCGCCCCTAGCACAGGCGACTAAAATCTATTCTTGAGGCGCCCTACATCTGTCACCAAGGGTATGGACGGTGATAGACAACTTCTTCAATTGACGCCAATCCTTACCGCACAAAGCAAAACGGCCACCCTGAGGTGGCCGTTTCGTTAATGCTGGGAAGTACCTGCTTATTCGGCAGCGGCAGCGGCGGCCAGCTTGGCGGCCTTGGCCTGCTGGCCGGCGGCCAGGTCTTCCTTGATGCGTGCAGCCTTGCCTTCCAGATCGCGCAGGTAGTACAGCTTGCCGGCGCGCACCTTGCCGCGGCGCTTCACTTCGACCGACTCGATGATCGAGCTGTGGGTCTGGAACACGCGCTCGACGCCGAAGCCGTGGGAAATCTTGCGCACAGTGAAGGCGGAGTTGAGGCCGGCGTTCTTCTTGCCGATGACCACGCCTTCGTAGGCCTGCACGCGCTCGCGGTTGCCTTCCTTGACCTTCACGTTCACCACGACGGTGTCGCCGGGGCCGAAAGCGGGCAGTTCGCGCTTGATCTGGGCGGCTTCGAAATCAGCCAGGATATTCATGTTGAGCTTGGTCATGGTGGCACCGTGTAAGTGTCGTGGGCGTGTCGTTCGACAACTGGAATCTGATGCAGTCACCGGATTGTGCTGCACGATATTATTGTGGGTTCCACATGCCGGGTTCCGGCATGCGAGCCGCGCATTCTAACCCAAAAATTGTCGGCGGAGCAAAGGGTTAGCTGACTTAGCCCCTCTCCCACCGGGAGAGGGGTTGGGGTGAGGGTACGGAGGAGTCCGGGCGGGGCGGCCTGCGACTTCCTGACCACGGCCACAAGCCGCTTGTTGCCGCGCCATACCAAACTGGCAGTATCTCGCTTCGCCGTACCCCCATCCGGCGCTATGCGCCACCTTCCCCCGAGAGGGGAAGGGATTTTTTAGGCAGGGAATCACGCCGGAACGCCTCCAGCAGCGCCCGGTCGGCCTTGGACAAGGAAGCCTCGTTCAGCAACTCCGGCCGCCGCAGCCAGGTACGGCCCAGGGCCTGCTGGCGCCGCCAGCGGGCGATGGCAGCGTGGTCCCCGGAGCGCAGGACCGCTGGCACCTCACCCAGGGCATGGCTGGCCGGGTGGGTGAAATGCGGGCAATCAAGCAGCCCGTCGGCCTCGAAACTATCCTGGGCCGCGGACTCGGCATCGTTCAGCACGCCCTCCTGCAGCCTGGCCACCGCATCGATCAACACGGCTGCCGCCAGCTCACCACCGGACAGCACGTAATCACCGATGGAGATTTCTTCGTCCACCTCGGCCGCGACCAACCGCTCGTCCACGCCTTCGTAGCGGCCGCACAGCAGGATCAGGCGTGGCCGTGCCGCCAGTTCGCGGACCTTCTTCTGGGTCAACGGCGCGCCTTGCGGGGTCAGGTAGATCACCGATGCAGGCAGTTTGTCAGCCGCACGGCTGGCAGAGAGGCAGGCACGCAGCGGGTCGATCATCATCACCATGCCGGGCCCTCCGCCGAACGGGCGATCATCCACGCGCCGGTAGTTTCCCTCGGCGTAATCGCGCGGGTTCCAGCCCTGCAGCGACAGCAGCTTGCGCTCCTGGGCACGACCGACCACGCCGAAACCCGCGCATTGCGCGATGAATTCGGGAAACAGGCTGATCACGTCGATACGCATGGGGAAGCGGTGAAGAGTGAAGAGTGAAGAGTAAACGACCGCTTTTACCCTTCACTATTTACTCTTTTCCATTTACCTCAAAAGTCCGGGTCCCAATCCACAGTAATCAGGCCGGCTTCGAAGTCCACCGATTTCACGAAGTCAGGTTCGACGAATGGCACCATGCGTTCGCGATCACCGCGAATAAACAGCACGTCGTTGGCGCCGGTGGAAAACAGGTGCGAGACCGTACCGAAGTCCACGCCGTCCACGGTCACCACGCGGAAGCCTTCAAGGTCCACCCAGTAGAACTCGCCCGCCTTGGGCGGCGGCAGCGCCGAACGCGGTACGTAGATGTCGGTGCCTCGCATCGCTTCGACCACGTTGCGGTCGTCGACATCGGGGAAACTGGCTACCAGGTGCTTGCCGGATTCCTTGCCGCGCGCGCCACTGAAGACGCGTTCGTTACCCGTGGCATCGATCAGGATCCAGGGCTGGTAGCGGAAGATCGCATCGCGCGGCTCCGTCCAGGACTCGATCTTGATTTGCCCACGTATGCCGAAGGCGCCGACTATCCTGCCCAACAGGATCCGACGTTCGTTATCGCTCATGAGTAGAAAGGACGGCGCTCAACGCGCCGTCCTGGCGGATCAGGCCGAAGCCTGCGCCGCGACGACCTTGCCCGCTTCCTTGTACAGGTTGCGGACCTTGTCGGTCATCTGCGCGCCCTGGCCGACCCAATGGTCGACGCGTGCGGTGTCCAGCTCAATACGCTTCTCGTTGCCGGCGGCAACGGGGTTGTAGTAACCCAGGCGTTCGATGTTGCGGCCGTCGCGCGCGCTGCGCGAGTCGGTCACGATGATGTGGTAGAACGGACGCTTCTTGGCGCCGCCACGGGTAAGGCGAATCTTGACCATTGTGATGCTTTCCTGTGTTGCCCAGTCGCCATTGCGGCGCGGTGAACCCGTAATTCTAAGCCATTGAATTGGGGAAGGAAACCCTGCGAAGCCTTGTTCGTAGGACCGGGCTCGTCTGGAATGCCCTGGCTTCGGGACTTTTTCAGCGGGGCAAGCCTCGCTCTACGGGTCCCAGCCTCGCGAAGTGCCATGTAGAGCGTAGCTTGCTGCGCTCCCGAGATCACGAGCCACGTCCGGAGAGGCAGTGGGGCAAGCCCCGCTCTACAAGGGATCCCAGGCTTGGGTCCGCATGGCCTTCTCCAACATGGCCGCAACTTCGGCCGGGGCGCTGAAAGCCGTTTCATCAATGCTTGCGATGTGCTGGATGCCGCTGGCGTTGCTGGCGAAGGCAGCCTGGTAGCCGCTGAGTTCGTCCAGCCGGACCTCGCGTACGGCCTGCCCTACTCCCAATTCCCGCAAGCCGGCCTGCAACAACTGCTCCGAGGTGCCCCGCAGCGCCGGAGCATCGGGCCAGATCACCTGCTCGCCATCCCAGAGGCCGAGGTTCCAGACCGATCCTTCCGAGATCCTGCCTTCGCTATCGACGAAGACGGCATCGTCGTATCCCTGCCCCCGCGCCAGCCGCCGGTAATGGAACAAGGGAAAGGTGCCCACATGCTTGACCTGCGGCAAGGGCCGCTGAAAGGGGAATGACTTCACTTTCAAGGCCTGCGCGGAAGATGGCACCGGGGCAGACAGCGAGATCAAAACTTCCGCAGCGAACACGCCCGCCGGATTGCGAAAGTCGAACTCACGGGAAAAGACCGTGGCGCGAAGCGTGCAGTCCTGCAGATCGGCGACTGCGGCGCGCATCTGTTCGCGCAACATTGGGAAATCCAGGGCGCTGCCGAACAGTTCGAGCGTACCCGCCTGCAACCGCTGCTCATGCAATGCGAGCCCCTGCACAGCGCCGTTGCGCACCTGCATGGAACTGTAGTGGCCGTAGTTGATCAACGCGAGCATACGCAGGTCGTCGACGGTGGCCGGTTTTCCGTTTAGGAAAGCTGCGTGCATGCCGACTCCGTTATGACAGCGACTCTAAAGAACTGCCGTCATCCCCGCGAAGAGCCTGCCCTCGAATGCTTGAGTCGGGGGCGGGGATCCAGGGCCATGAATTGGCACGTGTAAAGCCACTGGATTCCCGCCTTCGCGGGAATGACGAATTCATTTTTTTCGGGTGCTTCAGTCTCTTTAACCAGCTCTCAGCGCACAGCTCAGCGGAACGGCATACCGCCGCCGCGCGCGCCCATCATGCCTTTCATACCGCGCATCAGGCCCTTCATGCCGCCGCCGGCCATCTTGCTCATCATCTTTTCCATTTGCTGGTACTGCTTGAGCAAGCGGTTGACGTCGGCCGGCGTGGTGCCCGAACCGCGCGCGATGCGGGCGCGGCGCGAACCGTTGAGCAAGGCCGGGTTGCGACGCTCCTTCTTGGTCATCGAACCGATGATCGCGACCATGCGCGGGACTTCCTTGCCGGTGACCTGCTGCTTGACGCTGTCGGGTACCTGGCCCATGCCGGGCAGCTTGTCCATCAGGCCGCTGATGCCGCCCATGTTCTGCATCTGTTCCAGCTGGTCACGCATGTCGTTGAGGTCGAACTTCTTGCCCTTGGCGACCTTGGCCGCGAGCTTGGCGGCTTTTTCCTGGTCGACGTTCTGTTCGACCTGTTCGACCAGCGACAGTACGTCGCCCATGTCGAGGATGCGGCTGGCGACGCGGTCCGGATGAAAAACGTCCAGGCCGTCGGGTTTTTCGCCCACGCCAATGAACTTGATCGGCTTACCGGTGACATAACGCACCGACAGCGCCGCGCCACCGCGCGCATCACCATCGGTCTTGGTCAGCACCACGCCGGTCAGCGGCAGTGCTTCGGAGAAAGCCTTGGCGGTCGTAGCCGCGTCCTGGCCGGTCATCGAGTCGACCACGAACAGGGTTTCGACCGGTTTGATGGCTGCGTGCAGCGCCTTGATTTCGCTCATCATCGCTTCGTCGATCGCCAGACGGCCGGCGGTATCGACGATCAGCACGTCGACGAACGACTTGCGCGCATCCGCAATCGCCGCGGTGACGATGTCCACCGGCTTCTGCGAGGCATCGGACGCGAAGAACAACACGTCCACCTGCTGGGCCAGCGTCTTCAACTGCTCGATGGCGGCGGGACGGTAGACGTCGGCGCTGACCACCATCACTTTCTTCTTGCGCTTTTCCTTCAGGTGCTTGGCAAGCTTGCCCACGGTGGTGGTCTTGCCCGCGCCCTGCAGGCCCGCCATCAGGATCACTGCGGGCGCCGGCACGTTGAGGTTGAGGTCGGTCGCTGCAGAGCCCATGACCGCAGTCAGTTCGTCGCGGACGATCTTGATCAGCGCCTGGCCGGGCGTGAGGCTTTTGAGCACTTCCTGGCCGACCGCGCGCACCTTGATGCGTTCGATCAGCGCCTGCACGACCGGCAGCGCCACGTCGGCTTCAAGCAGCGCGATGCGCACTTCGCGCGTGGCTTCGCGGATGTTCTCCTCGCTCAGGCGGCCACGACCGCGCAGGCGCTCGATGGTGCCGGAAAGACGCTGGGTGAGGGACTCGAACATGCGGGAAACCGTAGCGATAGAGAACGCGAAGTATAACGGCAGCCCAAGGGGACCATGCCTCAATCGAGAACGGTTCTCGGAAACCGCGCGCTATGCGAAACTGACCGCATGTGGATCTCCTTCGCTGCCATCGTCCTGTATCTGATCGCCACCGGCCTGCTGGTGCGTGCCGTGGCGCAGGACAAGGTGGCGGTCAGCCGCAACTGGCTATGGCCCGCGCTGGGCGGTGTGATCGCGCATGGCGCCTATCACCTGCTGGTGGCATGGCAGACCCCGGGCGGCCCGGACATGCATTTCTTTTCCGCCCTGTCGCTGGTTGGCCTGGGCATGGCTGCCATGACCACGGCGGTAGGCGCGCGCGGACGCATGGCCGGACTGGGCGTGCTTTCGTTCCCGCTGGCCGCCGCGCTGCTGCTCGTCTACCACGCGTATGGCCATGAGCCTTCGCGCGGGCTGGACTGGCGCCTGCAACTGCATGCCTGGCTGGCGTTGTTGGCCTACGCCACGCTGGCGGTCGCCGCGCTGCTGGCGGTGATGCTGTGGGCACAGGAGCGCGCGCTGCGGCGACGCGAGTTCCACGCTTGGCTGCGCGCGCTGCCGCCGCTGACCGAACTGGAGGAACTGCTGTTCCGCACGATCAGCGTGGGTTTCCTTCTGCTGACCACCACCCTGCTGACCGGCGTGCTGTTCGTGGAAAACCTGTTCGCCCAGCACCTGGTGCACAAGACCGTGCTCAGCGTGCTGTCGTGGCTCGCCTTCGGCGCGCTGTTGTTCGGACGCTGGCGTTATGGCTGGCGTGGCAACAAGGCGGTGCGCTGGACGCTGACCGCCATGGCGCTGTTGTTGCTGTCGTTCTTCGGCAGCAAATTCGTGCTGGAACTGGTGCTCGGCCACGCCAGCTGACGAGGCGTCCCCGTCCGTATCCCTGTAGGAGCTGCGCAAGCTGCGACCGGGATTTCCGGTTTTCCCACATTTCCACTCCCCGTACACGTGCGCTTCCAGCCTTGTCGCGGGTCAATTGGTGCGGTCGCAGCTTGCGCAGCTCCTACAAGGGATTCGGCGTGCTTTTATTGCTATGCAGCATTTCATTGCTGGAACAATAGTTGCCTTGACAACTATTGCACAGGCGAGGATATTTCCCCGCCATGAACAAACCGCCCTACGCCCCTGAATCCAATATGGGCCTGCTGTTCCGGCAGGTCCGCGACGCCATGTGGGCCGATATGGCCCGGGAAATGGCCATCGCCGGCCACGACCTGACATATAGCCAGTTCATGACCATCAAGCACCTGGCCGTGGATTCGTCGGCCGGAGTCACCGAGCTGGCGCGCCTGGCCCAGGTGAATCCGGGGGCCATGACCCGGTTGCTGGACAAGCTGGAGGCACGCGGCCTGCTGCGGCGCATAGCCGATCCCAGTGACCGCCGCGCACTCAACATCGTGCTGACCGACGCAGGTCTGGCGATCTGGTCGGACATCCAGCATTGCGGCGAGCGCGTGCGTGCCCGTGCGATGCACGGCCTGGACCAGGACGAACGCGAACAACTGTTCCGCCTGCTCAACCAGGTGCTGCAGAACCTGACGACCCTTCCCGCAAACGACGAGTGATCCGATGCGCATCTCTCTTTCCCCACGCAGCACAGCGCCAGCACTATCAGCGTTGATGATCGGCCTGATGCTGGCCGGTTGCGCCAGCACCCATGGTCTTGAACCCAGGGGCTCGTTGCGCGATGCCGATTCGCTGTCCGCCACGCGCAGCCTTTCCGGCCAGGCCCTGAGCAGCGCCGATTTCCCGCGCCAGGACTGGTGGTCCGCCTTGGGCGATCCCCAGCTCGATGCGTTGATCGACGAAGCGCTTCGCGGCACGCCCTCGCTGGAGGCCGCCGACGCACGCCTGCGCAAGGCGCAGGCGCAAGCCGGACTGGCCGATGCCGCGCGCAAGCCCACGCTGTCGGCCAGCGGCCAGTATTCGGGCGTGCAATTGCCGGAAACGCTGATCCCGCCACCCGAAGGAGGTTCCTACCTGGGCAGCACCGTGCTGATGCTGGATTTCAAATACGGGCTGGATCTGTGGGGCGGTAAGCGTGCGCAGTTCGAAGCCGCCGTCGGCCAGGCCAAGGCGGTCGAAGTCGATGCGCAGGCCGCGCGCCTGATGCTTTCCTCCAGCATCGCCCGCGCCTATGTCGGGCTGGCGCAGGCGTATGCCGCGCTCGATGTAGCCACGCGCGAACATGAGCGCGCGACGCGCCTGCGCGGACTGGGCGAACAGCGCGTAAAAGCCGGCCTGGACAATCAACTGCAACTGCGCCAAGCCGAAAGCACCATCGCCAGCGCCGAACAACAGACCCAGGCCGCGCAGCAACAGATCGACATGGCGCGCACCGCTTTGGCTGCCTTGCTGGGCCAGGGCCCGGATCGCGGTCTGGATATCGCGCGCCCGCAGATTTTGCAGGCGGGTACACCCGGCATTCCGAACGTATTGCCCAGCGAGCTGCTGGGTCATCGGCCTGACGTCGTGGCCGCGCGCTGGCGCGTGGAAGCCGCCGGTCGCGGGATCGCGGCCAGCAAGGCGTCGTTCAAACCCAGCATCAACCTGAGCGCGATTGTTGGACTTGCCTCTGGTGGGTTGTCCGATCTTTTCAGTAGCGATGCCCTGCTGGGTCTGGGCGGACCGGCGATCAGTCTGCCGATCTTCGACGGCGGGCGGCTGCGCGGACAACTGGACGCCAGCGATGCCGATTACGACCTGGCCGTCGCCAACTACAACCAGTCGCTGGTCGAGGCCCTGCATGAAGTCACCGACGCGTTGCAGACGGCGCGTTCGCTGGATCAGCAGCTGGAGGCCTCGCGTCGCGCGCTCGTTGCGGCCGATGCCGCCTGGCAACTGGCGCAGACGCGCTACCGCGCCGGCCTGGGCACGCAACTCGATGTACTGGCCGCGCAACGCCCGTTGCTGCAACTGGATCAGCAGATCGCAGGCCTGCAGGCACAACGCCTCAACGCGACCATCGACCTTGACCGCGCTCTGGGCGGCGGCCTGAGTCTCGAACAACCCAACTCCCCTACCCCGATCGCCAACACCACGGCCACGCCATGACTTCCAAGATCAATCCCGAAGCTTCCAGTCCCGCCGCTGCCCCCGTGGCGCCGAAGAACAGTAAGCGCACGCGCGCATTGAGCATCGTTGCACTGGTGCTGATCGTCGGCGCAATCGCGTGGCTGGCGTACTACTTCCTGTATGCGCGCTGGCACCAGGATACCGACGACGCTTACGTGCAGGGCAACGTGGTCAGCATCGTGCCGCAGACCAGCGGCACCGTGATCAGCATCGACGCCGACGACGGCATGAAGGTCGAAGCCGGACAGGCGCTGGTGCTGCTGGATGCCAACGACGCCCAGGTCGCCTACGACCAGTCGGTCGCCAACCTCGCCGGCACCGTTCGCCAGGTCCGCGGTCTCTACAGCAGCGTTGCTGCCGGCCAGTCGAATCTGCGCGCGCGTGAAGTGGCTGTGGCGCAAGCGCGCGCGGACGTCGCGCGTCGTAGTGGTTTGGTCGCCAGCGGTGCGGTGTCCCGCGAAGAACTGGCGCATGCGCGCGACGTACTGGCCGCAGCCGAAGCGACCTTGGGCAGTTCACGCGGCGATCTGTCGCGCAGCCGTGCCCTGGTCGATGCCACCACGCTGGCCGGACAGCCGCAGGTGCAGGTAGCCGCTTCGCAACTGCGTCAGGCGTATCTGAATCTGCAGCGTTCGGCGATTGTCGCGCCGGTGTCGGGCTATGTGGCCAAGCGCCAGGTGCAACTGGGTCAGCGCGTGCAGCCAGGCACCACGCTGATGACCATCGTGCCGCTGGAACAGGTGTGGGTGGAAGCCAACTTCAAGGAAACCCAGCTGGGCCATATGCGCATCGGCCAGCCGGTCGAAGTGCATGCCGATCTCTACGGCAGCGAAGTGGAATACGACGGCAAGATCGCCGCGCTGGGGCTGGGCACCGGCAGTTCGTTCTCGCTGCTGCCGGCGCAGAACGCCAGCGGCAACTGGATCAAGATCGTGCAACGCGTGCCGGTACGCATCGAACTGGATCCGAAGCAGCTGGCTGAACATCCGTTGCGTCTTGGCCTGAGCATGAGCGTGGACGTCACCGTCCGCGACCAGACCGGACCTTCGCTCGCCGCCGCACGCAAAGACGTCGCACCGATCCTGTCGACGGCCGCCTACAAGCAGCAGCTGGCCGATGCCGACGCGCTGATCGCGCAGGTCATCGAAAAGAACCTGCCCGCCTCCGCACGCAACTGATCTGCACATGGCCACCATCGCAGCAGAAGAAGAAAGCGCCGGCTTGCCGGTGACACCGGAGCCGGCGGCCAAAGCGTTCGCGCCGCCTAATCTGGCGCTGACCACGATCGGCCTGGCGCTGGCGTCGTTCATGCAGGTGCTGGACACCACCATCGCCAACGTCTCGTTGCCGACGATCTCGGGCAACCTGGGCGCCAGTTCCAACCAGGCCACCTGGGTCATCACCTCGTTTGCGGTGAGCAACGCCATCGCCCTGCCGCTGACCGGCTTCATGGTGCGCCGCTACGGCGAGCGTAAGGTCTTCATGTGGGCGACGCTGGCTTTCGTCATCGCTTCGCTGCTGTGCGGCCTGGCCAACAGCATGGGCCTGCTGGTTGCCGCGCGCGCACTGCAGGGTTTCGTCTGCGGGCCGATGTATCCGGTCACGCAGGCCTTGCTGATTTCCATCTATCCGCCGCAGAAACGCGGACAGGCCATCGCCTTGCTGGCGATGGTCACGGTGGTCGCGCCCATCGCCGGGCCTATCCTCGGCGGCTGGATCACCGACAACTACAGCTGGGAATGGATCTTCTTCATCAACATTCCCATCGGCATCTTCTCCAGCATCGTGGTCGGCCGGCAGCTGAAGGGCCGCCCGGAAAAACTCGAACGCCCGAAGATGGACTACATGGGCCTGTCGATGCTGGTACTGGGCGTGGGCGCACTGCAGATCCTGCTGGACCTGGGCAACGACGAGGACTGGTTCAACTCCACCAAGATCGTCGCCCTGGCGCTGATCGCCGCGGTCGCACTGACCGTGTTCGTCATCTGGGAACTCACCGACAAGGACCCCATCGTCAATCTGCGCCTGTTCCGTCATCGCAATTTCGCGGCGGGCACGGCGGCCATGGTCATGGCCTATGCCGCGTTCTTCGCAGTGGGACTGCTGGTGCCATTGTGGCTGCAGCGCAACCTGGGCTACACCGCCATCTGGGCGGGTTTCGCCAGCGCGCCCATCGGCATCCTGCCGGTCCTGTTGACGCCGTTCGTGGGCAAGTACGCGACCAGGATGGACCTGCGCTGGCTGGCGACGTTCGCCTTCATCGTCATGGCCGCCACCAGCTTCTTCCGTTCCGGCTTCAACCTGGACGTGGATTTCGAACGCGTGGCCATGGTGCAGCTGGTGCAGGGATTGGGTGTGGCTCTGTTCTTCATGCCGGTGCTGACCATTCTGCTGTCCGATCTGGAACCTCATGAACTCGCGGCAGGCTCGGGACTGGCGACCTTCGTGCGCACGCTGGGCGGCAGCTTCGCAGCTTCATTGACTACCTGGGCGTGGAGCCAGCGCACCACCATCCACCATGCGCAGCTGACCGAACACATCTCCGCCTACGATCCGGCGACGATGCAGACCGTGCAGGCGCTGGGCAACGGCGACGTGCAGCGCGGCGCGGTGGTGCTGAACCAGATGATTTCGCAGCAAGCCACGCAGATCGGCTTCAATGAAATCTTCCACCTGCTGGGCATTTTGTTCCTGGTGGTGATCGCGTTCGTCTGGTTCGCCAGACCGCCGTTCGCCGCCAAGATGGGCGCAAGCGCCCCCGCCGGCGGCCATTGATGCATGCTTCTGTAGGAGCGACGCAAGTCGCGAAACCAGGCAACTCTCAAACCCAAACCGCATCCCAGAACGGATAATCACCAATCCTGCGGACCAGCCCGGCCCGCACCGGATTCATGATGATGTAGCGCGCAGCGTCGATAGCATCCTCATCGCTCCGCAAGGCGCGGTCATGGAATGACTTGCCCCACAGCGGTCCGGCGCCGGGCCGGCTCAGCCGAACGCGACGCGAGATGTTCGCCTTGAAACTACGCATCAGTGCCGACAGCGATTCCTGTTGGCCCAGCTCGATCAACCCGTGCCAATGGTCCGGCATCAGCACCCAGGCCAGCAATGTCGATTTCTCCCATGAACGAGGTTCGTTGATTTCCCGGGCCATTTGCATCGCTAGCGCATGATCGGAAAAGAATGGCTGGCGCCCATGCGTGATGAAGGTCACCAGATACTGCTGGCCTGGAATCGAGTGCCGACCTCTGCGTAGCGCTGCATGACCTGGCTTCCGGCGGTCCCCTGGTTTGGATTGGATGGATGCGCGCATGGGCCCAGAATGCATGTGCGATTCACATACGACCATCGGACAGCAAAGAGGGATTGCGTAGGGGGTTTCCGGATATCTAGAATCCGCCCTCTTCGTGATCCAGCACCTTGCAGATCGCCGCAGGTCGTGGGGTTTGCGGGGTTCGGAACTACCGAGGGCTTCGCGACTTGCGTCGCTCCTACAACGCACACATAGCGCCCCTACAACGCTTCTACAGCGCATCGGTTATTCGGAGGCGGCTTCCAGGGCATCGGACAGCCGGTCCACTGCGATGACTTCCATGGCCTTGAACGCGCCGGACTTCGGCGCATTGCCCTTGGCCACGATGGCGCGCTTGAAGCCGTGCGTGGCTGCTTCGCGCAGGCGTTCTTCTCCGTTAGGAATCGGGCGGATCTCACCGGACAAACCGACTTCTCCGAATGCAATCGTCTTCTCCGCCAGCGGCTTGTCGCGCAGCGAGGACAGCACCGCCAGCAGCACCGGCAGATCGGCGGCGGTTTCCTGCACGCGGATGCCGCCGACCACGTTGACGAACACGTCCTGGTCGCTGGTCACGATGCCGCCATGACGGTGCAGCACCGCCAGCAACATGGCGAGCCGGTTCTGTTCCAGGCCCACCGCGACACGGCGAGGATTGGACAGCGGTGACGAATCCACCAGCGCCTGCACTTCCACCAGCAACGGCCGCGTGCCTTCGCGCGTCACCATCACGCAACTGCCAGGCTGCTGCGTGCTTCCGCCGGACAGGAAGATGGCTGACGGGTTGGGCACTTCCTTCAGTCCCTTCTCGCCCATCGCGAACACGCCCAGTTCGTTGACTGCGCCGAAGCGGTTCTTGAAAGCCCGCAGCACGCGAAAGCGGCTGCCGCTTTCGCCTTCGAAATACAGCACCGCATCGACCATATGCTCCAGCACGCGCGGGCCGGCGATGCCACCTTCCTTGGTCACGTGGCCCACCAGAAACACGGCGGTACCGGTTTCCTTGGCATAGCGCACCAGCCGCGCGGCGCTCTCGCGCACCTGGCTGACCGAACCCGGCGCGGCGGTCAGCGATTCGGTCCACAGAGTCTGCACCGAATCGGCGACGATGATCTTCGGCTGGGCAGCGGCCGCATGGTCCAGGATCTTCTCGATGCCGGTCTCGGCCAGGGCCTGCAGGCCGTCCATCGGCAGGCCCAAGCGCAGCGCGCGGCCGGCAACCTGGGCCAGCGATTCCTCGCCGGTGACATACAGCGACGGCAGCGTCTGCGACATCTGCGCCATCGCCTGCAACAACAAGGTGGACTTGCCGATGCCCGGATCGCCGCCGACCAACACCACGGCGCCCTCTACCAGCCCGCCACCCAGCACCCGGTCGAATTCGCCGATGCCCGTGGACACGCGCGCTTCCTCGCTGCTGCGCACATCCTTCAAAGCGGTGATCTTCGGCGTTTCCAGCTTGCCAGCCCAACCGCTGCGGCGCGAGGCGGTCGGCGCGGCGGTCGCCGATTCCAGCACGATCTCCGACAGCGAATTCCATGCCCCGCATTCGCCGCACTGGCCCTGCCATTTGTTGTGTTCGGCACCGCATTCGGCGCAGACATAGGCGGTGCGGGATTTGGGGGAAGCCTTGGCCACGTGCGAAACCGGAAGCGGAACAGGCGCCTACTCTAGCGGCGCACGGTCTCCGATGGCGAGACACATTCACCGGTCGGCTTGTGTGATCCCTGAATCCCGATGTCCGCCGCCATCATTCGGTAGTCTGGGCGCGGCAAGCTGTTCCTCCGCCCCCGGTGCCCGCGCTGAAATGATCGCCCACTTCCCCCGCCGCGCTATCGTCTTGCTCGCGTGGTCGCTGACCGCGATGGCCGCCACTGCCCAGGAGTCGAACCCCGTCATGTCTTCGTCCGAGTCGCGCCCTCTGGTCATCGCCCATCGCGGCGCCAGCGCCTTGCGTCCCGAGCACACCCTGGCCGCCTACGCCAAGGCCATCGAGGATGGCGCCGATGCCATAGAACCGGATCTGGTCAGCACCAGGGACGGCGTGCTGGTAGCGCGGCATGAGAACGAAATAAGCGGCACTACCGATGTCGCCGACCATGCGGAATTCGCAGCGCGCAAGACCACGAAGTCCGTGGATGGCGAACCGATCAGCGGCTGGTTCACCGAGGACTTCACCCTGGCCGAACTGCGCACCCTGCGTGCGCGCGAGCGGTTGCCGCAGTTGCGGTCAACGCAGTACGACGGGCAGTTCGGCATCGCCACGCTGGAGGAGATCATCGACCTGGTCGCCAGCGAATCGGCCAGACGCGGCCGCCTGATCGGCCTGGTGCCGGAAATCAAACACCCCACGCATTTCGCCCGTCTGAAATTGGCGATGGAAGGCAAGCTGCTGGCCATGCTGGACGCGCACGAATACACGCGGCGCGCGCCGGTGATGATCCAGTCATTCGAGACCGCCAACCTGCGTGCCCTGCGCGAATCGCTTGGCCACAAGCATCCCAACATCCAGCTGCTGCAGTTACTGGGCGACCCGAGCGAGCGCCCGTTCGATGTAGTAATCGCGAAACGGCGCACCACCTACGGCGACATGATGCAACCCAACGGCCTGCGCGAGATCGCCGGCTACGCCGATGCCATCGGTCCTTCGCTGAAAAGCATCGACTTGCGCACCGACGCCCAGGCCTCGCATAGCGCACTGGTGGATGCCGCGCACGAAGCCGGATTGAAGGTGGTCGTCTATACCTTCCGTCCGGAGAACTATTTCCTGCCCGACGCGTTGAAGAGCAATGACGGCGACACGGCACGTCATGCATCCGGCTCGGTGCGCGAAATGCGGCACTGCCTGGCCGCAGGCATCGATGCGCTGTTCACCGACGACCCGGCGTTGGGACGCGAAGCGGTCGATGGCATGCCCATAAGCAACGCCGAACAACACTAGTGTCATCCCGAGCGTAGCGAGGGATCTGCTTTCCCTCTGCAAACAGCAGATCCCTCGCTGCGCTCGGGATGACAAGACAGCGTCGTTCAGACTGTTCCTGACGCAATTCCCACCCGGAAGCACTGCCCAGGGAGTGCTGTATGCTCAGCGCAGACGCAAGGGGTAGCGCATCAAACTGTCGACGTTCATTCTGGAAGAAATGCAACAGATCCTCCGGGTCTGGGACGAATACGCACGCACCATGACCCCCGCCGCGGACGACATGACCTGGCGGGAACTGCGGGACCATGGTGAAGCGATGCTGCGCGGCGTTGCCCAGGATATCGACTCGCCGCAGAGCGATAGCGAGCAGGTGGCCAAATCGCTCGGCAAGGAAGACGACGACGCGCTGACCAGCGCGGCCTCGCAGCATGGCCACCTTCGCCATGCGTCCAACTTCACGCTGGTGCAGCTGAGTTCGGAATTCCGCGCGCTCCGCGCCTGCGTTCTGCGCTTGTGGTTGGAGAAGGTCGACAAGGTCACGCCGGCCGTGCTCGATGATGTGATCCGCTTCAACGAAGCCATCGACCAGGCGCTGGCCGAGTCCATCGTCACTTATTCGGACCGCGCACTGCACTCGCGCGATCTGTTCGATGCGATTCTGGGCCACGACCTGCGCGGTCCGCTTTCGACCATGATACTGGCCGGTGACCTGTTGAGCCTGAGCGAGATGTCCACGGCCAAGTCGATGGAACTGAGTGGCCGCATCAAGAGCTCCGCCCGCTACATGTCCAGCATGGTCGACGACATGCTGGAGTTCTCGCGCGTGCGACTGGGCAATGCCCCCATCCCGATCAATCGGGACGAAGCCGACATCGCCGCCCTGTGCGCCGGCGCGGTCAGCGATGCCAGCGCCATGCACCCACGCTGCACGTTCGAAGTGACGCACGAAGGCGGACCCAACGCCTGCATCGACGCCAACCGTGCGCGCCAGTTGCTGGTCAACCTGCTCGGCAATGCAGGCCAGCATGGCGTCGCGCATGCTCCCATCCAGCTGCACGCAGCTGTTGGCGATACCGAGATCGTCTTGCGGGTGAGCAATACCGGCGCGACTATCCCCGAGGATGCGCTCGAGCACATCTTCGACCCGATGGTGCGTTTGAACCCGGATGTGGCGACCTCCCAGCGGACCACCAGCCTGGGACTGGGGCTGTACATCGCACGCGAGATCGCGCTTGCGCACGACGGGTCGCTTTCCGTCGAAAGCAAGGATGAGCGCACTACGTTCACCGCACGCCTGGCTTTGAAATCGACAGACACGCAAAAAGCAGCGTGAGGTTATACCCGGAAGCGGCGCGCCCGCCGCACCGGCTTCCCAGCTCAAGACCGGCGCCTGTAACCGCCACCAGCGTCACCAGCCTGCAATAAAGCGGCGTCATATTTCCTGTATTCCGGAAATGTCGAACCATGGACACGCCCAGCACCGTCAAGGCCCTACGCGCCCTCGCCCACGACCACCGGCTCGCTGCGTACCGCGCGCTGGTACAGGCCGGTCCGTCCGGCATGGCCGTCGGCGCGCTGCGTGAAGCACTGGACCTTGCCCCGGCCACGCTCACCGCGCATCTGAATCAGCTGCGCGCGGCGGGACTGGTCACGGACGAGCGGCAGGGACGCGTCATCCGGATACGCGCCGACTTTGGCCGCATGCATGGCCTGATCGGCTTTCTGACGGAGAACTGCTGCGGCGGCGACGCCTGTGCACCGACCACCAGAAAAAAACTCCGCTGAACCACGCCCAGGAAAATCAGGATGGACGACAAGACCTACAACGTATTGTTTCTTTGCACCGGCAATTCTGCGCGCAGCATCATGGCCGAAGCCATCTTGAGCGTCCTGGGCAAGGGACGCTTCCACGCGTTCAGCGCCGGCAGTCATCCCAGCGGACAGGTGCAACCAATGGCCAAGGAGCTTGCCGAGGCCATCGGCTACGACACCAGCCAGCTGCGCAGCAAGAACTGGAATGAGTTCGCAGGGGAAAACGCGCCCGAAATGGACATCGTCATCACCGTCTGCGACAACGCAGCCGGCGAAACCTGCCCGCTCTGGCTGGGCCAACCCGCCCTCGCGCACTGGGGCGTCCCCGACCCCGTCGCGGTCACCGGCGACGAAGACACCCGCCGCCGCGCTTACACCGCCGCCTTCGCCACCCTGCGCCGCCGCATAGAGTTGTTGCTCTCGCTGCCGCTGCACAGCTTGGATTACCTCGCGGCGCAGGCGAAGCTGCGGGATATCGGAAAGGTGGGATAGAACGACGCACGTCGTCTGTTCGCATTGCGCCTCCGCATTGAGCGGCCGTGGCCCGGACAAGGCCAACGGCCGCACCCGGGAAAGTAGAACTACTCCAGTGCGACGCACCCCGGGTGCGCTTCGCTTACCCACACCACGCTGGCCAGAAGCCATCTCAAGATCGGACAGCATCAAACCCATTGTCGTCATCCCCGCGAAAGCGGGGATCCATGGACGTCAAGCCGTTGAAAAGAACATGGATGACCGATTCAACCCGGTTTGATGAGAGGTTTCATTCTTGTAAGATTGTTCGCGACGATCTTTGCTTCAACGCTGGCTAGGGCACCGGGCCAACGTCTGTAACAACCCTCCGGCGGGCGCTGCCAACCAGTCAATGGAGGGCAACACGTGCCTGTAATGAATCGCCGTCAACTGCTGCTTGGCAGCCTATCGCTTCCCTTGCTCGCCTTGCCGTCCGCCGGACGGGCGCAAGCTCAAGCCTCACGCGCCTCTTTCGAATCGCTACTTCGGCCCACAGTCCACACCGGAAGCGAACACTGGGAACTCAGCCAGCGTATGTCCCACTACGGCGTGCCCGGTGTGGCCGTGGCGATCCTGCGCGATGGACAAGCAGTGAGTATGAAAGGCTATGGTTCGAGGCTGGCCGGGCAGGATTTTCCGATAGGCCCGGACACCCTGTTCTCTGTCGGCTCGGTGAGCAAGGTCGCGACGGCGACGCTGTGCCTGAAACTCGTCGCGCTGGGCAAACTCGATCTTGATCAGGGTGTGGGGCGCTGGCTGCGCCGCTGGCGTCTACCGCAAGGACCGGAAGGCGACACCCGCGACATCACCCTGCGGATGCTGCTGTCGCACACCGCCGGCTTCAATGTCCATGGGTTCAAGGATGTGGAACCGTCCGCACCGTTGCCGTCTCTGCTGCAAACCTTGAACGGCACACCACCCGCTTTGAACAAACCCTTGCAACGGATCGACCGCGCAGGGAGCCGGTCCCGTTATTCGGGTGGTGGCTATATGGTGGTGCAGACCGTCATCGAGGATGCGATGGGACATACTTTCGACACGTTGGCACGCCGCTATCTGTTTATCTCGCTGGGCATGAACCGTAGCCGGTTCGATGCGGCCCCCGCGACCACCACGAAAGATATTGCCCACGCTCACGATCGTTCCGGCAAACCCGAGGCGCTTCCGCGGGGATGGCAGAGCTTTCCGGAATTGGCGCCCTCCGGGCTGTGGACTTCCGCCCACGATCTCGCCCGGCTGGTCGCAGCGCTTTGCGCCAGCTATCGCAAGCCTGGCGGTTTTCTGCCGCAATCGCTGGCGATGGACATGATGACCGCAGTCTCCCCGGGCACGTTCGGGCTCGGCCCACGCCTGGCCGGCGAAGGCAGCGCACGCATCTTCCACCATGCCGGGGCGAACGACAGTTACAAGGCCTATATCGAAGGCAACCTGGACAGCGGCGATGGTCTGGTGATCGTCACCAATGGCGCGAACGGCGACGTGCTGAGCGATGAGATACGCAATGCCGTGTCCGACGCGCTGCAGTGGCCTGGCGACTGGTCGGTGAAAACCAGTCCCGTCACCGCGACCGATTTGCTTGACGAGTACACCGGCACCTACAAGCGGCGAGCGGACCAGAGTCCCGAGCTGATGGGGATTCTGGACACGCTTTTCGATATCGAAAACCTGACCGTGCTTCGTGCTGCGCATGGACTGGAAGTGCAGGTCAAGACCAAGCGCACGCCGCTCAAGCCTGTGAGCAGCAACCGATTCGTGGCACCCGATTCCTATATTCCAGCCGGGACCTTGCAGATTGAATTCAACCGAGCAGCGACGCGCGAGGTACATAGTCTGAAGATCGTCGCGGGTGGCGGTGTTCTTGCCTTCGATAAGCAATCGGCGCAAAGCCAAGTATCGGATTGACCAGAACAAAGGCGATTCAGTGAGCGTAGCCCGGGTAAGGCTAACGGCCGCACCCGGGAATGTAGTGTTCCCTTGGAAGAAGCCCCGGGTGCGCTTTGCTTATCCGGGCTACGCTGGCTGGCCAGAAACCATCTCAAGATCGGACAACATCAAACCCCATCGTCGTCATCCCCGCGAAGGCGGGGATCCAGGGACGTGAAGCATTGAAAATCAAAACCCGTGGGTAACCAGTCTGGAACCCTGCAGGCAATGTGACTCATCCATCTCAAGATAGCTTGATCAGTTACGCCGCAATGCTTTGATCAGCAGAGCAAGACCAAGAGAAGCCCAGCGCGCCAGCAGGTAAGCAACCGCAGCGCAAACACCTAGCACCGCAATAAAAAGCGCTCCTTGGACCGGCGTAAGCACGTCCCTCAGCGGCACACCGCTGGGAACATTCATTAGAAAGATCGATAACCGCCCCAGCGATATCATGAAGATTGCAAAGCACACCGAGAAAAAGTACCCGTGTACTTTCCAGGGATCTTCTTTCATTACGTTCTCCGATTGAAGCGCGTCGGATCTTGCTCGACGGGCATGATATTTGCAGCGAACATAGCCCGAGCAAGCCAACGGCCGCACCTGCAACGAAGACCTTCCACCCAACATGTCTCGGGTGCGCTTCACCTGCCCGGGCTACGCTGGTTCGGTCCGCTCAACCCATCTCAGTCGAGAAGCACCATCACGCATTATTTCAACAGCACCACAGGTATAGCGAACGCAACCCGAACAAAATCAACGATCTAACCCAAAAGTATAGAGTTAACGTGCAACACGCCTCGGTGCGCTTCGCTTAACCAGGCCTCTGACTAGTAAGGCCGATTCCATTTCATATCAGCGCGGCAGTCACAGAGATCAACAAAATGGAAAGATATTTTAAGTATCTAAGCCCGGACGCCGCGCGCGCAGTCCTGCTGCATCGCACTCTCCGCTGGTCCCGACCTTCGCGCTTTAATGACATTTTTGATATGGCGGTGCCCACTCCACGGACTTCAATGCTCAGTATGTCCGGCAGCGTGCCATCGAGCTGATGTGGCAACGCGTGCAGAGCATCAGCATCCAGCCTTCTGCCAATCAGATGGGCGACATGCTGGAAGCATTGCGACCGGTGTTCTTGCAAATGGGTCTTGAGCGATTCACAGAAACCATGCACGAATCCATGGCGCCCAGCTTGGAAGCGATGCCGAGTTTACTTCAGAAACTCGGCCTTGAAATCGTTCAACATATGCGCACGATGAAAGTTCTTTGCTTGAGTCGTGTGCATGACCATAACCAGATGTGGGGCGTGTACGCGTCAGATCATAAAGGCCTGGTTTTGGAGTTCGCCAATGCTGAAGGGGTGGACAGCGTCTATCGAGTCGCCCAGCCGGTCACCTATAGCGACCGTCCTCCTCCGCTTCTAGATGATGAAGGCCTGTCCAACTTCCTTGCCGGGAATATCTCGCTAACCCCGAAACTGGCAGACCCACTGATATACCTCAAATCCACCCACTGGAGTTACGAACAGGAGATGCGGATTGCTTCAGGCGACGGTCGTAAACCGAACGACGAGGTCGAAGACGCGCAGTTTCATCCACGAGAACTCGTAGGCGTGTACTTTGGCGCTCGCGCCGGTGAGTTGCGTAAAGAGGTTGAGCCACTGGTGATTGCAAGGTATCCCCATGCGCAACGCTGGCAGGCCTCACAGGGGCATGGCTTCCAAATCGACTTCAGTCGGCTGGACGTAACCCCAACCTAACCTCGCCTTTACCCTAAAGGAGGGCCGCAACCATCTGTCATAAGTGGGATGCGGGGAGGCCATGAGACTGGTCCGGGATCGGCTCGCTGAGCGTGTATTTGGTCTGCGGTTCAAAGTCTAATTGCATAAGCGCGGTCTCCCCCACCCTCGCGCTGATCCGGAACAGAAATCCAACCCCTCGTCAATTAATGCCGCCCTATTGGAGCGAGAAACGTGAACGGTTTGAATCCTGGTAATTTACCAGTCGACCAGGCTAACGGCACATAGCTTTCCTGCGCAGGAGCACCCCAACATGTACTTGCTATCCAAAGAGGGAAACCGCCACCTTCTGGAGTTCTTGCGAAACCTAACACCTCAGGTTCTGCTGCTTTCGTCCGCCCTGATCCTTTATGTCCTTTGGCGCAAGAATTCGGATGCTTACACTTACTTTATTTTATTCCTCGGCATCTCGGCGCTATCCATCGTTGCGCTTATTGCCAATATGAATAATTTCCTTGATAACGCTTTTAGTCATTCGGCGGATATCGCAGCCGAGCGTGATCGCCTAAAAGCAGATTCCATTCATGGGGCGAGCAGGATTCGATTAATCCTCAGATACATATGGAAAGAAAGGCGAGGAACCCTTGTGGAATTTGGCATCGTTCTGGCTTTCATTTACGGCGCCATTTTCTCGATCTTGATTACTGCAGTCGTGACAGCATTACGGGCGACAAACTAAAACGTGCCAAGGCGGCTCGATGTGTGACCTGGACTTGTCCGCTTCAACCGAGATCAAGAAATCAATCAACATCACCGAGCTAGGACAACCCAACCCAGCCAGCCAACTCTACCCACAAAAAAAGCCGCCCTTTCGAGGCGGCTTTTAGTTTGCAGCTGGTGCCGGAAATAGGAATCGAACCTACGACCTCATCATTACGAATGACGCGCTCTACCAACTGAGCTATTCCGGCAAGGCCGTGAATTCTAGGCGTAGCAAGGGGTTGGGTCAATTCGGGCGTTGCTGTGGGTCGCCTGCATTCGGGTGGCCGAGGGCATCGGAGCGGTGGCGGCGCGGGCGTTCTGGAGGGATGACCTAGTGTTCAGGAGCATCCCGGGCAGGGCCCGCTCCTACGGGAGGCAGTCAATCGACCAGTTGCAGGCGCAGTTCCTTGGGGAGGGCGAAGACCATGTTCTCGGGTTCGCCCTGCAGCTCGGACACGCTTTGGCCGCCGAGTTCGCGCAGGCGCTGGATCACGCCCTGGACCAGCACGTCGGGTGCCGAGGCGCCGGCAGTGACGCCAATGCTGGACTTGCCGACGATCCAGGCCGGATCGATTTCGTCGGCGCCGTCGATGAGATAGGCCTCGACGCCGTCGCGCTCGGCCAGCTCGCGCAGACGGTTGGAGTTGGAACTGTTGGGCGAACCCACCACCAGCATCAGGTCGCAGCGCTGGGCCAGTTCGCGCACCGCGTCCTGGCGGTTCTGCGTGGCGTAGCAGATGTCGTCGTGACGCGGCCCCTGCATGGCCGGGTAGCGCGCCTGCAGCGCCTCGATAATGCCGCGGGTGTCGTCCACCGACAGCGTGGTCTGCGTGGTGTAGGCCAAGTTGTCGGGCTGGCTGACCTCCAGCGAGGCCACGCCATGGATGTCTTCGACCAGGTAGATGCGCCCGCTGCCGCCTTCGGAACTCCACTGCCCCATCGTGCCTTCCACTTCCGGGTGACCGGCGTGGCCGATCAGCACCACGTCGCGGCCGGCGCGGCAATGGCGCGCCACTTCGAAATGCACCTTGGTCACCAGCGGACAGGTGGCGTCGAAGACCTTGAGCCCGCGCGTGGCCGCTTCGGCACGCACCGCTTGCGACACACCGTGGGCGCTGAAGATGACCGTGGCGTTGTCGGGCACTTCGTCGAGTTCTTCCACGAACACCGCGCCGCGGTTGCGCAGGTCTTCGACCACGAAGCGGTTGTGCACCACTTCATGGCGCACGTAGATGGGCGCGCCCAGCGTTTCGATGGCGCGCTTCACGATTTCGATGGCGCGGTCGACACCGGCGCAGAAACCACGGGGATTGGCGAGCAGGACTTCCATGCCGCGATTATGGACCTTTGGCCTTGTGCTTGCCTTCAAAAAGGCCGAACAGGGCGATACCGACCGCACCGGCGACGATGGCCGAATCGGCCAGATTGAACGAAGGCCAGTAGTGCGCGCGCCAGTGCCACTGGATGAAATCGATGACATGCCCGTGGATCAGGCGGTCGATGACGTTGCCCAGCGCCCCGCCGATCACCAGCGCATACGGCACGGCCTGGCGCCAGTCGCCGCGCCGGGTGCGCGACAACCAGAACCCCAGCAGCGTGCTGATGGCCACGGCCAGTATGGTGAAGAACCAGATCTGCCAGCCACCGGCATCGCTCAGGAAGCTGAACGCCGCGCCCGTGTTGTAGGTGCGGTACCAGTTCCAGAACCCGTCGATCACGGGAATGGCGGTGTATTCGGGCAACGCTGCCAGCACCCAGGCCTTGCTCCACTGGTCTAGCGCGATGACGACGACCGAGAGGATGAGCCAGATAAGGGCGTTGGGTTTGGGGTGGTTGGACATTGATCAGGCCTTGCTTGGTTCCCTTCTCCCGCCGGGAGAAGGTGGCGCGTAGCGCCGGATGAGGGAATGGGAATGAGGGGCCAGGAAGTTTCTATACAACCGTAATTTTCACGCCCTCATCCGCCCTTCGGGCACCTTCTCCCGGTGGGAGAAGGGAAGCGCATCAGAACCACTTTCTTTCTTCGCCCGGCCCTTCGATATTCGACACGCAGCGGCCGCAGAGTTCCGGATGCCGCGCATCCACGCCGACATCGGCTCGGTGGTGCCAGCAGCGCACGCACTTGGTTTTCGTGGTCGGCTGCGCCAGCACGAACACCTCGTCGGCGTTCACCGGCGACACGGCGACATCGCCACTGATGAACAGGAAACGCAGTTCTTCGGCCAGTGGTTGCCACTTCGAGGCGAGTTCGGGGCTGGCCGATACCGTGACTTCGGCATCCAGCGCGGCGCCGATTACGCCGTTGGCGCGCATCGGCTCCAGCACCTTGGCCATCTGTTCGCGCAGTGCCAGCAGCTTGTCGAAATCGGCCGCGTTCAACGGCGCATCGGTGGGCAGCGACGACAGGCCTTCGTACCAAGTGGCGAACAGCACGTTGGCCACGCGCTCACCCGGCAGATAGCCCCAGATCTCGTCGGCGGTGAAGCTGAGGATGGGCGCGACCCAGCGCGCGAACGCCTCCAGGATATGGAACATCGCGGTCTGCGCCGAACGCCGGCCGCGCGAGTTCTCCTGCATCGTGTACAGGCGGTCCTTGGTCACGTCCAGATACAGCGAACCCAAATCCACGCTGCAGAAATTGAGCAGCGTCTGCACGATTTCGGCGAAGTCGTAGCGCTCGTACGCTGCGACGATCTTCTGCTGCACCTCGAACGCGCGGTGCACGACCCAGCGGTCCAGCGCAACCATGTCGGCCGGCTGCACCAGATCGCGCGCGGGGTCGAACCCGTCCAGATTGCTGAGCAGGAAGCGCGCGGTATTGCGCAGGCGGCGATAAGCATCGGCGTTGCGCTTCAGGATTTCCTGCGACAGCGACATCTCGTTGCTGTAGTCGGCCGAGGCGATCCACAGGCGCAGGATGTCGGCGCCCAGCGTCTTCATGATGTCCTGCGGCTCGATGCCGTTGCCCAGCGACTTGGACATCTTGCGGCCGTTCTCGTCCACGGTGAAACCGTGGGTGAGGCATTGCTTGTACGGCGCGTGCTTGTCGATGGCCACGCCGGTGAGCAGCGAGGACTGGAACCAGCCGCGATGCTGGTCGGAGCCTTCCAGATACAGATCCGCAGGCTTGCCGAAGCCGCGTTCCAGCAGCACACCTTCGTGGGTCACGCCGGAGTCGAACCACACATCCAGGATGTCGGTGGTCTTCTCGTAGTGCGCGGCTTCTTCGCCCAGCAGTTCGGCCGCGTCCAGCGAGTACCAGACATCGACGCCGCCCTGCTCCACCTTGTCGGCGATGACGCCCATCAGTTCGACCGTGCGCGGATGCGGCGCGCCTGTTTCGCGATGCACGAACAGCGTGATCGGCACGCCCCATGTGCGCTGGCGACTGATACACCAGTCCGGCCGGCCTTCGACCATGCCGGCGATGCGCGCTTCGCCCCACGCCGGGTACCAGGTCACCTGCTTGATCGCGGCCAGCGCGTCGCTGCGCAGATTGGCCTGCTCCATCGAGATGAACCACTGCGGCGTGGCCCGGAACACCACCGGCGTGCGGTGACGCCAGCAATGCGGATAGCTGTGCTCGAACTTGTGGAAGGCCAGCAGCGCGCCGCTCTCGCGCAGCACTTCGATCAGCGCGTCGTTGGCTTTCCAGATATGCATGCCGGCCAGGACCAGATCGCCTGCGGGCGGTGTAGACGGCAGGTACACGCCGCGTCCGTCCACCGGGTTCATTTGCGCGGCGGTGTATTTCTCGATCAGGCCGTACTGCTGGCCGACTACGAAGTCTTCCTGGCCATGTCCAGGCGCGGTATGCACGGCGCCGGTACCGTCCTCGGCCGACACGTGTTCGCCCAGGATCACCGGGATATCGCGTTCGGCATAGAAGGGATGGTTCAACACGATGCCTTCCAGCGCGCTGCCCTTGGCGTGCGCGTGGACGACGAAGTCCGAAACGCCGTAGCGCTGCGACACGCGCTCGGCCAGGGCTTCGGCCACAACCAGCCAGCGCCGGCGGCCGGCATGCGCGGGGCCTTCGATCAGCACATAGTCCAGTTCGCCGCCCAGCGACACCGCCAGCGAAGCCGGGAGCGTCCAGGGCGTGGTGGTCCAGATGGGAATGGCGACTTCCACATCGGCCGGCACCGCTACGCCCATCGCGTTGGCGAACGCAGCGGTGTCACGCACGGTGTAGGCGACATCGATCGCGGGCGACACCTTGTCCTGGTATTCGATCTCGGCCTCGGCCAGCGCCGAACCGCAGTCGAAGCACCAGTACACCGGCTTGGCGCCGCGCAGCAGGTGACCGTTGGCCACGATCTTGGCCAGCGCACGGATCTCGTCCGCTTCGAAGCGGAAGTCCAGCGTGCGATAGGGATTTTCCCAATCGCCGATCACACCCAGACGCTTGAAATCCTTGCGCTGGATGTCGATCTGTTCGTTGGCGTATTCGCGGCATTTCTGGCGGAACTGTTCGGCATCCAGCTTCACGCCGACCTTGCCGTGCTTCTTTTCCACCGCGATCTCGATGGGCAGGCCGTGGCAATCCCAGCCCGGCACGTACGGCGCGTCGAAGCCGGCCACGTACTTCGACTTGACGATGATGTCCTTGAGGATCTTGTTGACCGCATGGCCCAGGTGAATGGCGCCGTTGGCATACGGCGGACCGTCGTGCAGCACGAACAGCGGGCGGCCCTTGGCGTTGGCGCGCAACTGCGCGTACAGGTCGTCGGCCTCCCAGCGCGCCAGCGTCTGCGGCTCGCGCTTGGGCAGGTCGCCGCGCATCGGGAATTCCGTCGCGGGCAGGTGCAGCGTTGCTTTGTAATCAGTTGGGCTGGAATCCGTGGTCACGCGGTCGCTCGTAGTCGTTGTTCGGAAAGGAGGCGGCGCGCGGTTTCTGCGTCGCGTTGCATCTGCTCGGTCAGCGAAGGCAGATCGGGAAACTTCAATTCGTCGCGCAGCTTGGCGACGAATTCGACTTCGATGTGGTGCCCGTACAGATCGCCGTCGAAATCGAACAGGTGCGCTTCCAGCAGCGGTTCCACGCCATCGACCGTGGGCCGGGTGCCGAAGCTGGACACAGATGCACGTGGCCGCTCGCCCACGCCATGCACCCATGTCGCATAGATGCCGGACAGCGCGGGCGTTTTCGGAAAGCGCAGGTTCGCGGTGGGGAAACCGAGCGTGCGGCCCAGCTGCTTGCCACGCACCACGCGCCCGCCTATGGCGTAGGCACGTCCCAGCAGACGCGACGCGTCGGTGAAATCGCCCGCACGCAGGGCTTCGCGGATGCGCGTGCTGGACACGCGTTCGCCCTGCGACTGCACGGGTTCGATTTCCCCGGCCGTGAAACCCAGGTTCGCGCCCAGTGCCTGCAACAGTGGCAGATCGCCACCACGACGGTTGCCGAAACGGAAATCCGGGCCAATCCACACTTCGCGCGCACCCAGGCGGCCGACCAGCAGCTTGCGCACGAATTCGTCCGCAGTCATCGCCGACAGCCGCGCGTCGAAACGCAGCAGGCCGACGCTGTCGGCGCCCAACGCGCGCAATCCCTGGTATTTGCCGCGCGCCAGGGTCAGGCGCGGTGGCGGCAGGTCGCGGGAAAAGAACTCGCGCGGCAACGGCTCGAAGCTCAGCGCCACCGCCGGCAGCGACAGATCGCGGGCACGCGAAACGGCATGGCGCACCAGCGCCCGATGGCCCAGGTGCAGACCGTCGAAGGCGCCGATGCAGACCACGCTACCGTGCGGGAACAACGCCCCGCCATCGACGTCACGAAACAGCCTGCTCATCACCATGAAGTATAGCCGGGCGACCGCAACTCAATGTCCGCGCAGGTCGCGGGGGCGGATGCCTTGCAGCCACAGCAACGCCGCATACGCCGTGCCGCCCGCACCTACCAGCACCGCCAGACGCCAGGCGCGCTGCCACCATGCCCAGGCGCTCCAGTCCTGCCAGACCCACAGCAGCGGCACGATGACGGCGACCATCAGCAGGCTGGCCAGCGCAATCTGGCGTAGCCATCTGCCCCATCCGGGCTGCCGGCGATACACCTTGGAGCGGCGCAGATACCAGGCCAGCTGCAAGGCATTCACCCAGCCTGCAACCGCGATGGCCAGCGCCAACAAGGCATGTGCGCCTGGAACCTCAGCCAGCGCGGTTCGATAGCTACCATCGGCTTTGGCCAGCGCAGCCTGACCTACGTCGGTCCAGGTCAGCAGGGCGAGGAAGAACAGCAAAGTGCAGGCCGCATTGATCAGCACCGACACCACCGCTGCCTTGACCGGCGTACGAGTGTCCTGCCGCGCATAGAACGCCGGCGCCAGCACCTTGACCAGCAGAAAGGCCGGCACGGCGGTGGACTGCGCCATCAGACTCAGGCTGGCCATGCGCACGTCGAATTCGGTGAATTCGTGGTACTGGAACAGGGTGGCCAGCAAAGGTTTCGCGCACAGGATCAATCCCAGACAGGCCGGGACGCCGATCAGCACGCACAGCCGGAAACCCCAGTCGAGTCCCTTCGAGAAACCATTGGGATCGGTCGCGGCATGGCGGCTGGACAGATGCGGCAGGATCACCGAACCGATCGCCACGCCGAACATGCCCAGTGGGAACTCGAGCAGCCGGTCGCTGTAGTACAGCCAGCTGACACTGCCGCTGAGCAGGAACGCCGCCGCCCAGGTATTGAAGAGCAGATTGAATTGCACCACCGAAGAACCGAACAGCGTCGGCACCATCAGCTTCATTATCTTGCGCACGCCCGCATGCGCCACACCCCAGCGCGGCCGCGGCAACAGGCCCAGCCTGGACAGCGCCGGCAGCTGGAAGACCAGTTGCAGGATGCCGGCAACGAACACGCCCCACCCCAGCGCGATCACCGAACCACCCATCAGGGGCGCCAGCCACAACGCGGCGGCGATCATCGACAGGTTCAGCAGAATCGGCGACAGGGCCGGAATGGCGAAGCGCTGGTAGCTGTTGAGGATGCTGCCGACCAGCGACGCCATTGAAATGAACAGCGCATACGGGAAGGTGATACGCAGCAGCTGGGACAGCAGTTCGTGGCCCTCGCTGCCGGGCGCGTACTTGGAGGCGATCAGCTGGGCGATCTGGGGCGCGAACACCATGACCAGGGCGGTAATCACCAGCAGGGCCGCAGCCAGCGTGCCGGAGACGCGGTCGATCAGTTCCTTGACTGCCTCTGGACCGTGCTTTTCCTTGTATTCGGCCAGGACAGGCACGAAAGCCATGGAAAACGAGCCCTCGGCCGACAGCCGGCGCATGAAATTGGGAATACGGAAGGCGATGAAGAACACGTCCATGGCCGCATTGGCGCCGAACATGACCGCATAGACCTGGTCCCGGACCAGCCCCGAGATCCGGGAGAGGAAGGTCATGGCGCTGAAAACGGCCGTCGAACGCAGCAGTCCCTTGCCGCTCATCGGAGGGCTCCTGACGGGTTGACGCAAGTCCTTGAATCCTCCATAATTTCGCGTTCGTTTTTCCGCATTCCGTCCATTACCGCTCCACCCAACGATTTCCTAGGATACCCACCGTGGCAAATATCAAGTCCGCCAAGAAGCGCGCCAAGCAGGCCGTCGTGCGCAACATGCGCAACACCGGCCAGCGTTCGATGCTGCGCACCGCCGTCAAGAAAGTGCTCAAGGCGCTGGACGCCAACGACGCCGCAGGCGCCCAGGCTGCTTTCGCCGTGGCCCAGCCGATCCTGGACCGCTTCAGCTCGCGCGGCCTGATCCACAAGAACAAGGCTGCCCGTCACAAGAGCCGCCTGACCGCCCGCATCAAGGCCCTGCAAGCCGCCTGATCCGTCGCGCTGCGCTGTACCGAAAAACCCGGCCTTGGCCGGGTTTTTTGTTGCCCTTGTAGAGCCGAGCTTGCTCGGCTGCTTGTGATTTTGAGCCTGCCGCGAAGAGCAGCCGAGCAAGCTCGGCTCTACGGAAGCGGGCAAACTGCCGGCTTCAACCAGCTGCATCGCGCGCTTCCTGCTCGTCCTCTTTGAGGCGGTCGAAGAAAGCCATCACGTCCTTCATGATCGGCCAGGTGCCCTCGCGGGAGACTGCGGAGGTCACGTACCACGGCTGGGTCCAGCCCAGTTCGGCGATCACTTCAGCGGCGCGGGTCGCGGCTTCGTCCTCGAACATCAGGTCGGCTTTGTTCAACACCAGCCAGCGCGGCTTCTGCAGCAGTTCGGGGTCGTGCTTCTGCAGTTCGTGCTCGATGGCCCTGACCTGCTCGGCCGGGCTGGTTTCCACCCCACCCTCCATCGGCGCCATGTCCACCAGATGCAACAACAGGCGCGTGCGCTGCAGATGGCGCAGGAACATCGCGCCCAGGCCAGCGCCATCCGCCGCGCCCTGGATCAGACCGGGAATGTCGGCGATCACGAAACTGCGGTGCGCTTCCACGCTGACCACGCCCAGATTCGGATACAGGGTGGTGAAGGGGTAATCGGCGACCTTCGGCGTCGCCGCCGAGACCGCCCGGATGAAAGTGCTCTTGCCAGCGTTGGGGAAGCCCAGCAGGCCCACATCGGCCAGCAGCTTCAGCTCCATCTTCAGGGTGCGGGCCTCGCCCTCATCGCCGGGCGTGGCACGCCGCGGCGAGCGCGTTACCGAACTCTTGAAATGCATATTGCCAAGACCGCCCTTACCGCCCTTGGCCACCAGCAGGCGATCACCATGGTTGACCAGATCGCCGATGACTTCATCGGTGCCGACATTGACGATGGCCGTGCCCACGGGAACGCTGATGATCAGGTCGTCGCCGCCCTTGCCGTAGCGCTGCTGGCCCATGCCGTTCTCGCCGCGCTGCGCCTTGAAGATGCGCTGGTGGCGGAAGTCGACCAGGGTGCTGATGTTCTCGTCGGCCTGGATCCAGACGCTGCCACCGGTACCGCCATCGCCGCCATCGGGCCCGCCCAGCGGAATGAACTTCTCGCGACGGAAGCCGATGCAGCCGTCGCCGCCATTGCCGGCTATGACATCAATTTCTGCTTCGTCTACGAGTTTCATAAGGATTTATTCGGGAAGGTTTGAAATAGGAAAAGCTTAAATCTTTCGGACGTCATCCCAGCGAAAGCTGGGATCCATTTTGACTTTGCTCTGGGTTCGCAGGGCGCACGTCAAAATCAAGATCAAGATGGATCCCAGCTTTCGCTGGGATGACGATCGATTTTTTACGTTGAATCTTGATTATTCGCGAGTACCACATGACAAACGAAAAGCCCCGCACGCGGCGGGGCCATTCGCTGGATGCCTCGGCAGCTTACGCTTCCGCGACAACGCTCACGGTGCGGCGCTTTTTGGCGCCCTTGACCGAGAACTCGACCTTGCCGTCGACCAACGCGAACAGCGTGTGGTCGCGGCCCAGGCCGACGCCGGGGCCCGGATGGAACTCGGTGCCGCGCTGGCGGACGATGATGTTGCCCGCATCGATGGCCTGGCCGCCGTAGATCTTGACGCCCAGCATCTTCGGGTTGGAGTCGCGGCCGTTGCGCGAGGAGCCTACGCCCTTTTTATGTGCCATGACTGCTTCTCCTTACTTGTTCTTGTCGTCGCTGGAACCAGAGATTCCAGTGATTTCGATTTCGGTGTAATGCTGCCGGTGACCCATCTGCTTCTTGTGGTGCTTGCGGCGGCGGAACTTGATGATGCGCACCTTGTCGGCGCGACCATGGGACTTGACGGTAGCGGTGACGGTGGCGCCTTTCAGCGCGTCGCCGAGCTTGACGCCCTCGCCGTCGCCCAGCATCAGGATCTGATCGAACTTGATCTCCTGGCCGGCTTCGGTCGTGAGCTTCTCGACGCGAATCGTCTCGCCTGTCATCACGCGGTATTGCTTACCGCCGGTGACTAGAACTGCGTACATGGGTGTTTCCTCTTCTGTAGTTATTTTATTGACCCTGCCGCCATTGAGGGCGGACAGAAGCGGAATTGTAAGCCTTTCAGCAGCTTAGGGTCAACATTGCAGCCTGCATGGCCTAGAACGGACTTCCGGGGGAGCTGTCGGAGCCCCCGCAAAGTGGCCAAAACCTGTCGGCAGGCCCTTGGCAGACCTCCAGGCGCCTTTCAATAGCGGTATTTGCCCCCAGATCGTGGGATCGCTACGCTCCCCTGTTGACCGACCGGAACCCCCCACCCGATGGCCATGGACTTCATCCGCATTCGCGGCGCGCGGACGCATAACCTCAAGAATATCGATCTCGACCTCCCCCGGGACAAGCTGATCGTGATCACCGGCCTGTCCGGGTCGGGCAAGTCGTCGCTGGCATTCGACACGATCTATGCCGAAGGACAGCGCCGCTACGTGGAATCGCTGTCCGCCTACGCGCGCCAGTTCCTGAGCGTGATGGAGAAGCCCGATGTCGATCACATCGAGGGCTTGTCCCCGGCTATCTCGATCGAACAGAAATCGACTTCGCACAATCCGCGCTCGACCGTCGGCACCATCACCGAGATCTACGACTACCTGCGCCTGCTCTATGCACGCGTGGGCTTGCCGCGATGCCCCGACCACGGCTATCCGCTGGAAGCGCAGACGGTCAGCCAGATGGTCGACCAGGTGCTGGCACTCGACGGTGACCAACGCTACATGATGCTGGCCCCGGTGATCCGCGAGCGCAAAGGCGAACACGCCCAGGTCTTCGATCAGCTGCGCGCGCAGGGCTACGTCCGCGTGCGCGTGGATGGGGAACTGTATGAAATCGATGCGGTGCCGGCGCTCGCCTTGCGCCAGAAGCACACGATCGAAGCGGTGATCGACCGCTTCAAGCCGCGCGAGGATATCAAGCAGCGTCTGGCCGAAAGCTTTGAGACCGCATTGAAGCTGGGCGACGGCATGGCCTCGGTGCAATCGCTCGACGACGCCACGCACGCGCCGCTGCTGTTCTCTTCCAAGTACAGCTGCCCGGTCTGCGACTATTCGCTGCCGGAGCTGGAACCACGTCTGTTCTCGTTCAACTCGCCCGTGGGTGCCTGCCCCGGCTGCGATGGACTGGGCGTGGCCGAGTTCTTCGATCCGGACCGCGTGGTGGTGCACCCGGAACTGTCGCTGTCGGCCGGTGCCGTGCGCGGCTGGGATCGGCGCAATGCCTATTACTTCCAGCTGATCGCCTCGCTGGCCAAGCACTACAAGTTCGACGTGGATGCGCCCTGGCAGACCCTGCCCGAGAACGTGCAACAGGCTGTGCTTTACGGCAGCGGCAACGAACTGGTCACCTTCACCTACCTGACCGATTCGGGCGGCCGCAACCAGCGCAAGCACAAGTTCGAAGGCATCGTCCCCAACCTGCAGCGCCGCTACAGCGAAACCGAATCGGCCGCGGTGCAGGAAGAACTTTCCAAGTACATCAGCGAGCGCCCCTGCCCCGAATGCGGCGGCGCGCGTTTGAACCGTTCCGCGCGCAATGTGTTCGTGGCCGACCGCGCGTTGCCGGAACTGGTGGTGCTGCCGGTGGATGAAGCCCTGGCGTTCTTCCGTGGCCTGTCCCTGCCGGGCTGGCGCGGCGAAATCGCAACCAAGATCGTCAAGGAAATCGGCGAGCGCCTGGGCTTTCTGGTCGATGTGGGCCTTGATTACCTGACGCTGGAACGCAAGGCTGACACGCTTTCAGGCGGCGAAGCGCAGCGCATCCGGCTGGCCTCGCAGATCGGTGCGGGCCTGGTCGGAGTCATGTACGTACTGGATGAACCCAGCATCGGCCTGCACCAGCGCGACAACGAACGCCTGCTCGGCACGCTGACCCGCCTGCGCGATCTCGGCAACACCGTCATCGTGGTCGAGCATGACGAAGACGCAATCCGCGCCGCCGATTACATTCTGGATATCGGCCCGTATGCAGGCGTGCATGGCGGTGAAATCGTGGCCGAAGGCCAGCTGGCCGACATCCTGAAAGCGCCGCGCTCGCTGACCGGCCAGTTCCTGTCTGGCAAGCGCCGCATCGAGATCCCGACGTTGCGGCACAAGCCGAACCCGAAGATGACCATGCACCTGCGAGGCGCGACCGGCAACAATCTGAAGAACGTCGATCTGGATATCGCAGCGGGCCTTTTCACCTGCATCACCGGCGTATCCGGCTCGGGCAAGTCCACGCTGATCAACGACACGCTCTACACACTGGCGGCCAATGAAATCAACGGCGCTTCGCATAAGCCCGCGCCCTACCGCGAAGTGGAAGGGCTGGACCTGTTCGACAAGGTCGTGGATATCGACCAGTCGCCGATCGGCCGCACGCCGCGTTCCAACCCGGCCACCTACACCGGTCTGTTCACGCCATTGCGCGAACTGTTCGCACAGGTACCCGAGTCGCGCGCGCGCGGTTATTCGCCGGGACGTTTCAGTTTCAACGTGCGTGGCGGCCGTTGCGAGGCCTGCCAGGGCGATGGCCTGATCAAGGTGGAGATGCACTTCCTGCCCGACGTTTACGTGCCCTGCGATGTCTGTCACGGCAAGCGCTACAACCGCGAGACCCTCGAGATCACCTACAAGGGCCACAACATCAACGACGTACTGGAAATGACGGTCGAAGATGCGTTGAAGCTGTTCGAGCCAGTGCCGGCATTGGCGCGCAAGCTGGAAACCCTGATCGACGTGGGCCTGAGCTACATCAAGCTGGGTCAGAGCGCGACCACGCTATCGGGCGGCGAAGCGCAGCGCGTGAAGCTGTCCAAGGAGCTGTCGCGTCGCGATACCGGGCGCACGCTGTACATCCTGGATGAGCCGACCACCGGCCTGCATTTCCATGACATCGAACACCTGCTCGCCGTGCTGCACAAGCTGCGCGACGACGGCAACACCATCGTGGTGATCGAGCACAACCTGGATGTGATCAAGACCGCGGACTGGGTCGTGGATCTTGGACCTGAAGGTGGTCATCGCGGCGGTCAGATCCTGGCCACGGGCACGCCGGAACAGATCGCGGCCAATCCTGCCTCGCATACCGGCCACTTCCTCGCCAAGCTGTTGCCGAAATCGAAAGCGGCCAAGGGCGAAAAGCCGGCCGCCGTCGCGAAAGCCGCCGTGCTGCCGCAGCGCAAATCAGTACTCAAGCAGGCCGAGAAAGAAGCGAAAGCTGCAGCGAAAAATGCAAAGGCGACGGCGACGAAAGCCGGGGCCAAGAAAAAGGCAGCCAAGTGAGCGTGGCACCGGATCCGCGCCAGTTGATTGCGCGGGTGACGCTGGGTGTGCGCTGGGGCGACATGGATTCGTTCCAGCACGTCAACAACGCCGCTTACCTGCGCTACCTGGAGGAAGCCCGCGTGCAGTGGCTGGCAGGCATTCCCGGCATTTCGCTCACCGACCGCATCGCGCCGGTGCTGGTGGCCAGCCAGGTGAACTATCGCAAGCCGATCGAATGGCCCGCCGAGATCGTAGTCGAGCTGTTTATCGAGAAGCTGGGCAACAGCAGCCTGACTATGGGCCACCGCATGCTGGCAGCGGCGGATTCCACCGTCCTCTACAGTGACGGCAGCGTGGTCATGGTGTGGATCGATACGCAAACCGGCAAGAGCGTGCTTTTGCCGGAACCGGTACGTATAGCCTGCGCATCCTGACCCACAGACTCAGAAAACCCGTTCGGTTTCACGACCTATAGCCGCTACCCGAGTCGTGCCTTGGAGCATTACGGCACTGGTTTACGCACCACCAGTTCCGACAGGATTTCGCGTCCATCCTGCAGTTTGAACTTCACCACCACCTTGCTGCCTTCCTTCAACGGCGCATGCGGCTGCATCAGCATCAGATGCAATCCACCCGGCTTGAGCGTTGCCGAATCGTCGGCGGCGATGCGCAGCTGCTCGACTTCGCGCATGCGGTTGACGCCATCGACATTCCTGGTTTCGTGGATCGAAACGTCGCCGAACGCGGGACTGCTGACCGATACGATGAGCACGGGCATGGGGCACGCGTTGGCAATACGGCCGAAGCCGGCCATCATCGGCATGGCCGCAGGCGGCAATCGCACCCAACCGTCTTTCATGACGGGCACGCATTCGCGCGCATGGATTGGAAACGCGCCTGCGATACACAGCAAGGCGAGCATGCACTTCATGATCGATCGTTTGTCCATGGCCTTATGATATCCGGACAATCCAGCGGAGACAGTGAATGAGCGGCCTCGTCGACATCCAGGACCATGGTTCCATCCGCGAGATCAGGCTGGCGCGTGCGCCGGTCAATGCCCTCAATACCGATCTTTGCCGGGCGGTGATCGCCGCGCTCAACGTCGCAGTGGGCGAAGGCGTGCGCGGCGTTGTGCTTTCCGGCGGAGCCAAGGTCTTTTCCGCCGGAATGGACGTGCCGCATCTGATGTCGCACGGCGAGGATCGCGAAGCGCTGCAGGACAGCTGGAATGCGTTCTTCGGCGCGACCCGCACCCTGGCTGAATTGCGCATTCCGGTGGTGGCTGCGCTGACGGGCCATTCTCCCGCCGGTGGATGCGTGCTGGCCCTGTGCTGCGATTACCGGATCATGGCCCGCAGTCCCGACCCCGCGCGTCCTTACGCCATCGGGCTCAACGAAACCCAGGTCGGACTGGTGGCGCCCGAAGGCATCCAGCAGTTGATGCGACGCGTGGTGGGCATCTACCGTACCGAACGGCTGCTGGTAGCCGGCGAACTGGTACCGGCCGAACGCGCGCTGGAAATAGGTCTGATCGACGAACTGGTGGCGCCCGCAGAGGTGGTACCCCGCGCCATCGCGTGGCTGCAGCATCTGCTGGCTCTGCCGCAACAACCGATGCTGCAGACCCGTGCGATCGCGCGCGCCGATCTGGTCGCCGCGCTGCATGCCGACAATATCCAGATGGAGCGCTTCATCGAAAGCTGGTACGCGCCCGATACGCAGGCTGCGTTGCAGGCGCTGGTGGCGAAGCTGGGCAGATAAGCAACTGCACATCGTAGAGCCGAGCTTGCTCGGCTGCTCATTACTCGAAACAAAGGCAGCCGAGCAAGCTCGGCTCTACAGGTGCAGAAGATACTGCTTCAGCGGGCAATCGGCCGCGACGGATCGCTGATCCAGCCGCTCCACGAGCCCGCATACACGCGTGCGCCGTGCAGTCCGGCATGTTCGAGCGCCAGCAGCAGATGGCAGGCAGTGACGCCGGACCCACACATGACCACGATTTCGCTGGGCGCCCGTCCCGACAGCAACGGTTCCAGTTCATCGCGCAATTGCGCCGCGGGCTTGAAGCGACCTTCGTGCAGGTTGTGGGACAAGGGACGATTCAACGCACCTGGTACGTGCCCGGCAACGGGATCGAGCGGTTCCACTTCGCCACGGAACCGCTCCGGCGCGCGCGCGTCCCACAGCCAGCCCTGCTCGCCGAGCCGCGACTGGACTTCCTCAGCATCGACTATCGCCGTCGAATCGAAACGCGCCGGATAAGCGGCAGTCCTGATTACCGCGCCTAGTTCATTGGATTCCGGCAATGCAAGTGCGCGCCACGCCGGCAGACCACCATCCAGCACGGCGACACGCTCATGGCCGAGCAGCTTCAGCAGCCACCAGAAACGCGCAGCCGCCATGCTGCCGTCGCCCGCGTCGTAGACCACGACCTGATGTTCCGGCGTTATGCCCCACTCGCCGAGCTTGCGGGCCAGCACGGCCTCGTCCGGAAGCGGATGCCGACCCAGCCCTGGCTTGCCCAACTCCGACAAATCCTGATCCAGATCGGCGTAGACCGCGCCCGGCAGATGGGACCGCGAATAGCCTTCTCGACGCAAGGCAGGATCGCTCAGCGAATAGCGTGCATCGACGATGCGCAAACCATCGTCGTCCAGTGCCTTGGCCAGGGTTGCGGCATCGACCAGCGTGGTCCATTTCATCCGACGATCCTCATGTGAATCCGGCCAGCCTTTCGCGAAGATTGAACAACATCGCCGCCGTTGCGCCCCAGATGCGTTGTCCCGGCCAATCGTACTCCAGCACGGCGCGCCGACGGCCGCGATAATCGACCTCGACCCGGCGCAGATTTTCGGCGGTCATCAGGTAATCGAGCGGCACTTCGAAGACATCGGCCACTTCATCCGGATTGGCCCTTGCGACATACGACGGGTCGATCACCGCGACAACCGGCATCACCCGGAAACCGCTGATCGTGGTGAAGGGATCTAGAAACCCGAGCGGCACGATCTGGCTGACGGCAAGCGCGATCTCTTCGTTGCTCTCGCGGATCGCCGCCGCCACCGGGCTGATGTCGCTGGTTTCAATGCGACCACCCGGAAAACTGACCTGGCCTGCATGATGGCGAAGACCGTCGGTGCGACGCGTCAGCAGCACCTGCGTGCCGTGTTCGCGGGGAATCAGGCCTGCCAGCACAGCCGATTCGACCGGCGGCCCGGGAGGCAGCAGGTCGGCTAGCTCCTCATGGTTCCATCCAGCGACGGTAGGCATGCGGTTCAAGGGATGCAGCGCCTTGAGCAAGGCCTGACGCTCGGGCAGCAGGGTATCGAAGCCGACCCGCAGCCGCTCCCGTTCCGGCAGGACCTTTTCCATCAAGCGCAGACGTTCGTCATCGTTCATTTGCGACCAGCGTGCGATCTCGGCGGTCGTGCGCAGGCAACCCTGGCACAGCCCGTCGTCACCCAGGGAGCAGACACCTGTGCACGGGCTGAGCACGGCGCGGTAAGCGGAATTCATAAAGTCGGACACCAGCCGAGGATAACGCGCAAACACGTCGCGCCCGGACGAAGAACGTATAAAAAGCTACGCCGGCCCTGGGGCCGGCGTAGTGGGTTTTGCTTGGCTAACCACTTACGTCACTGGATCCCCGCCTTCGCGGGGATGACGTAGCGGCGAAGGCATTCGCTTTGCTCGGATCAATCATCACTCAAAGGCGCTGGATCCCCGCCTTCGCGGGGATGACGTAATGGCAAAACCCTGCGCTTTGCGCAGGGGCCATTACGTCACTTGACGCTGACGAGTTTTACTTCGAAGACGACGGCCTGGTTCGGCCCCACCGGGGACTGCGGGGTGTTGCCGTAGGCCTTGTCGGCCGGCAGCACCACTTCCCAACGTGCGCCGGTTGGCATCTGCACCAGCGCTTCGCGCAAGCCGACCAGCGGAATCTCGCTGACCTTAATCGCCATCGGCGCGGGCGCTGCGGTCTGGCCAGGCTGCGGGCTGAAGGTATCGACGAAGGTACGGCCGTCGCTCAAAGCGCCCTTGTACTGCATGGTCACGTTGCTGGCCTGGGTCGGCTTGGCGCCGCTGCCTGCTTCGATCACGCGGTACTGGATGCCACCCGGCAGGCTCTGCACGCCGGCCTTGGCCTTGTTCTGGGCAAGGAACGCATCGCTCTTGGTCTTGTTCTCGGCCGAGGCCTTGTCGAAGGCGACCTTCGCCTTTTCAACCTGACGCTTCTGCATGGTTTCAACCGCAGTACGCAGCTGGGCCACCGGAACAGTCGGTTCCTTCTTGGCGTAGCCTTCCTGCAACGCCTTGATCACCGTATTGACGTCGATGGCTTCGCCGCTTTCGACCAGATTACGGCCAAGGTCATAGCCAAGGGCGTAGCTGAGATCGTTCTTGTTCGGCGCCGGCGTGGTTTGCGCGAAGGCGGAGCCGGCTACCAGGGTCATGGCCGCGAACGTGGCGGCAAGTAAACGCAACTTCATTATCGACAAACTCCAATGGTTGAACAGGACGGTCGAACCGGCCTATTAGGACGCGCTAGGATAGCCGCCGGGGTGCTTAACCGCCAGTGACGCGGGGGTGTGACCCGCCTGCAAGCCCGAAGTTCCGCCCTAATTCCTCTTGCCTACGACTTTCTACCCATGACCGACTCCCCCGTCACCGTTGTCCATCACGCCGCTGTCTGCCGCATCACGGTCAACCGCCCCGACAAGCTCAACGCATTGAACGCCGCGACCCTGGATGCCCTGCTGGCCGCCTTCGAGGCTGCCGCAAGCGACGCAGCGACAAGGGTTGTCGTATTGACCGGCGCCGGGGAGAAAGCATTCGTAGCCGGCGCCGACATCGCTGAAATGGCCGAATTGAGACCCACCGAAGGCCGCGATTTCTCCCAGCGCGGGCAGCGCCTGATGCGCCGTATCGAAACCCTGCCCAAGCCGGTCATCGCAATGGTGAACGGATTCGCACTGGGCGGTGGACTGGAGCTGGCCATGGCCTGCCACCTGCGCATTGCCAGCGATACCGCCAAGCTGGGCCAGCCCGAGATCAATCTTGGCCTGATTCCGGGATTCGGCGGAACCCAGCGACTGCTCAGGCTCGCCGGCCGCGCGGCCACCTTGGAGCTGTGCCTGCTCGGTGCACCCATAGATGCCGCCCGCGCGCTGCATCTGGGCATCGTCAATCGGGTCGTTGCCGCCACCGATCTGGAAGCCGAGACGATGCGGATTGCCGAACAACTCGCCCGGTCCGCGCCGCTGGCCCTGCGCGGCGTGCTGGACACGGTCAACACAGGCGGCGAATGCGGCATAGAAGAAGGATTGCAATACGAAACGGCGCAATTCGGACTGATGTTCTCCACCGATGACATGCGCGAAGGAACCCAGGCTTTCCTGGAGCGCCGCAAGCCGGCTTTCACTGGTCGTTGAGTGTCGGCATGAGCGGCAATGAAGCACATGTCGTCGCCCATGATTGCGCACAGGGCACTCGGCTATTCCAACTGCTGCAAATCGACGACATCGATTCAGCCATCGAAGCCGGCCTGATGCAGTACCAGCCCTGCCCTGCCTGCAACGCGACGCAAGGCACAGCGATCATTACAATGCAGCAACGGCTGGCCTTCAACTGGGCGGCGCGCGATCGCTACCTGGCCAGAAATGCCCGTCTTGCGCGCATCGCCGCCGAGCGCGAGACACGACACACCGCGCTGCGAGCGGAAAAGAAGAGTTCGCTGCCCCCATCTGTTGCTGCCGTGCTGGCACGGGCGAAAATGAAGGCAGCTGAGCGTAGCCCCAAATGACCGCAGCAAAGAACCGCAACCCAGCTGGCTCGGTAAATCCGGCTCGTGGCAGATCTGCCGAATCGCGACCACCAAAAGGAAAACCACTCGCTAAATCCAAACCGGTTCGCCAGGTGCAGGGCTCGGCAGGCTCACCACCAACGGGAAGTCTTGCCGCGCCAAGGGCCTCCAGGACGCTGAAGCCCGAAGAAGTGCGCGAGCTGTTCGCGCGCCTGGCCGAACTCAACCCGCATCCCACCACCGAACTCGATTATTCGACGCCTTTCGAGCTGCTGGTCGCAGTGATCCTGTCGGCGCAGGCCACGGATGTAGGCGTGAACAAAGCGACGCGTCGGCTGTATCCCGTTGCCAATACGCCGGCCGCGATACTGGCGCTGGGCGAGGATGGTCTGAAGCCCTATATCGCCACCATTGGCCTGTTCAACGCGAAGGCGAAGAACGTCATCGCTACCTGCCGCATTCTGGTCGAGCAATATGCAGGCGAGGTTCCGCGGGACCGCGCAGCGCTGGAAGCATTGCCCGGCGTCGGGCGCAAGACCGCGAATGTGGTGATGAACACTGCCTTCGGGGAACCCACCATCGCCGTGGACACGCATATCTTCCGCGTCTCCAATCGCACCGGACTGGCCCCGGGCAAGGACGTGCGTGCGGTGGAAGACAGACTGATGAAGGTCGTGCCCGACGACTACAAGCAGGACGCGCATCACTGGTTGATCCTGCATGGCCGATACGTGTGCAAGGCACGCAAGCCCGACTGCCCGCAATGCGTGATCCGCGACCTGTGCCGTTTCAAGGACAAGACGCCGGATGAATCGCATCGTTGATCGGTCTGCTGCCTGACGATGTCCGTAGGTCGGGTCTACGCCCCCGACGCATGGAAATTCTGAAACTTGAAATTCTGAAGCTTCGCGTGCGTCGGGGATGTAACCCCGACCTACGAAGATTCACGTTTCGAGGGCGTGGCTCCGACCTACGAAGCTCAACGTGGTCATGAATACCGCGTTCGGCGAATCTGCATCGCGGTAGCCTGGAGAGGCCGGAATAAATATACGGCTGCTTGATCAGGCCTTGCTGGCGGACTCCGCGAATTGCGTAATGGTCTTTGCGCTTTCCTTGCGCTCCGAATAACGGTCAGTCAGCTCGGCCACATGCGGACGCAGCAGCAGCGTGAAGCGCATCAGCTCTTCCATCACATCAACGATGCGGTCGTAATAGGCAGAAGGACGCATGCGCCCGGCTTCGTCGAACTCCTTCCATGCCGTCGCCACGCTGGACTGGTTGGGGATGGTGAACATACGCATCCAGCGGCCCAGGATGCGTAGCGTGTTGACTGCATTGAACGACTGCGAGCCACCAGAGACCTGCATGACTGCCAGCGTCCTTCCTTGCGTTGGACGCACCGCACCCATGGACAAGGGAAGCTGGTCTATCTGCGCCTTCATCAAACCGGTGACTTGACCATGGCGCTCGGGACTGCACCACACCTGCCCTTCCGACCAGAGCGACAATTCGCGCAATTCGTGCACGGCAGGATGGTCGTCGCCGGTGATCTGGTCGGGGAACGGCAGATCGCGTGGATCGAAGATGCGCGTCTCTGCGCCCAACCACTGCAGAATGCGCGCCGCCTCTTCGGTGGCCAACCGCGAAAATGATCGTTCCCGCAGGGATCCGTACAGCAGCAGGATCCGTGGCGCGTGTCCCGGATCGCCCGGGCGCCACAGCGGGGCCGGCAGCAATTCGCGCTGCAGCGCCGGCAGCACATCGGCATCGGCCAGCGTGCGCAGGCGGACAGGGCCGGCAGCGTTCGTGACATTCATCGCCTTGGCTCCGATGCGTGGACCGCAGGCGGCGCGGTCTTCGTGAAGTAGCGGCGGCCCAACCACAGCGCCACGTGCACCAATCCAATCAGCACTGGCACTTCCACCAGCGGCCCGATCACTGCGGCGAAGGCCACCGGCGAGGCGAGGCCGAACGCGGCGATGGCCACGGCGATGGCGAGTTCGAAATTGTTGCTGGCCGCAGTAAAGGCCAGGGCCGTGGTGCGCGGATAGTCGGCATCGATCAGCTTGCCCATCAGGAAGCTGACCACGAACATGACCAGAAAATAGATCGCCAGCGGCAACGCGATCCGCAGCGCATCGACCGGCAGTCGCAGCACATCGCCGCCCTTCAGGCTGAACATCGCAACGATGGTGAACAGCAGTGCCAGCAGCGTGAGCGGACCGATACGCGGCAGAAAGACCTGCTCATACCACTCGTCGCCCTTGCGCCGGCGCAGTACCCGCCGGGTCAGATAGCCGGCCACAAATGGAATACCCAGGTACACCAGCACCGCCTTGGCAATGGTCCAGAACTGCACGTCGATCACGCTGCCGGCCAGGCCGAACAACGGAGGCAGCACGCTGAGGAACAACCAGGCGTACACACTGAAGAACAGGATCTGGAAGATCGAGTTGAACGCGACCAGTCCGGCCACGTACTGGTTGTCGCCGCAGGCCAGCTGATTCCAGACCAGCACCATGGCAATGCAGCGCGCCAGGCCGATAAGGATCACGCCGGTCATGTATTCAGGCTGGTCGTGCAGGAAGATCACAGCCAACACGAACATCAGCACCGGCCCGATCACCCAGTTCTGCACCAGCGAGAGCAGCAGCACGCGGCGATCAGCGAAGACCAGGTGCAGTTCTTCGTAACGTACCTTGGCCAAGGGCGGAAACATCATCACGATCAGGCCGATGGCAATGGGCAGGTTGGTCCCACCGACCGACAGACGTTCCATCAGTTGCGGCAGCCCCTGGAACACCGATCCCAGCGCGATACCCAGCGCCATGGCAGCGAATATCCACAGGGTCAGATAGCGGTCCAGAAACGAGAGCCGCCGTGGCGACGCTGCAGGCGCGTTCATGCCTTGCTCCGTGCGGGTTGTCCGTGATCGTCCACGGCCCACTTGCCGTCCACGACCCGTTCGCCGTCTTCCTTGATGAATTCAGTACGTTGCGGCAACGGCAGCAGCTCCAGCACGCGCTCCGATGGTCGGCACAGGGCGACACCCAGCGGCGATACCACGATGGGGCGATTGATCAGGATCGGGTGTTCCAGCATCGCGTCCACCAATGTCGTATTGGTCAGCGCGGTGTCGCCAAGTCCCAGCTCATGGAACGGCGTGCCCTTCTCACGCAACAGCATCCGCGCATTGATGCCCATGCGCGCGATCAGCGACTCCAGCAGCGCGCGACTGGGTGGCGTCTTCAGATACTCCACCACATGCGGCTCGATGCCAGCGTTGCGGATCATCGCCAGCGTGTTGCGCGAGGTGCCGCAATCCGGGTTGTGGTAGATGACGATATCGATTGGCGGGGCTTTCATGCCTGCTCCTGTGTATCCGGTTGAGCGTTGTGCGGGACCAGCAAGGCGACCACTTCGGCCACTGTGCTTCGTGCGGTGCGCGTCACGCCGATGAGCGTGGCCGAAGCCGCTCCGGTCCAATCGCCGTAACCGACCAGCCAGAGACCGGGTTCGCGAACGGAGCGCGTGCCCTGCACGCTCACCCGTCCGTCTTGCTCTATCACGCCGAGTCCACGCAGATGATCCAGCGCCGGGCGGAAGCCGGTGCACCAGATCACCGCATCGATGGTTTCTTCAGTTCCATCGGCCCAGACCACGCCGCTGGTGGTGAATCGCTCGAATGGCCGCACCGCTTCCAGCGCGCCACGGGCACGCGCCGCCTTGACGGGTGCGACCATTACGATATCGCCCAGGCCACCCACGGGTTGTTCGATGAGCCGGCCTTCCTGCTGCGCTTTCCAGCGCTCGGTCGCGCGCGCGAACAACACGCGCCCATCCACGTCGTCCGGCAGAAAAACGGGCGGCGTCAATGTCACCCAGCTGGCATCAGCGACCTGCGCCACCTCGGCCATGATCTGCGCGCCCGAATTGCCACCACCCACCACCAGCACACGCTTGCCGATGAACGCATCGGGTGACACGTAGTGCGCCGAATGCAGCTGCACGCCGCTGTAGGTCTCGATGCCCGGGTAATCAGGAAGACAAGGGTGACTCCAGGTACCCGTGGCGCTGATCACCACGCGCGCCTGCCAGTCGCCGCGTGCCGTGTGAAGACGAAACCGTTCGCCTTTCCGCTCCACGGTATGCACCGCACAAGGACGAACAATGTCGAACTGATAACGCCGCTCGTAGGCATCCAGATAGTCGATAACGTCATCGCGGGTGGGATAGCCACCCTGGCTTGGCATCATCCAGCCCGCGATCGAACTCCATTCCGCCGGCGAAAATAGGCGCAGGGAATTCCAGCCATGGCGCCAGGCACCGCCTGGTCCTTCGCTGGCATCCAGCAGCACGAACGAAAGCCCCGTGCGACGCAGGAACCAGGCCGTCGCCAACGCGGCTTGTCCGCCCCCGACAATCGCCACGTCCACTTCGCGCGGGGCATTGGCAGTCACTTCCTGCATGGCGCACCCTGGGGCTCAGTCACCAGACGGCTCCTGCGCCAAGCGCGCCAGCATGCGATGGCGCGGCAATCCGATGGATACGCCGGCGGCCAGCGCAATCAGCACGGCCGATATCGCCAGGCACGCCGCCAGTCCCCACGCCTGGAAGACCCAGCCCGACAGGAGCGTTCCCAGCAGGCGCCCCATCGCATTGGCCATGTAGTAGAAGCCCACGTCCAGCGATACCCCGTCTTCCTTGGCATAGCTCACGATCAGATAACTGTGCAGGGAAGAGTTGATGGCGAACAAGACGCCGAAGAGTCCCAGACCGATGATGAGCACGGGTTGCGGCGATACTCCGTACATCAACAGCAACGCCATCCCGGCGGGCACCACCGCCAACACCATTGCCCAGGCCATCGCAGCGCGACCATCGGGCAGAGATGCTCCACCGCGACCGGTGATGCGCGGCGCGAACGCCTGGACGAAGCCATAGCCAATCACCCACAAGGCCAGGAACGCACCCACTTCCCAGAAATCCCACCCCAGCGAAGCAGCCAGGAACACCGGCAAGGCCACCACGAACCACACATCGCGCGCGCCGAACAGGAACAGGCGCGCGGCCGACAGGATATTGATTGCGCGGCTCTTGGAAAAAATATCGCGGAACTTCGGCTTGTCCTTGGCCTTGCCCAGGTCGCGCTTGAGCATCAACAGACTGCCCACCCAGATCAGCAACAGTGCACCGGCCATGGCCAGCACCGCGCCACGGAACCCGATAGTCGTCAGCAGCACGCCTCCAAGAAAGAAGCCCACGCCCTTCAACGCGTTCTTCGATCCGGTCAATGCGGCGACCCAACGATACAGCGTGCCCTGCGCGCTGTCCGGCACCAGCAGTTTGACGCTGCTCTTGGCGCTCATCTTGTTGAGGTCCTTGGCGATGCCCGACAGCGCCTGCGCGGCCATCACCAGCGGCACGGTCAGCCATGCGGTCGGTACGGCCAGCATCACCAACGCGGCTATCTGTAGGCCCAGGCCGATGTTCATGGTCCGGTTCAGGCCGATTCGCGCACCCAGCCAGCCACCGACCAGGTTGGTGATGACCCCGAAAATTTCATAGAACAGAAACAGCATCGCGATCTGCAGTGCGCTGTAGCCCAACTGGTGGAAGTGCAGCACCACCAGCATGCGCAGCGCGCCATCGGTCAGGGTGAACGCCCAGTAGTTGCCGGTGATCAGTGCGTACTGGCGCATTTCTGGCGCGAGCCGCTTCATGTCACGCGCGTCCCACGCTGCCGACTTTGACCGCCAGTTCCGCAGTGCGGTTCACATAGCCCCATTCGTTGTCGTACCAGGCATAGATCTTCACCTGGGTTCCATTGATCACCCGTGTGGAAAGCGCATCGACGATGCTGGAGCGCGGATCGGTCAGGTAGTCGATGGAAACCAGGGGGCGCGTTTCGTAGCCTAAAATGCCTTTCAGCGGACCAGTCTCGGAAGCGGCCTCCAGCAACGCGTTCACCTCTTCCACCGTCGTGGCGCGCTCGACTTCGAACACGCAGTCGGTCAGCGAGGCATTGGTCAGCGGCACACGCACGGCGAGGCCGTCCAGTCGGCCACGCAGCTCGGGAAATATTTCAGCAATAGCAGTGGCAGAACCGGTCGACGTCGGGATCAGGCTGCTGCCGCAGGAACGCGCGCGCCGCAGATCCTTGTGCGCTGCATCCACAATCGTCTGCGTGTTGGTCAGCGAATGGATGGTGGTGATGCTGCCGTGCCGAATGCCCAAACCTTCATGGATCACTTTGACCACGGGCGCCAGACAGTTGGTCGTACAGGACGCGGCGGTGACGATGCGGTGCACGGCCGGATCGAACAGATGGTCGTTGACCCCGACCACCGTATCCAGCACGCCCGGCTCCTTCACCGGCGCGGTCACCAGTACGCGGCCCACGCCCTGATCCAGGTAAGGCTGCAGCTGCACGGACTTGCGGAATTTTCCGGAAGCCTCGATCACCACGTCGCATCCCGACCAGTCGGTGTCGGCCAGTTCCTTGTTGCGCGTCACCGGGATCCGGCGTTCGCCGATCACCAGTACTTCGCCGTCATGACGCGCCTCATGCTTCCAGCGGCCGTGGACCGAGTCGAAGTTGAGCAGGTGCGCCAGTGTAGCGGCGTCGGCAGCCGGGTCGTTGATCTGTACAAACTCCAGCGCCGGGTTGTCCCATGCGCTGCGCAGGGTCAGCCTGCCCATGCGGCCGAAGCCGTTGATGCCTGTCTTGATCGTCATTATTTGGCTCTCGAAGTTTTGCGGGATCTAAGCCGGGGAGACGCGGTTTGCACGCTGGCAGCCACTGGTGCCGCGATTGGGGCACATTGCGCAGCGTCGCCACCACAGCAGTTCTCTGTCAGGTAATCGACCAGGTCCTGCATGGCAACGAAATCGGCACGGTAGGTGATGCTGCGGCCCACCTGGTCGGCGACGATCAAGCCGGCCTGCGTCAGCGCCTTGAGATGAAAGGAGAGCGTGGATGCACTCATGCCCAACTGCACAATCAAGTCGCCCGGAGTAGAACCGACTGGTCCAAGCTGGACCAGATGTCGAAATATCGACAGACGGGATTTCTGCGCCAGGGCGGCAAGGCTGAGTACAGCGGCTTCTAGTTTCATAATTCCATTATGCTGGAATAATAGAAATTTACAAACGGCAATCAAATCCAAGGTGCGTGCAGAGGGAAGAGAAGAGGTTCGGCCGAAAAAAGCCCCGCTTCCGCTGAGCGACAAGCCGTCGCTCAGGAAAGAAAAAGTGTCACGGCAACGAAATAAGACAGCTTTGTCACAATAACGCAAACTTCACGGACTAGCCTGCGCGGCATCTTCCCACGCCCGAAGGGCTTCCCATGAAACTGTCGCGTTCCACCCTTTCCCTCGCCCTGCTCGCGGCGCTGGTCGCACCCGCTGCGCACGCCGAAATCGCCATCGACGTGATCGGCGGCTCGGAAGTCTCGTTCGAAGGCCTGGTCCAGGCCGATTACGATTACTTCGACAACGATTTCACCAATTACAACGGCGACCTGCCCGATGGCGACGATTCGGACAACGAACTGCGCCGCGCCGAGCTGGTCCTCAAGGGCAAGGGCCCGGGCAACATCGAATGGGTGCTGGGTTACGACGCCAAGGACGACAAGTTCCTCGACGCCAACGTCAAATACAAGTTCGGCAACAACGCCAACCACTACATCCAGGTCGGCCAGTTCAAGCAGCCCGGCGCCACCATGGAAGAGCTGTCCAGCACCAAGAACAACGACTTCATCTCCAAGTCCTCCATCACCAACAGCCTGGGCACGCCCCGCCGCGTGGGCTTCCAGTACAACTACGGCGAAGCCAACTGGGCCTTGACCGCCAGCTACTTCGGCCGCGAACTGACCCGCAACCGCGAGCATGGCGGCGGTTATGCCCTGCGCGGTTACTGGGCGCCGATCAATGAGAGCGGCAAGATCCTGCACTTCGGCCTGTCGTACCTGGACCGCGATACCGACGCCGACTTCCTGCGTCTGCGCGCCCGCCCGATGGCCGACCTGACTCCCACCCGTTACGTCGACACCGGCAGCAGCGGACTGCGCAACGCCGACCGCGTCAGCACCGTCGGCGCCGAAGCGCTTTGGGTCACCGGACCGTTCAAGGTGCAGGCCGAATACATGAAGACCGACGTGCAGCGTTACGGCGGATTCAGCGACTTCACCGGCGACGGTTTCTATGTCTCGGGCCTGTGGAACATCAGCGGCGAGTCCTGGGGTTACAAGGCCGGTACGCCGGTCACCAACCTGCCGGACGACCCGACCAAGGGCCTGTGGCAGCTGGGCCTGCGTTACGACACCATCGATCTGAACGACGGCAGCGTGACCCCCGGCGCCACCCCGACCGCCGCGCCCATCGTCAATGGCGTGCTGGGCGGCAAGATGGACTCGTGGACCGTCGGCGTGAACTGGTACTGGCGCTCCAACTTCAAGTTCATGCTCAACTACGTGATGGTCGAGCAGGAGAAGTACAACAACGCCGTCGGCTTCCGCCGCGTCGTAGACGACAATCCCAACATGATCGAAGGACGCGTCCAGTTCTACTGGTAATCGCCCGTTTTCTCCGGTACCGACGAAGCGCGGCGAAAGCCGCGCTTCTTTTTTTGGGAAGTCCCGCGACATTTAACGCTGTCATATTTCTGCCGCATTCGAGACATATCGCTGTCACGCAAACGTCGTGGAATGCGCAGAGCGGCACAAGCCGCGTATTTCCCACCAGGAGCTCTCCGTGTTCAACTCCATCAAATCGCGTGTCGCGATGCTGGCCGTCGCCGCCGCATTCTCGACCAGCGCACTGGCCGCCGACGTCACCGGCGCCGGTGCATCGTTCGTCTATCCAGCCATGTCCAAGTGGTCGGCCGACTACAAGGGCGCCAAGAACAAACAGGTCAACTACCAGTCCATCGGCTCGGGTGGCGGTATCGCCCAGATCAAGGCCGGCACGGTCGATTTCGGTTCCTCCGATGCGCCGCTGAAGCCCGAAGAGCTGGCCAAGTTCGGCCTGGCCCAGTTCCCGTCTGTCATCGGCGGCATCGTGCCGGTGATCAACATTCCGGGCGTGGCCGCGGGTGCGCTGAAGCTGGATGGCGAGATCCTGGGCAATATCTTCCTGGGCAAGATCACCAAGTGGAACGACCCGGCCATCGTCGCCCTCAATGGCGGCGTTACCCTGCCGGACACCAAGATCACCGTCGTGCACCGTTCGGACGGTTCGGGCACCACCTTCAACTTCGTCAACTACCTGTCCAAGGTCAATGGCGAGTGGAAGACCAAGGTCGGCGAAGGCACTTCGGTCAAGTGGCCGGTAGGCATCGGCGGCAAGGGCAACGAAGGCGTCGCCGCCTACGTTAAGCAGATCAAGGGCGCCATCGGCTATGTCGAACTGTCCTACGCGCTGCAGAACAAGATGTCGTATTCGCGCCTGAAGAACGCCGCCGGCAACTTCATCAATCCGAGCGACGACAGCTTCACCGCCGCCGCCGCGAGCGCCGAATGGGGTTCGTCCAAGGATTTCTACCTGGTCATGACCAATGCCCCGGGCGCGGAATCGTGGCCGATCACAGCCACCAACTTCATCCTGATGTACAAGCAGCCCAAGAATGCCGCCGGCGCCAAAGAGGCCAAGGAATTCTTCCGCTGGGTCTACAGCAGCGGCGACGCGCAGGCCAAGGCACTGGGTTACGTGCCGCTTCCCGACTCGCTGGTGAAGCAGATCGAGACCTACTGGTCGCAGAACATGGCGTACTGATCGACAAGTCCCTCTCTCTCTCCTTGTCGTTCACCGGGCGCGGGCCGAAAGGTCCGCGCTTTTTTTGTGGGAAGTGGGAACTGGAATAGCCAGGCATCTCCTCTTGCCGTCATCCCAGCGGCTTTCAACAGCGCAGCTGGTCAAGCTGGGATCCATCTTGATTCTGATTCTGCTGACTAAGATCAAAGTGGATCCCAGCTTTCGCTGGGATGACGAACCCAGAGCGTACTAGCCGCTGCGGGCTCCCGGCACCCTGTCATGACGGTGTAACAAAAACATCATTTCATGGCGTCACCCCGCTGGCGCTTGGCCGGCACCTCGTCAACGGAGTTTCCTCATGAACCTGAAGCCGGCGCGCGTTGCCCTGCTTACCTTTTCGGTCCTGTTTGCCCTGGCTGCCTGCAAACCCTCAGACAGCGCGGCGCCTGCCGCCGGCGCGCCCGAAGCCGGTGCCGCTGGCGCAACCCAGGCCGGCACCCCCAGCACGGCCGAAATTTCCGGCGCGGGTGCCTCCTTCATCTATCCGCTGGTGTCCAAGTGGTCCGCGGACTACAACACAGCCACCGGCGCGAAGATCAACTACCAGTCGATAGGTTCCGGCGGCGGTATCGCCCAGATCAAGGCCGGCACGGTCGATTTCGGGTCCACCGACAAGCCGCTTTCCACCGAGGAATTGGCGCAAGCCGGCCTGGGCCAGTTTCCGTCGGCCATCGGTGGCGTGGTGCCGGTGCTAAACGTCGAAGGCCTGCAGCCAGGCCAGTTGAAGCTGACCGGCCCCCTGTTGGCCGACCTGTTCCTGGGCAAGATCACCATGTGGAACGATCCGGCCCTCGCCGCCGTCAATCCTGGCGTCGCGCTGCCGGCGGTCAAGGTGAGCCTGGTGCACCGTTCGGATGGCTCGGGCACCACGTTCAATTTCTCCAACTACCTGTCCAAGGTCAGCCCGGACTGGAAAAGCAAGGTTGGCGAAGGCACCTCCGTGCAATGGCCGGGTGGCGTCGGCGGCAAAGGTAACGAAGGCGTGGCCTCGTACGTGAAACAGATCAAAGGTGGCATCGGCTATGTGGAGCTGGCCTACGCCCTGCAGAACCAGATGCCGTATGCCTCGCTGCAGAACGCGGCCGGCAATTTCGTCCAGCCCAACGCCGAGACCTTCGCCGCAGCCGCCGCCAGCGCGGACTGGGCCAGTGCCAAGGATTTCAACCTGGTCATCACCGACGCGCCCGGCGCCGAGGCATGGCCGATCACAGCCACCAACTTCATGCTGATGTACAAGCAGCCGAAAGACGCCAAGCGCAGCGCCGATACCCTGGCGTTCTTCAAGTGGGCCTTCGAAAACGGCCAGGCGCAAGCCAATGAACTGCACTACGTGCCGCTGCCGCCGGAACTGGTGAAGCAGATCGAAGCGTACTGGGCCAGCGAGTTCAAATGACGGAATGGCGCGCCCGCGTCGCGGGCGCCTTTGCCATTCCGTCATCCCCGCGAAGGCGGGGATCCATGGACTTCCACATCTGCTTTAAAAAATAAAAGCAAAGGCCAAGTCCCTGGGTTCCCGCTTTGCGGTGCTCTCAACAGCCAGAAGGCTGGTCACGACGGCGGATAAATCCACGCGGCGCGCACAACCCCACTCCAGGACTCCATGAACGCCATCACCGCTTCCATCGTTCCACACAGCAAGCGCGATCTCGCCGACGCGCGCAATGACCGTCTGTTCCGCTGGTTGCTGACCGCCACCGTGGCCTTCGTGCTGGTGGCCCTGGCCACCGCCGCGCTGTCCATGTTGTGGGGCGGCCGCGAAGTCCTGCAGACGCAGGGCTTGAGCTTCTTCTATTCGTCGGAATGGAATCCGGTCGAGAACAAGTACGGCGCGCTGGCGCCGATCTACGGCACCATCGTCACTGCAGTGATTGCGATGGTCATCGCGGTGCCGGTGAGCTTCGGCATCGCTTTCTTCCTGACCGAAGTGGCGCCGCGCTGGTTGCGCGGCCCGGTCGGTACCGCCATCGAACTGCTGGCTGGCATCCCGTCCATCATCTACGGCATGTGGGGCCTCTTCGTACTGGTGCCGGTGATGACCGAATACGGCACGCCCTGGCTCAACGACCATATCGGCACCCTGCCCTACATCGGCGTGTTATTCCGCGGCCCGCCGCTGGGCATCGGCATGCTGACCGCCGGCTTCGTGCTGGCGATCATGGTCATCCCTTTCATCAGCTCGGTGATGCGCGAAGTCTTCCTGACCGTGCCGCAGCGTTTGAAGGAATCGGCCTACGCGCTGGGCTCCACCAAGTGGGAAGTGAGCTGGGACATCGTCCTGCCCTACACCCGCGGCGCGGTGATCGGCGGCATCTTCCTGGGTCTGGGCCGCGCACTCGGCGAGACCATGGCGGTGGCCTTCGTCATCGGCAACACCGTCAGCCTGTCGGCCTCGTTGCTGGAACCGGGTACGACCATCGCCGCTTTGATCGCCAACGACTTCGGTGAGGCGACTGAAACCTACCGCTCCGCGTTGCTGCTGCTGGGCTTCGTCTTGTTCATCGTCACATTCATCGTGCTGGCCATCGCCCGCTACATGCTGATGCAACTGTCGCGCAAGGAGGGCAACTGATGAGCGCCCATAACGCAGCCGCCGGCCTCTACCGCCGTCGTGGCATCACCAATGTCGTGGCCCTGATACTTTCCTGCGCCACCGCACTGTTCGGGCTGTTCTTCCTGGCCTGGATTCTGTGGACGCTGGTCGCCAAGGGCATCGCCGGCATCAACTGGCAGCTGTTCACCCAGATGACTCCGCCGCCGATGCAGGAAGGTGGTCTGGCCAACGCCTTCTTCGGCAGCGCGATCATGTGCGGGCTTGCCATTGCCATCGGCACACCACTGGGCGTGCTGGCCGGTACCTGGCTGGCCGAGTACGGCAACGCACGCAAGGCCGGCACGGTGGTGCGCTTCGTCAATGACATCCTGCTGTCGGCACCATCCATCGTGCTGGGTCTGTTCGTCTACACGCTCTTCATCATGCAGTTCGGCGGCGGCTTCTCGGCCCTGGCCGGCGCGCTGGCCCTGGCCTTCATCGTGCTGCCGGTCGTCGTGCGCACCACCGATGAAATGCTGCGCCTGGTGCCCTCGCAGATGCGCGAAGCGGCGTTGTCGCTGGGCGTGCCGCAGTGGAAGGTGATCGTGCAGGTGCTCTATCGCAGCGCCTCGGCCGGTATCGTCACCGGCATCCTGCTGGCGCTGGCGCGCATCAGCGGCGAAACCGCACCGCTGCTGTTCACCGCCTTCGGCAGCCAGTACTGGAACGCCAACGTCCTGCAGCCCATGGCCAGCGTGCCAGTGGTGATGAACCAGTTCGCCGGCAGCCCGTACGAATCCTGGCAGACGCTCGCATGGGCCGGCGCCCTGGTCCTGACCGTCTTCGTCCTGCTCATCAGCCTCACTGCGCGCGGCGTTCTGCTGCGGAACAAGATCTCCAATGACTAATCTCTCTTCGGACCCGGCCATGAACGACGTTCAACGCAACGACTCCACCCAGCGCATCACGACGGTAGCTACCGATCGCGGCGCGATCGCGCCTTCGCCGGTCAAGCTGGAAGCCAAGGGACTGGATTTCTACTACGACAAGTTCCATGCCCTGAAGAGCATCAATCTGGAGATTCCGGAGAAGCGCGTGACTGCGCTCATCGGTCCTTCCGGTTGCGGCAAGTCGACCCTGCTGCGCATTTTCAACCGCATCTACGCGCTGTACCCCAAGATGACCGCCAAGGGCGAAGTGAACCTGGATGGCGAGAACATCCTCTCGCCCAAGTATCCGATGAACCGCCTGCGCAGCAAGGTCGGCATGGTGTTCCAGAAGCCGGTGCCGTTTCCGATGACCATCTACGAAAACATCGCCTACGCTATCCGCCATCACGAAAAGATCAGCAAAGCCGACATGAACGACCGCGTCGAGCATGCGCTGAACCAGGCGGCACTGTGGGGCGAAGTGAAGGACAAGCTGGGCCAGAGCGCACTGGGCCTGTCCGGCGGCCAGCAACAACGCCTGTGCATCGCGCGCGCCGTGGCGCTGAAGCCCGACGTGCTGCTGTTGGACGAACCGACTTCCGCACTGGACCCGATTTCCACCAGCCGCATCGAGCAGCTGGTGGAAGAGCTGAAGAAGGACTACACCATCGCCATCGTCACCCACAACATGCAGCAGGCCGCGCGCGTCTCCGACTACACGGCCTTCATGTATTTGGGCGACCTGATCGAACACGACGTGACGTCCAATATCTTCTCGAGTCCGAAGAAGCAGCAGACGGAAGACTATATAACGGGGCGTTTCGGCTGATCGCCGTCACGACGCACAGGAACCGAGAGGAATCGACATGAGCAACCAACCCAACGAACACATCGTCAAGAGCTACGACGAAGAACAGCGCCGGCTGGTCAACGAGATCCTGCATATGGGTGCGGTGGCCGTCGCCCAGCTGGAAGCCGCGCTGGACGTGGTCGAACGCCGCGATGACCGCGCTGCGCAGCGCATCGTCGCCAACGACATCGAAATCGACAAGCTGGAATCCAAGATCAGCCACGACGTCATGCAGCTTGCGCTGCGCGGACCGATGGCGCGCGACCTGCGCGAGATCCTGGCCGGCCTGCGCATTCCTTCGGATATCGAACGCATCGGCGACTACGCCGCCAACGTGGCCAAGCGCTCGATCGCATTGAACGTTTCACCGCCGGTGCCGCACACCACCAACCTGCGCGCACTGGGCCAGCTGGCCGCACGCCAGGTCAGCGACGTGCTGGACGCCTACCGCGACGGCGACGCCGAACGCGCACTGCGGGTCCGCGCCCGCGACGCCGAACTGGATGCGCAGTACACCGCGCTGTTCCGCGAGCTGCTGACCTACATGATGGAAGACGCGCGCAACATCACCCCGTGCACGCACCTGCTGTTCATGGCCAAGAACCTGGAACGCATCGGCGACCATGCCACCAACATCGCCGAGAACATCTGGTTCCTGGTGCACGGCGACCAGCCGCTGCCGCCACGCGACAAGCGCGACGAGACCAGCACCACCGGCGCAGTCTGAAGAACGGTCCAGCCTTCGGTAACGAGGGCTTGGCACTTGCTTCACAAGGGGAAGCATCCTATCGACCCTTGTACTGTCATCCCGAGCGTAGCGAGGGATCTGCTTTTCCCTTCAAAAAGCAGATCCCTCGCTACGCTCGGGATGACATCCGGATTTTGCAGACCGCTCGAAGCCTGCATCGGCCGCCAAAGGCCCCGTTTTTCACGCCTCGCCGTCAAGCAAGGCCAATGTCACCGCGCCATGTCGCAGTGCACACAGCCCTCTAACCACAGCCCGCTACACTTGCTCCACATCCGCGGCCCCGGCCGCTTACCTGGAGCACCACCATGAGCAAGCCGAATTCAAAACCCGCGTCCCTCGCCCTGTGCACCGCCCTGGTCGGCGGGCTGGCGCTTTCCGGTTCCGCTTTCGCCATGCAGTCCCTGCCACAGGGTTATCTGCTGTCCGCATCGGCTGCAGCCGACGAAAAGGCGGCAGAGGGCAAGTGCGGTGCCGACAAGAAGGCCGGCGAAGGCAAGTGCGGCATTGAAAAAGTCGATACCGACAAGGACGGCAAAGTCTCGCGCGCCGAGTTCACCACCGCCCATTCCGACAAGGCTGACAAGTTCGACGCCATCGACACCAACAAGGACGGCTTCATCGACACGGCCGAGCACAAGGCCCATGCGGAAGGCAAATGCGGTGAAGGCAAGTGCGGCGCAGGCATGAAGGCCGGTGACAAGAAAGCCGAACACGCCGAGGGCAAGTGCGGTGAGGGCAAATGCGGCGGTAGCGTCTGAGTAATACCTGCTGATCGCATGACTCCTCCCCTGCCCGATGCCAGTGCGGGAATCGGCCTGCGGCGTGCCCTGTTGGGTGCGCTGCAGGAAGCACCGCAGGACGCATTCGATTTCCTTGAATGCGCCCCGGACAACTGGATCGGCATCGGCGGACGGTACGGAGCGGCGCTCGAAGCGCTCACTTCCAGACATCGGCTCACCTGCCACGGACTATCGCTGTCGCTGGGCGGTACCGCGCCGCTGGACGAGACCTTCCTGGCCCGTACCCGGCGATTCCTGGATCGACGCCAGGTCAGCCTGTACAGCGAACACCTGAGTTACTGCACCGACGATGGGCATCTCTACGACCTGATGCCCATCCCGTTCACCGAGGAAGCGGTGCGCCACGTGGCCGCACGCATCCGCCGCGTCCAGGACGTACTGGGCCGGCGCATCGCGGTCGAAAACGTCTCCTACTATGCCGCGCCCTATCAGGCAATGCCGGAAGCCGATTTCATCGAGGCCGTGCTTTCCGAAGCGGACTGCGACCTGCTGCTGGACGTCAACAACATCTACGTCAACGCCGTCAACCATGGCTACGATGCGCACCAGTTCCTGAGCCGCATGCCGGCTGCCCGAATTGCCTCGTACCACATCGCCGGCCACTACGACGAAGCCGAGGACCTGAAGGTCGACACACATGGCGCAGCAGTGAAGGAAGAGGTGTGGTCGCTGCTGCAAGCGGCTTACCATGCGCATGGCGTGCGACCGACGTTGCTGGAACGCGACTTCAATTTCCCCGCGATGCCGGTTCTGCTCGCCGAGGTGGAACGCATCCGTACGCTGCAGCGCGCAGCCAGCGCAGCGCCATCCGTTTCCGCCCATGCCTGACACGCTACGCGAACAGCAGTTCCGGCTGGCCGCGCATCTGCGCGATCCGGTGGCCAATCCACCACCGCCGGATCTGCAAGATCGAAGGCTGTCTATTTATCGCGAGTTGTTCTTCAACAATATCGAAGGACTGCTGTCGGGCAACTTCCCGGTCATCCGCAAAACCCTGGGCGAGGCGCGATGGCGCGAACTCGTGCGTGCGTTCTACGCCCAGCACCGCAGCCATACGCCGTTGTTCGCCGAGATCGGGCGCGAGTTCATCCGCTTTCTGCAAGGGCGCGCCGAAGCCGATAGCCAGTACCCGGGCTGGCTTGCGGAAATGGCGCACTACGAATGGGTGGAACTGGGTCTGCAGATCGCCGATGACGAATTCCCACGCCACGACCCCGAAGGCGATTTGATGTCGGGCGTGCCGGTGCTCTCGCCCGTGGCTTGGCCGCTGGCTTATGCTTGGCCGGTGCCGCAGATCGGTCCGGATTTCCAACCCGCGACGCCGCCTGATACTCCCACCTTGGTCCTGGTCCGCCGCGATGCGCAGTTCGAGATACGGTTCGCGGAGATCTCGCCGCTGGTCTTCCGGCTGCTCGAAATCCTGCGTGCCGGCGAAATGAGCGGACGCCAGACTTTGCTGCAACTGGCGCAGGAAGCCGCAGTCGACGACCTGCCCACCTTCCTGGAACAAGGCCGCGTCATGCTGCAACGCATGCGTGAAGAAGGCACCCTCCTCGGCACCGCCCTGTAGGAGCTGCGTAAGCTGCGACCTTCAACCCGAGACGCCGAAGTAGGTTGCGCAGGGATAGATTCCGGGTCGCAGCTTACGCAGCTCCTACACAGGGAACCGTAAGGCCGCTTGCGGGCTCTGTTACGCTTGCACCGATGAGCAACCCCGAAGAAGCGCCGACCGTTACCCCCATGTCCCGCCGCTTTCGCGGCTACCTGCCCGTTGTGGTCGATGTGGAAACCGGCGGCTTCGACTGGAACCGCCATGCACTGCTGGAAATCGCGGTGGTGCCGATCGACCTGGATGCGAACGGCGCCTTCATCATGGGCGACACCGCCAGCGCGCACCTCATTCCCGCACCCGGCACCGACATCGACCCGAAATCGCTGGAAATCACCGGCATCGTGCTCGACCACCCCTTTCGCCTAGCCAAGCCGGAGAAGGAAGCACTGGAGCACGTGTTCGCCCCGGTGCGCGCGGCGATGAAGAAGCACGCCTGCCAGCGCGCGATCCTGGTCGGGCACAACGCGCACTTCGATCTGAATTTCCTCAACGCGGCCGTTGCGCGCTCAGGCCACAGGCGCAATCCGTTCCACCCTTTCAGCGTGTTCGACACGGTGACGATGGCCGGCATGGCCTACGGTCAGACAGTGTTGGCGCGTGCGGTGCAGGCCGCAGGCATGGAATGGAACGCGGACGACGCGCATTCGGCTGTCTATGACACCGAACAGACCGCCCGCCTGTTCTGCAAGATCGCCAATGCCTGGCCGAAGCCTGCTGCGTAGCTGCTTCCTAGTCAGTAGCGCGCAGGTTCGGCGCGCGATTAGGGCGCCTGCGTACCGTATCGCGCCAGGATTTCCTTGACCCGATCCAGCGGTATCGCTTCGGCGGTGTTGCCATTGCCGGTAACGGTGGTGGCCATGAAGATCGAGTTGTAGACCGCTTCCTCCACCGCATCCACGCTGGCCTGGAAGACCGCGCTCATCTCCTGGTTCGCCAGCTCCGTGGTCGCATGCCGCGGCGCATCGAAGGCGCGACGCACCGAAGCGGCAGTGGAGAACGCCAGTGCGTAATCGCCGCTGCCGTTGGAAGCCGAACTGCCGGTACGTCCCAGGCCCATCATCGCCCGCGACGCGACACGCCTAAGATTGCGGTCGCTCAACGGGGCGTCTGTGGCGATGACGATGATGACCGAGCCATCGCCCCGCTCATCGGCGGGTGCTGCTGCATCCGTCGTGTGCGCGGCGACGGCGTCCTGGAAGGCATACTTCCCGAGTTCGCGTCCTACAGGCGCGCCGGCCACCTGCAACACGCCGCCGAAATTCGACTGCACCAGCACCCCCACCGTCCAGCCGCCCAGCGATGCGGGCAGTACCCGCGACGAAGTGCCGATGCCGCCCTTCCAGCCGAAGGCGATGGTGCCGGTACCTGCGCCGACGCTGCCTTCCTGGACCGGCCCGGACTTCGCGGTTTCCAGCGCGCGGCGAACCGCCGTGGCGGTGACCGGCCGCGAGCGGATGTCGTTGAGATCGCCGTCGTTGGTTTCGCCCACGACCGGATTGATGGACTGCACCTGCTGCATGTCCCGCTGTTCCAGCATCCAGGCGGCCATGGCATCGGCGGCCTTCCACACGCACAGCGTGCAGGTGAGCAGGATGGGTGTTTCCAGCTCGCCGAGTTCGTTGATCTGCGTGCTCCCGGCGAACTTGCCGTAGCCGTTGCCCACGTGCAGCGCCGCCGGCACGCGCGAACGGTAGGCGTTGCCGTCGTGCGGCAGGATCGCAGTCACGCCGGTGCGCACGCGGTCGCCTTCGATCAGCGTCACTTGTCCCACGCGCACGCCAGCGACATCGGTGATGGCGTTATTGGCCCCGGGCGCGAAGATACCGGGCGTCACGCCCAGATCGCGGGCGCGGACACGTTCCTGCGCCTGTGTAGTCAGCGGCAGCAGCGACATTGTCAGCATGCACGCCAGTCCGAAGTGGCGGAACAACGGTATTGATGGAATACACATGCGATTTCTCCGCAGACCTAGCACCCTGTGGGAGGGGCTCGGTTTCCCTGCAGCCGGGGCTGAAGCCCCTCCCACAACATCAGAATCCAGCGGCAGTGACGCTATCGACGCTGGCGCACGGCCTCGAACAAGGTCACGCCGGTGGCGACCGAAACATTGAGGCTTTCGATATCGCCCGGCATCGGAATCTTGACCAGACCGTCGCAATGCTCGCGCGTCAGCCGGCGCATGCCGTCGCCTTCGCCGCCCAGTACCAGCGCCACGTTGCCGCGCAGATCGATGTCGTAAAGCGAGGCCTCCGCTTCCCCGGCCAGGCCATAGATCCACACACCCAGTTGTTGCAGGTCGCGCAGGCAGCGCGCCAGGTTGGTGACCGGAAACACCGGCAATCGGTCGGCGGCGCCTGCGGAGGTCTTGCGTACGGTCGCGTTGACCGGCGCGGACTTGTCCTTTGGAATCACCACCGCAGTCGCGCCCGCAGCGGCCGCACTACGCAGGCACGCGCCAAGGTTGTGCGGGTCCTGGACACCATCCAGCACCAGCACCAGTGCTTTGCCTTCGGCGGCTTCAATCAGGCCCGCCAGTTCGCCCTCATCCCAGGTCTTGGCGGCGGCATAACGCGCAACCACGCCCTGGTGGCGGACGGAGCCACCGACGCCATCGAGCGCCTGCTGGGTGACGCGACGCACTTCGATGCCCTTGCGGCGCGCGTTCTCTTCGATCTCGGTGATGCGCGAATTCTTGCTGCCCGCCTCCAGCAGAATCTCGCGCACGTTGTCGGCATCGTTCTCGATGGCCGAAGCCACCGCGTTGATGCCGGCGATCCATTGGTTCTGTTTGCTCATTTGTGGCTCTTGGTAACTGTTTAAGCCCCTCTCCCACCGGGAGAGGGGTTGGGGTGAGGGTACGGCGAAGCCCTTCTAGTACAAGCACATGGAGTTCGCCGTACCCTCATCCGCCCTTCGGGCACCTTCTCCCGAGAGGAGAAGGGAGCACATCAATACTTCTCTTTTTTCCGCTTCGCCGGCTGCCCACGCGGCGGCAAGCCCTGCACCTGTTTTTCCTCGGCCAGCTTGAAATCGATCTTGCGTTCTTCCAGGCTGGCCTTCATCACCACGATGCGGACCTGGTCGCCCAAGCGGAACACCATGCCGCGGCGTTCGCCGGTCATGGTCTTGCGGATCGGATCGAAGTGATAGAAATCGTGCGGCAACTGGGTCACGTGAACCAGTCCATTGACCTTGGATTCGTTCAATTCGACGAACAGGCCGAAGCTGGTCACGCCGCTGATGACGCCATCGAACTGGCCACCCACATGCTGTTCCATCCACGCGGCGCGGTAGCGTTCGTCCACCTCGCGCTCGGCCTCGTCGGCGCGGCGCGCGCGTTCGGAGCATTGCAACGACAACGCCGCCATCTGGTGCTGGGAATACAGGAATTTCTCCGGCTTGCCCTTGGTCAGCGCGTACTTGATGGCCCGGTGCACGAGCAGGTCGGGATAACGGCGGATCGGCGAGGTGAAGTGAGCATACGCGGTCAGCGCCAAGCCGAAGTGGCCGGCGTTGTCAGGCGTGTACACGGCCAGGCTCTGGCTGCGCAGCACCACCGATTCCAGCAAGGCCACATCCGGACGCTCGCGGATCTTCTTCAACAACTGGGTGAAATCGCGCGGCTGCACCTTGGCCCACGGCGGCATGCTCAGCTTGAATTCCTTCAGGAATTCCAGCAGGTCGGCGTACTTGGACTCCGGTGGACGATCATGCACGCGATACGGCGCGGGGATCTGCGCGGCCAGCAGGTACTTGGCCGCCTCCACGTTCGCCGCGATCATGCACTCCTCGATCAGCTTGTGTGCGTCGTTGCGTACCAGCATGCCGGCCTGGGTGACTTCGCCACGGTTGTCCAGCTCGAACCTGACTTCGGAAGTTTCGAACTCGATCGCGCCGCGCTTCTCGCGCGCCTTGGACAGCAGGCCGTACAACTCGTGCAGGCGCTCGACCTGGGGCAATTGCTTGCCGATGGATTCGCGCGCTTCCGCGTCGTTCTCGCCCACCGCCTTCCACACCTGGTCGTAGGTCAGGCGCGCGTGCGAACGCATCACCGCTTCGTAGAACTTCGACTGGGTGACTTCGCCCTCGCTGTTGACCTGCATGTCGCAGACGAAGCACATGCGGTCCACTTTCGGATTCAGCGAACAGATGCCGTTGGACAGCGTCTCCGGCAGCATCGGCACCACGAAACCGGGGAAGTACACCGAGGTCGCGCGCTTCTGCGCTTCGTCATCCAGCGGCGTGCCGGGACGCACGTAATGCGACACGTCGGCGATGGCCACCACCAGCCGGTAGCCGCTGCGGTTCTTCATGCGCAGACCCTGGCGATTGCTTTCGCAATACACCGCGTCGTCGAAATCCTTGGCGTCGGCACCGTCGATGGTAACCAGCGGCATGTCGCGCAGGTCCACGCGGCCGCCGATCATGCTCTCTTCGATCACCAGCGGCACGGCGGCCGCTTCGTCCAGCACTTCCTGCGGGAACTCGTAGGGAATCTCGTGGCCGTGGATCGCCGCTTCCACCACCAGCGACGGAGTCAGCTTGTCGCCTAGCACCGCGACGATCTTGGCCATGGGCGGGCGGCGCGAATCAGGCGCTTGGGTCAGTTCGGCGACGACCAGCTGGCCGTCCTTCGCCTCGCCGCGCTGGTCCGGCGGAATCAGCACGTTGCGCTGCACGCGCTTGTCGTCCGGCACCAGATAGCTGATGCCCGCTTCCAGAGTGAAGCGGCCGATCAGGCGCGACAGACGCCGATCCAGCACCTCCACGATGCTGCCTTCGCGGCGACCGCTGCGGTCGATGCCGGTGACGCAGGCCATGACCCGGTCGCCATGCATGACCTTTCGCATTTCATTGGGCGGCAGGAACAGGTCGTCGCCGCCACCTGCTTCGGGGCGCAGGAAGCCGAAGCCGTTCGGGTTGGCGATCACCACGCCCGGGATAAGATCCATCTGCTTGGCCGGCGCGAAACCGCCGCGGCGGTTCTGCAGCAGCTGGCCGTCGCGGACCATCGCACCCAGACGCTTGCCGAGCGCATCGAAACGATCCGGTGCGGTGAGTTCCAACTTCGCGGCCAGATCCTCGGCAGTCAGCGGACCTTCGGCGGCGCTGAGCACGCCCAGGATGGCTTCGCGGCTGGCGATGGGATCGGCATAACGCTCGGCTTCGCGGGCGGCATGCGGGTCGGTGAATTTCTTGCCACGCTGCGGTGGCGCGGGCTGGCGGGATATCGGTTCGTTGGAGGCAGGCTGGCGGGAGGCACGCTGCTGCGAGGCCTGCGGCCGTGGATTGCCGCGCGGCCCCCGGCCAGTGTTCGCTGGCGCGCTGGTAGCCGCTTCGGGCATCCAGGGCGGCAGTTTGGACTTGGGGGCGTTGCCGCTCTTCTTCGCTCTCTCGCCGGGCTTGCCGGGCTTACCTGTCGCGGGCTTGGACCCGCCTTTCGTTGGCTTCTTCGTCATGCGCGCATGGTACACCCCGCCTGAATCCGGGCCGTGACCATGCAGGCATGCATTGACATCCTGCTGCGCAATCCGGAGAATGCGCGCCCTGCACCTGCCCAGGTGGCGGAATTGGTAGACGCACTAGCTTCAGGTGCTAGCGGGGGCAACTTCGTGGAGGTTCGAGTCCTCTTCTGGGCACCAGGTAAAAACAGAAACGGTCCGCGAAAGCGGGCCTTTTTTGTGCCTGGCGTTTGTGCCCCCTCTCATGGCAGCAGGTTAACTACCTTGCCCCGGATGCGGGCCGGGGCGGCTTCCTGATTTCGACGCCATCCAAGGCAATGCCATCAAATCGGCGTTCGCCATGCCACGTTATTTGGATGCTCATACGCTTTAGTTGTTGAAACCCGTTCTCATTTGAATAGAATGCAGCCCTGCCGCCGGGGATTGGCGGTTATCGGGCAAAGCCTTCGCCATGCCGTCACTCCTCAGGGGATATTCGGCATGCGCGCGCTTCAGAAAACACTCGTTTTTTCGTCTCTGTTCCTGGCCATTGGAACTGCAATAGCCCAACAGACCTCCGTACCCGATGGTGCTTCCGCGGCCGATGCCAAGGAACTGGACCGCATCGTGGTGACCGGGGAAAAGGCCGCGCGCTCGCTGCAGGACACCACCACCAGCGTGGCGGTCACCACCTCGGTGCGCATGGAGCAGGAAAACCTGCAGGGCCTGTTCGACATACTCAACCGCACCGCCAATGTAAGCCAGACCTATGGAGAGTCCGGCTTCACCATCCGCGGCATCCGCGATGTCGAGGGCAGCGGTTCGCCGCTTGCGACCATCTATCTGGACGGCGCAGCGATGCCCAGCAATATCACCGACGCCGGCCCCACCAGCATGTGGGATCTGGCCCAGGTCGAGATCCTGCGCGGTCCGCAATCGACCATCCAGGGCGAGAACTCGCTGGCGGGTGCCATCGTGTTGCGTACCGAAGATCCGTCGATGGACTGGAATGCGCGTGCCCGGGTGATGCTATCGGATCCGGGCGACCGCAAGTTCGCTTTCGCCGGTGGCGGTCCGCTGGTGCAGGACGAACTGGCCTTCCGGGTGGCGGTGGAGGACCGTGATTTCGATGGTTTCGTTCTCAACCCCACGCGGGGCGCGCGCGAGGATGCGCTGGACTCCCGATTCGCCCGCGCCAAGCTGATGTGGACGCCGTCGGCCCTACCCGGCCTGACCGCTCGATTGGGATACACCCGCTCCGAGAAGGAAGGCCCCTACATCTTCACCTACAGCACCAAGGACGTGGCGGACTTCTACGACAACCGCTACAACTTCTCCGATGCGCCCAACAGCGGCGAAACCAGCGCGGATGTGGCCAATCTGGAGATCGACTACGCGCTCTCCAACCGCTGGAGCTTGCATGCGGTGACCGCGTGGAGCGATGCGCACGCGGTACGCCACTACGACGGCGACCTGACTGCAGAGCCGCTTTCATACGGCATGTCGGATCAGAAAACCCGCACGCTGTCGCAGGAGTTCCGGTTGAACTACGACGGCGACCGTCTGGATGGACTGATGGGCCTGTATTTTTCGCGGCGCAAGGTCAACGGGTTCTCTACCAGTCTGACCAACGTGAACACACCAGGCTCCACCATCGCCGGATTGCTGCAAGCCAACGGGCTGGACGCCGCCACCGCCGGGGCCATCGCCTCGCTCTACGTCGGCGCGCTGCCGGTCATTCCGGTGGACTACTTCAGCGAAAGCCCGACCCGTTCGGAAAACCAGGCCTTGTTCGCCGATGGCGAGTTCAAGCTCACCGACCGCTTGTCCCTGCTGGGCGGATTCCGCTACGACCGGCAGGAATACACCATGTCCGTCAACAGCACGACCGAATTCACCGGCGCCCTGCCCGACCCCGCCGCCTACGGCGCGCCGGGAAGCTCGCTGTACACGATCATGGGCGTGCTCAATCAGGCGGTGCTGGGATTCGTGCAGCAGGCGGCCGGGTCGACCCCTGAAGACACCCGCACGTTCAACACCTTCCTGCCCAAGGCTGGCGTGCGCTATGAATGGAACGACGACCTGTCGGCCAGCTTCATCGTCCAGCGCGGCTATCGCTCGGGAGGCTCGTCCTTCAACATCGCGCGCAGCGACGCCTATGCCTACGAACCGGAATACACATGGAACTACGAGGCCTCGCTGCGTTCGCTCTGGCTGGACGGCGCGCTGGCACTCAATGCGAACCTCTACTACATCGACTGGAAGGACAAGCAGGTCACCGCGTTCTTCGGGCTCAACGACTACGACTACCACACGGTCAACGCCGGACGCGCTCATCTGTATGGTTTCGAAGTGGAAGCCACGCACCGGCTCAGCGAAGGATTCGACTGGTACGGGTCGCTGGGCTACTCGCGCACCCAGTACGACGAGTTCAGCACGGTGATAGACGCCCAGATCAACGACTATGCCGGCACCGAATTCGCCTATGCGCCGCACTGGACCCTTTCGCTGGGCGCCAACTGGCGCTTCGCCGATGCCTGGGTGGCCAACCTCAATGCCAGTTACCGCGCCAAGGTTCACCCGGATATCGGCCAGGACCAAAGCTCGTTGAGCGCACGCACGCTGGTGAACGCCAAGCTGGGTTACGAGAACATGGACTGGAGCGCGTATGTCTTCGCCAATAATCTGCTGGACGAGCAGTACATGCAGTACTGGTGGGGCGAGGATCGGCCTAACGTCATCCTCGGCGCGCCCCGGGTGGTGGGCATCGGCTTCGAAGCGCGCTGGTAAGACATCGGGATGACCGCCTTGTATTTGCTCTCTTCGCTGCTGGCCGGGCTGGGCTTCTATCTGGCCACCGCGCACCAGCAGTTCCTGCCGCGACTGCATACCCGAGCCGCGCTGCTGCTGCGGACCGGCGCGTGGCTATGCACGCTGCTCGCCGTGCTGGCGGCTATCCGCGCGCTCGGAGTATGGGCCGGAGCGTTTGCGGCATTGACCGCGATCATGCTGGTGGCGGTGCTGCTGCCATATCTGGATGCCGGTTTGCAGGGATTACGGAGGAAGCGACATGTGGGGTAAATCGCTTGCCGCAGCATTGCTGGGGCTTCCGCTGACCACCGGCATCATCGGGCTGATCGGACTGTTGTGGCCGGGCGAACTGGCGATGACCACGTTGCCGTGGTTGCTGATGTCGTTTCCGGTCTGGGTAGGGGTGATGTCGCTGGCTTTCCTGTTCAAGAGCGGATTGCGTGCATGGTTGTGGATGGGCGGCACGACCCTGCTGTGCTTCGGGTTGATACAGTTGATCAAGATGATCGGCTGGGTGGAGCTTCCCGCATGAAGGCCGTCACTCTGAGAACCTTCCTCGCCGTGCATACCTGGGTGGGTCTGGCGGCGGGCATGGCGTTGTTCATCGCCTTCTATGCTGGCTCGATCACCGTGTTCGAACACGAGCTGATGGACTGGCAGAACGGCGGCGAGCGCGCCGCACCTATGCAGTCGATCGATCAAGCGCAATCGTTGGTCGACCAGGTGCTCGCGCAGCATCCCGAAGCCGCGCATGCCTTCACCGTGGTGCTGCCTGGCGAACACGGTCCCAGAACAACGCTGTACTGGTACAACGAAAAAGCCGAAGGCGGCGCACGATCCTTCCGCTTCCAGCTTGCGGACAGCGGCCAACTGACGACGCTGCCCGGACGCGCGGGATTCGTCGATTTCATCTACGACCTGCACTTCACCGCTGGCCTGCCGCGCACCTTCGGCATGTATCTCTTCGGCGTGGTGTGCATTCTGTACGGGCTGGCGCTGGTCAGCGGCGTGGTGATCTACGCACCCAACTTCCTGCGCGATCTGTTCGCCCTGCGCTGGGGCAGCAATCTGAAGCGGCTATGGCAGGATGCGCACAACGTGATCGGTATGTTGTCCATTCCGTTCCACATCATCTTCGCGTGGAGCGGCGCAGTGCTGACCATCGGCTTCATCATGCTGGCGCCGTTCCAGTTTCTGGTCTACGAGAACAAGCTGCTGGAAGTGCTGGAATCGGACTTCGAGGTCGCGCCGCACGTCGAACCGGCTGGAGTAAAGCAGCCGCTGCTGAGCCTGGAGTCGCTAATCGCAAAGGGGCGCGTGGCGCTGCCCGACATGCGGACCGACATGCTGTCCTACCACGACGCGGGCGACGCCAACGCCCAGGTCACCCTGTACGGCGAAACACCGCAACGACGCCTGACCAATACCGGCGCGGTAGCGATCAACGGCGCGAGCGGACAGGTACTGCGGGTAGTGCAGCCGGAGACGTTCTCGCCCGGCATGTCGTTCCTGCGCGGCCTGCAGTCGCTGCACTACGGCAACTTCGGCCACCAGCCAGTCAAATGGCTGTATTTCCTGCTGGGCATGGCGGGCGCCTTCCTTTTCTACAGCGGCAACCTGCTGTGGATCGAGGCCCGCCGCAAACGCCGCCGCGAGCAACAACCGGGCAAGACCTGGCTGGTCGCCCGACTGACCATCGGCGTTTGCCTGGGTTCGATGATCGGCATCTCGGCCTTGTTCCTGGCCAACAAGTGGCTGCCGGCCGAACTGCTGCAGCGTGATGCCTGGGAAATCCTCAGCTACTACGTGCTGTTTTTCGCCGCAATGCTGTGGGCATTCGCAAGACCGCCTGTCCGCGCAGCCTACGAACTGTTACTGGTATGCGCACTGCTGACTGCAGCCATTCCAGTGGCCAATGCACTGACCACGAACAATGGCATGGGCGTCAGCTGGGCACGCGGACAATGGAATATTTTCGGTGTCGATGCAGTCGCCCTGCTGCTGGCACTGGCCTACTGGCGCATGGCCGTCGCCACGTTGCGGCGTGGGCAGACTGGCGACCCGAACAGTGTGTGGGCCTTGCCTGCTGCGCGCCATGCTAACGCCATCGATTCCAGACCCACGTAGGTCCTAACGCTGTCATCCCTCGCTATGCCCGGGATCACATATCAGTTGTTCATAGATGTGCCTTGACACTCCGTGCAAACCCCTGTCCATGCGAGGGTTTTGCTTTCGAAGTAAAGCGACTTCGCACTCAGACAACGTTCCTGGGTTAACTTGTCCGGCCCGATACCTCGCCGGACCCCCCACCGGATGGAACCGCAACAAATCCTTTTCCTGGTCATCCTGACCGCAACGCTGGTGCTGTTCGTCAGCGAGAAGCTGCGCGTGGACGTGGTGGCGATGCTGGCACTGCTGGCGCTGACGCTGACCGGGATACTGGGTCCGAAGGATGCGCTGGCGGGGTTTTCCAGCGAACCGGCCATCATCGTGGCGGCGGTGTTCGTGCTGTCCGCAGGCCTGTCGGCCACCGGCATCACCGACCGCATCGGTGCCGGCATCGCGCGTGCGGCGGGCGGAAGCGAATGGCGCACCATCGCCGTGGTGATGCCGGCGACTGCCGCCCTGGCCGCGTTCTCGCATCACCTGATGGTGACGGCGATGATGCTGCCCATCCTCATGCGCCTGGCGCGCGACCAGAAGCTGGCCACCTCGCGACTGCTGATGCCGATGTCGCTGGCCGCCTCGCTGGGCACCACGCTGACCCTGATCAGCGCCCCTGCCTTCCTGCTGGCCAACGACCTGCTCAAGCGCGCCGGGCAACCGGGGCTGGATATCTTCGCCATCACCCCGATCGGCCTGGTGCTGGTGCTGCTGGGAACGGTGTACATGCTGCTGGGCCGCTGGCTGGTGCCCAAACGCAGCGGCGAGTCGTCGCAGGCGGACTATCTGCGCCTGGAGCGTTATTACACCGAACTGGTGGTGGAAGCGCAGTCGCCGTGGATCGGCAAGACCCGCAAGGCCTTCGACGATGCCTTCGGCGAGCGCCTGCAGGTCGTGGACTGGCTGCGCCACGGCGTGCGCCGCCGCGAGCAGCATGGCGACAGCGTTTTCGTCGCCGGCGATGTACTGCTGGTGCGCGCATCACCCGATGAAATCGCGTCGATCAAGGACGAGCCGGGCCTGGCCCTGCACGCGGTCGCCAAATACGGCGAAAAACCCGCCGACAGCCACAAACCCGAACTGTTGGGCGAAGAACAACTGGTCCAGGCCGTGGTCGCGCCGCATTCAGAATTCGTCGGCCGCAGCGTGGCCAGCATCGACTTCCTGCGCAGTCTGGGCGTGGTGGTGGTCGGCCTGTGGCGCAAGGAAGGCTGGCTGCATGGCGAACTCTCCGAGATGCCGCTGCAGGAAGGCGACCTGCTGGTGCTGTGGGGCCGGCAGCAGAACTTCGAACAACTCGCCGCGCATCACGGCTTCCTCATGCTGATGCCGTTCAGCGGTCAGAAGAAGACCCGCAGCCGTGCACCGCTGGCGCTGCTGATCATGGCCGGCGCGATTACTGCGGCCGCGACCGAGCTGCTGCCGCCGCAGATCGCATTCCTGGCCGGGGCCGTGGCCATGGTGCTGACCCGTTGCGTCGGTGTGGAGCAGGCTTACCGTGAAATAGACGTGCGCATCTTCGTGATGATTGCGGGCGTCATTCCGCTGGGCATCGCCATGGAACAGACCGGCACCGCCGCCATGTTCGCCGACTTCCTGTTGCAGCACGCTTCACATTGGTCGCCATTGACGCTGTTGCTGGTGATGTTCGGCGCAGCTGCGCTGCTGACCCAGATCCTGTCGGACGCAGCGACCACCGTGCTGCTGTGCCCTATCGCCCTGGCGCTGGCCGAAGGACTGGGCTTGCCCCCTGTGCCGTTCGTGGTGTGCACGGCGATGGGCGCGGTGGCCTCGTTCCTGACCCCCATCGGCCACCACGGCAACCTGCTGATCCTCAACCCGGGCCAGTACACCTTCGGCGATTTCCTGCGCGTGGGCGTGCCGCTTAGCGTGCTGATTGCCATCGCCACGGCCTGGATGGCGCGCTGGATGTGGCTGGGCGGACCCCTGCTGCCCTCGATGGGCGGTTAAAATCGCGTCTCGCTCGAACGCAGAACCCCAAGACGCAATGACCGAAACCATCCGCCCCACCTTCCACGGATTCGAACAGATTCCCCTGCGCGAGTACGCCGAGCGCGCCTACCTCGATTATTCGATGTACGTGGTCCTGGACCGCGCCCTGCCCTTCATCGGCGACGGCCTGAAGCCAGTCCAGCGCCGCATCATCTACGCGATGAGCGAACTGGGCCTCAACGCCGGGGCCAAGCCGAAGAAGTCCGCGCGCACCGTGGGCGATGTGATCGGCAAATACCACCCGCATGGCGACAGCGCCTGCTACGAGGCGCTGGTGCTGATGGCCCAGCCGTTCTCCTACCGCTATCCGTTGATCGAGGGCCAGGGCAACTTCGGTTCGCCCGACGATCCCAAATCGTTCGCGGCCATGCGTTACACCGAATCCAAACTGACCCCCATCGCCGAGGTGCTGCTGGGCGAACTGGGCCACGGCACCGTGGACTGGACACCGAATTTCGACGGCACCTTGGAAGAACCGACCTGGATGCCGGCGCGCCTGCCGCACCTGCTGTTGAACGGCACCACCGGCATTGCCGTAGGCATGGCCACCGACGTGCCGCCGCACAACCTCAACGAGATTGTCAGCGCGTGCATCCGCCTGCTCGACGACCCCGACGCCACGGTCGCCGACCTGTGCGAACACGTGCGCGGCCCCGACTATCCGACCACCGCCGAGATCATCACGCCGGTCGCCGATCTGCGCGCGATCTACGAAACCGGCCATGGCAGCGTGCGCGCCCGCGCTACCTTCCAGAAAGAAGGTCAGAACATCGTCATCAACGCCCTGCCCTACCAGGTCTCGCCGTCGAAGGTGATCGAACAGATCGCCGCGCAGATGCGCGCCAAGAAGCTGCCGTGGCTGGAAGACATCCGCGACGAATCCGACCATCTCAATCCGGTACGCGTGGTGTTGATCACCCGCTCCAACCGGGTCGATGCCGATCAGCTGATGGGTCACCTGTTCGCCACCACCGATCTGGAGAAGAGCTACCGGGTCAACCTCAACATCATCGGCCTGGATGGGCGCCCGCAGGTCAAGAACCTGCGCACGCTGCTGGGCGAATGGCTGGAGTTCCGCACCAGCACGGTCGTGCGCCGCCTCAACCACCGACTGGAGAAGGTCGAGCGTCGCCTGCACCTGTTGGAAGGTTTGCTGGTCGCCTTCCTCAATCTGGATGAAGTGATCCACATCATCCGCACCGAGGACGAACCGCGCGCCGCCTTGATCGCACGCTTCGCCCTGAGCGAGGAGCAGGCCGACTACATCCTCGACACGCGCCTGAAACAACTCGCGCGCCTGGAAGAAATGAAGATCCGCGGCGAACAGGACGAACTGGACGCCGAGCGTGATCGCCTCGTGTCGACGTTGGCGTCGAAAGCGAAGCTGAAGAAGCTGATCAAGGACGAGCTGCTGGCCGATGCGAAGAAGTTCGGCGATGCACGCCGCTCGCCGCTGATCGCACGCGAGGCCGCGCAGGCGCTGGACGAAACCGAACTGGTCGCCAGCGAGCCGATGACCGTGGTGCTGTCGGAAAAAGGCTGGATCCGCGCAGCCAAGGGCCACGATGTGGACGCCGCCGGCATGTCCTACCGCGATGGCGATGGTCTGCTGGCCGCGGTGCGCGGGCGCAGCACGCATCAGGTCGCGTTCCTGGATTCGGAAGGCCGCAGCTATTCGACCGCCACGCATACGTTGCCTTCTGCACGCGGCAATGGCGAACCGCTCACCGGCCGTTTCTCGCCGGCACCAGGCGCGTCCTTCGTCGCGCTGGCCAGCGGCGACAACGACGCGCGCTTCGTGCTGGCGTCTTCGCATGGCTACGGTTTTGTCACCCGCTTCGAGAACCTGACCGGACGCCAGAAGGCCGGCAAAGTGATGTTGAACCTCTCCACTGGCGCCAAGGTGTTGCAGCCTGCGCCAACGCAGGACCCGAAGACCGACCGCATCGTCGCCGTCACCAGCGCCGGACATTTGCTGGCGTTCTCGCTGGCCGATCTGCCGGAACTGGACAAGGGCAAAGGCAACAAGATCATCGAGATCCCGAAGGCCAAGCTGGGAACCGAACGCGTGGTCGCGGTCGCGGCTGTGTCGCCGGGCAGCACGCTACTGGTGAAGAGCGGCCAGCGCACCATGTCGCTGTCGTTCAAGGACCTGGACGAATACCTGGGCGCACGCGCCAGTCGTGGCGGATTGCTGCCGCGGGGTTGGCAGAAGGTGGACGGCCTGGCCGTCGAATAACGTAGGTCGGGGCTGCGCCCCCGACGCACGGATATCCGAATCTGTCCACATTGCGCGTGCGCAAGCAACGTCGGGGGGCGTAGCCCCGACCTGCGGGCTGGATGAATACCTGGGCGCAAGCTCCAGCCACAGCGGACTGCTGTCGCGCGCTTGGCAGAAAGAGACGGTTTGTCGGTGGAGTAATCGCTATGTAGGAGCGGCGCAAGCCGCGATGGGCTTTCCCATTAAAGCTTCATCGCGGCTTGCGCCGCTCCTACAAAAGCCCATCGCGTACGGCGGACCCGCAACGCTGAAAGACGTAGGTCGGGGCTACGCCCCCGACGCGCGGGATATCAAAATCTGCCGACATTGCGTGCACCAGAGCAACGTCGGGGGCATAGCCCCGACCTACGGGGCGTTGCCCAGCTTGGTCAGCAGGTAATTCTCGATGCCCAGGCGCTGGATCAGGCTCAGCTGCTGTTCCAGCCAGTGCGCATGGTCTTCTTCGGTGTCCTTGAGCTGGGTCAGCAGCATGGCGCGGCTGACGTAGTCGCCGTGGGTTTCGCACAGGGCGATGCCCTTGGCCAAGCGGGCCCGCACTTCGTACTCCAGATCCAGATCCTTGCGCAGCATTTCCTCGACGGTTACGCCCGGCACGAACGGCGTCGGCGACATGTCCGGATCGCCTTCCAGAAACAGGATGCGCCGCAGCAGCGCGTCGGCGTGGTCGGTCTCTTCCTGCATCTCGTGGTGGATGCGCTCATAGAGCACATGCAGGCCCTGGTCTTCGTAACGGCGCGAATGGATGAAGTACTGGTCACGTGCGGACAGCTCGCCGCGCAGCAGCGTTTTCAGGTAATCGACTACTTCGGGATGGCCTTTCATCGGCGCGCTCCTGCAGGGGAAGGGGTGCAGTTTGCCGGATCGGCCGGGATGAGGATTCAATCGGAATCACTCGCATTGCGAGTTCCATCCGGAGCGACAAGCGCCGGTCATGCGCGCATGGAATAATCGGCCCCGCCCAGCCCCGGCCGCGACTCAAGTCATCCACCTTTCCACTGGATTGCCCATGCTCAAATGGATCAAGCGTCTGTCGCTGTTGCTGCTGGCCCTGCTGGTGCTGGCCCTGGGAACGGGATGGTGGCTGATGCGGGGCAGCCTGCCCCGGCTTGAAGGCGAACTGGCGCTTGCAGGGTTGTCGGGCCCGGTCACGATCCAGCGCGACGCGCGCGGCGTGGTCACCATCGATGCGGCCAACGAGACCGACATGGCCAGGGCCCTGGGTTATGTGCACGCGCAGGAACGCTATTTCGAAATGGACCTGATGCGGCGCACCTCGGCCGGGGAGCTGTCCGAGCTGTTCGGCCCCATCGCCTTGGACCTGGACAAGACCCGTCGCGTGCACCGCATGCGCGCGCGCGTCAACGCCAACCTGGACGCTTTCGCCGGCGACCGGCGCCCGCAGTTGCAGGCCTACACCGACGGCGTGAACGCGGGGCTGGAAGCGCTGACGGTCAGGCCGTGGCCGTACCTGATGCTGCGCCAGCAACCGCGACGCTGGGAAATCGCCGATTCGGCGCTGACCGGTTACGCCATGTACTTCGACCTGCAGGATTCGGAGAACACCCGTGAGCTAGCCCTGTGGAAGATCAAATCCGTGGTGCCACCCGCGCTGTACGCATTGCTGACCCATGACGGCACCGAATGGGACGCGCCATTGTTCGGCGCACCGCGCGGAAATGCAGTGCTGCCAACGGCGGATGCGCTGGACCTGTCCGAGCTGGCGATGCCCGACAGCAAGCAACTCACGCCGCTGTCGGAAAAAGGCACGCCGGGCAGCAACAACTGGGCCGTCGCGGGCACGCTGACCGCCGACGGCCGCGCCATCGTCGCCGACGACATGCACCTGGGGCTGCGCGCGCCCAACATCTGGTTCCGCGCGCGATTGCGCTACGCAGATCCGCGCGCCGCAGCCGGCAAGGTGGATGTATCGGGTTTCACTCTGCCCGGCATGCCTGTCGTCGTCGTAGGCAGCAATCGGCACATCGCCTGGGGTTTCACCAATAGCTATGGCGACTGGGCCGACTGGGTGCAGACAGCAGCGTGCAAAGGACCCATCGCGCAATGCGCCGGATGGAAGGAATTCCATGAGCGGATCGAAGTGGCCGGCCAACCCGCCACCGATTTCGTGGTTCGCGAAACCGAATGGGGACCGGTGTTGCACGAAGCCGACGGCAAGGCGCTGGCCCTGCGCTGGACGCCGCAGCTGGCCGGAGCGCTGAAGGTGTCGTTCGCAGACCTAGCGATCGCGCGCGATGTTGCCGGTGCCTTCGAGGTCGCCGACAAGTCCAGCATTCCCGCACAGAACTTCATGGTCGCTGATTCGTCGGGCAACATCGCCTGGCGGTTGATCGGCGGGTTCCCGCAACGCGGCGCCGGCTGCAATGGCGTCGAGCCAGAAGATCGAACCGCCGCCGATGCCGTCGGCGCAAAGCCGCCATGCCCGGCCTGGAACACCGATACCACCGTTTCGCCCAGATTGATTGCGCCACCTTCGGGGCGCCTGTGGACCGCCAATAACCGCACCCTGGACGACGCGGGGTTGGCGCTGGCCGGCGACGGCGGTTATGCGCTCGGTGCACGCGCCAAACAGATCCGCGACGATCTGTTCGCCAAGCAGACATTCAACGAACAGGACTTGCTGGCGATCCAGCTGGACGACCGCGCGGTGTTCCTGCAGCGCTGGTGGAAGTTGCTGCAAGAGGCGAAAGGCAAGACGGATGCACCCGCAACGAACGCACTGGCCCAGGCCAGCCAGGATTGGCAAGGCCGCGCAAGCATCGATTCGGTCAGCTACCGCATCGTGCGTGCATGGCGACTGGCTGTGCATGCCCGCATCGCCGATGGACTGACGGCGCCGGCACAGGCCGCATTGGGCAAGGATTTCGTGATGCCTGATTTGCCTCAGCTCGAAGGCATCGTCTGGCCGCTGCTGATGGAACGCCCGGCGCATCTGTTGCCAAGGCGCTTCGCCAGTTGGGATGCGTTGCTGGAAGACGCGGCCCGCCAGGTGCGCGACGATCTGTCGGAACACGGTTCACTGGAACAACGCACCTGGGGCGAACGCAACACCGCCAAGATATGTCACCCGCTCGCCAATGCCTTGCCTGCACTGCTCAAGTCCACACTGTGCATGCCGGCTGATGCCCTGCCCGGCGATGGCGCCATGCCCCGCGTGCAGGGACCGTCGTTCGGCGCCTCCGAACGCATGGTGGTCTCACCGGGCCATGAAGAAGACGGCATCATCCACATGCCGGGCGGCCAGAGCGGCAACCCGCTGTCGCCGTTCTGGGGTGCTGGGCACGACGACTGGGTGCATGGGCGGCCGACGCCTTTTCTGCCGGGTGAGGGTGCCTATACGCTGACCCTAAAACCTGCGGGAAAGAAGTAGCTCCAGCCATCTTGAAACCTCCCTTGTCATTCCGAACCGAAGGTGAGGAATCAGCTTCTGCGGGCATGCGGAAACGCATGAGGCAGATTCCCCGCTGCGCTCGGAATGACAGTTGTTTTGGGCATTCCCATTTGTCCGAACACGTCCGCTAATGGGCCGCGTTATGTACCCCGGCAATCGGCTTACCGCCCGGCACCCGGATAGAACTCATCGATCACGCTGCGATAGTCCGAGCAGGTCGGGGCTACGCCCCCGACGCCGCCTTGTGCCGGTGCGCACCGACTAGCAAGTATCTGATCCGAGTATCCGTGCGTCGGGGGCGTAGCCCCTACCTACGGAAAAGGCACATGCTAATGCGCCGCGTTATGCACCCCGGCAATCGCCCTGCCCGACGGGTCGGCCGCTGACGCGAAACTCGCGTCCCATGCAATCGCCGCAGGCGACGAACATGCAATCGACTTGCCGCCCGGCACAGTTTCCGCCGCCGCGGGTCCGGGATAGAACTCCTCGAACACGCTGCGGTAGTAATAAGCTTCCTTGGTCAAAGGTGGATTGATCGGGAAACGCTTGGTGGCCGCGGCCAGTTCGCGGTCGCTGACCTGAGCCTCGGCATGTGCCTTGAGGCCATCGATCCAGCCATAACCCACGCCATCGCTGAACTGCTCCTTCTGCCGCCACAGGATGGAATCGGGCAGATAGCCTTCGAAGGCGGCGCGCAGGATGCCTTTCTCCATCCGCTCGTGACCGGTACTGGTCTTGTCGATCATCTTGTACTTGGCGTCCATCTTCATGGCGACCTCCATGAACTCCACGTCCAGGAACGGCACGCGCGGTTCCACGCCCCAGGCCATCATCGACTTGTTGGCGCGCAGACAGTCGTAGTTGTAGAGCGCGTCCAGCTTGCGCACCAGTTCTTCATGGAACTCGCGCGCGTTCGGCGCCTTGTGGAAGTACAGGTAGCCACCGAAGATCTCGTCGGAGCCTTCGCCCGACAGCACCATCTTCACGCCCATCGCCTTGATCCGTCGTGCCAGCAGATACATCGGGGTGGACGCGCGGATGGTGGTGACGTCGTAGGTTTCGATATGCCGGATCACCTCCGGCAACGCATCCAGACCTTCCTCGAAACTGTATTCGAAACCATGGTGCACGGTATCCAGCGCCTTGGCCGCGATGGCGGCGGCGGCGAGGTCGGGCGATCCTTTCAAGCCGATGGCGAACGAATGCAGTCGCGGCCACCAGGCTTCGGACTTGTCGTCCTCTTCGATGCGGTGGCGCGCGTAGCGCGCGGCCACGGCGGTGACCAGCGATGAATCCAGCCCACCGGAGAGCAGCACGCCGTAGGGAACGTCGGTCATCAGCTGGCGATGCACGGCACGCTCGAAGGCTTCGCGCAGTTCCTGCTTGTCCACCTCCACGCCTTCCACCGCGTCGTAGTCGCGCCAGGGACGCTGGTAGTACTTCACCAGTTCGCCGCTGGCGCTGTCGTAGTAGTGCCCGGGCGGAAACTGCGCCACATCGGCGCAGAGGCTGCTGATCGCCTTCATCTCAGAAGCCACGCATAGCCGGCCTTCGCGATCATGCCCCCAGTACAGCGGGCACACGCCCATCGGATCGCGCGCGACCAGTACCCGACCCGCCGTCTTGTCCCACAGCGCGAAGGCGAAGATGCCGTTGAGGCGATTGAGGAACGACGCCGGCTCATCTTCGCGATACAGCGCGTTGATGACTTCGCAATCCGAGCCGGTGAGGAATTCATACGGCTGCTTTAGCTCCTTTTTCAGTTCGCGATGGTTGTAGATCTCGCCATTGACCGCCAACGCCAGCGCTCCATCGGCCGAGCGCAACGGCTGCGAGCCGCCGGCCGGATCGACGATGGCCAGGCGCTCGTGGACCAGGATCGCGCCTTCGTCGATATACACGCCGCTCCAGTCGGGGCCGCGATGGCGCTGGCGCTGGGAAAGCTCCAGCGACTGCCGTCGCAGGCCCTGCAGGTCGTCGCCCGATTGCAGGCCGAAAATGCCGAAGATGGAACACATGAGAAAACTCCGTGGGGTCAGTTCTTGGAAGGTGAAAAGTAAAAAACCCGCATCTTGCGATGCGGGTTTCCTGTTGATTCGGCTTGTTCCTGTTCGCCTAGTCGCAGACCCGCATTGGCCGCGCACGGTTATTCGTCCGCGCATTATTGCGGCGGATCGAGTTGAGGTGGGCGGTGGCGGCAGGGCAAGGCATGGGTTGAAGCTAACCGGTCCAGGGGGTGGCTGGCAAGCCCTTAGAGCCCCTCTCCCATCGGGAGAGGGGTTGGGGTGAGGGTACGGCGAAGCATATTGCTGCAGCCGAACGCTGAAAGAGAACGGTTCTTCACATTGCCGCTCCGCCTTACCCTCATCCGCCCTACGGGCACCTTCTCCCGATGGGAGAAGGGTTACACCAGCAACAGTCTTTCGATAAGGCTCCGATAAAGCGCGGGCAACGCCTCCAGATCGGCGACCAAGACGTTCTCATCGACCTTGTGAATACTGGCGTTGACCGGCCCTACTTCGATGCATTCGGCACCCAGCGGGGCGATGAAGCGCGCATCGGAAGTACCGCCGGCGGTGCTTTCTTCCGGCATGGCGCCGGCGAACGCCCCCAGCACTTCGCGCGCCACCGAGCGCAGTCGGCCTTCCGACGTATAGAACGGTTCGCCGCCACGATGCCAGTGCAGGTCGTATTCCAGACCATACCGGTCGAGCACCGCGCAGATCTCCGCCTCCAGCTGCGCCGCATTCCAGTGCGGGTTGTAGCGCAGATTGAACAGCACCTTGGCCTCGCCCGGAATGACGTTGTTGGCACCGGTGCCGGCATTGAAGTTGGAAATCTGCAGGCTGGTCGGCGGAAAGGTCTCGTAACCCTCGTCCCAATGCCGCGCGACGAGTTCGGCCAGCGCCGGCAGCGATTGGTGGATCGGATTGCGCGCCTTGTCCGGATAGGCGACGTGGCCCTGGATACCTTTCACGGTGAGCGTGGCCGACAGCGTGCCGCGACGACCGACGCGCAGCAGATCGCCCAGCGTGCGGGTGGAGGAAGGTTCGCCGGTGACGCACCAGTCGATGCGTTGTCCGCGCTCGCGGAAGATATCGGCGACGCGACGCACGCCGTCGATGGCATCGCCTTCCTCGTCGGAAGTGACCAGCAGCGCCACGGTGCCCGCATGTTCGGGATGGGCTTCCACGAATTGCTCCAGCGCCACCACGAAGGCAGCCACGCTGCCTTTCATGTCGGCAGCGCCGCGCCCGTAGAGCACGCCGTCGCGGATCGTCGGCTCGAAAGGCGGACTGGTCCAGCTTTCCTCGGGCCCCGAGGGCACGACGTCGGTGTGACCCAGCAGCACCAGCACGGGCTGGCCACTGCCATGCGTGGCCCACAGGTTGTCCACTTCGCCCAGCCGCATGCGCTCGCAAGTGAAGCTGACGCGCTGCAGGCGCGTGGCGATCAGGTCCTGGCAACCTTCGTCGGCCGGCGTCACCGAACGGCGGCGTATCAGATCGCAGGTGAGCGCAAGGACGTCGCTCATTTCTCGATTCCGAAACGCTGTTTGAACCCGTTGTCGCTGAAGCCCTGCGTCATCACGCCATCCTCGGTCACGACCACGGGGCGGCGAATCAATTGCGGATACTCGCGCAGCAGCAGCTTCCATTCCGCTTCGGACCCGGGCGCCTTGCGGTTCTCCGGCAATTGCCGCCACGTGGTCGAGGACTTGTTGATCAGCGAATCCCAGCCGCCAGCCTGCTTCGACCACTCCAGCAAAGTCTCCGGCGTGCGCTTGTCGTCGCGGTAGTCGACGAAGGAATACGCCACGCCGAAGCGGTCCAGCCATTTGGTGGCTTTCTTGCATGTGTCGCAGTTTTTGAGGCCGTAGAGGATAGTCATTCGAAATCCCAAGTTTGCTCAAAGTCCCTCTCCCCACGGGAGAGGGGTTGGGGTGAGGGTACGGGCGAAGCTCCCGCGATATTCAACTGCATGAGGCTTTGCCCGCACCCTCATCCGCCCCTTCGGGGCACCCCGTATCAAGTACGGGGCAGGCTCTTCTCCCAGCGGGAGAAGGACTAGTCGGCCAAACCCCGCAACAACTCATTGATCGAAGTCTTCGACCGCGTCTTCTCATCCACCTGCTTCACGATCACCGCGCAGTACAGTGAGTGCGATCCGTCTTCGGCCGGCAACGAGCCCGACACGACCACACTGCCCGGCGGCACATAACCATAGGACACTTCCTTCGTCGCGCGGTTGTAGATGCGCGTGGACTGGCCCAGGAACACGCCCATGCCGATCACGCTGTGGTGGCCGACGATGACGCCTTCCACCACTTCCGAGCGCGCGCCCACGAAGCAATGGTCCTCGATGATCGTGGGCGAGGCCTGCAGCGGCTCAAGCACGCCGCCGATGCCCACGCCGCCGGACAGGTGGCAATGCGCGCCGATCTGCGCGCAGGACCCTACGGTGGCCCAGGTATCGACCATGGTGCCCTCGCCCACGTGCGCACCAATGTTGACGAAGCTCGGCATCAGCACGACATCCTTGCCGAAATAGGTGCCGCGCCGGGCGACCGCGCCGGGCACAACGCGCACTCCGGCATCGCGGAAACGCGCTTCGTCGTAGCCGGCGAAGCGCGACTCGACCTTGTCCCAGAACGGCGCCGGATGGGCATCTATCACTGCCATGTCGTTGATGCGGAAATACAGCAGCACTGCCTTCTTCAGCCACTCGTTGACCTGCCAACCGCCCTTGCCGTCCGGCTCGGCGACCCGCAGCTGGCCCGATTCCAGACCCTGCATGACATCACCTATCAAAGGCCGCAGCGATTCCGTATCGGCGGCCGACAGAGTGAGGCGGCGCATGAACGCGTCGTCGATGTTGGACTTCAAGGTGCTCATGTCTGTGGCCGTGCTATTCATCGAATCGAGGTTTCCGTTCAAGGTGTGTTTTCAAAGCTGGCACGCAGTGCATCGCGCAACGCCTGCTGGGTGGGTTCGGCCAAAGGCTGGCCGTTGCTGTCGGTGATCTGGAAAAGATCTTCCGCGCGCTCGCCAAAGGTCGCGATGCGCGCATCGTGCACGTTCACGCCCTGCGCGCGCAGCACCTGGGCGACATCGGAGAGCAGGCCTGGCCGGTCGGGTGCGACCAGACTCAACAGCGTGCGCTTGCCATCGGGTGTGACGCGGAATTCAATTTTCGGTGCGAACCGGAAATGCTTGAGCTGCCGCGGCAAGGCGCGGCGCGAGGTACGCACATTTTCGAGAGGACCTTCCAGCGCATCGCTGAGCACGGCCTCGACTTCGGCTGGATCCGAGCTGGCATAACTGTCCGCGGGCAATACTTCGAAAGTATCGAAGATGGTGCCGTTGGGGCCATCCACCACGCGCGCCTGATGGATGCCGAAGCCGCTGCGATCCAGGGTTGCCAGGATGGCCGCGAACAGACCGCTGCGGTCGGGCGAATACACGAAGACTTCCAGTGCGTTGCCGTCGTCGGCGATGCGACGCACACGGACGCGTGTTTCGCCAGGTGCGACGTTGCGCAAGGCGCTGGCCTGCCAGGCGATCTGTTCGGGACGGAACCGCAGAAATCCCTCGGCCGGCATGATCTCGAACAGCGCATCGGCGGTGGCGGCATCGAAGCCCTGCACCGCCATCAGCACACGCGCAGATTCGCGGGCTTCTTCCATCCGTGCATCGGCGGCGATGGGTTGTTCCAGCCCTTCGCGCAGCACGCGGCGCGTGGCGAAATACAGGTCAGCCAGCAGTCGATCCTTCCACGCATTCCACAGCTTGGGGCTGGTGCCGGCGATATCGGCGCAGGTCAGCAGGTACAGATAGTCGAGCCGTTCGCGATCTTCGACCAGGGTGGCGAAGCGGTGGATCACTTCGGCGTCGGAAATATCCTGTTTCTGCGCCGTCACCGACATGCGCAGGTGTTGCTCCACCAGCCAGGCGATCAGCGAAGTATCGCCTTCGCTAAGGCGATGCGCGGCGCAGAACTCGCGCGCGTCCACCGCGCCCAGTTCGGAATGATCGCCACCACGGCCCTTGGCGATGTCATGGAACAGGCCGGCGATCAGCAGCAGTTCCGGTTTGCGCAGGCGCGGCCACACTTCGTGGGCAATCGAAAATCGTTCGTCCGCACGACCGGAAGAAAATGAGGCGATATTCCGCAGCACCATCAGCGTGTGCTGATCGACGGTGTAGACATGGAACAGGTCGAACTGCATGCGTCCGGACACGCGTGCGAACGCCGGTATCCATTGCCCCAGCACGCCCAGTCGCGCCATGCGCGTCAGCGTCTCCACGGCACGCGGCATGCGCAACAAGCCCATGAAGGCATCGCGTTGCGCTGCGCTGGCGGCTTCATAGGAAGAAAGCTGCGGCAGCGATTCGGCCAGCGCGCGGGCGGTGCGCGAATGCAGGCCGCGCACTTCCGGATGCGATGCCCACATCGCGAACAACGCGAAGACCTGGGAGACATCGGCGTTGGGCCATTCGGAATCGCGCGCGGCCAGATAACCGCGACGCAGCGCGAAGGATTCGTCCAGCGGTTCGGGCAGGGCCTCGCCGTCGAACTGTTCCTCGAAACGCTGCAGCAAGCGATCGCTGACCCGGCGCACGATGGCCGCGCTGCGGTAGAAGCCCTGCATCATCTTCTCGACACCCAGGGTCTCCTCGTCGTCGGCGAAACCCAGCCGCGCCGCGAGCGTTTTCTGGTAGTCGAAACGCAGCCGCTCTTCTGGACGCCCGGCGACCAGATGCAATCCGTAGCGCAGGCGGCCGAGCGCGCGCCGCTCGCGGGCCAGGGCGACGGCTTCGTCCGCGCCCACATGACTCAGACCGATCAGCGGTTCCAGTTCGCGCACACCGAAGGTACGCAGCGCCATCCAGCCCAGGGTATGCAGGTCGCGCAATCCGCCCGGGCCTTCCTTGATGTTGGGCTCCAGGTTTTCCGAGGTGTCGCCAAAACGCGCGTGGCGCATGCGCAGCTCTTCGCGCTTGGCGACGAAGAAATCCCGTGGCGGCCAGACCTGCTGCGGCGAAATCGCCGCGGCAAGCGTCGCCTGCGCCGCTTCATCGGCGCACAGCGCGCGCCATTCGATCAGCGCGGTAAGTACGGTCTGATCCGCAGCCGCTTCAGTGCACTGCGCGGCCGACCGCACTGCATGACTGGCAGGCAGACCCGCGTCCCAGAGCATGGCGAAGAAACAGGACAGCGACGAGTGCCAGGCCTGTTGCACCTCGGGTTCGGCCAGCACCAGCAGGTCGATGTCCGACTGCGGGAACAGTTCGCCGCGCCCGTAGCCGCCGACCGCGAACAAAGCCAGCGGCGCATCGGCAGGAATGCAGTGCGTCCAGGCTTCCTTCAACAGATGATCGGCGGCGCGTGCGCGCAGGGCGACCAGGCGATCAACCTCTTCGCCCTGGTCGAAGCGTCTGGCCAGTTTCGCATCGCTTGCGTTGAGGCTGCTGCGTGCATTCGCCGACCACGCGATGTCGCTGTCGCTGCCGGGCGCCCGCGTTCCTGTCTGATCCGCAGCCGCCGGGGTACTCACAGATCGTTGTCGTCGCCGGGTACCCGGGTCAGGATCTCCACGCCGTCCTCGGTCACCGCCACGGTGTGTTCCCATTGCGCCGAAAGCTTGCGGTCCTTGGTCACCACGGTCCAGCCATCGGGCAGCAGGCGGGTGTGGCGGGTGCCTTCGTTGATCATCGGTTCGATGGTGAAGGTCATGCCCGGCTTGAGGACCACGCCATCGCCCGGGCGGCCGTAATGCAGCACCTGGGGTTCGTCGTGGTAGACCTTGCCGATGCCGTGGCCGCAGTACTCGCGGACCACGCTGAAGCGCTGGGATTCGGCGTATTCCTGGATCGCGTGGCCCACATCGCCCAGGGTTGCACCCGGCTTGACCATGCGGATGCCACGGAACATGGCTTCGCGGGTGGCTTCAACCAGTCGCCGCGCCATCACCGAAGGCGTGCCCACGTAATACATGCGGCTGGTATCGCCGTGCCAGCCGTCCTTGATCACGGTGACGTCGATGTTGACCGTGTCGCCATCCTTCAGCACCTTGCCTTCGCTGGGCATGCCATGGCAGATGACGTTGTTGACCGACGTGCAGACCGTGAACGGAAACGGGATGCGCCCGTGCCCGCCGCCATAGCCCACGTTGGCGGGAATGGCATGCTGCACATTGACGATGTGGTCGTGGCAGACCCGGTCCAGTTCGGCGGTGGTCACGCCCGGTTTCACATGGGGTGCGACGATTTGCAGCACTTCGGCGGCCAGCCGGCCGGCGATGCGCATCTGGTCGAGTTCTTCGGGGGTCTTGAGATTGATTGCCATGGCTGGATTATCGCCGATTTCCTTATGGAGTCAGCCCCGCCCCTCCCCCGACTTGTTGACAAGTCCTTGTTCCGGCTATAATTCCGCGGCTTCGCGGGCCCCGCCTGCAAGACCGTCCACGCCGGACGACACCGGCGAATACACACTTGCTGCCAACGCCCGTGCCGGGGTGCCTTGAGATTCCCAATGGAATCAAGGGGTTCGGACACGGAAGCAGCAAGGAGGCCCAACCCCGGAACCTTTGCCCCGCCTGCCTCGCAGACGGGCGACCGCCTTTACCAAAGCTGGCGGCTGGTTCCCCCTCAGGAGTTACTGCAATGCCCCAAGTCACCATGCGCCAGATGCTGGAAGCCGGCGTCCATTTCGGCCACCAGACCCGTTACTGGAATCCCAAGATGGCGCCGTACATCTTCGGTGCCCGCGGCAAGATCCACATCATCAACCTCGAGAAGACCGTGCCGCTGTTCGGCGACGCGATGAACTTCATCTCCGGCATCGCCCAGAAGCGCGGCACCATCCTGTTCCTCGGCACCAAGCGCAGCGCGCGCGAGCCGATGAAGGAAGAAGCCCAGCGTTGCGGCCAGCCCTACATGACCCAGCGCTGGCTGGGCGGCACCCTGACCAACTTCGCCACGGTGAAGAAGTCGGTGGCTCGCCTGAAGGAACTGGAAGCCGGCGAAACCGACGGCAGCTTCGAAAAGCTGGTCAAGCACGAAGTGCTGGGCCTGCGCCGCGAACGCGACAAGCTGGAAGCCTCGCTGGGCGGCATCAAGGAAATGAACCGCCTGCCCGACGCGCTGTTCGTGATTGACATCGGCCATGAAGACATCGCCATCAAGGAAGCCAAAAAGCTCGGCATCCCGGTGATCGCCGTAGTCGACAGCAACTACGACCCGGCCCTGGTCGACTACCCGATCCCGGGCAACGACGACGCCATCCGCGCCGTGCAGCTGTACGCACGCGCCGCTGCCGACGCCGTGCTGGAAGGCAAGGCTGCCGCTCCCAATTCCGCCGCCGTGCGTGAAGAAGAGTTCGTCGAAGGCGATGGCAAGGGCCCGCGTGGTCGTGCCCCGGCCAAGAAGGCCGCCCCGGCCGCCAAGAAGGCCGACGCCAGCGAAGGTCTGGCCCGCGCCGAAGCCGAAGTGGCCGAGAACGAAGCCACCGACAAGCAGGCCGCCGAGTAATCAAGGCGCAACGCAGCCGCGCCACAGTGCGCGGCTGCTTCAGCAGACAAGCGAAGGGTGGGTTTCGACCCGCCGGCTTTTTGAACGATGGCGGGTCCAGACCCGCCGCACACACGATAACGAGGTAATTCCGTGGAAATCACAGCTTCCCTGGTCAAGGAACTGCGCGAGCGCACCGGCGCCGGCATGATGGAGTGCAAGAAGGCACTCACCGAAAACAGTGGCGACATCGACGTCTCCGCCGAGTGGCTGCGCAAGCAGGGCCTGGCCAAGGCCGACAAGAAGGCCGGCCGCGTGGCCGCCGAAGGCCGTATCGCCATGGCCCAGTCGGGCCACAAGGCCGTGCTGGTCGAAATCAATTCCGAAACTGACTTCGTCGCCAAGGACACCAACTTCCTGGAATTCACCGAGTCGGTTGCCCAGGCTGCCCTGGCTTCCGGTGCCGCAGATGCCGAGGCGCTGAAGACCGCGAAAGTCGCTGCCGGTGAAACCGTCGAGGAAGCCCGCGCCGCCGCCATCGCCAAACTTGGCGAGAACATCCTGATCCGTCGCCTGGCCAATGTGGACAGCGCCAACAATGTCGCTGCCTACGTGCATGGCGGCAAGATCGGCGTGCTGATCGAAGTGAAGGGCGGCGATGCCGAACTGGCACGCGGCCTGGCCATGCATGTGGCGGCGATGAACCCGCCCTACGTCAAGGCCGAGAATGTCCCGGCCGAGTTCGTGGCCAAGGAAAAGGAAATCGAGCTGGCCAAGATGACCGACAAGGACAAGGCCAAGCCGGCCGACATCCTGGAGAAGATCATCGGCGGCAAGATCGCCAAGATCGTCAACGAAGTCACCCTGTACGGTCAGCCCTACGTGCTGGACACCAACCAGAACGTCGAGGCCGTGCTCAAGGCAGTCGGCGCCGAAGTGGTCGGCTTCCAGCGTCTGGCCGTCGGCGAAGGCATCGAGAAGGTGGTCGAAGACTACGCCGCCGAAGTGATGAAGCAGGCCGGTCTGGCCTGAGCCCGGGCTCCGGGTAAAAAAGAAAGCCGCGACCTGTCGCGGCTTTTTTTTGTCTGGTGGTACGCTTCATCCACTGGGACCTGCCGTCCCTACCACGCGGAACCGCATGCGTCCCGAACTCGAAGCCGTACTGGTTCATTCCCGGAACCTCCCGTCTCCCCCCGGGATTGCGTTGCGCATCATCGATCTGGCCCAGAACCCCGATGTAGACCTCACCACCACCGCCAACGCCGTGTCGATGGACATGGCGCTCAGCGCGCGGATGCTGCGCATCGCCAACTCGCCGCTGTACGCCAGCCGGCGCCGTATCGACAATCTCGGCCAGGCCCTGACCATGCTCGGCCTCAATGCCGCGCTCAGCCTCGCCTTGGGTTTTTCGATGGTGCAGAGCCTGCGCAGTGGCGACGCGTCGAGCGACCTGCAGGAGCGGATCTGGCGCCGCAGCGTGCTTTCTTCGCTGGCCAGTCGCTTGCTGGGCCAGGCGGTGGGCTTGCGCAAACGCGAAGAACTGATGCTCGCCGGCCTGTTGCAGGACATGGGTGCGCTAGCGCTGCTGCATGTCTGCCACGACGAATACGCGCCCCTGCTGCGACAGGCGCCCGATGGCGAAACCCTGCTCGCCATGGAGCGAGGACAGTTCGGCTGCGACCACACCGACGTTGGCGCCTGGCTGGCGCAAAAATGGAAACTTCCCGCCTACCTGCAGCGCAAAACAATTCGCAGCGAAGGCGCGGAGTCGTCCCGTGAACTGTTCGAAAAATGCATCCGGCTCTCCGGCGTGCTCGCCGACATCTGGCTGGCCACCGATACTGACGCGGCACGGCAACGTGCGATGGAACAGGCGTATCGCGAACTACAGTTGGACAGCCGCCAGTTCGATGAAGTGATCGCTGGCATCGCCGAAGCGCTGCCGACCATCGCACCGATTTTCGACGTGCATATCGTCCAGCCGGAGCGGATCGACGCGATCATCAGTCACGCCCGTGAGCTGATGGTTCTGCGCAACCTGCGCGAGATCCAGGAAGCCAACCGCACCCGGCACCAGGCCGACGAATCGGAGCACCGCGCACGCCGGCTTGTGGAGCAGGCCAACCTCGACTCGCTGACCGGCGTATTCAACCGCCGCCAGCTGGAAGTGCTGCTGGAAGAGCAATACGAGCAGGCCACGCGCCACGACTGGCCGTTGTCGGTGGCCTTCCTGGATCTGGACGATTTCAAGAAGATCAACGATGAGCATGGCCACCTGGTCGGCGATCAGGTACTGCGCGCATTCGCACAGACGCTGCAACCGATGTTGCGCAGCAGCGACACGGTGTCGCGCTTCGGTGGCGAAGAGTTCCTGATCCTGCTGCCCAACACCAGCGAGGAAGACGCGCTGGTGGTCGTGCGGCGCATCCTGGCCGACATCGCCCAACGCCCGATGGCCGAAGTGAAAGGCAATCCGCTTTACATCAGTTTTTCCGCTGGCATCGCCACCCAAGGCGGACTCGAACGCTTCAACAGCGCCCAGGACCTGCTGCAGGCGGCCGACGACATGTTGTATCGCTCCAAGCACACCGGTCGCAATCGGGTCACCGCGCGTTCGTTTGGCAGCGACAAGCTGGTCTGATCAAGGCGGAACAGGTCGCAGCGTTCTGCGACCTATTGCTTGAGAACTGACCGGCGAGAGACTCACTCCTTCGCCTGAAACACCACCTCTTCATACGGCTGCACAACCACCCAGCCCTCCCCGGCGAAACGGAGCTGCACGCTCTCTCCCGAGCCACGGCCCAGCAATGTGCCCAGGGAAATGTCGGTGATGATTTCAGGAGTCAGGCCGCCGGACCAGGCGACGGTGGCGTTGGGGTCGGTGAATACGGGGCCGGTCTGCGCGTTGACCGGCAGGGTGAGCGGTTCGTAGTGCGAGGTGATGGCGACGATGCCGTGGCCGCTCAGGCGCACGTTGAAGAGTCCGCCGGAGAGCATGCCGGCCACTTTGCGCATCATCGTGATCCTGTTTTCTATGCCCGCCTCGATGGCCAGTACGTCGTTGCCGTTGACGAAGATGGCCTCGCCGGCCAGGCGCAGCAGGGTGATTTTCTTGCCGGAATCGGCCAGGTAGACGCGGCCTTCGCCTTCCACTTTCATCAGTTGCATGCCTTCGCCGCTGACCATCTTCTTCAACAGGTTGCCCAGGCCCTGCTCCATCACGCCCTGCCGGGTGAACTTGACCCCGCCCTTGCGCGCGACCATGGCGCCGGCCTTGGCCCAGACCATGCCCTTCAGGCGCACTTCCAGCATGTGCGGGCTCTCCAGTTCGAAGGCATCGCTGCCCACGTCCTTTTCCTTCGACGAAGCCAGAAATTCCTGCAGGGTACGTACGCTCATATCGGTTCCTTCTGATGGGGGAGTGGGCGGTAATCGCCAGCCTCCATAATAAGTCTCCACCGCAGGGAAATACGCCATGAGCATTGTCCGGATCGCCCACCACACCACAGGCCATCCATCGGAACTGATCGATGCTGCGCGCCTGATCACCGGCTCGCCCAGACAGACCGTGGCCAACGCCTATTCGGATCCGGGCAACGCTTTTCATTGCGGCGTATGGGAAGGCGAGGTCGGCGCCTGGCGGGTAGCCTACACCGAACATGAGTTCTGCCATCTGCTGGCCGGGCGGGTGCGTCTTCTGGCACAGGACGGAAGCGAAACCCTGCTGGTCGCCGGGGACAGTTTCGTCATCCCGGCCGGCTTCGCAGGCGTGTGGGAAGTGCTGGAACCGGCGCGCAAGTTGTACGCCGTCTACGAACCTGCAGCCTGACGCCTGCATTGGCCTCGGCTAGAATATGCGGGTTGACCTCACCAGAAGAATCCCATGACCGCACCCCTCGCCTATCGCCGCATCCTGCTCAAACTTTCCGGCGAGGCGTTGATGGGATCCGAGGACTACGGGATAGACCCCAAGGTCATCGGGCGGATCGCCCGCGAGATCATCGAAGCGCGCGACGCAGGTGCTGAAATCGGACTGGTCATCGGCGGCGGCAACATCTTCCGCGGCGCCGGCCTGGCCGCCAGCGGCATGGACCGCGTGACCGGCGACCAGATGGGCATGCTGGCCACCGTGATCAACGCGCTGGCCATGCAGGATGCGCTGGAAAAGCTGGGCGCACGCGTGCGCGTGATGAGCGCGCTGAAGATCAACGACGTGTGCGAGGACTACATCCGCCGCCGCGCCGTGCGTCATCTGGAAAAGGGCCGCATCGCCATTTTCGCTGCCGGCACCGGCAATCCGTTCTTCACCACCGATTCGGGCGCCGCGCTGCGCGCGATCGAAATCGGCGCCGACCTGCTGTTGAAGGCGACCAAGGTCGATGGCGTGTACGACAAGGATCCGGGCAAGTTCGCCGATGCGGTCCGCTACGACCAGCTGACCTACGACGAAGTACTCAATCGCGATCTGCAGGTCATGGACACCGCCGCCTTCGCCCTGTGCCGGGACAGCGATGTGCCCTTGCGCATCTACGACCTGTCGGTGCCTGGCAATCTGATGCGCATCCTGCGTGGCGAGAATATCGGCACGTTGGTGAAGGGTCGGGGCTGAAGCTGAGGCTGGTGTGCTTTGCCCCCTTTGTAAAGGGGGCACGGTGGATTTGCTCTTGAGCTTGCTTCACTGCACAAGCGAGCAAAAGCAAAAGCAAATCCCCCTCGATCCCCCTTTTTCAAAGGGGGAGGCAAAGCGGAATCCCTGATTCCTGATCGCCGATGTGATTGTGTCCGCGTCGTTGCATTGGCCAGGCTATCCGCATGGCTCACTCCCACGCCCCTCATCTTCCCCATGGTTCGGCTACGCGCGCGTTCGGCTGGGCCATCGTCATCAATCTGGCGTATACCGCGCTGGAAGCCGGATACGGCTTCCACACCAATTCGCTGGCACTGCTGTCCGATGCACTGCATAACCTGGGCGATGTCCTGGGCCTGGGCCTGGCCTGGGGTGCGGCCAAGCTGGCCCAGCGGCCACCGACACAGAGCCACACCTACGGCTGGCGGCGCGCGACCCTGTTGTCGCCGCTGGCCAACGCGATCCTGCTGATGGCGTTTTCCGGCGCGCTCGGCTGGGAGGCGATTCGTCGCTTCGGTGCTCCGCCCAGCATTCCGGCGCTGCCGGTGATGGTCGTTGCCGGTATCGGCATTGTGGTGAACCTTGGCGCGGCCTGGCTGCTGCGCGAAGGCCACGGCCATGACCTGAACAAACGCGGCGCCTTTCTCCATCTGATCGCCGATGCGGCCGTGTCGCTGGCTACCGTCCTGGCGGGCGCGGGCATGATGTTCTTCGGCTGGGCATGGCTGGACCCGGCGATTGCCCTGCTGGTGGGCGTGGTGATCGCGGTCGGCACCTTCGGGTTGCTGCGCGACAGCTTCAATGCGGCCATGGATGCGGTGCCCGACAGCGTCGACCAGACGGAGGTACAGGCCTTCCTTGCCAGCCAGCCCGGCGTGCAGGCCGTCCACCACCTGCATATCTGGCCGCTGGGGGCGGGCGAGATCGCCCTGACCGCGCATCTGGTGCGTCCAGACGACCAGGACCACGACGCCTTCCTCGATGCCACCAGCCACGAACTCGACCACCGTTTCGGCATCAATCACGCCACCCTGCAGATAGAGCACAGCACCGGGTGCGAGCACGATCTGCACGATGCGGCGCCGCATCATTCCCATTGACCACGGTTCCAGGCAGGTCCATTTTCCGGCTGTCCCGCCCGCCTCCCGTATAATCGCCGGCTTACCGAACTTCGTCCGGACTCCGCGATGCTCAATGAAATCAAGAAAGACGCGCAGACGCGCATGGCCAAAAGCATCGAAGCGCTGCGCCACGACCTGACCAAACTGCGTACCGGCCGCGCCACCACCGCGCTGGTCGACCACCTGAAGGTCAACTACTACGGCTCGGAAATGCCACTGACCCAGGTCGCCAGCGTGACCGTTACCGACGCGCGCTCGCTGACCATCACCCCCTGGGAAAAGCAGATGGTGTCGGCTGTGGAGAAGGCGATCCTGGCCTCGGACCTGGGCCTGACTCCCAATACCGCCGGCACGGTGATCCGCATCAATATCCCGGCCCTGACCGAAGAGCGTCGCCGCGATCTGTCCAAGCACGTGCACGGTGAAGGTGAGAACGCCAAGATCGCGGTGCGCAATATCCGCCGCGATGCGAACCAGCAGGTCAAGGATCTGCTGAAGGAAAAGGAAATCACCGAGGACGAAGAGAGCAAGGCCCAGGACGACATCCAGAAGCTCACCGACAAGGCGATCAAGGATGTCGATGAAGTGGTCAAGGCCAAAGAACAGGAACTGATGGCCGTCTGACGCAGTCGCAGAGCCGATGACTGCCATGCCGCCCGCTTCCCACAGTCCGACCGCCACCCCGATCCCGCGCCACCTGGCCGTCATCATGGATGGCAACGGGCGCTGGGCCGAACGTCGCCGCCGCCCGCGCATCATCGGCCATCGCGCGGGCGCGCGGGCGGTGAACGTGTGCATCGATTTCTGCCTGGAACGCGGTGTGCGCGCGCTGACTCTGTTCGCGTTCTCCAGCGAAAACTGGGGCCGCCCGGAAGAGGAAGTCGGCGCGCTGATGAAGCTGTTTCTCAATGCACTGGACCGCGAGGTCGAGGAACTGGACCGTCGCGGCGTGCGCGTGCGCTTCATCGGCGAACGCGAGCGCTTCTCCCCAGGCATCCGCGAGCGCATGGACGCCGCCGAACGCCAGACCGTCGCCAACACACGCCTGGACCTGGTCATTGCGGCCAGTTACGGCGGACGCCAGGACATCGCGGCGGCCGCGCGCGCACTGGCGGCCGATGTGGCGGCCGGAAGGCTGCGCGCTGATGAAATCGATGAAACGGCAATGGCTTCGAAGATGTCCTTGTCCGATCTTCCACCACCGGACCTCTTCATCCGTACCGGCGGCGACCAGCGCATCAGCAACTTCCTGTTGTGGCAGCTGGCCTACACCGAACTGTGGTTCACCGAACTTCTCTGGCCGGAGCTTGACGCCGCCACCCTGCAATCGGCCCTGGACGACTACGCACGCCGCGAACGTCGCTTCGGCCTGACCAGCGCACAGGTGGCCGACGCGGTCACGGAGCACTCCGCATGACCAGCACCCGCATCATCGCCGCACTGGTCATGGCGCCCCTCGCCATCGCCGCGATCCTGTTGTTGCCGACGCCCTGGCTGGTGGCCCTGGTGGCCCTGGTGTTCCTGATGGGCATGTGGGAGTGGTTCAAGCTGGCCGAAATCGACGACACCCTGTCGCGCACGATTCTTCTGGTCGCCAACCTGCTGCTGATGGTATTGCTGGTGTGGGCGTCGGCCGGCTCCATGGTGCTGTTCCAGATCGTGACCCTGATCGGCGCGGCCTGGTGGTGTATGGCGCTGCTGTGGCTGCGCTTCTTCAATTTTGCCTCCGACCACGAAACCTACGCCCGCGTGTTCAAGCTGGCCGCTGGCACCCTGGCCATCCTGCCGGCGTGGTGTGCCCTGGGCTTGATCCATGCCAGTGAACCCAACGGCCATCGCTGGCTGCTTGCTGCACTGTCGGTGGTCTGGGCCGCCGACAGCGGTGCCTACTTCGCCGGTCGCCAGTTCGGTGGTCGTTGGTTCGGAAGCCGCAAGCTGGCACCGCGCATCAGCCCCAACAAGACGCTTGAAGGACTGCTCGGCGGTCTGGCGGCGGGCGTGGTGGCGGGTCTCGGGTTCGCCTGGCTGGCCGGGCTGACGCTGCCGCAAGTGCCGGCATTCGTTCTAGTAGCGATTGCAGCCGTGCTGTTCTCGGTGGTGGGCGATCTGTTCGAAAGTCTGCTCAAGCGGCACGTCGGAGCCAAGGATTCGGGCCATCTGATTCCCGGGCACGGCGGCATCCTGGACCGGCTGGATGGCGTGCTGGCCGCGCTGCCGATCTTCGCCGTGGGTAAGGAACTGTTTGGCTTCTGATATGACCGCCCTGCGCAATATCGCGGTATTGGGAGCAACCGGGTCCATCGGTGCGTCGGCACTGGATGTGATCGCCCGGCATCCGCATACGCTACGGCCCACTGTGCTGGCCGCAGGCAGCCAGGTAAGCGCGCTGATCGCGCTGTGCGTCGCCCATCGACCTGCGCACGCCGTGATCGCCGACGAATCGCGTTATGTGGAACTTCGCGATGGCCTGCAGACAGCAGGCCTGGACACCCAGGCGCATGCCGGGGATGCCGCGCTGGAAACGCTGGTGGCCGGTGATGCCTGCGACACGGTAGTGGCGGCGATTGTGGGAGCGGCGGGCCTGCGCTCGACGCTGGCGGCGGCCCGCGCCGGCAAGCGGTTGCTGTTGGCCAACAAGGAATCGCTGGTGCTCGCCGGCGAGCTGCTGATGGCAGCGGCCAACGGCGCAAATGCCGAAATAATCCCGATCGACAGCGAGCACAACGCGATTTTCCAGTGTCTGCGTTCACGCCAGACTCAGGGCGATGTGAGGCGAATCGTATTGACCGCTTCAGGCGGTCCGTTCCGTGGCCGCAGCCGGGAATCGCTGGCCAATGTGACTCGCGAACAGGCCATCGCCCATCCCAAGTGGTCGATGGGGCCGAAGATTTCCGTCGACTCGGCCACGCTGATGAACAAGGGCCTGGAACTGATCGAGGCACACCACCTGTTCGATATTCCGGGGGAAAAGCTCGGCGTGCTGGTGCATCCGCAGAGCCTGGTGCACTCGCTGGTGGAATTCGTCGATGGCTCTACCCTGGCCCAGCTGGGTCTGCCCGACATGAGAACCGCACTGGCCGTGGGCCTGGGTTGGCCGCACCGCATCGAGTCCGGCGTGGCTGGCCTGGACCTGTTGAGCCAGGGCAGGCTGGATTTTGAAGCGCCCGATATGGACGTCTTCCCCTGCCTGCGCCTGGCCTGGCACGCACTGGAAGCCGGCGGCACCGCACCTGCTGTGCTCAATGCGGCCAATGAGGTCGCCGTTTCAGCCTTTCTTCAGGGCCAGATCGGTTTCCTAGCTATTCCTGCGTTGGTCGAGGACACCCTCACCCGACTGCCTGGCGCCCCAGCCGAATCGCTGGAAGCGTTACTGGCGGCCGATGCGCAGGCCCGTCGTCTGACCGAACATGCCGTCTCACAACATCCTGTTTCACAGCAGGCTGCTCCCCAGGCCGCTCCACAGCATGCCGTTTCAAAATCCGTGCAACCCACAGGCGACGCAAACCAAGCATGAGTGACATCGTTGGCTCAATCTGGTGGATGATCGTGGCCTTGGGCGTCCTGGTGACGTTCCATGAGTTCGGCCATTACTGGGTGGCCAAGCGTTGCGGGGTGAAGGTGCTGCGGTTCTCGGTGGGCTTCGGCAAGCCGCTGTGGTCGCGCCGCGACCGCTATGGCACCGAATTCGCCATCGCCGCCATTCCACTGGGCGGCTACGTGAAAATGCTGGATGAGGTCGAAGGCGATGTCGCTGCCGCCGATCTGCCGCATGCCTTCAACCGCAAGCCCGTGCTCCAGCGCATCGCGATAGTGGCGGCCGGTCCCATCGCCAACCTGGTGCTTTGCGTGGCGCTGCTGTGGGCGATGTTCGTGATCGGGCGCCAGGATTACAGCGCCACCGTGGGCCAGGCCCAGGGGCTGGCCGCCAAGGCCGGCTTCATGGCCGGCGACCGCATCGAGTCGGTCGATGGCCAGGCGGTTCGCACCTGGGGCGATGCCCTGCAGGCCTTCACCACTGCGGCGATGGACCGCCACGACCCGCAGGTGGAAGTCACCGACGCCTCGGGCTCACGACGCACCCGCAGCCTGCCGCTGTCCGATCTTCCGCCCGGATTCGACCAGGAAAACGTCACAGGTCAGGCCGGCATTGGTTGGCAGCACCAGATCGCCCCTGCGTTGGTGCAATCCACCCAACCCGGCTCACCGGCCTCGAAAGTGTTGCTGGCAGGCGACCGCGTGACCGCTGTCGATGGCGAACCGGTACGCAGCTTCGGCGACATCTCCCCGCTGGTCCAGAAGCTGGGCGAGAAAGGCGGCGGCGCCCTGATCGAAGTGGAGCGCGCCGGTGAACGGCTGGCCCTGGACATCCAGCCTGTCTGGTTCAAGGATCCGGCGTCGGGCAAGGAGTACTGGAGCCTGGGCATCGCCCCACCCACGCAGACGCAACCTGCCCCCTACGATGCCAAGCAGCAGTTCGGGCCACTGGCCGCGATCCCGGCAGCGTTCAGGGAAACCGGTCGGCTGACCGCCGGGTCGCTGGGCATGATCCGGCGCATGCTCACCGGGCAGGCGTCGCTGAAGAACATCTCCGGCCCCATCACCATTGCCCAGGTGGCCAACCAGACGGCCCAGAGAGGCCCGGACTGGTTCCTGTATTTCCTCGCGCTGCTGTCGCTGAGCCTGGCCATCATCAACCTGATGCCGATCCCGGTCTTGGACGGCGGGCACCTGCTGTATTACCTTATCGAGTTGGTCAAGGGCAGTCCGCTGAGCGAACGCGCCATGGCCACCGGGCAATACGTGGGCCTGGCCATGCTGGCCAGCCTGATGGGTCTGGCGTTCTACAACGATATTTTCCGCCTGGTGACCTGATGGCCCCGTTTTCCCGTCTTTTCCCGGCTCGCTCCCGCGAGATTTCCCCGCCGGCTGTATTCCGGCAATCCCCTGCCCTTACGCAGGTTGCAGCTGCACCAACCCTATCGGAAGTGATGATGACGCGACTCCCCACCCGCCGCCTGCTTGCCCTCGCCCTGGCTTCGGCCATCGCCCTGCCGGCATGGGCCCAGACGACGGCATCGGTTTCCGCACCGGCGGCCAGCACCGCGGCGTTCACTGCCACCGACATCCGAATTGATGGGTTGCAGCGCATTTCGGCGGGTACGGTACTGACCTATCTGCCGATCGAACGTGGCGACATCGTCGATTCCAGCAAGGTCAGCGAGGCGATACGCGCGCTCTACAAGACCGGCTTCTTCGAGGACGTCAAACTGGATCGACAGGGCGACATCCTGGTCGTCACCGTCGCCGAACGTCCAGCGATCAACAAGCTGACCCTGGCCGGCAACAAGGACATCAAGACCGAGGATCTGATGAAGGGCCTGCAGGACATCGGCCTGGCCGAGGGCGAAACCTTCGACCGTCTGGCCCTGGACCGCGTGACCCAGGAGCTGACCCGCCAGTACAACAACCGCGGCAAGTACAACGTCGAGATCACCCCGACCGTGGCCCAGCTGGACCGCAACCGCGTCGATGTCACCATCAACGTGAAGGAAGGCAAGGCGGCCAAGATCCGCCACGTGAACCTGGTCGGCACCGAGGTGTTCGAGAACAAGGACATCATGGACAGCTGGGAGTCCAAGGAAAGCAACTGGCTTTCCTGGTATCGCCGCGACGACCAGTATTCCAAGGAAAAGCTGTCCGGCGACATCGAGAAACTGAATTCGTATTACCTGGACCGCGGTTACGTCGACTTCGCCCTGGATTCAACCCAGGTGTCGATCAGCCCGGACAAGCAGGACATGTTCATCACCGCCGGCGTAACCGAAGGCGAGCAGTACAAGGTGTCCGATGTAAAAATCACCGGCGATACCATACTGCCGCTGGCCGAAATCGAGCGGCTGGTGCTGGTGAAGAAGGACCAGACCTTCTCGCGCGCGATCCTCGAATACACCTCCGATGCGATCACCTCAACACTGGGCAACATCGGCTACGCATTCTCCAAGGTCAATCCCATTCCGACCGTGGACCGCGAGAACCGCACCGTCGCCATCAACCTGCAGGTCGTGCCCGGCCCGCGCGTCAACGTGCGCCGCATCAGCTTCAAGGGCAATACGCGTTCGGCCGATGAAGTGCTGCGCCGCGAGATGCGCCAGTTCGAGGGCAGCTGGTACTCGCAGGCGGCCATCGACCGCTCCAAGATCCGCCTGCAGCGCCTGGGTTACTTCGAGACCGTGGACGTGGAAACGCCACCGGTCCCGGGCAGCAACGACGAAGTGGACGTGGTGTTCAACGTCAAGGAAACCACCTCGGGCAGCTTCGTCTTCGGCCTGGGCTATTCGCAGCTCTCGGGCGTGACCACGTCCATCCAGCTGTCGCAGAACAACTTCCTGGGCGGCGGCAACCGCGTCTCGGTGGAAGCGCAGCGCAGCGATTACCTGCAGCGTTATTCGTTCTCGTTCGTCAATCCGTTCTTCACCGACGAAGGCATGTCGCTGGGCTACAACCTGTGGTGGCGCGAGTTCGACTACTCCAGCTTCAACACCGCCCAGTACTCGACCACCAGCGCCGCCGCGCAGGGCGTGCTGGGTCTGCCGATCACCGAGAACGACACGGTCTCGCTGCTGTTCGGCGTCGATACCAACGAAATCCTGACCTTCGCCGGCTCCACGCCTTCGTCGATCATCGATTACATCAACGCCGTCGGTAACCGCACTTTCCACGCATGGCGCACTGAAATCGGCTGGGCGCGCGATACCCGAAACGACTACTTCATGCCCACGCGCGGCACCTACCAGCGGGTGTCGGCTGAAATCACCCTGCCCGGCTCCACGGTCGAGTACTACAAGCTCAACTACGAGTTCTCGAAATACTGGCCACTGTCGCCCTCGTTCGTGCTCAACACCCGTGCCGAACTGGGCTATGGCGACAGCTGGGGCAGCGACACGACCCGCAAGTTCTGTCAGGTGCTGCCAGGCCAGCCGCAGACCAAAGCCGCCGCCGACTGCGCGCCCGGCTCCATCGAGACGGCCGAAATCACCGCGACGGGCTTGCCGTTCTTCGAGAACTTCTATGCCGGTGGTGTGCGTTCGGTGCGTGGCTTCCGCGACAACACGCTGGGTCCGCGCTCGGAGGAGATCGGCGGTTTCCGTGGCCAGCCGTTGGGCGGTTCGCTGAAGACCACCGGCTCGCTGGAAATGTATTTCCCGAAACTGTTCGACTCCAAGGCCGCGCGCATCTCGGCCTTCGTCGATTTCGGCAATGTGTTCGCCGGAACCGACGATTTCGATGCCGGCGAACTGCGTGCCTCCACCGGCGTGTCGCTGTTGTGGCGTGCACCGGTCGGCCCGATCTCCATCAGCTACGCCTTTCCGTTGCGCAAGGAAGACGAAGACGAGGTCGAACGCCTGCAGTTCACCTTCGGCGGCGCGTTCTGACGCTTGCATCGCAATGCAGCATCGCGCAAGGCCCGGGGATTCCCGGGCCTTTGTTCTATGGACGCAGCCGAAACGTTAAACTGCGGCTGTGAATCCCCTGTCCCTGACCGCTGCGGAAATCGCTGATCGCTACTCGCTTGGTTTGCGAGGCGACGGTGAGGTGCGCGTGCACGGCGTGGGCACGCTGGCCAACGCCACCGAAGGCCAGCTGACCTTTCTGGCCAATCCCAAGTACCGCAACCAGCTCGCGGCCAGCGCCGCCTCGGTAGTGGTGGTGCGTGAAGCCGATGCCGAGGCAGCGCCGCGCACGGCATTGATCGCCAGGGATCCCTACACGGCCTTCGCCAAGATCGCGGCGCTGTTCGAAACGCAACCGGCCCGCGATCCCGGCATCCATGCGTCTTCGGTAATCCACGCCAGCGCCAGGGTCGCCGCCAGCGCGCACATCGGTCCGTTCGTGACCATCGGTGCCAATAGCCAAATCGGCGAAGGCTGCGTCATCGGTCCCGGTTGCGTGATCGGCGAAGACTGCGTGATCGGCGACGGCAGCGAGTTGATAGCGCGAGTGACCCTGGTGACGCGGGTACGTCTGGGCGCACGCGTGCGCATCCATCCCGGCGCGGTGCTGGGCGCCGACGGTTTCGGCCTGGCGATGGACGCCGGCCACTGGATCAAGGTGCCGCAACTGGGTGGCGTGATCGTGGGCGACGATTGCGAAATCGGCGCCAACACCTGCATCGATCGCGGCGCGCTGGGCGACACAGTGCTGGAAGAAGACGTGCGCCTGGACAACCAGATCCAGATCGGACACAACGTGCATATCGGCGCGCATACCGCGATGGCGGGCTGCAGCGCGGCCGCCGGCAGCGCCAAAATCGGCCGCTACTGCCTGATCGGCGGCGCCGCGGGTGTGCTCGGCCACCTGGAAATCTGCGACAAGGTCACCATCACCGCCATGTCGCTGGTGACCCATTCCATCCGCGAACCCGGCGAGTATTCGTCGGGCACGCCGCTCACCGACAACCGCAGCTGGCGCAAGAATGCCGCCCGCTTCAAACAACTGGATTCATTGGCGCGACGTATCCCCGGCGTGCGCAAGGAGGAAGAATGAACGACACCGTGAAACTGCCCATCGACGTGACCCGCATCCAGTCACTGCTGCCGCACCGCTATCCGTTCCTGCTGGTGGACCGCGTGATCGCGTACGAGCCCCACAAGAGCATCGTCGCGGTGAAGAACGTCAGCATCAACGAGCCCTTTTTCCAGGGCCATTTCGTCGGCCATCCGGTGATGCCGGGTGTGCTGGTGATCGAGGCGCTGGCCCAGGCGGGCGGCGTGCTGACCCAGCTCTCGCGCGGCACGGTCGCCGACAACAAGCTGTTCTACCTGGTCAAGATCGACAATGCGCGCTTCTCGCGCATGGTGGTGCCAGGCGATGTGCTGGAATTGCACGTCCAGATCAAGCGCATCATCAAGACGATGACCTTCTACACCTGCGTCGCTCGCGTGGACGGCGAGGAAGTCGCCTCGGCCGACGTACTGTGCGCCGAAACGGACAAGGAATAAGCGCATGAGCGCGGCGCCCGACATTCATCCCACCGCTTCCATCGATCCGAACGCCAGATTGGGCAGCGGCGTGCGGGTCGGCGCGTTCACCAGCATCGCGGCGGATGTGGAAATAGGCGACGGCACGGTGATCGGTTCGCATTGCAGCGTCACCGGTCCTACGCGGATCGGCCGAGACAATCAGTTCATCGGCCATGCGGCTATCGGCGGCGATCCCCAGGACAAGAAATTCAAGGGCGAACGCACGGAACTCGTCATCGGCGACCGCAATATCGTTCGCGAGTTCGTCACGATCAATCGCGGCACCGCCACTGGCACCGGCATCACCCGCATCGGCAACGACAACTGGCTGCTGGCCTATACCCACGTCGCCCACGACTGCGTGATCGGCGACAACTGCGTGTTCTCCAACAACTCCACCCTGGCCGGGCACGTGGAAATCGGCGACTGGGTGATCATGAGCGGCTTCGCCGGCGTGCATCAGTTCTGCCGCATCGGCGCGCATGCGTTTCTGGGCATGGGCGTGCTGGTCAGCGGCGACGTGCCGCCGTACACGATGGTCGCCACCGAAGCGCAAGGCCGTCCACGCGGCATCAACAGCGAAGGCCTGAAGCGTCGCGGCTTCGATGCCGAACGCATCGGCGCGATCAAGCGCGCCTACCGCACGCTGTACGTGGCGGGATTGCCGCTGGCCGAGGCCAAGCAGCAACTGGCCGAACAGGCGCGCGACAGCGCCGACGTGCGCGCCCTGCTCGACTTCATCGAAAGCGGCGAACGGCCTCTGCTGCGATGAGCGGTTGGCGGCGCGACCCGACTGCAGACCAGGGCGCCTCCTCGCCGACCCTGCAGGAGTTGGCCGCGCATCCTGAAGCTTTGCACAGCGATCAGCGCCCGAAACGCATCGCGCTCGTCGCGGGCGAGGCGTCGGGAGACCTCCTGGGTGCAGGATTGATCGAGGAGCTGCGCCAGCGTTTTCCCGATGCGCAGTTTGCCGGTATCGGCGGCAAGGCCATGCGCGAGGCCGGTTGCGATACCTGGCACGACGCCGGTGAACTGGCGGTGATGGGCCTGTCCGAAGTGCTGCGCCACCTGCCGCGATTGCTGGGCCTGCGTCGCCGGTTCCGCCAGCGCGTGCTGGACTGGAAACCGGATGTCTTCATCGGCATCGACGCGCCCGATTTCAATCTGGGCGTGGAGCGCTGGCTGAAGCAGCGCGACGTGCGCACCGTTCACTACGTCAGCCCTTCGGTCTGGGCATGGCGCGAGAAGCGCGCGGAAAAAATCGGCGCGAGCGCGGATCTGGTGCTGTGCCTGTTTCCCATGGAACCGCCCATCTATGCGCGGCACGGCGTAGATGCGCGCTTCGTCGGCCACCCGATGGCTGACGACATGCCGATGGAACCGGACCAGGCCATCGCGCGCGCCTCGCTGGGCCTGCATGCCTACACGCCGGTGCTGGCGGTGTTGCCCGGCAGTCGGTTGGGAGAAATCGGCCGGCTCGGCCAGGTGTTCCTGGAAGCCGCGCGCCTTGTCGCCGAAGCGGTACCGCACCTGCAGATCGTCGTGCCTGCAGCGAATCCCGTGTGCCGCGAGGCATTGACGCCGATGATTGCCGGCACCGCGTTCGCACAATCACCGCTGCTGACCGATGGCCGGGCGCGCGAGGCCATGATCGCCGCCGACGTGATCCTGCTGGCATCGGGCACCGCCACCCTGGAAGCGATGCTGGCCAAGCGCGCCATGGTGGTCGGCTACAAGGTGGCGCCTTTGACCTACCGCATCGTCAAGGCATTCGGCCTGCTCAAGGTGGAACGCTACGCGTTGCCCAACGTGCTTGCCGGTACCGATGTCGCGCCCGAACTGATGCAGGAGGAGTGCACGCCGGAAAACCTGGCGGCCGCCGTGCTCAACCAGTTTCAGCACCCGGAAATCACCGGCGCGCTGCAGCCGCGTTTCCGCGAGATCCACGAAAGCCTGCGCCAGAACGCCTCGGCGCGTGCCGCAGACGCCATCGCCGGCCTGCTGCGCACCACGGGGTTTTCATGACCCAGCATTCGCTCGTATTCCCCACGCCCACCATGGCCCAACCCGCCGTGCTGGTGGCCGGCGTGGACGAAGCCGGACGCGGACCCTTGGCCGGGCCCGTGGCCGTGGCTGCGGTGGTGTTCGACCCCGCGCGCCCACGCATCAACGGCCTGGACGATTCCAAGCAACTCAACGCCGCGCGGCGTGAGCTGCTGTATTCGCGCATCGTCGAACGCGCGCTCGCCTGGCGCGTGGTGCTGGTGGAAGTGGAAGAGATCGACCGTCTCAACATCTACCACGCCACCATGCTGGGCATGCGCCTGGCCGTGGAAGGCGTGGCCCATGTCGCCGGACTGGCGCGCATCGATGGCAATGCCTTGCCGAAGGGCCTGCCGTGCCGCGGTGAAACGTTGATCGGGGGCGACCGTCTGGACCGCGCGATCATGGCCGCGTCGATCGTCGCCAAGGTCACCCGCGACCGGCTGATGCAGCAATTGCATGAACTGCATCCGCAGTACGGGTTCGATGTCCACAAGGGCTACTCCACGCCCTCCCACCTGGCAGCATTGGCCCAGCACGGCCCCTGCCCACATCACCGCCGCAGCTTCGCGCCGGTGAGACGCGCGCTGGGTATGGCCCCGCAGCAGGCGGAAGTCCCGGTCTGACCAACCCGGCGTCGCGACAAACCCAGTCGTTGCGGGCGTTGCGCTCTGTCAAGCCTTGTTCGCCCCCACCCCTGCCGTTACCCTGACCTTCGCATGTCTTCCCGCTTCATCCACCTCCACCTGCATACCGAATTCTCGCTGGCGGATTCGACCATCCGCGTGCCCGAGAAACCGGATGAGGCACGCCCGGAGAAGGCCAAGCGCCCGAATATCCTGAGCCGCGCGGTGGAGATGAAACTGCCGGCCCTGGCAGTGACCGACCGCAACAATCTGTTCGCACTGGTGAAGTTCTACAAGGCCGCCGAATCGGTGGGCATCAAGCCCATCGCGGGCGCCGACGTGAGCATCATCGACGGCAAGGAAACCGCGTCGCAGCTGACCCTGCTGTGCCGCGACCGCATCGGTTATCTCTCGCTGTCGCGATTGCTCACGCGCGCCTGGATGGAAGGCCACCACATGGACGGCGTGGCCATCAGCACCGACTGGCTGCTTGCCGATTGCGAAGGCCTGTTCGCCATCGCCGGACGCCACAGTCACGCCGGCCGACTGGCGGCCGTGGGCCGGCACGAACACGCTGAGCAGTATCTGGCTGAACTGCAACGCGGTTTCGGCGAGAACCTGCATCTGGAAATCACCCGCACCGGACGCGACGGCGAAGACGCGTTCAACGCCTTCGCTCTGCACGCGGCGTCCGCGCGCGGCCTGCCGATAGTCGCCAGCAACGACGTGCGCTTCCTGGATCGGGAGGGTTACGACGCGCACGAAGCGCGCGTGTGCATTTCCACCGGCCGGGTGCTGGACGACCCCAAGCGTCCTCGCGAATACAGCGCCGAGCAATACCTGAAATCGCCAGACGATATGGCCGCGCTGTTCGCCGACCTGCCTGATGCCATCGACAACACCTATGCGCTGGCGCAGCGCTGCAACCTGGAACTGACGCTGGGCCAGTACGCCTTGCCCGCGTATCCGGTGCCCAGCGACGAGACGCTGGAAAGCTGGATCCGCAGCCAGTCGCACGAGGGCCTGGACAAGCGCCTGCAGAAGAATCCACTGGCCGAAGGTCACACCGCCGACGATTACCGCGCGCGGCTGGACCTGGAAGTCGACGTCATTGTGCGCATGGGCTTCCCCGGCTACTTCCTGATCGTTGCCGACTTCATCAACTGGGCCAAGGAACACGGCATTCCCGTCGGTCCCGGCCGCGGTTCCGGCGCCGGCTCGCTGGTGGCCTGGGCGCTGGGCATCACCGATCTGGATCCGTTGCCCTACGGCCTGCTGTTCGAGCGCTTCCTCAATCCCGAACGCGTGTCGATGCCCGACTTCGACATCGACTTCTGCATGGACCGGCGCGACGAGGTGATCGATTACGTCGCGCGCAAATACGGCCGCGACCGGGTCAGCCAGATCATCACCTACGGCACCATGGCGGCCAAGGCCGTGGTCCGCGACACCGGCCGCGTGCTGGGCTTTCCCTATGGCCTGGTCGATGGCATCGCCAAGCTCATTCCCAACATTCTGGGCGTGACCCTGAAAGATGCGATGGGCGAAGGCGACAGCAGCATGGTGTCGCAGGAACTGATCGACCGTTATCGCGACGAAGACGACGTGCGCGACCTGATGGATCTGGCGCGGCAGCTGGAAGACCTGACCCGCAACGCCGGCAAGCACGCTGGCGGCGTGGTGATCGCGCCCTCGCCGCTGTCGGATTTCTGCCCGCTGTTCGCCGAACACGACAGCGAAGGCCGCGGCAAATCGCCGGTGACCCAGTTCGACAAGGATGACGTGGAAGCGGTGGGCCTGGTGAAGTTCGACTTCCTGGGCCTGCGCACGCTCACCATCATCGACTGGGCAGTCAAGGCCATCAACGTGCGCCGCGAATCCCGCGGCGAAGCGCCGATGGATATCGCCGTGCTACCGCTGGACGATGCGGCCACCTACGAGCGCGTGTTCTCCACCGGCGATACCGGCGCGGTGTTCCAGTTCGAATCGCGCGGCATGCGCGAGCTGCTCAAGCGTGCCAAACCCGACCGCTTCGAAGACCTCATCGCCCTGGTATCGCTGTACCGTCCAGGCCCGATGGATCTGATTCCGTCCTTCATCGAGCGCAAGCACGGGCGCGAGCCGGTGGAGTATCCGGATGTGCGCGTGGAGCCGGTGCTGCGCGACACCTACGGCATCATGGTGTACCAGGAACAGGTCATGCAGATGGCGCAGATCGTCGGCGGCTATTCGCTGGGCGGCGCCGACCTGCTGCGCCGGGCCATGGGCAAGAAGAACCCGGCCGAGATGGCCAAGCATCGCGAGATCTTCCGCGAAGGCGCCGGCAAGAACGCGATCGACGCGCGCAAGGCCGATTCCATCTTCGACCTGATGGAAAAATTCGCCGGCTACGGCTTCAACAAATCGCACGCCGCCGCCTACGCGCTGGTGTCCTACCAGACCGCGTGGCTGAAGACGCATTACCCGGCCGAGTTCATGGCCGCAGTGCTGTCCTCGGACATGGACAACACCGACAAGGTGGTCGGCTTCCTCGACGAATGCCGCATGCTCAAGCTCGAAGTGCTGCCGCCGGAAGTCGATGCCTCGGAGTACATGTTCGTCGCCACCGATGCGCGCACCGTGCGCTACGGCCTGGGCGCGATCAAAGGCGTGGGCCGCGGCGCCTGCGAGGCGATTTCCATCGAACGCGCGAACGGCGGACCGTTCCGCGATCTGCTGGATTTCTGCAAGCGGGTGGATTCTTCAAAGTTGAATCGTCGCGCGCTGGAAGCCCTGGTCAATGCCGGCGCGCTGGATGCGTTGGGCAAGAACCGCGCGTCTCTGATGTTGCAGTTGCCCGAAGTGGTGAAGGCCACCGATCAGCTGGCCAGGGAACGCGACGCCGGCCAGGTGTCGTTGTTCGGCGGCGGCGACGCGGCGCCCGCGCTGGAAGTGCACCTGACCGAAGTGGACGAATGGCCGCTGTCGCAGAAGCTGGCCGGTGAGCGCGAAACCCTGGGCCACTATCTCAGCGGACATCCGCTGGATCCGTATCGCGATGACCTGCGTGCGCTGGTCGGCACAGATCTGGGCGAACTGGACAAGCTGTGGAGCGGCGCGTCGCAGTCCGAGAAGAAGGGCTGGCGCCCGGAGGTGGGCGTGGTCATCGCCGGCCAGGTGGTGGCGCTGCGCAAGAAGGGTGATAGCCAGATGTTCGTGCAACTGGAGGACGGCCGCGGGCGCATCGAGTGCAGCGTGTTCGCCGAGGCCTATACGCAGCTAGCGCCCTTGCTGACGCGCGACCGTATCCTCATCGTGCAGGGCGGGCTGCGCGAGGACGAGTTCAGCGGCGGCTTCAGCCTGCGCGTGCGCCAGTGCTGGGACTACGCGCAGCTCTGCGGCAGCCACGCCCAGCGCCTGTCGCTGCGTCTGGACATGCGCATACCGGGCGTCTGGGACCGCATCGATGCCCTATTGGCCAAGCATCGTCCCGGTGCCACCCCCCTGCGCCTGGACCTGCTGCTCAAGTCCGGCGAGCGCAACGTGGCCGGCGTACTGGACTTGAACGGCCCCAAGTCGGTACGCGTGGACACCGAGCTGCTGGACGCCTTGCGCGCGCAGCCAGGGGTGCGGACGGTCAAAGTGGCGATCTCAAGGCCCTGGGCGAATTGAGCCCTTCCTTCTCCCATCGGGAGAAGGTGCCCGAAGGGCGGATGAGGGCATGAGAATCCCGACCTAGGACAATCGTCGATCCATCTGAAACCCCACGCCCTCATCCGGCGCTACGCGCCACCTTCTCCCAAGGGTAGAAGGAAAGCCGCCCCCTACCCACCCGTACGGGTCCCGCGCCCCGCTTCGGCTAAACTCCCCTCCTTTCCGGTCCGCAGTCCATAAATGAACCCGAATTACCTGGATTTCGAACAGCCCATCGCCGACCTGGAATCCAAGATCCAGGACCTGCGCAGCGCCAGCACCGGCCCGGCCGTCAATATCGACGCCGAAGTGCACGCCCTGCAGGACAAGCTGCGGGTCCGCACCGCGCAGATCTTCCGCGACCTGACTCCCTGGCAGGTCTCGCAGCTGGCCCGGCATCCGGCCCGGCCCTATACGCTGGACTACATCCGCGTGTTCTGCGACGAGTTCCAGGAGCTGGCCGGCGACCGTGCTTACGCCGACGATGCCGCGATCGTCGGCGGCCTGGGCCGCATCGACGGGCGCAGCGTGGTCATCATTGGCCACCAGAAGGGCCGCGACACCAAGAGCAAGATCGCCCGCAACTTCGGCATGCCGCGCCCCGAGGGCTACCGCAAGGCGCTGCGCCTGATGAGACTGGCCGAGCGCTTCAAACTGCCGCTGCTGACTTTCATCGATACCCCCGGCGCCTACCCGGGCGTGGGCGCGGAAGAACGCGGCCAGTCCGAAGCCATCGCCCGCAATCTGATGGAAATGGCCGAACTGAAGGTGCCCATCATTTGCACGGTGATCGGCGAAGGCGGCTCCGGCGGCGCACTGGCCATCGGCGTCGGCGACCGCACGCTGATGCTGGAATACGGTACCTATTCGGTGATCTCGCCCGAGGGCTGCGCCTCGATCCTGTGGAAATCGGCCGACAAGGCCAAGGACGCGGCTGAACAACTCGGCATCACCGCCAAGCGCCTGCTCTCGCTGGGCCTGGTGGACAAGGTGGTCCGCGAACCCATCGGCGGCGCCCATCGCAATCCGCGGCAGATGGCCACGCGCCTGAAGGCCGTTTTGCTCAATGAGCTGGATGCGCTGGAGCAGCTACCGGTGGAACAGCTTCTGCAACAACGCTATCAGCGCCTGCGCAGCTACGGCGCCTACGAAGCCGCTTGAAGCTGTACCCGAGGATGGCGACATGGGCGAAATGGACGCTCTGCCAATTGCATTGTCTGTAGCGTTGATGGGTTTCCTGTCGGCGAAAAACCGGTAGCAGTCCGGTCCCTGCCTATAACCTCCTGTACCTGACGAAAAAGCATGAGCCCCATCATTCTCCTCTCCATCGTCCTGCAAATCGGCTGTTGCATACACGTGGTCCGCACTGGTCGGCCGATGTACTGGATCTTCATCCTGCTGGCGTTTTCCTACATTGCAGTGGCGATCTACTTCATCGCCGAAATACTTCCAGGCATGCGCAACGATCCGGGCGCGCGGCGCGTGGTGCGGAAGGTAAAGGAACGCATTGATCCGGAAAGGGAGAAGCGCGACGCAAGCCGCCAGTTCGGCCTCTCCGATACACAGACCAACCGTCGGCGACTGGCCGACGAAAGCCTGCGCAGCGGCGATTTCCAGCAAGCGTCCGAACTCTACAGCGGCGCATTGAAGGGCCTGTACGAAACCGATCCGCATCTGATGCTGGGACTGGCCCAGGCCCAATTCGGCCTCAACCAGCCTCAGCAGGCGCGCGAGACTTTGGACCGGTTGATTGCGGCCAATCCCGATTTCCGCTCAAAGGACGGGCATTTACTCTATGCCCGCTCGGTTGAAGCTATCGGAGACCTGCCAATAGCGCTGCACGAATACGAAAACGTGGTGCAAGGATATCCGGGCGAGGAAGCACGAATGCGTTACGGGCGGTTATTGGTCCGCAGCGGCGACACGCGCAAGGCAAAGGAAGTTTTCAACGAAATCCTGACTCGTTCGGCCGCCTCACCCAAGTACTATCAGCGCGAGCAACGGGAATGGATCGATGCCGCCAAACGTGAGCTGGCAGCAATATAAAAAGTCGTCATCCGGCGAAATTTGATTGGGCATGTGTGCCGCAGTGAGCTGTCATCACCAGGCGCGCTGGTACTGCAGCGGCACTTCTATCTCCACGCCCAAATCCTTCGCCGCACGACGCGGCCAATACGGATCGCGCAATTCCTCGCGTGCCAGCAACACCACATCGGCTTGTCCGCTGGCGATAATCTTCTCGGCCTGAGCTGGTTCGGTGATCAGTCCTACCGCACCGGTCGCGATGCCGGCTTCCTTGCGAATGCGCGCCGCGAAATCCACTTGGTAACCCGGGCCGACCGGAATCTTTACTCCAGGCACTAGACCGCCACTGGAAACATCGATCAGGTCGATGCCCAGTTCCCGCACGCTGCGGGCCAGTTCGATGCTCTGTTCAATATCCCAGCCGCCTTCGGCCCAGTCGGTGGCCGAGATGCGCAGCCACAAAGGCAGCCGTTCCGGCCAGACCTCGCGCACTGCAGCCAGGACTTCGCGCACCAGGCGCACCCGGTTGTCGAAGCTGCCGCCCCAGCGATCGGTGCGCAGGTTGGACAACGGCGACAGGAACTGATGCAGCAGATAACCATGCGCGGCATGCAGCTCGATCAATTCGAACCCCGCTTCGAGCGAGCGCACCGCGGCGGCGCGGAAGTCCGCGATCACCTTGGCGATGCCGGTCTCATCGAGCGCTTCGGGAAACGGGTAGTCGGCATTGAAGGCCAAGGCCGACGGCGCAACGGGCACCCAGCCGCCGTCCTTGACTGAGACGGCCGTGCCGCCATTCCACGGTTCGGCTGTGCTGGCCTTGCGGCCCGCATGCGCAAGCTGCGTGCCGGCGACAGCGCCGTGCGCGCGGATGAAGGCGGTGATGCGGCTCCAAGCCTGGGCCTGCGCATCGTTCCACAGGCCGGCGTCGGCGGGCGAAATACGGCCCTCTGCGGAAACTGCTGCCGCCTCGGTAATCACCAGCGAGGCGCCGCCGACCGCGCGGCTGCCCAGATGCACCAGATGCCAGTCGCCGGGAACGCCGTCGGGCAGCGAGTACTGGCACATGGGCGAGACCGCGATGCGGTTGCGCAACACCAGCGAACGCTGCGGAAAAGGCTCGAACAAGGTCATGGCGACATCTCTGCGAAAAGAGCGTGCAATGTAACCGCATGCGCAGCGCTGTCATGCGCGCGTCGATGGATCGATGCATGCCATTCGCGCAACCGCTAGCATTGCGCTAATGACCTTCCGTGACCCCACTACCCTGCACCGAGCCTTGCGCTTGCCGGCCGCCGCCCCGCTGCTGGTGGGGCTGAGCGGCGGACTGGATTCCACCGTGTTGCTGCACGCTCTGTCGCGCGACCCGGAAATCCGCGCGAACGGATTGCGTGCGATGCATGTGCATCATGGCCTGCAATCTTCCGCAACCGACTGGGCCAGCCACTGCCGCGCGTTGTGCGAATCGCTGGATATCGGACTGCAGGTCATCGAAGTGCATGTGGATCGGAACAGCGGCGAAGGACTGGAAGCGGCCGCGCGCAAGGCGCGTTACGCGGCGTTCGCAGGCGTGCTGGACGCAGGTGAAGTGCTGGTGACCGCGCATCATCGCGATGACCAGGCGGAGACCTTCCTGTTGCGCGCCTTGCGTGGCTCCGGACCCGATGGCCTGGCAGCAATGCGCCCGTGGCGGAGCTTCGCGAACGGACGGCACTGGCGGCCACTGCTGGACACCTCGCGCAGCGAGCTGCTGGCCTATGCGCAAGCGCACGAATTGACGTGGCTGGAAGACCCCAGCAACGACGACCTGCACCATGACCGCAATTTCCTGCGGCAACGCGTCCTTCCATTGCTGCGCGAGCGCTGGCCTCAGCTGGATGCCGCGTTCGCACGCAGCGCCGTGCTCAGTGCCGATGCCGTTGAACTATTGGATCGCGAAGATGCCTTGGCGCTAGCGATGGCCCGCACGCTGGACCCGACCGCGCTGTCGGCCAGTGCGCTGCTCCAGTTGCCCACGGCGCGGCGCGCGCGGGTACTGCGTCGCTGGGTGGAAGCGATGGGTTTCCCGCCGTTGCCGGGTGAGGGTGTAGCGCAGATCGAATCGGATCTGCTGACCGCGCGCGCCGATGCGCGGGCGCGTTTCGTCTGGCGCGGCATCGTCATCGAACGCTGGCGCGACCTGCTGCATGTGCAGCGCGCGCGCGAACCGCTGCCACGCGACTGGCAGGCACACTGGGACGGACGCGCACCGCTGCCGCTTCCCGGCGGCGATCGGTTGCTGCTGCAGGGCGCAAGTTCATTTCCTGCCGCCGTGCACGTCTCGGCCCGCAGGGGCGGCGAACGCATCACCCTGCCGGGGCGCACGCATTCGCACGCGCTCAAGAACGTGCTGCAGGACCTGGGCATGCCGCCCTGGGAGCGCGAGGCATTGCCGCTGTTGGCCGATGGGACGGGCCAACTGGTGGCCGTGGCCGATCTGGCCTATGCCGCAGATTTCGACATGTGGCTGCGCGCGGCCGGCGCCCGCCTCTGCTGGGAACGGGCCGTGTGAAGACGGGCTGTGTGAAAGCTGGCGGCATGCAGGGATTGGATTGACCTATTCCCGCTGCATCCCCACACTCCCCCCATGCCACGGAAATCCCCCACCGAAGCCTCTCCCGTCGCTCATTTCGAGCAGTCGCTGGACGAGCTGGAACTGCTGGTCGAGAAAATGGAACTGGGCGAAATGAGCCTGGAAGAATCGCTGGCCGCCTACGAACGCGGCGTGGGCCTGTACCGCCGCTGCCAGACAGCACTGGAACAGGCTGAACTGCGTGTCCGCCTGCTCAGCGATCCGGAACAGCCTGGCACCGCTGAACCCTTCGCCCCATTGCCCGATGCCAACTGACGCCCCGTTCCTGCGCTGGGCGCAACGTGTCGAAACCGCACTCGGGCATGCGCTGCCGGACGAGTCGCTGCCACCGAAGCGCCTGCATGGCGCCATGCGCCACGCCGTGCTGGGCGGAGGCAAACGCATTCGCCCCTTGCTGGTCTATGCCGCCGGACAGCTGTTCGACACAGATGAGCGTTGGCTGGACGCGCCCGCCGCTGCGGTCGAACTGATCCACGCTTACTCGCTGGTCCACGACGATCTGCCGGCCATGGACGACGACGCCCTGCGGCGCGGACGGCCGACGGTGCATGTCGCCTTCGATGAAGCCACCGCAATCCTGGCCGGCGATGCCCTGCAGTCGCTGGCCTTCGAGATTCTGGCCGAAGCGCCCGTGGCATCGGAACTGCGCGTGGCCTGGCTGCGCACTCTGAGCGTGGCCACCGGTGCCGCCGGCATGTGCGGTGGCCAGGCCCTGGACATGGCCGCGACCGGTCAGTCGCTGACCCTGGCCGACCTGGAACGCATGCATCGGCTCAAGACCGGCGCGCTGATCCGCGCTTCCGTGCGCATGGGCGCGATGGGCGGCAGCATCGACGAAGGCACGCTGAAATTGCTGGACACCTTTGCCGATGCGTTGGGGCTGGCGTTCCAGGTACGCGACGACATCCTGGATGTGGAATCGGATTCCGAGCAGTTGGGAAAAACCGCCGGCAAGGATGCGGCGCAGGCCAAGTCCACTTACCCGGCGCTGATGGGCATGGACGGCGCCAAGGCGAAACTGACCGAGCTGGACATGGTGATGCACGATGCGCTGGCGCCGTTCCGCCAACGCGCCACCGCCTTGTGGGCGCTGGGGAAGCTGGCGATTCATCGCAAGAATTAAAAGGCTTTGTCATCCCGAGCGTAGCGAGGGATCTGCTTTTACCCGCCAAACAGCAGATCCCTCGCTACGCTCGGGATGACATCCGGTTTATCCGCTTTTCTCCTTAGACAATGCATCGACTACGCGATCGCTTCGCGACTTGCGTCGCTCCTACAGGTCCCAAGGCTTACGAAATTCAGGGCGCCAGCTGTTCCAGCGCAGCGATTTCCTCTGCATCGAAACCGGCTTGCAGGCGTGCCTGGTGGTTGAAGGGGCCACGTAGGACCGGGCCAGCGTATTTGGCCAGCAGCTCGCGGAAGGTGGAACGCGGCTCAACGCCGACGCGCTCGCAATACCAGCGATACCAGTGCGAGCCGGCGGCGACATGTGCGACTTCCTCGCTCAGGATCAGTTCCAGGATTTCCACGCTTTCCCTGTCGCCCAGGTTGCGCAGCTTGGCGATCATGCCGGGCGTCACGTCCAGTCCGCGCGCTTCCAGCACGCGCGGCACCAACGCCATCCGCGCCAGTCCGTCGTGCGCGGTTTTCTCGGCCATTTCCCACAGGCCGTTGTGCGCGTCGAAGTCGCCATACTCGTGGCCGAGTACGCGCAGCCGATCCCGCAGCAGCACGAAATGCCGGGATTCGTCGTTGGCCACCGACACCCAGTCTTCATAGAACTTCGCTGGCAATCCGCGAAAGCGATACACCGCATCCCAGGCCAGATCGATCGCGTTGAATTCGATATGCGCGATCGCATGGATGAAAGCCGCACGGCCTTCGGCGCTGCCGATCCCACGCTGCGGCAGATCGCGCGCGGGCACCAGTCTCGGTCGCACCGGGCGGCCTGGCATGCGGATGGCTTGCGGTGGCGGCGCGTCGGCATCTGGCGACAGTTCGCCGCGCGCGAATGCGGCTGCGTACGCCTGGGTCAACGTAACCTTGTCGTCTGGCGAGGCGGCGTCAAGGCAGGCGCGCGCGGCGTCGAAGAGTGAAAAAGACATGGAAAACGAATCGTCATCCCAGCGAACGCTGGGATCCATCTTGATCTTGCCGTTGCTTTTGCTCTCCGCCATTCAAGAGCAAAAGCAAAATGGATCCCAGCGTTCGCTGGGATGACGACGGAGTGGATATAAGAATCACGACACCCGACGTTTCCGTTTCGCCTCATCCGAACGCAGCGACTCGATCCGCTCGAAATAACCCGGCTCGATGCCGGTCACATATTCGCCGTTGAAGCAGGAGGAATCGAAGCGCTGCAAATCGAGATTGCCTTCGCGCACCGAGGCTTCCAGATCTTCCAGGTCCTGGTAGATCAGCCAGTCGCAACCCAGGAATTTCTCGATGTCTTCGATGCTGCGATCATTGGCGACCAGTTCGTCCGCAGCCGGCATGTCGATGCCGTAGATATTGGGGAAGCGTACCGGCGGCGCGGCCGAGGCCAGATAGACCTTGCGTGCGCCCGCATCGCGCGCCATCTGCACGATCTGCTGGCTGGTGGTCCCGCGCACGATGGAATCGTCCACCAGCAGCACCACGCGGTTGCGGAATTCCAACGGAATCGGATTCAGTTTGCGGCGCACGGATTTCACACGCTCGCCCTGCCCCGGCATGATGAAGGTGCGGCCCACATAGCGGTTCTTGATGAAGCCCTCGCGGTACTTCACCCCCAGCACGTTGGAGATTTCCAGCGCCGCGTCGCGCGAGGTGTCGGGAATCGGGATGATGGTGTCGATGTCGTGGTCCGGACGCAGGCGCAGGATCTTCTCGCCCAGCTTCACGCCCATGCGCATGCGCGCCTTGTGCACCGAAACGTTGTCGATCATCGAGTCCGGGCGCGCGAAGTACACGTATTCGAAAATGCAGGGCGCATGCTCCTGCGGCTCGGCGCAGATTTCGGAGAACAGCTCGCCGCGTGCGGTGATGACGATCGCTTCGCCGGGTTGCACGTCGCGCACGCGCTGGAAACCGAGGATGTCGAGCGCGGCCGATTCCGAGGCGACGATATATTCGGTGCCCTCGTTGTGTTGGCGCTTGCCCAGCACAAGCGGACGGATGCCGTGCGGGTCGCGGAACGCCACCAGGCCCAGGCCCAGCACCACACTGACCACCGCATAGCCGCCCTTCACCCGGCGATGCACGCCGGCGACGGCGCGGATGGCGGTTTCCGGCGACAACGTGCGCTGGCGGTCGAGTTCGTGCGCGAACACGTTCAACAGCACTTCGCTGTCCGAATCGGTGTTGATATTGCGGCGGTCTTCGGCGAACACGTCCTGGCGCAGCGCATCGGTATTGATCAGGTTGCCGTTGTGCGCCAGGGCGATGCCGTAGGGAGAATTGACGTAGAACGGTTGCGCTTCGTCCAGGCCTTCGGAGCCCGCCGTCGGATAGCGGCAATGGGCGATGCCCACGCGTCCTTCCAGAGTGCTCATCGCCTTCGGGTTGAAGACATCACGCACCAGTCCGTTGTCCTTGTGCACGCGCAGGCGGGTGCCGTCGGCGGTGGCGATGCCGGCCGCATCCTGACCGCGGTGCTGCAGGACGGTCAATCCGTCGTAGAGCTGTCCCGCTACGTTCTGGTTGCCGACGATTCCGACGATGCCGCACATGGTTCGCGTACTCCGCTTGCTGATTGCGAATGGGGCCGTTACTGGCCGTTGGGATGCCTGGATGATTCGATATCGGCCGGATCGCGCGCCGGGTCCTGCCCGTCCGCTCCGATGGCCGTTTCGATGTTTGCGGGGTCCTGCCCGCCGGCCTCGAGGTTCGCCGGGTCCTTGCCTGCCGGGACGCTTCCCACCACCTGCCGCTGCGACAGGCCACCTTTGGCCTTGTCGATGACTTGCTGGACGACACCGTCCATCAAGACGCCGGATACTGACTCCGGGGCGCCATTATCGCCCGGGACGAGTCGCTTGCGAAAATCCATTTCCGGAACGGACCAGTCCGGCAATTTGGCGCGCATCCAATTCGCGCCCGGCATCAGTACGGGAAGCACCACCGATTGTTGCCAGGACGGCTCGCGCGGCAAGGGTGTGAAGCCCAGCAACAGGACCAGCAGGCAGGCCAGGAACGCCCCCCGCAGCAGTCCCAGGCCGGCGCCCAGCAGGCGGTCCAGGCCCGACAGGCCCACCGACTGCACCATGGACTTGATCAGCGCGCCAATCAGGGTGACCACCACCATCACGCTCACGAAGCTGAGCGCGTAGCCGCCGAAGAGTTCAGTCATGGTCGGCGTGCCGTCGTCGGACAGCCAGAAAGCGAGCTCACGGCCGAACTGGAACGTCACCCAGCCCGCCAGCAACCAGGCGACGGTCGACACCAGCGTGCCGACCAGGCCGCGCAGCAGTCCCAGGAGAATGGAACCGCCGATGATGATCAACAGCACTAGGTCGATCATCGGACGCTTCCTTCACGGCTGGCTTGTTGCCAGCCGCACCATTCGATCCCGGGGTGTCGGCACTCCATGTCCGGCGTCCGTTTCGGCCTCAACCGGTTACGGATGCGGACGCACCATGCCGTCGATTCCGACCTTGGAAGCCACCTGCGCCTTGAGGCGATCGGCGTCGGCACGACTGGCCACCGGGCCCACACGAACGCGGTTCAAGGTGCCCTTGTCGGTCTTTACCTGCTCCACGAACGCGCTGAAGCCACCCGCGCGCAGCTTGTCGCGCATGGCATTGGCATCGGAGGCCTTGGAGAAAGCGCCCAACTGGACGGCGAAACCGACGCCGGCGGCGGCGGGCTTGGGGGCCTCTACGGGCTTCGCAGCGACGACTGCGGGCTTGGGCGTGGTGGTTGCGGGTTTCGGTGCGACTTCGGCCGGTTTGGAGGCGGGGGTCGCGACGGGCTTCGGTGCTTCGGGCGGCAATGCCTGAGTCGCCACGGGTGCGGCAGTCGCAGCGGGCTGAGCCACGGAGGCCGACGGCGCGGCGGGCGCTGGAGCAGGCGTCGCCGCAGTTGAGGTTGCCGGCGCATCCAGGGTCACGACCTGGGCCTTCACGTCGCTGCGAACCTGCGCGGCCTGCAGTCGCGCCGCTTCGGCGTCGGCGCGTTCGACATAAGGGCCGATGCGTACGCGATAGGCGCTGCGGCCATTGATGGTGGCCGGCTCGCGGAAGGACGACAGGGCGGCCTGCTTCAACCTGGCGATCACCGCATCGGCATCGGCCGGCGTGGCATACGCGCCGAAATTCACCGCATAGTTGCCGCCTGCGGTCCCTGCCGGAAGCATGCCGTCAGCGGCGGCGGCGGTCGCGCCCAGGGGAATCGCTTCACTGCTTGCTGGTGCTGCGGGTGTGTTGCCGTTGCCCAGGCCGACCACGCCGCCATCGGGCGCGTTGCCCGGCGTTACCAATGGCAGTTCACGGGTTTCGTACTGGCCGCCCGGCGTTGCGGGCACGTCAAGCGGAACATCGGAGACGCCGCTGTCCGGTGCGGGGCCCTTGATCAGCATGGGCAGGAAGATCACTGCCAGTGCTACCAGAACCACGGCGCCGATCAGGCGTTGCTTGAGTGCGGTATCCATACGGGCTCGCAGAAACGACGCGGCGGGAATGCCGCGCGAATTATACGGCGCGATGAATCCGCTTCCCCGTCATTGACCTGAATGCAGGATCGCCAGCGCCTCGGCGACGGTGTGGAACGAACCGAATACGAGAATGCGGTCGTCGGCTTGGGCGTCTAGGCGTGCGGCTTCCAACGCCTCCCGCACGCTGGCATGACGCGATCCACTTGCTGCTGGCGATGAGGACAATTTGCCGGCGAGCGCATCGACGGACTGCCCGCGCGCACCCGGCCCGTCCAGACCCGCGAGGAACCAGCGCGAGACCTCGCCTGCGAGCCCGTCGGCGACCCCTTCCACATCCTTGTCGGCCAGCGCCGCGAATACGGCGAGCGTCTGGCCCTGCACGGGTTCGGCACGCAACCAGGCCGCCAATTCCCGTGCTGCCTGCGGGTTGTGGCCCACGTCTACGATGACCGGAATTCCCTTCAGGTCGAAGCGTTGCAGGCGTCCAGCCAGCTTCGCCGTAGCGACGCCCTGGACAAAGGCATGACGCGGAATCTCGACATCCAGCGCGCGCAGTGCGGCGATGGCCGTGGCCGCGTTGGCGCGTTGCACAGGTGCAGCGAGCAATGGATTGGGAAGCTCGATCTCGAAACCCGGGTCGCGCCAGCGCCAGTGGGTTTCATCCAGGGATTCGTGGAAGAAGTCGCTGCCTGCGCGAATCGCATTGGCGCCGATGGCGTAAGCATGGCGCAGCACGCTGGCAGGCGAATCGATCTCGCCCAGCACCAGTGGTTTCCATGCACGGGCAATGCCGGCTTTCTCGACGCCGATGCTTTCGCGGTCGTTGCCCAGCCAGTCGACGTGGTCGATGTCGACGGTGGTGATGACGGCTACATCGGGGTCTACGATGTTGACGGCATCCAGGCGGCCGCCGAGTCCGACTTCCAGGACTACCAGGTCCAAGTTGGATTGCTGGAATAGCCAGAGGGCAGCTAGCGTTCCGAATTCGAAATAGGTGAGCGGAATGCTGTTTCCTTCTCCCTTTGGGAGAAGGTGCCCGGAGGGCGGATGAGGGAGTGGACTTTCCGCTTGCGATGCCGTTTCCGTGGGTTGGAATTCTCCCGCCCTCATCCGGCGCTTCGCGCCACCTTCACCCGGAGGGAGAAGGGAACAACGCGCGGCCTCAACCATCTCGAATGCTGCGATCAGGGCGTCATCGCTGGCATCACCCCCACCGATTCGAACGCGCTCGTTGTAACGCACCAGATGCGGCGAAGTGTAGGTACCAACCTTCAATCCTGCCGCACGCGCGATGGCTTCGATAAAAGCCACCGTGGAGCCCTTGCCATTGGTGCCGCCAACAGTGATGACCTGCGCCGCAGGTTTGGCTAGCGACAGGCGTCGTGCGACCTCGCGGGTCCGTTCCAGCCCGAGCTCGATCGAGTTCGGGTGCTGCTGCTCGATGTAATCGAGCCACTCCGGCAGCGTGCGTGTCACGGCGTCAGAGCGCCCGATGCACCGCTTCGCCGAAGAACGGCGTGTGATGCGCGCAATCGTTGAGCCGCACGATTTCCAGATGATCCACGTCGGGGCCTTCCAGCAGATTGAGCGTGGTCGGCGCCTGGCGGAAGCTCCATAGCTTGGACAGCGGCAGACCGAGGATGCGGCACAGGATCACGCGATTGACCGCGTCATGGGCCACGACCAGCAGCGTGTCGCCCTGCCCCAGTCCGTCGGCGGCACGGGCCAGACCCTGCCAGGAGCGGTCCAGCACCTGACGCAGCGATTCTCCGCCGGGCATCAGCACGGTTTCCGGTTCCTCGCGCCAGGCGCGCAGGCGTGCGGGATCCTTGTCGTTGATTTCGCTGGCCAACAGGCCTTCCCATTCGCCGTGCGCGATTTCCTGCAGGTCGGCGTCGAGGGTCAGCATGGCCGACCGCGCTTCGCCCAGGGCCAGCTCGGCGGTACGACGCGCACGCGACAGCGGCGAGGCCACCGCGCGGGTGATGTCCATGTTCGACAAACGCTCACCGAGCGCCGTCGCCTGGGACTCGCCTGTCGGCGAAAGCGGGATATCGATCTGGCCCTGATAACGGCCTTCGGCATTCCATGGCGTTTCGCCATGACGGGCAAGCAGGATACGCATGTAGAAGTGGATCCGGTGTGGAGGATGACCGGTCGTCTGGCGGGCCAGAGCGAGGCGGGAGCGAATGATACCGCCCCTGTGCCGCGACTAGCCCGCCCAAACACGTCGGCAGCCAGCAGGGCCGGCGCCCCAAGCTAAAGAGGCAATCAGCTGCTGCATCGTAGGTCGGGGTTACGCCCCCGACGCCCGACCTCTGGACAGACAGCTCGCGGGTCGGTCGCGTGGGGCCGACCTGCGTTTACCGGGCCACCCCCATTTCCTTGAGCAGCCGGGGTGCCGGATAGACCTCCTGCATGATCCACCGCAGGTAGCGTCCATCGACGGAGATCATGCGCGTCATCTTCGGATCGAACACCCAGTTGGAGCTCACGGATTCCCAGTTGCCGTCGAATGCCAGACCGACCAGCTTGCCGTGCGCATCCAGCACCGGCGAACCGGAGTTGCCGCCGGTGATGTCCAGGTTCGACAGGTAGTTCACCGGCAACGTGCCCAGGCGCTTGTCTTCCAGGCCGCCATAGCGCTTGGCCTTGACCGCATCGAGCAAGGCCTGCGGGGCGTCGAAGGGCTCCACGCCGGTCGCTTTGGCCGCCACACCTTCGACTGTGGTGAAGGGCGTGTACTCCACGCCATCCTTGGGCTGGTAGCCGACGACATTGCCGAAGGTGATGCGCAGCGACAGGTTGGCGTCCGGATAGACGAACGCGCCCTGGCTCTTCCGGTAATCGGCTACGGCCTGCAGATACACCGGACGCGCCAGCAGCGCTTCACCCGCAAGCGTCTTGCGCTGCTCCTCCAGCTCGAGCAGTGACGGCATCACCGCTACGGCATATTGGATGGCGGGATCGTTGCTGGACTCGAATGCCTTGCGATCAGCCTTCAGCCACTTCAACCGCGCCTCTGTGTCGGCCAGGCCGGTCTTGGCCAGGCGATCCAGGGCGCGGGTAAGGTTCTGCTCCTTGTTGCCGACCAGAAACTTGTCGATTGACGCCAATCGCTGCGCTGAAGGCAACTGCACGTACTGCTGCAACCAGTATTGCTGCAGTTGGCGATCCATTGCCGGCACATAGCGACGCTCAAGCTGCTTCTGCGCGCCTTCGATGGTCGGCAGGTCGCGCTGCTGGTAACCGGACTGACGCTCGGCATCGGGTTTTTCCCGCTCTATCGACAACCGGTACGCCTGGATCGCAGCACCCAGCATCGCTGTGCCATTGAGCTGGCCCACGACGAAATCGCGTTCGCGCGTGGTCTTGGAGATTTCCCCCAGCTCGATCAGCTGCTGATGCGCCGCCAATGCCGCCTCGCCCTGGGTGCCGCGACTGCGCAGCCAGGCCAACACCTTCGCTTCATCGGCATGCTTGGTGCCTGCCGCGTCGATACGCTGGAAACCGGCCAACTGACCTTCGTAGTTCTTGCTGGTGTTGTTCCAGCTGGCCATGGTGCTGGCGTATTTGACCTTGATGTCCGGGTTATTCTTGCCCGCCGCCTCAACCAGCGCGATCAGATTCCTGTAGTGCTTGCCGATGGTCGGATACGTCCAGTCGGCGGTGCTGTCGAATTCGCTGGCCAGCGCATAGCGATTGGTCGAACCCGGATACCCGGCGACCATCACGAAATCCCCGGAACCCAGCGGCTTGTCGGCGAACTTCAACCAGTGCTTCGGCCGGTACGGGACGTTGTCGGCGGCGAATGCCGCAGGCTTGCCATCCTTGCCAACATAAGCGCGATAGAACGCGAAGTCGCCGGTATGGCGCGGCCACATCCAGTTGTCGATGTCGCCGCCGTACTTGCCCACGCCACTCGGCGGCGCATAGGCCAGGCGTACGTCGCGGATTTCCAGATTGCGGAACAGGCGATAGGTGTTTCCACCTGAAAAACTGAAGAGGCGGCAACGGAAGCCGGCTTCGCTTTCGCATTCGGCCACGAGCTTCTTGTCGAAGTCCTCCAGCGCCCGCGTGCGCGCCAGGGCGTCGTCGCCGGCCGAGACGATGGCTGCCTTGGCTTCGGCGGTGACGTCCTTGATCGAGTCCAGCACATAGATGCGCGCATTGGGACCCGCGCTGACTTCATCGGCGCTCGTGGCCGGATTGAAGCCCTGCTTGATCAGGTTCTTCTCGGCCGTGGAGTTAAGCTGTATGGCGCCATAGGCGCAATGGTGATTGGTGACCACCAGTCCATTGGGCGACACGAAGCTGGCGGTGCAGCCGCCGAGCGCCACAACGGCGCCCATCGGGTCGCCGCTCAGATCGGCCAGCTGTTTGGCACTCAGCTTGAGGCCGGCCTTCTTCAGGGGCCCGGAAATCTCCGGCAATTGCTGCGGCACCCACATGCCTTCGGCGGCACTGGCAACGCCCGTCTGGGCCGCGAATGCGGCGGCGAGCGATAGAGCGAGCGGGTTCAGACGCACGTTGAATTCCTTGCAGATCATGGACTTCCGATTGTAACGACCGGTCTCCATGACAGCTCCATGACTTATGGCACGGTGCGCAATGGCTCGTCATGGCACGCGGCGTATAATTCGCGCCCTCTTCCCGGCAGGACCCGCATCGCCATGGCGCAAACAATGAAAGCACTGGTCAAGCGCGAAGCCGGCAAAGGCATCTGGCTGGAACAGGTGCCGGTGCCCCAGCCCGGCCCCAACGAAGTACTGATCAAGCTTGAGAAGACCGCCATCTGCGGCACCGACCTGCACATCTATCTGTGGGACGAGTGGAGTCAGCGCACCATCAAGCCCGGCCTGACCATCGGCCATGAGTTCGTAGGCCGCATCGCCGAGCTCGGTTCGGCGGTCACCGGCTACAGCGTGGGCCAGCGCGTTTCGGCCGAGGGCCACATCGTCTGCGGCCATTGCCGCAACTGCCGCGGCGGGCGTCCGCACCTGTGCCCGAATACGGTGGGCATCGGCGTGAACCGCAACGGCGCCTTCGCCGAATACATGGTGATGCCGTCCAGCAACCTGTGGCCGATCCCCGACCAGATTCCCAGCGAACTGGCCGCGTTCTTCGATCCCTATGGCAATGCCGCGCACTGCGCGCTGGAATTCGACGTGGTCGGCGAGGACGTGCTGATCACCGGCGCCGGCCCGATCGGCGTTATCGCCGCCGGCATCTGCAAACACATCGGCGCGCGCAATGTCGTGGTCACCGACGTCAACGATTTCCGCCTCAAGCTCGCGGCCGACATGGGCGCCACGCGCGTGGTCAACGTGGCCAAGCAGTCGCTGAAGGACGTCATGGCCGACCTGCACATGGAAGGCTTCGACGTAGGCCTGGAAATGAGCGGCAACCCCGCCGCTTTCAACGACATGCTGGACTGCATGTACCACGGCGGCAAGATCGCGCTGCTCGGCATCCTGCCCAAGGGCGCGGGCGTGGACTGGGACCGCATCATCTTCAAGGGCCTCACCGTGCAAGGTATCTACGGCCGCAAGATGTACGAGACCTGGTACAAGATGACGCAACTGGTACTGGGCGGCTTCCCGCTGGGCAAGGTGCTGACCCATCAGATGCCCATCGACGATTTCCAGAAGGGCTTCGACCTGATGGAAGCGGGCAAGGCGGGCAAGGTGGTGCTTAGCTGGAACTGAGTGGCTGATGCCGTGGGTCGGCCCTACGTGGCCGACGCGATAAAGAGGCTCCCGAGTGTAGGGGCGTGGCCCCGACCTACTGAGTTGGCAGTTTCCCGTGAGATAAAAAAGAAGGGTGCCTTGCGGCACCCTTCTTGCGTTACGAAATGCAGCAGGCGATTACGGCACTGCGATGGTGATCGTCACTGCGATGCGGTCATCGTAAATGTCCGAACCGTCTTTCAGCTCATCGGCGTCAGAACCGAAGGTGTCGTAGTAACCGACCGTGGCCGTAGCGGGGCCGAAGCCCTTGCTGAGCGTGACCGAACCATCGAAGTAATCCGAGCGGCCGCCATTGTCCGGATATTCGAACGAGTTGTAGCCGGTGGAGGCACCCAACGAGAACCCGCTGTCGCCGATGTCGTAGGACGCCGACAGACCGGTATAAAGCGATTCGATATCGGCATTACCGTAATCATCGGCATAAGCAAGGATGCCGCCAATCGTAACTGGGCCGCTCCAGGTCAACTTGGCGATGTATTCGTTGGAATTGATGTTGCCGTAGAACCGGCTGTCGTCCTCGTAGGTATAGCGGGTCACGCCCAGATCCAGGTTCCAGGTATCGCTCAGATCCGTGTTCCAGCCAACGAAGTAATCCACTTCAAAATTGGGGCCTCGAATGCCCGCTGCCGGATCCGGATCACCGAAATCGACGTTGGAACCCCAAACGCCCGCATACAAGCCGAAGGGTGCGGAATAAGTCACCCCTGCCTGGAATGCCACGTCGCCGTTGGTCTGCGAAACGCCGCGAAACACATAGTCGTTGGTGACTGCGAAGGTCGCGCTGAACGGCGAGGAAGCTTCCTCTTCGACCACCACTTCGGCGTCCTGCGCGAACGACACCAATGGCGTGGCCAATAAGACGGCTGCGAGGGCAATACTGAGCTTGAATGGCTTCATCCGGGTTCTCCTGGTTTGGCTCTCTGGGGTTGCGGCGTCGACTCATCGTAACGAGTTCGTAATCGCAGATTCACGGTTTTTTAACCGAATTGATATTGCGACGCACCATCGAGCCCGTCAAGCCCAGAACCCATAAAGTTTCCAGAAAATTTTTTCGCCATTCATTTCCCGTCGTACTTACCGGGGAAACAACCCAAAATGGGTCGGTTGCAGTCTGATTTCTGCACCAGGAACGTGCGCTTGCCTGCCTGCTCCAGCGGGAAGCTCTACTTCCACCTCGGCCTGATGGCCGCTGAGACGCGCCCACACCCGCTGCCGGGCGCCACTGCGCTGGCTCGAAAGGACCGTGGCCGGCCAGCCTTCTTCGCCTGTACTGATCTGCAGATGTTCGGGACGAACGAACAGCTCCACCTCACCCTGCCCTGTGGCTGCGGAGGCTGCCGAAAGCTCCAGTCCCGCCACCTGCAGTCGCCCGTCCTGCCAATGGCCAGGCAACCGATTCACTGCGCCGACGAACGAATACACGAAGGGGCTGGCCGGATGGTCGTAAGTCTCTGCCGGACTGCCGAGTTGTTCGATGCGACCGCGATTGAGAATGGCGACGCGGTCTGCAAGCTCCAGCGCTTCCTCCTGATCGTGGGTAACGAAGACCGTCGTCAGACCGGTGCGGTCGTGGATTTCGCGCAGCCAGCGCCGCAGGTCGCGACGCACCTGTGCGTCGAGTGCGCCGAAGGGTTCATCCAGTAGCAACACGCGCGGTTCGATCGCCAGTGCGCGCGCCAACGCGACGCGCTGGCGCTGGCCGCCGGAGAGCTGCGAGGGGAAACGCGACTCCAACCCATCCAGTTGCACCAGTGAAAGCAGTTCGCTGACGCGTTCGCGGATGCGCCCATCGGGCCAGCGCGCGTCGCCGCGACGCACGCGCAAACCGAAGGCGATGTTCTCGCGCACGTTCATGTGCCGGAACAAGGCGTAATGCTGGAACACGAAGCCGACCTTGCGCGCCTGCACGCTGGCATGCGAAGCATCTTCTCCAGCCAGCAGCACGCGCCCACTGTCCGCATGCTCCAGGCCCGCGATCACACGCAGCAGGGTGGTCTTGCCTGAACCGGACGGTCCCAGCAATGCGAGCAATTCACCCTGGCGCACGTCCAGACTGATGTCGTCCAGCGCGATGAAATCGCCGAAGCGCTTGCTGAGGTTCTCGATTCGAATGGTCATGGTGCGCCTTCAGTGTCGATGATTGGCGGCCAGCGAATCGCCGTGCCGCCATTCCAGGTAAGCCTTGAGTACAAGCGTCACCAGCGCACTGGCCGCAAGCAGCGAGGCGACGGCGAAGGCCGCGCCGTAGTTCTGGCCGATGTCGTTGTAAAGCACTTCCACGTGCAGCGGCAGCGTGTTGGTGCGTCCACGGATGTGCCCGGATACCACCGACACCGCCCCGAATTCGCCCATCGCCCGCGCACTGCACAACAGCACGCCATACAGCAGCGCCCAGCGGATATTGGGCAAGGTCACGCGCCAGAACGTCTGCCAGCCCGTCGCGCCCAAGCTGAGCGCGGCGAGTTCTTCGTCGGTGCCTTGCTGTTCCATCAATGGCATCAGTTCACGCGCGATGAAGGGGAAGGTCACGAACAGCGTCGCCAGCACGATGCCCGGCACGGCGAAGATGATCTTGGGCAATTGGAGAGTGAAACTACCCAGCACCGGCACGGCGAAATGCCAGCCTTCGTCGATCAGCGGCCACGCCCAACCCTGCGCGCCGAAAATCAGCACGAATACCAGACCCGCCACCACCGGCGACACGGCGAATGGCAGATCGATCAGGCTGACCAGCAACCGTTTGCCCCGGAACTCGTGCTTGCTCACCGCCCACGCCGCGGCGATGCCGAACAGAAGATTCAAGGGCACCACGATCAGGGTTACCAGCAGGGTCAGCCTGATCGCGGCCAGCGCGTCGGGCTCGGTCACGGCGGCGACGAAGGCAGGCAGCCCGTTGGCCAATGCCTCGACGAATACCAGCAGCAAGGGCAGCAGCAGGAATCCGGCCAGGAATAACAGCGCAGCCGCAATCAACGCCACCTGCACCCAGCGCGGCTCGGTCGTGGCATCGATCGCGGCACGGCGATGGGGCTGGCTGGCGGTCAGAAGCGGAGCCTCGGAAGGAAAGGGAATCACGGCGGAAATGGCTTCGCTCATGCTAACGCTCCCGACGTGCCAGTTTCGACTGCACGGTGTTGATGACCAGCAGCATCGCCAGCGACAACAACAACATCGCCAGTGCGATGGCGGTGGCGCTGGCGTAGTCGTATTCGTCGAGCCGGAAGGTGATCAGCAACGGCGCGATTTCGGTGAGCCCGGGCATATTGCCGGCGATGAAGATCACCGATCCGTACTCGCCCACGCCGCGCGCGAACGCCAGTCCGAAACCAGCCAGGATCGCCGGCCACAACACGGGCATGACCACGCGCCTGATGGTTTGCAGGCGACTGGCGCCTAGCGTCGCCGCGGCTTCCTCAAGTTCGCGTTCCACCTCGGCCAGCACCGGCTGCACCACCCGCACCACGAATGGCAGGCCGACGAACACCAGCGCCAGGGTGATGCCCACCGGCGTATAGGCGATCTTGATGCCGGCCGCTTCGAACCAGCGCCCGATCCAGCCGGAGGGACCATACAAGGCCGTCAGCGCAATGCCCGCGACTGCGGTCGGCAAGGCGAACGGCAAATCGATCATCGCGTCGAAAATGCGCTTGCCGGCAAACCGGTAGCGCACAAACACCCACGCCACCAGGGTACCCATCACCGCATTGAACGCCGCCGCCGCCAGCGCGGTGCCAAAGCTGAGTTTCAGCGCGGCCAGGACGCGCGGCTCGGTCCAGATATTCCAGAGTCCCTGCCACCCCAATCCGCCGGCGTGGACGAACAGCCCGGCAAGCGGGATCAGCACGATCAGGCTCAGCCACACCAGGGTGGTGCCCAGGCTCAAACCAAAACCAGGCACGACGCGTCTGCGCCGTACCCGTGTGGTCGCCGGTGTCGTTATCGATGCGGTCAACTATTTCTCCGACTGTATCTGGTCGAACACGCCACCTTCGGCGAAATGCTTGGCCTGCGCCTGCGCCCAGGAACCGAACACCTTGTCGATCGTCACCAGTTCGACTTTGGGAAAGCGCGCGATATCGGCGGCGTCCGCGAATTGGGGATGCCGGGGACGATAGTAGTGCTTGGCCGCGATCTTCTGTCCTTCCGGCGAGTACAGATACTGCAGATAGGCCTGGGCCACCTCACGGGTGCCATGCTTGTCCACGTTCTTGTCCACCAGCGCCACTGGCGGTTCGGCCAGGATGGACAGTTTGGGCACGACGATCTCGAACTTGTCCGGGCCCAATTCTTCTATCGAAAGGAAGGCCTCGTTTTCCCACGCCAGCAGCACATCGCCGATGCCGTTCTGCACGAAGGTATTGGTCGAGCCGCGTGCGCCGGTATCCAGCACCGGGACATTGCGGAACAACGCGCGGACCATGTTGCGCGTTTTGGCTTCGTCGCCGTTGAATATCTTCAACCCGTATGCCCACGCGGCCAGGTAATTCCAGCGCGCACCGCCGGAGGTCTTCGGATTCGGCGTGATCACCGAAATGCCTGGACGCAGCAGATCCGGCCAATCCTTCACTTTCTTCGGGTTGCCCTTGCGCACCAGGAACACGATGGTAGAGGTATAAGGCGCGCTGTTTTCCGGCAGGCGCTTTTGCCAGTTGGCGGGGAACAGCTTGGCCCGCTGCGCGATGGAATCGACATCGTAGGCCAGCGCCAGCGTCACCACGTCGGCCTCCAGGCCATCGATCACCGCGCGCGCCTGCTTGCCGGAACCACCGTGGGACGTTTCTATCTCGACCTTCTGGCCTTTCTTCTGCTGCCAGTCCTTGGCGAACGCGGCGTTGAAGTCGCGATACAACTCGCGGGTCGGGTCGTAAGACACATTCAGCAGTTTCACGTCCTTGGCGACCGCGCCGACAGCGATGGTCAGGCCGAATGCGAACAACAGGGAGCGAAGGATCGATGGGATGCGTTGGTTTTTCATGGGCTCGGGCTCCGTTTATTCAGAAGGCGACTTGCAGACGCGTGAATATGGCTTTCTCGTCTTCGCGGTCCGCGCCGCCGGCGGCACCGCCTTCAAATGCGGTATGCAGGTAATTGGCGACCAGCTTCAAATTGCTATTGAGGTACCAGTTCAGACCCAGGGTCCACGAGGACGCTTCGCGTGCCGAGAACGCTGGGTCGGCGAACAACGGGAAGGCAGCTTCGTCTACTTCCAGTACACCATAGCGGCCGACCAGTTCGAAAGCGCCCCACCCTTCCTTGCCCGGGTTGAATGGTTTCGAAGGCTTGACCACGCCGCGATATCCCGCGTCCTCGCCAGTCAGCACATAACTGGCGGTCGCCTGCCAGGCCTTGTGCGAAAGCTCCTCTCGCGTAGCGCCGATGCTGACTTCCTGCCGCGACACGATGTATTCGGCCAACAGACCGAACGCATTGCGATAGTAATAGCCTTGGGGCGAGATCCGGCTGTGCTGTCCGTCGGCGAATGCGGCCGTGCGGTAGTTGAAGAATTGCACCTGCCCCGGCGTACGGTAACGGGGCAGAAAATTGTTGCCGCTGCCCTGCTTGTCGCCCACGCTGGCGCCGATTCCGAAACCCAGTCCCGACAGCGCGGTCGCGTCGTTCTTGAACGGCTCGAAGAATAGCCGGCCCGCGTATTCGAACTCGTTGTCCGGGTTGGTGGTAACCGCATCGCGCCCATCGACGGTTCCGTTGAACACACCGATGGCATAACCAATGCGTCCTTCGGCGATTTCGCCTTGCAGCTGGATGCCGATGTCGCGATTGGGCGCCAGTTCGCTGGGAAGCGCGCGTTCCACATCTGACAACGCCGAGGAGGACTGCAGGCGTTCCAGGCCGACCGGCGAGGTGAACTTGCCCAAACGCAGGTTGTAGGCCGGGTACAGGCGCAGGTCGACGTAGGCATCGACGATGCTGGCACTGTCCCCTGCGAACTCGGGTGTAAAACGGTAGCCCACCCACTTGCCGAGCGAGCCCTCGATGGTCGGACGCGCGGTCCGCAGCAGGAAAGTGTCGTTATTGCCTGCAGGCACGCCGTCCAGGAAGAACCGCCCATCACCCTGGATCAGTCCGCGGATCTTCACTTCGTAATCGCCATTGGCCGATTTCAGGGAAGCGCCCTTGTCGTTGACGGTGACCACGGCGGCTTCCTTGGCCTTGGCGACCTGTTCTTCCTGCTGCAGTTCAAGCCGGCGCTCGAGAATACGCAGGCGCTGGTCGAGATCCGCAAGACCGGGTTCTCCCGCTAGCGCACTCTCGCCGCCATCGGCAGGCGCACCGCTGACACGGCGTTCCAGTGCTTCCAGACGTTGCTGCAGCTGTTCGACGGTGAGTTTCTCCTGCGCAGAGGCGGGAACGGCCAATGCGCAGGCCAATGCGCCTGCCCACCAGACACTTTGGGCTTTTGCCTTGCGCGGTTCCGTTCTCATGGTCATTGGACTTTCCTGAATAGGCCTCTGGCTGGAGTGCAGATGCTGCGCAAGCACATGGCCTGGGAGAAATGAATTAAGGCACCCGGCTTATGTCGGATTGGCATGACTGGTGTTACCACTGGGTCCCAATGCGCGGCGGATTGTTAAACTTGCAAGCCTTCCCTTCGCGTGAAGCTGCCATGCCCGATTCGTCGTCCGCCGCAAGCCTGACCCAGCACTACGTCGCCGAACTGGCGTCCATTCGCGAGCAGGGGCTGTTCAAGTCCGAGCGGGTCATCACCAGCCCGCAATCGGCGGAGGTGGAACTGGCCGACGGCCGCACCGTGCTCAATTTCTGCGCCAACAACTACCTTGGTCTGGCCGATCACCCGGACATCATCCAGGCCGCCAAGGAAGCGCTGGACACCCACGGCTTCGGTATGGCCAGCGTGCGCTTCATCTGCGGCACCCAGGACCTGCACAAGCAGTTGGAAGCGAAGATCGCCGACTTCTTCGGCACCGAGGACACGATCCTCTATGCAGCGTGTTTCGATGCCAATGGCGGGTTGTTCGAGCCATTGCTGGGCGAGAACGACGCTGTGATTTCCGATGCGCTCAATCACGCCTCGATCATCGACGGCGTGCGCCTGTGCAAGGCCAAGCGCTTCCGCTACGCGAATTGCGACATGGCCGATCTGGAAACGCAACTGCAGGCCGCCGATGCAGCGGGCTGCAAGACCAAGCTGATCACTACCGATGGCGTATTTTCCATGGATGGGTTCATCGCGCCACTGGACGAAATTGTCGCGCTGGCGAAAAAGTACAACGCTTTGGTGCATATCGATGAATGCCACGCGACAGGTTTTCTCGGCGCGACTGGTCGCGGATCGGCCGAGGTCAAGGGCGTGCTCGACCGCATCGACATCATCACCGGCACCCTGGGCAAGGCGATGGGCGGTGCGCTGGGTGGATTCACCACCGCCAAGAAGGAGGTCATCGAACTGCTGCGGCAGCGTTCGCGCCCGTATCTGTTTTCCAACTCCCTGCCACCGCACGTGGTAGCAGCAGGCATCAAGGCCTTCGACATGCTGTCTTCGGCCGGTGACCTGCGCGAACGACTGCAGGACAACACCCGCTACTTCCGCGAGAAAATGACGGCCGCCGGTTTCGACATACGCCCCGGCGTGCATCCCATCAGTCCAGTAATGCTCTACGACGCGCCGCTGGCGCAGCGATTCGCCGAACGGCTGCTGGAAGAAGGAATCTATGCGATCGGTTTCTTCTTCCCGGTCGTCGCCAAGGGCCAGGCGCGTATCCGCACCCAGATCAGCGCGGCGCATACGCGCGAACATCTGGATCGCGCGATTGCGGCGTTCACCCGCGTTGGGCTGGAGCTAGGCGTCATCAAACATTGATGCAGCTAGCCTAGCAGCTCCGCACTTTTAATAGCGTCGGCAGCCGAGCAAGCTCGGCTCTACGAAGTGATCCGGTCAGTCGTTGGCAGAGCTGCCAAGGCAGTGACTTCCGTCGCACTCAAGTCGCGCCATTGGCCTTTGGGCAGATCGGCCAATACCAGATCGCCGATGGCGGTGCGGATCAGGCGCAGCACCTGGATATCGAATGCGGCCAGCAAGCGGCGGATCTGCCGATTCCGACCCTCGTCGAGTACGATTTCCAGCCAGGAATTCTTTTCTCCCTGACGCAGCAACGTAATCGACTGCGCGGAAAGCCGTTCGCCCTCGACCACGGCACCCGAGCGCAACTGGCCCAACAACGTGTCATCCGCGATGCGATCCACCTGCACGTGGTAGGTCTTGTGCGGGCCAGTCAGCGGGTCGGTGATACGCGCAGCCCATTCGGGATCGTTGCTGAAAAGCAGCAAGCCCTCGCTGGCCTTGTCCAGGCGTCCGACGGGCGCGATCCATCCCAGACCGGCGCCATCGAAGCAGCGATAGACCGTATCGCGTCCACGTTCGTCCTTGGCGGTAGTGACCAGCCCGCGAGGCTTGTTCAACATCAGATAGCGGGAGTGGCCCTTGCCTAGTTCGACACCGTCCACCGCGATGCGATGGATACCGCGGAGCACGGGGAATTCGATATCGCGGACAGTGTGCCCTTCCACCTGCACGCGCCCCGCCAGAATCCAGGCGGCAGCTTCGGTTCGCGAACACACGCCCAGCTTGGAGAGCGTGCGCGCCAGTCCGTGCCGCGGCCCGTGCGATTTTTCCGGGAGGGACTTTTTCACTGAGACAGCGCCCGGCATTGCCGAGCGATGCGTCACTTCTTGATGGGTTCGGCAGGCGCTGCTGCTGGCGTGGGGCTTGGCGCCGGTGCCGCCACTGCCGGCGCGGCGGCTTTGACCACCCGTACACCGCGCGACTTCATCCATGCATCGAATTCGTCGGCAGTCATGCGCTTGCCGTTCTGGGTCATGTCGAAACGCCAGGGCGTGTTGTCGAACTCGGTCTTGGGCTTGTAAGCGGCAGGGTCGTTGGGATTGGCAATGCTCTGAGCAGGCATGGCCATGGCGACGTTCTGGCATGCCTGCACATGCAGGCGCAACAGCACGCGGTCCACCGACAGCGCTTCATCGTAAGCATGGGCGAGCACGCCACTGGGCGCACCCAGCGGTGTGGTGTTGGAGAAGAGTTCCTGGGCAACCGGTGCCTGCAGCGTGCGCGCGGATGCGAGAGGCGCTGGGACTGCGCCGGCCGTGCAGTTGGGCAACGCATGGGCAGCCGGAATGACGGCCAGAGCAAGCAAGCTGGAAACAACGATGCGGCGCATGGTTCAACCCGGATGATAGATAGGATCAGAGTGTAGGAAGCGCAGCAGGCAATATCAAGAAAAGGCGTCAGCGGCATTGACGATCAACCAACACTATTCATCGTGCGGCACGCAGTCAGCCTTGAGCGAAACAGATTGCGCTTCGCGCAGTCCCCACAAACAAGAAGCCCGGCACTAGGCCGGGCTTCGGGTCTTGCTTGAAGCTGTTGTCCGTTAGTTCTGGACGTTCAACTCGGTACGACGGTTCTTCTCGCTCTTGCAAGCCGGGAAGGCTTGGCCCATGTCTTCCAGCGGACGGCTTTCGCCGTAGCCGATCGGACCGGTCAGACGACCGGCATCGACGCCGTTCGTGGTCAGGTAGTCATACACAGCCTTGGCGCGACGCTCGGACAGGCTCTGGTTGTAAGCATCCTTACCGCACTGGTCGGTGTGGCCGGCCACTTCGACGCGCAGATCCGGGTAACGCTTCAGGATCTCGGTCGCTTCGCTCAGGATCGCCACCGCGTCAGGACGCAGGGTCGACTTGTCGAAGTTGAAGTTGACGCCCTTCAGATCGATCGCCACGGCAACCGGGCAACCGTCCGGACCGATGGTCTGGCCAGCCTGCGAACCCGGGCACTTGTCGTTGCAGTTGTTGACGCCGTCGCCGTCGTCATCCAGGTCTGCGCAGTTCGGAGCTACTTCCGGAGCGACCGGAACCGGAGCCGACGGGGCCGGGCCGAGCGGAATCACGACGCCGACCGAAGCCAGCACGTCGCCGAAGAAGCTCTCTTCCTGCTGGTGCGGGTACTGCGAGCCCTGGGCCAAACCGCTTTCTGCAGCGATGCTGCTGTCGTCGAAATCGGCACGCATGGCCAGTTCAGCGCGAACCGCGATGCGCTTTTCGAACGTGGTCTGCAGACCGACGCCCAGCTTGGCGGCAAAATTGCCATCCTTACGCTCGCCCGGGGAATCGGGGCTCGGGAAGTTGTCGTACTCTTCTTCCGAACGCTGGTAGCCGAGACCAGCCACGATGTACGGGTTCCAGGCGCGACCTTCGGAGATGAAGTGGCGACGCAGATCGACCGACAGGCCGTACTGGCTCCAGTTCAGATCGTCATTGGCACCGACAACGCCGCCGTCAAAGCTCGGGTTCTGGTAGTTCAGCTCGCCGTCAACCGACCAGTTCGGGCTGATGAACTTGCCCAGGCCCAGGGTGACGAACGGGGTGTTTTCAGTGCGGCGATCATCATCCTGGACGTTGTAACCAGCCGAACCCGTCAGGTACCAACGGTCGTCGAACTCCTGAGCGGAAGCGGCCTGCGCCCAGCTCAGACCTGCCAGCATTGCGGCACAGAGAAGTTTCTTGTTCATTTGCAGCTCCTTAAAAAAAACAATCAAGATGTAAGAGAAACCGGAGGACTTCGCTAGAGGGTCCAGCTTTTTCGGATATTCAGACGGCCATGTCTGCACGCCATCCAGTGAAGATTATGCGTGCCTGCGTGAAGGCCGTGTTAACGGTACCATAACAAGTCAGATAAACCGAGCCGGCATTTTCTCACAGTCGGGCGCCTGGTACATCTTTATGAATACGGCCGGTAGCCTCATTAGCAATCAGATCAGTTGGCACCAGCGCAACACACCAATGTGAGATCAGTGGTTGGTTGATCGACTTTCAGGCCCGATCCTCCTGGCATGAATGCCCAAACCCTGCCTTCGTTATTCCTGTCCCACGGCTCCCCGATGATGGCCGTCGAAGATTCTCCTACCGCCCAGTTCCTCGACGTGCTGGGTAACTCCCTGCCCTGTCCGCGCGCTTTGGTCGTCGCGTCGGCACATTTCATGGCACGCAATCCTACGGTGACCTCGAACCTGGTCCCGGAGACCATCCATGATTTCGGTGGCTTTCCCAGGCCTCTGTACGACATCCGCTATCCGGCGCCCGGCGCGCCGGCACTGGCAGCGGAAATCGCCGGCCATCTGGCCAGGGCAGGCTTCGACGCGCAAGTTGATGAGCGGACCGGCATCGATCACGGAACCTGGGTACCGCTTCGACGCATGTATCCGGAAGCGGACATCCCGGTGGTCGCGCTCTCGGTCAATCCCTCGCAGACCGCCGACTGGCATTACCAGCTGGGGCGCGCAATGGCACCACTACGCGAAGCAGGCGTTCTGATGATCGGCTCCGGCGGGTATTCGCATAATCTGCGCGAACTGGACTGGCAGCATGCCGATGCGCCGATCTATCCCTGGGTGGAGGCTTTTACAGACGCACTCAGCGCGAAGCTGCTGGAGGGCGACCTGCAAGGCGCGCTCGACTGGGAGTCGCTTCCCCATGCGCGCCGCAACCATCCCACCACCGAGCATCTCTATCCGCTGTATATCGCGCTGGGCGCGGGCGGTCCTCAGGCCCACGCGACCCGTCTGCACCATTCCGTACAGATGGGCGGCATGGCCATGGATGCCTTCGCATTCGGCTAACTCCGCAATGGATTCATACGCTGCGGCAGTCCTTTTTCCCACGGCGCATCGCCGAACCGGGAGACCAGAAAGTCCACGAACGCGCCGACCCGCGGCGGCACCAGTCTGCGCTGCGGCATCACTGCGCTGATCGCGGTGGTGGCCAAGCTGCAATCCGGCAGCACGACGTTCAACCGCCCGGTGCGGAGATCGTCCGCCACATGCCAGAGCGAATGGATGGCGATGCCCTCGCCCGCAACGGACGCGTCGCGCAAAAGTTCGCCGTAATTGCTTTCGAACCGGCCCTGCACCCGAATCGCCTGTTCTTCGCCCCGTGCATCCTGAAGGCGCCAGACCTCCTGGCGTCCGCTGCTGCCGAATAGCAGCAGGCCGTCGTGTTCCATCAGATCCTTCGGTGTTTTCGGGATACCGCGACGGCGCAGGTAATCGGGAGAAGCGCACAGCACGCGGCGGTTGGGGGCGATGTGGCGCGCCACCAATGTGGAATCCTCCAGCGCACCGATTCGGATCGCAAGATCGAAACCTTCACTGACCAGATCCACCACCTGGTCGCTCAGGTGCACGCTGATCCGCAGCTTGGGATGCTGGGCCAGGAACTGCGGCAGAAGCGGCGAGACATATTGACGGCCAAAGGATGCGGAAAGCGTGACCCGCAGGGTTCCCGCGATTTCGGTGGCGGTTTCCCGCAGGTCCGACCCCAGGGACTCCAGGTCTTCCACCAGCACCCGTCCCTGCTGGGCCAGGGCGGCGCCTTCGGGCGTGGGATGCAGTCGGCGGGTGGTCCGATGCAGCAGTCGCACGCCCAGATCGCGTTCCAGACGCTTCAGCCGCTGGCTGGCCACGGCGACCGACAGGTCCAGGCTGTGGGCAGCGGCGGTGATCGACCCCAGATCCAGCACACGGAGAAACAGGCTGAGGTCCCCTACTCGATCCATTATCAATTATCTATTGAAAGTGATTAGCCATACTCGCTGTTTTTAATATTCAGGGGAAGTCTCAAGCTGTCGGCTATTCGAGACCGAGTCCACCCGTGAATAGCGCTACCCCAGCCTTCTCTAAAAAATATCCATTGGCGCTCTACGCGCTGACCGCAGGCGCCTTCGGCATCGGCACGACCGAGTTCGTGATCATGGGCCTGCTGATGCAGGTCGCCGCCGACCTGCAGGTTTCCATTGCCGCCGCCGGCCTGCTGATTTCCGGCTACGCGCTGGGCGTGTTCGTGGGCGCGCCGCTGCTCACCGCCGCGACCAGCCGCATGCCACGCAAAGCGGTGCTCGTGGCGCTGATGGTGATCTTCACGTTGGGCAACCTGGCCTGCGCGCTGGCGCCCAACTACACCGTGCTGATGATCGCGCGCGTGGTCACGTCGCTAGCGCACGGCACCTTCTTCGGCGTGGGCGCGGTGGTGGCAACGGGCCTGGTGGCCGAAGACAAGAAGGCCTCCGCTATCTCGATCATGTTCACCGGTCTGACCGTGGCCACGCTGCTTGGCGTACCTGCGGGCGCATGGCTGGGTCTCCATTACGGCTGGCGCGCGACCTTCTGGGCTGTCACCGTCATCGGCGTCATCGCCACCGTGGTGATCGCCACCCTGGTGCCCAAGGATCGCGGCGATGCCGTGCCGATGGCATTCCGCGACGAGATCAAAGCGGTGGTGCGCCCACAGGTGTTGCTGGGCCTGTTGATGACCGTCCTGGGTTTCGGCGGCATGTTTACCGTGTACACCTATATCCAGCCGTTGCTGACCGAAGTGGCCGGCTTCGCCGACGCGGCGGTGTCGCCGATCCTGCTGGTGTTCGGCGTGGGCATGATCGTCGGCAACCTGCTGGGCGGGAAATTCGCCGACCGCAAGTTGCTGCCCGCATTGATCGGCACGCTGCTGGCGTTGACCATGGTGATGGGGCTGATGACCTTCGCTCTGCACAGCCAATGGGCGATGGTGTTGTTCGTCGGCCTGCTTGGTGCCGCTGCATTTGCGACGGTATCGCCGCTGCAACTATGGGTGCTGCAGAAAGCGACCGGCGCGCAGAGCCTGGCGTCCAGCCTGAACATCGGCGCCTTCAATCTGGGCAACGCGTTCGGCGCCTGGCTGGGCGGCGTGGTCATCCTGCATGGCCCGGGGCTCGAAGCCCTGCCGTGGGTCGCTGCGCTGGTGCCGCTATCGGCATTCGTGGTGGCGTTGTGGGCCATCGCCCTGGAGCGGCGAGATCACCAGATCGCCTTGGTCGAACAGACAAACACCCCGTAATCGCCTCAAGATTCCCTTCAACTCCCCCAAGGAAAAAGCATATGGAATACCGTCATCTCGGCAAATCAGGTTTCAAGGTCCCGGTACTGAGCTTCGGCACCGGCACATTTGGCGGCAAGGGCAAGCTGTTCGGCGCCTGGGGCAACACCGATATTGCCGAGGCACGGCGCCTGGTCGATATCTGCCTGGAAGCCGGGCTCAATCTGTTCGATACCGCCGACGTCTACTCCGGCGGCGCCTCGGAATCGATCCTCGGTGCTGCCATCAAGGATCGTCGCGACCAGTTGCTCATTTCGACGAAGGCGACTTTCCGTTTCGACGATGGTCCCAACAACGTCGGCTCATCGCGCTTCCACCTGATCAACACCATCGACGCCGCACTGAAGCGGCTAGGTACCGACTACATCGATCTGTTCCAGTTGCATGGTTTCGATGCGAAGACGCCGGTGGAAGAAACACTATCCACGCTCGACGACCTGGTGCGCGCCGGCAAGATCCGCTATCTGGGCGTCTCCAATTTCTCCGGCTGGCATCTGATGAAATCGCTGGCCGTCGCCGAACGCCATGGCTGGTCGCGCTACGTCGCCAACCAGACCTACTACTCACTGATCGGTCGCGACTACGAAGAAGAACTGATGCCGCTGGGCCTGGACCAGGGCGTGGGCGCGGTGGTGTGGAGTCCGCTCGGCTGGGGTCGCCTGACCGGCAAGATCCGTCGAGGACAGCCACTGCCGGAAACCAGCCGCCTGCACGACAGCGCCGAGTTCGGTCCGCCAATAGATGACGAACGCCTGTTCAAGGTGATCGATGCACTGGACATCGTGGCTGCGGAAACCGGCAAGAGTATTCCGCAGATCGCGCTCAACTGGTTGCTGCGCCGGCCGACGGTTTCCACCGTGGTCATCGGCGCGCGCAATGAAGAACAACTGCGCCAGAATCTGGGTGCAGTTGGCTGGTCGCTGACACCGGAACAGATCAAGACGCTGGACGATGCCAGCGCCACCACGCCTCCCTACCCCTACTGGCACCAGCGCGGATTCGCCGAACGCAATCCCTCGCCGGTCTGACCCAAGGAGTCCGCCATGAAAGCCATTGCCCTGACCCGCTACCTGCCCATCGACGATCCGCAGTCGCTGCAGGACGTCGAACTTCCCAAACCCGTCGCCAGCGGCTTCGACCTGTTGGTGCGTGTCGAAGCCATCTCGGTCAATCCGGTCGACACCAAGATCCGTTCGCCCAAGCCGCAGGTCGAAGCGCAACCCAAGGTCTTGGGCTACGACGCCGCCGGCGTGGTCGAAGCGGTCGGCGAACACGTGACCCTGTTCCAACCCGGCGACGAGGTCTATTACGCCGGGGATGTCACCCGCAGTGGTACCAATGCGCAGTTCCATCTGGTCGATGAGCGCGTGGTTGGCCGCAAGCCGGCGACGCTGGATTTCGCACAGGCCGCCGCGCTGCCGCTGACCGCCATCACCGCATGGGAATTGCTGTTCGACCGCATGCCGTATGCCATCGACATGGAAGGCAACCAACGCAGCCTGCTGATCATCGCCGGTGCCGGCGGCGTGGGCTCCATCGCCATCCAGTTGGCGAAGCACGCCGGGTTCACCGTCATCGCCACCGCTTCACGTGCTGAGACCGTCGAGTGGTGCAAAGCCATGGGTGCGCACCATGTCATCGATCACCGCCAGCCGCTGGCGCCGCAACTGGAATCACTGGGCTTCAAGCAGGTCGATGCGGTGTTGAACCTGGCCGACACAGACCGCTACTGGGAAACCATCGGCAAAATCATCGCGCCGCTGGGCCACGTGGGCCTGATTGTGGAACCTACCGGCCTGTTGAAAATCGGCGACCCGTACAAAGCCAAGAGCATCGGCATCCATTGGGAAATGATGTTCGCGCGTCCGCGCTTCAAAACGCCGGACATGATCGAACAGCACCGCATCCTCAATCGCGTGGCGAGCCTGATCGATGCGGGAGAGCTGCGGACCACGCACACCGAGACCGTGGGCTCTATTACCGCCGCCAACCTGCGTGAAACGCATCGCCGTCTGGAATCTGGCACGACCATCGGGAAACTTGTGCTTGCCGGCTGGTGAGTTGCGGCCGGATTTCCACGGGTTCCAGCCGCCCTACTTGACCGTCATCCCAGCGAACGCTGGGATCCATTTTGCTGTTGCCCTTGGTGTCCGGCCTGGAAATGCGAAGGCAAGATCAAGATGGATCCCAGCGTTCGCTAGGATGACGACTGAAAGGCTTTCCAAACACACAGCTCGCCGTCGTCACACCTAGGCACCTTCCACGGCGGTCAGCAGCTACACTCGTTGCACGCTCCAACACTTCCCCATGACTTTTCCCATCACCCTAGCCCGTCGCCTCATCCAACTGGTATTGGGCCTGTTCCTCTACGGCATAGGCATCGGCTTGATGGTGCGTGCCGGCATCGGCATTGCGCCTTGGGATGTCCTGACCCAGGGCCTGTCGAAACAGACCGGGCTGTCGTTCGGGCTGCTGACCAACCTGATCGGCCTGGTTGTGCTGCTGCTGTGGATTCCCATTCGCCAGCGACCGGGACTGGGCACGGTGCTCAACGTGCTGCTGATCGGGCCCAGCGCGCAATTCGCGCTGTGGCTGTTTCCGCCATTCGATGGCCTGTGGCAGCAGATTCCCGCCTTCATCGTCGGCCTGTCGGTGCTGGCGCTGGCCACCGGCATGTATATCGGTGCGAACTTCGGTCCGGGCCCACGCGATGGGCTGATGACCGGGCTGCATCGCCGCACCGGCTGGTCGATCAGTGTGGTGCGCACAGGCATCGAGGCCAGTGTCCTGATAACCGGCTGGGCGATGGGCGGCAATGCGGGCTGGGGAACGCTGGCTTTCGCATTGGCCATCGGTCCGATGTGCGCAGCGACCCTGCGCTGGTTTGGGGCCACGCCACGCGTAATGGCGGGCGATGCCACAGCAGGCCCCAGCTCGCACGGCTAAACCCCGCACGGCTAAACCTTGCCGACAGCCCCGATAACCGGCATCGTGCATGCTCCATACGCACACGTATCCGCTGCATGACGACTTCGTCCAGCCCGCTGCCGCCCGCTACCGACGCGCCAACACCAAACCCGCACTACCCCCATTTGTTCGCACCGCTGGACCTGGGTTTCACCCGCCTGCGCAACCGCGTGTTGATGGGCTCCATCCATACCGGGCTGGAGGACCGCGCCAGCGATTTCCCGAAGCTGGCGGCCTACTTCGCCGAGCGTGCGGCCGGTGGTGTGGGACTGATGGTGACCGGCGGTTTCTCACCGAATCTGGTCGGATGGCTGAAGCCCTTCGGCGGCAAGCTGTCGTGGCCGTGGGAAGTGCGCCCGCACAAGTTCGTCACCCAGGCGGTGCATGACAACGGCAGCAAGATCTGCCTTCAGCTACTGCACGCAGGGCGTTACGCCTACCATCCCTTCTCCGTGGCACCGTCGAAACTGAAGGCGCCGATCAATCCATTCACGCCACGCCAGATTTCCGCACGTGGCGTGGAACGGCAGATCACCGCCTACGCCGACGCCGCGCGTCGCGCGCGCGAAGCCGGCTATGACGGCGTGGAAGTGATGGGGTCGGAAGGCTATTTCATCAACGAATTCACCGCACCGCGCACCAACAAGCGCAACGACACCTGGGGCGGCACGCCGGAAAAACGCATGCGCTTTGCGGTGGAAATCGTGCGCCGCGTGCGCGAATCCTGCGGGCCGGATTTCATCATCATCTATCGCCTGTCGCTGCTGGATCTGGTGGAAGACGGCAACCAGTGGGAAGAGATCGTGGCCCAGGCCAAGGCCATCGAAAACGCAGGCGCGACGATCATCAATTCCGGCATTGGCTGGCATGAAGCACGCGTGCCGACCATCGTCACGTCGGTGCCGCGCGCGGCCTTTGTCGATGTGACCGCCAAGCTCAAGCCGCATGTCAGCGTGCCGCTGATCGCCACCAACCGCATCAACATGCCCGAGGTCGCCGAACGCATCCTCGCCGACGGCATCGCCGACATGGTGTCGCTGGCGCGACCGTTGCTGGCCGACCCGGAATGGGCCAATAAATCGCGCGCGGGCAAACCTGATTCCATAAACACCTGCATCGCCTGCAACCAGGCTTGTCTAGACCATGTGTTCGAGAACAAGCGCGCGAGTTGCCTGCTGAATCCGCGCGCCTGCGCCGAAACCGAACTCAACTACACCAAAACTTTCGCGCCCAAGCGCGTGGCCGTGATCGGTGCCGGACCTGCGGGACTGGCCTGCGCCACGGTCGCTGCGGAGCGCGGGCATCGTGTGACCCTGTTCGATGCGGCGAGTGAAATCGGCGGCCAGTTCAACTACGCTAAAAAAATTCCAGGCAAGGAGGAATTCCACGAAACCATCCGCTACTTCACCCACAAGCTGGAAGAGACTGGCGTGGAAGTGAGGCTGGGCACGGTGGCCTCGGCCGGGAATCTGGCCGGTTTTGACGAAGTGGTCATGGCCACCGGCATCCTGCCAAGGAAAGTCGCATTTGCCGGCTCCGACCATGCCAAGGTCATCAGTTATCTGGACGTGCTCAGCGGCCGGATAAAAGTGGGCGCGCGCGCGGCCATCATTGGGGCCGGTGGCATCGGCTTCGACGTGGCCGAATACCTGGTGCATGAAGGCGCGTCCTCGACCCTGGACCCAAAACGCTGGATGGCCGAATGGGGAGTCGACCCGAGCTTCGAAACGCGCGGCAGTCTGGTCAAGCCGCAGCCGGAAGCCCCCGCCCGAGAGGTCTGGCTGCTGCAACGCTCGCCCGGCAAACCCGGCGCGCGCCTGGGCAAGACCAGCGGCTGGGTGCACCGGGCCACACTGAAGGCCAAGCAGGTGCAGATGCTGGGCGGGGTGGAATACCTGGGCGTGGACGACAATGGATTGAAGATCCGCGTCGAGGGCGTGGAGCAGGTACTGCCGGTGGACCATGTGGTGATCTGTGCCGGGCAGGAACCGCGCCGCGAACTTCAGGCCGAACTGCTTGCTGCCGGCATCACCGCGCACCTGATCGGCGGCGCCGACATGGCCGCCGAACTGGACGCCAAGCGCGCCATCGACCAGGGCAGCCGGCTGGCGGCGGTGCTGTAGTTTTCTCCTCCCTCCCGCAAGAGGAGCCTGCCCCGTACCTGATACGGGTGCCTGAAGGGGGATGAGGGAAGCACGGTGAATGGCCGCCCGAAATTCAGTACAAGCCGAAATCGCACGCCCTCATCCGGCGCTGCGCGCCACCTTCTCCCGAAGGGAGAAGGAAGCAAAAACAGAACAAAGACTCCATTTTCAATCAAACACTTAGCTTGATTGTCAAGCCTCCGGGTTCAGGCGGGGTTGGGGGTCTGGCCCTTACCTTGCGCCAACTTTTTCGGCCCGCTCCCGTTTCGACTGGCGAGCCATCCCGGCCCTGATTGCACCTTCTGGCCGGCCTTGGGCAGCTCGTCGGAGTAGCTGCCTCCCCATGACGCCCTGACGCCGTGTCTATCCAAAACGCACCTTTCCCTTGCCGGGAGGCGCGCGGACGCTGCCAAGACGGAGCAAGGAGTTCCCCCGCAATGAAACTGGCCTGGATCCTCTGGCTTTCCAACATGCTGCCGCAACCGGCCGCCGATTCGCTCTGCCTCAGCACCACCGTGTACCTGGAAGCCCGCGACCAGACCCTGCGCGGCCAGCAGGCCGTGGCCGAGGTCGCCCTGCGCCGTCTCGACAGCGGGCTGTGGGGCGATTCGATGTGCGAGGTGGTCACCGCGCGCAAGCAGTTCGCCCCGACCATCGTCGCGCCTGGCACCCGCCTGCAGAATTCGGACGCCTGGGCCCGCTCGATCAACGTCGCCCTGGGCGCCGAACGCAACTGGGCCCTGCCACCTGGCCAGCGCAAGGAAATCGTGCCCGGCGCCAGCCACTTCATGGCGCACAACATCGCCAGCCCGAGTTGGCGCAACGCCTACCAGGTGGCGACCATCGGCGACCACACCTTCCTGCGCGTGCAGAAACTGAAACCACGGTCTTCCTGACGACGTTTTACTTTCGCCGCATCGACAATACGAGAACGGGCTGGGAATATTCCCGGCCCGTTCTGTTTTGGAGACTACCCGCATGAAGCTGTATACCAAGCCCGGCGCCTGCTCGATGGCCGACCATATCGTTCTGCGCTGGATCGGCAAGCCGTTCGATCTGCAGGTGATGGATGCGGCAGGCATGAAGACGCCCGACTTCCTCCAGCTCAATCCCGCAGGCGCGGTGCCGGTGCTGGAAGTGGATGGTTGGGTGTTGACCCAGAATGCGGCGATCCTGAATTTTCTGGCCGACACGTTTCCCGAATCCGGCCTGGGCGGCGATGGCACGCCGAAGAGTCGTGCGGAAATCAATCGCTGGCTGGCTTTCCTCAATGCCGACCTGCATACGGCTTTTCATCCGATGTTCGGTTCGACGCGCTACCTCGGCGACGAAGCGATGATTGAAAAAAGCAAAACCAATGCGCGCCAGAAGCTGCGCGAACTCTACGAGCGCGTGGACGCGCAACTGGCCGGCAAGGACTGGCTGACCGGCAGCCGTTCGATCGCAGACCCGTATCTGTTCGTGACCCTGCGCTGGGCACGAGGCACTCAGGTGGACCTGTCGGGACTGGAGAATCTGGCGAAGTTCGTCGAGCGCATGCGCGCTGATGCCGATGTCGCTGCGGCGATGGAAGCCGAAGGCCTTTGACGAATCCGAGGCACGGCGCGCCGTGTCTCGACCCCATACCTTGATCCGCGTTGCGCCTCTGGATCAGCCCTGGATTTCGGCGCGCGTGCGCGCCAGCCACTCGCTGGCGAAGGTGTGGTCCTTGGCCTTGGTCAGCGCCGTGGCGATTTCAGGCAACAACGCCAGCAGTTCTTCAAGGTCCGCACACTTCTCGACTTTCAACTGCATGAAATAGCCCTTGAGCCCCAGATGCCTGCGCACGGTGTCGCTGACGATTTCGTAGAGGCTGCGGTAACGGCCGAATTCCGGAGGCAACTTCACTTCGCCAGGCAACGGCGTGACCGGAGCGGGAGACATAGCCGATGACGATGCGGCAGGACGCGCAGGCTCATCGCCCTTGACCAGTCCCATCGCCACCAGTTGTTCCAGCGCGTCATCCGGCGCGTGCAGGCCCTTCATCAATTCGCGTAACTGACCGTGATCGCGCTGGCCATCGACCATCAACAACAGCGAGCGCAGCGAAGCAGGCAGCTTGCGGCCGCGATCCTGGATCTCCTGCTTGCCGGCTTCGGTCTTGCAGTAATGTTCCGCCACTTGCATCCACCCCCCTCCGACCGGCCGTAACGCGCGCCGTCGTACCGTCACGGTAAATCCCCAGGCCGAGGGTCGCAGAGAACCGGCGGGCGGTCCGTTATGGGAGTCACAAATAGAGGCTTGGCCCGGACACGGATTGCCCACCGAACCAGGAATAGCCTCGAAAATCGCCAGGCAGGCCTCAGAATGCGTCGCCCGGTACCCGCACCGCACCCTCCATCAATACACGCGCACTGCGGCTCATGACCGCCTTGGCGACGGTCCACTGGCCTTCGACCTGCCGGGCTTCGGCGCCCACGCGCAAGGTGCCGGAGGGATGGCCGAACACTACCGCATCGCGCGTGCCGCCGCCCGCGGCGGCGTTGACTACGGTGCCTGGCACTGCCGCCGCCGCCGCGATCGCCACCGAAGCCGTTCCCATCATGGCGTGATGCAGTTTGCCCATGGAGATCGCACGGGCCAGCAGGTCGATGTCGGCTGCACGCACGTGAGCCCCACTGGACGAAACATAATCCCGGGAAGGTGCGACGAACGCGATCTTGGGCGTCAGCGGACGCATCGCGGCCTGCGCGACGTCGCCGATCAATCCCATGCGCACGGCGCCCTGGGCACGGATGGCTTCCAGCTTCGCCAACGCCGTCTTGTCTTCATTGATCGCACTCTGCAGCTCGGTCCCGTCGTAGCCAAGATCGGCGGCATCGAGGAAGATCATGGGCACGCCGGCATTGATCAGCGTGGCCTTGAAAGAACCCATTCCCGGCACTTCGATCATATCGACCAGATTGCCGGTGGGGAACATGGCACCGTCGCCATCACCATCGCCTTCGTCGGCGGGATCAAGAAATTCGAGCCGTATTTCCGCAGCGGGGAAAGTCACGCCATCCAGTTCGAAGTCGCCGGTTTCCTGCACTTCGCCGTTGCTGATCTGCACGTGCGCGATGATGGTCTTGCTGATGTTCGCCTGCCAGATGCGCACCGTGCACATGCCTTCGTGCGGCACGCGCGCCGGATCGACCAGACCGTTGGCGATAGCGAACGGACCCACCGCCGACGAAAGGTTGCCGCAGTTGCCGCTCCAGTCGATGAAGCTTTCATTGATCGGTACCTGGCCGTAGAGATAATCGATATCGTGCCCAGGCTGCGCGCTCTTGGAAATGATCACGACCTTGCTGGTGCTGGACGTCGCGCCGCCCATGCCATCGGTCTGCTTGCCGTAAGGATCGGGCGAACCGATCACCCGCAACAGCAACGCATCGCGCGCAGGCCCCGGCAGCTGTGCGGAGAACGGCAGATCTTCCAGCCGGAAGAACACGCCCTTGCTGGTGCCGCCGCGCATGTAGGTGGCGGGGATGCGGATTTGAGGAAGATGGGCCATGAATACTTTCCTGATATTGGGCATAGGAAGCGCGGATGGAGAAATCCACGCTTTTGATTTGCCCCCTTTGTAAAAGGGGGCTACGGGGGATTTGCACTTGATCCTGCTTTCGGGAATAGCAACAGCAAGAGCAAATCCCCCTCAATCCCCCTTTTGCAAAGGGGGAGGCGAAAGCACTACACCTCGCTCCCTGCCAGCTTCATGCCACCTTGGATGATTCGAGGAAATCCTGCGCGAAGCGCTGCAACACGCCACCCGCTTCGTAGATGGAAACTTCCTCATCGCTATCCAGGCGACATGTCACAGGAACATTCATGCGTGTACCGTCCTTGCGGTGAATCACCAGCGTCAAGTCCGCACGCGGCGTGCGCTCGCCGACAACGTCGAAAGTCTCGGTGCCGTCGATGCCCAGCGTGATGCGGGTAGTGCCTGGCTTGAACTCCAGCGGCAGCACGCCCATGCCAAGCAAGTTGGTCCGGTGGATGCGCTCGAAACCTTCGGCGGCAATGGCCTCCACGCCTGCCAGACGCACGCCTTTGGCCGCCCAGTCGCGCGAGGAACCCTGGCCGTAGTCGGCACCGGCGATGATGATCAGCGGCTGTTTGCGTTCCATGTAGGTTTCGATGGCTTCCCACATGCGCATGACCTGCCCTTCCGGTTCCACCCGCGCCAGCGAACCCTGCTTCACGCTACCGTCGGCATTGCGCACCATTTCGTTGAACAGCTTCGGGTTGGCGAAGGTCGCACGCTGAGCGGTGAGGTGATCGCCGCGATGGGTGGCGTAGGAATTGAAGTCCTCTTCCGGCAGGCCCATCTTCGCCAGGTATTCGCCGGCAGCGCTATCGAGCATGATCGCGTTGGACGGCGACAGGTGGTCGGTGGTGATGTTGTCCGGCAGCACCGCCAATGGGCGCAAACCACGCAAGCTGCGTTCGCCTGCCAATGCGCCTTCCCAATACGGTGGACGGCGGATGTAGGTGCTTTGCGGACGCCAGTCGTACAGCGGCTCGACCTTGGGGCCGTGCTCCACGCGCACCGCGAACATCGGGTTGTAGACGCTGCGGAACTGCTCCGGCTTCACCGACGCCTTGACCACCGCGTCGATCTCTTCGTCGCTGGGCCACAGGTCCTTCAGACGGATTTCCTTGCCATCGACGACACCCAACACATCCTTCTCGATATCGAAGCGTATGGTGCCGGCGATGGCATAGGCCACCACCAGCGCGGGCGAAGCCAGGAACGCCTGCTTGGCATAAGGATGAATGCGGCCATCGAAATTCCGATTCCCCGACAGCACGGCGGTGGCGTACAGATCGCGGTCGATGATTTCCTGCTGGATCGCCGGATCCAGCGCGCCGGACATGCCATTGCAGGTGGTGCAGGCGAACGCGACGATGCCGAAGCCGAGTTGCTCGAGTTCCGGCAGCAACCCCCCTTCTTCCAGATACAGCGAGACCGCTTTCGAACCGGGCGCCAACGACGACTTCACCCACGGTTTGCGCTTGAGGCCCAAGCGGTTGGCGTTGCGCGCCAGTAGCGCAGCAGCGATGACGTTGCGCGGATTGCTGGTATTGGTGCAGCTGGTGATGGCAGCGATGATCACCGCGCCATCAGGCATCAGCCCGGGCGTTTGTTCCCAGGCGCCCGCGATGCCCTTGGCCGCCAAGTCGGCAGTCGCGACGCGCGCATGCGGATTCGACGGGCCGGCCATATTGCGCACGACACTGGAAAGATCGAACTCCAGCACGCGCTCGTATTCGACCGACTTCAAACTATCCGCCCACAGGCCCGTGTGCTTCGCATAGGTTTCCACTAGCGTCACCTGCGCGTCCTCGCGGCCAGTGAGCCGCAGATAGTCGAGGGTTTGCCGATCGATAGAGAACATCGCGGCCGTGGCGCCGTATTCGGGCGCCATGTTGGAAATGGTGGCGCGGTCGCCCAGGGTCAGCGCAGTCGCGCCTTCGCCGAAGAATTCCAGCCACGCACCGACGACCTTCGACTTGCGCAGGAACTCGGTCAGCGCCAGCACGACGTCGGTGGCGGTGATGCCGGGCTGCGGTTTGCCGGTGAGCTTCACCCCGATGATGTCGGGCAAGCGCATCCACGACGCGCGACCCAGCATCACATTCTCCGCTTCCAGCCCGCCCACGCCGATGGCGATCACACCTAGCGCATCTACGTGCGGCGTGTGACTGTCGGTGCCCACGCAAGTATCCGGAAACGCCACGCCATCGCGCACCTGGACAACCGGGGACATTTTCTCCAGGTTGATCTGGTGCATGATGCCGTTGCCCGGCGGGATCACCTCCATGTTCTTGAACGCCTGCTTGGTCCAGTCGATGAAGTGGAAGCGGTCTTCGTTGCGTCGGTCCTCGATCGCGCGGTTCTTGGCGAACGCATCCGGATCGTAGCCGCCGCATTCCACCGCCAGCGAATGGTCGACGATCAATTGCACCGGCACCACGGGATTGACCTGGGCCGGATCGCCGCCCTGTTCGGCGATGGCATCGCGCAGGCCGGCCAGATCCACCAGCGCGGTCTGGCCCAGGATGTCGTGGCAGACCACGCGCGCCGGAAACCACGGGAAGTCGAGATCGCGTTTGCGTTCTATCAGCTGACGCAGCGATGCGACCAGCGTGGCCGGGTCGCAGCGCCGCACCAGGTTTTCGGCCAGCACGCGCGAGGTGTAAGGCAGCCTGTCGTAGGCACCTTCCTGGATGGCTTCGACTGCCGCATGCGTATCGAAATAGTCGAGATTGGTGCCGGGCAGACGCTTACGGTATTCGGTGTTCATGGCTGGCTATATGGCTGCAGTCAAAGGAGGATAGACCCTTCTCCCTTCGGGAGAAGGTGGCGCGAAGCGCCGGATGAGGGTACGGGCGAAGCCCTGCAGGGATCAGACTACAAAAGGCTTCGCCCGTACCCTCACCCCAACCCCTCTCAGCCCTGCACACCCTTCGGGCGCCGAGGGGAGAGGGGCTTGAAGCATCCAGTCAGCGTTCGCTGATTGGCGTAAAGACCAGGTCCTCGGGACCGGTGTAGTTGGCGCTGGGCCGGATGATCTTGCCGTCGATGCGCTGCTCGATGACGTGCGCGCTCCAGCCACTGGTGCGTGCGATAACGAACAACGGCGTGAACATGGCCGTCGGCACGCCCATCATGTGGTAGCTGACCGCGCTGAACCAGTCCAGGTTCGGGAACATCTTCTTGATGTCCCACATCACCGTTTCCAGTCGCTCGGCGATGTCGTACATCTTGCGGCTGCCCTGCTCGTCCGACAGTTCGCGAGCCACATCCTTGATCACCTGGTTGCGCGGATCGCCGGTGGTGTAGACCGGATGGCCGAAGCCGATCACCACTTCCTTGCGCTCGACGCGCGCCTTGATGTCGGCTTCGGCCTCATCGGGCGTTTCGTAGCGCTTCTGCACTTCGAACGCGACTTCATTGGCACCGCCGTGCTTGGGGCCGCGCAACGCGCCGATGCCACCGGCGATGGCGCTGTGCATGTCGCTGCCGGTGCCGGCGATGACGCGGCAGGCGAAGGTGGAAGCGTTGAATTCGTGCTCGGCATACAGGATCAGCGAGGTGTGCATCGCCTTGACCCAGGACTCACGCGGCTTCTCGCCATGCAGCAGGTGCAGGAAATGACCGCCGATGCTGTCCTGGTCCGAATCAGTGTCGATGCGCTTGCCGTTGTGGCTCCAGTGGTACCAGTACAGCAGCATCGGTCCCAGCGAAGCCATCAGCTTGTCGGCGATGTCGCGCGCGCCCGGATGGTTGTGGTCGTCCTTCTCGGGCGACACGCAACCTAGCACGGAAACGCCGGTGCGCATCACATCCATCGGATGCGCGGACGCGGGAAGCTGCTCCAGCGCCACCTTCACCGCCGCGGGGATGCCGCGCAGCGATTTCAGCTTGGCCTTGTAGCCCACCAGTTCGGCGCGGTTGGGCAGCTTGCCGTGGACCAGCAGATGGGCGATTTCCTCGAACTCGGAACTGCGGGCGATGTCCAGGATGTCGTACCCGCGGTAATGCAGGTCGTTGCCGCTGCGGCCGACCGTGCACAGCGCGGTGTTGCCCGCGGCGGTGCCGGACAGGGCGACGGATTTCTTGGGTTTGAAGGGAACGGCAGCGTCGGTCATGGTTTCACTCGCTCTACTGAAAACGGATAGGACGGAAGATCCGTCAGTCTTGTGGATGCTTGCGCAGCAGCAGTTGCTGCAGAAGTTCGATCTGCTGGTTCTGCAATTCGACCAGGGTGGCCCAGTCTCGTTCGCGCAGATCGTTGAGTTTTTCGTGCACCTGCATGATTTCGAGTTCGGCCTTCACGTTGACCTCGTAATCGTTCTGCGCGCGCAAGCGGTCGATCGTGCCTTGTCGGTTCTGGCTCATCATGATGATCGGCGCCTGGATTGCAGCCACGCAGGAAAGGCACAGGTTCAACAGGATGTAGGGGTACGGGTCGAAAGCACCTTTGGCCAGCACGAAGGTGTTGATGGCCATCCAGGCCACCAGGCATAGCAGGAACGTCATGATGAACGTCCAGCTGCCGCCCACTTCGGCAACCTTGTCGGCGATCCGTTCGCCCAGGCTGGCGCTGCGCTCGTACTCCTGCACAATATTGCGCGACACGTGCCGATTGGCGATGAAACGCTCGACGATCTCGCGCTCTTCGGCCGGCAGCTTCTCGATCTCGGTCTGCAACAGGCGGCGCGCTGTTTCGCGGCGATCAATATGGGGTTTGGTGTGCGTAGTCATGACGGATGCCTTTACGTGGCCGCGAATCAGCTCTGCTGTTTCGCAAACAGCGCATCGAGCTTCTGTTCGTAGTCGTGGTAGCCGATACGCTCGTAGAGTTCTTCGCGCGTCTGCATCTGGTCGACCACGTTCTGCTGGTGCCCGTCGCGGCGGATCGCGGTGTACACCGCTTCGGCCGCCTTGTTCATGGCACGGAACGCGGACAGCGGGTAAAGCTGGATCGCCACGCCAACCGAGGCCAGCTCGTCGCGGGTGAACAGCGGGGTCTTGCCGAACTCGGTGATGTTGGCCAGTACCGGCACCTTCACCGCATCGACAAACTTCTGGTACGTCGGCAGATCGTAGGCAGCCTCGGCGAAGATGCCGTCGGCGCCGGCTTCCACGCAGGCGATGGCGCGTTCGATGGCCGCATCTACGCCGTCCACTTGGATCGCATCGGTGCGCGCGATCAGGAAGAAATCCGCATCGGTCTTCGCATCGGCCGCCGCTTTCACCCGGTCCACCATTTCCCCGGCGTTGACGATTTCCTTGCCCGGACGATGACCGCAGCGCTTGGCGCCGACCTGGTCTTCGATATGGCACGCCGCCGCGCCGGCCTTGATCAACGACTTCACCGTGCGCTCGATGTTGAACGCACTGGGGCCGAAGCCGGTGTCGATGTCCACCAGCAGCGGCAGGTCACAGACGTCGGTGATGCGGCGTACATCGATCAGCACATCTTCCAGTGTGTTGATGCCCAGATCCGGCAGACCCAGCGAGCCGGCGGCCACGCCACCGCCGGAAAGATAGATCGCACGGTAGCCGGCGCGCTTGGCCAGCAGCGCGTGGTTGGCGTTGATGGCGCCGATCACCTGCAGCGGCGATTCGGCGGCCAGCGCGGCGCGGAACTTCGCTCCCTGGGAAGCGGGGGCGCCTGCGGAAGGATGGTTCATGTGCTGACTCCTGGTGGGCTGCGCCCGGGTTTCCGGGCGTGGCGGAGGTGCGCGGATGGTACGCCCCGGCACACACAATCTGGCATCATCACACTGGTTGATCAATCTTGATCGAATCAATCAATCTATTTGCGTGGACACCGACCTCCTCTCCGCCCAGGAAACCTGCCGCCTGCTGGGCATCAGCCAGGCCACGCTCTATGCCTATGTCAGCCGTGGCCTGCTGGAATCCAGCCCCGGAACCGACCACCGCAGCCGCGCCTATCGTCGCCAGGACGTGGAGAAACTGCTGCAGCGCAAACGCGAAGGCCGCGGCGCGGCGCGCGGGGCGGCGCAAAGCCTGGACCGGGGCCTGCCGGTCATGGAGACCCGCATCTCCCTGATCCGCAGCGACGGCCCCTACTACCGCGGTCAGTCCGCAGTCGCCGCCGTGCGTGCCGGCGCCACCCTTGAAGACACTGCACGCCTGCTGTGGGACTGCGGCGCCCAGGACCCGTTCCTGCCGCCGCCGCTCACGGCATGGCCGGCGCCTGCCGATGCCATCGCGAACGATGCCTCCCTGCCGCCGCTGGAACGCACGCTGTCGGTGATCCCGCTGCTGGCGCTACAGGTCCGGCATTCCTTCAACTCCTCGCCGGCGATACGCCGCGAGATCGCCGCTAGTCTGCTGAGGCAGAACGCCGCGCTGCTGATCGCCGCACCTCCCAGCGACCGGCCCGTGCACCAGTTGCTGGCCGAACACTGGTGTCCGGGCGATCCGGTCTTCGCCGAACTGGTGCGTGCCGCCTTGGTGCTGTGTGCCGACCACGAACTCAATGTCTCGGCGTTCGCCGCGCGTGTGGTCGCCTCTACCGGCGCGCATCTGCACGCCACGGTCTGCAGCGGACTGGCTGCGTTGTCGGGCCCGCGCCACGGCGGTGCCACGGCGCGCGCGTATGCGCTGATCGAGGACGCACGCGAAGCGCCTTCCGCGCAGTCCTTCATCGCCGCGCGCTGGCAACGCGGCGACGAACTGCCCGGCTTCGGCCACGCGCTTTATCCGGATGGCGATCCACGCGGCGGCGAGTTGCTGGCCATGCTGCGCCGCCAGCGTGCCGACACAGATGCCATGCGCCATCTTGAATCGGTGATCGAAGCAGTGGAAGAAGCCAGCGGCCAGCGACCGAACATCGATTTCATGCTGGCGGCGCTATGCCATATTCATGCCCTGCCGGCAGCGCCGGCATTGGTACTGTTCGCTGCCGGACGCCTGGCCGGATGGCTGGCGCATGCGCTGGAACAGCAATCACTGGGCAAACTGATCCGGCCACGTGCGCGTTATACCGGTGTGGCGCCATCTGTTGAAGAGTAGTCGACCGCTTGCTTCGCTAATCGCGACAGCGGCCTTGCGTGTTCCCGTTCGTGGTTCGAATCATTGCAAGGTCGTCATCCCGCCGAAAGCCGGGACCCAACTTTGACTGCCATGGTATTTCCGCAGCCTATGCAATTCGAAGTTCACCTACAAAGGCTTGCGGCGAATTCGCATGACCTGAGAGTTGGGTCCCGGCTTTCGCCGGGATGACGACCTTAACTATTGCAACGTTCTTGAACTACTGCAGCGGTCTTCGCGATCATCCAGCCGTTCTTGAAAGCAAGGCACTAGGTGACCCCGCAACGCATCGCCGCCGCACACTTCAACTACCGACTTCCGGCCCCCGCAGCAGTGCCTTCCTCACCTCTTCCAGCGCATTGGGATCATCCAGCGTCGACAGATCGCCCGGATCGGTGCCCTGCGCCAATGCCTGCAGAGAGCGCCGCAACAGCTTGCCCGAACGCGTTTTCGGCAAGGCATTGACGATATAGACGCGTGCCGGGCGCGCCACCGCGCCCAGGCTGTGTTCCACCACGCGCCGCATGCCATCGGCGGCGGCGACGCGCTCATGCGGCTCGTCGGTGTGTTTGCGCAAGGTGGCGAACACCACCGGCACCTGCCCCTTCAACTCGTCGTGGACACCGATCACCGCAGCCTCGGCCACCCCGCTGAAACCAGAAACCGATTCCTCGATTTCGCGTGTGCCCAGACGGTGGCCAGCTACATTGATGACATCGTCGGTGCGGCCCAGAATGAAGGTGTAGCCCTCGTCATCGCGGATGGCCCAATCCAGCGAGCTGTACAGCAGTTCCTTGAAGTGGCTGAAATAGCTGTCGACAAAGCGTTTGTCGTCGTTCCAGATGGTGGTCATGCAGCCTGGCGGCAGCGGCGGTTCGATTACCAGCACGCCCTTCTGGTTGGGCGCGGTTTCGCTGCCGTCGCTCTCGTTGATGACCTTCATCCTGTAGCCCAGATTCGGAAAACCGGGCGAACCGTATTTCACCGGTTTCATGTCCAGTCCGGGCAACAAGGTGATCGCCGGCCAACCGGTCTCGGTCTGCCAGTAGTTGTCGATGACGGGTTTGCCCAGCGCGTCATGAATCCAGTGCGCAGTCGGTTCGTCCAACGGCTCGCCGGCCAGGAACAGATACTGCAGTTTCGACAGATCGTGATCGCGAATGAAGCGGACATCGTGTTTCTTCAGCACCCGGATCGCGGTCGGCGAAGAGAACATGGTGCGTACGCCGTATTTTTCGCACAGCGACCACCAGATGCCGGCATCGGGAGTGAACGGCAGTCCTTCGTACAGCAGCGAGGTGCAGCCGCCGATCAGCGGCCCATACACATTGTAGGAATGGCCCACGGCCCAGCCCACATCCGAGGTGGAGAACATCACCTGCCCCGGCGCGACATCGAACACCGTACGCATTGACAGGGCCAACGCCACCGCGTAGCCACCGACATCGCGCTGCACGCCCTTGGGCTTGCCAGTGGTGCCGGAGGTATAGAGCAGGTAGCTGGGTTCGTTGGATTCCAGCCATTGCACGGGGACTTCGACGTCGCCGACCTCGGCGCGCAACGTGGCGTAATCCACGTCGCGTCCTTCGACTTTGGGCAACGCGGGATCGAGTCCGCGCGACACGATCAGCACCCTGGGCGGCGGCGATTGCGATTCGGCGCACGCTTCGTCCACCAGCGACTTGTAAGGAATCACCTTGCCGCCACGCATGCCGGCATCGGCGGCGATCAGCAACTTCGGCATGGCATCGTCGATGCGCAGCGCCAGATTGTGCGCGGCGAATCCGCCGAACACCACCGAATGCACCGCGCCGATCCGCGCGCAGGCCAGCATGGCGAACACGGCTTCGGCCATATTGGGCATGTAGATGACCACGCGGTCGCCGCGCGCCACATCCAACTTCTGCAGTATCGCCGCGAATGCGTTGACCTCGCGGTACAGCTCGGCGTAGGTGATTTCGCGGGTGACGCTGGTTTCGGTGGAGATGGCGACCAGCGCAAGCTGACTGGCGCGTGCTGGCAGGTGACGATCCACCGCGTTGTAGCAGAGGTTGGTCTCGCCGCCCACGAACCATTGGCGGAACGGCGGATTGGAGTAATCGAGTATCCGCTGCGGAGGTTTGTGCCAATGGATGGCCTTGGCTTCTTCGGCCCAGAAAGCTTCTGGTTGTTCGATCGAACGGCGATAGGTCTCTTCGTAACCCATGTCGGTGGCCCCGGGCGCATTCACCAGCGGAGCATAGTCCCAGGCAGCGGGCGTGACCGTCAGACGATGGTCTTAGTCCTTCGACGTTACGGCATTGGACTCCGGCTTGCTTTTGCTCTGCCCCCTTTGGAAAGGGTGGCCACGGGGGATTTGCTCTTGCTCTTGGTCGGGGCAAAAAAGTCAAAAGCAAATCCCCCTCAATCCCCCTTTTTCAAAGGGGGGAGGCGTGCCGCTGGTTGCTGAGAGACTGATGGCACCGGAAACAAAGACGCCGGGCTTGCCCGGCGTCGCAGTCTCGCTTGAGTGCGAAGATCAGCCCAGCAGATGCGCCACGCCGGCACGCTCTTCTTCCAGCTCGGCCAGGGTCTTGTCCATGGCTGTGCGGCTGAAGGCATCGATTTCCAGGCCTTCCACGCGGGTGTATTCGCCGTTGGCGGTGATCACCGGCACGCCGTACATCACGCCTTCGGGAATGCCGTAGCTGCCGTCGGACGGCACGCCCATGGTCACCCACTTGCCGTTGCTGCCCAGCACCCAGTCGTGGATGTGGTCGATGGCTGCGTTGGCGGCCGATGCGGCCGAGGACAGGCCGCGCGCTTCGATGATCGCCGCGCCGCGTTTGCCGACCTGCGGAATGAACGCGTCGCTGTTCCAGGCCGCATCGTTGATCTTGTCCTTCAGCGAGGCGCCGTTGACGGTGGCGAAGCGGTAGTCCGGATACATGGTCGGGCTGTGGTTGCCCCAGACGATCAGGTTCTCGATATCGCCCACCGCCACGCCGGCTTTGTTGGCCAGCTGCGACAGCGCGCGGTTGTGGTCCAGGCGCAGCATCGCGGTGAAGTTCTTCGCCGGCAGGTCCGGCGCCGACTTCATGGCGATATAGGCATTGGTGTTGGCCGGGTTGCCGACCACCAGCACCTTCACATTGCGCGAAGCGACCTTGTTCAGCGCCGCGCCCTGGGCGGTGAAGATCTTGGCGTTCTCCAGCAGCAGGTCCTTGCGCTCCATGCCCGGGCCGCGCGGACGCGCGCCGACCAGCAGGGCCACGTCGGCGTCCTTGAAAGCGACTTCCGGATCGTCGGTGCCGACCATGCCGGCCAGCAGCGGGAACGCGCAATCTTCCAGCTCCATCATCACGCCCTTCAGCGCGGCCTGAGCCTTGTCGATCGGCAGTTCCAGCAGCTGCAGGATCACCGGCTGGTCCTTGCCCAGCATTTCGCCGGATGCGATGCGGAACAGCAGTGCGTAGCCGATCTGGCCAGCAGCGCCGGTGACGGCGACTCGAACGGGATTCTTCATGGGTGACTCCGTGATTGGTAGTTAGTGATTGGTGATTGGTAAACGCGGGATTTGCTTTGCGAATCACAAATCCCGCATCACGAATCACTGCAATTCAGCAAAGAACTCCTGGATCCGCTGCATGCCCGGCGCAAGTTGCGCGGTCGGACAGGTGTAGCTGATGCGCAGCGCGCGTGGTTCGCCGAATGCCGAGCCCGGCACGCAGGCCACGCCCTTGGCTTCCAGCAACGCGCTGCAGAAATCGACGTCGTTATGGATCACGGTGCCGTTGTGCGACTTGCCGAAAGCCACGCTGATATCCGGGAATACATAGAACGCGCCCTGCGGACGCGGACACACCACGCCCGGGATCGCCGCCAGCGCGGCCATGACCTGGTCGCGCTTGCCCTGGAACTCCAGGTTCTTGGCTTCAGTCACGTCCTGCGGACCGGACAGCGCGGCGATGGCCGCGGCGGTGGTCACTTCCGGAATATTGGTGATGTGGTTGGAATTGAGTGTGGTCACCGCCTGCGCGATGGACTCCGGCCCGGCCATGAAGCCCACGCGCCAGCCAGGCATGCCGTAGGTCTTGGACAGCGAATCGACGAAGATCGTGCGGTCACGCAGTTCGGGACGCGCCTGGATGAAGTTGGTGTACTCCAGCCCGTCGAACAGCATGCGGTTGTAGATGTCGTCGGTGATGATCCAGGTATCGGGATACTTCACCAGCACATCGGCCAGGGCGAAGATTTCTTCCTTCGTATAGACCATGCCGGTCGGGTTGGACGGATTGTTGAACAGGAATACTTTGGGCTTGGTTGCTAGCGCCGCGTCCAGTTGTTCGACCGTCAGCTTGTAGTCCTGGCTGGCCGGGCACGGCAGCTCCAGGATCTTGGCGTTGACGATCTCGGCGATGTCGACGTAGGTGGTCCAGTACGGCGCCGGGAACGCGATGGTGTCGCCTTCGTCCAGCAGCGCTTCGGCCAGGTTGTAAAGCACGTGCTTGGCGCCAATGCCGGTAGACAGATTGGCGCGGGTGTAGCCGGTGAGGCCCAAGTCTTCCATGTGCTTTAGGAAGGCGTCCAGCAGCGCGTCGGCACCGCGGTTGGACCCGTACTGCCCCGAATCCTTGGCCAGCGCATCGCGCGCGGCCTGGTAGACGTGTTCGCCGGGCAGGAAATTGGGAACGCCGATGGAGAAACTGATGATGTCGCGGCCGGCGGCCTTGAGCTTCTTGGCCTTATCGGCGACGGCCATGATCGCGCTGGGCTTGGCGCGACCCATGCGTCCTGCTAACTGGAGCATTTAAAACCTCTTGGGTCTGGGAACGGACTGGCGACGGCATGCGGTTTATTGCGGCGCAAAATTTTAGCATGGGCCGCGCGCCGACTCCGCAGTCGCCAGCGGCTTGGGCTCCTCATGATGAGCCTGGTGCATTGGACCCGTTCACGATCCTGCGCCCAAGCGCGTTGCTTCGGCTTTGCATTGGCTGCCCCCTTTGACAAAGGGGGCTACGGGATTTGCTCTTGATCTCCACTTCAAGCCAAAGCAACGGCAAATCCCCCTCAATTCCCCTTTTTCAAAGGGGGACGCAAGAGCGGATCAGCGCTCGAACAAGGATCGCGGGCAAACTAAAGATCGCGAGCCGGTGGCGCTTACGCACTGAGGTGGCGGTTCCACTCGGTAACGCGGTCGGCCTTGGCGGCCAGCACGGCGGAAGCATCGCCTTCGATCTTGACCGAATTGATGGCGTCGCCGCCGGCCACGCTGTCCACCACGTCCAGGCCTTCGAGGACCTTGCCGAACACGGTGTGCTTGCCGTCCAGCCAGGGCGTGGCGATGTGGGTGATGAAGAACTGGCTGCCGTTGGTGTTGGGGCCGGCATTGGCCATGGACAGCACGCCGCGCTCATGGCGCACGCCATTGGTGGTTTCGTCCTCGAACTTGTAACCCGGACCGCCGCGACCCGAGCCTTCCGGACAGCCGCCCTGGATCATGAAGTCGGGGATGACGCGGTGGAAGCTGAGGCCATCGTAGAAGCCGCGCTGGGCCAGGTTCACGAAATTGGCCACGGTCAGCGGCGCCTTGTCGGGGTACAGCTCGATCTTGATGGGGCCGCGGGCGGTGTCGAAGGTGGCGGTCAGGGACATGGGTGGACTCCGTATTGGACAAGGTGTTGGATGGACTGAAGCGTGAAGGCCCGGCCAATCGGCTCGAATGGGCCCCGAACCCTCAGGATTGGGGCGAATCGCCCGATAAAAACCGCCTCTGCATCGAAAACCCGGGGCGGCCGGCGGCCGGGCCACAGGATACCGAGCTAAAGCACGGGATTAACCCGCTATAATACGCGGCTTCCTTCCCTGCCCCGAGCGCGGCTTCAAATCGCGCCTTTTCGTCATGTCCATCCAGAACCTGCGCAATATCGCCATCGTCGCCCACGTCGACCATGGCAAGACCACCCTCGTCGACTGCCTGCTGAAGCAGTCCGGCACCTTCACCGAGCGCACTGTCCTGGCCGAGCGGGTGATGGACAGCAACGACCAGGAAAAGGAACGTGGCATCACGATCCTGTCCAAGAACACCGCCATCACCTGGCAGGGCAACCGCATCAATATCGTCGACACCCCCGGACACGCCGACTTCGGCGGCGAAGTGGAGCGCGTGCTGTCGATGGTGGACTCGGTGCTGATCCTGGTCGACGCGATGGACGGCCCGATGCCGCAGACCCGCTTCGTGACCCAGAAGGCCTTCGCGATGGGCTTCAAGCCGATCGTGGTGGTCAACAAGATCGACCGTCCGGGCGCGCGCCCTGACTGGGTGATCGACCAGGTGTTCGATCTGTTCGACAAGTTGGGCGCGACCAATGAGCAGCTCGACTTCCCCATCGTCTACGCGTCGGCCCTGCACGGCTACGCCAGCCTGGACGACAGCGCGCGCGAAGGCGACATGACCCCGCTGTACGAAGCGATCATGAAGCACGTCGCCCCGCCGGCGGTGGATCCGGACGGCGCCTTTCAGATGCGCATCAGCCAGCTGGACTACAACAACTTCGTCGGCCTGATCGGCGTCGGCCGCATCCAGCGCGGCAAGGTGCGCACCAACATGCCGGTCAGCGTGATCGACCGCCACGGCAAGAAGCGCCAGGGCAAGGTGCTGCAGGTACTGGGCTTCATGGGTCTGGAACGCATCGAAGTGGAAGAAGCCGAGGCCGGCGACATCGTCGCCATCTCCGGCGTGGCCGACCTCAGCATTTCCGACACCATCTGCGCGCTGGACACGCCCGAAGCGCTGCCGGCCCTGACTGTCGATGAGCCGACCATCAGCATGACCTTCCAGGTCAACAACTCGCCGTTCGCCGGCAGCAAGGAACACAGCGGCGGCAAGTTCATCACCAGCCGCCAGATCCGCGAGCGCCTGGAGCGCGAAACCCTGCACAACGTGGCGCTGAAGGTCGAGGAAGGTTCTGACCCGGACAAGTTCCTGGTCTCCGGCCGTGGCGAGCTGCACCTGTCGGTGCTGATCGAAAACATGCGCCGCGAAGGTTTCGAGCTGGCCGTGTCGCGCCCGGAAGTCATCATCAAGGAGATCGATGGCCAGCAGATGGAGCCGGTCGAGCAGCTGGTGGTGGACATCGAAGAGCAGCACCAGGGCGGCGTCATGGAAAAGCTCGGCGTGCGCAAGGGTCAGCTGAAGAACATGGAATCGGACGGCAAGGGACGCGTGCGCCTGGACTACATGATCCCGGCCCGTGGCCTGATCGGTTTCCAGAACGAATTCCGCACCCTGACCCAGGGCTCGGGCCTGCTGTTCCATGTGTTCGACCATTACGGTCCCAAGGAACAGGGCGCAATCGCCAAGCGCCAGAACGGCGTGATGATCGCCAACGCCGCTGGCGCCACCCCAGCCTATTCGCTCGGCCCGCTGGAAGAGCGCGGCAAGCTGTTCGCTGCCGAGGGCGACAACGTGTACGAAGGCCAGCTGATCGGTATCCATTCCAAGGACAACGATCTGACCGTCAACGCCATCAAGACCAAGCCGCTGACCAACATGCGTGCTTCGGGCAAGGACGATGCGATCAAGCTGACCCCGGCGATCAAGTACACGCTGGAGCAGGCGCTGGATTTCATCGAGGACGATGAGCTGGTGGAAGTCACGCCCAAGGAAATCCGCCTGCGCAAGAAGTTCCTCAACGAAAGCGACCGCAAGCGCGCGTCCCGCGCCGCCTGAACCACGGCCTCGGCGTTGTGACGACCGAAGCGGCCTATAACCCGGAGGCGCGTGCGCATCCGGGTTTGCATTTACTGGCGGTATTCGAAGGCCTGAAAGGCGTCTTGGCGCTGATCGCAGCCGCCAGTCTGGAAGTGCTGGGGCCACAGCCCCTGCGCAACTTCATCGCCAACCTGATCACCCGCTTCAACCTCAACCCCGATCAGGGCACCCTGCCCTCGCTGCTGGACGCGATCAATCCGGAGGCGGTGCATCTGGCCGTGGCGGTGGTGGCCTTCTATGCGGCCTGGCGACTGGTCGAAGCCTGGGGCCTGTGGCGTGCCAAAGCCTGGGCGTCCTGGCTGGGTTGCGTGGGCACGGCCGCTTATCTTCCGCTCGACCTGTATGCGCTGGTCAATCACCACGGCTGGCATACCTGGGCGGTGCTGATCCTCAATCTGATCGTCGTGGCCGTGCTGGCGCGCGACCTGGTCAAACGTCGCAAGTAGACCGGGCACCGGCATCACCCCCGTTTGCGCGCCTGTCCGATGCTGGTAGCCTGCATAGATACCCTTGCGCAGGACCGTCCGATGCGTTTTCTTCCGGTGCTGCTGGCGCTGCTGCTGTTGGCCCTGGTGGGGTCGCTCACTGCGTGCGATTCCGGATCGCCGAACCCGGACACGCTGCAGACCGGCTTCGAGCCGACCGACTTCATCTATGCCGAAGTCGATATCGCCGACCTGCAGGAACGGATGCAGAAAGGCGAACTCGACAGCCGCACCCTGACCCAGGCCTACCTGGACCGGATAGCCGCCGTCGATCACGATGGCCCGCAGCTCAATTCTATCATCGAGATCAACCCGGACGCGCTGAAGGAAGCAGCCCTGCGCGATATGGAGCGCAAGACCAATTCGGTGCGAGGACCGCTGCATGGCATTCCCATCCTGCTCAAGGACAACATCGGGGCCACGCCCATGGCCAACTCGGCCGGCTCCCTGGCGCTGAAGGATTTCCGTCCCGCCACCGATGCCTTTCTGGTTCGTCGCCTGCGTGAAGCCGGGGCGGTGATCCTGGGCAAGACCAATCTCAGCGAATGGGCCAACTTCCGTTCCACGCGCTCGACCTCGGGCTGGAGCGGACGCGGTGGACAGACCCGTAATCCGTATGCGCTGGATCGGAACCCCTGTGGCTCCAGTTCCGGCAGCGCGGTAGCCGTGTCGGCCAACCTGGCCACCGCTGCCATCGGCACCGAGACCGACGGCAGCATCATCTGCCCCGCCGCGATCAACGGACTGGTGGGCCTCAAGCCCACCGTCGGCCTGATCAGCCGCGACGGCATCATCCCCATCTCTTTCAGCCAGGACTCGGCCGGGCCGATGACCCGCAGCGTGGCCGACGCCGCCTATCTGCTCACGGTGCTGGCCGGCCGCGACAGCGCGGACCCGGCCACCGCCAACACCGCCTGGAACACCAGCCTGGACTATCACGCGCATCTGGATCCCGAGGCGCTCAAGGGCGCGCGCATCGGCGTGCTGCGCAGCAAGTTCGCCATCCATCCCGATGCCGCAGCGGCGATGGAAATAGCCATCAAGACCATGCGCGAAGCAGGCGCCACGCTGGTGGATGTGGAAATTCCCACCGACGGCCAATGGGCGGCCGACGAAAACACGCTGCTGCTGTACGAGTTCAAATCCGGCCTGGAACGCTATCTGAAAAAGCACGATGCGCCGCTGAAGAGCCTGTCCCAGATCATAGGCTACAACCAGCAATACCCCACTTCGGAAATGGCATTCTTCGGCCAGGAACTGTTCGAGCAGGCCAATGCCAAGGGCGGACTGGGCGAACAGGAATACATCAGCGCGCGATCGCGCGCGCGGCGGCTGGCGGGACCGGAAGGCATAGACGCCGCGCTCAAGTCGCAGAATCTGCAGGCGCTGATCGCACCGGCCACCGGACCGGCCTGGATCACCGACCCGCTGGTTGGCGATCACTTCCCCGGTGCGGGTTACGGCGCCGCCGCTGTTGCCGGCTATCCCAGCCTCACCATCCCCATGGGCAGCAGCAATGGCTTGCCGCTGGGGATCGTATTCATGGGCACTGCCTGGAGCGAACCGCGCCTGATCGGCCTGGGCTATGCCTACGAGCAACTCACGCGCGCACGCATGCCGCCGCAGTACCTGGCCAGCGTGCCCGCGCTGGGCAAGAAAACGCGATAACAGGCCAGCACGGGAGGGGCGCCCAAGAACCTCCGTTACAGACTTCGAACTTTCCCGTATCCAACGCCACCGGGAGGGATAAGCTGGCGCCGGGGAATGCTGACGACGATCCTGGTACCCACCTGAGGGAGGATTCGGCTTGATCGATGCAGATGCCGCAGGGGCTTCGAAATTACGCGCGCTCAGCGGATCGCGATCGGCCGAGCTTCTGCGCTTGCGTCGGCTGGACGCACTGGCTTGGGGGGTGCTGGCGTTGGCCGTGCTGCTTTCATGCTGGCTGGGCCATGCAGCCTGGGTGCAGGCGCGCCAAGCGGGCCAGACCCAATTCGATGCGCGCGCCGATGCGGTCGCCACCGCCATCCTCACGCGCATGCAGTCCTACGAGGATCTGGTGCGCGCTACGGCCGGCATGCTGGAGTCGCGCCCGGAGACCAACCAGGCCGAATTCATGCAGTACGTGCGCAAACTGCAGATCCCGCGCCGGCATCCAGGCGTACATGGACTGGGTTTCGCACGGCGGGTGTCTTCCAGCGCATTGCCCGAATATTTGAACCAGCAGCGCGCGTTGCGCGGCGACGGTTTCCTGGTGCACCCGGCTGTCACGGCCGACGAGCACATGATCATCGACCTGCTTTACCCCGAAACGCCCGCCATGCGGCCCATCCTGGGCACAGACGTAGCCGCCGAAGCGGTGCGCCGGCAAGCCTTGAAGCAGGCGCGTGACAGCGGCGAACTGACTGCGGTCCGGCACCTGAAACTTGGAGAACGCATTCCCGGGCAAGCCGGCCTGCCTGGGTTCCTGCTCTACGCGCCGGTCTACGACAGAAACCTTCCTGATCAGCAAAACGCACAGACCAGACAGATCGCGCTGCGCGGGTATGCAACCGCCGGTTTCGGCTGGGAGCAGGTGATCGAAGAGGCCATAAGTGATCTTGCGGAAGGCCGACTTGACCTGCGCCTGATCTCAGTCGACAGTGGCGTGGTCTTCGACCGGCGCAAGTTGCGGGAAGAGTACGGCCAGGACATGCGTCCGGCTTTCCATGGCGTGCGCCCGCTTGAATTCTTCGGTAGCCAATGGAAGGTTGAAGTCGATTCGGCACCGCGCCACGCCGCCATTCCCGGGCTGCGGCTGATCCTGATGCTGTCGGCAGGGGGCATCGTGCTCGGCCTGCTGATATTTGCACTGCTACGCAATCTGGCGCGCGCTGACCGTCGCAGCCGCGCGTTGCTCAATGCAGTGGCCGATCATCTGCCCGCGCTGATCGCCTACATCGGCACGGATGGTCGCTACGGCTTTGTGAACCGTGCCAGCCAGGACTGGTTTCCAGCGCAGGAAGGTTGGAGCGAACGCACTCTGGACGAGGTGCATGCCGACGATCCGGAGTTTCTGGATCGGCTCAAGCAGGCGATGCAGGACTGCCGGCAAGGCGATCGTTGCACCTGGCAAGCGCGCATCGGACAACCGCCACGCGACGCACAGATCTGCCTGATTCCAGACACGGAAACAGGCAGCGGAATTTCCGGCTGGTACCTCATGGGTTACGACACCAGCGAACAGAACCGCGTGCTGCGCGAGCTGGCGCTGGCCCGCGACCATCTGCAACGCGTGACCGACCGTCTGCCCGCGATGATCGCGCAATACGACAACGACGAACGCGCGATCTTCTTCAACCGCGCCTGCGCCGATGCGCCGTTCTGGGAGAGTTCCTACCATCCCGGCATTGCCTTGCGCGACCTGCTGGGCGAAGACGGTTACGCGCAGCGCAAGCCGTATCTGGATGCGGTCAAATCGGGCAAGGACGTGGATTTCGAAGTCACGATGCAGGACGCCGACGGACGCGCCCATCGCATCCACAGTTACTACACGCCCGACCTGGACGAGCATGGCCAGGTCTGCGGTTTCTTCGTCATGTCTACTGACGTCACCGAGAAGGCGCGCCTGGAGAACGCTCTGCACGATGCGCACGAACGTGCCGAGGCCACCCTGACGTCGATCAGCGATGCCGTGATCACCACCGACGCCGACGCGCGGGTGACCTACATGAATCCTGCCGCCGAAATGCTGAGCGGCTGGCGCCTGCAACATGCGCTGGGACACGAACTTCCCGACATCCTGCCGCTGCGCGACGCCGAGGAAGCCGAGGGTGAATCGGCGCTTGCATCCCCTGCACTTTCCGGCGATCTGCTGCTGGTGCGCGAAGACGGCAAGCGCATCCTGGTGGAGCGTTCGCTGGCGCCTGTGCGGGATCGCAGCACGACCACGGCTGGCTCGGTCATCGTCCTACGCGATGTCACCGAGGCGCGCGCGCTCAACTCGCGGATGGCCCACCTGGCTCACCACGATGCGCTGACCTCGCTTCCCAACCGCCTGCAGTTGAACAACTCGCTGGGCAAGCTCATCGATACCCACAGCACCCGAGGCGGTGGCCTGGCGGTGTTGTTCATCGATCTGGATCTGTTCAAGCACGTCAACGACGCGCTGGGTCACCATATCGGCGATCAGCTGCTGCAGCAGGTGGCGCGCCGCATCCAGCGCAGCGTCGGCGCGTTGGGCAGCGTCTATCGCACCGGTGGCGATGAATTCGTGGTCCTGCTGGACAAGGTGTCTTCGCGCGAAAAAGTGCTGCAGGTGGCCGAGCGGCTGCTCACCGTCGGCGAAGAGCCCTACACCGTTTCCTCGCACGAACTGCACCAGGCTTTCAGCATCGGCATCAGCGTGTATCCCGACGATGGACATGACGCGTCCACGCTGATGATGCGCGCCGACGCGGCCATGTATCTGGCCAAGCGCAGCGGCCGCAATGCCAGCCGCTTCCACAACAGCGAACTGGCCAACCATGCCGATGCCCGCATCGAACTGGAAAACAGCCTGCGCCGCGGCCTGCGCAAGGGCGAACTGATGCTGCATTACCAGCCACAGATCGACGCAAAGAGCGGCTGCATCATTGGCGTGGAAGGCCTTATCCGCTGGCAGAAGGGCGACCGCCTGCTGATGCCCGGCGAATTCCTGCCCATCGCCGAAGAAACCCATCTGATCGTCGATATCGATCGCTGGGCGATCCACGCGGCCTGCCGGCAGAACCGGATCTGGCAGCAAGCTGGACTACCGCCGATTCCGGTGTCGGTGAACATAGCCGCCGCCAACTTCGACAGCGGCAAACTGCTGGAAACCGTGACCTCCGCCCTGCAGGACACCGGCATGGCGCCGGAATACCTGGAGCTGGAAGTCACCGAAACCACCATCATGCAGGACGTGCAGCGTACCGACCGGATTCTGCGCGCGCTCAAGGCCATGGGCATACGCATCGCGATAGACGACTTCGGCACCGGCTTTTCCAGCCTGAGCTATCTGGGCAACTACGGTTTCAATGTGTTGAAGATCGACCAGTCGTTCGTGCGCGAAGTCACCGAACCCAGCCAGGCCGCCATCACCCGCGCCATCATCGGGCTGGCCAATCAACTGCATTGCCGCACCATCGCCGAAGGCGTGGAAACCCAGTCCCAACTCGAATGGCTGGTGCGCAATGGCTGCGACATGCTGCAAGGCCATTTGTTCAGCCCGCCGATACCGCCGACCGAATTCGCCAAGCTGCTCGCACGCAACAAGACCTGGGCCATTCCAAAAACCAGCGGCACGCAAACCCACTGGTCCTGATCGGGCTTTTGTAGAGCCGAGCTTGCTCGGTTGCTCCATGCGTGATCGAAGATAACAAGGCAGCCGAGCAAGCTCGGCTCTACGGGCTACTGCTTAGCGCGCTGCAGGTGCCGCCAGCTGATTCTGCTTGCGCACGATAGACATCGCGATTTCCAGCGACTGCTCGTAGTTCAGGCGCGGATCCACCGTCGACCGGTAAGCCCGTTCCAGATCGATGTCGGTCAGCTCGCGCGCGCCCCCGGTGCATTCGGTCACGTCCTCACCCGTCAGCTCCAGATGGACGCCGCCCAGGCGTGTACCGGCAGCAGCATGCAGGTCGAAGGACTGTTCCACTTCGCCGCGGATATTGTCGAAACGCCGCGTCTTGAAGCCATTGGAAGTGCTTTCGGTATTGCCATGCATAGGATCGCAGACCCACAGCACGCGACGACCGTCGCGGCGCACCGCATCCAGCAACGGCGGCAGCTTCTCGGCGATCTGCGCCGCTCCCATGCGATGGATGAAGGTCAGCCTGCCCGGCTCATCTTCAGGATTGAGGATGTCGATCAGGCGCAGCAACTGGTCCGGGTTTACCGACGGGCCGACTTTCAGCGCAATCGGATTGCGCACGCCACGCAGGTATTCCACATGCGCACCATCGACGGCCGCAGTGCGCATGCCGATCCACGGGTAATGGGTGCTCAGGTTGAACCAGCCCCACTGGCGCGGTACTTCACGCGTCAACGCTTCTTCATACGGCAGCAGCAAGGCTTCGTGCGAGGTGTAGAAGTCGATGCGGTTGAGGTTGTGCACCTCGGAACCCGACAGCGTCTCCATGAAGCGCACCGCATCGCCGATGGAAGTCACCATCTGCTGGTATTCGTTGGCGTTGGCGGAGTAACCGACCCAGTTGAGATTCCAGTATTCGGGATGGTGCAGGTCGGCGAAGCCGCCATCGATCAGCGCACGCACGAAGTTCATGGTCATAGCCGAACGCGCATGCGCCTTGATCATGCGGCGCGGATCGGGAACACGCGCCTGGGCGGTGAACTCCTGCTGGTTGACCAGATCGCCGCGGTAGCTGGGCAGAGTCACCCCATTGCGCGTTTCGGTGTCGGTGGAACGCGGCTTGGCGTATTGGCCCGCGAAGCGACCCACGCGCACGACCGGTAGACGCAAGCCGTGAACCAGCACCAAGCTCATCTGCAGCAAAACTTTCAGCCGGTTGGAGATCAACCCGGATTCGCAGTCGCTGAAGCTCTCTGCGCAGTCGCCGCCCTGCAGCAGGAAGCGCTTGCCTTCCTGGGCTTCGGCCAGCTGCTTCTTCAGCGCGAATATCTCCCAGGACGTGACCAGCGGCGGCAGCTGACGCAGTTCGCCCAGTGCCGATTCCAACGCGTCCGCATCCGGATACGTCGGCATCTGCATCGCGGTGCGCGAACGCCAGCTGGCAGGCGCCCAGTCGGTGGGCAGGTTCACGGCATGGAGCGTGCGATCAGTGTTGCTCATCTTTGGTTTCCTTGGCGAACCGCCATGGTGACAGAGTGCTGCGGCGCGTCAAATCCCGTTGCGATGCTTGCGCGCACGGAAAGCGGAAACCAGCGCCCATAGCGCCAGCGCCACGAACCAGATCAGGCTCCATTCGGGCATGGACAGGCCCAGGAACATCCAGTCCACGGTCGCGCATTCACCGGACCCGGTGAACACCTTGCGCAACACATCCGCCAGCGGAAAGGCTTCCATCATGAACGACAGGTCGGGACCGCAGGCCGGCACCTTGTCGGCCGGCAAATGCTGCAACCAGACATGCCGGCCCGCCACGGCGATGCCCAGCGATGCAGCCAGCAACGCCAATACGCCATAAGCGCCTCGCGCGCCCTTTCCACGCGGCGAGTGCAGCGCGCCAATCAGGAATACCAGGCCCAGCAAAATGAAGGCACCGCGCTGGAACGTGCAAAGGGGGCACGGATTCAAGCCAAGGAAATACTGGGAATAAAGCGCGAAGGCCAGCAAAGCGACGCAGATGAAGAAACCCAGAAGGAATTGCGCGCGGAACGACCAGCGGAAGGGATTCATGGCAGGGCCTGCAACAAGGGCGATGGATCATTATCGCTGCGTGCAGGCAGCGAGGCCACCTGACAAGCGAACTGAAGGCTGCAGAAACAGAAACCCCGGCACCAGGCCGGGGTCGCTTTGCATCCGCGTAACTGTCGCCGCTTACTCGGCGGACAGTGCTGCGTTTTCGGGACGGTCCAGCAGTTCCACATAGGCCATCGGCGCATTGTCGCCAGCGCGGAAACCGCACTTGAGGATGCGCAGGTAGCCACCCGGACGCGACTGGTAGCGCGGACCGAGCGTGGTGAACAAGGTGCCGACGGCTTCCTTGTCGCGCAAACGCGCGAAGGCAAGACGACGATTGGCGACGCCATCGACCTTGCCCAGGGTGATCAGGGGCTCTGCGACGCGGCGCAGTTCCTTGGCTTTGGGCAGGGTGGTGCGGATCAGGCCGTGCTTGATCAACGAAGCGGCCATGTTGCTGAACATCGCCTGGCGATGGGCGCTGGTGCGGCTGAATTTGCGGCCGGCTTTCTGGTGGCGCATGGTCTTGGTTCCTATTGAATTTGAATGCTGTCGCTATTGAGGTTCGCTGTCGCCTTCATGGCGTTGTTGCCTGGACTGCGGATGGCCCTAGCCCGGTCGTCCTGATCGGGCATCGCCGCGCACCTTCGGGTACGTCGGCGTTGTGTTGCATGTTGTTGTGTTGCATGTACAGCCGGAAACCCGCATCGCTGCGGGTTTCCGTTATTGCTATCAGCCCAGCATGCCGTGCTGGGAGACGCCGGCCGGCGGCCAGTTCTCCAGCTTCATGCCCAGGGAAAGGCCGCGCTGGGCGAGGACTTCCTTGATCTCGGTCAGCGACTTCTTGCCCAGGTTCGGGGTTTTGAGCAGTTCGACTTCGGTCTTCTGGATCAGATCGCCGATGTAGTAGATGCTCTCGGCCTTGAGGCAGTTGGCCGAACGGACCGTCAGTTCCAGGTCGTCGATCGGACGCAGCAGGACCGGGTCCACGCCGCTGGCTGCAGGCTTGGCCGCACCGCGATCGCGATGGGTGAAATCGCCGAACACCGACAGCTGGTCGCTGAGGATGTCGGCGGCGGTGCGCACGGCTTCCTCAGCGTCGATGGTGCCGTTGGTTTCGATTTCCAGAACCAGCTTGTCCAGGTCGGTGCGCTGCTCGACGCGTGCGGCTTCCACCGCATAAGCGACGCGGCGAACCGGCGAGAACGAGGCGTCCAGCATCAGACGGCCGATGGCGCGGGTTTCTTCATCCGGACGACGACGGGCAGCGGCCGGCTGGTAGCCGAAACCACGCTCGATCTTCAGGCGCATGTTGATCGCCGTGTCCTTGGTCAGATTGCAGATGACCAGTTCCGGATTCAGGATTTCGACGTTGTGGTCGGTCTTGATGTCCGCGGCGGTGACCACACCCGGGCCCTGTTTGGCCAGGGTCAGGGTGGAGCTGTCGCCGGTGTGGATGCGGATCGCGACGTCTTTCAGGTTCAACAGGACTTCAAGTACGTCTTCCTGCAAACCTTCGATGGTGCTGTATTCGTGCAGAACGCCGTCGATCTCTACTTCCGTGATGGCAAAGCCGGGGATCGACGAGAGCAGTACGCGACGCAGCGCATTGCCCAGGGTGTGGCCATAGCCGCGTTCCAGCGGCTCGATCACGACTTTGGCGCGATTGTCGCCAAGGCGTTCGATTTGCGGGCCGCGGGGACGCAGCACCTGCTGTGTGGTAACCGTCATGTTGCTTGGTCTCCTGCAAATCCCCGGCTGATCCGGGGATTCGTGATGGGATTACTTCGAGTACAACTCGACGATCAGCGCTTCGTTGATGTCGGCAGGCAGATCTGCGCGATCCGGCACGGCCTTGAACACGCCGCTGAACTTCTTCGAGTCCACTTCAACCCACGAGGGGCTGAGGTCCATCTGGGCCGACACGGTCAGCGATTCCTGGACGCGCAATTGCTTCTGCGCCTTTTCGGAAAGCTCGATCGCATCGCCGGCCTTGACCTGGTAGGACGGCAGGTTCACCGACTTGCCGTTGACCAGTACGCCACGGTGCGAAACCAGCTGGCGGGCGGACGGACGGGTGATCGCGAAACCCATGCGGTAGACGACGTTGTCCAGGCGGGTTTCCAGCAACTGCAGCAGGTTCTCGCCGGTGTTGCCCTTCTTGGTCGAGGCCTTCTTGTAGTAGTTGCGGAACTGACGCTCCAGCAGGCCGTAGATACGCTTGACCTTCTGCTTCTCGCGCAGCTGGGTGGCGTAGTCGGACAGCTTGCCCTTGCGGGCAGTGGCACCGTGCTGGCCGGGCTTCTGCTCCAGCTTGCACTTGGAATCCAGCGCGCGCGCCGGGCTTTTGAGGGAAAGATCGGCGCCTTCGCGGCGGGCGAGCTTACAGGTGGGACCAATATAACGAGCCATTTCTCTTCAGCTCCTCAGACGCGACGCTTTTTAGGCGGGCGGCAACCGTTATGCGGGATAGGCGTAACGTCGATGATGTTGGTGATTTTGTAACCAACGTTGTTGAGCGAACGCACCGCGGACTCGCGGCCCGGGCCTGGGCCCTTGATGCGTACTTCCAACGACTTCAGACCGTAGTCCAGTGCAGCGCGGCCGGCTTTCTCGGCAGCGACCTGCGCAGCGAACGGCGTGGACTTGCGGGAACCGCGGAAACCCGCGCCGCCCGAAGTGGCCCACGACAGCGCATTGCCCTGGCGATCGGTGATGGTGACGATGGTGTTGTTGAAAGAAGCGTGGACGTGGGCGACGCCGTCGGTGACGACGCGCTTGATCTTCTTCTTGACTTTGGCAGCTGCCGGTTTGGCCATGATGTGCGCCCCTTACTTCTTGATGGCTTTGCGCGGACCCTTGCGGGTGCGTGCATTGGTGCGGGTGCGCTGGCCACGAAGCGGCAGACCACGGCGATGACGCAGGCCGCGGTAGCAACCCAGGTCCATCAGGCGTTTGATCGCCATACCCACTTCGCGACGGAGGTCGCCTTCGACGATGAACTTGCCGATTTCGGCGCGCAGGCGCTCGACTTCCGGCTCGGACAGGTCACGGATCTTGGTGGTGGAAGTGACGCCTGCGGTTTCGCAGACCTTCTTCGACCGGGTACGGCCTATGCCGTAAATGCTCTGCAACCCGACCCAGACATGCTTCTGGGCAGGCAGGTTGACACCTGCAATACGCGCCATGACGCGACTCTCCAACTTATGTTTGATGGCCCGATTGCAGGCAAACCCGCGAGGGTTCGGTGCAAGCCGGCGGAGTGAACTGCGAATTTTAACAAGATCTCGGGTTTCTGGGAAGCCCTTGCAAGCGAGAGACTTGCAGGGACCACGGCATGGGGAGTGTGCCCGTGCTCCGGCGCCGGAACCGACCTGGCTTGTGACTACCCGGGCTTGCGCCCCGGATTGCCCCGCCCCGCCCCGCGCTACTCTTGCGCAGGAACTGGCCTGTTCTCACCTGCGCACGAGATCGCTGCACAGGCCGCCCATCTAAGTTCGCCGACCCGGGGATGTCCAACCCGCAGGCCCGCTGGATTTGCTGCCTAGCCCCGCGACAAACCGCCGCGCGAGCCGCCTTTCAGGTTGGCCTTTTTCAAAAGACTTTCATACTGGTGCGAAGTGAGATGCGCCTGGACCTGCGCGATGAAATCCATCACCACCACCACCACGATCAGCAGCGAAGTACCGCCAAAGTAGAACGAAGTACCCAGCTGGGTCCGCATGATTTCCGGCAACAGACAGACCGTCACCAGATACAGCGAACCGACTGCGGTCAGACGGGTCAGCACGGCATCCACGTAATCGGCGGTGGCCTTGCCTGGACGGATGCCCGGAATCAATGCGCCCGACTTCTTCAGGTTGTCCGCCGTTTCCTGCGAGTTGAACACCAGCGCCGTATAGAAAAAGGCGAAGCCGATGATCATCGCAGCGAACACGATCATGTGCAGCGGCTCGCCCGGCGCCAGCGCCTGGGACACCCGCTGCAGCCAGACGGTCGAAGTCGACTGACCGGACCACAAGGCCAGCGTCGCCGGGAATGCCAGAATGCTGGACGCGAAGATCGGCGGAATCACGCCTGCCATGTTCAGCTTCAACGGCAGGAACGAGGTCTGGTTCATGTACGCATTGCGGCCACCCTGGCGGCGTGCGTAATTGACCGTGATCCGACGCTGCCCGCGTTCGACGAACACCACGAAATAGGTGAATGCGGCAACAGTCAGCACGATCAGGATCAGCGCGATGGCACTGATGGTGCCGTTGCGGAAACCTTCCACCGTGCTGATCACGGCCACCGGCAGGCCTGCGACGATGCCTGCGAAAATGATCAGCGACACGCCGTTGCCGACGCCACGCTCGGTCACCTGTTCGCCGACCCACATCAGGAAGATGGTGCCTGCAGTCAGCGCGACGATTGCAGTGATCACAAAACCCATGCCCGGGTTGTAGACCACGGCCATGCCGCCCGGAGCAACCTGGTTCTGCAACGCCACGGCGATGCTGCCGCCCTGCACGATTGCCAGCAGCACTGCGCCAATGCGCGAATACTGGGTGATCTTGCGGCGGCCGGACTCGCCTTCCTTCTGCATCGCCTTGAGCGTCGGGAAGATGTGGACCGCCAGCTGGAACACGATGGACGCGGAGATGTACGGCATCACGTTCAGCGCGAAGAGGCTGAAACGGTGCAGGGCGCCGCCCGAGAACATGTTGAACATATCCACGATGCCGCCGCCCTGCGCCTGCATCATCGCCAGCATCGCGTCGGGGTTCACGCCCGGAACGGGAATGAAGCAACCGATGCGGTAGACGATCAGCGCACCGACCACGAACAACAGGCGCTGGCGCAGTTCGGTGAACTTGCCCAACCCGCCTACGCCGCCTGCGTTGCCTTGCGCCATGCTGCCGTTACTCCTGCACGCTGCCGCCGGCGGCTTCGATAGCCGCCTTGGCACCGGCCGTGGCAGTGATGCCCTTCAGCACGAACTTCTTGGTCAGATCGCCCTTCTTGACGATCTTGGCGCGCTTGGCCGAGTTCGGCACCAGCTTGGCGGCACGGAGTGCGGCGAAATCGATCTCGCCCGCTTCCAGCTTGTCCAACTGGTACGACAGCACTTCGGCGCAGTCCAGCTTCAGCTTAGAGCGGAAGCCGACCTTGGGCAGACGCTTGATCAGGGGCATCTGGCCGCCTTCGAACTTGGCCTTGATCTTGCCCTTGCCCGAACGCGCGAACGAACCCTTGTGGCCGCGGCCGCAGGTCTTGCCCAGGCCCGAACCGATGCCGCGACCGACGCGCTTGCGCTCGGTGCGGGCGCCTTCGCCTGGCTTCAATGTATTGAGATGCATATCGATTACTCCTCGACGCGCACGAGGTAGTGAACCTTGTTGATCAGGCCGCGTACCTGCGGGCTGTCCTTCAGTTCACGCACATCGTTGATCTTGTTCAGGCCCAGCGCCTTCACCGACAAGCGGTGGATGCCCTGGGAACCACGCAGGCCGCGCACTAGGCGGACTTTAACGGTACCGTTCTTGACCGTACCGGTCTTGTTGGACTCACTTGCCATAATTGAGTTCCTCGATCTTCTTGCCGCGCTTGGCCGCGATGCGGGTTGGCGACTGCATGTCGCCCAGGCCCTTCAGCGTGGCGCGCACCAGATTGATGGGGTTGCGCGAACCGACGGCCTTGGCCAGCACGTTCTTCACGCCCACCGCTTCCAGCACGGCGCGCATGGCGCCGCCGGCGATCACGCCGGTACCTTCGGAGGCCGGCTGCATGTACACGCGCGCCGCACCGTGGCCGGCCTTGACCGGGTGCCACAAGGTGCCGTTGTTCAGGTCGACGTTGAGCATGCCCTTACGGGCGTATTCCATCGACTTCTGGATGGCGACCGGCACTTCGCGGGCCTTGCCGTAACCGAAACCGATCTTGCCGTTGCCGTCGCCGACCACCGTCAATGCGGTGAAGGTGAACTGGCGACCGCCCTTGACCGTCTTGCTGACGCGGTTGACCGCGACCAGCTTCTCGATCATGCCGTCGTCTACTTTCTCTTCGCGGTTGCGGTCGCGATCACGACCCCGCGGTGCACGTTGTTCTTCAGCCATTTGCTTGTTCCTTGGAGTAAGTGATTACGGCTGAGCCGCTTATAGTTGTGGAATGTCGCGGTGGACCGCAGTCGCGCGCAGAAGTCGCGTTGCGTCCGGCAGTCTCCCTGCCGGCGGATTACAGCGTGGGGACAAGCCCCGGCAATTTCAATCAGAACTGCAGGCCGGCTTCGCGGGCGGCGTCGGCCAGGGCCTTGATGCGGCCGTGGTAACGGTAGCCCGAACGGTCGAAGGCGATCTTCTGGATACCCGCAGCCACGGCGCGTTCGGCGATGACCTTGCCTACGCGGGCGGCGGCGTCGCTGTTCTTGCCGTTCTTCAGGCCTTCCTTCACATCGGCCTGCAGCGTATTGGCGGCGGCGATGACCTTGGAGCCGTCGGCGCTGAACAGCTGCGCGTACAGGTGCTGGCCGGTGCGCAGCACCGACAGGCGTGGCACGCCGAGCACACGGATGTGGGCGCGGGTGCTCTTGGCGCGGCGGAGACGGGCGTTGTTCTTGATGCTCATGATCTTGATCCTTGAGAAGCGGATAAGCCTTATTAGGCCTTCTTGGCTTCCTTGCGAATGATGACTTCGTCGGAGTACTTCACGCCCTTGCCCTTGTAAGGCTCCGGCGGACGGAAACCGCGAATCTTGGCAGCCACTTCACCGACGCGCTGCTTGTCCGAACCCTGGACGAGGATTTCGGTCTGGGTCGGCGTGGTGATGGTGATGCCTTCCGGGGTCTTGAACAGCACCGGGTGCGAAAAGCCCAGCGACAGGTTCAGATCCTTGCCCTGCATCGCGGCGCGGTAACCGACGCCTACGAGTTCGAGCTTGCGCTCGAAGCCTTCGGAAACGCCCTTGACCATGTTGGCCAGGATCGCGCGGATGGTGCCGGTGATCGCGTCGTCCGACGGCGTGGCCGGCGACAGGCTCAGCGTGCCGTCTTCATTCTTGATGTCGACGCCGGACGGCTTGGCCAGCGACAACGTACCCTTGGCGCCCTTGACGCTCAGGGTGTCGTCCTGATTCTTGAACTCGACGCCCTTCGGCAGGGTGATCGGCAGTTTGGCTACACGGGACATACGTTTACTCCCTTAAGCCACGAAGCACAGGACTTCACCGCCGACGCCCTGCTGGCGCGCCTGCGAGTCGGTCATGATGCCCTTGGAGGTGGAAATGATGGCGACGCCCAGGCCGTCCAGCACCTTGGGCAGATCGGCCTTGCCGCTGTACTTGCGCAGGCCCGAACGGGACACGCGCGTCAGACGCTCGATCACCGGCTTGCCTTCGAAATACTTCAGCACGATCTCGAGCTGCGGCTTGCCTTCGACGGTGTTGACGCGCGAATCGGCGATGTAGCCTTCGGCCTTCAGCACGCCGGCGATGGCGACCTTGATGTTGGACGACGGCATCTTCACCGTCTGTTTGCCCACAGCGGCCGCATTCTTGATGCGGACCAGCATGTCGGCGATGGGATCAGTCATGCTCATTGCGTATTACCCTTTGAGTAGCACCGATATCCGCTTTCGCGAAAATCTTTGGTTGGTTGGATTACCAGCTGGCCTTGCGCAGACCGGGAACGTCGCCGTTCATGGTCGCCTTGCGCAGCATGTTGCGGCCCAGGCCGAACTTGCTGTAAACGCCGCGCGAGCGGCCGGACAACGCGCAACGGTTGCGTTCGCGGCTGGGCGACGAATCGCGCGGCAGCTTCTGCAGCTTGGTCACGGCTTCCATCTTGTCTTCGTACGACGCGCTGGGGCTGGAGATGGTCTTCTTCAGCGCTTCGCGCTTGGCGGCGTACTTCTTGGAGAGCTTGGCCCGCTTGATGTCGCGGTTAACCATCGAGGTCTTTGCCATGGTCGGTTTCCTTAGCGAATCAGTTGCGGAACGGGAATTTGAAGGCTTCGAGCAACGCCTTTGCTTCCGCGTCGGTCTTGGCCGTGGTGGTGATGGCGATATCCATGCCGCGGACCGCATCGACCTGGTCGAAGTCGATTTCCGGGAAGATGATCTGTTCCTTCACACCCATGTTGTAGTTGCCACGACCGTCGAACGAACGGCCCGACACGCCACGGAAGTCGCGCACGCGCGGCAGCGAGACGTTGACCAGGCGATCGAAGAATTCGTACATCTTCGCGCGACGCAGGGTCACCTTGCAGCCGATCGGCCAGCCGTCACGGATCTTGAACGAAGCCACCGAGACGCGCGACTTGGTCGTGATCGGCTTCTGGCCGGTGATCTTGGCCAGGTCGGCGACCGCGTTCTCCAGGATCTTCTTGTTGGTCGCGGCTTCGCCGACGCCCATGTTGATGGTGATCTTGGTGATGCGCGGCACTTCCATCGGATTGGCGTAGCCGAACTTTTCGGTCAGGCTGGGAACAACCTGTTCCTTGTAAAACTTTTCGAGACGGGTGGTCATGACTTCATTCCTTAGGCGTCGAGCGCCTCACCGCTGGAGCGGAACACACGCAATTTGCGTCCATCCTCCAGCACCTTGAAACCGATACGCTCGCCCTTGCCGGAAGCCGGGTTGAACAGCGCGATATTGGAGATGTGCATCGAAGCTTCACGCTCGACCACGCCGCCGGCGACACCCGCCTGCGGGTTCGGCTTGGTGTGGCGCTTGATGATGTTGACGTTGGAAACGATCACGCGATCGCCCTCCACACGCACCACGTCACCACGCTTGCCCTTGTCCTTGCCGGCGATGACGACAACCTGGTCGCCCTTCTTGATACGGTTTGCCATTTCTATGTCCTCGGCTCAGAGCACTTCAGGCGCGAGCGAAACGATCTTCATGAACTTCTCGGAGCGCAGCTCGCGGGTTACTGGCCCGAAGATGCGGGTACCGATCGGTTCCTGCTTGTTGTTGAGCAACACGGCCGCGTTGCCGTCGAAACGGATCAACGAACCGTCCGGACGACGGACGCCCTTGCGGGTGCGCACGACGACGGCGTCGTAGACTTCGCCCTTCTTGACCTTGCCGCGCGGGATCGCGTCCTTCACGGTCACTTTGATGATGTCGCCAATGTGCGCGTAACGGCGCTTGGAGCCGCCCAGCACTTTGATACACATCAGTTCCTTGGCGCCGGAGTTGTCGGCCGCGTCAAGGTAGCTCTGCATCTGGATCATGATTCAGGTTTCCTTGTTAGACGGCCGCACGGGTGACAATTTCCACCACGCGCCAGTTCTTGGTCTTGGACAGCGGGGCGATTTCGACCACGCGGACCACATCGCCTTCATTGCAGGCGTTATCAGCATCGTGAGCGTGCAGCTTGGTCGAACGGCGGATGTACTTGCCGTACAGCGCGTGCTTGACCTGACGCTCCACCAGCACGGTGACGGTCTTGTCCATCTTGTTGCTCACGACACGGCCTTCGACCGTGCGCTGCGATTTTTCTTGTTGGTTGTCGCTCATCACGGCGGTCCTTACTTCTTGCTGCCGATCAAGGTCTTGACGCGAGCGATCTCGCGGCGAACCCGACGGGTTTCATGGGTCTTGGGCAGCTGACCGGTGACCTGCTGCATGCGCAGGGAAAACTGCTCCTTGCGCAGGTCGGTCAGATGTTCGTTCAGCTGGTCGGCCGACTTCTCACGGAGTTGTTTGAGTTCCATTAGCGCACCGTCCGGGTAACGAAAGTGGTGGTCACGGACAGCTTGGCCGCAGCCAGGCGGAACGCCTCGCGTGCGATTTCCTCGGTCACGCCTTCGATCTCGTAGATCATGCGACCGGGCTGGATCTGAGCCACCCAATATTCCACGTTGCCCTTGCCGGAGCCCATGCGGACTTCGATAGGCTTCTTGGTGATCGGCTTGTCGGGGAACACGCGGATCCACATCTTGCCGCCACGCTTGACGTAACGGCTGATGGAACGACGGGCTGCCTCGATCTGGCGTGCGGTCAGCTGACCGTGCGCAGTAGCCTTCAGGCCGTACTCGCCAAAGCTGACGAGATTGCCGCTCCAGCTCAGGCCGTCATTGCGACCCTTGTGCTGCTTGCGGTACTTGGTACGTTTTGGTTGCAACATGGCCGATTACCTCGCGTCACGGTCACGGGCCGGACGCGACGGACGTTCGCTGCGCTCGGGGCGCGCTTCGTCCTGCTTTTCCTGGCCAATCTGGGAGAAGTCGAACACTTCACCCTTGTAAACCCACACCTTGATTCCGATGATGCCGTAGGTGGTCTTCGCCTCGGCAAAACCGTAATCGATGTCGGCGCGCAGGGTGTGCAGCGGCACGCGGCCTTCGCGGTACCACTCCGAACGGGCGATTTCCGCACCGTTCAAGCGGCCACCCACGTTGACCTTGATGCCCAGGGCGCCAAGGCGGATCGCGTTGCCGACCGCGCGCTTCATCGCACGACGGAACATGATGCGGCGCTCGAGTTGCTGGGCGATCGACTCGGCAACGAGCTGCGCGTCCAGTTCCGGCTTGCGCACTTCGGTGACGTTGATGTGCGCCGGGACGCCCATCAGGTCGCTCACTTCCTTGCGCAGCTTCTCGATATCCTCACCGCGCTTGCCGATCACCACGCCCGGACGGGCGGTGTGGATGGTCACGCGTGCGGTGTTGTTGGGACGCTCGATCAGAATCTTCGAGATACCTGCCTGCGCCAGCTTCTTGCGAAGCATTTCGCGCACTTTGAGGTCGGCCGCCAGGTAGCTGGCGAACAGGCCCTTCTTGGCGAACCACTTGGAGTTCCAGTCCTTGGCAATGCCCAGGCGGAACCCGATCGGATGAACTTTATGACCCATCGTTTTTTCCTTCCGCCTTTACTTGCCTGCGCCCACAACCACAGTGATGTGGCTGGTGCGCTTGAGGATACGGGTGCCACGGCCCTTGGCCCGGGCCATGAAACGCTTCAGCGACGGACCTTCGTCGACCATGATGGTCACGATCTTCAGTTCGTCGACGTCGGCGCCCTGGTTGTTCTCGGCATTGGCGATCGCCGATTCAACCACTTTCTTGATCATGTGCGCCGCTTTCTTGTCCGAAAACTTCAGCAGATTGACTGCGCGTTCGGCGGACAGGCCGCGCACCTGGTCGGCGACCAGGCGTGCTTTCTGGGCGGAGATGCGCGCAGTGCGCAGGATGGCTTTAGCTTCCATGGTCATCTCCTTAACGCTTGCCCGGTGCGGCTTTCTTGTCGCCACCGTGACCCTTGAAGGTACGGGTGACGGCGAATTCGCCGAGCTTGTGGCCGACCATGTTCTCGTTGACCAGCACCGGAATATGGTTCTTGCCGTTGTGCACGGCGATGGTGAAACCCACCATCTCCGGCAGAATCATCGAACGACGCGACCAGGTCTTGATCGGACGCTTGCTGCCACCGGCGGCCTCCACCTTCTTGATGAGGTGATGGTCGACGAATGGGCCCTTCTTGAGTGAACGTGCCATGGTCGATTAGCCCCTACGATCGCGGACGATGAATTGCTGGGTGCGCTTGTTATGGCGCGTCTTGTAACCCTTGGTGGGCACACCCCACGGGGTGACCGGATGCGGGTTGCCCTGGCCGGCCTTGGCCTCACCACCACCGTGCGGGTGATCGACCGGGTTCATGGCCGCGCCGCGAACGGTCGGCTTGATGCCGCGCCAACGCTTGGCACCGGCTTTACCCAGCTTCTCGAGGCTGTGCTCGCTGTTGCCGACTTCGCCGATGGTCGCGCAGCATTCGATCTGCACCTTGCGCATTTCGCCGGAGCGAAGACGCAGCGTGGCGAAACCCTGCTCGCGTGCCACCAGCTGTACGCCGGCGCCCGCAGCACGGGCGATCTGCGCGCCCTTGCCCGGCTTCATCTCGATGGCGTGGATCGTGGTGCCGACCGGGATGTTGCGCAGCGGAAGCGTGTTGCCGGCGCGGATCGGGGCATCGCTGCCCGCGATGACCTGATCGCCTGCCTTCAGACCCTTCGGCGCGATGATGTAACGGCGCTCGCCGTCCACATAGCAAAGCAGCGCGATGTGCGCGGTGCGGTTCGGGTCGTATTCGATGCGCTCGACGCGGGCAGGAATACCAACCTTGTCGCGCTTGAAGTCGATCAGGCGGTAATGCTGCTTGTGGCCACCACCGATGTGACGGGTGGTGATGCGGCCGTGGTGGTTACGGCCACCGCTCTTGCTCTGCGGCTCGAGCAGCGGCGCATGCGGCGCGCCCTTGTGCAGGTCTGGCGTCACTACGCGGACCGCCGAACGGCGACCGGGCGAAGTGGGTTTGAATTTCATTAATGGCATGGGATGTTCCTCAGGCCTTGGCGGTTACGTCGATGGACTGGCCTTCGGCCAGACGCACATACGCCTTGCGCCAGCTGCCGCGGCTGCCGGTGCGGTTACGGAAGGATTTGTTCTTGCCCTTCACGTTCAGCACGTTGACGCCCTCGACCTTGACGTCGAACAACTGCTCGACCGCAGCCTTTACTTCGGCCTTGGTAGCGGTGCTCGAGATTTCAAAGACGTATTGATTGGAGACTTCCTGCAGGCGTGCGGTCTTCTCGGAAATCCGGGGAGCGCGCAGCACGCTGAAAATCTTCTCGTTGGTGATTTTTGCGGCGGTGCTCATGCCAGCCACTCCTCGATCTTCTTGACCGCATCGGCGGTGATGACGACAGTGTCGGCACCGACCAGCGACGCCGGATCCAGGCCCTGCACGTCGCGCACTTCCACGTAGGGAAGGTTGCGGGCCGACAGGTAAAGATGCTCGGAAGCCTCTTCGGTGACGATCAGCGGACGACGGCCGACTTCCAGGCCCTTGAGCTTGGCGATCAGACCGGTGGTTTTGGCCGAGTCGACGTCGAACGAATCGACGACCATCAGACGGCCCTGGCGGTTGAGTTCCGACAGGATGGCCTTCATGGCCGCGCGGTACATCTTGCGGTTGACCTTCTGCTCGAAACTGCGCGGCTTTGCCGCGAAGGTCACGCCGCCGCCGACGAAGATCGGAGCGGTCAGGGCGCCGTGACGTGCACCGCCACCCTTCTGCTTCTTGGACTTCTTGGTTGTGCCATTGACTTCCGAGCGCGTCTTCTGCGCCTTGGTGCCGGCGCGACCCGCATTGCGGTACGCGACCACGACCTGGTGAACCAGATCTTCACTGAATTCGCGGCCGAACACTTCGTCGGAAACCGACAATTTGTTGGCGCTGCCTGTGATGGCAAGTTCCATCATGCTTCTCCCTTATCCCTTGCTCGACGGACGCACGATCACGTCGCCACCCGGGGCACCCGGTACTGCGCCACGAATGGCGATCAGTCCGCGCTCGACATCGACTTTCACGATTTCCAGATTCTGCGTGCTCTGGTTCACCGCACCCATGTGACCGGCCATCTTCTTGCCCGGAAACACGCGGCCCGGCGTCTGGCGCTGGCCCAGCGAACCCGGCTGCCGATGCGACAGCGAGTTACCGTGGGTCGCGTCGCCCATGGTGAAGTTGTAACGCTTGATGGTGCCCTGGAAGCCCTTGCCCTTGGTCACGCCCTGGACATCGACCTTCTGGCCCACTTCAAAGATGTCGGCCTTGATTTCGCCGCCGACAGTGAAGTCGCCAAGCTTGTCGTTTTCGACACGCAGTTCCCACAAGCCGCGACCGCCTTCGACCTTGGCCTTGGCCAGGTGACCGGCTGCCGGCTTGTTGATCAGCGCGGCGCGACGCGTACCCACCACCACCTGCACGGCGCTATAGCCGTCGGTTTCGGGGGTCTTGAGCTGGGTGATGCGGTTCGGGGTTGCTTCGATCAGGGTGACCGGGATGGACTTGCCATCTTCGGTGAACACCCGGGTCATGCCAGCCTTGCGGCCGACCAGACCCAACGAATATTTCTTCGCGGTCATGTCAGTAGCCTCAGGTCAGCTTGATCTGGACGTCGACGCCAGCCGCGAGCTCGAGCTTCATCAGCGCGTCCACGGTCTTGTCGTTGGGGTCGACGATATCGAGCACACGCTTGTGCGTGCGGGTTTCGTACTGGTCACGCGCGTCCTTGTCGACGTGCGGAGAGGTCAGAATGGTGAAGCGCTCGATCTTGGTCGGCAGCGGGATCGGGCCGCGCACCTGCGCGCCGGTCCGCTTGGCCGTTTCTACGATCTCGCTGGCCGAGCGGTCGATCAAGCGATGATCGTACGCTTTCAGCCGGATCCGGATCTTTTGGTCCGCCATGACGGATATTCCTTCGTTAAAAGAGCGACGGGCGCGGCCTCTGGGATGCCTTGCCCCTGGTTGATCCTGCTTATTGTCCCGCGCTGGCCGCTGCTGGAACCCGCGACCGCGATATGGGGATTCGTCCTGAAAAGCTGGGCGGACCGGTAAACCGGTCCGCCCAGACAGAAAAGTATAAGGCGCGTGAACCGCCCCGTCAATAGCAGGGCTGCCAAATCTGGCCTATCACGCGACATTTCCTTGTCTGGCGAACACGAGGCGCTTCCTGCACCTCTTTTCGCGGTAGCCGGCAACCTCCCAGGAGGTGCTGGCGGATACTGCAAATACGTCCAGCCGTTAAAGCCGGGCGCAAATTATACATTTACTTTGGGAATCTTGCCACCTTTTTGGGTGGCTTTTTTGGAACTTGATCTGCCCAGCTCTACATTGCTGGATCCCCGACAGAAGCATTCGGGGATGACGACCTGACAAAGCCCTGCGCGCTAGCGCGCAGGGGTCAGGGCGTCACTTGATGATCTTGGCTACCACGCCGGCGCCGACCGTACGGCCGCCTTCGCGGATCGCAAAACGCAGACCTTCGTCCATCGCCACCGGGTTGATCAGCGTCACCACCATCTTCACGTTGTCGCCCGGCATCACCATCTCCACACCTTCAGGCAGCTCGCAAGCGCCGGTGATGTCGGTGGTGCGGAAGTAGAACTGCGGACGGTAACCCTTGAAGAACGGCGTGTGACGGCCACCCTCGTCCTTGGACAGGACGTAGACTTCGGCCTCGAACTCGGTGTGCGGCTTGATCGAACCCGGCTTGCACAGCACCTGGCCGCGCTCCACGTCGTCACGCTTGGTGCCGCGCAGCAGCAGACCGGCGTTGTCGCCTGCCTGGCCCTGGTCCAGCAGCTTGCGGAACATCTCGACGCCGGTGACCGTGGTCTTCTGCGTGTCGCGAATACCCACGATCTCGATTTCCTCGCCCACCTTGATCACGCCGCGCTCGATACGGCCGGTCACCACGGTGCCGCGGCCGGAGATCGAGAACACGTCTTCGACCGGCATCAGGAACGGCTTGTCGATGTCACGCTCGGGTTCGGGGATGAACGTGTCCAGCGCCTCGACCAGCTTGATGATCGACGGCACGCCGATTTCGCTCTGGTCGCCTTCCAGCGCCAGACGGGCCGAACCGTGGATGATCGGGGTGTCGTCGCCCGGGAACTCGTACTTGCTCAGCAGTTCGCGGACTTCCATCTCCACAAGCTCCAGCAGCTCGGCGTCGTCCACCATGTCCGCCTTGTTCAGGAAGACCACGATGTGCGGCACGCCGACCTGACGCGACAGCAGGATGTGTTCGCGGGTCTGCGGCATCGGGCCGTCAGCGGCCGAGCACACCAGAATCGCGCCGTCCATCTGCGCCGCACCGGTGATCATGTTCTTCACATAGTCGGCATGGCCCGGGCAATCGACGTGCGCGTAATGGCGGTTGGCCGATTCGTATTCCACGTGCGCCGTCGAAATCGTGATGCCGCGCGCCTTCTCTTCCGGCGCCGCGTCAATCTGGTCGTATCCCTTGAACTCGCCGCCAAAACGCTCTGCACCGATCTTCGTCAGCGCCGCCGTCAGCGTCGTCTTGCCGTGGTCCACGTGACCAATCGTGCCCACGTTCACGTGCGGCTTGGTGCGTTCGAATTTACCCTTTGCCATGATTGTTGCCTCTTATTCGTAATTCGTAGTGGTGATTCGGAAAAGCGGGATTCGTGTTCTGTCGAATCACGAATCCCGAATCACGATCAGTTTTTCTTGACGACCGCTTCGGCGATGTTGGCCGGCGCTTCGGCGTAGTGGTCGAATTCCATGGTGAACGTGGCACGACCCTGCGACATCGAGCGCAGCGTGGTGGCGTAGCCGAACATTTCGCCCAGCGGCACCATCGCGTTGATCACCTTGCCCGACGGACTGTCGTCCTGGCCTTGCAGAATGCCGCGACGACGGCTCACGTCGCCCATCACGTCACCCAGGTAATCCTCGGGCGTCACGATCTCGACCTTCATCATCGGCTCAAGCAAGACCGGGCTGGCCTTGGCGAACGCTTCCTTGAACGCCATCGAGCCGGCGACCTTGAACGCCATTTCGTTGGAGTCGACGTCATGGAACGAACCGTCGACCGCCTTGATCGCCACATCGACCACCGGGAAGCCGGCCAGCGGGCCGCTCTTCATGGCTTCTTCGATGCCCTTGCCCGAAGCGGTGACGTATTCCTTCGGCACCACGCCACCGACGATGGCGTTTTCGAAGGTGAAGCCGACGCCGCGTTCCTGCGGTGCCATTTCGATGACGATGTGGCCGTACTGGCCGCGACCACCGGACTGGCGCACGAACTTGCCTTCCTGCTTGACGCTCTTGCGGATCGTTTCGCGATAGGCCACCTGCGGTTTGCCGACGTTGGCTTCCACGTTGAACTCGCGCTTCATGCGGTCCACCAGGATGTCCAGGTGCAGCTCGCCCATGCCGGCGATGATGGTCTGGCCGGATTCCTCATCCGTACGCACGCGGAACGAGGGATCTTCCTGCGCAAGGCGGCCCAGGGCGATACCCATCTTTTCCTGGTCGGATTTGGTCTTCGGTTCGACCGCCATCGAGATGACGGGCTCCGGGAACACCATGCGCTCCAGCGTGATGATGTGGTCCTGCGCGCACAGGGTGTCGCCGGTGGTGACGTCCTTCAGACCCACCGCGGCGGCGATGTCGCCCGCGCGCACTTCCTTGATCTCGCTGCGCTCGTTGGAGTGCATCTGCAGGATACGGCCCACGCGCTCTTTCTTCGACTTGACCGGGTTATAGACCTGGTCGCCGGAGTTGAGCACGCCCGAGTAGACGCGGAAGAACGTGAGCGCGCCCACGAACGGGTCGGTCATGATCTTGAACGCCAGCGCCGAGAACGGCGCGGTGTCGGTGGCCGGACGCGAATCTTCCTTCTCGTCTTCGTCGATGCCCGCAACCGGCGGACGATCCGAAGGAGAAGGCAGCAGGTGCACGACACCATCGAGCATCGCCTGCACGCCCTTGTTCTTGAACGCGCTGCCGCAGAACACGGGCACGATCTCGACCTTCAAGGTGCGCTGACGCAGACCATCGATGATTTCGGTTTCGGACAGCTCACCTTCGTTGAGGTACTTGTCCATCAACTCTTCGGTGGCTTCGGCCGCGGCCTCAACCATGAACGCGCGCGCGGCCACGGCTTTTTCCTGCAACTCGGCCGGGATTTCGCGGTATTCGAACGTCGTGCCCTGCGAGGCGGTATCCCAATGGATCGCCTTCATCTTCAGCAGGTCGACCACGCCTTCGAAGCCTTCCTCGGCACCGATCGGCACCTGCATCGGCACGGCATAGGCGCCAAGGCGGCTCTTCAGCTGCTCGACGACCTTGTCGAAGTTGGCACCGGTACGGTCCATCTTGTTGACGAACGCCATGCGCGGTACGGAGTACTTGTTGGCCTGGCGCCAGACGGTCTCGGACTGCGGCTGCACGCCACCCACGGCGCACAGCACGAACACCGCGCCGTCGAGCACGCGCAAGGAGCGCTCGACTTCGATGGTGAAGTCGACGTGTCCAGGGGTGTCGATGATGTTGAAGCGGTGTTCGGCCATGGACTTGTCCATGCCCTTCCAGAACGCGGTGGTCGCAGCGGAGGTGATGGTGATGCCACGCTCCTGCTCCTGCTCCATCCAGTCCATGGTCGCGGCGCCATCGTGCACTTCACCGATCTTGTGGCTGACGCCGGTGTAGAACAGGATGCGTTCCGACGTGGTGGTCTTGCCCGCGTCGATGTGGGCCATGATGCCGAAATTACGGTAACGCTCGATGGGAGTGGTGCGAGCCACGACAGTCTCTCTTTGTTTTTGTGTTTGCGGATGGCCGAACGCCGCCCGTGGGCGGCCTTCGGATTCGTCATGCAGCGAAATTCGCCGCAAGGGCACCTAGATGGCGCCTGGAGGTCCGCAATTCAAGGCAAGCGTCGTTGGACGCAGCGCCCGCGGACCGGGCAAATCACCAGCGGTAGTGCGCGAACGCCTTGTTCGCTTCCGCCATGCGATGGGTTTCTTCACGCTTCTTGATGGCGCCGCCACGGTTTTCCGAGGCATCCATCAGCTCGGCTGCCAGCTTGCGCGGCATCGAGTTTTCACCACGCTTGCGGGCCGAATCGATCAGCCAGCGCATGGCCAGGGCCAGACGGCGCGACGAACGCACTTCGACCGGAACCTGGTAGGTGGCGCCGCCGACGCGACGCGACTTCACTTCGACCGTCGGCGAGATGTTGTCCAACGCCTTCTCGACCAGCTCGAGCGGGTTCGGATTCTTTTCGCTGATGACTTCCATGGCGCCGTACACGATCTTTTCAGCGACGGACTTCTTGCCGCTGTACATGACCATGTTGATGAAACGGGCGATGGTGTGGCTGCCGTGCTTGGGATCCGGCAGAACGGTACGCTGGGGGGTTGAGCCTTTACGCGACATGATCTATTTCCTTAAGCCTTCGGACGCTTGGCGCCGTATTTGGAACGGCCCTGGCGGCGCTTGGAGACACCGGAGGCGTCGAGCGAACCGCGGACGGTGTGGTAACGCACGCCGGGAAGATCCTTGACGCGGCCGCCACGGACCAGCACTACCGAGTGCTCCTGCAGGTTGTGGCCTTCACCACCGATGTAGCTGATGATTTCTTCCTGATTGGTCAGGCGCACCTTGGCGACCTTACGAAGCGCCGAGTTCGGCTTCTTCGGCGTGGTCGTGTAGACGCGGGTGCACACGCCGCGACGCTGCGGGCACTTGTCCAGCGCGGGCGACTGGCTCTTGTAGGTGGGGGCCTGCCGCGGCTTGCGGACGAGCTGGTTGATCGTTGCCATCTTTATGGGTTCTTCGGATATGTAAGGCCGGAGCCTTGTGCGTGAAAATGACGGCAGGCCGCATAACGGCCCACCGAGACAGGAAAGTATAGCTGGCAGGTTAAAACCCCGTCAACCGACGGGTCCAGCCTGCTGGCCCTCCTGGGCCGGAACACGGGGCGCTTCCTGCACCCCATTTCTCTGGACTTTCCCCGCCCGGAAGAACCTGCGGGGTCTGTCGCTTACTCTTCGGTGCCTTCCGCAGCCACATCGGCCACGGTTTCCACCGCAGCGACCGGAACCACGACCTCGGCCGGCGTGGAAGCCAGGGCCTCCATCTCGGAGTCGGTCAGGCCCGAAGCGTTACGGCGACGGCTGGCGTGGTAGGTCAGACCGGTACCGGCCGGGATCAGACGGCCGACGATCACGTTTTCCTTCAGGCCGCGCAGGTTGTCGCGGGTGCCGCGAACGGCAGCCTCGGTCAGCACGCGGGTGGTTTCCTGGAAGGAAGCCGCCGAAATGAACGATTCGGTGGCCAGCGAGGCCTTGGTGATGCCCAGCAGAACCGGATCGTACTTGGCCGGCAACTCGTTCTTGGCCAGCACCTTGACGTTCTCCTCCAGCACCCGCTGCTTCTCGGCCTGTTCACCGTGCAGGTATTTGGTGTTGCCGGCGTCGGTGATCTCGACCTTGCGCAGCATCTGGCGGGTGATCACCTCGATGTGCTTGTCGTTGATCTTGACGCCCTGCAGACGGTAGACGTCCTGGATTTCCTTGACCAGGTAGGCGGCCAGGGGCTCGACGCCCAGCAGACGCAGGATGTCCTGCGGCGACGGTTCGCCGTCCACCACGGTTTCGCCCTTGGCCACGTGCTCGCCTTCGAACACGATGATCTGGCGGAACTTGGGAATCAGCTCCTCGTGTTCGCTGCCATCGGTGTCCTTGATGATCAGGCGCTGCTTGCCCTTGGTGTCCTTGCCGAAGCTGATGATGCCCGAGCGCTCGGCCAGGATCGCGGGATCCTTCGGCTTGCGCGCTTCGAACAGATCGGCCACGCGCGGCAGACCACCGGTGATGTCGCGGGTCTTGGACGCTTCCTGCGGCACCTTGGTGACCACGTCGCCCACGCCGACGGCGGCGCCGTCCTGCAGGTTGACGATGGAGCGCGGCGGCAGCAGGTACTGCGCCGGCAGGTCGGTACCCGGGATATTCAGGTCCTTGCCCGCCTTGTCGACGATACGCACGACCGGACGCAGGTCCTTGCCCATCGAGCCACGACGCTTCGGATCGGTGATTTCGCGCGAAGCCAGACCGGTCAGGTCATCGGTCTTCTCCATCACGGTGATACCGTCGACGAAGTCGACGAAGCGCACGAAACCGGCCACTTCCGACACGATGGGGTGGTTATGCGGGTCCCAGTTGGCGACCGACTGGCCGGCCTTGATGGCCGCGCCGTCCTTGACCGCAATGGTGGCGCCATAGGGCAGCTTGTAACGTTCGCGCTCGCGACCATGGCCGTCCAGCACCGAGAGTTCGCCCGAACGCGACACCGCGACCAGATGGCCGTTGGCGTGTTCGACGAATTTCAGGTTGTTGAACTTGATCGAGCCGGTGGTCTTGACCGTGATGTTGTCCACTGCCGCCGCCCGCGAAGCCGCACCACCGATGTGGAACGTACGCATGGTCAGCTGGGTGCCGGGTTCACCGATCGACTGCGCGGCGATGACGCCGACCGCTTCGCCGATGTTGACGATGTGACCACGGGCCAGGTCGCGACCGTAGCAGTGCGAGCACACGCCGAAATCGGATTGGCAGGTGATGGTGGAACGCACCTTCAGGGACTGCACGCCGGCGTCTTCGAGCTTCTGTACCCAGGCTTCGTCGAGCAGCGTGTTGCGGGTGACGATGGGATCCTCGTCGTTGCCCGGCAGGAACACGTCCTCGGCCACGATGCGACCCAGCACGCGCTCGCGCAGCGGCTCGACCACGTCGCCGCCTTCCACGATCGGAGTCATGGTCAGACCTTCGAGAGTGCCGCAATCGACTTCGGTGATCACCACGTCCTGCGCCACGTCGACCAGACGACGGGTCAGGTAACCCGAGTTCGCCGTCTTCAACGCGGTATCGGCCAGACCCTTACGGGCACCGTGGGTGGAGTTGAAGTACTCCTGCACGTTCAGGCCTTCACGGAAGTTCGCCTTGATGGGCGTCTCGATGATCGAGCCATCAGGACGGGCCATCAGGCCGCGCATACCGGCCAGCTGGCGGATCTGCGCCTGCGAACCACGCGCGCCGGAGTCAGCCATGATGTACAGCGAGTTCATCGACTTCTCGTTGATGGTCTCGCCCTTGGCGTTCTGCACCTTGTCGGTACCGATCGTGTCCATCATCGCCTTGGCGATGCGCTCATTGGTTCGCGACCAGATGTCCACGACCTTGTTGTAGCGCTCGCCGGCGGTGACCAGACCACTCTGATACTGCTCCTGGATTTCCAGAACTTCGGCCTCGGCCTCGCCCAGGATGCCCTTCTTCTCGACCGGGATCAGCATGTCGTCGATGCCGATGGACACACCCGCACGCGTGGCGTACGCGAAACCGGTGTACATCAGCTTGTCGGCGAACACGACCGAATCCTTCAGGCCCAGCATGCGGTAGCTGGAGTTGATCAGTCGGCTGATGGCCTTCTTGTTCAACTCGGTGTTGGCCAGCGCGAACGGCAAGCCGTCCGGCAGGATTTCGGCCAGCAGCGCGCGACCGATCGTGGTGTCGACGATGCTGGACTGCTTGCTCTTGACGCCGTTCTCGTCGGTCACCACCTCGGTGATACGCACCTTGACCTTGGCGTGCAGTTCGACCGCACGGTTGTCGTAGGCGCGCTTGACTTCGGCGATGTTGGCGAAGGCCATGCCCTCGCCTTTCTTGTTTTCCAGCGCGCGGGTCATGTAGTACAGACCCAGCACCACGTCCTGCGACGGCACGATGATCGGCTCGCCGTTGGCCGGCGACAGGATGTTGTTGGTGGACATCATCAGCGCGCGCGCTTCCAGCTGGGCCTCGAGGCTCAGCGGAACGTGCACGGCCATCTGGTCACCGTCGAAGTCGGCGTTGAACGCGGTGCAGACCAGCGGATGCAGCTGGATGGCCTTGCCTTCGATCAGTACCGGCTCGAACGCCTGGATGCCCAGACGGTGCAGGGTTGGTGCGCGGTTCAACAGCACCGGATGTTCGCGGATGACGTCTTCCAGGATGTCCCAGACTTCGGCTTCTTCGCGCTCGACCAGCTTCTTGGCGGCCTTGATGGTGGTGGCCAGACCACGACGCTGCAGCTTGGCGAACACGAACGGCTTGAACAGTTCCAGCGCCATCTTCTTCGGCAGACCGCACTGGTGCAGCTTGAGGTACGGACCAACCACGATGACCGAACGGCCGGAGTAGTCGACGCGCTTGCCGAGCAGGTTCTGGCGGAAGCGACCCTGCTTGCCCTTGATCATGTCGGCCAGCGACTTGAGCGGACGCTTGTTGGTACCGGTGATGGCGCGGCCGCGGCGGCCGTTGTCCATCAGGGCATCGACCGATTCCTGCAGCATGCGCTTTTCGTTGCGCACGATGATGTCCGGAGCGTTGAGCTCCAGCAGGCGGCGCAGACGGTTGTTGCGGTTGATGACGCGGCGGTACAAGTCGTTCAGGTCGGAGGTCGCGAAGCGGCCACCGTCCAGCGGCACCAGCGGACGCAGGTCCGGCGGCAGCACGGGCAGCACGGTCATGACCATCCATTCCGGACGATTGCCCGATTCCAGGAAGGCTTCGACCAGCTTGATGCGCTTGGTGAGGCGCTTGAGCTTGGTTTCCGAACCGGTGCTGGCGATTTCTTCGCGCAGGTTGACCATTTCCGACTGCAGATCGATCGTGCGCAGCAGGTCGTAGACCGCCTCGGCGCCCATGGCGGCGTCGAAATCGTCGCCGTATTCCTGGCGCGCGGTCATGAACTGTTCTTCGGTCAGCAGCTGGCGGCGCTCGAGCGGGGTCAGGCCCGGCTCGGTGACGACATAGGCTTCGAAGTACAGCACGCGCTCGATGTCGCGCAGGGTCATGTCCAGCATCAGGCCGATGCGCGAGGGCAGCGACTTGAGGAACCAGATGTGCGCAACCGGCGATGCGAGGTCGATATGACCCATGCGCTCGCGGCGCACCTTGGCCAAGGTCACTTCGGTGCCGCACTTTTCGCAGACCACGCCGCGGTGCTTCATGCGCTTGTACTTGCCGCACAGGCACTCGTAGTCCTTGATCGGTCCGAAGATGGCGGCGCAGAACAGGCCGTCGCGTTCGGGCTTGAAGGTACGGTAATTGATGGTTTCCGGCTTCTTCACTTCGCCGAAGGACCACGAACGGATCAGATCGGGCGATGCGAGCGCGATCTTGATGGCGTCGAAATCCAGCGACTGGCGCTGCTGGTTGAAGAGATTCAGTAGGTCTTTCATTTTGTTTCTCCGGGTAGGAGGAAAATCTGGTGTCGAGGGAGTGGCGGCAACGATCGCGAAGCCGGCCGGCGCTTGCGCGCGACCGGCTCCGGTTCACATCACTCTTCCAATTCCATGTTGATGGCGAGCGAGCGGATTTCCTTGACGAGGACGTTGAAGGATTCCGGCATGCCCGCGACCATCTCGTGTTCGCCGTCGACGATGTTCTTGTACATCTGGTTGCGGCCCTGCACGTCGTCCGACTTGACCGTCAGCATTTCCTGCAGGGTGTGCGCGGCGCCGTAAGCTTCCAACGCCCAGACTTCCATTTCGCCGAAGCGCTGGCCGCCGAACTGCGCCTTGCCGCCCAGCGGCTGCTGGGTGACGAGCGAGTACGGACCGGTCGAACGCGCGTGCATCTTGTCGTCCACCAGGTGGTTCAACTTCAGCATGTGCATGTAACCGATGGTGGTGTGGCGATCGAACGCCTCACCGGTACGGCCGTCGTACAGCTGGGTCTGGCCACTGGTCGGCAGGTCGGCGAGGGTCAGCATGTGCTTGATCTCGGACTCGGCCGCGCCGTCGAACACCGGCGTGGCCATCGGCACGCCGTCGGTCAGGTTGCCGGCCAGGCGGATCAGTTCGTCGTCGCTGAATTCACCCAGGTTGACGCGCTGCTCGCCCAGCTTCAGATCGTGGTTGTAGATCTGGTCGAGGAACTTGCGCAGGTCGGCGACCTTGGCCTGTGCATCGAGCATCTTCTGGATCTTGATGCCCAGGCCTTTCGCGGCCCAGCCCAGATGCACTTCCAGAATCTGGCCGATGTTCATACGCGACGGCACGCCCAGCGGATTCAGCACGATGTCGACGGTGCTGCCATCGGCGGCGTACGGCATGTCTTCGACCGGAACGATCGTGGAGACCACACCCTTGTTGCCGTGACGGCCGGCCATCTTGTCACCCGGCTGGATGCGGCGCTTCACGGCCAGGTACACCTTGACCATCTTCAGCACGCCGGGGGCAAGGTCGTCGCCCGCGGTGATCTTGCCGCGCTTATCGGCGAAGCGACGCTCGAATTCCTTCTCGTGCGCCTGGATTTGCTTTTGCGCGCGCTCGATGGCGTCGGAGGCGTCGTCGTCCTTCATGCGGATGGCGAACCAGTCGGCCTTCTTCAGACCATCCAGATACGCGTCGTCGATTGTGTCGCCCTTCTTCAGGCCGGCACCGCCGTTGGCCACCTTGCCCACCAGCAGCGGACGCAGGCGCGCGAAGATCGCGTTTTCGAGGATGCGGAACTGGTCGTCGAAGTCCTTCTTGACGCGCTTGATCTCGTTTTCCTCGATCTGGCGCGCGCGCTTGTCCTTCTCGATGCCGTCGCGGGTGAAGACCTGCACGTCGATGACGGTGCCGTCCATGCCCGGCGGCACGCGCAGCGAGCTGTCCTTCACGTCGGACGCCTTCTCGCCGAAGATCGCACGCAGCAGCTTCTCTTCCGGTGTCAGCTGGCTTTCGCCCTTCGGCGTCACCTTGCCGACCATGATGTCGCCGGCGCGCACTTCGGCACCGATGTACACCACGCCCGATTCGTCCAGACGGTTCAACGCCTGCTCGGACACGTTGGGAATGTCGGCGGAGATTTCCTCCGGCCCCAGCTTGGTGTCGCGCGCGACGCAGGTCAGCTCTTCGATGTGGATCGTGGTGTAACGATCCTCTTCCACCACGCGCTCGGAGAGCAGGATGGAGTCTTCGAAGTTGTAGCCGTTCCACGGCATGAACGCGATCAGCATGTTCTGGCCCAGGGCCAGTTCGCCGATGTCGGTGGACGGACCGTCGGCCAGCACATCGCCGCGCTCGATGATGTCGCCCACGTTCACCAGCGGCGTCTGGTTGATACAGGTGTTCTGGTTGGAACGCGTGTACTTGATCAGGTTGTAGATATCGACGCCGGCGTCGGTGCTGTCGCCGATTTCGCTTTCGTTGACCTTGACCACGATGCGCGCGGCGTCGATCTGCTCGATCACGCCACCGCGGCGCGCGTTCACGGTCACGCCGGAGTCGCGGGCCACGGCGCGTTCAATGCCGGTGCCGACCAGCGGCTTCTGCGCACGCAGCGTCGGTACGGCCTGGCGCTGCATGTTGGCGCCCATCAATGCGCGGTTCGCGTCATCGTGCTCCAGGAACGGAACCAGCGCGGCCGCGATGGACACGGTCTGCATGGGCGACACGTCCATGAAGTCGACTTCGCCCGGCGGCTTCAGCAGCGACTCGCCCTGATGGCGGCACGGCACGAACTGCTCGGTCAGACGGCTGCTGTCATCGTGCAGCGCGTTGGCCTGGGCGATGACGAACTCGTTCTCCTCGATCGCCGACAGGTATTCGATCTCGTCGGTGATCTGCCCGGCCACGACCTTGCGGTACGGGGTTTCCAGGAAGCCATAGCTGTTGGTGCGGGCGTACACGGCCAGCGAGTTGATCAGGCCGATGTTCGGGCCTTCAGGCGTTTCGATGGTGCAGACGCGGCCGTAGTGCGTCGGGTGCACGTCGCGCACTTCGAAGCCGGCGCGCTCGCGGGTCAGACCGCCCGGGCCCAAGGCCGAAACGCGACGCTTGTGCGTGACTTCCGACAGCGGGTTGTTCTGGTCCATGAACTGCGACAGCTGGCTGGAACCGAAGAACTCCTTGATCGCGGCGGCCACCGGCTTGGCGTTGATCAGCTCCTGCGGGGTCAGGCCTTCGCTTTCGGCCATCGACAGGCGCTCCTTCACCGCGCGCTCGACGCGGACCAGGCCCACGCGGAACACGTTCTCGGCCATTTCGCCAACCGAACGCACGCGGCGGTTGCCCAGGTGGTCGATGTCGTCGACGGTGCCACGACCGTTGCGGATCTCGGTCAGGACCTTGATGACTTCCAGGATGTCGGAGGTCTCGCCCTGTGCGGCGATCAGGCGCTTGGACTCGTCGTCGTTGCGGTTGCTGAAGTACTTGTGGTCGAACAGCACGGACTCGCCGGTGACTTCCTTGCGGCCGACACGACGGTTGAACTTCATCCGGCCCACGCCCGACAGGTCGTAGCGCTCGAAGGTGAAGAACAGGTTGTGGAACAGGTTCTGCGCGGCATCCTTGGTCGGCGGCTCGCCGGGACGCATCATGCGGTAGATCTCGACCAGCGCTTCCAGCTGCGTCTTCGACGGATCGATGCGCAGGGTGTTGGAGATGTACGGACCACGGTCCAGGTCGTTGACCCACAGCGTGCCCACGGCGTCCACACCAGCCTTGCGGAACTTCGCCAGCTGCTCTTCGGTGATCTCGTCGTTGGCCGTGGCCAGCAACTCGCCGGTGGCGGCGTCGATCACGTCGTGCGACAGGATACGGCCCACGATGTAGTCGTCCGGCACGGCCAGGGCGGCGATACCCGACTGTTCCAGCTGCTTCACGTGGCGCGCGGTGATGCGCTTGCCGGCTTCGACGATGATCTTGTCGCCGTCGGCGAGATCGAAGTTCAGGGTCTCGCCGCGCAGGCGCTCGGCCACCAGCTCCAGCTGCACGCCCTCGCCATCGGGGAGGATGTGGAAGGTGTTGATGTCGAAGAACTCATTGAGCATTTCTTCGTTGTTGTAACCCAGCGCGCGGAGCAGGATCGTCACCGGCAACTTGCGGCGGCGGTCGATACGGGTGAACAGCGCGTCCTTCGGGTCGAACTCGAAGTCCAGCCAGGAACCGCGGTAAGGAATGATGCGGGCGCTGTACAGCAGCTTGCCCGAGCTGTGCGTCTTGCCACGGTCGTGGTCGAAGAACACGCCCGGCGAACGGTGCAGCTGCGAAACGATCACGCGCTCGGTACCGTTGACGATGAAGGTACCGTTGTCGGTCATGAGCGGAATTTCGCCCAGATAGACTTCCTGTTCCTTCACGTACTTGATGGCCTTGGTCGACGACTCGCGGTCGTAGATCACCAGGCGCACGGTCACGCGCAGCGGCGCGCCGTAGCTGAGGCCGCGGTTGCGGCACTCGCGCTCGTCGAACACCGGGTCGCCCAGCTTGTAGCCCACGTATTCCAGCGCGGCGTTGCCGCTGTAGCTGGAAATCGGGAACACGGACTTCAGAGCGGCGTGCAGACCGTGGTCGACGCGCTTGGAAGGCTCGATGTTCTCCTGCAGGAACGAGCGGTAGGAATCGACCTGGATGGCCAGCAGGAACGGGACCTCGAGGATCGAGCGCTGCTTGCCGAAATCCTTGCGGATACGCTTCTTTTCAGTGAACGAGTACGCCATGTGACTTATCGCCTTTTTCTGGGAGCCGCGCGTCCGCGGGTCCGGGGGGAACATCTGTCCGCAGCAGGAGCCCTGCACGGCACGGGAAAATCGTCAGTTGGAAGTCGCTGGTATTGCCGGCACCAGCACGCCTTCTCTTGCTACTTCCAACTACCAACTCGGGTTTTTTCGTGATTGGTGATTCGTGATTAGGGATTCGTGGCAAAGCGATAACTGCTTTCCGAATCACCAATCACGAATCACCAATCCCGTTTTCAACAACGACCGAAGGCCAGGAGCTTTCGCCCCTGGCCCAGGTCTGCCGCCGATGTTGCGTGGCGACGAATACCGCTTACTTCACTTCGACAGTCGCACCAGCGGCTTCGAGATCCTTCTTGAACTTCTCGGCATCTTCCTTCGAAGCGCCTTCCTTGACGACGCCACCGGCTTCGGTAAGGTCTTTGGCTTCTTTCAGGCCCAGGCCGGTGATGGCACGTACGGCCTTGATGACCTCGACCTTCTTGTCGCCAGCGGACTTCAGGATGATGTTGAACTCGGTCTGCTCTTCGACCGGGCCAGCAGCGGCAGCGGCCGGACCGGCAGCGGCGACCGGGGCGGCGGCGGAGACGCCAAACTTTTCTTCGATCGCCTTGACCAGCTCCATCACTTCCATGAGGCTCTTTTCAGCAACGGCGTCGACGATCTGCTCGTTAGACAGGGACATGTTATTTACCTTCGAAAATTTTTCTGGGATGGGTTTCAGTGGTTAACGGTTCGACTCAGGCCGGATCGGCCGGAGTTTCAGCCGGGGCTGCTTCCGCTGGGGATGCTGCCGCGACTTCGGGTACCGCTTCAACCGAGGTTTCAGCCGGGGCTTCGGCCGATGCGTCGGCAGCGCTTGCTTCTTCAGCAGCGTCGCCTCCGCCCAGCTTGTCGCCCACTGCCTTGATCGCGCGGGCGAACATGCTTGCCGGTTCGGCGAGCACGCGTGCCAGCATGGCCAGGGCCTGATCGCGGGTCGGCAACGAGGCCAACACATCGACATGGCTGGCCGGATACAACTGGCCACCCACGGCTACGATCTTGGGCTGCAGCTTGTCGTTGCCCTTGGCGAATTCCTTGATCAGACGACCGGCGGCGCCGGGTTCTTCCGTCGAGAACGCGTACAACAAGGGACCGACCAACGAGTCCTTGACGCACTCGTATTCGGTACCTTCGACGGCGCGTGAGGCCAGCGTGTTCTTGACTACTTTCAAGTACACACCGTTCTCGCGAGCCTTCTTGCGCATCGTGGTCAGCTGACCGACCGTGATGCCCGCGTACTCGGCAGCAATCAAGGAGTGGGCCTTGGCGGCGACGTCTGCCAGCTCGGCTACTACTTCTTGCTTCTGAGACAGATTTAGAGCCATACACTCCTCCAAATGAACTCCGCTTACGGCTCCTGCCGCTTGCGGTCCTGGGCGGTACCCGTCCGTGGGCACCGGGGATGCCGGATGGCTTCCCGGTGGTGGCCTGACCTGGATCTGGATGACCAGAAAAACTTCCAGAAGGCGGCACCATCTACGCCGGCCCGATCCATGACTGCGATCGAATTAAGCGATCCCGCTGTATCGACGGCGACTCCCTGCCGTAACCAAGCTTCCGTGCCCGTCGCCGATATGCGCCGACCGCGCCTGCGGTCTTTGACAGCCATCGCTTGGGCGTCAGCCTTTGCGATTGCCCTCAAATTTTTTAGCCCCTCTCCCGCTTGCGGGAGAGGGCTGGGGTGAGGGTAGCTTTCGCTTTACGGCGAAAAGCGCCCTCATCCGCCCTTTCGGGCACCTTCTCCCGCTTAGCGGGAGAAGGGTTGAATCCACTTACTTGAGGCTTAGCGAAGACAGGTCCACGGTCACGCCGGGGCCCATGGTCGAGCTGAGCGAGATCTTCTGCAGGTAGGTGCCCTTGGCGGTCGAAGGCTTGGCCTTGACCAGGTCCAGCAGCAGGGCCTGCAGATTGCTCTTCAGCGAATCGTCGTCGAAGCTTGCCTTGCCCAGGGTGCAGTGGATGATGCCGGCCTTGTCGGTGCGGTAGCGCACCTGACCCGACTTGGCGTTCTTCACCGCTTCTGCGGGGTTCGGCGACACGGTGCCGACCTTGGGGTTCGGCATCAGGCCACGCGGGCCCAGCACCTGACCCAGCTTGCCGACCACGCGCATGGCGTCCGGCGTGGCGATGACCACGTCGTAGTTCAGGTCGCCGGCCAGCATCTTCTCGGCTAAGTCGTCCATGCCCACGGCTTCGGCGCCGGCGGCGATGGCTTCATCGGCCTTGGCGCCGGCCGGTGCGAACACCGCCACGCGGACCGACTTGCCGGTGCCGGCGGGCAGCACGGTGGAACCGCGCACCTGCTGGTCGGACTTCTTGGCATCCACGCCGAGGCGCACGGCCACGTCGACGGCTTCCACGAATTTGGTCTTGCTGTTGTCCTTGACGATCTTCAACGCGTCGTCAATGGAATACGCCTTGCCCGGGGTGACCGCGGCGAGGATCGCTTTCTGTCGTTTGGTCTGTGCCATCGTCTTAGCCCTCTACCGTCAAGCCCATGCTGCGGGCCGAACCCGCAATCGTACGCACCGCCGCTTCCAGCTCGGCTGCAGTCAGGTCGGCTTCCTTCGCCTTGGCGATTTCTTCGAGCTGCTTGCGGGTGACCTTGCCCACCTTTTCGGTGTTGGGGCGCTTGGAGCCGGACGCGACGCCCGCCGCCTTCTTCAACAGAACGCTGGCGGGCGTGCTCTTGGTGATGAAGGTGAAGGTACGGTCGGAATAGGCCGTGATGATGACCGGAGTGGGCAGGCCCGGCTCCAGCTTCTGCGTGGCGGCATTGAACGCCTTGCAGAATTCCATGATGTTCAGGCCGCGCTGGCCCAGCGCAGGACCGACCGGCGGCGACGGATTCGCCTGGCCAGCCTTGACCTGCAGTTTGATGTAACCGACTACTTTCTTTGCCATGGTTGCTTCTCCTCGGGTTCGAACGCTTTCAAGCCTTGCGGCCCTGCAGCTCCCCGTTGCTTTGAATTCGTGATTGGTGATTCGTGATTGGGGATTGGAAGAAAGCGCTTGGCTTCCATCGAATCACGCATCACCAATCACAAATCACGGCCTTTAGGCTTTCTCCACCTGACCGAACTCGAGTTCGACCGGGGTGGAACGCCCGAAAATCAGAACCGCCACACGCAGGCGGCTCTTCTCGTAATTCACTTCCTCGACCACGCCGTTGAAGTCGTTGAACGGGCCTTCGGTGACACGCACCATCTGGCCGGGTTCGAACAGCACCTTCGGACGCGGCTTCTCTACGCCGTCCTGCACGCGCTGCAGGATCGCATCGGCTTCCTCGTCGCGGATCGGCAACGGACGGTCGGCGGTGCCGCCGATGAAACCCAGGACCTTGGAAGTTTCCTTCACCAGGTGCCAGCTCTCGTTGTCGATGCGCGGAATTCCGCCTTCCTCATGCGTTTCGATCTGCACCAGCACGTAACCCGGGAAGAACTTGCGCTCTGAACGGCGTTTCTGGCCGGCGCGCATTTCCACTACTTCCTCGGTCGGCACCAGCACGTCGCCGAAACGCTCCTGCATGTCGTTGCGGACGATGCGGTCGCGCAGCGCCTGCGCTACCGACTTCTCGAAACCCGAATAGGCGTGTACGACATACCAACGCTTCACTGCGACTTTCTCCTCAACGACCAATGGTGAAGAACAATTTCAGCAGCGCCTGGATAACCCAGTCGAAGCCGCCCAACAGCAGGCTGAGGATCGTCACCACGATCGCCACTACCCAGGTCATGCGCAACGCTTCCTGACGGGTCGGCCAGACGACCTTGCGCAGTTCGAAGCGGGACTCCACCAGGAACTCACGGGTGTCGCGACCTTTGGCCGTGCCCAGAAACACCACCGCACCCAACACTAGACCCACCACCACGGCCAGCGCCCTCAACGGCGTGGCCCACTGGCCCGCGAAATACCACCAAGCCACGAGGCCGGCGACCACCAGCAGTGATGCCAGCGCGTATTTCACGAGGTCGCCCGCGGAGGATGCGGCGCCTTTGGAATGTTCGACCTTGCTGTTCATCAGACTCTTTTGTTGTTTGCGACCGCAGCCATTGACGCATCGGCTACGTTTTCCAAATGGCGCGCCAGGTAGGACTCGAACCTACAACCTGCGGTTTTGGAGACCGCTGCTCTGCCAGTTGAGCTACTGACGCGTTTTGATTTGTTGCAAACCCTTCAGACGGCGATGGCGGGCCGAAAGTTCGGCCCGCCATTCGCGCTCCATCAAGCCGCTGGATCCCCGCCTGCGCGGGGATGACGACCTGACAAAGCCCTGCGCGCTAGCGCGCAGGGGTCAGGGCGTCACTTGATGATCTTGGCTACCACGCCGGCGCCGACCGTACGGCCGCCTTCGCGGATCGCAAAACGCAGACCTTCGTCCATCGCCACCGGGTTGATCAGCGTCACCACCATCTTCACGTTGTCGCCCGGCATCACCATCTCCACACCTTCAGGCAGCTCGCAAGCGCCGGTGATGTCGGTGGTGCGGAAGTAGAACTGCGGACGGTAACCCTTGAAGAACGGCGTGTGACGGCCACCCTCGTCCTTGGACAGGACGTAGACTTCGGCCTCGAACTCGGTGTGCGGCTTGATCGAACCCGGCTTGCACAGCACCTGGCCGCGCTCCACGTCGTCACGCTTGGTGCCGCGCAGCAGCAGACCGGCGTTGTCGCCTGCCTGGCCCTGGTCCAGCAGCTTGCGGAACATCTCGACGCCGGTGACCGTGGTCTTCTGCGTGTCGCGAATACCCACGATCTCGATTTCCTCGCCCACCTTGATCACGCCGCGCTCGATACGGCCGGTCACCACGGTGCCGCGGCCGGAGATCGAGAACACGTCTTCGACCGGCATCAGGAACGGCTTGTCGATGTCACGCTCGGGTTCGGGGATGAACGTGTCCAGCGCCTCGACCAGCTTGATGATCGACGGCACGCCGATTTCGCTCTGGTCGCCTTCCAGCGCCAGACGGGCCGAACCGTGGATGATCGGGGTGTCGTCGCCCGGGAACTCGTACTTGCTCAGCAGTTCGCGGACTTCCATCTCCACAAGCTCCAGCAGCTCGGCGTCGTCCACCATGTCCGCCTTGTTCAGGAAGACCACGATGTGCGGCACGCCGACCTGACGCGACAGCAGGATGTGTTCGCGGGTCTGCGGCATCGGGCCGTCAGCGGCCGAGCACACCAGAATCGCGCCGTCCATCTGCGCCGCACCGGTGATCATGTTCTTCACATAGTCGGCATGGCCCGGGCAATCGACGTGCGCGTAATGGCGGTTGGCCGATTCGTATTCCACGTGCGCCGTCGAAATCGTGATGCCGCGCGCCTTCTCTTCCGGCGCCGCGTCAATCTGGTCGTATCCCTTGAACTCGCCGCCAAAACGCTCTGCACCGATCTTCGTCAGCGCCGCCGTCAGCGTCGTCTTGCCGTGGTCCACGTGACCAATCGTGCCCACGTTCACGTGCGGCTTGGTGCGTTCGAATTTACCCTTTGCCATGGCTGCTTATTCTCGAGTAGATCGTTGGATGGATGGTTGCGTGTTTGCGATGTCGCTTGCTGCGTGGAGCTAGGTGGTGCTCACGAAAGGAATCGAACCTTCGACCTCCTCCTTACCAAGGAGGTGCTCTACCGACTGAGCTACGTGAGCGTGAAACTTTTGGTGTTGCTAATTACGGTGGCGCGTTGCGTTCGTTGGAGCGGGAGACGGGGATCGAACCCGCACCATCAGCTTGGAAGGCTGAGGTTCTACCATTGAACTACTCCCGCGCCGGGGGAACTTCTATGACAACTGCTGGTGACACTTTGAAACTGGTGGAGGGAGGTGGATTCGAACCACCGAAGGCGTAAGCCAGCAGATTTACAGTCTGCCCCCGTTGGCCGCTTGGGTATCCCTCCGGATTGCGTAGATTCGATATAACCCGACCGGCCAATGAAACCGGAGTGATCAAACCGGGGTGAAACAGCCGGAGATTTTCGCCTGTAGACCGGGCACTGTCAACCGCGCAGATGTACCGATTACATCGAATCGGTGACGCACAACGCCGAAACAGGGCACTGAAGCCCTGTCAGGCCCGGCGCTCGTCGGTTTCAGCGCACCGCAGGGGGAGATGGCAGCTTGTCGTCCGAATACAAGGCCACGTGCGGCACACCATCGGCGCCGATCCAGCCCCGATACATGCCTTCGGTATTGAACGGGGTACCTATGCTGCCGTCGGCTGCCAGCACGATGGCGCCGCCATCGCCGCCCAGCTTGGGGATGACCTGGTTGATCACCGCTTCGCCCGCCTGCTGCGGGGTTTCCTTCAGATAGGCCATGCGGGCGCAGATGTCGTGGGCGGCGGCGGCGCGGATGTAGAACTCGCCCCAGCCGGTGCCGGACACGGCGCAGGTGGCGTTGGCATAGGTCCCGGCCCCGATGATGGGCGAGTCCCCCACCCGTCCGTAGCGCTTGTTGGTCATGCCGCCGGTCGAGGTGCCGGCCGCCAGGCGACCCTGCTGATCCAGCGCCACGGCGCCCACGGTGCCGAAGTGCTTGGCCGTTTCCAGGTCGGTGTGGGCCTGGCCCGAGGCCTCTTCCTTCAGCGCCTTCTGCAGCTGCTGCCAGCGCTTCTCGGTGCGGAAATAGGACGGGTCGACCAGCGTAACCCCTTGTTCTTTCGCGAAAATTTCCGCGCCCGGCCCGACCATCATCACATGCTCGGATTTCTCCATGACCGCACGCGCCAGCAAAATGGGGTTCTTGACCGTATGCACGCCGGCCACCGCACCGGCCTTGAGCGTGGCGCCATCCATCAGCGACGAATCCAGCTCGTTCTTGCCGTCATGGGTGAACACCGCGCCCTTGCCGGCGTTGAAATGGGGGTCGTCCTCAAGCACGGTGATGGCGGCAGTCACGGCCTCCAGGGCCGGTTTACCAGCCGCGAGCTGTTCGTGCCCCTTGCGCAGGGCCAGCGCCAGGACCTCGCGGACCGCCGCCTCGTCGGCCGGGGTCATGTCGGCACGGACCACGCCCGCACCCCCATGAATGACCAGCAAGCTGCGGCCCGCATCGGCAGCCAACGCGGCGGGGGCAGCCAGAACAACCAGCATGGCCAGGCACAGATGCAATTTCTTCATGGGGTGTCCAATTAAATGAGAGGTCGTAAGGATTTCAGTCTAACGGGGTGACGGTCAGCTGCCCTTTCACCACGTCGGCTCTGGACCGGAAGGCCGGGTTCTGGACAGTGAAAGCAGGCAACTGCAGTTGGCTCTGAGCTCCGATACCGATGACCGTGAACCCCGACAAATCAAGTGCTTGCCCGGGACGCACGCGGCTTTCCAGGTACTGACTAGGCTCGGCCGGACCGCCTTCCAGATCGACCAGCATCTGCGGAACCACCAGCCAGGCCTTGCCGCCGGTGTCGGTGAATACCCGGCCCAAACGATCGCCATCAGGATCACCATCAATGCACAGGGCGGTGTTCTCATCGATCCCGATGCCCCTGATCCGGGAGGAAGCCTGCTCCTTGGACAACCTGGCCACGAATGTGAGCAGGCGACCCAACCGGTCGCGCTTGCCAAAATGGCTGTCGGTGATCACCTGGCCGGGCGGCAGCAACGGGATCTGCAGGAAATCGCCGACCAGCGTCACCGGCGGACCCAGCGGATCCTTCAGGGCGACCTTCGAAGTCAGGCTGCCCCCGTCCATCGCGCCATAGCTGTAGGCACCCATGATGGCGAGCCCTGCACTGGTGCCGCCCAGCGGCTTGCCTTCGCGGACGTGGCGATTGATCGCTTCGTTGAGGGGCGTGCCCTTCCAGAACCGGACATAGTTGGACTGGTCACCGCCGGCGATGAACAGGCCGTCAGCCTTGCTCACGATGTCCAGCACCGCCGGATCGCTGGCTGCGCTACGGTCCTGGAAGACCAGGGTCTGCGCCCCGGTGATGCCGCCGACCTGGTTGAAGAACTCCTCCTGCGCCTCGACGTCGCCGGAGGCGCGAAGGATGACGATACGACCATGCCCGGCCTTCGCGGCCATCCAGCGAAACGCCTCATAAGGCCATTCTCCCCCGCCCACCATCATCAGTCCGGGCTGGACAGCGGCTGGGCGCGGCGCCTGCAGGTCGCCGATTTCGTAGTACCGGTATCCGGCGCGCTGCGCGGCGTCGGGAGATTTCGCCAAGGCGCCGGCCACTCCACCCCCCAACAGAGCCAGACCGAAGAGCAATCCGGACAGGCAGGCGATGCGGCGGGGTTGGGAATGGACGCTGGGGCTGGTCATGGGCTGATTCCGGTGGCGGTACTGAGTGTGACGAACGGAGGCGCGATTCCCCCACTCCGTCGCAGCCGAAGGTGCACGCGCCTGGCTTGCGCAAGTGGGTTAATGTCGTGGCATGAACGCAACCCTCGATGCATGGTTCGCCCAGGAGATCCTGGTGCACGAACAGGCGCTGGCCTATTACCTGCGTCGTTGCTGGCCGCATCGTGATGAATTGCACGACCTGCGCCAGGAGGTCTACGTGCGCGTCTACGAATCCGCCGGCAAGGCCCTGCCCACGGCGCCGAAGTCGTTTCTGTTCACCACCGCCAGGAACCTGATGGCCGACCGCCTGCGCCGCACCCGGGTGGTGTCGATCGAGTCCGTGGGTGATTTCGAGCCCTTGAACGTCTTGATAGACGAGGTGACTCCCGAGCGCTGGTCCAGCGGGCGGCAGACCCTCAAGCGGATGGCCGACGCCTTCGACCGCCTGCCCGACCGTTGTCGGGAAGTGGTCTGGCTACGCCGGGTCGAGGAACTGTCCCAAAAGGAAGTGGCTATGCGTCTGGGTATCACCGAGAAAACCGTGGAGAAGCAGGTCGCCAAGGGCATGCGCCTGATCGCCGAGTATTTCTACGGTGGCGACGCGCGGACCGCCGCAGCGCCAGGCAACCCGGCACGCACTGGCAATGGAAACGGCCATGGCCAGCAGCAGACGGATTGAGTGCACTGCGGCCGCCTGGCTGGCCAGGCGCGACAGTGGAAGTCTGGATGCGGCCGCACGCACCGAACTGGAATCCTGGCTCGCCGAGTCCATCGCGCATCGGGTGGCCTTCCTGCGCCTGGAATCGGCCTGGCAGCACAGCGGACGCCTGAAAGCCCTGGGGGCTGGTGTTCCGGAGGGCGTGCTGCCCAGGCGCGGGCAGTGGTCCCGCTCTCCTTTCGATGCCAGCGAAGCGGATACCAGTCCCGCGCAGGCGCCACAGACGCCCGCGCCGCAATCGAATCCACTGCCCGATCTGCGCGGGCTGACTTTCGCGCCCCGTCCGCCGGCACACGTCTCCCATCGCGCCCGTTATGCCGGGGTCGCCTTCGCCATGGTGCTGGCCGTAGCGGTCGGCTGGGGCTGGCGGCGACAACTGGCTGTAGAACAGGCCTCTTATCTCACCGCCATTGGTGACCTGCGCACGGTGCCCCTTTCCGATGGCTCCAGCGCCATGCTCAGCAGCGACAGCCAGATGCAGGTAGCGCTGTCGCGCGCTGAGCGCAGGATCGATCTGGACCGGGGAGAAGCCTTCTTCGAAGTTTCCAAGGACCCAAAGCGGCCATTCGTGGTCAGTGCAGCCAGCCGCCAGGTGGTGGCCGTGGGCACGCGCTTCTCGGTACGGCGCGATGGCGCCAATCTGCGGGTAGTGGTTACCGAGGGGACCGTGCGGCTGGAATCCGGGGCGAGCACTGCTTCGGGAAAGACGCCGACCACACTGCTGCAGGCTGGCAGCGTGGCATTGGCCACTCCACAAGGTTTGCTGGTGCGCACCGGGACGGTGGAAGAAGCCGAACGCCAGCTGGACTGGCGTGGCGGCTACCTGACTTTCCGCGACACGTCGCTGCAAGAAGCGGCCGCCGAATTCAACCGCTACAACCCGCGCAAAATCGTCGTGGCCGACGCCGAGGCGGGGGCGATGCGGGTGGGCGGCAACTTCCGCTGGTCCAATACGGAAGCGTTCGTTCGGCTGCTGGAACAGGGGTTTCCTATCCGGGCCGAGCAACATCCGGACCAGATCGTGCTTCACAGCCGCTGAAGCCTGCCGGGCGCCGTAAAAAGAGTGAGACCGGCGGCGGGGGGATTTTCCGGTTTCGTTCGTCCATGTTAGCGATGGCCGCAGTTCCGTGCGCCAATGGGGAAAAAAATGCCTAACCAGTTCCGCGTCCTGCTATTAAGCCTGGCCTGCTCGGCCGCCCTCACCGCCAACGCACAAGCGTCGACTCCGATCAATATTCCAGCTGGGGAGCTGGTACCGGCGCTGGACACACTGGCGCGTCAATCGGGGGCGCAATTCGTGTATCGCGCAGACCAGCTGCAGGGTTTGCGGACTTCCGGAGTGAAGGGCGCCAAGTCGCCGCAGGACGCGGTGGACCGCCTGCTGCAGGGCAGCGCCTTCGTCGCCCAGCGCGATGCCTCCGGCGCGATGGTGATCGTCAAGCGCAACCAGCCGGCCAAGCCCAAGCCGCGCCAAGTGTCCATGCTCACCGCCCAGGCGCAGGAAACCCCAACCCCGGACCCAGCGCCCGCGGTGCAGGAACTGGAAACCGTGCAGGTCACCGGCTCGCGCATTCCGCGCGCGCAGATCGAAGGGCCGGCGCCGATATCGGTGATCACCGCCGAGGAAATCGAAGCCCAGGGCCTGGTGAGCGTGCCAGACATCCTCCGCAGCATGACGCAGAACGGCGGCGAGACCCAGAGCCAGCAATCGGCCGGCGGCGCGGACTTTTCTCCGGGCGCACAGCAAGTGGACCTGCGCGGACTGGGACCCAATCGCACGCTGGTGCTGATCAACGGCCGTCGCATCGCTGACTTCCCGCTGCCCTTCAAGGGCCGCAGCAATTTCACCGACATTTCCAGCATCCCGGTCGGCATGATCGAGCGCGTCGAAGTCCTCACCGGCAGCGCGTCGGCGATCTACGGTTCCGATGCCATTTCGGGCGTGGTCAACTTCATCCTCAAGAAACAGTCTGACGGCATCACTGTCGATTTCCGCTTCGGCCAGACCGATGAAGGTGATGCGGAATCGTTCAAGCTCGGCGCTTCGGGCGGCTACTCACGCGGCGAATTCAACGCGGTGTTCGGCATGGAGTTCAAGGACCAAAAGCCGTTGTGGGGTTTCCAGCGCGCGCAGCAGGATTCCACATTTGATGGCCCGACCGCCAACTCGCAGTTGCCCAACCGTAGTTTCCTGATCACCGACTACTACGACGACTACATGGATCCGGGTGAGGAGACCTGCGACTCGCTCTCGTCACTCAATGAAGGCAGCACGCACTATGCATTCCGTCCGCGCTATGGCTACTACTGCGGCTCAGACCGCGCGGTGTCGTATCGAACGATGATCAGCAAGCGCACGGGTATCAATGGCTACAGCTCCTTGAGCTACCGCTTCGGCAACGGCACAGAGTGGTTCGCCGATATCCAGGCCGGACACCACGAAGTCGAGCTGTTCCGTAGCCCGCGTAGCTGGGCGCTGATGACTCCCGACGGTGTGGAGCACGATTATTTCTTCAACCAGGCCACCGACCAACTCGAATACTGGCAGCGCCAGTTCTCGCCGGAGGAAATGGGCGGCTTGGGGGCCGGCACGGTCAAGACCACGCAGCGTACCTTCGGCGTTACCACTGGCCTGAAGGGCAGCTTCGCCGATTGGGACTACGAGGCTTCGGTGAGCCACTCACAGTACAAGGCCACCATCAAGTGGCCCCAGATCATCGCCGAACGTGCCAACAACTTGTTCCTTGGGCCGCTACTGGGTTACGACGAAGATGGTTACCCCATCTACAACGCTCCCTATGAGCGCATGTACACCGCGCTCACCCGCGAAGAATATGACTCGATCGCGGCTTACACGACCTACAACCCTGAATCCAGCAACCAGACGGCTTCGTTTACGCTCACCCAGACCAGTCTGTTCGGACTGCCCGGTGGTGATGCGGGCTTCGCGGCGCTGGTGGAATTGGGTCATCAGTCCTACGACCTCAATCCCGACCCCCTGGCTACGCAGTACTACTACTACAGCTGGAAGGATTCGGACGGCCATGGCAGCCGCAACCGCTGGGCACTGGCGAGCGAACTGCGCATGCCGGTACTGGAAAGCCTCAACCTGAGCGTGGCTGGCCGTTTTGACCAGTACCGTTTCGCCGGCCGCACGGTCGACAAGCCCACCTACAGCGTTGGTCTGGAATGGCGTCCGGTGGAGTCGCTGCTGGTTCGCGGCTCCTGGGGTACCGCATTCCGGGCCCCGGACATGCATTACATCTTCGCCGGTCCTGGTAACGACGAAACATCTGCGACCGATTACTACCGTTGCGCCACCGAGCAACCAGAGCTTGAGCTGGACGACTGCGACTACAGCAGCGAAGGCATCATCCGCAGCCGCACCGGCAGCCCGGATCTTGAACCGGAAACCAGCACGTCCTGGACCGCCGGCTTCGTCTGGTCACCGCTGGACTCGCTGGACTTCTCGGTGGACTACTTCGACATCGACATGCGCGACCAGGTACAGGATCTGCGCGTGGACGTGATCATGAAAAACGAATCCGACTGCCGGCAGGGCGTACTGGACATCAACTCGGCCACTTGCGTCGATGCGCTGTCGCGCATTACCCGCACTGCCGATGGCACGCTTTACGGCGTATTCGTTAATCCGATCAACATCGCCAATGAGAGCACCAACGGCATCGATGCGAGCGCCAACTGGCGCCTGGATACCAGCTTCGGCATTTTCCGGTTGAAGGGCAGCTATACCTGGGTGCGGGAACACGACATCCAGCTCTACGCGGGCGATACGGTCGATGACATGTTCGCTGTCAACAGCGGCTATGACATCCCCCGCACCAAAGCCAGTGCAAGCGTGTCTTGGGAACGTGGCGGATGGACTGCAACGCTGCATGGCCAGCGTCTTGGCCGCCTTCCCAACGATGATTCCTACTACGAGATCTATGATCCGGATGATGGCGGCAGCCCTTGGGTGAGTGCCACCTACCGCTACAACGCATCAGTACAATACCGGTTCAATGATCACTCGCGTGTCTCGTTGTCGGTCACCAACCTGTTCGACAAAAAGCCGCCGTACGATCCAACCTCGACCGGATACCCCTACTACGACGTGTCCTGGTTCGATACCGAAGGTCGCAGTTTCTACCTGACCTACACGCACAAATTCGGCGGCACCGAACTGTAATCGAATCGAGTTTTCCGTAAACAAAAAAGCCCTCCTGAAAAGGAGGGCTTTTTTATTGAAGCAGCAGAGTGTCAGACGTTGAAGCGGAAGTGCAGCACGTCGCCTTCCTGCACGCGGTACTCCTTGCCTTCCAGGCGCAGGCGGCCGGCTTCCTTGGCGCCGGTTTCGCCCTTGTACTTGATGAAGTCGTCGAAGGAGATGGTCTCGGCGCGGATGAAGCCCTTCTCGAAATCGGTATGGATCACGCCTGCGGCTTGCGGTGCGGTCGAACCGGCCTTGACCGTCCAGGCGCGCACTTCCTTCACGCCCGCGGTGAAGTAGGTCTGTAGGCCGAGCAGCTTGTAGGCGGCGCGGATGACGCGGTTCAGGCCGGGCTCGTCCAGACCCATGTCGGTCAGGAAGGTGTCGCGGTCGGCGTCGTCCATCTGCGACAACTCTTCCTCGATCGCTGCGGACACCGGCACCACTTCTGCGCCCTCGGCCGCAGCACGCTTGCGCACCGCTTCCAGGTGCGGGTTGTTCTCGAACCCATCCTCGGTCACGTTGGCGATATACAGCACCGGCTTGAGGGTCAGCAGGAACATGTCGCGGACCAGCGCGAGTTCTTCCTCATCCAGTCCGGCCGTACGCCCGGGCTTGCCGTCGTTCAACGCCGCCTGCAGCTTGGCCAGCACCGGCTTGCGCGCAATCGCGTCTTTCTCGCCTTGTTTGGCCGAACGCTCGGCGCGGTTCAAGGCCTTCTCCACGCTGTCCAGGTCGGCCAGCGCCAGCTCGGTGTCGATGGTGTCGATGTCCGACAACGGGTCCACCTTGTTGTTGACGTGGATGACGTCGTCGTTCTCGAAGCAGCGCACCACATGGGTGATCGCATCGACTTCGCGGATGTGGGCCAGGAACTTGTTACCCAGGCCTTCTCCGCTGGCCGCACCGGCGACCAGGCCGGCGATGTCCACGAACTCCACCGCCGTCGGCAGCACCTTCTGCGGCTTCACGATCTCGGCCAACTGGTTCAGACGCAGGTCCGGAACCGGGACCACGCCAACGTTGGGTTCGATGGTGCAGAACGGGAAATTGGCCGCGGCGATGCCTGCCTTGGTCAGCGCATTGAAGAGAGTCGATTTGCCGACATTGGGCAGACCGACGATGCCGCATTTGATACCCATGGGATGAAAACCGCCAATGGTTAAGAGTAAAGGGTAAAGAAAAGCCGTTTTGCCGCTCTTTACCATTGACTCTTTGCAGGCAGCGACAGCTGCCGACTTCACTATTTACCCGTGTGCAACTTCGTCATCGCATCCATGAAATTACCTTGCACTGCCAGCGGCAACACCTCGATGGCATCGTCGATTGCGCGGCCGATCAGTGCTTCATCGTCCTTGCCCGGCTTGCCTAGTACCCAACCGGTGACCTTGTCCTTGTGGCCGGGATGGCCGATGCCGATGCGCAGGCGGTGGAACTTGCCGTTGCCCAGCAATTGCATGGTGTCGCGCAGACCGTTCTGTCCGCCGTGGCCGCCATCGAACTTCAACCGCGCCGTGCCCGGCGCCAGATCCAGTTCATCGTGCGCCAGCAGCGCCTCCTCCGGCGCGATCTTCCAGTAACGCAGCGCAGCGGTGACCGACTTGCCGCTGAGGTTCATGAAAGTGGCAGGCTTGAGCAGCCAGATCGCTTCACCGCCGATATGGACACGGGCGGTTTCGCCGAACAGTTTGCTTTCAAGGCCGAAGCGCACGCCTTCTTTTTCGGCGAGCTTATCGACAAAACGGAACCCGGCGTTATGCCGGGTTCGCGCGTGTTCGGGACCGGGATTTCCCAGCCCGACGATGAGACGAAGTCCTGCCATGACGACGATCGCCGATGCGTCCGCCGGGGCGGACGCATCGTCAGGCGATCACTTCTTCGGCTCGTCCTTCTTGGCCACCTTCGCAGCAGGCACTTCGGCGGCAGCGGCCGCGTCGGTTTCTTCCGCTTCTTCCTGGCCGTACTTGGCGATGACCACGGCCACGTCGTGTTCCTTGCCCAGCTTCAGCTCGGGAATCTCGACGCCATTCGGCAGCTTCAGGTCGGACAAGTGGATCACGGTACCGACTTCCAGGTTGCCCAGGTCGATCTCGATGAATTCCGGCAGGTCCTTGGGCAGGCAGCTGATTTCCACTTCGTTCAACTCGTGGGTGACCACGACTTCGGCAGCCTTGCCGGCCGGCGACTTCTCTTCGTTGAGGAAGTGCAGCGGCACCGAGACGCGCAGCGCTTCGTTCTCGTTCACGCGCTGGAAGTCCAGGTGCATGATCTGCTGCTTGAACGGATGGCGCTGCATGTCACGCAGCAGCACCTTCTGCACGTCGCCGTTGAGGCTCAGGTCCAGGATCGACGCGTAGAACCAGTCGTTCTGGCTGGCGAGCCAGACCTCGTTATGGTTCAGCTGGATGCTGACCGGCTTGAGTTCGCCACCGTAAACGATGGCAGGCACGGTACCGGCGTGACGCAGGCGGCGGCTCGCACCCTTACCCTCGTCTTCGCGGCGCTGCACCTTGATTTCATGTGTGTTGGCCATTTTTCTTTACTACCTTCGGTTGAATGAACCGCCTCGCGGCGGTTTGGATAACTCATCCGCGACCAGATGAGCTGTTGAAACTGTGAATGGTGAAGTCGCCCGCTAAGCGGCTGAAAATGGTGAAGAAAAGCCAGGCTTCGCTTCGATTTACAGGCGGCAATGCCGCCGACTTCACTCTTTACTCTTTGCTGCCTAGTCCACGTACAACGAACTGACCGATTCGCCGAAAGCGATGCGGCGGATGGTTTCGGCCAGCAGCTCGGCCACGCTGAGCTGACGGATCTTCTTGCAGCCGCGTGCGGCTTCCGAGAGCGGGATGGTGTCGGTGACGACCAGTTCATCCAGCTCCGAGTTGTTGATGTTGTCCACCGCCGGTCCCGACAGCACCGGGTGCGTGCAGTACGCGGCCACCTTCAAGGCGCCCTGCGCCTTCAGCGCGGCGGCGGCGGCGCACAGCGTGCCGGCGGTATCCACGATGTCATCGACCAGCACGCAGGTCTTGCCCTGCACGTCGCCGATGATGTTCATCACCGTGGAGACGTTGGCGCGCGGACGGCGCTTGTCGATGATCGCCAGGTCCGCATCGTCGAGGCGCTTGGCGACCGCGCGTGCGCGCACCACGCCGCCGACGTCGGGCGAGACCACGATCAGGTTTTCGGTGCCGTAGGCGCGCCAGATGTCGGCCAGCAGCAGCGGCGACGCATAGACGTTGTCAACCGGCATGTCGAAGAAACCCTGGATCTGGTCGGCATGCAGGTCCACCGTGAGCACGCGATCAGTGCGCACCGAACTGAACATCTGCGCAGCCACCTTGGCGGTGATCGGCACGCGCGACGAGCGCGGGCGACGGTCCTGCCGGGCGTAGCCGAAGTACGGCACCACCGCGGTCACGCTGGCCGCCGAGGCGCGCTTGAGCGCGTCCACCAGCACCAGCAGTTCGACCAGGTTCTCCGCGCTGGGCGCACAGGTCGGCTGGACCACGAACACTTCCTGCCGACGTACGTTTTCTTCGATCTCCACCTGCACTTCGCCATCGGAGAAGCGCGACACCAGCGCCTTGCCCTGGCGGATGCCGAGTTCGCGGCAAATGCTCCCCGCCAACGGCTGGTTGGCATTGCCGGAAAAGACAAGCAGGTTGCGTTCGTCTTGCATGTCTTTTGATCCGGTGGTGGGAATGGGGGAATGGGGAATGGTCAGGCCTTGGAGCATGACCATTCCCTATTCTCCGTTCCCGGAAGGTTGGCTGGGGCGGAAGGATTCGAACCTACGAATGCCGGGATCAAAACCCGGTGCCTTAACCACTTGGCGACGCCCCAGTGTTTTTCTAAAGCTTCTTCGCCAGGGCAACCTGCAACGGCGAGCGCTCAGCGCCTGCCGCCATCCATGCACGCAGTCCTTCCGGCAAATCGGCGAGCGCGGCTTCGGCGGAAGCGCGATCACTGAATTCGACGAAACAACCGCTACCAGACCCGGTGAGACGTGGCGTGCCGATCCGCGAGAGCGCTGCGAAGACGGCTTCTATGGCCGGTTCACGACGACGCAGGACCGGCTCGAACGCATTGCCGAGCAGATTTCCCGAAACGAAGTCGGCTATTTTCGCGGGTGCTGCATTCCGCGTCAAATCAGCGGCTTGGAACAAGGCCTGGGTGGGGACGTGAACGCCCGGATCGACGACCACATACCAGGCCGGGGCCAGGGGGATCGGGGTCAGCGTTTCGCCTATGCCTTCAGCCCAGGCATTCTCACCGCGCACGAAGACCGGGACATCGGCGCCGAGCTGCAGGCCCAGCGCTGCCAGACGGTTGTTGTCCACGCCCAGCCCCCATAACCGGTTCAGCACGACCAGTACGGTAGCTGCATCGGAGGAGCCGCCGCCGAAACCACCGCCCATGGGAATGCGCTTTTCCACGGAAATGTCGGCGCCCAAGGGGCTGGCGGATGCCGACTGCAGCAGTCGCGCGGCCCTGACGGCCAAGTCGTCTTCGGCCTCCACGCCCGGGGCGGCCGGGCCGTGGCGGACAATCCGGCCGTCTTCGCGCACCCGCAGCCGTATCGAATCGCCCCAGTCCAGCAGCCGGAACACGGTCTGCAGCTGGTGGTAGCCATCAGGCCGGCGACCAGTGATCTGCAGGAACAGGTTCAGCTTGGCCGGCGCCGGCCAGGTGGACCAGCCGTTGCGCGCGAAACCCGGACTCACGGCGCCGCGAAATCCCAGCGATCCACGATCAGCCGGACCTTGGCGTCGTCTCGCGTCGCTTCAATCCGACTGGGCAGGGCCGGTTGACCGCCCGCAGGCGGATGCCACTCCGCATAATCGATCTTCCAGCCCGCCTGCCTGAGGGTTTGCGGCTTGCCGTCAGGGGCATAGCCTCTTTCTTCCAGCGGATAACCGTCGGCAGCCAGTCCCAGCACCCATTCGGACAGGACATTGACCGGGATTTCCCAGCCCGTGGCGGCCAGCAGCAACGCCTCTGCGTCTTCCCCTTCACGGATGCCGCCCTCCAGACCTTCCAGGCGACCGGCTTCGGAATGCGTGTCACCGATCAGGCGCCAGCTCTGCCGGGTGACCGGCGCGCTCAGCGAAACCACGTAGCGGGCGCCGTCCTGTTTCCAGTCGATCCTGCCGCTGCCGCCCTTGCCGGCCTTGCTGATCGCCACCCGGCCTTCGAAAGCCCATTGCCGGTGCTGGCCCAGCCAGAGGCTGCGTTCGCCTTCCGCGCGCTCCGCCGCCGCGATGGCCTGGGCATCGACCAGCGCAGGCGGCAGCGAACGCTGCGGCGCGCGGGTGGCGCAGGAAGCCAGAACACAGGTGGCCGCGGCCTGCGCGAGGCAACGAATCAGACCCTTCATGCGCCGGTTTTTTCCAGCGCGCGCTGCAGGGAGCGGTTTTCGGGATCCAGCTTGCGTGATTCCTCGAAGAACTTGCGCGCCTCTTCCTGCTTGCCGGTGAACCACAGCACTTCGGCGATATGTGCAGCGATTTCCGGGTCCTTCTGCAACACAAACGCACGGCGCAACTCCACCAGCGCTTCCTCATTGCGGCCCAGCCGGTAAAGCACCCAGCCGTAGCTGTCGATGATGGCGGCCTGGTCGGGCTCGGCGGCGCGCGCGCGGTCGATCAGTTCCAGTGCTTCCTGGTAGCGCGTGGTGCGGTCGGCCAGCGTGTAGCCCAGCGCATTGAGCGCCGCCACGTTTTCGGGGTCGGTGACCAGGATCTTGCGCAGATCGGCTTCGGCGCGGTCGATGCGGTCGCCCCGCTCCCACGCCAGAGCGCGGGCATAGAGCAACGCATTGTCGTCGGGATAGGCCGCCAGTCCGCGTGCCAGCACGTCCAGCTCGCCGGCCGGGTCTTCGTTCTTCTGCTTGAGTTCGGCCTCCAGCAGATAGGCGCCGATGCGTGCCTCGTCGTCAGCGCCCGCATCGCCCTGCAGCTGGCGCACCTGGGCGAAGGCCTCGTCCTTGCGGTCCAGCTGGAACAGCACATTGGCGATGCGCAAGCGCGCTTCGGTCAGGCGCGGACCACCGGGAACGCCGCGATACCACTCCAGCGCCTCCTGGGGACGTTTCAGGAACTCGGCAATCTGGCCGATCAGCAGGCGACGGTCCGGATCGGGATTGCTGGCGTCCTTGCGCAGCTCGTCATAGAGCATGCCCAGGGTCATGGTGTCTTCGGCCTTGGCCAGCAGCGAAGCGCGCAAGCCGTAGGTCTGGTTGTCCTGCGGTCCGCGGGCCAGCGTGGCGGCCGCCAGGCCTGGATCGCCCAAGGCGTCGTACTGCTGGGCGATGGAGAGCCTGAGTTCAGGCACCAGCAGCGCCGCATTGCCCAATCCCGCGAGAATTTTGCGCGCCTCTTCCGCATTGCCCGCTTGGCGCAACTGCGCCGCATGCAGCAGGGCCACGCGCGGCTCGGCGGGAAAACGCTTCACCGCCTCGCCGACGATGCGCTCGGCCAGCGCTGGCTGGTCCAGCGACTGCGCCAGACCGCCGAATGCCAGCCAGGCCTGAAGGCTTGCCGGGATGGCTCCCGCCTCGACGAACCCGTCCAGCAACTTGGCCGACAACGCCGGATCGCGTCCGCCGGTGCCCAGCACCGTCAAGGCATAGCGCCAGCCGTTTTCATCGCTGTCGCGCAGCAAGGCGTCCAGTTCGCGGCGCGCGGCCGCCTCGTTGCGGCTGCGCAGCGCCAGCACGGCTTCGGCGCTGCGCATGGCCAGCGATCGCGGCGCCTGGGCGCGCCACAGCTTGAGCGCCTTGGCCGCGCGGACATCATCATTGGCCAGCAGGGCGACCCGGGTGGCCAACTCGGCCAGGCCGGTATCGTCCGTGGCCTGCGCCGCTTCCAGGTACCACTTGGAGGCTTCGGACAATTGCCCGGCCTGGAGGGCGAATTCACCCGCCATCACCGTGGTCAATTCATCGTCGGCAGGAACGGTCTTTCGTGCCGCCGATGCGGGGATCGCCAAAGCAAGGAACAACAGTGTGCCGACGGTGATGCGAATCATTGCGGGCATGTAGGCCAACCGGGCCGTAAAATGGCGACCCTGAATGGCCAGAAGCTTAGCGCAAGCACCTGAACGATGACGTTGTGGGTACTCGGACTCAATCACCAGACCGCGCCGGTCGACTTGCGCGAGCGCGTCGCGTTCGACACGGCCGCCCTGCCCGCGGCGCTGGCCTCGCTGCGGGCGCTGCCCGAGGTGTCCGAGGCTGCGGTGCTGTCCACCTGCAACCGCACCGAGTTGTACGCCATCGCCGAAGACGGCAACTCACTCCATACCTGGCTGGCCACCTACGCCGAGGGCCTGGAGGCCTACCTCTACCGGCACAGTGACGCCGAGGCGGTACGCCACCTGTTCCGCGTGGCCACTGGGCTGGATTCGATGGTGCTGGGCGAACCGCAGATCCTGGGCCAGGTGAAGGAGGCCTGGGTGGCCGCGCGCGAACACGGCGCGCTGGGCAATGCCCTGGATCGCCTGTTCCAGCAGACCTTTGCCGTGGCCAAGCGCGCGCGCACCGATACCCGCGTCGGCGCCAATCCGGTCTCGGTGGCGTCGACCGCAGTGCGTCTGGCGCAGAACTCGTTCGCCCGGCTGGATGAATCGACCGTCCTGCTGATCGGTGCCGGCGAAACCATCGAACTGGCCGCCCGCCACCTGAGCGAAGGCAAGGTCCGCCGCCTGCTGATCGCCAACCGCACCCTGTCGCATGCGCAGGAACTGGCCACGCGCCACGGTGGCTTCGCCTTGCCCCTGAGCGAAATTGATCGCCATCTGGCCGAAGCCGACGTGGTGTTCTCCGCCACCGCCAGCCGCGAACCGATATTGGGCCGTGCCCAAGTGGCCGCCGCACTGGCGCAGCGCAAGCACAAGCCCATGCTGCTGTTCGACCTGGCGGTCCCGCGCGACATCGAATCCGGCGTCGCCCAACTGAACGATGCCTACCTGTACACGGTCGACGACCTGGAACGCGCGGTCGAAGACAACCGCCGTGGTCGGCGCGAAGCCGCAGAAGCGGCCGAAGCCATCATCGAACTGCAGGTCGCGCGCTACATCGAGAACCTGCATGCCAGCACCCGGCAGGAACCGCTGAAGCGTTTGCGCGCGCACGGCGATTCGGCGCGCGAAGAAATACTCGCCAAGGCGCGGCAGCAACTGGCCAACGGCCGCGATGCGCAAGAAGTGCTGGATTTCCTCGCCCACACCCTGACCAACCGCCTGCTGCATCCGCCCACCGCTGCCCTGCGCGAAGCGGCGCTGTCTGGCGATGCGGACCTGGCCCGCGCCGCCGACCGCCTGTTTCCGGCGCAAGCACCCTACTCGCACCCCAAGAAAGACCATGACTCCGACCCTGCGCCGTAAGCTCGAAGCGCTGGCCGAACGCCGCGAAGAACTCGAACGCCTGCTCTCCGAACCCAGCGTGGTGGCCGACAACGACCGCTTCCGCAAATACTCGCGCGAGTTTTCGCAGTTGGAACCGGTATCGGTGGCGCTGGCCGAGGAAGCGAAAGCCAAACACGATCTGGCGGCCGCCGAAGCGCTGCGCAACGACCCGGAAATGCGTGAGTTGGCTGAAGAGGAAATCGCGACCGCGCAAGCACGACTATTGCAGCTGGAAGACGAACTGGCCCTACTGCTGGTGCCGAAAGATCCGCGCGACGACGCCGACCTGTTCCTGGAAGTGCGCGCCGGCACCGGCGGCGACGAAGCGGCGATCTTCGCCGGCGACCTGTTCCGCATGTACGCGCGCTATGCCGAACGCCAGGGCTGGAAGGTGGAAGTGGAATCGGACAGCCCGGGCGAACATGGCGGCTACAAGGAAATCGTGGCCAAGGTCAGCGGGCGCGGTGCGTTCTCGCGATTGAAATTCGAATCCGGCACCCACCGCGTGCAGCGCGTGCCGGAAACCGAATCGCAGGGCCGCATCCACACTTCCGCCGCGACCGTGGCCATCATTCCCGACGATGACGCGGTCGAAGAAGTGGTCATCAATCCGGCCGATCTGAAGGTCGATACGTTCCGCTCGTCCGGCGCCGGCGGCCAGCACGTCAACAAGACCGAATCGGCGATCCGCATCACCCACCTCCCGAGCGGTCTGGTGGTCGAGAACCAGACCGCGCGTTCGCAGCACGCCAACCGCGAGCACGCGATGAAGCGACTGAAGGCGCAGCTGCTGGAAGCCGAACGCAGCAAGCAGGCCGCCGCGCAGGCCGAATCGCGCAAGCTGCAAGTCGGCAGCGGCGACCGCAGCCAGCGCATCCGCACCTACAACTTCCCGCAGGGTCGCATTACCGATCACCGCGTCGAAGGACTCACGCTGTACGACCTGCCCAACATCATCCAGGGCAATCTGGACGAACTGATCGAACGCCTGGCACGCGAGCACCAGGCAGACGAACTGGCGCGGCTCACCGAAGCCGCGTAAGTCGGGGCTACGCCCTCGACACCATGGACCGCTTGCGCCAGGGGCGTAGCCCCGACCTACTGGAGACTGCATGGGCATCTTGATTCGTCGCGGCACGCTGGATGACCTGGATGCCATCGCGCCACTGTTCGACCTGTATCGCAGCTTCTACCAGCAACCGTCCGACCTGGCGCTGGCGCGCGACTTCATCGCCCAGCGCCTGCAGCGACAGGAATCGGTAATCCTGCTTGCCGAACGCGACGCCAAGGCGGTCGCCTTCACGCAGCTGTTTCCGTCGTTCTCGTCGGTACGCGCCGGCCGCTCGTGGATCTTGAACGACCTCTACGTGCACGCCGACGCGCGGCGCAACGGCATCGCCCGCGCACTGCTGCAGGCCGCCGCGGATTTCGCCCGCGCCGACGGCGCCATCCGCCTGGAACTGGAAACCGATCCCGACAACCGCAGCGCCCAGGCCCTGTACCGCCACATGGGCTGGGAACCCTACGAGGGCACTTTGCGTTTCCGGTTGCACTTGCAGGGTTAGCCGAGTAGGTCGGGACTACGCCCCCGACGCCATGGACCGCTTGCGTCGGGGACGTAGCCCCGACCTACTCGCTGTATTCGTGGTGAGCCTGTCGAACCACGACTTTGGAGCAGAAAGAGATTCACCTTCGAGCTCCAGATTTTGCGAAGAGCATAGTTCGACAGGCTCACCACGAACGGATTGCTTCTCGCCAGGAGTGAATTACGGCTTCGTTGCCCGCATGGGTTAGGCTTCGCACCATGACCGCCCAAACCGACCTGATTCCCTTGCAACTGTGCGTGCTGACCGTTTCCGATTCACGTGGTCCCGCCGACGACAAATCAGGTGACTACCTGGTGGCGGCACTCGAACAGGAAGGCCATCGCCTGGCCGAACGCGCGATCCTGCCCGACGACCGCTATCAGCTGCGCGCCCTGATCTCGAAATGGATCGCCGATCCTGAAGTGGATGGCGTGCTGGTCACCGGCGGCACCGGATTCACCGGCCGCGATTCCACGCCCGAGGCACTGCTACCTTTGCTGGACAAGGAAATGCCCGGGTTCGGCGAACTGTTCCGTGCGATCAGTTTCGAGGAGATCGGGACCTCGTCGCTGCAGTCGCGCGCCTTCGCCGGGCTAGCCAACAGCACGTTCGTGTTCTGCCTGCCAGGCTCCACTTCGGCCTGCAAAACCGGCTGGGAGAAGATCATCCGCGCGCAGCTGGATGCGCGTACGCGTCCCTGCAATCTGGCCACCCTGCGCCCCCGTTTGAAGGAATGACCGCATGCCGCTGAACACGCTGCAGTTGCTGGCCAAGGCCAGCGGCCTGTCCCCCACCGACATCGCCACCGCCATCCCACGTGCCGGCGTGGCCACGGTGAAAGCCTGGCTCAACGGCGACAAGTTGCCGGGCAAGGACCAGATCGGCGCACTGGCGCGCACATTCGGTGTTCCCGCAGGCGCGTTGCTGTCGGAACTGGCCAGCACCTTCGATCCCGCGCGCACCAAGGGCGAACACGATCTGCTGGCCGCCTATCGTTCGCTCAACACCCGGCAGCAGGGCGCATTGCTGGAAGTCGTACGGACCATGGCCGACACGCATGCGGTCAGCCGCCGCAAGACCAAACGCCCGACCTGATTTGATGGAAACGGGATTTGCCGCTTCGTCATAGATCCTTGTTCGCGTTCGATGTCCTCAACTGCAGCCGGGCACGCCCGGCGCCACCACCGGATAGACAGCGATGAAGAAACTGAAACGCAAGGAATACGAAAAAAAACTGGAGCCGCTGCAACAGGAACTGGTGGCGATGACACGCTGGCTGCATCACTGCGGCAAGCGCGTGGTGGTGGTGATCGAGGGGCGCGACACCGCGGGCAAGGGTGGCGTCATCAATGCCATTTCGCAGTATCTCAATCCGCGCCAGTGCCACGTGCTGGCGCTGGCCAAGCCCAGCGACCGCCAAAGCACGCAGTGGTATTTCCAGCGCTATGTTCCGCATTTGCCGGCCGCAGGCGAATTGCTGCTGATGGACCGCAGCTGGTACAACCGCGCCGGCGTGGAAAAGGTGATGGGCTTCTGCACCGAAGCGCAATACAAGCTGTTCCTGAAGCAGACGCCGATGTTCGAGCAGATGCTGATCGATGACGGCATCCTGCTTTTCAAATACTGGCTGACCGTGGACCAGGCCGAGCAGGAAGAACGTTTCGCCGAACGTTTGGAAGACCCGCTCAAACGCTGGAAACTGTCATCGATCGACGTACAGGCCCGCGCGAAATACGCCGACTACACCAGGGCGCGCGAAGCGATGCTCAAGGCCACGCATACCAAACACGCGCCCTGGACGCTGGTGGATTTCAACGACCAGCGACGCGGACGCCTGACCCTGATCCAGGACCTGCTGCATCGACTGCCAGACACGCAGGTGCCGGATATACGCATTGATTTCCCGGAACTATCCGGCAAGCCGCTGAAGGAACATTTCGGCGTGGTGAAACCGATCTCCGATACCAGCGAAGATTGATCGAGCCCGCCTCGGCACCGCAGGAATGGCGTAGGAGGAGCGTAGGAGCGACGTAAGTCACGATGGGGCTATATCGGTAAAGCCTCATCGCGACTTACGTCGCTCCTACGGCAGCTACGCTCAGGTATCGGCTTTGCTTCCGCTTGCCGCAGTGATCGCGGTTTCTATTTCTTCTGCAGTCACCGGCCCCAGGAACTGCTTGGCGACCTTGCCGTCCGGGGCGATCAGATAAGTCATCGGCAGACCACGCGGCGTTGCGAAATCCGTTGGCGGGTTGTACACGTCGAGAATGACGATGGGATAGACTACCGGCCGCGTCTTCAGGAATTCCTGCATCTCCGGCGCGTCTATTTCCTCATAGGCCAGGCCAACGACTTCCAGGTCCTCGCGTTTCTGGTCCAGTGCCGAGAGTTCCGGCATTTCCTTGATACAGGGCGCGCACCAGGTGGCCCAGAAGTTCACCACTACCCACTTGCCACGCCGCGCCGCGAGTTCGTAGGTGCTGCCGTCCACCGCTGCCAGCTTCAGCGTCGGGATCTCGGCTGTGGTGGACGCGACTTCCGGAGTCTGCGCTGCGACTTCCGCCTGTACCGGCGGCGTTGCGGCTGGCTGGGTCGCGGCGGCTTCGCGCTTGCAGGCCACCAGCACCAGCAGCGCGCAGGCAAGGGCGGAAAGCATTCTGGAACTCATGTCTGGTGTCCTTCGACGTCGGTGTAGATATCGCTGACCCTGCGTTTCAATACCACGCGCAAGGGAACGCGCAATTCGTCCAGCGCACTCCGGACCGCGACACCCAGCGCATCGTCGTGGCAGGGAACGCGGGCTTCGGCCACGGGGATGCGCAACTGGCAGGCCTCGTAGAGCTCGCCGACCGTCAGGTCGTCGAGATCGCGCGCCAGCAGCCATTCGCCTTGCTCATCGCGGCGCAACAGGTTGATGTCGTTCAACTGACCCAGGATCTGCTGCACCAGCGAGTCGGTCAGCATCGGCTCCATGTCCAGGATCTGGTCGCTGTGCAGTCCCCTGCCCTGCCGGCGAGCGGCATCGAAGCGACCCAACAGGCGTAGCAGGCCGTAGATTTCGTATCCCAGCGGCAGCCGCATTGAAGCGGGCTGGTAACGGAACGCACCGATGGACGAAGCGAACGAGGCGCCCAGCAAAATCGCCACCCAGCACAGGTAGATCCACAGCAACAGGATCGGCGCGATGGCCACGGCCCCATATATTTTTTCGTAGGAATTGAAGATGCCCAGATACAGGCCCAGCGCCCATTTGATGAGCTCCAGCAGGAAGGTCGCCAGCAGCGCTCCGGCGACCGCATAACGGACCTTGATGGTCCGGTGCGGCACGACGCGGTAGATCGCGGCAATTGCGCCCACCTCGATCAGAATCGGCGCCAGCGTCAGCGACAGGGTTTCCAGCACCTTGCCCTCGGCGGTGGCGAACACCGGCAGGGAAAAGAACTTGGCCGAGATCGCCAGCGACGCGGCCGCGACCAGCGCGCCCAGCGTCAGCACCGTCCAGTACACCAGGAAGCGGCCGAACTTCGGACGCGTGGAGGACACGCGCCAGATGTGGTTGAAGGTGACCTCGACGCTGTTCAAGGTGATCAGCAACGAGATGACCAGCGCGATAACGCCTGCAACGGTGAGCTGGCCGGCGCTGCCCGAGAACTGGCGGACGTATTTTTCCGCCGAACTCGCCGCGCTGGGAACGAAGTTCGAGAAAATGTAGTTGCTGAGCTGGTCGCTCCATACCTCGAACACGGGAAAGGCCGACAGCACGCCGAACACCACCATGGCCAGGGGCACCAGCGCGAACACCGTGGTGTAGGCGAGCGCAGCGGCGGCCTGGAACAGGCGATCATCGAGGAATCGTTTGGCCAGGAAACGAGCGAAAGTGCCCATGCGCGCGCGGTCGCGCAGGCGTCCCATCCAGCGATTCAATGAATCCAGAGGTTCCATTGAGGGAAGGTTACCCGATGCACGCAGCAGGCGACATCGCCGATACTAGGCGCCACTGATGATGATGGACGAGGCGATGCCTGAAATCCTGGTGCTCTACTACAGCCGCGGCGGCTCGGTGGCAAAGCTGGCCCAGCAGGTGGCGCGCGGCGTGGGTGAGGTAGGCGGCATGCGCGCGCGCTTGCGCACGGTGCCGCCGGTCGCCGTGGTGACCCAGCAGGCCGCACCGCCCGAACCGGAGCAGGGCGCGCCATACGTTCAGTCGCGCGACCTGGAGGAATGCGCCGGTCTCATCCTGGGAAGCCCTACGCGCTTCGGCAACATGGCCGCACCATTGAAGCATTTCATCGATGGACTAGGTGCCGAGTGGGCCAGCGGCACCCTGGTGGACAAACCTGCCGGCGTGTTCACTTCCACTGCCACCCAGCACGGCGGACAGGAGTCGACCCTGCTGTCGATGCAAGTGCCGTTGCTGCATCACGGCTGCGTGATCGTCGGTATTCCGTTCACCGAACCCGCGCTCAGCACCACGCGCAGCGGCGGCTCGCCTTACGGCGCCAGCCACGTGGCCGGCGGCGACAACGACAGCCAGCCCACCGAGGAAGAAGCCACGCTGGCGCGCGCGCTGGGCCGGCGCGTCGCATCGATCGCGCATCGCCTGGGGGCAAAGCCATGAGCTTGTCGCGCATCGTCCTGGCGCTGGCGTTGTTCGCGCTATCGGTGCTGTTCTCGCTCTGGTTCCATGACAGCGCATCACGCATTGCACTGATGGTGTTCTTCACCCTGCCGCCGCTGCTGTTGCTGGTCGGGGTATTGCGCGGCAACGCCAAGGCTGTGTTCTGGGCGGGCGTAGTGGGCTTGTTCTGGTTCAGCCATGGGGTGATGGAGGCCTATGCGGTGCCGGCCGAACGCGGCTACGCGCTCACCGAACTGGTACTGGCCATCGTGATCATCGTGGCGTCGAGCTGGCCAGGCGTCAGCGCGCGCTTACTGAAAAGAAAAACCAAGGACACTGCATGAGTCCAACCGCGCGAATCCTCGGCGCCGCATGGGTGGCATTCCTGTCGCTGGCCATGGTGGAGGCGCGGGCGCAGGAAGGCTGCACGCCGGTCCCGGAGCAGGTCGCCACCAACGTCGATCAATCCATGCTGTCGGTGGCCACCACCTGCGATGACTCGGGCATCCGCCGCTACGTCCTGCGCGCCCGCAACAAGGTGGATGAGAAAATGCAGGAACTGGTGGTGGAGGCTGCCGACGAAGCGCCGAACGGCAGTGCGGGATTGCTGGATGTCGACGGTGATGGCCACCATGAAGTCGAAGTGCGTGGCATGTGCGGCGCAGGACCCAACTGCATGGGTGACCTGTATCGCGTCAATCGCAAGACAGGAAAACTGCAGCACTTCTTCAGCGGCGGCTATGCCGACCTTTCCATGATTGAGGGCTACCTGGTCGAGGCCGGCCGCGCGAGCTGTTGCTCGTGGGAATACCATGCCTACCGGCTGGACGACCGCGACGAAGTACGCAGCTACGACAATATGGACCTGATGGTCGAGGTAGGCGCCGACCTGTCCAGCGACGACGAAAATGCGCCGGCACGTTGCAAGTTCAGTAAACGCCAGGGCGACGACTGGACCGTCATCGCTCCGCCGGCAAAACAATGGCTCACGCTGTGCACCCTTTACGGCGAAAACTACCACCTGGTCACCCCCAAAGAAGCACGCAAGGCGGAGCAATCCGCCGCTGCGCAGGAGTAAGCAAGATGGAAGAACTGCTCATCGTCACCACCGGTGGCACCATCGACAAGATCTATTTCGACGACAAGTCGGATTTCCAGGTGGGCGATCCGCAGATCGGGCGTATCCTGCAGGAACTCGGCGTGGCGTTCCGTTTCAACGTCATTCCCATCATCCGCAAGGATTCGCTGCATATCAGCGATGCCGACCGCGAACTGGTCCGCGACACCATCGCTGCGCAATCCGCGCGCCATGTGCTGATCACCCACGGCACCGACAGCATGGTGGCGACGGCCAAGGTGCTGTCCAGCATCGAAGGCAAGACGATAGTCCTGACCGGCGCATTGAATCCGGCGCGCTTCCGTGGCTCGGATGCGGAGTTCAACATCGGCTGCGCGGTGGGTGCGGTGCAATCGCTGCCACCCGGCGTGTACATCGCCATGAATGGTCGCATCTGGGATCCGACCCGGGTTCGCAAGAACGTGGCCGCCAACCGTTTCGAAGCTGCTGACTGAATGACGCTCTTGTAGAGCCGAGCTTGCCCGGCTGCTCTTCGCACATACCGAACCCGTTAATCAGGGTTCGGGGTTCGGATAAGCCGAGCAAGTTCGGCTCTACACGGCAGCAAGAAAAACCCCGGCTTGCGCCGGGGTTTCTGGTTACCTCATTCGCACGACCCCGATCAGAAGGTCACGCTCCAGCTGTTGATATAGCCAGTGTCACCGCTTGCATTGTCGTTCACGCGCAGGTTCCAGGTGCCGTTCAACGCTTCGCCCGACAGGTTCACCGTGTAGGTCGCGTTGATGTTGTCGGCGCTGCCGCCGCTGCGGTTGTGCAGCACGTAGACGCTGCCATCGGGCGCCACCAGGTCGACCTTCAGGTCTCCCTTGTAGGTGTGGACGATATTCACCGCAACCGAAGTGCTGGCCAGTCCATTGCCACTGCGTCCCGACACGGCGATGGGGCTGTTGACCGTGGCGTTGTCGCTGATGGTTACATCGGTACCGTTGGTGTAGGTCTGCGTGCTTCCACCGCCACCGCCGGTGGTGTAGCTGCCGACCAGGCTTACGCCGGAGAAGGCGGAATACGCTTTAACGCGAACGTAGTAGGTGCCGGCAGTTGGCGTAGCGAACGTGCAGGTCTCGGCATTGCCGGACTTGTAGGGACGGCAGTCGTAGGCAGTGTCAGTCGGTGCGCTTCCAGCCCTGACGTACAGGTCTGCATCGCCGGTTCCACCCGACGTGGCGATGTTGAGATTGCTCGCACCGGCTGGCACCACGATGGTGTAGTTCAAGGAAGTACCCGCGCCCGAAGCCAACCCGGTCACCGGAACGCCGTTGCTCAACACCGTGCCGCCACCGCCGCCCGAACTTACCGTGACCGACGCAGTCCTGGTGTTGGTAGCGCCGTCGTCATCGGTGACCGTCAGCGTGACGGTATAGGTACCGGCAGCCGAATAGGTCTTGCTTGGGTTGGCCGTGGTGGAGGTGGTGCCATCGCCGAAGCTCCAGCTGCGCGAGGCGATGCTGCCGTCGCTGTCGGTGGAGGTGTCGGTGAAGCTCACCGTCAGCCCGCTGGCCGAGGAAGTGAAGTTGGCCGTCGGCGCGACATTCGCACCGCCACCACCACCGGCCGAGTCCACCGCCGCCTTGGCGTCGGCGATACCGGCGCCGATGGTCTGCGACGGCGTGGACGGGAACGGGCGGGCCGTGCTCTTCAGCAACGCCTCGACTTGGGCAGGGGTTTTCGGCGTGGCCGAGACCGACTGGATCAACGCCACCACGCCGGCCACATGCGGCGTAGCCATCGAGGTACCGCTGTAGTTGACGTAGGTTTCCGACCCCGGTGTGGTCGTGCCGGTATTGAGCGTCGACATGATGGTCGAACCGGGCGCGGCAATGTCGATCAGCGCGCCGTAGTTGGAGAAGCTCGAACGCGCGCCGGTGCTGGTGACCGAGGCCACCGCCACCACATTGCTGCAGTTGGCCGGCGACGCATTGGAAACGTTGACGTTGTCGTTGCCCGCGGCGATGACCAGCGTCGTACCGCGCGAGACCGCACCGTTGATCGCGTTCTGCGTGGTCGTACCGCAGGCACCGGAACCGCCAAGACTCAGGTTGATGACTTCGGCCGGATTGGCATTGGCCGGCACGCCGCTGACGGTGCCGCCTGACGCCCACACGATCGCATCGGCGATGTCCGAATCGTAGCCGCCGCAGGTGCCCAGCACGCGCACCGGTACGACCTTGGCGCCATAGGCCACGCCCGCCACGCCTTTGGCATTGTTGGTCAGCGCAGCGATCGTGCCGGCGACATGGGTGCCATGCCAGCTGGAGCTCTGCGCGGCATGGGTGCCGCCGCACTGGTTTGCGGAGATCCAGTCGCCCGGATCGCTGGGATCCGAATCGCGGCCATTACCGTCGTTCGATACGGTGGTGTCGATGATGAAGTCGTACCCCGGCAGGATGTTGGCGTTGAGATCGCTGTGGTTGGTGATGCCCGTATCCAGCACGGCCACCACCGTGCCTGCGCCATTGGTGATGTCCCAGGCTTCATTGGCGCGGATGCCCGCATCGGAATCCTGATAACCCCACTGCTGGCTGTAGTTGGTGTCGTTGGGGGTCAGCAACGGCTTGTTGATCTTGTCGACTTCGACGTATTCGACATTGGGATTGCTGGCGAGCTGGCGCATCAACGATTCGGCTTCAACGCGATCCAGCTTGCGGTCGGCCCGCACCACGTCCGCGCCCACCGCGAGCCGGCGCAACTGCCGGACTTCCAGCGAACGGCCGGCCTTGGCGGGAACGGCGGTAGAGGCAGAACGAAGGCTGCTGCCCAGCGACGCCGCATCGTTGCGCTCGCTGGTGCCTTCACGGTATTTGACGATGAAACGGTCGAACATTGTCTGTTCAGGGGCCTGCAATCCGCTCAGATCCAAGCGTCCTGCGGCCAGGGCGGTGGAAGCGCACATCGAGGAGATTGCGAGTGTGGTGGCGACTGCGAGCGCACGCAGTCGCAAACGACGGGATACATCGGTCATCGGATTTCCCTCTGGAGTTGGGTACCACGAATAAAGCGGAACGTCCGGGTCAATCGCTTCGGGTGCTACCTGTCTGCTTCCTGCGAATCTCTCCCGGTCCATGGATGCGTGCGGAGCAGGCATCCTGGATCGAACCTAACCGAGCGCATTCTCAAATCACAAGACGTGCAAAGCCCGGATGCGCGTACTGGAACTCAGGTTGCAGATTTCTGACGCGCAAGCTGAACGAGCACGCCATTAATGCCCGGAAATGAGAACCCGGGGTGATGGCTGCGTGAAGACTCGTGGGCGACTGCGCGAAATGGCGCCGGCATTTTGACGCCGGCCATGCTGAGGTATACGGGTTGGAAAGCCCCCTGAACAAACAAGCATGTCATCCCGAGCGTAGCGAGGGATCTGCTGTTATGCAGGGAAAACAGATCCCTCGCCGCGCTCGGGATGACAAAGGGACGGAAGCTCAGAGCATCCCGGTTTCGAGGCGCGCGGCCTCGGACATCATGTGCCGGCCCCAGGGTGGATCGAACACCAGTTCGACATCGGCTTCGACGATGGTGGGGATGAGTTCGAGCTTGTTACGCACATCGTCCACTAGGATCTCGCCCATGCCGCAACCCGGCGCAGTCAGCGTCATTTTCACTTCCACCTCGCGCTTGCCGTCGTCGCGGTGGCGCAGATTGGCTTCGTAGACCAGCCCCAGGTCGACGATGTTGAACGGAATCTCGGGGTCGAAGCAGGTGCGCAACTGTTTCCACACCAGTTGCTCGACTTCCTCATCGCTGGCGTTCTCGGGCAGGCTCAGGGATTCGGCCGGCTCCTTGCCCAACGCATCGCCATCCTGGCCGGCAATGCGGAACAGGTTGCCTTCCACGAAAACGGTATAGCTGCCGCCCAGCGCCTGGGTGATATAGCCGAAGCTGCCAGCGGGCAAGGTGACGCTGTCGCCCTGCGGGACGAGGACGGCGGCGCAATCGCGCTCGAATTGGACGGGTTCACTGCTGCGCGAGTACATGACAACCAGATGGGGGCCGCGCCCGGCCGGCGCAAGCGGCATTTTAACGTCCTGCGCTCCCGGACGACGCCCCATCTGGTCGCCAGCGCGCGCAACGGCGTGTTCCGGCATTGTCGGTGCGGCACCCACCCTGCCCGCCTCGTTGCCGAGGGGCCTGGAGTTTCTGGAATTCCAATCACCCGCGTGGCGGCGTGGCGACAGTATCCTATGCAACCACGCCGGAGCACCGATGCAAGCCACTGTCCCGTCTACACGTCCCGCCACCTGGCCATCGCTGCTGCTGTTGCTGTTGGGAACGCTCTTCTTCACCGCCATCTGGATCATGCTCGCGGTCTACACGGGCAAGCCCTGCGGCTGGATGGCGGTGCTGGCCGCGCTCGATGCGGCCCTGATGCTGCGCGTGGGCGGCATGCCGCGTGGTACACGCCGCGCGATCCTGGCCGTGCTGGCAACGCTGGCGATGATCGCGCTGGCCAACTGGGGAACCGCAGCCACGCAGATCGGCATTGCGATGGGCCTTAATCCCTGGGATTCGGCGCTGAAGCTGGGCATGGACTACGCCTGGACTCTGGCCGGACTGGCCAACCAGACCGCAGACCGCGTGTGGATGGGCTTGGCGCTGGTGATAGCCGTCATCGCCGCACGCTGAAAACATCCCTGGCAATGTAGAGCCGAGCTTGCCCGGCTGCGGCTCCATACGTGTCCAAAAAGCAGCCGAGCAAGCTCGGCTATACGAAGAACGCTAGTGCCCGCCGTCGAGCGCCTTGAGCTCGCTCACCAGCGCGCTCGCCATCTCTGCACCATCGCCGTAGAGCATGCGCGTGTTGTCGGCGTAGAACAGCGCATTCTCGATGCCGGCGAAACCGGTGCCCTTGCCGCGCTTGATCACGATGGTGTTCTTCGACTCCACCACGTCCAGGATCGGCATGCCGTAGATCGGGCTGGCCGGATCGGTCTTGGCGACGGGATTGACCACGTCATTGGCCCCGATCACCAGTGACACGTCGGTGTTGGGGAATTCCGGGTTGATGTCGTCCATGTCGGCGATCAGGTCGTAGGGCACGCCCGCTTCGGCCAGCAGCACGTTCATGTGGCCGGGCATGCGCCCTGCCACCGGGTGGATGGCGAACTTCACCTTGACCCCGCGATCCATCAACCGCTGCGCCAGTTCCCATATCTTGTGCTGCGCCTGGGCCACGGCCAGGCCGTAGCCGGGCACGATGACCACGCGCTCGGCGAAGGCCATCATCGCGGCCACATCGCCGGCTTCGATGGGCTTCTGCGAACCGCTGATCTCCTGCATTTCGCCGCTACCCGGGCCGAAGCTGGAGAACAGCACGCCGCTGATGGGCCGGTTCATGGCCTTGGCCATCAGGCGCGTCAGCAGGATGCCGGCGGCGCCGACCATCATGCCGGCGATGATCAGGGTCTCGATGCCCAGCACATAGCCTTCGAAAGCGACCGCCAGGCCGGTGAACGCGTTGTACAGCGAGATCACCACCGGCATGTCCGCGCCGCCGATAGGTAGTGTCATCAGTACGCCCAGCGCCAGCGCGACGACGAAGAAGGCGATGATCCACGGCGTCTGCAGCGTCCAGATGGCCATGCCACCCAGCACGACCGCAGCCAGCGCCACGGCGGCGTTGAACCACTGCTGACCGGAGAAGGTGTAGCGCTTGTCCATGCGCCCGTCGAGCTTGGCCCAGGCGATGATGGAACCGGACAGCGAGACCGCTCCGATCAGTGCGCCGACGACCGCCAGCACCAGCGTCACCCGCGAAGGCGAACCGCCTATCGACGAATAGCGCAGCAGTTCCACCGCACCGATGGCGGCAGCCGAACCGCCACCCATGCCGTTGTACAGCGCCACCATCTGCGGCATATCGGTGATGGCCACGCGATTGGCGGAAATCCATGCCGCGGCCGTGCCTATCGCCACTGCGGTGAAGATCAGCAGATGGTTGTGCAATTCGGGCAGCAGGAACGTGGCGGCGGTGGCGATCAACATGCCCAGGCCGGCCCAGCGGATGCCGCTGCGCGCGGTCATCGGCGAGGCCATGCGCTGCAGGCCCAGCAGGAACAGGGTCGCGGCGACCAGATAGCTCAGCTTGACGAAGGTCGCCAGCACTTCCGGGGTGATCCAGCTCATGCCCGGTTCTCCGGCTTGACCGCGGGCTTCTTGGAGGACTTGAACATGTCCAGCATGCGCTCGGTCACCACGTAGCCGCCGGCGGCGTTGCCCGCGCCCAGCAGCACGGCGACGAAGCCGATGACTTTTTCCAGCGTGGTATCGGCATGGCCCAGCACGATCATGGCGCCGATCAGCACGATGCCATGGATGAAGTTGGAACCGGACATCAACGGCGTATGCAAGATCACCGGCACCCGCGAAATGATCACATGGCCGGCAATAGCCGCCAGCATGAAGATGTACAGGGCCACGAAACCGTCGCTCATCCACTCTCTCCCCGGGCACGTTGCCCTGCCTGCATCATAACCGGCCACTGAATTCCTTGGCAGTCGGGTCAACCGCCGGCCGTGTGCTGCGTTCCCTTCCACGAACCCCTCGCCACGGAACGCCACCATGAAGCAAGTCGAACCCATGCCGCTTGCCGCCCTGCGACTGGCCAACCACGGACAGCACGCTGACAACCGCTTGAATACCAACGGCCGCCGCTTCGACCGCCATTCGGGCCACAAGGACTAAGCTGTGCTGGTGAGTACCCACCTTCACCAGGTCGACCTGGATCCGCATGCCGACAGTACGCCGCGACCACTCGCGGCGACATTGGAGTTGTTCCTGGCCGAGGTGAGCACGCGCGCGTTCCGCTTTGCCGAAGCCGGGCTGCGCAGTCGCGACGATGCGCTGGATGCCGTGCAGGACGCGATGATGAAGATGCTGGGCTATCGCGAACGCCCCGCCGTCGAATGGACACCGCTGTTCTGGAGCATCCTGCGGCGCAAGATCGTGGACGTGCAGCGGCGCGGCAATTTCCGCCTGCGCTTCCTGGCCCCGTCCAGCGAACGCAGCGAGGACAGCCTGATCGACTGGGCCGATTCCGCCGCCGGGCCGTCGCAAACCCACGACCAGCGCGAGGCCTACGGCAAGCTGATCCAGGCGTTGCGCGGCCTGCCGGCACGCCAGCGCGAAGCCTTTACCCTTCGCGTGCTGGAGGAACTGGATGTAGCTGATACCGCCAAAGCCATGGGCTGTTCGGAAGGATCGGTCAAGACCCACCTGTCGCGCGCGCGCGACGCATTGCAGAAACAACTGGAGGATTTCCGATGAGTATCTCAATGAAGAGCACCTCGATGAAGGACACGGGAATCGAAAACAAAGACAGCGCCTTCGACCACGACATGCGTCAACTGCATGCCACCGCCGTCACGCAGATTTCGCCGCAAACGCTGGCCCGTCTGCGTGCTGTGCGGCATTCCGCACAGACCACGCCCAGGCGCGGACATGGCTGGCGCTGGATTTCCGCCACCGCGTTTTCATCGATACTGGCGGTGACGCTGGGTGTGCAATTCCTGCCACGTTCCGGTACCGCGCCCGCAACCGCTCCGGCGACCACGCCGATGGTCGCTGCCGTCGACAACGACGACGGCATGATCGATGCAGTGGTGACGCTGGAAGAAAGCCCCGACCTTTACATGTGGCTGGCTTCCTCAGAAGCCATGCCGCTGGCGATGGAGTAAACCGATGAAAGCCATCATTTCCCGTTCCATGGTGATTGGCCTGTTGCTGCTGGCCGGCAACGCCCTGGCGCAATCCACGCCCGCATCCTCGTTGCCGGATTGGGACAAGCTGACCCCGCAACAGCGCGAGGCACTGGTCGCTCCCGTGCGCGAACGCTGGAACGCCGACCCAGGCGAACGGCGCCGCATGCTCGAACACGCGCAGCGCTGGAAAACCATGACTCCGGACCAACGCAAGCAGGCCCGCAAGGGCATGCGCCGTTTCGAAGAAATGAACCCCCGCCAGCGCGAAGAAGCGCGCGTGCTGTTCTCGCATATGAAAGAGCTGCCGCCGGAACAGCGCAGGAAATTGCGCGAGGACTGGAAAAACATGACCCCGGAGCAGCGGCGCGCGTGGATACAGAAGAATGCGCCGAAGGAAACCAAGCCGCCATTGCCGCATCGTTGAACCCAAGGGCGATAGCTTGCTTGCAGGCGGGCTTACGACACTGCCGACCCGGTAGTTTTGAATAGCGAACCGTACATATCAAAGGTCGTCATCCCGGCGAAAGCCGGGACCCCGCCATCAACACACGGATAGTTGGGTCCCGGCTTTCGCCGGGATGACGGCCTTGGTTATTTCTGGTCGGTCGTTATTTCTAGTTGACTGCTATTTCTGGTCAAGCCACATCAGGACGACTGGACAAAGGCGCCTGCAGTTACCGCCTCACTTCATCTCATTCTGTAGCAACCACTTCCGGCCAGCGTGTCTTCGCCAGCAGTTCGTCGTTCCAGTCGAAGTTGATGGCGCCGTCTTTCACGAATAGCGCCACGAAGTTGTAGACGTTGCGCGCATACATTTCGCTGGCGTGGACCGCGCCCATGCTGGCCAGATTGAGCGGGCCGGCCACGGTGACGCCGTTATGCTCGATGGTGTCGCCGGGCACCGTGGCTTCGCAATTGCCGCCTGTTTCCGCAGCCAGGTCCACGATCACGCTGCCCGGCTTCATCGCCTCCACCATCGGCATGGTGATGATCTTGGGCGCCGGACGTCCGGGCACGGCGGCCGTGCACACCACCACATCGATGCCTTTGAGATGGTCGGCCAGCCGGCGCTGCTGCTCGGCACGCTCTTCGTCAGTGAGCTGGCGCGCATAGCCACCTTCGCCTGCGGCGCTGACGCCCAGGTCCAGGAACTTGCCGCCCAGCGATTCGATCTGCTCGCGCGTTTCGGGCCGCACGTCGAAGCCTTCGACCTGCGCGCCCAGGCGCTTGGCCGTGGCGATGGCCTGCAGACCTGCGACGCCGGCACCGACGATCAGGACCTTCGAGGGCCGGATGGTGCCGGCCGCAGTGGTCAACATGGGGAAGAAGCGTGGCGCCAGTTGCGCGGCGATCAGCACCGCCTTGTATCCGGCCATGCCGGCTTGGGAACTCAGCACGTCCATCGATTGCGCGCGCGTGGTGCGCGGCAGCTTTTCCAGCGGGAAAGCGAGAATGCCGCGCGCCTGCAATGCATCGCCGCGCGCCGCATCGGCCTGAGGCTGGAGCATGCCGACCACGGTCGCGCCCTGCTTGAGCTGGGCGATGGCCGCAGGCGATGGCGCCTGCACGCACAACACCAGGTCGGCCTGGGCGGGAGTGTCGGCACTGGCCAGCTGCGCGCCGGCATCCAGGTAAGCCTGATCGACGAATCCCGCCTTCGCGCCCGCACCGCTCTCGATCTTGAGACTGGCGCCGGCAGCGACAAGCTTCTTCACCGTCTCCGGGGTGGCCGCCACACGGCGTTCACCCGCGGCAGCTTCCTTCAGCACCAGCACTTCGATCGCCATGTTTCCCCTCACCAGTCGGATTCAGACTGCGGATGCTAGCAAAGCGCGGGGGTTAGGGCTTGGGTGGGTCGTTCGTCCTTCTAAGGTTTAGCTGCGACTTCGGCCTTTGCTCTGGGTTTCAATGCCCCGTGAGTCGCGGCAAGCAGGCCGGGTAAACCGCGCAGGGGCGGCGCAAATGGATGTGCGCCGTTTCCGTAGACACAGGATGTGTCTTACGGAAATTCCCGGGCTGCTTGGAGACCCGGCAGCTTTTCGCCGGGCGCGACGTTAGGTGTCTGTTTCTTTGGTTACTTTCTTTGCACAAGCAAAGAAAGTGACTCGCGCGAAGCGCGAAAGCTTTTGGAAGTTGAAGGCAGAACTAAAAAGCAAAGAGCAAGATCAAAGGCCCCCCTCCTCAATCCTCCCCTGCGCTGCGCGCAAGGGAGGAGGCAACAGCAAAAAAGCAAGATCAAGATGGATCCCAGCTTACGCTGGGATGACGTCTTTTTAATTCCGCGAATTTTTAACTCCGCAAGAAAGCCGCGGGGCCATTCAAGCGCCGGCGACTGCTTTCTCAGGGTCAAGGCGTTCGATCACGCCCTGCATCGCGCTGTCGAAGGCGTCCTCTTCCTCGTGTGTGCGCAGACGGCCCATGCGCACCATCATCGCCAGCTCTTCCGGCGAGGCCACGCAGAAGCGCACGCCGCGGCGGTTGACGAACAACAGGCGCGAGGAAATAGGGCTGACCCAGGACAGCTTGCCGGCCTGGACCTTGTTGTCCTTGTCGATGAAGTCCAGCCACGTGCCGATGGGCAGCGCGCGGAAATGATCGGCATCGGTGCTGTCGAAATCCAGCGTGTCGGTGCCACCGACCAGCTGGATGGCGACCGAATCGTCTTCGACCACCTTCGGCAACACCACCTGCGGAAGCTCGGGTAGCGAGCGTTCCAGGTCGGGACGCGAAGCGGCTACGGCCTGCAAGGTGTCGTGCAGCGCATCGACTGCGGAACTGGCCGCATCGGGATTCATGCCGACGCTGGCGAACACCTTCTGCAGCGACGGCCGCCAGGCCTGCAGCCAGGGCTTGCCGATGATCTGGCGCTGAGCCTCGGTCAGTTCCTCCAACACGCCGTCGGCCAGCGCCAGCGCATCGCGCAGGCCTTCGCCCTCTTCGCCTTCGCGCAGCACGGTCATGGTGACGTGGTGGGCCCAGGGCTGGCGCATGAAGTCGTCGATGGCTTGCGGCACATGCCGCCCGTCCAGACGCGCGGAGAGTTCGCGGGCCATGCGCACGCGCGCGGTTTCCAGGCGTTCCTGACCGCTCTGGATTTCGGCGGCGCGGCGTTCGGCAATTTCGATGCGGCGCTTGTGCTGGCCGAGGAAGTCGCGGAATTCCTCTTCCAAGGTGAGGAAGATTGCCAGATTCTCGTTGAATTCGGCCGTCAGGCGGCTGACGACTTCTTCCACCTTGGCCATCAAGGTACGTTCGGCAGCGCTTTCGCCGTTGTTGCCTTCGCAGGCTTCGGCGAGCACGTTGAGCAGGCGCCGCGCAGGGTGGGTTTTCTGCACGAACATGCGCCGGTCCAGCAGGGCGACCTTGACGAACGGCACCACCAGGCGCCCGATCAGTTCGCGCGGGCGGCCTTCCAGGTCGCGCTCGTCCAGCATCACGTCGAACAGCATGCCGACCAGATCGATGGCGTCTTCGTCCACCGGGGCCAGACGCGCGGTGCTCGGGTCCACACCCAGTTGCGTGGCGCCGCTCAGCACTTCGCTCTTCAGGCGCTGGGCCAGCGATTCACCGGTATCGCCGATGGCGGCGCGCAGCGTGGCGCTGGGCGTGCTCTGCAGCTGCGAAAGGACCGACAGCATTTCGCGCTGCGACAGCGCACGGTTGTCGCCGCCGCCCAGGCTGGGGGCATGCGAAGGTTGATGCGGCGCCTCGCGTTCGCGATTGCCGCGTGATTCCTGCAACAGGTGATGCAGGGCTTCCAGCAGTACGCCTTGCGCGCCACCGGCATAACCCGGCGGGCCGTCGCTGAAACCACCCTGTCCCATCGAAGCCTGCATGCTGCCCTTCATGCCGGCCATGCGGTGGGTGAAGCGCGCGGCCCAGGCGGGCGCGCTGGCTTCATCCTCTTCGGGCATCGCATCCTGTTCGGCTTCGGTAGCGGGCGACTGGGCCCGCACCGGCGAACGCGCCGCAGGCATTTCCGGAATCACACCGGACTTGACCAACCGCTGATCCAGGGCTTCGTAGATTCGACCGATGCCCGGCACCAGGTCGCGTTCGCACAATTTGATCACCACCAGGCGCACTTCCAGCGACAGGTCGCAGGTGGCGAAGGCCTCGTGGATGGCGACACCGATGTGCTCGGGACCGATCGGGTTGTGGTCGTTGTCCAGCACCAGATTGCCGGCGATCCAGCCCAGGCGGCGGTCCAGGCGCTGCAGCACCGGCTTGCAGTCGCGCATGATCACGCTGGCGAGGTTGCGCGCAGCCAGACGCGATTCGAGTTCCTGGTCCGACACCAGGCTCAGTGCAGAAGTGGGCTCGGCCAGCGCACTTTCGACTGAGAGGGGTTCGCCGGCTTCCAGCGACTGCCAGGCTTTGTCCAGGTGCGAGCGGAAACGGCGGATGATTTCATCGCGTCGGCGGCGCAGTTCTCGCATGGCGTCCAGAAATGCCATCTGCGAATTGCCCGCACGTTCGGCGCGATCAAACAGCGCATCGTCGAAACGACCGAGCGCTACGGCGAAGGTATCCACCAGAGGTGGAATCACCGTTTCACGGGCTTGATCCAGCAGGGGCTTGTCATGGCCCGGGCGATCGGCGATGTGGTTGGAACTGGACATGCGCAAGGTTCCCCGCCTTGGCAGGCGACTGGAGCACAAAGGGAGGCGGCCCTTGTTCCGCCCGTACAGCTTAGGGAATCGGGGCCAGTGGCAACCGTGACCCGATAGGCAGTTTGATGCCGTGCAACATCAATGACACGTGCCCAGACTGGAGTGTAACCGCAGCGATGCCGCTCAGGCGGCGACGGCCGGTTCCAGGCGATCGATCACGCCCTGCATCGCGCTGTAGAAGGCATCGTCGTCGCGATGCAGCCGCACGCGTTCAAGCTTGACCATCACCGCCAGTTCCTGCGGCGAGGCCACGGCGATGCGCGTGCCGGCCCGGCTGACGAACAGCAGGCGCGAGGAAATGGGGCTGACCCAGGACAGCTTGCCGGCCTGAATCTTGTTGTCCTTGTCGATGAAATCCAGCCAGGTGCCGACCGGCAGGCGGCTGAAGTACTCGGCGGTGACGTTGTCGAAATCCACGGCCTGCAGTTCTTCGGCGGTCAACGGTCCGATGACATGCACCGGCTCGACGGGCGCCGGCACTGGGTCGGGTTCCACCGGGGCCGGCGCGGCAGGCTTGGCGGCCATCTCGCGCAGGGTTTCAAGCAGGGCGGCGCGGGCCTGGATGATTTCAGAACGCGTCTTGCCCGTGGACATCCATACCGGCTGCAGCCAATCGGCGACCGCATCCCAACTGCTTGGGGAGGCGCCGTCGCGCTGCGCGGTTTCCAGCGCCTGCAGCAGTCCGTCGATCTGCATCAATGCGGTGTGGCCGCGCCCACCGGCTTCCAGGGCCGAGGCATGCGCCGTCCAACCGGACTGCAGGATCCTGCGGATGGGCGCGGGCATTCCTGGGCTGGCTTCCAGCTTGGACTGCAGGGTGCTGCGTGCCCACTTGCGCGCCCGTTCCAGCGCGTCTTCCAGCCGCTGGCGTTCGCCCGCTTCCCGTTCGGCCAGTTCCGCCTGGCGCCGGTACTCGGCGTAGTAGGCATTGAAATCGCCGCGCAGGGAACGGAACACCGCCTGGCTTTCGTCGAACTCCAGGGTCAGCCGCTCGACCGTGGCTGCGACCTTCTCCAGCAACTCCTTTTCCTCTGCCGTTTCGCCCCGATTGCCTTCGCAGGCCTCGGTCAATACGTTCAACAGGCGACGGGCGGGGTGGCTGGACTGCAGGAACAGCTGCCGGTCCTGCAGCGCCACCTTGGTCATTGGCGCGATCAGCTTGCCCAGCACCACGCGCTGGTCGGCACCCAGTTGGCACTCCTCGAAGATCACCTGGAACAGCATGCCGATCAGATCGACGATGTTCTCGTCGGCGGCGGACAGCTTGACCGCGTCGGCCTGCACGCCCAGCTGACCGGCGGTTTCGAACATCTGCTTCTTCAGCCGCGGCAGCAGCGGGCCCTGTTCCTCGACCATGGCGGCAAGGGCCGCCTCGGGCGCGATCTGCAACAGGGTCAGGATGGACAGCAGTTCACGCTGGGAGAGCGTGCTGCGCGGGCCGGAGGACACCGGATCGCGGCCATGCACCTGTTCGCGGCTGGCGCGCGAATCCTCCAGCAGGCGGTGGAGCGATTGCGGCAAGGTGCCGCCTTCCGTGGTGGTCTGCCTGTCGTCCGGCTTGGCCGAGGTGGAAACAGAGGCTTCGCCCTCCGCCCCTTTCCATTGCCCGAAGAACCGCGCCAGCCAGTCGGGTTCCGGTTCGGCCACTTCGTTTTCGGTGCTGGGAATATGCGCTTGGCGCGACTGGGTGGAACCGCTTTCCGGCGCGCCGAACTCGCGGGTCAGGACGCGGTAGACCGATTCGTAGATGGGCCCGATCAGCTCGATCAGATCACGCTCGCAGCAGATCACCGAGCTGACCCGCATCGGCCCGGGCAACGCGATGGCGCTGAAGCCCTCGTAGACCGCCATCGCGATCTGCGCTGGGGAAAACGGATTGCTGTCGGCGGCCATGCGCAGGCCCGGGTCCACCCAGGTCAGGTAGCTGTTCAAGGCCAGCAGTTGCGCCTGCCACTCGCGCGTCAGGGCTTCGGCCAGATGATGGATGGCCAACTGCACTTCCAGTTCTTCGTGGTCCACCAGGTCCACTTTCAGCGCCTTGTTGTCGAAGGACAGCTGTGACGACAAGGGCGAGCCGGATTCCAGCAACTGCCAGGTCTTCAATAGATGCCTGCGGTAGGCGGACAACACGGCCTCGCGCTGCTGGCGCAGCGTATACAAGCCGTCGATGAAGGGCGTCACGTCGCCGCCTTGTCGGCCTGCCTGCTCCAGCAACGGCTCGCGCAGGCCGTCCACCACGTCGGTGAAGGCGTCGAACAATGGCGGCAATACCGTTTCCCGCATCAATCCCAGCAAGCGCGGATTGGCGACGGTGGTTGCCGGCGGGGACTGCTCCATCGGTAAGAAGACCTGGGTAAGGGAGAAACGGGCGGCGCTACACTAGGCAGATTATCGCTAAGGCTTCGTGACCTCCCGAGCGTGCCGCAATTCGCGGCCAGTCACAACCGCAGCGTGACCGTCTTCGACTTCTGTGAGGCCCATGAGCACGCAAGACCTTCTTTCCGTGTTGCAAGCGCGGCGTTCGGTTCCTTCCAAGCAACTGCAGGCGCCCGGCCCCGACGATGCCACGTTGATGCGCATGCTCCAGGCCGCTGTGCGCGTGCCGGACCACGGCAAGCTGGTGCCTTTCCGGTTCCTGCGCATCCAAGGCCAGGACCGGCACGCGCTGGGAGAGATCCTGGCAGCCAGAACCCTGCAGCTCGATCCCCAGGCGCCCCAAGCTGCGGTGGACAAGGACCGCGCCCGCTTTTCCCATGCCCCGCTGATCGTCACCGTGATCGCGCGCCTGACTCCCGGCCACAAGGTGCCCGAACAGGAGCAGCTGCTGACGGCAGGTTGCGTCTGCTTCGCCTTACTGCAGTCGGCGCAGGCGCTGGGATTCGGCGCGCAGTGGCTGACCGGCTGGGCCGCCTACGACGAGGAAATGGGCAAAGTCCTGGGTCTGGCGGCGGACGAGAAGGTCGCTGGTTTCATCCATATCGGCACGCCCAAGCTGGAAGCGCCGGAACGCGACCGCCCCGACGCGGGGGCGTTGCTGGAAGACTGGCACCCGCATGCCTGACGTGCTGGACGCCCCCGCGCCAAAGCCGCCGCTGTATCTGGTGGACGCCAGCCTGTACGTGTTCCGCGCCTGGCATTCGATGCCCGACGAGTTCCACGATGCCGACGGCTGGCCGACCAACGCAGTGCACGGGTTCGCGCGCTTCGTGCTGGAACTGCTGGAGCACGAGCGCCCCGCCAACATCGCCATCGCCTTCGACGAAGCGCTGGACAGCTGCTTCCGCAACAAGCTCTATCCAGCCTACAAGGCCAACCGCGATCCGGCGCCGGAAGAACTCAAGCGCCAGTTCACCCACTGCAAGGCGCTGTGCGCGGCGCTGGGCCTGAATGTGCTGGCCCATGGGGAGTACGAGGCCGACGACCTGATCGGCAGCGCGCTGCACCAGGCACGCCCGAGTGGCTATCGCGGGGTGATCGTGTCGGCCGACAAGGACATGTCGCAGCTGTTGTGGGAACACGACGAGCAATGGGATTTCGCGCGTGGCCATCGCTGGGGCATGGCGGGGGTCAAGGCGCGGCATGGCGTGGAAGCGGCGCAGATTGCCGACTATCTGGCCCTGACCGGCGATGCGGTGGACAACATTCCCGGCGTGACGGGTATTGGCGCCAAATCTGCGGCGATCCTGCTGGCCCATTTCGGCAGCCTGGACACGCTGCTGTCGCGGATCGACGAAGTGGCCTTCCTGCGCATGCGCGGCGCGGCGCAAATGGCGGTGCGGCTGCGAGAACAGCGCGAGCACGCGTTGCTGTGGCGCCAGCTGTCTACCATTGCGCTGGATGCGCCGCTGGATTGCGACGAGCCCGACTTCAAGCGTGGCGGCGCCGATGGCGACATGCTCGAAGCGCTGTCGCAGTCGTTGCGCTTCGGCCCAATGACCCGTCGCCGCCTGCGCGAAGCCGCTGGCCTGACCTTGTAGGAGCGGGCCTTGCCCGCGATGCTCCTACATCATCCAAATGAAGAGCATCGCGGGCAAGGCCCGCTCCTACGAAATCCGTTACTTGATTAGCATGAGCCTATGACCAACAAGACCGCCCCACCGAAGACCGTGTACGAAGGCCGCTACCTGCGCATGATCGAACGCGGCACCTGGGAATACGTCGAGCGCACTCACGCTGGCGGCCTGGCCGCGATCATCATCGCGGTGACGCCTGATGACAGGGTGATATTCGTCGAACAGTTCCGAGTGCCGCTGCAGGCTTCCACCATCGAAATGCCGGCGGGCCTGGTGGGCGACATCCATGCAGACGAGTCCATCGAACTGTCCGCCATCCGCGAACTGGAGGAAGAGGCAGGCTGGACCGCCGCGCATGCCGAAGTGCTGATGATCGGGCCGACTTCCTCGGGCATGGCTACAGAGAAGATCGCCTTCGTCCGCGCCACCGGCCTGAGCCGGGTCGGCCCGGGCGGCGGCGATGGCGACGAAAACATCACCGTGCACGAAATACCACGCACGCAGGCCGCCGCCTGGCTGGTGCAGAAGATGAGCGAAGGCTACGAGCTGGATGCCAAACTGTGGGCCGGGCTGTGGATGATCGAGCACCATCTGGATGGCACGCCGCGTGGCTGAGGCATATGTATTGCTGGGGACGAACGATCCGGCGCCGCTGACTGTCCACAACGCGCAAGGAACTTCGCCCTTCGTGTTGATCGCCGATCACGCCGGCCAGCGCATCCCCGAGCGGCTGGGCGATCTGGGCCTGTCGCAACAGGAACGCGACCGCCATATCGGCTGGGACATCGGCATTGCCGGTGTGACCGAACGGCTGTCGAAGAAACTCGATGCGTTCGCGATCCTGCAGACCTATTCCCGGCTGGTGATCGACTGCAACCGGCCACTGCAGGCACCGACTTCCATCGTCACGGTCAGCGACGGCACCCAGGTTCCCGGCAACCTGCGACTGGACGATGAAGCCAGGACCGCGCGCGCGCTGGAAATCTTCGCGCCCTACCACGCGCGCATCACCCAGGAACTGGACCGGCGCGCCGCGCAGTCGCTGCCGTCGGTGCTGGTTTCGATGCACAGCTTTACGCCCGTGTTTGCCGAATTCGTGCGGCCCTGGCATGCGGGCGTGCTGTATCACCGCGATGCACGACTGGCCCATGCCCTGCTGGCCGCCTTGCGCACCGAACCCGATCTGGTCGTGGGCGACAACGAACCCTATGCCGTCAGCGATGGCAGTGACTACGCCGTTCCGGTGTATGGCGAACAGCGAGGGCTGCTGCACGTGGAACTGGAAATCCGCCAGGATCTGATCGCCGAGGCTTCCGGCCAGGAAGCGTGGGCCGGACGACTCGCACGCCTGTTGCCATCGCTGCTGCCCGATTTGACGCGCAACTAATCTTCTTCTGCTACAACGGTGGCACCCCCACGCTTCCTGCATCGCCGCGCCTCCCGGTAGCACCGGAAAGGGGCGGCGCGTGCGGGCGGCAAGCCCCGGAGTAGTGCGTGCTGATACGTCTTGGTTTCGAAATCACCCACCGGTTTCCGGAACCCACCCCCATGCTGTTGACCTTGAACGTGCACGATTCGCGGCGCGCCGACATCGCCATCGCCAAGGAACTGCACACATCGCCGGCCGTGCCCATGCAGCAGTATCACGATGGCTTCGGCAACGTCTGCACGCGACTGGTTTCTCCGGCCGGCTTGTTCACCGTGTCGTCCGACCTGGTCGTGCGCGATACCGGATGGACCGATGCCGTGGTTCCCGACGCGCAGCAGGTGCCGGTCTATCAGTTGCCCGACGAAACCCTGGTCTATCTGCTGGGCAGCCGCTACTGCGAAACCGACAAGCTGGTGGAACAAGCCTGGGACCTGTTCGGCGGTACGCCGCCAGGCTGGGCGCGGGTGCAGGCGATCTGCGATTACGTCCACAACCGCATCCAGTTCGGCTACGAATTCGCCGACGCGACCAAGGGCGCGGCGCTAGCGCTGGAACAGGGCCGCGGCGTGTGCCGCGACTTCGCCCATTCGGCCGTGACCCTGTGCCGCTGCATGAATATTCCGGCGCGCTATTGCACCGGCTACATCGGTGATTTCGGCGTGCCGCCCAGCGATGCGCCGATGGATTTCTCCGCCTGGTTCGAAGCCTTCCTCGACGGGCAGTGGTACACCTTCGACGCACGCCACAATTTCCCGCGCATCGGACGCGTGCTGATCGCACGCGGACGCGATGCGGCCGATGTGGCCATCAGCAATACCTTCGGGCCGAATACACTGGAAAAATTCGAGGTGTGGTCCGACGAAACCTTCGTGGAGGCCTTGATTCCGCGGTAGGGTGGGCCTTGGCCCACCATAGCCATCCGAACGCCAGCGTTGGCAAATAACGAAGCTATCGGCGGTTTGGGAATGGCAATGGTGGGCCAAGGCCCACCCTACGTCGATCGGTCAGGCAGCTATGCGAATTTGTCCGTGGCCGTCACCAGTGCATCCACATGTTCGGCCTCGAAAGCCGAATGCCCTGACACCGGCGAGATCACCAGTTCCGCTTTCGGCCAGGCCTTGTGCAGATCCCATGCGTTCGCCATCGGGCAGACCACGTCGTAGCGGCCATGCACGATCACGCCGGGGATATCGGCGATGCGATGCGCGTCGCGCAGCAGCTGGTCCTCGACCTCGAAGAAACCCCCATTGACGAAGTAATGGTTCTCGATGCGTGCGAACGCGAGCGCGAATGCCGCATCTTCGTGGCCGCTGACGAAGTCATGGTCCACGCGCAGGAAACTGGTGGCGCCTTCCCACACGCTCCAGGCGCGCGCGGCGGCCAGTCGCGTGGCTTCGTCCTCGCTGGTCAGGCGACGATGGAACGAGGAAATAAGATCATGGCGCTCGACCGGCGGAATCGGCGCGAGGAAATGCTCCCAGGCGTCGGGAAACAGGCGCGAGGCGCCTTCCTGATAAAACCACTCCAGCTCCCAGCGGCGCAGCATGAAGATGCCGCGCAACACCAGTTCGGTCACGCGCTGCGGATGCTTCTGCGCATACGCCAGCGCCAGGGTGGAACCCCAGCTGCCGCCGAACACCTGCCACTTGTCGATGCCGAGCTTCTCGCGCAGCTGCTCGATGTCCGACACCAGATGCCAGGTGGTGTTGTCCACCAGATTGGCATGCGGCGTGGAACGGCCCGAACCACGCTGGTCGAACAGGACGATCCGGTACTTGGCCGGATCATGGAAGCGCCGCATCTTCGGACTGCAGCCGCCGCCCGGTCCACCGTGCAACAGCACGACGGGCTTCCCATTCGGATTGCCGCACTGTTCGTAATACAGGCTATGGCGCTCGTCGACCTTGAGCGTGCCGATGTCAAAGGGTTCGATGTCAGGGTAAAGCTGGCGCATGGATGCGGCCTGCAGTCTGGGGAGTGAAGTTTAACGCAGGCACGAATCGACCAACCTGCCTGCAGATTCCAGACACTAAACGTAGGCGTCAAATATAAGGACCGTCATCCCAGCGAACGCTGGGATCCAGCTTGACTTTGCCTTCCACTACAGCGAAGAACTACCAGCCCGACCCCTGCCAAAACTCAAGGGGCGACGACTCGAGCCGACGCACACAACCCCAATACTCGATACGAATCAGCCCTTCCTCCCCAACGTCACCCGATCCCGCAACTCCAGATCCTGTTCGGTACGCACCTCGACAAAACCCGCCGCCTCAAGCAGACCACGCACCGCAGCCCCTTGATCCAATCCATGCTCCAGCAGTAACCAGCCCCCCGCCTGCATATACGCTGCCGCACCGGCCACGATTTCGCGGATATCGTTCAACCCGTCGCGGCCCGATGCCAGTGCGCTCGCCGGCTCGAACCTCAGATCGCCCTGCCGCAGATGAGGATCGCCTTCGGCTATGTAGGGCGGATTGCTGGCGATGAGATCGAAGTTTTCTCCGGTGAGCGGGGCCAGCCAGTTGCCTTGTCGGAATACGACGTTGTCTATTCCGTTCACCAGCGCATTGCGTCTTGCCACCGCCAGCGCGCCGGCACTCGCGTCGGTGGCGACGACCTGGACGTGCGGACGTTCCTTGGCGATGGCCAGCGCAATCGCACCGCTGCCGGTGCCCAGGTCAGCCACCCGCGCCGCAGCGCCGGCCGGTAGCCGCGCCAAGGTTAGTTCCACCAGTCGCTCGGTTTCAGGGCGTGGAATCAGCGTGTCCGGATTGACTTCCAGCTCCAGCGTCCAGAAGCCTCGGATGCCGGTGAGATAGGCAATGGGCTTGCCCTGGAGGCGTGATTCCAGCAATCGCTCGAACCGTCGCAACGTTGGCGGGTCGATGGCATCGCCACCATGCGCGTAGAGCCAAGACGCAGGCCGCCCCAGCGCATGGGCCAGCAACAATCGGGCCTCCGCCGCGTCCAGACGCCCCGATGCCATGTGCAGGACTGCATCCAGAGAGGTCGGAGAGCTTGATTTCATGCAGCCATCGTAGCCGCTGGGGCCTGCTGCGCCCGGTTTCTCCTGCCTTGGGCAGGGATAGCACCATCTCCATCGGCGACTGGCGAGTCATTTGATAGTCATTAACTATCGATACAATGGCATCAATCGATTAGAGATATCAATCGGTTCGGCCTAGTATTCGTGGGCCGCATCAATCAACCAACAAGGATCCCTCGATGTCCCTCATCAATACCCAAGTGAAGCCCTTCACCGCCAATGCCTTCCACAACGGCAAGTTCATCACCGTTTCCCAGGACGATCTGAAAGGCAAGTGGTCCGTGGTGATCTTCATGCCGGCTGCTTTCACCTTCAACTGCCCCACCGAAGTCGAAGACGCCGCCAAGCATTACGCCGAGTTCCAGAAGGCCGGCGCCGAGGTCTACATCGTCACCACCGACACCCAGTTCTCGCACAAGGTCTGGCACGAGACTTCGCCGGCTGTGGGCCAGGCGCAGTTCCCGCTGGTCGGCGACCCGACCCATCAGCTGACCCGCGCGTTCGACGTGCATATCGACGAGGAAGGCCTGGCCCTGCGTGGCACCTTCATCATCAATCCGGACGGCGTGATCAAGACCCTGGAAATCCACGACAACGCCATCGCCCGCGACGTCAGCGAAACCCTGCGCAAGCTGAAAGCCGCGCAGTACGTCGCCAGCCACCCGGGTGAAGTGTGCCCGGCCAAGTGGAAGGAAGGCGAAAAGACCCTCGCCCCATCCCTGGATCTGGTCGGCAAGATCTGATTCTTCGCAACAAGTTCTTCGCACCAACTTTTCAATCGCAAGCATCGGAAGTCCGGGCGCAAGCCGCCCGGACTTCCACTGAAAGATCGCGTCTACTTCACTGCATCTAATTCACCGCGTCTGCAGACGCTTGCAATAGCGGCATGGTCCGTCCGGAAACCCGCATCGGCTCCCTCCCTCCTTGCGCTCCACGCGCCAGGCCGCTTCTGCAAGCCTCTCGCGCTTCTCTTCGTCTTTCTTATTCCGCCTGGAGCCATAGTCATGCTCGATGAAAACCTCAAGACCCAGCTGAAGGCCTACCTGGAAAAGGTCGTGCGCCCGATCGAGATCATCGCCTCGCTGGACGACAGCGCCAAATCGCGGGAAATGGAAGAGTTGCTGGGCGAACTCGTCCTGCTCTCGGACAAGATTTCCCTGATCGAACGCCGAGATGCCGATGCGCACACGCCTTCGTTCGCGCTCAACAGCCCAGGGCACGATATTCACCTGCGCTTCGCGGGCCTGCCCATGGGCCACGAATTCACCTCGCTGGTGCTGGCGCTGCTGCAGGTCGGCGGACATCCCTCCAAGACCGCGCAGGACGTGATCGAACAGATCCAGTCGCTGGACGGTGAGTACAAGTTCGAAACCTATTTCTCGCTCAGCTGCCAGAACTGCCCGGACGTGGTCCAGGCGCTGAATTTGATGGCGGTGCTGAATTCCAACATCCAGCATGTGGCCATCGACGGCGCCCTGTTCCAGGACGAAGTGGAAGCGCGCCAGGTCATGTCCGTGCCCACCATCTACCTCAACGGCGAAGTCTTCGGCCAGGGCCGCATGGACGTGGAACAGATCGTCGCCAAGCTGGACACCGGCGCGGCGGCGCGCGATGCCAAGAAGATCGCGGCCAAGGCGCCCTTCGACGTGCTGATCGTGGGCGGCGGTCCGGCAGGCGCGGCGGCAGCCATCTACTCCGCGCGCAAAGGCATCGCCACCGGCGTGGTTGCCGAACGTTTCGGCGGCCAGGTGCTGGACACCATGGCCATCGAGAACTTCATCTCGGTTTCGGAAACCGAAGGTCCGAAGATGGTCGCCCAGCTGGAGCAGCATGTACGCCAGTACGACGTGGACATCATGAATCTGCAGCGTGCCGAGAAGCTGGTTACCGGCGGCGAACTGATCGAAGTGCAGCTGGCCAATGGCGCCTCGCTGAAAAGCAAGACCGTGATCCTGAGCACTGGTGCGCGCTGGAGGCAGATGAACGTGCCCGGTGAAGACGAATACCGTAACAAGGGTGTGGCCTATTGCCCGCACTGCGATGGCCCGCTGTTCAAGGGCAAGCGCGTGGCGGTGATCGGCGGCGGCAATTCCGGCGTGGAAGCGGCCATCGACCTGGCCGGCATCGTCAGCCACGTAACCTTGATCGAATTCGATCACCAGTTGCGCGCCGATGCGGTGTTGCAGCGCAAGCTGCGCAGCCTGCCCAACGTCAAGGTGATCACCTCTGCCATGACCACCGAAGTCACCGGCGACGGGCAGAAGGTCAACGGTCTTGTCTATGAGGACCGCGGCAACAACGAGAAGCACACGCTGGCGCTGGAAGGCATCTTCGTGCAGATCGGGCTGCTGCCGAATACCGAATGGCTGAAGGGCACGGTGGCGCTTTCACCGCGCGGCGAAATCATCGTGGACGAGCGCGGCCAGACTTCCCTGCCCGGTGTGTTCGCGGCTGGCGACGTGACCACGGTGCCGTACAAGCAGATCGTGATCGCGATGGGCGAAGGCTCCAAGGCGGCGCTGAGCGCGTTCGATCACCTGATCCGTACGTCGGCGCCTGCCGAGGAAGCGAAGGCAGCGTGATCAAGCTTCCCTTCTCCTGGTGGGAGAAGGTGGCGCGTAGCGCCGGACGCTGCGAAGCGAGCACCCTCGGGGTGTGAGGGCGTGAGTCGTCAGTATCGAATAGGTAATCCGTGAGCCGGAATTGCCACGCCCTCATCCGCCCTTCGGGCACCTTCTCCCGGTGGGAGAAGGAAAAGCGAGCTAACCTCAACCTATGAACCTGCGCGACCTCAAGTACCTGCTGGCCCTCGCCGACCACAAGCATTTCGGTCGCGCGGCGGCAGCGTGCTTCGTCAGTCAGCCCACCCTGTCCACGCAGATCAAGAAGCTGGAAGAGGAATTGGGCGTCTCGCTGGTCGAACGCGCGCCGCGCAAGGTGATGCTGACCCCGGCCGGGCGCGATGCGGCCGAACGCGCGCGGCGCATCGTGGCCGAGGTCGAGCAAATGAAAGAAGGCGCGCGGCGCAGCCAGGACCCGGAAGCGGGCACCGTGCGGCTTGGCATCTTCCCCACGCTAGGCCCGTACCTGTTGCCGCATGTGATCCCGCGCATCCGCGAACGTTTTCCGAATCTGGAGCTGTTGCTGATAGAGGAAAAGAGCGATGTGCTGCAGTCGCGCCTGCACGAAGGCAAGCTCGACGCCGCGTTGCTCGCACTGCCCGTCCACGACGACCAGTTGCACAGCCAGTTCCTGTTCGAGGAACCCTTTCTGCTGGCTGTGCCCGAGAACCATCCGCTGGCGCAGCGCGATTCGCTGAGCTTGAGCGAGCTGTCGGACCAGAAACTGCTGCTGCTGGAAGACGGCCACTGCCTGCGCGAACAGGCGCTGGAAGTCTGCCGGCTGTCCGGCGCCAACGAGAAATCCGAGTTCCGCGCCACCAGCCTGGAAACGCTGCGGCAGATGGTCGCGGCCAACGTCGGCATGACGCTGTTGCCCATGCTGGCGGTGAAACCACCGGTCGCCCAATCACAGAACATACATTTACTAGGCTTCAGCGACTCGCATCCCAGCCGCCAGATTGCGATGCTATGGCGCAGGAGTTCGGCGATGAGCGGATTTCTGCTGGAACTGTCGCGGGTGTTTTCCGAACTGCCCAAGGCATTGTTCGAGGCGACCCCCGGCCCGACCGCATCGAAACGCCGCAAAGCAGGCGTGCCGTCTCCCGCACAAGGTTGAACCCGAGCCGCTTCCGGGCTACGGTTGCGACAACAACGGGATTCCCACGGACGCTGCGGCAACGCAGCGTCCGTTTCCTTTTCTGTACCACCAACCAGGAGAAGCACCATGATGTCCGTATCCACCAGCGGCCTGCCGCCGTCGCCCTTATCCCCGCTCCCGTCGATCATCGTTTCCAGCCGCGATTTCAGCCGTCTGGAGAATTTGCTGGATTCGCCCGCACTACGTCGCCATCCTGCAGCACTCGCGCTGATGCACGAACTCAACCGGGCCAAGGTGCTGCCGCCGGAACAGATTCCCGAAACCGTGGTGACCATGCATTCGACAGTGGAATGCGAAGAGCAACTCAGCGGCGAGCAGCACACCCTGACCCTGGTCTACCCGAACGAAGCCAATGTCGACACGGGACGGATTTCCATCCTGGCGCCCGTGGGCAGCGCCTTGCTTGGCCTGGCGCAAGGACAGAGCATCGACTGGACCGCGCCCGACGGCCGTCCGCTGCGGCTGCGCGTCACCTCCGTCCACTACCAGCCCGAAGCCCACGGCGATTTCAACCGCTGACTGCAGCCGTCGCTTGCATGACGCAAGGCATACTTACGCTCATCTTGCCGATGCCCGTCGGCACCTCACAGGAAGAACCATGACCTCTACACCAGCGCCTGTTTCCAAATTGCAGCAACTCCGCGAACTCTCCGTGGTCGTCGCCGATACCGGCGATTTCGATGCGGTCAAGCGCCTGCGCCCGGTCGACTGCACCACCAACCCGACCCTGGTGCGCAAGGCGCTGGATCTGCCGGTCTACGCGGATGCCATCGACAAGGAACTGGCCTGGGCCCGCACCCAGTCGGGCGACCGGGACGCCCTGGTCGAGGAAGTGGTGGACCGCCTGACCATCACCGTGGGCACCGCGCTGGCCGGACTGGTGCCGGGCCGCGTCTCCACCGAAGTGGACGCCGACCTGGCCCACGACACCGCCGCGACGGTGCGCAAGGCGCACAAGTTCATCGGCATGTACGCCGACCAGGGCGTCGGCCGCGACCGCGTGCTGATCAAGGTCGCCGCCACCTGGGAAGGCGTGGAAGCGGCGCGCCAGCTGCAGGCCGACGGTATCGACTGCAACCTGACGCTGATCTTCAACCGCACCCAGGCGCTGGCCTGCTCGGAAGCCGGGGCATTCCTCATTTCACCGTTCGTGGGCCGAATTCTGGATTGGTACGTGGCGCGCGGTGAAACACCGGCCAGCATCGATACCGATCCTGGCGTGGTGTTCGTGCGCGGCGTCTACGACGAATTCAAGCGCCGCGGGTCGTCCACGGTGGTGATGGGCGCGTCGTTCCGCTCGACCGCGCAGATCGAAGCACTGGCCGGTTGCGACCGGCTGACGATTTCGCCGGATCTGCTGGAAAAGCTCGACGCCGAAACCGGCGAACTGCCGCGCAAGCTGATCGCAGGCCAGGCCGAAACCAATGATGCCGCGCCCATCGACGCAGCACGATTCGCCGAGGACCTGGCCGCCGATGCCATGGCCACCGAAAAACTTCGCGACGGCATCGCCGCATTCGCCAAGGATCTGGTGGGCCTGCGCCAGACCATCGCCGGCCGACTCTCCGCCGACGCGTGAACCTGCGCAATGTCCTGATCGCCTGCGTCCTGCTGGGCGTGCTGGCGTGGTGGTATTCGTCGCGTTCTTCGGACACGGCGCAGTTGCCCGTCGCCGCGTCCACGGCATCGGGCTGTCCGTTGCCGCCGCGCGTGGGCACGGGCGAGGCGCCGCTGCAGACGGAGGTACCCGGCGCGCTGGGGCCTTTCCGCCATGCGGCCGCTTCGCTCGACCCGCTGGCCGGTTTCAGCCTGGAGGCGCGCGTCCTGTCGCGCGAGGACTATCGGATGGGACGCGAGGCGGATCTGTCGCCGACCGATCTGGCTCTGGGCTGGGAACGCATGCGCGATGACGCTGTGCTGTCGCAGCTGAAGATCAGCCAGTCCTCGCGCTGGTACCACTATCGCTGGCAGAACCAGCCGCCGCTGCCGCCCGCTGAGATCGCGCGCAGCAGCGCCAATATGCACATGATTCCGTCCAGCGACGAAGTAGCCGATGCGCTGGCGCGCGTGGACAAGGACGACAACGTACGCATCGAAGGCTGGCTGGTGGAAGCGCGCGCGCCGGACGGCTGGCACTGGCGCAGTTCGACCTCCCGCGAGGACACGGGCGGCGGTGCGTGCGAGGTGGTCTACGTGTGTCAGATCACCCGCCTTTGAACCCAGGCCGTTTCGCGCCGACACGATGACGGTTGCAGCAGCCTCTGGCGCCTTACGCATGGAATCGTGATGATGGAGGGATGAAGACCCTCCCGCTGTTACTCGCCTTCCTCTGGCCCACCCTCGCCGCGGCTTCTGCCGGCGACGCTGGCGAAGTGAACCTGGTGTTCGTCGGCGACATCATGGTCGCCGAAACGCCGGGGGAACTGATCGCCAAGGGTACCGATCCGTTCCAGCCCTTCGCATCGATCCTGGATGCGCACGACCTGCGCATCGGCAATCTGGAATGCGTGATCGCCACCACCGGCACGGCCGAAACCAAGCCTTTCACCTTCCGTGCTGATCCGGGGACCATTCCGGTGCTGGCCAAACACTTCGACGGCCTGTCGCTGGCCAACAACCATTCCGGCGATTTCGGCAAGGAGGCCTTTGCCGAACAGATAGGACTGTTGCGCAAGGCCGGCCTGCCTACCTTCGGCGGAGGCCTCAACGCGAAGGAAGCGCACGCGCCGTGGATCGTCGAGCGCAACGGCCTGCGTATCGCGCTGCTGGGCTATGTGGAATTCAAGCCGAGATCGTTCGAGGCCAGCGCGACCCGTCCCGGCCTGGCCTGGAGCGGGGAAGACGACGAGGTGATCAACGACATCGTCGCCGCACGCACCGTCCACCACGCCGATATCGTCATTCCTTTCATGCACTGGGGCTGGGAAGACGAACCGCAGCCCAGTGAGCGGCTGCGCGAGTTTTCCAGACGCATGCTGGATGCGGGCGCGGACATGGTGGTCGGCGGCCATCCGCATGTCACCCAGGGCGTGGAGTACTACAAGGGCAAGCTGATCATGTACAGCCTGGGCAATTTCCTGTTCAACGGCTTCGACACGCCCGCCACCACGACCGGATGGGTACTGAGCGTGCGCATGAACAAAGCCGGGATGATCGACTGGCGGACCACGGTTGCGCGACTGGACGCCGACGGGGTGCCGCATCCCGACCTGACGGCGGCAAGCCCCTGCGGCAAAGCCGGCGTGCCCACCATTTCAGAATGCAGGGGCCAATAGATGAGTCTGCTGTTGCTGGCCGGAATGATGTTGGCGGGATCTCCGCTTCCCACCGCCGCGGCGGGTACCGCGCGTTGCCACCTGATCTACGGCGGCGAGAACTGGACCGTCGAGGCCGCTCCCACCCATGAGCCTTATCTGGCCGAGGGCAAGCGGATCGGCAGGTACTTCGAGTTCAAGCTGGTGTACGTGGATCTGCCTGCTACTGGTGCCGCGATCAAGGTCTACACCTACTCGACCGTCAGCGGCGAATCGGTATTGATGCACCAGGCCACCTATCGTCCGCCGTTCGATGCGCGCACCCAGCCCTACGGGTTCACAGGCTTCAATTACGTGTACGAACCAAGCAAGTCCAGCGAACTGCAGTACTGGTGCGAGTACCGCCCCTGACCCAGGGCCGCTCAGCGGCCCATATTCACCCGGTTGCGGCCGCCATGCTTGGCCGCGTACAGCGCACGGTCGGCGCGCTCCAGGGCTGCGGTCGGCACCTGTTCCTGCGGCAGACGCACCGCTACGCCCACGCTGACGGTCAGGGGCACGCCCTGCTCCTGCCATTGCACCCGCGATGACTCCATCCGCTCGCGCAGTTGCTCGGCGATGCGCAACGCCTGGCGTTCATCCTGCGCCGGCAGAACGACCATGAATTCCTCGCCGCCATATCGTCCCAACACATCGTCCGGACCCAGCACGCTGCGCAAGGTGTGGGCCAGTTGCTGCAGGCAGTGATCGCCGCAGGCGTGCCCGCGGCTGTCGTTGACCGATTTGAAGTGGTCCATGTCGACGAACAGAATCGCCAGCGGCTGTTGCTTCTGGAACGCAGCGGTGAAATGGCGCGCCAGCGCGGTATCGATTGCATTGCGGTTGAGGATGCCGGTCAGCACGTCGAGCTCGGCGGCGCGGCGCAGACTGTGGTTGGCGCGCGCTTCGGCGGTGAGTTCGTGGATCAGGGTGCCGAAGCGGCCGACCAGGGCCAGCTCGGCCTTGGTGAAGGAGCGCATACCGGCGCGTTCCAGCAAAGCCAAACCGACGCCGCCGCTACCGGCCGACAACGGCAGCGCGGCATAGGCATGCGCGTATTTTCTGGTGCCCGGGTTCGCCGCCGGCTCAAGCTGCAAATCGGCCACGGTCGCTTCACGCTGCGCCATGGCCCGCAACGTCGCCGCGTTGGCGGCGATCAGCCCCCCCAGGCGCGAGGTCTGGGTGACGGGCTCGGTGATCACGATCGGGTCGTAGCCGGGCCGGTACAGCAGGATGGTCGCCGAACTGAGTTTCAGCAGAGGCAGCAGACGTGCCATCGCCATCTGGCTGGCCCGCCATTCCATGTCCTTGGACGCCACGTTTGGCAGGTGCTCGCGCAGCTCATCGGTCAGGGCGACGTAAGCCTCCTGCTGTTCCAGACGCGATTCGCTGGCCTGGCGCGCGCTGCGCTCGCGGGCGTGGCGGATGCGGAAATCGGCAATACGGCCGATCAAGGCGACCACCAGCACCAGACCAATGAAGACCAGACCGATCTGATAGCCGAAGCGGCCCCAGAACTCGCCGACCATCCCGCGCACGCTGAGTTCGAACAGAGTGCCGGTGATTCCCAGTATCGTCACGGCTACGAGCAACGGCCAACCCAGCCAGGCCTTGCGCAGCATGGCGCTTACGAACGCCATCAGCGACAGGATGGCGGCGACTACCCAGCATGCGGTCACCAGGTACTGCGTCGTAAGCGGACCGGGCGCGAAACCTGCCAGCAAAAACAAGGCCACGCACAGGATCGCCATCGCGCCAATTGCAGGCACCCTGCGCAGCCACTGGTTGTCCGGGCGCTTGCCGGCGTAGTCGCGTGCCACCGCAATGCCCGTGGCGCAGACCAGCAGGGTGGCTATGTTGATCCCGCGTGCGCCCAAGGGCGTCATCCAGGAAAGCATGGGCAAGGTGTAGGCATGCCCGTTCATGGTCAGCATCAGCAATAGCGAGCTGGCCATGAACACCATGAAACTCAGGAATGCGATTTCCCTGATGCCGAAGAACAGCGACAGCGCCACCAGGGCCAGCACGATGATCGCGGCATACAGCGCCATGGCTATGGCAAGGTTTCGCTTGTCCAGTTCTACGCCCAGCGCCATGCGCATCACCTGCGGCCGCAGGGTCGCCAACTGGTCGCCACGCGCGGTCACGTCCACGAACCTGACGCCACTCCAGTGCCCCGGAAGCCCCTGGACGAACGCCATTGGCAACAGACCGTCGTGTGGCGACGGGCGGTAATAGGATTGCGGACTCGGGTGCCAAGCTTCGGCCTGCAGGGCCAGTTCGTCTATCGCGGCGCGGTTGAAGCGCAGTTGCCAGGGCGATTGATCGACATTCAGGCCAGGCAGCTCGAAATGCAGGCGGAACCGCGTTGCCCTGCCGTCAGAGGGCAGCACCACGCCTTTTCCGTCGACACTCAAGTGGGCGTTCAGACCCGCATCCAGCAGCTCTATCCGCACCGGCACCTGTAACGCGACGGTCTTGTCCGATGGCTGAGCCTGCCCGAAAACCCAGCCAGGCAGCAGCCACAACGTGAGCGCCCACCCCAACCATCGGGTGAAAGGTTTCAAGCTGCCTGTCCGCCCCGTATCAACGCGACGCGGGCAAGGCATCCAGGCCCTCCATGCTCCACTCCGCGCCCACCTCGGCATCGGCAGCCTCAGTGGCCCGACCCAGCTCCAGCGCCTGCAGGCAGGCGCTGGCGGCGTCCGCGAACGGATCCGGCACGCAGACACGCAGCACGCCGAACAACGGCAGCTCGCCCGCCCCGCCCAACAGCGATTCGCCGAAGATGAACACCGGGATCTCCGCATCTTCCAGCGCATGCTTGGCCAGGTGCGCTTCGATCAGATTGTTGGCCAGATGAACGACTTGCATGGTGGCTCCCCCGGGACACCGGTCCCAGCGTAACTCTAATGCCCAGGCCATCACCATGTAATGAAGGCACGGGAGGCGCCGGGCGGCTCGGCTAAACTGTAGCCCCGGTTTTTCGCAGGCTTCCTTCCCGCATGTCCGCCGTACCCCCCGCTTCCGCCACGCCCCCCGATTCCTCCGCACCCCCGGCCACGGCCGGCGAGAAGCACGATTTCATCCGCCAGATCGTCCGCGAGGACCTGGCCAGCGGCAAGCATGCGGCCATCCACACCCGTTTCCCGCCCGAGCCCAACGGTTATCTGCACATCGGCCACGCCAAGGCCATCTGCCTGAATTTCGGCATCGCCGGCGAATTCAGCGGGGTCTGCAACCTGCGCTTCGACGACACCAACCCGGCCAAGGAAGACCCCGAATTCGTCGCCGCCATCCAGGACGACGTGCGCTGGCTGGGCTTCGAGTGGGCCTCGCTGCGCCATGCCTCGGACTATTTCGACGTCTACTACCTGGCGGCGCAGAAACTCATCCGCGACGGGCTGGCCTATGTCGACGACCTCGACGCGCAGGCGATGCGCGAATACCGCGGCACGCTGACCGAGCCGGGCCGCGAGTCGCCGTTCCGCAACCGGTCCGTGGAAGAAAACCTGGACCTGTTCGCACGCATGCGCGCGGGCGAGTTCCCCGATGGGGCACGCACCCTGCGCGCAAAGATCGACATGGGCAGCGGCAACATGAACCTGCGCGATCCCGCGCTGTACCGGATCAAGCACGTCGAACACCAGAACACCGGCAACGCCTGGCCTATCTATCCGATGTACGACTTCGCCCACGCCCTGGGCGACGCCATCGAAGGCATCACCCATTCGCTGTGCACGCTGGAGTTCGAGGACCACCGCCCGCTGTACGACTGGTGCGTGGACAACGTCGCCCTGACTTCGCACCCCGAATTGCTGCAGCCGCTGCTGGATCGCGGCCTGCCGAAGGAAGCGGCCAAGCCCCGCCAGATCGAATTCTCCCGCCTCAACATCAACTACACGGTGATGAGCAAGCGCAAGCTGACCACGCTGGTCGGCGAAAAGCTGGTGGACGGCTGGGACGATCCGCGCATGCCCACGCTGCAGGGATTGCGCCGTCGCGGCTACACGCCGGCCGCGCTGCGTCTGCTGATCGACCGCGTCGGTATCAGCAAGCAGAACTCGCTGCTGGATTTCAGTGTGCTGGAAGGCTGCCTGCGCGACGATCTGGATGCCGCCGCGCCGCGGCGCATGGCGGTGATCGATCCGGTGAGGCTGGTGCTGGCCAACCTGCCCGAAGGCCACGAAGAAACGCTGACCTTTTCCAACCACCCCAAGGACGACAGCTTCGGCAAGCGCCAGATTCTGTTCTCACGCGAGCTGTGGATCGAACGCGAGGATTTCGCCGAAGTCCCACCCAAGGGTTTCAAGCGCCTGATTCCCGGCGGCGAAGTGCGCCTGCGCGGCGCCGGCATCGTGCGTTGCGATGAAGTGATCAAGAACGAGGCCGGAGAAATAATCGAACTGCGCGGCTGGCTGGACCCCGAATCGCGTCCGGGCATGGAAGGCGCCGAACGCAAGATCAAGGGCACCATCCACTGGGTCAGCGCAACGCACGCGGTTCCCACCGAGTTCCGCCTCTACGACCGTCTGTTCACCGTGCCGGACCCGGACGACGAATCCGAAGGCAAGACCTATCAGGATTACCTGAACCCCGATTCGCGCAAATCGGTCAACGGTTTCGTGGAACCGGCCGCTGCCAGTGCGGCGCCGGAGCAATCGTTCCAGTTCGAACGCATCGGTTATTTCGTCGCCGACCGGCGCGACCATACGTCCGAAGCGCCGGTGTTCAATCGCAGCGTGACACTGCGCGATACGTGGGCGGCGAAAGGCTGAAGAACAACCGGCAAGCCCACGAAGCTTGCCGGTTCGCATTGACAGGACGGTCCACCCAGCAATACGACCGTCATTCCCGCGAAAGCGGGAGCCCAGCGACTTCGTGCGGGATGCACGCATCGCCGGGTGCTCGCCTTCGCGGGGATGACGATTCAATTCTCCTTATGAGGAATACGGCCATGGCCCGCATCACTCGTCTTCTCCTTCTCGCATTGGCGGTCGCGTTGACCGCCTGCGCGGCCCCATCGACCACGCCCGCCGCCACCGGCGACCTTGCGGGCAACGCGCCGCCCGCGCCGCCGGAAGCACCGCGCCCTTCACCGCCGATGTCCTCGCCGCTGCCGCCGCGCCTGGTCAAGGAGGCGGTCACCGTCGACACCACTTGCAAGTCCAACGCCGACTGCGCGGTCAAGAACGTCGGCAACTGCTGCGGCGCCATGCCGGCATGCGTCAACAAGGACAGTCCGACCGATCCGGCTGCAGTGCAAGCCCAGTGCAACGCCAAAGGCATGATGGGCGTGTGCGGATTCAAGGAAATCTCCGCCTGCCAGTGCGACAACGGCCAATGCGCGCCAGCGGCCGGTGCGGAGAGCCAGATACAGTGATGCTGTACGCGCAAGTACATCTCACCCTGCCCGCGTGGGTGCATGAAAGTGTCGATGCGGACGCCGTGTGCGCGAGCGATGCCGAGAAAGTGGCGCTGGCCATCGAGTTGTCGCGCATCAATGTCGAAGCCGTCACCGGCGGCCCCTTCGGTGCGGTCGTGTTCGGTCCGGATGATCGCATCATCTCTATCGGCGTGAACCGCGTGCTGCCGCAGAACACCTCGCTGGCGCATGCCGAAAACATGGCCTACATGCTGGCGCAGCAGCGCCTGCAGACCGCGCGGCTCAATGAGCGCGTCGGCGGCACGGTAACCCTGGCAACTTCATCGCAGCCCTGTTGCCAGTGCTACGGCGCCACGGTGTGGGCCGGCATCGACCGCCTGCTGATCGGCGCGCGTGCCGAGGACGTGATGGAACTGACCGAGTTCGACGAAGGCCCGCTTCCTGCCGACTGGATAGGCGAGTTGAACCAGCGTGGCATCGAGGTAGTGCGCGACCTTAACCGCGATGCCGCGCGCGAAGTTCTGCGTGTCTATGGCGAACGTGGCGGCGATCGTTATTGACGCTCCAAGGCAAGCCCCCTTCCCCGTCCCCAACGGGGACGGGGAAGGGGTTAGTTATCGTGACCCGCAACCATGACCGGCCTGCTGTGTTATTGCCGCCAAGGTTTCGAACCCGAGCTGGCCGCCGAACTGACCGAACGCGCTGCGCAGGCCGGCCATCCCGGTTACGCACGCACCGAGCGCAACAGCGCGCATGTCGTTTTCATATGCGAGGAAAGCGCTGCGCTGTCACGCGCCCTGCCCTGGCGCGGGCTGATCTATGCGCGGCAGAAACTGCAGCTGATCGTCGAGCTGCGCGGCCTGGATCCCAAGGACCGCATCACGCCGATGCTGGCCGCACTGGCCGGGCAGTCTCGATTTGGCGATCTGTGGGTAGAGCATCCCGATTCGGAGTCGGCCAAACCGCTCGCAGGCCTGGCCCGCAGCTTCGGCAACGCACTGCGTCCTGCGTTGCGCAAGACCGGGCTGATGAGCGACAAGGAAAATCCGCGACTGCCACGGCTGCATGTGGTTTTCGTTGACGGCGACCACGCCTATCTGTGCATCGCCGATCCTGCCGACAGTTCGCCCTGGCCATTGGGCATTCCACGGCTGAAGTTGCTGTCTGACGCGCCCTCGCGTTCGGCGTTGAAACTGGAGGAAGCGCTGCTGACCCTGCTCGATGCTGGCGAGCGGGAGGCCCTGCTCAAAGCCGGCATGACCGCCGCCGATCTGGGCGCGGCGCCCGGCGGATGGACCTGGATCCTCACCCGTCATCATCTGCGCGTGACCAGCGTCGACAACGGTCCACTGCGGCAGAACGTGATGGACAGCGGTCTGGTCGAACACCTGCGCGCCGATGGTTTCCAGTGGAAACCGTCGCAGTCGCTGGACTGGATGGTCTGCGACATGGTCGAACAACCGCGGCGCGTGGCCGAGCGTATGGCCACCTGGTTCCGCGAAGGCTGGTGCCGGCATGCCGTGTTCAACCTCAAGCTGCCGATGAAGAAGCGCTGGGACGAAACGCAGCTGTGCCTGGACCTGTTCGCCGCACAATCGGAACGACCGGTCACCGTCCGCGCGAAACAGCTGTATCACGACCGCGAGGAAATCACCGTCTTCGCCACCACCGCCCGATAATGCGTCCCTGTAGGAGCGCCCCATGGGCGCGAGCTTTTCGTCGCCATGCAGACGGCGCAAGAGCTCGCGGGCATGGCCCGCTCCTACATTGCCATCAATAAATCAGGAGAACCGACACATGAACGTACGCGACAGCAACGGCACCCCACTCGCCGAAGGCGATTCGGTCACCGTCATCAAGGACCTCAAGGTCAAGGGCACTTCGCTCACCCTCAAGCGCGGCACCCTGATCAAGGGCATCCACCTGACCGACGACGAAGAAGAGATCGAATGCCGGGTCGAGAAGATCAAGGACCTGGTGCTGAAGACCTGCTTCCTCAAGAAGGCCTGAACCATGGCGGCGACCTGGATCACCCTGGCGGCCCCTTACCTGCCGGACATCATCAAACTGGCGCGGCCCTTGTTCACCCGCACGCCGCCGGTGGACAACACGCATCAGCTGCAGATGGACGTGATCGCCGAGCAGATCGTCGAGCTGCAGGACGCGGCCACCCAGAATGCCGATTCGATCCGCAAGCTTGCGACCGACATGCAGAAGACCCTGGAGCTGCTGCAACAGGGTGCCGAACTGGCCGATCGCCGCCTTCGTCATGCCAGCGCATTGCTCTGGGTCTCCACCACCATCGCGGTACTGGCCTTCGCCTTGGCCGCCTACGCCCTGGCCAATTGAATACAGAGAATTACGCATGAAAGCACCAAGCATATTGTTAGCCATCGCATTGGTTGTCGCCGGGTCCGCGCAGGCAGCACCACCGTCTGCCGAAGCTCTGTACATCGCGCGCGACTATGTCGCCGACGGTGTGTTCACTTCGGCTATCGAGGGCCCGGCAACAGGGCCGGACGGAGTGCTGTACGTGGTTAACTTCGGCAGTGAAGGCACCATTGGCCGGGTGCATCCGCAGGCCGACGGCCGCGGCTATGCCGAACTGTTCGTGACCCTGCCGGAAGGCAGCGTCGGCAACGGCATCCGCTTCGGCCGCGACGGCACGATGTACGTTGCCGACCATAAAGGCCACAGCGTGCTGAAGATCGACCCCAAGAACGGCAAGGTCGTGCAACACGCGTACCAGCCGGCGATGAACCAGCCCAACGATATCGCCATCACCAAGGACGATGTGCTGTACGCCAGCGATCCCAACTGGACCAGCAACAGCGGCCAGCTGTGGCGGATCGATCGCGACGGCAGCACGCACCTGCTGCAAACCGGCCTGGGCACCACCAACGGCATCGAGGTCAGCCCGGACGGCACGCATCTGTACGTCAACGAAGCCGTACAGCGCAAAGTCTGGCAATACACTTTGCGCGCCGATGGCGGCATCGGCGACAAGAAGCTGCTGATCCAGTTCGCCGACCATGGACTGGATGGCATGCGTTGCGACGATCAGGGCAACCTCTACATCGCACGCCATGGCGCAGGCGTGGTGTCCATCGTCTCGCCGCAGGGCACGCTGTTGCGCGAGGTGACATTGAAGGGAGCCAAGCCCTCCAATGTGGCATTCGGCGGCCCGGACGGACGCACCGTGTACGTGACCCTGCAGGACCGTGGCGCCATCGAGACCTTCCGCACCGAATACCCCGGACGCGAATTCAATCGCTGATTCGCGACGCAGTTCCCGGCCGTTCTCAGCCCCTGCTACCGGTCGATGGCATGATGCGTTCCTGCAGTAATTCTTTCCGTAGAGAAGCGCCATGCAACCCATCGAACTCAAGGACCCGGCCGGCTTCGCCGAAGAATTCCTGCGGCTGACCCTGCTGCAGGGTTTCCAGTCGTTGACCAAACGCGACCTGGAGTTGCTGATCTTCGTGCTGCTGGAGCGCGATGGCGCCATCGCCCGCGCCGAATCCAACTTCGCCGTCGCCTCGCGGCTGCGGGTCACGCCCGCCAAGGTCAAGGCGCTGCGACGCGACGGCTACGCCCGCTGGCGCGCGCTGGTGCCGGAAGAAAACGACGCGGCCCTGCAACGGATCGTGGCCACGGTATTGACCGAAGCCAATCTGCGTTCCGGTGCCAAGCACGTCAGCGAACGCAGCAAGAAGGAAGGCTTCCTGGCGATCCGCGTGGAACACCCGGACGACCAGCAACAGTTCGAACAGGCGATTCTGGAGGTCGGTGCATTACCGGTCTATGAGCGCAATCGCGATGTGGTCGCCGTGCGCTTCGATACATTGCTCAAGATCGCCGAGAAGTGGGGTTATCTGCAGCCGGACCCGAAAGCTATCGCGGACGAGTTGAACAGGCTGTCGCCGGCCGCCGAGGAAGTCGCCGATCTGCTGAAGAAGGACGTGACCAAGCTGCGCTGGCAGGAAGTGCGCAACGCGCTCAACAGCCTCGGGGCGAAAGCAATTGCCAGCACCGCGGAAGGTGGACTGAAGGGACTGCTGAAGATCGTGTTTCCGTTTATCCCGGGCTGATGCTTCGTTTCCAGAAGAAACTGTCGGGCATCAAAGGACGTATGCAAACGAGCCCCTCTCCTTGGAGAGGGTGGCCGACAGGCCGGGAGAGGGTGCGCCGGAGCCTGCTTCAGTCAGATGCTATGAAATATTGATTATGGAAATCCTTTAAGGGAAACCACATTCGATATTTCAGTCAATCCAAAACAACTGGCTCCGACCTTCCCTCACCCGCCTTCGGCACCCTCTCCCACAAGGGGGAGAGGGAATACAACTCGCTCAACCGATCACAACCCGTCCACCCTCCGCTACCGAACGGAAAATCGCATCCACCACGCGCATGTCACGCAGCCCTTCCTCACCTGGCACCCGCAGGGGACTGCCTTCGATGATCGAACGCGCGTCGTCGTCCATCTGCAGGGCCTGCTGGTGAGGCACGCGCGCATCCAGCACCAGACCATCGCTGGTGCGGCCACGGATGCCGTCATAGGACTGGAACGGCGAAAGTTCGTACCAGCCGCGCTCGGCTTCAGCGCGCAGCAGATTCATGTTCTTGCCGAAGCTGGTGCTGCACCGTGACAGTAGGCCGCTGGGGAATTCCAGGTCGAAGTGCATGGTTTCATCCACGCCTTTGAAGATGTTCGGGCGCTGCACGCTTTGCTTGGCGGTTACCGCCACCGGCTCCTCGCCGGACGTGTAGCGCGCGGCGTTGAGCGAATACACGCCCATGTCGTACATGGCACCGCCACCGCGCGCGGGATCCAGGCGCCAGTTGTCGCTGCCGGCCGCGTCGTCGAAGGCGTTGAAACCGGCATCGCATTGCAGGCTGCGCAGCGCGCCGTAGGGACGGTCGCGTGCGAAACCGATCACCTTTTGTGTATTGGGTTCGTGCTGCATGCGATAGCCGATGGCCAGCTTGACCTTGTTGCGCTGGCAGGCTTCGATCATCTCCTGGGCCTCGGTCGCATTCATGGCCATGGGTTTTTCACACCACACATGTTTTCCTGCGGCTGCCGCGCGCAAGGTGAAAGGCTTGTGCAGATGATTGGGCAAAACGATATAGACCACGTCGATGTCGGGATTGTCGGCAATGCGGTCGAAGCCGTCGTAGTCGTAGATATTGCGGTCGGGAATATCGTATTTGCGCTGCCACTCCAGCGCCTTTTGCGGCGTGCCGGTGACGATGCCGGCAAGATGGCAGTGGCGGGTGAGCTGCAAGCCCGGGGCCAGCAATTCGCGGCTGTAGTAACCCAGCCCCACCAGTGCCACGCCCAGGCTGCGTTCACCTTTCTTGCGGGACGCTGCGAATGCGGAAGGCAGCCCACCGGCCAGGCCGGCCACGGCCAGCCCCTTGATCAGTTTGCGTCGTGAAAAAGAAGGCAGGGACATGGCTTTCCTCTCAGTGGATGTGGAGTCAACTCTAGAATCCGGAAGCGCGTTTCCAGAACAGGTTCGTCAGCGCAGGCAACTTGCCGGCCAGTCCCAGCAAAGGACCGCGCAGCAGCGTAGCGTGCATTTCGTCGTTGGAGAAAAAACGGTTGATGCCATCGAAGGCATAGGCAGCGGCGGCGTTCTCGCTGCGGCATTCACGTGCCCAGCGCGCGAGTCGATGCGGAGCGGACCAATCCACGCCGCGTGCCAGCGCCCGGTCCAGCGTGGCATGCAGGCGCGCCACATCACGCAAGCCCAGGTTGACGCCCTGTCCGGCGAGCGGATGCACCACGTGGGCCGCGTCACCCATCAGCAATACCTTGCCCGATACATAAGCCTCGGCCAGCTGCCGACGCAACGGGAAGGCGGCGCGTTTCGACGCCACGCGCACGTCGCCCAGTCGTGCCTCGAAGGCACTGGCAAGCTCGCGATTGAAATCCTCTTCGTCCAATGCCAGCACGCGCTCGGCTTCCGCATTGGGCAAGGTCCACACGATGGAACTGCGCGACTCGCCGAAAGGCAGGAAGGCCAGTGGTCCGGTCGGCAGAAAGCGTTGCCAGGCCGTGGCCTGGTTGGGAAGTTCGGTGTCGACGAAGGCCACCACGCCGCGTTGCTGGTAATCGTGTGCGGACACCTGCAAGCCTGCCAGTTCGCGCAGAGTGGAATCGGCGCCGTCGGCGGCAACGGCGAGTCGCGCGTCCAGGCGCGTACCGTCCTCCAGACGCAGGCGAACTCCGCTGTCATCCTGCTCGATCGACTCGACCCGCGCCGGGCAATGCAGATGTACGCCGGCCGCAGGAAGGGCCGACCACAGGCGATCAACCAGCAGGTTGTTCTCGATGATCCAGCCCAACTGGTCGCGACCCAGTGCGTCGGCGTCGAAAAGCACTTCGCCACCGCCGGCCGCATCCCAGACACGCATGCGCCGATAAGGCTGCGCCTTTGCATCGCGCACCGCGCTCCACACACCGCAACGCTCCAGCAGAGCGGCGTTGTCCGGTGCGAAGGCGTACACGCGCAAGTCCGGAGTCTGCGGTGACCAACGCACGGGCTCGCGCCCTTCCACCAGTGCGATATCCAGACCTAGTCCTGCCAATGCCAAGGCACACGTCGCACCGACTACGCCGCCGCCCACCACCACCACATCCAGGCGACCGCGCCGGCTCATCGCGACACCTCACGGCACAGGGCGGGTACTTCACCGCGAAATCCCATCGCCCCGCCCACCAGCAGCGATTGCAACGCACTGGACTGGTCGGCTGCCAGCATGCCCAGGCTACGCAGGGGACGCAGGAAGGGTGCTGGATTGCCGGTGACGCGCGCCAGCCCATCGGAAAAAGCCACGGTGCTGCGTCTATCCTCGGCCCGGCGCTCGGCGTAGGCCTGCAGCAGAGAATCCGCGCCCGGGTCCTCTGCGTGTTCGATCAGCTCGGCCAGGGTCAGCGCATCGCGCAGACCCAGATTGAAGCCCTGCGCGCCAATCGGATGGATGGTCTGCGCGGCGTTGCCCAACAGGACTGCGCGCGATGCGGTCGTGCGACCGGCGACGACCTTGATGATGGGATAAGCAGAACGCGGCCCGGTGGAAAGGAACCGGCCCACGCGCCAACCGAAGGCCTGCTGGATCCTGTCCATCCATCCCGCGTCGTCCAGCGCTTCCACCTCGTCGGCGAGCGCGCGATCGACACCATGCACCACGCCGAAATGCCGGTCGCCGCGCGGCAGCACCGCCGTGGGGCCGTGTTCGCCGAAACGCTCGTAGGCTGATCCGTCCGGTGCCCGGCTGGCGCGCATGCGCGCGACGAACAGGGTCTGCTGGTAATCATGCACTTCAGCGGCGATTCCCAGCGCGTCACGTACCGCGCTGCGCGTGCCATCGGCGGCAACCAGCAACCGCGCACTGATGTCGCGTTCGCCGTCGGCATCACTGATGCGAAGGCTGCGCAGGCCTGTCGATTCGGCGCCCAGGCCGACGAACTGCGCCGGCCGGTAGCGCACCAGTCCCGTCAGTTCGGTGAGTCGTGCTTCCAGCGCTTCGCCGAAATCACGCGCCACCACGACCTGACCGAAGGCTTCACGACCGTACTCGGATGCGTCCAGCGCCACGCGGCCGAAATCGCCCTGCCGGCTGACATGGATGCGCTGGATACGGCCGGTTGGTGCGCGCAGCTTTTCCATTACCCCCAGCGCGGTGAGTGCGTTGACCGTGGCACCGGCGAAACTGAGGTTGCGCTGGTCGAACACGCCCGGCATCACGCCCATCGGCGTGGCTTCCACCATCCCGACCTGCAGGCCCAGGCGGTCCAGAGCGATAGCCAGACTGGCGCCGACCAGCCCGCCGCCAACGATCAGTACATCGTGTGTGTGCGTCATGCCGACATGATAAGCCCGCACCGGTGGGCTCTCCGTTAGAATGGCGGCTTGAGCTTTCCGGAAAGGGCTTCCATGAACAGCACCACCCAGCGCGCCATCGTCTTCACCCTGATCGCCGCCTTGCTGCTGGCGACGCGGCTGAACCTGCCCGCCTCGCTCACCCATCTCGGCCCGATTCCCGATGCCTCGTGGGCGGCGTTCTTCCTGGGCGGCTTCTATCTGCGCTCCTGGACGCGCTGGGCGTTCCCGGTGTTCATGGCCCTGGCAGTGCTGGCCGATTACGTGGTCATCAGCGGCCAGGGCATGGATTTCTTCGCCCACTACTGCATGTCGGCCGCGTACTGGTTCCTGGTGCCGGCCTACTTCGCGCTGTGGTTCGGCGGCATGCTGGTCCGGAAGTTTTCCACCCACGCCAGCGGCAGCGAAGCCCATGGCAAGACCCTGGCGGTGCTGGTGGCCAGCCTGGTCGTGTCGGTGGCGGCCAGTCATTTGCTCAGCCAGGGCAGCTTCTACTGGATCAGCGACAGCGTTCAGAACCCGACCTTCGCCGGCTGGTGGAAGAACTACACCGACTGGCTGCTTCCCTATATGCGTACCACGGCGATCTACGTCGGACTGGCCGTCATCGTCCACGTGGGCGTGACCCAGGCCGCGCGTCTGCGCGCGCGGGCCAAGTCCACGCGCTGAGTCGCGCCTGCGGCCATCACCCATGGGTAATCGCCTCTCCAAGATATACACCCGGACCGGCGACGACGGCACGACCGGGCTGGGCGACGGCACCCGCGTGGGCAAGGATTCGGCACGCGTCAACGCCTATGGCACGGTCGATGAAGCCAACTCCAGCATCGGCGTGATCCTGGCGACCAAGGTGCCGGAAGACATCCGTACCCTGCTGACGACCGTGCAGCACCAGTTGTTCGACCTGGGCGGCGAGCTGTGCATTCCCGGACATGCCGCCATCACTGCCGCCGACGTGGATGCGCTGGAACACCAGCTGGACCACTACAACGAGGCGCTGCCTCCGCTGAAGGACTTCATCCTTCCCGCCGGCGGCGAGGCGGCCGCGCGCTGCCACCTGGCCCGCACCATCGTGCGGCGTGCCGAACGCGAGACCGTCACCCTGGCCCGCCACGACGCCGTACGCCCTGAAGCCATCCGCTACCTCAACCGGCTCTCGGACCTGTTGTTCGTGCTGGCACGGGTGCTGGCGCGGGCGGACGGGCAAGGCGAAGTGCTGTGGAACCACCAGCGCCGACACGCCTGAGCCTGCCGCACGACGCATGATCATCTACACCCACCCTGCCTGCCTGGGCCACGACACCGGGCCAGAGCACCCGGAACGGCCGGCACGGCTGGAAGCGGTGCTGGAAGGCTTGCGTCAGACGCATGGCGATCTGGACTGGAAGGAAGCCCCCTTGGCCAAACTGGGCGACCTGCGCCGCGTGCACACCGAGTCCCTGCTGCAGGACGTGATGGAGTGCGACTTCGACGGTCATCGCATGCTGGACCCCGACACGGTGATGTGCCCGGAGTCGCGCGCCGCCGCCTTGCGCGCGGCCGGCGCGGTGGTAGCCGCCGTGGATGCGGTGATGCGCGGTGCCGACCGCACGGCCTTTTGCGCGGTGCGGCCACCTGGCCATCACGCCACCAGCGACAAGGCGATGGGCTTCTGCCTGTTCAACAATGTCGCCGTGGCTGCTGCGCACGCCTGCGACAAGCATGGCCTGGAGCGCGTGGCCATCGTCGATTTCGATGTGCACCATGGCAACGGCACCCAGGCCATCTTTTTCGAAGAGCCACGCGTGGCTTACTTCAGTTCGCACGAATCGGGCATCTACCCGAACAGCGGCACGCCCAACGAACGCGGAGCCGGCAACATCTTCAACACGCTGCTGCCGCCGGGCACGGGCGGCTTCCGGTTCCGCAACGTCTGGGCCGACGACATGCTGCCCGCGCTGGACCGGTTCAAGCCGCAACTGGTGCTGATTTCGGCCGGGTTCGACGCGCATATGCGCGATCCGCTGGCGGATCTGATGCTGGAAACCGAGGACTTCGGCTGGCTGACCCGCGAACTGCGCGCCATCGCCGACCGCCACGCGTCAGGCAGGGTGGTGTCGGTACTCGAGGGCGGATACGACCTGGAAGCCCTGCGCGACTGCAGTGTGGCCCACGTCAGCGAACTGCGCTGAGCCAGAAAAACCGCTGGAAGCGGCTTGCAGGATGAACCTCGCCCGAAACCTAGCCCCGGCTTTCATTGCCGGCTTGGCGGGGATACGGCAAGCTAGCGGCCGCTTTGACCTTCCCCCTGACGGAGCTTTGCACCGCGTGCGCCCAGTCCTTCGCCTGCTACCGCTGCCGTTCAGTATCGCCCTGTGCCTGCCAGCGCTGGCCGACGACAAGCCCGTCGACTGGAATCTGTGTCCCGTGATGGATGCCATTCCGTCCTTCACCCAGGCCGAGCCACCGAAACCGGGCGTGGACGCGGCCAAGGCGCGCGAAGAGCGTGCTGAACAACCTACCTCGATCGACGGCGACAAGCTGGGCGGCACCGAGCAGAAGCTGGAATACGAAGGCAATGTACGACTGGTCCGCGGCGACCAGTTCTTGAATGCCGACAATCTGAAATACGATCAGGACACCGATACCTACGTCGCCGACGGCAATGTCCGCTACCAGGACGGCTCCATGCGCGTGATCGCCGCGCGTGCGCATGGCGACCAGAACACCGACACCCACAAGATCGAAGATGTGCAGTACCAGCTGGTGTCGCGCCGCGGCAACGGCGGCGCCGAAAGCATCGACCTGAAAGGTGCCAAGGGCCAGTTGAACGGTTCCACCTACTCCACCTGCGATCCCTCGCAGCGCGTGTGGGAGCTGCGTTCCAACCGCATCGACGTGGACACCGACGAGGGCTGGGGCGTCGCCCGCGGCGCGACCATCCGCATCGGCAAAGTGCCGGTGCTGTACGTGCCCTGGATCAAGTTCCCCATTGACGACCGTCGCCATACCGGTCTGCTCTACCCGGCCATCAGCATGTCCGGCCGCAACGGCTTCGATTACCGGCAGCCGATCTATCTGAATCTGGCGCCGAACTACGACGCCACCATCACCCCGCGCTACATGAGCGACCGTGGCCTGTCGCTGGCCGGCCAGTTCCGCTACCTATACGAAAACGGCCGCGGCGTGCTGGATGCCAACTGGATGCCGAGCGACGATCTGGTCAAGGATCGCGAGCGCGACTACGCAACGGCAGCGAAATCGACACCTACGGCGATCCACTGCAGAGCAAGAACCGCGGCATGTTCCGTTACAGCGGTTCACACAATCTCAACAGCGAATGGCAGGCGCGCGCCAACCTGGCCTGGGTGAGCGATACGCGTTATGTCGAAGATTTCGCCAATTCACTGTATGGCGTATCGGCCACTTCGCTGGTCAGCACGGCAGGTATCTACGGTCGCGGACGCTACTGGACCGCAGGCGCGATGGCCGATGTCTGGCAGTTGTCGGACTACACGCTGACCGAAGATTCCCTGCCCTATAACCGCCTGCCGCGGCTGTATTTCAATTGGGAGCAACCCTTTGGGCGCTGGCTGACAGCCGGAGTGAACTCGGAAATCGTGCGCTTCCAGCACAATGAAGCGCCCAATCGCGAGTCTGCCGGAGGCAGTCGCCTCGACCTGAAACCCTATGTTTCGATGCCTCTCCAGGGCGCCTCCTGGTACATCACGCCGACGTTGGCCTGGCGCTATACGGCCTACCAGCTGGACGAAGAGTTCACCTCCGATCCCCGTTACACCGATACCAGCCCATCGCGCAGCCTGCCGATCACGACCCTGGATGCGGGCATGTTTTTCGACCGCGAAACCGAGATCAAGGGCGAGCGGTTCCTGCATACGCTGGAACCGCGTCTGTTCTATCTCAACGCACCGTACCGCGACCAGAGCGGCATTCCGATCTTCGACACGCGTCCGTTCACCTTCAGCTGGGGCCAGCTGTTCCGCGACAACCGCTACACCGGGCCGGACCGTCAGACCGACGCCAACCAGCTGACCATGGCGGTGACCAGCCGATTGCTCCGGCAGTCCGATGGGCATGAGCGCTTGTCGGCAAGTCTTGGGCAGATCCTCTACCTCGACGATTCGCGCGTCACCGCGCCGGGCGAACTGCCGGTGGACAGCGGCAAGTCCGCGTGGGTGGCCGACGTCAATTATTCGCCGACCGACCGCTGGACCATCGGCACGTCCTACCAGTGGAATCCCAAATTCCGCCGCGAGGATCTGGCCAGCCTGCGCGCCCGCTACCTGATGCCCAACGACGGCGTGGTCAACCTGGGCTATCGCTATCGACGTAACGTCACCAACGGCAGCGACCAGCTGGAACAGGCCGATTTCTCGTTCCTGTATCCGGTCACGCCGACGTGGAGCGTGGTTGGCCGTTACTACTACTCGATCCTGGACAAGAAACCACTGGAAGCCCTTGCCGGCGTGCAGTGGGACAGCTGCTGTCTTGCGGTGCGCGTAGTCGCGCGTCGCTACGTGCGCAATCGCGAGGGTGACCTCAACAATTCGCTGCAGGTCGAGTTCGTGCTGAAGGGCTTGGGCTCTGCGGGCCAGAACACAGAGCGCACGCTGCGCCGTGCTATTCTCGGCTACTACCGCGACGATCTCTATCTCGTCCCGCCAAGCAACACGACGCCGGACCCCGACGACAACGATTCCGGACCGGAATGAACCCCATGAAGACTATGAATATGCGACTGATCCTTGCCGGCGCGATTGCCGCCCTGATGCTGTCCGCGCCTGTGGCCGCACAGAATTTGCAACCGCTGGACCGCATTGCGGCGGTGGTGAACGAAGACGTGATCCTGCAGAGCGAGCTGGACCGTGCCGTCAACAACGTCACCGCCCAGTACGCCAACCAGCCTGGCCAGTTGCCACCGCGCGACGTCCTGGAACGCCAGGTGCTGGAGCGCCTGGTGCTGGTGAAGCTGCAGGTGGCGCGTGCCGCCGAACAGGGCATCCGGGTCAGCGATGACGAACTGAACAACGCCGTGGCCGCAGTCGCCCAGCAGAACGGGGTCACGGTCGATGCGCTGCGCCAGCGACTGGCCTCTGAAGGTCTATCCTTCGCCGAGTTCCGCAACTCGATCCGCGACGAAATCACCATCCAGCGCATGCGCCAGGGTTTCGCCCAGAGCCGCATCCAGGTCAGCGAAGGCGAAGTCGATGCCGCCATCGCTGCGCAGGCCAACAATACCCAGTACCACCTCGCGCACATCCTGGTGGGCCTGCCGGAAGGCGCGACCGCCGAGCAGATCGCGACCGGCGAAAAGAAGATCCAGGGCGTCAAAGGCCTGGTGGAACGCAACGAACTCGACTTCTCGGCTGCGGCGGTCCGCTACTCCGACAGCCCCAATGCCCTGGAAGGCGGCGACCTGGGCTGGCGCAGCCCCGATGAAATTCCAGCCGCCTTCGCGCAGATGCTCAAGACCATGAGCCCGGGTCAGGTCGTCGGCCCGATCCGAGGTCCCAGCGGCTTCCAGTTGCTCAAGCTGGTGGAAGTGCGCGATGGCAGCCAGGCCGCGGCCCAGACCGTCACCGAATACAACGCCCGGCACATCCTGGTCCGCGTGACGCCGGTGCAGGATGCGGCAGCGGCAAAAGCCAAGATCGACACGCTGCGTGCCCGGATCGTTGGCGGCGCGGATTTCGTCGAGGTGGCCAAGGAATCCTCGGAAGACGCCAACAGCAAGGCCGAAGGCGGCGATCTGGGCTGGTTCGAAGGCAATGCATTCGGCCCGGCGTTTGGCAAGGAGGTCACCGGTCTTTCCAATGGTGGCGTATCCGCGCCGTTCCGTACCGAGGCCGGCTGGCACATCGTGCAGCGCGTCGCTGAGCGCCAGACCGACGTGACCAATGCCAATCAGCGCGCACAGGTACGCGAGACCATCGGTCGCCGCAAACTGGAGGACGAATACAACCGCTACCTCCAGGAACTGCGCGGCGAAGCCTACGTCAACGTGCGCAACGGCGACAAAGCGGCCGCCACCGACGGCGGCTGAGTGACACCCGGGCTCGCGCTGGTTCCGGGCGAGCCGGCCGGCATCGGCCCGGAGCTCTGCGTGCGCCTGGCTCAATTGCCGCGCACCGACTGCCGGCTGCTGGCCTACGCAGATCCCGATACCTTGCAGCAGGCAGCCGACGCGTTGAGGCTGCCGCTCAGGCTATTGGGTGAAAACGACCAGGCAACGCAAGCCGGCGACCTGCGCCTGCACCCGGTGCCGAATACGACGCCCAACCGTTTCGGTCGCACCGACCCGGCCAACGCGCGCGCGGTTATCGAGGCATTGAACCTGGCTTCGGACGCCTGCCTGCGCGGCGAACACGACGGCGTGGTTACCGGCCCGGTGCACAAGGCAGCCCTCAATGCAGGCGGCTTCACCTTCACGGGTACGACCGAATTACTGGCGCAACGCGCCGGTTGCGAAGTGGTGATGATGCTGGCTAACGACATCGTGCGCGTGGCGCTGGCGACCACGCATCTTCCGCTGCGCGCCGTCGCCGACGCCATCGACATTGCGGCGTTGACGCACACCCTACGCATCACCCATCGCGCGCTGCAGCGGGATTTCGGCATCGCCCAACCCGTGATCGCCGTCCTGGGTCTGAACCCGCACGCAGGCGAAGCGGGACATCTGGGCCGCGAGGAAATCGAAGTGATCGAACCAGTCATCGCCGCCCTGCGCGACGAGGGCATGCGACTCGTGGGGCCCTTGCCCGCCGACACCGCGTTCCTGCCGCAGAAGCTGGCCGGCTTCGACGCCGTGCTGGCCATGTACCACGACCAGGGCCTGCCGGTGCTCAAATACAGCGGCTTCGAACGCGCGGTCAATATGACCCTGGGCCTGCCCTATCCGCGCGTGGCGGTCGACCACGGCACCGCGCTGGAACTGGCCGGCAAGGGCATCGCCGATCCTTCCAGCCTGTTCGCGGCAGTGGAAACCTGCGCACGCATCGCCGCGCAACGTAGACTCGCCGCATGAATTTCAAGGTACCGCCCAAAAAATCGCTGGGCCAGCACTTCCTGACCGACCGCGGCATGATCGACATGATCGTGCTGGCGGTGGATCCGCGTCCGGGCGATCGCCTGGTGGAAATCGGACCGGGCCAGGGCGCCATCACCCTGCCGCTGTTGCGCAAGCACGGCGAACTCACCGCCATCGAATTCGACCGCGACCTGGTGGTTCCCCTGTCGCAGGCGGCGCACGGCGTCGGCCAGCTGACCGTGATCCACAAGGATGTGCTGGAAGTCGATTTCACCCGCATGGCCGGGGAAGACCAGCTTCGTCTGGTCGGCAACCTGCCCTACAACCTGTCCTCGCCGATCCTGTTCCATGCGCTGGACCATGCCGCCGTGGTGCGCGATATGCACTTCATGCTGCAGAAGGAAGTCGTCGACCGCATGGCCGCCGGCCCCGGCAGCAAGGTCTATGGCCGTCTGAGCGTGATGTTGCAGGCGTATTGCACGGTGACGCCTCTGTTCGACGTGCCGCCGGCCGCGTTCCGCCCGCCGCCGAAAGTGGATTCGGCGGTCGTGCGCCTGGTGCCGCACGCACCTGAGGCCATCGGCATCGACAATCCGCAACGCTTTACCGAAGTGGTGCGTGCCGCCTTCGGCCAGCGCCGCAAGACCCTGCGCAACGCGCTGATGGGCGTCTGCGATACCGATCAAATGGAAGCGGCCGGCATCCGTCCCGATGCGCGCGCCGAGCAGGTGGAAGTGGCCGCTTTCGTGCGCCTGGCCAATGGTGCGGGAATCGGGAATGGGGAATAGGGAATCGAAACGAATTTCGCTTCCGCCTTGCCCATTTCCATTTCACATTTCCTATCCCGGTTGCCGTTTTTGCATACACTGTGGGCATGAGCCCATCTGACTACGCCATCGACATCGACGTAGCCACCCGATTCCTCGACGACCAATCCGACCCCGAGGACGGCCGCTTCGTTTTCTCCTACACCATCCGCATTCGCAACCGGGGACGCGTTCCCGCGCGCCTGCTGGACCGCCACTGGCTGATCACCGATGCCAACGGCAAGGTGCAGGAAGTGCGTGGCGAAGGCGTGGTCGGCGAGCAACCCTGGCTGCGCCCGGGCGAACATTTCGAATACACCTCCGGCGCGGTGCTGGAAACCGAGCACGGCGCCATGCAGGGCAGCTACGGCATGCTGGCCGACGACGGCACGCGCTTCGAGGCGCCCATCGCCCTGTTCGCGCTCTCCACCCCGCGCACGGTGCATTGAGGAGCCCGGGATGAGCGTCTGGGCCATCGGCGATCTTCAGGGCTGCTACGACGCCACCCAGCGTCTGCTCGAGCGCATCCGTTTCGATCCGGCCGCCGACCGGCTGTGGTTCTGCGGCGATCTGGTCAATCGCGGCGGACAGTCGCTGGAAACGCTGCGGCTGGTCCATTCGCTGCGCGCCCACAGCGCCGTCGTACTTGGCAACCATGATCTTTCCCTGCTCGCCATCGGCGAACGCACCCCGGATGAGCAGCGCAAGGTCAACCAGGACCTGCAACGCGTCGTGCTGGCCGACGACCGCGACGAATTGCTGACCTGGCTGCGCATGCAGAAACTGGCGCACGTGGACCGCGAACTGGGCTGGATGATGATCCACGCCGGCCTGGCGCCCAAGTGGACCACCACCTTGGCGGAGAAGCACGCCCGCGAAGTCGAACTGCAACTGCATGGCGACGGCTACCGCAAACTGTTCCGCAACATGTACGGCGACAAGCCCAACTGGTCGCCGCAGCTCGGTGGCTACGACCGCTCCCGCGCCATCATCAACCTGTTCACGCGCATGCGTTACTGCACGCCGCGCGGGCGCATGGCGATCGAGGAAAAAGGCGCGCCGGGGACGCAGGCGCAGGGACTCTACCCCTGGTACGAAGTCCCGGGCCGCGCCCAGCGCGACCTGAAGATCGTCTGCGGCCACTGGTCCACACTGGGCCTGATGATCGGACACGGTGTGCACGCCATCGACACCGGTGCGGTATGGGGCGGCAAGCTCACCGCGTTGCAGCTGGATACGGACGAAATAAGACTGGTGCAGGTGGCGGGGCGCGATGTGCCGCCGCCTTCGGCGGCTGCCTGAAGCTGTCTTCGGAACGAAGCAGAGAAATAAATTTGTCATTCCGAACGAAGTGAGGAATCTGCTTCACTCAGGCGCGGTATCGAACCATCCAATAGACAAATCATCCCAAGCAGGATTCCCCGCCACGATCAGGGCAACTTTCTTCTCCCGTCGCCAGGCTTTGATTTGCTTCTCGCGAGCGATAGCACCCAACACATCCCCGCCGGACTCAAACCAAACCAATCGGTTAATCCCATAGCGCTTCGTAAATCCGTCGTTTATTCCCTGCTTATGCTGCCAGACGCGCCTGACCAGATCATTGGTGACGCCAACGTAGAGCGTTCCGGAACGGCTAGCCATCAAGTAGACGTAGTATTCGCGGGCCTTCCTGGCCATGAAGCAGATTCCTCACTTCGTTCGGAATGACAAGTCCTATTTTGTGCGCATGTAGTCTACAAATTCGAATGCAAAAGGATGCTTTGCATCTACCGCATGTTTGTCTGAGGACATCACCATCCATTCTGTCAAATCGAATGAAGGGAAAAACGCATCCGCCTGCTCCACCACAGTATCCACATGGGTCAGATGCAAAGCGTCCGCCAATCCCAAGGTGAGCGCATAGATTTCGCCGCCACCGATCACGCAAAGCTCATCCGCACCGGCTGCATGCGCAGCCTCGATTGCCGCCTCAACCGATTCGACCGCCTGCATGCCTTCGAAAGGCACCTTGCCGGACCGCGTCAGTACCAGATTCGTCCTGCCCGGCAATGCACGCCCCAATGATTCAGCAGTCTTGCGGCCCATCAGCACCGGCCTGCCCAGGGTCAGTGCCTTGAACCGCTTCAAATCGTCCGGCAGGCGCCACGGTAGTTCGTTGCCCTTGCCGATCGCGTGCTTGCGATCCAGCGCCGCCACCAGCGAAATCAGCATCGGTCAAACCGCCACCGGCGCCTTGATAGAAGGCAGCGGATCGTAGCCGTGGATTTCGATGTCGTCGTAGGTGAAGGCGAACAGATCGGTGACGTCCGGATTCAGCCGCAACGTCGGCAGCGCGCGCGGCGTGCGCGACAACTGTTCGCGTGCCTGCTCGTAGTGGTTGGAATACAGATGCGCGTCGCCCAGCGTATGCACGAAATCGCCCACACCCAGCCCGCAGGCCTGCGCCACCATATGGGTCAGCAACGCGTAACTGGCGATATTGAAAGGCACGCCCAGGAAGATGTCGCCACTGCGCTGGTAAAGCTGGCAGCTGAGCTTTCCGTCGATGACGTAGAACTGGAACATGGTGTGACAAGGCATCAATGCCATCTTCGGAAGATCGGCGACGTTCCAGGCCGACACGATCAACCGGCGCGAATCCGGATTGCGTTTGATCTCATCCACAACCCATTTGATCTGGTCGACCTCACCGCCATCGGCGGTGGCCCAGCGGCGCCATTGCTTGCCGTAGACCGGGCCGAGTTCGCCCTCGGCATCGGCCCATTCGTCCCAGATGCCGACCTTGTTGTCCTTCAGATAGGCGATGTTGGTTTCGCCCTTCAGGAACCACAGCAGTTCGTGCACGATGGAGCGCAGGTGCAGCTTCTTGGTGGTCACCAGCGGGAAGCCTTGGTTCAAGTCGAAGCGCATCTGCCAGCCGAACACGCTGCGTGTGCCGGTGCCGGTGCGGTCGGATTTTTCCGCGCCGTTTTCCAGTACATGGCGCAACAGGTCGAGGTACTGCTTCATGCGGAATCCTTGGTCGTGACGACCGGCTGCAGAGTAGGCGAACGATGCGACAGCCAGAGCAGGAACAGGCCCAGTGCGATCAGCGGCAGGCTCAGCACCTGGCCCATGGTCAGCCAGTCAAAGGCAAGATAGCCCAACTGCTCGTCCGGCACTCGCACGAATTCGACCAGGAAACGGAACACACCGTAGAGCAGCGCGAACATCCCCGAAACCGCGTAGCGCGGTCGCGGCTTGCTGGAGAACCACCACAGGATTGCGAACATCAGCACGCCTTCAAGGAAGGCCTGGTAGAGCTGTGAGGGATGGCGCGCAAACTTGTCCAGCGCGCCGGCCGCGTACTGCGCCTGCAGCTGCTGCGAGGTGAACTCGCGTAATGCAGGATCGGTGGGGAAGATCACGCCCCAGCCGGCCTGGGTGTACTTGCCCCACAATTCGGCGCCGATGAAATTGCCAATGCGGCCCAGGCCCAGACCCAGCGGAATCAATGGCGCCACAAAGTCCATGGTGTCGAAGAAATGCAGCTTCTGCCGACGCGTCCACCACAGCGCGGCAATCATCACGCCCAGCAGGCCGCCGTGGAAGCTCATGCCGCCTTCCCACACCTTGAAGATCATCAGCGGGTTGTCGAGGAATGCGCCGAACGAATAGAACAGGATGTAGCCGATGCGCCCACCCAGCACCACGCCCAGCATGCCGTAGAAAAGCAGGTCCGACAGCCCGTTCATATCGGTGCCGGGCAGGCGACCGGCGCGGATACGCTGGCGCCCCAGCCACCACGCGCTGACGAAGGCCAGCAGGTACATCAGTCCGTACCAGTGGATCTTGAGGGGTCCGGCGGACAGCGCGATCGGGTCGATCTGATGGAGGTAGGTCATACAGCCTGAAGTCGATAGGTCAGGCCGTCATTTTGCCCCAGCCCGCCATCGCGCGCGCATCCACCACGCCAATCCGACGCAATCCTGTAGGAGCGGCGCAAGCCGCGATGCAGCTCTACCGGAATCCCTGCTGCAACTTGCACCCCGAAGGGAGGCCACGCCTGAGAAGGGGCCCTCATGCAGAAACTCAATCCAGAATCTGCGGCCTGTTGGGCAGTTCATCCACATCGGCCGTGCCGTCGATCTGCGGGAAATGCGTCGCCAGCAGGGCCGAAACCGCCTCGATCCCACGAAGCACGGCCTGCTCGGGTTCGCCGGCCCCCATGCGTTCTTCAATCAGCCCACACACTCCGCGCCATTGCTCGGGGCTGACCCGCCCGGCCAGGCCGCGATCGGCGACGATCTCGATGCGGTGGTCAGCCAGCAGCAGGTAGATCAGCACGCCATTGTTGTCTTCCGTGTCCCAGGCGCGCAGCCGTGCGAAAGCCGACTCGGCACGCGCACGTGCCTGTACGCCACGCAGCACCTGCATGGCGGAAAGCTCGGATTCCACTGCGAACAGAATCTCACCGCGATGCAGACGTTCGCCCGCGGCGATCGCATCGGCGATGCGCTGCAGGCTGTCCTCCGGGAACAGATGGCGGGCGGAACGGGCGAACAGATGGCGTAGCAGTCTCATCACCAGCTCCCCGAAGCCCCGCCGCCGCCGGACATGCCGCCGCCGCCCGACCAGCCACCGCCGCCTCCGAAACCGCCACCGCCCCAGCCGCCGCCACCGAAGCCACCCCAGCCCCCGTGCCGCGCATAACTGCCCTGAGACACCGACATCAATCCGTAGAACAGTCCCAGCAAACCGGCGAAACCCGCCACCGGAATGAGCGCCGACAGCAGCCACGCCACCCCGCCGGCAGCGCCGCCCGTCAGCAGACTGCGCAGAAGCTTGGGTGCCTTGCCGAGCACGCCGCGAACGAAGGTCGCGGCGATGAAGGCGGCAAACAACGCGAATAGAAAATTGCCCCCGCTGTCGCCCTGTGCGCGGTGGTCGCTGACCGGCGGCGGCAGCGGTTCGCCATTGATCAGTTCGACCAGCTTGGCGGTGGCGTCGGCAATCCCGCCGCCGTAATCGCCCGTGCGAAACTTAGGCGCCAGGTATTCCTGGATCACACGATTGGCGATGGCATCGGGAATCGCGCCCTCCAGTCCATAACCGGTCTGGATGCGGGCACGCCGGTCGTCCTTGGCCACGACCAGAATGACCCCATCGTCCACGCCCTTGCGACCCAGTTTCCACTGGTCCATCACCCGTTGCGTGTATTGCTCGATGGTTTCGGGCTGCGTGCTTGCCACGACCAGCACCTGCAGCTGGCTGCCCTTGGTCTGCTGCAGCGCCAGCGCTTGTTGCTCAAGTTGCTGCCTCTGGGCGGCATCAAGCGTGCCGGTGGTATCGACCACCGGAGACGTCAATGCCGGAATCGCGGCCGCCTGCTGCGCCCAGGCGGACGAACAGGACAGCAGCAGGAACGCGAGCGCGCAGGCGCGTCGCCACATGTCGGTCAACCGCCCAGGAACATCAGTTGCCCGGTGCCGGCGGCGGCGGCGCCGGTGCTGCAGGCGCAGGCGGAGCCGGCGGGGGTGGCGGGGTACCGAAATCAACCGCAGGCGCTTCGGAAATCTGCGCTTCGTTTTCGACGGTGAAGTTCGGTTTTTCCTTGTAGCCGAACAGCTTCGCGGTGAGATTCTGCGGGAAGGAACGGACGAAGGTGTTGTAGTCCTGCACGGCCGAAATATAACGGCCGCGCGCGACGGTGATGCGGTTTTCGGTGCCCTCCAGCTGCGCCTGCAGATCGCGGAACGACTGGTCGGATTTCAGATTGGGGTAGTTCTCGGTCACCACCAGCAGGCGCGACAGGGCACCGGACAGTTCGCCCTGTGCGGCCTGGAACTGTTGCAGCGACGCGGCATCGTCGGCGTTGACGTTGATCTGGCCAACGCGCGCGCGCGCGTTGGTTACGTCTGTCAGCACCTTGGCTTCCTGATTGGCGTAGCCCTGTACGGTTTTGACCAGGTTGGGAATCAGGTCGGCGCGGCGCTTGTACTGGTTCAGCACCTCGGACCAGCCGGCTTTCACCGCTTCGTCCTTCTGCTGGATGGTGTTGTAACCGCAGCCGGCCAGCAGCGTGACCAGGAAGGCGATCAGAAGAGAACGCGAAAGCAGGCGCATGACGGGAATCCTTCCAGTGGTGTTGCCGTCATTGCAGCACCGCCTTCCCCGTGACGCAACTACCGCGTGATCCCTGTAGAGCCGGGCTTGCCCGGCTGCTTTTAACGGGAAACCAAGGCAGCGGGGCAAGCCCCGCTCTACATGACGGTTACGGAACGACAGGATGGTTGTGCTGGGCGCCGCGGCGGCGCATCAGCAGGTTCAGCCACTCCACCGCCACCGAGAACGCCATGGCGAAGTAGATGTAAGGCTTGGGCACGTGCACTTCGAAGCCATCAAGAATCAACACCACGCCGATCAGCACGATGAAGGCCAGCGCCAGCATCTTGATGGTGGGATTGGCGTCGATGAAACGGCCCATGGGGTTGGCCGCGAACAGCATCACCGCGACGGTCAGCAGGATCGCCGCCACCATCACCGGGATGTGCTGGGCCATGCCGACGGCGGTGATCACCGAATCCAGCGAAAACACGATGTCGATGATCGCAATCTGCAGGATCACCATGCCGAAGACCGCCGAGGTCTTGGTGGTATTGGGGTCCTCGTCATGGCCACCGGTGATGAGTTCCCGGATTTCCATGATGCCTTTTACCAGCAGGAACAGGCCGCCCAGGGCCAGCACCAGGTCCCGGATCGAGAAGCCCATGCCGAACAGCGTAAACACGTCGGCCTGCATGCGCGCCAGGAAAGCGAGGGTCAACAGCAGCCCGATACGTGTAATGCAGGCCACGGCGATGCCGAATTTGCGGGCCACGTCGCGCTGGTGTTCGGGCAGCTTGCCCACGGCGATGGAAATGAACACCAGGTTGTCGATGCCCAGCACGATTTCCAGCGCACTCAGGGTGACCAGGGTGAGCCAGACATTCGGGTCGGCGAGAAATTCGAAACTCATCGTCAGTCAATCCTTCAATTCGTAAAAATTCGCGGGCCCAGAATCAGACCCCAGCACAGCAATACGTTCATCATCAGCACGAATACCGCGGCCGAGCCCATGTCCTTGGCCCGTCCAGCCAGTTCATGGAACTCTGGGCCGTAGCGCTCTATCACCGCTTCCACGGCGGAGTTGAGCAGCTCGGCGGCCAACACCAGCAGACAACTGCCGATCAGCAAGGCCCGCTCCACCCCGCCCTGCCCCAACCAGACCGCGACGGGGGTCAGCACCACCAGCAGATAACACTCCAGGCGGAACGAGGATTCGTGAAGCCAGGCCGCGCGCAGACCCTGCCAGGACCAGACCGCTGCCTTCAGTATCCGGCCCGGTCCGCGCGGCAGATGCCCTTTTTCATCGGCCATGTCGAGAAAGCTCAGCAATTTCGGGCATGGAGATGAAAAACGCGTTCGGGATACCGGGATTTTGCCACAAGCAGGCTGCGCACAGGCGTGGCCAAGGTTTGCGCTCGCGGTCCGGGGCTGGTTCACTGGGGAAAACACCATCGGACCCAGCTAATGCTTTTTGCCCGTTTTTTGCCGTCCTGTCTGGCCTTATTGCTCATCGCCGGGTGCAGCAGCGCGCCGCCCCCTTCCTCAAAAGCGGCGCCGCTCGTACCGCAACAGGTTTCCAATGCGGTCTGGGAAGAGGACATGCGGCGCTTCGCTGCCGAAGACGCGGTCGCGCCTCCGCCACGGCATGGCGTGCTGTTCGTGGGCAGTTCCTCGATACGTCTGTGGGCAACGCTGGCGGCGGACTTTCCGGGCGTGCCAGTGATCAACCGCGGATTCGGCGGTTCCGAGATCCGCGACAGCACCTGGTATGCCGACCGCATCATCGTGCCGTACGCGCCACGGCAGGTCCTGATCTATGCCGGAGACAACGACCTGTTCAGCGGCCGCACGCCCACTCAGCTGCGCGATGATTTCCGCGCGTTCGTGCTGCGGGTTCGCAAGGATCTGCCGCGTGCGCGCATCGCCTACATTTCAAACAAGCCCAGCCCGTCGCGCGTGCACCTGCTGGCGGCGCAGCGTGAAGCCAATGCACTGATCCAGGCCGAAGCCGTGCGTCTGAAGGTGGATTTCATCGACATCTTCACGCCGATGCTGGATGCGCAGGGAAAACCGCGCGAAGAGCTGTTCATTGAGGATCGGTTGCACATGAACGCGAAGGGCTATGCGATTTGGCGCGAGATGATTGCGCCCTACCTGACCGCGCGTTAGGGACGGTCCGAACACTTTCACCCTGTCATCCCGAGCGCAGCGAGGGATCTGCTTTTAGTTGCGCTAGAAGCAGATCCCTCGCTGCGCTCGGGATGACACTAGAGTTTTCATCTGAAATTCGATTTCAGCGGCTTCGTAGTCATTGTCCGAAGCGATGTCTTGCTTCAATCCGCTTCGGCGAAAATCGCCACGCCTCGCGAACCATCCGACCGTGTCCAGCCGCGATACATGCCGGAGGTACTGAACGGCATGGCGATATAGCCATTTCGATCGACCGCGATGGCGCCGCCGTCGCCGCCCAGTTCGGGTACGCGTTGCAGGATCACCGCCTCGGCGGCGTCGGCAAGACTGTGGCCGCCGTAGGCCATGCGAGCCGCGATATCGTGCGCGACTGCGTTGCGGATGAAGAACTCGCCCCAGCCGGTGCCCGACACCGCGCATCCTTCATCCGCCCAGGTACCGGCCCCGATCAGCGGCGAATCACCCACGCGTCCGTAACGCTTGTTGGTCATTCCGCCGGTGGACGTGGCTGCGGCCAGGTGGCCGTGCGTATCCAGCGCCACCGCACCGACGGTGCCGAAATATTTTCCGCGCAGGTTTTCGGCATCGGCCATGGCCGCGCGTTCGCGCGTCTGTTCCAGCTCCAATTGCGCCCGACGCGTCTCGGTATCGAACCAGTCGTTGGCCACGCGTTCTATCTGGGCCTGCGTGTCGGCGAAGCGCTCGGCGCCAGCACCGACCATCATCACGTGCGGCGAATGCTCCATCACCGCGCGCGCCAGTTTCACCGGGTTGCGGATTGTCTCCACGCCCGCCACGGCCCCGGCACGGCGCGTATGCCCTTCCATCAGCGAGGCATCCAGCTCGTGCCTGCCCTCGGCGTTGTAGACCGAGCCTTTGCCCGCGTTGAAGCGCGGCGACTCCTCCAGCGCGACTACCGCAGCCTGCACGGCATCCAGTGCGCTTCCCCCTGCGGCCAGGACCGCGTTGCCGGCATCCAGCGCTGCTTGCAGATCGGCGCGGATGGTGGCTTCCTCCTCCGCCGACAACAGGTCGCGTTCGATCACGCCCGCGCCGCCGTGGATCACCAAAGCGAAAGTTCCGGTTCCAGTGCTCATGCGCTGCGCCGATTGAAGGGGCGCAAAGCATAGCGTGCGAGGGGTGAGTACGGATTGCGTAGTCGCCCCTCGCCCACTTGCGACCTAGGATTTGCGCCTTGGCAAGTCCGGGCCTTGATGCAGGCTGAGCATGTTGCGGTCCGGATCGACGAAATCCAGCGACAGCCCGCCATCTGGCGATTCGCCCACCGGCACCACGATTTCCACGCCCCGTTCCACCAGGGCCTCGGCGTAGTCGTCGATGCCGCCCTCCAGGCTGAAGACCACCACCGGCGACTCGCCCGCCGGGGCATCGTGGACGATGAAGACCAGGCTCAATTCGCCCACCTGGCCGGTGGCGAAACTCCCGTCATGGCCCTCCACCACCTCGATGGGCAGGCCCAGCGTGTCGCGGTAGAACGTCACTGAACGCGTCAGGTCGCCAACGAAGAACACGATGGCGCCGACCTTGCATTTGGAAAGCATGGAACTTCTCCTTTGTTGTGGTTCCGATGGCCAGGTTGCCGCCGCAGGGAAAGTTGTGAGCTAGTCCGAGGCAGGCCTGCGAGCGGCCGGTGCGGCAATCACCAGCAGATGCCCATCCAGGTCGTGCGTGCCCATTCCCTGCCCGGCCATGGCCCGTTTCAATGCACGCCTTACCAGGCCGAACTGCAGTTCGACGCTACGCTGGGGATCGCGCGTATAGGCCAGAGCAATGGATTCGGCATGCAGTGCGGGGGAAAGCGCCTCCATGCCGCGCCGGATCCGCGACAGGCGCTGCCGGAATGCGGTCGGCGCGATGCCCAGCAGCCACTGTATTTCCTCCGCCGACAGACCATGCAACGCCAGCACCGCGACACGGCGCGCGGAAGGCGGCAACTGCATAAGCCAAGCGGGACGTACCGTAGAGGCGAGGGTCTGACTCTCATCTATCGATTCGGTCGCCAGTTCCGCGCTGGCTGCCTCGCGTTTGCGGCGGCGTCCCGCAGTGCGCGCCTGCATCACCGCCAGATTGCGCATGACGCCGTGCAACCAAGGACCATCGGTGCGGCCAGCCTGGAGCGCGGCCAGCAGCGTTTCCTGCACCAAATCCTCGGTATCGGCCACGCTCCGGGACAGCCGGGCGGCCTGCGCATGCAGTTGGCGATAGGTCTCGATATCCATGCCCGATTCTGGCAGGCGATGCGCTAATGCGCATAGCCGCCGAAACCGCGCCGACTTTGACGGCGCAGGCATGAATTACTGCTGGCGCAGCGCCTCGATCGGATCCAGCTGCGAAGCCTTGCGCGCCGGGTAATAGCCGAAGAACAGGCCGGTGCAGATGGAGAACGCAGCGGCCAGGGCGACCACCTGGCCATTGAGCACGATCGGCAGGTCGCTGAACTTTCCGACCAGCAAGGCGCCGACCACGCCGATGGCGATGCCGATGACACCACCGATCAGCGAAATCAGCATGGCCTCGGCCAGGAACTGCCGGCGCACGTCCGAGGGTCCTGCGCCGACGGCCATGCGCAGTCCGATCTCGCGGATGCGTTCGGTCACCGAGACCAGCATGATGTTCATGATGCCGATGCCGCCGATGATCAGGCAGATGGTGGCCACCGCGCCCAGCAGTTTCGACATCAGATTGGTCGTGGCCGTGCGCGTGGCGACGATCTCGGAGATGTTGCGTACGTTGAAGTCGTCGTCGGCACCCGGCGCGATCTTGTGGCGCTGGCGCAGCAGCGCCTCCACTTCGCCCTGCACATAATTGAGGTCCTTGGCGTCGGCCACAGTCAGCGCGATCTGCATCACCGCGCCGGAAGGCAGGCCCATGGCGCCCATCAGCCGGCGGCGCGCGGTTTCCAGCGGCACCATGACGATGTCGTCCTGGTCCTGGCCGAATCCCCCCTGCCCCTTGGACTTGAGCGTGCCGACCACGGTGAACGGCACCCGCCCCAGACGGATGGTCTGGCCGATACCTGGGTCATCGCCGAACAGGGTGCGGCGCGTGGTTTCGCCCAGGATCACCACCTTGTCGGCGCTGGTGTAGTCCTGCGCCTGGAAGCCTTCACCGTTGGCAATCGTCCAGCTGTTGATGTCGAAGTACTCCGCCTGCACGCCTTGCCAGCTGGTGGAAGCGTTGTTTTCCGCGTAGACCACCTGCGTGTTGCCGCGCAAGGCGCCGGCCACGTACTGCACTTCCGGAATCTCGGTGCGGATCGCCTCGACATCGCCTTCGTTGAGGGTGAAGAAACTGCTGGAACTCATGCGTGCGCCACCACCACCGCGACCGGCGCCAGGCGAGATGTCCAGGCGTTGCGACCCCAAGCCGGAAACCATCTTGTCGATTTCGGCCTGCGTGCCCTGGCCCACTGACACCATTACGATGACTGCGGCGATGCCGATGATCACGCCCAGCGATGTCAGCGCGCTGCGCATCCAGTTGCCACGCAGCGCATGGATGGCCGTGCGCAGGATATCGGTGTAGTTCATGCCTTGGCTTCCTCGTGCAGCTCACCGTCGCGCATCACGAAAATCCGATCCGCGTGAGCCGCCACTTCCGCATCGTGGGTAATCAGGATCACGGTGTGGTCGTCATCGCGAAGGCGCTTGAACAGGGCCAGGATTTCCTCGCCGGTCTTGCTGTCCAACGCACCGGTGGGTTCGTCGGCCAGCAGGATCGGCGGCTGGTTGATCAGCGCGCGCGCGATGGCCACGCGTTGCTGCTGGCCACCGGACAGTTCACTGGGCCGATGCGAGGAGCGCTCGCCCAGACCGACCGAGACCAGCACCTCCTGCGCGCGCCGCAGACGTTCGGCCGGCGGCACCCGCGCGTAACCCAGCGGCATGGCCACGTTTTCCAGCGCGCTCATCCGCGGCAGCAGGTTGAAGCCCTGGAACACGAAGCCGATCTTGTCGCGCCGCAAGGTCGCCAGTTCTTCCTTGTCCAACGTGGACACATCCACGCCATCGCATTCGTAGGTGCCGGAAGTGGGCGTGTCCAGGCAGCCGATCAGGTTCATCAGCGTGGATTTGCCGGAACCCGACGGCCCCATGATCGCGACGAAATCGCCGCGACCGATGCTAAGGTCCACGCCGCGCAACGCGGCGACTTCGGCCTCGGTGCCTGGCGAATAGATCTTGGAGAGCGCGCGGGTCAGGATGACTGGAGGCGTGACGGCCGTCCGCGCAGCGAGGGACTGGTCGCTCATTCCTTCGCGCGCTCGCCAGTGATGATCTGGTCGCCTTCTTTCAGCCCGCCGCCTGACACTTCGGTCGCAGTGCCGTCGCTGGCGCCGATGCGCACCATCACCGCTTCGGGCTTGCCATCGACCAGCCGATAGATCGAGGCGCGACGGGCGTTGAGCAAGGTGCCCAGGGCGGCATCCCACTTCTGCTTCTGCGTGTCGTCCAGAGTGCCGCGGAAGGCGGCGAAATCCTGCTGGAAGCGTTCGGCCATGCGCTGGCGGATCTGCGCCTGCATGTCGCCCGATCCGCTGCCACCCATGACCACCATGCCAGGCGGTCCGCCACGGCCGGGGCCGCCGCCGAACATACTGCTGCCGCCCTGCGCCGCCTGCGCCTGACGCGCGGCCTGGCGTTCGCGCACTGCGGCGACGGCGGCATCGAAGGCGGCCTGCTGCTGCGCGGTGACCTTCATCTCGGCCACGGTGCGGGCCAAGTCGTCGGTGATACCGCTGCCGGCGCCGCCACCCGGTCCACTGGGTGGCGGTCCCATGGCGGCGGGCATGGCGGCCTCGGCGGGTTTGTAGCGCAGCGCGGCGTTGCCCACCTTGAGCACCTTGTCGCGCTTGCTCACTTCGATCTCGGCGTTGACGGTCAGGCCGGGCAGCAAGGTGCCATCGCTGTTGTCCACGGTCACCACCACCGGATAGGTCACGACATTGTTGGTGGTGGTGGCGGCCAGGCGTACCTGCTCCACCGTGCCCTTGAACTGGCGGTCGGCGAAGGCGTCGGCGGTGAACGACACCACCTGCCCGACCTTGACCTGGCCGATGTCGGATTCGTCCACGGCCAATTCGATCTTCATCTTGCCCAGGTCCTCGGCGATAGTGAAAAGCTCCGGCGCCGAGAAGTTGGCGGCCACGGTCTGGCCAGGTTCGATGGTGCGGGTCAGCACCACGCCGTCGACAGGCGAAGTAATCACCGTGCGCTGCAGGTTGACCCGCGTGGTCTGGGTGGAAGCGGTCTGCTGGCGGATCTGCGCCTGCGAGGAATTGATCTGCGCGCGGGCCTGGTCCAGGGTGGCACGGGCCAGGTCGACATCGCTCTGGGCGACCAGTTGCTGCTTGCCCAGGTCGGCCTTGCGGGCGTAGTCCAGTTCGGCATTGCGCAACGTGGCGCGCGCCTGGGCCAGGCTGGCGCTGGCGCTGGCGATCTGCGCGGTGCCCTGCTCGATCTGCGCTTCATAACTGCTGGGGTCGATGCGGGCCAGCACATCGCCCTTCTTCACCTGGCTGTTGAAGTCGACCAGCACGTCGGTCACCTGACCCGAAATCTGGCTGCCGACGGTCACGGTGGAGATGGCGCTCAGGGTGCCGGTCGCGGAAATGGCAACGCGGATATCGCCGCGCTCCACCGCGGTCGTGCGGAACGCGCCCTCGGCGGCTTCCGCCTTGCGGCTGTTCCAGTACCAGAACCCGGCCACGAGCAAGGCCAGAACGATGACGGCGATGATGATTCTGGCGACCAGTTTGCGGGAACCGGAGACGCTGCGGCGCGGCTGACTCATGCGGTAGTGAACCTGAGGGGTGGGGATTCGTGGCCATTAACGCATGGGCGTCCGCATCGTTGACAGTGCGGATGCGGGTCCGGTTCCCGAATTCCTCAGGTTTAGCGCACGGTGTGTGTGTGCCGGCCACGCGTGGCGCGCTGAAGCAGAAGATCTCCTTACTAACTTTTACAAAAGGGGCTGTCATTCACGCCCCCGATGTGGTTTGAAGCGACGCTCAGAACTACGGCAGGAAGCGGATCGTCACCGAAGTCCCCGCACCCAGCTCGCTTTCAAGTTCCACCTTCCAGCCGAATCGATCGCACAGACGGCGCACGATGGACAAACCCAGGCCGGTGCCCTGCGGCCGTGCGGGGTCGGCGCGATAGAACGGCTCGAAGGCGCGCGCCGTGGAGTCCTCGCTCATGCCGATGCCGGTATCGCGCACGGTCAGGCGGTCCTGTTCCAGGATCACGTCGATACGGCCTTCATCGGTGTAGCTGCACGCATTGCGCAGCAGGTTGCTCACCACTACCTGCATCACCCGTGGCGGCGCATGCAGGCGCGGTTTGGCGTTGCAGGTCACTTCCAGGTCCACGTGCTTGCCGACCAGCAGGGCGCGCGCGTTGTCGGCTTCGTCGAGCACGATATCGGCCAGTTCGAAATCCTCGCTCTGCGGCTCGATCTCGTTCTCGCGCGCCAGGATCAGGAACGCATCGATCACCGCTTCCATGTCGCGGCCGGCGCGCTGGATGCGCTGCAGCGAACGGGCCACCCGCGGCGACGAATCCTCGGTCATGGCCATGTCGCTGGCCACGCGTATCACCGTCAGCGGCGTGCGCAACTCATGGCTGGCATCACGGGTGAAATCACGCTCACGCGCCATCTGCGACTGCACGCGATGCGCCAGCCCGTGCAACGCGGAAGCCAACTGGCGCGCCTCACCCTGCACATCGGCCGGCAGTTTGTCCGGTGCCAACATACTGACGTCGGGATGACGCGGATCCCACTGGGTCACCTGCCGCGCCAGCCAGTTCACCGGCGACACCAACCGCCTGGAAGCGCGATAGGTCAACCAGGACACCAGGTAGATCGCCAGCAGCGTCAGGATGATCGGCAAAGTGCCGAAGTAGAACGCCAGGCGTTCGGCCTGGGAGCGCAGGAACACCAGATATAGGCGGCCGATGGGTTTCTCGTCGACCAGCACCAGCAGGTTGTCGCTTTTCAATTCGTGGAAGCCTGGCCTGAGCGCCCGCAGATTTTCCGGCAGCAGCAGGTTGGAACGGCCCCGCATGACCAGATAGCCGCGCATGTTGTAGGTATTGGGCGGCGGCTGGGCTTCGGATGCGCCGTAAAGATCCCAGTAATGCGCCGCCTCTTCCTGCAATGCGGTGTTGATCAGGCTGCGCTTTATCACCGCAGAGACCAGGAACATGCCGATCACAATCGCCACGCTCGCCAGCAGCACCTGCACGATGAAGGCGACCCGGATTTTGCGTTGCAAACCCTGCGGCATCTGATGGTCCGTCTGGCGACTGCGGGATTATGCCGTTATTCCCGCCTTCGTTCAGGTGGTTATTCAGGCGGTCATTCAGGCGATATCTGCGATGCGGTAGCCGGCGCTCTGCACCGTGTGCAGCAACGGCTTGTCGAACGGCTTGTCGATTACCTTGCGCAGGTTGTACAGATGGCTGCGCAGCGTGTCCGAATCCGGCAGGCCATTGCCCCATATCTCACGCTCGATCTCCTGTCGGGTGACCACCCGGGGCGATTCGCGCATGAGGATGGTCAGCAGGCGTAGGCCAATCGGCGAGAGCATGAGTTCGGCACCACCACGGGTCGCGCGCATGCTCACCGGGTCCAGCACCAGGTCGGCGACCTTCAGCACCTCGGCGCCCACCTGGCGGCGTTCGCGGCGAATCAGGGCGCGCAGTCGGGCCTCCAGCTCCTGGATGGCGAACGGTTTGGTCAGGTAGTCGTCTGCGCCGGAACCCAGGCCAGTCAGCTTGTCGTCCAGCGTGTCGCGCGCGGTCAGCATCAGCACTGGGGTGGACTTGCGCGCTTCATTGCGCAACCGCCGGCAGACCTCCATGCCATCCATGCGCGGCAGCATCAGGTCCAGCACCAGCACGTCGTAGCTGTTTTCGACCGCCAGCCGGTAACCGTCCAGACCGTCCGTGGCGTAGTCCACCTCGAAGCCGCGGCCTTCCAGATACTCACCGATCATCTCGGAGATGTTCCGGTTGTCCTCGACCACGAGCACCAATCCCGCTGTTTCCTGTGTATGACGCATGCTGCCTCCCAGCCTTCAGGTTTGTGAAACCTACCTGTTCGCAAGTTGACGGCATGTGAAGACCGCGCGGTGTCGGCAGCACGCGTTACGATTTGCCGCCCCCACCCGCCTCCAGGCCAACATGACCGCACGCCTTTTACCCCTGTTGTTGCTGCTCGGCTCCAACGTGTTCATGACCTTCGCCTGGTACGGGCACCTGAAGTACAAGAGCTCGCCCCTGTTCGTGGCCATCCTGGCCAGCTGGGGCATCGCCTTCTTCGAATACACGCTGATGGTGCCGGCCAACCGCTTGGGCAGCAGCGTCTATTCGGTCGTGCAGCTGAAGACCATCCAGGAAATCCTGACCCTGGTGGTGTTCGCCGGGTTCTCCACCTGGTACCTGGGGCAACCGCTGAAGTGGAACCACTACGCGGCCTTCGCGCTCATCGTCGGCGCGGCGTTCCTGATGTTTTACGAGCCGGGCGCAGCTACAGCCTGACCTTTCCAGTCAGGATGTCCTTGAACATGACCCAATCGCCTGCGAACGAATAGAGCGGGTGCTTGAAGGTCGCCGGACGGTTTTTTTCAAAGAAGAAATGCCCCACCCAGGCGAACCCGTAGCCACAGAACAGCGCGCCCAGCGCCCACCACGCATTGCCGGTGAACAGCGCCATGCCCAACAGCGCCAGCACGCCCCAGCTGCCGACGAAATGCAGGCGCCGCGAAACGCGGTTGCTGTGTTCCTGGAGATAGAACGGGTAGAACTCGCTGAAGCTGGCGAAACGGCGCATGTCGTCTCCCGAAGGTTCAAGTGGTACGCGGTGCGAACATGATGACGGCCATACCTGCCAGGCACAACGCCGCACCCAATAGATCCCAGCGCGTGGGCTTGACCGAATCCACCCACCACAGCCAGCCGATGGCCACGGTCACGTACACGCCACCATAGGCTGCATACACACGCCCGGAGGCCGTGGGATGCAGCGTCAGCAGCCAGGCGAACAGCGCCAAACTGGCGGCAGCCGGCAACAGCAGCCAAGGACTGCCCGCCTTGCGCAGCCATAGATAAGGCAGATAGCAGCCGACGATCTCAGCGAATGCGGTGGCGACAAACAGCAAGAACGTTTTCATTCTTCTCCGCGCTCGATGCGCTTGGCGCGATTCCAGTATTCGTCCTGCGCCTCCAGCGGCAGCGCCGACAGCGATACCTGTTCCTTCGCGGCCAGGTTCTCCATCATGCGGAAGCGGCGCTCGAACTTGACGTTCGCATGGCGCAATGCGGCGCCCACATCCACGCCCGCATGGCGCGCGAGATTGGTGCAGACGAACAGCACATCGCCGATCTCGTCCTGCAGTCGCTCCCGGTTGTCGCGCACATCGCCACGGGTGAATTCCTGCCGTACTTCCTCGATCTCTTCATGCAATTTGGCGATGACCGGTTCCGGGCCCGGCCAGTCGAAGCCCACGCGCGCGGCGCGCGACTGTAGTTTGGTCGCGCGCTGCCACTCGGGCATGCCGCGCGACACGCCAGCCAACGCGGAATCGTCTGCATCACCACGCGCGTGGCGTTCGCGACGTTTCTGCTCTTCCCATTCGCGGGTCTGGGCCTCGGCATCGGCCACCGTGGCGCCAGCGAACACATGCGGATGCCGGCGGGTCATCTTGTCGCAGATCGCCGCCACCACATCGGCGAATTCGAACACGCCCTGTTCCTTGGCCATCTGCGCGTGAAACACCACCTGCAGCAGCAGGTCGCCCAGTTCGTCCTTCAGGTCGCCCATATCGTTGCGATCGATCGCATCGGCGACCTCGTAGGCCTCCTCGATGGTGTACGGCACAATGCTGGCGAAATCCTGTTCCAGATCCCAGGGACAGCCACCTTCTCGGTCGCGCAGGCGGGACATGATGGCCAGCAAATCATTGATATCGGGGGGAGTGGTCAAGGGCCGTTCTCGTAGGTAGATCTGGATGATCCGGGCGCAAGGCGAAGCCTGTACCCATGAGTATAAAGAGGTCCCAACCAATCACGGATCCCGCCCCGCATTCGAGGTCAGGGTCTACGCGGGCATGACGCTGTAAGTTGGTTTGGCGGCTGCGGGCCAGCGACCAATATGGATATAGAAGGCCAAAGGCAAGATCAAAGTGGATCCCAGCTTTCGCTGGGATGACGTCCTGAGGTGATGGGACTCAAGGAGAAGTCCGTGCGTGTGACGCAAGAGGTCTCAGCCGAGCATGTTCTTGCTTCTTAGTCCCGTGAGACGCGGCAAGCGGGTCGGGTAAACCCCGCAGGGGCGGCGCACAAGGATGTGCGCCGTTTCCGTAGACACAGGATGTGTCTTACGGAAATTCCCGGGCTGCTTGTGGACCCGGCGGCTTTATCGCCGGGCGCGACGTTAGGGCGGCTTTCTTTTGGTTACTTTGACCAGCCATTCGGCTGTTGAAAAGCGCTTCTTTGCCGTTCAAAGAAAAGTGACTCGCGCAAAGCGCGAAACGCTTTTGGACGTTGAAGTTAAAGCTAGAAACAAAGAGCAAGGGCACCCCTCCTCAATCCTCCCCTGCGCTTTGCGCAAGGAGGAGGCAGAAGCAGCACTAGCAAACGCAAGATCAAGATGGATCCCAGCGTTCGCTGGGATGACGACACCATTTTTATTTGTCAGCGCGAATGCTTTGACGTTCTGCATCCCACAATTAAAGGTTGCTTACAGCCACGATTTCCATGGGAGCTGTGGATCGCCCAGCGCGATGAAATCGCCGTTGAGCAAAGTCTCGCGGCGGTTGTAGCGGAAGGCGCGGCCATCCGGGGCCAGCACCGCGCCGCCAGCGGCTTCGAGTACGCATTGCGCTGCCGCCGTATCCCATTCGGAAGTCGGACCGAAACGTGGATAAACGTCCAGGCTGCCCTCGGCAATGCGGCAGAACTTCAACGACGAACCCAAGCCGATGGTCTCGGCATCGCCGATCCGTGCCAGCAGCGCTTCGGTGCGCGCATCGCGGTGCGAACGGCTGGCGGCCACGCGCAGCTTGCCGCTGGCCGGTACGCGTGTGCGCAACTCCACATCGGTCTGCCCGTCGCGACGGTACGCGCTCTGTCCCAGCACGCCATGCCACAACGCGCCGCCAACCGGCGCGAGCACCACACCGAAAATCGAAATGTTCTGATCGATCAGCGCAATGTTGACCGTGAACTCGCCATTGCGCTTGACGAACTCGCGCGTACCGTCCAGCGGGTCCACCAGCCAGTAACGGCCCCAGTGGCGCCTGGTTTCCCACGGGATGTCCGCCGCTTCCTCCGAAAGCACCGGCCAGTCCGGCGTGAGCCGGCCAAGGCCATCGCTGATGATGTGGTGGGCCGCCATGTCGGCGGCGGTCAGCGGGCTGGAATCGGATTTGCTTTCGACTTCGAACGCGTTCTCGTAAACCTGCAGAATGGCGGCGGCGGCTTCGCGCGCGATCACGATCACTGCTTCCTGCAGGTCGGTGGTCACTACACTCATGCGCCCTTCCTTAGCCACTCGCGCGCGATAAACAGGGCAGCCAGCGAACGACCCTCGGAAAAATCCTCACGCAACATCACTTCGTCCAGCGCATCCAGTTTCCACGGTACCAATTCAAGTTCCTCAGGTTCATCGCCAGGCAGGCATTCGGGGTAGAGATCGCGCGCCAGCACCAGCCACGATTGGTGGCTCATGTAGGTGGGTGCCAGGCTCATCGAGCGCAGCACGTCGATGCGGCGCGCGCCGTAGCCGGCTTCTTCCTTCAATTCACGGTCGGCGGCCTGCGCCGGCGTTTCGCCCGCATCGATGCGCCCTTTCACCAGACCCAGTTCGTAACGGTGGAAACCGGCGGCATATTCGCGAACCAGCAGCACCGTGTCCTCGTCCAGCATCGGCACCACAACCACCGCGCCATGCCCGTTGGGACGCTGCCGGTAGAAGCGCCGGCGCTCGCCGTTGCTGAATTCCAGGTCCAGCTCTTCGACATGCCGCTCGGACGGACCTTCGGCCCTTTCGGTGATGCCATGGATCACGGGCAGGCGGCGGCTCATCGGCAGACTCCGGTGCGAGGGTCCGCGACGGCCGATATGATGGGGGCATGCAAGAAGAAGATCATGAACTGCAAATGCTAACAGAGGCAGCACGCTGGCGTTCGCGCGACTTGTCGGTGTTGTGGCATCCATGCACGCAGATGCGCGAACATCCGGACACATTGCCGCTGGTGCCGATCGCGCGCGGTGAAGGCGCATGGCTGGTGGATTACGAGGGCCACCGGTATCTGGATGCGGTCAGCAGCTGGTGGACCAACCTCTTCGGCCATAGCGAAACGCGAATCGCCACCGCGATTTCACAGCAGGCGCAGACGCTGGAGCAGGTCATGCTGGCCGGCTTCTCGCATGCGCCTGCAGTCCGTCTTGCTGAACGCCTGCTTCAGCTTGCCCCGCGCCAGCCGGGACGCGATCCGTTGGCCAAGGTGTTCTATGCCGACAATGGTTCGGCCGGCGTGGAAGTGGCCTTGAAGATGGCCTTCCACTATTTCCACAACCGCGGCGAGCACCAACGCACCAAGTTCGTCGCCCTGGAAAACGGCTACCACGGCGAGACCATCGGCGCGCTGGCGGTGGGCGACATTCCGCTTTATCGCCGCGTGTATGCCCCGTTGTTGAGCGAGGCGCTGTTCGCTCCCTCGCCCGATGCCTACCTGGCCGAACCTGGTGAGTCCGCAGCCGCACGCGCGGCACGTGCGGCCAAAGCGCTGGCTGAGCTGTTCGACCAGCACCCGGGCGAGATATGCGCCTTGATCGTCGAACCGCGCGTGCAGTGCGCCGGCGGCATGCGCATGCACGATCCCTCGTACCTGACCCGCGTACGCGAGCTGTGCGACGCCCATGGCGTGTTCCTGATCGCCGACGAGATCGCGGTGGGTTTCGGCCGCACCGGGCCGATGTTCGCCAGCCAGGACAGCGGCGTGATGCCGGACCTGCTGTGCCTGTCCAAAGGACTGACTGGCGGTTTCCTGCCGCTGGCTGCGGTGCTGGCCACGCAGGCCATCTACGACGCCTTCCTGGACGACTCGCGCGAACGCGCGTTCCTGCATTCGCACAGTTACACCGGCAATCCGCTGGCATGCGCAGCGGCGCTGGCGACGCTGGACATCTTCGAAAGCGATCAGGTACTGCATCGCAACCGGATCACCGCAGGAAAAATGTCCGTGCTGGCCGATGCGTTCCGCGATCATCCGCACGTGGCAGATATACGTCAGGCAGGCATGGTGGTGGCGTTCGAGTTGACCCGCAACGGCGACAAGCGCACACCGTTTCCCGCTGCGCAACGCGTCGGCCTGAAGGCCTACCGGGCGGCGCTGGAACGCGGCGTAGTGCTGCGGCCACTGGGCGACGTACTGTACTGGATGCCGCCCTACTGCGTCGACGAGGAACAGCTGGCATTGCTGGCGGAAACAACGCGCGCAGCCATGGACGACGCCACGGCATGACCCGGACCGGCGATTTTCCGTGCATGTCACGTCTTTTGTGGGACGGACTTGAATCCAGACTGTTCTTTGCGATGCCCGTCGGTGCTGAACCCCCTCCCACCATCATCCTGTTTCCGGAGGTCACGGCATGCGCGTGATTCGATGTTTCGTCGATGTCGCCCTCACCCCCGGTGCGCGGGTAGTCTTGCCGGAATCGGCAGCAGGACACCTGGTGCGCGTACTGCGGCTTCGCGAAGGCGACGAGTGCGTATTGTTCAATGGCGACGGCAACGACCATGCCGCACGCATTTCCGCTGCGGGCAAGCGCGAAGTCGTGGTCGAGATTCTCTCCAGCCAGGCGGTGATGAACGAATCGCCGCTCGCCATCACCCTGGTGCAGGGCATCGCGCGCGGGGAAAAGATGGATCTGATTCTCCAGAAAGCCACCGAACTGGGCGTAGCGCGCTTCATGCCCGTGCTGGCCGAACGTACCGAGGTCAAACTGGACGCCGAACGCAGCGCCAAGCGCATGGCGCACTGGGGCAGCGTGATCGAGTCGGCCTGCGAGCAGTCTGGACGCGCCCGCGTTCCAAAGCTGGACGCACCCGCCGCGCTGGCCGCAGCCGCGATTGCGCTGCCGGACGGGGTACTGAAACTCATCCTGGACCCGCAAGGCGAGCACTCGCTGCAATCGCTGGTTGCGCCTGCGTCCTCGCGCGTAGCGATTGCGATTGGTCCGGAAGGTGGATGGTCGCCGCGCGATCGCGAAACGCTGCGTGCGGCGGGATTCACCGGACTGCGACTGGGACCACGCGTGCTGCGCACCGAAACCGCAGGGTTGGCCGCTATCGCTGCCCTGCAGGCGCGGTTCGGTGATCTCTAGGAGACCCCACGCAACACCCGAGATGTGGGAGGGGCTTCATCCCCTCCAAGATTGAACCCGCTGCTTGGCTAGCGCACGTCCCGAAAATCGGACTATCAGGCTGCAGCAGCCAGTGCGTCGGTGATCATCAATCCGATGCTTTCCAGGTCTGGCAGCAGGGCGGCTTCGTCGCCCAACAGCACGCGCATCTGCACACCGGGCGGCAGCGCATCTTCGGTTGCGTCGGCAAGCAGGCCGTCGCGCGGTACCGAGACCAGTCGCGGGAAGGACTGGGTCAACAACGCGAAATAAGGCAACGACTCCACGCCGCTGAGCGACTTGAGCACGATGATCTTGCTGTTGGTAGCGACTTTTTCCTGGCCCTGGCCGGTCAGCTGGGTCAACGACACCACGGGCACCTGCCAGCCGTGCCACAGAATCTGTCCGGACAACCACACCGGTGCGTTGGCGATGGCTTCCACCGGCACCCGGGACAGCACTTCGGCCACCGTCGCATTGGGCAGCAACAGGCGTTCGTCGCCTACCTGCACCAGTACGCCTCGGATTTCGTCGTTGGAACTCGCCATCAGCTTTCCTTGAATACGTTGCGGTGCAGTCGGTCGATCGGTGGAGTTGACTGGTGGAGTCGGTCAGCGGAATCAATCAGGCCAGTGCGATGCCAGGTGGGTCGCGAGCTCGGCCGGAGTGGCGACCACGCCACCACGTGCGGCCAATGCCTTGGACGCAGCCGGGTCGTAGCAGCCCTGTGGCGACTGGCCCGCGGCCAGGCCGCCCTGCGCGGCCAGGGTCATGGCGGCTTCGACCTGTGCCGGATCGCTGCCGCTCAACAGCAGGACCGCGCTGTCGGAAGGAGGCAGCGACGCGATCAGGGTGTCCACCTGCAGGTCGCCTTCGCCGAAGGACACCACACCGTCGGTCACGTTCACTGCGACATCGTTTGGAAGCACATAGACATGCGCCGGATTGACGGGCTCGCCAGCCTTGGCCAGCAGCACCGGCAGTGCGGAAACGCGTTCCATCTGCTTGACCAGGTTGTCGTAACGGCCGCCGTCCAGCCGCAGCTGCACCAGCACCGGCCGCGACAGGTCCGGCGGCAGATCGGCCAACACCTTGCGCACCGCGTCGGGACCACCGATGCCGGCGAACAGCAAGGCCGCGCCGCGCACGGCCGGGCCACCTTCGTGGCTATGGATGGATTCGAGTTCCAGGGTCAGGCCGCTTGTCTTGACCGGTGCCGGGGTAACGCTTTCCCTTACAGGCAGCGGTGGCGGTTCGGAACGCGCAGGCGCTGCTTCGATGTCTTCGCCGAAGCCATGGTTCAACTCGCCATCGTGCTGAGGCGCTGCGGCGGGCTGCCAGTTCTCCGGATCGAAGGACTGATCCGATCCCACTTCCTCTTCCTGGACCAGCTCCAGGCCGCCGCGTGGAAGCTCGAACGCCAGGCCTTGCGCTTCCTCCACATGCGGCTCGATGCCCGCATCGGCATGAATCTGCGCGGGAGTGGTTGGCAATCCGGGTTCGGGACGGCTGTCGTCGATTTCGCCGCCAGGCGGCAACACATCGGCGTGACCGTTCAGCTTCGCCGAGAGATGACGTGCCCAGCGTTTGGCTTCCCAACCCTCACGACGCGCTGCCAGATCGGCTTCGTCGAAGATCACCGCCACCGCCGGGTCGTGCAGCACGCCGTCGAAACGCGAAAGACTCTCTTCGATGGCTGCGTCCAGCGCCACCAGCACCACTTGCGGCGCGGCATCGACCAGGGTCTGTCCGTCCAGCGTGTTGGGATCGTCCTCGATCACGATCTCCGCGCCGGCTTCATGCAGTGCAAGCCGCAGGTGTTCGCGTGCGGCCCCGGGTCGTGCCAGCAACGCGACGCGCTTGCCAGGAGTGTTTGCCCAGCCAGGATCATTCGCGGACACGTGCGATCCCCAGCAAGTCGTAGACGTTACGCATCAAATCCAGTTCCTGATACGGCTTGCCCATGTAGCGCTGGACGCCGATCTCGAGCGCGCGCTGGCGATGCTTGTCGCCGGTACGCGAGGTGATCATGACGATCGGCACGTCCTTGAAGCGCGGGTCGGCCTTCATCGCCGTGGCCAGCTCGTAGCCGTCCATGCGCGGCATTTCGATGTCCAGCAGCATCAGGTCGGGCACGCGTTCTTCCAGGCGCTCCAGCGCTTCGACGCCGTCGCGCGCGACAGTGACTTCGAAGTTGTGGCGCTCCAGCACACGGCCGGTGACCTTGCGCATGGTCAGCGAGTCGTCGACCACCATCACCAGCGGCACACGGCGCTCTTCGGCCGCCGGCGCTTCGCTGACGAACAGGTTGGGCTGCTGGATATGACGGCGAACCAGCGGCGCGACGTCCAGGATCACCACGATGCGGCCATCGCCGGTGATCGTGGCGCCGTAGATGCCGGGGACCGAGGCGATCTGCGGACCGACCGGCTTGACCACGATCTCGCGGTTGCCCAACACCTGGTCCACGGCCACGGCGGCGCGCAGGTCGCCGGCGCGGATCAGCAGCAACGGCACCTGCGGCTGGCCTTCGGCGCGTGCTGGCGGCTGGCCGATCAACGCGCCCAGGTCGTGCAGCACATACTCTTCGCCGCTGTAGACGTAGACCGCGCCCGCGGTTTCGAAACGGTCGCGCGAGATGCGGCCCACCCCACCCACGGCCGCCACCGGCACCGCGAACTGGGTTTCGCCGATCTGCACGAACACCGCCTGGGTGACCGCCAGCGTCTGCGGCAGGCGCAGGGTGAACACGGTGCCCTTGCCGGATTGCGAAGCGATTTCCAGCGAACCGCCGAGCTGGCGGACTTCGTTGTAGACCACGTCCATGCCCACGCCGCGGCCGGCCAACTGACTGATGCTTTCGGAGGTACTGAAGCCCGGCTCCAGGATCAGGCGTTCCAGATCGCTGTCGCTGAGCTGCGCGTCGGCCTGGATCATGCCGCGCTGTATGCCGCGGCGGCGGATCGCGGCGTGGTCGATGCCCGCGCCATCGTCGGACACCTGGAACACCATTTCCGCGCCTTCGCGGCGCAGTGCGATCTGCACCGTGCCTTCCTCGGGCTTGTTCTGCTTGCGGCGTTGCTTCGGCGATTCCAGGCCGTGCGCCACCGCGTTGCGCAGCAGATGCTCCAGCGGCGCGGTCATGCGTTCCAGCACGTTGCGGTCGAGTTCGCCGTGCGCGCCGTCCAGCTGCAGCTTGACCTGCTTGCCGGTGTCGGTGGCCGCCTGTCGCAGCACACGGCGCAGACGCGGCACCAGACCGTCGAACGGCACCATGCGCGCGCGCATCAGCCCGTCCTGCAACTCGGAACTCACGCGCGACTGCTGTTGCAGCAGGCTGTCGTATTGCCGCGCCAGATCGTCGAGCACGCCTTGCAAGCCGGTGATGTCGGCGGCCGATTCGGCCAAACCGCGGCTCAACTGCTGCAGGGTGGAGAAGCGGTCCAGCTCGAGCGGATCGAAGGTCGGGTCGCGCTTGTCCTGTTCGCGCTGGTAACGGGCGACGATCTGCGCTTCGGTTTCCAGGTCCAGGCGACGCAGCTGGTCGTGCAGACGCGTATTGGTGCGGTCCAGCTCGGACATGGCGCCACGGAACGCGCCCAACTGCTGTTCCAGACGCGAACGGTAGATCGCGACTTCACCGGCATGGTTGACCAGACGGTCGAGCAGGTCGGCGCGGACGCGGACCTGTTCCTGGGTGGAGGTGGGCGTGCTTTCATCATCACCGGCGAAGACCGCTTCCAGCGGCGCCGACAACGGGGCCAGGACGACGGGAGCGGCGACGGGTTGGGATGCGTCAACGCTGTCGACCGGCGCAGCTTCCGGCGTGGCGCGCGATTCGAATTCGGCGATGAGATCGTCCGGCATCGCCACCTTGCGATGCGCACCCACGCGGGCGACCAGCCCGTGCAGGCCATCGAAGCCGCGCTCCAGCAGACGCACGCTGTCGCCGTCCAGATCGATGCGCTGCGCGGCCACCTGCTCCAGCAGCGATTCGATGGCATGCGCCAGATCGCCGATGGCGTTGATGCCCGCCATGCGCGCGCCACCCTTGATGGTGTGCAGGTCGCGCTGCAGGCCGGTGACCTGGGTGCGGTCGTCCGGGGTCTCGCGCAGTATGGCCAGCAGGCCATCGGAATGGTCGAGCAGGTCGTTGCCTTCCTCGACGAAGATATCGACCAGATCGCGATCCAGTTCGGTGAAGTCCAGGGCGTCGTCGGCCAGCATCGGGGCGACCGTCGAATCAACGTCCCCGCTTTCCTCTACCGCGTTGGCGTCGCCCGGCAAGCCGCCGGTTTCGTGTCCGGTAGATTCAACGGAATCGTCAGGCTCGCCGGCTACCTCATCCATCGTCTCTTCCACCGTTTCCTCCAACACCGGATGTTCCGGCTCGGCGTCGCTCGGGGGTTCGACGTTGTCTGTGACTGATTCTTCAAATACTTCTTCCACCGCTTCGGTCAACGTGGATTCGGCACTCGCCGTCTCGGTTGCCACTTCCTCGCTCCTGTCTTCCGGCGCGGCGTCCTGTTCGACTGCCGTTTCTTCAGCGGTCTCGACGTGCACTTCGGAATCCTGCGGTGCGGCTTCGGAGATTTCAGCCTCGGAACTCTCGGCAGCGGGTTCAACCAGCATTTCGACGGAGGCTTCCAGCGGCGCTTCGAACTCCGGCGTTTCGACCGCAGGCTCTTCCGGCACGACCTCTTCGAGAACGATCTCCTCGAGTGTGGTCTCCTCCAGAGTCATCTCCTGGTCCGAAACTTCTTCGGCAACAGTTTCTTCGTTCGCTTCCTCGACCATCAAGGTTTCGGCCGTGGTGTCGAGCACCGACTCCGAATCGTCTGCTGCATCGACAAGCGCAGTGTCCGGAGACTCGAACGCCTCCGAATTGACGGTCTCCGCCGTCTCGGCCGCCGGCTTCACCGGCAGACCGACATAGGTCAGATCCATGTCGTAGAAAGTGACCGTGGTTGACGAATCGGCTCCCGGTTCCGTGGCAGGAACAACCACAGACTCATCGAGCGCCGTGGTCGCTTCCTGCGTTTCGCTCACCGGCGTATCGGCTGGCGTTTCGCTTGGAGTACGGATTCCATCGCCAAAATAGGCGGACAGGTCGTGCACCGACAATTCGACGTCGTCCAGCGCAGCCGGCGGCTCGATGCCCGGCATCGTTTCGGTATAGGTGCCCTGCGCGGAATCGCCCACGATGACGGCCGTCGGACGCGCTTCGGGCAGGCTGTCGCGCAGGCGCTGGAGTTGTGCGGAGAGCATTGCGAACACCGGGATACGCGGCGATGGCGCCTGCAACGCGGCGATGCTGCGACGGATCGCCTGCACACTGTCGGCCAGCGCGATCACGCCTTCGCCCGACACCGCTTCCTTGGCCGACCAGAGCCGCTTCACATACTGTTCGGCCGCGCCGGTTACTTCGGTGATTTCGGGGACGTCCGCCATCGCGAACGCACCATTCATGGTGTGGAACGCACGCAACAGCGACTCGTCCGCGAGCGTCGTACCCGGCTGCGCCTGGGCCAGCCATTGGTCCACCGTATCCAGATGGGTGGCGACCTCGGTTTCGAGAATCTCGCGCAGCACGCCATCAACCGAAGCCAGAGTGCCTTCGGTTTCCGGCGCGAACGTGGGAACTTCGCTGCTTGCGAGGACTTGGTCCGCTTCCTCGACGACGGCGGCCGACGACGCGCTGTAGAACGCCTCTTCGCCTGCGGCGATGCGGTCGCTGAGATTCTGCAGACCCGCCAGGTCCGCAGTCACCGACCCCTGACCACGCAGCGCTGCGTTGAGTTGCGGCAGAACCTGCGTGGCGTGTTCCAGCAGCGCGATAACCGCAGCACTGTGTGGGCGTGAGCCGTCGAGCACGCGGTTGAGCATGTTCTCGACTTTCCAGCTGAACTCGCCCAGCATCTGCGCGCCGACCAGTCGGCCGCTGCCCTTGAGGGTGTGGAAGACGCGGCGGATGGAACGCAGACGCTCCATATTGTCCGGCGCGGCTTTCCAGACTGGCAGCATCTGGCCCAGGTTGACGATCTCTTCGTCGAACTCTTCCAGGAAGACTTCGCGTATGTCGTCGTCGATGTCGGCGGCCACACTCTCGAAGCCGCCGATACCGGGCGCGGCGGCAGCCGTCGGCACCGGCTCGGGCGAAGCGATGGTCGGCATTTCATCGACGAACGACGCTGCATCGTCGACTGGTAGCGTCGCGGCTTCGGCTTCCAGGGCTTGCAATGCCTCTTCGACTTCCAGCGCTTCCAGCGTTTCGGTATCCAGCGACGTCGGCAAGGCAGGTTCGTCTTCGTCGACCGCCACGGCGGCGAAATCGGCGTGATCGATTGCCTCTTCGGTGTCCACCAGTTCGAACGTGATGACCTCGCCCTGCGGATCGTCTTCCTCAATGGCGACTGCAGGCACTTCGACGGTTTCGAACACTGCTTCTTCCGGCGTCGCGGACGTTTCGTCCGGCAACGGCCAGTAACGCAGCGCTTCCAGGCTGCTGCGGGTGATGTCCAGGATCTCGTCGCGGTTGGGGCGTCGCTCGCGCAGCGCTTCCAGGTAGTACTCCAGGCTGGCCATGGCGTCGGCCAGCGTGTCCAGCTGCTGGCCGCCCGGCACACGGCGCTTGCCGATCAGTTCGATCGCCACGTACTGGCGCACGCCGATCAGATAATCGGCCGGCTCGGGCAGTTCGAGCATGCGCAAGGCGCCCGCCACTTCGGACAGCAGTCGCGGTACCTGTGCCAGCTCGGCGTGATCCCAGTTGGTCTCGATGAAGGCCACAAAGCCTTCGCGCGCGGCGGCGAAATTGTGGATGGCTTCCTGCGCCAGCACCTCGACAGTGCGCTGCGACTCGGAACTGGCCGGCTCTTCGTTACCGACCGCCGCTTCGCCCAAACGGGTCACCTGATCATCCAGCGAGGCGTCCACGTAGAGCAATGCGCCGGCGATATCCAGCAGCGCGCCTTCATCAGCGATGCGCGTGCCCTGCACCATTTCGCGCAGGGCGTCGCGTTGCTGCACGACCACGCCGCGGGCCACGCCCAGGCCCATCATGCCCAGGGTGTCGGCTACGTTGCCCAGTTCGTCGGCCTGGGTCTGCAAGGCCGAAACCTCGGCACCGGTACGCAGATGCAGGTCCAGCGCATCCTTGATGCGCAACAGTTCTTCCTTGACCGCGCCGCCCACCGTATCGAGCAGCGCACGGTTGCGCCCGCTGATACTGCCGCGTGCGTGATCCAGCTCGGCTTCGGTAGGCGATTCGCTGTCAAGCGCGAAGGCTTCGCGCAGCTGGTCCAGGCCGGCGTGCGGCGCGGCCGACTGCGACACCAGGTAAAGCAGCTGGCGGGTCGGTTCCTGGCTGTGCGCAGCATTGCCGGTGGCACCTTCCTGCTGCGAAGCGCGCACCGCGCGACTGACGCCGACGTAGGCCTGGCGCAATGCCGGCGTGGACGAGAGCGCGCCATCACGCAAGGCATCGGCCACCGACGAGGCGACCCAGAGCATGCGCCGCGTGGCGATGTGCTCGACACTTTCCAGCAGACGGTTGACCGCCATGGACAGCGCAGAGGGGTCCGCGTCGCCGTCTTCGGGCCAGGCGGCCAGCGCCTGATCCAGTTGTTCCTGTGCTTCGGCGATGCGCGTCTGGCGCGCCTGCCACGGCAGCACTTCGGGCAACGGCACGTCCTGCGGCAGCGGTTGCTCCAGGTCGGGCGCGAACAGCACGCTCTCGCTCAACCCGGGCGCGCCACGCGCGGCACGGATGTCGTTGAGCAGCGGCAGCAGCACGATGGGAATATCGCGATGACCGCTTTGCAGGCGCTCCAGATAATCGGGCAACAACACCGTGCCGCGCATCAAGGTGCCGCAGGCTTCGTCGCGGTCGATGGCGGTGCTTTCCTGCAGCGCGCGCGCCAGCAGTTCCAGCTCCTCGGCAACCATGGCCGGCGCATACAGCTCGACCATGCGCAAGGTGCCCTGCACCTGATGCAGGTAGCCGGCGCAGAAATGCATGCGCGAGGTGTCGGTGGGTTGCTCGACGAAGAATTCGACCTCGGCGCGCGCAAGGCGCAGCGTTTCGTCCAGCTCCGGCTTGACCCAGCCCAGCACGGCGTGGCTCATGGCATCGCGTAGCGCGCTCATCGGCCCGCCCCTGCGAGGACGACGCGCATGCCTTGCGCCTGTGATGCTAGGTGATTACTGACTTCCATTCGTGTCCTTCCTGACCTCAGCCCGGCAACTTGAAGTCGGCGACCGAGCGACGCAGCTCGGCCGACAACTCGGTCAGATGGCCGATGGACTCGGCGGTCTGGCCCGCGCCCAGCGAAGTCTGAGAGGTGATCTGACGGATCACGCCCATGGTCTGGGTGATGTCGGTCGCTGCAGCCGACTGCTTCTGCGCTGCGCCGGAAATGCTCTTGATGAGTTCGTTGAGATCGTTCGACACGCGCTCGATCTCGCCCAGCGCCGTGCCCGCGTCCTCGGCCAGTCGCGCGCCGGAGACCACTTCCGAGGTGGTCTGCTCCATCGAGCTGACCGCTTCGTTGGTATCGGCCTGAATGGTCTGGACCAGCGATTCGATGCGCCGGGTCGCGCCGGAGGTGCGTTCGGCGAGGCGTTGCACTTCGTCGGCCACCACGGCGAAACCGCGGCCCGCTTCACCGGCCGAAGCCGCCTGCACGGCCGCGTTGAGCGCCAGGATGTTGGTCTGTTCGGAAATGTCGTTGATCAGTTCCACCACCGATCCGATCTCCTGCGAGGATTCGCCCAGACGCTTGATGCGCTTGGAGGTTTCCTGGATCTGGTCGCGGATCTGGTCCATGCCGCGGATCGTTTCCCGCACCACGCCCGCACCCTCGGTAGCGATCTGCACCGAACGCTGCGCCACTTCGGCCGACTCGGTGGAGTTGCGCGACACCTGGTCGATGCTGATCGCGATTTCGTTGATGCGCTCGGAGGCGCTGTTGATCTGGTCGGACTGGTGGCCGGCCGCTTCGGCCAGTTGCAGCGCAGTGGCCTGGGTTTCCTGAGTGGAGGCGGCCACCTGCACGGTGGTGTCATTGATGGTGGTGACCAGGTTGCGCAGCTCATCGACCGCGTAGTTGATGGCGTCTGCAATCGCGCCGGTCATGTCCTCGGTCACCGTCGCCTTCACCGTCAGGTCGCCCTCACCCAGCGAGCTGATTTCGTCCAGCAACCGCATGATGGCCTGCTGGTTCCGGCTGTTGTATTCAACCTGGGTCTGGTAGCGCGTTTCCTGCTCGCGCTGCCGGCTGCGGTACAACGACCAGAGCAAGCCGATGATCGACACCAGGGCCACGATACCCGACACGATGCCGAGCCAGAAATTGGGGAACAGGCGCGTGTCGCGCACCGAACCGAAGGCAGAGAACGCATCGAACAGTTTCTTGCTGTCTTCCAGCATCTTGCCCGAGCCATCTGTGATGGCGGCAGCAGCGGACTGCGCGGCGAACAACGCCTTGGAACTGCCGGTGATGGCGTCCAGGTCCTTCTTCATCGTCGCCCACAATGCCTGCGACTGGTCCAGCGCCGACAGCGCGCCGGCATTGCGCAGCGGGGCGATGCCCAGGCTTTCGTTACCGTTGCGCAGGCCTTCGAGCACCTGGCCGAACACCACCGAGTCGCGCGCCAGCGCATCGCCGGCCATCGCGGCACCGCTGCCGCCCGCGCGCATTTCCGTCACGCGGCGGGCCATGGTGCCCGCGACCACCACCTGCTGCAGCGCGTTGTAGATCTGCGACGAAGGCGCGCCGCTGGCGGACATGGCGCGCACCACTTCGTTCAACTGCGCCTGCAGTTGCGGCACCTGATTGGTGAAACGGTTGGCGTTGCCGGCCAGGGCCAGTACCGCCGGCTCGCTGCTCTCCAGCTGCGCGGCACTCTTGCTCAATGGCGCCCAGGTGGCTTCGAGCCGGCTGAGCGCGCCGGTAACCGCGCCTTCGCCACCGAAGCGGCTGCGCAGGGTGCCGACCGTGGAATCGATCCGCGATCGGGTGGCCTTGAAGGATTTGAATGCTTCGGCATTGCCCTCGACCGCTTCGCGGCCCTGGTTGGCGAGCTGCTGCGACAACACCTGCAAGTCGGCCGCGCCGGTTCCGGCGCCCGACAGGCGGCTGCCTTCGTAGGTGGCCACGCCGGTGTTGGCACCGAACAGGATCACCGACAACGCCAGCAGGACCAGCCAGAAGCTGCTTCCCAAACTGCCGAGTTTGCTGGCTTTGGGAGAATCCGGTGCAGTACTCATCTTTCAAACCCCTGGTGTGGACAAAGTGCAGCGCTGATTCGATCAACCCGCAGCACACACCCCGTGCGTTGCGGGTCTCCGGCAGTGGCACGGGCTTCAGGCCCTTCCGCTACAAGCCGGATACGTCTCGCCACGCTCCTGGTGGCTGCCTACGGGTCGTTTCCAACGACCCTGAAAACTTCCGCCTTGCGACGCCTGGTTAAAGCGCGGCCTGACGGAACTCAGGTGTACGCGCCAACAGCGACAATGCGAAGACTCCCCAGTCATGCTCGTCGCCGCGGAACGCCCGATCCACGAAATGCCCGTAACGCCCTTCCGCCAATGCGCCGGGCTCGACGCTCTGGTCTTCACTGAAACTGCGCTGGCCGAAGAGCTCGTCGATGGTCAGCGCCACGTCGCCGCCGGCCTGACGCACCACCAGGACGCGCTGGCCTTCCTGCAGCACGGTGCGTTCGCCTTCCAGGAAATGCTTGAGGTCGATCACCGGGAACAGGTTGCCGCGCAGGTTGCCGATGCCCAGCAGCCACGGCTGCGCGCCGGGAACCGGCGTGGTCGGCGGAATGGGCACGATTTCGACCACGTCCTCGAAGCCGGAGACCAGACGGCGCTGGCCGACGCGATAACCGACGCCGCGCCACTGGTCGGCCATTGCTTCGCGCGCCGGCAGGACTACGGCGTGGGCCAGGCTGCGGCGCTCGTACTCGGCCAGGATGTCGAAGGGAGTGCGGCTCATGGCGTCGTCCCCTCTCCGTCAGCCGACATGGGTGCGAATCGCGTCGAGCAGCTCTTCGCGGGTGAAAGGCTTGGTCAGGTATTGCTCGGAGCCGACGATGCGGCCGCGCGCCTTGTCGAACAGGCCGTCCTTGGAGGACAGCATGATCACCGGCGTGCTCTTGAAGACCTGGTTGTTCTTGATCAACGCGCAGGTCTGATAGCCGTCCAGGCGCGGCATCATGATGTCCACGAAGATGATCTGCGGCTGCTGGTCGGCAATCTTGGCCAGGGCCTCGAAACCGTCCGTCGCCGTCACCACCTCGCAGCCTTCCCGCTTGAGCAGGGTTTCAGCCGTGCGGCGAATGGTTTTCGAATCGTCAATCACCATCACCCGGAGGCCGCTGAACCCCCCGGCCGGGTTTTGTTGTTCTGTCATTTGCCATTTTCCCCAAGCGCGGCGCTTCTTGAGCGGCACCGCTGCGAAGCATCTTATATCCCAGCACCCGCACGGACTGTCAAGCTGCGCCTCAAGTCGGGGGAAAGCTGAATGCCGTGATGCGAACTTCGTCGCATTTTGCGCCTGCTAACATCGCGGACTGCAAAAACCCCGGAACAGGCCTGTTATGTCGCTCGATGTCATCGTGGTGATGGACCCCATCGGGTCGATCAAGATCGCCAAGGACACCACTTTCGCCATGCTGCTGGAAGCCCAGCGCCGCGGCCACCGCCTGCACTATGTAGAGCCAGGTGGCCTGTCATTGCGCGACGGCAAGGCGGTCGCGCGGGTCTCGCCGCTGACGGTGAAGGATGACAAAGCCGGCTGGTTCACCCTGGGCGACGCCGCCGAACTCGCCTTCGGCCGGGGCCAGGTGGTGCTGATGCGCAAGGACCCGCCCTTCGACGACCAGTTCCTCTACGACACCCACATCCTCAGCATCGCCCAGAACGCGGGCGCACTGGTGGTCAACGACCCGCAGGGCCTGCGCGATTTCAACGAGAAACTGGCCGCCCTGCTGTTCCCGCAGTGCTGCCCGCCAACTCTGGTCAGCCGCGACCCGGCCGCCCTCAAGGCCTTCGTGGCCGAACATGGCGAAGCTGTGCTGAAGCCGCTTGATGGCATGGGCGGGCGCTCGATCTTCCGCGCCCGCGCGGGCGATGCCAACTTGAACGTAATCCTGGAAACGCTGGTAGGCGATGGCAACCTGACCCTGGCGCAACGCTTCATTCCCGGTATCAAGGACGGCGACAAGCGCGTGCTGCTGGTTGACGGCGTGCCGGTGGATTACGTGCTGGCCCGCATTCCGCAGGGCGATGAATTCCGCGGCAACCTGGCCGCTGGCGGCCGCGGCGAGGGTCGCCCGATCTCCGAACGCGACCGCTGGATCGCCACCCAGGTGGCGCCGGAGATGAAGCGCCGCGGCATGCTGTTCGTGGGCCTGGACGTGATCGGCGACTACCTGACAGAGGTCAACGTCACCAGCCCCACCTGCGTGCGCGAACTGGATGCGCAGTTCGGGTTGAATATTGCGGGGGTGTTGTTTGATGCGATCGAGCGGCGAGTTGGCGATGGTTGATGGAAAAGGCGGTGCCGGACTGCTTCCCTTCTCCCCTCGGGAGAAGGTGCCCGAAGGGCGGATGAGGGTACGGCGAAGCAGCGAGCGCTGGACTGCAGAGGCTCTTTCAACATCCACGCTCCGCCGCACCCTCACCCCTCTCCCGCTGGGAGAGGGGCTTTAGATTCCATGGCCGCCGCCCTCCCCCCACCCAAGATCGGCGCCAACGAACGCCTCACCGCCACCCTGGCCCTGTCGCTGATCGTGCACGGCATGCTGGTGCTGGGCTTGGGGTTCGCGCTGGACGATGCGGCGCCGGTGGTGCCAACGCTGGACGTCATCCTCAGCCAGACCCAGACCCCGCTGACGCCCAAGCAGGCCGATTTCCTGGCCGCCGCCAACCAGCAGGGCGGTGGCGACCGCGACAAATCGCAACGGCCACGCGACAGCCAGGCCGGCTGGGTGCCGCAGACCCAGACCGGCATCGCACCGCAGCCCCTGCGTGCGCAATCGCCTGACGTGGCACCACCGCCCGAAGCCCGGGTGGTTACCTCCACGCGTGGCGAGACGCAGGTACCGCCCGCCGAGTCCCGGCTCGAACCCGACCAGCCCGAACTGCCGCGCGGCGACCTCAAGATCGACCGCGATGCGGAGATGGCGCGCCTGGCCGCCGAAATCCACCTGCGCTCGGAGCTGTATGCCAAGCGGCCCAAGCGCAAGTTCGTCTCGGCCAGCACCAAGGAATATGTCTACGCCAACTACCTGCGCGCCTGGGTGGACCGCGCCGAGCGCGTGGGCAACCTCAACTACCCGGACGAAGCGCGGCGCAAGCGGCTCAAGGGCCAGTTGGTGATCAGCGTGGCCGTGCGCCGCGATGGCTCGGTGGAAAACAGCCGCATCATCCAGTCCAGCGGCATCCCGCTGCTGGATTCGACCGCGTTGCGCATCGTGCAGTTGTCGGCGCCGTTCCCGCCGCTGCCACAGACCGACGAGAACATCGACATCCTCCACGTCACCCGCACTTGGCAGTTCCTGCCAGGCGGTGAGGTGCGGGATGACTAGAGCCTGTTAACCATTCGCTGGCACATTAGACGGCCGGCACCATCCCTTGGACTGTAAAATGGTCGTTTTTTAGGGCCTGTAACCATCTTGGAAGCTTCACAACGGGCACCGGTCCGTGGCCCGACGTTCATTCGCCTGCTCGCACGTCTCACCGACGTTGACGTTCCGCCTCTGCAGACCACGCCATCGGACCGCTTGAGCCAGTGGATCGACTGGACCCGTGCGGTCGCATTGTCCAGGGCGCTGGACGGCAACCCGCCTGTGCTGGACACCGCCGGGGCCTTCTTCGGAAGCGAGGAGGACGCAGCCTGTACCCGCACGCGCGCTGCGCTGGCCAACACCATTGCCAGCGGCAGTGCGATGGCCGACCCAGGCGCGCCCGATGAAGTGTCCGACGCGCCTGCAGCCGTCGATTACACCGCCTTCCACCAGCACTACCTGGCCATGCAGCGGGCCATGCAGACCGCCACCGGAAAACTGCGTGGGCAGCTGCGCGACCGACTGGCCGGCACCTCGGCAGAGATGGCACGGCTGGCCGAAGTGGACGCGATGATGGAGGGCGTGCTGAGCCCGCGCGAACACAAACTGCTGGCCGCCGTACCCGCCTTGCTCGGCGAACACTTCGAACGTCTGCAGCAAGCGGCCCGGGACAACGCCCCAACCGCTTGGCTGGAGGCTTTCCGCAGGGACATGCAAGGCGTGTTGCTCGCCGAGCTGGACCTGCGTTTCTTACCCATCGACGCCCTGCTCGCAGCGCTTCGCAATCACCCACAGGGATGTCATGTTCAGACACTTGCTTGATGCTGCTGTTTTCATTCTCGGCCTGGCCGTTGTGTGCTGGATCGGCACCGGTTATCTGGGATCGAACCCGCTGGCGCTGGTGGTCACACTGCTGATCGGCGCCGGCTACACGGTCGGCGGGTTGGAACTGCTGCGTTATCGTCAGGCCACCTTCACGCTGGAACGCAGCGTCGCCGGGTTGTCCGCGCCACCGACCAGCCTGGAGGAATGGTTGGCCCCACTGGACCCTTCCCTGCGCAATGCCACGCGTCTGCGTATCGAAGGCCAGCGCGTCGCACTGCCGGGACCGGCGTTGACGCCTTACCTCGTCGGACTGCTGGTGCTGCTCGGCATGCTCGGCACGCTGCTGGGCATGATGGCCATGCTGCGCGGCACCGGCCTGGCGCTGGAAACCGCCACCGACCTGCAGGCCATCCGCGATTCGCTGGCCGCACCGGTCAAGGGACTCGGCTTCGCGTTCGGCACCTCCATCGCCGGCGTGGCCACCTCGGCGATGCTGGGCCTGCTGTCTGCACTGTGCCGGCGCGATCGACTACGCGTAGTGCAATCGCTGGACGCCAAGATCGCGACCACCTTGCGCGCTCATTCGCAGGCCTACCAGCGGGAGGAAAGCTTCAAGCTGTTGCAACGCCAGACCGAGTTGATGCCCGCGCTGGTTGATCGGCTGCAAACGATGATGGCGACCCTCGAACAACACTCGATAGCCGCAAGCGAGCGACAGACTGCCAATCAGGACGCATTCCACCAGCGTACCGAAACCGTCTACACGCAACTGGCCGCCTCCGTACAGCAGTCCTTGCAGAACAGCGTCGCCGAAAGCGCCCAGGCGGCCAGCGAAGCCCTGAAACCGGTCATGGAAAACACCATGGCCGCCGTCGCACGCGAAGCCATGGCGCTGCACGACACCGTGACCAAGGCGGTGCAGCAACAGTTGCTGGCACTTTCCAGCGGCTTTGAAACCAGCACCAGTGCCGTCGCCGATCTCTGGCGTCAGGCACTGACCGGACAGCAGCAATCCAACGAGTCGCTCACCCAGGATCTGCGCAGCGCACTGGATCATTTCAACACCAGTTTCGAGCAGCGCTCGACAAGCTTGCTGGAAGGCTTCTCCACGCGACTCGACGCCACCGCAGGTCAGATGGCCGATGCATGGACGCAAACCCTGTCGCGACAGCAGGAAGTCAACGCGACACTCACCACCCAGAACCAGGACGCACTGACGGCGGCTTCAGCGACGTTCCAACAACACTCTGCCGCGTTGCTGCGCAACGTGGACCTGTCGCAGGCGCAACTGCAAGCCGCGCTTGCCGAACAGGACCAGCAACGCCTCACCACCTGGACGACGGCGCTCACATCGATCAGCGCTGCCCTGCGCGAAGAATGGGCGCAAGTGGGCGCAGACGCGACCACCCGGCAACAGGAAATCTGCGACACCCTGGCCCGCACTGCGAACGACATCACCACTGGCGCGCAGACGCACGCCAGCGACACCATCGCCGAGATTTCCCGACTCATGCACGTTGCGTCGGAAGCGCCCAGAGCGGCCGCCGAAGTCATCGCCGAGCTGCGCCAGAAGCTCTCCGACAGCATGGTGCGCGACACCGCGCTGCTGGAAGAACGCACCCAATTGATGGGCACGCTGGAAACATTGCTGTCGGCGGTCAACCATGCCTCCACCGAGCAACGCACGGCCATCGACGCGCTGGTCGCAACCTCGGCCGATCTGCTGGATCGCGTCGGCACCCGCTTCACCGACCACATCGAATCGGAAACCGGCAAACTGGGCACGGTCGCCGACCAGCTCAGCGTGGGCGCAGTGGAAGTCGCGAGCCTGGGCGAAGCCTTCAGTTCTGCCGTGCATGTGTTCGGCGATTCCAACGACAAGCTGGCGACCCGTCTGCAGGGCATCGAAAACGCGCTGGAGAAATCCCTCGCGCGCAGCGACGAACAACTGGCCTACTACGTCGCGCAGGCCAGGGAAGTCATCGACCTGAGCATGCTGGCGCAGAAGCAGATCATCGAGGACATGCAACAGTTTTCCGCACCTCGCGCCCTGGCAGGAACCCGCACGTAATGAGTACCGACATGGATCTTGAGGTCGAGGGTGATGCAGACAGTTCCGCCCCGGTCTGGGCCGCCTTCGGCGACCTGATGTCGGTGCTGCTGGGCGCATTCGTGCTGATCCTGGTGGGTGTGATCGCCGTGCAATTGCAGCTTGAGATGAAGCTGGATGAAGAGATCGCGCAGCGGAAGATCGAGACACAGCGTCGCCAGACCCTGGAGCAGGCATTGGCCGGACCCTTGGCCGCCGGCCGCATTACCCTGGTTGATGGCCGCATCGGCATCCGCGGCAGCGTGCTGTTCGCGTTGAACTCCGATCAACTGCAGCCCGAAGGACGCGAGGTGCTCAAGAGCCTGGCCGGCCCGTTGACCGGATACCTGCGCGCACGCGAAGAAGCGCTGATGGTGAGCGGCTTCACCGACAATCGCCAGGTCAGCGACCGCAACGACAAATACGCAGACAACTGGGAACTCTCCGCGCAGCGCGCATTGACCGTGACCCGCGCCCTGATTGCCGAAGGCGTGCCCGCCGATTCGGTATTCGCCGCCGCGTTCGGCGCCCAGCAACCGGTCGGCTCCAATGCCGACGAGACCGGACGCGCCAGCAACCGGCGTGTGGAAATGGCCCCGGTCCCGAGACTGAAGCAGACAGCTTCGGCATCCGATGCCAAGTAGGCCAGTATTCGACTCAGCGATCCTGGATACCTGGCGCGAACAGGGCGCTGATCGCGTCAATCCACTCGCCTTCCACAACGCCGCACCATCGACTATGCTTGGCGAGTTGACCGATGAACTCAACCGCCGCGCCGCTGCCCGCAATACACGCGACGCGGCAACCGACACCGCATCGCGCCACACCCTTCCGGAAATGGGCATGCTGGATGACGTGCGCAAGCTCTGGTCCTGCGTACATGCCAACAGTCAGGTGCAGCGTTCGCTGGAGCACTCGCCCGAAAACGCCGGGCCACTGAATTCCAGCAGTCTGGTCCACCGCTCGCTCACCCTGATGCGCGAAGTGTCACCCGGCTATCTGCAGCAATTCATGTCGTACGTCGATGCCCTTTCCTGGCTCGAACAGCTGAGCGACCAAGGCGTTCTAGCGACCAAAAGCGTCGCACCGGCGACCGGCAGCAAAACGCGCGCACCCAGAAAGCCACGCAAGCGCCGCGAAACTACCTAGGCCGCCATCCAAAGCCATCACGGAATCGACAGGACACCGTTCCCACGAAAGCCCGGATTCAGCGCGATGCCCGCAACGCCTTCTGCTCGTCCAGCGTCAGCGCGACGTTGTTGCGCAGGTACGCTGGCTCGACACGCTCAGGTGCGACCGCTTCGCCGCGCTCGTAAGCGGCGACCGCCAATCGGGCGACATCCGCCGCGTGTGGCAGCACAGTGGCATCGATGCTGACGAGTTGATCGCCCAGGTGCGAGGCCAGTGCGCCATCGACTGCGGCGAATCCGGTTCCCACCGCATGCCAGCCACCCGCTTCGTCAGGCAGCGTGTAAGCCTGCGGCGCGCAGACTATTTCGTTGGAAAGCGCGAGCCAGGCATCGCCATCGCGCTCGAACGCGCCCACGTAGACCTCGCCCATGCGTGCGTCGATGGCGGCCAGGATCCGCTGCTTGGCCCCTCCCCTTGCGAATGCAGGGGGAGGTTGGGAGGGGGTTAGGTCGGCATCGTTGTGCTTGTCGCGAGCCCACGCAACCCCTCCCCAACCCTCCCCTGCGCCCCGAAGGAAGTCCCCTTGGGGGGCTTTCGCAAGGGAGGGGGCAGAAGCCGCAATCACTTGCAGCGTGGACACCGCCACCACCGGCTTGTCCAGCGCCAGCGCAATGCCCTGGGCCAGCGCTATAGCCAGGCGCACACCAGTAAACGCACCCGGTCCACGACTGAGTGCGATGGCGTCCAGTTGCGACCGTTTGATCCCCGCCTCGGCCAGCAACGCCTCGGCCCACGGCAATGCATATTCGGCATGCAGGCGCGGTGCGACTTCATGGCGTTCGATGACTTCGCCGTCGAGATACAAGGCGACGGAGCAAGCCTCGGTGGCAGTTTCAAAAGCGAGCAGCTTCATACCAGTCCTGTTCGATATCCGGTGCCGGTGCGTCCGCAGAAGGTTCGACGCCGAAGAACCGCTCCACGTCTGCGACCTCGCGCGTACGCGCGAAAGGCGGTAGCGAGTCGAGGAAGATTCTTCCGTATGGTTTGCCGGTCAGGCGTGGATCGCACAATACCAGCACGCCGCGGTCGGTCTCGCTGCGGATCAGACGGCCGACGCCCTGCTTGAGCGCGATCACCGCCTGCGGCAGCTGTTCGTCGCGGAAGGGATTGCCGCCATCGCGGCGGATGGCTTCAAGGCGCGCTTCGAACACCGGATCGTCAGGCGCGGCGAACGGCAGCTTGTCGATCACCACCACCGACAGCGCATCGCCGACCACGTCGACGCCTTCACGGAAACTCGCCGCGCCCAGCAGCACGCCGTTACCCGACGCGCGGAAGCGCTCCAGCAAGGTCGCGCGCGGCGCTTCGCCCTGCACGAACAACGGCCAGGGCGCATCGCGCAGGGTTTCGGCCGCTTCGCGCAAGGCGCGATGCGAGGCGAACAGCAGGAACGCTCGGCCGCCGGAGGCCTGCAACACTGGGTACAGGGCCGCGATCAGCGCCGTGCCGAAACCGCGATGATTGGGTTCTGGCAAATGCTGCGGCAGATAACACAGGGCCTGTCTGGGCCAGTCGAAGGGACTGGGTTGCAGCAGTGTCTGCGGATCTTCCAGACCCAGGCGTGTGGCGATGTGCTCGAAGTCACCGCCCACCGCCAGCGTGGCCGAGGTGAATACCCAGGCCGCGTGCGACTTCTCGCGGTGTTCGCGCAGCGGGCCGGAGACATCCAGCGGCGTGCGCTGGCAGCGGAATCCGCGCTGGGTCAGTTCGTACCAGAGCACGTCGCTGGTCGGCAGCGGCGCGCCACTTTCGAAATCGACCACCTGCGTTTCGCCGGAGGTGGTGCTGTCTTCCAGCCAGCGTTCCAGGCGCGTGGCCGAATCTTTAGCACGCGAGGCGCAGGCGTCCAGGCCCAATGAGGCATCGGCCATCGCCACTACGGCTTCGATCAGCTGCGCCAGCGCTTCGGTCAACGCGTCGAACCCCGCGCGCACTTCCGGTTTGGCCAGCGCACGGAAACGTGTGCCGCGCGTGGGCAGGCCTTCCATGCCGGCGCGCAGTTCGCGCAGCGACTGTTCCAGCGCGCGCACCGGCACCTGCAGCGTGGCCAGTGCACCGGGGACTTCCTTGCACTCGGCCAGACAGTCGCGGGCCAGTTCCTGGATAGGACGCATGCCGAAGCTTTCGCCGAAGAAATTCGCCGCCAGTTCCGGCAACTGATGCGCTTCGTCGATGACGAAGGCCTGCGCGCCGGGCAGGATCTCGCCGAAGCCTTCCTGCTTCAACGCCAGGTCGGCCAGCAGCAAATGATGGTTGACCACCACGATGTCGGCCGACTGCGCGCGTTGCCGCGCCTGCACTACGAAACAATCGCCCCAGAACGGGCAATCGGTGCCCAGGCAGTTGTCGTTGGTGGACGTGACCATGGGCAGCAGTGGCGAATCGTCGGGCAAGGCTTCCAGCTCGGCCATGTCGCCGAACTGGGTGCGGCCGCCCCAGGACACGATGCGCTGGAACTGGGAGATCTGCTCGCGCGTGGTGAAGCGAGGTTCGCCCTTGGCCTGCTCCAGCCGGTATTTGCACAGGTAATTCGCGCGGCCTTTCAACAACGCGGATTTCAAGCCGGTGCCCAAGGCATTGCGCACGCGCGGCAGGTCGCGGTGATAGAGCTGGTCCTGCAGCGCGCGCGTGCCGGTGGAGATGATGGTCTTCAAACCCGACAGCAATGCAGGCACCAGATAGGCGAAGGTCTTGCCGGTGCCGGTGCCGGCTTCGGCCAACAGCACCGCACGGTTCTCGAACGCCTCGGCGATCGCCCCGGACAAACGCTGCTGGGCGTCGCGCGGAACGAAGTTGTCGAGCTGCGAAGCCAGCGCGCCTTCTGCGCTCAGTGCTTCCTGGGTGGCTGCGGCCAGTCGGGACATGTGGTGCGGAAAAATCCTGGAGAGAGACGCTGCCTGTCGAAGGGGGAAACCAGGCGGAGTCGAAGCATTCAATAGCGGGTTTACGTAGAGCCGAGCTTGCTCGGCTGCCTTGTGCGTGATGCACGGAGCAGCCGAGCAAGCCCGGCTCTACGAGGAGCGGATCGATCGATGATCCAATGGATGCAAGTTTAACGCCCCCTGCCCGCCACCTTCCTGCAGCGGCGGAATCCACTACATCCGCTGCAATCCGGCCACTGTGCAGCCTTCGATCTGCGCATGGGCCGATACAGCATCCTGGGTCAGGCCACGCGCCTGACGCGACTGTTCTATGGTGGCCCAGTGACGACGGCACAGCGGGCCCACGCGCGAGCCCAGATCCAGGGCGCGGCGCGAAAGCGTTTCGGCGCGTTCGTGGTCGGCTTGCAACAGTGCGACTTCAGCGCGTTCCTGCAGCACCGCCGGATCATCGGCCACGACCAGCAGTGCCTGGTTCAGGGCATCTGCGGCGGCAGCGTAGTTGCGCGCAGTGATCGCTGCAGCCGCGCGCTCGCGCAGGTCCTGTACTTCGGGATCGCGCAAGGGTTGCACGGCCAGTTCGCGATCATCGTCGGCGCCCTTGGCCGCGGCGAGCACGGCGGCGAAACGCTGCTCGGGTGGCACCGTCGGAATGGGCGGCGAGGCCGGGGCAACGGGCGCGGATGGCGTGCTGGTGCAGGCAGTCAGCGCCAACAACAGGACGCAGACGGCAGTGGAAAGAATCGACGGTTTCATGCTCATCAAGTTCTATCGATCACATCATGCTCATCGAGGCTGCGGCGCGGGCTCTGGCGGCGGGGGTGCTTCTTCCTTCTTTCCATCCAGTCCGAACCAGCTGCGCCAGCCGCCGCCTTCCTCGTCGGTGCCTTCTTCCGGCAGGGGTTCGACCACACAGGCGGCGTACTCGGGCGCGAACCCGGCCACGAACGGCATCTGCCGTGCGCCCGGGCAACTGGCATCGGTGGCGTTGCTGCCGACGATCCACTGCCAGTCCAGGCCCTTGCCCGAAACCTTCAGCGGCGCGCTGGGCAAGCGCGAGAAAATGCCCGACCACAAGCGCATCGCGCCGGTGGCGCCAAAAAGGCCGGTCTGTTCGTTCTGGTCGTTGCCCATCCATACCACCGCCAGATGGTCGCCGGTATAGCCGGCGTACCAGCTGTCGCGCCCGTCGTTGCTGGTGCCGGTCTTGCCGGCCGACTGCAGCCTGCCTAGTCCGTCACCCAGCAACTGGCGGCCGGTGCCGTTGCTGACCACCTGTTGCAAGGCGATGCTGATCAGGTGCGCGGCGATGGAATCGCCTTCCTGCGCCGGCGCCGGGGTCTTGTCGTAGCGCTTGAGCAGCTTGCCCTTGGGATCGAGCACGCCGCGCACGGCATGCAGCGGCTGGATTTCGCCGCCGGACGCAAGGAACTGGTACAGCTGCGCCATCGCATACGGACTCTGGTCGGTGGAACCGAGAATCAGCGATGGATTCGGTTCGGACTTGATTCCGGCCAGCACGCGGATCAGGCCCGACAAGCGTTCGGGATCGACCTTCATGCCGATGCGCACCGTGGCCTGGTTGTAGGAATGCGCCAGCGCATCGACCAGGCGTACCGAGCCGTGGCTGCGGTTGTCCGAATTGCCCGGCGTCCAGCGCCGGCCCTTGCCCAGTTGCACGGTGACCGGCGAATCGTCGACGTAACTGGCCAGCGAATACTTGTCCGGTTGTGCCAACGCCAGCAGGTACACGAAGGGTTTGAGCAGCGAGCCCACCGGACGTTGCGCCTCCACCGCGCGATTGAATCCCGGCTGGGACACATTGCGGCCACCGACGACGGCCAGCACCTCGCCGTCGTGCACGTCGGTCAGCACCAGCCCCACCTGCAGCGGTGGGCGCCGCTTGTTTTCGACCGACTTCAACGTGCGCGTCACCGCGCCTTCGGCATAGGCCTGTGCGGAGGGCGACATGCCGGTGAGCACGCTCAGGCCGGCGCCTTGCAACGCACTTTCGGGATAGTCGCGCGCCAGCTGCCGGCGCACCAGATCGACATAGGCCGGGAAACGATTGGCCGCAGCCATGCCCGGGGTCTTGGTCACGCCCAATGGCGCGGCCAGGGCGCGCTTCCACTCGGCATCGGCGATCAGGCCGGTTTCGTGCAGCTTGTCCAGAGCCAGATTGCGGCGGTCCAGCGCGCGCTGCGGATTGCGGCGCGGATCGTAATACGACGGCCCCTTGACGATGCCGATCAGCAACGCGATCTGCTCGGTGGTCAGCGAATCGAGTTCGCGACCGAACCAGAACTCGGAGGCGGCGGCGACGCCGTGGATGGCCTGGCTGCCGCGCTGGCCCATGTACACCTGATTCAAGTACGCCTCCAGGATGGTGCGCTTGTCGTACCGCGCCTCCAGGATCAGGGCGAACAGGATTTCGTTGAACTTGCGGCTGACCGTGACTTCCTTGCCGATGCCCAGCAAACCGCTGCGAGCGAGCTGCTGGGTCAGCGTGCTGGCGCCCTGCTTGCTCTCGCCGGCCGAACGCACAGTCACCCACACTGCGCGCAGGATGCCGCTCAGGTCGATGCCGTGGTGGGTGTTGAAATCGCGATCTTCGACCGCCTGCAGACCGGTAACCAGAAGCTCGGGCACTTCTTCCAAACGGACCAGCCGGCGCTCTTCCTGCTTCTGCCCGTACAGCGTGGCGATGCGCGCAGGATCCAGCCGAGCCGACTTCAGGTTCTGCTTCTTCGCCGCGTCGCGCACGCTGGCCACACGCCCGCCGGAAAGCGAGACCTGCAGCTGTCGCGGCGCTACCCGGCCGTCCACGTCGATGAAACCGCGACTGGCAATGGTGAAGCGGCCGCCGTCGCGCGCGTAGGTGCCGGGACGCTGGCCAACGCCATCATCGCGATAGGCGGCAGCATCCAGTTCGGTCTTCAGCGTCTGCGCGTCCATCGCCAGGCCCGCGCCCAGTTGCAGCGGCCGCGCGTAGACCCGCGTGGGAATCTGCCATTGCAGCGCACCGAAACGCTGGCTGACCTGATGGTTCAGGTACAGCGTATAGGGAATCAGGAAACCCAGGCCCAGGCCTACCGCCGCCAAGGCCCAGGTGATCAGCCGTGCGCGCCAGACAGGTGCGTCCTGGAGATCGTCGGTGTCGTCGTCTTGGTCGTCGTAGTCGTAGCGCGGCACAGGGATGCGACAATATGGATTCCGCCGAGTCTAGCGCAGCGCGCCATGCCGCGACCGACCGGGCACATCTTTCGCTCAGCTGGAGTTGCACCGGAATGTCGATCTCCCTGGCCGATCTGCGCTTCCAATGGCAACGCGCGCAGGGACTGATCCACCGGGGCATGGCCAGCCTGCGCGCGCGCGGCTGGCGCGCGACCTGGGCCAGGGTCAGGCGGCAGTTCGCACGCACACCGCAGCCGCAGAGCACGGCGCTCTATTTCCCGGCGCCAGCGCCTTTCACGCCGTTCGCCGTCCCGGACAGCGACGCGCCTCGCGCCAGCCTGATCATCCCGGTCTACAACCAGGTCGAACACACGCTGGCCTGCCTGCGGGCCTTGGCCGAACACCCGCCGTTGGCCGCCTGCGAAATCCTGGTCATCGACGATGGCTCCAGCGACCAGACTCAGGACTTAATGCCCCGGATAACCGGGCTGCATTTCCACCGCCGCCCCCGCAATGGTGGCTTCATTGCCGCGTGCAATGATGGTGCGGCCCGTGCCCGTGGCGAAGTCCTTGTCTTCTTGAATAACGACACCGTGCCGCAACCGGGCTGGCTGGATGCGTTGCTGCCCACCTTCGATCAGCACCCCGAAGCCGGACTGGTGGGCGCGCAGCTGCTGTATCCCGATGGCCGCCTGCAGGAGGCCGGCGGCGTGGTGTTCTCCGACGGCTCGGCCTGGAACTACGGGCGCTTCGAATCGCCGGAAGATCCCCGCTACGCCAGCCTGCGCGATGCCGACTACTGCTCCGGCGCCGCGCTGGCCGTACCGCGCGCGCTGTTCGCCTCGCTGGGCGGGTTCGATACGCGCTATGCGCCTGCGTACTACGAAGACACCGATCTGGCGTTCGCGGTGCGTGCCGCCGGCAAGCGCGTGCTGTACCAGCCCGCCGCGCGCGTGGTTCATCTGGAAGGCGTGACCTCGGGCACCGACACCCGCACCGGCCCCAAGGCCTATCAGGTGCGCAACCGCGCCACCTTCCAGCAGAAATGGAGCGACGTGCTTGCCCTGCATCCATTGCCTGGCGTGTCGCCTACGCCAGCGGTACTGCATGCACGGCAGCGGCAGATACTCATTGTGGACGAAGCCGTGCCGCAGCCCGACCGCGATTCCGGTTCGCTGCGGCTCTTCAACCTGATGCGGATGCTGTGCGCCGAAGGAGCGCATGTGGTGTTCCTGGCTACCGAGCATGTTCCCGACACGCACGCGCTGGACGCATTGCGGGCGCTGGGCGTCGAGGTCTGGCATCCGGCGGTTTCGCCGCGTACGCCAGCCTGGTTCGCCGAACATGGTTCGCGTTTCGCCGTGGTGGCCGCCTGCCGCTACTACCTTGCCGACAAGATCCTGCCGCTGGCACGCAGGCACGCGCCGCAAGCCCGGTTAGTGCTGGACACCATCGACCTGCATTACCTGCGCGAAGCGCGGGCCGCCGAACTGGCCGACAGCGAGGCGATGCGCAAGTCGGCGCTGCGGACGCGCGAACGCGAACTGGCGGTGATCGGCAAGGCCGACCTGGTGCTGGTGGTCAGCCAGACCGAACGGCAACTGCTCGCCCAGGATGCGCCCACCGCGCAAGTCGAAGTCCTGTCGAACCTGCACCAGACCAGCGACGGCGGTCTGCCGTTCGCGGAGCGACGCGATCTCGTCTTCGTTGGCGGATTCCGCCATGCGCCTAACGTGGATGGGGTGCTGTGGTTCGCTCAGGAAATTTTCCCACTGGTGCGCGCGCAATTGCCGGACGTGGTCTTCCATTGCATCGGCAGCGATCCCACAGCTGCCGTGCAGGCATTGGCGAAGCAGGATGGCATTCTGGTGCACGGCCACGTGCCTGAGTTGGCCCCGGCCATGGATGGCATGCGCATCGCAGTGGCGCCTCTGCGATTCGGCGCAGGCGTCAAGGGCAAGATCAACCTGAGCATGGCCCACGGACAGCCGGTGGTGGCCACATCGTGCGCGGTGGAAGGCATGCATCTTCAGGACGGAGTGGATGTGCTGGTCGCCGACGAGGCAGAGACATTCGCGGAAGCGGTGGTACGGCTTTACGGGGACCAGTCGCTATGGGAACTGCTTTCGCGCAATGGAAGGGAAAACGTCGAACGGCATTTCTCGATAGACGCGGCCCGCGAGGTGGTTAGCGGTATTTTCTTCGCGCCCTAGGGAAAGCAGTCGAGCGAGCTCGACTCTACAAAAGCAGGGCGAGCGTTAGTTTCCACCAGCCTGCGCATTGCGGACGCGCAAGGCGAATTCCTCCAACCCTGGTGCATTGGCATCCAGTTCGCGCGCTTCGCGCAGGGCCTGCGCGGCGAACTCCACCTGGCCGGAGCCCAGTTGCTCGTCGCCTACTGCAATCCACTTCAGCGATAGGCGGCGGCGCGATTCCTGCAGACGGCCATCAGCGGGTGCCAGTGCCTGCCAGGCGTCGTAGCAGCTGCGCGCACGCCGCACGCGATTGGCGCGCATTTCATCTTCGAAACAGGCGTGGACTGTTGGAATGAGTCGTGCGGAAGCGCGTTTGACGTCCGCCGCATCGGGCGCGAGCGCCTGCGCCGCTCGAAGCTTGTCGTAGGCGCTTTCGCCGGGCGGGGTGAGCCAGTCGCCACGAGCTTCGGCCTGCGCCATGGCGGCGAGCAGCACCTCCACGCGACGGCGTCTTTCGGTCAACGGCAATGAAGAGGCCAAGCGCGACTGCGATTGCCGTGCGCGCTGCAGCGATTGTTCCGCTTCCCTGACCGCAGCAAGATCCGGTGCCAGCTCGCGCGCGGAACGCAGTGCGGCATTCGCACCCGCGAAATCGAAATCGGCGGCGGCTCGCACCGCGCGTTGCGCATAGGCAACGGCTACGCGATCGACGCCTTGCAAAGCCGCCGGATCCTGAGGCGAAGCGGACAACACGTTCCGGTAACCGGCGACCGCGTCTTCCAGCCGCCCGCGACGCAAACGCTGGTCGGCCCGGCCGCGCTGCACTTCGAGCGAGCGCGCCATCAGCGCCTGCACTTCCGGCAGATCGGCGTGTCCCGGGTCGTAGTTGCGGGCGCTGGCGATCAGCGCAGCGCTGCGGGCAAGTTCGCCGCGCGCCAGGGATTCCTTAGCCTGCTGCAACAGGTCCGCCAGTGCGTCTTCGCGCCCTTCGAGCGCCACGTTATGTCCAGGCTGCAGCGCCAGCACGCGCTGGTAGAGCGCAAGTGCAGCGTCCAGATCGCCAGCCGCACGTGCGCTGTCGGCTTGCTGCGCCAGTTCGTCCACTCCGGCATGCGCGGCCTCGCGCTGCCTGAGTTGATCGGCAACCGTGTCGGCGGCGGCACGCGGCACTTGCAGTTCGCGTGCCAGCGCCAGCGATTGTCTGGCCTGTTCGAAGCGGCCGGCGCGCGTGTGATCGCTGGCCTGGGCAAGCGCCGCCGTGGCGACGCGCGCCAGACCTTCGCGTGCTTCGCTGCGATCGGAATCCAGCGCCTGCGCGGCTTCGAAACGCTGGCGTGCGCCGGTGCCGTCCGCGGCGCTGAGCCGACCTTCGGCCAGGGCCTGCCCGGCTTCGTCGAGGAGACGCTGCACGCGCATGTCCGGCCAGATCAGGTTGGCCAGCGGCTCCCGCAACACCACGACCGACAGCGCGAGCAGCAACAGGATCGCGGCCACCCAACGCCATACCCGCCGATCGCGCCATTTTGGCGCCGGCTCGCGACTTGCAGGCTTTGCAGCGTGATCGCTGAATTTGACTTCCTGCAGCCAGTCGATGACGGGCTCGATCCTGTCCGCAGGCGGTTTGTCGTGTTGGCCGGTCACAGCCGCAGGATAACCAGTCAGCCTGAACGTCGTGCTTCCTCGACGCCCGGCAAGGCGTCCAGCTTGCCCAGCAGCATCGACAGTTGGCCGTAATCGGTCACCTTCAGACGCAGACGCAGCAAGACGCGGCCACTACTGTGCTGGTTGTCGCTCTGGATATCGGTGACGTTGGCATCTTCCTGCGCGATCAGGGTGGTGATGTCTTTCAGCAGGCCCTTGCGGTCCAGCGCGCGGATCTGCACGTCAACTTCATAGCCGCCGCCGGCAACACCCCACTCCACCGGCAGCACGCGCTGCGGACTGGCGGCCATGAGCCGCAGCAGCGAGGGGCAGTTGTCGCGATGCACGGTGACCCCGCGGCCACGGGTCAGGTAGCCGGCGATAGGCTCCCCGGGCAGTGGCTGGCAGCAGCGCGCCAGCTGCACCAGCAGATTGCCGACGCCCTGGACGGTGAACTTGGATTTCGACGGGGCGGGTGCGCGCCGGGGCGTGCGCAGAGTCGGAACATTCGGCGCCGGCTCGCTGGCCGCACGCGATTCCTCGTGCAGGGCGCGGCCGATCTGGCTGGGGCCCACATCACCCAGCGCGACCTGTATGTACAGGTCGTCGATGCTGTCGGCGTGGAACTTGCGCGCCATCGGAGCCAGATCGGCGTGGTGCAGGCCCAGCCGCTTCAACTCCTTCTCCAGCACTTCCTTTCCGGCCTGGACATTGCGGGTGCGGTCCAGTTTGTGGAACCAGGCCCGCACCTTGTCGCGCGCCCGCCCGCTGGCCAGGAATCCGTTGGAAGCCAGCAGCCAGTCGCGGCGCGGTTCGCCGGTTTTCGCGGTCATGATCTCAACCCGATCGCCGCTGCGCAGCTGGTGGCTCAACGGCACGATGCGGCCATTGACCTTGGCCCCACGCGTGCGATGGCCGACCATGGTGTGCACGTGATACGCGAAGTCGAGCACCGTGCCGCCGCGTGGCAGATCGATGACCTCGCCCTTGGGGGTCAGCGTGTAGATCCGTTCCTCGGCCAGTTGGGCATCAAGTTCGCCGGCCAGGCCTGCGCCTTCCTCGCGTCCGTTTTCGCCGCTCTGTTCGAGCAACTGTCGCATCCACGCGATCTTGCGGTCGAAGGCCTTGTCGCCGCCTTTTCCTTCCTTGTACCGCCAGTGCGCGGCCACGCCCAGTTCGGCCTGCGCATGCATTTCGTGCGTGCGGATCTGCACTTCCAGCGTGCGGCCTTCCGGACCGATCACTGCGGTATGCAGCGAACGGTAGTCGTTGGGTTTGGGACGGGCGATGTAGTCGTCGAACTCGCTGGGTATCGGCAACCACAGCGCATGGACCACGCCCAGCGCGGCGTAGCACGCAGCGACATCGTCGACCGCCACGCGCACCGCGCGCAGGTCGTACAGGTCGTCCATCGCAACCTGTTTCTTCTGCATCTTCCGCCAGATGCTGTAGATGTGTTTCGGTCGTCCGCTGATCTCGGCGGCGATGCCGTGTTCGGCCAGCGCATCGCGCAGCGTCGTCTTCACCGCTTCTATGTAGCGTTCGCGGCCGGTGCGTTTTTCGTCGAGCTGCTGGACGAGCAGACGATAGGTGTCCGGTTCCAGGTGGCGGAAGGCCAGGTCTTCCAGTTCCCATTTCAGCTGCCAGATGCCCAGGCGATTGGCCAGGGGCGCATGGATGTCACGGGTCAGTTGCGCCAGCCGTCGCCGTTCGGCTGCGGGCAGCTTGGCAGCGGCGCGCATGCGCGCCAGCTGTCTGGCCAGCAGGATCGGCACCACGCGCAGGTCCTGCACAATGGACAGCAGCAGGCGGCGCAGGCCTTCGCTGTTGCCGCCGACGCTGCGTTCGGCATGCAGGGCCCATACCTGGGCGGCCGCGTTCTGCCCTTCCACCAGTCCGGCGATGCCCGGCTGCGTGGACCACTGCGCCTTGAGCGCCGTCTGCAGCTGCGGCATGCCGTACAGCAAGGCAGCCACCAGCACATCGCCTTCCGCCGACAGGCCCGACAACGCTTTCAAGGTGTCAGCCAGCACCGGCCATTCGTCCGGCATGTCGGCCGACAGATCGGTCTGTGCGGCCTCGACCATGGCCGCGCGCATCGCAGGTGGCAAGCCATCGGCTGAACCGGACTGCAGCCAGGTTTGGAATGAAGCGGAAGTCACGGCGCGCGGCAGGAGGTTTCGCGGAAGATATGACTACACTAGCGGCCTAGCGCCCGGAGGAACACCCCATGCATTCACCCACGAAATCGCCCATGAAATCTTTCCGCCTGTCTTTCGCACTGCTGCTGCTCGCTTGCGCGCCACTCGCCTGGGGCCAACAAGCGCCGTTGACGGCCAACGTCGAGCAACAGATGAGCGCTGAGGAATTCAAGGCTGCCGGCCTGGACAAGCTGAGCAAGCAGGAACTGGCAGCGCTCAACGCCTGGCTGCAGCAGAAAGTGGCAGTGGAAACGAACAAAGCCGTCGAAACAGCAGTAGAGACGGCCAAGGAAGAAGGCCGCAAGGAAGTGAAGGAAAAGAATCGCGGCTTCTTCGATTTCGGATCAGCCGAACCCATCGAAAGCAGCATCGTCGGCGAGTTCAAGGGCTTCGCCAACGGCAAGCAGTACACGCTGGCCAACGGACAGGTGTGGGAGCAGATCGAACCGGCCTCGCTCGCCGGTGTACGCAAGACCGATCCCGCAGTCAGCATCAAACCGGGGATGTTCAACAACTGGTTCATGCGGATCAAGGGCTACAACACCGCCGCCAAGGTGCGCCGGGTCAAATAGTCCCGGACCGGAAACGCGATCCGTAGGTCGGGGCTACGCCCCCGACGCATGCTGCAGGATGGGTGGGGCGTCGGATACCAAAAACGCGCGTCGGGGCCGTAACCCCGACCTACATCAGCCCAGCGTCGTTAGGCGCTGGGCGATCTTCTTCGGCGAAATACCCGCACGTGCGCCCAGTTCCTGGGCGAACAGGGAGACGCGCAACTCTTCCATGTCCCAACGCAGCGATTGCCACGCCGGATCGGATTGCCGGCCGCGCGCGGCGGCCTGTTCCAATGCTTCCAGGAATGGGCGCAGTTCCAGCATTCTGGCTTGATCGCGGGTCGGATCGCGCAGCGCGCGTTCGGCACGCAGGCGCATCGCCTTGAGATAACGCGGAAACTGGGCCAGCGCCTCGGCCGGGGTTTCGCGCAGGAAGCCTGCATGCACCAGCAAGGACAGCTGCTGACGCAGGTCGTCCAGGTTGCCGCTGGCCCAGCCCATGAGTTTGGATTCGAGCTGCGGCTTGAGCTCGGCGACGGCGGCCAGGATGGCCTCGGCCAGCTTCAGCCGCTCCATCGCTTCGGCGAACAACCCACGCGCGGCCTCGTCACGGCGCCGCTCGAAGGTTTCGCGGTCGCGGATTTCGCCCAGGCCATCGGCCAGTACCGCATTGAGCGCGGCTTCGACCAGGTCGCCCCGCAGCCGCTCCTGCGATTCGATCGCCGCATACAGCAAGCCGGTCTTCGGAGAGACGGGCAGCTGCTTGCGCGCCTGTTTGGCCTTGTCCGCTAGAGCGAAATCCAACAAGCGGCGCACGCCTTTGGGATGCGCGCTTTCAGCTTCGGCGCGGTCGGCGAATACCCGCAATGCCACGCTTTCGCCCTCGTCCACCAGAGCTGGATAAGCAGGCACACCTGCCTCGCCGGGCACCTGCAGCGGTATCGGATTGACGGGAAATTCGCGCAACCCCCGCGCTGCCATCTCGCGACCTGCGCGTGCGGCGAAGGCGTGCCCCGCCCGGTCGCCGAAGCGCGCACGCAAGGCCTCCAGGTCGCGCGACTCGGCCAGCACCTTGCCGTCGTCGGCGCGGAGCCGCAGGTTCATGCGCAGATGCGGCTCGAGCGATGCCTCGTCGAAATCCAGCGCCGCAACCGGCGCGCCCGTGGCACGGGTAAGAAAGCGTGCCAGTTCGCCGCGGATATCATCGGCGCCTGGTCGCGGGAAGGCTTCGGCGAAAGCACGCCCGTAGTCCGGGGCCGGCACGTAGTTGCGGCGTATCGCCTTGGGCAAACTGCGGATCAGTTCAGCCGCCTTTTCGCCGATGAATCCTGGAGCCAGCCACGACAGCCTAGATCCATCCAGCGCGTTGAGAAGGTGCAGCGGTACGTCCAGGGTCACGCCGTCGTCGGTGGCGCCGGGCTCGAACTTGTAATGCAGCGGCAGACGCGCATCGCCAAGGGGAAAGTATTTCGGAAAGCGATCTTCCTCGCTGCCTTCGCCCGGCAGCAGATCGGTCAGCGACCAGTGCAGAGCGCGCCTGGCTTCGGGGGCCAGCTTCTTGTACCAGGCATCCAGACCAGCGGCCGAATGCAGGTCGCCGGGAATGCGATCCAGGTACCAGCGCGCCTGCCAGTCCTCATCGGCCACGATGCCGGCGCGGCGCAGCTTGGCTTCTTCCTCGCGCGCCTGTTCCAGCACCTTCAGGTTGTCGGCGACGAATCCGGCGCGCGTGTTGATCTCGCCCGTGACCAGTCCCTGACGCACGAAAATATCGTGCGCCTCCACCGGTGCGATGCGGCCGTAGTGCACAGGCTTCTTCGGCGCCAGCACCAGCCCGAACAGGCTGATCTGTTCCGACGCCAGCACATGGCCCTGCGCGCGAGACCAGTGCGGGTCGAAATGCTTGCGCGCCAGCAGATGCGGCAACTCGGCGATCACCCAGTCCGGTTCGATGGCCGCATTGGTCATGCCCCAGACGCGCGCGGTATCCAGCAGGGTCGCGCTCAGCACCCAGGCCGGTGGCTTCTTCGCCAAAGTGGAGCCCGGGAACAGGTGATAGCGGCGCTGGCGCGGGGCCAGAAAATCGCCCTTTTCCGTCTTGTGGCCAATCTGGGTGGGAAGGCCGGCGAGCAGGGCGCGATGGAGCGCGACGTAAGCGGCAATGCTCATACTCTCGGAAGGAGAACTTTCATCCGTGCGCTGCGTGCCTCCCTTGGAAAGAGAGGCCCCCGCTTGCCTTCCCCCTTTGAAAAAGGGGGATTGAGGGGGATTTGCTTTTGGCTCGGAGAGCAAATCCCCCCTGCCCCCCTTTTTCAAAGGGGGGGTTACTTCGCTCGCCTTTGTTGCTTCGTTCGCCTTTGCTGTGGTGGAACTGTCTTCGAGCTCCCAACCCAGCTCGGCGCACAACAGCAGCAACTGACGATGCAGCTCGCGCCACTCCCGCATGCGCAGGAAGCCGAGGAAGTGGCGTTCGCACCAGTCGCGGAGTTTCGACTGGGTCAGCTCCTCATGCGCATCGCGATAGGCCTGCCACAGCTTGAGGATGCCGATGAACTCGGATTTGGGGTCGGCGAATTTCGCGTGTGCATTGTCGGCGGCCTCGCGTGCTTCCGGCGGACGTTCGCGCGGATCCTGGATGCCAAGGAACGAGGCGATCACCGTCATCTCGCGCAGCGATCCGTTGCCTTGTGCGGCCACCAGCATGCGCGCCAGCTTCACGTCCACCGGCAGCCGCGACATCTGTTTGCCGATAGCCGTCAACTTTCGATCTTTGTCCACGGCGCCCAGTTCGCCCAGCTGCTGCCAGCCATCAGCGATCGCGCGCTCGTCCGGCGGTTCCAGGAACGGGAAATCCTCGATGCGCCCAAGGCCCAGCGACAGCATGCGCAGGATCACGCCGGACAGGCTGGAGCGGCGGATCTCTGGGTCGGTGAATTCTGGCCGCGACTGGAAATCGGCTTCGGCATACAGGCGGTAGCAGATGCCATCGGAAATGCGCCCGCAACGCCCCTTGCGCTGGTTAGCGCTGGCCTGCGAAACAGGTTCGATATGCAACCGGTCCAGCTTCTGCCGCGGGCTGTAACGTTTGACCCGCGCGTAGCCGGGGTCGACCACGTACTTGATGCGCGGCACGGTCAACGAGGTTTCAGCCACATTGGTCGCCAGCACCAGCCGCCGCTTGGTGCCCGGGTTGAACACCTTGTCCTGGTCGCGCGCGGACAGCCGTGCGTACAGCGGCGTCACTTCGGTCTCGCGGTACTTGCGCCGTTCCAGCGCCTGGTGCGCGTCGCGGATCTCGCGCTCGCCGGGCAGGAACATCAGCACGTCGCCGCGCGGATCCTGGCGGGTGATTTCATCGATGGCCGCCACGATGGCGTCGTTGACGGTGCGGTCGCCTTGCCGGCTTTCGTCGGTATCGCCGCCCTCGCCTTCAAGCGGCCGGTAACGGACTTCCACCGGGAACGTCCGGCCTTCCACATCGATCACCGGCGCGTCGTCGAAGTGGCGCGAGAAGCGACCGGTATCGATGGTGGCCGAGGTAACGATGACCTTCAGGTCGCGGCGCTTGCGCAGCAGCTGTTTCAGGAAGCCGAGCAGGAAGTCGATGTTGAGGCTGCGCTCATGCGCCTCGTCTACGATGATCGTGTCGTAGGCCGACAGCCAGCGGTCCGAGGCGATCTCGGCCAGCAGGATGCCGTCGGTCATGAACTTGATGCGGGTGTCCTCGCCGACCTGATCGTTGAAGCGCACCTGGAAACCGACCGCGCCGCCCACCGGGGTCTTCAATTCCTCGGCCACGCGCCTGGCCACCGCGCGCGCCGCAATCCGGCGTGGCTGGGTGCAGCCGATCATGCCGGCCACGCCGCGGCCGGCCGCCAGGCACAGTTTGGGCAGCTGGGTAGTCTTGCCGGAACCGGTTTCGCCAGCGATCACCACCACCGGGTGCGCGCGGATCAGTTCGACGATCTTCTCCGCCTCGCGCGCGATGGGCAGGGATTCGTCCAAGGTGACCGTGGGCGCAGAAGCCGCCCGGGCCGTGGCCCGGGCGCTGGACTGCGCCAGCGCCTGCTCGAAAGCCGCCCTTGCCGCGGCATCGCCCGGCCTGCCCTGCCAGCGCGACCACAGGCCATGCAGCCGCCCACGGTCGCGCGTCAGCGCACCGTCGATGGCACGGCGCGCGCCGGGCAGGTCCTTGTTTTCGGCTTCGATAGCACCCATCGATCAGTGGCAGTGAATCTTTTGATTACACAACATGCGTTACCTTTGTTTATTGTCGCCCAATCCACCTTAAGGAACGCCCCGATGGCCAAGACCAAACCCAGCAAGAGCAAACCCAGCTCCGCCAAACCGTCCACCCCGGCCGAGACCAAGCTGGCCGCCGCCGCACCCACCGCCCCCAATATCGATATCGGGATCAAGGTGGCCGACCGCAAGAAGATCGCCGACGGCCTGTCGCGCTTCCTTGCCGACAGCTACACGCTGTACTTGAAGACCCACAATTTTCACTGGAACGTGACCGGGCCCATGTTCAACGCCCTGCACAACATGTTCGAAGCCCAGTACACCGAGCAGTGGACCGCGCTGGACGAAACCGCCGAACGCATCCGCGCCCTGGGCTTCAACGCGCCGGGTTCATACCGCGAATTCGTCGCCCTGTCCTCGATTCCCGAAGAACCCGGCCTGACCAACAGCGCCGACTGGCATGAAATGGTCCGTCAGCTGGTGGTCGGCAACGAAGCGGTGTGCCGTACCGCGCGCGCGGTGCTGGACATCGCCGACGACGCCGACGACGCGCCGACCGAAGACCTGCTGACCCAGCGCCTGCAGACCCACGAGAAATACGCCTGGATGCTGCGTTCGCTGCTGCAGTAAGGTTTCCTCCTGCTGTTTCAGGAAAACGCCCGGCCTGGCCGGGCGTTTTTCTTGGCCTCATGCCCAACCCCGCTGGTACCCTGAGCGCATGTCCGAATCACCTCAGCAACTGCTGCAACGCGTCTTTGGCCACACCGGTTTCCGCGGTCCCCAGCAAGCCATCATCGACCACATCACCGGCGGCGGCGACGCGCTGGTGCTCATGCCCACCGGCGGCGGCAAGTCGCTGTGCTACCAGGTCCCCGCGCTGTTGCGCGAGGGCGTGGGTGTGGTGATCTCGCCGCTGATCGCGCTGATGCAGGACCAGGTGGAAGCGCTGCGCCAGGTCGGCGTGCGCGCCGAATTCCTCAATTCCACGCTGGATGCCGAATCGGCATCACGGGTCGAACGCGCCTTGCTGGCCGGCGAGCTGGACCTGCTGTACGTGGCCCCCGAACGCCTGCTGACGCCGCGGTTCATGTCGCTGCTGGATCGCGCGCCCATCGCGCTGTTCGCCATCGACGAAGCGCATTGCGTCTCGCAATGGGGCCATGATTTCCGCCGCGAATACCGCGAACTCACGGTGCTGCACGAGCGCTGGCCCGAAGTACCACGCATCGCCCTGACCGCCACTGCCGACCCGCCGACGCAGCGCGAGATCGCCGAGCGTCTGCAACTGGAAGACGCGCAGCGGTTCGTCAGCTCCTTCGACCGGCCCAATATCCGCTACAACGTGGTGCAGAAGGAAAACGGCAAGCGCCAGTTGCAGGAGTTTCTGGCCACCCATCGCGGCGAAGCCGGCATCGTCTACTGCCTGTCGCGGCGCAAGGTCGACGAGACCGCAGCCACGCTGGCCGGACTCGGCTTCAAGGCCCTGCCCTATCACGCCGGGCTGGACGCCGAAGTGCGGGCCGCCAACCAGCGCCGCTTCCTGCGCGAGGAAGGCGTGGTGATGGTGGCGACGATTGCCTTCGGCATGGGTATCGATAAGCCGGACGTGCGCTTCGTCGCACACACTGACCTACCGAAATCGCTGGAAGGCTACTACCAGGAAACAGGACGCGCCGGTCGCGATGGCGAACCCGCCGAAGCCTGGCTGTGCTACGGGCTGGGCGACATGGTGCTGCTGAAGCAGATGATCGAGCAGTCCGAAGCCGGCGAGGAACGCAAGCAGCTCGAACGCCGCAAGCTTGACCAATTGCTGGGTTACTGCGAATCCATGCAATGCCGCCGACAGGTGCTGCTGGCCGGCTTCGGTGAAACTTACGTGCCAGTCGGCGCGCCCGAGGGCGTCGCCGGCAACGCCTGTGGCAATTGCGACAACTGCCTGCAGCCTGCTGCCAGTTGGGATGCCACGCTGGCCGCACAGAAAGCCTTGAGTTGTGTATACCGCACCGGCCAGCGCTTCGGCGCGGTGCATCTGATCGATGTCCTGCGCGGCAGCGAGAGCGAACGCATCCAGCAATTCGGCCACGACAAGCTCAGCACCTACGGCATCGGCAAGGATCTGGATGCGAAGTCATGGCGCAGCGTATTCCGCCAACTGGTCGCTACCGGCCTGCTGGAAGTGGACAGCGAGGCTTACGGCGGCCTGCGCCTGACCGACTCCAGCCGCGCCGTGCTGACCGGCAAGCAGAACGTGATCCTGCGCAAGGAAGCGGAAAGCAAAAAAGCGCGGGAACGGGATCGCGGCCCGCGCACCGGCGTGTCGGTGCAGCCGCAGGACCTGTCGCTGTTCGGCGCCTTGCGCGACCTGCGCGCGCAACTGGCACGCGAACAGAACGTCCCGGCCTACGTGATCTTCCACGACAGCACGCTGCGTAATATCGCCGAGCTGCGGCCCGAAAGTCTCGGTGAACTGGCCAAAGTCGGCGGCATCGGCGGCGCCAAGCTGGAACGCTACGGGCCGCAGGTGCTGGAAGCGATCCGCGCGCAAGGCTGACAACGCTTCATGCGCGGACGCGCAAACGTTTGCCGGTCAGTCCCCGGCGTCCAGCACGTACCCGAATCCGCGCCGGGTGGCGATGAGGTCTGCACCGAACTTCTTGCGCAGCCGGGCGACGATGGCTTCGATGGCGTTGGCATCGCCACTCTCGGCGGCACCGTACAGATGCTCGGCCAGTTCGTCGGCCGGTACCGCGCGACCGGACTGGTGGGCGAGGAAATCCAGCAAGCGGAACTCCAGTGGCGAGAGCCGCGCTGGTGCGCCGTCAAACATTGCGCTCATGCGCGTGGTATCGAGGCGTAGTGCGCCGACCACCACCACGCTGGAAACCCGACCCGCGCCACGCCGGATCACGCCACGCAACCGTGCGATCAGTTCGCCCATCTCGAACGGTTTGGACAGGTAATCGTCCGCGCCGGCTTCGATGCCTTCCACCTTCTCGGTCCAGTCGCCGCGCGCGGACAGCACGATCACCGGGAACGCGCGTCCCGCAGCCCGCCATTTGCGCAGGACCGAAAGGCCATCCAGTCGCGGCAGCCCAAGATCAAGTACTGCCGCGTCATAGTCTTCCACGTCGCCCTGGTACCACGCGGTGTCGCCGTCGACCACGACATCCACGGAAAAGCCGGCGGCCTGCAGCGAGCGCTGCAGATCCGCGCCGATGTCCAGATCGTCCTCGACAACCAGGCAACGCATCGCTCAGTCGTCCTTGATCTTCAACACCGCGCCATTGCGCGCGTTCAAGGTGATCTTGCGGACCTGGCCAGTGGGCGTGAGCACCTTGACCTCGTACTCCCAGCCGGTGTCTTCCAGCTCCAGCTCGACTTCGATCACATCGCCCGGCACGCGGCGCTGTGCCACATCGAGAATCTGCACCAGCGGCAGGATCTCGCCCTTCTGCAGCAGGCGCCTGGCCTCGATATGGTCGTCCTTGCCGGCGAATGCGACCGACATGGGCAACAGGGAAACCGCGGCGACCAGGGCCAACGGCACGAAGAAACTGCGAAGACGTGTATTGGTTTTCATGGGACTGAGCATGCGACAGCCGTCCTGACATTTACCTGACAATCGAGAGGCCCCCGATGTCAGCAGCGGCAGTCTAGCCTGCCGCCTTCGTCCACGGAAATCGCGCGCAATGCGGATCGCCACGCTTCCCTACCGACTCCTCCTGATGCTGATCGTGCAGTGCCTGCTCGCCACCGGCGCGTGGGCGCAGGTTACCGAAGACCAGGGGGTGACGCGCTATGACAGCGACTACTTTGCTGCCAATTCGCCGGCCAACGCCAGCGACATGGTGGCGCGACTGCCGGGTTTCACCGTGGTCGAAGCCGACGCGGATGTGCGCGGTTATGCGGCCGCACAGGGCAACGTGCTGATCGACGGCGCCCGCCCTTCCAGCAAGCGTGAAGACATCGGTCAGTTGTTGAAGCGCATTCCAGCCGCTTCGGTGGAGCGCATCGAGCTGATCCGCAGCGGTGCTTCCGGCATGGACCTGGGCGGATTCGCGGTGTTGGCCAACGTGATCCGGAGGCGCAATGCGACCGCCGAGTCGGCCGTCGAATTCGGCGGCGTCGCTTCCACCGAGGGTTGGGCGGCGCCCATGGCACAACTCGAATATGGACGCCGCTGGGATGATCGCGCCCTGGACCTCGCTCTGAAATTCGAACCGGAACTGGACGACGACAGCGGCCACGGCACGATCCGCAGCTTCGATCCCGAGGGTCGGCTGGCCGAATCGGCAACGCTGGACACGCGCACGATCAAGCGCAACAGCGACGCCAGTGCGAGTTGGCGGCAGCCGCTGGCCGGAGGACATTTCACCCTCACCGCCGCCGCGCGCGGCGAACGCGCGCTGACCGATACGCAGATCGCGGCGGTGCTGCCCAACAGCAACGACGAAACCGTGGCCGAGGACGAAGACCTGACCGAAGCGGAGATCGGCGCACGGTTCGTGCGTCCGCTTGGCGCCCATTCCACATTGGAACTGATGGTCTCGCAGCGACGCGGCTGGCTGGACAATGTGGAGCGCTCCCTTGATGGTGACGACGAGGAAAGCTTCGAGGAAAAGACGGACACCGGTGAAAGCATCGCCCGCCTCGACCTGACCCACGAATGGTCCGAGCGCTTTTCTTTTTCCGCGTCGCTGGAAGGAGCCTTCAATTTCCTTGAAAGCGACGCTGCCCTGATAGAAAACGGAAATCCCGTGGCATTGCCGGGATCGGACGTGCGCATCGAGGAAACGCGCGTGGAAGCGGCAGCCGGCGCGACCTGGAGGCCCGCCGCGCAATGGAGTCTGGAAGCAGGCATGCGCGTGGAGAACTCTTCGATCACCCAGACCGGCGACACGCCGCTGCAACGTCGCTTCACCTATCCCAAGCCTCGCGTGGCAGTGCGCTGGGACGCAGACGACAACAACCAGTTGCGCCTGTCGCTGTCGCGCGAGATAGGACAGTTGGATTTCGCCGATTTCGTCGCCTCGGCATCGCTGGACAGCGGGCTGGTGAGCGCCGGCAATGCGGCCCTGGAACCGGACAAGACCTGGCGCCTTGTCGCAGCCTGGGAACACCATTTCTGGACCGATGCGGCCTTCACTGTCAGCTTGACGCATGACCGCATCGATGACGTGGTGGATCGCGTACTGGTGATCACGCCCGACGATGTATTCGATGCGCCTGGCAATATCGGCAACGGGCGCCGCGACACGCTCGCCATCGAGCTGTCCGCGCCGCTGGACGGGTTCGGCTTTGCCGGTGCGCAATTGCGCAGCGCGATGCTGTGGCGCAGGAGCCGGGTCACTGATCCGGTGACCCGCGAATCCCGCGGCATCTCGGAAGAGAAACCCGTCGAAGCCTCCATCGAACTCACCCAGGATCTACCCGCATGGCGCTTCAACTGGGGGCTGCAGGTGGAACATATCGCCGAGCGCGAGACCAGGTATCGCTACGACGAAGTCAGGAGAGAATCGGAAGGCACGGGCTGGACCCTGTTCGCCGAACGCCGCCTAGGAGAACGGTGGCGCGTGCGCGCTGAAGCGACCGATCTGTTCGGCCGCGATTTCCAGGAGACGCGCGACAAGTACGATGGTCCCCGTTCGAGCAGCGCCGTCGAAGAAATCGAACGGCGCAACCGCAGGACACCGGGTTATTTCAGTCTGACTTTCCGTCGTAGTATGGGCGGCTAGGCCATCCCTCCGGCGCATCCACGCCGTAGTAGCCACCACCGCGCCTGAAGCGCTCCAGCCGCTCCAGTTCATCCGGATCGGACTTGCGATCCCAGGTTTTTACTCCGTTCTTCAGGTCGTCGGTGGTCAGCACCAGCGGTTCCCATACGGGTTCGCCCATGATGTCGTGCAGGGTGTAGGTGAGCGCTGGCGTCTTGCCGGCCATTTCAAAACGCATCACGCCCACATTGACCGACCGCGTCCAGGTATCGCGCACCCGCACCTCGGGCATCTGCCGGGTGTTCTTGGCCGCCGGCATCTGCGCCAGCGGCGAAGAACAGAAGTCGTAGACGTCGTAACCACCCTGCGCCGAGCGCGGGATGCAGTTGAGTTCGCCCATGTGCGAGTCGCCCGAGATGCAGACTACGCCGCCGATGTTTTCATCACGGATGAAGTCGAAGAGTTCGTTGCGTTCGGTCAGGTACACGCCCCAGGAATCGCCACCTTTCTCGTTTTCTGCCGACGACCAGCCGCCGCCGATGGCCAGCACCTTGAACGGCGTGCGGCTGGCCTTGAGTTCGCGCTTCAGCCACGCCTTCTGCGCCGCGCCGAGCATGGTCTTGCCGGCATCGTCGGTCTTGTCGGTGGGATCGCGGTGGTAGCGGCCATCGAGCACGAAGAAGTCCACGCCACCGTAGTGCTGCTTGAAATAGACACCGGGATTGTCCGCTTCGCCACTGGCCGGGTTGGCCCAGAAGTTGCGGAACACCTGCAGCGCCTCGGCCTTGAACGGACTGCGTCCATCGGAATCGTTGTAGCCGAAATCGTGATCGTCCCAGGTGGCCAGTTGCGGCGTGGAGCGCAGCAAGGGTTCCAGGCGCTCCACTGCGCGGCCGCGACCATACAGATCGACCAGCGCGGCGCGTTGGTCGCTGTCGGCGTAGATGTTGTCGCCCAGCCAGAAGAACATGTCCGGCTCCAGCGCGCGCACCGCGTTCCAGATGCGCTGATCCGGATCGAACTGGATGCGGCAGCAGGAACCGAAAGCGATACGGAAATCCGCAGGGCCTTTCGGCGCAGTCTTGGTCCGGTGCGGCAGGAACTGGTAGCGGTCTTCCTGTCCGGCGTACTTCAGGCGGTAGAAATAGGCGGTATCCGGCTGCAGACCTTCTGCGCGCAGCACGACACAACAATCGTCTTCCACCCTGGCGACGGCACTGGATCCTTCGAACACCTGCCTGAAATCGCGGGTGGTGGAATATTCCAGACTCACTTCGAATGCGCCGCTGGCACGCACCCATACGGTGAAGTGGTCGGGGCCGGGCGAACCGATCATCGGTCCCTGCAATGCGCGCGGGTAGCCCAGCACGTCGGCCCAGGAACGTGGAATAGCCGAGAAGAGCGCGGCGAGTCCGGAGCCTGTGAGAAAAGTACGGCGGCGCAGTTTCATCCTCGTTTTCCTATCGCAGTGCGTCGTTGAGTTTTCCGACCAGCGCCGCCTGCACCGCGCCGTTCGAGACGCAGACATTCTGGCCGTGTAGGTCCAGCGGGCCGCCCGTGACCGAGGTCGCGACGCCACCGGCTTCCTTTACCAGGATGATGCCCGGTGCAATGTCCCAGGCATTGGTGGCACGTTCCCAGTACGCATCCCAGCGACCCGACGCGACCCAGGCCATGTCCACCGCACAGGCGCCGGTGCGGCGGATGCCGGCCACCTCGGCGCTGAGCAGCGCCATCTCGCGCGCGAAGACCGGGTGGTCTGGCTTGCCGGCGAAAGGAATGCCGCAGGCCACGACCGACTCGATCAAGGTGGCGCGTGTGGAAACATGGACACGCTGCCCATTGAGCCAACAGCCCTTGCCTTGTTCGGCCACGTACAACTCATTCATCACCGGAAGATAGGTGACGCCCGCGACGACTTCGCCTTCACGCGCAAGCGCCACGTTCACGCCCCACAACGGCGTACCGAACAGGAAGTTGGTGGTGCCGTCCAGGGGATCGACGATCCAGGTATTGGCATCGTCACTTCCGCCAAACGCGCCGCCCTCCTCCCCAAGGAAGCCATAGCCCGGCTGGGCGGTCGCGAGGAGGGAACGCGTGGTGCGTTCGGCCTCCTCGTCGGCGATGGACACCAGGTCGGCCGGCCCGCTTTTGGAGCGGATGCCCAGTTCGGACAACTTGCCGAAATGTTTCTGCAGTCCGGCACCGGCCGCTTGCGCGGCTTCGATCATCGCCAACAGGTCACGCGAAGGTTCAAGCACGTCGTCTTCCTCAGTCTCTAAGTTTGGTGCGCCACAGGCTGGTCGCGAGCAACGTGGCCAGCACCGAGCACCCTATCCAGAACCAGATCACGGCGCTGAAGTCGTAGCTGCGCGCATCGCCGGCCAGGGTCATGCCTTTCTCGATGAGCATGCCCGATACCTGTTCCTGGATACCCGCGCCGATGTAGCTGAAGATGCCGATCACGCCCATCGCCGCACCCGCAACGCGCTTGGGCGCGATGTCCACCGCGAACAGTCCGCCCAGTGAAGTGACCATGCCGGTCATGCCCATGCCGAACAACAGCATGCCCGTGACCAGTACCGGCATATTGGTCGGGCCGTAGAAGATCAGCAGCAGGCCGATCAGTTCCATCACGCCGAACAACAGATTGGCCGGCGGTCGCCTGCCGCCAAACACCTTGTCCGAGATCGTGCCGAAGGCGATGGCGCCCACGATGCCGGCCAGCGTACTGATCATCAGCAGCGTGCCCGCCGCAGGCAGCGAGAAACCGCGTTCTTCCTGCAGGTACAGCACGCCCCAGGAATTGATCGCATAGCGGGTGACATAGGTCAGCGCGCTGGCCAGGCACAGCACCCAGATGGCTGGAATCTTCAGGATGGAGAACTGCAGCCCGATCACCGATTTCGCCGCAGGCTTGGCGGCTTCGCCGTAGTGATCGTTCTTCCAGTCGTTGATCGTCGGCAATCCCATCGTCCGTGGCCGGTCCTGGATCAACAGGAAGCAACCTGTTGCCGTGGCGATGCCGATGATGCCCGGGCCCCAGAAACCCCAGCGCCATCCCAATGCAGCAACCGTGCTGCCGACCACCAGGAAGGTCAGACCTTCGCCGATGGAGTGCGCGGTGCTCCACACACCATAGGCACGGCCGCGCTCCCTGTTGGAGAACCATGCGGTCATCGCCACCACACCGCCGGGCGCGCCGAAGCTCTGGAACCAGCCGTTCAATCCCCACAACAGCACCGCCGCCCACAACGCGGTGGTGAAACCCATCATCAGGTTGCAGACCGCCGTGGCCAGAAACGCGAAGGCCAGGAACCGCTTCATGTTGGCGTGGTCGGCCAGGAAGCCGTTGGTCAGCTTGCCCAATGCGTAGGTGTAGAACAGCGCCGACCCGATCATGCCCAGGTCGCTGGGCGAGTAGATGCCCGAATCGATCAGCGGTTTCTTGACCACGCCCAGTGCGAGCCGGCAGGTGTAGATCAGCCCGTAGCCCAGGGTGATGGCCAGCATCACCCGGAAGCGGTGTTTCTTGAACAGGCTGTCGACCTGCGCGCGATCGGTCATTTCCGGCACGTCGGGGCCGGTCGAAAAGAACTTCAGGATTCCACCAGCCACGATTCCCTCCCAGGAATGGTCGGACTTGCCCGCACTTCAGAGCATCTACATCGGAGCGTGCTCAGCGCATCGTCGGGATGACGAAACTCTGGTCGGACACCGGCCCGCCTTTCGGCCAGCGCTGGGTGATGGTCTTGGTGCGCGTGTAGAAGCGCACGCCATCCATGCCGTATTGATTGAGGTCGCCGAAACCCGAACGCTTCCAGCCACCGAAGCTGTGGTACGCCACCGGCACCGGAATCGGCACGTTGATCCCGACCATCCCCACTTCCACGCGGTCGGCGAATTCGCGCGCGGCGTCGCCGTTGCGGGTGAAGATGGCCACGCCGTTGCCGTACTGATGTCGTGACGGCAGCTCCAGCGCTTCCTCGAAATTCTTGGCGCGCACGATCTGCAGCACGGGGCCGAAGATCTCTTCGCGATAGGTCTTCATGTCGGCAGTGACATGGTCGAACAGGCTGGGGCCGAGGAAGAAACCGTCCTCGCTGCCCGGCAACGAAAAGCCACGACCATCGAGCACCAGCTCGGCCCCCTCCTCGACGCCAAGCTGGATATACGCTTCGATCTTGCTGCGATGCGCGGCGTTGATGACCGGGCCGTAGTGCGCCTGCTCGTCGGTGGAATTGCCGATACGCAATCCCTTGATCGCCACGATGAGTTTCTCGCGCAATGCGTCTGCGGTTTCCTGCCCGACCGGGACCACCACCGGCAGCGCCATGCAGCGTTCACCGGCAGAACCGTAGGCCGCACCGATCAGGTCGGCGACGGTCTGGTCCAGGTCGGCGTCGGGCAGCACGATCCCATGGTTCTTCGCGCCACCCATGGCCTGCACGCGCTTGCCATGCTGCGCGCCCAGCGTATACACCGACTGCGCGATATCGGAAGAACCGACGAAGCTCACCGCCTTGATCGTGGGGTGCTTGAGGATGGCTTCCACCGTGTCCTTGTCGCCGTGCACCACGTTGAGCACGCCGGGCGGCAGGCCGGCTTCGATCATCAGCTCGGCCAGGCGTACCGGGACCGACGGATCACGCTCGGACGGCTTGAGGATGAAAGCGTTGCCGCAGGCGATGGCGGGGCCGAACATCCACATCGGGATCATCGCCGGGAAGTTGAACGGGGTGATGCCGGCGACCACGCCCAGCGCCTGGCGCGCCGAATACACATCGATACCCGGGCCGGCGCCCTGCGTGTATTCGCCTTTGAGCAGGTGCGGGATGCCGCAGGCGAATTCGATGACTTCCAGACCGCGCTGGATATCGCCCTTGGCATCGGAGACAACCTTGCCGTGTTCGGAGGAAAGCAGGTTCGCCAGTTCGTCCATATGCGCTTCGAGCAGGCGCTTGAAGTCGAACATCACCCGTGCACGACGCTGCGGATTGACCTGGGCCCATTCCTTCTGAGCCGCGGCGGCGTTGGCCACGGCGCGGTCCAGTTCTTCCAGCGAGGCCAGCGGCACACGTGCCTGCACAATGCCCCGGTTGGGATCGAAGATGTCGCCGAAGTTGCCGGAGGTGCCTGCGACGGACTGGCCGCCGATGAAATGTTCAAGAGTGCGCATGTTCTGGTTCCTGCTGGGTTCGTTGTGCATCACGGCTTGCGCATGATCCAGTCGTGCGCTGGATCGTTGCGGAACACCCACTGGCGGTGCGGACCGGCCATGACGTTGAGGTAGTAAAGATCGTAGCCGTGCGGCGCGCCGACCGGGTGGTAGCCACGCGGCACCATGACCACGTCGCCATCTTCCACCGAAATGGTCTCGTCCAGGCTGCGGTCGTCGGTGTAGACACGCTGGATGGCGAAACCCTGGGGCGGCTGCAGGCGGTGGTAGTAGGTTTCCTCGAGTACCGTTTCCTGCGCCGGTGTGGCTGTGTCGTGCTTGTGCGGCGGATAACTGGACCAGTGCCCGCCAGGCGTGATCACTTCCACCACCAGCAAGCCTTCGGCCGGCTCTGTCTCGGGCAGGATGTTGCGCACGTAGCGGGTGTTGGTGTCTTTCCCACGCACCTCGCGCGACATCCTGGATTCCTCGATGGCGCGCGCCTGACCAGCCCCGGTTCCCGGTGCGGTGCAGATCGCGAGTTCGACCGCCCCCTTCGATTCGACGGTGTAGGCCTGCCCCGCCGGTACATATACCGCCCCCGGCGCCTTGTCCTCGAACGGCGTCGCGCGGCCGCCCAGGCCGGCGAACGTTTGTTGGCCCACGCTGATATCCGCCGTTCCGCTGACCAGCACCAGGCAGGTCTCGCGCTGCGCTTCGCGAGCCGAATACGATTGGCCTGCCTGAAGATGCACGACCTTGAAACCCACGTGTTCCCAACCCGCGCTCTGCGGGGTGACTTCAAGCACCGTGCCGGCGGCATCGGGTGCATGCGGACGGACGCGCAACTGCGTCATCAGTGCAGCCCCGCCTTTTCGGCTTCTTCCTGCAACGTCTTCAATCCCAACGCGGCGAAAGTGCGCGGGTCCGCCAACTTGGGGTCCTGCTCGGCTTCGATCACGATCCAACCGGAGTAATCGATGCCTTTCAGTGCACGCATGATCTGCGCATAGTCCAGGCCGCCGTCGCCGGGCACAGTGAACATGCCCGACAGTACGCCGTCGAGGAAACTGGACCCGCTGCCCTTCGCTTTCGAGAAGGTTTCCCAACGCACATCCTTGCAATGCACATGGGCCACGCGCCCGGGATGATTGCGGATGACATGCATCGCATCGATGCCGCCCAGCGCCGCATGTCCGGTATCCAGGGTCAGGCCGACCGAATCACCGGTGTGCGCCAGGAAGGCTTCCAGGTCTTCGGCGGTCTCCACGACCGTGCCGAGATGATGGTGATAGGCGAAACGGAAACCCTGTGCCTGCACATAATCGGCTACCGCGGTCATGCGCGAACCGAACAGCACCCAGTCGGCGCCGTCCAGACGTGGCGTGCCCGACAACGGTACGCTGCGGTCGCCATGCACGGCGTTGCTGGTCTCGGCGAATACGAACACCGTGCTGCCCATCGCCTTCAACAGCTCCAGATGCGGCTGTAGCGCGGCGATCTCGGCTTCGGCATCCTGGGCCAGCAACGAGCCGCTGTACCAGCCACCGATAAGGTCGATGCCGTAGCTTTGCAACAACGGCTTGAGCGTGGCGGCATCTCGCGGAAACTTCCCGCCCAGTTCCACGCCCTCGAAACCCAGTTCCCGGATGTCCTTGAGGATGCTTTCCAGCGGTGTGTCGCCGCCGAGCTCAGGCATGTCGTCGTTGGCCCAGGCAATGGGACTGACACCGAAGCGGATCTTATTTCCAGTGCGGGCCTTTTCAGTGGCGGTCATGACAGGTCTCTCTTCATTCGCACGCCGTCTTCGTAGGCGCGGCGTGCGGCATTGACTTGGGGCCGGTCGGAGACTTCGGGGACGGCGACGTCCCACCACCAGCCGCCGGCTTCGGTGGTTTTCAATGGATCGGTGTCGATGACCACCACATACGAACGGTCGGCGGCGCGCGCACGAACCAGCGCGGCCGAAAGTTCGCCCAGGTTGGCCACGTGTTCGGACAGGGCACCCAGGCTGCGCGCATGTCCAGAAAAATTGATATCTGGCAACGTGTCGTGCAAGGCATCTGCCAGCAAGTTGTTGAAGCCGGGACTGCCGGTGGCCTGCTGCAGGCGATTGATGCAGCCGTAGCCGCGGTTGTCCAGCAGCACCACGATCAGCTTCTGTCCCAGCATCACCGAGGTGGCGAGTTCCGAATTCATCATCAGGTAACTGCCGTCGCCGACCATCACCACCACCTCGCGCTGCGGTTCGGCCATCTTCACGCCCAGTCCGCCGGCGATCTCATAGCCCATGCACGAGAAGCCGTACTCCAGGTGATAGCCGCCGCTCCGGGACGTGCGCCAGAGCTTGTGCAATTCGCCCGGCAGACCGCCTGCCGCGCAGACCACCACGGCGTCTTCGGCCATGGCGCGCTGCACCGCCCCGATCACCTGCGCGTCGCTGGGCAACACCTGGCTTCCAGGTCCGGCGGTGGCCGCTTCCACCGACTGGTTCCACTGCACGATGGCGTTGCGATCGCGCAACACCACGTCCTCGGCCACGCACCAGCCGCGCAGGCGCGCTATCAGCACTTCGATCACCGCGCGCGCATCGCCGACCACCGGTTGGGCGCCATGCTTGCAGGCATCGAAGGCTTGTACGTTCACCTGGAACAGCTTGCGATCAGGAAACAGGCTGCGCGAGCCAGTGGTGAAATCCTGAAGCCTGGTGCCGAAGCCGATGATGAGATCGGCTTCCTGGGCGGCCGTATTGGCGGCAGTGGAACCGGTCACGCCAATGGCTCCCAGCGCACGCGGATGCAGCCACGACAACGCGCCCTTGCCTGCCTGGGTTTCGGCGACCGGAATACCGCTGGCTTCGGCGAATGCGGCCAAGGCAACTTCAGCCTGGCTGTAGCGCACGCCACCGCCGGCCACGATCAGCGGTCGTTTCGAGGCACGTATCGCCGCGACCAGCGTATCGAGCTCCTGAGGGTCCGCAGGTTGGCGGCGCTGCGACCAGACGCGACGTTCGAAGAAATGCGCGGGATAGTCGAAGGCCTCGGCCTGCACGTCCTGGCAGAACGCCAGCGTGACCGGACCGCAGCTGGCCGGGTCCAGCATGGTCGCCAACGCCTTGGGCAGGGCGTCCAGCAATTGTTCTGGCCGCAGGATGCGGTCGAAGTAACGCGACACCGGCTTGAAGCAGTCGTTCACCGACACCGTACCGTCGTTGAAATCCTCAAGCTGCTGCAGCACGGGATCGGGCCGGCGACTGGCGTAGACATCGCCCGGCACCAGCAGTACCGGCAGGCGATTGACGTGGGCCAGCGCAGCGGCGGTCACCATGTTGGTCGCACCCGGACCGATGGAGGTCGTGCAGACCATCGCGCGTTGCCGGCGCATCTGCTTGGCGTAGGCGATGGCGGCGTGCGCCATGCCCTGCTCGTTGTGCGCGCGCCAGGTGGGAATGGCTTCGCGTCCGGCGTGCAGGGCTTCGCCGATTCCGGCGACGTTGCCATGGCCGAAGATCGCCCAGACCCCGGCGAAATAAGGCACTTCCACACCATCGACCACGACGTGCTGCGCGGCCAGCCAGGTGACCATGGCCTGTGCGGCGGTCAGGCGCAAAGTCGGCATCTCAAGCCACCTCGTCCATGGCGACTGCGCGTGCCTTTGCCGCGCGCCAGGCATCGACCAGCACGCTGAAGCGGCGCGACAGGTCGTCGATGGCCGCTTCATCGTCGATTTTTCCTGCGAGCCACTGCGTGGCCGCGTCGGCGAAGATGGTGCGGCCCACAGCGAAACCCTTGACGATGGGCGTGGAAGCAGCCGCGTCGAAGGAAGCGATCAGTTCTTCCTCAGGCGCCGACAGGCCCAGCAACACCACGCCGCGACAGCGGGGATCGTTCCGCGCGACGGTGCGCTCGATATTGGCCCATGCGGCGGCACTGTCGTTGGGTTCCAGTTTCCACCAGTCCGGTTTCATGCCCAGATCGTAGAACCGTTGCATCACCCGCGATACGGTTCCTTCGTCGATGGCGCCATTGCGCGAGGCGATGATTTCCACCAGCAGCTCGTGCCGGGTCTTGCGTGCTGCATCCTGCAGTCGCAGCAGCTGTCGTTCCTGGCGCTCGCGCAGGTCCTGGGCGTCGTCGGGGTGGTAGAAGGCCAGGCACTTGATCACGTGGTTGGCCGGCCAGGTCTCGATTTCGGTGGCGACGTCGGCTGAGCTTTCGAATTCCAGCGGGCACGAGCCCGGCAGTTCGATCGGACGACCGATCCAGTACGGCCGGTCTGCTGCCGCTTCCAGTCCGCGCATGCCGAAGCGTCCGTCCAGCAATATGCCGAAACGCGGATCGCCCTGGGCGAGCCGGTCCACCGCTTTCAACGCCAGCGCCTTGAACGCGACGATGCGTTCGGGATCGGCACCCACTGCCTCGCAGATCGCAAGGAACTGACTGCGGTGGTCCATTGCCAGCACCGTCAGTTCATCCCAATGACCGACGCGGGTTTCGGCCCAGTGCACGTGTTCCAGTTCGGCGTCGTCGCGCAGGCGGAACGGGCGTTGTTTTTCCTGCAGGAATACCTGCAGTTCGTCCCATGTAGGCATCGCCGGCGAACAGCCATGTCGCGAGACCACGATGGCACCGCAGGCATTGCCGTATTCGCAGCAGGTTTCCAACGACGCATCGCGCAGCCAGCCGCGCAGGAAGCCGGCCATGAAGGCATCGCCGGCACCCAGCACGTTGAAGACTTCCACCTTGAATCCACGCCCGACCACCCCCTCGTCGAGGTGGTCGGGAATGGGCCCCGCAAACGCGGAGCAGCCCTGCGCGCCACGCTTGCATACCAGCAGCGCCGCGGTCTTTTCGCGGATCGCGCGCAGCGCGGCAATGCTGTCGGTGGTGCCACCGAGAATGTGCACTTCCTCCTCGGTGCCGACGATCAGGTCGCACAGCGGCAGCACTTCCTGCAATCGCGCGGTCACGGCCTGGTGGGCAACGAAACGGTTTTCGCCCGCGTCCTTGCCGGTCAGGCCCCACAGCACCGGACGGTAATCGATGTCGAACACGATCCGCGCGCCGGCCGCACGCGCGATCTGGCAGGCACGCAGCGTGGCATCGAAGACATTGGGTTGCGAAAGATGCGTGCCATTGATCAGCAACGCGCCGGCTGTGCCGATGAAAGCCGGGTCCACATCGCCCGGTTCCAGCGCCATGTCGGCGCAGTTTTCGCGATAGAAGACCAGCGGGAACGAATCCGGATCGCGGATGCCCAGGAACACCAGCGCGGTCAGGCGCTCGGGGTCTTCCAACACGCCCTGCGTAGATACGCCTTCGCGTTGCAGCTGTTCGCGGATGAAGCGCCCGAAGTGATCGGCGCCCACCCGCGTCAACAGCCCGCTGCGCAGGCCCAGGCGCGACGCACCCACGGCGGTGTTGGTGGGGCTGCCCCCGATGTATTTGGCGAAGGACATCATGTCCTCCAGCCGTCCGCCCACCTGTTCCCCATACAGATCGATACAGGATCGGCCGAGGGTGATCAGGTCAAGTTGTCGCTCGGTCGCCGCCATGCAGGCCGTTCCTCAGCCGGTTGTGGACGCCACTGGTCCCATTGGATGTAACATATATTCCATAATTAGAATTAAAGCAACATATGTTTCATTTTTTGGGACGCGAGACCGCTCCTGCCGGCTTGCGTGCGGCGCCTTTAACCGGGGTAGCAGCGAAGGCGTAGGAAATAACCAGCGCCTGGGCTAGACACATCGACGCGGAGAGGGAGCGGAATTTGCGGATTTCCGCTTCCCGTACCTGCAGCACCCGCGTGGCCGGCTTGGCGACCGGACTGACCAGACTGTCGCTGATCGACAGCACTTTGCAGCCCTGCTCCACTGCCGCGTCGACCACGTGCACGGTCTCCTCCGCATAGGGGTGGTAACTGACCGCGATCAGCAGATCCTTGTCGGTGATGGCGTGGACCTGCTGCAGCGACATGCCGCCCAGGCTGTCGATGAAGACGGTGCGCTTGTCGACCTGCATCAACGAGTAGGCCAGGTAGGCGGCCACCGGGAAGGATCGGCGAAAACCGGCGACATACACCGTCTCGGCCTGGGAAATCAGCTTCACCGCGCTGGCCAGGTCGTCGCGACCGACGATCTTGCCCAGGTTCTGCATGGCCAGGATGTTGCCTTCGACGAATTCGCCCAACACCTGTGCCGGGTCGCCGACCGCCTTGCCCTCGACGTTCTGGGTGAACTCGCGCACGCGCTCGCCATAGCCCAGCGGCGCGGTGCCCGACAGCAGGCCGTCGCGGAACAGGCGCTGCATCTGGGTGGCGCCGTCGAAGCCGAACGACTTGGCGAAACGTACGATCGCCGAAGGCTGCACGCCGGTCCGCTCGGCCAGCACCGCCAACGTTTCCAGGGCCATCGCATTGGGTTCGTCCAGCACATAGCGCGCGATCTGCTGCAGGCGCTTGCTCAAGGATTCGTAGCGGACCAGGATCGCCGCGCGCAATTCCTCAGCGCTGGCCGGTGGGATATTCGATTCGGCCATGCAGCCGCTCCTTGTATGGGTTTGGACCGGCGTCTCGGGACTCGCATGCCGGCCCGTGGAATATAAAGTATTTTCTTGGAAATTCTATTACAGTATGAAATAGAATAGAACTTCCATACCGGGCCGGGGCCCACGAGGACGACCGTGGAACGAATCAAGGTGGCGCTGATCGGCGCCGGACGCATGGGCCAGGTGCATGGCCCCAACGCGGCCCGGCATCCCGGGCTGAAACTGGAATACGTGGTCGATCCCCGCCCCGAGGCGGCGCTTGCCATGGCGCAACGGTTCGACGCGAAGGTCGCCACCCTGGGCCAGGCCCTGGCCGATCCTTCGATCCAGGGCGTGCTGGTCTGCAGCTCCACCGACCAGCACCTGTCCAACGCGCTGGCTGCGGTGGAAGCCGGCAAGGCGGTGTTCTGCGAGAAACCCATCGACCTGGACCTGCAGAAGGTGCGGCAGGCGCAATCCCGCTTCGACGGCGCGCGCTTCCTGCTTGGCTTCAATCGCCGCTTCGATCCGCATTTCAAGGCACTGAAGCAGAAGCTGGACGCCGGCGTAGTCGGCACGTTGGAGTCGCTGCACCTGGTCAACCACGACCCGGCCTCGCCGCCGCCCGGTTTCATTCCCACCAGCGGCGGACTGTTCAAGGACTTCACTATCCACGACCTGGACATGGCGCGCTGGCTGTTGGGCGAAGAACCGGTTGAGGTCTACACCACCGCCAGCTGCCTGGTCGATCCGGAAATCGGGCGGCTGGGCGACGTGGATACCGCGCGCACCGTGCTGAAAACCGCATCGGGGAAGTTGTGCGTCATTTCCAACACCCGGCGCAGCGGTTACGGCTACGACCAGCGCATCGAAGCCTTCGGCTCTTCCGGCATGCTCAACGCTGGCAACGTGCAGCAGGACACGCTGCAGACGCTGACCGAAGCAATGGTCGCCGGGGCGCCGATCCATGCGGGTTTCGCCTCGCGCTACCAGGCCGGTTACCGCGACCAGATCCATCATTTCGCCGATGTCCTGCACAGACGTGCAGAGCCACTAGTGGGCTACGCCGACGGCATCGCCGCGCTGGTATTGGCCGAAGCCTGCGAAGCCTCGATGCGCAGCGGCACCGTCATCCATCTCTGAAGGAAAAATATCCATGCACAAGGTCGTACTCATCGGTGCCGGTCGCATCGGCCGCATCCATGCGAAGAACGTCGCGTTCAGTCCACGCCTGCAACTTGTCGGCGTGGTCGATGCCATCGCCGCTTCCGCTGACTCGCTGGCCCAGGAATACGGCTGTCCCGTGCTGACTCTGGACCAGGCGATGGACGATGAATCCGTGGCAGGCGTGATCATCGCCAGTTCCACCGACACGCATCTGGACTACAGCGTGCGCGCGGCATCGGTCGGCAAGGCGGTGTTCTGCGAAAAGCCCATCGACCAGGACCTGGGCCGCGCGCGCGGTGCAGCGGAACAACTGTCGAATGCGAAACTGTTGCTGGCCTTCAACCGCCGCTTCGATCCCAACTTCCAGGCGCTGAAGGCGCGACTGGACAGTGGCGCCATCGGCACGCTGGAAACCCTGCAGATCACCTCCAACGATCCGAGCCCGCCGCCCCCGTCGTATGTCGCCGTGTCAGGCGGCCTGTTCAAGGACATGGCTATCCATGACTTCGACATGGCGCGCTGGTTGCTGGGTGAGGAAGTGGTGGAGGTCTATGCCACCGGCAGCTGCCTGGTGGATCCGGAAATCGGCAAGCTGGGCGACGTGGACACCGCGCGCACGGTGTTGAAGACTGCCTCCGGCCGAATTTGCGTGATCTCCAACAGTCGCCGCTCCGGTTTTGGTTACGACCAGCGCATCGAAGCCTATGCATCCGGCGGCATGGTCCGCGCCGACAACGTCACCGAAAGCACGGTGCAGGTGTGGAGCGAGAATGGCGCAGCTGCGGACCGCTTCCAGAATTTCTTCCTGGACCGCTACGCCGAAGCCTACCGCCGCGAAATGGAGCACTTCGCCGACATGCTGGATGGCGCTGATGCCTCGGTCGGCTATGCCGATGGCGTCAATGCACTGGCACTGGCCGAAGCGGCCGCCGAATCGGTGAGAACCGGAGTACCGGTACGCTTCTGACGGCTGTGCTCCGATGGGCTGCAGTCCAGCCGGAGCGCAGGCCAGGTTTCACCTATTTGGCCCGCGATCTCTCGGACGCATCGGCCGCAGCCTGCAGCACGGCGACCAGACTGCTTGCGTCGCGCTCGCCGTCGTAGCGCACGCCGTTGATGAACAGCGTCGGGGTGCCGTTGACGCCGCTGCGCACGCCGCCCATGAAGTCCCCCTCTATCTTCTCGTCGAAGCGGCCGTCGAAGGCCTCGCGCAGCTTGGCCGCATTCAGCCCGATGATGCTGCCGTAGGCCACCAGATCGCGGTCGTCGAGTGCCTGCTGGCGCTCGTAGAGCATGTCGTGCGCGACCCAGAATTTCCCGATCGCTGCGGCGGCCTCGGCGAACTGCGCCGCACGCAAGGCGTGCGGATGGATTTCGGAGATAGGGAAGTTGCGGAACACGAAGCGAAGCCGCTCTCCCATGGCCTGCTGCACGGCCTTGAGCACGGGATACGCCTCGCCGCAGTAGGGGCACTGGTAGTCGCCGTATTCCACCAGCGTGACCGGCGCGTTCGCCGGCCCGGCACTGTGGTCCTGCGCACTGACAGGGATGGACAGGTGATTCATGAGGATTCTCCTGGGAGGTGGATGCCGCGCGACGGGCTTATGTGGCTGCGCGAGTGGATTCGAACAGGAACCAGCTGCGGCGCTCGGTCTCATCGATCCACACTTCGATCAGGCTGGTAGTGGCGACGTCGTTGTATTCCTCGCACACCGCATGGGTAGCGCGCAGGAAGCCGGTCAGCCGGCGGTTGTCGTCGGCCAGTTCAGCCAGCATGTCCTGCGGGGTGACGTACTCGGCGTCGTTGTCCAGCAGACGCTGGATGCGCTGGATATGGCCGACAGAGCGCAGCGTGTTGCCGCCCACCTTGCGCGCACGCTCGGCGATGACGTCGGTCATGGCGAACAGCTGGTCGCCCTGCTCGTCCAGCATCAGGTGGTAATCCCGGAAATTGGGGCCGGAAAGATGCCAGTGGAAATTCTTGGTCTTCAGGTATAGCGCGAAGACGTCGGCCAGCAGTCCGGTCAGGGAGGTGGCGATGTCGAGCGTGGCCTGCGCGCCGAGATCGCTGCGGGTATGCAGGGCCGCGCCCTGGCGTGATTTGACGGAAACGTCGTTCATGGCATTGCTCCGGTGGGTGATTTGCGTCGGTCGGGTTTGGCCGATGGAGTGCAGCCTAGCCAGCGCACCGCGCGACCGGAATCGCCAGATCGTTTCGCCGCCTCATACCTTGGTTTAACGTCTTGGCGCGATACATCTGAAGGCGAAGACTTTCCGTTGAAATACCGGAGTAGATGCGGCCGTACATCTGTTTGGCAGGCAGCGTGAATGCTAAGGTTCCCGCCTGGATCATCATCGGTGTCAGCGAGCCATCCGACACCGCTCCCGGAGCAAATATCTTTGACCACTCCCTTCCGCGACCCACCGCCGCGCGCGCGACTGCAGGAAGATCCGACGCGGCCGCGCGCTTCGGGTCTGCGCGGGGGACCAACCGTTGTACGTGTGGCGGCGGTGTTGCTGACCCTGGCCATCTATCTGATCGATACCCGCACCACGCTGGAAGGCGCGGTCGCAGTGCTGTACGTGGTTGCGGTGCTGCTGGCGGCGCGCACGGGCCGGCGCGGCGACATCATGGTGGCGGCAGTGGCCGGCATCGTGCTGACGCTGATCGCCTACGTGGACACGCACGGATTGAACCATGTCGGTTCGCAGACGCTGCGTGCGCTGGTAAGTCTGGCGGCGATCATCATCACCGCACTGCTGGCGCTGCAGAACCAGAAAGCGATGAAAACGCTGTCAGCGCAGGCCAGATTGCTGGATCTCTCGCACGACATGATCTTCGTGCGGGACCAGTCAGGCGTAATCACCTTCTGGAACCGTACCGCCGAAGAAGTCTACGGCTGGTCCGCCCATGAAGCACTGGGTTGCGTCGCGGACGAACTGTTGCGCACGCGATATCCTCAGCAACGGGAAATCATAGAGTCGATCCTGTTCGAACAAGGCGACTGGAACGGAACCCTGGAACAGAAGACCCGTGACGGACACACACTGGTCCTCGACAGCCGTTGGGTCCTGCAACGCGATCGTGGGGGCCGCCCTTCGGGTGTGCTGGAAACCCATACCGACGTCACCGAGCGCAAGGCCGCCTACACGGCGCTGGTGCAGAGCGAGCGCCGGTATCGCAGGATGTTCGATGCCAGCCGCATCGGCGTGGTGCGACAGGACTGGAGCGCGGTGCGGACGGAACTGGCAACACTGGCTCTGGATGATGCCGCGGCATTGAGCGCGCATCTGGCCCGGCATCCTGAAGCGGTGGAACGCCTGCGCAGACTGATCCGCATAGATGACATGAATCCGGCGTTCCTGGCGATGGTGGCCGCCAACGAATCGTCGAATCCGCTCCTGTCGGTGGACGACATTCTGGTCGACACCGACCGCACCTTTCCCGCCGCACTGGCCGCCTTCGTCAAGGGCGAGTCCTTTCACGAAGGCGAAACCGAGATCGTGCGTGCCGATGGTAGGCGTGTGCCGGTGCTCTTCACCATCACCTTCCCCAGCGCTGAAGACAGCGACGGCTGCGTGCTGGTTTTCGTTGTCGACATCACCGAACGCAAGCAGGCCCAGGATGCCGTGCTGCGCGCGCAGTCCGAACTAGCGCATGCCGCGCGCGTGGCTACGCTGGGGGAGCTGACCGCGTCGATTGCCCACGAGGTCAACCAGCCGTTGATGGCCGTGGTGACCAATGGCGAAGCGGGCATGCGCTGGCTGAAGCGCGAGACGCCCGACCTGCATGAAGTGGAAACCGCGATGGGACGCATCGTGTCCGAGGGCCGCCGCGCGGGCGAGATCGTGAAACGGATCCGCGGCTTCCTGACCAAGGGTTCGGCGCAGCGCGACCTGCTGGACGCCGCTTCCATCGTCGAAGATGCGACCCGTCTGCTCGACCACGACTTCAGCCGCGAGCAGATCGAACTGCGCATCGAAGTCGAACCGGATCTACCTGGCATCGTCGGAGACCGCATCCAGCTGCAGCAGGTGCTGGTCAACCTGATGGTCAACGCCAGCCAGGCCATGGCCGGACAACCGCAGCCGCGCCTGCTGATGATTGCAGCCCGAAGCGTGGGGGTCGACCGCGTGGCGATCACGGTGACCGATTCCGGACCCGGCGTATCCGCTGCGGATGCCGAGAAACTGTTCGACCCTTTCTTCACCACCAAGCCACAGGGCATGGGCATGGGACTGGCGATCTGCAGGACCACCATCGAAGCCCACGGCGGGCAACTCTCCCTCACCAGCACGCCCGGCCAGGGCGCGACCTTTCAACTGACCCTAGCGGTCGTTCCCTCAGGCAATCCACCATGACCCGGCAGACCTCTGCTTCGCCTCTTCCTGCCACCGTAGTGATCGTCGATGACGAGGCCGCGGTTCGCGAGTCGCTCGACAGCCTGCTGCGCTCGGTCGGATTGCGCACCCTGCTGTTCGCCTCTCCGGCGGAGTTGGTGCAGGCGTCGGTAACGGACGGTCCGGGCTGCCTGGTGCTGGACGTGCGGTTGCCCGGAATCAGCGGCCTGGATTTCCAGGACCAGCTTTCGAAGAACGGAATCGAACTGCCCATCGTGTTCATGACCGGCCATGGCGACATTCCCATGAGCGTACGCGCCATGAAGGCCGGCGCAGTCGATTTCCTGTCCAAACCTTTTCGCGACCAGGACATGCTGGATGCCGTCTCCGCCGCCATCGAGCGCGACACGCTGCGGCGCTCGCAGGCGGCCAGCCTGGACGGCGTGCGCAGCAAGTACGACACCCTGACCGCCCGCGAGCGCGAAGTGCTGGCGCTGGTGGTGTCCGGACTGATGAACAAGCAGGTGGCCGGCGAACTGGGCCTGAGCGAGATCACGGTGAAGATCCATCGCGGCAACGTCATGCGCAAGATGGGGGTCCGCTCGCTCGCCGATCTGGTGCGCAGCGCGGAAGCGCTGGGGATTTCCCGCAGCTGAACAAGCCGGACAAACCTCCGTATGATTTCCGTGGCGGCCGCAAAGGTGCATAAAGGCGGCATCGGTCATGTATTGGACGCACTTTTCGTGCGACCCGTGGCGTGAAGGATTTCGTTTATGAACCCCACCATCGCAGTCATCGACGACGACGACGGCGTGAGGATGTCGCTTTCCAGCCTGGTGCGCTCGCTCGGTTACGAGGTCCGCACCTACGGCTCTGCCCCGGCGTTCCTGGAGGACGCCGGAAGCGTTGCCGTCGATTGCATCATCACCGACCTGCAGATGCCGCAGATGACCGGCGAACAGCTGCAGGCCCAGTTGGTGTCGTCCGGTCGCGCCCCGCCGATGATCTTCATGACCGCGTTTCCAACCGAAGCCACCCGCAACCGGGTGATGGCCATGGGTGGTTGCGCATTCCTCGATAAACCAGTCGATGGCGACGCCATCGCACGTCATCTTGCCATCGCTGTAGCGCATGCGGACGCTGGCAAGCGGTAAACCGTAACGCAATACCCACACCTTGGTATGAGCCAGCGAACCAAGCGTAGGATTTTTTCCCTTCATTGCATTGGCTAGCCTGTCCCCGCAGTTCAACCACCACCCCCGGAGAGTGACCATGAGCACCATCACCACCAAAGACGGCGTCGAAATCTTTTTCAAGGACTGGGGCCCGAAGACGGCCCAGCCCATCGTTTTCCATCACGGCTGGCCGTTGTCCAGCGATGACTGGGACGCGCAGATGCTGTACTTCGTCGGCAAGGGTTTTCGCGTCGTCGCGCACGACCGTCGCGGCCACGGCCGTTCCAGCCAGGTCAGCGAAGGCCACGATATGGATCACTACGCTGCAGATGCCGCAGCTGTGATGGAGCACCTGGACCTACGCAACGCAGTGCATATCGGCCATTCGACTGGCGGTGGCGAAGTCGCCCGCTACGTGGCCAAGTACGGCGAACCGCAGGGTCGCGTGGCCAAGGCCGTGCTGGTGAGCGCGGTTCCGCCACTGATGCTGAAGACCGAAAGCAATCCCGGCGGCCTGCCCATCGAGGTGTTCGACGGTTTACGGAACGCGCTGGCCGCCAATCGCGCCCAGTTCTTCATCGACCTCGCCGCCGGCCCGTTCTACGGTTTCAATCGTCCGGGCGCGAAGGTCTCGCAAGGCGTGATCGACAACTGGTGGCGCCAGGGCATGATCGGCAGCGCCAAGGCCCACTACGAAGGCATCAAGGCGTTCTCGGAAACCGATCAGACCGAAGACCTGAAATCCATCTCTGTGCCCACCCTGGTCATGCACGGGGACGACGACCAGATCGTACCGATCGACGACGCCTCACGCCTGTCGGTGAAGCTGCTGAAGAACGGCACGCTCAAGGTCTATGCGGGCTTCCCGCACGGCATGCTGACCACCCATGCCGAAATCATCAATCCCGACCTGCTGGCCTTCATCCAGAGCTGAGGCGTGACCAACCCGGGCAGCAGGAGTGGCCATGCCGGTCCTGTTGCCCGAGTTTCCCCTGGAGGATCGCCCGCTCGCCGGACGGTCCTCTTTTATTTTCCTGTCCAGGAGTACGACCAATGAAACGGTATAGCTTCTCGAAAATGATCATGCTGTCCGTATTGGCGACGGCGGCCCCATTCGCATCCGCTCAAACCGCTCCCGCCCAGGCCACCACACCGGTCAAGGCCAGCAACGTCGTGCTGGTGCATGGCGCCTGGGCCGATGGCTCCAGCTGGGCCGAAGTGATCCCACGCCTCCAGGCCGCCGGACTGAAAGTCACGGCGGTGCAGAATCCGCTGAGCTCGTTGGAAGATTCGGTGGCCGCAACGAAACGGGCGCTGGCCTTGCAGGAAGGACCTACGGTATTGGTCGCCCATTCCTGGGGCGGCACCGTCATCAGTGACGTTGGAACAGACCCCAATGTTTCCGCGCTGGTGTACGTCGCCGCACGTGCGCCGGATGCAGGCGAGGACTTTGTGGCGCTGTCCGGCAAATTTCCGACCGGTGCGGTCCGTGCCGGCATCCAGACCAATGACTGGTACACGCTGTTGTCCGAAGATGCCTTCCTGAAATTCTTCGCCAATGGCATCGAGCCGAAGACGGCCAAGGTGCTGTATGCCGTGCAAGGCGCGACGGCATCAACACTGTTCGCTGGACGGACCACCGCCGCGGCATGGCGCATCAAACCGTCGTTCTATGCGGTCTCCAAGCAGGACCGGACCATCAATCCGGACCTGGAACGCTTCCTGGCCAAGCGCATGGACGCGACCACCATCGAGCTGGAGGCAGGACACCTGTCGCTGGTATCGCATCCCAAACAGATCGCCGACTTGATTCTGCAAGCCGCTGGCCGCGCGAATTAAGCAACACCCGTCGCACGAACTGCAGCCCTGCTCTCCCGCAGGGTTGCAAGAAAAAAGGAAGACGGAATCCCGTCTTCCTTTTTAGTGGGGCGAAGCTCCGTTGCGCTAGTCAAAGTGCAGACGCGCCAAGCTGACGGCCATAGGCCGCGATTTGCCTGCCGACCGGAATGCGCTCGCTCTCGAACCGGGACAATGCAACAGACAGCTCGACCTCCGCCGCCACATGCCGCTGTAGCGACAGCACATCGCCCGCCGCCTTTGAAACACCCATCGCTGTGTGCGGGCGGACCACAAAAGCGGCGTCTCCGATCAGTGCGACGGAACGGCTGACCATGCGCGGTGATTCGTAGTCGAAGATTGCCTGGATGGAAGGCGATGCCTCCGCATCCACCACAAGCGCGAACTGTGGCGGCAGCACCTCCAAGGCATCCCGGCGCAACTGCTGCAGCCGGATATCGGAAAGGCCACCCCGGGGCAGGGAAAATTCCGAGGTGCGGCCACCGAGGTCGGTCAACAGGTCCGGCAGCGAATCGGCTGTCACTTTCCGATACCAGACCCAGTTGTAACGCCTTTCGCCTGGTTCCAACTGGCCTTGCGGACCAGGCACCAGATAACCCAGCGCGTGGGCACCATGCGCCACATAAAAAGCGAATCGATCAAGCAGGATCGCCGCCTGACGGGGCACTGCGGTCTCGGCAATCAGGCCGCGCCATGCCACGTAGCCGGCATAGTGGTTGGTGTGCTGGTGTGGATTGACAGTGCTGCGCACGACCGAGCCAAGCCCATCGGCGCCGATCACCAGATCCGCATCCTCCTGCTTACCGTCGGCGAAATGGATCGTGGCGCCGTGCGTTCCATCGACGATGCGCCCGACCTGCCGGCCCAGCACGTAGCTATCCCCGTCGAGCCGCGACGCAACCGCCGCATACAGGACATCCCAGGAAATCTGCATCTGTGGCGTAGCCAGTGTCTGCGCGACGCGTCCCTGCGCATCTAGATAGATCCGCTCGTTCGCTACCACACCGATGTGGGCGATGTCCTCGCAGCCAATCAGCCGAAGCATGCGGAACACTTCCTGTTGCGGTACCAGCCCGGCGCCCCGTCCGCCCAATCCGTGCGCCGAGCGTTCGTAGATGCGCACGTCGTGACCATCACGCTGCAGCAAGACGCCAGCGAACAATCCCGCCAGCGATCCACCGACAATCCGTATGCGCAGTGGTTTCATGACCGTCCTCTCCGTGGCAAGCAAGTGCGTGCTTGCGCAGGCTAGGGCCGCCACGTGATGCGGGCAATCATACGGAGGTGTGGTGTCCGCACACTCAAGCACTACAGATCGCATGGGCAGCGAGCGCTATCTTTCGGCTGTGCAAGTACGGCCTTATCTGCCAACGCGGTATCGACCGTCTTCCGTTACTGCTTCCGCCAGGACAACGTCATGAACCCGCTACACACTCGACAACTTCCCCCGCAGACGGCTTCCTGGCCGCTGATCTACGCGATGGCTACAGCGGCCGGCATCGCGGTCGCCAACATCTACTACAACCAGCCGATGCTGGGCCTGATCGAAGCCGATCTTCCTGGCCGCATGACCGGTCTGGTTCCCACCGCCACGCAGCTGGGATACGCCGCCGGTTTGTTCCTGCTGGTTCCGCTGGGCGATATCGTCGAGCGCAGGCGGCTGGTGGTGCTGCAGTTCGGCCTGCTGGCGCTCGCCCTGGTATTGGCTGCGCTGGCGCCTACCGCATTGCTGCTGGTCGCGGCCTCGCTGCTGGTCGGGCTTGCCTCGACGGTGGCGCAGCAGATCGTTCCTTTTGCGGCGCATCTTTCGTCGCCCGAACGGCGCGGCGCCACCGTAGGCATGGTCCTGGCCGGCATTCTTACCGGCATCCTGTTGAGCCGCACGCTGGCGGGTTTTGTCGCCACCTACGGCGGATGGCGCGAAATGTTCTGGCTGGGCGTGCCGATGGCCCTGGCCGCAGGCGTATTGATGCGAATGAAACTGCCGCACAGCCGTCCCGACTCGCAGCTGGGTTACGGCCGGCTGCTGCATTCGATCCTGCATCTTTGGAAGGAATTTCCAGCGCTGCGGCTTGCGGCTGTGACCCAGGCGATGATCTTCGCCGCGTTCACTGCGTTCTGGACCGTGCTCGCGTTCCGCCTGCAGGCACCGCCGTTCGGACTGGGCGCCGATGTCGCCGGCCTGTTCGGCATCGTCGGCGCCGCCGGCATCTTCGCTGCGCCGCTCGCAGGCCGTTTCGCCGACGCACGCGGACCCGCACCTGTCGTGGTGGTGGGCGCCGTTCTGACGCTGGCGTCGTGGCTGGTGTTCGGCGCCTGGACGTCGCTGGCCGGCCTGGTCGTCGGCGTGGTGCTGCTCGACTTCGCCACCCAGTCTGCACTGGTGTCCAACCAGCACATCGTTTTCTCGCTACGACCGGAAGCCCGGGCGCGCCTCAATACGGTATTGATGGGCACGATGTTTCTGGGCGGCGCCTTCGGGTCCGCGGCGGGCACGGCCGCCTGGCAGGCAGGCGGCTGGAATGCGGTCGTGACCCTGGGCGTGGCTTTGGGTGCGGTAGCGACAGCGCTGCAACTGATCGGCAGGCGGCGCAGGCAGAATCAAGCGCAGGCGCGAGAAGCAATCTGATTGCACGCGCCCAGGCATGAAGGGCGATGCAACCCGATCCCCGGGCATGCGAAAGTAGGACCACGGGGTTCTTTCCAGACACGACGAGTGAAGGCAATGACGACGACAACGGAGACCATCGCAGCCCCCACCTCGCGCGAGCAGCTCTGGGGATTGCTGGCCGAAGCGGCGGAAATCGAACATCACCTGATGTGCTGCTATCTGTACGCCGCTTTCAGCCTGAAGGAGCGCCTGGATGAAGACGTCTCCGCCTCCGAGCTGGAAGCGATCCAGCGCTGGCGCAATGAAATCATCGCGGTCGCCATCGAGGAAATGAGCCACCTGGCGACGGTCTGCAACCTCCTTTCCAGCCTGGGCGCTCCGGCGCACCTGGCGCACCAGAATTTCCCGGTGGCGCCTGGCTACCACCCCGCTGGCGTGGTGGTGAAACTGACGCCCTTCAATCCGCAGACGCTGGCGCATTTCGTTTATCTGGAACGGCCCGAGAACGCCGCGCTCGCCGATGGCCAGGGCTTCGAGCCCGCACGCGAATACGTGCGCGACAGCCGCATGGACCGGCTGATGGCCGTGGCGACCAACTACCAGACCGTGGGCCAGCTTTACGACACGATCAGCCGTGGTTTGAGCGGGCTGGCCGCCAGCATGGGCGAGGCGCAGTTGTTCGTCGGCAATCCCGCGCATCAGCTCAGCGCGGAAACCGGACGTCTGCCCGATCTGAAAGTCGTGCGCTGCCTCAAAACCGCACTCGATGCCATCGAGGAGGTGGTGCGTCAGGGCGAAGGCGCAGAGGCATCGGAAACGCGTTCGCACTACCAGCGATTCCTGGCGATCCAGCAGGAGTACGAAGCGATCCTGCAAGTGAGGCCAAACTTCCGCCCCGCACGCATGAGCGCGCACAACCCGGTGATGCGGCGCCCGCCCACGCCGGAAGGCAAGCTGTGGATCACGCTCGAGCCCGCCGCCAGCCTGGTGGACCTGGGCAATGCGCTCTACAACCATTGCCTGCGCTGCCTGTCGCTGGCCTATGCCGGCGTGGACGCCACCGCGCAGCGCACGCTGGTACAGACCAGCATCGAACTGATGCACCTGCTGGGACCCATTGCCTGCCGGCTGGGCACCTTACCCGCCAATCCCGATCTGCCGGAAGCCACTGCCGGCGTGAGTTTCGCCACGCTGCGTTCGTCCGCCGCGCTGTCCTGCGATGTGGTGAGTCTGGGACTGCTGGTGGAACGCCTTCGCGAAATGCGGCAGCATTGCGAACAACTTTCCAGCGCCCACGCCGAACTGCAGCCTATGCTCGATGCGACGCGCGATGGACTGGAGAAGCTGGCGACCCGGCTGTCCCGAGTCGCGGACGAGGAACGGTCATCGCCTGCACCGGCGGCCGTCGTTCCGCAGGACGCTTCTGTCCCTGAACCATTCGCCGAATCCGCAGTCGGAACCGCGACCGCGGTTGCAGCTGGAGTCGAGGGCGAATCGGCACCTGCCGCCGCCGGCCCTCCGGTTCCCGAAGACCTGGGCGGTGGCTTCGAACTGATACGCGGCAAGCACATCGATCTGGTCTATTCGGGCACGCGCTGCATCCATGCCCGGCATTGCGTGCTCGGCTTGCCGAAGGTGTTCAAGGCCAATGTCGTCGGCCCCTGGATCGATCCGAACGAAGCGACTACCGAGGAACTGGTGACGGTGGCACATATGTGTCCCTCCGGCGCCATCCAGTACCGCCGGCACGATGGTGGCGCCGAAGAAGCCGCGCCACCGGTCAATCTGGTGCAGTTGCGCGAGAACGGCCCGCTGGGCATTCGCGCCGACATCCGCCTGGACGGACAAGCCATCGGCATGCGTGCGGTGTTGTGTCGCTGCGGCGCTTCCAAACGCAAGCCGTTCTGCGATGGCAGCCACAATGAAATCCATTTCAAGGCCAGCGGCGAACCGGACACGGTCGAGTCCGTGCCTCTGGTATCCCGCGGCGGACCGCTATCGATCGAACCCGAAACCAACGGCCCCCTCGCCGTCACCGGCAACCTGGAGCTGTGCTGCGGCACCGGGCGCACCATCAACCGCGTCACTTCGACCCGCCTGTGCCGCTGCGGCGGATCGGCCAACAAACCTTATTGCGACAATACCCATCGCACCAATGGGTTCAGAAGTTAGCGCAGCTCGAAGAACCCTCACATTGTCATTCCGAGCACAGCGAGGAATCTGCTTCTGCTTGCCGCGGTACTGCAAAAAAACTGATCCCTCGCTGTGCCCGGGATGACATTTGTTGGGGGATACCTGGACGCTGCAGTCGCTGGGGACGATGAACTTTTTTTGGAGACCGCGCGTGATCAGTACAGCGTCGCGTCCGCCCAGACAGTCATTGATGGCTGAGCCTTGCCATCGCCGCCATCGGCAACCAGCTCCAGAATTTCAACGCCCGAAACCTTGAGGTCGACCCGGACGGGCGCAGCGCCCCGGCTCAACGCATTGCTCTCGAAAAACAACTTGCGGTCGCCATAGACTCTGAACACCACGCGGTCGGTGTTGTCCGGCGAACTGTCGTCCACACCGGCCAATGCGCTAAAACGAACGAACTGCCCTTTCGCCAGGATTTCCAGTCGTGAATTCGCCTGGATTCCGATGCCATGGTCGTGCGCTTCGCCAGCCAGCCGGATGCGTTTTCCCTGCGGCGTGAAGTCAGCGCGTGGACCGCCCGAGGCGGCGGTCACATCCGGATTGACCGTGGTCACGCCATCGGCGGCGACATTGATCCGCCCCAACATTTCGCTCAACAGCATGCCGTCACCGGACAGCGATTGTCCGACGACTTTGAACATCCGGGTTTCGCGCGAGCCGACGGAAACGCGAAGCCCGTCTTTCGCAGCAGGAAGATCTTGGTGCGCCCACAGATCACGCACGGTTGCCTCGGTACCAGCCTTGAGCTTGAGTTGCGACCACGTCACGGCGATATCGGCGTTGGTCGCTCCGCGATTGAACACCGCGATCGCACGCTCTCCTCTTCCGGCCAGCGCCTTGACCAGAACCTGCACCTGCCCATCGTCGTGAACGAGGGCGCCCTGATTGCCTGCAGGGTCCTGATTGACGGCGATCACTTCCCGGTTGAGCAGAAGCTCCAGGATCGGCTTCGGCGCGTTGCTCACGTCGAACCCCATCAGCAATGGTGCGGACAGGATCGACCAGAGCGAGAAATGCGTCCTCGCCTGTATGAGGTGCCGGGCATCGAACTCGCCTAGACCAATCGCCAGCATGTCCGGATCGTTCCAGCGTCCTGGCCCTGCGTACATCTCCCGCGTCACGGCGCTGTCGAAGTTGTGCAGCATGCTTTCCCACTTCGGCTCGATGTCTGCGCTTGTCCGCCAGAGATTGCCGTGCCTTCCCGCCCAGGTGCGCGAATCCGCTTCGCCCCACACGCAGATCGCTAGCACCGGAGTCTGTTCCGGGTCGAGATCTTTCAGGATCCGGCCGATCCGGGCGTAACGGGTTTCCACGACAGAAAGATTGGATTGTGCCGGCTTGGCGCGGGTGAACTCCGGTTTGAATTCGGCATATTGCCCGGCGAGTACCGTTTCATTGTCCGTGCCATAGTCGGCAAGTCCGCACGCATCGACCTTGACGTAGTCGAATCCCCAGTCATGGAAGTAGGTGCGCAGGTCCTGATATTCGTAGCCATCAAGACCGACCTCGCGCTGCGCTCGCAGGCCTTCAGGCAGGTTGGGACTTTGCGGGTCCCAGCGTTGCGAGCAGCTGTTCTTGCCCGAGTCGGTATAGATGCCCGCCCTCAATCCCAAGGCATGCAGCCGATCGGTCAGCGGGCGGAAACTGGTCTGGCCGTTGCCTAACTCCGCACTGGGAAAGATCGCGGTGCGTATGACCATGCGACCATTTGTGTCGCGCCTCAGCCACCAGCCGTCGTCGAGATTGATGTATCGGTAGCCCGCGTCAGCCAGACCCGAGCTAACGATCTTTTCGGCGGCCGCGACAACCTTGCCTTCGTCGACTTCGGTACGGAACGCATTCCACGGATTCCATCCCATCGGCGGTGTGGCCGCGGCCTGACCTCCATGGATGGAGAACGTCCCCGAAGGCTGCAGCGCATCGGATTGCGCGTGCGCACGAAACGACATGCAGGACGCGATGGTGAGAACAGCGAGCAATGGGAGTCGGAACATGTCGTGACCTTTCTCGGGCGTGGCGTTCGATGGACGCTACGCCACTGCGAAGCATCTCCTAAAAAAGCAAGGCTCCCCTTGCGGGAAGCCTTGCATGTACTCACTGTTGGTTCTGTGGCGTCTTCACCCTAGAACCGGAAGCTCACGCCCAGATTGACCGAGCGCCCGTAGCGGTAGTAGCCCTGGGAAAGCAGGGGATTTCCGTTGATGCTGTAGGTCTGCGCATCGTCAAGCAGGTTGCGTCCTTCCAGGCTGACGCTGAACCTGTCGTTGAACTCGTACGAGACGTGCGCGGTGAGCCAGGTGATGTCATCGGCCTGTTCGTTGTAGCCCTCGCCGAGCACGTTGATGGCGGTGACGAAGCCGTCGGTATGGTCGGCGTTGGCGCCGATCGACCACTTGTTCTTTTCGTACATCACGCCCAGCGAATAGGTGGCGGGTGCGATGCCTTCCAGCGGCCGCTCCAGGTCACCGACGAAGCTCTTGGCCCAGTTGCGGGTGTACTGCGCGCGCACGCCGAAACCGTTCTCCCAGAAATGCTGCAGGCCGAACTCGAGACCGTGCACCTTGGCGTAGTCACCGTTGATGGGACGGGTGATGTTGAACAGGGTCGGACCGGTGGTGACCGGATTGCCGTCGGTATCCAGGATCGGGCCGACGCCGATATCCTGGCCCGGTTCCCAGCTGGTGGTGATCTGGTTCTCGATGCGCTTGTAGAACGCGGCGATGTTGATGATCGATTGTTCTGCGAAGTACCACTCCAGCGACACGTCGCCCTGGCGCGCGCTGTACGGCTTCAAGTCCGCGTTGCCACCGTAGATCTGGCTGAACTCGCCCCACGATACGCTGGCCGTGGTGTTGGTGGGCGCCAGCTTGTCCACGGGCGGACGGGCCATGGTCTTGGCCGCGCCCAGGCGCAACTGCAGTTCGTCGTTGAAGCGCCAGATGAAGTTGGCCGATGGCAGTACGAAGGTGTAGTCGGCATCCTGCAGGATCGGCGTGGGTTCCGCATAGTTGGCGGTGTAGTTGAAAGCGCCGTTCTCGGTGATGCTCAGGATCTCCGCATCCCAGGCCTGGGCCTGCGTGCTGGTCTTGACCAGGCGCACGCCCACATCGCCGCTCCAGCGCTCGCCCGAAAAATCGGCCTGCACGTAGAACGCGTTGGTCTTCTCGCTCACGCGATAGCTTTCCAGCGGGTTCCAGGTCGGCGCGGCATTGGAGAAGTCGTAAGCGCTGCCGTCGGGACGCAGGTTGCCGTTATACGCTGCCAGCTGGGCCAGGTAATTGGGCACGTCGAAACCCAGGAAGCTGCGCGGAAAGCTGCTGCCCACTTCGTCCATGAAGTGCGGGAAGTTCAAGGTGCCCGAAACCACCGAACCGCCCAGGTCGCCCACGTTGATCGCGTTGTCGCCCGAGTAGTAATCGGCGCCGCCGTTGAGCGTGTTGTTGATCAGGTCGCGGCGTTTGGTGCGTTCGGTGCGGGTCACGCCGAAGTGCAGGTTGTCCAGGTTCCACTTGCCGACGAACAGCTTGCCGGCCACGGTGCCGCCGGTGATCTTGTCCTCGATATTGTCGCCGCGCAGTTCCATGTAATGCGTGTTGAAGTCCGAGTCGCTGAATTCGCCGTTGGCCAGGCCCGTGATCAGGTCGCGTCCGTCGTCGAAATCTACGTCCACGTTCGGCACCGCGTTCGGGCCCAGGGTGATGCGCGCGGTGTTGGGCTGGTTCATGCGCAGCACCACGTAGGTGTCCTGCCCGCCGGAATAGCGCTTGGAGGTGGAGCGGTACAGATCGGTGGTCAGGGTGAAATCATCGGTGGCCTTCCACTCGGCGTTGACGCCGTAGAGGTCGGTATCGACCACTCGGTGCTCGGTCTGGTTGAGCAGCTCCGGATTGAGTCGCAGCTCGGGATCGGGATTGTCCATGGTGAAGCCGGTGACGATGCCGTTCTGCACTTCGATATCGGACCAGCGGCCCGGCGCGAACAAGGGATAGTAGGACTGCTGGTAGGACACCTGCGGCGAATCCAGGCGCGTCTTCAGGCCGTCCAGCACCACGCGCACCTTGTCGCTGGGGCGCCACTCGAACTTGGCCGAGAACGCCTTGCGCTTCTTCTCTTCCTGGATGGAACCGACACGGAACTGGCCCGGCGCGATCAGACCGTATTCGTCGGGGTCGAGTTCGCCGTTGCCGTTGGGGTCGATGTTTCCGCCCCAGGCATTGCCCCAGAGCCAGCTCTCATCGTTCGGATCTGGATTGCGCGTCCAGCCACCATCATTGCCGGCGATATCGGTGCGGTCCTTGCGTTCGCCGTAGACCACGCCCAGCAACAGGCCGAAGGTCTCGTCGGCGAAGGTATTGGTGTAGGTGGCTGAAAATTTCTGCCCATCCAGTTCGGACATCTGGTTGCGGTCGCCTTCCAGGCGCACGATCGCGTGCTGGCCCGGATTGTCGAACGGGCTGGCCGAACGCAGGTTGATCAGGCCGCCGACGCCGCCCTCGGTCAGCGCTGCCTGCGCGCCCTTGATCACGTCGGCACCGTTGATGACATCGGCCGGCAACACGTCGTAGGCGAAATCACGGCCTGCACCATCGGTGGCCAGGATGCGGCCATTGAAGGTGGTCAGGGTGTATTCCGGCCCCAGTCCGCGCACGCTGACTTTCTGCCCTTCACCACCGGCAGTGCGCGAGATGGCCACGCCGGTAATATGGCTGAGCGAATCGGCCACATTGTCGTCCGGAAATTTGCCCAGCTCCAGCGCGCTGATCGAATCCTGCACCGTGCCGGCATCGCGTTTCAGTTCGACCGAGCGCGCCAGGCTGCCGCGTACGCCGGTGACCACCACGGTCTCTAGTGTGTCGACGCCGGCTTCCTGGGAAGTGGAGTTCTGGGCGGACTGGGTGGCAGGATCGGCGGCAGGGACTGCGGCATCCTGGGCAAGACCCAGTTGAGGAACCAGCAGCGCGAATGCGATGCCACAAAAGAGCGTGTTGCGATGCAGCTGAATGGACTTCACTGGGATCTCCTCAGGACGGTGGCAATTGTCATACGCAACAAAACGAAACCAAGGCTATAACATATTTCGTTTCGCATCAATAGCGAAATTTAACGAAATGCCACATACTTTTGTACCACCGCAAGGAGCATCCATGGTCGCCACCCGCGACACCAGCCAACGACGTCTTCAGATCAGCGAACTGGTCCGCCAGCACGGCAGCGTGCAGGTCGCCGCGCTCGCACAGCGTTTCGGCGTCAGCATGCAAACCGTGCGCAAGGACCTGCGCTATCTGACCGAACGCGGGGTCATGGCCCGGGCCTATGGCGGGGCAATCGACAGTGGCGTGGTCGGCGGCACTTCGTCCGAGCCTCCTTACGAGGCCAAGCGGACCGTATTCCTGGACGAGAAGCGGCGCATCGGCCAGCGCGCGGCCGCGCTGGTCAAGGCCGGCGACACCATCGCCATCGACTCGGGCACCACCGCTATCCAGCTGGCCGAAGCACTGCCCAATATCGAAGTCACCGTAGTCAGCAACGATTTCGGCGTGCTGACCGCACTCACCGCCAAGAGCAATATCAACATCGTCATGCTGGGCGGCGAACTGCGGCGCAAGAACATGGCCTTCTATGGCGGCATCACCGTGGAAGCGCTGGGCGCGCTGCACGTGGACATGCTGTTTCTGGGCGTGGACGGGTTCGACCTGGAGCGCGGCATCACCACGCACTACGAGCCCGAAGCCATGCTCAACCGCAAGATGGTCGAAGCGGCACGTGTGGTGGTGGCGATCTCCGACAGTTCCAAGTTCGGGAAGATCTGCCTGCACCGGATCATCCCGGTCAGCGAACTCAATACGCTGATCACCGACACCAACGCACCCGAAGATATCCGCCAGGCCAGCCACCAACTCGGCTTCGAGCTGCTGCTGGCCTGACCGCGCGGTCATTCGGGCGCTTTCGCGGGCGCGAATACCCTTACTGCATTGGCGTAGTAGATCTTGTCGATGACTGCGCGCGGCAGGGCGAGCCCCTGCACGTCGGCATCGATCATTTCCACGCGCTGGCTTCCTTCGGTGGCCAGATAGCGCCAATCCGCGGTCCAGACGGCATGCGCCTCGCGGCGAAACCCGGCCGGATCGGCATCGGGGCCGAAGGTCAGGTCGGTGCCGTAGAGCAATCGATCCTGGTAGCGGATAAAGAAATCGCGCACTTTTTCACGATCACGCACGGACTGGTACTGCACCTGGCTCATGCGCGCGGCCATGTCCACGTGGGCGTTGGGAAACCGGTCCAGAAATGCGCCGATCCGGTCCACGTCGTATTCCAGGCTGCCCAGATGCGCGCCCACGAAACGCAGCTGCGGATGCGCCGCCACGAAACGGTCGCGCGCGCCGATCTGATGCTCGTAGCTGGGCTGATCCGGATGCAGGTACATGTGGTATTTGGGATGGTTGCGGAAATAGTCGCGGTCGTTGTCGGTGGTCATCTGCTCCAGCGGCAGCCAGCAGTTGTGCGGCTCGCCCTGGTGCCCGATCAGCGCGATGCCCAGCGCGCGCACCTGCTCGGCCACCGGCGACAGCGCCGGCGTGTCGAGCATGATCAGCTTGCCGTCGGCATCCTTTTCCACCATACCGACGTTTTTCCATATCTTGACCGCGCGCGCGCCCTGCGCGGCATCACGCGACAAGCCGGCGTTGACCTGTTTGGTCCAACCGGGCGTACCGAAACCCTTCATCGAAAATGTGGTGGCCCAATGGAACCGGGCCGGGTCCGACTTGGCCAGCTTCAACGCGGCCTCATGCTGCAGGGCCAGCGTGGGAAAGTCCGGATAATCGACATTGATCGACATCAGCTCGAAACCATCGGCACGCGCCTGCTCCAGAAAGGCAGCATCTTTCGAATTGGCGTGCACGTGTGCGTCGTACTTGCGTACGTGGGCGAAGTCGTCCATGGAATAGGTGTCGCTAGAGGCCAATGCGGGTGCCGCCATCGCCACCACAAGACCAAGGCCGGCGGCCGTCACACAGGCCGCCAAGGTGCGAATAAACAGGGTCATGGCATCGCCTCAAGTAATATAACGAAACTTATTGCAACCATATCGCAACAAAACGCTTGCATCAACCGGAACAGATGGCGGAGAATCCGGACACCTCAACCGGATTGTCGCCATGCTCCCGATTGGACGCCGTACCGTTCTCAAGCTCGTCGCCGGCAGCATGGCAGGTGGCGCCGCCGTGGCCGCCCTGCCTTGGGCGCAGTCCGCGCAGCGCGGTAGCAAGGGTGCCGTCGCCACGGTCCAGGATCCGGCCCTGACGATCAGCTTCGATCGACGCCTGCACACGGCCCTCTCTTCCAAGGGCAAAGCGCTCACGCCCTATCAGCCCAGCGAAAGCCTGTTGCTGGCAGGCAGCGAAGTGCACGACTTCACTTTCACCGGCCAGCAGGAACTGCAGGTCAACGACGCCCTCCACGGCGCCGGCCACCAGCTCATCGTCACCGGTCGCTCGGACGGCGGCATCGAAAAACAGGTGGCGGTGACCTTTTTCGATCTGCTCCCGGGCTTCGCCGTGCTGCAGACGCGTTATCGCAACCAGGGCAGCGCGCCCCTGGAAATCGCCGGCTGGCGCAACGCCGCGCACGAACTGGCTGATGCGCCGGGCGGCTTCTGGAGCTTCTCGGGCACCACCCACACCGACCGCCGCGACTGGGTGCAGCCGCTCAAGCCGGACTTCGAGCAGCGCAACACCTTATCCATGGATTCGTCCGACTACGGCGGCGGCACGCCCATGGCCAACCTCTGGCGTCGTGATGTGGGTCTGGCCGTGGGTCATGTGGAACCGGTGGTGCGGTTGCTGGATCTGCCGGTCAGCAAAACGCCTGACGGCGGACGGATCGCGGTTGAATCGACGCAGGCCTCAGTGCTGGAACCCGGCCAGACCCTGGTCACCGAGCGCACCGTGCTGGCCGTGCATACCGGAGACCATTTCGCGCCGTTGCAGCAGTACCGCCGCTACATGCAGGCCGAGGGCATCGTCGGTCCGAAGGCACCCGACTCCGCCTTCGCGCCTATCTGGTGCGCGTGGGGCTATGAGCGCGACTTCACTGTCGAACAGATCCTCGCCACCTTGCCCAAGGCCCGCGAACTGGGCTTCGAATGGGCGGTGCTGGACGATGGCTGGCAGACCAACGAAGGCGACTGGCGACTGGACAAGCGCAAGTTCCCGCGCGGCGATGCGGACATGCGCGATTTCGTGAAGGAGATCCGCGCGCAAGGCATGCGTCCGCGACTGTGGCTTGCACCGCTGGCCGCCGACCCCGGCAGCGACGTACTCCACGATCACGTGGACATGCTGCTGCTGGACCAGTACGGCGCTTTCCAGACCGTGACCTGGTGGAACGCGCTGACCCAGTGCCCCGCCTATCAACCGACCATCGATTTCTACGTGGCGCTGGTGAAGAAGGCGATAGGCGACTGGGGTTTCGAAGGCCTCAAGCTGGACGGCCAGCATCTGAATGCCGTCGCGCCCTGCCACAACCCCGCGCATAAGCACGCGCATCCTAACGACTCGGTCGAAGGCCTGGCCAGGTTCTGGCAAGCCATCTACGACGCGGCGCATGAAGCCAACCCCGATGCCGTCGTTGAACTGTGCCCCTGCGGCACCGCGTTCGCCTTCCACAATCTGCCTGCGACGGACCAGTACCCCTCTTCCGATCCGCTTTCATCGTGGCAGGTGCGCAGCAAGGGCAAGTCGATCAAGGCCCTTATCGGCAATCGCAGCAGCTATGCCGGCGATCACGTGGAACTGTCCGACGGCCGCGACGATTTCGCCTCCAGCGTCGGCATCGGCGCGGTGATCTCTTCCAAGTTCACCTGGCCCAAAGACACCGACCGTCCCACTGCACCCTTGCCGCCCGGCGGCTATGTGTTGGATGCGGAGAAAGAAGCGCTGTGGCGCAAATGGGTCGGGTTGTACACACAGCACATGCTGCCCAAGGGCGAATACCTGGGCGCGCTGTACGACATAGGTTTCGACAAACCGGAGGCGCATGCCATCGCCAAGGACGACGCGATGTACTACAGCTTCTACGCGCCCGAGTGGAATGGGCCGGTGCAATTGCGCGGCCTGGGCAAGGGCCGCTACCGCGTGCGCGACCTGTTCAACGAGATCGATCTGGGCGAAGTGGATGCGGGCGCCAATACGCTGAACCTGTCGTTCAAGAAATTCGTACTGCTGCAGGCCATACCACTCAAGGCGAATGCATGACTACTTCTTCGATCAGTGCGGCAGGCTCGCCGCGTCGCCGGCCGTGGCTGGTGTTCGCACTGGCCACGGTCGCGCTGTGGGGCGTTTGGGGTGCACTGGCCGGCCTGTCGGCGCAGCACGGTTTCCCGGACACGCTGGTCTACTGCGTATGGGCGCTGACCATGATCCCGCCCGCGCTGTACATCCTGTGGCGCAATGCCTGGAAGCTGGAGCGCTCGCCGCGCGCGGTGGCCTATGGCATGACCATTGGCCTGCTGGGTGCAGGTGGACAGATGCTGTTGTTCCACACCCTGACCATTGGTCCGGCGTACTTCGTGTTCCCGATCATCTCGCTGTCGCCGGTGGTCACCATCGCCTTGTCGTTCCTGCTGCTGCGCGAACGCACCGGCTGGCTGGGCACGCTGGGCATCGTGCTGGCGCTGGTCGCATTGCCGTTGCTGGATCTGTCGTTCGGTCGTGGCGCGACCGAAGGCTTGGGATGGTTCCTGCAATCGCTGCTGATCATGCTGGCCTGGGGCGTGCAGGCCTACTTCATGCGTCTGGCCAACCACACGGTGAGCGCCGAAAGCATTTTCTTCTACATGATGATCGGCGCGCTGCTGCTGATGCCGGTGGCGTGGGCGATGACCGACTTCAGCCAGCCGATCAATTTTGGTCTGGATGGCCCGTGGATGACGGCCGCGATCCAGGTACTCAACGCCGTCGGCGCGCTGACCCTGGTCTATGCGTTCCGCTACGGCAAGGCGATCGTGGTCGCACCCCTGACCAATGCCGGTGCGCCGCTGATCACCGCCGTGTTGTCGCTGATCTTCGCCAGCGTGGTGCCGGGGCCGCTGAAGATGGTCGGCCTGGCCCTGGCGCTGATCGCTTCGCTGCTACTGGTGCTGCAGCCGGAACGCGACACGGCCGCTCCTTCTTCCTGATCGGATTTTCTTTCCCATGCAAGTGCTGCTCGACCTCATCGCCCGACACAAGCAAGGACACGCCATCGGCGTGACCTCGCTGTGCTCGGCGCATCCCCTCGTCATCGAAGCAGGCCTGCATCACGCCCAGCGCACCGGACAGGCATTGGTGCTGTTTGAAGCGACCTGCAACCAGGTCAACCAGGACGGCGGCTATACCGGCATGACGCCGTCGGACTTCGTCGACTTCGTGCATGCCATTGCCGACCGCGTCGGCTTCGACCGCACGCGCCTCGCACTGGGCGGCGATCATCTTGGGCCGAATCCCTGGACCGCACTGACCGCCGATGCCGCCATGGACAAGGCCGAAGTAATGGTCGCGGCGTACGTCGCCGCCGGCTTCCGCAAGATCCATCTGGATTGTTCGATGTCCTGCAGCGGCGATCCGGAGCCTTTGCCGGAAGCCGAGATCGTGCGCCGTGCGGTGCGACTGTGCCAGGCCGCCGAGACCGCCTACGCGCAAGCCGGCGGCGAAGCGCCGGTCTATGTCATCGGCACCGAAGTGCCGGTACCGGGCGGTGCCACCGAATCCATCGAAGGCCTGGCCCTGACCACACCGCAGGCCGCGTTGGCGACCATCGAGGCGCACCGCGCTGCCTTCACCGCCGCAGGACTGAACGCAGCGTGGCAACGCATCATCGCCTCGGTGGTGCAGCCGGGCGTGGAGTTCGACCACCACAGCGTGATCGACTACGACTCCAATGCCGCGCGCGCACTGAGCCAATCCATCGAAAGCGTACCGGGCATGGTGTTCGAAGCGCACTCGACCGACTACCAGACCCGCGACGCGCTCGCTGCACTGGTGCGTGATCATTTCGCCATCCTCAAGGTCGGCCCTGGTCTTACCTTCGCGCTGCGCGAAGCGTTGTGGGCGCTGGATGCCATCGAACAGGAATGGATCGAGGCGCCGCGTCGCGCGCGCCTGCGCGAAGTCGCCATCGAACGCATGCGTGCCGAACCGGGACACTGGCGCCGCTACTACCACAGCGAAGGCGAGGCGCTGGCTATAGACCTGCAGTACAGCCTGAGCGACCGCATCCGTTACTACTGGCCCGACCCGGCCATCGAACGGGCGCGCCAGCAGTTGTTCGACAACCTTCAGGCCAACCCGCCACCGATTTCCCTGATCAGCCAATTCCTTCCCCATGCGCTGCTGGCGCTACGCAACGGGACAGCGAGCAACGACCCACTGTCCCTCACCGTAGCCCACATCAGCGCCGTCCTGGACGACTATTACCATGCAAGCCATGTCCCACAAGCACATTGAACACCTGGGCGTTCCCGAGTCTGACCTGATCGCCTCCGGGGCGATCTGGACCGCGCGCGAGATCGAACAACAACCCCGCATGCTGGAGCAGACGCATGCGCTGCTGTCCGCCATGCGCGAACAGATCGAGGCCTTCATCGCGCCAGTGATCGGCAACGCGAACGCCCGCATCATCCTCACCGGCGCCGGCACCTCGTCGTACATCGGCCAGTGCCTGGCTCCGCTGCTGGATCGCCGCCTCTCTGCGCGGGTCGATGCAGTGCCCACCACCGACCTGGTCAGCGCGCCTTATCTGTATCTCGATCCCGGACAACCGTTGTTGCTGGTGTCGTTCGGCCGCTCGGGCAACAGCCCGGAAAGCCTGGCTGCGGTGGAACTGGCCGAATCCATGGTCCAGGACGTGCGCCATCTCGTGGTCACCTGCAACGCTGGAGGCGCGCTCAATACCATCCCCGCGCGCAGCAAGCTCACTGTGTTGCTGCCGGAGGAAACCCACGACACCAGTTTCGCCATGACCTCCAGTTTCAGCTGCATGCTCTACGCGACGCTGTCGGCGTTCAGCGATGCGCATGCGCTGGATGACAGGATCGAACCCATCGCGCGCGCCACCGAACGCGTAATCAGCGAATCCCTCCCTTCGCTGCAGGAGGTGGCGCTGCGCGGTTTCGACCGCGTGGTCTATCTGGGCAGTGGCCTGTTCCAGGGACTGGCGCGCGAAGCCTCGTTGAAATTGGGCGAGCTGACCAATGGCGCGGTCGCGACCTGTTTCGATTCGCCGCTGGGATTCCGGCACGGCCCCAAGACCTTTGTGACCGACAAGACCCTTGTGGTGGTATTCGTTTCCAACGATCCGCTGACCCGGCGTTATGACCGCGATCTGCTGGATGAGTTGAGGCGCGACGCCTGCGCCGGAAGGATCATCGAAGTCACGGCGCAGCGGCAACCGCAGCAGGACCCGGACACGCTGCTGGTGCCGGGCATGGCCGACGCTGTCGATATCGATCTGCTGTGGCCGTATGTCGCCATCGCCCAGGTCTACGCCTTCAACGCGTCGCGCGCGATGGGATTGTCGCCCGACAGCCCCAACAAACAGGGCACGGTCAATCGTGTGGTGCAGGGCGTCAGGATCCACTCGGCCTCATGACCGTCGCCGATTGCTTCCTTGGCGTGGATGGCGGCGGAACCAAGACGCGCTTCGCATTGATCGATGGCCAGGGCCGCGTGCTGGCGCAGGCACAGCACGGCACGACGTACCACCCGCAAGTCGGCTGGGATGGCGTGCGTGAAATCCTCTCGCTGGGCGTACAGCAGGTGCTGGACGAAGCGCAGCTGCCCGCCTCGGCGATCCGCTATGCGTTTTTCGGCCTGCCCGCCTATGGCGAGGATAGCCAGGCCACCGCGCAGCTGGATGCAATTCCCGGCGAAATCCTGGGCCATGCGCGCTACGCATGCGATAACGACATGGTCTGCGGCTGGGCCGGATCGCTGGCCTGCTCCGACGGCATCAACATCGTGGCTGGCACCGGCTCCATCGGCTACGGCCAGCGCCAGGGCGCGGCGGCACGCGCCGGTGGTTGGGGCGAAGCGTTCTCCGATGAGGGCTCGGCCTACTGGATCGCCATGCAAGGCCTGAACGCGTATTCGCGGATGAGCGACGGCCGTTTGCCGAAGGGTTTGCTGCACTCGCTATTCAACGAATCGCTGCACCTCGAACATGACCTGGATATCTGCGCACGGGTCTATGGCGAACAGGCCGGCACGCGCGGCGAACTCGCCCGCCTGTCGCTAGTGGTGGCCGACGCGGCAAAACGCGGCGACGCGGTGGCGATGGAAATCTATGCGCAGGCCGGCCAGGAGCTGGCCAGGATCGCCGACGCACTACGCACGGCGCTGCAGTTCACGCCACAGGAACCGGTGCCCGTTTCCTATTCGGGCGGTGCCTTCAGCGTGGGAGAAATGCTGATGCGGCCTTTCGTGGAAGCGCTGCATGCCATTTCCCCCACCTTCGAACTGCGCGCTCCCCTGCACGAACCGCACTATGGCGCGGCGCTCTATGCCCTCAAGCTCTCGGGCGCAACACGCTGACAGCATGATTTGCAGTTACGGCTGTGGCCGCTGCGGATCGACCAGTCTGGAACGCACGATCTGCGCGAAATCCTCCAGCGCGCACGGCGCCGCGCAGCCGGGAATGTCCAGGTACTCGTAAGCCGGCGCATTGCCTGGATCGAGCGCCTGCAGTGCGCGCACCTGGTCCATGGTCTGCGAACGATAGAAAGCGCGGACGAACCGCTCGCCTGCCGCATCGGCAAGCACTTCAAATCCCAGGGCGCCGCCCGGTGGCGGGTTGTCGCGCGGGTAGCTGGGTACCTTCCAGTGCAGATCCAGCAGGCCACCCAGGTCGGCGATGTTGGTGTCGTGCCCGACCAGCACCGTCAGCTTCGCGCCCTGCTCCATCGCGGTGAGCATCCGCGACGCCAGCGGCGATGCTGCGCGCGCTGCGACGTAAGGCGCGCGGCCTTCGTAGTAGAACTTGAGCGAATGGAACTGCAACAGGTCCTCGATCTGCTGGCGCGTCAGCCGGCCCCAGGCGACCTGGGACATCGGCATGCCCTCCAGGTATTCCAGCAGAAAGGTCTGGCTGACGGTCGATGCGATGCCGAACGGATCGCCGACATCCGGCCGGTCGTTTTCATTGCGCACGATGGCCGGCGACATCGAGCCCAGCTGGCAACCCGACCTCACGCGTGCGCCCGTGCACCCCAGCGCACGATCCAGCAACGCCAGACCTTCCGCACGCGCGGCCAGTTCTGCGGGCATGCCGCCCGGTGGCGCCAGCGCCTGCACCGCGCGCACCGCTTCGTCCGCGTCGATCGGCATCGCGCCTGCATCCAGCGGGTGGAATTGCACGTCATCGGCAGGCGTCGCGGGGAACTCGACGCTGATGCCGCACTGCGGCGCCATACCTTCGATGAGCGCACGCGCCGTATCCTGCGTGCGCGGTTTAGAACTCGCCGCGATTTCGACATCGGCATTTGTGGGACATCCGTTCGCGGGCAACAGGCCTCTTTCGGCCCAGTTTTCCCGGTCCCACCGCCCCAGCAATTTGATTGCCTGGTAACCATGCGGCGTCAGATGGCCATAGTCCACAGGCCACATTGGCCAGGGCCGGTCGTTCATGCCCGGCGGCACCACCTGCGCCTTGGTCGGGGGGCGCACGCCATGACGCATCAGCATGACCACGCGCTCCAGTTCGAGCGCTGGCGTGCCGGATGCCGCGCCCTCCATCGGCCGGCCGGGCGACCGGTTCTCGACGCCGCTAGCTAACGCGCAGGCAGACAAGGACACCGCCGCAATGAACGATCGCACTGAAGGTGTCATGGCAATTCCCGTGAGAGAAAAGAGCAATGGCCCGCTGCCGGGCCATTGCTTCCAGTGAGTTACCCTGCGCGCATCAGAACACCGCCCTCAGGGTCAGCGTCCATCTCGGCGAGGACTGCTCGCGCTCGATCTCGTATGCATCGACGTCATACGCCGCCTGGTTCGCCAGGATCTCGGCTCCATTGTCGCCATCGAACCCGGATTCGGCCTGCAGGCTGTCTGCATCGAGCAGATTGTTGCCGGTCAGGCGCAACACCCAGCGGTCGCTGATGCGTTTCTCGACGAAGAATTCAAGATTGCCGTCGTAGAGCTGGCTTTCGATCTCGCCGTAGGTGACGAAACGGGATTCGCCCTGCTTCTGGTAACTGAAGCCGAAACTCATGTCCCAACTCGGGAGGTTCTGGGTCACGCCCACGTTGTAGACGTACTTGGGCTGGTAGTCGATGGCGATCTTGCTCCCGCCCGCCGGATCGTCGCGATCGGACCACAAGCGCGTGTAGTTGGCGAAGATGCCGGTCTCCTCCAGCCCCATGAAAGTCAACGGCGTGGACAGATCGAACTCGATACCATGCGTCTTGGCATCGCCGATGTTCTGGTAGGTGTACAGGCTGCCCGGAAAGTCCTCCGGATCAATACCAATCTCGCTGACCGGCAGACCGGTGTTCACCAGCGCGATCAGATCGGAAATGCTGCGGCTGAACAGGTTGACGCCGAATACACCGCGTCCGCCGAAGCGGCGTTCGTAACCCAGGTCGATGCCGACAGAAGTTTCGAAAGCGAGGTCGGGATTACCGACCGTGACATCCTCGTCGGCGGGGGACTCCAGCGAATAGGACGGAATCAGCTGATCGATGCTGGGACGGCGCACGGTACGCGCCACACTCAAGCGGAACTGGTCGTTGTCGGTCAACTTCCACTGCAGATGCGCCGACGGGTTGAGCATGAACTCGCTGCTGTCCGCATTGCCTTCGATGGTTTCGTCAAGCACGCCGCCTTCGGAAAGGTCGTTGCGGAAACTCTGTTCGGTCTTGGTGCTTTCAGCGCGCAGGCCGGTTTCCAGCGTCACCGCCTCGGTGATTCCCCATTTGATGCGCGCGTACGCGTCCAGGCGACGCTCTTCGTAACGGAAGCGGCCATCGTTGGTGCTGAAATCCTCCTCACCCAGGTCGTCGCCGATGGTCAGACGGTAGTCGCGGTCCTTGAGCTTTCCGGACACGCCGACCTTCAGTTCCACATCCTCGATGCCAATCGCCTTGGCGAAACCGGGCATTTCCTGAGTGAAGGAGGCGCTGCCCGTCCACTCGGTGTCTTCGGCGTCGATGACTTCACGGTTGACCAGGTTGTCGTTGGTCTCCTCGAAAGTGTCTTCGGTGCTGTCATCGGTGAAATTGCTGTAGCTGGCCTGCAGGCTGAACTTGCTGAACTCACCCAGCGACTTCAGATACTCGGCGCCGATTCCGAAACTGTCCTGCTGCATGTCCGCATCCTGGAACTCCAGCTCCGGATTCTCCAGATCCAGCCCGCCGACGCTGCCATCGCCTTCGTAGATCCAGGTATCCTGATGCTCCTTGCGGTCGGTGCTCAGCACGAAGGCGTCCAGGCGCAGGCTGGAATCGTCGGACATCTTCCAGGTCAGGTCGCCGTTGAACGACAGGTCGCGCGAGTCGCGGCTGTCCTGCTCTTCCACGCGTTCGATTGCAGAGGACTGGCCAGGATCGTCGAACCTAGCCAAGCGGCGGCCGTCGCCGCCGCGTGCGACTTCCTCGTCGAAACCGAACGAGTCGCTTTCGAACACCTCTTCCACTACGTCCTTGTTGTTGTATCGCTCCTGTGCGTCCAGCGTGACCGAATAGAACACGGTCTCGGCATCGTTTCGGCCCGACAACGAAGCGGAGCCGTTGCCGCGGGTATTGTCCGCATCGACGTTATACGTCGCGCCCACCCGCGCAATGATGCCGGGAGGCAGGCTTTCGCCGTCCTTCAAAATAATGTTGATGGTCCCGCCCACGCCCTGGCTGTCAATGTCCGCGCTGGGTGAACGCACGATCTCGATGCGATCGATGATTTCGGCCGGAATACGGTCAACGAACACCGTACGATCATTGCCTGCGCCGGGGATCGGGCGCCCGTTGACCAGTACCTGCGTGTATCCCTGCCCCAGACCGCGCAGCTGCGGCGAATCGGATTCGCCGATGTCGCTGGTGAAAGCGACACCCGGTACGCGACGCAACTGGTCGCCTACCGATACGGGTTCGAACTGGGCGAAGAATTCCTGGCCGTAGACCAGCTCAGGGGCGGTGGTTTCTGTGCGGTTCCGGTACTGGATTTCGCCGGTGACCACGACCGACTGCAGATCGGTGACTTCGCCTTCCTGTTCGGCCGGCAGTGGCGGAACGTCCTGCGCCAGAGCGAAACCCGGCGCAACCGCCAGGCTGCTCAGGATCAATACCGTCAGCGTATTTCGTTGGAAATTGCGCATGTTTGAGTCCCTCCCGAGGACATCCGCAAACGGCCAAGCGAGGGCCTGACCGGGCGGTTGCGGGAGAGATTACGAACAAACATTCCAAAATGCAACAGGTTTGGAATTTCTCTTGCAAAACTGTTTTTGGTATGTGATCTTGCCTCATACACATGGCTGCGTAATGACAACAGCGGCTGATCCAACTCCGGGAGAAGACTCATGAAAGCATGGCATCTGTCCGCCTTGGCCCTGGCTATAGGCCTCGCCCTGCCCGCGGCCACCCTGCAGGCGCAGGAAGCGCCGTTGATTGCTGCCAAGGCACAGACCCAGGCCACTGCCAGCAAGGAAACCAATGCCGCCATCGTGGTGCGGAATGCGCAGCAGGCCGGGCGTGATCGCATCGTCGCCACGGCCGCACTGGGAGGTCTGGAAACCTACGACCTGTCGGGCAAGCGCGTCGGCACCACGCCTGCCGGCGAAGTGGCGGCAGTCGATGCTGCATACGACGTGGCGCTGGGCAAGCGCAAAGCCACGGTGCTGGCCGCAGTCGACACCACCACCAACAGCCTGCGTCTGTTTGAAATGAATGGATCGGGTCTGGCCGAGATCGGCGCGCGTCCATTGCCGTTGGGATTCGCCGCCGAGGGCGTGTGCCTGTTCCGCAATCAGCTGGACAGCGCGCTGTATGCGTTCGTGGTCGGCGACGGCGGTGAAATCGACCAGCAGGTCCTGTTCGCCACCGCCGACGGCAAGCTGGATGCGCGCCCGGTACGCCGGGTCAACGTGCCGTCCACGCTCAAGCAGTGCGTAGCCAGCGACGCGCATGTCTACGCCAGTGAGGAAGGCGTTGGTATCTGGCGCATCAACGCCGATCCCGAAGCCGATGTCGCCGCCATGGTGGTCGATGCACCGCGCTTGGGTCATCTGAAGGAAGAAAGCGGCGGCGTTGCCCTATACGACGGCGGCGAAGGCAGCCGCTGGCTGATTGCCTCGGATACGTCGGCCGGCCAGCTGAACGTATACGACCGCGACAATGATTACGCGTTCCTCGGTCATTTCAGGGCCGGCGCACCGAAGAACGGCGCCGCCATCGGCGAACCCGGCCCGCTGTTCGTCAGCACCGCACCACTGGGCAAGGAATTTCCCAATGGCGCGCTGCTGGTCACCGACGAAGACGACTCCAACACCAAGCTGGTCTCGATCGCCGACATCGCCACTACGTTGAAGATCGCACCTGGCAAGCCACAGGCCATACAGACCAAGGCCAGCACCATCGTCGCGGTCACGCCTACAGTGGAAACCACGTTTGCAGGCAGCTACGGCGATGCCGCCGATGATCCAGCAATCTGGGCCAATGCGGCCGATCCGGCGCAGAGTCTGGTCATCGCCACCGACAAGAAGGCCGGTCTGTACGTGTACGACATGCAGGGCAAGGTCGTGCAGTTCCTGCCCGATGGCAAGATGAACAATGTCGACCTGCGCGAAAATTTCGAACTGGGTGGCGAGAAAGTGGTGCTGGTCACCGCCAGCAACCGCACCGACAAGTCCATCGCCATCTACCGGCTGGACACGCAGAAACGCGAACTGGTGAATGTTGCCGATGGCGTGCAGCCAACCGGACTGGGCGACCCCTACGGCCTGTGCATGTATCGCGATGCCGACGATGGGCGCACTTATGTGTTCGTCAACGGCGACGACACCCGCAAGCGCCAGTGGGAACTGGTGGCCACGCCCAACGGCCGCGTGCAGACGAAGCTGGTACGCGACATGAATTTCGATTCGCAGACCGAAGGCTGCGTGGCCGACGACGCCAGCGGCGCGCTGTATGTCAACGAAGAGGACGTGGGACTGTGGCGACTGTCGGCAAAACCCGGTGGCGGCAATGAAAAAACCATCGTCGAGCGCATCGCAGATAACCCCGCCGTGAAAGACGACTACGAAGGCCTGGGCATCTACGACCTGGGCGACGGGCGCGGCTATCTGGTGATCTCCAGCCAGGGCAACGACAGCTACGCGGTGTATCGCCGCGAAGGCAAGCAGGAATATCTGGGCTCGTTCGCCGTGGTCGCCGATCCGCTGCGCGGCATCGACGGCATTTCCGAAACCGATGGCCTGGAAGTCACCAGCCGCAATCTGGGTCCGGGTTTCGAACATGGCGCGATGATCGCCCAGGACGGGCGCAACGTGATGCCGGTGGAAAACCAGAACTACAAGTATGTGCCGTGGTCTTCAATCGCCCGCGCACTGAATCTGGAAATGCGCAAGGACTGATGCGCTGCACGGCCGCGCGGCGATCATCGCGCGGCCGTCAATCACCGGAACGTATCGAAGACGTTGCAGTTCAATCGTGGCAAACTCCGTAGGTACTAGGCCGAACGGATCAGAACCGATGACCGAACCCAAGGTCCCGGGCGTTGGAGACTACGAAGGCGCAGCGGGCGGTTGGGGCGCACTGGGCGCCGTCGCACGTGCGTTGAAGAGCCAGATGGCCGTCGGCCGTGAAGCCGATGCCCTGCGCCGTGTGAACCAGCCGACCGGTTTCGATTGCCCGGGCTGCGCCTGGCCCGATCCCAAACACACCTCCTCCTTCGAATTCTGCGAGAACGGCGCCAAGGCCGTGTCCTGGGAAGCCACCGGCAAGCGTGCGACGCCGGCATTATTCGCGGAACACTCCCTGTCAGAACTCTGGTCCTGGACCGATCACGCGCTGGAAGACGCCGGCCGGCTGACCCACCCGATGGCCTATGACGCGGCGAGCGACCGTTACCAGCAGATCACCTGGGAAGACGCGTTCGCGCGCATCGGTGCGGCCTTGCGCGAATTGCCGCACGCGGACATGGCCGAGTTCTACACTTCCGGCCGTGCCTCCAACGAAGCCGCGTTCCTGTACCAGCTGATGGCGCGCGAGTTCGGCACCAACAATTTCCCCGATTGCTCCAACATGTGCCACGAGGCGACCAGCGTCGGACTGCCGGAGTCCATCGGTGTCGGCAAGGGCACGGTGACGCTGGAAGACTTCGATCATTGCGATGCGCTTTTCAGCTTCGGCCATAACCCGGGCACCAACCATCCGCGCATGCTGTCCACGTTGCGCGCCATTTCCAAGCGCGGCGCGCCGATCATCGCGGTGAATCCGCTGCGTGAACGCGGCCTGGAGCGTTTCACTTCGCCGCAGGACCCGGCGGAGATGCTGACCAACCGTTCCACGCCCATCGCGCAAACCTATTACCAGGTGAAGATTGGCGGCGACGTCGCCATGCTCAAGGGCATGATGAAGTGGTTGTTCGACGCCGATGCCGCCGATCTGGCCGCAGGCGGCAAAGGCGTGCTGGACCATGCCTTCATCGCCGAGCACACCACCGGCATCGATGCGCTGCGCGCCGATATCGAAAGCACGCAATGGGAAGACATCGAGCGTACCTCCGGCCTGTCGCCTGACGATATCGAAGCGGCGGCACGCGTGTATGCAAATGCCGAACGCGTGATCCTCTGCTACGGCATGGGCATGACCCAGCACCGCTTCGGCACGCAGAACGTGCAGCAGATGGCCAATCTGATGCTGCTGCGCGGAAACATGGGCCGTACCGGTGCCGGCATCGCGCCGATCCGTGGCCACTCCAACGTGCAGGGCGACCGCACGGTCGGCATCACCGAAAAGCCCACCCAGGCGCTGGTCGATGCGATCCAGCGCACGTTCGGTTTCGAATTCCCGCTGACCCATGGCCACGATGCGGTGGAAGCGGTACGCGCGATCCGCGATGGCCGTTCGCGCGCGCTGGTCTGTCTGGGCGGCAATCTGGCCGTGGCGATTTCCGACCCGGAAGCCACATTTCCGGCAATGCGAAAACTCGATCTGGCGGTGCATATCGCCACCAAGCTCAACCGCTCCCATCTGATCCCGGCCAAGCACGCGTTTCTGTTGCCATGTCTGGGGCGGACCGAACTCGACGTGCAGGCCAGTGGCGTGCAGTCGGTGACTGTGGAAGATTCCATGTCCATGGTGCATGCCTCGCAGGGCGGTCTGAAACCTGCGTCGGAACATCTGCTTTCCGAGCCCGCTATCGTCGCCGGCATCGCCAAAGCCACGCTGCCGCACACGCGCGTCGACTGGCAGGCGATGGTTGATGACTACGACCGCATCCGCGATGCCATCGAATCGGTATTCCCGATCTTCCACGACTACAACCGGCGCGTGCGCGAGCCCGGCGGCTTCCGCCTGTATGTGGGCGCCTCGGTCCGCGATTGGGGTGGCGAGGGCAGGAAGGCGAATTTCCTGGTCGCGCCCGGCCTGCGCGAGGATCTGCCTGACGGGCGATCCGATACGCTGACCATGACAACGATCCGTTCGCACGACCAGTACAACACCAGCATCTACGGTTTCAACGATCGCTATCGCGGCATCAGCGGCCGGCGCGACGTGGTGTTCATGAATGCGGCCGACCTGGAAGCACGCGGTCTGAAGCACGGCGACCGCATCGATGTCGAATCGCGCATGGCCACGCCGGGCGACGGCGACGGCAAGCACCGCGTGCAGGGCTTCATCGCCGTGCAATACGACATCCCGCGCGGTTCCACCGCCATGTACTACCCCGAAGGCAACTGCCTGGTGCCACTGGACAGCCATGACCCGAAATCGGGAACGCCAGCCTACAAATCCATCCCGGTGACGATCCGCGCCGCGCGCGATACGGAAGAACGTGCCGCCTGATCGCAGTCCGGACGGCCACGCAGGCCGGCGCGTCACCCGGGTACGCGATGGCGTCGCCGAAGTCATCGACGACCAGTTGGCGGAAGAAACTCCCATCGCCGTGCATTACGACGGCGAGCCTTTCGCAGTGATGATGGCCACCGCGCGCGATCTGGAAGATTTCGCCTATGGCTTCTCGCTGACGGAGGGCCGTGCCGCTCCCAAGGACATCCAGGGAATCGAAGTACAGGCGGTGCTCGAAGGTGTGTTGCTGAATATCCGCACACGCAATCCGGCAAGTGCCACCACGACCCAAGAACGGATTCTGCCCGGCCGTAGCGGCTGCGGCATTTGCGGTACGCGCCTGCTGGAAGATGTGGTGAGGCGTCCTGCATCAGTTGGTGAAGGACCCGTGCTCTCGTCACCCGCGCTGGAACGCGCACTGGCCGAGTTGCAGAAATGCCAACCGCTCAATGCGACGACCGGCGCGACGCATGCGGCGGCCTGGGCGGCGACGGACGGCACGCTGCTGCTGGTACGCGAGGACGTGGGCCGGCACAACGCACTGGACAAGCTGATCGGCGCGATGCACCGGAACGACATAGATCCGCAAACCGGCTTCGCCCTGGTCACCAGCCGCGCCAGTTATGAAATGGTGACCAAGGCGGCGCTCGCCGGTATCACTGTGCTTGCCGCCATTTCCGCACCGACGGCACTGGCCGTGGATCTGGCGCGCGATTGCGGGCTCACGCTCGCCGGATTCGTGCGGCCGGGACGCTACGTGCTCTACAGCCATCCGCATCGGCTGATATCGAACTACTGATCTAGCTCGAGACCGCGCAGCAGGCGGTCGCGTTCTTGCGGCGTATTGATGTTGTCCAGCGCACCGTTCGTTGGTGCGAGCAGCAAACGGACATCGGGGGAACGCAATATTTCCCGCAAGCCATAACGGCCTGCGCGCACCTGCGCATCCAGTCGTTCCAGCGCGGCCGGTTCCCATAGCGCACAGAGGGGTTCCGGCAGATCGTCGTAGGCACTGCGATAGGCGACAGCGACGTGATACTCATCGCGAGCTTGAACCAGCGCCGCCAGCGTCACTTCGTCCAACCGTGGCAGGTCGCAGGCCAGTACCAGCCAAGCGGCAGTGGGATACGCGCGATGCGCCGCCAGCAACCCTGCGGCTGGACCAATCCCTTCGTGCTCATCAATCAGGCGCGGAAAGCGCGCACGCAGTGGCTCCTCCGTCTGATCGTTACGCAAGGAGATGAAACACGACTGCACATGGGGTGCAAGCAGCTGGAACGTGGCCGACAGCTGCGGCGTTCCTGCCTGTTCCAACAGGGCCTTGTCCTGCCCCATACGGATACTTGCGCCGCCGCTCAACACCAGGCCGTTCACAGTGATGGCCGGACGGGTGAGAGGAACCACTTCTGCTGTCATAGGCGCAATCTACCACTGGCACATGTGGCGGACGAAGCAGGCCGCGAGCGCATTCGTTTCCCGTATCCTCCAGGCTTGCAGTCCAACGTTCGCAGAGGACATTGCACGGAAGATGGCCGACAGCACCACACCACCTTCGGCAGGCGACACAGGCACGGCGACTTCGGGGTCGTTACGTTGGCGACTGCTGCTGGGCGCGGCGGTGGCGATTTTCGTCGCCATGGCCCTGGCGTGGGCGGTGATGAGCCTGCTGTTCTCAAGGCATGCGCAGCGCAGCATCGTGACCGAACTCACCCGTGAGGGTCTTGAAATCGTTGCCGGCCTGCAGCTGGGTGTTGACGGCACGCCAAGGATGGAGGCGCAATCCTCCGATCCGCGTTTTGAACGCCCGCGCGGCGGACGTTACTGGCAGGCAGGCAACGCGCGCGGCACGGTCCGTTCGGTATCGTTGTGGGACGAAAGTTTGCCGACACCGCAGGCGGTCCGCTCCGACGGCTGGTCAACGCGCGAAGCCGATGGTCCGTTCGGTCAGCGCCTGCTGTTGATCGAACGATCCATCCGGCTGGGAACGGGCAACCTGCCGGTCACCGTACAACTGGGGCAGAATCTTTCCGACCTCAAAGCCGCAAGCGCGGCTTTCGAGCGCGAACTCGGCCTGTTCCTTGCGATCCTCTGGCTCGCCCTGCTGCTGGCCGCCTGGCTGCAGGTGAGGCTGGGACTGAAACCGCTGGCACAGGTACAGGGCGCGCTGGCCTCGCTGCAGCGCAATCCTGCCGCCCGCATCGAGGCCTCATTGCCCAGCGAAGTCGCGCCTTTGGCCGTTGCCATCAACACCCTGGCCGACGCGCGCGAACGCGACCTGATGCGGGCCAAGCGCCGTGGCGCCGACCTGGCCCATTCGCTGAAGACGCCGCTGTCCGCCTTGCGCTCCATCAGCCACCGGGCGCGGGAAACGGGTGCCGACGGTATCGCCGACGATCTCGATCGCGTTCTGGGATCAGCGGCAGCGGCGCTGGAAACCGAGTTGGCGCGCTCACGCGCCGCTGCGATCCGCGACAGTCCGCGCGCGCGCGCGTGCGCGCCGCTGCACGTGGCCGAAAGCATCGTGGGTGTGGTCGAACGCACGGAAGTCGGCATGCACGTGGCTTTTGATGTCGAGATCGCCGAATCGCTGCGATTCCCGCTCGCCGAAGAAGACCTGATGGAGATCCTGGGCGCGCTGACCGAGAACGCGGCGCGCTTCGCCCGTCGTCGTGTACTGATCGCAGCCGACGAATACAACGGCGCGTTCCGCCTGCAAGTGGAAGACGATGGCCCCGGACTGGAAATCAGTGTGGAAGAAGCGCTGATGCGCGGCGGGCGCCTGGACGAAACCGGCCACGGCAACCATGGGCTGGGCCTGTCCATCGCCAAGGACATCACCGAAGCCACCGGCGGGCAGCTCGTCCTGGACCGGTCGCCATTGGGGGGCCTGCGTGTGGGACTGCGATGGGCCGATTCCCAGCGGTGCTGAAGCGCTGAGCCGCGTTGCGGACCATGGTGCGCGAATCGACTCTCCAGCCGCTAAGCGTACGGTGGTGTGGTCATATGGAATGCGCATCTGGCTGACATCATTATTGAGTGAACAGGCGCTCACGCGCCCGAAACCTGCGCTGGGCTAAAAAGGTCGCCGTTGCTCGTTCTCGGCCTCCGGTATTCGCGCGCCGCGTCGATCTGCATGGTTGGCGCGGAATGCATCGACAGCAAATTCGACCCTGGCGCGGAAGATTCCACGTCGACAAAGGAGCACAAACGCCGCTTTCGCATCAAGCCACCTTTCAGCACATTCATTCCAGCGTCGCATCGGCGAATGATCGGCAGACGCCGTTGGAAAGCAGTTCCGCCAGCCGGGCCAATGCCCGCCAGCCCAGAAGGAAGCTCCTAAGTGGACAGCATCAGTAACCTCAAGATCACGCGGCGCGGCCTGCTCAAGGCAGGGGCCGGGTCGGCGGCCGCGATGGCGGCGCCTTCCATGACCTACGCCCAGTCGGAAACGGCCGTGTCCCGCCCCCCGGTCATCTCGACTGTTTCCTTCGAGGTCAACGGAAAAACCGAAACGCTTGAACTCGATACCCGCACCACGCTGCTCGATGCGCTGCGCGAACACCTGCATCTGACCGGAACCAAGAAAGGCTGCGACCATGGCCAGTGCGGCGCCTGCACGATCATGCTGGACGGGCGCCGCATCAATGCCTGCCTCACCCTGGCCGTGATGCACGAAGGCGCGCGCATCACCACCATCGAAGGCCTGGGCACCCCCGACAAGTTGCATCCCATGCAGGCCGCCTTCGTCAAACACGATGGTTATCAGTGCGGCTATTGCACGCCCGGGCAGATCTGTTCGGCGGTAGCGGTGCTGGAAGAGATCAAGGACGGCATCCCCAGCCTGGTCAGCGACAAGCTCACTGCACGACCCAAAATCACGGACGAGGAAATCCGCGAACGCATGAGCGGCAACCTCTGCCGCTGCGGCGCCTATTCCAACATCGTCGATGCCATCAACGATGTCGCGGGGAAAAGCGCATGAAGACCTTCACCTATGAACGTGCGACCTCACCCTCGCAGGCGGCAGCCGCGGCCGCGAACAAGCCGGGTGCGCGATTCATCGCCGGCGGAACGAACCTGCTGGACTTGATGAAACTGGAAATCGAAACCCCGCAGCACCTGATCGACGTCAACGCGCTGGAGCTGGACAAGATCTCCGCCACCTCAGAAGGCGGGCTTCGCATCGGTGCGCTGGTCCGGAACACCGACCTGGCTGCCGACGCGCGCGTGCGCCGGGATTACGCGTTGCTGTCGCGCGCCCTGCTGGCCGGGGCTTCCGGTCAGCTTCGCAACAAGGCCACGACCGCAGGCAATCTGCTGCAACGCACGCGCTGCCCGTATTTCTACGACACCAACCAGCCCTGCAACAAACGCCTGCCCGGCAGCGGCTGCGCGGCGCTGGGTGGCTTCAGCCGTCAGCTTGCCGTCGTGGGCACCAGCGAGTTCTGCATTGCTAGCCATCCCAGCGACATGGCGGTGGCGATGCGCGTGCTTGATGCGGCTGTGGAAACCGTACGGGCCGACGGCAACGAGCGAAGCATTCCGCTGGCCGATTTCCATACCCTGCCCGGCACCACGCCGCATCGCGAAACCGTGCTGGAACCGGGCGAGCTGATCACTGCGGTCACCCTGCCCAAGCCTGTGGGTGCTACCCATGTCTATCGGAAAGTACGCGATCGCGCCTCGTACGCATTCGCGCTGGTGTCTGTGGCGGCGGTGATCCAGCGCGATGGCAGCGGACGCGTGGCGATGGGCGGCGTCGCGCCCAAGCCCTGGCGGATGGAGGCTGCGGATGCCGAAATGAAGCGCGGCGCCAAAGCGGTAACTGATCGCCTGTTCGCCGAGGCCAAGCCAACGCCGCACAACGAATTCAAGGTGCTGCTCGCCCAGCGCACGCTTGCCGCCGTCCTGATCGAGGCGAAGGAGTAAGGCCATGAAATTCGACAAGCCCGCCACCACCAATCCCATCGACCAGTTGAAGGTCGTCGGCAAGCCGACCGACCGCATCGAGGGCCCACTGAAGACCACCGGCACAGCGACCTATGCCTACGAGTGGCACGACGAAGTGCCCAATGCCGCGTACGGTCATGTGGTTGGTGCAGGTATCGCCAAAGGCCGGATCGCGTCGATGGATGTGCAGGCCGCGCGCAACGCGCCCGGCGTGCTTGCTATCGTCAACGCCGCCAACGCCGGCCCACTGGGCAAAGGAAATTTCAATACCGCCAAGCTGCTCGGCGGCCCGGAAATCCAGCACTATCACCAGGCCATTGCCCTGGTCGTTGCCGAGACCTTCGAACAGGCGCGCGCAGCCGCCCAATTGGTCCGCGTCGAGTACGTCCGCGAAAAAGGCGCATTCGATCTGGCCGGTGCCAAGGACTCCGCCGTGATTTCCGCAAAAGAACAGCCCGACATCGCGGTGGGCGATTTCGCTGGCGCGTTCGCCAGTGCGCCGGTGCAGCTCGATTCCACCTATACGACGCCCGACCAGTCCCACGTGATGATGGAACCGCCAGCGTCCATCGCCATGTGGGAAGGACCGAAGCTGACGCTGTGGACGTCCAACCAGATGATCGACTGGGGCAAGGGCGATGTGGCCAAAACGCTCGGCATTCCCAAACAGAACGTACGCCTGATCTCGCCTTATATCGGCGGCGGTTTCGGTGGAAAGCTTTTCGTCCGTGCCGATGCCGTGCTCGCGGCGCTGGGTGCCCGCGCTGCCAAGCGCCCGGTCAAGGTCGCGCTGTCGCGGCCGCTCAGCGTGAACAACATGACCCACCGGCCCGCCACCATCCAGCGGATCCGCATCGGCGCCACCAAGGCCGGCAAGATCACTGCCATGGGCCATGAAAGCTGGTCCGGCGATCTGCCGGACGGCGGAATCGAAAATGCGATCCAGCAATCCCGGCTGCTGTATGCCGGCGACAACCGGATGATGAAGGCTCGCCTGGCCACGCTGGATCTGCCCGAAGGCAATGCGATGCGCGCGCCGGGTGAAACACCGGGATTGATGGCGCTGGAAATCGCCATGGACGAGATGGCCGAGAAGCTTGGGCTCGATCCGGTCGAATTCCGCATCCTCAACGACACCCAGGTAGACCCGGAAAAGCCGGCACGTTCCTTTTCCCAGCGTCAGCTGATCCAGTGCCTGCGCACTGGCGCCGAACGTTTCGGCTGGGACAAGCGCAGCCGCAAGTTCGGAAGTGTTCGCGATGGTCGCTGGCTGGTGGGCATGGGCGTTGCCGCCGGTTTCCGCAACAGTCCCACGATGAAGTCCGCAGCGCGCGTCCGGCTGGATGCCAAAGGAATGGTGACGGTCGAGACGGACATGACCGATATCGGCACGGGTAGCTACACGATCATCGGTCAGACCGCTGCCGAAGTGATGGGCGTGCCTCTGAACCGCGTGGTCGTGCGACTGGGCGATTCGGATTTCCCGGTCTCTGCCGGTTCCGGCGGCCAATGGGGCGCCAACAGCGCCACGGCCGGTGTCTATGCGGCCTGCATGAAGTTGAGGGAGACGATCGCAACCAGGCTCGGCCTGGATGCCGCGCAAACAAGCTTCGCCAACGGGCAGATCATCACCGGGGAGCGCAAGCTGCCCTTGGCGCAGGCAGCCGCAGATGGGGAGATCGTGGTCGAAGACAGCATCGAGTTCGGCGATCTGGCCAAGCAGTACCAGATGTCCACCTTCGCCGCGCATTTCGTCGAGGTGGGTGTGGATAGGGCTACCGGCGAATCGCGCGTCAGGCGCATGCTGGCGGTGTGCGCCGCTGGCCGCATCCTCAATCCCAAATCGGCGCGCAGCCAGGTGATCGGCGCGATGACCATGGGCATCGGCGGTGCATTGTCCGAAGAGCTGGCGGTGGACAAGCGGTTCGGATTCTTCGTCAATCACGACCTGGCCGGCTATGAGGTGCCGGTGCATGCGGATGTGCCGCATCAGGAAGTGATTTTTCTGGACGAAATCGATCCGCTGTCTTCGCCGATGAAAGCCAAGGGCGTCGGCGAGCTGGGACTATGCGGTGTGAGCGCCGCCATCGCCAACGCCATCTACAACGCGACCGGCGTGCGGGTACGCGAATACCCGATCACGCTGGACAAACTGCTGCCTGAGTTGCCCGAGATGGCTTGACGCAAGTCGTATAGGGCGGAGCTATCCGCCCGCAACTTCAAGCGCGTAGTGCTCTGACGGATTGCAGGTCCCAGGCCGATACCGCAGCGCGGATATCACCGGGCCGCCGTCTTGGCCGCTTGGCGTGCTCACAATATGCAGGTGGATAACAGACTTCTCGGTTGCGTTCGAAGCGAGCAGAATGCCCGCATCCTTCGAGCGGAGTAGCCCAATGAAGAACTGGATTTTTCTGGCCATTGCCATTGTCGGGGAAGTAGTCGCCACCTCGGCACCCAAATCCAGTGAAGGTTTCACCCGGCCGCTGCCATCGGTGGTGGTGCTGGTGGGCTACGGCGTCGCCTTCTATTGCCTGTCGCTCGCGTTGAAGACAATACCGGTGGGCATCGCCTACGCCATCTGGGCCGGGCTGGGCATCGTATGGTGACCGCCATCGCGTGGGTCTTCCACGGGCAGAAACTGGATGCGTGGGCCTGGGTCGGCATGGGCCTGATTGTCGGCGGCGTTGCGGTGCTGAACCTGCTTTCCAATGCAGGTGCTGCACACTGAAGGATCGATGCCGCGCATCGCCCCGCCCTGTCTCCGGAGTACTGCATGACCGAAAGCATCACGCCGCGTCGTTTCGCAGCGGCGATCCCCTTGGATATTCCAAAGCACTGGCTGCCGGGCGACGAAGCGGTTTCTTCGATACTCAATGCGTACACCATCCTGGTGCCGGCGAACGAAGGGTTCTATATCCGTACGCTGAAATCCTGCCTGCCTCGCTTGAAGGACGAGGCGCTGAAAGAGCGCTGCAGAAAGTTCATTCACCAGGAAGCGCAGCATGGCCTGGCCCATACGCGCTATTGGGACAATCTCGACGCGCAAGGCTATCGCTTCCGTGGCTTCGAGAAGCAGGTGGACAAGCTGGTGTTCCGCGCCATTGAGAAGTTTGGCCCGGTGTGGTTGTGTGTGTCGCTGGTCAGCTGCGTCGAGCACATCAATGCGTATGTGGGCCACGAATTCCTTTCGCAGAACATTCTCGCCAATGCCCACCCTGGGGTGAAGGATCTGATGGAGTGGCACTTCGCCGAAGAAATCGAACACAGGCGTGTGGCGTTCGATCTGCTGCAAGCCGTCGCGCCCCGCTATCCGGTACGGCTGATGGGTTTTGTCCTGACCACGGGCCTGTTCTATGCGCTGATCACCCTGCAGGCGGCGTCGCTGCTGGCGCAGGATGGACTTCTGTGGCGCATGAAGACCTGGAAGCAATGCATTGCCCACCTGGGTTCACGGCATCGCATGCTCCAGCGGACATTGCGACACTTGATCGACTATCTACGTCCCGGATTCCATCCTTCGCAGATGGAAAATGATGGGCTGGCCCAGGCCACCCTCGCCCGACTTGCATCCACTTCGCCTCCCGGAATCGTGCCTACCCAACGCGCGCAACGAAAGGCGTGGGACCGGGCCGCCTGAAAGAAAGCGGGACCGCATCGGGCATCTCATACGTGATGCCATGTACAACAAGCACATCGTCTCCGATTAAATTCGCGCCGAGCTTTCGCTGGCGTAGACCAATCTGCCCCCGCTGACCGCGGGCTCGTTGGGCGTTCGTGAAATCGGACGATTTCAGAAACACACTCAGCTAACCACGTAAAGCAGTGAATGCATGACTGCTGGTGCTTATGGGCTGCGCATTTTTCCATCCACTCTGGTTCTGATGACATGGCCCGTGCCTGTCCATGTCTAACTCGACGCAATCAACAAGCATGGAGCCCTTCTCCAGTCTCAGCGGCTGTGACGGCGCATGTCGGGATCAGGATCGTCTGCAGACCACGCCTCAGAAACCATTCCCCAAATCAAGGAAATTTAAATGAAAGCTCTTACCTATCACGGCGCCAAAGACGTCAGGGTCGAAGAAGTTCCCGACCCGGTCCTGGTCCAGGATGACGACATCATTCTGCGGGTGACCGCCACGGCGATCTGCGGTTCGGATCTGCACCTGTATCGCGGCAAGATGCCGGCGCTCAAGGACGGCGATATTCTCGGCCACGAATTCATGGGCGTCGTCGAAGAAGCTGGTTCAGGCGTACGCAACGTCAAGAAGGGCGACCGCGTGGTCATCCCTTTCGTCATCGCATGCGGCAAATGCTTCCACTGCCTGCTTGATGAATATTCGGCCTGCGAAACCACCAATACCGGGAAGGGCGCGGCGATCAATCAGAAAGGTATCAAGCCCCCGGCGGCACTGTTCGGCTACACCCATCTCTATGGCGGTGTGCCTGGTGGCCAGGCGGAGTTCGTACGCGTTCCGCAGGCCAATGTCGGACCCTTGAAGATTCCGGACGCATTGACGGACGAGCAAGTGCTGTTTCTGTCCGACATCCTGCCGACCGGCTACCAGGCCGTGATCAATGCCGAAATCGGTAAAGGCTCTTCATTGGCGATCTATGGCGCAGGCCCGGTGGGTCTGATGTCCGCAGCCTGCGCCCGCATGCTGGGAGCCGAACAGATCTTCATGGTCGACGAGCTGCAATATCGCCTTGATTTCGCCAGAGAGGCTTACGGCATCATTCCGATCAACATGAAAGACGTGGATGACCCGGCGGAACTGATCATGCAGCAGACCAACGGACGCGGCGTGGATGCCTCAGTGGATGCGGTGGGCTTTGAAGCCAAGGGAAGCACCACTGAAACCGTACTGACGAATCTCAAACTGGAAGGCAGCAGCGGCGCCGCCTTGCGCCAATGTATCGCCGCGACGCGTCGTTGCGGCACGGTAAGCGTTCCGGGCGTGTACGCCGGTTTCATCCATGCCTTCATGTTCGGCGATGCGTTCGACAAGGGCCTGACCTTCAAGATGGGGCAGACCCACGCGCAGGCACTGATGCCGGAACTGCTTGAACATGTCGGGAACGGGCTGATCCAGCCCGAGATCATCATTTCGCATCGCATGAGTCTGGCGGATGCGGCGGACGGCTATGCCACCTTTGACAAGGCTGAAGACGATTGCCGGAAGGTCGTCCTGACGCCGTAGAAGAAAGCCTGTTGATCGGTTCCAAGTGCTGGATAACGGTCACTAAGGAAATAATTCGACGTCCGCCTTGTCGGGGACGTCGAATTGGCAATCTACATTTGACTACTACATTTGACTAGAAGCCTGGCGACCGGACCGAAGTCCGGTCGCCATAAGCTCACAGCATCGGCGGGTCGGTTTCCCGCATGAAATGCTTGTGCTTGCCCAATGCCTCGATGAAGTCCGAGACATAGGAGTCTTCTGGCTCGCTCTGCAGCAACAAGCCCGCGTCTTCTTCGTCGCGCAGCACGCCGGCACCTTCCACGAACGACACGGCGTCGCCCAGAGCAAGAATGGTCTTGAGATGGCGGAACTGGTCCTTGACGAACTCCGCCGCCCGGCCGTCCCGCGCCCATGCCTTCGCAGTGCCTTCTCCATCCGGAATCGCGACTGCATCGAACAGCACCGACGGCTCGTTCTCGAATGACGCATCGGCGTCGATCATGCTGCCATCGGCCCCAGTGAACGCGCCGACGCGGTGCCCCACCAGGCGGCCGACCGCACCGCCTGCCAGCAGAGCTTTCTGCAGCGCAGCGACCTGATCGCCATTGACACCGTCGCCGACGAAGATCGCCACTTTCCGGGTTGCGATGCCGGGCTGGCCCGGACGGGCGAACATCGACAAGGCTTCCGAAGTGGCGACTTCCGCCTTGGGAGGTTTCGGCAGCGCGCGCGGCATGGCATCAGGCAGTTCCATACCCAAGCCGTCGGCAACCTGGGCAGCCAGATCCTCGGACACGTTGCGCAGCATCGAGATCACGCGCTGGCGGATGGCCGGCACGGTGAGCTTGGACAACTCGAAGCGGAACGCGGCCACGATATGCGCCTGCTCCACCGGTGTCTGACTGTTGAAGAACAACGCCGCCTGGTTGAAATGCTCGGCGAACTTTTCGGGCTTGCCGCGGACTTCGTCCTGTTCCACCGGCTCGGGGAAGGATACGAAGCCAGCGCTGCCGGCCTGGAATGGACAACCCCCACCCAGCGAGTTGGGCTCGTAGGAAACCCGGCCGCGATGCACGGCCTGGCGATGCATGCCGTCGCGCTGGTTGTTGTGCACCTGCGCCACCGGCGCATTGATCGGGATCTCGTGGAAGTTGGGTCCGCCCAGGCGCGAAATCTGCGTGTCCACATAGGAATGGATGCGCCCTGCCAGCAATGGATCGTTGGTGAAGTCGATACCGGGAACGACGTGCGCGGTGCAGAATGCCACCTGCTCGGTTTCGGCAAAGAAATTGTCAGGGTTGCGGTTGAGTACCATGCGGCCCAGCGGCTGCACCGGCACCAGCTCTTCGGGAATGAGCTTGGTCGAATCGAGCACGTCGAAAGAGAAACGTTCGGCATCCTCTTCCGAAAACACCTGGACGCCCAGCTCCCACTCCGGATAGGCGCCTGCTTCGATCGCTTCCCACAGGTCGCGACGGTGATAGTCCGGGTCGCAACCGGAAATCTTCACTGCTTCGTCCCACAGCATCGCATGGGTACCCAGCAACGGCGTCCAGTGGAACTTGACGAAGGAGGACTGGCCGTCTTCGTTGACGAAACGGAAGGTATGCACGCCGAAGCCCTGCATCATGCGGTAGCTGCGAGGAATCGCGCGGTCCGACATCAGCCACATCAGCATATGGGTGGACTCGGGCATCAGCGACACGAAATCCCAGAACGTATCGTGCGCCGACGCGGCCTGCGGCATCGCGTGGTGCGGTTCGGGCTTCACCGCGTGCACCAGGTCCGGAAACTTCATCGCATCCTGGATGAAGAACACCGGCATGTTGTTGCCGACCAGGTCCCAGTTGCCTTCATCTGTATAGAACTTCACGGCGAAACCGCGCACATCGCGGGCCGTATCCTTGCTTCCGCGTTCGCCTGCGACGGTCGAGAAGCGGACGAACACGGGCGTGATCTTGCCGGCTTCCTGGAAGGGCGCTGCACGGGTGAGCTTGGTCTGCTTCTTGTACGACTCGAAGAAGCCATGCGCCGCCGAGCCGCGCGCATGCACGATACGCTCGGGGATGCGCTCATGGTCGAAGTGGGTGATCTTTTCGCGAAGAATGAAATCCTTCAGCAAGGCCGGGCCGCGCAGTCCCGCCTTCAGCGAATTCTGGTTGTCGGCCACGGGGACGCCGTGGTTGGTGGTCAAGCGCTGGCCGCTGCTGTCGACGCGTACGCGGTCCAGCGAGCCCACCGTCGTGTTGACGCCTTCCGGTGCCCGCGCGCCAGTCTTGTCCGATGCGTTGACCTCGGCCAGGGTGCTGCCTGTGACCAGCGGAGAAGGCGGAATCACTTGCATGCCTTCCGGTGGTTCGGTCGCGCCTTCACGGCCGTGCTCGGCCGCCTTGTTCTCGTTGAACGGCATCGCCGCCACCGTGGCTTCCACCTCGGCGCTCTGTTCGGCAAGCAGATCGCCTGTGCCAGCGGGTGGCGCTTTAGAAGAAGCGCTGTCGCTGTTGCGTGCGGCAGAAGCGCCTGCCACGTTCTTTTTTGCCTTTGCGTCCGGCTTGCGCGAGTTCGCCATAAAATTCTCCTTGGGGGATGTGTGCGTACGGGGTCTGCACAGAGGTGGCCACCCTACCCCTCGCTCGTTAGGGTGATGTGCACTGCCGTGACAGCAAGGGCGAAATTACGGGCAATGCCGAGAACAGCGCGGGCTGCGTCGGCTCAGCTCTTTACGCCATCACACTCAGAGCATGTCTTCACGGGCTTGTTCGGCGCGCGCAGCACCGATTGCCGTCTCGACCTTCTTTACTTCTTCGGGAGGCGGCAGCACTGCCGGCATGCCCAGGCTCTGGATCCAGAGTTCGCGGCACCAGCCCTTGGTGTGATAGAGGTGATGATCTTCATCATCCTCCACTTCCTCGTAGGCGGCCTTCAGCACTTCTGCGAGCTTGTCGTCGGCGGCTTCGGCCACCTTGCCGATCAGTTCCCAGTTAGTGTGGTCCTTGGTTTCGGCCAGAACCACGCACTCGCAGGCGACCAGTTCCGCTGATGCAGGGTCGGCCTTCTTCATCGCAAGCTCAATGGCCGCCACCAGGGATGCGCCGTTGTGCGCGCATACCTCGCGGCCGGGGCTCATCTCTTCGGTATCCATGTTCAACTCGCTGAATACGCCCGTGAGCACTTTTTCGTGGCGCTTGGTTTCTTTCAGGTACTCCTGAAATTCCTTGCGCAGGTCGTCGTTCACAGCCGCTTCTATGGCAGCGGTATAGATCTTGATGCCTCCACGCTCGGTCTCCAGCGCTTGCAGCAGTAGTTCTTTGACGCCCGCTTGATCGTAGCCCTTGCTTGCCATGCCGCACTCCAGTGTCTGGGAAAAGGTGCGCCATATATGCGCCGGCCCTGCTAAGTTCCCGTGAAATGCTTTGTTCATTCGATTTTTCTATTGAATGCACAGCTGATCGCTGCTCTCTGAACAGGGAAAGATGATGTGCGGATTAATCAGGCGAGCTGCGTCATTGGTCGCGCTTGCGGATGTCGACCCACCGCCATTTTTCACGCGCGCATAACTGCTCGTGCCGAACGGACTTCCGTCGAAGCGCTAGATATGAAACCGCCACGCTTCCCAAATGTCATCCCGAGCGTAGCGAGGGATCTGCTGTGATCCGGAGAAAGCAGATCCCTCGCTACGCTCGGGATGACATCCGAATTATTGAGCCCATGCCTGACTGCACGTACGGCTGAATGGAACAAAGGCTGATTCGAATCCCAGCATGCCCGAGATACCCAAGGCGCCAAAGGCGATGAGCGAAGCCCGGCTGCTCACGCAGCCGGGACGAAGGCGCCATCTATTTTTATCGACCTATTTCTATCGACCTACCGAGAATGAGAGGCTCACCAGAACGTCGCGTACAGCGCCACCAGGATGGCGACCACCGCCAGCGAACCCATGTTGAACATGCCGCTGGTGCGGTAGTTCACATCGTCGGTGCGGATGAAATCCTTGCCATGTGCCTTGGGCGTGGCCAGCGACACGACGACTGCCAGCGCGAGGGCCAGCAGGAACACCAGGCCGACGCGGTCGATGAAGGGCAGCGAGGGCCATGCCAGCTTCAGCACGATCGACAGCACGAACGAACCGATGGCCGCCGCCAGCGCGCCGGCTTCGTTGGCGCGTTTCCAGAACAGGCCCAGCATGAAGATGACCACGATGCCCGGAGTGAAGAATCCGGTGTATTCCTGGATGTACTGGAAGGCCTGGTCGAAGCTGCCGAGCAGCGGCTTGGCGGTCAGGATGCCCAACAGTACCGCCACCGCGGCAGCGATGCGGCCCACGCGCACCAGCCGGGCCTGATCGTGCTGGCGCTTGCCCTGCGCGTAGAAGTCCAGGGTGAAGATGGTGGCCACCGAATTGATCTTGGATGCCAGCGAAGCCACGATCGCCGCGACCAGCGCGGCGAACACCAGGCCCAGGATGCCGGTGGGCAGCAAGCGCATCATGGTCGGATAGGCTTGATCGGGCTTCTCCAGTCCACTGGCCAGCATCACTGCGGCGATGCCCGGCAGCACCACGATCACCGGCATCAGCAGTTTCAGGAACGCGGCGAACAACACCCCCTTCTGCGCCTCGCCGATGTCCTTGGCCGCCAGCGCGCGCTGGATGATGTACTGGTTGAAGCCCCAGTAGCTGATGTTCATGATCCACATGCCGCCCACCAGCACGCTGAGGCCGGGCAGATCCTTGTAGAAGGGATTGTCCTTGTCCAGGATCATCTCGAAATGGTCGGGATGTGCGGCCCAGAGTTTCTGGAAACCGGCGACGATGCCCGCGCCGTCGCCGATCTGGTTCAGCGTCAGCGCCGCGACCAGCAGGCCGCCCAGCACCAGCAGCGAGACCTGCACGATGTCGGTCAGCGCCACGGCCTTCAGGCCACCGTACAGCTGATAGACCAGTGCGAACACACCGATCAGCACCAGCGCCAGCATCTGGTCCATGCCGGTGACCTGCGACACCGCGATGGCGCCCAGCCAGAGAATCGAAGTGACGTTGACGAATACGTACAGACCCAGCCAGAACACCGCCATCAGCGTGCGGATACGCGTGCCGTAACGCTGCTCCAGAAACTGCGGCATGGTGTAGATGCCGTTGCGCAGGAACACCGGCAGGAACCACTTGCCCACGATCAGCAGCGTGATCGCCGCCATCCATTCATAGGAAGCGATGGCCAGGCCGATGGCATAACCGGAACCGGACATGCCGATAATCTGCTCGGCCGAAATATTGGCTGCGATCAGCGAAGCGCCGATCGCCCACCACGGCAGGGACTTGCCGGCCAGGAAGTAATCCTTCGCATCCTTCTGGTGGCCCGCTTTTTCGCGCGAGACCCACTGCGCCAGCACGAAAATGCCGGTCAGGTAGGCCAACACGATTGCGATATCCAATGACGACAAGCCCATGACGCTCTCCCCTTGAGTCCTGATTATTATGTGGTTGCCCGGTCACTTGACCGGGCAATCGACCGTGGCTTGCGCTTCGTTCAACGCGCCCAGCGCGATGCGCGAAACCGACAGCTCCAGCGCCGCCGAGCTCTCCAGCACCGGCACCTGCACCAGCTTGCTTACATCCGCGCCCGCCGTCACGAAGCACTTCAACGGCACGCCGACAATCTTCCACTCACCCTGCGGCAGCGCCGCCAATGTTTTCTGTAGATCGACGCGGCCGCTGCAGCCTTCGCCGCAACCCACACCCAGCCATACCGGCGCGGTGACCGCGCTGTCGCGGCGCAGGGTCAACTGCAATTGCACGTCGCCATTGCTCTCGCGGCTGACGTCGAGCGGCGTGCCGGAGGCCAGCACCAGCTTGGCCGCAGTGGAACCGGACCATTGCAAACGACGCGCGTCTTCCTGCGCCTGGTGATCCACCGCGCTCAGTTTCAGGCTGCCGTCGGCCAGCGCGACCGGCACCGTGGTCGCCGGCATGTTGGACTGCGAGGCGTTGGACAGTTGCATTGCCAGGCCGACGGAAGGCTTGCCCTTGACGAAATACACGCCGCTGGCCGACTGCTCGCCGGACACGCCCGACTCTTCCGGCAACGGCGCCAGATCGCCCTTGTCCGCATAGGTCAGGCCGTAGCCGAACGCGAACTGCGGATCGTAGTCTTTCTGCCCGACATTGTTGGCGTATTGCGTGGCGGTGCGCGGCCAGCTGTAGCTGAGCTTGCCCTTGAAATCATGCTGCACTTCGCCATCGGGCTTGCGCAGCAGCACATCGGCGATGCCTTCGCCTTCCGAGCCCGGCAGCCAGGCGGCGACGAACGCATCGGCGGCATTGATTTCGCGGTTCACCCACAGCGGACGGCCGCTCAGGAAGACCGCCACCACCGGAATGCCATCGGCCTTCAGGCGCTTGATGAGCTCCAGGTCGGCGTCGTTGCCGGGCTTGTACAGCAGGGTCGCGATGTCGCCCTGGAATTCGGCGTACGGATCTTCGCCGAACACGACAACAGCGACATCGGGCTTGCGCGTGTATTTGCCATCGACCGCCAGCGTGGCCACGCCACCCGCGTCCTTGGCCTGGCGTGCGATGCCCTCGTAGATGGTGTCGGCGTTCGGGAAGTCGGCGCGCTTGGTGCCGGTTCCCTGCCAGTTGAGCGTCCAGCCGCCGGACTGCTTGCCGGCATCATTGGCGCCATCGCCAGCCACCAGAATGGTCTTGCGCGGATCCAGCGGCAGCACGCCACCCTGGTTCTTCAGCAGCACCAGCGATTCGCGCACGGCCTGACGCGCCACCGCGCGGTGCTCGGGCGCGCCCAGCAATTCGAACTTGCCACCCAGCGGCCGTTGCGAAGGCTTGCCCGCCTCGAACAGGCCCAGGCGGAACTTCACCCGCAGGATGCGCCGCACCGCATCGTCCAGCCGCTCCATCGGCAGCGTGCCGGCCTTGACTGCGGCCAACGCGGTTTCGTAGAAACCCTTCCAGCTGTCCGACGCCATCGCCATGTCCAGACCCGCCGCGATCGTGGCCGGACAGTTTTCGTTGGTGCAGCCCTTGACCTGGCCGTGACCGTTCCAGTCGCCCACCACGAAGCCGCCGAAATTCATTCGTCCTTTCAGCACATCGGTGAGCAGGCGCCGGTTGCCGTGCATCTTCTCGCCGTTGACGCTGTTGAACGAGGCCATGACCGTTTGCGCGCCAGCGGCAATCGCCGGCGGATAACCGGCGCCGTGGATGCGCGACAGTTCCGCATCATCCAGCTTGGTATCGCCCTGGTCCTTGCCGCCGGTGGTGCCGCCGTCGCCCAGGAAATGCTTTACCGACACCATCACATGCGAACCATCCAGGAAGTCCGGCGCACCCGCTTTGCCCTGCAGTCCTTCGACCACATGGCCGGCGAAACTGGCCACCACGTCGGGCGATTCCGAATAGCCTTCGTAGGTGCGCCCCCAGCGATCGTCCTGCGGCACGGCCACGGTCGGCGCGAATGCCCATTCCATGCCGGTGGCGCGCGTTTCGACAGCGGTGATCTTGCCGATCTTTTGCATGAGTTCGGGATTGCGAGTCGCACCCAGGCCGATGTTGTGCGGGAACAAAGTCGCGCCAACGATATTGCTCTGGCCATGCACCGCATCGATGCCAAACAGGATCGGAATGGCCTGACCACCCTTGCCGTTGTCCATCGACGCTTCGTAGAAAGCGTCGGCCAGGGCCAGCCATTGCGCGGGCGTGGCGTCGTACTTGCCGCCGGGATCGGAATTGCCGCCGGCCAGCACCGAACCCAGCCGGTACTTGCGCACGTCGTCGGGTGTCAGGCTGGCGATATCGCCTTGCACGATCTGACCGACCTTCTCTTCCACGGTCATCTTCGCCATCAATTCATCGATGCGCTTTTCGATGGTGGGGTCTTCGGCCAAGGGCCAGGTGACCTCGGGCCAAGGCGAAGCGGCGGCAGTCGTAGCGGTCGCAGCGGCATCAGGCGCTTTTTTGTCCCCGCAACCGGCGGCCAGCAGCGCCACTCCCAACGGAATGGCCAACAGCAAGGCCGACTGCAGCGCATCGCGCAGTCGGCGCGCAGGCATCGTCGTATTTGTGTTCAAGGTCGTTGCTCCTCGGGGGAAATAAAAGAAAAAAGGAAAAGGAAGTGGCAATGACAGCGGGTCGTCGTCTCGTTATTCCACACTGACGGTCACCACATCGCGGAAACCGAATTCCTCTCCAGCAGGGACGGTCAGCAGCACCGCAAGATCGCGCGCCTGCATTTTGGCAGGCAGCAGCAGATCCAGGGTTTTATCGCCGGCCAGAGTCTGCGCTATTTTCACACCGTCCAGCCAGACCTCGGCCGGACCGGTCAGACGACCCACACGCAGACGCCCACCATGTTGCTGCACTGCGACATGCGGAGTGAAGCGCGTGCGGTACAGCACATAGCCGTCGACCGGCGAAGACGGTTGCAGCCAGCCAGGTTGTACCCATTGCCAGCTGTTCTGATCGTTGTCGGAGGCCTGCTGCGCGGGATCGGGCCGGGTCACGGAAAACGGCGCGTGCTTCCAGCCTTCCACCACCACAGCCGGCGAAGCCAGTGGTACTGCGGGTGGCGAAGCGGTCGCGCGCAAGTCCACGCGCAGCTCGGCGGCACGCAGGCCGGGCGTGGTGGCGCGCAACCGCAGCGTGCCGCGCGTGCCGGGATCGGTCTGCACGATCACCTGCGCCAGACCGTTGAACAGTCTACGTCGCCGACCTTTGTCCGGTTCATGGCTGTTGGGATCGCCATTGCCCAGACCGATGATGCGCGCGCCCTCGATATCGAAATCCACGGGCAGGTTGGCGGTCGGCACAGGACGGCCGCGGCTGTCCAGCGCTTCCACGGTCACCGGTTGCGCATCGCGGCCATCGCCAGCCATCGCGGCGCGGTCGGCGGTAAGGCGCAGCCGCGCCGGTTCGCCGGTGGTTTCCACCGAAGTACGTGCGATTTCTTCGCCATCGCGATACGCAGCGGCCTGCAATATGCCAGGCGCGTAGGCGACCTGCCACTCGTTCATTTCGTATGGGTCCACGCGCTGCCGCCCCAGCGAGTGCCCGTTCAACCACAGCTCCACTTCCTCGGCATTGCTGTAGGCAATCACTTTGATGGACTGGCCTTCGCGCCCGGGCCAGTTCCAGTGCGGCGCCAGCTTCAATACCGGCCGGTCGCGGACCCATTGCGCCTGATGCAGCGAATAGGCGGCCTTGGGGAAACCGCACAGATCCATGATGCCGAAGAAGGAACTCGCCGACGGCCAATCGAACGGCGTGGGTTCGCCGCGGTAATCGAAGCCGGTCCAGACGAAAGCGCCGGCGACGAATTCGCGTTCTGCGATCAGTTTCCACGCCTTGCGATGGGTATTGCCCCACTCCGCCGCTTCGCTGTCGTCGGACGCCATCACATGCGCGGCGCGGTCGGTCTGCCAGGCGCCGCGCGTCTGGAAGGCGCTGGTGTCTTCGGTCGACAGGATCGGCACGCCGGGGTGCTCGGCGTGGAAACGGTCGTACTTGTCCTGCTGGTAGTTGAAGCCGACCACGTCCACGGCCTGCGACACATTGACCGGCGCGAACTGGCCATCGTTCATCGCCGCCGTCACCGGCCGGCTGTCGTCCAGTTGCTTCACCGCCGCCACCATGCGCCGCACCATCTGGTAGCCGGCTTCGGTGCCCTGCATCGGTTCTTCGTTGAAGACCGACCACATGAAAACGCTGGGGCGATTACGGTCGCGGCGAATCAGCCATTCAAGTTGCTCCATGAAATCCGGCGTGGGATTGAACACGCGGTTCTCGTCCAGCACCAGCATGCCGCGGGCATCGCAGGCGTCGAGCAGTTCGCGCGCCGGCGCGTGATGCGAGATGCGGATGGCATTGCAGCCCATTTCCTTGAGGCGGCGGATGCGGAAATCCCACAGGCTGTCCGGCACCGCCACGCCCACGCCGGCGTGATCCTGGTGCACGCAGACGCCGTGGATCTTCATCGGCTTTCCGTTGAGGAAGAAACCCTTTTCCGCATCGAAGGCGATGCTGCGGAAGCCGATCCGCAGTGCGGTGGCATCGGTTTCCTGGCCGTCGCTGCTCAGCCGAACGGCGACGTTGTACAGCACAGGCGCGTCCACCGACCACAGCTGCGGTGATGGCACCGGCAATGACAGAGTAGCGATGCCGCGCTCCAGTGGATCGACCGTGATTTCCGTGGTCGCCTGCGCCACCAGCACGCCTTCGGGATCGCGCAACTCCACTTCCACGCGCGTGCTGATCGTGGTCTCGCCGCTGTTCTCCACGGTCACCGAAGCCGGCACGGTCCAGCGGCCATCCGCGCCCTGGCGTGGATCGGCATGCACGCCATCGGTAACGATGTGCACGGGCCGGCGCTTGACCAGCCAGACATGGCGATAGAGTCCGCCGCCTTCGTACCACCAGCCCTCCATCGCATCGGCGTCCACGCGCACGACCAGACTGTTGGAGTGGTCGCCGTAGCGCACGAACGGAGTGATGTCGATGGAAAAACTGTTGTAACCGCTCCAGTTGCGGTCGACCACGGTGCCGTTGAACCAGACCACGGCATTGCTGGCCACGCCGTCGAACTGCAGTTCCAGGTGTTTGCCACGGTCGGCTGCATCGATGCGCAGCGCACGCCGGTACCAGGCGATGCCGCGCTTGCGGTAGCCCTGGGAAAGATTGGCGGAACGGTCGAACGGCTGCTCCACCACGAAATCGTGGGGCAGCGCCAGCTCGCGCCAGGCGGAATCGTCGAATCCCGGCGCGGCCGCGCCCCAGGCATTGCCGGCCTTGGCGTTGGCGTAGGTCCAGCCGTGTCCGCTGACCACGGGAAACGGGATGTCGCCTTCATGGAAACGCCAGCCATGATCCAACGACAGCCGCTGGCGTACTGCGGTCGTCATCGGCAGCGTACGTGGCAGCCGAGCGTCCGCCAGAACCGGCCGTGGCACGGCCAACGCCGCACCGCACCAGGAGCCTGCCACCAGGAATTCGCGCCTGCGCATCATCAGTTTTCGTCCATGCCGATATCGCTGCCCGGAGCACCGCCTGCGGCCAAGGCCGCAAGCGGTGAGGCGGACTCAGCCTTCCATCTGTTCCAGTTCGCGGCCCTTGGTTTCGTGCACGTACTTGAGCACGAAGAACACCGAGATCACCGCGGCAACCGTATAGATGCCGTAGGCGCCGGCCAGGCCGATGCTGGCCAGCAATATCGGGAAGGACATGGTGATGGCGAAGTTCGACGTCCACTGCGCCGCGCCGGCCACCGCCAGGCCCGAACCGCGGATCTGGTTGGGGAACATTTCGCCCAGCATCACCCACATCACCGGGCCCCACGACATATTGAAGAACACCACGTAGACATTGGCCGCGATCAAGGCCAGCATGCCCATCGAGTCGGACAGCAGCAGTTTGCCGTTCGCATCCAGCCCGGCGCTGGCGAAGGCATAGGTGACCAGGGCAAGCGATACCGCCATACCAACCGAACCGATCCACAGCAGCGGCTTGCGCCCCACCCGATCGATCAGCAGCAGCGCGATCACGCAGGCCCCGATGCTGAGCGCACCGGACAGCACGTTGATCAGCAACGCGTCGTTTTCCGAGAAGCCCACCGCCTGCCACAGCACCGCGCCGTAATAGAACACCACGTTGATGCCCACCAGTTGCTGGAAGGTGGCCAGGCCAACGCCCACCCACACGATTGGACGCAGCTTGCCGGTGCTCTTGTTGACCAGATCCGACAGGCGCGGACGGTGATCGTCGGACAAGGTCGCGGCGATTTCCTGCAGTTTCAGTTGCGCCTCGGCCGGGCCATACAACTTGGTCAGCACTTTCTCCGCATCCTGGCGGCGATTCTTCACCATCAGGTAGCGCGGACTTTCCGGGATCAACAACAGCAGCAGCAGGAAGACCAGCGACGGGATCGCCATCATCCAGAACATCCAGCGCCACGCCGCATGCCCCAGCCACAAGGTTTCGGTGGACGCACCGGCGGCCTTGGCCAGCAGGTAGTTGCTGAGGAAGGCCATGAACAGGCCACTGATGATCGCGATCTGCTGCACCGTGGCCAATCGCCCGCGATAGCGCGCCGAAGCGACTTCGGCGATGTAGGCCGGCGACATCACGCTGGCCGCACCGACGGCGAAGCCGCCCAGCACGCGCGCGATGATGAAGGTCAGCGAGGAGTTGGCCATGCCCGCGCCGATGGCCGAGAGCAGGAACAGGATCGCCGACAGGATCAGCACCGCACGCCGGCCCCAACGGTCGGCCAGGCGCCCGGCGAAGAACGCGCCGATGGCGCAGCCCAGCAGCATCGAGGCGACCTCGAAGCCGGTGCCTGCGGAACTGGAGTGGAAGGTTTCCTTCAAGCCATCCACGGTGCCGTTGATCACGCCGCTGTCGAAGCCGAACAGGAAGCCGCCGATGGTGGCCACGCAACTGATCAGGATGATGAACCTGGTGTTCTCGCCGCTAGCGGCTGCTGGAGTGCTCATGGTTTTGCCTTGGTAGTCTTATCAACAAAAAACATTCCGTAGAGCGGGGCTTGCCCCGCTCTACGGGGTCGGGTCAGCGCAGCAGGTACTGGTTCAACAGGTTCTCGTAGCGTTCCTGCTTGCCGCTGATCTGCCTGGGTTCGCCCTGCGTGAGCGCTTGGGCGTGCAGATCGGACAGCGACAGCTTGCCCTGCTCGAAGTCGCGGCCGGCGCCGGCATCGAAGCTGGCATAGCGCTCAGTGCGCCACTGTTCCCAAGGCGAGTCGTTGAGCAGCGCATGGGCCACTTCCAGGCCGCGGGCGAACGCGTCCATGCCGCCGATGTGGGCGATGAACAGGTCTTCCAGATCGGTCGATTCGCGGCGCACCTTGGCATCGAAGTTCAGCCCGCCTTCCAGACCGCCCTGGCGCAGCACCACCAGCATCGCCCCGACCGTGTCGTACAGGTCGGTCGGGAACTGGTCGGTGTCCCAGCCGTTCTGGGCGTTGCCACGGTTGGCGTCGATGCTGCCCAGCAGGCCGTGGTCGCTGGCCACCTGCAGGTCGTGTTCGAAGGTATGGCCCGACAGGGTGGCGTGGTTGGCTTCAATGTTCAGCTTGAAGTCCTTCTCCAGCCCGTGCTGCTGCAGGAAGCCGGCCACCGTGGCGCTGTCGAAGTCGTACTGGTGCTTCATCGGCTCCATCGGCTTGGGCTCGATCAGGAAGTTGCCTTTCAGCCCGATGCTGCGGCCGTAATCGCGGGCCATGGTCAGGAAGCGGGCGAAGTGTTCGACCTCCCGCTTCATCTGGGTGTTGACCAGCGAGGCATAGCCCTCGCGGCCACCCCAGAACACGTAGTGCTCGCCACCCAGTTCCACCGTGGCCTCCAGCGCCGCCTTTACCTGCACCGCCGCACGGGCGACCACGGCAAAGTCCGGGTTGGTCGAGGCACCATTCATGTAGCGCGGGTGCGAGAACAGGTTCGCAGTACCCCACAGCAGCTTCATGCCGGTGGCGTTCTGGCGTTCCTTGGCCAGGGCGGTCATGTGCTTGAGGTTCTTCTCGTACACGCCGATGTCTTCGGCATCGGGGGAAAGATCGATGTCGTGGAAGCACCAGTACGGCACGCCCAGCTTGGTGAAGAACTCGAATGCCGCATCGACCTTGGCCTCGGCCGTGGCCATCGGCGAGCCGGCTTCCCAGGGGAAATGGCGCGTGCCCGCGCCGAAGGGATCATGGCCGGCGTTGCAGAACGTGTGCCAGTAGCACACCGCAAAGCGCAGGTGCTCGGCCATGGTCTTGCCGCCGATCTTCTTGTTGGCGTCGTAGACCTTGAAGGCTAACGGATTGTCGGAACCGCGTCCCTCGAACGGGATGCTGCCAATGCCGGGGAAGTATTCCTTGGCGCCGATGAAAGGTTGTGTGCTCATGGTGCGATGTTCCTGTGGTTATGCGTGTGGGGGTGAGAGAAGTCGGGTCATAGAGTCATGCGGTCATGCGGTATAGAGCGGGCGCAAGGCATCCAGGTGACTCAGGAAACGCTGGTACGGCGCTTGGTAGGCAGCGACGCGGGTGGCATCGGGTTGTGCGGACAGCGCGGCATCGATTGCAACGTGTTCGTTCGCCAGGGTCGGCAAGTCCACGCTGTCGCCTTGCTCATGGCGCAACGACCACAGCGCCTGCAAGGCTGCGCCGAACGCGGCGCCTTCGGTCTGCAGCGGCACTTCGACCGGCACGCCGAAAATATCCGCGACCATCTGCCGCCACTCCGCACTGTTGGCACCGCCGCCGGTCAGCGCGATGCGGTCGAAGGACATGCCGGCACGGATGAATGCGTCGTAGCCGTATTTAAGGCTGAAGGTCGCCCCTTCCATCGCCGCGCGGTAGAAGTTCGCCTCGGTGGCGTTGTGCAGATCGAGGCCAGCCAGCACGCCCTTGCCCAGCGGCAGGTCTGGAGTGCGTTCGCCGTTGAGGAACGGCAGCATGGTGATGCCGCCCGCTCCGGGTGAGGTCGCAACGATGCGTGCATCGCCTTCGCGCGTGCTGAAACCGAACAGCTTGGCCATGGTCTCGGTGGCTACGGTGCAGTTCATGGTGCAGATCAGCGGCAGCCAGCCACCGGAGGAAGAACAGAACGCCGCCCAGGCGCCGTCCGGATCAATCACCGGAGTGTCGGAATACGCGAACAGCGTGCCCGATGTGCCCAGACTCATCGACAGCCGGCCTGGAACCACGCAGCCGGTGCCGATGGCGGCCATCATGTTGTCGCCGCCACCGACCGCGACGCGCACGCTGTGCGGCAGGCCAAGTTCGTCGGCAACCTGTGGCAGCACCGCGAAAGTCGTGCCCAGTTCCACCAGCGGCGGCAGACACTGTGAGAGATCGCGGTCCGGATCGATCGCCTGCAGCAATTCCTTCGACCACTGCCGCGTGCGCACATCCAGCCAGCCGGTGCCCGACGCATCGCCGAACTCGCAGAAGGCTTCGCCCGTCAGCCAGAAATTCAGATAGTCGTGCGGCAGCAGGATGGTTGCAAGCTGTGCATAGGCTTCGGGCCGATGCTTGCGCGTCCACGGCAACTTGGATGCGGTGTAGCCGGCAAGGATGGGATTGCCGGCTAGTTCGATGCAGCGCTGCGCGCCGCCGACCGCCTGCATGATCTCGCCGCACTCGGCCGCGCTGCTGGTGTCGTTCCACAGCTTGGCCGGTGCCAGCACTTTGCCCTGCGCGTCCAGCGGGACGAAGCCGTGCTGTTGCCCGGAAACGGCGAGCGCGGCGATGCGCTGACGCAAGGCAGGTTCGACACCGGCGAAGCACTGACGCACAGCCTGCAACCAGTCAGCTGGATGTTGTTCGCGACTTCCATTGTCGCCGCTGATGAGTTCCAGCGGTGCATTGGTGATCGCCACTACCTGCTTGGACGCGGCGTCGTAGACCACCAGTTTGATGCTCTGCGTACCGGCGTCGATGCCTGCAACCAGCGTCATGCGACACCCCACACTTGTAGATCCGAGCTTGCTCGGATGCATTTCGCGAACGTCAAGAGCATCCGAGCAAGCTCGGATCTACAGCAACTTTGGAGCTTCATGCTTTCACCAGCTTGTTGTTTTGCAGGATCAAGCGGGCTGAGCTGCCTGCCTGCAATTCGATATCGATGACCTGTTCACCCAGGACCAAGTTGTATTTTCCGCCACGCTCGCTGCGCAGCGTTGCTTCGGCCAACTTTCCAAGCTTCCAGGAAAGATTGACGCCCGCCGCGCCGCGCACCTTCAGGCCACGCACGGAACCGTCTTGCCATTCCTGTGGCAAGGCCGGCAGCAGAAAGATCGACCCACCCCAACTTTGCAGCAGCATCTCGGTGATTCCGGCAGTGCCACCCAGGTTGCCGTCGATCTGGAAAGGCGGATGCGCGTCGAACAGATTGGGATAGCTGCGCTGCGGGTGCAGCAGCGTGCGCAGGATCTTCAGGCAGTGCTCGCCATCGCGCAGGCGCGCGCGGAAGTTCAGGCGCCAGGCGATGCCCCAGCCGGTGGCATCGTCGCCACGGATGTCGAGCGTGCGCCTGGCGGCATTAGCCAACGCGGGCGTATCACGCACGTTGATCTGGCTGCTGGGATGCAGGCCGTACAGATGCGAGACGTGACGGTGATGGATTTCAGGCGCATCCATGTCCCAGTCCTGCTGCCATTCCATCAACTGTCCCGCACCGCCGATGCGGTTGGGCGGCAACTTTTCTTTCAAGGCCGTCAGCGTAGCGACGAATGGCGCATCGACCTGCAGCAAAGTCGCCGCCTCGATGCACTGGCCGAACAGATCGCGAAGAATCTGCGCATCCATGGTCGGTCCTGCGCACAGCGCAGCGCCGTAGGGATGCTGGTTTTCCGGCGACAACGATGGTGAAGTGACCATGGCACCCGTGGCAGGATCTTCCACCAATGCATCGACGAAGAACTGCGCCGCGCCCTTGAACAGCGGCCAGATCTTCTTGAGGTATTCCGGATCGCGGCCGTAGTCCCAGCGATCCCACAACTGCTGCAGCAGCCAGGCGCCGCCCATCGGCCACAACGCCCACTGCGCGCCATCGGGCGGCGTGGCCACGCGCCACAGATCGGTATTGTTGTGCGCCATCCAGCCACCGGCGCCGTACATCTTGCGGGCGGCCTGCGCACCGGCTTCGGATAGTTCCCACAGCATCCGTTCCAGCGGCTCGATGCATTCGTGCAATGCGTTGGCTTCGCTGGGCCAGTAGTTCATCTCGGTGTTGATGTTGATGGTGTACTTGCTTTCCCAGGGGGGATCCATCAGGTCGTTCCAGATGCCCTGCAGATTGGCCGGCTGCGAGCCCGGCCGCGAACTGCACAGCAGCAGGTAACGGCCGTACTGGTGATAGAGCGCGACCAGTGCGGGATCGTTGCCACTAGCGAATGCCGCGATCCGTTCGTCAGTGGGCAGGTCCGCGGCCGCGTTGCGCCCGAGATCGATGGCGATGCGATGGAACAGGCGACGGTGTTCTTCCAGGTGATCGGCCAGCAGATCGGAATACGCGCGCGCCAGCGCCTTGCGAGACTGCGTGCGGGTGATCGCTTCCGGATCGCCGCTGACATCGTCGTAGCGGACGAAGCTGGTGGCGGCGGTGATGCGCAGCACCACTTCATCGGCCTGCTGGAAGGCGATCCGCTCGTCCTGCACCTCCAGCGAGCCGCCTACATGGCTCGCATGCACGCGGAAGGCGAAGCGCAACCTGCCCTCGACGCCGAACTTGCTCACGTTGCGTCCACGTACCAGCAAGCCACCGTCGTCGCGCAGCACTTCGGTCGCATGTTCGTTGGTGCTGGCGATACGTCCGCTGATGGCGCCAGGCTGGCTGGCTGACAGGCGCACCACGATGCACTGGTCAACGGGCGAGACGAACACTTCGCGCGTGTGCAGCACCTTGCCAACATGAAACTGCGTGCGCGTGATCGCGGCATCCAGATCAAGCTCGCGGCGATAGTCGCTGACCGCATCGAGTCCATCGAACTCCAGCCACAGGTTGCCCAGCGGCTGGTACGGCATCTGCTTGACCGGGCGCGAGATCATGCTGGCGTTGGCCAGCGTCTCGGCTTCCTTGAACTGCCCTGCAAAGATCAGCCCGCGCACCTTGGGCAAGGCGGCCAGCGCTTCGGGGTTGTCGGCATGGTACGGACCACCTGCATACAAGGTGTCTTCGTTGAGCTGCAGACGCTCCTTGCCGACACCGCCGTAGACCATCGCACCCAACCGGCCGTTGCCGACCGGCAGCGCTTCCACCCAGAGCTTCGCCGGCTGCCGATACCACAGTTTCAAATCGCTGGCCGAGTCGGCCGATGCTTGAGCCCTGCCCTCGCCGGGCGCGCCAAGACCAACGGCGGCCAGACCGGCCGCCGTCGCCTTGAACAGCTCGCGTCGACTCAGCGCCAACTCAGGTACCTGGCGCGCGCTTCACGACCAGCGGCTTGCCTTCGTAACGCACGGTCGTATCGGTCGCAGGTTCCAGCGCACCATTGTCGCCACGCGGACCATCGACCCAGCGCACGCGGATTTCTCGGCTGGCCTGCATGCCGGGGTATTGGCCCGCACGCGCGCCGATGCTCAGCTCGCCAGTCTTGTCGTTCCACGACAGCGGGATGCGGCTGGATTCGCCGCGCTCGTAGCCATAGTTGCGTCCGTTGTCCTCGTACAGCGAGAACTTGCCGTCGGCACCGGTATAGACCTCGATGGTCAAAGGCGCATCGGGCTTCTCGTCCACGTACTGCTGCACGATGGTGCGCGGCACGATGGCGCCCGCACGCACGAAGACCGGCGTGCGCGCCAACGGCGCGTCGGCGGTGATGGTCTGTCCGCCCTGGTAGCGCTTGCCGCTGTCGAAGTCGATCCAGCTGGTGCCGGCCGGCAGGTAGACCTTGCGGCTGGTTGCCTTGAACTCGGTCACCGGATTGACCAGAAATGCCGGTCCGAACAGGTACTGGTCATTGATCGCGTGCACTTTGGCATCGCCCGGGAAATCCATCGCCAACGCGCGCAGGATGGTGCCGTCCTTCTGGTAGGTGTCGCCGGCCAGTGTGTAGATGTAGGGCAGCAGCGTGTAACGCAGTTTCAGGTAGTGCACGAAGCTGTCGTAGTGCGGTGTGCCTTCCGGTGCGATCTCCCAGATCTCGCGGTACGGGAACTGGCCGTGCAGGCGGAACACCGGCACGAACGCGCCGTACTGGAACCAGCGCAGGCTCATCTCGCGCCATTCTGGAATGTGCGCCGGTTCCTTGTTGGCGAAGCGGTCCTCGGGGGAGAAGCCGCCGATATCGAAGCTGACATTCGGCGCGCCGGCCATCGAGGCGTTGACCAGGCCGGAGATCTGCTCGCGCATGTCGTCCCAGCGCGGCACGATGTCGCCGCTCCAGAACGCCGCGCCAGCGCGCTGCTGCCCGGCGAAGAACGCGCGCGACAGGATGAACACGCGCTTGTCCGGATCGACTTCGCGCGAACCGCGATACACACCTTCCGAATGCAGCAGCGGATAGGAGTTGAAGAACTCCGTCGACGGGCCGATGGCGGTCGGCGTGGTGCGCGCCTTGCGCTCACCCACGTCCAGATTGCTGTGCAGGTCGGGCTCGCTGGCGTCCAGCCACCATGCATCGAAACCCTTGCTGTTGAGCTTGGTGTTGACCTGGCGCCAGAAGATGTCCTGCGCTTCCTTCGAGTACGGGTCGTAGAACGAATTCAGGTAGCCCTTGCCGATCCAGTCCAGTTCGCCGACCTCGACGTTGCGGTGGTACATGTGTCCGGCCGCATCCAGTTCCTTGTAGTTGGCCGTGGTGGGATAGAACTTGGGCCACACCGAAATCATGATCTGCGCATGCTGGTCGTGCACGTGCTTGACCATGGCGTCGGGATCGGGGAAGTTCTTCTTGTCGAAGTCATGCGAGCCCCAGGCGTCCTCGGGCCAGTACGACCAGTCCAGCACGATGGCGTCGATGGGCAGCTTGCGGCGGCGGTATTCGTCCAGCGCGCCAGTCAGTTCGTCCTGGGTCTTGTAGCGTTCGCGGCTCTGCCAGAAACCGTACGACCACTTCGGCAGTAGCACCGCCTTGCCGGTCAGCGTGCGGTAACCGGCCAGCACCTGGTCGGCGTCATCGCCGGCGACGACGTAGTAATCGATGTTCTGCGCGGCTTCGGACCAGATCGACAGATCCTTGGCTTCATTGGCCGGCAGCGGATCCCGATGCAATAACGCCAGATAGGCCGGCTCGATGCGGTCCCACTCCAGTTTCAACTTGTGGCGCTGGCCGGCCTTCATCTCCAGGGCGTACTCGTGGTGCCAGGGATTCCAGTTCTGGCGCCAGCGGTCCAGCACCAGCTTGCCGTCGATGTAGAGCTTGGCGTATTCGCTGTTGTACAGCGAGAACGTATGACGGCCGTCGGTGCGCGCGGCGATCTCGCCTTCCCACACCACTTCACTGCGACCGCCGGTGGCCATGTTCTTGGCCGACGCCGGGAAATTCGCCAGGTCCTTGATGTACTGGTAGTTGACTTCGCTTTCGCGGCGCTCGACCTTCTGCACGCCGCCAATCGAATAGCGCGCGGTCAGCGCACCCGGTTTGCCCTGCGCGTCGAACAGGTCCAGCGATGCACCCAGCGGCTGCAATCCGCGCGGATCGCCGTAGCGGGTGATCGAATTGTTGTCCCACAGGATGCCGTAGTGGCGGCTGGACAGCAGATACGGAATGGCGTTGTCGATGTTGTGCTGGAGCAGTTCGACGTCGCGGCCCTTGAGGTCCATCCAGCCCTGCTGGTGCAGGCCGGTGCCGTAGAACGCCTCGTCGCTGGGCGACTCGAAACGCTGGCGCACGCTGTAGTATGGCTTTCCCTCGAAGGTGACCGGCTGGAAGCTGCGGGCGCGTTCGGACACCAGCGGCTTGCCGGCCGCATCGAAGAAACGCACCTGGCCATCGCGGGTCGAGACTTCGGCCGAGATCCCGGTCGTGGACAGTTTCACCCACTCGCCCTTGCGCTCGACCTTGTAGTCCGGCGCCTTGCCGGCGTCCACGCGCATCAGACTGGGCGTACGTGCGAAATCGCCATCGGGATCGGCGGTGACGCGCACGATGCCCGGACGCATCACCTGCAGGCGCACATCCGCAGCCTGCGCATCGGAAGGACGCACCACCAGGCCATCGGCCGTCTGTTCGACGGTGCCATCGGTTGCCGCATGCACGGCGAACGCCGACAGCGCCAACAGGGGAAATACCACGCTTTTCAGGACACCCATCGCTTGCTCCTCTTCCGGCCCGCTTTCGACGGACCGTGATCATGGAGCCGGTCTACCGGCTCCGGAATGTGCGGCATCAGCCGCCGCTCAATACGTAGCCAACTTCACCCGAAGCAGTTCCGGGCGGCTGGAGAAATTCAGACCGTAATCGGTCTGGTCGCCGTTCCAGTTGCGGTGGAATTGCCACTGTCCATCGACGTAGCGGCCCTCCTCGACGCGGTCGTAGATCATGTTGACTACCGCTTCGCTGGCCGGATGCAGGGTTACCCGCGCATGCATCGCGGTGACCAGAAATTCATCGGGGCCGAGTTCGGCGATCAGGGCGCCGCCAATCGGCTCCGGGTTGCCGGGTGCTTCGCCCTGGAACCAGAACTGCGGCACGCCATAGGTGATGGTGGCGTTCCAGCGGTCGTTGAGTTTCAGCAACTGGGTCGCCTGGCCGGGTTCTTCTGCGGTGCCGTGCAGCTTGCCCTCCGACGACGCCTTGGCGAACTCGCGCATGCCCTGCTTGACCAGCGCGTAGCCCTGCGCGAACGGCGCGATGGTCTCGGCATCGACGCGTTTGGCGCCCAGCGGATAGTTGGCATAACCCGTGAAATCCATGCCGAAGGTGGACCAGCCGATGCCGTCGTGTCCCAGCGTGGGGAACAGGTAGCGCGCGTACTCGACGCGGTTGCCGGTTTCGGAGACGAACAGCGCGTTGTCCGGGCGCGCATAGCGGTCCAGCACCGTGGTGTACATGCGGTACTCGGGCATGTAGATGTCCGGCGTCAGCATGTCGATGTTCGGGGCCGCAGCCTTGTACACGTCCAGCACGTTGTCGGTCGGGCCGCCGCTGGCGTACTGGCCGGGCTGGCCGGGATTGAACGGACCGCGCAACGCGCCATTGATGTACATGGGCAACGCATACTCGGCCTTGCCCGCCGCCGCGACCTGGCCGATGAAATAGGCGATGTGCCAGGCATGGAAGAATTCGTCCGCATCGGCGCCGAACACCTGCGCCCAGCTACCGGGCGACTTGCCGAGCTTCTTCAGCAAAGCATCGGGCACCGGACCGTCGAAGACCTTTTGCGCCAGCGGCGAGAAATCGCGCACGCTGCCGTATGTGCCCGGCTCGTTCTGCGGCTGCACCAGGATCACAGTGCGCTGCGGGTCGGTCTGTTTCAGGTGGCGCATGAGTTGCGCGAAGGCCTTGCGGTCGGCTTCCAGCGTGGCCGGTGCGTGCGGCGACAGTGAATTGAGCGTGCGGCCATCGGCGGTGATCACGCGCGGGAAGCGCACGTTGTCGGTCTTCACCCAATGCGGCGCGTAGTTGGGGCCGTTGTTTTTCCAGGTGGCGAACCACAGCAGCACCAGACGCACGTCGTTCTCGCGCGCCTGCGCCAGCAAGGTATCGACGAAACCGAAATCGAACTTGCCTTCTTCGGCTTCCACCTGCTCCCAGGCCACCGGCACCATCACCGTATTGGCGCCGAGCATCTTCATGGCGGGCCACACGCTCTTCAATGCTTCGGGATAGTTGCTGGAATTGTTGACTTGCCCGCCCAGGATCAGGAAGGGTTTGCCATCGACCAGCAGTGCGTGCTTTCCATCCTTGCTGACCAGTTGCGGGATGGGCGCCTCAGCTGCGCTCGCGGCGGCCTTGCCGGGTTCTGCGCCGGAGGCCGCACTGGCAGGCTTGTTAGACGCTGCAGAATCGGAAGACGGCTTGCAGGCCGGCAACAGCGACACCAGTGCCAGCAAGGCCACGCAGGCGGTCGGGAATCGGAGACGCTTATCGCGCGACGCGGGTAGCAGATTCATATGGTTTTCCTTTTCACCAGGCATCGCTGCGGAACGGCGATGCCGGCAGACCGTCGCGATTGATCAGGTTGGCGTGCTCGGGGTTGTCGCTCCAGCCGTAGCGGACTGCGACCGGCTGCGGTACCGCATCGCTGCTGACGACGATGCTGTCGCCCTCGAGTCGCGCGCTAGCAGGATGGAAGCGCCGGTCCGCACCGGCCAACAGGAAGGCCTGAAGCTCTTCGCCGCCGCCGCGTATCGCCAATCCACGGTCGGATGGCTTGAAGGTCACGCGCAGGTTGCGTCCTTCTTTGCGGACCGCGTCATAGGCCGGTCCGGAATACGCCAGCGATTCTCCGTAGGCCACGCTGCGCGCGGCCAGGGCCAGGCGATGGCCGACGTCCTGTTTGTTGGTGGGATGGATGTCAGCTGGGTTGCCAATGTCAATCGTCACCGCCTGCGCGGTTGCCGGCAGAGCCAGCGCCATGGACTGCGATTCGCGCAGCAGCGCCCACGGACTTTCGGTGGCGGTATCGGCACTGGAAACGAAGTTCGCCAGCTGCACCCACAGGAATGGCAGCGCGGGTGCGTTCCATTGCCTGCGCCATTGCGCGATCAGCGCCGGGAACTGTTTGCGGTAATTCAATGCCGCGGCACGGGTAGCCGCATTCGCTTCGCCCTGGTACCAGATCACCCCACGCAGCGCGTACGGCTGGATGGGATGGACCATGGCGTTGTACAACAGTGCTGGAAGCTGGTTCTTGCCGTCATCCAGTGCAACCGACACGTGCGCTGGATGGAATTTCCATTCGCCGTCCAGCGCGCGCTTGGCTGCGCCCTGCGCCTGCACGAACAGTTCGTCGGCCTCGCCATGGATACCGCCGCCGCCGCCGAAGTCGGAAACACGCACCGCGATCTGGTTGACGCCGGCACGCAGTACACCGGGCGGCACCGCATAGGCGCGCGGATGGTTGTACTGCATCTGCGTTTCGCCGACCTGCTGTCCGTTGACCCAGGTGACGTCGCTATCGTCGATGCGGCCGACGCCCAGAGTGACGCCCGCCGCCGCTTCAGCCGCGGTCAGGGTGAAGCTGGTGCGATACCAGGCCACGCCGTCCATGCCGTCGTAGCCGCCCTTTTCCCACAGGCCGGGCACGGCGATGCGGTCCCAGCCACTGTCATCCACACCGGCTTGCTGCCAATGCGTGTCGTCGGTGTCCTTGCCCCAACGCGCCAGACGCGCATCGGTGACGGCGCGCGCGCGCGCGTCGCTGGCTTCGCGCTTTTTGCCCTGGCGGGCGATCGCCTTTGCGTCCAGACCCTGGCTGGCGGCATCGGTCCACGCCTCGATGCTGCTGCCACCCCAGGTGCTGTTGACGATGCCGATGGGGACGCCAGTGCGTGCACGCAATTCGCGCGCGAAGAAATAGCCTACCGCCGAGAACTCGCCCACCGTCTGCGGTGAGGCGGCTTTCCATGCGCCGCCGGCCAGTTGCGTCTGCGGCTGGCCCGCCCATGATTTTGGAATCTTGAAATGCCGGATCAGCGGATCGTTCGCGCCTGCCATCTCTGCTTGTGCATTCGCCGCCTGCGAAACCGGCCACTCCATGTTCGACTGGCCCGATGCCAACCAGACATCGCCCACCAGCACATCGCGCATCACCTTCCGTTCGCCGCCAGCCTGCACGACGAGTTCGAACGGACCGCCTGCCGCATGCGCCGGCAGGGTGGCGTTCCAATGCCCGTCCTGGTCGGCAACCGCACGCGCCTGCTGGCCATCAAAGCCGACTTCAACCGTAGCGCCCGCGTCCGCCTGTCCGTATATACGCATCGGCTGATCGCGCTGCAGCACCGCGCCGTCGGAAAACAGCAGCGGCAGGTCGAGCTTCGCCCATGCAGGCAGCGGCGCTGCCAGTGCGAGCAACAGGGCAAGTGAGACGGTTGCAGACTTCATTGCGGATCACCGTAAACGATGCCACGCCCCTGGGTGGCGAAATACACGCGGCCGTACAGGCGCGGATCGCCGGTCACGTGGGAAAATTTGCCGAAGCGATGCGCATCATCGTCGATGCGCTGCCAGCTGCGGCCCTCGTTGTCGGAGCGGAACAGCCCTTCCTTGCCCGACACCTTGCCGAACACGTACAGCGCCGGGATGTCGCCGTCGTCGCGTGCCTTGCCCAAGCCCATCGAATACACACTCTCGACGCCTGGCAGCTTCTTCAATTCGCCCGCCGACCAGCGCAACACGCCGCGCCAGGAAGCAGTGAGGTAGACCACTCCGCTACGCTTGGGGTCCGGATGCAGTTCCGGACGGAACCAGTCGCCGATCGCGCCGACGCCGTTTTTCGTTTCGAAGAATTCGATGCCGCCGTCTCCACTTGCGTACAACTTGCCGGTGACCGCATCGAAACCGTAGTAAAGCGCCGGATTGACCCGGTCGGCCTCGACCACGGCCTTATCCGACAGGCCCTTCACCGCCTGCCAGTGCTTGCCGAAATCGGCGGTGATCCAGGCGCCGGATTTCCACGGCGTCCAGATCACGCGCTTGCCGTCGGCGGCGATGGTGATGTGGCCGCCACCATCGCCTGCCGGCGGTTCGCTGGCGAACGACTGCCAGCTTGCGCCGCCATCGAGCGAATAGGCCACGCGCACTTCGTTGTTGTTGCGATGGCGCACGGTACCGCTGCGCACGATGATCTGCGGCGCCTGCCCGGCATAGGCGATGCTTTCGCCGTTGGTCAGGCGCGGACCGGCGAACTGCAGCGTCGGTTTGCCCAGGTCGTCATGGCGGAAGCCGTCGATGTCGCCCACCGCACTGAGCAAATGCGCGCCTTCGGGCGGACTGATCAGATCCAGCGGCACGGTTTCTTCCAGATTGGTGTTCTTGAACCACCACTGCACTTGCGACACGCCATCGTCGAAGGCGGTCATGTTGCGCGAGGCCCAGATGCCGTAGCCAGTGACGAACAACACCTCGTCGGCATCGAAAGGATTGATCTCGATATCCGCCATCCAGTGCGGCGTGGCGTGCGCGGTCCATGGCGACGTCTGGTGATCGAACTGGGAGCGCGCAAACACCGGCTTCCAGCTTGCACCGCCGTCGACGCTGCGGAACAACTCGTTCGGACCGAAACGGTTGAAGGTGGTCGCCACCAGTACCTGCGGATTGCGCGCGTCCACCGCCACCGCGCCCCATCCGAAACCGTTGCCCTCGGGATCGGCATTGGTGGATTGCGGCGCGGGCGAGACGTCGGTCCACCGGCCGCTGGCGGGTGCGTACTTCCACACCGCACCATTGGTCATGCTGTTGGGGCCCGGCTCGTCGCCATAGCTCAGGAAGAAATCGCCGTTGGAGGCGCGCACCATGTGATTGGGCCGCAGGCCGACGGGCTGTCCGGCGACCGGCTGCCACGTGGCGCCGCCATCGTCGGACTCGAACACGCTGGCCTCGCGGGTCGAGACGCCCGCATAAATTTTGGGGGTTGGCGCGCCCGGCTTGCCGCTGGCCGGATCGAAGGCCACGAAGACCACGCCAACCGGCTGCAAACCCGCCCACGACGTCTGCACGCTGGCGGCATCGGAACTGGCCACGGCGGGAAAGGATTTCACTTGCGACCAGTTCGCGCCGGCATCCGCGCTGCGCCACAAGCCCTTGCCGCGCGAGCCGAAGAACAGCACGCGTCCGTCGTTGGGATCGACGGCCAGGCGTTCGCCGTTGCCACGGCCCATTTCATTGCCACCCAGCTTGAATGGCAGATCGGTGCGCTGGAAGGTACGGCCGCGGTCCTGCGAGCGCAGGATCGCACCATTGCCCACGCGCTCGTTCAAATAGGTGCCGGCCGCAATATAGACGCGTTGCGCGTCCGAGGGATCCACGGCAATGCTTTCGATGCCCAACAGGTTGGAATCATCCGCGCCGATCCAGTCGGTCAGCGGTTCCCAGCGATTGGATGCCGTGTCCCAGCGGTAGGCGCCGCCCACGTCGGTGCGCGCATAGGCCAGACCCTTTTCGCGGGGATGGAACACCAACCCGGTGACGAATCCACCGCCACCGATGGCCACGCTGTTCCAGCGATAGGCGACGGTTTCCTCCTTCGCCACTGCGGTACACGCCAGCAGAAAACCGAAGAGCGCCAATGTCAGGCGAAACTTGTGCACGGATTCTCCAATTGGGAGGGAGAGCCGGTGCGCCGTGCAGGGACACACCCTCGGAAGCCAAAACAGGTAGAGCGGATGTCGGATCGCCCTACGTCTTCCGTTCGTTGAGGCGTTGAAGCATGGATTGCAAGGAAGGGGAGGAACGCCTCCCCTTCCCACCATTTTGCAATCAGAACGTCACACGCAAGGTCGCAGCGTAGCGCGTGTCGTTCACGTACCAGGACGTGACGCGCTTGCCGTTGGCGTGCTGATCAATGAGCGTGCGCTGTTCGGCCTGGTTGAGGTTGTTCATCTCCAGGCCGAGTTGGACGTGATCGTTGAACCTGTAGAAGATCGACCCATCCAGCTGCCCGTAGGCGTCGCTGTATACCGGCAGCTTCCAGTTGATGGTTTCGCCGTCGTCGTTGGTGTAGCTGCCGTTGTAGCCGTTGGCTCCGACCGACAGCAGGTATTCGCTACGCCAGTTGTAAGCCAGGCGGATCTGCCAGGGCCCCTTCTCGTAGAAGACGGCCACGTTGTAGGAGTTCTTGGACAGGCCATCGGCCGGCAGATTGCCAAACGGCTCGCCATTGGTATCGACCGGCAGCGTATTCGAACTGACCGGCACCTTTGTCGAGCTGTCGATGTAGGTGTAGTTGGCGGACATGCCCAGGCCGTCGAAGGGCGAAGGCAGGAAGTCGAAGAACTGGTTCCAGCCGATTTCGGCACCCTGGATCCGCGCCGTACCGACGTTCACGAGCTGGGTGACCAGGTAGTCGTAGTTGTTGCCGTCGACACCGGGGTACGTCACCGTTTGCGCCTGGGTACGGAAGTAGTCCTTCACGTCCTTGTAGAAGAAATTGACCCAGGCCATGCCGCCCTTGTCCGGATCGAAATACCACTCCAGCGACAGGTCGAACTGGTTCGCCTTCATCGGCTCCAGGTAAGGGTTGTCGTTGGAGCTGCCAGTGAGGTTCAGGTCCGTGATCGGCAAGGTGCTGCCGTCAGTGGGTTCGGTGACGCCGTCGCGCACAGCGACGCTTAGGGTCTGGTAGGCCTGCATGTCGCTGAAGTTCGGACGGGCGATGGCCTTGGATGCCGCAAAACGGACGATCCAATTGTCCGCCGGCTCCCACTTCATGTTCAAGCTGGGCAACACATCGGTGTAGGAGTTTTCGGCGGTGATCGCCTCGGTCTGTCCCGTGCCCAGGTAGGGCGCGAACTGGCTGTTCGGATAGATCAGGTAGCCGTCGGCACTGTTCTCGGTGCGCACCACCCGTACGCCGACATTGCCGTCGACGCGTGCATCGTCCCATCCGAAGTTCAGCATCGCGTAGGCAGCGTACGTCTTCTCGTTCTGGACGTTGCTCCACTGCGGATCGTTGATGTTCCGCGATGTGATCTGGCCGTAGCAGCAGGTGTAGTAGGGAGCGGCAGCGCCGTGCAGGTCCTGGTAGCTGTTCGGGAAGCCGAGAGCGTTGGACAGCAGCGGTGCGTAGAGCGAACCCGGGACGTTGGCGTCGCCGCGATAGAAATTGTCGAAGTCATTCAGGCCCACCAGGCTGGAATTGACCGTGCTGCTCAGATCCAGCCCTGGCAATGCCTGGCCGCTGGGCATGGCCCAGCCCTGCATCCAGGTCTGGAATATGGGCTGCCAGTCGTAACCGGTATCGATGCTGTGGGCATCGCGGTCGGTCGTGCGCACGCCCACCTTGAACGACTTGAAGACGCCGCTGTCGAAGCTGTGCTTGAGGTCGGCGCGCCAGGCCAATTCTTCGGCCACGTTGTCGTCGCGGTGATCCATGGTGAAACCCCAATAATAGTTATCGGGATTGCTGGTGTAGGCGGTATCGACGCCAATGGACGGCGTGCTGCCCGTCACGTCCACGTCGATGTAGGGCACGTTGACGCCCAGAGCCACCGTGGAATCCAGGCCCTTGGTCGTGGACTTGATGTACTGGATGTCGCTGGTGAGTTCGTTGCGTTCGCTGACCTGCCACCTGAAGTTGACGGCGAAGTCATTGGTCTTTGATTCGCGATGGGAGGCGCGGATATCGGTTCCCATCGGAGTGCCGCCGTTCTGGGTGAGCCGTCCCGAGCGGAACACATTGCCGTCCAGTTCATAGGGCTGGCTCGTGTCGATCGCGATCCCGGTGGGATCGTTCGAGATGAAGATGGCGTCCTCGTACCAGAGTTCGTCGTACTTGCTCTGGAAGGCCGTCGCCAATATTTCCATGTCGTCGTTGGGACGCCATTGCAGGGCGACATAGGCGCCCTGGCGTTCGCGTTCGTATTCCAGCCGGCGCCAGTCCGCGCCGCTCGGCAGCCAGAGATCCTCGTTGGTGCCGTCGCCGTCCAGATCGTTGTTGTTGTTGAGGAACGAAGCGCGTACGAACATGCCATCGGTACGTGTGGCCAGTTTCGAGGTCGCGACATCGACCAGCAAACCGACCTTGCCGATGCCGGTATCCCAGGTATTGCTGTACAGGCCGGAGGCGGAAGGCTTGTACTCCTCGACGAAATCGCCGTAGTTCTCGCTGAAGCTGGCGGAGATCCGCTGGCCGTCGAAGTCCATGGGCTTGAAGGTGCGCAGGTCCACGCTGCCACCCAGGCCGCCTTCGATCATGTCGGCCCGCTGGTTTTTGTAGACGTCCACGCCGGCCATCAGCTCGGAGGGCACGTCCTGGAAGCTCAGGTTACGGCCGCCGGAGGCGGAGAAGCTGTCGCGTCCGTTCAATTCTGAGCGGACCTGGGTCATGCCGCGGACCTGTACGCCGTTACCTTCGGCCGAGAAGTGTTCCGGATCGCCCACGGACAGGAAGTGGTCGATGGTGACGCCGGGAATGCGCGACAGGGTTTCGGTGATGCTGCGGTCGGGCAGCGCGCCGATGTCCAGCGCGGTCACCGAGTCGACGAAGGTATCGGCATCGCGCTTGATGTCCTGGGCCTTGTACACCGAGCCACGGATGCCGGTGACGACCACCGCGTCGAGTTCAGTCGCCTTGGTGTCTGCCGGTGCAGCCGCTGGCTCTGCGGCTTCCTGCGCATACGCGCTGGTGCTGAGCAGGGCGGCAATGCCCAGGGCGATGGCCGAATGCTTGAAGCTGCGGACGGAGTTGCGACGCGCAAACCGGCTGGCCGGGGTGCGGTTCTGGGGCGTTGACATGGATGTTCCCTCCCAGGACACATGACGAACGATGGAGTTGGGTTGTGTCGGGCTTCGTCACGGGGGTGCCGGTGCCCACCACCCCAAGAACCCTTTTAGCGGGCCTTCATGCGGTGGTTCGGGCGCAGCTTAGGGGGGTGTGACATGCCATACCAATGAAATATTAATCATCTCGTATATCCGATGAGAATACCTGCAATGTGGCTTCCGTCATGAAAAGCGCTCAGACCCGGAGACGCCTGCTGTTACTGGCTCATGCCGGGATAGAGCTTGCGTGCAGTGACCCGAAGCGCTTCCAGTACCCGCTCGGCGCCAGGCGACAGCAGGTGGTCACGGCGGCGGATGATGCCGAAGAACTCCATGCGTACGCCCAGTTCGATGGGCAGCACCTGCATCTGCGCGGTCTGCAGATACGGGCCTACTGATTCGGCCGGTAGCGCAGTCAGCAGGTCGCTATGCCGCAGCAGGTGGATGATGACCGGCAACGACGCGGTCTCGATGATGTTCTGCGTGGGCGTCAGGCCGTGCTCCATGAACATCGAATCCAGCCGCGTGCGCAGCACGCTGGCGGCTGGCGGCATGATCCAGCCATATTCGACCAGATCAGCGTGGGTCACCCGATCACGCTGCGTAAGCGGATGCCCCGCGCGGACGATGACCGAGTGGGGTTCGTCGGCCAGCGGTTCGAACTCCAGTTCACCCGCGCCTTCGGGCCCGAGAATGCGGCCAATGACAATGTCCAGTTGCCCATCCAGCAGCTTGGCGACCAGTGGCCGGCTGTAATCCATTTCCACCCGGATCAGGATATCGGGGAAGTCGCGCTTGACCGCAGCGATGGCCTGCGGCACCAGCGTAGTACCCGGATTGACCACCGTGCCGATCGAAGCCTGGCCCATGCGACCGCTGCGCAGGGCCGCGATCTCGTCATGGGCGCGGCCGATTTCGGACAGGGCCGAACGCGCGCGCCGGATCAGTGCCTGGCCGTACCAGGTGGGCTCCACGCCGCGCGCATGACGCTCGAACAAGGGCACGCCCAGGATGCTTTCCATTTCCGCCAGCAGCTTGGAGGCCGCCGGCTGGGTCATGTTGGCCGCTTCGGCGGCACGCAGGACCGAGCGCTGTTCGTAAAGGTGCAGGAGCAGCAGCAAGTGCCGGGTTTTCAGCCGCGTCGCATTGAACCAACTGGTACTGGGTTGAACCATGGTGGAGACCTGCTGTGCTTAGATGAAGAACAACCTATTCGGTGAGGGAATAGCATATGGCAAAAAATTCATTTGTCGTACATACATGCGACAGGCAAGGCTATGCAACGCCTGAACCCGGTCGAGGATCGCCGGGAATGGGCTATCCATATCGCCACAAGCCGGGAGGGCCCATGGCGCAATTCCACGACCGTGAGGCCAGCTCCCGGGTGCAGTGCTGTTCCTGGAGCTGGGCATGAGCGCACGGCTAGCCGGCAAAGTAGCCGTAATTACCGGTGCCGCCAGCGGCATCGGTGCGGCGACCGCGCGCCTGTTCGCCGAACACGGCGCGCAGGTGACCAGCCTTGACTGCAATCCATCCGCAGCGCCCGATGCGCGCGTGGAATATCGCCTTGTCGATGTCACCGATAGCGAAGCCGTACGCCTGGCCATGGCTGACGTTGTCGCCAGGCACGGGCGTGTGGACGCGCTGGTCAACAATGCCGGTGCGGATGTGTTTTCCGACCCTCTGACGCTTGAAGATGCCGACTGGGAACGCTGCCTGTCACTCAACCTCAAGGGTGCGTGGAATGTCATCCGCGCGGCGCTGCCGTCGATGCTGGCGCAGGGTGCAGGCGCCATCGTCAACATCGCCTCGGTGCACGGGCACAAGATCATTCCGGGCGCCTTTCCCTATCCCGTCGCCAAGCACGGCCTCATTGGTCTGACCCGCTCGCTGGGCATCGAATACGCCGCACGCGGCATCCGGGTGAACTCGATTTCGCCTGGGCTGATCCTGGTGCCGCGCATCGAGGCCTGGTTCGAGCGCGAGCCCGGCGCGCGCGAAAAGCAGACCGCCTTGCTGCCGCCGCAACGCATCGGCACGCCGGAGGAAGTGGCTTACACCGCGTTGTTCCTGGCCAGCGACGAAGCGCGCTTCATCAACGCCACCGACATCCTGATCGATGGCGGCCGCTCGCAGCTCTACCACGAGTGACAGCCTGCTTATGAACGTCGCGACCCCTCGATTCCAGCTGCCGTTGATCGCCATCCTGCGTGGCATCAAGCCGCATGAAGCGCAGGAACACATCGGCGCCTTGGTAGAGGAAGGCTACGACGCCATCGAGGTGCCGCTGAACTCGCCCGATTGGCAGGACAGTATCGGCCCGGCGGTGCAGAACTTCGGCGAACGCGCCTGGATCGGCGGCGGCACGGTGCTGCGCCAGACCGACGTGGACACGCTGGTGCAGCTGGGCGCGCGATTGATGGTCACGCCCAATACCAATCCCGACGTGATTGGCCATGCAGTCCGACATGGCCTGGCCGTCGCCGCCGGTTTCGCTACGGCCAGCGAAGCATTCGCGGCGCTGGATGCCGGCGCGCAGATGCTCAAGCTGTTTCCTGCCTCTACTTACGGAGTCGGGCATGTGCGCGCCTTGCGCGCGGTGCTGCCTCCGGTTCCGCTTTTCGTCGTCGGTGGCGTCACCCCGCTCTCATTGCCGGAATTCCTCTCCGCCGGCTGCACGGGTGCCGGCATCGGCGGCGAGCTCTATCGACCGGGCCAACCGGTCAGCCGCACGCGGGAAAGCGCGCGCGCCTTCAAACAAGCCTATCTGGAACACATTTCATGAAGATCGTGCGCCTGAGCACCTATCACGCCGCGCCACGCTGGCTGTTTCTCAAGATCGAAACCGACGAAGGCATCACCGGTTGGGGTGAACCGGTGATCGAAGGTCGCGCGCAGACTGTGGAAACGGCGGTGCAGGAGTTGTCCGGCTACCTCATCGGCCAGGACCCGACGCGGATCAACGACCTCTGGCAGACCATGTACCGCGGCGGTTTCTATCGCGGTGGCGCGATCCTGATGAGCGCCATCGCCGGCATCGACCAGGCACTGTGGGACATCAAGGGCAAGGCGCTGGGCGTGCCGGTGTACCAGCTGCTGGGCGGACTGGTGCGCGACCGCATGAAAACCTACCGCTGGGTCGGCGGCGACCGCCCTTCCGACATCATCGCGCAGATCCGCGACTACCAGACGCAGGGCTTCGACACGTTCAAGTTCAACGGCACCGAAGAACTGAAGCTGATCGATTCGCCCCGCACCATCGATGCGGCGGTGGCGAAAGTCGCCGAGATCCGCGCCGCCTTCGGCAACGAGATCGACTTCGGCATCGACTTCCACGGCCGGGTCAGCGTGCCGATGGCGCGCGTGTTGTTGCGCGAACTGGAGCCCCTGCGTCCGCTGTTCGTCGAGGAACCGGTGTTGCCGGAACAGTGGGAGTCTTACCGCTACCTGGCCGACGCCACTTCCATTCCGCTGGCGGCGGGCGAGCGCATGTATTCGCGTTTCGATTTCAAGCCAGTGCTTGCTGCCGGTGGATTGTCCATTCTGCAGCCGGATCTGTCGCACGCCGGTGGCATCACCGAATGCGTGAAGATCGCCGCGATGGCCGAGGCACACGATGTGGCGCTGGCGCCGCATTGCCCGCTGGGCCCGGTGGCGCTGGCCGCATGTCTGCAAGTGGACTTCGTGGCCCACAACGCGATGCTGCAGGAACAGAGCATCGGCATCCACTACAACGAAGGTGCCGACTTGCTGGACTACGTGCTCAACAAGGACGACTTCCGTTGCGTCGACGGCTGCATCGCCGCCCTGCCCAAGCCAGGCCTGGGTGTGGAGATCGACGAAGCACGCCTGCTGGAGGCCAGCAAGCATCCGACCCACTGGCGCAACCCGCTCTGGCGACATGCCGATGGCAGCATCGCCGAGTGGTGATCGCGTGATCGATGAGACCGCCGCCAGCCTTGCGACGCTGGCGGTAGACAGCCGCTGCGCACTGGGCGAAAGCATTCTCTGGTGCGAACAGCGCTCGGCCCTTTTCTGGGCCGACATCGACGCGGCGCGTTTGTGGATGCACGTGCCAGGCAGCGGCAACACACGGCACTGGACGCTGCCCGAGCGCCTGGGATCGCTGGCGCTGTGCGAGAACGGCGGACTGTTGCTGGGGCTGGCGAAAGGGCTGTACCTGGTCGACATAGGAACCGCCATTGACGCATCGGCGGCGACACTGTCACTGCAACGGTTGCAGGAAGTGGAACCCGGCTCTTCCGAAACCCGCATCAACGACGGGCGCAGCGATCGCCACGGCAACTTCGTCTTCGGCACCAAAAGCGAACGCGCCGACAAAGCGCCGGTGGGAAGTTTCTACCAGTATTCGGCGCAGCACGGTCTGCGCCGGCTGGACCTGCCTGGCGTGTCGATTCCCAACTCGATCTGCTTCAGCGCCGACGGCGGCACCCTGTACTACTGTGACTCGTTGCAGCCGCGCATTTCATGCTGCGACTACGACCCGCACACGGCGGCGGTGTCGAACACCCGTGTGTTGGTGGAACTGGATCACCCGCAGGCGTCGCCCGACGGATCCATCGTCGATGCCGAAGGCCATCTGTGGAACGCCCAATGGGGCGCATCGCAGGTCGTACGCTACCGGCCTGATGGACAGGTGGATCGCATCGTCGCCGTGCCGGTGACCCAACCTTCGTGTTGCACCATTGGCGGCGAAAGGTTCGACCAGCTCTACATCACCAGCGCGCGTGCCGAACTGGGCGAGGCGACATTGGCCTGGATGCCCACTTCCGGCGGCATATTCCAGCTTTCCCTGCCGCGCGCACTGGGCCTGCGGGAAAGCCGCGTGGCCATTGATGTCAGGCAAACCGCATGATCGCGGTGGACTGGGGCAGCAGCAGCGTACGCGCCTACCGGCTCGACCTGGCGGGCGCGGTCGTTGCCCAGCGTCGCAGCGATCAGGGCGTGCTGAATTGCGCGATAGAATTTCCGCGCGTGCTGGCCGATCTGATTCGCGACTGGGACGATGCCGACATCGTCCTGTGCGGCATGATCGGCAGCCGCAGCGGTTGGGTGGAAGTCCCTTATCTGGATTGCCCGGCTGGCAGCGCTGAACTGGCCACGGCTTTGACGCGATTGGATTCGCCGGATTTTCCGGGACGCACGCTGTGGTTCGTGCCCGGCCTGGCCGATCTTTCTTCCACCGGCGTGCCCGATGTCATGCGCGGCGAGGAAACGCCGCTGTGCGCGCTGCTCGAAACCCTGGGCAGCGGCGATCACGTGGTGTGCCTGCCCGGCACCCACAGCAAATGGGCCACCTTGCGCGATGGCCGTATCCACGGCATCGCCACGGCCATGACCGGCGAGGTCTACGCGGTGCTGCGCAAGCACAGCATCCTGGGCAAGCTGATGAGCGAGGAAGACACCCGCTTCGACGCCTACGCCTTCGATGCAGGTCTACAGCGCAGCGGAAAGCCCGGCGGGCTGCTCCACCATCTGTTTGGCGTGCGCACGACCGGGTTGTTCGACCGGTTCTCGAACGCCGCCCTGCCCTGGTACCTGTCCGGCTTGCTGATCGGCCATGAGATACGCGCCTCGGAACTGCTCACGCGCATACCGCGACCGGTGCAGGTGCATCTGGTGGGCAACGACCGCCTGATGGGCGCTTACGCGCACGCGCTGGTGGCATTGGGGTTGGGCGTGCAACGACATCCCGAAGACCTGGCCGCGGCGGGATTGCACGCGCTGTGGCAGAAACGCACGCGGATCGGCTAGCGAATTCGATTCATCGCAACATTGACCAAGATGACGGAAGATCCCAAATGAAGAAGATTGCAATGCTGCTGACCGCCTGCCTGATCGCGCTGCCGGCCTGGGCCGGCGATCCGACGTTCACCGAGGTGACCTACGCCGGCGACGATGGCGGGCCTGCCGTCGGCAAGAACGAGTTTCTGAATCCAGTAGTCGCCGGGTTCTATCCCGACCCCTCGATGGTGCGCGTCGGCGACGACTTCTATCTGGTCAACTCGACCTTCGGCTACTACCCGGGCCTGCCGATTTTCCACAGCACCGACATGGTCTCGTGGCGGCAGATCGGCAACGGGATCCACCGGCCCGATCAACTCGACTATGGCCAGAAAGAGGAACTGACCCGTGGCCTGTTCGCCGCCAGCATCAGCTATCACGATGGCGTCTACTACATCGCCAACACCTGTTTCTATTGCGATCGCGGCAATTTCCTGATCACCGCCACCAATCCTGCGGGCCCGTGGTCGGATCCGATCTGGCTGGGGTTCGAAGGCATCGATCCTTCGCTGTTCTTCGACGACGACGGCAAGGCCTGGATGCTTCACAACGGCATGCCCGAAGCCAAGCTCCGCTACGACGGCCACCGTGCGATCTGGCTGCAGCAATACGATGTGGCCAGCAGGAAAATGGTCGGCCCGCACACGGTGCTGGTCGATGGTGGTGCCGACCCCGCCAGCAAGCCCGAGCATGTGGAAGGCCCGCACCTGTTCAAGCGCGACGGCTGGTACTACCTGACCGCCGCCGAGGGCGGCACCGGCGACTACCACGCGCAGATGATCTGGCGCAGCCGCAAGGTGACCGGCCCGTATGAAGCGTTCGCCGGCAATCCCTCGCTGACGCAGCGCGACCTGGACCCCAACCGCCCCGACCCGGTCACTTCCACTGGCCACGCACAGTTCGTGGAATTGAAGGACGGCTCTTGGTGGACGGTGTTCCTGGCCACGCGTCCGTATCGCGGCGACCAGTACAAGTACAACCTGGGCCGGGAAACCTTCCTGCTTCCGGTCACCTGGCAGGATGGCTGGCCGGTGATCCTGCCACGCGGCGAGCGCGTGCCGGTCGTCGTGAAGCGTCCTGACCTGCCGCGCAGTGCGCAACCGGTGCCCACGACCGGCGCGTTTGAATGGAGTGAGCGATTCAATGCCGCGCAACTTCCACTCAACTGGATGACCATCCATCCACCGACCAGTGCCTGGTTCAGTACCGGCGCCGATGGATTGCGGATCAAACCGGCGAGCACGCCACTGGGCGCGCAAGGCAGCGCTGACAACACGCAGCCTTCCTACATCGCCCATCGGCTGCAGCACCACAACGCTACGTTGACTACGACGCTTGCGCCGTGGAAGCCGGAACCCGGCGCCTTGGCCGGACTGGCGCTCATCCAGAACGAGTTCTATCACTACATCGTCGGCGTGGAGCGCGATGCGCGCGGTCCTGCCGTGGTCGTCTACCGCCGTGCCGGAAAGGATTCGGCAATGACCGGGGAACGCCTTGCCCGTGTCGACCTGCCCTCCACCGACCAACCAGTGCAGCTGCGATTCCAACTGAACGCCCCAAAGCTGGATGTCTCCTATTCCATAGAACCGGGTCAATGGAAGACGGTGGCCACCGGACTAGATGCCAGCCTGCTGAGCGTCCAGACTGCAGGCGGATTCATCGGCAATACCTTCGGTCCTTACGCCTACCGTCCTTGACCGCGACCGACGCGACTCGCTTGCCGGTCTCAATGGGCAGGCGAGTCCGTACTGCTGGAAACACAAGCGGAGCGTCGCACCGAGGTCCGGACAACCGGTTGCGTCAACGGCGCAACGCTCGCGCACTAAGCCGAGCGTACGCGCCATTTTTCAGGGAAGCCCTGAACAATTCCGATGTCATTCCGAGCGCAGCGAGGGATCTGCTTTTACCTGGGTAGTGAAGCAGATCCCTCGCTGCGCTCGGGATGACAAGAGAAGTTATGCAGCGCTTCCCAGGCAACCGGCAACCGTTCGTGGTGAGCCTGTCGAACCACGCCTTTCCGCCCTACAACAATTCCAGGTGATGGCTGATCGCCAAAAGCATGGTTCGACAGGCTCACCACGAACGGGATCTTCGACAGGCCCACCACGAATGGAATATGGAGATGGGCGCAAGTAAAGCATGGACGCAATGCAAGGAGTTCATGTCATCGCACAAGCAGGCGGCCCACCGTGATTACCGGGTCATTCCAGGCTTTCGTACATGCGTACTCCAGCCTGGGATGGCTTCCCGGTAATTCTCATGGAACCCTTCTCCCGCAAGCAGTAGAAGCGTTGAGGTCGGTCATTCCACACTGAACTCCCGACGCCTTATTTTTCCAGCAGATCAACGCCGAAGGGCGGAAGCCGCAGCTTGCCTGTCCAGCGCTCGCCTGAGAGAACGCCCGACCTGGTGCCGTCGATCGCCACTTCCTTGGCTTCACCCGTCGCGTTGACGTACAGCACCCGGCCCTCGACCTCGCGCGCGGAGACGCCGTCCGGCGTCTTCGGTCCTGGTTCAATGCCCAGGCTTGCGTAGAGCTGCCGGTACAGCGGCCCCATGATCTGCGGCTGCGCCGTTGTTGCGACATAGATCGCGCGCCCTTTTCCGAACTTGTTCATCGTGATCGACGGCGTCTTGCCTTCGACATTGGTGAAGCGCGCCAGCACTTCGGCCGTGGAGGGCTCCAGCACTTCGTAGAAACCGAGATCGCCCTTGAGCTCCTTGCCATCGAGTCGGGTCACCACCTCGCCAGCGTCGTAGAACTCGTTGGTGCGCAGGCCGAAGACATCGGTCAGCCGCCCGGGCAACGACGTGTCGAACCACTGGTTGTTGTCGTTCACCTTGGCCGAGTGCGCAGTCATGATGGCGGTGCCGCCCGCATCGACGAAGCGACGCAGGTTGTCGGCCGCGGCCTGGTCCATCAGATACATGCCCGGCACGATCACCAGCGAGTACCGGCTCAGGTCTTCGTGACCGATATTGATGACGGCCACGTCGATGTTGTCCTTGAACAGCGGCTCATAGGCGTTGTGCGCCTGCTTCACATAGGGCGCTCTGATGTACTGCTTGACCGTGTTCGATGGTCCCTTCGGTTCGGAGGCGATGATGTTGTCGAACGAATAGGCGATGGCGATCTTCGGCTGGGTCATGCGCGGGAAGCCCAGCTTCTCCAGCTTCGAGAATTCCTGCGCGATGGTGGCGAATTCGCCGAGCTTCCACGACGGCCGGTCGTCGTGGTCGATCAGGCCGAACAGCGCCTGCTCCTCGCCGCCGTGGTGGCTGTGATAAGTCCACGCCAATGCGGCCTGCGCACCGATCAGCAAGCCGAAATGCGCCCACATGCGCGCACGGCCCTTGGTGCCGTAATAGCCGCCGCCGCCCGCGGTGAATTCGTTGAACCAGATCGGGGTCGACAGGGCGCCCTTGATGGTCGTGGCCTCGAAGGCCGCGCCGAGCGGCTCGCCGGGATAGAAGCCCATCGCGCCGTAGCTCACGTAGTCGCGATAGGTCGACAGGTAATCGAAGCCCTTGCGTCCCGAGGTATCCCACAGATTGGAGATGGCCGGCTTGTCCGGCGTGTTCTTCTCGCGGACCGCTTCCAGATCGCGCAGCGTGCCGATGGTCACGTCGGACCAGTAACGCCGCAGGTCGAGCTGGCGCTCGAACGGGCCGGGACCGTCCGCGTACGGCAGCCGCACCTCGTCCCAGGTGTTGAGGTGACGCGACCAGCGCTGCGTGGCCCAGGCCTTGTTCAGGGCTTCGATGCTGCCGTACTTCTTCTGCAGCCAGCCGATGAAGCGCAGGCGGTCGGCTTCGGAGTACGACATGAAGCCGTTGCCGATCTCGTTGTTGTAGCCGATCGCGAACAGCGCCGGGTGCTTGGCGTAGCGCTTGGTCAGCGTATCGGCCAGGCGCGCGAGCAGGCGCTTGTAGTCGGGGTCGCTGATGTTGTCCATGTAGCGCTCGGCGGGGTCGAGCTGCACGCCGTTCTGGGTGACGATATCGACGCCCGGGTATTTGTGGTGCAGCCAGATCGGTGCCGGCTGGCCAGGGATGTCCAGTATCACCTTGAGGCCAGCGGCCTGCATCTCGTCCATCATCCAGTCGAAGGTCTTGAAGTTGAACTTGCCTTCTTCAGGCTCAAAGTGATCCCAAGACAAGTCACCCACGCGCACGACCTTGAAGCCGGACTGCTTCATCCGCGCGATGTCGCGCTTGATCTGCTCGTCGCTGCGGTCCACGGACTGGTAGTTGGTGCCGACGAACAGTTGCCCGGCGCCCGGCCAGTCGCTGTGGCCTTCCGCGCTCTGCGCCCACGCCGCGCCATGGCCAAGCACGGCTCCGGCGAGTGCGCACGCCATGGTCAACTTTCGAATTCTCGATTTCATGTTCATACCTCTGTGGTTGATTCGGTTCGATTGATTGGGACAGATACTCAGGCCGGGCGCGGCCAACGCAGCGCGATGCGGCCCTGATTGCGTACGATGATCAGGTCTACTTCGCCCACGCTCGTCAGCAGCGCGAGCAGCGAGGCCATGTCGGCGATCGGCTGGAAGACGCCCTGCGCGTCCTTGCCCATGCCGACGATTACATCGCGCGACCGGAAGCCAGCGGCCTCGCCGGGGCTGGCAGCCTCGACCGCCAGCACCAGCACGCCGGTTATCGCGCCAAGACCGGCGGCGGACTGTTCGCCCAGCGTCTCCACCGATTTGAGCGTAAGTCCGTGCAGGAGCCGCGCGGTCTCTTGCTGCCCCTCCGGCGCGCGCGGCGAAGGCGTCGCGTAGGCAGGCTGCAGCGCCAGCGCCTTCAACCGCGCCGGGCGCACGCCGAAGTCGTCCATCGGGAAATTGATGAAGCCGGCGGCGGCGGCCAGCGCTGCGTTCGTGACTGTGTAGTCGCCCTTGTCGGGCGCAGCGAAACGCGGATCGCCTGCCACCGAGTCGGCGTCGGTGCCGCGGGCCTGCGCCTCGCGAAGGTCGGCTTCGGCCGTGAACAGGTTCCGGTTCACGCTGCGTCCCCAGTGCCGGATCCCGACAGGCTGGTAAGGCGCCATGACCACGTTCGATTCAAATATGTCGCCGCTGCCGTCGAACCAGACATGCGGGTGGAAGCTGCCATTGACCAGGATGTTGTTGCGCACGATGCGCGCGAAACCCTCGCGCAGCTTCAGTCCGCCGGCCAGCAGCAGGTTCTGTTCGATGACATAGTTGGAAGCGCCATCGTCCAGATCGACATCCCAGCCGTGGTCGCAACGGAAGCGGTTGCGCTTCATCACGATGGGCTCGATGGCATCCAGCAGCGGCAGTTCAGGATGCGCCGCCACACGGCGGTCCATCTCGGCGCGATCCGGGTGCCAGTAGCGGTCGCGGCCCCAGCTGTTGAACGCGCCGTGGTCGCCGGTCTGCCTTACGGTGTCGAAGACATCGTTGTTGGTGATGCGGTGGCCGCCCCAGTTGCCGTCGCCGATGTTGATGCCGGCGCGCGGCATGCGGTAGATGCTGTTGTGATCGACGGTGATGCGCGCGGCCATCGCGATCTGCACGCCGGTGGCCTGCCTGTCGATCAGACCGATGTCGTGGATCAGGTTGTCGCTGGCTTCGGAATCCCTGGGATACGCATCCGACCGCGGGCCGGGCGTGCGATCGATGGCGGCGAGTTCCAGTTGCTCCTGATACTCGAACAGCGGCGAGCGCACCGCTTCCGGCCGGCCGACGAAGGCCACCGCCGTGCCGCCGATGGCATGGATGTGGTTGCCCGAGACCACTACCTGCTGTGCGCGGCCGCTGACCACCACCGCATGGCCGCCCAGATCGGTGAACTCCGAGTCGTCGATGCGCACGTCGCGCGCGTTTTCCACTGTCACCGCGCCGACGCGGTAGAACTTCCAGTCCGAGCGCAGCAGCGGCTCGACCGCTTTCAGGAAGGTCGGCTCGGTGTCCTGGAACCGCAGACCGCGCAGATGCACATGCCGCACGTCCGCAGCCCGGCCCTGGATGCGCACCAGCGCCTCCAGCGTGCCGGCACGAAAGCCCTCCGAGGGCGGCCGCACTCCGGTCTGCGGTTTGAAATACAGCCAGCCCTGCTTGCGGTCGTGGAACCACTCACCCGGCGCGTCCAGTTCCTCGAACACGTTCTCGACATAGCGGTCGCGCTCGCTTGGCGGCATCACGCGGTTGTTGCCCACCTGCGCGGCGTACACCAGGCTGCCATCGGCATGTTTGCCGAGAATCGGCACCTGCACGCCGCCCCACTGGTTGCCGTGCAGCGCGTGCAGCACGGCGCCTTCCGGGTCGTGCCAGCGGGCCACGCGTTCGGGCGCAGTGGCATCGGCCGCGCCATCGAAGCCTGGCTGCAATGGGTCGAAGTTGGGGTAGCGGGCGCGCACCAGCAACTGCGGACCCAGCCACAGACGCTGGAACGATGGGCCGGTGTAATGCGCGCACCCGGCGCGGCGGCGAGCACGAAAGGGGCATCAGCGGTGCCGCTCAACGTCTCATCGATAGCGAGAGGCGAGGCCAATTCGTAGTGGCCAGCGGCCAGTTCGATGCCCTGGATACGCGGGTTGTTGCGCGCCTGCTCGAGCGCCGCCATCAGGGAACCGACATCCTTGACCGTGACGGTTTCGGCGCGCGCACCGGTGCACGCGCCGCCCAGGACGAGTAACAGCACGGGCAGCAGCGCCCGCGCCTTCACGGGGCGCCAGGCTCCACCAGCACAGGGCCGATCACGCCCGAGGCCTGGCCGGGCTGTGATTCCAGCAACAGGGTCATCGTGCGCCGTGTTGCGCCCTGGGCCAGCGGCAGCGATAGCGGACCCGGTTCAGGCATGGTCTTCTCGCCCAGCTTCACGCCATCGACCCAGACCTCGGCCCTGCCGGCGATTTCGCGGAAGACCAGCCGGCCGCGCCCATCGTTGCGGTCGGCGCGCAATTGCACTGGCGCGCGGTAGGTGCGCCAGCGCAAGGCTTCAGGTTCCTGCTTCAGCGGCGGCTCGCCCCAGCCCCAGCTGTTCATGTCGTTGTCGGCGAGCATCAGGTTCGGATCGGGGCGCTCGGCCTGCGGTGGCGAGATGCGCCACGGTGAGAGTTTGGTCACCGCCCTGGCTTCGGGCACTCCCGGAATGGCCGCACCGGCTTGCAGCACCAGCACCGTCTCGGCAGTGCGCAGCCCATCGGCCAGGGCACGCAGCTCCAGCCTGCCCTGGCCGTCGCGGCGGCCCTGCACAATCACCTGCGCCAGCCCGTTGTACAGAGTGCGCTCGGGCGCCTTCTCGGACTCGTGCGAGTTGGGATCGCCGTTGCCGACGCCGATGATCTCGCCCGCGCCTTCGATCTCGAAGCGCACATGCAGATTGGCCGTGGGCACCGCGCGACCCTGCGCATCGACTGCGCTCACCGTCACCGGTACGGCATCCTGGCCATTGCCGGCTAGCGCGTTGCGGTCGGGCGTGAGCAACAGGCGCGCCGGAACGCCAGTCGTCTCGACACCGTCGCGACCGATCTCGGCGCCATCGCGCAACGCCACCGCCTCCAGCTTGCCTGGCGTGTACGGCACCTGGAAGGTAACCATCTCGTAGCGGTCCACGTCCTGCTCGCCGATGGCCTTGCCGTTGAGCAACAGGCGTACGCGGGGCGCATTGGTGGCCACCCGCACCTTGATGTCCTGGCCCTCGCGGCCGGGCCAGTTCCAGTGCGGCATCACCTTCACCACCGTGCGGTCCTTCAGCCACAGCGCCTGGCGGTAATAGAACGCGTCCTTGGGGAAGCCGCACAGGTCAAGAATGCCGAAGAAGGAGCTCACGCTGGGCCAGTTATGCGGCGTGGGTTCGCCACGGTAGTCCAGTCCGGTCCAGGCGAAACCGCCGGCCAGGAACGGACGCTCGTCGATCAGTTTCCAGCTATTGCGCTGGGTCTGGCCCCAGCCCACCGCGTCGTCGTCGTAACTGGCGATCAGATGCCGGTCCGCGTCGGTCGTGTACTCGCCGCGCGACATGAGCGCCGAAGTATCCTCGGAGCTGAAGACCGGCTTGGTCGGGAACGCCTTGTGGAAGTGGTCGTACTCGGTGACCTGGTAGTTGATGCCGGCCACATCCAGCACCTGCGCCGCGTTCTTCTCGGAAAACAGGCCGCCATGCATCGCCGCCGTCACCGGGCGCGTGGTGTCCAGCACCTTCACCGCGGCGACCATGCGACGCGCGACCTCGTAGCCGATCCGCGTGCCCTGCAACGTCTCTTCGTTGAAGATCGACCACAGGATCACGCTCGGGCGGTTGCGGTCGCGCCGCACCAGCCATTGCAGTTGCGGCAGGTAGTCGTCGGACGGGTTGAAGTTGCGGTTCTCGTCCATCACCAGCAGGCCGAGACGATCACAGAGGTCCAGCACCTCGGCGGCCGGCGCGTTGTGGGCGAAGCGGATGGCGTTGACGCCCATCGCCTTCAACTGCCGCAGGCGGAATTCCCAGATCGAATCGGGCACCGCCACGCCCACGCCCGCGTGGTCCTGGTGGATGGCCACGCCCTGCAACTTCAACGGCCGGTCGTTGAGGAAAAACCCGCGGTCGGCATCGAAGCGGATGCTGCGGAAACCGGTGTGCACTTCGGTGCTGTCCAGCTCCCTGGAACCATCGCGCAATACGGCGCGCACGCGATATAACGCCGGCCGCTCCAGCGACCACAGGCGCGGGTCGCGCACCTCCAATTCCATGCCCGCACTGGTTTCGGCCAGTGGACCGACCTGCACCGGCGCGCTGCCCTGGGCCACTTCGGCACCGGTGGGATCGAATACGCTCACCTCGAGCACGGCATCCCGCGCCGCCTCGGCGCTGCTTTCCACCTCCACGGCAACGGGCAGTGTCCAGCGGCCGTCCTTCAACACCGGATTGGCGTGAATGCCGTCGGTGGCGATGTGCACCGGGTCGCGCTTGACCAGCCAGGCGTGGCGGTAGATGCCGGCGCCTTCGTACCACCAGCCTTCCATGACTTCGGCATCGACGCGCACGGCGATCGTGTTCACCTCTTCGCCGTAGCGCAGATAGGGCGTGATGTCGATGGCGCGGCCGTTGTAGCCGGACCAGTTGCGGTTCACCACGATGCCGTTGACCCATACCGTGCTGTGCGTGGCGATGGCGTCGAACTGCAGTTCGATGTGGCGCCCGATATCCGAGTTGGGTAGCGTGAAATAGCGCCGGTACCAGCCGATGCCGCGTGGCCGGTAGCCCTGCCCGCGATCCTGCTCGGCCTGGAACGGACCTTCCACGGCCCAGTCGTGCGGCAGCTTGACGCGGCGCCACTGCGAATCGTCGTAGTCGGCGTTCGCCGGGCCTTGCGCCTCGCCGGCCTTGGCGTTGGCGTAGCTCGCACCATGGCCCTTGATCGCAGGCAGCGGTACGTCGCCCTGCAGGAAGCGCCAGCCTTCGTCCAGCGACAGGCGCTCGCGCGGGGCTGCCGAAGCGCCGAACGCGACGAAGGCCAACAGGCAGCCAAGGAGAATCTTCTTCAGACCCATGGGATCTCCCTGATGGAATCGAGCCGCTGGCTCAGACAAGGCCACTGCCGCGAATCTTCAGCGCCACCGCAATCGGGTCGGCCAGTCCTTCGGGCAATCGCACCTCCAGGCCTTTGCCGCCACGCGTGAACGGCAGGCTGTCGTTGCTGCCCAACGCTTCGACGCGCTCGATCGTTCCCGGCGCCAGCGCCGAACCTTCCGCCAGGGCGGCGATACGCAGCACGCCGCCGGTGGGCCAGCCCAGCACGATGGCGTACAGCGCGCCGTCCTTGGTGGTGAAGCGCATGTCTTCGGGCGTGAACGGCTGCGAGGTGTGTTCGCTGAACATTCCGCCTCCTACGCGCGTCGGCCCTTCGCCGAAAGACCGCCAGGGCCGCGTGCCGTGGATCGCTTCGCTGTTGCGCGCCATCCAGGTGCCAATTTCGCCGAGAATCCCGCGCTCGTCCGCGTCGATGGAGCCATCGCCGCGCACCGGCACCGACAGCAGAAGGTTGCCGTTCTTCGACACGATGTCGCACAGCCGCTGGATCACCGTGGCCGCCGACTTGTAGCGGTGGTTGTCGAAGATCGAGCGGTCGTAGTGCCAGTCGCCCAGACAGGTGTCGGTCTGCCACGGCAGTGGCTCGATGCCTTCGCGGAAGCCGCGCTCCACGTCTTCGACGACGCCGGCGCGACGTTCGGCAGGCATCACCTTGGCATTGATCACCGCCTCCAGCTTGCCGTCATGCCAGTCCCGGCTGGCGTTGTAGTAGTGGGCGGCGATGTCCAGACCGGCCTGACCCAGCGGCAGACCGTTGTTGTCGAAATACACCAGATCAGGCCGGTAGCTGTCGATGAGATCGCGGCAACGCAAATACCAAGAACGCGTGAAGGCCGGGTTGTTCGGCGGCGGTTCCTCGGTCCAGAAGAAAGTGTTCTTCTCGTGCCACTCCCTGCCGGTGCGCATCTTGCTGATGCCTTCGGGCATCACCACGTTACGCCCGGTATAGAGCGTCTGCGGGTCCATTCCCTGCCACCACTTGCCGCGGCCATCGGCCTTCGACAATTGGTAGGCGTCGTAGCGCTGACCTGCGAGCGGCCCTTCCGGATCGTAGCCATAGGCCGTCTGGAACCAGTGCCAGGCGTGGGCCGAATGGTTGCTCACGCCGAAACGCAGTCCGCGCGCACGCGCCGCGCGCGCCCAGGTGCCGACGAGGTCGCGCTTGGGCCCCACGCGCATCGTATTCCACGGGTGGTGCTTGGAGTCGTAGCAGTCCTGGTTGTCGTGATGATTGGCCAGCGCAACGAAATAGCGCGCGCCGGCCTTCGCATACAGATCCATCAGCGCTTCGGGTTCCCAGTTCTCCGCCTTCCAGCGGTTCTGGATTTCCATGAAGCCGACCTTGGTGGGATGGCCATAGGTCCGTACGTGATGGTCGTAGTGGCGGTGGCCCTGGATGTACATGTTGCGTGCGTACCAGTCGCCCACTTCGGGCACGCATTGCGCGCTCCAGTGCGCCCAGATGCCGAACTTGGCGTCGCGGAACCAGTCCGGAGTCCGATACCCGTCGACCAGCGATTCCCAGTCGGGCGTGAACCGTGCGGACGATGCGTAGGCGTGGCGTGGGGCTATCGCTCCGGCCGCGGCCAGGGCCGATGCCTGAAGGAACGAGCGCCTGGTCCAGCCTGTATTCGGGTATTCGTTGTCGAATGGCATATTCATTCTTTGTCAGCGGTGCGGAGGGGCGGTTCCGGCCAGCCTGCTGCGCGCAGCGGGCGCAGCTTCGGATGCGGGCAGTCGAGTATTCATTCGGGTCATGCAAGGAATTGAGGACACCGACAAGTTGTCACCTCGCGAGCACCGTTGGACTCGATGGTCGGATCTGTTGCTGAGGTGAGCGGTGAAAATCATGACGACAATCCAGCATCCCAACGAAATCGATTCGGCGGCAGCGCCTGCGTGAGCAAAGCCTCGGCAGTACGCCGGTTGTTTCTGCACCTGGGGGGAGCTTCGTCGAATCTGCCCTGCACTACCAATGAAGGATTGGTCGCTCGCTATTCCATAAACGAATAGATACAGCAGGCTGCTTTGCACATCCTGCATAGAAGAGACCAAGTAGACCGCGCCACTTCTGGCGCGGTATCGACTCTCCAGGGAAGTCAGCATGCAATCAGGGGGTAGCGGCTTGTCGGACGCCCCTTAACTGATCGACCTATCTAGCGCTGACTGGCACGCGCGTCTTTCATAGCAGGCGATGCGGTAAATCCGATATTCCAACAACAACCATCGATTTCCTAAACCGCGGCAGTAGTCGCCTTGCTCAGTTCGAATCGGCTCTGTTCGAAACCTTCGGCGGGAACGCGTTCGTTCTGGCGGTCGGAGATGTCCTGCCAACGCGCAAGCATCACTTCGGCCGTATTGGCCTGGTCGGGCAGATGGATGCCTTCGGTCAGCGTGATGTGGGCCAGTTCGTAACTGCCGGCTCCCGCGCAGAGGATGGCGCGCGTTGGTGCCGCCTCCGAAGCCAGCGCCAGCACCGCCGGGCTGACCAGTTCGGGCCGCAACCGTTCGAGTTGTTCGCCAGGAAGCAAGCCTTCCATCATCTGCGTGGCCGCACTGGGCGCCAGACAATTCACGCGGATGCCGTACTTCTCGCCTTCGATGGCGAGCGTTTGCATAAGCCCGACCAATCCCATTTTTGCCGCCGAATAATTGGACTGGCCGAAATTTCCATAGAGACCGGAAGAAGAAGTCGTCATCACGATGCGGCCATAGCGCTGGTTACGCATTGGTTCCCACACCGCCTTGCTGCAATAGGCCGCGCCCAGCAGATGCACTTCCAGCACACGGCGGAAATCGTCGAGCGACATCTTCGCGAACGACTTGTCGCGCAGGATCCCGGCGTTGTTGACCAGGATGTCCACCCGATCCCATGCACGCATAGTGTCTTCGACCATTTCCAGCACGAAATCCGCATCGGCGACCGAACCCAGCGCGGCACGCGCCTGGCCACCGGCGGCGATGATTTCGTCGACGACCAGTTCGGCCCCCGGCCCAAGATCGTTCACCACCACCTGTGCTCCGCGTTCGGCCAGCAGCAACGCATGGGCGCGGCCCAAGCCGCCGCCCGCACCCGTCACGATGGCCACGCGGCCCTTCAAATCGATCATCGTCCTCTCCCGTCGAATCGATCCGCCAAGTCCGATGGGGCCGCATCCAGACGGCGGACATGCCTGGGCGACCATAAACTCATTCACAAGCGAATGAATGTTGACGCAAAGCTTAAGATATGGCAAACATACGCTTCCGGTGCGAACCGCCCCGGGCAAATCAACCGATTCCTGGGAGGGAAGGGTTATGAATCGCACTGCTTTGAAGCAGCACGCGCTGTGCGCGGCTATTTCCGTACTGACACTATCCTGGGCGAGCGCCGCGGGCGCCCAGACGACATCCCCTCAGGCATCGGAGGCGGAAGATCCACAGCAGGAAGCCAAGACGCTCGATGAAGTGGTGGTGACGGCCGAACGACGCAGCAGACCGCTGCAGACCACGCCGATTTCGGCGACTGTGCTCAGCGGCGAGGACCTTGAGAAGATGGGGGTCAACATCATCGACCAGCTGCAGTTCGCCACGCCTTCGGCGACGGTGAACAACTTCGGCCAGGGCATCGATTTCAACATCCGCGGCATCGGCAAGGCCGAGCACAACACCCAGACCACGACCGGCGTCATCACCTATCGCGATGGGCTGGCCTCGTTCCCGGGCTACTTCACCGCAGAGCCCTACTACGACCTGGCAACAGTCGAAATCCTGCGTGGCCCGCAAGGCACGTTCGTCGGCCAGAACGCCACCGGCGGCGCCGTGTTCGTCAACTCCAACAATCCCGTCATCGGTGGCGGACACACCGGCTATGTCTCGGGACAGATCGGCAACTACAACGACCTGGGCCTGCAAGGCGCCGTCAACTTGCCCATCAGCGACACCCTGGCCGCGCGCGTTGCGGTGAATGCGGAAAACCGCGACAGCTTCTGGGACATCGAAGGGCCCTACACCGGAACCGATGCCCGGCTGCGTTCGCGCAGCGCGCGCCTGGGTCTGCTCTGGCAGCCATCGAGCGCGTTGTCGGTGTTGTGGAAAACCGACTACAACCACCTGGACATGGGCGCTTATCCGGCCGATCCGGTGAACTCCACCAACGACCTCTTCGACGTCACCGCCAACGCGGATCTCAAGGCCCTGGACAAGTTCGTCCGTTCGGGCGTGACCGTGGATTACCGGTTCGCCAATGGCGTCAGCTTCCGTTCCATCAGCGGCTACCAGGACGGCAACACCAGTTACCGCGCCGACCTGGATGGCACCAGCGCAGGCAACACGACGTTCCGCGATTCGGTGGACGAAACCATCTACTCGCAGGAGTTCAACCTGATATCGCCCGACGAGGGCAAGCTGTCGTGGGTGCTGGGCGCCTACTGGCAGAAGGACACCTATCATTTCCTGCCCGGCGAGTTCGTGATCGGAGCGCCCCCGGGCAGTCCGGCCACCGAGTACGTGCTGGACGGCACCAATCCCAAGCAGACCTCGGCGCTTTTCGGCCAGGTGGGGCTCCAGTTCACCGATCGCCTGCAACTGCAGTTGGGCGGACGCTATTCCAAGGCGAAAACATCCAACGATGTTTCAGTCATGCAGTACGGGCTGCCGTTGGAGTCGATTCAGACCGCGAAGTTCTCCAACTTCTCCGGCAAGCTGGCGCTCAACTATGAAGTGAGCGACACGCAGTTCCTCTACGCATTCGCCGCCACCGGCCACCGCCCTGGTGGCCTGAACGTTCCGGTCGGCATCGGTCAGCCGGAACCGTTCGACGAAGAAGAAGTGACCAGCTACGAGCTGGGCTGGAAATCGGTGTGGCTGGACGGCAGCGTGCGCACGCAGCTCACCGCGTTCCACAACGACTACGACAACTTCCAGGTGATCATCGGCTACCCGGCGTTTCCGGTCTTCGGCATCGAAGTCAACGTGCCCGACACCACCAAGATCTCCGGTTTCGAAGCCCAATTGCAGGCCAACCTGGGTCAGTGGACCCTGACCGGCGGACTGGGCTGGTTGAAGAGCGACCTGGGTCGTTTCTATGCCACCGATCCGCGCGCCGCCACGCTGGTGCCTTGCGACCCGGAAACCGGCCCGGAAAGCGCCAGCTGCTACGCGCTTGAAGGACGCGACCAGACCTATGCGCCCGACCTGACCTTCAACTTCGGTGTGGAACGCGAATTCACCTTCGGCAAGAACACGATCACGCCGCGCATCAACTACGGCTACGTGTCCGAGCAATGGGCCACGCTGTTCCAGAACGAAGCCCGCGGCGACCGCATCGAAAGCCGCAGGATGCTCAACGCGCAGATCGCCTGGAAGCGTGGCGACTACCTGTTCACCCTGTACGGCACCAACTTGAACGATCAGCACTATGTCGCGGCGATCAATTCGGGCCTGCGCTTCGCCGGCGCACCGCGGCAGTACGGGCTCAGGATTGTGCGTTGGTTCTGATCGAAGCAGTCGTTCTTCCCCTGCCGCAGCCTTGCAGGCGGCAGGGGTTCTTGCAGTGGACAGGGATTTCTACAAGCTGATGCAGAACTACGCGCTGACCGTCGATAAATTTCTGGAGCACGCCGCCAAATGGTCGCCCCGCAGCGAGATCGTGTGGGCCGAACAAGGCGTGGTCCAGGCGCGTCTTGGCTATGCCGATCTGCAGGGACGCAGCAAGCGCCTGTCCGGCGCGCTGCAAGCCCTGGGCCTGCGCCTCGGTGACCGCGTTGGCACGCTGGCCTGGAATACGCAGCATCATCTGGAAACGTATTACGCGACCATGGGCGCCGGCCTGGTCTGCCACACGCTCAACCCACGCTTCACGGTTGCGCACCTGGCTGCCATCGTCAACGAAGCGCAGGATCGCTTGCTCGCCGTGTCGTCCAGCCTGTTGCCGTTGCTGCAGGAACTCGCGCCGCTCTGCCCCACGGTCGAACACCTCGTGTTGCTGGATGCGCAACCGCCAGAACTCGACGCAATCGAAGGATCGGATGCAAGGATCTGGCATTACGAAACTCTGCTGGAAACCCAGGGCGTTGCGATGGACTGGGGCGGGTTCGACGAGAACGCGCCCGCGGGTCTCTGCTACACCTCCGGCACCACGGGTACACCGAAGGGCGTGCTCTACAGCCACCGCTCCAACTACCTGCACACGCTGCGCGCGCTACAGGCCGATGCGATGGCGCTGACCGGCGACGAGGTCGTGCTGGTGGCGGTGCCCATGTTCCATGCCAATGGCTGGGGACTTCCCTTTGCCGCGCCCGCGGTGGGCGCCAAGCTCGTCCTGCCCGGACGCCACGCCGACGGCGCCAGTCTTGCCAGGCTCATCGCCGATGAAGCCGTCAGCATCGCCGTGGGCGTGCATACCTTGTGGCTGGGCGTCATCGATCATGTGAACGCCACCGGCATCGCCCTGCCCAGCCTCAAACGCGTTCTTATCGGCGGGTCCAGTTGTCCGGCATCGCTGATACGTACCATCGAAGCGAGCCTGGGCGTGGAAGTGCAGACCAGCTGGGGCATGACCGAACTCTCACCCATGGGCACCATCGCCGCGCCTGGCGCGATACGTGGCAGCGATCAGGCATCCGGTCGACCGCCGATGGGACTGGACCTGAAGCTCACCGATGCCGACGGCGTGGCTTTACCGGACCAGCGCGACGGTTCGGTCGGGCATCTCAAGGTGAAAGGCGCCAGCGTGATCGAGGCCTATTACCAACGCGATATCGATGTGTTGGACAGTGAAAGCTATTTCGACACCGGCGATCTGGCGAGCCTGGATGAAGCAGGCAACCTGAGTATTCGCGGACGATCCAAGGACCTGATCAAATCCGGCGGCGAATGGATAAACCCTGCCGAGATCGAAGACATCGTCGGCCGCCACCCGGCCATCCGCCAGATCGCGGTCATTGCCCGGTCCGATCCGAAATGGGGCGAGCGCCCGGTGCTGGTCGTCGAACTGCACGAAGGCCATTCCTTCCAGCCACGCGACATGCTGCAGTGCCTGCAAGGCCAGGTGGCCAACTGGTGGGTGCCCGAGCACATCCTGCGCGTGCAGGCCATGCCATTGGCGGCAACAGGCAAGATCGACAAAGAGCGCTTGCGTGCCGAAGTGGCCGATACCGACTTCGACGCAACCGCAGTGCGCGATTGACGTCCGTGGAGTGCGCTGCCTAGACTCGTCCATCAGTCCCCGGACGTATCTCAGCGGCGCAATGCCAAAAGCCACAAAAAAGCGGGTTCGTCGCAGCAAGGCCGAACAGCGGGCGGAGAGCATCGAACAGATCCTCGACGTCGCAGAATACCTGTTCTCCAGGAACGGCCTGCATGGGGTCACCCTCAGCGACGTGGCCAAGCAGGTCGGCATCCACACCACGCTGGTCCACTACTACTTCAAGGACAAGCAGCACCTGTTCGAATCGGTGTTCGCACGCCGCGCCGGCGTCAGCAGCGCCGCGCGCATGGCCGCGCTGGAGAAGTACGAAGCCGAAACCGGCGACAGCCCCACCGTCGAAGGCGCCTTGCATGCGTTTCTGGACACCGACCTGGATCTGTACGTGGCCGGCGGCGAGAACTGGATGAACTACGCAGCCTTTGGCGCGCGGGTCAGCAACACGCCCGAAGGCGCGGCGCTGATGGACGTGTATTTCGACCCCGTGGTGCTGAAGCTGGTGAGTATCCTCAAGCGCGCCCTGCCCGATTACTCCGACGAAGACATTTTCTGGGGCTACCACTTCGTGACCGGCGCGCTGATGAACACGCTGGCCCGCACCGGACGCATCGACCGGCTCTCGGGTGGTTTGTGCCATTCCGACGACTTCAACGCGGTCAAGGCACGCATCGCCAAATTCATGGCCGCAGGATTTCTGTCGCTTTCACCCGCGCCCAAGACAAAAGCCAAGCCCAAGCCCAAGCGCAGCCGCTGACCGCATCATTTCGCCAGCGGCGGCGACACCAGGCCCACGTTCCAGTTCCACGGCTGCTCACCCGTCGCGCGACGTCGACGCACGGCTTCCTCATGCAACTCGAACATGCCCGGCATCAGCTGCGCAGAAGCCTGCGGCGTTGCGCCGAAATCCATGAAGGCCGCTGTCTTGCCATAGCGTGGCCAGGCAGCCTCGCCCTGTGCGGTCGGCACGCCAACGCGCGCGAAACTGCTCCAATAGGCCAGCATCGCAGCGGACATGCGTGACTCCTCGGCGGTGCTGGGGATCGCCGGCCACAGCGTCGGCGTGCGGTCCGCGTTGCCGAAGACATAAGGCAGTTCGCTGGCGTGGAAGGCATGCAGGCCGGCCGCGTCGGCCGTGGGATAGCCATGGTCGAACAGGTATAGATACGAGGCCTGCCCAATCGCTTCCTGATTGCGCACCAGGCGTTCAGCGGTCCAGCCGTACAGCGCATCGCGGGTGGTCGCGAAGATGCTCTCCTGCAACAGCGAAGACGGATACAGGCGCAGAAACCCGTCGGCCAGATCGCCATAACGTTCGCGGATCGTCGCTTCGTACTTTTCAGCGGTCGCTGGTACTGGCGGCGCCAGGAACGTGAGCGACCGAATCTCGCCGCTGTTGAAGCCGGCCAGCAGCGGCACTGGCGCCTGTTCGCCGCGCTCGAAGGTGTCCACCAGCTGCCGGGTCAGCACTTTGCCATCGACATTGGCGAAGGGCAGGAATCCGAGCGCCGCGGCGGCTTCGGTCAACTCCTGCGCGTCAGCCTTGCGCAAGTCGGCGATGCTGGCGGCATGCACCGCCGCGCCCAGCAGCGCACCGGCTTCCTGCGCGGGTCGTTCGCCGAACTTCTTCTCCTTCAAGTGCGGCGTGGAGATCATGTACGCGCTTTGCGCGATCGCCTTGGCGAACAGGCCGCGTGCCTGCGGCGAGGCCATCAGATACATCACGCTGAGGCCGCCGGCCGATTCGCCGGCGATGGTGACGTTGCCCGGGTCACCGCCGAACGCAGCGATGTTGTCCTGAACCCAACGCAGCGCCGCGATCTGGTCCAGCAGGCCGTAATTGCCCGACACACCCTCGGGCGATTCCGCGCTCAACCCGGGATGCGCCAGGTAGCCGAGCACGCCCAACCGGTAGTTGATGGACACCACCACGATGCCCTGCTGGGCGAGCCGCGCACCGTCGTACAGCGGCTCCTTGCTCGAACCCTTCACCAGCGAACCACCATGGATCCAGACGAACACCGGCGCACCTGCCGCATCCGCTGGCGCCCAGACATTCAAGTTCAGGCAATCCTCGCTGGTCGGCGTGATGTCGGAGGTATAAAGATTGGGCACGCGCGTCACCGGCTGGATGCACGACGGCCCGAATTCAGTGGCCCGGCGCGCACCCTGCCACGCTGGCAACGGCGCGGGCGGCTTCCAGCGTGCAGCGCCCACGGGCGGTGCGGCATAGGGAATGCCCTTGAACACATGCAGCGAGCCTTCGAATTGTCCGACCAGTTGTCCCGAAGGCGTGTTGATCAGGCTGAAGGATCCGGTTCTGGCATCGGCGGGCATCGTGGTTTTCCGGTCGGCGCTGTGCGAAGTGGCGGCCGCCAGACCGGCGGCCAGGAAACAGCAATGGGCGAAGTGACGCAGATTCATTTGCCGAATTCTCCAGTCAAGGTGGCCTGTTGCCCACGGCGCAGCACCCGCGCCAACCACAGGAACAGTGCGATGGCGACGAAGTACGCCGGCACCAGTGCGTACAAGGCCATCTGCAGCGAATGCTCGGGATGGCTGGCACGGAAATAATCGCTGGCTGCGCCCACAAAAGTCGGCCCCAGCCCCAGGCCGATCAGGTTCATGATCAGCAGCAGCAACGCGCCGGACATGACGCGCTGATCGGGGCGCACTTCCTCCTGCACCAGCGTGACCGCGGCGGACAGATAGAAGTAGTTGAAGAAGGTGGGGCCGACCAGCAGCGCAATCGCCAGAGGCCAACTGGGCGCCCAGACGAAGCCGACGTAGAACGGAACCGCCAACGCCAACGCGACCGCGGGCAGCAGCGCGTAGGCCTGTCGATAGCGGCGCGTGTAACGATCCAGCAGCCGGCCCGAGACGAAGATGCCCGCACTCATGCCAATGCCGACCACCAGCGCGTACCAGACCGCGACTTCGTTGAGGCTCATGCCTTTCTCGCGCATCAGGAACAGTGTGGTGAAGTTGCCCTGGCCGTAAGTGACGAACTGGGTGGCGCCACTGCCCAGCGCCGCGAGCAGCAGTTCCGGACGGGTGAAGAACATTTTCAATGTCGGCAGGAATTTCGAAGGCGGAGCACGCACGCCGGCCGGTGCGTTTACAACGGCCTGGTCCAGGCCGCCACGACGTGGCTCGCGCACCGTCAACAACAACGCCAACGCCGCCACGATGCCGACCACGCCCAGGACGATGAAGGCATGCCGCCAGCTGTAGGCGGCGGCAATCGAAGCGCCGAACGCGATGCCCAGAGCCGCGCCCAACGGCGGCCCAAGATTGAAGATGCCCAGGGCAGTGCCACGCCGCCCGGGCGGAAAGTAGTCGGAGATGATGGCGTAGGAAGGCGGCACGCCGCCGGCTTCGCCCACGCCCACCGCCATGCGCGCAACGACCAGCTGCGGATAGGTGTTGGCCAGGCCGCAGGCCAGCGTGGCCGCGCTCCATAGCGCGCAGGCGAACGACAGCACCTTGACCCGGTTGCTGCGGTCGGCGAGCCAGGCGACAGGAATGGAAATCAGGCAGTAGAACAGCGCGAAATACAGTCCGCCGATGAGGCCTAGTTGGCTATCGGTGACCTGCAGACTGTCCTGGATGGGCTTGGCCAGGATGGCCAGCAACTGCCGGTCCAGGAAATTGAGCACGTAGATGAAGCACAGCATGCCCAGCGCAAACCAGGCCCGCACGCCTGGCGCCTTGGGGAGTGCGGTTAGCGGCGGCGCCCCTGCCTGCCAGGACGAATCTTCGCCCTGCACAACCGGTGGTGCGCTCATGTGTAATCAGCAACGGGCACGGCAACGCTGAAACAAGCGGCCACAAAAAACGGCCGGCACAGAACCACCCTCGCAACGGGGTTATCCATTGGCGCCCTCCCAGGCAATCCAGTCGACGATTGTCGACGCTGCCAGCGGATCATGCAGGCAATACCAGGATTCGTCAACATTCACTATTGCGTGTGTGAATATATTATCGGACCATCATTTGAGCCAATCTTCGGGCGTCCCGCTCAAGGATGCCGCCCCGGCCGAGCCGTAGCCTCAGACTCAAATCAAACTACGAAGAAACAGTTCGGTTTTTACCGCAGGTCAATCAACCCTCAGCCACTACGCTTGCCCAATGGCAACATACGTCGCAGCGTATTGTCCTTCCAGAGGTAGTGATGCGCCAACGCGGCCAGGGTATGCAGACCTATCAGCCAGTAGCCGAACGTTCCGACAGTCTCGTGCAGCTCCACAACTTGTGACGCAAGCGCCTTGTCCTGCCCGACCAGCGCTGGCAGTTCCAGGCCGAAGAACGGAACCGGTTTTCCAGCGGCGCTGAGCACCACCCAGCCGGCCAGCGGCATGCCGATCATGAATGCGTACAGCAAAAACTGGATGACACCGGAGGCCAGTCTCTGCCAGGCCGGCGGCGTTGGCACGATTGGTGGCCTGTGTCCTACGGCCCGGAAGAAGAGGCGCACCCATACCAGTCCAAATATCAGCAGACCTAACATGAAGTGGAAACTCTTCATCATTTCGCGCGGCTCGCTCCCCCTGTCAAAGAGCACACGCAATTCGATGAGTGCATAGACAAGGACGAACAGCAACAGCATCGCCCAGTGCAATGCGATCGACCAGCCGCTGTAATTCTGGCTCTCTTTGATCGTGCTCATGGCTCTCATTTCCTCGTCATGGTTGTTTGCTGATCGGACAGCAGAAGATGGACCATCCAGAATGTCATCGCATCCAACTTCGCCGGCACCACCGTCATTATTGGAAAACATATTCAACCCCCAGGCGCACAGAGGTCTGCGCGTCATCTCTGTCGTGTCGCCAGCTCCTGCCATACCCACCGAAAATCATCCACGCCTCTTGCGACTGCCAGCGGAATCCGAGGCTGCCGCGCTGCGATACTTGGCCGTCGTCGCCCAACGCGGTCTCGTGCAAGGCTTCGGCACCTAGCCACAGGTTCCGGACCACTTCGTACTCGTACAACAGTCCGGCGCTCCATCCCGACTCGCCCGCGCCCAACGCATGCAACCAGGCCACCTGGCCGGTCAACCGCCCGCGCCCGAACGTCCGGCTCGCCCGCAGCGGCAACGCCAGCAGCTTGTCGTCCTCGCTCATTCCGGCACCGCGATCACCGGTGGGCAGGATCAACTCCGGCTCCAGCGCCACACTCAGGGACGTGGCCGACTCCTGCTGCAACCTCCACTTCAACGCCAGCCGCAGATCGTGACTGCCGTGATGGCGCCGCCCGTCGCGCAACTCAGAAATGCCGTAGCCGCTGCCCACGATCAGCTCGAAATGCTCAGCGAATCCCCAACCTGCTTCCAGCGCCGGCCGCGTCCACGCAACATCGTCCCCGGCACGCAAACGCATGGACTCTGCCTTGAGCTTCAAGCCAGTCCCTGTATCGGTATCGCCGATTTCGAACGCGCTCGCATCGGCCTGACTGGGAACGATGTAAACGGCCAGAATCGCCGCGACGACCATCGCATTGCTCCGCGAACAGCGCACTCGACATAGGTAACGGCCCGTCGCTTGCATTCTACAATTCCAGATGCAGGTCATCACTGTTCTTCACCTCTTCCATCACCGCATAGGTTCTGGTTTCACGCACACCCGGCAGCTGCCACAGCACGCGTGCGGCGATGTCGCGGTAGTCGGACATGTCGGCGGCGCGCAGCTTGATCAGGTAGTCGAAGCCGCCGGCAACCAGATGGCACTCCACCACCTCGGGCCGGGCCCTCACCGCATGTTTGAACTCTTCAAGGACATTGGGCGTCGTGCGGTCGAGCAACACTTCCACGAACACCAGCATTCCCGTGCCGAGCTTGAGCGGATTGAGCCGCGCGCGGTAACCGAGGATGTAACCACTGGCGGTCAGCCGCCGCACCCGTATCAAAGTCGCTGTGGGCGACATGTGCACAGCTTCGGCCAGCTTCGCGTTGGTGATACGCCCGTCCTGCTGAAGTATGGCGAGGATTCTTCGATCGATCCTGTCGAGCTGCATCGAGACTTGATCCATGCGCGGCATAAATCCTCTTCCAGCGGAGGTTGATTCGCCGAATTCGGCACGTGGAGATATCGAAGTGATCACGTCAACCAGACAATCAGGTTCGCAGCGCTTGATCGCCGGCTGACTCAGTTCGCGGTGGCTTTCAGCTCATCCCTGAGTTGGGCAAGAAGCTGCTGCGCCCGATCCAGCCGCACCTGACCACCAGCGACCAGGCGCTCCACCAGCATTCCTATTTCTTCCTCACCGGCGCCTGCGGCGGCGGCCACATTGCGGGCGTGCAAGGACATATGGCCGCGCTGGATACCCTCCGTTGCCAATGCGCGCAACGCGGCGGTGTTCTGCGCCAGCCCTACGGCCGCGGTGACTTCAGCCAGTTGAACGGCGCTTTTGACCGCGAGAAGTTTTACTGCGGCCTGCGCTGTCGGATGGGTCTTGGTCGCTCCACCGACCAGTCCCAACGCCAGCGGAATTTCGATGGTCCCCACCAGATTGCCATCGGCATCCTTTTCGAAATGCGACAGGGCCGTGTAGCGCCCGTCACGGCAGGCGTGGCAATGCGCGCCGGCTTCCACCGCCCGGGTGTCGTTGCCGGTCGCCAGCACGACGGCGGAAATGCCGTTCATGATGCCCTTGTTGTGGGTAGCAGCCCGATATGGATCGGCGGCGGCGAACCGATATGCCTCGACGATGCCATCGACGACTTGGGGTCCACCGAGCTTTTCTGCATCGAAGACCGCGCGCGCACGGACCAGGCGCAAGTCGGCTTTATTTGACAGGATCCGCAGCAAGCTGCGTCCACGCGCGATGGCGGCGATCCTCGGCGCCAGCGCTTCGGCCATGGTGTTGACCGCATTCGCGCCCATTGCATCGCGAACATCGACCTGCAAATGCAGGACGACGCAGCGAAAATCGCCGGACTCCACCAGTCTGACTTCAATGTCGCGTGCGCCGCCACCCAACTGGACCAGCAGCGGGTCCTGCTGATTGGCGAGCACGAGGAGTTCGTCGCGCGCTTCAAGCAGGCGCAGGCGAGCGCCATACGGATCGGCCACATCAAGAACCTGAACCTGCGCGATCATCACCGGTACCGTGCTTGACGTACGGAACCCGCCGTTCTCGCGGGCGATGAGCGCCGCATTGCTGGCGGCTGCGACGACCGACGGCTCCTCGGTCGCCATCGGCACCAGGTAGTCGACGCCATTGACCAGGAAGTTGGCAGCGACACCCAACGGAATTGCAATGGTGCCGACCGCGTTCTCAATCATGCGGTCGGCGATGGCGGCCATCGCGGCATCGGTTTCCTGCAGCGGCTGCAACTGTTCAGCGGGTAATCCACTGAATTCGACGAGCTTGAGGAAGCGGTTTTGCGGATCGAGTTTGTAGAAACCTGGGATACGGCTGGTGGCGGTCATGGCAATCCTGGAAAGAAAGGTCAATCGAAAACGGGGGTGCGCTTCTGTGCGAAGGCGGCCAGACCCTTGCGTGCGTCGGCGCTGGTGAAGGCGCGCTGGCCCAGGCGCGCTTCTTCGGCGAAGGCCTCGGCTTCCGGTATATCGATGAGGCGATGCACCGATTCCTTGATCACGGCGATGGCGCTGGGGCTGAGCGCCTTGATCCGCTCGGCCAACGCCAGCGTTTGCGGCATCAACTCCGCTGGCGGCACGACACGATTGATCAGGCCCTTGGCCAGCAGCTCATGTGCGCTGAAACCATTGGCCGTGAGCAGCAGTTCCATGGCGTGCGCATAGGGGATCTGCCTGACCAGACGAACCAGCGTGCCGCCCGCGGGCACGATGCCGAGCGATGGCTCGGGTAATGCGAATTTGGCGGTGTCGGACGCAATACGAATGTCGGTGCCCAGCATGATTTCGAAACCGCCACCCAGGCACAGCCCGTTGATCGCGCACAGGACGGGCTTGTACAGCCGCAAGTTCTTGAGATGCGCATCGTCCCATTGGGAAATGTCGAACCTGTCGTCCATCAGCGCCGGAATCGATTCGCCCAGATCCGCACCTACGCAGAACGCGCGCTGTCCACTGGCAGTCAGGATCACCACGCGCACGCGTTCGTCGTCGCGCGCGGAAATGAACGCATCGCCGAGCTCCCGGTACATCGCCAGCGTCAACGCATTGAGCTTGTCCGGCCGATCGAACCGGATCATCGCGATGCCGTCGGACACTTCATAGGCAATGCCCATCACACCACTCCCAGGGATTTCAGTCTCTGCAACTCAGCCGCGTCCATGCCCAGCAAGTCCGCATAGACCTGATGGTTGTGCTGGCCAAGTCCCGGCGCTTGCCCACAGGCGGACGCCTGGGTTCGGGACAACTTGATCGGCGTGCCGAACATCCCGACCTTGCCTTGCGGGTACTCGACATCCACGATCATGTCCCGCGCGGCGATATGGGGATCTTCGACAACTTCCTTGATGTTCTTCACCGCGCACAGTGGAATATCGTCTCCTGCGATGTCTTCCAGCTCGCGCTTGCTGCGTTCGCGGAACCACGCCTCCACCACTGGCTTGACGCGACGTTCGTACACCTCGGGATTAAAGCGCTTGGCCATGGTGTCGATCTCAGGGTCGGTGACCAGTTCTGGCGCACCGAACTTCCTGCACGACAACGCCCACAGCTTGTCGTTGTATCCACCGAAGAACACATGGCCGTCCCTGCAGGGGAATTGTCCATAGGGACGGACGAAAGGATGATCGTTGCCGAGCGGTCCAGCGATCTCGCCATCGACGGTGTATTTGACGACCGCGTTCTCGGTGAGCGCCAGCACGGCGTCCTGCTGGGAAACATCGACCATCTGGCCCTGCCCCGTCCGCTCGGCTTCACGGATCGCGGCGAGCACGCCGATCGTGGCGAACAGCGTGGCCGATACGTCGCCGACGATGGTGCCCACACGCACGGGTGGGCGATCCGGGAACCCGTTCATCGACCACAGCCCGCCCGTGGCCTGGCCGCTGTTGTCGAATCCTGGTTTGAGCGCGTTGGGGCCTGTCTGCCCGAATCCGCTGATCGCCGCGTACACCAGCTTCGGATTCTCGGCGCGCAGCGTGTCGTATCCCACGCCGAAACGCTGCATGGTGCCAGGCCGGAAATTCTCCACCAACACGTCTGCGCGGGCCACCAGGCTCTTGAGCAGCGCACGGCCTTCCTCATGCTTGAGATTGAGCGTGATGCCTTCCTTGTGCCGGTTGTACTGGGCGAAGAAAGCGCTGAAGCGCTCGTCACCCTGCCCGATGAAGGGCGGGAAATCGCGCACGTAATCCGGATCATCGGGATGCTCGACCTTGATCACGCGTGCGCCGAGATCGGCCAGGATCATCGAGCAGTAAGGTCCCGCCACGACCCGCGTGATGTCCAATACGACCAGCCCGTGCAGCGGGCCGCGACGCGGCGCGTCGGCGGGCGCACCACTCGATTCGGCTGCGGTCATGGCGCCCGTCCAGCGGATGGATTGTGCTGCAATGGCGGCCACACATGTTCCTGGCGCCAAGCGCGGCTGTTGCTGACGCAGATGCCGCCCCGTGAAGGACGGGCATGGAAAAAACTCAGCGCGGGTTGCTGTTCTGCGTCAGCGGATAGCCTTCGAAGGACTTCATGTCTTCCATCATGAAATTGGAGACGATCTTCTCCACGCCGAAATTGCCGTCGGTCATCGCCCGCATGATGCGTTTCCAGTCGTGGATATCGCTGACTACGACCCGCAGCAGGTAATCGTAGTTTCCGCTGATGCGCAGCGATTCCACGATCTCCGGCGTGCGGCTGGCCCATTCGTCGAAATCCACGAATCTGCCGACCGAGTGCCGTTCGAAGGATACCTGCGCAATCACGATGGTGACGGTGCGGATGCGGTCGATCTTGATGCTCGCGCGGTAGCCGGTGATATAGCCCTTGGCCTCCAGATCGCGGATCCGGCGCAGGCAGGCGCTGGGCGACAGGGCGACCTGGTCGGCAAGCGTCCGGTTCTTGATCTGGGCATCTTCCTGCAAGGCCTGGAGAATCTTCAGATCGATCCGGTCTAGCGAATCTTTGTGGGACATGTTGTGCACCGGACGCAGCGGATGCCTGCAGTGTCGCCGCTGCGCATGCGCCCGACAACACACGGCCTGCGCCTGCGTCGTTCCACACACCGGATGAAGCTCGCGGCGTATTCATGCGCCGCAACGTCCCAGCCAAGCGTTTGCACCCGTGCTGACGCCGAGTTGTTGCGTGATTGGAAACGACTTTCCTTGGAAAACAAGCACATAGTCAAAGTCGCCGCGCTGGGTCTGCCACTGGACAGCGAACCGGCGTCGGCATTTGATTAAGCGACTGAGCACAGGGGTGATGGCCAAGTTCTGACTCGCCGGCGGAAGGTGTCCTGAGGGTAGCGCCGGTACAACGCGACGGAATTGCCAATCGGGGCGGTGACTTAACCGAAACGGTTTTGGCACGCCTGCAATGGTTTGAGTACGAACCGCCTACCGCCAGCCACGAACCGGGACAGTCGAAGTCACGGCCATTCGCCGCCGCACAATGCAGGCGGTATCGTCCGGTGCAGGCATGAAGCCTATGCGCCGGGCCAGCACAGGAGTCTTCCATGATTCTCGACGATCGCACCATCGAAGAAATGCTGGGTTGCGCGGGACAGCCGTCCGAAGCGGCGCGCTGGCGCAGCGTGGCTGTGCACGAAGGTTGGCGCGAGCCACTGGATTGCGGACATGGCTTCCGGCATCGCTATGACGAATCGATCGGGGACGGCGGCTGGGCGTTCCACCAGCTCAATGACGCCCTGTCGATGGCGGTCGTCGATTTCCGCGCCACCCAGCATCTTTCGCGGCTGCATCGGCACGACGATCATCTGGTCTTCTGTGCCTGGGTCGAGGGACGCGGCACCATTTCCACGGGCCGCGATCTGGCCGACGAGGATCTTGCGCATGGCTTCTGCACGTTCTACGGGTTGCCGAGCGGCGAAGCCGTGCGAACCGTCTACGAACCAAACCGCACGCTGCGATGGGTCACGATCTTCCTGCGCCGCGACCGCATCAAGGACGTCCTCGGTCTTGATGCCAATGCATTGCCGCCGATCTTCCGCGACTACATCCTGCATCGCACGCCGACCGGCCTGCGCCACGTGCCATTGGGCAGCATTTCCAGCATCGCGGCGACGCAGGCCCTGGAGTGCCCCTACGAAGGCGAGTTGCGGCGGCTCTACCTGATCGCCAAGGCACTGGAGATCGTATGCGCGGTGATCCAGTCCTACGTGGAGCACGAGGATACCGAGGGCCAGGTGTTGCGGCGCTCCGATGTCGAAAAGGTCAAGCTGGCCAAACAGGTTATCGAGAAGAATCTCGATGAGCCGCTGAGCGTGTCCGAACTCGCTTCGGCCGTCGGCATGACCATCAAGAAACTGCAATACGGATTCCAGGTGCTGTACCGCGGCAGCGTGGGCCAGGTCTACAAGCAGGTCAGGCTGTCGAAGGCGATGGTGCTGGTGAGCAAGAGCGACAAGCCGATGATCGACATCGCCATCGAATGCGGCTATGAATGCCCCGGGAGTTTTACCCGCGCGTTCAAGCTGGCTTTCGGTTCGTGCCCGACCGTGGTCCGTACGACGGCAATGCGCGGCGTGCTGGCTGAATTGCCACGCGAGCACGCGGCCCGGATTTCGCCATTCGCCGATGGCGAGCTTGTGAACTAGGGCCTGCTGAGGAAATATCTGAGCCCATATTTTTGTCATCCCGAGCGCAGCGAGGGATCTGCTTCACTGCCCAAAGCAAAAGCAGATCCCTCGCCGCGCTCGGGATGAAATTCGACATTTTCAATGCACGCTGCCGGTCGCTGCTGAACGAATGATCGAAGCGACCATCCAAACCATGACATCGAGGACACGCATGACCAGAAGGCATTCGATCACCGCCATTGCCATGGCCATTTGGATCGGCATCTCCACGGCTTCGGCGGCGACGTTGCCCGTACCCGATGGCGAATATGCCGTCGGCATGGCCAGGACAGAATTCGTTGACCCATCGCGATTGCTCGACCAGGCCGACCCTGCGAGCGGCCCCAGGCGATTACCGGCCATCGTGTGGTATCCGGCGAGCGGCCCTGCCGCTGCCGAAGATTCGCTGTATCTGGAGCATGAGGTCGCCGCCACGACCTTGCCGGCCATCGCCCGCAATTTCCGCTATGCCGAGGGAGAACTGGATTCGGTCGCGCACGCGCGCATAGCCGTACGGTCCAATGCCGAGCCCGCGCGGAATGCACAAAGATTCCCGGTTGTGGTGTTCAGCCACGGCCTGTTTCTGTATCCGGAACAGAACAGCGTGCTGGCCTCCCGTTTGGCGAGCTACGGTTACATCGTGGTGTCGATTGCGCATCCGGGGGATTCGACGGATGTGCGCCTGCAGGACGGCCGCGTCATCGCGACAAACTTTGCCGGCCCCGTGGACGACCCACGGTTCGCCGACTCATGGAAAGTACTCGCCGGAGGCGCGGACCTGGCCGTGAGGCGCGAAGCATTGACTGTGTACACGGATGCATTGCCGGCGACGCGCATCGGTCGTTCGCTGGTCCAGTGGCGCGACGACACCCTGTTCGTTTCCAGGTCCATCGTCGATGGAAGCGAACCCGAGTCACTGCACGACGTATTGTCGAATGCCGACCGCCATCGCCTTGGCTTCGCCGGCATGTCGTTCGGTGGCGCCACCTCGGCCACCAGTTGCCGGCTTGTAGAGGCCTGCCGGGCGGCGGTCAATCTGGATGGGCAGAATTTCGATCCGGACCTGTTTGATCGATCTGCCGGCCGCCCATTGCTGCTGATGTTGAGCGATTGGCCGCGTTACGGTCTGCTTGAAGGCCAGCCACGCGAACCGGATTTCAGTCCGAACGATCTCGCCTACGAATCATGGGCCAAGGCGGGACAGGACGATGACGTGGTGCGCGTCCGCCTGCAGGGCATCCGCCACCTTGGCTTCACCGACCTTGTCGCGCTGCTGGGCGGTCCGAAGCGCGAAGAACGCGTGGGCGAGATCAATGAGAAGGGGGCGATGGCGACAATAAGCGACGTAGTCCTGGCCTTCCTCGATGCCTACGTGCGTGATGGCGATGCCATCGGCATCGATCGCGCCATCGAGCGCCACCCGGCCCTGAAGCGACATGTGCCGCAGCGCATGCGGCGCTGGGCCGGCGAATCCGCTTCGACCAAGTAGGTAATCGTTTGCAGCACTTATCGCATCAACGACATCCCGCGATTTTTCGCCAAGCAAGTCTGAACAACCCACATCTTGTCGTCCCGAGCGTAGCGAGGGATCTGTTTTCCTGCTGGACAGCAGACCCCTCGCTGCGCTCGGGATGACAATCGAATTATTCAGATGTTGACTAATACACAGGCTCAAGGAAAACAGGGCATCTCGGAAGACGCCCTGTTTCGAGTAACACTATCCAGGTGCAGGACCCGACTGATCGAACCGGCAGTCTCAGAACCGCCAGTTCAGGCTGAGTGCGTATTGGCGTGGCGGGCCGTAGTAGCTGACCGAATACAGACTCTGGATGTACTTCTTGTCGGTGATATTGCTGACGTTCGCACGCAAGGTCAGATCAGGCGTGATGTCCCAGGCCACGAAGGCGTTGAGCAGGGTATAGCCGTTCTGACGTACCCGGGCGTACTTGACGTAATCCTCGTAATTGGAAGTATCGCTCTGCCAGCGTCCACCGACACCGAACGACACCGCCGGATTGCTTGAAAGGCGAGTGCTGAGCATCAGGTTCGCGGTACGGCGCGGCACCCAGCCGTAGGTCGGGCCTGTTTGATCTGGATCTTCCGCCGGTAGCGGCGGCCCACCATTCATCGTCAGATGCGTGTAACCGAACAACAGGTCCGTGTTGGCGCTCAGCTTGCCCGTCGCTTCGAATTCGAAGCCTTTGGATTCGACGTCGTCCGGCCTGGAATAGCCATACGCGTAGCCCTCCATGAAGCGCGTGGCGACATAGGTGGCCAACCCCTCCTGCTTGGCGCTGAACCAGGCCAGCGTCGTCAGCAGGCGCTTGTCCAGCCACTCGGCCTTGATGCCGACCTCATAGTTGGTGCCTTTGCTCGGATCGATATAAGCCCGGTCATAATCGACCGCATCCTGCGGCTGGAAGATGTAGGAGTAGTTGGCATAACCGGTGATGCGATCGGTGAAATCGAAGGTTACGCCGGCGTACGGCGCGAAGTTGCGACTGGTCTTGGGTTCGTCCAGGGTTCCGGGATCATTGTCGATGCTCTCGCGCCAGTACTCGGCCCAGTTGAAGCCCAGGACGGTCTTGAAGCGGTCCGTCAAAGTCAGCCGCGTCGCACCGAACACGCGGGTCACGCGCTGGTCCAGCATGGTATAGACGGCGCGCTCGCCCCAGATCGGTTCTTCGACCGCGTCGCCCCCGAACGGAAAGCCGGGGAGCGGTCCGAATTGCGGGCCGGTGGTGTCGGTCGGGTTGTACCAGTCGATGCCTTCGCTGCGTCCCACGCTCGCGCCGAACATCGCTTCCTGCTCATGTCCGAACAGCTCGAAGCGGCCATTGAGGGTGATGTCGCCGATATGCGCCTTGGTTTCGTAGGGACTTTTGTAGGCCCAGCCGTAAAGACCCTCATGAGTGACCGGATCCAGCCCGGCATAGGAGTAGGCCATGAAAATCTTGGAATCATGTTCGTAGGTGCGATAGTTGTACGAGGCTTTCAATTGCCAGGTATCGCCGATCCGATGCGTGTAGTCGATGAAGCCAGCCTGGTTCGTCGAGTTCCAGTACGTCCAATCCTGGGTAGGCGAAGCGCTGCGGTCCCACTCCAGCTGGTTGCCGTCGGTATCGATGAAGCTCAGCGCGCCCCACATATTGTTGCTGGTATTGGACTTCTGCCAGGAATAGCCGAACCCGAGCGTCCCGTTCTCACCGACCTGACCGTCCACCACACCATAGAAATAGCTGCGGTCGCTTTCGAAATCGCGCAGGTAGGAATCGCTTTCCTCACGCGCCGCCACCACGCGGCCGGCCCAGGTACCGCTTTCGTTGAATGGTGTCGAATAGTCTGCTTCAAGGCGGCGGCGGTTCTCCGATCCGAAGGTAATGCCGACCTGGCCCTGTGGTTCGTTGGTCGGACGCTTGCGCACGTAGTTGATGGTGCCGGCGGCATTGCCCACCCCGGTGAGCAGACCGTTGGCGCCACGGATCACTTCCAGCTTCTCGAAGCCGAATGAATCCATCGCGTTGGTGACCAGGCCCCAGCCGTTCGGCAGGCCGACGCCGTCGATCTGCGTGTTCTTGATCTCGAAGCCGCGGGACAGGAACTGGGTGAGATTGGTCGATACCCGTTCAACCTGTATGCCCGTGGCCAAGCTCAACGCATCATTGAGGCTGTCGGCGCCGAATTGCTCCATCTGTTCTTTCGACACCACGCTGATCGACTGCGGGGTCTCCTTGACGTCCAGGTCGAGGTTGGTCGCGCCGTTGCTGACGCGGCTGGCACGCTGGCCGACCACCAGTACTCTGTCCAGATCCGTTGCGGATTGCGAGTCCGGGGTTTCGGAAGTTTGCGCATGCGCATTCAGGGCAGCGAACAGGCCCATCGTCAGCAAGGAGAGAGCGGGAAAACCTGTAGCGCGTTGACAAGATCTGGTCATTGGGATTCCTGGCGGACTATCGGGCGGAGGATTCGGGGAACTACTGGAACTGGACTACAAAAATTCGTCGCTGGCAGTCTGCAAAAGCTCGAGCGCCAACAGGCAGGCAATGAAGATCGCGGCTGTAACATGCAAGCGCGCAGAATGCGTCACCTGCGTCTTGCTCCCTTGCCATGAACTTGACGCAGCCAGCATTACGTTGCTTGGCGGATCAGAGCAGACCCTTATCCATTCGATGCCGGCGGCAGCACGATGGTTTCGCGCGCGGCGATGTCGCTTCGAAGATGACGTGCGGCCATGACGAAGCCGAACACCGAGACGCCAGAGGCGGTCATCGCGGCGAGCATGGCGTAACGCAGGGAATCCTCTCCCAATGCCGGCTTCCACAGATCGCTGGCGATGCCGACGAATTGCGGGCCTAGCCCCAGGCCGACGACGTTGTCGATCAGGATCAGCGTCGCCACCGCGGTCGCGCGGCTGCGCAGCGGCACCAACCGCTGCACGATGGTGATGGTCGGGCCGATGAAGGCGGCGGTCAGCGACAGCGGAATGATCGCAGCGGCCAATGCGATGCCCGTGTCCTGCGCAAGGAAACTGATCGGCGCCAGAGGCAGCGGGGCCAGTGCGGCAATCGCGGGCACGTAGGAATACCAGCGCTGGTCGTTGCGTCCGAAGCGGTCGGCGAAATGACCTGCCGCGTAGGTGGCCAAGCCACCGCAGACGCCCATGATGAGGGCCATGGTGACGCCGATTTCGCCGGTCGACATGCCATGGCTGCGCGCCAGGAAAAGCGGGAAGAATCCGCCCAGCGCATACGAGGTGAAACAGGTCGAACAGGCGCCGAGCGCGGTGTAGCGGAATGCGCGGCTCTGCCAGAGTTGCCGCATCACCGTGCCGAAGGCGGGCGTCTCTTCCTGCGACACTCCGGCATCGCTCGCGCCACGCTGCGGGTCGCGTACTGTGGTCAGCAACACGATGGTCAGCACCAGTCCGGGCAGGCCGGCAGCAATGAACGCAACACGCCAGCCCCACAGTTGGGCGATGACGCCGCCTACAGCAAACGCGACGAGTACCCCGAGATTCGCGCCGGTGGCGTAGATGGCCTGCGCACGTCCGCGCCTTTCCGGCGGGAACAGATCGGTGATCATCGTTTGCGAGGCCGGACCGGTACCGGCCTCACCCACGCCGGTCAGGATACGGGCCACCACCAGTTGCCAGAATTGCACCACCAGGCCGCACGCAATCGTCATCGCGGAGAACAAGGCCAGCGACACGGCGATCAATCGCCGACGATTCACCCGGTCGGCGAGCAAGGCCAGAGGAAGCCCCATAGTGGCGTAGAACAAGGCGAAAGTCGGCCCCACCAGCAACCCAAGCGCGGTATCCGAGAGACCGAACTCTGCCTTCACCTGCGGCAACAGGATCGCCAGGACCTGACGATCAATGAAGTTCACCAGATAGATCGAGGTGAGTACGCCGAGTACCCAGTTGCGGCTTCCGAGAATGCGGCTGGAGGCACCGGCCTGGTCGTTGTTCACTTGCACAGCACTTCGATCAGTCGATCCATGAAGGCCTCGCCTTCGGCAAGCTGGCTGATCTCGACGTATTCGTCCGGTTGGTGGGCTTGCGCGATCCAGCCTGGCCCGCAGATCACCGTGGGCAACCCGGCGCACTCGAACAGGCCCGCCTCCGAAACATACGAAGCCGCTTCGCGGTCGGAGTTTCCGGTCAGGCGCGACACCAGTGCCAACGCGGGTGCGTTGGCTGCTCCGGTCAATGGCGGCACATCGGACAGTATCTCGGTAGCGATGCCGCAATCCGGGAAACGCGCCTGGATGTCGGATTCGAGTTGCCTGGCCAGGACTTCCACCTCGTCGTACACCGCCCGCGCCTCGGTCGGCGAGGTCGAGCGTATGTCCCAGACGAACGAGCACTGCCTGGCGAGGATATTCGGTGCGGTGCCGCCCTGGATCAGGCCGATGGTGACGGTGGCATTTGGCGGTTCGAATCCATTCGCGGCGAGCGTAGCCGAAGCCAGACGGTCGGCAATCTCGACGATCTTGGACATCAGTCGCGTGGCGACAATATTGGCGCTGACGCCAAGATGGGTCTGGCTGGAATGCGCTTCATGGCCAAACACGGTGGTGCGCAATCCCATGATGCCCTTGTGCCGGTCGACGACACGCATGCCGGTCGGCTCGCCGACGATCACCAGATCCGGCTTGGGGACATTGGCCATGAGCGCTTCGATCAACGAAGGCGCGCCAAGCAAACCGACTTCCTCGTCGTAGGACAGCGCGAAATGGACAGGCCGCTTCAGCCCCGCAGCGAGCATCGCCGGCACGCGGGAAAGGCCTGCAGCGATGAAGCCCTTCATGTCCGCCGAGCCACGACCATACAGCCGGCCGTCGCGTTCGGACAGCGTCCAGGGATCGCTGCTCCAGTCCTGTCCATCGACCGGCACGACGTCAGTGTGTCCGGACAGCACGACACCGCCAGTGGTGGCCGGACCGATGGAGAACAGCAGATTGGCCTTCTTGCCCTCGGCGCCCGGGATGCGCGTAGAGCGCACGCCGAGCGATTCGAGCCAGGCTTCGACCGCTTCGATCAGTGCAAGATTGGAATTGCGGGACGTGGTGTCGAACGCAACCAGGCGTGCGAGCCAGGCGCGCGCATCTTCTGGATTGAAAGTGTCGATGGTGGCCAAGGTTTACCCAGTCGTTGCGGAATCCCGAGCCTAGCCGTGCGGCGCCAGGATGGACAGGCCGATCAGGGCAAATGCTTAGCCGAAACGGGCTGGACCGAACCCGTGGATGCCAGGTGCCTGCAGCGGCACGCTCTTCATGCCCCGATGCGCCGGCGCGCGTGTCCCTTTCGGCTAAGCATCGTCCCGCTTGTGGCAAGAGCGGCCGATTCGCAGCCGCTAGCCTGCACAGGTGAAAGCTTCCGTCCGTCATTCACTGCATCGACACTTTCGGCGGACAGAACAAGGGTCGTTTGCCCTTGCCTTTGCATGGGCTTCCTGCCTGAATGACATTCCCTGGATTGACGAACCGCCGGAGTGAGACATGACAAGATCGGGCAGGATCCTCGCATGCATCGTGATGATGGCCATGAGCACGTTGCTGTCCGCGACGTGGGCGCACGCCGCGCAACCAGCCTCGCCAGATCAAGCATCGGCATCGGTAGCCGTTTCCGGTTACACGATACCGTCGACCCAGGTCTGGGAACTTGCCTCCGACAACGGCGAGGTCTATCGCATCTTCGTATCGCTCCCCAGTGAAGGCGAACCTCCCGAAGATGGCTATCCGGTGCTGTACGTACTCGACGGCAACGCGTACTTCGGTTCGTTCGCGCAGGCGCGCTGGGTGCAGGAGTACCTGCCCATCGGCAAGTCGATCATCGTCGGTGTCGGCTATCCCACCGAGGATGCGTACGACGTGCGCCGGCTGAACGACTACACGGCGCCGCTGCTCGACCCGCCACCGCGGCAATGGCGCGAGCTGGCGAAGTACAAGAGCGGTGCGCGCAGGCCCTTCCTCGATTTCATGACCGGCAAGCTGCGGACCGAGATCAGCCGCCGTTACCGGACCGACCCCGACCGGCATTCGCTGTTCGGCCATTCGTTCGGCGGCCTGTTCGCGCTGTATGCGCTGTATGAGCGCCCGCAGGCCTTCCATTCCATCGTGGCCGCGAGCCCGTCCATGGAGTGGAACGAGCAGGGAATGCTCGAAGAAGAACGCATGTTCACCACCCAGCTGACCAGCGGCAAGATCACGAAGACCAGTCGGCTGATGGTGGTGGTCGGCGACCGCGACACCGATGACGATCCGGAACCGGCACGCGCGCTCGTTGATCGGCTGGATCGCCTGTCCGGGTATGGATTGCGCGTGCGTCTGCGCCGCTATCCGGAGGAAATCCATGTCGGCGTGCCTGCCCGTTCGGTGAACGATGTGCTGAGGTTCGCGTTCGAGATCCGCTGAATGGCGCGTCTGCGGTGTAGTCACCGTGACCGCGCAACGCGCCGTACTCGCTCATCGGCACGTTCCCGCGTCACCGATGTGCGGTGGCGGCCCATGCCGAGGGACGCGATGGGCAGGTTCGGCAAAGTGAGGGGACGGGATGGCGAAGCATCGCGCCTTCGTCGCGGACAGCATGATCGCAATGATCGACCAACGACCTCCCAGCATTCCACACACAAGCCGGCGTGCATTGTCCCTGCCGCCGTGTGTGGATACTTGGCAACAGTGTCGCGTCGGCCTTAAGGGTGATTCCTGATGGCGACCCCGGCGCAATCGGGTAGAACATCAGGGCTGCAACTCCGGTTGGGCTGGGGTTCGCTGCTGGTGCTGGGCGTGGCCAATATTCTTGGCGCCGGCGTCTATGTCCTCATCGGCACCGCCGCGTCCCTGTATGCCGGACCGGCAGTGACGATTTCGTTCCTGATCGCCGGCGCATCCTGTCTGCTGGTCGGCCTGTGCTATGCCGAACTGGCCTCCAGCGTGCCCGAGTCGGGTTCGGCGTACAGCTACTGCAAATACACGCTGGGGATTGGACCTGCCTGGGCATTGGGCTGGCTGCTCTTTCTCGAATTCAGCGTGGCTGCTTCATTGCTGGCGGTCGGTTTTGCGGGCTATTTCGGCAGCCTGTTGGCGGATCTCGGCATGGTGCTGCCGCAAGCGATCTCGACGCCTGCCGTGCAGCTGCTGTCGGGTAGCGACGGGAAATCGCTGGTCTTCACAGGAAACGCCAACCTGGTGGCTGCAGGCGCGGTACTGATCGCAGGCGCGATTGTCGCGCTGGGGACGTCGCGTTCCTCATTGGCAAACACCGTACTGGTAGTGGTGAAAGTGCTGGTGCTGGTCAGCTTCATCGTGGTCGGCGCGACAGTGGTCGATCCAGGCAACTGGTCGCCGTTCCTGCCGCCAAACGAGGGTGGTTTCACCTATGGATGGGAAGGCGTGGCGCGGGCGGCGTCGCTGTTGTTCTTCGCCTTCCTCGGTTTCGAGACGGTCTCCACGGCAGCAGCGGAAACCCGTAACGCGCAGCGTGACGTGCCTATCGGGATTCTCGGCTCGCTGGCGATCTGCGCCACCCTGTATGTGCTGGCGGCAGTGGTGCTGACCGGGCTGGTGCCGTTCCGGGAACTCGATGTGCCCGACCCCATCGCGCTGGCGGTCGATCGCATCGGCTGGCCGCAATTCGCGGTGGTGATCAAGATCGGCGCGCTCGCCGGGCTGGCCTCGGTATTGCTGGCCAATGCGTTCGGACATTCGCGGGTGTGTTACGCGATGTCGCGCGATGGACTGCTGCCCGATGTATTCAAACGCCTGCACCCGACCCGCAACAGCCTGTGGATCGCGAACCTGCTACTGGCGGTGCTTGCCGCGATCAATGCCGCCCTGTTGCCCATTTCGGTGATGGCGGATCTGGTTACGTTCGGCGTGGCCCTGATGTTCGCGATGGTGGCTATCAGCCTCATCCGGTTACGCACCACGCAGCCGGAACGTATCGGTCGATTCCGCGTTCCGCTGGGCGGCGTGCGCATCGGCGGCATCTGGTTCGGCGTAGTTCCTGTGCTGGCGATCGTGATGAGTTTCGCGATGACCCTGCCGGTAGCGCTCGACATCGTCCAGCAGGCCCGCAATGGCGACCTGCTTCCGCTCGTACTGCTGACGGTCTATGCCGCAATTGGCGGCGTGATCTACCGGTTCTATGGCCGCGCCCGCGCATTGCAACGCAACGCCTGACACGCCCTCCCTTCCCTGCTCCCGCCATAAGACGGAATCCTTTGCATGCCCCGCAATTCCCTTACGCGCTCCGATGCCTTCGCGATCGGCCGCCTGGATGCACACGATCAGGCAGCCCTGGTGCGCTCGGGAAATCTCGACGCCGCCGGCCTGGTAGAAGCCGCCATTGTTCGAATCGAGGCGCTGGACCCGCAGTTGCAGGCATTGAGCCATCGCGCCTTTGCGCTGGCCCGTCGCGAAGCGGACGCAGTCGATGGTGCGCGCAGTAAAGCCGCAATCCGCGCCCCGATGGCTGGCGTGCCGTGGCTGCCGAAAGATTCGCTGGATTATCCGGGCATGCCGACGCTGTCGTGCTCGCGCAGCCGCAGCGGTGTGCTGGTGCACGCCGGATATCCGTACGTAGAAAGACTCATCGCGCAGGGTCTGGTGGCGGTCGGCAAGTCGTCAATGCCGGAATTCGGACTGCTTGCTTCGACCGAGCCGCTGCAGGGGCCGGTAACCCGAAATCCCTGGTTGCTCACGCATTCGCCCGGCGGCTCCAGCGGTGGTGCCGCTGCAGCTGTTGCGGCGGGCCTGGTGCCCTTCGCCCATGGCAGCGACGGCGGTGGATCGATCCGGCTGCCGTCTTCGTGCTGCGGCGTGGTCGGTCTGAAGCCCGGCCGCGATAGCACGGTGCGCGTGCGCGGCCGTCATCTGGTCGAAGATCTCCTGGTCGCCGACTGCCTGCATTCGCGCAGCGTGCGCGACACCGCCTGGGCATTCGCCACCACCCATCTGCAAGCGGATCGCGCCATGGTCCAGGGGCCGTCTGCCCGACGGCTGCGGATTGCGGTGATCGAACACGGGCTACGCGGTGCGCCGCCGCATCCGGAAGTCCGGGACGCCATCACGCGTACCGCAGATTTATGCGCGCAACTGGGCCACACCGTGGAACGCGTTCAATGGCCGCTCGACGGTCACGCCTTCCTGAGCGCTTTCGAGGATTTGTGGTCGCACCTGGCCGCCGATGCCGTGGATGCCGCGACCGCATTGCTCGGCGGGCGCCGCCTGGAAGACGCAGTGGAGCCATGGACGCTGGGCCTGGCCATCCGTGCACGGAACCTGCCCACGTCTGCTCTTGAAGCCGCCTATCAGCAGATCGCACAACTGCCGCGACAACTGTCGGCGTTCTTCGGCACGCACGACGTCGTCCTGACTCCGGTGGTCAGCGCGCCTCCTCCCGCGCTGGGAACCTATGCACCGGATGTGCCGATGGATGCATTGATGCAGACGATGTTCGGCTGGATCGACTACACGCCGCTGCAGAACATGGCCGGCACCCCGGCGATCTCGCTGCCCCTGTCCAGCGACCATCGTGGCCTGCCCATCGGCAGCATGTTCGCGGCCGACCGCGGACAGGAAGACACCCTGCTCGCACTCGCCTATGAACTCGAAGCCGCGGCCCCCTGGGCCGATCGCTGGCCGTCGCATTCCGTGGCTGGCTCTCTCAATTGAACGACGCTCCCTCCCATCGCAAGCAGACCATGTCCAATCCTTCCCTGTTCCAGCCCTTTTCCCCCCGCGATGTTGCCGATCTCGTCGCCGAGCAACCGCTCGCCTGGATCGTCTCCGGTGCGGCCGGTGCACTGTCGGCCACGCCACTGCCGGTCCAGCTCGAATGCGATGAGCAGGGCCGACCGCTGCGTTTGCTCGGCCACTTCGCCCGCAGCAATCCGCAGTGGCGCGCATTCGCGGAAGATTCGCGCGCGACCGTGCTGCTGATTGGCCCGCATGGTTACATCTCACCCTCGTGGTTCGCAGATCGCACCCGCGCGCCCACTTGGAATTACGCGACGGCGGTGTTCGAAGTGGATATCGAACTGCGCGACACCGCAGAGGATGCGAGTCTTCTGCTGCAACACCTGGCCGAGGACCTGGAGCATGAGCGACCGGGTGCATGGCGTGCCGAGGAAATGGGCGTGCGCTACTACAGCCTGCGCCGGGGCATCGTCGGCTTCCATGCACACGTTCGCGATGTGCACGCCACCTTCAAGCTGGGCCAGGACGAACGTGACGATGTCTTCGACGACATCCTGCGCGGACTGTGGAACACGCAGCAACATCCGTTGGCCAGATGGATGCGCCGCTTCGATGACGGTCGCGGCGCGGGTGCCATCGCCGCCATCACGCCTATCGCCAAACCCATCGATCCGGAGATCGCCGGCTTCATCGACAGCGTGATCGCCGAAGGCCGGCGCATCACCGCCGGCCGCACGCTGGACTGGCCGGCGCGGCGCGAGATCGTGGAGCAGGTTCGCCGTCCCTGGTGCGAAGGTGGTCCGGTGATCGCGCGCACCGAGGAAATTTTCGCCGACACCCGCCATGGGCCAGTTCGCCTGCGCATCTACGACCCTGCACCTGGCGTTGCCAAGCCGACGTTCGGCTTCCTGCACGGCGGAGGCTGGGCGATGTTCAGCCTGGACACCCATGACCGTGTGATGCGCGAGCTGGCCGCACGTGCCGGTGTCGCCGTGGTCGGCATCGACTACGCGCTGTCGCCCGAAGTGCGCTATCCGGTCGCGCTGGAGCAGGTCGTCGATGTCGTGCGCTGGCTACAGGCAAACGGCGCCAGACATGGCCTCGACACGAGCCGACTGGCGCTCGGGGGAGATTCGGCTGGCGGCAACCTGACCAGCGGTGCAGTGCTGAAGCTGCGCGACCAGGGCGAAGGCGAACGCATTGCCGCAGTGGTGAACTACTACGCCGGCTATTCGCCGGACTGCTCGCCGCATTCGCGACGACGATATGGCACCGACGCGGACATGCTGACCGCCGCCGAAGTCGATACGTTCTGGAACCAGTACATTTCTCGCCCCGCCGACCGCAACGATCCCTACACCCATGGCCTGATCGCCGACGTGGAGGGGCTTCCCCCGTTCTTCATCGGCGTGGGCGAGTGCGACGTACTGGCCGAACAGAATCTGGCGATGGCCGGCAAGCTCCTCGCCGCCGATGTGAACGTCGAGGTGAAGGTCTACCCGGGCGCGCCGCACAGCTTCATCGAAGCGGTGGCGGTGTCCTCCATCGCCAGGCAGGCACTGGACGATGGAGCCGCCTTCCTGCGCCGCACGTTCAACCTTGGTCGCGCGCTCGCGGCGGTACGCGAATAAGGTTGATCCCGTATCAGGAGTTAGAACCTCATAAGAACAGCTGGGCCTCAGGTCAACGTTCGCCCAACAATCTTGGGCGAACTTCCAGTCAAGAAAACTCTGCTAACGCCAGAAGCGGGGTCTGCACTTGATGTCATCCGAAGTCCGCTTGGGGTTTGGCACAGCCTTCGATTGGTGAAACCCAAAGACGAACGGGCGCCACCGAGAGCAGCGCCCATCATTCAAGGTACGGGTCATGGTTCTTCTCGTCCCACGTGGAGCAGGCCTGGCTTCACGCTGAAGTCTGTTCTCGATCAGCTATGACCCGCTCTGAATCGCTATCTCGACGTTATGTGTTCAAAACGTGTTTAAGACACGATGGGCACAAAAAAGGCCGAGCGCAAAGTCGGCCTAAGTGCATGATCCGTAATGGTGGGCCGTGATGGATTCGAACCATCGACCAAAAGATTAAAAGTCTTCTGCTCTACCAACTGAGCTAACGGCCCACATGACCCGGTATTGCGCCGGGGTGCGCATTCTAGCGCACCGGGCGGCGGGTGAGAAATCAGGCGTAATGCGTGGGGTCGGCGACGCCGGCATCGGCGAAGCCTGCAGCGCGCAGCTGGCAGGCGTCGCAGTGGCCACAGGCCCGACCCTGGTCGTCGGCGCGGTAGCAGGACACGGTCTGGCCGAAATCCACGCCCAAGCGCAGGCCTTCGCGGACGATGTCGGCCTTGCTCATCTTCAGCAGCGGCGCGCGGATGCGCAGGCCCGCGCCTTCCACGCCGGCCTTGGTGGCCAGATTGGCCAGGGTCTGGAAGGCGTCGATGAACTCCGGGCGGCAATCGGGGTAGCCGGAATAATCGACTGCGTTGACGCCGCAGAAGATGTCCGCTGCGCCCAACACTTCGGCCCAGCCCAGCGCCACGGACAGCATGATGGTGTTGCGCGCAGGTACGTAGGTGCTGGGTATGCCCTGCCCGCCCGCTTCGGGCACTTCGATATCCGAATCGGTCAGGGCCGAGCCGCCGATGGAACGCAGGTCCACGATGACGGTCTTGTGCGCGGTGGCGCCCAAGGCGGCCGAGACGCGATCAGCGGCCTGCAGTTCGGAAGTGTGGCGCTGCCCATAGCTCACGCTCAAGGCATAGGCGTTGAAGCCTTCTTCGCGGGCCAGTGCCAGCACGACGGCCGAATCCATGCCGCCGGAGACCAGGACGACTGCGTTTTTCATGAGCGTTCCAATGCGGGGCCGTGCGTGCGCGTGTGTAGGAGATGCGTAAGCTGCGACCGGAGATTAACGGGATGAGGATATTTTATCGGAGCTGGGGATGTGCGGTCGCGGCTTACGCAGCTCCTACAAAGAGGCAATGCCTGCACGCGGAGGCTAGCGTCCGGGTTCGTCGTTCCACAGCAGCTTGTGCAGCTGCATCTGGAAGCGCACCGGCAGTCGGTCGGCGACGATCCAGTCGGCCAGGTCGCGCGGTGCGAGTTCGGACTTGCTGGGCGAAAACAGCACGTCGCAGCGCTGGTCCAGGCGGTGCTCGGCAACAATATCGCGAGCCCATTCGTAATCGTCGCGACCGCAGAGCACGAACTTGACCTGGTCGCGCGCGGTCAGCAGCTGCAGATTCTCCCAGCGGTTGCGCGCGACCTCGGCCGAAGCCGGCGTCTTGATGTCCAGCACGCGCGAGACGCGCCCATCGACCTCGGCGATGTCGAGCGCGCCGGAGGTTTCCAGCGACACATCGTAGCCAGCATCGCACAGCGCCCGGAGCAGCAGCAGGCAGCGCTTCTGCGAAAGCGGTTCGCCACCGGTCACGCACACGTGGCGCACGCCATGCCGGGCAACTTCGGCCAGGATGTCCTCGATATTCCACCACTCGCCGCCGTGGAAGGCGTAGGCGGTGTCGCAGTACTGGCAGCGCAGCGGGCAGCCGGTCAGGCGCACGAACACAGTCGGCCAGCCGGCAGTCGCGGCTTCTCCCTGCAGGGACAGGAAGATCTCGGTGATCTTCAGACGGTCCGTGCTGGACTGGACGATATCGCTGGGGACGGCGGCATTCATGGGTAGAGAGATTAGCGGTTCCTTCTCCCGCTGGGAGAAGAGCCTGCCCTCGCGAAGGCGGGGGGTGGCAAAGAGCGCCGGTGAGGGCGTGAAATCCAACGAGTCCTACTGAAGGATTAGAGGCACGTCATTCTTCCGCCCTCATCCGCCCTTCGGGCACCTTCTCCCGAGGGGAGAAGGAAGCTATATCAGCGGATGCTGCGGCCCAGCTGCATGGACTTGAGGCGATCGTCGGCGGTGCGCGCGACATCGCTGCCGGGGTAGCGGGTGACCACTTCGTTCAAGGTGCGCTCGGCGGCGTCCACCTGGCCCAGACCGTATTCGACCAGGCCCAGCTTGAGCAGTGCGCCCGAGGCCTTGTCGTGTGTGGGATAGCGCTGCAGCAGGGTGCGGAACTGCTCGCCTGCCAGCTGGTAGTTCTGGGTGACGTAATAGCTTTCGCCCAGCCAGTAGAGGGCATTGGGCGTGTAGGACCCGTTGGGGTAAAGCTCCAGGAAGCTGAGGAACGACTGCGCCGCTGCGGCGTAGTTGCCGCCCTTGAGCGCGTCGAAGGCGACGTCGTAGGCGGCGCGTTCGTCGCCGGTCTGGGCCATCGCGCCGACATCGCCGTGTACCGAAGGCGGACGCTCGGCGGTTGCCGATACGCCTGCGGGCGGTGCGACCGGCGGCGTAATCGCCGACGGTGCGGAAGAAGGAGCCATGGGAGCGGCCGGTACGGCGCCGCCCTCCAGGCGATTCAAGCGGCCGTCCAGATCCAGGTACTGATCCTTGCCGGTCTGCTTGAGTTGTTCGTTTTCGTTCTGCAATTGCTCGACCAGCGCGCGCATCTGCTGCAATTCCGTACGCAGCTGGCCCATCTGGTTCAGCAGGTCGGTGTTGCCGCGGTCGTTGGCGGCCGCCGTTTCCAGCGCGGTCACGCGGTCGGCCAGGCTCACGCGTTGTGCGTGCGCAGGTGCGGCGGCCACTAGGGCCGCCGCGATGATCGAACTGATCAGGAGTCGCTTCACTTGCGTATTCCGTTATTCGCTACTGACCGGACTTACTTGGCCGTGTAGACGATTTCGACGCGACGGTTGCGGGCCCAGCAATCCTCGTTGGACTCGGTGCAGACCGGGCGCTCTTCGCCATAGCTGACAACCGAGATCTGGCCGCCCGAACCGCCCTGCGCCTGGATGGCCGAAGACACGGCATTGCCGCGGCGCTCGCCCAGACCCACGTTGTATTCGCGGCTGCCGCGCTCGTCGGCGTTGCCTTCCAGATTCATGCGCGAAGAAGGACGGTCACGCAGGTACTTGGCGTGGCAACCCACGATGGCCTGGAATTCCGGCTTCAGCGAATCCTGGTCCAGATCGAAGTACACCACGCGCTGGCGCAGGCAGGCATCGGTGTCCAGATCGTTCGGGCCGTAGGCGCCGGCGGCCGTGGTGTTGTCGACGACGGTACCGGTGTTACCGGTGGTGTCGGTCGGCGGGGGGGTGGTGTCCTTGGCGGCCTTGGATTTGCAGCCGGCCAGGACTGCAACGGAGAAGAGGGAAAGCATGACGACGCGGGTGGTGGAGTTCATCGGGGGTTCCTCGGGCTTGGCACGGGGTGGTTGTAGGTCAGCAATATTAACAGGCGGCAACGTTTCAACGGGGTGAGCGGTATGGCGACCAGGCCGGTTCGCGCACATCTCCGTCGGCCAGGACCAGGCGCTGGCGGACCCGGGCGTCGGCCGAGACCGCGTAAAGCACGCCGCGGCGGCCTTCGCGGGCGGCGTACAGCACCATGCTGGCATTGGGGGCGAAGCTGGGCGATTCGTCCAGCGAACCGGGAGACAAGGTGCTCCAGCGCGGCGAACCCAGGCTGCTGTCCATCATCGCGATGCGGTAGTTGTTGCCGCTGCCCTGTGCCACGGCGATCTTCTTGCCGTCGTAGGACACGGTGGCCGTGGCGTTGTAATTGCCCTGGAAGGTGACCCGCGAGGCGGTACCGCCGCTGGAGGGTACGCGGTAGATCTGCGGGCGCCCGCCACGGTCGGAGGTGAAATAGATGGCGCTGCCGTCCGCCGACCAGGTCGGTTCGGTGTCGATGCCGAACTGGTTGGTCAACTGGGTCAGCTGCTTGCTGCCCAGATCCATCACGTAGATTTCGGGATTGCCGCTGCGCGACAGGGTCAGGGCCAGCTTGCGGCCGTCGGGCGAGAAATTCGGCGCGCCGTTGATGCCGCGGAAACTGGAAACCAGTTCGCGGGCGCCGGTGGCGATGTTCTGGATATAGATCGAGGAATTGCCGCGCTCGAAGCTCACGTAGGCCAGCTTGCTGCCATCAGGGCTCCACGACGGCGACAGCAGCGGCTCGGCCGAACGCACCACGGTCTGCGGGTTGAAGCCGTCCGAATCGGCGACCATCAGCGCGTAGCGCGCCTGTTTGCCGAGCCCGGTCTGGGTGATGTAGGCGATCCGGGTCCAGAACGCACCGCGCACACCGAGGATTTTCTCGTAGATCGCATCGGCGGCCTGGTGGGCGACATCGCGCATCGCGTTGGAGCGCGCGGTCAGCGCCAAGCCCAGCAGGCGTTCCTGCTTGGCCACGTCGAAGAGCTCGTATTCGACGCGATAGCTGCCTTCGCCTGCATCGACTACCCGGCCGACGACCAGATAATCCTGTTTCAGCGCGCGCCAGGTCGGGTACTGCACTTCGCCGCCACGTGTGGGGCGCTCGACCATGCTGGCTTCGGGCAGGGCGCGGAAGGCGCCGGAACGCTCCAGGTCGGCACGAACCACAGCCGCCACATCGGTGGGTGGCGCGCCTGCCGAACCCTGGTACGGCATGGGCACCACAGCAATGGGCAGCGCCGAGGCGTTGCCGCCGACGATGTCGATTTCCAGGCCCTGCTGCTGCGCCGATGCGGCGAACGGCAATAAAACGAGCGCGAGTACGGCCAGCCAATGCGGCAATGTTTTCATGGGCACTTCGGTATTTGGGATGGGAGAGGGATAACAGGCTTAACGTGAATATTTTCGCAATCGTGAACGAAAGCGCGTGTGATCAACGGTCCTGCGCCTGGAAATTAAGGATCAATTGGCGCTGGAACACCGACTCGAAACCCCGATAGGGCAAGGGCTGCGCCTTGAGCACGGCCCGCTCGAGCGAATCCTGGCCGGCCTGATCCATCGGGCAACCGGGTTGCACTTCGGCACTCATCACCTGGCCGCCCGGCAATTGGCGGATCACGACCTTGCAGCGGGTCCCCAACGGCACTGAATCGGGTCGGGTCCATTGGGCGGTCACCGCGACGCGGATGGCCTCGGCGTATTTGCCGCTCAGGTCGGCGTCGGCGCCATTGTTGCCGGCCGGCGCACTCGCGCTGGGGGTTGCAGCAGCTGGAGCTGCGGCTTGGCGCGCCCTGGCGTCGGTGATCTGCTGCAGTTTCTCGGCCGCCAGCTTCTTGTCGCGTTCCAGCTGCGCGCGCTGCCGACGGATTTCAGCCAGCTTGGCCTGCTTCAGTTCTTCCTGCTGGGCGGCCAGGCGCTGTTGCTTTTGCGCTTCTTCCACGCGCTTCTGTTCGGTCAGGTCGATCTGTTCTTGGCGCCGCTTCTCTTCCTGCTCGCGCAGCGCTTTTTCCTGCGAAATCGCCAGGCGGTCGGCGGCGTCCTGATCTTCAGTATCGGGCACCGGAACGCGTTCCTGCGCCACCTGTTGCTGCGGTGTGGGCGAATCCTGCGGGCGCGGTTCGGGGATCGGCTGCGGGGGCGGAACCGTCTCTTCCTCGACCACTTCCTCCACAGGTGGCGGCAGTGGTTCGGGCACGTGCTCCAGGGCGCGCTCAGCGGCCCTGATTTCCGAAGCCGAGGCTTCCAGCGAGGCGTCCATCACCGGCAGGCCCGCCGCCGATGTCGGATCGCGCTCCCACGAAAACCAGGAGGAGAACCACAGAAAAAGCGCCAGCAGCACATGCACGCCGATGGCGTAGGCGATGGCGCGCGCGTAACCGTCGTCTTGCGGAGCTTCGCGTCGCGGGAAAGCGTCAGCGTGCATTGCCACCGGACTTGGTCAACAGGCCGACATTGGTGACCTTGGCCTTCTTCAGCATATCCATCGCATCCAGGACATTCTGATACGGCGCATCGCCCTGGGCGGCCACCATTACCCGCAGCTTGTTGCCCTGCTGGGCCACGATGGGCGCCAACCGCGCTTCAAGTGCTGCGGCGTCTAGCACGGCCGGCGCTTTTTCTCCGGGCAGCTGCAGCCCGACCCGGCCATCGGGATAGGCGACGACGATGATCGGATCGCCGTTGTTTTCGACGGCCTTGGCGTTTGCATTGGGCAGACTGACGTCGACGCTGAGCGTCAGCAGCGGCGCGGTGACCATGAAGATGATCAGCAGCACCAGCATGACGTCGATGTAGGGAACGACGTTGATCTCGGACTTGAGCTTGCGGCGCTTGCGGTGGCGCGAGATGGCGGCGGTCATCTTCGCTTACTCGTCGCCGGTCGACTGGCGCTGCAGGATGGAGCTGAATTCCTCGGCGAAGGACTCATAGCGCACCGACAGCCGCTCCACGCGCGTGGTGAAGCGGTTGAACGCCCACACCGCGGGAATGGCGACGAACAGGCCGATGGCGGTCGCGAACAAGGCTTCGGAGATGCCCGGCGCCACGGCCGCGATGCCGGCCTGCTCGCCGCTGTTGAGCATGTCGTGCATGGTCACCATGATGCCGAACACGGTGCCGACCAGGCCGACATAAGGCGCGGTGGAACCGATATTGGCCAGCAGCTCCAGGTTGCGCTCCAACTGGTCCACTTCACGCGCATAGGTCGCGCGCATGGCGCGTTGGGCGCCTTCCAGTTGCGCCCGCCCGTCGAGCTTGCGCTTGTCGCGCAGACGGGTGAATTCGCGGAAGCCGGCTTCGAAAATGGCTTCCAGGCCGTTCACCACGCGATTGCGGTCGGTGGCCCCGGCATACAGCTTGTTGAGTTCGGCGCCGGACCAGAAACGGCTTTCGAAGTCATCTGCATCGCGGTTGGCGCGACTGAAGACCCGCGCCTTGCGGAAGATGATGACCCAGCTGATCACCGAGCCGGCCAGCAGCAACAGCACGATCAGCTTTACCGGCAGACTGGCTTTCAGCATCAGATCGAAATAGTTGATGCTGCTGTGGGCGACTTCGGCGCTGGCCTGGGTGGCTGCGGCGGCGACGTCTTCTGGCAGGGCTTCAACCACGGTGTCCTGCAGGGCCAGGAGCAGTGCGATCATCCGGTATTCCTCGAATTACGAATGGGGATGGAGCTGGGATCTATTGCTTGGATACTCATTGCTTAGGCATTTCCAGCGCCTTGAATTCTTCATACAACGCATCAGGCGCCGCTTTGGGTCTGAAACTGGCCGCGCTGAGCACCGCAACCCGCACTTCGGCGGTAAGCAGGACTTGCTCGCCGCGCAGGATGGATTGCGTGAACATCACGCTGGCCCGCTTGCAGGTGCGGATCTGCACGGTCACGGTGAGCAGGTCGTCCAGCCGCGCGGGGGCCAGGAAATCGAGCTGCATCGCGCGGACCGCGAAAACCAGGTCGTGCTCGTTGCGCAATCGCTCCTGTCCATGCCCGCGATGCCGCAACCATTCGGTGCGCGCGCGTTCCAGGAAAGCCACGTATTGCGCGTGGTAGACCACGCCACCTGCGTCGGTATCTTCCCAATACACGCGTGTCGGCCAACTGAATAGCCGGGACTCGGGAACGGGAAAGGGGGAATCAGAAGTCAAAAACGTGTCTCCAGTCGCGTCAAGAACACCACACCGTCGTAGGGCGGGCACTGCTCGCCCTACGAATGAATGCATATGGGAAAAGATAGCCGGAAGCTGGAATTCAAGCGCCGCTTTCCGGCTCACGGCTACCGGTTACCGGCTGCCCCGCGTCGTCGGCGAACAGATCCACAGGCATGGCTTTCGGCTTCAACCCAAGATGCAGATATGCCTTGCGCGTGGCCATACGGCCGCGTGCGGTGCGGACCAGGAAGCCCTGCTGGATCAGATAGGGTTCGATGACGTCCTCCAGCGTGCCGCGTTCTTCGGACAATGCGGCGGCAACCGATTCCACGCCGACCGGGCCCCCATCGAAGTTCTCGATGATCAGACGCAACAGGCGCCGGTCCAGTTCATCAAACCCCTCCGGATCCACGTTCAACATCACCATCGCGGCCTTGGCCACGTCGTGGTCGATGTGTCCCTGCGCGCGCACCTGCGCGTAATCGCGCACGCGACGCAGCAGGCGGTTGGCGATGCGTGGGGTGCCGCGCGAACGGTTGGCGATTTCCGCCGCGCCCTCGGCTACGCAGTCGATATTCATGATCTTGGCCGAGCGCCGCACGATCTGGGTGAGTTCCTGGGTGTTGTAGAACTCGAGCCGCTGGACGATGCCGAAGCGGTCGCGCAGCGGTGCGGTGAGCAGACCGGCGCGGGTGGTGGCGCCGATCAGGGTGAAAGGCGGCAGGTCCAGTTTGATCGAACGCGCGGCCGGGCCGTCGCCGATCATGATGTCGATCTGGAAATCCTCCATCGCCGGGTACAGCACTTCCTCCACCACAGGGGAGAGTCGATGGATTTCGTCGATGAAGAGCACGTCGTGCGGCTGCAGATTGGTCAGCAGCGCGGCCAAGTCGCCGGCCTTCTCGATCACCGGTCCCGAAGTGACGCGCAGGTTCACCCCAAGCTCGTTGGCGATGACATGGCTGAGCGTGGTCTTGCCCAGGCCGGGCGGCCCGAAGATCAGCACATGGTCCATGGCTTCGCCACGGCCCTTGGCCGCTTCGATATAGATCGAGAGCTGGTCGCGGACCGGTTTCTGGCCCAGGTATTCGTCCAGCTTGCGCGGGCGGATGCTCGCCTCAAGGGCGTCGTCTTCGCGGGTGGCCGCGGCGGTGAGGATGCGGTCTTCGGTCATGGGGGCATTATGCGGGAAGCGGGAAAGCTCCATGTCTTTCCGTCGTCATCCCAGCGAAAGCTGGGATCCATTTTGACGTTGTTTTTGACTTGATGGCGTAGCGCAACTGCAAGATCAAGATGGATCCCAGCTTTCGCTGGGATGACGATCGGGGAGGGCTTGGTGAAAAGGGGGCCTCAAATCTCAACCTGCGCGCCCAGTTCCACCAGCCGGTTTCCCGGAATACGGAAGAACCCGGTCGCCGGCGCCGCATTGCGGTGCATGACCGCGAACAGTTTGTCGCGCCAGACCGGCATGCCGCGGCGCGCGCTGGCCACGATGGTCTCGCGGCTGGCGAAATACGTGGTTTCCATGGGATCGAAATAGATGCCGCCCTTGTCGCAGGAACCCATCAACGATTGCGGCACGTCGGGCGTCTCGGTGAAGCCGTAGCTGATCACCACACGGTAGAAATCGTCGCCGATGGCATAGATCTTCAGACGTTTTTCCTTGGGCGCATATGGCACGTTCAAGGTTTCCACGGTCAGGAACACATTGCGCTCGTGCAGCACCTTGTTGTGCTTGAGGTTGTGCAGCAGCGCATGCGGCACCACGCCCTGATCGGCGGTCATGAAGATCGCGGTGCCGGGCACCCGGATCGGCGGCGCCAGCATCAGACCCGGCAGGAAGCTGTCCAGCTTGATGCCGTCTTTCTGAACTTCGGCATGCAGCAGTTCGCGCCCGCGGCGCCAGGTGCGCATCATCAGGAAGGCGACGATACCGATGAACAGCGGCACCCACGCGCCGATGCCCGAGAACAGCTTGGCGCCGTTGGCGATCAGGAAGGCGATGTCGATCAGCAGGAAAAGGCCGCACAACGGCAACACCCACTTCCTGGAGTCTGGCCAACGCGTATAGGCGACGACCGCCAGCAGCAGCGTGTCGATCAGCATGGTGCCGGTGACCGACAGACCGTAGGCGGTGGCGAGCGCGCCGGAGCTACGGAACACCAGCACCAGCACTATCACCGCCAGCAGCAGCATCAGATTGATCGAGGGCACGTAGATCTGGCCGATGGTTTCCTTGGACGTGTACTTGATGGCCAGGCGCGGCAGGTAGCCCAGCTGGATCGCCTGGCGGGTCACCGAGAACGCGCCGGTGATGACCGCCTGCGAGGCGATCGCCGCGGCCAGCGTGGCCAGCACCGTCATCGGAATCTGCGCCCACTGCGGAATCGACATGAAGAACGGGCTCGTCACCGCTTCGGGGTGCTCCAGCAGCACGGCACCCTGGCCGTAGTAGTTCAGCACCAGCGCCGGCAGCACGAAACCGAACCATGCCCAGCGGATGGGTTTCTTGCCGAAATGGCCCATGTCCGCATACAGGGCTTCGCCGCCGGTCACGGTCAGCACGACCGCGCCCAGAATGAAGAGCGCATGCCAGTCGTGGGTGGTGAAGAAATTCCAGGCCCAATAGGGGTTCAGCGCGCGCAGCACACTGGGGAAGCCGGCGATGTTGTGGACGCCGATCACGGCCAGCACCACGAACCAGACGATCATCACTGGCCCGAAGATCTTGCCGACCTTGGCGGTGCCGAACCGTTGCGCCGCGAACAAGCCAACCAGAATCACCAGGCTGATCGGCACCACCCAGCGCGTCAGTCCGGCGGAAATCACGCTGAGGCCTTCGACGGCGCCCAGCACCGTGATCGGCGGAGTGATGATGCCGTCGCCGAAGAACAGAGAAGCGCCGAAGATGCCGAGGATGCCGACCGCGTAGCTGCCGCGCGAACCCTTCTTCAGACTGCGCTGCGCCAGCGCGGTCAGCGCCATGATGCCGCCCTCGCCCTCATTGTCGGCGCGCATGATCACGATCACGTACTTCAGCGTCACGATCAGGATCAGCGACCAGAAGCCGAGCGACAACAGTCCCAGCACGGTAGCCGGATCGGGGCTAAGGCCGAAGTGCGGGTGGAACATCTCCTTGATGGTGTAGAGCGGACTGGTGCCGATGTCGCCGAAGACCACGCCCACCGCGCCCGCAACCAGCGCGGCGAGTCCGGCCTTGTCATGACCATGCTCGCCGGAGTGACCGGCGGGAACCTGCGGAGAAGAGGGGGCTGACATGGATTGCCTAATCGTAGCGCGGAGGATGTGAGGGGAAACTCTAGAAAGCCGTGGCGGCGACGTGCTGGCGGTCAGCGCAAGGCCGACTGCAGGGCCTTGCGGATGATCATGGCCGCATCGTCGCCGGGCGCGACCGCATCGCGCGCCATGCGCACCGCTTCGGCAGGCTTGTAGCCCAGTTGCTGCAGGGCGATGGTGGCTTCGGACTGCGGATCGTTGGGCAGGCTGGGTGCGCCCAGCGGATTGCCGCCGCCCAGATCGGAAACCCGATCGCGCAGTTCCACCACCATGCGTTCGGCGGTTTTCTTGCCGATCCCGGGGATACGCACCAATGCTGCGACGTCGCCGGTCTGCACCTGGCGGGCGAACTCGTCCACCGACACGCCCGACAGCACCGCCAGGGCGATCTTGGCACCGATGCCGCTGACCTTCTGCACGTCGCGGAACAGACGGCGCTCGCTTTCGCGCAGGAAGCCGTACAGCGACACGCTGTCCTCGCGCTGCGCATGATGGGTGAACAGGATCACCTCACGGCCCACATCGGGCAGGTCGTAGAAGGTGCTCATGGGTGCTTCGAGTTCGTACCCCACTCCGCCGACGTCGATCACCAGCCAAGGTGGCTGCTTGTAGGCAAGAATGCCGCGCAGACGTCCGATCATGCTGATATTTCCTTGTGCGCGCGCTTTCCCTGTCGGGGGAAAACGAGAACCATGAGAAGGGAAGCCCCTGCTTGTCTTCCCCCTTTGCAAAAGGGGGATCGAGGGGATTTGCTCGTGGCGCCAAGAGCAAATCCCCCCTGCCCCCCTTTTGCAAAGGGGGGGAATTTCCGGGCGACGTGTGCCACTACAGATGCTGCATACGTGACTAGCTCCGTACTCATTTCCTTCCCCAAGCCTCACGCACATTCACGCCCAGCCGATTGGCCGTCGCACGCACATGCGCGTGAGTGATGGCCACCGCCAACGCGTCGGCCGCGTCGGCCTGCAGTTTGCCGCTCAGGTTGAGCATCAACCCGACCATGTGCTGGACCTGCACCTTGTCCGCGCCGCCCTTGCCCACCACGGCCAGTTTCACTTCCTTGGCCGCGTACTCGTGCACCGGCAGGTCGCGCAACACCACCGCGCAGATCGCCGCGCCGCGCGCGTGCCCAAGCTTGAGCGCCGAATCGGGATTGCGTGCCATGAACACCTGCTCGATGGCGACTTCGTCTGGCCGGTAGGTTTCCATGACTTCGGCCAGACCCATCAACAGGCGCTTGAGGCGCTGGGCGAAATCGCCCTCGCCCAGCAGCAGCAGCGGCGCGTGGTAGACGTGCGTGGTCTTGCCCGCTGCGTCGACATCGATGATGCCCACGCCAGTACGCTGCGAACCGGGGTCTATTCCCAGGATGCGCGTCATGCGCAGCCATGCCGGTCGCGGTGCGACCTGTAAAGTCGCGCGCAGTACGCGCTGTGAAGGGACAAGGGGAGCATCGCCTTGATTGACTATTCGCAGGTCGCGTAGCGGCCGACTTTACTCTTTACCGCACACAACGCGAGCGACTTCACGCCAGCGCGCCGTAGTCGGCATTGGAATAGACCGCCTGCACGTCGTCCAGGTCTTCCAGCATGTCCAGCAGCTTCACCACCTGGGGCGCCAGTTCGGCGTCCACGGCAATGTCGTTGTCTGCGCGCATCGTGATCTCCGCATGACCTGGCGCCATTCCTGCGGCTTCCATGGCTTCCTTCACCGACAGGAATGCATCGGGCGAGGTCAGCACGTCAATGGCGCCGTCTTCCGGATACACCACCACATCATCAGCGCCTGCTTCGATCGCCGCTTCGGTGATCGCATCTTCGTCCGCACCCGCCTCAAAGCTCAACACGCCGAGCTTACGGAACATGAAGGCGACCGAGCCCTCGGCGCCCATGTTGCCGCCGCACTTGCCGAAGGCATGGCGCACTTCGGCCACGGTCCGCACGCGGTTGTCGGTAAGGCAGTCGACGATCACCGCGACGCCGCCGGGCGCGTAGCCTTCGTAGCGGATTTCCTCGAACTCCACGCCTTCCAGTTCGCCGGTGGCCTTCTTGATGGCGCGTTCGATCACGTCCTTGGACATGTTGGACGACAGGCCTTTGTCGACCGCCGTGCGCAGGCGCGCGTTGTTGGCGATATCGCCGCCGCCGGCACGCGCCGCCACGCCGATCTCACGGATGATCTTGGTGAAGATCTTGCCGCGCTTGGCATCGGTGGCGTTCTTGCGGCCTTCGATGGAGGGACCACGACCCATGTGTACTTCCGGTGTAACTGGCGAAGCCAGCAATTATACCGGCGCAACCAGATCCCCGTAGGAGCGGGCCTTGCCCGCGATGCTCCTGCCAGAACCCGGCCGAAAGGCATCGCGGGCAAGGCCCGCTCCTACAGGAAACGCCCGTGATTCAGGAAATGCGCGGCCTGGCGGGCCGTGTCGGCCGAAAACACCAGGCCCGTATGGCTGGCCGGGACGATGCAGTGGTCCGACAGGCCTGGCAACCGGGTCTCGGCCACGGCCACGGTGCCGTCGGATTCACCCTCGAACCGTGCCAGCCACCGGCCGACGCCACGCGCCACGTTGCCGGCCACCATGCCGACCTGCGTGGGTCCTTCCCAAGGCACGCACCCGGTTTGCAGCATCGCCGCGCTGCGCCCCAGCACCGGCGCGCTCCACCGGCGCCGGCCCAGGGTTCGCGCCGCGTCGCTGCCGCACAGTGGCGACCCCAGGCAGACCATGCGCGAGACGGGCAGCCCGGGTTCGCGCCGCAAGGCCTCCAGGCCCACCAGTCCGCCCAGGCTGTGTCCCACCAGATGCAGTGGCGGCGAACCGGACAAATGCCGGACCAACTGCCCGATGGCGACTTCGGCACCGCCGAACACGCTGGGATAGCCGAAGACCTCCGGTTCGAACCCTGCACGTCGCAATTGCCGGGCCAGCGGCGTCAGCCAGGCCTTGGCATTCCAGATGCCGTGCAGGATCACTACGCGGCGCGGGGAAAGGGAAGCTTCGGGAGTCATGCCCGCAGTCTGTCTGAATCGGTGCGCGCACGGTAGGTGCATGGATTCGACCCACAGGTCTGCCGCTGTTCTTTGCCCAGGATCAAAAGCAGTCGAGCAAGCTCGACTCTACAAAAGCACAACCGGAGTTGCTATGCGCTGGGTAGCCGACGCAGGATGAATTCGTCATCCAGCGTGTTGCCCACCGGGAATTTGTATTCGCCGACACGCTCGAAGCCGTAACGGCCATAGAAGCGTTGCGCGCCCAGGTTCTCCGACCAGACGCCGATCCACAGCGTGCGCGGCCCGTCTTTTTCCAGCCACTCCAGCGCGGTCTCGAACAACTTCGAACCCCAACCGCCGTTATGCGCCTCGCGCAGCACATACAGGCGTTTTAGTTCTCCATCTTCTGGCCTGGCGTCCGGATGCGGCAGGCCGTTTGCGCCAGCGCAGGCATGTCCGACCGCGATGCCGTCGCGTTCAAGCAACCACATCGCCACCGATTCCTTTTCCAGCATCTCGCGCTGCGCAGCCGGGGAGTAGGAATTCAACAGGAAGTAGGCCAGGTCTTCCGGCGGATACAGGGCACCGAAGGTCTCAACGAAGGTATCGGCGGCGATACGCGACATCGTTTCGGCGTCGTCCGGCGTGGCGCGGCGGATGATCATGCGCGCAACCCGCAACCAGATTCGACAACGCTGTCGGGCACACGCTTCATTCCGACGCCTTTTCCGCTTTCGGCCGAACCGAGATATGCACCTCGGCCAGCTGCGCGTCCGGGATCGGAGACGGCGCGCCGGTCATCAGGCATTGCGCGGTGGTCGTCTTGGGGAAAGCAATCACGTCGCGGATCGATTCGGTACCGGCCATCAGCGCGGCGATGCGGTCGATGCCGAAGGCGATGCCGCCGTGCGGCGGTGCGCCGTACTTAAGAGCGTCCAGCAGGAAGCCGAACTTGGCTTCGGCCTCTTCGGCGCCGATGCCCAGCAACTCGAACACCGCACTCTGCATGTCCGGGCGATGGATACGGATGGAACCGCCGCCAATCTCGTTGCCGTTCAAGACCATGTCGTAGCCGCGCGACACCGCAGTCTTGGCATTGGCGCGCAGGTCGGTGATGTCGTCCACAGCTGGCGCGGTGAAGGGATGGTGCAGAGCCACGTAGCGCTGCGCTTCCTCGTCCCATTCGAACATCGGGAAATCGGTCACCCACAGCGGTGCCCAGCGGTCTTCGACCAGGTTCATGTCCTTGCCGACCTTCAGGCGCAGCGCGCCCATGAAATCGCTGACCGTGTTGTATTTTCCGGCGCCGAAGAAAACCAGGTCGCCATTCTGCAGGCCGGTCGCGGCGATGAGTTCGGCGAAAGCGGCTTCTGCGAAGAACTTGGCAATGGGCGAAGTCACTTCGCCGTTCTCGCCCAGCTTGATGTAGGCCAGGCCCTTGGCGCCGTATTTGGCCGCGTGTGCGCCCAGCTCGTCGATCTGCTTGCGCGACAGCACCGCACCGCCGGGGATGCGCAGCGCGGCGATGCGGCCTTCCGGGTTGGACGCCCAGTCGGTGAACACCTTGAACTCGCTGTCCTTCACCAACTCGGCCACGTCCACCAGTTCCAGCGGATTGCGCAGGTCGGGCTTGTCCGAACCAAAGCGACGCATCGCCTCGGCGTAAGTCAGGCGCGGGAACTCAGCGGCCAGCTCCACCTGCATGACTTCACGGAACACCGTGCGGATCATGTCCTCGGTGGTGTCCTGTACATCGCGTTCCTTGACGAAGGCAAACTCCATGTCCAACTGGGTGAATTCGAGCTGGCGGTCGGCGCGCAGCGCTTCGTCGCGGAAGCAACGGGCGATCTGGTAGTAACGGTCGAAGCCGGCCACCATCAGGATCTGCTTGAACAGCTGCGGCGATTGCGGAAGCGCGTAGAACTCGCCCGGGTGCATGCGCGCCGGCACCAGGAAGTCGCGCGCGCCCTCGGGCGTGGCCTTGGTCAGGATAGGGGTTTCGATGTCCTGGAAATCGCGCGCATCCAGCCACTGGCGCAGCGCTGCGACCAGCCTGGTGCGGGTGCGCATCATGCGCTGCATCTCGGGACGGCGCAGGTCCAGGTAGCGGTACTTCAGGCGGGTCTCTTCGCCCGCATTCTCATGGGCGTGAAACGGCAGCGGTTCGGCCTTGTTGAGGATGGCGATTTTGGTGGCGATCACTTCCACCTGGCCGCTGTGGATCTTGTTGTTCACGCTCTGGCGGGCGCGCACCACGCCTTCAACCTGCAGCACGTCCTCGTAGCCCAGGCTGGCGGCGACCTTGAACACCTCCGCCTGTTCGGGCTCGACCAGCACCTGGACGATGCCGTGGTGGTCGCGCAGATCGATGAAACACAGGCCGCCCAGGTTGCGGGCGACGTCGGTCCAGCCGCACAGGGTGACGGACTGGCCGATCAGGGCCTCGTCGATGAGACCGCAGAAATGGGTACGCATGGGGAACTCCGGAAGCGGTTCCGGCGCAGTGGGCCGGAAAGCCCACTATTTTGGGGCCGCAGCCGGGCCCGGGCAAATCGCCGCCCTCATCGGGCCTGAATTATCGGGGTGTATATTCCGCCGCACTCATCCTGCCGTCCTTGGAGACTGCCATGTTGCGCATGTTGTCAGCCACACTCGTAGTGCTCGGTTTGCTCTTCTCGGTCCCCGCCCCGGCCCAGGCCCAGGTGCAGACCAAGGCTTACGCGCCGGAGAACCTCAGGACCCTGTCGCGCCAGGACCAGGAACGCGTGATCAGCCTCGAATATTCGGAACAGGCCCGCGGCCGACGCATTCCCGACGACCAGCTGCGCTTCTATATAGACCAGGTCAACCGCTCCAACTGGGGCTTCAGCCGGATCAAGCAGGACATCGCCACCTCGCTGGGTGGTAATGGCAACGGCGGCTGGAATCCCGGCCCGGGCCCGGGCAATGGCGCTTCGGTGCAATGCGAAAGCGACAACAACCGCCGCCGCGAATGCCGCACCGGTTTCCGCGGCCGTGCCGTGCTGACCCAGAACATTTCCCAGACCCGCTGCATCGAAGGGCAGAACTGGGGTAGCGGCAATGGCACGGTGTGGGTGGACCGCGGCTGCAAGGGCCGGTTCTCCGAAGGCTCCACCGGTGGCGGCAACAGCGGTACGGTCCGCTGCGAGAGCCAGGATGGCCGTCGCCGCGAGTGCAACACCGGCTTCCGCGGCAATGCCGTGATCAGCCGCCAGCTCTCCAGCACCCGTTGCGTGGAAGGCCAGAACTGGGGCCAGCAGCGCGGGGCGGTATGGGTCAGCAGCGGTTGCCGCGCCGAATTTGTTCAGGGCCGCGGTAACGGCAACGGCAATGGCAGCTGGAACCCGGGCAATGGCAACAACGACTACAGCGTGACCTGCAGCAGCGCCAATGGCCGCCGCAGCACCTGCGCCTGGACCAACCGCAACCGCCCGGTGCTGATCCAGCAGCTGTCGTCCGACGCCTGCCGCGAAGGCTCCACCTGGGGTTACTCGGGCAACCAGATCTGGGTGGACCGCGGCTGCCGCGCACGGTTTGGGGTGCGCTGAGAAGTCCGTTATTCCGCAATAAAAAAGCCGCCTTCGGGCGGCTTTTTTATTGTCAGTGAGCTGCGCCCCAAGGCGCAGGTGGCGAGGCCACCGGACGGGTCAGATCGAAGCTCACCCGGAACAGGCGACCACCCGGCCGGCTGAGTTCGTAGACGAACTCCGAACCGGGCGTGATTTCCATCGCCCAGGTATTGGTCAGCGAAGCCTGCATGCCCTGGGCCTGGAACATCGCGATCGATTCGGCGTCCACCGGGAATTCCCGGCGCTGGGCGGTGCCCGGTTCGCGCGTATCGCCGCCGTACATCGTGGTGGCGTCGGGGCTTCCGTCGGCATGGCGGTGATCGTGCTTCAAACGCAGGCCCGCGCCTTGCCGGGTAATGACCCAAGTGCGTGAATGTTCGTCGCCGACATGGAAGGGAATCCGCAGTTCGGTTTCGCTGCATTCGCGCACCTGCATCACCAGGGCCTTGCCTTCGAAAGGATCAGGCGTGGCCGACGCAGGCGTGTTGGCGACGATGCGGCCGGCGAAGGATTTTCCGCAGAGCGCAGCGATGCTTTCATAGAACTTGTCTGCCGGAGTGGTTGCCGGCTTGGTGGAAACAGCAGGAGCCGCGCCATCTGGCGTTGCGCAGGCAGTAAGTAGCAGCGCTGCTGCCAGCAGAAGGATCTTGGTCATGTCTGCACCCTAACGGTTGGACACGCGTTCCATCAAGCCAAAAAAATGAATCGTCATTCCCGCGAAGGCGGGAACCCAGTGACTTGAAGCTTTGTGGTGAAGACAAAGTCGCTAGGTTCCCGCCTTCGCCGGAATGACGGCCTTCTGTCATCGACTTTATGCGGACCCGTTCTGCGCGACTTGGTTCTTTCAGGTGGAAGATGACGGAGCGGGAGTTGAAGGTGCCGCAGGTTTGGCTTCGGTCTTGCTCTCGGTCTTCGGCGCACTGGCTGTTTCGGCAGCCGGCTTTGTATCACCCGAAGGTTTGCTCTCCGACTTGCCCGTGCCCTCACTGCCCTCGCTCAGATTGCGCTTCTTGTCGCCGTCCTTCTTGAAATCGGTCTCGTACCAGCCGCTGCCGGCCAGACGGAACGAAGGCGCGGTGACCTGGCGTTTGACCTGGTGCGCGCCACAGGACGGGCAGGTTTCCGGATCCGGGTCGGACATCTTCTGCAGGCGGTCGAAACTGTGGCCGCATTGGGCGCACTGGAAAGCATAGATAGGCATGTGAGGCAGGCAGTTCGTGCGGGTAGGTGCTGGTTTTTGGGGGCAATAATCTGGCGAAACAAGGTCGTCGTCGAACAACAGTCTAGGGCCTGTCATGCCCTCCATGGGAGCGGCTTGGCTTTCGTAGAGAGGGGCTTGCCCCGCTCTACGAATGCATGATCAAGCCAGGGCAAGCCGACACGCCTACTCGTACAGCGCGGCCCATTCGGTCTCTGCAGCAGCCAGCGAATCGCGCATGCGCTGTTGCTCGCGACCGATCTCCGCCACGCGTGCGCCACCGTTGGCGTAAACCGCAGGGTCGGCCATCTCGACCTCCAGCGCCGCCAGCTTGTCTTCCAGTTCGGCGATGCGCGCCTCGACCTGCGCCACTTTATGTGGATTGACCTTTTTCGCAGGCGTGGCCGGCTTGGCTGCCGCGGCCACTGGCAATGGGGTCTCCGGAATCTTGGGCGCCTTGTTGCCCTGGGCGGTGGCGCGGCTGCGCAGCCAGGCAGCGTATTCGTCCAGGTCGCCGGCAAAGGGTTCGACCACGCCATCGGCCACGCGCCAGTAGGTTTCGCAGACCAGGCCGATCAAATGCCGGTCATGCGAAACCATGACGATGGCCCCTTCGAACAGGCTCAACGCTTCGGCCAGCGCCTCGCGCATTTCCAGGTCGAGATGGTTGGTGGGTTCGTCGAGCAGCAGCACATTCGGCTGGCGCCAGGCGATCAGGGCCAAGGCCAGGCGCGCGCGTTCGCCGCCGGAAAATCCATCGACGCTTTCAAAGGCACGGTCGCCGGGGAAATTCCATTTACCCAGGAAGTCGCGGAACGATTGCGTGGACGCATCCGGTGACAGGTCGCGCAGGTGGTCGATGGCCGATTGCGCGGGCTTGAGCGATTCCACCGTGTGCTGGGCGAAGTAGCCGATGCGCACATCCGGATGGCAGCTGCGGGTGCCGTGGATGGGTTCCAGGTCGCCGACCAGCGTTTTCACCAGAGTCGACTTACCGGCGCCGTTGACGCCCAGCAGACCGATGCGGTCGCCGGCCTCCAGGCCGAAGGCGACGTCCTTGAGGATCACCGTGTTGCCATAGCCGGCATCCACATGGTTGAGACGGATCAGCGAGAACGGCAGGCGCGCGGGCTGGGCGAATTCGATCACCAGCTCGCGCTCGGCGCGCACGGCCTCGGTGCCCGCCATCTTGGCCAGGCGCTTAACCCGCGACTGCGCCTGCTTGGCTTTGGCGGCGCTGGCGCTGAAGCGGTCGATGAAGCTCTGCAGGTGGGCGCGTTCGGCCTGCGATTTTTCGTGGGTGATCTGCTGCAGGCGCAGTTGTTCGGAACGCTGGCGTTCGAAGGCGGTGTAGTCGCCGGTGTAGAGCTTGGCCTTGCCGCCATGCAGGTGCAGGGTGTGGGTGGTGACGTTGTCCAGGAACTCGCGGTCATGCGAGATCAGCAGCAGGGTACCCGGGTACTTCAGCAGCCACTGTTCCAGCCACAGCACCGCATCCAGGTCCAGGTGGTTGGTGGGCTCGTCCAGCAGCAGCAGATCGCTGGGCGTCATCAGCGCGCGCGCCAGGTTCAGGCGCACGCGCCAGCCGCCCGAGAACGACGACACCGCGCGCTGGTGGGTATCGCCCGGGAAGCCCAGGCCGTGCAGCAGCTTGCCGGCGCGCGCCGAGGCGTCGTAGCCGTTGACCTCTTCCAGGCGGTGGTGGGCCATGGCCACGGCTTCCCAGTCCTCGGCCGCCAGGGCGTCGGATTCGGCCTTCAGGGCGGCTGCCACGTCCACGTCGCCGGACAGCACGAACTCGATGGCCGGGTCAGGCAGCGACGGGGTTTCCTGCGCCACGCTGGCAATGCGGACCTTGCCGGGCATTTCGATATCGCCCTTGTCGGCCTCGATCTCGTTGCGGATGGCGGCGAACAGGCTGGACTTGCCGGTGCCGTTGCGGCCGACCACGCCGACCCGATAGCCGGCGTGCATGGTCAGGTCGACGTCGGACAGCAGCAGGCGTTCGCCCCTGCGCAGGGCGAAATTACGTAAGGAAATCACGGGATGAGCCAGGGTTATTAACGGAATCGCTGGACATAGTTTATCTATTACCGGCCCTCCCACGATTGTTAATAAATCATTGGCCCCCATGTCTTGATGCTGTAACGCGACAACCGATCCACCCGAACACCCCAAAAAGCCGATGGATGCGGCCTCTAGCGTCTTTATCTGCAGTCCTTGAATCCTGAAGTCCTTGAATCCTTGCCCCTGGAGTAGCCATGACCCGTAAGCCCTCCCCCCTGACCGTCGCGATCTTTATCGCGCTGGCCGCCTCGCCCGCCCTTGCCATCGCGCAGGACGCGCCCGAAAGCGCCACCACCCTGGACACCGTCATCGTCACCGGTACCCGCGTCTCCGACCGCACCGTGGCCGAATCCCAGTCCCCCATCGACATCATCACGCCCGAGGCCCTGCAGGCCACCGGCACCACCGAACTGGCCACTGCCCTGGCCCGCGCCCTGCCCTCGCTGAACTTCCCGCGTCCTGCCGTCACCGACGGCACCAGCGGTGTACGCCCCGCGCAATTGCGCGGCCTGTCGCCCGACCAGACCCTGGTGCTGATCAATGGCAAGCGCCGCCATATCTCGGCACTGGTCAACGTCAACGGCAGCATCGGTCGCGGCTCGTCCGCAGTGGACTTCAATACCATTCCGATTGCCGCCATCGAACGCGTCGAGGTGCTGCGCGACGGTGCCTCGGCCCAGTACGGTTCCGACGCCATCGCCGGTGTGGTCAACATCGTGCTCAAGGGTTCCGGCAAAGGCGGCAGCCTGGCGGTCGATTTCGGCCAGTACTCGGCCGGCGACGGCAAGCAGACGCAGATTTCCGGCGATACCGGGCTGGGCTTCGCCGACGACCGCGGCTTCCTGCATGTGGCCGGCCAGCTGACCCAGCAGGACGCCACCGACCGTGCCGGCCCCTACCAGGGCACGCCGGGCGTCACCCCGACTCCCAACACCGGCAACAACCCGGGGCTGGGCGAAGTCGGCTTCGTCTATGGCGACCCCAAGGTCGACGCCGGCGTGGTGTCGGCCAACGCGGGCTTCGCCTTCAGCGACAACATCGACGCCTACGCGACCGCGATCGCCAGCAACCGCGACATCGATTCGTTCGCGTTCTACCGCTCGCCGAACCACAGCGGCCAGAGCGCGCTGCTGGCCCAGATCTATCCGGACGGCTACGTGCCGCAGATCAACCAGATCTCCAAGGATCGTTCACTGGTGGCCGGGGTCAAGGGCCGCAACGAGGGTGGCTGGACCTGGGACGTGAGCTACAACTACGGCTATAACCGCCTCGACTTCTACACCCAGAATTCGATCAATTACAGCCTGGGCGTCGATAGCCCGACGCGGTTCTACGACGGCGCCCTGGAGTACACCCAGAACGTGCTCAACGCCGACTTCACCAAGTCCTTGGAAATCGGCCTGGCCTATCCGGCCACGTTGTCGTTCGGCGCCGAATATCGTCGCGAGAAATGGAACCAGTCGCCCGGCGCGGCCGATTCGTACTCCGGTTCGGGCGCACAGGGCTTCGCTGGCTTCACCCCGCGCAACGCCGGCCAATACGACCGTCATAACTACGCGGTATATGCCGGTCTGGAAGCCGATATCACCGACAAGTTTTCCGCCGGCATCGCCGGCCGCTACGAGGATTATTCGGACTTCGGCAACGAGACCTCCGGCAAGCTGTCGGCGCGTTACGCGTTCACCGACAAAGTCGCCCTGCGCGGCACGGTGGCCAGCGGCTTCCGTGCGCCGGCACTGGCCCAGCAGCACTACCAGGCGGTGACAACGCAGTTCAGCAATGGCGTGGCCTTCGAAAGCGGCACCTTCCCCTCGGCAGGTGTGGTGGCGCAGGCCTTGGGCGCCGATCCGCTACAGGCGGAGACCTCGCTGTCGTACAGCCTGGGCCTGGTGCTGCAGCCGGTCGACCGTCTGTACATCACCGTGGATGCGTATCAGATCGACATCGATGATCGTGTCGTGCTGTCGTCCAACATCCCGTTGGCGGGCAACGCGGCCGCACAGACCCTGCTTGCCAGCCTGGGTGTCACCGGCGTCACCAGCGCGCGTTACTTCACTAACGCCATCGACACCCGCACCCGCGGCGTCGATGTGGTCGGCAGCTATTCGATTCCGCTGACCGCCAGCACGCTCAACCTCACCGCCAGCTACAACCACAACAAGACCGAAGTGACCCGCATCGCACCGAACCCGCCGGAGTTGGTAGCGCTCGGCGCCAATCTGCGGCGCCTCGGCCGCGACGAGCAGGGACGCATCGAGGAAGGCTTCCCCAACGACAAGTTCGCACTGAGTGCAGCATGGAATCTTGCTCATTGGGACTTCAATCTGGGCGCGACGCGATACGGCGAATTCACCACCCGCTATGCGGAAACGGCCGCCGCCAACCGTCAGATCGACCAGACTTACGGTGCGAAATGGGTCATCGATGCCTCGGCCAGTTTCCGTCCTGACGAAAGCTGGACGCTGACCCTGGGTGCGGACAATCTGCTGGACGAGTACCCCGACCGTACCAGCGCCTATACCAATAACGAAGGGCAGTTCCCGTACAGCAGCCAATCGCCTTACGGATTCAATGGCGCTTATGTGTACGGACGCATCAGCTACAAATGGTGATCGCGTAGTTTGGTTGCAGTTTTTTTTCAGACAAAAAGCCCCGGATTTCCGGGACTTTTTCGTGCTGACGTGCGCCACGCATGAACGTCGCGCTCAGTTCCGGTTTGCCCTGAAACACCGCTTCGGCGACACTTGTTCCACTCAGACCGATGCTGGAAATTGAATGCCCCATGACACCGACCTGATCGACATCATCGCGGTCGGCCTCGCGGTCGCTTTCGTGCTGGGCGCCATTGCCAACCGCTTCAAGTTGTCGCCGCTGGTCGGCTATCTGCTGGCAGGCGTGCTGGTGGGGCCTTTCACGCCGGGCTTCGTGGCCGATCAGGAACTGGCCACGCAACTTTCCGAACTGGGCGTGATGCTGCTGATGTTCGGCGTGGGCCTGCATTTCTCGCTGGCCGACCTGATGAAGGTCAAATCCATCGCCATTCCCGGCGCCATCGTGCAGATTGTGGCGGCCACGCTGCTGGGTTGGGTGCTGGCCTGGTTCATGGGCTGGTCGCATCTGCAGGGTTTCGTGTTCGGCCTGGCGCTGTCGGTGGCCAGTACCGTGGTGCTGTTGCGTGCGATGGAGGAACGCCGCCTGCTGGATACCAACCGCGGCAAAATCGCGGTGGGCTGGCTGATCGTCGAAGACCTGGTGATGGTGCTGGCGCTGGTGCTGTTGCCGGCCCTGGCTGGTGCACTTGGCGACGGAGACACGGCCAATGCCGCCGCGCAGGTCAGCGGCGCGGCGGTGGAAGCTGCGCAGGAAGAAAGCAACGCGGGCTGGGCAATCGCCAAAGCCATCGGCGTCACCCTGCTGCAGGTCACCGCGTTCGTCGCCGTGATGATGGTCGTGGGCAAACGCGTGATCCCGTGGACGCTGGAAAAGATCGCGGCCACCGGTTCGCGCGAACTGTTCACCCTCTCCGTGCTGGCCATCGCACTGGGCGTGGCCTTCGGCTCGGCCAAGCTGTTCGGCGTGTCGTTCGCGCTGGGCGCGTTCTTCGCCGGCATGCTGTTGAACGAATCCGAACTCAGCCACAAGGCCGCCAACGATTCCCTGCCCCTGCGCGATGCATTCGCGGTGCTGTTCTTCGTGTCGGTGGGCATGCTGTTCGATCCGATGATCGTGGTCGAATACCCGCTGCAGGTATTGGCGACGTTCCTGATCATCGTGGTCGGCAAGTCGCTGGCGGCCTTCGCCATCGTGCGCGCCTTCGGCCATCCCACCGGCACGGCGCTGACCATTTCCGCCAGCCTGGCGCAGATCGGCGAATTCTCCTTCATCCTGGCCGGGCTCGGCCTGAGCCTGAAGATCCTGCCGCAGGAAGGCCACGACATGGTTCTGGCCGGCGCGCTGCTTTCCATTGTCGCCAATCCGTTCCTGTTCGTGGCGCTGGACAAGTGGAAGGCCCGCAACGAGAAGGAAGCCGTGGCCCCGGAAGAAGCGGAACCGCCGCCGGGACCGCCGCTGGTCGCCGAAGACCACGCCATCATCATCGGCTACGGCCGCGTCGGCAGCATCCTGGCGCAGGTATTGCGGGAACGCGGGATTCCGCTGGTGGTGATCGACGACAACGGCCACAACATCGAACGCGCGCATGCCAACGGCATTCCGGGCATCCGCGGCAGCGCGGCGGCCGACCTCGTCCTGGCCGAGGCGCAACCGGAAAAAGCCAAGATCGCGATCCTGGCGATCCCGCAACCACTGGAAGCCGGCGAAGCCATCGCCAAGCTGCGCGCGCTCAATCCCGACTTGACCGTCCTGGCCCGTGCGCACAGCGATGCCGAAGTGAAACATCTGCTGGCGCATGGCGCCGACGGCGCGGTCATGGCTGAGCGTGAACTGGCCCATTCACTCGCCGAAATGGTCATGTCCACGCCGCCGTATCGGGCGCTGCGCACCAAGCCTGCGTAACCTAAAACCAGCTTGATGGTCTGCTTTCGTAGAGCCGAGCTTGCTCGGCTGCTTTTACACTGCACCAAAGGCAGCCGAGCAAGCTCGGCTCTACAAAAGCAAAAAACCCCGGCACGCCGGGGTTTTCGTTTCGCAGATTGTCCAAGCGCGATACGTACGGTGCTCAGCGCGCCGAGATCGTGAATTTGGTGAACGCCACGCCCAGATCCCAGCCCTCGCCCTTGCCTGCCAGCGCCAGCGACACCTTGCCGTTGGTCATGGCCTGCGCGTGCGCGGATTTCTCGGTGCCGGCATGGGCCTCGGCGGCGGCATAGCTGCCCAGCACATCGCGAATGTCGCGCACTTCGGCGAATTCGCCGAAGCCGTTGGTGATCTTCGACTTGCCCACGGTCAATCCGCCGCCCTTGGCCGATATCTTGACCGCGAGCTTCTGGCCATTGCTGCAGTTCACCATGCCGGTGCCGGACGTGGTCTTGTAGAAGATCGACCAGCTGGAAGAACTGAACGTGAGTTTGCAGGTGAGGTTCTGCGCCGAGGCAGGCGCGGCCGACAACGCCAGGCCCAGTGCCAGCGCACCAGCGAAAAGTGTCTTGTGCATTCGTAGTTCTCCTGAAGAACGCGTTGAACGGAAACGGTGGAGAGAAAACGGTGGAGAATCCGCCGTCAGGTGCCTGCAACTTGCATTCGGATCGTAGGGGCGATCAGAGCCCATGTCGATTAAAGGCACGTGAAGGAACGCTTACCGTTGCGCTCTGCTTCACACGTCGTCCATCACTGCCCCCCCGCAACGTGTGCCACGGGCCAGCCAGCGATTCACGGCTTGGGGCCGGCGACCTCGGCAAGCGCTTCGCTCAACGGGCGCGGCTGTCCGATCAGGTAGCCCTGGATCCAGTCCACACCCAGTTCGCGCAGGCAGGCCACGGTGTCTTCGTCCTCGACGAACTCGGCCACCGTCCTGGCGCCGAATGCCTTGGCCACCGCGACCGAAGCCTGCACCAGCGCATAGTCCTTGCCGCGTTGGGCGACATTGCGGATGAAGGAGCCGTCGATCTTGATCACATCCAGCGGCAGTTCCTTCAAGCGTTCGAAACTCTGCATGCCCACGCCAAAATCGTCGATGGCGATGCTGCAGCCCTGCGCGCGCAATTCATCCAGCAGGCGGCTGGCCGCCGCGGTGCTGGAGATGGCGGCGGTCTCGGTGATCTCGAAGCACAGGCTGGACAGCGGCAGCGGCGAATCGGCCAACAGGCTGCGCAGACGTTGTTGGAAAGAAACCGACGCCAGGCTCTGTCCGGTCAGATTGATGCCGATGCGTTCGCAATACGGGAGGGCTTGCGGCGTAGCGCGCAATTGCCGAAACAACGCGCTCAACACGGCCAGGTCCAGTTCCACCCCACGCCCCGCCGCTTCGATGGGCCGCAGGAAGCGCGACGGCATGATCAGTTCGTTCGCAGGGTTGCGCAGCCGGCACAACACCTCGCCGTACAAGGTGGCCGGTGCAGCTGCGCCGGGCGTGTAGTCGGCCAGCGGCTGGATGGTCTGGAAGTACAGCACCACGCGTTCGTTACGCAGACAGGCCAGCGCCTCGGCGGCGTCGTACATCTGCTGGCGCTGCGCGTCCTGCAGGCTCGCTCCATCGCGCTGTTCGTATAAAGGCCGCACTTCGCTGTGACGCCTGGCTTCGAAGGCCAAGTGCGAAGCGCCCAGCAACGCCGCATCCACCGCCGTCTTGGACGCGTTCGCGTATTCGGCCACGCCCATGTACGGCAGCAGCCGCAGCCGCTGGCCGTCGGCTTCGACCTCTGCCTGTTCCACGCGTGCGATCAGGTTTTCCCAGAGACCGGCTTCACGCTCCTTACCGGCCTGCAGGGGCAGCAAGGCGAATTGGCCCGTACCGACGTAATAGGGCTCCACCATGTCGGCGATGCGCGCGGCCACGGCTTTCATGGCCGCCACTTGCGTATCCAGACCGAACCCGGTGCGCAGGGAATCCACCTGGTCCAACAACAGATAACCGATCTCGCGCCGCTTGGGCGGCGAGGTCGTCACCCGATGCATCAACGCCTTCAGATTGGGCAGGCCGGTCGCCGTATCCTGGCGCACCTCGCCCATCAGCTTGCGCGACAGCTCCCGGCCATCGCGGCTGATCACCAGGTAGTAGAGCATCGCGATCAACAGGATGCTCAGCTCCAGTGCCAGGTGCATCAGGTTGATGAAACCGATTGGCGTGCCGCCGCTCTCGGCGGTGCGCGCCAGGATGCAGACCAGGACGAACATGACCCCGCTGAGCAGCGGCATCGAATACTTCGGCCGCAGCCGCAGCATGCACCACGCCACCACCGCGAACACGGTGAAGCGGTAGTCCATCAACACGATGCCGCGGTCGGCCGACGAACCGAAGGCGTGATGCGCCTGCTGGGTCAACAGCACGCTGGCCAGCACCGCCAGCGCCAGCAACAGCGGCCACAGCAGACCGATGGAACGCCGCTGGAGGCCGGGCTGCTTGCGTTCGCACCACGCCAGTACCAGTGGAAAGGTCAGCACGACCACACCGAAATGTTTGGCGAACCACACCTGCAGCGCCCAGCTGACCTGTTGCTGCACGCTCAGGTGCAGCGAGGTCAGCGACACCATCAGCGTCAAGCCGACGGGAAACACCAGCAGTCCGATCACCGCGAAGGGAATGAGATCGCGGCGTTCCACGCGTTCGCGGTCCGGTGGCTTCGGCCATCCCATCCAGCGCGCGCAGAGCAGGGTCCAGCCGAAACTCGCCAGCAGCACCAGGGGCGCACTGTAAAAAGCCATCGCGTCGTACGACGCCACCCAGGCGCGCACGATCCAGCCGAGCGTAGTGACGAAGAAACAACCGAACACCACCCAGCGGTCGCGTTCCAGCATGGCAATGGCGAGCAGCAAGGCGGTATGCAGATGCACCAGACCGCCGCTTTCCTCGAACCCCATCACATCCAGGACGTAGGGCACCGATATCTGCTGCAGCACCAGGCACAGCGCTCCCAGCAACAGGATTCTGCCGTATCGCCTATGCCACCATCGCGCCATCGAATTCGCCCCTTGCCTGGGTAATAGGCGTCAGCGCCCCCCAGCGCCCGGGCTATCCTGCCACGAATGCGTTGCTCCAGCCGCAATTCAACGCGACGGCACTCCAATCATTCGCTGTGGCCCTGCAGAAAGCAGGGCCAGCCCGAAGTCGCCGTTAGCGGAAAACGAGGTGTCCAGCCTCTGCATCGACCTCGATCACCTGGCCCGATGCGAAAGTGCCCGACAGGATCTGCTGGGCCAGTGGATTCTCAAGCTGCTGCTGGATCGCGCGCTTCAGCGGTCTCGCGCCGTAGACCGGATCGAAGCCCACGTTGGCCAACAGTTCCAGCGCCTTGTCGGACAGTTCGATGCGCAAGCCGCGTTCGGCAAGACGCTTTTCCAGACCCTGCAACTGGATGCGCGCGATCTGCTTGATCTGCGCCTTGTCCAGCGGATGGAACACCACGATGTCGTCCAGCCGGTTGATGAATTCCGGGCGGAAGTGCGCCTGCACCACGCCCATCACCGCTGCCTTCATCTGCGTGTAGGCCTCGGCGGACTGCACGTCGGCACCGGCGTTGTCCGACATGTCCTGAATCTGGTGCGAGCCCAGGTTGGAAGTCATCACGATCACGGTGTTGCGGAAATCGACGGTGCGGCCCTGCCCGTCGGTCAGGCGGCCATCGTCCAGCACCTGCAGCAGGATGTTGAACACGTCGCCGTGCGCCTTCTCCACTTCGTCCAGCAGGATCAGCGAATACGGACGACGACGCACCGCTTCGGTCAGGTAACCGCCTTCTTCATAGCCCACGTAGCCTGGCGGTGCGCCGATCAAGCGTGCGACCGAATGCTTCTCCATGAATTCGCTCATGTCGATGCGGATCATCGCATCGCTGCTGTCGAACATGAATTCGGCCAGCGCCTTGCACAGCTCGGTCTTGCCCACGCCGGTCGGTCCGAGGAACAGGAACGAACCGGTCGGACGATTCGGATCGGACAGACCCGCGCGCGAACGACGCATCGCATCGGACACGACCTTGATCGCCTCTTCCTGACCCACTACGCGCGTGTGCAGCTGCGATTCCATCTTCAGCAGCTTCTCGCGCTCGCCTTCCAGCATCTTGCTGACCGGAATGCCGGTCCAGCGCGACACCACTTCGGCGATCTCCTCGGCAGTGACGCGGTCCTGCACCAGCTTGAATTCCTTCTGGTCCACTTCCTGTGCGTTCTGCAGCTGCTTTTCCAGCTCGGGCAGCAGGCCGTACTGGATTTCGCTCATGCGCGCGTAGTCCTGGTGGCGCTGCGCGGCCTCCAGGTCCAGGCGGGCCTGCTCAATCTGTTCCTTGATCTTGGTCGAACCCTGCAGCGCGGCTTTTTCGGACTTCCAGATTTCGTTGAGATCGGAGAATTCGCGTTCCAGGGCCTCGATGTCCGCTTCCAGATCGGCCAGGCGCTTCTGCGATTCGCTGTCCTTTTCCTTCTTCAGCATCTCGCGCTGGATCTTGAGCTGGATCAGGCGGCGCTCCTTGCGGTCCAGTTCCTCCGGCTTGGAGTCGATCTCCATGCGGATGCGCGAAGCGGCCTCGTCCATCAGGTCGATGGCCTTGTCAGGCAGCTGGCGGTCGGCGATGTAGCGGTGCGACAACGTGGCCGCGGCGACGATGGCCGGGTCGGTGATCTCCACGCCATGATGCACGGCGTAACGTTCCTTCAGGCCGCGCAGGATCGCGATGGTGTCCTCCACCGTCGGCTCGCCCACGAAGACCTTCTGGAAGCGCCGCTCCAGCGCGGCGTCCTTTTCCACGTATTTGCGGTATTCGTCCAGCGTGGTCGCGCCGATGCAATGCAGCTCGCCGCGCGCCAGGGCGGGTTTCAGCATGTTGCCGGCGTCCATCGAGCCTTCGGCCTTGCCCGCGCCGACCATGGTGTGCAGCTCGTCGATGAAAAGGATCACCTGCCCCTCGGTCTTGGACAGGTCGTTGAGCACGCCCTTGAGCCGTTCCTCGAACTCGCCGCGGAATTTCGCACCGGCGATCAGCGCGCCCATGTCCAGCGACAGCACTCGGCGGTTCTTCAAACCTTCCGGTACTTCGCCATTGACGATGCGCTGGGCCAGGCCTTCCACGATCGCGGTCTTGCCCACGCCCGGTTCGCCGATCAGCACCGGGTTGTTCTTGGTGCGGCGCTGCAATACCTGGATAGTGCGGCGGATTTCCTCATCACGCCCGATCACCGGGTCGAGCTTGCCCGACTCGGCGCGCTCGGTCAGGTCGATGGTGTATTTCTCCAACGCCTGGCGCTGGTCTTCGGCGTTCTCGGACTGCACGCTTTCGCCGCCACGCACTTTCTCGATGGCCGCTTCCAGCTTGGTCTTGTCGACGCCTGCGGCCCGCAAGGCCATGCCAAGCGGACCCTTGTCCTCCAGCGCGGCCATCACGAACCATTCGCTGGCGATGAACTGGTCGCCGTGCTGCTGCGCCAGCTTGTCGGTGACATTGAGCAGGCGCGTGAGGTCATTGCCGATGGACAGGCTGCCGGCCTGGCCGGACACCTTGGGCAGTTTGTCCAGCGCCTCGACCAGGCGCTCGCGCAGCACCGGCACGTTGACTCCGGCCTGCGCCAGCAATGGCCGCGTGCTGCCGCCGGACTGGTCCAGCAGTGCGGTCAGCACATGCACCGGTTCGATCATGTTGTGGTCGCGGCCCACGGCCAGCGATTGAGCGTCGGCCAGCGCCTGCTGGAAACGCGAGGTCAGTTTGTCCATTCGCATGGGAGTCTCTCGATAAGGTGGGGCCCGTTGGCCCATGCCTTCAATGTTGCGCCCCTTTGGGTCCGATTCAAGTCGGAATCTGTGGGCTGGCGGCATCGGTTATCGTGGCTCATGCCTCCCGGAACCTGTACAGGCCCATGAACCGACACCGCTTTCGCCCCGCACTGCTGCTGTTTGCGCTGGCCCTGTTTCTTCCCGCCAAGTCATGGGCCGCGCTTGCTCCGGCAGAGCAGGCCATGGCAGCCACAGTCACTGCAGAGAAGGAGCGCTCGATCGCATTGCTGCAGCGGCTGGTGGACCAGAACAGCGGTACGTTGAACCGGGCCGGGGTGGAGGCCGTCGCGCGCCAACTGCGCCCCGAACTGGAAGCCATGGGTTTCAAGGTCACCTGGAAACCCATGGTCGATGCGGGCCGCGCCGGACATCTGATCGCGACCCATGCCGGCGCGCCCGACCGCAAGCGCCTGCTGCTGATCGGGCACCTGGACACGGTGTTCGAGCCGGACTCGCCTTTCCAGCGTTTCGTGCGCCGCGGCGATATTGCCGAAGGCCCGGGCGTGTCCGACAACAAGGGCGGGCTGGTGGTGATGCTGTCCGCGCTGCGTGCCATGCATGCGGCCGGCACGCTGCAGGGTGCCAACATCGAAGTGGTGCTCTCAGGCGATGAAGAAGACGCTGGCGCACCCTACGAAATTTCACGCGCCGACCTCGTGGCCGCAGGCCGGCGCGCCGACGTGGCCCTGGACTTCGAAGGACTCTCGCGCGAACAGGGGTGCGATGTGGGTTCCATCGCCCGCCGTTCCTCCTACGACTGGACCCTCACCACCACGGGTCGCTCGGGCCATAGCTCCGGCATCTTCAACAATCTGGTGGGTTATGGCGCCACCTATGAACTGGCGCGAATCCTGGATGCGTTCCGACGCGAATTGCCCGAGCCCAACCTGACCTTCAACGTGGGCCTGATCGGTGGCGGCCAAAGCGTGGAGCTGGATGCGGGCAGCGCGCGCCTTGCGGCCACCGGGAAGTCGAACATAGTTCCTTCCAAGGCCGTGGCCCGCGGCGACATGCGCACCCTGAGCCAGGAGCAGACCGCCAGGGTGCAGGCGAAGATGCGCGCCATCGTGGCCAAGCACTTGCCCGGCACCGGGGCCGAGATCGATTTCGAAGAGGGCTATCCGCCAGTGGCGCCGACCGCTGGCAACCGCGCGCTGCTGGTGCGCTTGAACGGTGTCAACCGCGACCTGGGACTGCCTGAGATGGCCGAACTGGATCCGCTGCAGCGCGGTGCCGGCGATATCGGCTTTGTCGCCGCAGACGTGGACAGCCTGATCGGGCTGGGCATCGCCGGCAATAAGATCCATGCGCCTGGCGAGACCGCAGACCTGACCAGCCTGGTGCGTCAGGCACAGCGTGCGGCCATCCTGATGAGTCGGCTCGCACAGACGCCACGTTGATCGAACGTGCAGTGCTACCGACCGATGCATTGCTCGCAGCCAAGCCACCTGACCGGATCCATGTAGACCACGGTGTTCGGCGTCTAATTGCCGCCTACGCTTCTTCCTTCTGTAGCGACAACAGCCCCGGCAACAAGGAGGGCGGGTCTTGACCCGCCATTACCATCCACGGCACTCGCATTGACGACAGGCAGATACGCCTATCGATTCATGCCTGGCCGCGAGCGCAACCTTCGCAATGGCGGGTCAAGACCCGCCCTCCGGTCGCGTGCTGGTTTTCTGCAGCGAAAGCAGACCTAGCAATATCGCAAGCGCCAGGTAGGCGCCGAAGAACTGCCACATGATCGCCTTGGGCAGATCCACCAGTTCCCAGGGGAAATAGATGCCGCCGCGCGGGTCCACCGAATGGATGAAGCCGAACAGGGTCAGCGCCGCGCCGAACAGCAACGCCAGCACCGCATGCCGCAGGCGGTTGTCGATCATCGCCACCAGCGCGGTGGTCCAGATCATGGCGGTGATGATGAAGCCGTTGCCCAGAGTCACGATGGTGGCCAGGTCCGGCAGGCCGTGTCCGTCGGTGCCGTTGTAGAGCGCCGCGAATTTGTCCGGCGCGATCCACGCCGGATTGCCGAACTTGATGTTGAGCAGATAGGCGATCGACGGCAGGAACCCCAGTGCCACGGCGATGGCATGCTTTCGCGGGGTTTCGTTGAAGGCCTGCACGGTGATGTCCAGGCCCACGTAGACGATGATCGGCGCCAGTACCGCCAGCGGCAGCCACTGCACCAGTCCGGAGACATAACCCAGTATTCCACCCAGCCCGATGAACAACCCGGTCAACAGCGTGTAACCGGTTCGCGCGCCCATGTGCTTGTACGCGGGCTGGCCGATGTAGGGCGTGGTCTGGGCGACGCCGCCACAGAATCCGGCGACCAGCGTGGACACCGCTTCGGCCAGCAGCACGTCACGCGTGCGGTAGTCGTCGCCGGCCGCGCGCGCGCTTTCGCTGACGTTGATGCCGCCAACCACCATCAATAGTCCGAACGGCAGCAGCAACGGCAGATACGGCACCGTGGCCGGCAATCCTTCGATGAAGCCGAGCGTGGGCCACGGCAAGGTGAAACTCAGCGGCACCGCCTGCGGCAATGCGAAGCCTGGTGCACCTAGACCGGCAAGGCCAAGTCCGTAATACAGGCTGGTGCCGACGATGAAGGCCAACAGCACACCCGGAATTTTCACCGGCAACCTGCCCTTGGCCACCAGCACGTACAGCAGAAGTCCGAAAGTGACGAAGCCGACGATGGGCGAACGCAGGGTTTCGATCAGCGGCAGGAAACCAAGCAAGGTCAGCGCGGCGCCGCCAATGGAACCCAGCAAGCCGGCTCGCGGCACGATGCGTGTTACCGCATCGCCGCAGAACGACAGGACCAGCTTCAGCACGCCCATCACGATCAGCGAGGCCATGCCCAACTGCCAAGTCGCGATGGCCGCCGCCTGCGGGTCCATGCCCTGCTGCTTGAAGCCGACAAACGCCGGACCCAGCACCAGCAACGCCATGCCGATACTGGTAGGCGCATCCAGTCCCAGCGGCATCGCCGTGACGTCATCGCGCCCGGTCCTGGCCGCCAGCCTTCGCCCCATCCACGTGTAGATCAGATTCCCGACCAGCACACCCAGCGCAGTGCCGGGAAACATCCGCTGATACACCACCTCCGCCGGAAACCCGAAGATCCCGATCAACGCCATGGCGATGAAACCGAGGATCGACAGGTTGTCGACGACCAGTCCAAAGAAGCCGTTGAGATCACCTGCTACGAACCAGCGGCGGGAGGTTGTGGGAATTGAGGACATTCAAGGCTCGCGATTTGGCAATGCTGTGGATTTTGATCTTGCTTATTTGCTTTCTTACAAACCCGTGAATCGCGGCAAGCGGGGCAGGCAAACCCCGAAGGGGCGGCGCACAAGGATGTGCGCCGTTTCCGTAGACACAGGATGTGTCTTACGGAAATTCCTGCCCTGCTTGCAGACCCGGCGGCTTTATCGCCGGGCGCGATGTTAGGGCGGCTTTCTTTTGGTTACTTTGACCAGCCATTCGGCTGTTGAAAAGCGCTTCTTTGCCGTTCAAAGAAAAGTGACTCGCGCAAATCGCGAAACGCTTCTACTTCGATCAGACAGGATTGCGCCAAGAGCGCCCCCCCATCCGCCTTCGGCACCTTCCCCCGTGAACGGGGGAAGGGTTATTTCGTTTGGGCTTCAAACGCCTTAGTTACACGCGCTTTCAGTTGCCGACTTCAGAACGACACTTCCACCGCCTGCTTCGCCCACAACACCGACTGATGCTTCGTCGCCTGCTTCCAGGCCAGGCGAATCGCCTCGATGTCGGCGGTCCGCTGCGGCGTGTCCTCGTGCAGGATCACCAGCACCTTGGTCGCGAGCCGGTTCGGCTCCTTGGCACCACGGAACAGCCACTGCCCGTACGCATCGAACACCGTCAGACCATCCGGGAAACGCGGCGTCACTTCCTTGTCAAGAAACGCACGCCACTGCGCCTGGCTGATCGGCTCGGCTTGCGGGCGGTCAGCAGGGCCACTTTCCTCGCCCACGCCGAAGTACAACTCGCTGCGTACCCAACCCTGGGCCAGCGCAGGGCGCGCGGCGTCGCCTTGCATGCTCGCCGTCGCGCTTGCCGGCGCAACCGAGGTTCCGGACGTGGTGGCGCAGGCGCCAAGACCCAGCAGCAAAGCCAATACGACGCCGCGCAACACCATTCGCTTACTCCTGAAACCAATGAGGAAATCAAAAATCGCCATCAGCATATTCGCTTGCGCGATATGTTTTGGCGGCACCAGCAGGATACTGTATCGCTTTATCCGGATGGATGTTGACATCCGCTTGCAGCCTGTGGGATTAATGCCCCACGGTCGCCCCCACGCGATTGCCTCCACGAGCCAGACCGCTGATGAACGTACTGCCCACACGAATGTCCACGACCGCGCCAGTTCCGCTTGCATACGGCGAGGCGGATCGCATGCGTCGTCATCGCTGTTGAGCCGTTCCAGCGCCACCCGCGATCACATCGAATCGCAACAACACTTCCCCGTTTCCCGCTAGACCCCACCCAGGAGTTCCCATGTCCCGTCACCTCGTGACGCCGCTCGGCGTCGCCATCGCCCTGGCGCTCGCCAGCCCCGCTTTTGCCCAGGAGGCCGCCGAGGCCACCAACCTGGACACGGTCATCGTCACCGGCACGCGCGCAGTAGATCGCACCGTGCTGGAATCCACGTCGCCGATCGATGTGCTGACCGCCGAAGACATCCGCAAGGCCGGCGTATTGAACGGTGAGCTGGGCAGCGCGTTGCAGTCCCTGTTGCCCTCGTTCAATTTCCCGCGCCAGTCCAACTCCGGCGGCGCCGACCACGTGCGCGCCGCGCAGCTGCGTGGGCTCAGCCCCAACCAGATCCTGGTGCTGGTCAACGGCAAGCGCCGCCACACCAGCGCGCTGGTCAATACCGACAGCAAGATCGGCAAGGGCACCACACCGGTCGACTTCAATGCGATCCCGGTCAGCGCGATCAAGCGCATCGAAGTGCTGCGCGATGGTGCCGGTGCGCAGTACGGCTCCGATGCGGTAGCCGGCGTCATCAACGTCATCCTCAACGACGCGCCGGAAGGCGGTTCGTACGAAGCCAGCTTCGGCGTGCACCACACCGATGTCGAACCCATCGACCAGACCGTCACCGACGGCCAGACCAGCTTCGCCAGTGCGCAGGTCGGTAGCGGCATCGGCGATGGCGGTTTCTTCCGCGTCGGCGTGGAGCTGAAGAACCGCGAGGCAACCAATCGCGCCGGCTTCGACCAGATTCCGTTCTTCGAGGAGCAGACGCCCGACAATCTCGCCCTGGCCGGCCAGCGCAATTACGCCTTGGGCGATGGCGAATCCAAGTCGCTCAATGCCTGGCTCAACACGGTGGTGCCGGTCAGCGAGAACGCCGAGTTCTACGCTTTCGGTACCTACCACCAGAGCGACACGCGCGGCGCCAACTACTTCCGCTATCCCGATGGCGTCGCCAACTGGAAGGAGGTGTATCCCGACGGTTACCGGCCGGTTTCCATCGGTGAAAACCTCGACGTCTCCGCCGTCGGCGGCCTGCGCGGGCAATGGGGCGACTGGGACTTCGATGCCAGCCTCAACTATGGCCGCAATGCCTTCACCTATCGCCTGGAGAATTCGTTGAACGCCTCGCTGGGCCCGGGCAGCCCGACCAGCTTCAAGACCGGCGACTACGAATTCCAGCAGACGCTGGCCAACTTCGACGTCAGCCGCGGCTTCGACGCGGGCGACAACCGCCACACCTTCGCCACCGGCGTGGAATTTCGCCGTGAGGAATACGACACCGGCGCGGGCGATCCGGCGTCCTACGCCGCGGGTCCCTACACCGACCGCCCGACCGGTTCGCAGGCCGGTGGTGGCCTGACCCCGCAGGACGTGGCCCACCTGTCGCGCGACGTCTCCAGCGCCTACGCCAGTCTGTCCAGCCAGTTCGGCGAGAAGTTCAGCACCGATATCGCCGCGCGCTACGAGCACTACGACGACTTCGGCGGCGAGCTGACCGGCAAGCTGGCAGCACGCTATGAGTTCGCACCGGCCTTCGCGCTGCGCGGTTCGGTATCGAACAACTTCCGCGCGCCTTCCCTGAGCCAGATCGGTTACGAAGCCACCTCCACCGGCTACGACGCCTCCGGCCAGTTGCTGCAGGGCCGCCTGCTGTCGGTCAACAACCCCATCGCGCAGGCCTTGGGCGCCAAGCCGCTGGAGCCGGAAAAGTCGGTGAACTTCAGCCTGGGCTTCACCAGCCGCATCGGCGAGCATTTCGATGTGTCGCTGGACGTGTTCCGCATCGACATCGACGACCGCGTGGCGCTGACCGAACGGATCAGCGGCGACGCGCTCACCCAGTTCGTGGAAGACGAATTCGGCGTATCCGGTGTGGAAAGCGTGAACTTCTTCATCAACGCCGCCGATACCCGCACCGAAGGCGCCGAACTGGTCGCCAACTGGCGCCAGGCCTTGGGCAGCGGCCAGTTGCTGCTCAGCGGTACCTACAGCTACGCCAAGACCGAGATCAAGCGCATTACCGCCACCCCGGCGGAACTGACCGCGCTGGACCCGGACTACGTGCTGTTCGGCATCGAGGAAAGCAACACGCTCACCGATGCCGCGCCGCGCACGCGCGCACTGCTGTCGGCCACCTGGGCCAACGACCAGTGGAATCTGCTGACCCGCGTCAGCCGCCATGGCAGCGTCACGCGCATCTTCAACTTCGGCGGCGGCTTCGAACCCAAGCAGACCTACGGCGCGGAATGGCAGCTGGACGCGGAAGTCGAATACCGCATCACGCCGAAGTGGAGCATTGCGCTGGGCGGACAGAACCTGACCGACGAATATCCGGACCGCTCCATCGACGACATCGCCTACTTCGGCAACCTGCCCTACGATGTGCTCTCGCCGATCGGCAGCAACGGCGCGTACTACTACTCGCGGATCCGCTATACGTTCTGATCAGCAACCACGGCCCGGAAACATTCCGGGCCGTGGGTCTCTGTAGGAGCGACGCAAGTCGCGAATGGACGTCCCGGGAATGGATTGATCGCGACTTGCGTCGCTCCTACACCTCATTCCTGCGCATCGCTCATTCCAGGAATCGTGCACGCTGGGCTTCATCGGGAATCGTGCAGCTGGTCGTGCCGAACCAACGGTAACGGTTACGCGCGATCAACCGGTACAGCGGATCGCGCAGGAAACGCGGAATCAGCACCAGCAACATCGCACCCTTCCACAGGCCGCCAAGCCCCACCAGCACACGCCTGATCGCATCGCTATCGGTCCACGCGCGTGCTTCGTCCACCAGCAGGAAGGAAGCCGGATCGTCGGCATCCAGTCCATGCGCAGAAAGCAGCGCGCGGCCGGCCGGCGTCTGCATCGCGGCGAAGCGATACCGCCCGCCATCGCGCTTCAGCAGAAACCGCACCCAGCCATTGCACAGCACGCACACCGTCGAACACGATGACCGGCCCACCTTCACGCCCATGCTCATTCGACATGCAGCCAGCCCCGGTAATGCACCAGCAATCCGATAACGGGTAATTGCGCGGCAACATCGAAAAGATAGCGCTGTTCGGCTTCAGACTCGAATGCGATCACTCCGCGGAACCAGCGTGCCGGTAACGGGATACCCAATGCCCTGACGCGTGCCACCCGCCACACGATGGCATCGCGCTCCACGGCGAGCGCAAAGCCGAAGCGCAGCAAGCCCAACTGTTCGCACAGCAGCCCGTCCTCTTCCCACAGGCGCGAGGGCATCGGTCGTCCGCCTATGTGTCGCGTCCACCGCTCCCAACCCTCATCCGATTCGATCTCCACTTCCACCACGCCCTGGCCCGCTGGCGGCAGCCGTGCGGCCCATGCGCACAGGTGGGAGAGCACACCAGTCCCACGCGCGACTTCAACCCGACCACGATAGCGACGATGCCCATTTGCCATGTGCAGGCGCTTGACCGGGCCAGGCAACCTGTCGAATGCCGCGCCCAATACGCGCGGGAACAACGCTCCACTCAAGGCTGCATCCACACCACGGTGGCGATGCGGCCGGAACGGCCATCACGCCGATGCGAGAAAAAGCGCGACGGATCGCTGATGGTGCACAGGTCGCCGCCATGGATATCGGCCACCGACATGCCCGACGCAGTCATGCGTCGCCGCGCGAGTGCGGGCAGGTCGGCCAACCAGTGGCCCGGACGTGTCGGCACGAAGGCGGACGCGGCACCCGCATCGGCGGAAACGAATACTTCGAACACGTCGGCGCCGACTTCATAACGCTGCGGTCCCGCCGCCGGTCCGATCCATGCGATCAGATCCGCAGGAGGTGTGCGCATTACCGCCAAGGTCGCCTCGAGCATGCCTTTCGACAAGCCGGGCCAGCCTGCATGCGCGGCGGCGATCTCGCTACCGTCCTTGGCTGCGAATACGACTGGCAGGCAATCGGCGGTGAGGATGGCCAGGACCACACCGGGGACGGAGGTCACGGATGCATCAGCGGTCGGTTCGACCGCTTCGGCCCCCTCCCTTGCGACAGCAGGGGAGGGTTGGGGAGGGGTTGCGTCACCAAGCGGCAAGCCTCTGAGTTCATGCACAGCCTCTGCGCACGTATCCCGAGTCAGGCTTGTTCTGGACAAAGGACCGGCCAAGGGGGCCGGAGCATCAAACCTCAGCACATCGGTCCCGTGCACCTGCCGCAACCAATGCGGTGCTGAAGGCAATGCCATACGCTCGAACAGTTCACGGCGATTGGCTTCCACCGTGTCCCAGTCATCGCCATCGGCTGCGTAACGATTGCCCAGATTCAAATGGTCGAATGGCGCCTGCGAAACGCCAGCCCCATGACGCAGCGTGGTGAACGCACGCACGTTCGCCGGCGCCGGCGCCGGCCATGCTGCCTCGACGACCATGCTCATGAATTACTGCGCCTCTCCGGGCTTCGCACCGGGGAACCACTCCACATGCTGATCGCCTTGCCGGCCAAGATAAGTAACGCGCTGGCCACGCAGGAAAGCGAAATATCCCTGCACGCCCGCCTGGACGGCGCGCTGGCAGAACGCAGGGAACTTCTGTCCATTCTGCTGGCTGTCCAGAATCGCGGCTTTCAGTGCACCGGCATCGAAATCCTCCGCGATGGGCGGCAACCCTTCGACATCGAGAGGGGCGTCGATGGCCGTTCCCACTGCGTCATAGAAAGTGAAAGATAGCGCAGCGAAGTCCACATGGTAGTACTCCACGCCGTGGTCGACGAGCCTGCCCACGATCTGCGGGAATGGCATCGAGCCCTCACGGGTCGCTGCCGCCAGAGCGCGTATTTCGTCCGCGTCCATCACGCTTCCTCGAATGATCAACTGGTATTCGGCTAACGCTGCTTCTGCGCCTCGCCATCGGCGCGCAGCGCGGCCAGCAGGTTCAGCATGTCCGCCGGCACCGGCGCCGACACGCGCAGTGGCTCGCCCGTAGCCGGATGCTTGAACTCCAGGATCTCGGCGTGCAGGGCCTGGCGCTTGAACCCGCGCAGCGCGGCGATCAGTTCGTCGGTGGCGTGCTTGGGCAGCTTCAGCGGACCGCCGTACAACGGGTCGCCAACGATGGGGTATTTCAGGTGGGTCATGTGCACGCGGATCTGATGGGTGCGGCCGGTTTCAAGACGGCATTCCAGCGCGGTGTGCGCACGGAAACGTTCGCGAAGCCGGTAGTGGGTGACCGCGTCGCGCCCGGCTTCGCGCACCGACATGCGGATGCGGTCGCGCGAATGACGGTCGATCGGCGCGTTGACGGTGCCGCCGGAGACCATCGAGCCGACCACGATGGCGAGGTACTGACGATGCACTTCGCGCGAGGACAGCTGTTCCACCAGCGCGGTGTGCGCCGGCAGGTTGCGGGCCACCACCATGACGCCGCTGGTGTCCTTGTCCAGGCGATGGACAATACCTGCCCGGGGCACCAGCGACAGCGCGGGATCGCGGAACAGCAGGGCGTTGACCAGGGTGCCGGTCGGATTGCCGGCCCCCGGGTGCACCACCAGGCCGGCGGGCTTGTTGAGCACGAAGACGTCTTTGTCCTCGTAGAGCACGTCCAGCGGGATGTCTTCGGGCAGCGCGTGGGTCTGGGTGTCCAGGATCACGTCCAGGCTGGCGGTCTCGCCGCCGCGCACCGGGTCGCGCCCGCGCACCACTTCGCCATCCAGGCGCGCATCGCCGGACTTGATCCATTCGGACAGGCGCGTACGCGAGTATTCGGGGAACAGTTCGGCCAGCACCGCGTCGAAACGGCGCCCGCCTGCGCTGGCCGGCACTACGGCGGTGCGGGGGACGGTGTCGTCGGACACCTCGTCCGGAAGGTCGTCGGGAAGGTCTGGGGAGTTGGGTTCGGTCATGCGTTGCAGGCGGCACGTTGGCCGCTCGTTCATGGCTAGGGCAGCGCCTAGGCTATCATCGCCGTTCCGTTTCCCCGCCGCGGCCTTCCGCCAGCTCATGACCCAGCGCCTCACGACCCGCTCCACCCTCCCCGCCCGCACCACTTTCCTGCGCATCGCAGGCCTGATGCTGGTGGTCGCCGTCACCGGTACCGGCTGCGGCAAGTTCTTCAAGAAGGACAAGGATTCCGTCGAGGGCAAGCCCGTCGAGGAAATCTACGAGAAAGCGCACAGTTCGATGGTCGGCGGCAACTGGGCCCGGGCCGAGATCACCTTCCGCCAGTTGATCGCCCAGTACCCGTACGGTCCATACACCGAGCAGGCGCTGATGGAAACGGCCTACGCCCAATACAAGGCCGGCAAGATGGAAGACACGGTCTCCACCGTGGACCGCTTCATCCGCACCTATCCCACCCAGCGCAACGTGCCCTACATGTACTACCTGCGCGGCCTGGCCAACTCGGGGCGCGACACGGTGTTCCTGCAGAAGGTGTGGAAGCTGGACCCCAGCCGCCGCGACCTGGCCACGCCGTTCCAGGCTTACAACGATTTCAACCTGCTGGCCGAGCGCTATCCCAACAGCCGCTACTCGGCCGACGCGCGCCAGCGCATGATCGCGCTGCGCAACCTGTTCGCCCGCCACGAGCTGGACACCGCCCTGTACTACCTGCGCCGCGATGCGTGGGTCGCAGCCGCCAGCCGCGGCCGTTATTTGTTGGAAACCTATCCGCAGAGCGAATACCAGAACGACGCCGTTGCGGTCCTGGCCGAGGCCTACACCCAGCTGGGCAACGAAACCCTGGCTGCGGACGCACGCCGTGTACTGGTGCAGAACGACCCGCAGCACCCCTGGTTGACCGGCGATTGGCCGGATTACCCATGGGCGGTCCGCAAGCTCAATCCGTTCGCCGGCGAGAAATCGGCGGTGGATGTGAAAAAAGAAGATTGAATAAAAAAGGGGCCGAAAGGCCCCTTTTTTTCTTCTCCCATCGGGAGAAGGTGGCGCGAAGCGCCGGATGAGGGAGAGGAGATTCCGACCCTCGGAAAGTCCATTACAAACCGACGATCCACTCCCTCATCCGCCCTTCGGGCACCTTCTCCCGGTGGGAGAAGGAAAGGCCTTCACCCCGAATACTTGTTACTGATCGGATAGCGCCGCTCGCGTCCGAATGCGCGACGCGACACCTTCGGTCCCGGCGCGGCCTGATGGCGCTTCCATTCGTTGATCCGCACCAGCCGCAGCATCCGGTCCACCGTGGCGGCCTCGAAACCGGCCGCCACGATTTCATCGCGCGACTGTTCCTGATCCACGTAACGCAGCAGGATCGCATCCAGCACGTCGTACGGCGGCAGCGAATCCTGGTCGGTCTGGTTCTCGCGCAGTTCCGCTGACGGCGGCCGGCTGATCACCGCTTCCGGGATGACTGGCGTACCGCCTACCGTGTTGCGCCAGCGCGCCAGTGCGAACACCTCCGTCTTGTACAGATCCTTGATCGGCGCGTAGCCGCCGCACATGTCGCCGTAGATGGTGGCGTAGCCGACCGCGTATTCGCTCTTGTTGCCGGTGGTCAGCAGCAGTCCGCCCAGCTTGTTGGACAGCGCCATCATGATCACGCCGCGGCTGCGCGACTGCAGATTCTCTTCGGTGGTGTCGGCCTCGCGCCCTTCGAACACCGGCGCCAGCGCTTCCATGAAACCCTTGAATGGCGCTTCGATGGCGATGGTTTCCAGCTTCACCCCCATCGTCGTGCACTGTTCGGCCGCCAGGTCGTTGGACAGGCCAGCGGTGTAGCGCGAAGGCAGGCGCACGGCGGTGACGTTGTCCGCGCCCAGCGCATCGACCGCGATGGCCAGCACCAGCGCCGAATCGATGCCGCCCGACAGTCCCAGCCAGACCTTGGAGAAACCGTTCTTCAGGCAATAGTCGCGGGTGCCGCGCACCACCGCGCGCCAGGCCAGCGCGTCGCGCCCTTCGTCGCCGTCCATCGGCCAGTCGTGCGGCGCGAACTTGCGGGTCTGCGGGTCGTAATCGGCGATCAGCCAGTGATCCTCGAACGCGCGCGCGGCCGGGTGCACCAGTCCGTCGCCGTCGGCCAGTACCGAGGCGCCATCGAACACCAGCGCGTCCTGACCGCCGACCACGTTGAGGTAAGCCAGCGCCACGCCGGTTTCGCTGACCCGCTGGGCCAGCAAGGCGTCGCGCTGCGCATGCTTGTCGCGCTCGAACGGCGACGCGTTCGGCACCACCACCAGCTGCGCGCCCGCATCACGGGTTTCCCCCAATGGTTCGGCGAACCACAGGTCCTCGCAGATCACCAGACCCACCGGCACGCCAGCGACATCGAACACACAGGCGCCGCCATCGGGGTCTACATCGAAGTAGCGGCGCTCGTCGAATACGTTGTAGTTCGGCAACTCGCGCTTGCGGTAGGTTTTCTCGACTGCACCGTCGCGCAGTACGCTGGCGGCGTTGTAGACCACGCTGCCCGCCGATTGCGGCCAGCCAACCACGGCGACGATCCCCTGCGTGGCGCGCGCGACCTGCTGCAAGGCGAGCTCGCAATCGCGCAGGAAGCCGGGCCGCATCAGCAGATCCTCGGGCGGGTAGCCGCTGATCGCCAGTTCCGGGAACAGCACCAGGTCCGCGCCATGCACATCACGCGCCTCGGCGATCATGGCCGCGATGCGTTCGGCGTTGGAGGTGACCGCACCGACTGGGAAGTCGAACTGGGCCAGGGCGATGCGGAGAGTCATAGCGCAACCTCGCTGTCCAGGGATGGTCCGGCACTTTCCAAAGCTTCAAGTATCACGGCGAGAACCACCTGCTGTTGGCGCAAGGCGTCATTGTTCCAGAAACGAAGGACGCGGTAACCGTTTGCCTCGATCCAGCCTGTTCGCATCGAATCTGCGGGGCTGTCTGCATGTTGGCTGCCATCCAGTTCGACTACCAGCTTTCGTTCTATGCAGACGAAATCGATGTAGGGGCCCATAGGATGCTGGCGGCGGAATTTGCAGCCCGCCAGGGCTCGATTGCGGAGGTGATGCCAGAGTGACGCTTCTGCGTCGGTCATCGTGTGCCTCAGGTGACGGGCGAATCCGGTCCTCTGTCGTTCGCGCATCCTGCGCTCCTTGTCCGGCTGTAGGCAGGCTATGACTCTGCGTCGCCTACGGCTGTAGGGAAAAGCCGCGCCCTCACCCCTGCCCCTCTCCCGCAGGCGTGAGAGGGGTTCTTCGTCTAACAACAAGCCAAGACTGATCCGATCATTCGCCACAACGCAGAAGCAGAAGCCACCCTTCTCCCGCATGCGGGAGAAGGGTTCTCGGAAATCAGGCGGCTTTCGCCACTGCGGCAACGGCCTTCTTGGCGCCGTCGTTGATGTCGTCGGCGGTGATGATGGCCAGGCCGGACTCGCGCAGGATCGCCTTGCCGGCCTCGACATTCGTGCCTTCCAGACGCACGATCACCGGCACCTTGACGCCCACGTCCTTGACCGCGGCGATGATGCCTTCGGCGATCATGTCGCAGCGGACGATGCCGCCGAAGATGTTGACGAAGATCGCCTTGACCTTGTCGCTGGACAGGATCAGCTTGAACGCCGTGGTCACGCGTTCCTTGGTGGCGCCGCCGCCCACGTCGAGGAAGTTCGCCGGCTCGCCGCCATTGAGCTTGATCACGTCCATGGTGGCCATGGCCAGGCCCGCGCCATTGACCATGCAGCCGATGTCGCCGTCCATGGTCACGTAGTTGAGGTCGTTCTCGCTGGCCAGCACCTCGGTCTCGTCTTCCTGCGACTTGTCGCGCATGGCGACCAGGTCGGCGTGGCGGAACGAGGCGTTGTCGTCCGAGTTCACCTTGCCGTCCAGCACGGCCAGATTGCCGTTGGTGAGGATGGCCAGCGGGTTCAGTTCGACCAGCGCCAGGTCCTTCTCGTTGAACAGCTTGTACAGGCCCAGCATGATCTTGCTCAGCTGGTTGACCTGCTTGGCGTCCAGGCCCAGGGCGAAGCCGACTTCGCGGGTCTGGTAGGGCTGCAGGCCCTGCACGAAGTTGACGTCCAGGGTCTGGATCTTCTCCGGCGTTTCCTTGGCGACGGTCTCGATGTCCACGCCGCCTTCGCTGGAAGTAATGAAGGTGATCGCCTGGCTGGCGCGGTCGACCAGCACCGACAGATACAGTTCCTTGGCGATATCGGTGCCTTCGGAAATCAGCACGGTGTCGATGGGCAGGGCCACGCCGCCGGACTGGTAGGTCTCCATCTTCGTGCCCAGCATGCCTGCGGCGAACTGCTTCACTTCGTCCAGGGTCTTGGCCAGCTTGACGCCGCCGGCCTTGCCCCGGCCGCCCGCATGGATCTGGGCTTTCACCACCCAGAGGTCGCCGGGAATGGCTTTCGCGGCTTCTACCGCTTCATCCGGCGTGCGCGCAATGCGCCCGGCCGGCACTGCAATGCCGTATTCGGCAAACAACTGCTTCGCCTGGTATTCGTGGAAGTTCATGCATCACCTTGAGGGAGGAACAGAACGCATCGCGCGCGAAGGTCCGGGCAGGCCGGAGGGCGTGGATGGGCCGCCCATTGTCTCCCACCGCGTGCTGCGGTGCAAAACCGATCTTCGTCTGCCCTGTTCTGGTGCCTTCACCATGGGCGGGACCGCAGCTGCCCCCGGTGTGACCGTGTTTATGTGAGCCGGGTCTCCCTATACTGTGGCCTTCGCCGTCGGGAAGCCCCCGCTTGACGCAGCGCCCCTCGATCATCTCGCACCTGGAATCCGCGCCCGCGCGCGAACTCTATTTCTTCACCCTCTACCGGGTGCTGGAAGCCGGCATCCTCGCCGGCCTGCTGTTCAGCCCGCTCTCGGACGTGTTGGGCGAGGTACGCGCCCCCACCCTGGGCACGGTGGTCACCGCGTTCTACCTGGTTTTCTCGGTCCTGATGCTGCTGCTTGGCCGCAAGGCGCGCTGGCTGGTGCCGCTGGTCCTGGTCGGCACCTGCGTGGACATCCTGGTCGCCGCCCTGATCACTTACGCCCTGCCGCAGGCGACGGCAGGCATCGCCATGCTGCTGCTGTTCAACGTGGCCGCCGCCGCGTTGCTGCTGCCTTTCCGCCTGGGTCTGGGAGTCGCGGCATTGGCCCCAGCGGTCATGACGGTGGAGTTCTTCATCAGCCTCTCCACTACGGGCCGGTCCGTGGCCGAACTCATCATGTTCGCCATCAGCTACCTGGCGGTGGGCTATCTGGCCAGCCAGGCCGGGCAGCGCGCGCGTTCCAGCGAAGCCCTGGCCGACCAGCGCGGGCTGGAAGTGGCCAACCTGTTCGAGGTCAACGAACTGATCATCCGCCGCATGCGCACCGGCGTGCTGGTGGTCGATGCCGAAAACCGCATCAAGCTGGCCAACGAGGCGGCGTCGCTATTGATCGGCGACGGCAGCGACAGTGGCGGCGAAGGCCCTGGCATCCACCTGCCGCAGGTCGCGCCGGAACTGGCCCGCCGCCTGCAGCAATGGCGCAATGGCTGGCAGAACGACGAAACCCCGCTGCAGCTCACCCCCGACCAGCCCGAAGTCCAGCCGCGTTTCGCCCGCCTGCTGGCCGGCAGCGAACTGTCGCTGGTGTTCCTGGACGATGCCAGCGTGGTCTCGCGCCGCGCCGAATCGCTCACGCTGAGCGCGCTGGGCCGGTTCTCGGCCAGCCTGGCCCACGAGATCCGCAACCCGCTGGCCGCGATCAACTACGCGGTGCAATTGTTGGAAGAGTCCAAAAGCATCATCGACGGCGACCGGCGCCTGTTGCAGATCATCCACCAGCAATGCCAGCGCACCAACGGCATCGTCGAGAGCGTGCTGGGCCTGGCCCGCCGCGAACGCGCCAGCCCGGAGCATGTGGACCTCAACACCTACGTGCGCCGGTTCGTAGAGGAATACCAGCAGAACATGTCCATCGAAACCGACAGCCTGGAAACGGTGATCGGTTCGCGCGCGGTGCCAGCGCTGGTGGACGAACGTCACCTGCAGCAGATCCTCACCATCCTGGTCCACAACGCGCTCAACTACGGCCGCCTGCCGGGCGAACCGGCACGCGTGCGCATACGCGTGTTCCAGGTGGAAACCCGGCCGATGATCGACGTGCTGGATCGCGGCCCGGGCATTCCCGAAGCCGTGGCCGCGCAGCTGTTCCGCCCGTTCTTCACCACCTCCGAGCACGGCACCGGCCTGGGCCTCTATATCGCCCGCGAACTGTGCCGCGCCAACCAGGCCGCCCTTGAATACGTCGCCGTGCCCGGCGGCGGCAGTTGTTTCCGCGTCACCCTGCCCGGCCCGCATTCGTTGCTCCCCGCGTGAAATATTTACGTGTAGGAGCGGGCCCTGCCCGCGACGAAGCTTTACAGGTAAGGCCCGGTCGCGGGCAGGGCCCGCTCCTACAACGATGGACTAACAGTTACACTCCTCACACAGGGGATGTTGAGGGAAACGCATGAGTGAAAATCGCAGCGCCCTGATCGTCGATGACGAACGCGATATCCGCGAGCTTTTGACTCTGACGCTGGGCCGCATGGGCCTGCGCATCGACACCGCCGCCAACCTCGGTGAAGCCCGCGAGCATCTGTCGCGCGGCAGCTACGACCTCTGCTTCACCGACATGAATCTGCCCGACGGCAATGGCATCGAACTGGTCGGCGAGATCACCCGCTTATACCCCAAGACCCCGGTCGCCATGATCACCGCCTTCGGCAACGTCGAGCTGGCGGTGGAAGCGCTGAAGGCCGGCGCTTTCGACTTCGTCAGCAAGCCGGTGGATATCAGCGTGCTGCGCGGTCTGGTCAAGCACGCGCTGGAACTCAACAACGCCGAACGCGCGCCGCCACCCCCACCGCCGCCGGAACAGGCCAGCCGCCTGCTCGGCACCTCGGCGCCGATGAACGTGCTGCGCGAGACCATCGCCAAAGTTGCCCGTAGCCAGGCGCCGGTCTACATCCTGGGCGAATCGGGCGTGGGCAAGGAACTGGTCGCACGCACCATCCACGAGCAGGGCGCACGCAGCGCCGGCCCGTTCGTACCGGTCAACTGCGGCGCCATTCCCGCCGAGCTGATGGAAAGCGAATTCTTCGGCCACAAGAAAGGCAGCTTCACCGGCGCCCACGCTGACAAGACCGGCCTGTTCCAGGCGGCCAACGGCGGCACCCTGTTCCTGGACGAAGTGGCCGAACTGCCACTGCCCATGCAGGTGAAGTTGCTGCGCGCCATCCAGGAAAAAGCAGTGCGCGCGGTCGGTGCTTCCAATGAAGTCAATGTGGATGTGCGCATCCTCTCGGCCACGCACAAGGACCTGGGCGAACTGGCCAACGACGGCCGCTTCCGCCACGACCTGTACTACCGCATCAACGTCATCGAATTGCGCGTGCCGCCCCTGCGCGAGCGCACCGGCGACCTGCCCCAGCTGACCGTCGCCATCCTGGCGCGACTGGCCGCCAGCCATGGCCGCGACGTGCCACGCCTGACCCCTGCCGCGCTGGCCGCGCTGGCCGGCTATGGTTTTCCCGGTAACGTGCGCGAACTGGAAAACATCCTGGAACGCGCCATGGCCATGGCCGACGGCGACCTGATCGACGCCATCGACCTGCACCTGCCGCAGGGCAACGGCCACGGCGGCCGCAATGCCCCGACCGAAGTGCCCGCCCTGGCCGATGACGCCCCCATCGCCGGCATCGACCCCGGCGCCGGCGCCCTGCCGTCCTACATCGAACAGCTGGAACGCGCCGCCATCCAGAAAGCCCTGGAAGACACCCGCTGGAACAAGACCAAGGCCGCCGCCCAACTCGGCATCACCTTCCGCGCCCTGCGCTACAAGCTGAAAAAACTGGGTATGGAGTAGCCGTCCTGTAGGAGCGGGCCCTGCCCGCGACGCTTTTCATTGGGCCAAAGCATCGCGTGGGGCAAAAGCGTCGCCACTTGCTCCATGTGCAACCTCCCGGCATTATTACGTCCGTAATAACGCCCAGGAGATCCTCATGCACACCCTCAAGCTCACCCAGATCGGCAACTCCGTCGGCGTCGTGCTGCCCAAGGAACTCCTGGCGCGCCTGAAGCTGGAAAAGGGCGACACGGTGTTCGCCACCGAGACACCCGAAGGGCTTGCGCTGACTCCCTACGACCCATCCCATGCCGCCCAGGTTGAGCTGGGTCGAGAGTTCATGCGTGAGTTTCGCGATACCTTCCACGCTCTAGCCAAATGAATACCACGACCTGGTACTGGGTCGATAAGCGGTCGTTGCTACTCCTGCACGATGAAAGTCTGGCCACCCACGGTGGTGCTTCTGGCATTCGCGATGAGGGCCTGCTGGATTCGGCGCTCGCCCGGCCCTTGAACCTAGTCGCTTACGGCGAGCCTGACGTAGCCGAACTGGCTGCGGCCTACGCTTCCGGTCTGGTACGCAACCATCCGTTCGTAGATGGAAACAAACGCGCCGCATTTCTGGCCACAGGTATTTTCCTCGCTATCAACGGATTCCGTCTGGTCACCGATCAGGCTGCAGCCACGGCCGCCGTCCTCGCGCTGGCCGCCAGCGAACTCGACGAACTCAGCTTCGCCGCCTGGCTCCGCCAGCACCTCCAACCCCGCAACCCGTAGCTATGTAGGAGCGGGCCTTGCCCGCGATGCTCTTGCCCAACGAAAGGCATCGCGGGCAAGGCCCGCTCCTACAAAGCCGACCGCGACCGGCCCAGCCTCCTGTCGGAGCTGCGTGCTGCGACCGAAATACCGCGGCGCTACCCAGGTTGGCCGACGCGATGGAATGACGGCCGCAGCTTACGCAGCTCCTACGCGCTCAAAGGCTGGGCTTACCATCGCCTGCAACCTGACGGTAAAGGGACGGCCATGAAATACCTGCTGATGTTCCTGGTCCTGGCCTGTGTCTCGGCCTTCGCCTACGACTATTACCAGGGGCATCTGGCGTCCTCACCAACCGACCTGTCCCGGTCTGCCCGGATCGTGGCGGAGGTGCCCGCCCCCAGCACGGCCGACACCTGGCGGCCAGCGCCGCGACCCGACACCCGCACGCTGGCAAAGGCCGCGGCTTCGGGATGCGATGGCCGCACCCATTGTTCGCAGATGCGCTCCTGCACCGACGCCAAGACCCAGATGCGGTGCCCTGGCGCGGCCATGGATGGTGATCGCGACGGGATTCCGTGCGAAAGGCAGTGGTGCCAATAAGCCGACAGGACGCGATTTACGCTTGCCGAGCCGTTGCTTGCCTATCAGATCCGTGCCAGCACTGTGATGATCATCACAAAAGGCCTGTTACCGAGCCTGAAATATGCCCTGCCGCGTCACTAAACGCCCCATCGCGTCACTGCGACTTACGTCGTTTATGACCTAATCCGACGCCCGCCGGGGATAAACCCGGGCTTTTTTTCACTTTTCAGCTCTGGGCGCCAACCTTGGCATGTTTCCTGCAACGACCCTCAAGCACGTGGCACGTTTCACCACGGCGCCCACGGTCCAAACACTTTGGGACACGGGGCTTGTGTCCCAGACCATCAAGCCAATCACACCTATCTAGGGGATTCTTATGAAGAAGAACATGCAGGGCTTCACCCTCATCGAACTGATGATCGTCGTCGCCATCATCGCCATCCTGGCCGCCATCGCGCTGCCGGCGTACCGCGACTACACCATTAAGGCCAAGGTCACCAACGCCGTTGCGTCAGTTGCCGGCCAGAAGATCAAGGTTGGCGAAACTTACAACGCCGTCGGCGCGTTCCAGTGCACTGAAGACAACGGTACAACCATCGCTGATTGCACTGGTGCCGGCATTCTTTCGAGCACTTATGACGGCTACACCGCCACCCTTACTCCGGCCATCCAGACCGGTGGCAAGATTGTTTGGGGCTGCACTGCGGCTGGTACAGGCGTATCCGCTTCGAACCTGCCGGAACCGTGCACGGCTGCCGCTCCGTAATTGCTTAAGATTCATCGCATTATGACCCCGGCCTCGGCCGGGGTTTTTTTTAGTCGCAAATCCTCTTTGCATTGGCATGCTGATAAAAATCACGATGACTGAAATATCTTCGCAGGATGTCGTCAAGACTTATCGCCGTTATGCGCCGCTATACGATTTCCTATTTGGTAGCGTACTTGAACCGGGGCGTCGGCAAATGGCAAAGGCTGTAAATGGCCTGAATCCAACAACGTTATTGGAGGTAGGTGTAGGCACGGGGCTCGCACTGCAACATTATTCTCCGGAGTCCATGATCACCGGGATAGATCTCTCACCCGAAATGCTGGTTCGTGCCCAAGCGCAAGCAAGCAAACTGGCTTCGCATAGAATTTCCCTACATGCTATGGACGCCGAACATTTGCGCTTCGCTGACCACAGCTTTGATTGCGTCACAGTTCCCTATGTCCTTTCAGTCACGCCAAACCCACAACGGCTGATTTCCGAGTTGCGGCGCGTCTGCAAGCCCGATGGCCATATTGTCATCGTCAACCATTTCAGCGGAAGCCGTTTCTGGTGGCTCCTGGAACACATGGTGAAATCGATCGCCGACCGTATCGGTTTTCGTTCCGATTTTGACTATGCAAAGCACATCCTGCCTTACGATTGGCAGGTGGAAAAGGTTGAATCGGTCAATATGTTTGGACTATCGAAACTGGTAGTGATACGAAATGCCTAAACGCGGCGCTGAAAATTGGGCTCGCAATCTATTGCTTGAGCTGATCTTTTGGCCGGCCCTTGTTTCTACATTCCTATGGCTCTATGTGGGCCACTACAATGCGCCGGATTCCGCTATCGCGCCGCACCTCCTATTGGTAGCCATGGCATGGCTTGGCGTTGTGTGTATGCGGATCGCGAACGCCCGTTGGATGCCCGCACTAATTCCGCGCCGATGGATCGCCGCCATCCTGATCGCACTGCCATGGGTCATGCTGGCAATGTGGTATGCGTTGATCCTGATTGGGCTGTCGTCTTGGGGCCGGGTGACAACCTGGCCTTTAGTAAAGACCTACGCGCTGCAATCAGGCTATTTAATGGATACCTTGGGGCTGCCCGCCTGGCTGCTACCATTGGCATTCGTGGTGGTTGTCGTACTGCCCACCCTAGCTGCGTATCGTTGGTTGGCGCCGCATGACTGGGCAGCGTGCGTTTCGCAACGATTTTCGATTTCGATGAACGTGTTAGTAGTGCTACTGCTGGGGTCTGCCTCTGCGCTACAAGTCGCGAAGTTCATAAGCTTCCCGTCCGCAGCGCAACAGGAACCACTGAGCCTAAGCCTTTTCCCGAACAGGGCTGGCCCGCAATTGCAAAGCCATAACTTCAGCGGCACTGCTACTTTGGATCATGCAGAAACGGCAGCGAGAAGTTCATACCTTGCTACTAATCCGGATAAAAATCGCAACGTGATACTGATCGTAGGTGACGCGTTGCGCGCTGATCATATGAGCCTTTACGGCTACTCGCGCAACACCACCCCCCTGCTTGATAAAATTACGCGTTCTCGGCAATCCACTACCTTCCGGGAGGTGCGCTCGGCATGTGCCGAATCTACTTGCGGCCTGCTGGCCCTAGCCAGCTCGCGGCCGCTACATGCTATGCCAGGTAAACCGATCACTCTGCACGAAATACTCAGGCGGAATGGTTACGCGGTACATATGATTTTGGGGGGGGACCACACCAATTTTTATGGCTTGAAAGATGTCTACGGTAGCGTCGACAGCTATTTCGATGGCAGCAGCCAAAAAATTCGTTACATGAATGATGACAGATTGGTCACCGACCACGTTGCTCTTCTGCCCGCTCATGATTCTGCACAGCCAGTCATGTTCCAGTTCCATTTGATGTCTACCCATGGTTTAGGGCTTCGCAATACGTCCGCCAACCGCTTCACTCCCTTTACCAACTACTATCGGTGGCCAGATGGCATGACACCGACGCGCGATGACTTGCGTGAGGCCATTAACTACTACGACAACGGCACATCCCAGTTTGATCAGACGGTCAGCATGCTGCTAACGCAACTGGAGGAAAAGGGTTACTTGCGCCATGCCCTGGTCGTGATCACCGGTGATCACGGAGAAATGCTCGGAGAGCATGGGCAGCTACGTCACGCCAATGGCGTGCATGAAGGGAGTTTACGCATCCCATTGGTATTGATCCGGTATGGGTATACGGAAAGGCTGGTGGATGCGTACACACCTGCATCGCAAATAGATGTTGCACCGACAATATTGAATGAACTAGGCATCTCTGGGCCTTCTATTTGGCAAGGTGTCGCTTTACAGGAAAGAATCTCACCTCGCATGATTCATTTTCAACAATCGTCTCTCGTTGGCGTTTATGATCCCGGCACACCGGGGCGCATGATGAAGTATTGGAAAGATATATTCAGCGGCCAAGAATACATATTCGACGTTGCCGCCGATCCAGGAGAACGCGACAACCTCATCAACCGTGTCAGTCCTGATGACTTACGCCTCTGGCGTCGTGAGGTAATGAGTAGCGCCCTGATAATACGGGAGCAGTGACTCAAAGTGCAGCTGGCTTAAGTCGGTTTGTGACCGATATCGGTACTTATTACAACTACATTTGGCCTGGAACGGGCAGTATCCGGTACAGTCCCAACTGGCCTGGTTCTTGCGTGCATTGGATGAGCTAGACGCCGTACAGAGGAATTCGCAATGAACGCTGTAATTGCCAGCAACGCCAATCTGGTCGGTATCACCGGCATTGCCCGACGCCTGGTGCAGGACGGCTCCCTGGATGAGGCCGCTGCCCGCACGGCCATGGCCGACGCCGCCTCGGCCAAGCTGCCGCTGGCGCAATGGATTTCCGATAAGCGTCTGGTGACCTCACCGCAAATGGCCGCAGCCAATGCTATCGAATTCGGCATGCCCTTGCTGGACGTGAATGCCTTCGACCCTGCACAGAGCGCCATCAAGCTGGTCAGCGAAGATCTGCTGCAGAAGCACCAGGTACTGCCACTGTTCAAGCGCGGCAATCGACTGTTCGTAGGCGTGTCCGATCCCACCCGCACCCATGCGCTGGACGAGATCAAGTTCCATACCAATCTGGTGGTGGAACCGATATTGGTCGACGATGATTCCCTGCGCCGTGCGCTGGAACAGTGGGGTAGCGCCTCGGAGGCCATGTCCGGTTTCGGGGATGACGACGAGGGCCTGGACAACCTGGAGATCGGCACCGATGAGGAAGGCGGCGCCTCCGAAAGCGGGATCGACGCCAAGGGCGACGATACCCCGGTGGTCAAGTTCGTCAACAAGGTGTTGATCGACGCGATCAAGAAAGGCGCGTCCGACATCCATTTCGAACCCTACGAGAACGACTACCGCGTGCGCCTGCGCATCGACGGCATCCTCAAGCAAGTGGCCAAGGCACCGGTAAAGCTGAACCCGCGCATCGCCGCGCGCCTGAAAGTCATGGCCCAGCTGGACATCGCCGAAAAGCGCGTACCGCAGGACGGGCGTATCAAGCTCAACCTCAGCAAGACCAAGCAGATCGACTTCCGCATGAGCACGCTGCCCACGCTGTTTGGCGAGAAGATCGTCCTGCGCATCCTGGACGGCAGCGCGGCCAAGCTGGGCATCGAGAAGCTGGGCTACGAAGACGATCAGCGCGACCTGTTCGTGAATGCGGTACAGAAGCCCTACGGCATGGTGCTGGTGACCGGCCCTACCGGCAGCGGCAAGACCGTGTCGCTGTACACGGCGCTGAACATCCTCAACGACGACCAGCGCAACATCAGCACGGTCGAGGACCCGGTGGAAATCCGCGTGCCCGGAATCAACCAGGTTCAGATGAACGTGAAGCGCGGCATGACCTTCGCCGCGGCGCTGCGCAGCTTCCTGCGCCAGGACCCGGACGTGATCATGGTCGGCGAAATCCGCGACCTGGAAACCGCAGAGATCGGCATCAAGGCCGCGCAGACCGGCCACATGGTGCTCAGCACACTGCATACCAACGATGCGCCACAAACCATCGCGCGCCTGATGAACATGGGCATTGCCCCCTACAACATCACCAGCTCGGTGACCCTGGTCATCGCCCAGCGCCTGGCCCGCCGCCTGTGCAACAACTGCAAGCGCCCGGTCGATCTGCCGGCGCACGCGCTGCTGGCCGAAGGCTTCACCGAGGACGAGGTCAAGACCGGCTTCACCGTGTACGAGGCCGTGGGTTGCGACGAATGCACGGCCGGTTACAAGGGCCGCAGCGGCATCTACCAGGTGATGCCGATGAACGACGCCATCGCCGCCATCGTGCTGGAAGGCGGTAACGCCATGGAAATCGCCGAAGCCGCCAAGAGGGCTGGTGTACGCGACCTGCGCCAGTCGGCGCTGATGAAGGTGCGCCAAGGCGTGACCAGCCTGGCCGAGATCAACCGCGTCACCAAGGATTGAACCCCACCCGCTTGTGTAGGAGCTGCGTAAGCTGCAACCCACCGGGCGGACAACCTGAATTTGCCAGGTGCCAGCTAATTGTCGGGGTCGCAGCTTACGCAGCTCCTACAAGGGCATTTCAAAACCCGGCAGGCCGTCACAGTGGCAAATACCCCTGCGCGCAGGAAAACGCTACCATGCGGTCATCATTGCCCGGCGTGGGGATGCCGGATAAGGGGATAAGAGATGGCCGCAACCCGTAGCGCTGCAAAGAAGTCCGTGGTAGTCGACCGCGCCACCAACCAGATGTCGTTGTTTGTCTGGGAAGGCGCAGACAAACGCGGCGTCAAGATGAAGGGCGAGCAGCAGTCCAAGAGCGCCAACCTGTTGCGCGCCGAGCTGCGCAAGCTGGGCATCACCCCGACCGTGGTCAAGCCCAAGCCCAAGCCGCTGTTCGGCGCCGCTGGCAAGACCATCACCGCCAAGGAAATCGCCTTCTTCAGCCGCCAGCTGGCGACGATGATGAAGTCCGGCGTGCCGATCGTGCAGTCGCTAGAGATCATCGGCGACGGGCACAAGAACGCGCGCATGAAGAAGATGGTGGGCGAGCTGCGCTCGGACATCGAGGGTGGCTCCTCGCTGTATGAAGCGATCGCCAAGCACCCGGTCCAGTTCGACGAGTTGTACCGCAACCTGGTGCGGGCGGGCGAAGGCGCCGGTGTACTGGAAGAGGTGCTATCCACCATCGCCGACTACAAGGAGAATCTGGAAGCGCTGAAGGGCAAGATCAAGAAGGCGCTGTTCTACCCAGCCATGACCATCGCCGTGGCACTAATCGTTAGCGGCATCCTGTTGATCTTCGTGGTGCCGCAATTCGAGGAGACCTTCAAAAACTTCGGTGCTGATCTACCTGCTTTCACTCAGCTTATCGTCAACGCATCAAGGTTCATGGTGTCATGGTGGTTGCCTATCCTCATAGGGATCGTGGGCGCGATATCCGCGTTCATCTACTTCAAGAAGCGGTCGCTTCCGCTCCAGCACTTCCTGGATAAATTGATCCTGAAAATCCCAGTGGTCGGCGAAATCATGCACAACTCTGCCATCGCCCGTTTTGCACGCACGCTGGCGGTGACCTTCAAGGCCGGCGTGCCGCTGGTCGAAGCGCTGGACACCGTGGCTGGCGCCACCGGCAACACGGTGTACGAGAAGGCCGTGTTCCGCGTGCGCGACGACGTAGCTGTGGGTTACGCCGTCAATATGGCACTAAAGCAGACCAACCTTTTCCCGCACATGGTCATCCAGATGACCGCCATCGGCGAGGAGGCCGGTGCGTTGGACGCGATGCTGTTCAAGGTGGCCGAATACTACGAGCAGGAAGTGAACAATGCGGTGGACGCACTGGCCAGCCTGATCGAACCGATGATCATGGTGGTGATCGGCATCCTGGTCGGCGGCATGGTGATCGGCATGTACCTGCCCATCTTCAAGCTGGCGATGACGATCAGCTGACTGCATGGCATTCCTGGACCAGAACCCCGCACTGGGGTATCCGCTCGCGGCCGGCCTGGGCCTGCTGGTAGGCAGCTTCCTCAACGTGGTGATCCTGCGCCTGCCGCGGCGCCTGGAATGGCAGTGGAAGCGCGACGCCACCGAGATCCTGGCGCTGCCCGAGATCTACGACCCGCCGCCGCCGGGCATCGTGATTGAACCCTCGCACGACCCGGACACCGGTACGCGTCTGTCGTGGTGGGAAAACATCCCGGTGCTGAGCTACCTGATGCTGCGCGGCAAGTCGCGCCACAGTGGCAAGCGCATCTCGCTGCAGTACCCGCTGGTGGAACTGCTGACCGCCGTGCTGGTAGTGGCCTCGGTCTGGCGCTTCGGCTTCGGCTGGCAGGGCTTTGGCGCGGCGCTGTTGAGCTGCTTCCTGGTGGCGCTGTCCGGCATCGACCTGCGCACGCAACTGCTGCCCGACCAGCTGACCCTGCCGCTGCTGTGGCTGGGACTGATCGCCAGCCTGGAAAATCTGTACGTGGTGCCCAAGACGGCGGTGCTGGGCGCGATAGCCGGGTATGTGTCGTTGTGGTCGGTGTGGTGGCTGTTCAAGCAGCTGACCGGCAAGGAAGGCATGGGCCACGGCGATTTCAAGCTGCTGGCCGCGCTGGGCGCCTGGTGCGGGCTGAAAGGCGTGTTGCCCATCATCCTGCTGTCATCGGTGGTCGGGGCGGTGATCGGTTCGGTCTGGCTGGCCACCAAGGGCCGCGACCGCGCCACGCCCATCCCCTTCGGCCCCTACCTGGCCATCGCCGGCTGGGTGGTCTTCTTCTGGGGCGAGCAGATGATCGACGCCTACCTGAAATTCGCCGGCCTGCGCTGAGCTTGTAGGAGCGGGCCTTGCCCGCGACCGGTCTCGCGTATTTTCCAAAGATATGCCCCTGTAGGAGCGGGCCCTGCCCGCGACGCTTTTGGCGTGATGCGTACAAGCAAGAGCGTCGCGGGCAGGGCCCGCTCCTACAATCGCCTACATGTTCGGTATACGTCCCACCATAATGCCGGCATGAGCAACTACTTCATCGGACTGACCGGCGGCATCGCCTCGGGCAAGAGCGCCCTGGAACGCAAATTCACCGCGCGCGGGATCTTCGTCGCCGATGCCGACCTGATCGCCCGCCAGATTGTCGAACCCGGACAACCCGCCTTGGCTGCCGTGGTGGCTGCGTTCGGACCCTCGGTGCTGACCGCCGACGGCAGGCTGGACCGCGCGGGGCTGCGTGCGAAGGTCTTCGGTGACGATGAGGCACGGCGCACGCTGGAAGCGATCCTGCACCCGGTCATCCGCGTTCGCCTGCACGAACAATGTCTGGCCGCCGACAGCCCCTACGCCATCGCCGCGATTCCGCTACTGGCCGAAGGCGGCGGCCGCGCCGCCTACCCGTGGCTGCACCGGATCCTGGTGGTGGATGCCCCACCCGCCACTCAACAAGCACGACTGATGCAACGCGACGGCATTGATGAACCCCTCGCCCTGCGCATGATCGCCGCCCAAGCCACCCGCGCCCAACGCCTAGCGCTGGCCGACGACATAGTGGTCAACGACGCCACCCTATCCCACCTGGCCACCGCCGCCGAAACGCTGCACGCACGCTACCTGGCCCTGGCCGCCAGTCTCGGCCATGACCCTGTCCCAGATTCGCATCCCCTGTAGGAGCGGGCCCTGCCCGCGACGCCTTTGGCGTGATACAACCGAGCAAGAGCGTCGCGGGCAGGGCCCACTCCTACAGGGATATCGCAAGGCGTTACTGCAATTCGATGGTTGGCTCATGGCAACCAGATTGCATTCCAATACGGATAATCGCCAATGTTGGCGACCAGACCGGCACGCAACGGGTTGGCGACGATATACCGCGCCACATCAATGATCGCCTGGTCAGAACGAATCGCTCGGTCGTGGTAGGCGACTTCCCACAATCGTCCCTGCCGACCAAGCGCCCTGTTCGCTTTACGTCCGGTGGCGGATTTTAGTCGACTCACCACAATGTCCAGCGCGTCGCAAGAACCCAATTGCAATAACCAATGCACATGGTCGGGCATCAATACCCAAGCCAAAAGTGTTGCGTCACCTAAGAGCGTGGTTTCGATAAAACAGCGCGAGGTAACCGCCGCCGCGTGGGGATCGGCAAAGAACGATTGGCGTGCGCGGGTACTCGCTGTGACGTGGTAGATGTGATGCGGCAGCGATCTACGTCCCTGCCGCAAATCGCAATGACCTTTCGTTTTCCTTCCGCGCGCATCTTGCATCTGCCGAAAATAAACCTGATGCACGCGTCACGCCATCGGCATGATTTCCTGTAGATCGTAAGGAAACTCCTGTAGGAGCGGGCCCTGCCCGCGACGCCTTTCGGTGTGCACCAAGCCAAAAGCGTCGCGGGCAGGGCCCGCTCCTACAGGGATGGGGCATGGGCTCGCGGACAGGAACCCTCTACGGGTTTGCGGTGCTGTCCTTTGGCCACAGCGCGCGGATGGCGGCGATGCCCTGGGCGCCGTGTTGGCGGGCCTGGGGGAGGTCGTCGGGCGACAGGCCGCCGATGGCGTAGATGGGGAGCGAAACGGATTCGCGCAGGGTGGCGAACGCCTCCCAGCCCAGGGTGGGGCCGTGCGGATGGCTGGCGGTGGGCTGCACGCTGCCGAGCACGGCGAAATCGCAGCCCAGCGCCTGGGCGCGCAGCAGGTCTTCGCGGTCGTGGCAGGACGCGGCCAACCACATTCCGGAATCGAGCGGACGCGTGGAGAAATCGCGCAGTTGACTGGCGCGCAGATGCAGGCCGGTACCGAGTTCGCGGGCCAGGTCCAGGTTGCCGTTGATCAGCACGTCGGTGTGGTGTTTTCGGCACAGGTCCACGGCCGAGGTGGCCAGCGCGCGCCAGCGCGGTTGCGTCTGGAGGCCGGGAGCACGCAACTGCACGCGCTGCACGCCTGCCTGCAATGCCGCTTCCAACGCCGCCAGCCACGCTGCATCGTCATCGCCCGGTTCCGGGGTGACCAGATAGCGGTCGGGCTGGCGCAGGGCGGCGACCACGGGACGGTCGGCGGGGGGCATGTTGTAGCTGGGCAACTTGTCGGGGGCGATCCATGCCAGCGCCTGGCCTTCGAGACCACGTGGCACTCCGGTCCACGCGGTGACGTGGCGCACATCCAGATGCAGGCGTTTATCCGGGTATTCCTGAGGCACGTTGATCAGCGGCGCGCCGACCTGGACGGTGATGCCCAGTTCTTCCTGCAGTTCGCGCACGAGGGCCTGTTCCGGGGATTCGCCTGGTTCGCGTTTGCCACCGGGAAATTCCCACAGGCCGGCGAGATCACGGCCGTCGGTGCGGCGCGCCAGCAGGATGCGGCCGCGCACGTCGGTGATGACGGCGGCTATGACATGAATGAAGCGCAAGGGAGGAGCCATGCCCGGACTTTGCCGGGAATCGGGCGTTCAACGCAAATCCACCTGCCCTGTAGGAGCTGCGTAAGCTGCGACCTGGATTGGCTGACGGAGGCGACGCGGTTTATTCACCGATACGCGTCGCAGCTTACGCAGCTCCTACAGAGGCGTTGCATCGGCGCGGGGTGCGCGCCGATGCCGGGCTCAGGTCAGCTGGCCGTGGCAGTGCTTGAACTTCTTGCCGCTGCCGCAGGGGCAGGGATCGTTGCGGCCGACCTTGGGGCCGTCGCGCACCACCGGCGAGAAACCGAGTTGCGCGGCTTCGACTTCGGCCGCTTCCTCGTCGGCGCTGTAGCCACCGGCTTCCTGATGCTGGAACTGCAGCATCTGGTCGCGGGCCGCAGCGACGCGGCGTTCCTCGGCTTCCAGCGCAGCCACTTCCTCTTCGCTGCGGATGCGCACGCGCGCCAGGATGGTGATCACTTCGCGCTTGACCTTCTCCAGCATGTCGGAGAACAGCTCGAAGGCTTCCTTCTTGTATTCCTGCTTGGGCTGCTTCTGCGCATAGCCGCGCAGGTGGATGCCCTGGCGCAGGTAATCCATGCTGGCCAGATGCTCTTTCCAGCTCTTGTCGAGCACGGTGAGCATGATGTGCTTCTCCAGCGAACGCATGGTCTCGTCGCCCAGCTGGGTTTCCTTTTCCTCGAAGTGCGCGGCCATCGCGTCCTGCACGCGGCGGCTGATCGTCTCGGCGTCCAGCTCTTCGGTTTCCTGCGGCCAGCGCGTGACCGGCAGGGTCAGGCCGGCTTCCACCGCCAGCTCCTGTTCCAGTCCCGCCAGATCCCATTGCTCGTCGATGGAATTGGGCGGCACGAACTTGGCGACCAGATCCTCGACCACGTCGCCACGGATCCCTTCGATGTTCTCCTTGACCGAATCGGCTTCCAGCAGCTCATCGCGCTGCGAATAGATCACCTTGCGCTGGTCGTTGTTGACGTCGTCGAAATCGAGCAGGTTCTTGCGGATGTCGAAGTTGTGCGCTTCGACCTTGCGCTGCGCCTTCTCGATCTGCCGGCTGACCAGCTTGTCCTCGATGACGTCGTCTTCCTTCATGCCGATCAGCTTCATCGCCTTCTGCACCCAGTCGCTGGCGAAGATGCGCATCAGGTTGTCTTCGAGCGACAGGTAGAAACGCGAGGAACCCGGGTCGCCCTGGCGACCGGAACGGCCGCGCAGCTGGTTGTCGATGCGGCGCGATTCGTGGCGTTCGGTGCCGACGATGTGCAGACCACCGGCGGCCTTCACCTGGTCGTGGCGAATCTGCCAGTCGGCCTTGACCTTGGCGCGGTCGGCATCGGTGGCGTCTTCGGGCAGCTGTTCCAACGCCGCGTCCAGCGAACCGCCCAGCACGATGTCGGTACCGCGGCCGGCCATGTTGGTGGCGATGGTGATGGCGCCGGGCATGCCGGCGTTGGCCACGATCTGGGCTTCGCGTTCGTGCTGCTTGGCATTGAGCACTTCGTGCGGCACGCCGGCCTTGCGCAGGTGTTCGGACAGCAACTCGGAGGTCTCGATGGACGTGGTGCCCACCAGCGCCGGCTGGCCGCGCGCGTAGCAGTCCTGGATATCGGCCAGCACCGCGTTGAACTTGCCGTTGCGGTTGAGGAACACCTGGTCGGGCGAATCCTTGCGCACGGTCGGGCGGTTGGTCGGGATGACGATCACTTCCAGGCCGTAGATGCTCTGGAATTCGAAGGCTTCGGTGTCGGCCGTACCGGTCATGCCGGACAGCTTCTTGTACATGCGGAACAGGTTCTGGAAGGTGATGCTGGCCAGGGTCTGGTTTTCGCGCTGGACCGGCACGCCTTCCTTCGCTTCGACCGCCTGGTGCAGGCCGTCGGACCAGCGGCGCCCGGTCAGGGTGCGGCCGGTGAATTCGTCGACGATCACCACTTCGCCATCGCGCACGATGTAATCGACGTCGCGCTGGTAGATGGCGTTGGCGCGCATCGCCGCGTTGAGATGGTGGACCACACTCAGGTTGTTGGCGCCGTACAGGCTGTCGTCTTCGCTGGCCAGGATGCCGGCTTCGCGCAGCAGTTCCTCGGCGTGCTGCATACCCGCTTCCGACAGATGGACCTGCTTGCCCTTCTCGTCGACCCAGTAATCGCCTTCGCCGTCCTCGGTTTCCTGCTTGGTCAGCTTGGGCACGATGCGGTTGACGCGGATGTAGAGTTCCGGCGAATCGTCGGCCGGGCCGGAGATGATGAGGGGTGTACGCGCTTCGTCGATCAGGATGGAGTCGACTTCGTCGACGATGGCGTAGTGCAGACCGCGCTGGTAGCGGTCTTCCTTCGACATCGCCATGTTGTCGCGCAGGTAGTCGAAGCCGAATTCGTTGTTGGTGCCGTAGGTGATGTCGGCCGCATAGGCCTCGCGCTTGTCGCTGTGCGGCATACCCGGATACACCACGCCTACGGTCAGTCCCATCCAGCCGTACAGCTTGCCCATCCACGCGGCGTCGCGGCGCGCCAGGTAATCGTTGACGGTGATGACGTGGACGCCCTTGCCTTCCAGCGCGTTGAGATAAGTCGGCAAGGTGGCAACGAGCGTCTTGCCTTCGCCGGTGCGCATTTCGGCGATCTTGCCCAGGTGCAGCACCATACCGCCGATCAGCTGCACGTCGTAATGGCGCATGCCCAGCACGCGGCGCGAGGCTTCGCGGCAGACGGCGAAGGCTTCCGGCAGGATCTTGTCCAGCGCTTCGCCCTCGGCGATGCGCTTCTGGAATTCGGGGGTCTTGGCCTTCAGGGCCTCGTCGGAAAGCTGTTCCAGCTCCGGTTCCAGTGCGTTGATCTTGCCGACGCTGCGTTGGAGCTGCTTGAGCAGGCGTTCGTTGCGACTACCGAAGACACGGGTGAGCAGACTGTTGATCATTGAGTAGAGAACCGGAATTGAAAGGAGCGTCGGGCGCAGTCGGCGGCTCTCCGAGCCCGCTTCCCGCCGCCCAAAACGAAACAGGGCGCAATGCGCCCTGTTGGCAACACACCATTGTAGCTTGGGGCGGGACCCGATGAATCAAGTAGGTCGGGGCTACGCCCCCGACGCGCATGAAGCGCAGCATCCGTGTGTCGGGGACATAGCCCCGACCTGGCCTCAGCCCCGCTTGATCTTCCCGACCGGGGTCGGGCCTTCGCCCAGGAACTTGCGCGGGTTGACCACGTTGCCGTTTTCCCAGACTTCGAAGTGCACGTGCGCGCCGGTGGAGCGACCGGTAGAGCCGGCCTTGGCGACTTCCTGGCCCACGCGGACCAGATCGCCCACCTTTACCACCAGACGCGAGTTGTGCGCGTAGCGGGTGACATAGCCGTTGCCGTGGTCCACGTCGACCACGTTTCCGTAACCGCCCTTGACCCCGGCGAAGCTGACCACGCCATCGGCCACGGCCAGGACCGGATCGCCCACGCGCGCCTTGAAATCGATGCCCTTGTGGTTCTGGCCGCCGCCGCCGAACGGATCGGCGCGGCCGCCGAAGCCGGAGGTGATGTAGCTGTTGGCGATCGGCATGCGCGAAGGCGTGGCGTTCTTGTCCAGTTCGCGATTGAACAGCAGCGCTTCCAGCACGGAAAGCTGCTTGCCGGAGGCGGCGAACTGGCGTTCGAGCTGGGTGACGCCGGCATTGAGCGCCTGCGGCGCCATGTCGTAGGCCTTGTCGTTGCCGCCGATGCCGACCGGCTCATCAAAATCGAACTCGCCGTCCTGCAGCTGGCCCACGCGGGTGAGGCGTTCGCCCAGCGCATTGAGGCGGTTGGCCTGGGCCTGCAGCTCGCCAAGGCGCGCGGCCATGGCGTTGACTTCCTGCTGGGCGCCGCGACGGACCTTGTCCAGTTCGACCTGCTGGCGTTCGGCCTTGGCCTGCAGCAGCGAGACCTGGGCCATGCCGGCGACGCTGCGGCCGGCAATACCAAGCGCCAGGCCAGCGACGAGTAGGATGCCGGCAGCGGCCAGCGGACGCGAATGAATGAAGACCCGGGCCTGATAGGACTTGCTGGCCTTGAAATGAGCCAGCCCGGCACGTGAATTGTTTACGATGGTCTTGAAAGTCATGGATACCGATGTCTGATTCGAAGTCCCAACCGCGTCGTGCTTCATCCCCACAGCCCGCCTTGCAGGCTGCGATGTCGGATGCCGCCACCGACCCGGTGCGCAGGGCCTTGTGGCTCGACGCGCTGGAACAGCAACTTCGCCCCTGTCTGCCGCCTGCCCTGGCCCCTCATTGCAAACTGGGGAACGTGACCGGCGGAAAACTCGTTTTTATCGTCGATTCCCCGGTGTGGCACGCCAAACTGCGCCTTGCCGCACCTGAACTGATCAACTCGGCCCGATCCATCGGGTTTGCAGCCACCGAAGTGGTTGCGAAGACTACGACTGCACCTTTCCAGCGGCCAGAGCCGGCCGGACTTGCGGTCAAACCCATGTCGGAAGCTTCGCGCAGTGCGCTAAAAGCCGCCTTGGCATCCTTGGACGATCCGGACTCCGCCGGATCGGATGGGCAAAAGCCCTATCCTGCACACCGGGGCGGCCGAGCCAGACGTTGAATCGGGCGCGCACAGGCCAAAGCATGTTACCCACGAAGGGCAATGCGTTCGTTAGCTAAAAGTTAATTTATTGTGAATTCACGGCACGGGAACGTTTGAGGTTCACAGTTCCGGCGATTGCGCCAGCCTGGGCGGCGGATTGTCGTTCAGGTAGCGAGGGCCGGCGTTCCGTAAGTCACCGGGCCGGGCTGGGCATCGGTAGGGAAGGTCACTTCTTCCCACGCCGACCGCTCGGCCATGAGCGCGCGCACCAGCTTGTTGTTCAGCGCATGGCCCGACTTGAAGCCCTCGTAGGCACCCAGAATGGCGTGGCCAGCGAGGTAGAGATCGCCGATGGCATCCAGGATCTTGTGGCGCACGAACTCGTCGGCGTAGCGCAGACCGTCGTCATTGAGCACGCGGAATTCGTCCAGCACGATGGCGTTGTCCATCGAACCGCCCAAACCCAGATTGCGTTCGCGCATGTATTCCAGATCGCGCATGAACCCGAAGGTGCGCGCGCGCGCGACTTCCTTGGTGTAGGCGGCGGTGGAGAAATCGATCTCGGCGCGCGACTGCGATGCCGGAATCATGGGATGGTCGAACTGCACGGTGAAGCCGACCTTGAAGCCTTCGTACGGCACGAAACGGGCGATCTTGTCGCCGTCGCGCACTTCCACCGGATGCAGGATGCGGATGAAACGCTTTGCGGCGTTCTGTTCGACCACGCCGGCGGACTGCAGCAGGAACACGAAAGGACCGGCGGAACCGTCCATGATCGGCAACTCGGCCGAGGACAGTTCCACATAAGCATTGTCGACACCCAGGCCGGCCATCGCCGACATCAGATGTTCGACGGTCATCACCTTGGCGCCGTCACGGCTCAGACCCGTGCACAGAGTGGTCTCGCTGACCAGTTCGGCATTGGCCGGAATTTCCACCGCCGGGTCCAGATCCACGCGGCGGAAAACGATGCCGCTGTCGACCGGGGCAGGACGCAAGGTCATGTAGACCTTTTCCCCGCTATGCAATCCCACGCCGGTAGCGCGGATCACATTCTTGAGCGTGCGCTGCTGGGTCATGGGTGAGGAGGGGTGGCTCTGGGGATGAAACGGACCGCGAGGTTAACACGCAGGTGCCTGAATCTTAACGGAAGAATCGGTCTGTCTCACGGCTGAAACAATGCCGCCGACCGGAGGATGAGCGAAAAACCTGCCGGGCCGAACAGGCCCGGCAGCAAAAGGACATGGCAGTACGTAAAGTCGCCCGCTTGCACGGGCTGGGAAGTTGGCGGCTTCACCACCTGCAAAGAGTCAGTAGGAGCAAGCTTCGCTCCACTGGCAGCACGCCGAAGGCGCGCGGCTTTACCCTTTACAGGCTGCGAAGCAGCCGACTTGCCCAATCTTCATCAGTCGGCCTGGCGGCGCAGGAAAGCCGGGATATCCAGGTAGTCCGGCAGATCGGCGACCGCAGGTGTGGCGGCAGGCGACGAAGCCGGTTCGGCGCTGCCACGACGCAGGCCCAGGCCACCCACTGCCCCGGCAACCGGATCCATGCCGGCGTTGGCGTCATAGGCCATGCCGGTAGTGCCGTCGCGGACCAGCTTGATCGGCGCGCGCATCGGCTCGCGCAGATTGACGCCGCCATCGCGGCCGATCGGCGCACGTGCCGCAGCGGTTCGGTTGAGGCCGGTCGCGACCACGGTCACGCGGACTTCGTCCTGCATGTCGGGATCAAGCACGGTGCCCAGGACCACGGTCGCGTCTTCGGCAGCGAAACCTTCGATGGTGCGGCCCACTTCGTCGAACTCGGCCATGGTGAAGTCCGGACCGGCGGTGATGTTGACCAGGATGCCGTTGGCGCCGGACAGGTTGACGTCGTCCAGCAGCGGGTTCTGGATGGCCGCTTCGGCCGCCGCCTGAGCGCGGTCGTCGCCACGTGCCGAACCGGTGCCCATCATCGCCAGGCCCATTTCGCTCATCACGGTGCGCACGTCGGCGAAGTCCACGTTGATCAGGCCCGGACGCACAATCAGATCGGCGATGCCCTGCACGGCGCCGAGCAGCACGTCGTTGGCGGCGCGGAAGGCCTGGATCATGGTCGCGTTGCGGCCCAGCACGGTGATCAGCTTTTCATTGGGAATGGTGATCAGCGAATCGCAGTGATGGCTGAGTTCCTCGATGCCCTTCAGTGCCACCTGCATGCGGCGGCGACCTTCGAAGGGGAATGGTTTGGTGACCACGGCGACGGTCAGGATGCCCATCTCCTTGGCCAGCTGCGCCACGACCGGCGCTGCGCCAGTGCCCGTGCCGCCGCCCATGCCGGCGGTGATGAACACCATGTCGGCGCCGTCGAGTGCGGCGATGATGCGCTCGCGGTCTTCCAGCGCGGCCTGGCGACCGACTTCGGGATTGGCGCCTGCGCCCAGGCCCTTGGTGACGTTGCCGCCCAGCTGCAGCTGGGTCTTGGCCCCGCAGTTGTTGATGGCCTGCGAGTCGGTGTTGGCGGTGACGAATTCCACGCCTTCCACGCTGCTGCTGACCATGTGCGCGACCGCGTTGCCGCCGCCGCCGCCCACGCCGATGACCTTGATCACCGCGTTGGGAGCCATCCTTTCAACCAGTTCGAAATGTGCCATGTCCATGTCCTCTTAATAGTTATGTTGTGTGTCTAATCAATCGGGTTGTTGCTCAATTCCCGTTATTCCCTTCCCGCCTCACCCACCCGCGCCATCGCGGATGCGCTTCACCTCTCCGCCGCGTCAGAACTCGCCGCGGTACCAGTTCTTCAATTTGTTGAACAGCGATCCGGTCTTGCCCAAGGGCAAGGACGGACGCCGCGGATGCTCGATCTGGCTGCCCATCAGCAGCAGGCCCACGCCGGTGGCATGCACCGGATTGCCGACCACTTCGCCCAGGCCGGTCACGTGTTGCGGAATGCCGATGCGTACCGGCATCTGCAGCATTTCCTCGGCCAGTTCGACCACGCCTTCCATCTTCGACGCACCACCGGTCAGCACCATGCCGGCGCGGACCAGTTCCTCGAAACCAGAACGGCGCAATTCGGCCTGCACCATCTCGAAGATTTCCTCGTAACGTCCCTGCACCGCCTGGGCCAGCGAATGACGCGGCAGACGGCGCGGCGGACGATCGCCGACGCTCGGCACCTGGATGCTTTCTTCAGCCGTCGCCAGTTGCGCCAGCGCGCAGGCGTAACGCACCTTGATCTGCTCGGCTTCTGGCGTGGGCGTGCGCAGCATGTGCGCGATGTCGTTGGTGACGTGGTCGCCGGCGATGGGCAACGACGCGGTATGGCAGATCGCGCCCTGCACGAACACGGCCAGGTCGGTGGTGCCCGCACCCATGTCCACCAGCACCACGCCAAGCTCGCGCTCGTCACTGGTCAGCACCGCGACGCTGGAGGCCAGCGAGGAAAGAATCAGGTCATCGATCTGCAGGCCACAGCGCTGCACGCACTTGCTGATGTTGGCCGCGGCCGACTGCGCGCAGACCACCAGGTGCGCATGCACCTCCAGGCGCACGCCGGTCATGCCGACCGGATTGCGGATGCCTTCCTGCGAATCGTCCAGCACGTATTCGCGCGGAATCGCATGCAGGATCTTCTGGTCGGCGGGGATTGCTACGGCCTTGGCCGCTTCCAGCACGCGATCCAGATCGCCCCAGGTCACTTCGCCGTCGCGGATCGGCACGATGCCAGGCGAGTTCTTGCATTGCACATGCGCGCCGGAAATGGACGCGTAGACCGAGCGGATCTCGCAACCGGCCATCAGCTCGGCTTCTTCCACCGCACGCTGGATCGACTGCACCGTGGATTCGATATCCACGACCACGCCGCGCTTGAGTCCGCGCGATTCGTGCGAGCCGATGCCGATCACTTCGATGGGATTGCCCGGCGAGTATTCACCGACCAGTGCGGTGACCTTGGAAGTGCCGATGTCGAGCCCGACGATCAGCGATTTGTCGCCCTTGCGATTCATGTGTCTGCCTGCGTTTGACCCCTTCCCTCGCTTGCGGGGGAAGGTTGGGATGGGGGTACTACGGCGCTCGCGGACTTTTCCGCAGCCCAGCTCAATGCAAAACCGTTGGTGTAGCGAAGATCGGCGCGCTGCAGCGGCGCGGCGCTGCGTGCCAGCAGCTGCGGCAGCATGCGCACGAAGCGCGCCAGTCGCGGACGCGCATCGGCGCGACCTACCACGACCTGCGTGCCATTGCTCAATGCCAGCGACCAGCTGCCGCGGCGGTCCATGACCACGTCGTTCACCTGCAGACCAAGCGGCGCGAACAGCTCGCGCGCTTCGTTGTACAGTGCGACCACTTCCTGCACCTGCGAATCCGGACCGCCCAGTTGCGGCAGCGTTTCCAGCGAAAGGTCCTTGGGAATCGGAAACAGGCGGCCCTGTTCCGAAAGCAGGCGCTTGTCGCCCCAGCGCGCGAACGGCTTGTGTTCGACGATCTCCACTTCGATCACGTCGGGCCAGCGCTTGCGCACTTCCGCACGGTCGACCCACGGCAACTTCTCGACCGCGTTCTTGGCGTCCTGCAGGCGCACCGCGAAGAAACCGGGTTTGGCGTACGGCAGCACGACCGCACGCAACTGCGCCGGATCGACACGCTTGAACTCGCCATGCGCGCGCAGCTTGGTCAGCGGCCAGCGCTCGGCGCCGATCCAGCCGTTCATCACCGCGACCACGGGCATGACGACCAGCGCCAGGGCCAGTAGCCAGGTGAAGATGCGCAGCGCCGCGTTCATCGGCCGATCACCTCCGGCAACGTCGTTTCGAGAATCCGCCAGCACAGTTCTTCGAAATCGATCCCGGCCTGCTTCGCGGCTTTAGGCACCAGCGAATGACTGGTCATGCCTGGAGCGGTGTTCACCTCCAGCAGATAGAAATCGCCAGTGGTGCGGTCGCGCATCACGTCGACGCGGCCCCAGCCACGGCAGTCGGCCGCGCGGAAGGCGGCCAGCGCGATGCGCTTGATCTCGATCTCGTCGTCGCCTTCCAGGCCGGGACACAGATACTGCGTGTCGTCGGCGATGTATTTGGCGTGGTAGTCGTACCACAGCCCCTTGGGCACGATGCGGATGGACGGCAGCGCCATGTCGCCCAGGATGGGTACGGTGAGTTCGTCGCCGATGACCATCTGCTCCATCAGCATTTCGCCGGGATAGCGCGCAGCGAGTTCCAGCGCCGCTGGCAGGTCACCTGCTTCGACCACGCGCGAGATGCCCACGCTGGAACCTTCGCAGGAAGGCTTCACGATCAGCGGCAACCCGATCGCCTGCGCGGCGGCCTGCACATCGTCGCCCTTGGCCAGCCTGCGATATGCGGGTGTGGGCAGGCCCACCGACATCCACACCTGCTTGCAGCGGATCTTGTCCAGCGCCAATGCCGAGCCCAGCACCCCGGAGCCGGTATAGGGCACGCCCAAGGCTTCCAGCAATCCTTGCAGCACGCCGTTCTCGCCTTCGCCGCCGTGCAGGATGTTGAACACGCGATCGAACTTCTTCTGCACCAAAGCTTCGGTCAGCGCGCGCACGCCGTCGACGGCGGTCGCATTCACGCCACGTGCCTGCAATGCTTCGAGCACATTGCGGCCGGAATCCAGCGAGACATCGCGCTCGCTGGAAGTACCGCCCAGCAAGACGGCAACGCGTCCGAACGCGGTCGGATCGCTGACGGTGGGTGCGGGAATCACCTGCGCGTTCATTCTGTCTTGCCGGCCTCGAAACCGTGGGTGGAAAGGTGTTGGGCGACGTAACCGATATCGCCCGCGCCCATCAGCAAAAGCAGGTCGCCGTCCTGCAATACGTCGGGAAGGACAGCAGAGAGTTCGGATACCTGACTGACCACGACAGGTTCGTTACGGCCGCGCGCACGGATCGCGCGCGCCAGCGACTTGGCGTCTGCCCCGGCGATGGGTGTTTCGCCCGCGGGATAGACCTCGCTCAGCACCAATGCATCCACTTCCGACAGCACCGCCGCGAACGCGTCGAACTGATCTCGTGTGCGGCTGTAGCGGTGCGGCTGGAATGCGACCACCAGGCGCTTGTCCGGCCAGCCACCGCGTGCGGCCGCAAAGACGGCGGCGAGCTCGCGCGGGTGGTGCCCGTAATCGTCGACCAGTTGCACGCGTGCGCCGTTGGGCGTGGTGATCTCGCCCAGGTCGTTGAAACGTCGGCCGATGCCGGAGAATTTCTCCAGCGCGTTGGCGATGTCCTGCGGGGATACGCCCAGCTGCCAGCCGATGGCGGCGGCCGCGAGCGCGTTCTGCACGTTGTGACGACCGGGCAGCGCCAGCTTCACCTGCACTTGCGTGTCTTCCGGCAGACGCAGGGTGAAACGCATGCTGCCCGCTTCCTGGGTCACGTTCTCGGCACGCACATCCGCATTGCTGGCAAAGCCGTAGCTCATCACGTGGCGCGGCGTGTCCGCAGCCAGCGCAGCGACTTCGGGATCGTCGATGCACAGCACCGCCAGACCGTAGAACGGCAGGCGTTGCAGGAATTCGGCGAAGGCGGCCTGCACTTTGGAGAAATCGTTGTCGTAGTTTTCCAGGTGATCCGAATCGATATTGGTGATGACCGCCATCAACGGATTCAGGCGCAGGAAGCTGCCGTCGCTCTCGTCGGCTTCGGCCACCAGCCACTGGCCATCGCCGAGCTTGGCGTTGGCGCCGGCCGCGAGCAGCTGGCCGCCGATGACGAAGGTCGGATCCAGCCCGCCTTCACTCAAGACCGCCGCAGTCAGGCTGGTGGTGGTGGTCTTGCCATGCGTACCGGCCACGGCGATTCCGCGACGGAAGCGCATCAGCTCAGCCAGCATCGCGGCGCGCGGCACGATGGGAATGCGCTGCGAACGCGCTTCCATCAGTTCCGGGTTGTCGTGCTTGATCGCACTGGAGACCACCACGCAATCGGTACCGAGCACATTGGAAGCGTTGTGGCCACGCATCACCCGCGCACCCAGCGACACCAGCCTGCGCGTGGCCGCGTTGTCGGCGTTGTCGGAACCCGACACTTCGTAGCCCAGCGTGCACAGCACTTCGGCGATACCGCTCATGCCCGAACCGCCGATGCCCACGAAATGCACGCGGCGGAATTCCTGGGCCAGGTTACCCGTGTGTTGCAGGCGGCGTTCGCGTGCGGCGGCCATCATCATGCGGCGCGTTCCAAGGTTGATTCTTCGAGAATGATGTCGGCGATGCGTTCGGCGGCATCGGGCTTGGCCAGCGCACGTGCGGCCTCGGCCATGGCCAGGCGGCGCGCGGGATCAGCAGTCAATTCGCGCAGCGTTTGCTGCAGATGGCTGGCAAGCTGGTCGTCCTGCTTCAGCAGAACGGCCGCGCCACGCTCGACCAGGTACATCGCGTTCTTGGTCTGGTGGTCGTCGACCGCGGCGGCGAATGGCACCAGCACGCTGCCGATGCCGACCGCGCACAATTCGGCCAGAGTGGAAGCCCCGGAACGGCACACCACCAGGTCCGCCCAGGCATAGGCCTGAGCCATGTCGGCGATGAAGCTTTCGACACTGGCATTTACGCCGGCCTGTGCGTAGGCGGCGACCGCTTCGTCGCGCATCTTCTCGCCGCACTGGTGGCGCACTTCAATCGGGAATTCGGACAAGGCGGCCAGCGCCTGGGGGACCGCCGCGTTCAATGCGCGCGCGCCCTGGCTTCCGCCAAGTACCAGCAGTTTCAATGGCGAAGTGCGGCCGGCCAGACGCAGCGAAGGCAACGGCAATGCAGCGATCTCGCCGCGCACCGGATTGCCAACCGCTTCCTCGCGTGCGGGGAAACTGCCCGGGAAACCGGTCAGAATGCGGCGTGCGAATTTCGCCAGTACGCGGTTGGTGAAACCCGGCGCGCGGTTCTGTTCGTGCACCAGCAGCGGACGGCCTTGCAGGCGCGCGGCCATGCCACCGGGGCCGGCAGCAAACCCGCCGAAGCTCACCACCGCGCGCGGCGCGCGCTGGCGCAGAACTTTCGCTGCACTACGGATCGCATTGAACACCCGCAGCGGTGCGCCCAGCAGGGCCAGCTTGCCCTTGCCGCGCACCGCAGAGATGGCGATGGTGTCCAGCGGAATATCGTGTTGTGGAACCAGTCGCGTTTCCATCGCGCCATTGGCACCCAGCCAGGTCACCGGCACACCACGCGCGCGTAGTACCTTGGCCACGGCGAGTGCGGGGAAGATATGCCCGCCCGTGCCGCCTGCCAGAATCATCACCGGCGCGTGGTTCGATGCGCTCATGCGATCCTCTCGAACGTCGGTTCGACACGCGAATTTAGACGGCTGGTACCGCGCATCGTGCTGTGCGGCGCAGTCGCAACGGGCGCCGGTTCGACCGCCGGTTCGGCGGCGGGTACGGTTTCGCCGCGCAACAACGCGACCTGGCGCTCGGCACGGTTCAATTCATAGGACACGCGCAACAGCAATCCCATCGCCACGCAGGTCATCAGCACGCTGGAACCACCAGACGAAATCAGCGGCAGGGTCAGGCCCTTGGTCGGCAGCAGACCCAGGTTCACGCCGATGGACACGAAGCTCTGCATGCTGATCCACAAGGCGATGCCGAAGGCGCAGTAGCCGGCGAAGTGCCGACGCATTTCCACGCAGCGCAAGCCTAGATGGAAGGCACGACCCGCCAGCAGCGCGTACAGCGCGATCACCGCGCAGACGCCGACGAAGCCGAGTTCCTCGCCGATCACCGAGAAGATGAAATCGGTGTGTGCCTCGGGCAGGTAGTTCAGTTTCTGCACCGAGCCGCCCAGGCCCACGCCGGTCCACTCGCCGCGACCCACCGCCATCAGCGCATTGCTGAGCTGGTAGCCCGAACCCAACTGGTCTTCCCAGGGATTCATGAAAGAGGTGATGCGGCGCATCCGGTAGGGCTCAAGGATGGCGATGAAGGCGAAGATCGGCAGGCCGATGACCACGGGCGCGGACATGCGCGGCAGGTTCACTCCGCCCAGCACCAGCATGCCGGCGGTGATGGCCAGCAACAGCGTCGAGGAACCGAAGTCCGGCTGCAGCAGCAACAGACCGACCAGCGCGACGGCGACGCCCAGCGGTTTCAGCATCGCCGGCCAGGTCGCGTTGACCTCGTCGCGGAAGCGCACCAGATAGCTCGAAAGCCACACGATGTAGAGCACCTTGACCGCTTCGACCACCTGGAATTTGGACACGCCCAGGTTGATCCAGCGACGCGCTCCGTTGACCGTGTGGCCGAGCACCGGCACGTACACCAGCAGCAACAACACGAAGCAGGCCAGCAACAGCCACTGGTTGTAGTGCTCGATGGTCTTGAGTTCGGTGCGCATCGCCCAGTACGCCAGGCCAATGCCCACACCCAGGAAAACCACGTGGCGGGTGAGGAAGTAGAACGGATTGCTGTCCATGGCGATCGAGCTGGAAGCGACCATCACCACGCCCAGCGCAGCCAGCACCAGCACCAGGGTCAGCAGCCACGGATCGTAGCGGCCGCCGATGGCGTCCAGTCGTGTGGCCTGGCGTGGCGTGTCGTTCATCAGCGCACCTTCAACGTGGCCAGACCGACCAGCACCAGCACCACCGAGATGATCCAGAAGCGCACGATCACGCGCGGCTCGGGCCAGCCCTTCAGTTCAAAGTGATGGTGGATGGGCGCCATGCGGAACACGCGCTTGCCGGTGAGCTTGAACGACGCCACCTGGATCATCACCGACAGGGTCTCGATGACGAAGATGCCGCCCATGATCACCAGCACCAGTTCCTGGCGCACGATCACTGCGATGGTGCCCAGCACCGCGCCCAGCGCCAGCGCGCCGATATCGCCCATGAACACCATCGCCGGATAGGTGTTGAACCAGAGGAAGCCCAATCCCGCGCCGGCGATGGCCGCGCAGATGATCACCAGTTCGCCCGCGCCCGGCACCTGCGGAATCTGCAGATACGCCGAGAACACCGCGTTACCGGACGCATAAGCGAATACGCCCAGCGCGCATGCCACCAGCACCGTGGGCATGATCGCCAGCCCGTCGAGGCCATCGGTCAGGTTGACAGCGTTGGAGAAGCCGACGATCCAGAAGTAGGCGATGGCGATGAAGCCGATACCGGCCAGCGGCAGCGCCACGCTCTTGATCATCGGAATATAGAACGTGGTCGACGCCGGCACCGTCGGGTCGGCGGTCATCCACAGGAATATGCCCGCGGCCAGGCCGAAGATCGACTGCAGCAGATACTTCCAGCGCGACTTCAGCCCGTTCGGATCGCGCTTCACGATCTTGATCCAGTCGTCGTACCAGCCGATCGCGCCGAAGGCCAGCATCACCAGCAGCACCACCCACACATAGCGGTTGCGCAGGTCGCCCCACAGCAACACCGACAGCAGCACCGTCATCAGGATCAACGCGCCGCCCATGGTCGGCGTACCAGCCTTGGTGAAGTGCGTCTGCGGACCGTCCGCGCGGATCGGCTGGCCGCCCTTGAACTGGGCCAGCCGACGGATCACCGCCGGGCCCAGCCACAGCGACAGGAACAGCGAGGTCAGCGCCGCCAGGATGCCGCGGAAAGTCAGATAGCCGAACAATCCGAACAGGCTTTCCAGTTGCTGCAACCAGCGTGTCAATTCAAGCAGCATGCGATGCGCCCTCCCCTGTGGACAGCAATGCAGTAACTATGCGGTCCATCGCGCTGCCCCGGGATCCCTTCACCAGGCAGCGCACGCCGCTGTGCCGCGCGCCTTGCGGGAGATCGGCACGCAAGGCGTCGGACAATTCCTTATGGGTTTCGAAGCTGCGCGCGCCTTCGCCGAACGCCAATGCGGCGGCGTTGCTCAGCGGCCCCAACGCGTACAGGCGGGCGATGCCCGCGGCCTTGGCGCGTCGTCCGGCATCGGCGTGCAACGCTGCGCCGTCGGCGCCCAGTTCACGCATGTCGCCCAGCACCAGCCAGCGCTCGCCACCGGCAGCGGCCAGCGTGTCGATGGCAGCGGCCAGCGAGGCAGGATTGGCGTTGTAGCTGTCGTCGATGAGCACTGCGCCATTGGCGAGCACATGCGCCACCTGGCGGCCCGGCACCGGCTTGGCCGCGACAAGCCCTTCAGCGATGGAGGCCAAAGCGACGCCACAAGCCAGCGCCAAGGAGGCCGCGGCAAGCGCATTGAGGATGTTATGGCGACCCGGCAGAGGCAGCTGAATGTTCGCATTGCCTTGCGGCGTAACCAGCAGGAAGCGCGAGCCTTCGACGTCGGACACGATGTCGCGCGCGGTGACCTCGGCGCTGGACTCGATGCCGAAGCGCAGGATGCGCCGGTCAGCGACCAGGCTGACGAAATACTCCGCGAACGCGTCGTCGGCATTGATCACCGCTACGCCATCGACGGCCAGCGCCGAATAGATCGCGCCCTTGGTTTGGGCCACGCCCATCAGGCTGCCCATGCGCTCCAGATGCGCGGCGCCGATGTTGTTCACCAGGGCCACATCGGGGATGACGATGTCGGTCAGATAGGCGATATCGCCCGGCTTGCCGGCGCCCATTTCGTATACGGAGAAATCCGCATCGTCGGGCGCATCGATCACCGCCAGCGGCAGTCCGATTTCATTGTTGCGATTACCCGGATTGAAATAGGTGGCGCCGGCGCGCTGCAGAATCGACACGGTCAGCGTCTTCACACTGGTCTTGCCATTGCTGCCGGTGATGGCGATGGCCTTGCCGCCGCGATCCAGTTGCAGCGTGGCAGCGATACGTGCCAGTGCCAACTGGGTGTCGGCCACCACGATCTGCGGCAGATCCACTTCTACCGGATGATCGACCAACAGCGCTGCGGCATTGCGCATGGCCGCGTCGTAAGCAAAATCGTGGCCGTCGAAACGCTCACCACGCAGCGCGACATACAGGCTGCCCGGCATCAGGCTGCGGGTGTCGTTGGTCATCGACTCCACCACGAGGTCTTCGCCGTGCAGTTCGCCTCCGGCCCAGTGGGCAAGCAGGGAAAGGGGGAGCCGCTTCACGGGTGCTCCTCCAGACATTGGCGGGCGACAGCCGTGTCGTCGAATGCATGACGGATGCCGGCGATCTCCTGGTAAGGCTCATGGCCCTTGCCCGCGATCAACACGATGTCGTCCGGACCGGCTTCGCCGATCGCGTGTGCGATCGCCAGGGCGCGGTCACGCTGCACGATGGCCGAACCGGGTTTCTCAAAACCGGCGAGGATGTCGGCGACGATGGCGTCGCCATCTTCGCCACGCGGATTGTCGTCGGTCACGATCACCCTGTCGGCAAGTCTTTCGGCGATGGCGGCCATCTGTGGGCGCTTGCCCGTGTCGCGTTCGCCGCCGCAGCCGAACACGCAGATCAATCGCGCCGGCGCATGGTCGCGCAGACTCGACAACGCCTGTTCCAGCGCATCGGGCGTGTGCGCATAGTCGATGACGACCAAGGGCCGCTGGCCATCGCCGCCTAGACGGTTCATGCGCCCATGGATCGGCTGCAGCCGGGACAGCGTGCGTGCGATGTCGGTCGGCGCATCGCCCAGGGCATGCAGCGCACCAGCGACCGCCAGCAGGTTGTCCACATTGAAGCGACCCAGCAACTTGGACCGGACCTCATGCCCGTTGCCTTCGATCATCAAGTCAAAGGCGATGCCGCCCGCATCCAGGCTCAGGTTGGTGGCCTGCACGCTGGCGCCAGGCTGGCCGCGCGAACTCAGACCCACGGCGCGCAACTCGCGTGGCAAGGAAGCCATCAACTCACGGCCGAATTCATCGTCCAGATTGATCACCGCCGCCTGCAGTTCCGGCCAGGCGAACAGTCGTGCCTTCGCTGCGCCATAGCCGGCCATGTCGCCGTGGTAATCCAGATGGTCGCGGGTGAGATTGGTGAACACCGCCACATCGAAATGCACGGCGTCCACGCGCCCCTGATCCAGCGCGTGCGAGCTCACCTCGATCGCCACCGCCTTGGCCCCGGCATCGCGCAACTGCGCCAGCAGTGCATGCATCTGCAGGACCAGCGGCGTGGTGAATCCCGTCGGGACCACTACGCCATAGAAACCGGCACCCAAAGTACCGATGCTTGCCGCACGCTGCCCGCGCAGATGCCAGGCCTGGGTCAACAGTTGCACAGTGGAAGTCTTGCCGTTGGTGCCGGTGACGCCAACCATCGACATGTCGCGCGAGGGCCGCGCATGGAAGCGGTCGGCCATCTCGCCCATGCGCGCGCGCAGGCCAGGCACGGCAATGGCGCCAGCCGGCACCTTGAATTCAGCGGGCGCCGGCGGCTCGAACAGGATCGCACTGGCGCCGGAGGCCTTGGCCTGATCGACGAAGCCAAGACCATGCGCGCCGAAGCCGGCGATGGCGACGAAGGCATCGCCCGGCTCGATGGCGCGGCTGTCCTGCACCAGGCCGCGGATCACGATGTCGCGCGGCACGTCGACATCGGGCAGCAGATCGGCCAGCGTCATCGCGCGCCTCATTGCACGTCGCCTTGCAGCGGAGCGGGCAGCGGCGCCTGCAACGCGGCATGTACACCGGCCGCTGGCGGCACGGTCGGCAGCGCAGCGGTGGCCACGCGCTTGCCATCGCTTTTTTCCTGTGCCGCGATCCAGGTCTCGATGTCATCCGGCGGCACGTCCATCAGGCGCAGCGCGCCTTCCATGACGTTATGGAACACTGGTCCTGCAACCAGACCACCATAGTAAGAACCGTTGCTGGGGTCATTCACCACCACAGCCATCGCGAAACGCGGGTTGTCCACCGGCACCACACCAGCGAAGAACGACAGATATTTGCGGGAATAACCGCCTGCGGATGCCTTGCGCGAAGTGCCGGTCTTGCCGGCGACGTGATAGCCCAGGATCGCGGCCTGCGTCGCGGTTCCACCGGTCTCGGTCACGGTCTGCATCATCTTCATTACTTCGCCCGCGATCACCGGGTCGAGTACCTGCTTGGGCTCATTGCGCTGGCCCTTGACGAACGTCGGCTGGATAGCGATTCCACCGTTGGCCAGCGTCGCGTAGGCGTGCGCCACCTGCAGCGGCGTCACCGCAAGGCCATACCCATAGGACATGGTCTGCTTGCTGGTACCGCTCCACTGGCCAGGCGCCGGAAACAATCCCGCCGCTTCGCCGGGAAAGCCACTGCGGGTGCTCTGGCCGTATCCCATCTTGCGGAAGAAATCGTAGAACTGCTGGTTGCTCAACTGGTTGGCGATCTTGGCTGCGCCGACATTCGAACTCTTGCGGATCACACCAGTCGTATCGAGCACGCCGTAGTTGTGCGTATCGGTGGTGCGGTACCTGCCATTGGGCATCCAGCCCGGACTGGTATTGAACTGCGTCGCCGGCGTGATCACGCCCGTTTCCAGCCCGGCGGCAACCGTCAGCGGCTTTGCGGTCGAACCGGGTTCGAACAGATCAGTCACCGCGCGGTTGCGGTGCGCATCCGGCTTGCCCAGCGAGGCGGCATTGGGATTGAAGGTGGGCAGGTTGACCATGGCCAACACTTCGCCCGTGGCCACGTCCAGCACGACCGCCGACCCGCTGCTGGCATTGTGGGAAATCAACGCGGTGCGAAGCTCGCGGAAAGCCAGGTACTGGATGCGACGGTCGATGCTGAGGGTCAGGTCCTTGCCCGGCTGCGCCTGGCGCACCAGATCCACGTTTTCGACGATGCGGCCGCGGTTGTCGCGGATGACTTTCTTCGCGCCCGGACTGCCGCGCAACCAGTCGTCGAACGCCAGCTCCACGCCTTCCTGGCCGCGGTCGTCGATGTTGGTGAAGCCCAGCACGTGCGCCATGGCTTCGCCCTGCGGGTAGAAGCGGCGGTACTCGCGCTTGGAGTACACACCCGGCACGCCGTGGGCGAGGATCTTCTTGGCCTCGTCCGGATTGATCCGGCGCTTGAGGTAATAGAACTCCTTCTCCGCACGCTGGCTGATGCGGCTGGTCAGGCTGTCGAGCGGTTCGCCCAGCGCCTGGGCCAATTCGGGTAGACGGTTCGGCGTTTTCAGCAGCTCCTGCGGGTCGCACCAGATCGATTCCACCGGCGAGGACACAGCCACCGGTTCGCCATTGCGATCGGTGATCATGCCGCGCGAAGTCGGAATCTCGATATTGCGCACGAAGCGCTCATTGCCTTCGCGCTGGTAGAAATCGCGATTGACCAGTTGCACGTACGCCGCGCGCCCGATCAGGCTCACCGAGCAAAGCCCCAGCGCGCCGACCACCAGAAACACCCGTCCACGCAAGTTGAAGCGCGCACGGTTGCGGCCACGGGGCGCCTGGTTCTTGTCGCGGTTCTTCATGGGCGCACCACCACGATGTCGGCGGCTTCGGGGAACTGCATGCCCAGGCGCAGGCGCGCGATCTGGTCGATGCGGTTGCTCTCGGCCACGGTTGCCTGTTCCAGCTGCAGCCGGCCGAATTCGATATTGAGCTCATCGCGCACCTTCTCCAGCCGCGACAGCTCTACGAACAGCAGGCGATGCTGGTGACGTGCGTAAACGATGCCGATGGCCGAGGCGATGCTGCCCAGGATCAGCACGACCAGCAGGAAGCGGGTCATGCGGCCACTCCCAGCTTTTCGGCCACGCGCAACACCGCGCTGCGCGCACGCGGATTAGCCGAGGTTTCCGCCGCGTCGGCACGCTGCGCGTCGCCAATGGCTTTGAGCGTGGGCACGAATACGTCCAGTTCGGGTAGCCGGCGGTTGGCCGGTGGCGCCTTGGCATGCCTGGAGATGAAGCGTTTGACGATGCGGTCTTCCAGCGAATGGAAGCTGATCACCGCCAGCCGGCCGCCTGGTTTCAAGCGATCCAGCGCAGCGTCCAACCCGATTTCCAGGTCGGACAGCTCGCGATTGATATGGATGCGGATGGCCTGGAAGCTGCGCGTGGCCGGATTGATGTCGTGCTTGCCACGACCCACCACCGCGCCCAGCAGATCGGCCAGATCGGACGTACGGGTAAAGGGCCGCTCACCACGACGGGCGACGATGGCCTTGGCAATACGTCGGCTCAGCCGCTCTTCGCCATAGGTCCACAGCACGTCGGCAATCTCGGCCTCGTCGGCACGCGCCAGCCATTCGGCGGCGCTTTCGCCAGCGTCCGGATCCATGCGCATATCCAGTGGACCATCCTTGCCGAAGCTGAAACCGCGCTCGGCCACGTCCAGCTGCGGCGAAGAAACGCCAAGGTCCAGCAGGATGCCGTCGAGGCCACCGGCGGTTTCATCCCAGTGCGCCAGCGTGGCGAAGCTGCCGCGATGGATCGCCACGCGCGCATCGCCCGCGAACTGCTGTTCGGCATGGGCGATCGCTTCGGGATCCTTGTCCATCAGCAGCAGCCGGCCTCCCGGGCCGAGTCTTTGCAGCACGCCACGCGCATGCCCACCGCGCCCGAACGTGCCGTCCAGGTAGGTTCCATCGTCTTGTACCTGCAGCCCTTCCATGACCTGCTCGAACATCACCGGGTGGTGCTGCACTGGAAGGTGGCCGGCCTGCGCTTCGCCGCGCACCCGGGCACCGCCCGTCACAGCTTCAGGTCGAGCATGTGCGCGCTCAGATCGTCGTCGGACAGCGTCCGGCGGATCTGCTCGTGATGCGCTTGCTCGCTCCACAATTCAAACTTGTTGCCCATGCCCAACAGCACGGCCTTCTTTTCAATACCCACCGCACTGCGATGGCTGACCGGAATGCTGATGCGGCCATTGCCATCCAGCTCGACCGGGGTGGCGGCACCGACCAGCTTCAATTGCAGGTTGCGATGCGCGCTCTGCGTGCTGGGCAGCGCATTGACTGAATCGCGAACGCCCTGCCAGGCCTGTTCCGGGTACAGATACAGACAGCCGGCTTCGAAGGGGTTGTAGGTGATGACCAGGCGATTGCCGCACGCACTGGCGACGAGATCGCGGTAGGCGGTGGGCACCGCCAACCGGCCCTTGTCGTCAACTGTGATGGCGGTCTCACCTTGGAACACAAGCCCTGCACCCACGAAGTCCGCACGAAGGCGGCAATTGAACCACGAAAAACCACCAAAAACCCCGGTTTCCCTCTGGTGCCCACCTTAGCACCGGCCGAAAGGTTGTCAACAGGCAGCGGTTCGATAAATCGTCTTTTACTTCAATGAGTTGCAGCGAACTTCACAAACTTGTTCAAAGGTTATCCACAAGCTGCTGTTTAGTCTCAAATTTTGAGATTAGGCCCAGATTCAGCCCTGTGTAGAAGGTGTTAAACCTCCAGTCTCATTTCATTCTGCGATTCGCTCCGCTTTCGTCCGACCGCGCAGACCCGGACAATCTCTTATATGTGTCTCGTCGCCATTGCCTGGAAAGTCCATCCCCGTTGGCGGCTGCTCCTGGCCGGCAATCGGGACGAATTCCACGCCCGCCCCACCGCCCCGCTGGGCCAATGGCCGGAGGATCCGCGCCTCGCCGCCGGTCGTGACCTGCAATCCGATGGCACCTGGGTGGGCCTGAATCCGGATCTGGGACGTTGCTCGGTAGTCACCAACGTCCGCGACCCCTTGGCGCAATCCAGCAACGCGCCCTCGCGCGGTCAATTACCTGCAGGGTTTCTGGGCAGCGACGACAGCGCGACACGGCACGCCGCCACGTTGCTGGCCCACGCCGGGGACTATGCGCCCTTCAATGCGCTCTTCATCGACGCCGACGATTGCCAGTACCTGGGCAACCATCCGGTGATCGAACAACGCTCCCTGGCGCCAGGCATTCATGGCATGTCCAACGGCGGCCTGGACACACCCTGGCCGAAGACGCAGCGACTCTGCGAAGTCATGGCGCAGTGGTCGCGCACCGAAGCAACGGACAACGAAGTCATATGGCAGGCGCTGGCCGACGAGCGCATCGCCGCAGACTACGAGCTCCCCGACACCGGCGTAGGCATAGAACTGGAACGCAAACTATCGGCTGCCTTCATCCGCGGCCCGCAATACGGCACCCGCGCCTGCACCCTCATCGCCATCGATCACCAAGGCCAAGGCACTATCAGCGAACGCAGATTCGGCCCCAACGGCGTATTCGAAGGCGAAACCAGAATCTCCTCAATCCCCGATGCGCCGTAGTAACGCCGTAGGAACCCTGTAGGAGCGACGCAAGTCGCGATGAAGCGTTATCAGTAATGCCTCATCGCGACTCGCGTCGCTCCTACACCACCCTCTTCTCAGAACAAATGCCGCCTAAAGAAACAGCCCCCTTTAGTAAAGGGGGCGCCGCGACAGCGGCAGGGATTTGGATGCACAAGCCGGGGCCCGAAATTTGCGAAGCAAATTTGGGACTTTCATCGAAAGCGAAAGCGTCGATGAAAGTGGCGGAGCCGGCCGATAAGCCGGGTTCTGTCGTGGACAGTCATTCCTCTAGGCGCAACGTCGCCGTTACGCTCAAGCAACCTACCCGGACCCGACGCGGGCCGCGTCATGAGGTCCCTATTTGGTCTTGCTCCCGGTGGGGTTTGCCGTGCCGGTCTGTTGCCAGACTCGCGGTGCGCTCTTACCGCACCATTTCACCCTTGCCACGCGTCCCGCCCGCCTTTCGGCGGACTGGACCACTTGGCCGGACTTTCGTCCGGCAAGCGACCCTTGGAACCGTTCGGCGGTATCTTTCTGTTGCACTTTCCGTCGGCTCGCGCCGCCCAGGCATTACCTGGCACCGTGCCCTGTGGAGCCCGGACTTTCCTCGGCACCCTTGCGAGTGACGCGACTGTCTGGCCGACTCCGCCGCGCGCATTGTCGCACGCATGCACGGGCTACCCCGCAACCCAGGCCATGACACCACCGCCCAGCCCCATCGCCAGAACCACCAGCCACGGCGGCAGCTTCGCCCACATCAATGCCGCCACGCCCGCAACCACCCAGGCCACATCCGACCAGCCGCGCACGGCGGTAGTCCACAACGGATCGTAAAGCGCCGCCAGCAACAACCCCACCACGGCGGCATTGACTCCCGCCAGCGCCGCCTGCACGCCACGCTGCTGTCGCAGCCGTGACCAGAACGGCAACACGCCCAGCACCAGCAGAAAAGAAGGCAGGAAGATGGCGACCAGACACAGCAAACCACCGCTCCATCCGCCCGGCCCCGCAGACATCGCGGCACCGAGAAACGCGGAAAAGGTAAACAAGGGTCCGGGCATGGCCTGGGCCATGCCGTAGCCGGAGAGGAATTCGTCGGCGCCGACCCAGCCGGGCGGCACGACTTCAGCCTGCAGCAACGGCAGCACCACATGGCCACCACCGAAGACCAGCGCGCCACTACGGTAAAAGCTGTCGAACACCTGCAGGCTTGAAGATGGCGAGTGCTGCGCCGCCAGCGGCAACAACAGCAACAGCGCGATGAAGAGCGTCAGCATCGCAAGTCCGGTACGCGTGGAAAGCGAAACCGCCAGGCCACGGCCAACCACTGGATCGGCCACACGCCGCAGCCCAAGACCCGCCAGCGCACCCAGCACGATCACTCCCACCTGCACCCATGCCTGCGGCCACCACAGCACTGCCATTGCGACCGCAACCGCCAACTGTATGCGCGTCGCGTCGGTGCAGAACATGCGCGCCATGCCCCAGATGGCTTGCGCCACCACCGCAACCGCTACCAGCTTCAACCCATGCAGCGCATCTGCAGGTAGCGCGGCACCCCAGTGCGCCAATCCCAATGCGAAACAGATCATGGCCAGCGCAGAGGGCAGCGTGAATCCGCACCACGCCGCCACTGCGCCGCCAATACCTGCACGGGACAAACCGATTGCCATCCCCACCTGGCTGCTGGCCGGCCCGGGCAGGAACTGGCACAAAGCGATCAGTTCGGCGTATTCGCTTTCGCCCAGCCACCTGCGGCGTACGACGAACTCATCGCGGAAATACCCCAGATGCGCGATGGGGCCACCAAACGAGGTCAGCCCCAGGCGCAGGAAAGCACGGAATACGGTCCAGATTCCCGCCTGCATCCGCCCGTCGGGAGAGGCAGATTCCCGCATACGGATCAGTCCGCTCCACCCTGCCCATACAGCGCCTTCCGCGGTGCCCCGCTGATCTCCGCTGCCAGTGCCGCTGCGTTGTCGAGGACTTCCATGGGAAGCGGCCCGGAAGCCAGGATGAAGTCGTTGTAGCTGCGCGGGTCGAACTGCGACCCCATTCGCTGCCGGGCCTTCTCGCGCGAAGCCAGAATCTGTTGCTTGCCGACCATGAAACTGCAGGCCTGCCCCGGGTAGACGCAATAACGGTCGATCTCGCGCTCGGCGGCGTCGCGGTGCTCGCCGGCGTGGGCCACCATCCAGTCGATGGCCTGCTGTCGGGTCCAGCGCGCGTGATGGAGGCCGGTGTCGACGACGACGCGGCAGGCACGGAACAGCTGACCCTGCAGATAGCCGATGCGCCCGACCGGATCGCCCTCATAGGCACCCATCTCGTCCGCCAGTTGTTCGGCATAGAGGGCCCAGCCCTCGGTCCAGGCCGAGAAGCGCACGGTTCGCCGGAACAGGGACAGTCCGCCCGCCTCGCGCAGGACGCTGTCCTGGAAATGGTGTCCAGGTATCCCCTCATGGTGCAGCAGGGTCGGGATGCGCCACAGGGCGTTCTCCGCGACCGAGCGCAGGTTGATGTAGATGATCGAGGGCTGGGCGGGATCGCTGCTGGCGCTGTAGAAGCCGCCCGGCGCGCCGTCCTGGATCGCGGGCGAGACGCGCTGCACTTCGACCGGACGATCCGGCATGGCGTGGAAGCCGCGCGGCAGCAGCCCCTTCACCCGAGCCAGATGCGCGCTGGCGTAATCGATGATCTCCTGGCGTCCCGCTTCCGTATCCGGCTTGAGGAAGCGTGGGTCGCGATCCAGGGCGGCCATGCGCTCACCCACCGGTCCGCGGGTCAGGCCCTCGGCACGCAGCAGGCGATCGATCTCGGCCGACAGTTCCGCCACCCAGGTCAGGCCGAGCTGGTGCAGTTCGGCCGGTGCATAGCTGGCCGTGGTGTTCGAATGCAGGGCCGAGGCGTAGTAGGCCTCGCCGTCCGGCTTGGCCCAGACACCCGCGCGGTCGTCGGCGCGGGGCTGCAAGGCTGCCAGCGCTTCGCCCTGGCGTCGCAGGGCCGGAACGATCCGCTCGACGAAGATCGCCGAAGCGCGCCTGTCAAGATCGGCAATCCCGGCATCGCGCGCGCGCGCCAGCGCCGACATCGTCAGTGCATTGCCGGTCGACGTGGCATCGCGCAAGGTGGCGATCTGCTTCAGGGTCTTGGCCAGGATGAAATCCGGAGGAATGACATCCAGACCCGCGTCGTGGCGTACCTGTTCGGTCTCCTGGTCCAGGGCTACGGCGAACTGACCCAGCCTGTCCAGATAGCGCTCGGCGTCCGCCGCGTCGTTCATGGGTGAGCGTCCACCGATACCATCCGGCAGCCAGTAGTAGGCTCCGTTCATCTGGCTGACGACGTAGGGACTGGGCCGCAGGTTGATGTCGGAAAAGCCATAGCGTCGGTATTGGTCCGCCATGGCCTCGTAGACGAAGCGTGCCGTGTCGTAGTCCAGGCCCGCGGCGGCCGAAAGGGCAGCACGGTCGATCGCCCCAAGTTCGGCCATGCGCTGCACCGTCGCCTGTCGGTGGCGCGCGCGCGCGGCCAGAGAATAGTCGGCCAAGCGATCCGGCCCACCTTCCTCTGCCTTCAGGGCCTGGGCATGGCGTTCCAGCAGGCCCGCCAGACGAATGTCTTCGGCGCGCGCATCCGCTGGGGCGTCGGAGACAGAGGCACTCGAACCCGCCACGCACACGGCCAGCGGCCACGTCAGGCCGAGCGCCGCAGCGCCGACCAGCAGTTCACGACGACGCATCAGGCGCTCCTCCTGACCAGGGCGTCCGCAACCTCGAGGGGCAAGGGACCGGAATGCAAAATGTGATCACGCAGTATCTCCGGGCAGAAGCGCTCATCCATGGCCTATCGCGCCGCCTCACTCGATATCAGCCAGCGGTCAATCTTGGCCTCCAGCACGTCCAGCGGCAGGGCGCCGGTGTCCAGTACCTGGTCGTGGAAACGCCGGATGTCGAAGTCAGGGCCCAGACGTTCGGTTGCACGACGCCGCAGTTCCTGGAACTTCAGTTCGCCAACCTTGTAGGCGCAGGCCTGGCCGGCGTTGGTGATGTAGCGGTCGATCTCGACCGCCACGTCGCGCGGTGCCATGGAGGTGTTGGCCAGCATGTAGTCGATCGCGCGTTGACGGTCCCACTGCAGCGAGTGGAGACCGGTGTCGACCACCAGGCGCACCGCGCGCAGCATTTCCATGTCCAGATGGCCGAACCACTGGTAGGGGTCGGTGAACATGCCCAGTTCCTGACCCAGGGATTCGGCATACAGGCCCCAGCCCTCGGTGTAGGCGGTGGCCGGCACTTGGCCGAAACGCAGCAGGTCCGGCAGGCTCTCGTCCTCCTGGACCAGCGATATCTGGTAGTGGTGGCCCGGCACGCCCTCGTGCAGTTGCAATGTCTCCAGGGTCGGGATGGGACGCGTGTTCAACATGGCCATGTTGAAGAACAGGACGCCGGGCTCAGAGGCGTCCGGCGGCCCGGCGCGATAGTAGCCCGTGCCCCTCTGGTCTCCCAGCGCCGGCAGCGGCCGCAACTCGAATCCGGCAAGCGGACGACGCGAGAAAAGTTCGGGCATCCGTTCCCAGACCTTGCGCTCGATCCGTTCGAAGTGGTCGATGATGTCTTTCGGCTGGGAATAGTAGAAATCCGGCCCGGTGCGGATGTGTTCGAAGAAGGCCGGCAGGTCGCCGTCGAAACCAACCGCCTCCCGCGCCTGCTCCATCCCCGCGCGGATCCTGGCCACTTCGCCCAGGCCGAGCTGGTGGATCTGCCGCGCGCTCATCGTGGTGGTCGTGTGTTTGGCCAGTAGGGAGGCATAGACCCGCTCACCGTCCTTCATCGCCCACAGGCCTGCGCCATCAGTGGCGTCAGGCAGATAGCGTTCGCGCAGGAAGCTGCGCCAGCGCTCGTAGGCCGGATAGGCGCGGTCCTCGACGGCGCGGCGATAGGCGGCCTCAAGGCGGGCGCGGTCTACCGGCCCGATGTGATCGGGGAAACGCGTGACCGGGGAGTAGAAGGGATTCTCTTCGACCGGCAAGTCGAGGAAGGCCTCGACCTGCCCCAGGACGTTGTTCACCACGACCTTGGGCTGGTGATAGCCCTGGGCCATCCCCTGCTCCAGGCGATCCACCGTACTGTCCATGTAGTCGGCGAAACCCTCGAGCTGGGCCAGCCCCAGTTCGTAGTCTTCCACCGTCTTGAACCGCGCGCCCGACAGGTAGTCGGGGAACTCGACGTGCAAGCCGAAGGAAGCGTTCAGCGGCACCAGATTGCGGATCGCATGAATGCCACTGTCGATCTCGCCCAGCGCCTGCTCAGCCTGGTAGCGGAACGCGTCGTAGGCAATGCGGTCCTTCTCGGCCAAGGAAGTGCGGTCTATGCCAGCCAGACCCGACAGTTCGGCGCGTTTGTTGGTCGCCAGCTGCTGGGCGAAGGCCTGGCTCTGGGGATCGACAAAGACGGCCCCGGTCGGCGGTAGCCCGCGCTCGGCCAGACGCAGCGGATTGAGCGCGTCATCGGCCTTCTGGCTCTCCGTTACAAGCAGCGCAAAACGCTCACGAACGTCCGGCTGGGTCCACGCGATCGCAGCTGGCGATGCAGTCACCACCAGCAGCAACGCGACTGCGGCCATAAGACGTTCATGTTTTCTCATCCTCATATCCTTTCTTCCGCACCTGGCCGACATTGCCAACTATCGCGCGCCGTACAGCGCCTTCCTGGGCGCACCGCTGATCTCCGCTGCCAGCTTGGCGGCGGTGGACGGCGGCAGGTGCTCGCTCAGCATCGCGTACAGGCGATTGCCTTGGATCAACCGAGCTTCCTCGTCATCACCCGCGCCCTGCACCATCACCACGAACTCGCCCTTGCGCTGGTTGCCGTCAGCTTCGACTTGCGCGTGCAATCCGGCCAGATCGCCGTCGAGCACGGTCTCGAACATCTTGGTCAGCTCGCGTGCGATCACCGCATTGCGCCCATCTCCAAACACGATGCGCATGTCCGCCAGGGAATCGGCAATGCGATGCGAGGATTCGTAGAACACCAGCGTGCGTGTTTCGCTGGCCAATCGACCCAGGCGTTCACGTCGCGCCGACGACTTGGCCGGCAGGAAACCTTCGAATACGAAGCGGTCGCTGGGCAAACCAGCGACGCTCAGTGCGGCAATCGCCGCGCAGGCGCCGGGAATCGGACTGACCCGCAGCCCCGCTGCACGCGCCGCACGCACCACCCGGTAACCGGGATCGCTGACCAGCGGCGTGCCCGCATCGCTGACCAGCGCCAGGGAATCGCCCGCGGCAATACGCTCGACGATGCGCTCGGACATTGCGTCCTCGTTGTGCTCGTGCAGCGCCAGCAGGGGGCGGTCAACGCCGAAATGGGACAGCAGCTGACGGGTATGGCGCGTGTCTTCGGCACAAATGGCCGCGACCGTCTTCAGGGTCTCCAGTGCGCGCGGCGACAGATCGGCCAGATTGCCGATGGGCGTGGCGACGATGAACAGAGTTCCAGCGGGCATGGCGGGCGTTCCTGAAGGCGTGGGCTGAACGCGATACGGCGCCGCCGAAGGTACAATCCTAGCCGGTTCCCCCGCACGGCCGCAGAGTACGCTCCATGGATAAACGATTCGGAAGGATGCTTCCCCTCAAGAATGCGGCCTTGCTGTTGCTGGCGCTGTTGTTCGCCGGCTGCGCCACCACGCAGGTCAGCGGAGGCGGACAAACCAGGCAATCCGCAAGCGGTGCGCTGGCAGCGGCTGCGGAACTGGCGCGCAACGATGCAGGCCTCGTCGGCCAGGCCAAGCTGGACAACGCTCGCCAGATCGAACGCCTGCTGGCGGGCATCGACAATGCGACGCTGGCGCGCGATGCTGCGGCCTTGCCCGTGGGCGATCCGCTGTATCCCTTCGCCGGCCGTGCATTGTTGAATCGCGGACTGCCGTTGCCGCGCCCGTTCGATCGCGGCGCGCAGTGGCGTTTCGACCTGAACAATCGTCCCGCCGCCGAACGCGACGGGTATCGCCCGCCGGTGAAGCTGGCCGTGCTGCTGCCCTTGTCCGGGCAGCTGGCTACGGCTTCGGCGCCAGTGCGCGACGGTCTGCTGGCCGGCTTTTACGGCGAATCGCGCCGTCGCCCCGAGATCGATTTCTACGACACCGCCGGCACGCCTGCGGGCGCAGTGGATGCCTACGGCCGCGCGGCGGCGGCAGGCGCGGATTTCGTGATCGGTCCCCTGGGCCGTGACGAAGTGACTGCGGTCTTCCGCGATTCCCAGCTGTCGGTCCCGGTGCTAGCGCTCAACCGTGGCGCGGTCGCACCGCCGTCCGGCAACGCGGGCTTCTCGCTGGCCCCGGAAGACGACGGCATCATCGCCGCCGAATACCTGTTGAATCGCGAACGTCGCACGGCGCTGGTGATCGGTGGCACTGATGACAACGGCCGGCGCGCGGCGAGCGCATTCCGCGAGCGCTTCACCGAACGTGGCGGCACCGTGGTCGACACGCTCAGCGTTGGCGATACGCCCGGCGATCTTGCCGCCAACCTGGCTTCGGCATCGCAGCGCGGTGTGGACGCGGTGTTCCTGGCATTGAAAGGCAGCACCGCACGCGCGATTGCGCCGCAACTGGCGCTGGCCGGACTGGGCGGCAAGAGCCGCGTGGCGACCTCGCAGCTGATTTCCGGCACCGGCAAACCCGAGCAGGACAGCGCGCTGGACGGCATCGTGTACCCGACCGAAGTCTGGACCGCGCGCGGTGTTGCCGGATTGCCGGCGGCGAGCGTGGTCGGCGCCAGCCTGCCGACCGCACGCGGGCCGGCCGCGCGTCTTTTCGCGTTCGGCTATGACGCGTGGATGCTGACCGCTTACCTGGAAAAACTCGCCACCGGCGACAACGTGCAGCTGAAAGGCGCGACTGGCGAACTGAGCCTGGACGGTTTCGGCAATGTCGTCCGCACGCCGGCCTGGTCCACCTTCAGCGGCGGCCGCGCCGTTCCCGTTTCCGGCGGCGGTTGAAGCCTGCGCGATCGATTGCAGGGCATTGATCGCAAGGCGCGGGGCAACCGTGCCGAAGCGGCGGCGCGTGATTATCTGGTTCGCGCCGGCCTGCGCGAGGTGGCCGCCAATGCCAACTACCGTGGCGGCGAACTGGACCTGGTGATGCTGGACACCAGCGGACGCGATGGGGCGACACTGGTCTTCGTGGAAGTGCGCTTCCGCAAGTCGTCGGCATTCGGCGGTGGCGCGGCCTCGGTCGATGCCGGCAAGCGCCGCAAGCTGATCCATGCCGCGCAGAGTTTCCTGGCCGAACACCGGCAGTACGCGAATTCGCCGTGTCGCTTCGATGTGATCGAAGCCGACGGCGACCCCGAGGCGCCACACCTCACCTGGCTGCGCGATGCGTTTCGCGCGGACGACAGCTGACTGCATGCCCAGCATCCTCACCCACGCCGCCGTGCCCCTTGCGATGTACTACGCCGCGGACCGCGGACGGATTTCGAAGCCACTGCTGTGCGCGGGCGTGCTGGCCGCGATCCTGCCGGACTTCGACGTGGCTGCCTTCGCACTCGGGATTCCCTATGCCGATTCCTTCGGCCATCGTGGCGCCAGCCACTCGTTGTTGTTTGCCGGCCTGCTGGCGTTGCTGGGCGCAGCGTTGCATCGCCCGTTGCACAGTCGCCCTGCGCAGGCGGCCACCTGGATCTTCGTATGCGCGGTCTCGCATCCGCTGCTGGATGCCATGACATCGGGCGGACTGGGCGTGGCGTTGCTGTGGCCCTGGAACGACCAGCGCTTCTTCGCGCCGTGGCGGCCGATCCTGGTTTCTCCCTTCGCCAATGGATTCTTCAGCGCGCGTGGCGTTTCCACACTGCTGTCGGAGTTGCGCTGGGTGTGGCTGCCGTTGCTGATGGGCACGGTGTTGTGGCGGTTGATACTCGGAAGACCATCGGCCGCAGATCGCCAGACGGATACATCGGAAAGTTAGCCCTTGCCGAGAATTTCCGACTACTCATCCCGTTCGCGGTGAGCCTGTCGAACCACGCACTTGGCAAGATACCCGCCAGTGGTGGGCCGGCATTCACTCGAAAAGCGTGGTTCGACAGGCTCACCACGAACGGCATCTTGATGTTCTTAGGGAACGCGCCTGAAAACCTTGTCATCCCGAGCGTAGCGAGGGATCTGTTTTTCACTGCATGACAGCAGATCCCTCGCTACGCTCGGGATGACATCCGAATTGTTCAGAAGCTCCTTGGCAGCAAACCACCAACAGACGAGTATCTGTGCCGCGCGTCAACGAAAGTGCTGGAACCCCGATCGCTCCGCATGCCATTCCGCGCCGCTGTCATCCAGGGCGCGCACGCCCTGCCCGGCCACGATGCGCCCAATCCGCGTGGCGCGGGTAGCAGCGAAATCCATCGCCTGGACGATCTGTTCGCGATGGCGCGGCGTGGCGGTGAAGCACAACTCGTAGTCGTCGCCACCGCTGGCCTGCAACGACCAACGGGCCGAAGGTTCGAGTTCCAGCAAGCCGGTCGAGGCGGGCAACTGAGGCAACTCCAGCTCCGCGCCGACGCCACTGCGTTCGCAAATATGGCCCAGGTCGGCCAGCAATCCGTCGGACAGATCGACACAGGCATGCGCGAGCCCAGTCAGGCGCAATCCCGCACCCACACGTGGCACCGGTCGATCCAGCCGCAACCGCGAATCGGCATCGGCCACGCCACCTGCCAGGATTTCCGCCAACGCGAAGGCAGCGTCGCCCAGTGTGCCGGTCACCCATACATCGTCGCCCACGCGCGCGCCATCACGACGCAAGGCATGGCCGGCTTCCACCAGGCCCATGGCGGTCACGGCAATCGACAAGGGACCGCGCGTGGTGTCGCCACCGACCAGCGCGATGCCATGCAGGTTGGCCAACTCAAGAAAGCCGTCCAGAAACCCGCCGATCCACGCTTCCTCAGCCTGTGGAAGGGACAGCGAGAGCGTGCACCACGCCGGTTTCGCGCCCATCGCGGCCAGATCGGAAAGATTGACCGCCAGTGATTTCCAGCCGATATCCGCTGGCGCCGTGGCTTCAGGGAAATGCACGCCCGTGTTGAGCGTGTCGGCAGTGACCACCAGTTGCATGCCGGTTGGAATATCCACCAGCGCGGCATCGTCTCCAATGCCAAGCACGACATCGGCACGCGCGGCGACGCGTGCGCGGATGCGGGAGATCAGATCGAATTCGGCAGTGCCCATAGATGCAGCATACGACGCCACCGGCTTCACCTGGCAGCAGTGAATTCCCAAGTGGCTGATTGGGCTGGTTTCTCCGGCCCTGAGAATGTCCGGCGCGATACTGGTCGGGCCATGACCCTGCGCTGTCTCTTCGTCGATTTCAATTCGTTCTTCGCCTCGGTCGAACAGTACGACGACCCGGCGTTGCGCGGCCGGCCGGTCGGCGTGGTGCCAGTGATCGCCGCGACCACCTGCTGCATCGCCGCGAGCGTGGAAGCCAAGCAGTACGGCATCGGCACCGGCACCGCCGTTTGGGAAGCGCTGGAGAAATACCCTGATCTCAAACTGGTCCAGGCGCGGCCGGCGCGCTATGTGGAGCTTCACCACGAACTGATGGACACCATCGCCGACTGCATTCCGCACGGCGAGCCGCTTTCCATCGACGAAGTGCCCTGCCAGCTGATCGGGCGCGAACGTGAGCGCGGCAATGCCGAAGCGATCGGGCGCCGGATCAAGCAGGCGCTGGTGGATCGCGGCTACAGCCCGGCGATCCGTTGCTCGATCGGCATCGCGCCGAACAAGTTCCTGGCCAAGACCGCATCGGACATGGTCAAGCCCGACGGGCTGACCGTGCTGGAAGCGACCGACCTGCCGCACAAGCTGCACGCACTGGAGCTGCGCGATTTCTGCGGCATCGGCCCGTCGATGGAGCTGCGCCTGCGCGCGGCCGGCATCCATACCGTGCAGCAGCTGTGCGCCACCACCCGCGAACAGTTGCGCGCCGCCTGGGGCAGCGTGGAAGGGGACCGCTTCTGGCTGCAGTTGCGCGGTCACGATGTGCCCGAACGCAAGACCACGCGCAGTTCGGTGGGGCATTCGCATGTGCTGGGGCCGGAGCTGCGCAGCTTCGCCGGCGCGCGCTCGGTGCTGTTCAAACTGCTGGCCAAGGCGGCCATGCGCCTGCGCAAGGAGCAGCATCTGGCCAGCGGACTGGCGATCCGCATGCGCTTCGTGGGACTGGAGGCGCGCTTCGAACGCGATCTGTCCTTCGCGCCGATAGACGACACGCCCACCTTCCTGCAGTTGCTGGGCGAACAGCTTGCCCCACTGGAAGCATCGATCACGCGTGGCGGTTGGAATCCACGGCGCCATCCGCCGTTGTCGGTCGCAGTGACGCTGGTAGGGCTGGAACCGGTGGGCAGCATCACCGGCGAACTCATGCAGAGCCGCGGCCGCACGCAGCGCGTTACTGCGGTGCTGGACAGCATCAACCGCAAGTACGGCAACAATTCGCTCTACTTCGGCGCCATGCACCAGGCCATCGACCAGGATGCAGCGCCGATGCGCATTCCTTTTGCGCATGTGCCCGAAACCGCGCTGGAAGAAGAAGCGCCTTTGCGACGCCGCGAATCCGCCCGCAGCGTGGCCGCCAAGGCCGAAGAGCTTTACATGCTGCGCGAACGCCAGTTCAAGGTGATGGCGGAGAACGCGCACCGCGAATCCCGCAAGCGGCGCAGTGATGGGCCGGCAACCGCCGGAGGCGTAGCGTTCAAGGCGGGCGCCGGTGGGTGGTCGAGCGCGCCCAGGCCAGATCCCGAGCCCGAGATTGGCCAGACAGGCAATCTGTTCTGACTGCCGCCGGCTAAACTAGCCCGACTCTCTAGAGCGGAAACCGCCATGTCCCTGTCCCGTCTGTTTCTGTTGGCCATTGCCCTGATGTTGAGCGGATGCGCCATTGCTGGTGGGCCGTGGGTGGAACTGGGGGGCCAGCGCTACAAAGTGGAAATTGCCGACGATGATGCCGAGCGAGCGCAAGGACTCATGTTCCGCGACGAGCTCGCCTCCGGCACCGGCATGCTCTTCATCCACGACCGCGAGGAACCCGAGGCGTACTGGATGAAGAACACCAAGATCCCGCTGGATATCCTGTACTTCGACAACGCACGCACGCTGGTGGCGCAACAGCGCGACGTGCCGCCCTGCTCGGCCGGCAATGCGTGTCCGACCTACCCCAGCAACGCCCCGGCGCGGTATGTGTTGGAACTGAATGCCGGTGAGGCCGCAAAACTGAAGCTGAAGAATGGCGCCAAGCTGACCCTCAGCAAGGATATTCCCACGCCGCCTTAGGCGAGCTGTCCTGCCACGACAGGCCAGATTCGCGTGACTTCGAAGGGCTTGATTGTCGCGGCGAATGCCTCCAATCTTGGGGCATGGGGGAACGACTGACATTGCCGGACTGGAGTTCCCTGGCGGCGCAGGCTGACGAATCCGTGCCCCTGCTGGAAACCGCGCTGCTGATCGCGCGCGACGAGTATCCGCAGCTCGATGCCGATCTCTACGACACCCTGGTACAGAGCCACGCCGAACACCTGCGACCCGAGATCGATGCCATCGATGCCTGGCCGTTGAAGATGGCCGCGATCAACCGCCACCTGTTCGACGAGCTCGGCTACAGCGGCAACCACGACGAGTACTACGACCCGCGCAACAGCTACCTCAACGAGGTCTTCGAGCGCAGGCTTGGCAATCCGATTTCGCTGGCGATGGTGCAGATGGAAGTGGCGCGGCGCCTGGGCGTGCCGCTGGACGGCGTCTCGTTTCCGGGTCATTTCCTGGTGCGGCTGCCGGTGGATGACGGCATCCTGGTCATGGACCCGTTCAATGGTGGCCGGCCGCTGGGCGCTGATGAATTGCGCGAGCGCGCCAAGCCGCACCTGGGCGGCGATATTCCCGACGACAACGCGTTGATGCATATCCTGGACCCGGCCTCGCACCGCGCCATCCTGGTCCGCATGCTGCGCAACCTGCACGGCGTGTATGCCGAACGCGACGAGTGGGACCGCGCCGCACGCAGCGCCGACCGCGTGCTCAAGCTCTCGCCCGAGCAACCCGAAGCGCTACGCGACCGCGGCCTGGCCTATCTGAAGATGGACTACCAGCAAGGCGCGCGACACGACCTGGCCCGTTACCTGCACCTGGCGCCCGACGCCGCCGACGCGCACGCGCTGCGTGAACGGCTGGTGGAACTGAACACCAGCAAGAGCCGTATGCACTGAAGGCTCTGTAGGAGCGGGCCCTGCCCGCGACAGGCTCTACCGGTAATGCTTCGTCGCGGGCAAGGCCCGCTCCTACAAAATCAATACGGGCGTTCCGCCTGCGTCAATCGACCTCGACCATCTCAAAATCGTCCTTGCCCACGCCGCAGTCCGGGCAGGTCCACGACTCGGGAATGTCCTTCCAGCGCGTGCCTGGCGCCAAGCCCTCTTCCGGCAGACCCTTGGCTTCGTCGTAGATGAATCCGCACACCACGCACATCCAGGTCTGGTAACGGCTGTCGTCGGCGTCGGTCATCGGGGGGATAATGTCGGGGAAGCGGGCCACCATTGTCCCATCCCCGGACCCGCACCGGAAGTTTGCCGATGACATCCCGCTGGCCGCAGCTCGACGCCGCACCCCGCGGCCTGTACCTGATCACCCCCGACGAAAGCGACACCTCCCGTTTGCTGGCCCGCACCGCGCCGCTGCTGGCGGCAGGCGTGACCTGGCTGCAATACCGCAACAAGACTGCGGGCGCCGCACTGCGCCACGAACAGGCTTCCGCACTGCAGGCGCTGTGCGCGTCGGCGGGCATTCCACTGATCGTCAACGATCATCTGCGTCTGGCCAAGGCGGTCGGCGCAGCGGGAGTACACCTGGGCGAAGCCGATGGCGACATTGCCGCTGCACGCGCGGTGCTGGGTAACGATGCGATCCTCGGCGTGTCCTGCTACGACCAGTTGCCGCTGGCTGAAGCCGCTACCGCTGCAGGCGCGGACTACGTGGCCTTCGGCGCCTTTTTCCCTACCCGCAGCAAGCAGGGAACGCGCCAGGCGTCGCCCGAACTGCTTTCACAGGCCGCGACGCTCGGTGTACCCCGGGTGGCGATAGGCGGCATTACCCCCGACAATGCGGGAAACCTGATTGATGCAGGCGCAGACCTGATCGCGGTGATCGCCGGCGTCTACGAGGCGCCGGACCCGGTCGCCGCCGTCCACGCCTATCGCCGATGCTTCACGAACCTGCGCGTATAAAAACCGCGTAGGAGCGACGCAAGTCGCGATGAAGCCTTCCCGATAAACCCATCGCGACTTGCGTCGCTCCTACGAAAACCTTTTCTCGAATCGATGACCCCATGAACCTCGAAAAATCACATGCCCTGTTCTCACGTGCGCAGGAACTGCTTCCCGGCGGCGTGAACTCGCCCGTCCGCGCGTTCAAGTCGGTCGGCGGAGAACCCTTCTTCGTGCAGCGTGCGGACGGCCCGTATCTGTTCGATGTCGATGGCAACCGCTACATCGACTATGTCGGCTCGTGGGGTCCGATGATCGTCGGCCACAACCACCCGCAGGTGCGCGAAGCCGTGCAGCGTGCGATCCAGGACGGCCTGTCGTTCGGCGCGCCCTGTCCGGCCGAAGTGAGCATGGCCGAGACCATCACCCGTCTGGCGCCGTCGTGCGAAATGGTGCGCATGGTCAATTCCGGCACCGAAGCCACGCTGTCGGCGATCCGCCTGGCGCGCGGCGCCACCGGCCGCATGCGCATCGTCAAGTTCGAAGGCTGCTATCACGGACATGGCGATTCGTTCCTGGTCAAAGCCGGCAGCGGCATGCTGACCCTGGGTGTGCCGACTTCGCCGGGCGTGCCCGCCGGTCTGAGCGAACTGACTTCCACGCTGAGCTACAACGATTTCGAAGGCGCCACCAGGCTGTTCGATGAAGTGGGCAGCGAAGTGGCCTGCGTCATCGTCGAACCGGTGGTCGGCAACGCCAACTGCCTGCCGCCACGCGAAGGTTACCTGCAGCATCTGCGCGAGTTGTGCACACGCCATGGCGCGCTGCTGATATTCGACGAAGTGATGACCGGTTTCCGCGTGGCCCTGGGCGGCGCGCAGGCGCACTACGGCATCACGCCCGACCTGACCGCCTTCGGCAAGATCATCGGCGGCGGCATGCCGGTCGGCGCCTACGGTGGGCGTCGCGACCTGATGTCGCAGATCGCACCCAGTGGTCCGATCTACCAGGCCGGCACGCTCAGCGGCAATCCGGTGGCGATGGCCGCCGGCCTGGCCATGCTGGAACTGGTGCAGGCGCCTGGCTTCCACGACCGCTTGAGCGAGGCCACTCACGCGTTGTGCGATGGATTGGAAAGCGCGGCCAGCGAGGTGGGCATTCCACTTACCACCACGCGCGTGGGCGGCATGTTCGGTCTGTTCTTCACCAGCGAAAAGGTCGACACCTACGCACAGGCCATCGCCTGCGACACGGCCGCGTTCAACCGCTTCTTCCACGCCATGCTGGAACGCGGCGTGTACCTGGCGCCGTCGGCGTACGAGGCGGGTTTCATGTCCAGCGCGCACGATGCGTCGGTCATCGAAGCGACCGTCGCCGCCGCGCGCGAGGCCTTCCAGGTGGCAGCGCAGGGATGAGCACGCCGCAGGACCACTCGTCACCCACACAGGCCTCTCCCAAGGGCCTGTTCGAGCGCGAGTTCCTGCCTGCCAGCGAACATGGCTGGCGCAACCGCTGGTATCGATGGATCTTTCACCACGAAGCCAAGGATGAGCGCAATTTCGATCTGATCCTGATCGGCGCCATCCTGGCCAGCATCGCGGTGGTCATGCTGGACAGCGTCAGCACCGTCAAGGCGCGATGGCACGATGCGCTTTACGTGGCCGAATGGGGGTTCACGATCCTGTTCACCCTGGAGTACGGCCTGCGCCTGTGGTCGGTGAAGCGGCCATTGCGCTACGCGACCAGCTTCTTCGGCATCATCGATCTGCTGGCCATCCTGCCCACTTATCTTTCACTGCTGTTCCTGGGCGGCAACTACCTGATCGTGATCCGCGTACTGCGTCTGCTGCGGGTATTCCGGATTCTCAAGCTGGTCCAGTATTCGAGCGAAGCCGGGGTGCTGATCACCTCGCTGCTGCGCAGCCGGCACAAGATCTTCGTGTTCCTGTGCGCACTGCTTACGGTGGTGACCATATTCGGTTCGCTGATGTATGTGATCGAAGGGCCCGAACATGGCTTCACCAGCATTCCCACCAGCATGTACTGGGCGGTGGTCACCATGGCCACGGTGGGCTTCGGCGACATCGCCCCGACCACCGGCTTCGGACGACTGGTCACCTCGGTATTGATCCTCATCGGCTACAGCGTGATCGCGGTGCCGACCGGCATCTTCACCGCCGAACTGGCCAACACCCTGCGTCCTCCGCGCCGGACGGTAGCCTGCAACGCCTGCGGGCTTTCCGACCACGAACTGGATGCCAAGCACTGCCGGTTATGCGCTGCGCAGCTGCCCTAGCCATCCACTTGTCACCTATCTGCCCAGCTAAAACGAGAACAACCTATGCGCCTTGAAACCCTCGCGGTCCATGCCGGCGGCGAAACAGATCGCGAAACCGGCGCGGCGTCGCCGCCGATCCACCTGGCGACGACCTTCCGGCATGGACCAGCGGGCGAACGCATCGCCGGCTACGAATACCAGCGCGAAGGCAACCCCACCAACGACCGGCTGCGTGCGGCTATCGCAGCGCTCGAAAATGGCGCGACCGCGCTGACGTTCGCTTCGGGCATGGCCGCGGTGACTACGCTGCTGGAGTGCCTGCCCACAGGTGCGCGCATTCTGCTTCCCGATGATTGCTACGCAGGTGTCCGCATGCTGGCGGCGGAATACCTGCCCGAGCGCGGCATCCAGGTGCAGCGGCTGGACATGTCCGACCTGGACGCGGTGCAGGCCGCATGCGCGGGCGGCGTGGATCTGATCTGGGTGGAAACGCCGTCGAACCCGCTGATGAAGGTGTCGGACATCGCCGCGCTTGCGACACTGGCACGCGAGCACAACGCGTTACTGGTCTGCGACAACACCTTCGCGTCGCCCGTGCTGCAACAACCGCTGGCGTTGGGTGCGGACATCGTCATGCATTCCACCACCAAGTATTTCGGTGGCCACAGCGATGTGCTCGGCGGCGCGCTGGCATTCAAGCGCGAGGATGATTTCTTCGCGCGTGTGGCCCATCGCCTGCACATCACCGGTGCGGTGATGGCACCTTTCAATTCGTGGCTGACGTTGCGTGGCTGCCGTTCCCTGCCGGCGCGCATGGCAATGCATTGCGCCAACGCGCGCAGGATTGCCGAGTTCCTGGAAGCGCAGCCGCAGGTGGAACGCGTCAACTATCCGGGACTTGCTTCCCACCCGGATCATGCGCTGGCGGCGCGGCAGATGCGCGATTTCGGCGGCATGCTCAGCGTGCAGTTGCGCGGCGGTCGCGACGCAGCGCTGGCGGTGGCCGGTGGATTGCGCTTGTTCACCAACGCAACCTCGCTGGGCGGATGCGAATCGCTGGTGGAGCATCGGGGTTCGGTGGAAGGTCCGCATACGACCACGCCGCAGAATCTGTTGCGATTGTCGGTGGGGCTGGAGCATGTGGATGATCTGATTGCGGATTTGCAGCAGGCTTTGCGGGAAGCTTGACGAGCGCGTCATCCAAACCCTTCTCCCCTCGGGAGAAGGTGGCGCGTAGCGCCGGATGAGGGTACGGCGGAGTCAGAATAGTTCATCGTCATGGACTTCGCCGTACCCTCACCCCAACCCCTCTCCCGATGGGAGAGGGGCTTTAGCTGGAGAGTGGCTTTAAGCGGCTGGCGTCTTCATCGCGAAAACCGACAAAGCTAAGCGCAGGCGCGCCAAGCCATCGGCGACTTCCGCATCAGTGATATTCAAAGCCGGCACGAACCGCAAAACATCCGGTCCCGCCTGCAACATCAGCAACCCATGTACAGCTGCGTGATCGAGGATTTCCCCGGCACGACCGGCGAACTCCGGCTTCAACACGGCACCCAGCATCAGGCCGCGTCCGCGGACTTCATTGAACAACCCGAATTCGGCATTCATCGAATCCAGCCCATCGCGCAATGCCTGTGACTGCCTCTGCACATTCGCCGCAATTTCCTCCGACCCCAGCTTGCGCAATGCCACACGCGCCACCGCCGCCGCCAGCGGATTGCCGCCGAATGTGGTGCCATGCGCGCCGAACTGCATCACTTCGGCGACTTTCGGGCCAGCCAGCATTGCGCCGATGGGGAAGCCGCCGCCTAGCGCCTTGGCCAACGTGACGATGTCGGGCGTGACGCCTTCCTGCCAATGTGCGAACAGGGTGCCGGTGCGGCCCATGCCGCACTGGATTTCGTCCAATGCCAGCAAGGCGCCATGACGGTCGCAGAGTTCGCGCACGCCTTGCAGAAATCCTTCGGCCGCCGGCATCACCCCACCTTCGCCCTGGATCGGTTCCACCAGCACCGCCGTCACATCACCTGACGCCATCGCCTCCGCAAGCTGGGCGAGATCATTGAAATCAACGTAGCGGAATCCACCGGGCAGCGGCTCGTAGCCTTCCTGGTATTTGGGCTGCGCGGTGGCCGTGACCGTGGCCAGGGTGCGCCCGTGGAAACTGCCGCGGAAGGTGACGATGACCCGGCGATCCGGCGCGCGGCCCTGCGCCGTGGCCCATTTGCGGATCAGTTTGATCGCCGCTTCATTGGCCTCGGCGCCGGAATTGCACAGGAATACGCGCGAAGCAAAGCGCGAAGCCGTGACCAACTCTTCGGCCAACCGCAACGGCGGCTCGCTGTAGAACACGTTGCTGGTGTGCCACAGCTTGCCTGCCTGTTCGGTCAGCGCCGCGACCAGATCGGGATCGTTGTGGCCCAGCCCGCACACGGCGATGCCGGCGGACAGATCGACGTATTCATTGCCGTCGCGGTCCCAGACCCGCGCGCCCTGCCCGCGTTCGAGGACGACCTCGCGCGGACGATAGACAGGAAGGTAATAGTGCTGGCCGGCGGCAAGCAGATCGGCGGTGTCGGACATGCGGTGCGAATCCTGTGGAAGGCGTGGATCAGGAAGTGAAATGGATGTCGTCGGCGGGCAGCGCTTCGATAACCGGTCCGAAGCTGCTGATGTTCGGCAACGTCGCATTGTGGTGGTCGCGGATCTGGGCAGCGCTCGCATGCGGTTTGTCATGCGTGGTGTGCGCATCGGCCGCCAGGATGACCGCATAGCCATGTGCTGCGGCGCTGCGGGTCGTCGTGTCGACGCAGAATTCGGTCGCATAACCGCAGATCACCAGTTGCTCGACGCCTGAGAACGCGAGCACCTCGTCCAGGCCCGTACGTAGGAATGAATCGGGCGTGGTCTTGCGGATGCGGTGGTCGCCCGTCTCTGCACGCAACCGCGTTTCCAGCTGCCAACCCGGCGCACCGAACTGAAGCTGCGTGCCTACGACTTCATGCTGCACCAGGATCACCGGCGCATCGCTGGAGCGCGCGCGTTCTGCCAACAAGTTGATACGGCCGATCACCGCATCGGCATCCGCGGGGCCCGGCGCCTCATCGAACAGACCCTGCTGCACATCGATGACCACCAACGCCTTCTTCATGGTTAGCCCCTGATACTGGAAAAAGACCTCACCAGACACCCGTGTTAGGCATCGACAACCAAGGCTCCTGCGGCGGCAGGCGTTCGCCTTTTTGCAGCAGCTCGATGGAAATCAGGTCCGGCGAACGCACGAAGGCCATGCGCCCGTCGCGTGGCGGCCGGTTGATGACGATGCCCTGCGTTTGCAGGTGCGCGCAGGTGGCGTAGATGTCATCGACCTCGAAGGCCAGATGGCCGAAGTTGCGGGCGCTGCCGTAGTCCTCGGGCGATCCATCGGTCGGGGGCCAGTTGTAGGTCAGTTCCACTTCCGCCTCGGGATTCTCCGGCGCGCCGAAATACACCAGGGTGAAGCGCCCGGCTTCGTTGTCGATGCGGCGCGTTTCGGTGAGACCCAAGCCCTGAGTGAAGAATCGGGAAGTGGCGTCCAGGTCGTGGACGCGGATCATGGCATGCAGGTATTTCATCGTGGCGGGGGCTCCGATGCAGTGAAAGGAAGACTCAGTCCAGGAACAGATCCGGATAGAGTGGTTGCGTAGGATCGACGGCATAACGCGAAAGATCGGTGACGCCGGCTTCGGCCAGCACTTCATCGTCGATCAGGAACCGGCCGGAGAAACCCTGCGCCGGGCGCGTGAGCACCGCGTGCGCGGCGTCGGCCATGATCTCGGGGGTGCGGCCGTTGGCCGCACTCACACCGGGAATCATGTTCAGCGCTTCGGTCGCGATCAGGGTGCGCGGCCAGAGCGCATTGACCGCCACGCCCTGCGGCCCGAATTCGGCGGCCAGACCCAGGGTCACGAAGCTCATGCCCATTTTCGCCAGCGTGTAGCCGGTGTGCGGCGCCCACCACTTGGGATCGAGCGATGGCGGCGGCGCCAGGGTCAGGATGTGCGGATTGGGCGCCGCCAGCAAATGCGGCAGGCAGGCTTGCGCGCAGAGGAAGCTGCCGCGCGAGTTGACCTGGTTCATCAGGTCGAAGCGCTTCATGGGCGTGTCCAGTGTGCCGCGCAGCCAGATTGCACTGGCGTTGTTGACCAGGATGTCGATACCACCGAACAGATCGACGGTCGCGGCGACCGCCGCTTTCACTTGGTCTTCCTCGCGGATATCGCATTTCAGCGCCAGCCCTTGTCCGCCTGCCGCATTCACCGCCTCGGCCGCAGTAAAGATGGTGCCCGGCAACTTTGGGTTGGGCACCGATGACTTTGCGGCAATGACCACGTTGGCGCCGTCGCGGGCGGCACGCAGCGCAATGGCCAGGCCGATGCCGCGCGAAGCGCCGGTGATGAAAAGGGTTTTGCCTGCGAGGGTGGTCATAGGGATGCCTGGACTTTGTAGATGCGGGTGCTTTCGAAAAACAATAAAAACCCGACTTCGTCATCCCAGCGAAAGCTGGGATCCATTTTGACGTTGCTCTTGCATTTCGAATTGCAAAACAAGATCAAGATGGATCCCAGCTTTCGCTGGGATGACGACATTCCGGATGACGGCGTTTTGGATTACGGAATGAATAATGTCGCGTGCGCATGGCCTCATGGCTTCGGCCCCTGCCCTTCGTTGTCTTCCCACTTCAGCAGCTTCCGGGTCACGAAGCGATACACGGGTTTGCCGGTGCGGAACCACAGATCGCGAAGCCACGAAGTGCGTTTCAGCAGCCGCCACTCGACTGGCGTTACCCGGTCGCGGCAATACATGCGTTTGTGCTTGAGCAGGTGGCGCAGGTCCTCGCGTGCGAGCAGGCGCATCCAGCGCGAAGACGGATCGCCGCGTACCGCCAGCTGGAAATCGATCAGCGCGGGGCTGCCGTCGGCGCGTACCAGCCAGTTGGCTTCCTTGGCCAGGTCGTTGTGCGCAATGCCGCGTCGGTGGACCTGCTGCAGCAAACGACGCGCCGCGCGGAAATAGGCGATATCCCCGCGCGGTGGATTCTTGTACATCGCCACGCCGTCCAGAAAACTGCGGTCCAGGTACTTACCGTCCCAGCGCAACAGCTGCGGTGTCTGCGCCTGACCGACCAGTTGCCGCAAGGCGAGCGCTTCGCGCCGCGCCAGGCGCCATGCCGGAAACCGCAACCACCAGGGCGAAGCGGAAAGATCACGACGCACGAACAGGCCATCGGCATCGCGCATCAGGGCGATGCGGCCGAAGCTGTCGGCCTTGAGCGCTTCGACTTCAATGGCCGGCTCCCGAATGGGCGGCTCTTGAATGGGGGCGTCTCCCTCGGCCGGTTCTGCAACCACATGCTCGCGATTCATGACGACAGTTTAAACGCATGCCTACCGCATCGCCCGGGGCCGCCCTCTATAATCGGGCCCAATGAATCCGTCCTGGTTCGACACCCTGCTGGCCTGGATCTCCGCGCATCCGGTGGCTGCAGGCGGGGTGATCTTCGCCATCGCCTTCTGCGATGCGGTCATCGTACTGGGCGCCATCGTGCCGGCGCTTCCGTTGTTGTTCGCGGTCGGCATGCTGATCGGCATGGGCGAACTGTCCGGCCCGTACGCACTGGTTTCGGCAGCACTCGGCGCCTTCATCGGCGATTCGACCAGCTTCCTGATCGGCAGGCGCTGGGGACCGCAGCTGCGCAATCACTGGCCGTTCCGCAAATATCCGCAGCTGCTGGACCGTGGCGAAGTCATGTTCCGCCGCAACGCGCTGAAGAGCATCCTGATCGCTCGCTACGTGGGACCCATCCGCCCTTTCGTTCCGGCCATCGCCGGCATGCTGCACATGCCCTTGCGGCGCTATCTGCCCGCCAGCGCGTTGGCGGCGGTGACCTGGGCGGCACTGTTCCTGCTTCCCGGCTGGGTGCTGGGTGAAGCCTACGACGCGGTGGCGGCCGTGGCCGGACGCTTGGCGCTGGTGCTCGCGTTGCTGCTGGCCGTGCTGGCGCTGGCCTGGGGCGGCGTGCTGTACACGTACCGCTGGTTCGCGGCTCACGCCGACTCACTTCTGGCGCGCGCCCTGGCCTGGTCGCACGACCACCCGGTGCTGGGACGCTATTCGATGGCCGTGTTCGATCCGCAGCGTCGCGAATCGGTCTCGCTGGCCTTGCTGGCGGTGATGCTGCTGGCGTTCGGCTGGATCTGGTTCGCGTTCCTGGCCCTGGTCCTGGGCCATGGCGAACCGCTGCGCGTCGACCTGGCCGTGCACGAGCTGATGCTGGCGCTGCGCAATCCCCTGGCTGATTACCCGATGGCCGCGCTGGCGACCTTGGGCGATGCCGAGGTGCTGGCGCCGGCGTCGCTGCTGGTGCTGCTGTACCTGGTCTGGCGCAAGCGCTGGATGGCCGCCTCGCACTGGATGGCGGCTCTGGCCTTTGGCCTGGCATTGACCGCCTGGCTGGGCGTGTCGGTGGATTTCCCGCGTCCGCCGGCGGTGGGCAGCGGTTTCAGTTTCCCCTCGATCACCATCACCATGGCCACGATCACCTTCGGCTTCTTCGCCGTGCTGATCGCACGAGAACTGCCCGGACGGCGACGCATCTGGCCCTATCTGGTGTCTGGCCTGGTGGTGGCGCTAATCGGTTTCGCGCGCCTTTATCTGGGCGCGCACTGGTTGAGTGACGTGATCGGCGGCATGTTGTTCGGCATCTTCTGGCTGCTGGTGCTGGGCATCGCCTACCGGCGCCGTACGGCGCGCTCGCTGTGGATGAAGCCGCTGGCGTGGTTGTTCTATAGCGCCTTCGTGGTCGCTGCGCTGTGGCATGCACCGCGCAGTATCGAACCCACCCTGGCCCAGTTCGAGGTACCGCAGACGCCTGTGTCGCTGGCCATGGATGCGTGGTGGGAAACCGAATGGCAACAGCAACCGTCGCGACGCAACGAGTTCGACGACGAGCAACGCTGGCCGCTGGATGTCCAGGTCGCCGGACCGCTGGCACCCTTGCGCGCGCAGCTGCAGGCGACCGGCTGGCGCGTGCAGGATCAGGCGGGCTGGGAGAAAGCCTTGAACCTGCTCGACAGCGATGTGCCCGAACGGGAGCTGCCAGTGTTGCCGGCGACACTGGATACCCGCGCTGAAAGCCTGCTGATGCTGCGCGATGGTCCCGGGCCGGGCGAAATGCTGGCCCTGCGGCTATGGGCCGCGCCGGTGCATCTGCAACCCGGCGAGGTACCGCTGTGGATCGGCAGCGTGCAGACCCTGCAGCACCAGCGCGCCTTCGAAGTCGTCGGCATGTGGCGGCCGTTGCGCGAAGCGGGTTCTTCGCTGGAAGCGCTGGTCGAGGCGACCGAGCCACTGGAACACCGCGTCGCGCTGCACCCGCAGTCGCAGGTCCCGGTGCTGCGGATTCGTACCGACAGGCCGACGCGTTAGTTTCCGAAAGAAAATCTACCGTTCGACGAGCTCACCACGAACGGGATTGGGAAAAACCACCGCAGCGGTATTTTTCCCTCAAGGCATTAGCCGAAGCAGCATCGACAGGCGTTCGTGCGGATCGTCTTCCTGCAACACCGACAGCCGCTGCGCATCTTCCAGCGGCAGGATCTCCGCCAGCCGCCAGCTCACCCAAGACGCGTCGTCGAAACGCGCATTGCTGACCTTGCTGTGCTCGCCGCCGGCCTTTTCCAGGAAGTGCTGCAACACCGTCGCGAGCAACGCATGTTCGGGTCGCAGCGAGTCGTCCAGGTCGGCCTCGCGCCACTGCACTTCGCCGACGATCAGCCCGTTGTCGCGCACGCGCGTGCGCCCCACGTGAAAGCGTCGCGCGCCGCGCACGCGCAGGGTCAGCAATCCATCAGCACCGGTGTCGAAATCCTCGATCACCGCTTCGGTGCCGAACGCGGCCGGAAGCGCGGGCGTGCCTGCCTCATCGCCCTGCAGAATCATGCAGACGCCAAATCCATGCCCGTTGCGTCCGCAATCGCGCACCATGTCCAGGTAGCGGCGCTCGAACAGGCGCAGACCCAGCGATGCACCGGGCAACAACACGGTGTGCAGCGGAAACAGCGGCAGCGACTCGCCAACGCTCATGCGGACGGCCTGCTCAGCCTTGCAATGCCGCAAGGAAACGTCGCGGCGCGCCGTCGAAACCGCCGTTGGACATGAACACCACATGGTCGCCCGCCTGCGCGACCGACTTCAGCGCTTCGATCAGCGCTTCCACATCGGCCACGGTGCGCGCATCGCCAAGAATCGCCGCGACCACCTTGCCCGCGTCCCAGGCCAGTTCGGGCCGATGCAGGAACACCACTGCATCGGCGCCGTCCAGCGAAGGCGCCAGCGCCTCGGAATGCGCACCCAGGCGCATCGAGTTGCTGCGCGGTTCCATCGCCACCACGATCCGCGCATCACCGACCTTCGCCCGCAGTCCTTGCAACGTAGTCTGGATGGCGGTGGGATGGTGAGCGAAATCGTCGTAGATGGTGATGCCGTTGGCCTCACCGATGATTTCCAGCCGTCGTTTCACGCTGCGGAACTCCGCCAGCGCCGGAATGACCGCAGCAATATTCACGCCTATCGCGTGCGCTGCCGCCAGCGCAGCCAGGCCGTTCAGCACATTGTGGCGGCCCAGCATCGGCCACTGCACCACACCCATTTCTTCGCCGCGATGAATGACCACGAACGCGCTGCCGTCTTCGTTGACCAGCCGCGCGCTCCATTCCAGGGAAACGTCAGGCGCGCCACCTTCAAACCCGAAGCGTTCCACCGGCGTCCAGCAACCCATCGCCAGCACTTCGGCCAGACGCGCGTCCTCGCCATTGACGATCAGACGACCGCGCTGCGGCACGGTGCGCACCAGATGGTGGAACTGGCGCTGGATGGCGGCGATGTCGGGGAAGATATCGGCGTGGTCGTATTCCAGATTGTTGAGGATCGCCACCAGCGGCCGGTAATGCACGAACTTGCTGCGCTTGTCGAAGAAGGCGGTGTCGTATTCGTCGGCTTCGACCACGAAAGGAAAAACCTTCGCTGCCGGCGATGAAGGACGCCCTTCCCCTGCTTGCAGGGGAAGAGCCTGCCCCGTACTTGATACGGGGTGGTGCGCAGCACCGGATGGGGGCAGCTCGCCAACACGCGCAGACACCCCGAAGTCCTCCGCCACACCACCGATGAGGAAACCAGGATTGCAACCGGCAGCCTCCAGCAGATAGCTCAGGATGGTGGTCGTGGTGGTCTTGCCGTGCGTGCCGGCGACGGCGATGGTGTCGCGCCCGGGCAGCACGTTCTCGGCCAGCCACTGTGCGCCGGAGGTGTAGTTCCTGCCGTCGTCCAGCACGGCTTCCACCGCGGCATTGCCGCGCGAAAGCGCATTGCCCACCACGATCTGATCGCAGTCCGGCGAAATGTTCTGCGGCAGATAGCCTTGCGAAAACGGAATGCCCAGCGTTTCCAGCTGCGTGGACATGGGCGGATAGATGGCCTGGTCGCTGCCTTCCACCGCGTGGCCCAGTTCGCGGGCCAGGGCGGCCACGCCGCCCATGAAGGTACCGGCGATGCCGAGGATATGGAGTTTGCTCATGCGGCAATTGTCGCCGGTTTTCTCCTGCTCTTGCTCTAGTTCTACGGCGACCCCTGAGAACCGGCATGCGCAACATGTCGGGCGGTTCGCCGGGGTGGCCTTTCATTTGGTTACTTTTCTTTGGCCATTCAAAGAAAAGTGACTCGCGCAAAGCGCGAAACGCTTCAGCTGCCAGATCGTTGGCGATAACCCAGGCCTGCGTGAAAAGCGCCCTCATCCGCCTTCGGCAACTTCTCCCGTAAACGGGAGAAGGGCATCAGAGGTCAACCTACCTCTTTCGCCGGCGACAATGCCTCGATCAGGCGGCTGAATACTTCGTCCAGCGAACCCACACCATCGACCACGGTCAACTGGCCCTGCTGCCGGTAGTAATCGATGACCGGCGCGGTCTGGCTGGTGTACTTGTCCAGACGGTTGCGCACCACGTCCGGCGTATCGTCGGCGCGGCCTTCGGCGGCGGCGCGGCCGGCGATCCGTTCCACCAGCAGATCGGTGGGGACTTCCAGCTGCACGGCGTAATCCATGGGCTGGCCGATTTTCTTCAGCAAGGCGCCCAGCGCATCGGCCTGGACCAGATTGCGCGGATAGCCATCCAGAATGAAGCCGTTGCCGGCATCCGGGCGGGCCAGACGGTCTTCCAGCATGCCCAGCAGGATCTCGTCGCTGACGAAATCGCCACGCGCCATGACTTCCTTGGCCTGCACGCCCAACGGGCTACCGGCGGCCACTTCGGCCCGCAGCAGGTCGCCAGTGGAGATATGGGGAACCTGCAGATAATCCTTGAGGCGCGCCGCCTGCGTGCCCTTGCCCGACCCGGGCGGGCCCAGTAGAACCAATCGCATTGCCTACTCCCAAAGCAAAAAATATCCGGTGGGCGGGCGGCGGCGCTAGACTTCACCCGCGCCAGCGCAGTCCCGCGCTATGGCCCAAGCTTACCGCATCCCACCAATCCGGAACTAACCCGACCATGGTTGCAGGCACCCTTTTGTACGCTCAATCCGGCGGTGTCACCGCTGTCATCAACGCTTCGGCTTCGGCCGTGATCACCGAGGCAAGGGCCCGCAAGGTCAAGGTTCTGGCGGCCCGCAACGGCATCCTGGGCGCGCTGCGCGAGGACCTGATCGATACTTCCAAGGAATCGGCGAGCGCCATCCGCGCCCTGGCGCATACCCCGGGCGGGGCCTTCGGTTCCTGCCGCTACAAGCTCAAATCGCTGGAAGCCGACAGCGCCAAGTACGAGCGTCTGCTGGAAGTGTTCAAGGCCCACGACGTGCGCTACTTCCTCTACAACGGTGGCAACGATTCGGCCGACACCGCGCTGAAGGTCTCGCAACTGGCCAAGGCCTACGACTACCCGTTGACCTGCATCGGCGTACCCAAGACCATCGACAACGACCTGGCCGTCACCGATACCTGCCCGGGCTTCGGTTCGGCAGCCAAATACACCGCCGTGTCGGTGCGCGAAGCCGCGCTGGACGTGGCGGCGATGGCCGAAACGTCCACCAAAGTGTTCGTGTACGAGGCCATGGGCCGGCATGCCGGTTGGCTGGCCGCAGCTGCGGGCCTGGCCGGCAAGAATCCCGAGGATGCGCCGCAGATCATCCTGTTCCCCGAACGCGCCTACGACGAAGCCGCCTTCCTGGCACAGGTGAAGAGAGTGGTGGCGAAAGTAGGCTGGTGCGTAGTCGTGGCCAGCGAAGGCATCCAGTATGCGGATGGCCGATTCGTAGCCGATGCCGGCGGCGGCAAGGATTCGTTCGGGCACACGCAGCTCGGCGGCGTGGCCTCGTATCTGGCCGGCCGGGTGAATCACGAACTCGGCCTGAAAGTGCACTGGACTCTCCCCGACTACCTGCAGCGTTCCGCGCGCCACCTCGCCAGCAAGAGCGACTGGGACCAGGCGCAGGCGGCAGGCAAGGCCGCCGTGCAATTCGCGCTGAAGGGCCAGAACGCGGTGATGCCGGTGATCGTGCGCACGTCCGATTCGCCGTACCGATGGAAGATCGAAGCCGCACCGCTGACCAAGGTCGCCAACCACGAAAAGAAGATGCCCAACAACTTCCTGCGCAAAGATGGCTACGGCATCACCGCCGCCGCACGCACCTATCTGGAGCCGCTGATCCGCGGCGAAGCGTATCCACCCTACGGCCGCGACGGATTGCCGACCTATGTGTCGCTGAAGAACGTGGCGGTGAAGAAAAAATTGCCGAAGTGGGAAGGCTGATAGATCGGGATATTGCGGCGAGAAGGATCGGATTCCGATCCTTCTCCAGCCCCCGGTTCTGCCCAGACCCGACGAGTCCCGTGAGAAAGGCAGTGCAAGGACGTATTGGAACGCGCGTCAGATTCAGTTAGCCTCGACGGTGGGGAAATCGCCGGGATGCGTACGTATGTTCAAGGCTTGGTACTTGGCGCTGGCCGTGGCCGCGTCGCAGAGTGGCTATGCGCAGGAAACAGCACCGCCGACCGTAGCATCCGATGAGGGTCCGCTTGAGGTAACAACGAGGCTCGCTCCGTCAATCGCGTGCTGTCTACGAGATGGCACGCCGGTGACGCTCGAAATCCTCGACCCTCTCGATTCGTCGTTACTCAAGCGCGGCGACAAATTCAGGATCCGCCTTGCCCAGCCAGCGATGGTCGCGGGCGACATCGTGATCGCGGCAGGAACCAAGGGCGTAGGCGAAGTCGTGCATGCGGAAAAATCACGCGCAGGCGGCAAGGCCGGTGAATTGCTTATCGCTGCGCGACATCTCGACTATCAAGGCAACCTGGTTCGCCTGCGCGGATTGAAGCTGGGCGGTGCGGGCAAGGACAACACGGGCGCCGCAATCGCGGTGGCCATTGCGGCCGGTCCCTTCGCCTTGTTCGTGCAAGGCAGGGAAATCATCATTCCGGCAGGCACGCATGCGCAGGCAAAACTTGCGCAGGACTTCCCGGCCACCGGGGTGGACGTCACGCCTGCCACGCTCCCGGTAGCAATCACGGACGCAATGGATTCCACATCCACCGCACCCACGCCGGCATCCGAAATGGCAACCAAGACCCTCGAGAGTCCGGGCATCGCCGGACCCGATGCTGCAGACACCACCCAACCACCCAAACCAAAGGAATAAATCCATGCGTGTATTGCTGCATCGCTCGCTCCTATGCCTGGCGTTCGCCTGTCCGCTGCTGGCGCAAGCCCAGACCACCGAACCCGCCGTGGACGCTCAAACCCAGGACCTCGTCGAAGAGACCGCTCCCGCCAAGGCGGCGGAAGAAGCCGAGCCGGCAGCCGAGGCGGCCGCTGAATCTGCAGCCGGCAATTCGATTGCGCCGCCGCCCACCGGCAAGGGTCAAGTCGTTTTCTTCCGAGAGAAGAAGTTCGTTGGCGGCGCCGTCAGCTACAAAGTCCGCGAGGGGGAAACGGAGCTGGGCAAGTTGAGCAACGGCGTGTTCTTCGTGCATGTGGCCGAACCCGGTGCGCACGAGTACACCGTGCACTCCGAAGCCAAAGACATCCTGAACCTTGAGGTGGAAGCTGGCGAAACTTATTACGTCGTCGGAGGGGTGACCATGGGAATTCTCGCTGGACGCCCCAACCTGTCGCCTTCGGACCAGACTACGTTCGATGCGCTCGCAGGCAAGCTGAAGCCAGCCAAGCCAATCAAGAAAAAGTAGTCACACAGGCTGTATCCGAAAGAGGCCGCGGGAGCGGCCTCTTTTTTCAGATCAATCCTTGCAACCCTTCCCTTCCACCTTCATCTCCGCCGCATACATCGTCACCGGCGGGAGTTTCTTCCCTGCGGCAGCGGCTTCCTTGGCGTCCTGCAGGTACACGCGGGCACTGCCCTGCCCGTCGAGCACCGGCTTGTTGTCGGCCGGCAGGCGCCATACGCGCACTACGGCTTGCTGCGAGGCGCACGAACTGCTGGGCACGCGGATCACGTCGTTGAGCTTCCAGCCTGCCGCTGCGGAAGGCAGGGCCTTGGCCGCATCGACGAAGCGCGCGCGCGGCTGGCATTGTGGGTTGGTCTTCACCGCGGCGAACTTGTAGGGCTGCGCCGCATCGCCGGTGAACACGCCTTCCAGGCGCGCGCAGGCTTCGGGAATGCTGCGCAGGGTGTGTGCCGCGCCCACCGCCTGGGCAGTACCGACCGGGCGCTGGATTTCGGGAGTCAGCTCGGCGGCCGAGGCCGATGAAGCCGCCGCAGCGAGCGCAGTGACCAACAGGATCAGGAGTGGGCGCATGGGGTTTGCCTTGGGGATGACGAAGGGCCGCAGGCTGCCACGCAGCGGCTGAACCCCGGCCGGCGTCTGGCGGCTGCGGGGCCATCCGGTCATACTCGGGCTGCTCCAGGGATTGCTGAACACACCGCGACACGGACTGCTGGAACGCTGAATCGTTCCGACAGTCGCCAAGTCCGCTGCCTAGTTCGAGTGACTTGCCCGGTTGTCGCGTTGCCGTTTCCCATGTGATCCGCTGGATGACATCCACAACCTTGGGAGGGGTCATGCTGGAACAACATGGTTTGACATTGGCGCTGGTCTGCGCCGTTATCGCGATTCTTTACGGCATCATTTCCGCACGCTGGATCCTGAAACAACCTGCCGGCAACGCCCGCATGCAGGAGATCGCCGCGGCGATCCAGGAAGGCGCCAGCGCCTATCTCAACCGGCAGTACACCACCATCGCCATCGCCGGCGCGGTGTTGTTCGTGCTGGTCGGATTCTTCCTCAGCTGGCCCACCGCGATCGGTTTCCTGATCGGTGCGGTGCTGTCCGGCGCGGCCGGCTACATCGGCATGAACGTGTCGGTGCGCGCCAATGTGCGCACCGCCGAAGCCGCACGCAAGGGTATAGGCGCGGCGATGGACGTCGCGTTCCGTGGCGGCGCCATCACCGGCATGCTGGTGGTCGGGCTGGGTCTGCTGGGCGTGGCTGGCTACTGGCTGGTGCTGGGCCATATGGGCATCACCGGCGAACCGGCGCTGCACGCGCTGGTGGGCCTGGCCTTCGGTTCGTCGCTGATCTCGATCTTCGCGCGTCTGGGCGGCGGCATCTTCACCAAGGGCGCGGATGTGGGCGCCGACCTGGTGGGCAAGGTGGAAGCCGGCATTCCCGAGGACGACCCGCGCAATCCGGCGGTGATCGCCGACAACGTGGGCGACAACGTGGGCGACTGCGCCGGCATGGCCGCCGACCTGTTCGAGACCTACGCCGTCACCGTCATCGCCACCATGCTGCTGGGCGGGCTGATGATGGAGCAGGTGGGCCGCAACGCGGTGCTGTATCCGCTGGTGCTGGGCGGCGTGTCTATCATCGCGTCGATCATCGGCGCGTTCTTCGTCAAAGTGAAGGAAGGCGGCTCGATCATGGGCGCGCTGTACAAGGGCGTGATCGTCTCCGGCGTGCTCGCGGCGATCGCGTTCTACCCCATCACCACGCAGCTGATGGCCGATTCCAGCTACGGCGCCATGAATCTGTTCTGGTGCGCGCTGATCGGCCTGGTGCTGACCGGCGTGATCGTGTGGATCACCGAGTACTACACCGGCACCCAGTACAAGCCGGTGCAGCACGTCGCGGCGGCGTCCACGACCGGCCATGGCACCAACATCATCGCCGGCCTGGGTATCTCGATGAAATCCACCGCGCTGCCGGTGATCGCGGTGTGCATCGCCATCTGGGGTGCGTACGCATTGGGTGGCCTGTACGGCATCGCGATCGCCGCCACGGCGATGCTGTCGATGGCCGGCATGATCGTGGCCCTGGATGCCTATGGCCCGATCACCGACAACGCCGGCGGCATCGCAGAAATGGCGGAGCTGCCGCCGGAAATCCGCAACATCACCGATCCGCTGGACGCCGTGGGCAACACCACCAAGGCAGTGACCAAGGGCTATGCCATCGGTTCGGCCGCACTGGCTGCGCTGGTGCTGTTCGCCGACTACACGCACAACCTGCAGACGGCGCATCCGGGCGTGGCGTTCACCTTCGACCTGTCCAACCACATGGTGATCATCGGCCTGCTGATCGGCGGCCTGATTCCCTACCTGTTCGGCGCCATGGCGATGGAGGCCGTGGGCCGCGCGGCGGGTTCGGTGGTGGAAGAAGTACGCCGCCAGTTCCGCGACATCCCGGGGATCATGGAAGGCACCGGCAAGCCTGACTACAGCAAGGCTGTCGACCTGCTGACCAAATCGGCGATCAAAGAAATGATCGTGCCCTCGCTGCTGCCGGTCGCTGTACCGGTGATCGTGGGCATGCTGCTGGGCCCGCAGGCGCTGGGCGGATTGCTGATCGGCACGATTGTCACTGGCCTGTTCGTGGCCATTTCCATGACCACCGGCGGCGGTGCGTGGGATAACGCCAAAAAGTACATCGAAGACGGCCACCATGGCGGCAAGGGCTCCGAGGCGCACAAGGCCGCGGTCACCGGCGACACCGTGGGCGACCCTTACAAGGACACGGCCGGCCCGGCCATCAATCCGCTGATCAAGATCATCAACATCGTCGCCCTGCTGCTGGTGCCGGTGCTGCCGGTCAACGGCTGGCTGGGAAGCGGCGGCGCGGAGCTGGGCGGAGCGCACGCGCCAGCCGCGATGTCGGCGAACGCGGACGATACGCACCTGGCCAAACTCTACTTCGACCTGGGCGCCACTTCGCCCACCAATGCCGACGCTGCGCTGGCCAAGGTCCTGGCCACGCTGCAGGCCGATCCGGCCAACAAGGCGCGTATTTCCGGTTACCACGACGCCAGCGGCGACGCGGCGACAAATGCCGAGATCGCCAAAGAGCGTGCTCAGGCGGTGCAGGGTTTGCTGGTGGAACGGGGCATCTCCGCCGACCGCATCGTGCTGGACAAGCCGGTGCTGTCGACCGGCGATGGCACGCCGGACGAGGCGAGGCGGGTTGAGGTGGTGGTGGAATAGGCCTTCGATCTGACCCAAGTGGTGAAAAGGCGGCTTCGGCCGCCTTTTTTTGCCCCCCTCCCTTGCGAAGCAGGGGAGGGTTAGGATGGGGTGCCTTTGATCTTGCTTCTTCAAACGCCCCGGCGACGGCCGGACTCTGAACCTGGAAATCCTGCGCCAAAAGCACCCCTCCTCAATCCTTCCCTACCCGCTGCGCGGGCAAGGGAGGAGGCCTTCTCCGCACGCCAGTCGCACCCGTCCCTACTTGGCGCTACCTTCTGCGTGCTCAAGAGGGTCTCGCCTGCTGCGGCGCAACACCCAAGCGGGTAGAATGCCGGCCTCGCTAACGCAAGTCTCTGGAGCAAGTCATGGGTCTGGACCACGTCGCCACGGGCAAGAACCCGCCGGACGAAATCAACGTCATCATCGAGATTCCGAAGGATTCGGAGCCGGTGAAGTACGAAGTGGACAAGGAAAGCGGCGCGATCTTCGTCGACCGCATCCTCTCCACGCCCATGCGCTATCCCTGCAACTACGGCTACGTGCCGCACACGCTCTGCGGCGACGGCGATCCGGCCGACGTGCTGGTGGTGCTGCCGCTGTCGCTGATTCCGGGCTCGGTGATCCGCTGCCGTCCGGTCGGCGTACTGCGCATGACCGACGAAGCCGGCAGCGACGAGAAGATCCTGGCCGTGCCCGCCACCAAGGTCTTCAACGGCTACGCCCACATCGAGGACATCGGCCAGGTTTCACCGCACTGGCTCGAACGCATCGGCCATTTCTTCGAGCACTACAAGGACCTGGAAAAAGGCAAGTGGGTCAAGCTGGACGGCTGGGGCGGCGTCGAAGAAGCCAAGCAGATCCTGCGCGAATCGATGACGCGTTATGAATCAAGCGTGGAAAAGCCCAAGTTCTGAGCGCAATCGGGGAGGATCGCAGCTGGCGCGATCCTCTCTTGCAGATTCAAGTGTTGCCAGCTGCCCTTGCCGCCCGCTCGACGGTCGAATGCAAGCGCGCCAGCTGCGGCAGTATTTCGTCAGCGTGCTGCTGCCATTTATCCGGATCAGGCGCTGTCATCGTGTAACGTGAATGTGGCAGCTCACTTCCCAGCGTGCGATCCCAGTCATAGCCTGCCCAGGTGCACACCCGCTGTATTTCACCCTGTGGGTCGGCGAGGAAACTGTCATGATCGATAGAGATGCGACGCTCGGCCGGCAGCGCCTCGAAATCATCCAGCAGGATGCGCGTTGCCTGATCCCACTGTTGCGCCACCACTTCGCCTAGTGGTTGTCCCGATAGTTCGCGCCAGCCGGGGGTGAGCAGGAACGACCACGGCAATCCTTGCCAGCCAGGCAGGTTGGGATACATCACGAAGCGCCCGGATTGCCAGCCATCGATCATGCTGCCCAGCACTTGGCGCGGATCCCGATGCAGGTAAATAAAACGAGCATCCGGGAAAACCGCGTTCAAGAAAGGGATACGCAGCGCGTTCTTTGGCGTCTTTTCCAGCATACGCAGGCTTTGTCCCATGCCGGGCCGCTGCGCTTCGCGATCGGTCAGGCCTGCCATGAACCTGGAGCGCAGGCTGGCCGCGATTTCCGGCGACGCATCCGCGGCGAGCAAGCGATTCGAATCGTGGCCGCGATGTGCCGGGGCTAGGCCGGCGATGCCTTCGATCAACTGGTGGCTCTCATCGCCGATGGTATAGACATCAGGTGCACCGGCCAGCGTCTCGAACAGCAACGTGGAGCCTGATCGCGGCAGGCTGACGATAAAGACGGGCCGGTCGAAGGTATTGTCGCGCGGCGCGTTGCGCGCAGGTATGACAGACGGCTCAGACACCGACACTGCGCCCATGTGGGGCGCCGCTCCATGTCGGTCCAGCTTCGCTTCCTTGCCGCGGGTGTCGTGGTCGGCCAGAGCCATGTCGAGTACGTAGGACGACAAGGCTTGCATGAGTCCGACCTCATTGCGCAGACCTACTGCCTCGATGCCTTTGGCAACGAGTTCCGAGCGCGTTGCCTGCAGCAACTCCCGGTATCGCGGCCAGCCTTCGCTGCGCTCCCCGTAGCATGACCACAACGCATGCCAACGGCGCGCGAACGTCAACAACACGCTTTGGAGAACGGCGAGTGCGGGATTGGGCACCGCCTCCTCAAGCAGGAATACGATGTGCTCTCTCATCTCCCACGGCGTCATCACCAAGGGGGCATTGACGGTTTCGAAATCGAGTACGGGCCTGGACAAGCCCCCAGGCGCTATCCGCCTGGGCCGCCAATCAGCGCCACGCTGGTCAGGTGGCCTTCCCGCAGACAGCAGATCCCAGAATCGCTCGCCGCCCACGGTATCGGCCACCAAGTGGATACGCGTGTCATTGCCGGCATTGATTACCCGGTGCCGGCGCCAAGTATCGAAAATCCAGCACTCCCCTTCAGCCATGTTGACCTCGCCTTCCCCGCACTGAAAGCGCACCGAAGGGGTGGTGGCGACTGGAATATGCACTCGCATACGTTCGCGCCAGTAATAGTTGATATCCACGTGCGGCTTGACCTCGGCCTGCCCGGAAAGGCGCATGAGCCTGGTCCGTCCCCAGGTCGCACCCAACGCATCCAGCGCCTGCATCAGATAAGGGCATCGCTCAAGCGCGGGCGTCGGGCGCATTTTTCCCGAAAGTTCGTCGTTGTCCGGATCACCCCCGGTCGTGATCAGGGTAAGCGCGCTGTTGCCATCGTCCACGTTGGTACGGCCGCGCCAATGCCGGGCATCAATCGCCGCGATTTCTTCGGCCAAGGCTGCTGCATCGAACAGGATCGGCAGTTGGATGAACGGGACTTTCAGCTTCATTGCGTTCTCGAGCGGCAATACGGCAAGGGGCAAGTGTGCTGACCGTTGCAGCAAGAGTAAAGGACGTATCTGCTCGATCAATAACAAATATGCCTGCCATTCCCCAACAAAAAGGCCCCGGCATAACCGGGGCCCTTGTTCACAGCAAAGTATGTTCGCTCAGTTGAAAGTGTACTTGGCCCCCAAGGTGAAGTAACGACCGATGGCGCCGCTGTAGTCCAGCGGGTTGTAGTTGACGGCGCCGTAGGTCAGCGGATCCAGGGGAGCGATGCGGTCGGTCACGTTGGCCACCGAGCCGAAGATCTCGAAGGCCTCGTTGACCATCCAGCGCGCCGACAGGTCGATGGTGTAGAACGACTTCAGCACGCAGCCGCGCGGCGCCGGCGAACCATCGGCGAAGCGGTTGGCGCAGGCCGCGCCTTCCTCGGCGACGTTACGGATCTTGTCGCGCCAGTTGACCACGCTGCTCACGCTGAAGGCCCCGATATCCCAGGTCGCGCCGAAGTTGGCCCGGTTCTCGGGCGTGCCGATGCAATTGGTGACATCGCAGTTGCCGTGAGTGCCGACGAACTCGTGGCGGGTGCCGTCTACATCCTCGCGCTCGAACGAGAACAGGTGCGTCCATTGCAGGTCCAGCGAGAGCTTGCCGGCATTGCCCAGGTCGAAACGCTGGCGGATGTCGAAGTCGAAGCCTTCCACCGTGGTGGCGCTTGCGTTCTCGTAACCGACCAGCACCGCCAGGATGCTGCCGCTTCCGGGCGTGCCCGGGATGTCGTTGGTGCCGCGGATCACGCTGTCGCCGCCCAATGCGATTGCCGCGTCGGCGCTGCCGGCGAAGATTTCGTCTTCACGCTTGATGCGGAATGCGTCCAGGGTCAACGACGTGGTCGAGGTCGGGTCCAGCACCAGACCCACGGTGTAGCTCTTGGACTTCTCGGGTTTCAGATCGGGATTGGGCGAAGTGATGAGCGCGATGGAATTGGCTTCGCAATCCTGCTCTTCGTGGCCGGGCGCAGCGCAACGGATCGGATCGACTGCGGTACTGAAGGCCGCCAGGCCACCGGTGCCGTTCTCGGCCGGGTTGGGCGAGCGGAAACCTTCCGCATACGTGCCACGCAATGCGATCCAGTCCGCCGGCTTCCACTTGATACCGAACTTGGGCGTTGTCGAATTCTCACCGTGTTTGTAGCTGTCGAAACGCACCGCAGCGTTGAGTTCCAGCGAGTCCAGCACCGGCGCGACCAATTCCGCATAGGCGCTGCCGACTTCCTCTGTACCCGCATACGCCGAATAACCCAGTCCGATGATGTCGCCCAGATCGGTGTAGGTCTGCGGCGTCAGCGACACCGACTGGCGGCGCCACTCGACGCCCAGCGCCAGGCCCATCGAGCCGCCTGCCAGATCCATGAGCGAACGCGAGGCCTTGGCATCGAAGACGTCCAGCTTGGTGTCGCCCTTGGCGGTGATGGTCGGGGCGATGTAGTCGTACAGCGCCTGGCTGTTGAGCCCGGCGTTGTCGCCGATGCGCCAGTAACCGACCGGGCTGTTGGGATCGCTCAGGGCAGTCAGCACGTGGCTGTAGCGCAGGAAGCCATTGCGGGTGTTGTTGAGGCTGGTTTCCGAGTGCATCAGCCCGGCGTCGTAATCCCATGCACCCCAGGTGCCGCGCGTGCCGACCAGAAACCGCATCATCTGGCTTTCGTTCTCGATGACGCGCGGACCAACGTCGAATGCGGTGTAGCGCAGGCGCACCGCGTTGCCGGTAAACGGATTGTCGGGATGGTTCGCCCCAAGCACCACCGCACCAGGACCCGGGTCGGACGCATTGACCGGACCGCCGGGATAACCCCAGGCGCCGGACACGCCGGAAGGCGTGTTGTGGAACTCGGTTTCCTTCTTCGAATAGCTGAACTCCGTGTACAACTCGGCGCTGTCGTTGAAGGCGAAAGTGCCGCGCGAGAAGAAGTTGATGTATTGCTCTTCAGGCGACAGGTCGCGGAACTGGGCGACATCCCACAGACAGCCACCGGCGGGATCCTGCGGGGTCACATCGGAGAGCGCGGCGCAGCCGGGCAGCGATTCGAACAGTCCGGTCACTGGATTCTCCACGGCGCCGGTCGGGCCTCCGCCCGCACCCGTGCCACCGCCGGTGATGCGACCAGGCAGATTACCGCCAATCGCATATCCCCAGGGACGCGTGTCGCCGGTGCCGATCCACTTGCGATTGCGACGGTCGTCGATGCCGATGCCATCGGTCTTCGAGCCTTCCAGGCTGAAGAAGAAATTGAAGCCATCCTCGGCCAGATCGCCGAATCCGGCGGTGAGCGAACCCTTGCGCTGATTGCCATCGCTGTCGCCGGAGGTGCCCACCGAGCCCTTCACCACCACGCCGGTGAAATCACGGCGCAGGATGATATTGACCACACCGGCGATGGCATCGGAGCCGTACACGGCCGAGGCGCCGTCCTTGAGCACGTCGATGCGTTCGACCGCTTCCAGCGGAATGGTGCTGAGGTCGGTGAAGACTTTCTGGCCATCGTCGGCCAGACCGAACGGCGCCAGGCGCCGGCCGTTCAACAGCACCAGGGTGGAACCGGCACCCAGACCGCGCAGCGAAACGCCGGCGCCGCCGCCAGCGAATCCGTTGCCGAAACTCTTGGGGATGGAACCGGCGCCGTCGATGGTCAGGGTCTGCAGATACTCGGCGACCGTGCTCTTGCCGGTGCGGTCGATTTCCTGGCGCGTGATCACCTGCACCGGCGAGGAGGTCTCGATGTCGCTGCGCGGAATGTTGGAGCCTGTAACGACAATCTTGTCGAGATTGGTCGCGTCTTCTGCGGGCGCCTCCTGGGCCTGTACTGCGAAGGGCGCAGCGAGGATGAGCGCGATGCCTGCCGGCAACGAGGCGCGCCGTAGTTTGCTGTAATTCATTCGTGGAATCTCCGGTTTCGTTATGAGTGCGTTAACGCCCGACGAAGTTACGTACCGAAGGCAAGCACTGCTTTGCGCCGGCTGCCGCCTGGATTTGCGGAAGCTGTCATCAACTCGCGGGCGTTCAGCCGGTAGATGGATGGCGGCACGCTGTAGCGGTCGCGGAACGCGCGAGAGAAACTGCAGTTGTTTTCGAAACCGCAGACCGCCCCGACTTCGCTCACCGACAGATTGCTGGTGGTCAGCAGCTGCGCCGCGTGGCTGAGGCGCAGGCGCGCGGCCATCGCCTGCGGACCCTCGCCGTAGAGGGCGTGGAATATCTTGGTGAAATACCAGGTGGAGACGTTGCTGAGTTGGGCCAGTTCGGCCAGGCGCACGTTGCGGTCGACATTGCCTTCAAGGAACAACCGCGCGCGTTGCATGCGGTCGAACACCTGGCTCTTGCGCCGCAGCGAGCGCCCCGGGCAATGGTCGATCAGCCGGCGGAAGTCGTACTGCACGTTGCAGATCTGCCGCAGCAAGGGAACCAGTGCGCTCACTTCGGCATTGGCGACGACCCGCCCGCCGTGCGCGAACGCGCCGGCCTGCCGCCACAGTTTCAGGCACTGCAGGCGCTCGCCCTTGGCCATCGTGCCGCGGCCGGTGTGCAGGTCCAGGTGGGTGTACTGGCGCAGACGCGAACGCATCGACGCGGGGATGGTCACGCCCAGCACCAGGCTGCCACGGTCGGCATAGACCGAGGGACGGGAATCGGGTTCCAGCACCAGCCAGTCGCCGGCACGCAGGTGGAAGCGGCCCTCGCGGGCATCCAGGTCCGCGCTGCCACGCAACACCACCCAGAACGACACCAGCGGCGCCTGCACTACCAGACTGCCGGTGCGGCTGACGGCCATCACACCGATCAGTTCGGGCTGGTTGAATTCGATACCCGCTTCCAAAACCTGGTTGCGGTCCATCCACGCGGTTTGCATCTTCATGGCCATTCCTGTTGGGGGATTGGCCATTGGTTTGATGCAGTGGGGTCCGAATCTCAGGAAATCGGTACGAAATTTTTCCGATATCTTTCCGTGATGCGGGGTTGCTTTTTCAATTCAATGACTTGCACGCGACACGCATGGTGTGCGGCGCTACTTCTTCACCATCGCAGCTGTGCCGGAAGTCATGGAAGAAAGGTCGGCAAAACCTATATCCGCGTTATTGGAAACATCCTGTGTGATGAAAATCGACTTGCCATCACGTGTCAGGCTGGGCGCCAGCGGCCAGGCCTCCACTTGGGTGTCTACGCACAGCGCCGGTTGCGATTCAGGCGATCCCATGCGGATCCAGCCAGTGAAGCAAGGTTCGCTCCACTCCAGGAAATACACACCATCGGGTCCGATATCCCAACGTTTGTATTCCTTGGCCAGTCGCGGCCGGTAAGGGTCCAGCACCTCCACTGCCTGCAGATCATCCGGATCGGCGGTCCAGATACCGGGCTTGGTCACACGTGTGAAATGGATGCGATCCAGGCGTGCGTCGTATCTGACCAGCGCCACGTCCTGCAACGTGGCCAGTTCGTGCCATGGCGATTGCGAGCGGTCGTACAGAACCAGGCGCAAACGCCCATCCCCACTGTCCGACCCCACCAGCAACCTGTTCGGGTCGGAGGTATATGCCGCATAGATGGGACTAGGCGCCGGGACCGGCAGCACATGCACTCGCCCGCTCTCCGCTTCCACCTCATACAAAACCTGTTGCTCGGGCAGACTGCCGATCACCAGCAACCGGCTTCCATCTTCCGACCAGACCGGGTTATGGCGGGCGACAGGCATAAACCCGGGAATCGGACGGAGGCTTTCGGGCTTGTCCAGCTGACCCAACCAGAGTTCGAGCCGCGAGCCGCGCTCGGAGATGAAAGCCAGCGTGCTGCCATCCGGCGATATCGCCGGCAGCATGTCCGAGCGGCTGGAGGGGAATATCCGTTCCTTGAGCACCTTGCCACCCGGACTCTGCGGCAGCGTGAAGCGGAACATGCCGGACGCGGACTGGTCGACGGTGAAGACCAGCGAGGGAGCATTGCGGGCGATGTCCGGCAACACCGCATGTTCGGACATTTCAAGATGGGTGACCGAACTGCTGTCGATATCCAGAAGGAACATGCCCACTTCGTTGCCGATGTAACTGAAGACGATCTTCCTGCTGTCCGGCGTCCAGTCCCAGCCGCGGATGTCGCTCTTGACATGGGTGAGGCGCCGTGGCGTTCCGCCAGTGGCGGGCATCTGCCAAAGATCCGACAGGGAAATGCTGCGCCGGAAAACAATCCACTTCCCGTCGGGCGAGTAGCGCGGATCGATATCGATGTCCCCATCGGCAATCTGATACTTCAGCGACGTCCACTGGCCACTGGCGATATCCAGCCGCCGCAACGGACTGCTGCGCTCGTTGGGCAATTTAGTTTCCAGCCCCATCAGCAGCGCGCTGCCATCGGGCGTCCAGTCGTAGGTCGAGGCTATGCCGGCGAAACAGTCGGCGATCTTGCGCTCGTTGCCGCCGCTGGCCGCCACCAGCATGATCTGGCAATGTCCGGCGGAATCGAAACGCGCGAACGCCAAGGTACGGCCATCGGGCGACCAGACAGGCAGCATGTCGCTGTGGGTAGCCGGTGTCGCAGTGAGCGCACGTGCGGGCACATGCGCGGTGGCTTGCAGCATGATGGTGCTGTAACCCTTTGCGTCCATCTGTACGTACGCGACCATCGAACCGTCCGGGGACAGACTGGGGCTGGTCTCGCGACCCGGTCGCGAGGTGATGGTCACGAAGGGGAATGCGACCGGCGCTTTCGATGGCGCGACGGCGGTCACGGTCGCCGCTTCGACGGGCGGATCGGGACGGGAGAAGTGCCAAAGGCCCACCACTGTCAGGACCGCCGCCGCTACGGCGCCGCCGATGATGGCCCACTTGTGCCGAAGCGATGCAGGCATGACAGCACTGATGGGCGCGGACTCGGGGATCGCCGACTCCACTTCCGCTGATTCCCGTGCTGGCGCGACATTGACATTGTCCAGCCATTGCACCGGCGCGATCAGGCGATAGCCGCCCTTGGAAATCGTCTCGAGGTAGCGCGGCGCATCGCGATCGTCGCCGAAAGCCTTGCGCAACTGACCCACTGCCTGGGTCAGCACGTCGTCGGTCGGCAGCGTGTCCGGCCATACCCATTCCAGCAATGCTTCGCGGCTGATGACCTTGCCCTGTTGTCCGGCCAGAGCCAGCAGTACGTGCAGGGATTTGATCGTCAGGCGACTGGGTTCCTGCCCGTTGTCAGCAATCACTTCACGACGCGGAACATCGATCACGAACTCGCCGACCCGTAGGCGATCAGATTCCTGGTAAAGCGGTTGGGGGCGCGGATTGAGCATGGGGACCGGGATTCTGGACGACTCGGGTACGTAGCGATAGATCGAAACGTGCACGGGAAATCACCCGGACAAGTTCTGCAAAGCGGACGTCGGCACAACGGATAACGCCTGGCCGAATGGACGACTACATTCGTATTTATAAGATCTCTTGTATCGAGCCGCAGACGCCCTCTCTCTCGCCTGCACCGGCCACCCCCCATTGCGCCTTCTGGCGCAATTTTTTTATGGGGCTTGGCCCGTATGGACGGCGCGCCGCTCACATCGCAGCATCTTTCCAACCGCAGCGCACTGCATGTGCCGTTGGTATCGGACCTGGTCCGCAAGTGTGGTCCAGTTCAATATTCCATGCGCCGCATGATCCAGACCAACCGCACTGCGGTGTCCGCAAGGTGTCCGGACACCGCTGCGCCTCGACGCAGCGCGATGCTGCGTCGAAAGCGAGATTGCTAACCGGGGTCCTGGCTCCGCTTCACCCGCAGCGTGGTCAGGCCGATCAGCCGCGAAACCACCAGCGCGATGTACATCACGCCCGCGAACGATTCCAGCATCACCAGCGCGCGGGCTTCCGGACGTATGGGGATGATGTCGCTCAATCCCACACTGGAGAGCACGCTGAAACTCAGGAACAGCAGCTCCATCCAGCTCCTTGGCTGATCTGGATTGACGGCCGCGGTGAAGCTGCCGGGATACCACTGCTGGCAAACGGAGAAAGAAAACGCGAAAGCCCAGGCCAGCAGCGTAAAGGTGGCGCCTGCAGCGTAGAGTTCGTCACGACTGACGTGGTGGTCCTGCAGCATGTAGGCAGTCAGGCTGGCCGCCGTGTAGAAATACAGCGCGCCTTCCAGCAGGTGCGCATAGACCAGCAGTCCCGGCATCTTGCCCAGGACGGACAGCAGGGACATCACCACAGCGGGCACCGCCAGACACCACGCGATCCAGTTGATGGACGCACTGCGATTCACCACCCACAAAGCCAGCGCGAGCACCAGCATGCCGAAGGCGCCGAACAGTGCGCGTCCGGTATCGGTGTCCTCCATCGCCGGATACAGCAGCACGCCCAGCAATTGGACCGCCAGCAGAAACGCCGACGGATGCCGGCGTGCGGTGACCCACCACCTCAGTCCCTTGAAAAATCCCATCTGCGTTCGGCCAACCCGTTCGAGAGGCGCAAGTAGAACACGGCTGTCCGCACAGACCCAAGCCATGCCTGAAAACCACACCCAGCATCCCCAGCATGGCGAGGGATCCGCTTTTACCTGGGTAGCGAAGCAGCTCCCTCGCTACGCTCGGAATGACATCGGAGTTTTTCAGAGGCTCGACATGGCGAAGCCCGTTTTTACTTCCCGGCACCTGCGCGATACGGATAACGCGCAAAGATTTCCGTCATGGTCGCGTCGATGCGCGCCGCCCGTTCTTCGGGCTTGAGTTTGGCGATACGGCCGACAGCGATGCCTTCCCAAACCAGACGGTTCTTGCGTCGATCCACCAGATCCACATTCAATGTCCCTTCGGTGTAGTTGCGCACCTCGGTCTGGTCGCGCCAGTACGGCACGGCGAAGTAGCTGCGTGCGCGATAGCTGTAGTAGTAGTTGTAGTCCACCGTCGGGATGGAAGTGACGCTGGTCTTTTCCTGTATGTAAGCGTTGAGGTTCACCCACAGGTCCGGCTGCTCGGCGGCGTAGACATAACCGCGTGATTCCAGCTGCGCACGCGCAGCCGCCTTGATCCGGTCCGTGGTTGGCGTGGCATAGCCCTCTTTTTCCAGTGCCAGCGGCGCATAGAAACCGAACGTGCGGTAGCTGCCGAAATCGGCTTCCGGATCGACTTCGCTGCTGATCCTGGGGCCTGTCGCGCATCCGGCAATCGCCAGCACGCACAAGCCCAATACCCAAACGCTGAAACGCCTTGAAAGCTGCATGATCCGTCTCCCGTGCCTCGTGGTGGGCTCGAACCTATCACCGGTCCATTTGCCCTTGGTGAAGATACGCCGCGGAGCGGGAAACGGACGCAACCGTTTCCCGCGATCATTCAGCTGGAGGCCCTGTTCAGCCCTGGTGGTAGACCTGCGCACCGGCTGCCCGGAATTCGACAGACTTCTCGGCCATGCCTTCGGCCAGGGCAGCGGTCTCTTCCACGCCATGTTCGGCGGCGTAATCGCGCACATCCTGGGTGATCTTCATCGAACAGAAGTGCGGTCCGCACATCGAACAGAAATGGGCCAGCTTGTGCGCGTCCTTGGGCAGGGTTTCATCGTGGAAACTCTTGGCCTTCTCCGGGTCCAGCCCCAGGTGGAACTGATCCTCCCAGCGGAACTCGAAGCGCGCCTTGCTCAGCGCGTTGTCGCGCACCTGCGCGCCGGGATGGCCCTTGGCCAGGTCGGCGGCATGGGCAGCGATCTTGTAGGCCATGATGCCGTCGCGCACGTCTTCGCGGTTGGGCAGTCCCAGGTGTTCCTTGGGCGTGACGTAGCAGAGCATCGCCGTGCCGAACCAGCCGATCATCGCCGCGCCGATGGCGGACGTGATGTGGTCGTAGCCCGGCGCGATGTCGGTGGTCAGCGGCCCCAGCGTATAGAACGGGGCTTCGCCGCACTCGGCCAGCTGCTTGTCCATGTTCTCCTTGATCATCTGCATCGGCACGTGGCCGGGGCCTTCGATCATGGTCTGCACGTCGTGCTTCCAGGCGATCTTGGTCAGCTCGCCCAGCGCTTCCAGTTCGCCGAACTGCGCCGCATCGTTGGCATCGGCGATGCACCCCGGGCGTAAACCATCACCCAGCGAGAAGGCCACGTCGTAGGCCTTCATGATTTCGCAGATGTCCTCGAAGTGGGTGTAGAGGAAGTTTTCCTTGTGGTGCGCCAGGCACCACTTGGCCATGATCGAACCACCGCGCGAAACGATGCCGGTCACGCGCTTGGCGGTGAGCGGCACGTGACGCAGCAGCACACCGGCATGGATGGTGAAGTAGTCCACGCCCTGCTCGGCCTGTTCGATCAGGGTGTCGCGAAACATTTCCCAGGTCAGTTCCTCAGCGCGGCCGTCGACTTTTTCCAGTGCCTGGTAGATCGGCACGGTACCAATGGGCACCGGCGAATTGCGGATGATCCATTCGCGGGTTTCATGGATGTGCTTGCCGGTCGAAAGATCCATGACCGTGTCGCCGCCCCAGCGTATCGACCACACCAGCTTCTCCACTTCCTCGGCGATGCCGGACGACACCGCACTGTTGCCGATATTGGCGTTGATCTTGGTCAGGAAGTTGCGGCCGATGATCATCGGCTCGCTTTCGGGATGGTTGATGTTGTTGGGCAGGATGGCGCGGCCACGCGCGATCTCGTCGCGCACGAATTCCGGGGTAATGAACTTCTGGATGCTGGCGCCGAAGGATTCGCCGGGGTGCTGCTTCAACAGCAAGGCATCGCGCACCGCGTCCAGACGCTGATTCTCGCGGATGGCGACGTACTCCATCTCCGGGGTGATGATGCCCTGGCGCGCGTAATGCATCTGGCTGACGTTGGCGCCGGACTTGGCCACGCGCGGCAGCGTGCGGCTGGGGAAACGTACCGCGTCCAGACGTGCGTTGGTTTCGCGACCGCGACCGAATTCGGAACTTAGTTGCGACAGCAGTTCGGTATCGCCGCGTTCCTCGATCCACTTCGCGCGCAGGGCAGGCAAGCCGCTGCGCAGGTCGATGCGCGCATCGGGATCGGTATACGGGCCGGAAGGATCGTAGACCGTGATCGGCGGGTTTTCCTCGCCACCGAACAGCGTGGGTGTCTGCGACTGCACGATCTCGCGCATCGCGACCTGCAGGTCCGCGCGCGAGCCCTGCACGAAGATCTTGCGTGAGCCGGGAATCGGCCGGGTTACGGATTCGGAAAGCTGCTCGGTCTGCTGCAGGAGCGAGGAAGGTAAAGCGTTCATGGCGTTCGTCCAAGGAATGGCGGGACGAAGCGGCGGCGCAGCACTTGAATGTGGGAGGGGCTTCAGCCCCGATGCTCTCGAGCTGTCGGGACTGAAGCCCCTCCCACATTGCCTGACTGCGAAGCTTCCCTACGCCGGTCTTAACCGGATCAGGTTCGAAGGGACTGTCTCAATCGCGCAACCAACTGACCGGCCGGCGATACCCCCGCTTCGGGGCGAATTACAGCACAGTCGGCCGGGATGCGTCGGCTCAGAACGCGTGCGGGGCGAAGTCGCGGTCCTCGTCGTGGAAGAAACGGTACGCGCCCTTGCCTGACACCTTGGCCAGGTACATGGCGTAGTCCGCCTCGCGTACGATCGATTTCACGGTCTCCTCGGGATTGCGTCCGTAGACCGCTATGCCGATGGACACCCCGCCAAGCAGCTCCTTGCCATCCACCAGTACAGGTTCACGCAGCTTGGCCAGCAGGGCCTCGGCCAGTTCGCGCCCGACCCGCTCGGGGTCGGCCATGTCTTCCACGAGGATCGCGAACTCGTCGCCGCCCAGCCGTCCGACCAGGTCGATCTCGCGCACGCTGCCGGCGATGCGCCGGGCGATGGCGCGCAGGAACTTGTCGCCGGCATCGTGGCCCATACCGTCGTTGACCCGCTTGAAGCCATCCAGGTCCAGGTACAGCACCAGTCCCTGCAGGCGCTTGCCGTCCTTGCCCGGGCGAAGCAGGGCGCGGCGCACGCTGTCGAAGAACAGGCGGCGGTTGGCCAGCCCGGTCAGCGCATCGGAATTGGCCAGTTCGGTCAGGTGCTGCATCGCCATCTTGCGACGGTCGGTCTCGAGGTTGAACTTCTCCAGCACCGCGTTGTAGAAACTCGCGACCTGGCTCGCCTCGGTCTCGTTCTCGATCTTCACCGGCCGGCGGAAGTCGCCGCTGCTGGCCTGCATGTCCATCTGGCTGATCAGGTCCAGGATCGAGGTGGTCGCACCGTGCTCGGACACGTTGAGGCCGATCCTCTCCTCGCGCGGAGTCACCCGCAGGCGCGCGCGCCCGAGCAGCTTGAGTACCAGATAGCTTGCGGTGAAGGAATAGGCGCCGATCACCGCGATGCCGCTGACCTGCACGCCGATCTGGTGCATGCGGCTGACGCCTTCGCCCCAGCTTCCCGCCGGCGCGCACAGTGCCACCGCCAGGGTGCCCCAGATGCCGCCGAACAGGTGCACCGGCACTGCGCCGATCGCATCGTCGACCTGCAGCCGATCCAGCAGGCGGCTACCCAGCACCGAGACGATGCCGCCCACCGCCCCCACCAGCAGGCTGACCGCCGGCGACATCAGGTCGCAACCCGCGGTGATCGCGACCAGGCCTGCCAGCACGCCGTTCATGGTTTCGTCCGCGCGCGGCGGGCGGCGCAGGCGCGATGACCACAGCATGCAGGCCACGCCACCGGCAGCCCCGGCCAGCGCGGTATTGGTCAGGATCAGCGGTATCTGCGCCGTGAGCGCCAGGGTGCTGCCGGCGTTGAAGCCGAACCAGCCGAACCAGAGGATGAACACGCCCAGCGTGGCCAGGGCCAGATTGTGGCCCTCGATCGGGCGACCCTTGGGCCCGAACCGTCCCAGCCGCGGGCCGATCACCAGCAAGGCGGCGAGCGCGACCCACCCACCGACCGAATGGACCACCGTTGACCCGGCGAAATCAAGGAAACCGAGCTGCGCCAGCCAGCCGGCCGGCGCGCCCGCTGCGTCCCTGGCCCAGGCCCAGTGGCCGGCCACCGGGTAGACCAGGGCCGACAGCAGAACTGCGGTGAAGGCATAGCCCATGAAGCGCATGCGCTCGGCCACCGCGCCGGACACGATGGTGGTGGCGGTACCGCAGAACATGGCCTGGAAGAAGAAGAACGCCAGCACTTCGGGACTGGTGGCGCGGTCGATCCAGAAGCCGTCGGTGCCGATCCAGCCGCCGGTGCTGGTCCCGAACATGAGGCCGAAGCCCAGCAGCGCGAACAGCGGTATCGAGATGCAGAAGTCGATCAGGTTCTTCAGCGCGACGTTGATGCTGTTCTTGGCCCGGACCAGCCCGCTTTCCACGCAGGTGAAACCCGCCTGCATGAACATCACCAAGCTGGCGCAGATCACTACCCACAACGTATCGACAGACATGATTCCCCTACCGCGCGCGGCGCACGCTACTTGCTCCGCGCCTGAAGAGTAGGCTGCTTTCACACTCGTGTGCAAAGCGCCAAGCACTCACCGTCTTCGAGCACCAATCGGGTGCAGGCGCTCCATCTGCTGGTGCAAGCACGTGCTTGCGCTCAGCCGTCCAGCATCGCCTTGTCGCGCACCGCACCCTTGTCGGCGCTGGTGGCCAGCAACGCATACGCTTTCAGCGCAGTCGTCACCTTGCGTGGCCGCACTTCGACCGGCTTCCAGCCTTTGGCATCCTGCTCGGCGCGACGGGTCGCGAGCTCTTTGTCGGAAACCAGCAGGTTGATGCTGCGGTTGGGAATGTCGATCAGCACCTTGTCGCCTTCGCGCACCAGGCCGATCGCGCCGCCTGCCGCCGCTTCGGGCGACGCATGGCCGATGGACAGACCGGAGGTGCCACCGGAAAAACGCCCATCCGTCAGCAACGCGCACACTTTGCCCAGACCCTTGGATTTCAGGTAACTGGTCGGGTACAGCATTTCCTGCATGCCCGGTCCGCCTTTGGGGCCTTCGTAGCGGATCACCACGACGTCGCCCGCAACGACTTCGTTGGCCAAGATGCCCTTCACCGCCGAATCCTGGCTTTCGAACACCTTGGCGGTGCCTTCGAATACGTGGATCGACTCGTCCACGCCCGCAGTCTTCACCACGCAGCCGTCCACGGCCAGATTGCCGTACAGCACGGCCAGGCCACCTTCCTGCGAATAAGCATGTTCGACATCGCGGATGCAGCCGTTGCTGCGATCCACATCGAGCGTCTTCCAGCGCGCGGACTGGCTGAAGGCCACCTGCGTGGGAATGCCGCCCGGGCCTGCCTTGTAGAAAGTGTGCACCGCTTCGTCTTCGGTCTGGGTCACGTCCCACGCAGCGATCGCGTCGGCCAATGTGCGGCTATGCACTGTCGGCAACTGCGTGTGCAGCAAGCCGCCGCGTGCCAGTTCGCCCAGGATGGAAATAATGCCGCCAGCACGGTGCACATCTTCCATGTGGTACTTCTGGATATTGGGTGCGACCTTGCACAGCTGCGGCACCTTGCGCGACAGCCGGTCGATGTCGCGCAGGTCGAAATCCACTTCCGCCTCCTGCGCGGCGGCCAGCAGATGCAGGATGGTGTTGGTGGAACCGCCCATGGCGATATCCAGCGTCATCGCATTCTCGAACGCCTCGAAGCTGGCGATGGAACGCGGCAATACCGACGCATCCTCGCCGCCATACCAGCGATGGCACAGCTCCACCGCCACGCGACCGGCACGCAGGAACAATTGCTCGCGGTCCGCATGCGTGGCCAGCGTGGAGCCATTGCCCGGCAAGGCCAGGCCCAGCGCTTCGGTCAGGCAGTTCATCGAGTTGGCGGTGAACATGCCCGAACACGATCCGCAAGTCGGACACGCGCTGCGTTCGTATTCGGCGACTTTCGCATCGGATGCGTTTTCGTCAGCGGCCACCACCATCGCATCGACCAGGTCCAGTCCGTGTTCGGAAAGATTGGTCTTCCCCGCTTCCATCGGCCCGCCGGAAACGAACACCGTGGGAATGTTCAGGCGCAACGCCGCCATCAACATTCCCGGCGTGATCTTGTCGCAATTGGAAATGCACACCAGTGCATCGGCGCAGTGCGCGTTGACCATGTACTCGACCGAGTCGGCGATGATCTCGCGGCTGGGCAGTGAATACAGCATGCCGTCGTGGCCCATGGCGATGCCGTCGTCCACGGCAATCGTGTTGAACTCCTTGGCCACGCCACCGACGCGTTCGATCTCGCGTGCGACCAATTGCCCCAGATCCTTGAGGTGCACGTGGCCCGGCACGAACTGGGTGAACGAGTTGGCGATGGCGACGATGGGCTTGTGGAAGTCCTCGTCCTTCATACCGGTGGCGCGCCACAGCGCGCGGGCGCCGGCCATGTTGCGGCCATGGGTGGAGGTTTTGGAACGGTACTCAGGCATGGGACGGCACGCACACGGCGCTTGCTTTGTGGGGGCGCTGATTCTGCGTCGTTTTCACCGTTTCAGTTGCAACTATCTTGCGTTTCATATGCAACCATTTACTGCGCCGCATCTCTCTGCATCCACAGGGTTGACAAGCCCTACACGCCCATGTTCCTCTAGCCCGATGTTGCAACGCCACGCATCCACGCCTGCACGAGATCGCCACGCCGCCGATGCGGCCGTCCTCCTCGTACTCGTACTTATTACCTCGCCAACCGGTGCGGGACGAACGGGCGTGTAAGCAGCAGCAACGCCAGATTCGCAAAACCCCGCCCTGAAAAGTGCGGGGTTTTTTGTTTTCAGAGCCACCAGAATTTCTCCGACCTTCCCCTCAACCTGCATTGGAACCAGCGCAATGACCACCAGCAACTTCCCCAACCTCAAGATCGCCACCATCGGTTACGGCAGCCAGGGCCGCGCGCACGCGCTGAACCTGCGCGAATCCGGCTTCGACGTCACCGTAGGCCTGCGCCCGGGTGGCCCGACCGAAGCCAAGGCCATGGCCGACGGTTTCGTGGTGAAGACGCCGGCCGAAGCGGTGAAGGATGCCGACCTGGTCGCGGTGCTGACCCCGGACATGGTCCAGCGCAAGCTCTATGACGAAGTATTGAAGGACAACCTCAAGCCCGGCGCCTGCCTGCTGTTTGCGCATGGCCTGAACGTGCACTTCGACCTGATCAAGCCGCGCGAGGATATCGACGTGGTCCTGGTGGCGCCCAAGGGCCCTGGCGCGCTGGTGCGCCGCGAATACGAGATCGGCCGCGGCGTGCCCTGCATCTATGCCGTGTACCAGGACAAGAGCGGCAATGCCGAAGCACTGGCGCTGGCCTATGCGGCCGGCCTGGGCGGCGCACGCGCCAACATCATCAAGACCACCTTCAAGGAAGAGACCGAGACCGATCTGTTCGGCGAGCAGGCCGTGCTCTGCGGTGGCGCCTCGTCGCTGGTGCAGGCCGGTTTCGAGACGCTGGTGGAAGCCGGCTACCAGCCGGAAATCGCCTACTACGAAGTGCTGCACGAACTGAAGCTGATCGTCGACCTGTTCTACGAAGGCGGCATCACCCGCATGCTGGAATTCATCTCCGAGACCGCGCAGTACGGCGACTATGTCAGCGGCCCGCGCGTGATCGACGCCGGCACCAAGCAGCGTATGAAGGACATCCTGACCGACATCCAGGACGGCACCTTCACCAAGAACTGGATCGCCGAATACGAAGCCGGCCTGCCAAACTACAACAAGTTCAAGAAGGCCGACATGGAGCACCCGATCGAAGTGGTCGGCAAGCAGTTGCGCGCCAAGATGGTGTGGCTGTCGGCCAATGCTTCGCAGCCGGATGCCGACGACGCAACTTCAACATCAAAGGCCGCCGCTGCATGAACGCAACCGCTGCCATTGCCCCACGCAACGGCGCACGCTGGCTGACCCAGGCGCTGGAGGCCGAAGGCGTGGAAACGCTGTTCGGCTATCCGGGCGGCACCATCATGCCGTTCTACGACGCGCTGGTGGATTCCAAGCTGAAACACATCCTGGTGCGCCATGAACAAGGCGCGGCGTTGGCAGCGAACGGTTATGCGCGCGCCAGCGGCCGGGTCGGCGTGTGCGTCGCAACTTCCGGTCCCGGCGCTTCCAACCTGGTCACCGGCATCGCCGATGCGATGCTGGATTCGGTGCCCATGGTGTGCCTGACCGGCCAGGTCGCCACGCACCTGATGGGCACCGACGCGTTTCAGGAACTGGACGTGTTCGGCCTGACCCTGCCCATCGTCAAGCACAGCTTCATCGTGCGGCGCGTGGAAGACCTGCCGGAAGTCGTACGCGATGCTTTCCGCATCGCCCGCGAAGGGCGCCCGGGCCCGGTGCTGATCGACCTGCCCAAGGATGTGCAGGTGGCCGATGCCTCGCACCTGCCCGATCACGTTCCCGCTGAAGTCGAACTGCCACCCGCACCACCGCAGGCCGCACTGGCCGAAGCACTGGCCGCGATTGCCGGCGCGGAAAAGCCGGTGATCTACGGCGGCGGCGGCATCGCTTTAGCCGGCGCCACCGACGTGTTCCGCGAGTTCGTCGAAGCCACGCAGATTCCCACTGTCCTGACCCTGCGCGGCCTGGGCGCCCTGCCCGGCGGCCATCCCAATTACCTGGGCATGCTGGGCATGCATGGCACCCGCGCGGCGAATATGGCTGTGCAGGAATCGGATCTGCTGATCGTGGTGGGCGCGCGCTTCGACGACCGCGCCACCGGCAAGCTGGCCGAGTTCGCTCCGTTTGCGCGCGTCATCCATCTGGATGCCGACGCCTACGAAATCTCCAAACTGCGTACCGCCAATATCGCCCTGCCTGGCGATGTGGCTGCGGGCCTGCGCGCGCTGGTCGGCGCGCGCGCCACCTGCGACGACTGGCGCAAGCGTTGCCGCATGCTGGGCGAAACGCACGGCTTCCGTTACGACGCGCCCGGCAACGACATCTATGCCCCGGCCTTGCTGAAGCGCATGACCGAACTGGCGCCGGACGACGCCATCGTCGCCTGCGATGTCGGCCAACACCAGATGTGGGTCGCGCAGCATTGCCGTTTCACCCATCCGCGCAACCACCTGACCAGCGGTGCGCTGGGCACGATGGGTTTCGGCCTGCCAGCCGCGATGGGCGCGCAGTTCGCCTGTCCGGATCGCGCGGTGCTGCTGGTCAGCGGCGACGGCAGCTTCATGATGAACGTGCAGGAGCTGGTCACCATCGCCCGCTGCCAGCTGCCGGTGAAGATCGTGCTGCTGGACAACAGTTCGCTGGGCATGGTGCGGCAGTGGCAGGAACTGTTCTTCGCCAAGCGTTACAGCGAGATCGATCTGTCCGACAACCCGGATTTCGCCGCACTGGCCGAAGTGTTCGGCATTCCCGCCAAGCGCATCGACCGCCGCGACCAGGTGGAAGACGCGCTGGCCGATCTGCTGGCCCAACCCGGCCCGGCCTTGCTGCATGTGGCCATCGACATCCGCGCCAACGTCTGGCCGCTGGTGCCGCCCAACACCGCCAACAGCACGATGCTGGACAACAACCCCGCCGATGCCGAATCGCCCGAAGGCGAGACCGCAGCACGCACGGAGCCCACCCATGCGATACCGGCTTGACCTGGTGCTGAAGCCTGCCGAGGGCGCGTTGACGCGCGTGATCGGCATGGCCGAACGTCGCGGTTTCACCCCGCAGTCCATCAATGGCGAACCCGCCGCCGAAGACGGCCGCTGGCGTCTGCAGCTGGTGGTGGACGGACAACGCCCCGCCGAAACCCTGCGCCTGCAGATGCTGAAGGTGTACGACTGCGTGTCGGTCGAGATCACGCCGGTGGAGGTGGCGTCATGAACATTTGCGGTGAAAGCAAAAGCAAATCCCCCCTGCCCTCCTTTTTCAAAGGGGGAATATTCAAGGCGTCCAGAAGCAATCGGATCACCGGCTCTTCCTCCCCCTTTGAAAAAGGGGGATTGAGGGGGATTCGCTCCTCCGCCTTCGCCAACCGCACCAGCACCACTGCTTCACGGAGGCGTCTTCTTCCACCGTCATCCGCATGCCTTGCGCATTTCGATGCCTGATTCCCCCGCCCCTGCCAGCAAGGACCCCGACGTAAATGACGTAGGCGACGTCGTCGTCACCGTGGCCGACGTGCTGGCGGCGCAGGCGCGTTTGCGGCGCTATCTGCCACCGACGCCGATGCACCATGCCGAACGTTTCGGCGTGATGCTGAAACTGGAGAATCTGCAACGCACCGGTTCCTACAAGGTGCGTGGCGCGTTGAATGCCTTGCTGGCCGCGCGCGAACGCGGCGATCTGCGCCCGGTCATCGCCGCGTCCGCCGGCAACCATGCGCAGGGACTGGCCTGGGCCGCGTATCGCCTGGGCGTGCAGGTGATCACAGTGATGCCGCATGGCGCGCCTGAGAACAAGATCGCCGGCGTGTCGCACTGGGGCGCTACCGTGCGCCAGCACGGCAACAGCTACGACGAGGCCTTCGCTTTCGCCCGCGAACTGGCCGAACAGAACGACTACCGTTTCCTGTCCGCGTTCGACGATCCCGACGTGATCGCCGGCCAGGGCACGGTCGGCATCGAGATCGCTCCGTTCGCGCCCGATGTGGTCATCGTCCCCATCGGCGGCGGCGGCCTGGCCTCGGGCGTGGCCCTGGCGCTGAAATCGCAAGGCGTGCGCGTGGTCGGCGCGCAGGTCGAAGGCGTGGATTCCATGGCCCGCGCCTTGAAAGGCGACCGCCGGCTGATCGACCCGGTCGCCAGTCTGGCCGATGGCGTGCGGGTCAAGGTGCCCGGCTTCCTGACCCGGCGCCTGTGCGCCAGCCTGCTGGACGACGTGGTGATCGTGCGCGAGGCCGAACTGCGCGAAACCGTGGTCCGGCTGGCGCTGGAAGAGAACATCATCGCCGAGGGCGCCGGCGCCCTGGCCCTGGCCGCTGGCCGTCGCGTCTCCGGCAAGCGAAAATGCGCCGTGGTTTCCGGCGGCAACATCGATGCCACGGTGCTGGCCGGTCTTTTGTCCGAGGTGCGTCCGCGCGCGCCGCGCAAACCGCGCCGGCGCACCCAGGAACTGCAGCCGGTGGAACCGACCTTCTCCAAGGTCGATCTGCCGCCGGCTTCCGATATCCATCCCATTACCGCCGATGCGCCCGTTGCGCGTCGCACCGTCACCGAAGAGGAGTACACCTGGTGAGCGACATTACCGTAGCAACCCCGGCCCAGGTCCGGATTTTCGATACCACCCTGCGCGACGGCGAACAATCGCCCGGCTGCAGCATGTCGCCTTCGCAGAAACTGGTGATGGCCCGCGCGCTCGCCGAGCTGGGCGTGGACGTCATCGAAACCGGCTTCCCTGCCAGTTCGCAATCCGACCGCGAAGCCGCCAGCCTGATCGCCGCCGAACTGCGCGACACCACCCTGTGCGTGCTGTCGCGCTGCCTGCCCGGCGATATCGAGACTTCGGCGCGCGCGCTGGAAACCACCGCCAGGCCGCGCCTGCACCTGTTCGTGTCCACCAGCCCGCTGCACCGCGAACACAAGCTGCGCATGAGCAAGCAGCAAGTGCTGGACCTGGCCGCCACCAGCGTCGCCCATGCGCGCCGCTACGTGGACGACGTGGAATTCTCCACCGAGGACGGCACCCGCACCGAAGAGGATTTTCTGGCCGAAGTGATCGGCGCGGCCATCGCCGCGGGTGCCACCACCATCAATGTGCCCGACACCCTGGGCTACACCACGCCAGCGGAAATCCGCGGCCTGTTCGAGCGTCTGATCAGCGGCGTACCCGGCGCGCGCGATGTGGTCTTCAGCACCCATTGCCACAATGACCTGGGCATGGCCGTGGCCAATTCGCTGGCGGCCGTCGAAGGCGGCGCGCGCCAGGTGGAATGCGCGATCAACGGCATCGGCGAGCGCGCCGGCAACTGCGCGCTGGAAGAAATCGCGATGGCGCTGAAGGTGCGCGGCGCCTACTTCAACGCCGACACAGGCCTGGACACGCGTCGCCTGGTGCAGACCTCGCAACTGCTGCAGCGCCTGGTCGGCATGCCGGTCCAGCGCAACAAGGCCATCGTCGGACTGAACGCCTTCGCCCACGAATCGGGCATCCACCAGCACGGCATGCTGCGCCACCGCGGCACCTACGAAATCATGAACCCGCAGGATGTGGGCTGGCCGTCCTCGCAGATGGTGCTGGGCCGCCACAGCGGCCGCGCCGCGGTCGAACAGCGCCTGCGTGCATTGGGCTACCTGCTGGAAGAACCGGAACTGGAACTGGTGTTCGCCTCATTCAAGGCGCTGTGCGAAAAGCAGCGCGTGGTCGAGGACTCCGACCTGCAGACGCTGATGCAGGACGGCGCCGACAGCCAGGGCTATCGCCTGTCATCGATGACCGTCAGCGACGCCGGCCACCGGGCCCGCGCCACGGTGGAACTGTCGGACCCGGAAGGCGACCGCGTCTTCGAAACCGCCGAGGGCGACGGCCCGGTCGATGCGCTGTTCGCCGCGCTGGCCACGGCCACCGGCGTGGACCTGACCCTGGAAAGCTACCAGGTGCACAGCGTCGGCCTGGGCGCCGACGCGCGCGGCGAAGCCAACCTCAGCGTGCGCTACGAAGGCGTCGAATACGACGGCACCGGCACCAGCAAGGACATCATCGAAGCCAGCGCCCTGGCCTGGCTGGATGTAGCCAACCGCCTGCTGCGCGCGCGCGGGAAGGCCAAGGCGGAGTTGGCGGCGGCGTGAAGACCGCAATCGTTTTTGCATTTGCACTCCCCCCCTTTGGAAAAGGGGGGCAGGGGGGATTTGCCGTTCGCGCCAAGGGCAAATCCCCCTCAATCGCCCTTTTTCAAAGGGGGAGGTCAACTTTCTTTCTCAACTTCTGTTCGACCGGATCCCCTCCATGAGCTCCACCCCCCGCACCCTCTTCGACAAGCTCTGGGACGCCCACGTCGTCGTGCCCGAAACCGACGCCGCGCCCGCAATGCTGTACATCGACCTGCACCTGATCCACGAAGTCACCTCGCCGCAGGCCTTCACCGAACTGCGCGCGCGCGGCATCGCGCCGCGTCGGCCGGACCGGACCAAGGCGACCATGGACCATTCCACGCCAACCACGCCGGCCGACAAAAACGGGAAATTCCATTACTTCACCCAGGCCTCGGAAACCCAGGTCGATACACTGGCCAGCAACTGCGCCGAATACGGGATCGAACTGTTCGACATGCAGTCCGCCGAGCGCGGCATCGTCCACGTGATCGCGCCGGAACTGGGCCTGACCCAGCCCGGCATGACCATCGTCTGCGGCGACAGCCACACCTCCACACACGGCGCGTTCGGATCGCTGGCCTTCGGCATCGGCACCAGCGAAGTCGGCCACGTGCTGGCCACGCAATGCCTGCTGCAACGCAAGGCCAAGACCATGTCGATCACGGTTGATGGGCCACTGGCGCCGGGCGTCGGCGCCAAGGATGTGATCCTGCACATCATCGGCGTGATCGGCGTCAACGGCGGCACCGGCCACGTGCTGGAGTACCGCGGCTCCACCATCTCCGCGATGGACATGGAACAGCGCATGACCCTGTGCAACATGTCCATCGAAGCCGGCGCGCGCGCCGGCATGATCGCGCCGGACGAAGTGACCTTCGCCTGGATGGCCAACACCCCGCGCGCACCGAAGGGCGAAGCGTTCGAAGCGGCCAAGAAGCGCTGGTCGCAGTTCACCAGCGACGAAGGCGCGCAATTCGACCAGGAAGTCGTTATCGACGCGCGCGACATCCGCCCCACCCTCACCTGGGGCACGCACCCGGGCACGGCCATCGCCGTGGACAAGCCGATTCCGACAGCGAAAGACGGCGCCGCGCAGAAGTCGCTGGACTACATGCATTTCGATGCCGGCCATTCGTTGGAAGGCACGCCGGTGGATGTGGTCTTCGTCGGCTCCTGCACCAACGGCCGCCTCAGCGACATGCGCGAAGTCGCGCAGGTGCTGCGCGCGCGTCGCGTCGATCCGCGCGTACGCATGCTGGTGGTGCCGGGTTCGGAACTGGTCAAGCGACAGGCCGAAGCCGAGGGCATCGACGAAGTGGTGCGCGCTGCTGGCGCGGAATGGCGCGAACCGGGTTGTTCGATGTGCATCGCGATGAATGGCGATCTGGTCGCACCCGGACAACTGGCGGTCAGCACCAGCAACCGTAATTTCGAAGGCCGCCAGGGCCCCGGCTCGCGCACGCTGCTGGCTTCGCCGATGACGGCGGCGTGGGCAGCGGTGAATGGCAAGGTGGCCGATCCGCGTGAGTTGTTTGCCAAGGAGGTGGCGTGATGTTTGCCTTTGATTCCCTTCTCCCCCCGGGAGAAGGTGCCCGCAGGGCGGATGAGGGCACGGCAAATACTTGTCATCCAACTTCGTTACAAGCGGACACTTCACGCCCTTATCCGGCGCTTCGCGCCACCTTCTCCCGAGGGGAGAAGGGAGCAGCAGCCGTCGCTCGCATTGCCATCGCTCCAGGTATCCACCCATGACCGCCTTCGCCGCCCTCACCTCGCGCAGCGTCGTGCTGCGCCAGAGCAATATCGACACCGACCAGATCATTCCTGCGCGATTCCTGTCCACCACCGAGCGCGCCGGCCTGGGCAAGCACGCCTTCAACGACTGGCGCTGGCAGGCCGATGGTTCGCCGAATCCTGACTTCGCCTTCAACCAGCCACAGAACGCCGGCCGCCAGATCCTGCTGGCTGGCGCCAACTTCGGCTGCGGCTCCTCGCGCGAACATGCGCCCTGGGCGCTGACCGATCTGGGCCTGCGCGCCATCGTCAGCAGCGAGATCGCCGACATCTTCCGCAACAACTCGCTGAAGAACGGCCTGCTGCCGATCGTGCTGGACGAAGCCGTGGTGCAGTCGCTGATGCAGCGCCCCGACGACGAACTCACCGTCGACATAGAAGCGCGCGAACTGCGCACCCCCGCCGGCGAGGTGCATCCCTTCCCGCTCGACGCTTTCGCCCGCACCTGCCTCATGGAAGGCGTGGACGAACTGGGCTACCTGTTGCTGCGTTCGGAACAGATTGCCGCTTACGAAGCTTCAACGGGCCCAAGCGGCTACCAGTGAAACTCTCTTGATTCGTAGTTTTCATCGTTTATTTCTTTAGGGCTCCCCCATGCAAGCTGAAATCGTAGTCCTGCCCGGCGACGGCATCGGTCCGGAAGTCACCGCCGCCGCGCTGTCCGTGTTGAAGACCGTGGCGCGTCGCTACGGCCACCAGTTCAACTTCAGCGAACACGACATCGGCGGCATCGCCATCGACAGGACCGGTGAGCCGCTACCGGCGTCCACGCTCGCCGCCTGCCAGCAGGCCGATGCCGTACTGCTGGGCGCCGTCGGCGGTCCGAAGTGGTCCGACCCCAATTCGAAAGTGCGCCCCGAGCAAGGCCTGCTGGCGCTGCGCAAGGGCATGGGCCTGTACGCCAACCTGCGTCCGGTGCGCCCGCATCCGGCCGCGCTGAACGCCTCGCCGATCAAGCCGCACCTGCTCACCGGCGTGGACATCATGGTGGTGCGCGAACTCACCGGCGGCATCTACTTCGGCGAAAAGACCCGCACCGCCGACGGCGCCAGCGATCTATGCACCTACAGCGTGACGGAGATCGAGCGCGTGGTCCGCAGCGCGTTCAAGCTGGCACGCCAGCGCCGCAGTTCCGTGGTTTCGGTAGACAAGGCCAACGTACTGGAGACTTCCCGCCTGTGGCGCGATGTCACCGCGCGCATCGGCCGCGATGAATTCCCGGAGGTGAAGCTTGAGCACGTGCTGGTCGATGCAATGGCCATGCACCTGCTGTCGCGTCCGCGCGAATACGACGTCATCGTCACCGAGAACATGTTCGGCGACATCCTGACCGACGAAGCGTCGATGCTGGCCGGCTCATTGGGCCTGCTGCCGTCGGCCTCGCTGGGCGACGGCAAGGCCGGCGTGTACGAACCCATCCACGGCTCGGCCCCCGACATCGCCGGCAAGGGCATCGCCAACCCCTACGCGACCATCCTCAGTGCGGCGATGCTGCTGCGCCATTCGCTGGGCCTGTTCGACGAAGCCGACTGCATCGAGCGCTCGGTGGACGGCGCCCTCAACGCGCACGCCTTCACCGCCGACCTCTCCTCCAACGGCAAGCACCTGTCCACCACCGAAGCCGCGCAAGCGGTGATCGAACAGATGCAGGCGCATTGCTATGTGGCGGAGTTAAGGGACTGAGCCAACGCAGCTCCCTCATCTGGGAGAACGTTATGCAACCCTTCTCCCGCACGCGGGAGAAGAGCCTGCCCCATACTCGATACGGGGTGCCCGACAGGGCGGATGAGGGTGCGGCGAAGCCACCCTCAGCGAATGCGGAACCATCTCGTCACCCACAACGCATCCACTTCGCCCGCCCTCACCCGCCGCGCTAGCGCGTCGACCTCTCCCTTCAAAAGGGAGAGGTGTGGTTCCCGTCCTTACAACGCATTACCCCACACCCGCTAAGATCGCCCGATCTCCAGCGTGGGTCGCCAGCGCCATGGACAAGCCCTACCTCCTGGCCATCGACCAGGGCACCACCAGCTCGCGGGCGATGCTGTTCGACCGCAGCGGCGCGGTGGTGGGCAAGGCGCAACGGGAATTCGAGCAGTTGTTCCCGCAACCCGGATGGGTGGAACACGACCCGCGTGAACTGCTGATCAGCGTACAAAGCACCATCGTGGAAGCCATGACGCGCGCGCAGGTCAGCGCCGCGCAGATCGCCGGTATCGGCATCACCAACCAGCGCGAAACCACGGTGGTCTGGGACCGCCACACCGGCCAACCCGTCCACAACGCTATCGTCTGGCAATCGCGGCAGACCGCCGACATCTGCGAACAGTTGAAGGGCGATGGTTACGCCGATCTGGTTCGCGAACGCACCGGCCTGCTGATCGACGCCTATTTCAGCGGCACCAAAGTGAAGTGGATCCTGGACCACGTGCCCGGCGCGCGCGCGCGTGCTGAACGCGGTGACCTGTTGTTCGGCACCATCGACAGCTGGCTGCTGTGGCATCTGTCCGAAGACCGCACCCACGCCACCGACGTCAGCAACGCCTCGCGCACCTTGATGTACGACATCCACAAACGCCAATGGTGTCCGGACCTGCTGCGCATGCTCGACGTGCCGGCCGCCATGCTGCCGCAGGTGCGCGACAGCAGCATGGTCTACGCGCATACCAGCGCGCAGTCGGTATTCGGTCATCGCGTTCCCATCAGCGGCATGGCTGGCGACCAGCAGGCGGCGTTATTCGGCCATGCCTGCTTCGAGCCGGGCATGGCCAAGAACACTTACGGCACCGGTTGCTTCCTGTTGATGAACACCGGCGGACAGGCGGTGCAATCCAACAACGGCTTGTTGACCACCATCGCGTGGGGCATCGACGGCGAAGTGGAATACGCATTGGAAGGCAGCGTGTTCGCGGCAGGCTCAGCGATTCAATGGCTGCGCGACGGCTTGCGCATGCTGGGCAAGGCCAGCGACACGCAGGCGTATGCGGAGCGTGCGCTGTCCTCGGACGGGGTGTACTTCGTGCCGGCCTTCGTGGGCCTGGGCGCGCCGTACTGGCGCAGCGATGTGCGCGGTTCGATGTTCGGGCTGACCCGTGGCACGACCAAGGAGCATTTCATCCGCGCGGTGCTGGAATCACTGGCGTATCAGACACGCGATGTGCTGACCGCAATGCAGGCCGATGCGGGCCTGACCCTGAAAGCAATGCGCGTGGACGGCGGCGCCATCGCCAACGATTTCACCGCGCAATTCCAGGCCGACATTCTGGATATCGCGGTGGAACGCCCCTCGGTCAAGGAATCCACGGCGCTGGGCGCGGCGTATCTGGCCGGACTGGCGGTAGGCTTTTGGGAAAGCCGGGAACAGATCGCGCAGCAGCGCCAAGTGGAGCGGACGTTCGTGCCGGAGATGGGGATGGAACGGCGGGAGAAGCTGTATGCGGGGTGGTTGCGCGCGGTGGAGGCTACGTTGGTGTTTGGGAGTAGTTAGCTGGGAAAGATTTGAAGCGCAGAAATACTGACCTCCATAAATTTCATAGCAGCGCAGATAATTCAAACGCACAGAAGACAGCAGAAAAATGAAAGCAGGGGAAGCTAAACCCGACGCATTCAAGGTCGTCTCGCTAGACGGCGCCGCAGGCAATCCTTACGACGCCATATTCCCTATCGTCTCGCAGAAGCCGGACGGGACGTTCATATCAATTGGGACTGGATTTTTCGTTACCCAAAACGGAGTTTTTATCACGGCGGCACATGTAATTAACGAAGTGATTGCCAATGGCTCTGCTAAAGCTCCTCTCGGCCTGTTTCAATTTCTTGACGGATGCTATGTCCTTAGGCCAATAGCTCAGTCAACCATACACCCACTATTTGATCTAGCTATTGGGGTTGCATCCCCGATGACTCATAACGTAACTGGGTTGCCACTAGCAAATAGCCTGCTGACTATCTCGAGAAATCAAGTTAATGTTGGAAGCTTAACGCACACATTTGCGTTTCCAGAAACGAGGATCGAGTACGGCGAAAAGCAGATCGTCGAATTCCATCCCGGATACTACGAAGGGATTGTCACGGATTACTTCCCCAATGGACGCGACGCGGTAATACTCCCCGGCCCCTGCTATCAAACCTCAGCGGTAGTACGTGGCGGTTCGAGTGGAGGACCAGTATTTAACGCTAGTGGAAGCGTATTCGGCGTTAACAGCACCGCGTTCGGAGAAGACCACCTGTCTTTTGTATCCTGCATCACTTCCATTCTGGATTTAGCAATCGACGGCGTTCTGATGCCCGGTGAGAGCGCGTCACGCAGGGTATCTATTCGAGAACTATGCGATGGCGGATTTGTAATAGTTCGATGAGCTCTCGTATACCGCATATAGCAATTTCCATTCAGAATATTGGCCGATATAACTTTAGAACTCGTAGGATGGGTCTGACCGAAGGCGATACCCACCGCTTACCGCACACGCCCCTTAAAGCGACGATGGGTATCGCTGTGCTCAACCCATCCTACAAAGGCTACTCGGTCGGCAATCATCAACAACCACCCCGTCATCCCGGCGAAAGCCGGGACCAAAGTATCCGTCGTCGGGGAGTTGGGTCCCGGCTTTCGCCGGGATGACGATTGATGGGTTGCAAGGTGGGGCTTGACCCACCGCGCTTCAGCCGCGCCCTCCTTCACTCGCAATCGACGGATCACTACAAAATCCGCGTTAGCATCCACCACCCGAATACACCGAGCATTCTCTTTGTCTTTATTCTCCGATCCCCAAGCCGTCGCCCGCTATGCCACAGGTCCCGTCAAGCAGGTGCCGGGTTTCCATGCCATGCAGCAGATGGTTTCGCTGCTGCTGGCCGAAACCGTTCCGCAGGACGGTCATGTGCTGGTGCTTGGCGCCGGTGGTGGCCTGGAACTGAAAGTGTTCGCCGATGCGCACGCCGGCTGGCATTTCACCGGCGTCGATCCTTCCGCTGAAATGCTGGGGCTGGCGAAAACGACACTGGGCCCACTCGCTTCGCGCGCCGATCTGGTTGAAGGCTATATCGACACCGCGCCCATCGGCCCCTTCGACGCCGCCACCTGCCTGCTCACCCTGCATTTCCTTCCTGCAGAAGAACGCCTGCACACACTCAAGGAACTGGCCAAAAGACTGAAGCCAGGCGCGCCGCTCATTGTGGCCCACCACAGTTTTCCCCTGGCTGATGGCGCCAAGGCGCGCTGGCTGGAACGCTACGCCGCCTTCGCCGTCGCCGCTGGCGGCATTCCCGCGGCTGACGCCCGCAATGCGGTGACCGCCATCGGCAGCCGACTCCCAGTGATCGCGCCAGAACATGACGTCGCCTTGTTGCAGGAAGCGGGCTTCGAGAACGTCGAGCTGTTCTACGCTGCGTTCACTTTCAAGGGATGGGTGGCCTACAAAGCCTCATAGCGCGCGCCAGAACTCACAGGATGGGGCGATACCCATCGTTTGCCGCACACAGCCCTCCCGAAGCGATGATGGGTATCGCTGCGCTCGATCCATCCCACCAAGGCTGCCTGATCACCACTCATCAGCAACCAAATCCGTCGTCCCGGCGAAAGCCGGGACCCAACCCATCGACGACGGACACTTGGGTCCCGGCTTTCGCCGGGATGACGACCAGAATTATTTTTGACGCGCCGGCACTGCGCAGCCAATCGCTAGCACTCCCACCCTGGAAATCCGGCGTACGCATCAATGCCACCATGGGGTGTCATACGACACATGCATACGGCATGTGCGCGGTAGACACTGCCTGCAACCGCCGCGCCCTGGGATCCGCCATGCAAGAAGTTTCGCTGCTCCGGCTTTATCTGCTCAGGGCGATGTATCTGCTGATCGGCGTCGGCCTGGGCATTTCCCTGTGGCCTTCCATCATTGCCTCATCAGGCGTGGACGCCGATGCCAATACCGTGGTCAAGGCGCTGCTGGGCGCGCTGTCCCTGTTGTGCGTGCTGGGTCTGCGCTATCCACTGCGCATGTTGCCACTGCTGATCTTCGAACTGCTGTGGAAACTGATCTGGGTTGTCGTATTCGCATTGCCGCTCTGGGTGACCGACAGCCTGGACAGCTACGGCCAGGAAACGCTGTTCGCCTGCATGATGGGCGTGGTCCTGGTGCCGCTGGTGCTGCCCTGGGGCTATATCTATCGCACCTATGTCGCCGCCCCTACCGATGCCTGGACACGTAAAGCATCCAACGCAAAACCGTCACAGCCGTAGGAGCGACGCAAGTCGCGAAAATACGAGCGAGGGAGGGCTGCAGACGCCTCTCGAAGCACTCCGAATAGCGATTCCATCCCAATCCAGCGGACTAAATAAATCCTGAATTCCCAGTACGGCACGACCCTTGAAACCGACGACTGGCCCAACTATTTCGCGCCATGGCACGACGCTGCCATCCAGTACAACGCATGAGGAGAATTGCCATGGCAAAGCATTTGGTAGGCCAGGGTAACTGGTCGATTCAGAACCCCGCTCAGGACCCGCTGCAGCAGCTGTTCAATCGCATCTTCGACGGCACCCTGCAGCAGAGCGGGAACGAGGATTCCAATGTGGTGACCAGCCAGTGGATTCCGCACGTGGACATCAAGGAAGAGGCGGACCGGTTTGTCCTGCTGGCCGATATCCCCGGTGTGGAGCCGGGCGACATCGAGGTGCAGATGGACAAGGGCATGTTGGCGATCAAGGGCGAGCGCACCGTGGAAACGCGCAGCGAGGGCACCAGCTTCTCGCGGATTGAGCGCCGTCACGGCACCTTCCACCGCCGCTTCGCCCTGCCCGACAGCGCCAACCCCGAGGGCATCACCGCATCGGGAAGGAACGGGGTGCTGGAGATCGTCATTCCGAAACGGCCCGAGACCACTCCCCGCCGCATCCAGGTGGGCACCACGCTCAACTCCTGAACCGCGTTTCCCGCGGCGAAGCTATGCAGCCGCCCGGCGCCCCGCCGGACGGCTGTCTCTGAGCCGCCGAAGACCAGACGGGCCGTAGATCCCGCGAGAGGAGCAGTGCCATGGATCGAACCACCGAAGAACTCATCTGTGATCTTCAAGCCCAGGTCTCGGTATTGCGCGTGGGCCTGCGCGCGCTGGCGCGCACCCACCCCGATCCCGCGCAACTCCTGCGCGCTTGGCGCGAAGCGCTTGGCGATTCCGCGGCGGACGCATCGGTCCCCTCATCCGCGCGGCAAAGCGAAACCCTGGCTGAAAGACGCCAGGCCTTCGCCGAAGACTGGACCGCCGAACTGGTGGAACTGGCAGTGCTTACCACCCGGATGCCATAAGAAGCGTCGCGCGTCGCGAAGGGCGCATCGCGCCGGCGCCGGCCCAAGGCGCTGAGCGCTGCCCCGGGCCCCGGTTTGGAATAAACCCGATACTCGGCTAGGGTGCGTGCTGCGCTTCCGGCCTTTGCGGTGGAAATGCGAATCCCTGACGCCAATCCTCTATCGCAGCCGCGCTGCAGCGAGATCAGATGCCGCACGCCATCAGCACAATGGAACTCTTCCTGATCGCGATGGCGATCATCTTCAGCGTTCCCTACCTGATCTGGCGGCTTGGGCGTACCGACTATTTCGCCCCGCTGGTGGTGGTGCAGATCATCACCGGCATCCTGCTGGGGCCGGGCGTGCTGGGTGCGGTGGCGCCGGGGTATTACCAGTTCGTATTCACGCCCGACGTGATCAAGATCCTCAACGGCCTGGGCGCATGGGCAGTGATGCTGTTCGTGCTGATCGCGGGCATCGAACTGGACGTGCGCCAGGCCTGGAAGAACCGTATCGAAAGCGGCATCACTGCGGGTTTCGCCTTGGGCGTACCGCTGCTGACCGGCAGCGTTACCGCTGTCGGCATGCTGATGTGGCCGGGATGGATTGGCCAGAACGGCCAGTCGTGGCAGTTCATCGTGGGCGTGGGCATGGCCTGCGCGGTCACCGCGTTGCCGATCCTGATCCTGCTGATGGAAAAGATGGACATCCTGCGCCAGCCCATCGGCCAGCGCATTTTGCGTTACGCCAGCCTGGACGATATCGCCATCTGGGGCGTGCTGGCTTTGGTGCTGATGGACTGGGAACGCATGGGCCGGCAGGTGGGATTTCTGGCCGCCTTCGTGGTCGCGTGCGTCCTGTTCCGTAAATTGATGGTGTGGCTGCCGCCACGCGACCGCTGGTACGTGATGCTGATCTGGCTGGCGGCGTGCGCCTTCGGTGCGGACTGGTCGGGGTTGCACTTCATGGTGGGCGCATTCCTGGCCGGCGTGGTGATGGACGCAGACTGGTTCGACCAGGAGCAGATGGATGGCCTGCGCCACAACGTGCTGCTGGTATTGATGCCGGTGTTCTTCCTCAGCACCGGGCTGCGCACTGCGTGGTCGGTGGGCGGCGACGTGGTATTCATCGCCGCTGCCGTGCTGCTGGTGGCTTCTGTCGTCGGCAAACTGGTCGGCGTGCATATCGCCGGCAGACTATTGAAATGGAAGCCCGGCGAAGCTTCGCTGATAGGTTGGCTGTTGCAGACCAAGGCATTGATCATGATCATCTTCGCCAACATCCTGCTGGACAAGCAGATCATCACCAACGCCACCTTCACCGCACTGCTGTTGATGGCCGTGGCCAGCACCATGCTGACGATTCCCGTGGCCACGCCCAAGTTGAAACGGTTGTTCGCGCGGGGCGTTGCCGGCAAACCGGTTTGACCCGGACAGGTTCGCACTCTTCTCGCCAGGCAAGACGTCCGGATAGCGACCAGCTGGCGTGGAATTCCTGGCGCCGTCATTCCCGCGAAGGCGGGAATGACGATGAGGACGGGCCGTGGCTTACGCGTTGTCCCTACGCCGCCATGCGATCAGTCTACGCACCAGCCATGACACGATCAGCGTGGCAAGGATGAAAAATGCCCCGGCCGCCGCCAGCATCTTAAGGCTGACGCCATCGCCCCAGGCTTCGGCTTCCAGGCGTATGCGCAGTTCGCCGTCCTGGCGGTGCAGTATCGCGACATAGGAAAGAACATCCGGCGACGAAGAAGCCGATCTGCCCCAGGCGAAGAGCCCGGTCACCAGGACCTTGTCCGGCGCAAGCACCTCGTAGGAGAGGTCGCGCCACTCGAAAAGTCCGGGTTTTTCCCATTGGCTCGCGTAACGCTCCACTAGGTCGGCATGAGAGGTGAACCGCTTGTCCGCAGGACGGATTTCATACACGCCGTTCTTGTCATAGCGTGCCGCAATGGCCGGCCGGTCGCCACGCAGCAGGTCCGCTGCGTATTCGTCCATAAAGCGTTTCGCTTCTTCGATCAGCAGTGCATCGGAGGGGTGTTGCGATCCGACGCTGGCCGGCGCGGTCGGGGACGTTTGCGCCCATGACGTTGCGGCAATGAGCGACAGGAGTAAGGCGATAAGCGAGTCCCGACTGCGGCCAAGGACCAGGCGCATCAGAGATGGGGTCGCGAGTGTATCTGGCATGACCACCCTCAACCCACGACGTTCCGATGCCCGTCCTTGGAAGCAATCGCGGCAGACGGTGTCGTTTCGGTTCGGCCCACGGCGATGTACTGGAGCAGCGCGTGTATGAAAACGATCACTCCCGCCATCTCCATTCCTTCTTCGACCGCGGTCAGTACCGAATACAGCATGTTGTTCTGGCCGTAGGCCATGTCTTCAGCGCCCTCGGCGAGCTCGAAACCGATGCTTCCGCCGATGAACAACAGGGCCGCGATCACAAACCGGACCTTGATCGCAGCCGGCAGGCGCAGGAAGAATCCGAAGAAATAGGCCGTCAGCGCCACCACCAGGACGAAATAAGGAATGACCCATGCGTAGTAGAAAACGCCCGGGATTTGTTTTCCCAGCAGTTCGCGGCCGGGCAGGATCAGCAATTCGTGCAACGACGCTGATTCGTCGACCGCCAGAAACAGGAATACCGCCGACAGAAAAGTCCAGCGTGCCGCGTCCGGTCCGCCGCTGGATTTTTCTTCGCGGCCGATCATCGCGAGCAGCAGTCCTGCCGACAGCAAAAGGAGCGTCGAGAACAGCGTTGGGATGTTGGCTTCCTGATCCACATCGAACAGCCTGACCAGTCCGAAGAGATAGTCGTGGCCAGCCTCGTATTTCATGGTCTGCAGAAAAACGTCCAGCACCAGCAGCACCGCCATCACCATGAACAGCCGCCTGGCGACGGCGGCGCGATGATGCGCCAAGGCATGTATTTCGTTCATCCCGCTCCCCTGACGATTTGGCTGCAGCCTGCAGCATTCTTTCCAAAACGTGGCGGGAAGCCAGGACAGGACAACACCCTCCCGGCCGCGATGGGTACGCCGGTTCGCCCACGCAGCCATATCATGCAAGCGTTCCCATGCCCGCAAGGAGAGCCTGTGCCTCCATCCATGTACCGACTAACCGTTCCTGTCTTCGTCCGTGGCCTGGGCGTCCTGCGCGATTACCTGGACCATGCCGAACGCTTCGAGAAGGAAAACGGCCTGGCGCCCGATACGCTGGCCGCCTCGCGCCTGACGACGGACATGCTGCCGCTTGCCGGGCAAGTACAGCGCGCCAGCGATACCTCGAAGAATGCGATAGGCCGATTAACCGACCTGGTACCGCCGCGTTTCGCGGACGAGGAAACCACTCTGGACGAGTTGCGTCAGCGCATCGACGCGACTGTGGCCTTCTTCGAAAGCATCGATGCCGACGCATTGGCCGACGCGGAAGGAAAACAGGTGTCGCTGAACTTCGGCAAGGTCAAGCCGACCTTCGATGGCCTGGAGTATCTGTTGACCTTCGTGCTGCCAAACTTCTATTTCCATCTGGCGACCGCGCACGACATTCTGCGCAGCCAGGGCGTGGCGCTAGGCAAGGCCGACTATCTTGGATCGTTCGCCCAGTACGAATGATGTAATGGCGCGCGGGCGCAAAGCGTGCCGCTGGCATGCAGCAACGGCAGTCCTGTAACCTTGCCCCAGTTTCGCCTCTTTGGGGAGAGGATGATTTACCGGACCAAAAAGGACGTGCAAGCGGCGCTTGCCCGTCTTTCGGCTGCATTGCCGAACATGATGAAAGACGCCGACACCTTCCACGACCAGTTCGAACGGCAGGCTGGCGGCATCATCCGTTGCAGCCCGATGGAGTTCGAGGATTTCATCTACCAGCGCCTGCATGCGCTGGTACTGGAACGCGGGATAAAGCCACGGCTTCCGCCAGCGGCCCGGCGCATGGGGCGGGCTTCGCTAGAGGAAGTCTCCGAATAAATCGAATGTTGTCCTAGCGCAGTGAGGGACGACAGGAAACGAGTGTTCAGATCTTCCTGGACGTACGCGTTCGCTCACGCATCCTCTCAGGAACTGCTGCCGAAGGCGTCCACTTGAAAGCAGACAACCCAACGAAGGATCAGGCGCCCAGCAGTTCGAACCGCACCGGCTCGCCGGCTTCGGCGGAGGGCGCGATCCACAGATCGAACAGGCCGGGTTCGGCACCGAACTCGCCATTGGCGCGAGTGAACGCCAGCGCATGCCGGTCCAGGAGGAATTCGATCTCGACCTGCTCGCCGGGCTGCAGGGCGACCTTGCGGAAACCCTTCAGCTCGCGGATCGGGCGAACCCGGCTGGCGACGCGGTCGTGCACGTACAACTGCACCACTTCCTCGCCGGCGCAGTCGCCGGTATTGGTGATGCGCACGCGCGCGCTGAGTTGGCCGTCCCAGGACAGGGAGGTGGCGTCGAGCACGGGTTCCGAATAGTCGAAGCGCGTATAGGAAAGCCCGTGGCCGAACGGATACAGCGGAAGGTTGGAACCTTCGCGCCAGCGCGTCTTGAATTCCGTCATGTCCGGTAGCTCTGGCCGGCCGGTGCGCGCGCGGTTGTAGTACAGCGGCTGCTGGCCCACCAGACTGGGGAAACTCACCGGCAATCGGCCCGCAGGGTTGAAATCGCCGAACACCACGTCGGCCACGGCCGTGCCGGTCTGGCTGCCCAGGAACCACGTCACCAGGATTGCGGCTGCATCGCGCACGGCGCCTTCCAGCGCCAGCGCGCGGCCGTTGCGCAACAGCACCACGACGGGTTTGCCGGTGGTGGCGATGGCTTCGGCCAGCAACTGCTGCACGGCTGGCAACACGATCTGGTTGCGCGACTGTGCTTCGCCGCTGTAGTTCTGCGGCTCGCCCACCGCCAGCAGCACCACATCGGCCTGCTGGGCGGCGGCCAGCGCGGCTTCGATGCCGCCTTCGATGGCTTCCTCGAAACCGCAACCGGCTTCGACCAGCAATTCACTGCCGTCGGTCATCGCCGCGCGCAGGCCATCAGCCAGGTTGACCTGGATGCGCTTGTCGCCGAACAGGCTCCAGCACCCTTCCAGATTGTCACGGTCTTCGGCGAACGGCCCGATCAGGGCGATGGTCTTGCCCAACTTCGGCAGCGGCAATACGTCGCCTTCGTTCTTGAGCAGCACCATGGAACGGCACGCGGCCTCGCGCGCCAGTGCGGCGTGCTGCGAAAGATCCAGTCCGCTTTCGCGCTGAGGGTCCAGCGAACGGTAGGGATTGTCGAACAGCCCGATGGCGTCCTTGACCGCCAGCACCCGGCGCACGCTGTCGTCCACCGTCTGCAGATCGACCTTGCCGGCTTCGACCAGCGCGGCCAGGTGCGCGCCGTAGAGCCCGCTCTGCATGCTCATGTCCAGGCCGGCGTTGAACGCCAGTTCGGTGGCTTCGCGGTCGTCGCCCGCATAGCCATGCGCAACCAGCTCGAAATCGGCGGTGTAGTCGGACACGACGAAACCGCGGAAATTCCATTCTTGGCGCAACACTTCGGTCATCAGATGGCGATTGGCCGAGGCCGGCACACCGTTGATGTCGTTGAACGCGCTCATGATAGTCAGCGCGCCAGCATCCAGCGCAGCCTTGAACGGCGGCAGATGCACATCGCGCAGCGTGCCCTCGGAAATCTCGACGCTGTTGTAGTCCAGCCCGCCGCTGACCGCGCCATAGGCAGCGAAGTGCTTGGGCGTGGCAAGCATGGCGTCTTCGGCCTTCAGGTCTTCGCCCTGGAAGCCACGCACGCGCGCAGCCGAGAAGGCGCAGCTCAGGAACACGTCCTCGCCCGCCGCTTCGGCCACGCGGCCCCAGCGCTGGTCGCGCGCGATATCCACGGTGGGTGCGAAGGTCCAGTGCAGGCCGGCAGCGGTGGCTTCGACCGCCGCCGCGCGGGCGGTGCGCCGGGCCAGTTCGGGCTCGAAGCTGGACGCTTCACCCAGCGGAATCGGGAACACGGTGCGCATGCCATGGATGACATCGGCGCCCAGCAGCAACGGAATGCCCAGGCGGCTTTCCTCCACCGCCACGCGTTGCGCCTCGCGGCCCAGCGCCGCGCCCACTCCGTTGAACAGCGCGCCGGCCCGGCCCGAGCGGACCAGCTCGATGGTCTGGCTGGCGTCGTGCTCGTTCATTTCGGGATTCACCCCGGGCACGAACGGCCGCAGCATGTCGGCAAAAATGCCGAGCTGGCCGATTTTCTCTTCCAGGGTCATCCGCGCCAGCAGCGCTTCAAGGCGATCATCCAGACGCATCATTTACTCGATGTAACCGTTTCCATGGTCGGGATTATAGGCCTAGGCCGTTGTTCGACAACCGCTGCCGAAATATGCGCATGGCGCGCCGCAACAAAATTCCCGTTGGACGCAATGCTCATGTTTTGGTAACAGCGAAAAAAATGAACTGACAGGATCGCAAGATGATGCTGTTTCCCATCGACGGTGTAGGCCTACGTGATTGTGGGCCAGAGTAAAATTGATTACCGTTGTCTCGGGGAAATATATACGTAGTGCGCGCCTGCCCATGGAGGCGCCAGCATCCGACAATGAAATTTAACTCGATTCAAGGGGCCTGAGTAAAGAAATGGAATTCAAATCCGTACTCCGGCTGTGTCTCGTATTGCTGGTCAGCTTGGCGCCTCTTCAGGTGATGTCCCGGGGACAAGATACTCCGGAGAATTCAATCCGCTACAAGCCGCAGACAGCCCGAGGCATAGCTGTTGCCGATATCGTGCAGCGCTGGGCCGGTCATGTGCAGCGGTCGTATGGAATTGATCCAAGCACTTGGTCCCAAGGCATGGCAACGACATTTGGCCGATCACGCGTCGCAGACCTTCAGTCCGCGGCGAAGCAACCCACTTTTGAGGCCATGATGGCTGCAGCAGTGGGTCGATCAGGAGCCGACCTCGCGCCAACGCAACGCGCTGCGCCCGCGAGGATCAGCCCCAAGATGCTCGCAGGCCAAACCGAGGGTTTGCTCTACAGCATGATTGCGCCGTGTCGGTTGGTCGATACGCGAGTGGTGGCCCAGCGCCTGGCTGCGGGGGAAGTCCGGACCTTCCGATCTAGAGGGTTCGTGACAGACCAGGGCGGCTCCGCAGGTTGCCAGATGGTTGCCAACCCGGCGGCGCTGGTGCTGAACATCACCGTGGTCTACCCCGACGGCGCGGGTTACTTAACGGTGTTCCCCTACCAGGGTACGCGACCGCTCGCTTCCAGCCTGAACTACAAGCAAGGGGACATCGTCGGCAATGAGATCATCGCCCAGGCGATCGGGGAGTACGACGGTTTCTTTTCGCTTTATTCGCTGATGGCAGCAGATGTGGTCATTGACGTCGCAGGTTATTTCAGTGCGCCGAAATCAGAACCGCTGGATTGCGTGGAAGAGCGTTCAGCGATCATAAGTCTTGCAAGTGGCACAACCATCACCGCAGTGACGCCTGCTTGTCCAGCCGGCTACTCCGCCACTGGCGGCGGTTGCCAGTCAGTCGATGCATACACTTCCATAGACGGCATCTACTTCCACAGTTTCGGCCCGAATGCGCAAGGCGCGTACGAATGCGGGGCTCGCAATCGCCAATCCAACACCCAGCGCGTTCTGGCTCGGGTGACCTGTTGTCGCATGCCGGTCAATGCGCCGTAAGGCTACTGCCGTTGGCGGCTCCACACAGCGGTGGCATATGAGCAAGGGAAAACTGTCCCTTCTTGCAATCAGTCTGGCCTTAACCGCAGCCGCCGTGATGGCCATGGGCTTAGGTGCCGGCATCTTCTATGGGCCCCGTGAAGCGCCCACCGCGGAACGCTTTGGCAGTGTTGTTAGCCCACCGTATCGCACTCGATCCTTGGTCCAGCATCCTGCGGAGCGTCTTCTCTCGCAATGGTCCGGATATGTGGAGCGTGTTTACGGAACCAAGCCAGAAGCATGGGAACGTGCGATGCGCCCGACCCTAGCGCGGCTGAGTGAGCAGGATTTGCGGCGCGCGGCAGACATGCCCAGTTTCGACACCATGATGGACGCGCTGTCTGTGCGGGCCACAGGCCCCACGGTGGGCAGCGACCGAGCGCTGGTAGCCCGGAAGGCATCTTCATTGCTCGAAGCGGATCCTAGCCAGCTTGCCTACAACATGACTGTCCCATGCAGGGTGGTAGACACGCGCAATGTAAATGCCCGCTTGGCGGCGGGCGGCATGCTTCACCTCAAATCGAGTGGAGGAAACCTGAGCGCGCAAGGCGGTAGCCCCACTGGCTGCGGCATCCCGGTGGACGCCGGTGCACTGGTGCTAAACGTGACCGCAGTCAGCCCCGGAAGTGCGGGTTACCTTACCGTCTTCCCGTACGGCGCGCCGATGCCGGTGGCCTCCAGTGTCAACTATGTGGCGTTTTCGACCGCTGGCAACGAGATTGTCGCCAAGCAGAGTCTCGGCCAGCCAGCCTCTATTTCGGTCTACTCTTTCGCCACATCTGATGTGGTAATCGATGTAGTCGGCTATTTCACCAAGGGTTTGCCCACCCGAATGGTTTGCGCGAACCACGTTGAGATAGCCGGCTTACCGCCAGGCAACTACGGTTCTTTCCCCGTTTACTGCCCCGGCACTTGGGACAACCCCTACCGGTCGACGGGGGTCGGTGGCTCGTGTCGCTGGATACAGAACGGTGTCGATGACGAAGCCCCTGGCCAGTTATCCGGCTATCCTTCAAGCGGTGGCTATGCCTGTTCCGGGGAAAACCTGACCGGCGTCCACCGCGAGTATGAGATCACCGCCATCTGTTGCCGCATGGTCCCGCAGGGTCTCGACTAGCCGCCGCCCTCTTCCGGCTTGACCTTGAACCAGGCCGCGTAAAGCGCCGGCAGGAACAGCAGCGTCAGCGCGGTGGCCACGGTCAGCCCGCCCATGATCGCCACGGCCATGGGGCCGAAGAACGCGCTGCGCGACAGCGGGATCATCGCCAGCACCGCGGCGAGCGCGGTCAGCACGATGGGGCGGAAGCGGCGCACGGTAGCGTCGATGATCGCGTGCCAGCGGTCATGGCCGGCGTCGATGTCCTGCTGGATCTGGTCAACCAGGATGACCGAGTTGCGCATGATCATGCCCGACAGCGCGATGGTGCCCAGCATGGCCACGAAGCCGAATGGCACGCGGAACACCAGCAGCGCGAAGGTCACGCCGATCAGGCCCAGCGGCGCGGTCAGCATGACCAGGGCCATGCGCGAGAAACTGCGCAGCTGCAGCATCAGCAGCGTGGCCACGACCAGCAGGAACAGCGGCAATCCCGCAGCGATGGATTTCTGTCCACGCCCGGAATCCTCGACCGTGCCGCCGGTTTCCAGCAGATAGCCCTGCGGCAGTTCGGCGCGGATCTTGTCCAGCGTCGGCAGGATCGCGGCGGTGACTGACGGCGGGGTCACGCCGTCGCGGATGTCGGCGCGGACGGTGACGGTAGGCAGCCGGTTGCGATGCCAGACGATGCCGTCCTCGAAGGCGTACTCGATATCGGCGATCTGCGACAGCGGCACGCTGCCGTTCGGCGTGGGCACCGCCAGGCTGCCCAGCAGATCCAGACGCACGCGTTCTTCTTCGGGACCACGCAACAGGATCTCGACCAGTTCATTGCCTTCGCGATAGGTGCTGACGCGCATTCCGGACAGCGAGCTGGTGAGGAAGTTGGACACGTCTGCGGTGCTGACGCCCAGCGTGCGTGCGCGGTCCTGATCGATCTTCAGGCGCACCACTTTGCTGGGTTCGTCCCAGTCCAGGTTGACGTTGGTGACGTGCGGATTGGCGCGCACCTGGTCGGCAACCTGGTGGGCCAGCGCCTGCACGCGGTCGATATGTTCGCCGGCGACGCGAAACTGGATGGGATAGCCGACGGGCGGGCCGTTCTCCAGGCGCGTCACCCGGAACTGCAGCTCGGGGAACTGCGGACCGACCTCATCGATCAGCCAGGTCCGCATCGCCTCGCGGGCTTCGATGTCCTTGGTCAGCACCACGAACTGGGTGAAATTCGCCTGCGGCAGCTGCTGGTCCAGCGGCAGGTAGAAACGTGGCGAACCCGTACCTACGTAGGCGACATAGTTGTCCACCCCCTCGCGCTTGGCCAGCAGCTTCTCCAGTTTCTCGGCCTGGACCTGTGTGGAACGCAGGGAACTGCCTTCGGCCAGCTCCATGTCCACCATCAGTTCGGGGCGCACCGAATCCGGAAAGAACTGCTGCGGCACGAAACGGAACAGCGCGATGGATGCCACGAACGCCAGCACGGTCACGCCGATCACCAGCCAGCGGTGGCGCAGGCAGGCATCCAGCAGCGTGCGATAGCGCTGGTAGAAGCCGGTCTGGTAGGGGTCGTGCTCGTGCTCGTGACCATCATGCGCCTTGGGCGCCAGCAGACCGGCGAAGGCCGGATAACGGTCGGCGAGATTGCTGCGCATGCCCTGCCAGCGCGCGGCCAGGGAGCCGGGCTTCGGCGGTTGCGGCCGATACAGGTCGGGCAGCATCTTGTCGCCCAGATAAGGGATGAACAGCACCGCGGCGATCCAAGAGACGATCAGCGCGATGGTCACCACCTGGAACAGGGAGCGCGTGTATTCGCCGGTGCCCGACGCGGCGGTGGCGATGGGCAGGAAGCCGGCGGCGGTGACCAGCGTGCCGGTCAGCATCGGAAAGGCGGTGGAGGTATAAGCGAAGCTGGCCGCGCGCATGCGGTCGAAGCCCTGTTCCATCTTGATGGCCATCATCTCCACCGCGATGATCGCGTCGTCGACCAGCAGCCCCAGCGCCAGCACCAGCGCGCCCAGCGAGATCTTGTGCAGGCCGATGTTGAAGTAATGCATGACCGCGAAGGTCATCGCCAGCACCAGAGGAATCGTCACCGCTACGACCAGTCCGGTGCGCAATCCGAGTGAGAAGAAGCTGACCAGCAGCACGATGACCACTGCTTCGGTCAGCACGCGCACGAATTCGCCGACCGAATCCTGCACGGCGTGCGGCTGGTCGGAGACCTTACGCAGTTCCATGCCGGTGGGAATGGTTTTCTGCAGCCGTTCGAATTCCGCATCCAGCGTCTTGCCCAGGGCGATGATGTCGCCGCCGTTCTTCATCGCCACGGCCAGGCCGACGGCGTCCTGGCCCATGAAGCGCATCTTAGGCGCCGAAGGATCGGCGAAGCCGCGATGCACGTCGGCGATGTCGCCCAGGCGGATGGTGCGGCCGCCAGCCTGGATGGGGAAATCGCGGATCTCCTTCACCGATTCGAACTCGCCACTGACGCGCAACTGCACGCGGTCGGTGGTGGTCTCGAAGAAGCCGGCCGAAGTCACCGCGTTCTGCTGGTTCAGTGCCTGCTGCACCTCGCTCAGCGGAATGCCCAGCGTGGCCAGCTTGGTGTTGGAGAGCTCGATCCAGACCTTCTCGTCCTGCAGACCGATCAGTTCGACCTTGCCCACATCGGGCACCCGCTGCAGTTCCAGTTGGATGCGCTCGGCGTAGTCCTTCATCACCGCATAGTCGAAACCGGGACCGGTCAGCGCATAGATATTGCCGAAGGTGTCGCCGAACTCGTCGTTGAAGAACGGACCAACGACGCCGTCGGGCAGTGTGGCCCTGATGTCACCGACCTTCTTGCGCACCTGGTACCAAAGTGGGGGTATTTCGTCGGAATGCATCGAATCGCGGGCGACGAACATGACCTGCGATTCGCCGGGGCGCGAATACGAGCGGATGTACTCGTAGTTTCCGGTGGTCATCAGCGCTTTCTCGATGCGCTCGGTGACCTGCCTGGCGACTTCGTCGGCGGGCGCGCCCGGCCACACGGTGCGCACCACCATCACCTTGAAGGTGAAGGGCGGATCTTCGGACTGGCCCAGATGGCGATACGACCAGGCGCCGATCAGGGCGAGCACGATCATCGCGTACAGCACCAGCGCGCGGTGGGTCAGCGCCCACTCGGAAAGATTGAAGCGCTTCATGGCTCAGTTCGCCTTCGCAGGAGCGACAGCAACCTTCGTCGAAAGCACGGGTCGGTTGTCGCGATCCACCGGCGTCACCGGCTGTCCTTCGCGCAACAGATGTCCGCCAGCGCCCACCACCCAGTCGCCGGCTTTGACGCCGCCGAGTACGGGCACATCGGTTTCGCCATAGCGACCCAGTTGCACGGGCGTGGACTTCACCTTTCCCGTCTGCGGATCGACCACCCAGACCGCGGTCGCCTTGTTGGGACCGCGCTGGATCGCAGACAGGGGCAGGCTGAGTGCGGCGGCCACACCGGTGTCCTGGACGTAGACGCGCGCGCTCTGGCCCAGTTCCACTGCTTTGGCCGCCTCGCCAACCAGCTGCACACGGGCCGCGTAGGTCCGGGTCTGCGCATCGGCTGCGGGGGAAATTTCACGGATCTGGCCGGGCAGGCGTACGCCGGGCGCGTTCCACAACTCCACCATCACCGGCTGACCGACGACGAACTCGCGGATGCGTCCTTCCGGCAACGAGATCGCGATCTCGCGTCCGTCGTCGACGGCCAGGGTGAAGATGGTCTGGCCGGCGGCGACCACCTGGCCGGCTTCGGCCTGGCGTGTGGCGATGACGCCATCGCGCGGCGCGCGCAGTTGCGAATAACCGGCCTGGTTGCGGGCGACATCCAGTTGCGCGCGGGCGGCGCGGGCCTGGCTTTCGGCGGCCTTGTAGGCGGCATTCTGCGCATCGAAGGTGGACTGGCTGACCAACTTGTCCTTGACCAGCCGTGCGTAACGGTCGCGGTCGCCAAGCGCGCGGACCCGGTCGGCTTCGGCGGCGGCGAGTTGGGCTTGCGCGGATTGGGCCTGCAGGCTGAGGTCGTCCGCATCCAGCACCGCCAGCACCTGTCCCTGCTTGACCTGCGTGCCCGCGTCCACATTGCGGCGGATCAGATTGCCGCCAACGCGGAAGGACAGCGCGCTTTCCTCGCGGGCACGGACTTCGCCGGCATAGGCCGAGAGCGCCGCCTGCGCGCCACCGCCGGGATGCACCACCAGCACCGGTCGAGCAGCCTCCGGACTTTCTGTCTCGCCCCCGCATCCGCCAAGGCAGAACAACAGCACAAGCAGGATTCCGTGACTGCGTGATGTGCTCATGGATCGGACGCTCCGTCTTGATTCAGTAATAATTGGACTTGACGGTATAGTATAAATATCGAACCGATTAGTCTACTATTGAGTTATGGTCAGTAACGCCTCCCCCAAGACCCGTTCCACCCCTGCCGCCAAGGTCTCCGGGCCCGGTCGTCCCAAAGATCTGGGCAAGCGCGCGGCGATTCTGGAGGCGGCGAAATTGCTGTTCCCCAAGGAAGGCTTTGCAGGGGTCAGCATGGATCAGATCGCCGCCGAAGCCGGTGTTTCCAAGCTGACGGTCTACAGCCATTTTGGCGACAAGGAAGCCTTGTTCTTCGCCACTGTGCAGGCCAAGTGCGACGAGATGCTGCCGCTGGACCTGTTCGCCCAGGAACTGAAAGGTCCCCTGCCTGCCCAGCTGAAGGCCATTGCCAGCGCCTTCTTCGCCCTGGTCAGCAGCGACGAGGCCATCAGCACCCATCGCATGATGATTACCCCGGGCAACGCCGACGACCCCTTGCGCAAGCTGTTCTGGGAAGCGGGTCCGCAACGCACCCAGGCCGCCTTCAGCGCGTTCCTGCAGTCGCGGGTCAACGCCGGCGAGCTGGAAATCCCCGACGTGTCCCGCGCCACGGAACAATTCTTCGCCCTGATCAAAGGCGAGCTCTACAGTCGAATGATGTGCGGTGTGTGTGCCAAGCCGGGCCGTGTCGATGTCGATGCGCATCTGGATGGCACCGTAGACATGTTCCTGCGTGCCTATGCCAAACGCTGAACCCATTCCGGCGGTGACGGAGGTCGCGGTGACTTCCGGCACTGCGTATTGGTGTGCTACTACGGCGATGCTGCCAGCCCACGACAGGACAGCGCCCGCCAAGATGAGCTTGAACGCAGCGCCAGCCGCTAAACTACCCGGCTTCCTTGCAGGACCAATCCCATGACGATCGACTACAACCAGGCCCGCGAAATGATGGTCGAGCAGCAGGTGCGTCCCTGGGACGTGCTGGATGCGCGCGTGTTGGGCGTGCTGGCCACGCTGCCCCGTGAGAAGTTCGTCCCCGAGATCCACCGCGCCCTGGCCTATGCCGACGTCGAGATTCCGCTTGGCCATGGCCAGAAGATGATGAAGCCGGTGGTCGAAGGCCGTACCTTGCAGGCCCTGCTGCTGCAGGACAGCGAAGAAGTGCTGGAAATCGGCACCGGCGGCGGCTACCTGGCTGCCTGCATGGGTGCACTGGCACGTGAAGTGGTCAGCCTGGAGATTCATCCCGAACTGGCCACCCTGGCCCGCGAGCAGCTCGACGCCAGCGGTCTTGGCGGCAACGTGCGCATCGAAAATGTGGACGCCCTGCACTACACCACCGACCGCCGGTTCGACGCCATCTGCGTCACTGCTGCCGTCGACGTGGTTCCGTCACTTTTCCTGCAGTGGCTGCGTCCCGGTGGACGCCTGTTTGTCGTACGCGGCCGTTCGCCGGTGATGGAAGCGGTGCTGATCTACAACGAAGTCAACGGTCCGCGCATCGAATCGTTGTTTGAAACCGATGTCCCCTACCTTGCAGGCGCCGCCCCGGCGCCGCAATTCGTCTTTTGATTTGAGAAAGGAACCCGCATGAGCCGCCGCCCCCTCTTCCTGGCACTCGCCCTGGCCCTGCCCGCATCGCTGCTGGCCGCCAACGCAAGCGCTGCCGACCTGATGCAGACCTACGAGCTCGCCCGCGCGGGCGATCCGCAGCTGGCATCGGCCGAATCCGGCCGGCTGGCGCAAAAGGAAGGTGCGGTGCAGGCGCGTGCCTCGCTGCTGCCGCAACTCAGCGGTGACGCCTCGTTGAGCCGCAGCAAGAGCAAGCCCGAAGGCGGTTCCTGGACCGACACCCGCACCTCGCGCGGTTACGGCCTGACCCTCAGCCAATCGGTGCTGGACTTCAGCCGCTATTCCACCCTGCGCGGACAGAAGGCCCTGAGCCAGGCCGCCGACTTCGATCTGGAAGCGGCCAATGATTCGCTGATCACCCGCACCTCGGCCGCCTATTTCAACGTCCTGGTCGCTATCGAAACGCTGGCCGCCGCTGAAGCCCAGCAGACCGCGTTGCAGAAGCAATTCGACTACGCGCAGAAGCGCCTGGATGTGGGCCTGGCCCCAATCACCGATGTGCACGAAGCCCGCGCGCAGTACGACAGCGCGCGCGCCAGCGTAATCACCAGCCGCAACGCGTTGAAGGACGCCTACGAGGCCCTGACCGAAATCACCGGACAGCCCATCAGCAACCTGAAAGGCCTGCCCGATGACTTTCGCCCGGTCCTGCCCGCCGACTACGACTCCGAAGGCTGGGTCAACAGCGCCGTCACCAACAACCCGGCGCTGAAGTCGCTCGAATATCAGGTGCAATCGGCCGATGCCAATGTCGCTACGGCGCGTGCCGGGCACTTGCCCACGCTGTCGTTCGGCGCCAGCTACGGGCGCGATGCGATCTGGGGCAACACCGGCGGCACCGGTGGCGTGAGCAGCGATGGCGATTCGCAGAGCATCGGCCTGACCCTGAGCGTGCCGATCTTCTCCGGCGGTGCCACCCAGTCGCGCGTGCGCGAGGCCCTGGCCAACCGCGATGCGGTGCAGGACGGCTACGAGCAGCAGAAGCGCGCCATCATCCGCAACACGCGCAACGCCTACCAGACGCTGGAAGCGGGCATCAGCGAGATCGAAGCCCGTCGCCTGGCCCTGGTCTCGGCCAAGGCCGCGTATGACGCTTCGCAGGTCGGTCTGGAAGTGGGTACCCGCACCGTGCTGGACGTGTTGATCAACCAGCAGAACCTGTTCCAGGCGCAGCAGGCCTACGCCTTGGCCAAGTACAACTATTTGCAGAACCGCCTGTTGCTGGACCAAGCCGCCGGTACGCTGGATGTCCAGGACGTGCAGGACATCAATCGCCTGCTGACGGCCGACGCGGAAGCGCAGCTTGCGCCGGGTGCCATCAACAACTGATCCAGGCTGACATCGCGACCTGAACGAAAACGGCGGACTTTGGTCCGCTGTTTTCGTTTCCAACGCCCGAACTGCTTATGTGTGCTTTTAGTGATCGGGCACAGGCAGATCTTCGTGGATCATCTGCAACGTCTGCGCCAATGCGCCTCGCCCCTTTTCGACCAGGGTGCGTCCAGCCGCCACCATACGCAGGCGAAGCCCAGCATCCTGAATCAGGTTGCCCACCGCCTCAGGCAGGCCGTCGGCATCGGCGACGACCAACAGCGCGCCGGCTTCTTTCAGGCGGCGCGAGATGTCGGTGAAATTGTGCAGATTGGGTCCGGTGACCATGGCGGTGCCGACCGCAGCCGGTTCCAGCAAATTGTGCCCGCCAATGGGCTGCAGGCTGCCGCCGACGAAAGCGACTTGCGCGCAGGCATAGAAGGACATCAGTTCGCCCAGCGTATCGATCACGAAGACCGCATCGTCCGCACCGGGCCACACCGACTTGCGACGTGTCGCGACCTTCCAGCCGACGGCCTGCGCCTGCTCGGCGACCCGGGGAAATCGTTCGGGATGTCGCGGCGCCCAGAGCAGCAGCAGATCGGGCCAGCGCTCGCGCAATCGGCGATGCGTGGCCACCACGGCGGCTTCTTCGTCCTCATGCGTGCTGGCCGCGATCCATACCGGCCGCGTGCCCGCGTGCCTGGCGAAGTCTTCGGCGAACTCCGTCAGGCCTTCCGGGGTGGCGATATCGAACTTGAGATTGCCGGTGTCGACGACCGCTGCCGGCGACGCGCCCAGCGCCACGAAGCGCTTGCCATCGTTGACCGACTGCGCGCCGATGCGCTTGACCGTGCGCACCACGCGCGCGATCAGCGGCGCCAGCACGCTGTAACCGCGCAGCGAGCGCGCCGACAGCCGCGCGTTGAGCAGATAGGCCGGAATGCCGCGATCGCTGCAGCCGAACAGCAGGTTGGGCCACAGCTCGGTTTCCATGACCAGCGCCAGACGGGGCTGGTAGTGCTGCAGGAAGCGGTCCACCGCGCCGGGCAGGTCGTACGGCGCATAGACATGTTCGACCGCATCTCCCCAGAGCGCACGCACGCGTTCGGAGCCGGTCGGCGTGATGGTGGTCACCAGCCAGCGCAGCTGCGGATGAGCGCGGCGCAGCGCCTCGACCACGGGAACGGCGGCGTTGACCTCACCCACCGAAACCGCATGTAGCCACACATCGATCCGCGGCACCGGTTGTGCATAGGACGCGTAACGTTCGTCCCAGCGCTGGAAATATTCGCGGAAACGGAAACCACGCCAGATCAGGTGGTACACCGTGACCGGCGTCAGTACATAGAGCACAGCCGAATACAGGCCACGCAGGAAACGCTCGGTCAGGTCCATCCGCATCACGCCAAGGATAACCAACTGAACCGTTAGAATCGCTGTATGGCTTCCCCCGATACTGATCACGACCCCGCACCGACCGGCTTGCGCCAATGGCCGTCCTGGCTGGGCATCGGACTGGCCGCATTGCTGGCACGCCTTCCCTGGACGCTGCAACGCGCGCTGGGCAGGCTTGTCGGCCGCTTCCTGCACCGTGTGCTGCACGACCGGCGACGCGTGGCCGCGCGCAATATCGCGCTGTGCTTCCCGGAGCTAGATGCGGCGCAGCAGGCCCAGCTGGTCTACCGCAGTTTTGCCGAACTCGGCATCGGTCTGTTCGAATTCGCCCGTGCCTGGTGGGGCAGCGTGGAGCCGATGCGGCACGGCCTGCGCGTCGAAGGGCTGGAACACCTGGCCGCCGCGCGCGAGGGCGGACGTGGCGTGATCGTCATTTCCGGGCACTTCACCACCCTGGAAATCGCCGCACGCCTGATGTGCGACTACGCGCCGCTGGCCGGCATGTACCGCCCGCACGACCAGGGCGCGATGGAATGGGCGGTCAAGCGCGGCCGCATGCGCTATGCCCAGCATATGTTCACCCGCGAAGAATTGCGGCCCGCTCTGAAACACCTGAAGCAGGGCGGATTGCTCTGGTTCGCGCCCGACCAGGACACACGTCGTGGCGAAAGCGTGTTCGTCCCGTTCTTCGGCCTGCCGGCCTACAGCCTCACTTCCACCCACCAGCTCTCGCGGCTATCGGGTGCAAGCGTGATCGCGTTCGCCCACGAACGGCGCGAGGACGGCGGCTACACACTTCGGTTGTCTCCGGCGTTCAAGGAATTTCCGTCCAAGGATGCGACCGCCGATACCGCCCGGGTCATGGCCGCAATCGAGGACATGGTGCGCCAGGTGCCAGCGCAGTACCTGTGGATCCACCGGCGTTTCAAGCGCCAGCCCGACGGGCGCGGCAAACTCTACGAATAAAGGAGGGCGGGGCTTTACCCGCCATTGCCATCGCGTGGATTTGGAAGTTATTCCGTCATACGCCAATGCGAGGTTCGCGCATGGTAATGGCAGGTCAAGACCCGCCCTCCCGGTAAATGTCCGGCTCGCCCGGTGGGCGGGTCTTGAAGCGCCGGTGCACCCACAGGTATTGCTCGGGATGCTCCCGCACCACCTGTTCCAGTTCGCGCATGTAGCGCGCCGCGTCGGCCGCCGGATCGTTGCTGGGCCAGCCGCTCCATTGCGCTTCCAGGCGCAGCAGGTAGCGGCCCTGCGCATCGCGGTGGAACCAGAACGGCAATACCACCGCCCGGCCGCGCCGCGCCAGATCCGGCGTGGCGGTCAGCGTGGCGGCGGGAACGCCGAAGAACGGCACGAACGCATTCTGGTAGGTGAAGTTCTGGTCGGCCGAATACGCCACCACACCGCCCTGCGCCAGCGTGCGTAACAACCCGCGCACATCCTTCTTCGCAATCGTGCCGGCGAAAGCACGACGCCTGGCGCCATCGAACATGGCTTCCAGGCACGGGTCGTTGTTGCGGCGTACCAGCACGTGCACGGGTTGTCCGGACACTTCCTGCAGCAGACGCGCCGCCAATTCGGAATGGGTGAAGTGGCCACCGAACAGCAACACCCCATGCCCCGACGCGAGCGCGGCGTGCAGGTGTTCCAGCCCTTCGATCTCTGCCAGTCCTGCGAGTGCAGGTGATGGCGCGTACCAGGCGCGAATCAGTTCCAAGGCACCGGTGACCGTGGCGCGCAGGTTGGCGCGCAGCAGACGTGCGCGTTGCGCAGGGTCAAGCTGCGGGAAGCACAACGCCAGGTTGATGCGTGCATAACGCTTGCGCTTGCCAATGAAAGGAAACGTCAGCCATGCCAGCAACGCCCCAAGCGCCAGCAGCACGGACTGCGGCAGGCGCGCGATTGCGGCGGCCAACAGGCCCAGCGGCGCGGAGAACCAGCATCGCCCTGACTTGGCGTCAGTCATTTTCCCGGGCCAGAAGGCTGCCCGAATACAACGCCGCCAGCAGCAGGGTCAGCCCGCCCCAGAACGTCGAGTAGAACGCCAAGTGGGTGTTGAACGGGAACACAGTGACGCCCAGCGCCAGCATGGCCGGCCGCGCGCGTTCGCGCGCTTCGGGTGCGGCATAGCGCCATGCTCGCCAGGCCAGCGCGGCGCCAGCCAGCCACATCAGCAGCCCGATGATTCCGGTCTCGGCCAGGATCTCCAAAATAATCTGGTGCGCGTGGTGGGCTGGGCCCGAACCCCATGCAGGCTTGGTTCCGGGCGAAGGATCGCAGGCGGGATATTCCTGGCGGAAATTGCGCGTGCCCACGCCATTGACCGGATGCTTGCCGATCATGCAGGTCGCGGCCCGCCAGATTTGCGCGCGTCCGGAGAGGGCCACATCTACACCGCTTTCGTCCGCTGCCAAAGCTCGCGTGGTGCGGTCGATGCGATCGCGAAATTGCGGCGACACCACATTCAGCACCACCAGCGAAACTGCACCGAAGGCAAGCACTGCCAGCAACTTCTTCCACCCCAGCAAACGCCAGCCGGAAAACACCAGCACCAGGGAGTAGGTCAACCACGCGGCACGTGCGCCAGCGAGCAGGATGATCAGACCGATGGCGGCCGAAGCCAACAACCAACCCAACAGGCCATACCGCTTGCCCAGCGCGAACAACGCAAATGGCGAAAGGCTGGCCAGGACCACGCCGAGTTTCAGGTTGCAGGGTCCCAGGAAGCCGCTCAAGCGATCCAGCGCGGCGGTGTCTTCCACCTTGCACATGCCGTGTCCGCTGATCAGTTGCTTCATCTGGTCAAGACCCCAGAACAACGGACTGGTGCCGAACGTGACCTGCAGCAACGCGTCCAGGGTCCAGACCACCACGATGATCGCCAACCCGCCGAAGGTGATGCGACGGGCGCGATCATTGGCGACTGATGCCGCCACCAGCCACAGAAACGGCAGGTAGCGCAGATCGACCACCGACTCGCGCATGGCGCGGCCCACGTCGACGGCATCGAATGAAGAGATCAACTGCGGAAGCCAGTAGACGAAAAACAGCACGCTGGTCAGCGCCCATGCAGGCCCGCTGAGCAGGCGCATGCCACCGCGGAACCGCACCAGCAGCAGGCGCACGATCGCCGCCAGCGCGCCCAGCACCATCACGCCTTCGGCGATGCCTGGAGTTGGCCACAGCGCGACGAAGGTCAGTACCCAGGCCGGGGCCCAGCGCCAGCCGTGCGTGGAGGTAGGCGAAGGATCAGCGTGCAGCGGGGTCGTGCGTGTCATCGGCGAGTTCTTGGTAGAGGGCCAGCGTGGCGTCCTGCATGGCGCGCAAGGTATAGGGCATCGTAGCCAAAGGCGATGGCGGATGCGTGAGCAGCGCCTGTGCGGTGGTGAGCAATGCATTTTCGTTGAACGGAGCCACCGCGCCAGCCGGCTGCAGCTCGGCGAGCAGTTCGCCCACGCCTCCATGCGCCCAGCCCAGCACCGGACGCCCGACGGACAGGGCTTCGATCACCGTGCGCCCGAAGGACTCGGGCTTGCGGGAAAGCTGCAGCACCAGATCGCTCGCCGCGTAGGCTTCGGCGATGCGTGAAGTCGCTGCGGTGAATGCAACCGCATGCCCAATACCCAGTCTGGCCGCTTCGGCTTCCATCTCGGCGATGTAGTCTTCGCGGCCTGCCTCGCGAGCACCGGGCAGCCACAGGCGAGCGTCGCTACCTTTGCCAGCCATAGCCGCCAGCAGGTGCAGCGCATCGACGTGGCCTTTCAAGCGCGTGCCGCGACCCGGCAGCAGCAGCAAGGGACCATCGCTACGCAATTGAGGATGAGCCTCGGCGAAGGCCAGCCGCGACGCACGATCCACGACCGGCACGCGTGGGAATTGCGCGGTGTCGATACCACGCGGGATAACCAGCAACTTGTGCGGGTCGGTCTGCGGGTAGTGCTGCAGCAGATAATCGCGCACGGTCTGCGACACGCAGATCACCCGCTCGCCACGCGTCATCACGCCGCTGTAGCGACCCGGAGAATTGAGCCCATGCATGGTGGTGACGAAACGTGGGCGTCGCGCCGCGTCGATGCCTTGCACCGCTTTAAGCCCCAGCCAGGCCGGCAATCGCGAACGTCCATGCACGATGTCGGCGCGCTCGCGGACGAAGAGTTGGCGCAAGGCAGGCAGATGGCGCAGGGTGAACAGCGATTTGCGACCGATATCGAGAGTGACGTGCTCGGCGCCCGTGGCCAGCAGCGCGGGCAACAGCCGCCCCCCAGCGGAAACGACCACGGCGCGATGGCCGGCGTCCACCAGGGCCTGGGCTATTTCCAGTGTGGAGCGCTCCACCCCGCCGGATTCGAGCGCTGGCAGCAGTTGGACTACGGTCAGGCGACGCATCGACGCGGTTCCCCGGACCCGGGATCAGCGCGCTGAATCAATGCGCCGAATCAGTCGGCAAGGGTGAAATGCGAGCCGCAATAGGGGCACTGCACGTCGTGCCCGGGTGCGTCCTCGATGGCCAGGTACACGCGCGGATGCGAATTCCACAAGGCCATTGACGGCAACGGGCAGCTCAGCGGCAGGTCGGCGCGGTGCACGGTGTAGCGCTTCTCGGCATTGGCGGGCGCGGTAGCGGTCTGGCTCATGGCGGTCGGGTCGGTGGATCGGGGTTTGCAGTCTACCAGTCGGCCATGGAGGACAGAAATGCGCCCTCACAGCCGCGGCACCGCCTGAAACGCAAGAATCAAGATGGATGACCAGCCATTCGGCTGTTGTGGAGCACTTCCAGCTTTCGCTGGAATGACGATCCAGCCATCGCTCTTTGGACCTGCTCCTGCTTCCGCTTTGGTTGCCCCGCTTCCGCTCCAAATCCCCGTGAGGAGCGGCAAGCAGCCTGGGTAAACCCCGCAGGGGCGGCGCACATGGATGTTCGCCGTTTCCGTAGGCGCAGGAGGCGCCTTACGGAAATTCCCCGGCTGCTTGCGGACCCGGCGGCTTCATCGCCGGGCGCGAAGTAGGGCGGCTTTCTTTTGGTTACTTTGACCAGCCATTCGGCTGTTGAAAAGCGCTTCTTTGCAGTTCAAAGAAAAGTGACTCGCGCAAAGCGCGAAACGCTTTTGCTTTGAAGCAAAGTAAAAGCCAGAGCCAAGATCAAGAGCACCCCTCCTCAATCCTCCCCTGCGCTATGCGCAAGGGAGGAAGCAGCACGAGCAAACGCAAGATCAAGGTGGATCCCAGCTTGTGCTGGGATGACGACTAGGAGCAGCAGTACAAAAAGAAACAAAAACGCCGGCTGCAGCAACCGCAGCCGGCGTTCCAGAAACCAATCGCTTGCGCGGCTTACTCGGCTTTCGGCACCACTGCTTCAGTGGTGATGCGCAGTTCCACTTCATCGCTGACGTTCGGCACATACGCGCCCAGACCGAAATCGCTGCGCTTGACCGTGGCGGTGGCGTCGAAGCCGATGGCGGCGCGCTTGGCCATGGGCTGCTCGCCGGCCTTGTTCAAGGTGACGTTCAGCACCACCGGCTTGGTCACGCCTTTGACGGTCAGGTCGCCGGTGACTTTCAGCTTGCCTTCGCCCGCCGCTTCGACCTTGGTGCTCTTGAAGGTGGCCGCCGGGAACTTGGCCGCATCGAACCACTTGTCGCCGGTCAGATGATCATAGAAATCGGCAGCAAGCGCGCTCAGGCCGGACAGCGGCAGGGTGACCTGGACGCTGGAAGCGGACACTTTGTCGGCGTCGTACACGATGGTGCCGTCGGCTTCGCCGAAGTTGATGCTGGGGTTGGAGAAGCCGAAGTGGCTCCAGCTGGCGAGCACGTTGGTGTGGTTGGGGTCGATCTTGTAGCTGACGGGTGCGGCGAACGCCGAACCGGCGAAAGCGAACAGGGCGGCAACGAGCAGAGTCTTGCGCATGATGGAACTCCTGAGAAGAAGTGGATGGAATGGAAGCAGAAGACAGGTTGGAGCAGGGTGAACTATTCGATCCGCGCCGCTTCGTCGAACGACAGGCGCGGGGAACGCGGGAAGACGCCGGCGGGATCGCCGTAGCCCAGGTTGACCAGGAAGTTGGACTTGATGGCAGTGCCGGCGAAGAAGGCTTCGTCCAGCTTGGCGTTGTTGAACCCGGACATGGGCCCGGTATCCAGGCCAAGCGCGCGCGCAGCCAGGATCAGGTAAGCGCCCTGCAGGCTGCCGTTGCGGAACGCGGGCACGTGGCGGTTTTCGCGCGGGCCTTCGAACCAGCTCTTGGCATCGGGCACGTGCGGGAACAGGTATGGGGTCTTCTCGTGGAAGTCCTCGTCGTAGGCCACGATCACCGTGACCGGCGCGGCCATGGTCTTCTTGTAGTTGCCCTCGTCCAGGGTCGGGCCCAACTTGGCCTTGGCTTCCGGCGATTTGACGAACACGAAACGGGCCGGCGTCGTGTTGGCGGCCGTCGGGCCCAGCTTGACCAGTTCGTACAGCGCATGGAGCTGCGCGTCCTCGACCGGGCGATCCAGGAATGCATTCTGGGTACGCGCCGTGCGGAACAGCTGGTCCAGGGCGGCGTCGTTCAAGGGAGCGGACATGGCGTTTTCCTGTGGAAGAGAGAAGAAGGAAAAGATTCGCGAGACACCGCAAACCAGGAGGCGCAGTGTAGAGTGTCCCGGTAATGGCAATATCCGACCACTTCGGAACGGATTGTTTTAGTTTTTGGAACAAAACGCCGCCGATCCATGGATTCGACACAGCTCTGGACCCTCACCGACGGCAATGCCGGCAACCGCCGGCAGGCGGAGGCCTTGGCCACTGCCCTGGAACTCGGCCCAGCGGCGGACTGGCAGCTACAGCCGCACCTGCCCTGGCGCATTGCCGCCCCCCGCTACTTCCCTGGTGCCAGCCACGCCTTCGGCTCGGACTTCGCCCATGCGCTTCAGCGTCCACCCGCGCTGGCCATCGGTTGCGGGCGGCAAGCCGCACTGGCGACACGCCTGCTGCGCGAACGTGGCAGCAAGGTGGTGCAGATTCTCGATCCACGGCTGGAGACCAGGCACTGGGATCTGGTGATCGTGCCGGAACACGACCAGTTGCAAGGCGACAATGTCATCACCCTGCTGGGCAGCCTGAATCCGGTCGACGATGCATGGCTGGCAAGCGCGCGTGATGCGTTCGCGCGATTCGCCAACCTGCCGCAACCGCGCACGGCGCTCCTGCTGGGCGGGTCCAGCACACATGCGCGTTTCGACCGCAGTGAGTTCGAAGCCCTGGCAACATTGCTGGACACCACCTTGGCACGCGAAGGCGGCAGTGTGCTGGCGACCACCTCGCGACGTACTTCACCGGGCGTAGTGGAAGCACTCCGTCACCGCTACCAGGCAACGCCCGGCATGATCTGGTCCAGCGAAATTGACGGCGCCAATCCCTATGCCGGCGTATTGGCCTGGGCCGACCGCATCGTGTGCTCGCCCGATTCGGTGAACATGGTTTCCGAGGCCTGCACAACGCGGGCACCGGTATTCGTATTCGATCCGCACCACGTCAGTGGAAGGCCGCGACGATTTCTGGATGCATTGCTGGCGCAGGGCAGAATCCAGCCCATGGATACGCAACTCGCCTCGTTCGCAGCCGAACCCCTGCGCGAAACCGCACGCGTGGCCGCCCTGGTAAAACAACGCCTGTCGCTTTCGTAGAGCCGAGCTTGCTCGGCTGCTCTTAGTCCGCGCGAAAGCGCCAGGTAGGTCGGCCCTACGTGGCCGACACAAGCGATGTTCGATAACCGCGTCGGGGGCGTAGCCCCGACCTACGCAACCAATTGCACGGCGCGCAAAGCTCAGGCCTGGCTTCGTAGCCGAGCTTGCTCGGCTGCTCTTGATGTCCTCTTCGAAGGTCGCGCACAAAGCAGCCGAGCAAGCTCGGCTCTACGGAAATGACTCGCCACTAGGCGAATCGAATGCCAAACCCTGCGCCTTAGCAGCCTGCCGCACTGTCGCGCGCGCCGCGGCGATCGCATCGCTCTCGGCGACCAGTCGCGGCCGCCGGTCCAGCGTGCAGGCCAGTCCCGCCGCCATCAGGTCCCCGTGCGCGGCCATCAGCGCCTGCAGCGTGGGGGCATCGAAGAGATCGGCATCGCCCAGCGCCGCGATGAGCGCCTGCGTATTCCTGGGCAGCAACAACGCGGCATGCCGATGCGAGTCGCGTAGCACCAGGTATTGCAGCAGGAACTCCAGGTCCACCAGCCCGCCCGCGCCCTGCTTCAGGTCGAAACGCGCCGCGTCGCTGCGGTCCAGCTCGGTGCGCATCTTCAGACGCATGCCGACGACTTCTTCGCGCAGCTTTTCCGCATCACGCACTTGCGACAGTGTCTGTTCGCGCAAGCGTTCGAACTCCGAACGTAGGCTTTCTTCTCCCGCCACGGCACGGGCGCGTACCAGAGCCTGATGCTCCCAGGTCCACGCGCGGGCGCGCTGGTACTCGCGATAGCTCGACAGGGAAGACACCAGCAGGCCTTTCGCGCCATCCGGCCGCAAGCGCACATCCACGTCGTACAGGCGCCCTGCCCCGGTGACCGCGCCCAGCAAGGCCACCAGCTTCTGCGCCAGACGCGCATACCAGCGGCCGGCTTCCAGCGGACGCGCGCCATCGGAAACGGCATCTACAGGCGCGTCAAACAGGAACACCAGGTCCAGGTCCGAACCGAATCCCAGTTCCTCGCCGCCCAGGCTGCCGTAACCGATGATCGCGAAACGCCCACCGGGCACCTGTCCATGCGCAGCTGCCACTTCAGCCGCGACCAGCTGCAGCACCACGTCCACCACCTCGTCGGCCAGCCACGCGAGCTGGCGGGTGCTGTCGCGCGCGGACTGTCGCCCATCCAACGCGGCAAGCGCGGTGCGGAAACTGAGCGCCAAACGTTTCTCGTTGAGCAGACGCAATGCGGTTTCCGGATCCTCTTCCTGCAACGCGGCTCGGCATTGCAGGCGCATGGTCTCGCGATCCGGCATGGGACCACCGACGCGCGTGTCCAGCAATTCGTCCAGCAGCAACGGGTACTGCGCCAGTCTTTCGGCCAGCAATGCGCTGCGTGCGACCACATCCACCAGGCGCGCCAGTGCGCTGGGTTGTTCGTCCAGCAGCGCCAGGTAACTCGCGCGGCGCAGCACCGCATGCAGCAATACCAGCAACCGTTTGAGCGCAGCATCGGGCTGCGAAGAGCGCGCGGCGGCTTCGAGCAAAGCGGGCAGCACGCGGTCAAGTCGCGCACGCGCTGCATCGGACAGACTGCGCACGCCTGAGGACTGGGCGAAATCGCGCAGCGCCGCATCCGCTGAAGCCGCGTCCGAAAATCCCGCCTCTGCGAGCGTGTGCGCATTGCCCGCATCCGGCAACCCACGCCAGTAACCGGTCAGCGCACCGGGCACTTCATTGCGCTTTCGCGGCGCCAGCAGTTGCGCGAATTCGGCAGCGACGCGCTGGCGCTGCACTTCCAGCGCTGTGTAGAGCGCATCCCAGCCGTCGTATCCCAGCCCATGTGCGATGCGTTCCCGATCCAGCGGGTCTTCCGGCAAGGCATGCGTCTGCGCATCGCGCAGCATCTGCAGACGATTTTCCAGTTTGCGCAGGAAACGGTAGGCATGCACCAGTGCGTCGCCATCCTCGGCCGAGATCTGCCGCGCCTGCATCAGCGCGCGCAAGGCCGGAAGCAGGCGGCGGTCGCGCAGCGTGGCCTCGCGTCCGCCGTGAATCAGTTGCAAGGCTTGCGCCAGGAACTCGATCTCGCGAATGCCGCCCGGACCGCGTTTGATGTCTTCGGCCAACTCGCGCCGCGCGACTTCAGCAGCAATGGCGGCTTTCATGTCACGCAGGCCATCCAGCGCGGTGAAGTCCAGGTAACGACGGAACACGAACGGCCGCAACGTCTGCAACCATTGTTCCCCGGCGTCGATATCACCGGCCACTGCGCGTGCTTTCAACCAGGCGTAGCGTTCCCAGTCGCGGCCCTCGCGCTGGAAATACTGATCCATGCCGGCGAAGGAAAGCGCCACGCGCCCCGCATTGCCGAACGGCCGCAGGCGAAGATCGACGCGATGGCTGAAACCGTCGGCAGTGGGTTCGTCCAGCAGCTTGGCCAGCCGCTGTCCCAGGCGCGCGAAATAATCTTCTGCCGCCAGCGGACGCGCGCCATCAGACTCGCCACCTTGTGGATAGGCATAGACCAGATCGATGTCGGACGAAAAATTCAGTTCGCCGCCACCCAGCTTGCCCAGGCCGAACACCACCAGCCTTTGCACGCTGCCATCGGCAGCGCGTACCGCGCCATGCCGAAGCGCGAATTCGCCTTCCAATGCCGTCAGCGCCGTTTGCAGGCAGTGTTCGGCCAATCGCGTGCTGCCGGCCAGGATCGCATCGACGTCATCCAGACCCAGCACGTCGCGCCAGACCAGACGCGTGGATTCGGCACGACGATAACGGCGCAACTGCGCAGGCCACTGGTCGGCCTGGTCGGGCAGCAGTGCCGGCACCGTGATCGGTTCTGCACCATCTTTACCCGCAAGCAGGACCAGCAACTCCGGCTGCCGGCGCAGGGTATCAATGGCGAAATCGCTCGCCAGCGCGACTCGGCGCACACGCGCCAACACGTCTGCATCAGCGAGCAGCCCATCAATCTGTGTCGATCCGGCACGCAGTCCCGTTATCAGGCGGTTTACCAGCGCGTCGAGGGATTCGGTCATCGGCATTGGCTGCCCTCCATGCAAGCGATTGTGTCACGCGTCGCGTCGATTGCCCGAACCCTGCACCGCCGCGTGCTAAATCCGCAATACTCTTCGCTGCTACGAATGTCCTCCGATTTCCCCAAGACAGGATCAGCCATGATTTCTCCAACTGCCCGTATCGCCCTGGTCACCGGCGCCTCGCGCGGCATCGGCGCGGCCATCGCCAAGCGCCTGGCCGCCGATGGGCACACCGTTATGATCAACTACGCCGGCAATACCGCGGCCGCTGAAGCAGTGGTCGATGAGATCGAATCAGCCGGCGGCAAGGCCATTGCCGTGCAAGCCGATGTCGCCGATCCGGCAGCGGTGATCCGACTGTTCGATTCCGCTGAATTGTCCTTCGGCGGCCTTGACGTACTGGTCAACAACGCCGGCATCCTGAAACTGGCGGCGCTGGGCGACAGCGACGACGCGTTGTTCGACGCCCAGATAGCGATCAACTTGAAGGGTACGTTCAACACCATGCGTGAAGCGTCGCGGCGCATGCGCGATGGCGGGCGCATCGTCAATTTCTCCACCAGCGTGGTCGGTACCAAGATGGAGAACTACGGCGTGTACGCCGCGACCAAGGCGGCAGTGGAAACGCTGACCGCGATCCAGGCCAAGGAACTGCGTGGCCGCAACATCACGGTCAATGCGGTGGCGCCGGGTCCGACCGCGACCGACCTGTTCCTCAACGGCAAATCCGATGAGCTGGTGCAGCGGCTGGCCAAGATGAGTCCGTTGGAGCGCCTGGGTACGCCGGACGATATAGCTTCTGTGGTGTCCTTCCTGGTGGGGCCCGACGGTGCATGGATCAACGGGCAGGTGCTGCGTGCGAATGGCGGCATGGTCTGATGCAACACAGGCATTGTCGCGTGCGCACCAGCGCTGTAAAAAGGCCTGCGTCCAACCCTTGGCGGACCGATGCATGAAACGAAAGACCAATCGCCTGCGCACTACGCGTGAAGATGTGTTTTCCGATATCCCACGCACCGTGCTGCTGTTGGGAGGCCCATACAGTGGCCAGGACATACGTGCAACGACGGAAGAACTGCAAGCCGGCGTCATCGTCCGTGGCGCCGATATGTACGTGGCCTCTACAGAGAAGGAACCTGCGGTGAAGTCCCGGCTGCCGTTGTTCCTCTGGCTGCAACAGGTCAAGATCGCATTGTTTCCGCTGATGACCATGCCGTACGCGATCTGATTTAATCCGACGGTCGCGGTCTCGTTGTTCGACCGATCAAAGCGGAATCGCCACTTCCGCGTCACGCGGAGCCGACGAAACGCAGACCCACACCCGGTTCTGTGGCGATGTATTTCGGCGAAGACGCCTCGTCGCCCAGCTTCAACCGCAACTTGCCGACCAGGATGCGCAGGTAATGCGTGTCGTGCTGGTGGGTGGGCCCCCAGATTTCCTTCAACAGCTGCGGTTGCGTAACTACGCGACCGGGGTGGCGCAGCAGTAACGCCAGCAAGGCATACTCCTTGCGCGTCAGCACCACTGGTTCGCCATGCAGATGCACTTCACGCCGCGAAAGATCCACGCGCAACTGCCCGTCATCGAACACCGGCATCGCCTCGCCCGGGTCGGCCGCATGCTGGCGCAGCAGACCGCGTACGCGCGCCATCAGTTCCTGCACGCCGAACGGCTTGGTCACGTAGTCGTTGGCGCCCGCATCGAGTGCGGCCACTTTTTCCGCTTCACCGGCACGCACGGTCAGCATGATCACCGGCACCTGCGACCATTGGCGCAGCTCTTTGAGCACCGCATGACCATCCTGATCGGGCAGGCCAATGTCCAGGATCACCAGGTCAGCGCCCTGCGTCGCCAGCGTACTCAACCCTTGCTCGCCGGTCTCGGCCAGCGCCACGTGGTAACCCTGCGCGCGCAGGCTGATGTCCAGGAATCTGCGGATCTGCGGTTCGTCGTCGATCACCAGCACGCGCGCGCGCGGCGCGGAAGCGGCGGCGTTCGGGGCTTCAGTCGGATTCGGCATCGGAGGACTGCGGCAGCGGTTCGATGAGCGGCAGGGTAATGCGGATCAGGGTGCCGCGGCCATCGGTGCCTGCCAGCGCTTCCACGCTGCCGCCATGCGCGCCGATCATCCCCTGGCTGATGGTCAGGCCCAGCCCGGTGCCGTGACGCCCCCGGTCGCCGCGTTCGACGCTGTAGAACATGTCGAAGATGCGCGCACGCTCTTCTTCGGGAATGCCCGGACCGTGGTCGCGGACATCGATGCGCAGCCTGCCCTCGATCAGGCGCGCATCGATTTCCACCGCGACGCCGGGCGGCGAGAACTTGGCGGCATTTTCCAGCACATTGAACAAGGCCTGCTCCACCAGTGCCGGATGCACCCAGATGGGTTTCAGGCCGGGCGCGATGGCGATTTTCAGCTTCACTTCCGGCTGGTAACGCTGCAGCCGGCCCGCCGCCGAACCGATCAATTCATCCACGCCGATCCAGTCGCGATTCAAGGTGAGCCCATCATGGCCCAGTCGGGTCATGTCGAGCAGGTTCTGGATGTAGCGGTCCAGGCGTTCGCCTTCCAGCTGGATGGTGTCGAGCAGGCTGCTGCGATCCTCGGCGCTCATCGCGTCGGCGTAATTGGCCAGACTGCTGGCCGAACCGATCATCGAAGACAGCGGTGAGCGCAGATCGTGCGACACCGACGACAGCAACGCCGAACGTAGACGCTCGGTCTCGTTGCCGACGCGCGCGGTTTCCAGGTCCGACACCAATCGCGTACGCAAGGCGGCTTGGCCGATGTCGTCGGCCATGGCCTCGGCCAGGCGCCGCTGCTCGAACGCCAGGCGTGACGAGGCGGCATCGAAACGCAGGCCGGCCACACCCAGCGTCTCGCGGTCGTTGCGCAAGGGCAGGAACCACCAAGCGGAACCGGCCAGCGTGTCGGTATAGCGGCCCGTGGACTGACCATGGCGTTGCGCCCAGTCGGCCGCACCCAAGTCGGTGTCGCCCAGGGTGACGCCCTCGGAAATCGAGCTCTGCACACCGATCCGGATCCAAGCCGCCGTGCCGAACGCGGTCTGCAATGCCGAACGCCCCGCTGACAGCACCTGCCCCAGATCGGCGGCGCTGGCGAGCTGCCTGCCCAAGTCCTGTAATGCGGTGGCGTGCGTGTTGGCCGCACGCAGGGCCACGACCTGCATGCGCAGTCTGGCGGCCAGTCGTCCCGCCACCAGCGCGGCCACCAGGAACAGGAACACCGTGGTCACGCCCTGGCGTGCGCCGATGTTCAAAGTGAAGCGCGGCTCGATGAAGAAAAAGTTGTAGGCGAAGAAACACAGCACCGCGGTGGCCACGGCGGCGGTCATGCGTGTGCGTGCCGCGACCAGCACCACCGCGACGATGAACACCATCGACAGATCGTCCAGCCCCACCCAGCGTTCGGCCAGCCAGGAGATCGCCACGGCCAGCAACGTGGCCAGCAGCACGAGTGCGGTGTCATGACGGGTGAACGACAGCCGCGGCGCATGCGATTCACGCCGTGAACGCGCACGTGCTTCGGGTGTGTTGACGATGGTCAACTCGAAGTGCGCGCCGCGCTGCAGCAGTTGCTGGGTCAGTGTGCGGTTGAACATGCGCGCCACCGGCCGTTCGCGGGTGCGGCCCAGCACGATGGCCGACACGCCGCTTCGGCCAGCATGGTCCAGCAAAGCATCGGCGATGCTGGCGCCGTGCAGCACTTCAGTATCGGCGCCCAGCTTGCGCGCCAGCGCAAATGCCTGATCGAGTTCGCGCTGGCGCGCTTCGGAGTGTTTGCCCGCCTGTACGGTCACCACGGTCCATGGCGCGTCGCGGCGTTCGGCCAGGCGTCGCGCCACGCGCACCAGATATTCGGATTGCCCCAGCCCATCGATGGCCACCAGCACCCGACGACGCACATTCATGCCGGAAATGCCGCGTGCGGCATGGGTTTCGCGCAGGTCGCTGTCGACGCGGTCAGCGGCGGTCTGCATCGCCAGCTCACGCAGGGCGATCAGGTTGGAGGGCGAGAAGAACGTCTGCAGCGCCTGCGCAGCCTGGTCGGGTACATAGACTTTCCCTTGTCGCAGCCGTTCGATCAGTTCGCGCGGTGGCAGATCGACCAGCACGATGTCGCGCAGCCGATCGAAAACGCCGTCGGGTACGGTTTCGCTGACCCGCACGCCGGTGATGCGGAACACCACGTCGTTGAGGCTTTCCAGGTGCTGGATGTTGATCGTGGTGTAGACGTCGATACCGGCATCGAGCAGTTCGATCACATCCTGCCAGCGACGCTCGTGGCGGCTGCCGGCCGCGTTGCGATGGGCGAGTTCATCGACCAGGACGATAGCCGGCTTGCGCGCGAGGATAGCGTCCAGATCCATTTCCTCGAAGACGCGACCGCGGTACTCCAGGCGCGCGCGCGGCATCAGCTCCAGACCGTCGATGAGGGCGGCGGTTTCGCTGCGGCCATGGGTTTCGACAATGCCCACCACCACATCGACGTTCTGTTTGCGCAACTCCCGCGCACGCGACAGCATGGTGTAGGTCTTGCCCACGCCGGGGGCGGCGCCCAGAAAAATCGTCAGCCGCCCGCCACCTTCGCGGCGGAGTTCGCCGATCAGGGCATCGGCCTGGTGGGTGCGGGAGTCGATCATGCGTTCATTGTGCCTTGGCCCCTCCCCTTGCGAATGCAGGGGGAGGCTGGGAGGGGGTGCAGTTGGAGCATCGCCTGGTCACAACACCTTTCTCGGCCGTGCTCAGGACTTCGAGCTCTCCAGCATTCCTGGAGGGACGTAAGGCACGTCAGCGTAGGGCATCCAGCGCCAGATTCAGTTGCAGCACATTGACACGCGGCTCACCCAGGAACCCGAACTGCGAACCCTGTGTATGCGCAGCCACCAGTTCCGCCACCTGCTTCGCATCCATACCCCTGGCCTGCGCTACGCGCGCGACCTGCACTTGCGCACCGGCCGGACTGATATCCGGATCCAGTCCGCCGCCGGATTGCGTCACCAGTTCGCCCGGCACGTCCTGTGTGGCGATTCCTTCGCGCGCCGCGACGGCGGCAACAGTTTCATCGATACGCTTGCGCAGGTCCGGATTGGTGCGTGCCTGGTTGCTGCCCGCCGCCGCCATTGGATCGTAGCCAGCGGCAGAAGGACGCGGTTGGAAGTAGCGCGCATCGGCGAAGGGCTGGGCGATGAGCGATGAGCCGATGACTTTGCCACCGCGGATCACAAGGCTGCCGTTGGCTTGTTGCGGGAATACAGTGCGACTGATGCTGGTTCCGACTAATGAGTAGAGCAGGCCCATGCCGAGGAGGATGACGAGGGCGAAGGCAATGGCGGCGCGTAGGCTGCCTTGGTCTTGTAGACTGATTTTTTTGTTCATGTCGCTTCTCGAGAGAGAGATATGAGGAGTGCGTGCATTTTCTGATCGCACGCAAACCCCTCCCCAACCCTCCCTGCTTACGCAAGGGAGGGGGCTAGATACCGATCGTTGCGGACAAGGCTAGGTCGATGAGCTTGATCGCCACGAACGGCAGGATCACCCCGCCTAGGCCATAGACCAGCATGTTCCGGCGCAGCAGTGCGGTGGCGCTGGCGGGTTTGAAGCGCACGCCGCGCAAGGCCAGGGGGATCAATGCCGGAATGATCAGCGCGTTGAAGATCAATGCGGCCAGCACGGCGTTGGTTGGGCTGGACAGCTGCATGATGTTCAGCGCGGCCATCTGCGGAATCGCTGCGGCGAACAATGCCGGCAGGATCGCAAAGTATTTCGACACATCGTTGGCCAGCGAGAAAGTAGTCAGCGCACCGCGCGTGATCAACTGTTGCTTGCCCACCTCCACCACAGCCAGAAGTTTGGCCGGGTCCGAGTCCAGATCGACCATGTTGCCGGCTTCCTTCGCGGCCTGGGTACCCGAATTCATCGCCAGACCGACATCCGCCTGCGCCAATGCAGGTGCATCGTTGGTGCCGTCGCCGACCATGGCTACTAAACTGCCCCGCGCCTGCTCCAGGCGGATACGCGCCAGCTTGTCCTCCGGCGTGGCTTCGGCAATGTAGTCGTCCACACCCGCTTCGGCGGCGATGGCGGCGGCGGTAAGCGGGTTGTCGCCGGTGATCATCACCGTGCGCACGCCCATCGCCCGCAGCCGCGCGAACTTCTCCTTCACACCCTGCTTGACCACGTCGGACAGCTCGACCACGCCCAGCACGTGCTTGCCGTCGCTGACCACCAGCGGCGTCGCGCCGCTGCGCGCGACCTGTTCGACTCGCGCGGTCAGTTCGCTCGGCACCAGGCTGCCCTGCGCTTCTACGTGTCGCCTGATTGCATCGCCGGCACCCTTGCGGATCGAACGGCCATCGTCCAGGTCCACGCCGGACATGCGCGTCTGCGCGGTGAACTGCAGATAGTTGGCATGATCCGGCTCGGGCGTAGTGCAGCCTTGCGCGCGCGACAGCTTGACGATGGACTTGCCTTCCGGTGTCGGGTCGGCGAGCGATGCCAGCATCGCCGCTTCGCGCAATAACGAGGCATCGATTCCGGCCAGGGGATGGAATGCCGTCGCCTGGCGATCACCGAAAGTGATGGTGCCGGTCTTGTCCAGCAACAGCACGTCCACGTCGCCCGCCACTTCCACGGCCTTGCCGGATTTGGCCAGCACGTTGGCCGACAACGCGCGATTCATGCCGGCGATGCCGATGGCCGGCAGCAGGCCGCCGATGGTGGTCGGAATCAGGCAGACCAGCAAGGCGATCAACAGCAGCGGCGCGACCTGGACGCCGACGAAGGCACCGATGGCCGGCAGCGTGGCGACGACGATCAGGAAGGTGAGCGTCATCGCCGCCAGCAGCATGGTCAGGGCGATTTCGTTCGGCGTCTTCTGCCGGTTGGCGCCTTCCACCAGCGCGATCATGCGATCCAGGAAGCTGTGGCCGGGTTCGGCGGTGATGCGGATGATGATTTCATCGGACAGCACCTTGGTGCCGCCGATGACGCCAGAGCGGTCGGTGCCCGCTTCGCGCAGCACGGGCGCCGACTCGCCGGTGACCGCCGATTCGTTGATGGTGGCCAGCCCACGCACGATTTCGCCATCGGCGGGAATCTGTTCGCCGGCGCTGACGATCACGTAGTCGCCGGGGCGCAGATCCGCCGCTGGCAAAGTTGTCTCCTTGCCGCCCAGATCGGTCGCGACCTTGCGCGCCACCAGATCCTTGCGGGCGCGACGCAGTGACGAAGCCTGCCCACGTCCACGCGCTTCGGCGATGGCCTCGGCGAAATTGCCGAATAACACGGTCACCAGCAGGATTGCCGTCACCGCGCCGCCGAACCCTGGCGTGGCCGCGCCCGCCAGCGTGATCACCGCCGACAGCACGGTGCCCAGCAGCACGATGGCCATCACCGGACTCTTGACCAGATGGCGCGGCGACAGCTTGAGAAAGGAATCATGCAGCGCGCTGCGTACCGTCGCCGCGTCGACCAGGGTCGGCGGACGCGGTTTCTTTTCGTGGGAAATAATCTCGCTCATCGTATTTTTCTCAGTGCGCCATCGCGGTCAGCGACAGGTGGTCGGCGATGGGCCCCAACACCAGTGCGGGCATGAACTGCAGCACGGTCAGGATGGCCACCACCGCAATCAGGGTCAGGGCGAAGGTCGGCGTTTCCACGCCCAGGCTGCCTGCGCTTTCAGGTGCCGGACGCTTGCGCGCCATCAGTGCGGCGACGGCCAGCGGCACGATCAACGCGGGATAGCGGCCCAGCACAAGCACCACGCTGGCGCTCAGGTTCCACCAATACGTGGCGTCGCCCAGGCCTTCAAAACCGGAACCGTTGTTGGCGAATGCAGAGGTGTACTCGTAGAACACCTGACTGACGCCGTGGAAGCCGGGGTTCGAATTGCCGGTGATCGAGGGAATCGCCAGTGTGATCGCGGTGAAGCCCAGCACCACCAGCGGCTGCAGCAAGATCAGCAGCGCCAGCAGCTTCACTTCCGGCGCTTCGATCTTGCGGCCGAACAACTCCGGCGTGCGTCCGGTCATCAGTCCGGCCAGGAACACGCTCAGCAGCAGGTACACCAGGAACTGCTGCAGGCCGCAGCCGACACCGCCCCAGATGGCGTTGACCAGCATGTTGACCAGCGTATCCAGCCCGGTCAGCGGCGCCAGCGAATCGTGCATGGCATTGACCGACCCGTTGGAAGTCTGCGTGGTCAACGAAGCCCACAACGCCGAGGCATCGGCGCCGAATCGAACTTCCTTGCCTTCCATCAGCGCGACATCGGATGCGGTGGACGAAAGCGCTTCTGACCACACCGCCAGCGCGGTGGAGGCAGCCGACATCGACAGCATGCAGCCGAAGATCATCGCCGTGATCCGGCGACGGCCGACCAGCGGCCCAACTATGAACACCACGGCCAGCGGCAGCAGGATGATGCCGACGGTCTCCAGCAGATTGGAGAATGGCGTCGGATTCTCCAGCGGCACGCTGCTGTTGGGTCCGTACCAGCCACCGCCGTTGGTGCCGAGTTGCTTGACCGCGACCATCGCCGCGACCGGACCCAGTGGAATCTTCTGTTCGGCCATTTGCGCACTGGCATCAATCGGCGCGACCGTGGGGCCGGCCGCGAGGGTGGAAGGCACGCCCTGCGAAGTCAGCAGCAGCGACCACACCAGACACAACGGCAGCAGCACACGCACCGTGGCCCGGGTGACGTCAGCCCAGTAGTTGCCTACATTCGCCTCACCGGTGACATGCGCATCGCCGTCTTTGCCGCCGAACAGCGCGCGCAAGGTCGCCACGACCAGCGCCAGCCCCATCATCGGCGTCGCTACCTGCAGCCCGACGATGCCGACCATCTGCGACAGATAGGACAGCTGCGCCTGGCCGGAATAATGCTGCTGATTGGTGTTGGTGAGGAACGACACCATGGTGTGCAGCGCCAGGTCCCAGCGCATATTCGGCACCGCATCGGGATTGAGCGGCAGCCAGGCCTGGGTCATGAACAACACCCACACCAGCACGCCGACCGCGACATTGCTGAGCAGGAAGGCTTTGGCATAACCACGCCAGCTCATGCCGCGTTGCGGGTCGGTACCCAGCAACCGGTAGACCGGCTTCTCAAGCCAGCCGAACACGCGGTCGCCCGGCATGGGCGCGCCGCGCATGACCTTGGCGAGGTAATGGCCGAGGGGCCAGGCCAGGCCGATGGCCAGGGCGAAGACGAGCAGGATTTCGATCATGGTCGTGATCCGCTCAGAACTTTTCCGGGCGCAGGATCACCAGCAGCAGATAAGCCGCCGCCAAGATCACCACCAGTCCGCACATCAACGAAAGCCAATCAGGCATTGCCGCACTCCTCATTCACTTGAAGGTGTGCAGTGTTGGACAGACGTTCGTAAAGGCTCCATGCCCGTGAAGTGCGGGGACGTAAATTGAGCGTAAAGATTGAGATCGTTTAAACAGAAGATGCGCCTTCTCGCGAAGGCGGGGATGACGATTTGCTTTTCTTGGGCCCGAATCAGTGGGCGTCTGCTGGGGTCCCTCTCTCCGCTTGCGGGGAGAGGGTGCCGAAGAGCCTGCCCTCGAGTGCTTTAGTCGAGGGCGGGTGAGGGGAACCGAAGGCAGTAGCTTATGCGTGGCAGCAATACATCAAATGCGGATTATTCGGGGATCCCACACTTGTCATAACACTTCAGTGGAACGCCGACAGGTCCCGACAGTCCTTCATCCGGCCTGTCGGCCACCTTCTCCCCGCAAGCGGAGAGAAGGACGCATCAAGGACAATCCGTCGGATTTCGCATCCACTTTTTCAGGCCTTACGTGCTTCCTGCAAAGCAACTTCTTCGTCGTCTTGAAGTACATCTGCTTGCTTGAATACCGGCGCCGCGAACGGATCCGGCCCCGGCGTGCGGCCGAAGGTGATGGGACGGGTCACGCCACGATAGCGGCCGATGACCGGATGCTGGATGTCACCGACGATTTCCTCGGCTAGCACCTGCGGGTGATCGAACATGTCTTCGACTTTCAACGCCGCCGCGCAGGGCACTTCGTCGCCGAAGATAGCTTCCCACTCCAGAGCGGTGTGCCGGGTCAATGCGGCATGCAGGTGTGGCACGATCTCGTTGGCGTGGTCGGCGCGCTTGCGTACGGTGTCGTAGCGCTCGTTGTCGTGCAGCATGTGCAGGCCGGTCTTGTCGCAGAGCGCTTTCCAGAAGCGCGGCGTATTGGCCGAGATGTAGATGTGGCCTTCGCGCGCCGGGTGGATGCCGGTGACACCGCCCGAACGCATGTCGCGACCGATATCCAGCGATTCGCCTTCGGCCCAGATCATCCGCGCCGACTGCATGGTCAACGCGCTGCGCAACAACGACACACCGACGAACTGTCCAAGCCCGCTGCGTTCGCGTTCGTACAATGCAGACGACACGCCCGCAGCCAGCAACGCCGCGGCGTAATAGTCGACCACCGAACCATAGATGATTTCCGGCGCGCCACCACGCTTGCCCTGCAATGCGCACATGCCGGTCATGGTCTGCAGCACCTGATCGTAGCCGGCCTTGTCCTTCATCGGTCCGGTTTCGCCGTAGCCAGTGACCGCGCAATAGATCAGGCGCGGATTGATCAGGTTGAGTTGTTCGTGGTCGATGCCCAGACGCTTGGGCACGCTGGGTCGGAAGTTGTGCACCAGCACGTCCGCCTCGCGCACCAGCTTGAGCAGCGCCGTGTGGCCCTGCGGCTTCTTCAAGTCCAGGGTGATGCCCAGCTTGCTGCGGTTGACGCCGATGAAGGCGCGGCTTTCGGCCTGCAGCGTGGACGGATAGTTGCGCAGGTTGTCGCCATCGGGCGGCTCGACCTTGAGCACGTCCGCACCCTGGTCGGCCAGCAGCGTGCAACCGTAGGGCCCCGCGATATACGCGCTCAGATCCAGCACGCGCACGCCGCTCAACGGACCGGCCGCGCCGGTGCGCCCTGCGAAGGTGAAAGCGGAAGCAGTCGCCATAAGGTCTCCCTTACCTCAGTAACAACATCGGCGAAAAGTCTGAGCTATCGCCACACGCTTGAACAGGATCGCCCGCTAGCTTCTGACGGCACAATTTCTTGCTTGAGAACCGCATCTCATTCCACCGCGCCGCGCGAACCGGTCGGCGCAAGCGACAGCCACGTCAACCGCCACGCACCATCGACCCGCCCACCTGTGCGGTAATAAGGCGTCATCGGCAACGGCGCGCGACCGAGGCTGTGCAGCTGGATCTCGGGGCCTTCGCCATTGTCCTGCTGCGCCACTTGCAGCCATTGTGCGACCGGCGCATTGGACAGGCGCAAGGTCTCCCCGGTTCTGTAACCATCCACCAGGCCGGTGGCGTAGACCAGCGGGCCGCGGGTGACGGCCACGTATTCGTAGTGCATCACCTGCTGGCGCACGGGCGAACCGTCCGGCGCGCGCGATTCCTGGGTGTTCTGCTGCACCTGTCCGTGCGCGATCGGCGGCATTGGCAGATCCAGGGCGATTTCGTCGCCGTTGCTCCATTCGCGCTCGATCACGGCGTATTCGCCCGCAGTCGGCGCGGTCTCGTGCGGCACGCCGTTGATCCGCAGCGTCGCGCCTTCGGCCCACTGCGGAATACGCACGGATATTGCAAAACGCGCGCTGTGCTCCAGTTCCAGAGCCAGCGTGATCGCGCCATCGAACGGATAGCGCGTGTCCTGCCGCAACCGCAGGGTTCCGGTGTTGGGATGGTCGAAATCGGCAGTGCCGGGGCCCAGCAGGTTGACGTAAATATTTCCGGTCGCCGCCTGCGTATAGGCGATGGCGGGCAGTTCCTCGACCGCCATCGCGCCGCTGGACTTGCAGCAGCGCCAATAAGTGGTGTGCACGCGCTTGCCGTTGGGGAAGGAGTAGTAGCACCAGTCTTCCCCGTCGGGGGCCATCGCACCCAGCAGATCGTTGTAGGCGGTGCGTTCGATCTCCTCGGCATAGCGCGCCTGCCCGCTGATGGCCAGGAGTTCGCGGTTCAACTGCAGCCAGGCCAGGATCGAACAGGTTTCCACGTAGGCCTGTGGACTGAACACGCCGGCAGGATTGAAGACTTCGCGCGAACGATGCGCCACGCCGCCCCAGGGGCCGCCACCCAGGGTCAGATGATGCGTGCGGATGCTGTGCCAGAGATGGTCGACTGCGAGGCGATACGATTCCTCACCGGTCGCCTTGTGCAGCTTGGCCAGGCCAACCAGGTTCCAGGCGAGCTGGTAGGCCTTGCCGGTGGCAATCTCGGATGCGTCCACGCCTTCCAGCGCTCGGCGTAGCAAGGCGAGGTCGGGATTGTCGTCGGCCTGCTTCAGCACCAGTTGCGACAAGGCCAGATAGCGCGGCTCGTTGGTGGCGAAGTAGAGCTCCACCGCCGCATCCATCAGCACGGTCGCCGACATGCCGTGATGGTTGCCGAGTTCGCAGATATCGATGCCGCCCTCGGTCAGCGTATGCCAGCACAGATCGCCGATCTTGCACGCGGCCGCCAGGTATTCGGGTTTGGGGAAATGCTTGTGCGTTTCCAGCAGGCCGAGCACCAGATAGCTGTGCGTCCAGATATCCCAGGTGCGCACGCTGGGCGCGCCATCCCAGGTGCCGGGCTTGGGCGGCTGCTTGCGCATGAAGCGATGGTCGGCCGCATAGGTGCCCAGGTAACCATCGGCCTCCTGGACAGCGACCAGGTAGTCGGCCACACGCAGCAGATTGGCGACCAGCGTGGGATCCTGATTGCGCGCGGCGGACTTCGCCGAGGCGTACAGCCATTTGCCGGCGTGTTCGCCGTACCAGTCGCCCTCGTCGTTCTTCGCCGCACGCTCGCGGTCGAAAATTTCGATGGCGGGGCTGGTTTCATCGACGATGAAATGCGACAGGCGGCCCGCCTGGTTGGCCGCCAGCGCCTGGCCCAACAATCCTTGCAATTCGATTCGCGGCGATTTCATTTCAAGTACCGGGCAATGGCATCGATATCGCGGGCGCTGAGGCCGGCGGCCTGCGCGCGCATCGCGCCATGGGTGAGCGTATCGACGATACGCGACTGGGAGCGGCTGGCGATCAGCTGCCGCGGCGGGATGTTGCCTTGCGGATGATCGTGGCACACCGCGCATCGCTGCTGGTAGAGCGCTGCCCCACTCAGGCCGGAGTCGGCGATCGCTGTCCGCGCCGGAGCCGCCGAATCTGCCGGCACCGGGGCGGTTTGGTCCTGTTCCTTCGCGCCCATGCCGAAGGCCTGGATTCGATCGGTGCCCACCACCACTTCATCGCCGGCGAAAGCGGGTTCGTTGTACTTGCCGCTGGTGTGCAGTTGTCCGGGCACGCTTTTCCAGATCAGTTTCAGGCTCACCGCATCCAGCGCATACAGCACCGGTGCAGGCGCGTCGGGACCGGCCAGCGGTGTCGAGCGGCGTGCATTCTCGTCCAGAATCCACACGATCGCATCGGCGCTGCCTCGGCTGCTTATCACCGGCGATCCGGGATTGCCAAGCACCAGCTCCTGCTGCCGGCGATCCACTTGCAGATACGCGGGTTTGCCGGGCGTCGTAACCACTTTCAACCTGACCAGCGAAGGTGGAACACTATCGGCGGAGCCTTCGGCCTGCTTGCTGTTGCCGGTGAGATACACGTACAGATCGCCGGCGGCGTCGCGGTAGTGGGCGGGCACCGAACGCGCACGCGCTACGTCCATCGCCGCGTCGTGTTCGGAGTACGGGCCGAATACATTCAGTGGTCCGCGCCCCGCGAATTGCGGCTGGCGCGCAGGTGCGAGCAAGGAGCCGTCGCTGGCTGCGTCGTTGCTGCAGGCTGGCCTGCGGTCGAGACTGCCGGGAAGACGGTCGCGATCCAGAAGGTAGGCATTGCCCTGCTTGCCGCCGATCGCCATCAAATGGGGCGTACCGGTACGCGCCGGATCCAGGTCGGTCAGCAGCGAAGCGCCGCCGGACCCCAGATCGATATCCATCTTGGCCGTAGCGCAGTGATTGAACGGCGTGTAGGTGCCTTGCAGTTCCAGGCCCGCGCTCAAGGCGTCCGACAGCTTCAACACCGACTGCGTCCAGTCGTCCGATTGATCGAGGTAACCTTCGAAACCACTGCCGGTGACCACGAACACGTTGCCTTGCCCATCCACTGCGGGACCGCCGGCGCCCCATATTCCTCCGCTGCCGCGATGCGGCATGGCGACTGCGGCGAAGGCGCTGTGGATTTCCGGCTTGTCCGTGTCTATGGAGACCAGCCATCCGGTTTCGGTTTCACCGAAAGTGGCGTACAGCCGCTTGCCATCGGGGCTCAGGTTCAGCGCGCCGCGCTGCACGCGGAAATCGAAACGCCGTGTCGGCGCCACCAATGTCGGACCGGCATTGCGGTTGACTTGGTTGAGGCGCGCTTCGTCCAGGTGCACCGGCCATCCCTTCAGCACTTCCCCGCTGCCGATGTCCAGCGCGTAGGCTTGCCAGCCCCGACTGGGATCGCAGTGCGTCACGTAGATGCGTCGCTTTTCCACATCGATCACTGGCGTGCTCAACACACCAGTGGGCACTGCATCCAACGGCGCCGGCTTCAGCAGACAAGGTTTCGCCAATTGCCTGCGCCACAAAATGCGTCCGGGTGCGACATCTCCGGCGCGTGCGGCGTTAACGGCGTAGACGTAGCCGTTGTTGCTGGCCGCGAACACCGCCGAGAAAGTCTGCCCCCGATGCTGGCCGGCGGTGATCGCTACACGATCCAGATAAAGCGGAGAGGCATACAGGCGCGGCGGCTGTCCATCCACGTGATCCAACTGCGGCGATTCCCACAACAGGCCGAAGCCCGGCGCAGCCACATTCGTCGGACTCAGCAGGCGCTGCTGCGAGTACCAACCGCTGCGTTGCCGGTCGGCATGGAAGGTCGGCACGTCGGCACTGGCGACTCGAGTCTTCTCAATCGGGGGAGCGAACGTTGCGGCTGGCGCAAGCGTGGACTCTGCGCCTGCATCCGGCACTTCGATACCGGCGGTCCAGAAGATCGCGTTGAGCAAGGTCTTGCGCAGCGTCGGCTGCTCCAGCGCCGCCAGATAGTGCGCGCCGCTATAACCGAACGAGCGGCCGCCCTCCGCCCGCCGATAGGCCCATGCGACCGTGGTCGCTTCGGGCTTGTCTTCCACGACGCTGGTACCTTGGCGGTACTGCACGTGCAAAGTGCCGCGGAGCAGGGGAACCACCCCGCTCGCCGCGAATCGCAGAGTGGGATAGAACTCATCGCGATAGGTGAATGCACCGACGCCCCGATTCACCGGATGCGTCGCGTCGACAGGCTGCAGCGTGGCGGTTTCGGTGGTGCGGTCGAACATGCCCACCCGTTCAGCGCCCAACCAGCGTTGCAGACCGATCTTCGATGTGTCGGGCGGCACCGTGGAGGCCTGATGCAGCGCGACCAATCCGACGCCGCGCTGCATCAACGCCTCGAACTGGCGCCGATGCGCAGGATCGCGCAAGGGATGCTTATCCAGGCCGTCGAAGTACAACACCAGCGCCGAGGCGTCTTCCAGAGCGGACGGATCGGACGGCCATCCGTTCTCGAACGTTACGATACTTGCGTCTTTTCCTTGAGGCGTGGTTTCGAGCAGCGCTTGCAACCTGCGTACGCCGGCGGCGTATTCATGGCGTCCCGGGCCTTCGCTGGACGCCCCGCCAATCAGTACTATTTTCTTCGCCGGCCGCTGGGCGCATCCGGTCGGCACCACCGCCGATAGCATCGCCGCAGCAAGCAACGCGCATAGCATCGCCGTTTCTTTCACTCCGCATCCACGACGCAGCGGAAACCGATACCGCCGGAGCGGTCCTTGCTCGGTGCCATCAACAGATACTTGCCGTGCTGGTCCAACCGATAAGCCTGCGGGAAGTACCAGTGCGAGGTCTGCGGGCGATACGAATTTCCGCCGCGCAGGACCGCAGCCCGGGTGTGCTCATCGGCGTATTCGTCGGTCCATTGCCAGACATTGCCAACCAGATCCATCACCCCGAACGGACTGGCGCCATCGGGGTGCGCATCGACATCGGCGGGCGGGCGCAACCGGCGCTCGCGATTCTGGCCCGGCACTGCAGCCGCATTCCAGGCATTGCCCCAGGGATAGGCGCGTCCATCGTCGCCCTGCGCGGCGTACTGCCATTCCCACTCATGCGGCAGGCGTTTGCCGGCCCACTGTGCGTAGGCGCGTGCGTCTTCGATGGAAACCCAGATGACGGGCTTCTGTTCCCAGCCCGCATCTGGAGCGCCGTCAACCCAGTGGCGCAGGAAGTTGTGCGCGTCGCGAGGCTGGTAATTGCTTTCTTCGATGAAACGCTTGAACTGCGCATTGGTGACCGGATAGCGGTCGATGTGGAACGCGCGCATCTGCATCAGCTTGCGATGGCCGCGCCGCGCGCTGCTTTCCCACGGATACTGGAAATCAAGACCTTCCCATGTCTGGCCCTCGATCTCCACACCGCCCACCACGAAATCGAATTCGCCCGCCGGAATCGCGATCATTCCTTCCGGCGGCTCCGGCTGCACCGTAGTGCGCTCAATGGCGGTGATGGTCTGCGGAATCGCCTTCCACTGTTGCGACAACGATTGCAGGGGCACTTCGGCCCGCACCTTCATGCGATCCAGGAAGTCCTGCAGGCCTGGCTCCTGCACGTCCGCTTCCAGCATAAGCAGCGCGCCATAGCCTCTACCTTCCAGCGTCATGGTCACAACGGCTTTGCCATCGACAATGCGAGGATGCAAGGCCACGCCATTCCACACATCGAAATATTTCGCGCCTTCCAAATGCGGCACGGCGATCTGTTCGCCCGCGACCTCGTATTCGTTGCGGTTGACGATATTCCATAGCGTTCGGCCCTCGCCGGGGAAGCGGCTGGCGAACACGCCGGCCTGCAGCGTCGCCGCGTACGGCTGCCAGTCCATGCTGACCATCAGCGGCGCGAATTGGCGCTCGACCGCGGCGATGCGGCGCAGGCTTTCGGCATCGCGCGGAGTGAACTGGTTCCAGATGCCCCAGATGTTTTCCCAGGCGTTGTAACCCACGCCATTGAAGAAAATGTACTGCAGGTCGTTGGTGCGGTCGCGGCCCCAGCGGTTCTCGTAGTTGATCATGTGGCGCGGTTCCAGCCACTTGAACTTGGCCACCGACGGAATCACATCGGCCGGCACTTTCTTGCCCCAGCTCTGCACGTTCCAGATCAGGTGCTCCTCGGCGCTGATCGTGGATTCCGGCTGCAGCACCACCGGGCAACCCAGCGCATCGCAGGCATCGAAGAACGCGCGCGGCACGCCGTTGTAGGTATCTCCATTGATTCCGTCGGCGCCGGTTTCCTTCACCAGCCGCGCGATGGCCACCCAGTCGGGTTCGCCCTGTTCGCGTGTGCCGTTGTCCCAGGGCATGGTCGGCAGGAAAACCTTCACCCCGCGGCGGTGGAAATCGGCGACCACGCCGCGGATGCCGTCCACGCCGCCCGGCAGGTCATGGATGAGGTCGAACTGGTTGCGGTCGTCCACGCCGATGTTGGGATAGATGTACCAGAGCAACACACTGTCCAATCCGCCGAAACGCGCTTCCAGATCGTCGAGGTAGCGGTCGACCGTGTACTGGCCCGCAACCGGATCGTAGAAGTAGCGGTCCTCGATCATCATCTGCGCATGCACGAAATTGCGCTGCGCCCATTGCAGTTCGGGACGGCGATAGTTGACGTCGTCATAGCCGATGCGGGTCAGATGCTCGCGACGCCAGTCGCGCAGTTCGCGCACCCAGTCGTCGGCGGTACCGGTGACGTCCATCTTCCAGTGGCCGATCTCGGCGAACGGCCAGCCCGGCGCCTTGCCCGGCGTGGGCAGATAGCGCTGGGTGGTGACGTGCGAGAACTTGTATTCGGTCCGTATTTCCGGACGCGTGGGGCCGTCATGGTCTTCGAACGACGTGGGGTTTTCGGGGCTTGCGGTCATGGGGGTTGCTACTTCGGAGATCGGATGAAAGCGAGTGTCACACAAGGCCGCAATAGGCGGCGAGCGTCTGATCGTTGGCCGAGGCGTGACGGTCGTCGGCATGCAGCAGTGCCTGGACTTCGGCACGCTGCGGGATGCTGGATTGCGCGCCAAGCCGGGTGCAGGCCAATGCGGAAGCAGCACAGGCGTAACGCAATGCCGCCGGCAACGCATCGCCCAGGTTGAGTGCGGCCACGAGCGCGCCGCAGAACGTGTCGCCCGCAGCAGTGGTATCGACCGCCTGCACCTTGAAACCGGATTGCAGGAAGAAATCCGCGCCCTGTCGCGCGCAACAGCCGCGTGCGCCCAGTGTCACGACCACGCAGGGCACATCCAGCAGCGCCAGGCATTCGGCCACGCTGCCACGGTGTCCCGTCACGGTGGCCAGTTCTCCTTCGTTGACGATCAGCACGTCGACCGACTTCAGCAGTTCGGTGGGCAGCGCCTGCGCCGGTGCGGCGTTGAGCGCCACCTGCACGCCTGCCTTGCGCGCTTCAAGTGCGTAGGCGGTCACGGCATCGAGCGGCGTTTCCAGCTGCAGCAACAGATGGCTGACATCATCCAGCGCCGACAGTTCGTCGCCCCGCAACGCGTTGTTGGCGCCGGGCGCGACGGTGATCGCATTCTCGGCATCGTCGGACAGGCAGATGAAGGCCGTGCCGGTGGGCGAGGTGCTGCGCACGATCTGCAACTGCACGCCGGCATCTTCCAGCGAATCTTCGATGCTGGCGGCGAAACGGTCGTTGCCCAGGGCAAGCAGCATGCGGGTTTCCACCCCGCCCGCCCGCGCGCAGGCGACCGCCTGGTTGGCGCCCTTGCCGCCCGGAAACGTACTGAATTCGCGGCCGAGGACGGTTTCGCCCGGCGCCGGTACGTGCGAGGCACGCACCACGAAATCGAGATTGGCCGACCCCACCACCAGCAGGGCGTCGCGGACCCGCGCGCTCATCGCACCAGCGCCTGGTAGACCAGGTTGTAGAAAGGCGTAGCGATTCGCGGCAGATCGTTGGCCGCGCCATTGGGCAGGTGTTGCAGCAGCAGGATCGAAATCATCCGTTCTTCAGGATCGATGGAGAAATAAGTGGAAGCCGCGCCGGACCAGCCGAACTGCCCGACCGAACCCAGGCGGCCCTTGCGCGCCGGGTCCAGCAACACCGAACCGCCCAGCCCGAAACCTTCGGCATCGCTGAACTGGGTCACGGGTGGGTCGAGGAAGGTGAGGTGATTGACCCTCATCTGCTCCACGGTCTTGCGGCCCAGGATGGATATACCGTCCAGCGATCCGCCTTCAAGCAGCATGCGGCAAAAGCGCATGAAATCGGGCGCGGTGGAATACAGCCCCCCTGCCCCACTGGGATAGGGATTGAGCATGGCGCCCGGATGCATTGCACTCGGGCCGTCGTCCAACACCAGCTTTCCGTCGGCGCCCATGACCGTGATGTCCACGATGCGATCACGCTGATTCGACGGCACGCTGAAACCTGTGTCGCGCATCTTCAGCGGCGACAGGATGCGCTGCTGCACGAAAGCATCGAACGGTTGCCCACTGACCACTTCCACCACGCGCGCCAGCACCTCGATCTGGGTGCCGTCGTAGTTGAAGCGCGACCCGGGTTCGACCGCCAGCGGCACTTTCGACAGACGCCGCGAGAATTCAGCCAGATCGCGCGAACCATGCAGGTCCGCACGTTCCAGCAGCTTGGTCGCTTCCTCACCGCCAGCAACTGCGAAACCGGCGGTGTGCGTCAACAGCTGGTGCAACGTGAGCTTGCGCTTCGCCGGGTGCAGCCGCGGCGCATCCGCAGTGCCCCCACTGAATACCTGCAGATCAGCGAACTCCGGCAGATGGCGCGCGACGGGATCGTCGAGCGACAGCTTGCCTTCTTCCATCAGCATCAACACGGCGACCGTGGTCACCGTCTTGGTCATCGAATAGATACGGAAGATCGAATCCTCGCGCATGGGCGAGGTGCGGCCCAGATCGCGGTAGCCGTAGGCACCGGACTGGACGACCTTGCCGTCGGCCACCACCAGACTCACCGCGCCCAGGTAACCCTGCGCGTCGGCGGCTTTGCCCAGGAAATCTTCCACACGTCGCAGGCGATCGGCACTGAACCGTGGGGAGCCGACCGCCTCGCCCTTCGATACCGAAGAGGAAGCAGCCAACGACGCTGGCGCGGCGGCCACCGCCACCGACGCCAGGCACAACACGATCCCGCAGGACATCGGCAGCAGACGCACCACCGATTTCAGACCCGCTGCCGACAGCGGCCACCTGCCGTCGGGCAAGGCAAGCTTGAACCCGACGTGCAGGCAGACGTAAGCCGCCGACAGCTCAGCGATCAAAACTTGATCTGATGCGTGAACGAGATCATGCGACCACGACCCGCCCAGTAGTTCTGGAAGCCGGGCAACTGCGACCAGCTCAGGATGTACTGCTTGTCGGTCAGGTTTTCGATGCCGAGCGAGAAGCGGCCGTATTTCTCCGACTGGTAGTTCACGCCCAGGTCGAACAGCGTGTAGCCGTAGGTGTTCTCGGTGTAGCTATAGGTATTTCCATCGTACGGACGCACATCGCTTGCCGAAAGATGGCGGTCGAGCAACTTGGTCGCACCAAGTGTGATATCGCCATTCGGGACGAATTTCCAGGTCACCGAAGCCGATATCTTGTCGGGATTCACGTCCAGCACACCCATCGGCTTGTTCAACCCGCCTGCATCCCAGCGGCCCTCGGGATCAGCATTCCAGAATGAGGTAAAACCACGGATACGCGAGTACAGGGCGCTGACTTTCCACTGGTCGTTGAAGCGCCAGTCGCCACTGAGCTCGATGCCCTTGATGCGTACCGGTGCACGAGTCAGAATGAAATCGTTGTTGACCGGGTCCACCGCCAGAGAAGTACCGAACGGCGACTTCGAATCGTAATGCGATCCGCTGAGCGAGCCGCGCTCGCCGCGCCAGTTGAAGCCGAACTCGGTGTTCTCGACCACGATGGCCTGCAGATCGGCGATGCGGTCTACGGATTGGCCCGGCACCTGGATGTTGCGCAGCGGGATGCCGATATTCGGCAGGCCGAAGCCTTCGCCATAGGAACCGAACACCGACCATTCATCGGTGATGCGCCAGATCGCACCGAAGTTGACCAGACCCTCGGTGTACTGCACACCGCCGCCCTCCACGAATACGGCATTGCGATAGGCCGTGGTGGTGTAGCTGTCGACATGCAGTTCGCCGTCTTCGTGGCGATAGCCACCGCTCAACGTGACCGGACCGATATCGTAGGTCAGCTGCGCGTACGGGGCCGTGCTCTTGTACTCCATCGGCGGCACCCACAAGCGATTGGTCAGGGCTAGACGCTGTTGCGCCTCGTCCTCCACCAGATCGATGCCGGTGCGCAGCTCGAGTCCGGACACGCCGAAAAGATCGCCGCGCGTCCACGAGGTGCGGATGCCGTGCTTCTTGGTGACGATCTCGGATTGGTCGTAGATTCGAGTCGTCTCGTCGAAATCGTCATCCACCTTCACCAGCTGCTTGTCGTCGCCATTCTCCGGCAGATAACGCATGGCCTGGTCGGCGTAATAGATGTCGGCCACGAAGTTGCCGCCGAACAGATCGCTGTGGCTGTACTTCAGTGCATATTGCAGGAAGTCGTTGAATTCGGCTTTCTGGCCGAAGATCTGTCCGCGCTCCGACGTGTTGGTGGTGGGAACCGGGCAATCCTCGGGGTCGTAACGGCAGCCTTCGACCTGCTTGTAGTTGCCCTGCCCTTCAATCTTGAAGTGGCTGTAGGTGGCCTGCAGGCGCTGCTCCCCGTCTTCGCCGAAGTTGAAACCGCCTTTCAGGAAGATGTTGTCGGCGATCGAGTCCGACACCGAGCCGCTGGTGTTCATACCGATACGGCGGCCGTTGCCGTCGTAGGAGATGCCGCGGTCGATACGCGAAACACCACCGATAAAATCGTAGTCATCGCCCAGGTAGGCGTAGTTCACACCCAACTTCCAGCCCGAGCTGTCGTTGCCGAATTGCGTGGAGTAGCGCGAGGTCACCGTGAACTCGCTGCCTTCCTTGGTCGGCACCGTGGACAGATAGTTGATGATGCCACCAGCGGCGCCAATACCTTCAGAGGCGGACGGGCCGTTGATGACCTCGATGCGGCCGACCATGCCCATATCGGTGAAGGTAGCGTTGCGGCCGCCTTCGCGCAGGGGCGAGCCCTGCGGAATGCCGTCGAACAGACGCAGCGCGATGCGGCCGCGCAGGGTTTCACCGGTGTTGCTCATCGCCTGCGAGGACTCAGCGTAACCGGGTACGGTGCGCGCCAGGACGGCGGTCGCATCTTCGGTGACCAGCAGCGTATGGGCGATCTCTTCCTTGGTCACCAGGGTGATGGCGCCCGGAATCTTGTCGATAGCCTTGGGGCTGCGTGTGCCGGTGACGATGACGCTGTCCAGGTTGACCGCCTCGGCGCTGTCTTCCTTCTGCTCTGGATCGGCCGCTGTTGCTGCCTGTTGCGCGTGGACGCTGGCGCTGACCGCTGCTGCCAGCAGGAAAACGCCGAATGTGGCCGGTACGTGCTTCATGGTGTCTGGTCTCTCTGGATGTTTTTTTGTTTTTTCAGAGACGCGTAGGTGCGCGGCTCCCCCGTTTGCGTATGCGCGTCGGCAATTCGCGTGCGTGCGAACTGCGTGCCAAGCATCCCCTCCAAGACGCTTACGTACAGCCCCGACAATGGACCGCAGACTAGGGGTTGGGCGCATGGAATAGAACCGGGGCGAACTATGTTCAGAGTCTAGTTTTTGTTGCTTACGGATCAGCAACTTATGGCGCACTGCAACATTACAGAGATCGTCGGCCGTGCCCGCGGATGTACGGGATCGTCATCCCAGCGAAAGCTGGAAGTGCTTTTCAACAGCCGGATGGCTGGTCATCCATTTTGCTCCGGCTTTGGACTTAATGAGTTGCACGCGAAGGTCAAAATCAAGTTGGATACCAGCTTTCGCTGGGATGACGGCAAGAATTCGTTACTCAGTGCCAGTGTTTCGCCGGACATGCCTCGATAAACCGAGGCGCCAAGAATTCAGGCGTTGATAGCCTTCATCGCCGCGCGGCTTTCTTCCAGGAACACGGTTACCAGGCGGATGCGGATGGTCGAACGCGACCACACGATGCCGATCTGACGCGGCACGCTTTCTTCGGGCAGCGGCAGCCGGACCAGTTTCAGCCCTTCCGGCCAAGGCTTGGCCCAGTCGGGCACCAGCGAGACCCCAAGACCGCGGTCCACCATCACCGCGATCGCGTTCAGCGCGTTCAGTTCAAAGCGCTCGTGCGGGGTGATGCCCACACGCTGCAGGTATTCCTCGGCTTGGCGACCGCCCCAGTGGTTGCGGTCGTAGCGGATCAGCGGCTGGGTGGAGAGCAGCTCGTGCGGATCGCGGCCGGCCATGCTTTCCGGTGCCAGCACCACCAGTGGCTCCTCGCGCAGCAACTGCCAGTTGCAGGTCTTGGGCAGTGTGTAGGGCGCGTGCAGCACGATGGCCGCATCCAGTTCACCGCCTTCCACGGCGCGATACAGATCGGCCGAATACCCGGGCTTGATGAACACGTTGATCTCGGGAAATTTCTCGACCATGCGCGCCAGGATGTCCGGCAGCATGCCCGCCAGCGCGGTAGGACAGGCGCCCAGGCGCAGTTCGCCGGACACCGCATTGTCGTTGGCCAGACTGCGCAGGTCGGCGACGTCGCGCAACAGGTCGCGGCTGCGCTGCAGGATGCGCGCGCCCTCCTCGGTCACGCTGACCGTGCGGCCCACGCGCGCGATCAGCGGCACGCCTATCTCGCGTTCCAGCGTGCGGATCTGCTGGGCCACTGCCGCAGGGGTGATGTTGAGCAGGCGCGCGGCCGCAGCCATCGAACCGCGGTCGACCACTGCCACGAAAGTCTTGAGGAATTGGGTGTCCACGTCTCGTCTCTGGAGCAGGCTTGAACGATTATCCGCTGTTTGTGCACCTGTCGAACATTCCGTTCGTGGTGACCCTGTCGAACCACGCCGTCAGGCGCCATGCCTGACGCTCACAATAACTCTTTTCGTCACCCGCGGCATGACCCGGCAACGCGGTCATTCATGCCTTTGTAGAGCCGAGCTTGCTCGGCTGCATTGTTATCAGACGTAGAAGCAGCCGAGCAAGCTCGGCTCTACGGAAGCGACCTGCCAGTCGCCGCGATCGGTCAACCAGCGACGGGTTTGACGTAGTTGCTGTCGGACTTGGTGTAGATGGTCAGGCCATCCAGGTTGCGGGTCGGCGCCGGGAAAAACAGGCTGGCCAGATAGCCGATCACGATGCACAGCATGATTGAAATACCCAGATAGAAATACGGATGCACCAGCTGGAACGACCAGATCAGCAAGGTCAGCACGATGCTGGAACCGATGCCAATCGCCACGCCCTGCGAATTGGCGCGGCGGGTAAACATGCCCAGCGTATAGGCGCCCGCGAACCCGCCACCCAGCAATCCCGCCAGCTCTATCGACACGTCGAACAGCGAATGGATGTCGAAGCGCGACAGCAGCAAGGCGAGCCCGATGCCGGACAATCCCACCAGAACGCCCATGATTTCTGCGAACAGCACGCTCTTCTTCGGCGTAGGATTTTTGGCGAGCTTCTCGTAGAAATCCACCGAGGCCAGCGTCGACACGCTATTGATGATGCTGGACAAAGTCGACATGGCCGCCGCGAAGATGCCGGCGATGATCAGCCCGGTCACGCCCATCGGCAATTCGGCGGCGATGAACAACGGGAACGTGGCATCGATGGACAAGGTCGGATTCATGCGCTCCGGGTGCGACTTGTAGTACGTGAACAGCGCGGTGCCGATCATGTAGAAGAAGAATCCGCCGGGAATCATGATCGCGGCGAAGGTCCAGACCGAGCGCCCTGCTTCGCGATCCGATTTCGTGGACAGGACGCGCTGCATCAGCACCTGGTCTTTCGGGAACGTCAGCACCACGTCGAACAGTACCAGGAAGATGAATCCCCACACCGTGGCCTTGGTCAGGTCGAAGCTGAAATCGAACAGTTTCATCTTGTCCTCGGCCATGGCCGTGCTCAGGAACTCAGGCACGCCGCCATTGAGGCTGTAGACGATGAAACCGATGGCGAAGATGGCGCCGCCGAACATCACGAATACCTGCACGAAGTCGGTCCAGATGACCGCCTTCATGCCGCCCAACGTGGTGTAGAGGATGGTGAACACCCCCATCAGCAGGATGCTCCACACCACGTCGATGCCGGTGATGGTGGCAATGGCCAGCGAGGGCAGGAACAGGATCACGCTCATGCGCGCGCCGATCTGCATGGCGATGCACAACGCGCTGGCAAGCATGCGGATGGCCGGATGGAATCGCGTTTCCAGATAGGAGAATACGGACATCAGGTCCAGACGGCGCAGCAACGGCACTATCCATACCGCCACGAACATCAGGCCAACGACCGCGATGAGATTGTTGGCCAGATACTGCCAGTTGGTTTCGAAAGCCTTGGCCGGAATGGCGATGAAACTGATGGAGCTGACGTTGGTGGCGTACAGGCTGATGCCCGCAGCCCAGAAAGGAATCGTGCGCCCACCGACGAAGAAGTCGGAAGTGGATCCGCGCTTCTCGCGCATGTAGAAATACAGGCCTATGCCCAGCATTGCGGTCAGATAAACCACGATCACAATCCAGTCCAGCCAACGCAGCAGCAGCTTGCTGGACTGGATCTGGGTGGACTCGAATGAGATCCCCTCCCCTTCGACGCCAGTGCGCGCCCAAAGCATGCCTTCCTGGAAGGGAGCCGTGGCCACGACACCTGACATCTCCGAATCGGGCAATGCCGCCCATGATCCGGTGATGGTCTGGAAGGTCATCATTTTCGCCGCGTCGTTACCCGCCGCCACCAGATAGATCACATGTGCCTGACCGATGGCTCGCGCCGATCCCGGCAAGATATTCCCAGGCACCCGGCCCTTGTCCTGCCAACCGGCATCGGCAGTCCAGCGCAGAATTTTTTCTCCGCCCGCGTCGGGTACGGTGACGAACAATGCGGCCGTCTGGGCCACCAATGAGGTCGGCAAGGCATCGCCCGGCCAGCCTGCCAGCAAGGTCCACTGCGGCTTGGCGGCGGCAGTCGCCAGCGACAGCACCGTAGCCTTGCCAGCGGCATCGCGCCCGGCCACATACACGGCGTCCGCATTGGCCGTGGCACGCGCGTCCTGCAGCGCAACGGGGAGAATCGGCAGCGTAGTGGCCCTGGGCTGTCCATCGACCAGCGATAGTCGTTCCACTGCCGTTACCGTGTCGTCCAGCTGCGGACCGCGCAACAGGAACGCGAACTGGCCGTTGCCAGCCGTACGCTTGATCGCTGACCCCGCCGGGCTGGAAGGATTCCAGTTCGATAAGGTCCATTGCCTGGCCTGCGCATCCAGTATCCAGGCCTGTTGCGCGGTGAGCGCCACGGGCCGCCCTTCGACGGTCAACAAGCCGAGCAATGGCTCTTCGGTGGCGATCTTTGGCAATGCCCTGGTTTCAACCTTGGACAGGCTTTCGGCATATGCCGGCATCGCCAACGCGCAAGCCAGCACCAGGAATGCCGCCCACGCGGCGCGCATCGGTTTGGAAAAACAGATCATCAAGAATCGCCCGCGTTGGAATCTAGGGAGGCCAGCAGCGCCTCGGCGCGTTTCAGGAAAGGAAGATCGACCATGCGCCCATCGACGAGGAAGGCACCACGGCCTGCATCGCCCGCATGCCGTGCGGCTGCCACGATGCGCCGTGCTGATTCGATTTCTTCCGCATCAGGCATGAATACGGCGTTCGCCAATGCAACCTGTTTGGGATGGATGCAACTCTTGCCCACGTAGCCCAGCCGCCGCGCCATGCCGGCTTCGGCACGGAAGCCATCGGCGTCTTCGACATCGGCGAACGCGGCATCCCAGGCGAAGACACCGGCTTCGGCCGCGGCCATGCGTATCGCATATAGGGTGGCGTGCACGTTGGCGGGATCGCGACGATCTATGCCGAAGGGTTCGAACAAGTCGGCCAGTCCTACCTGCAGGCCGGCGACACGGGGATGCGCGGCTGCGATCTCGGTCGCCAGGCGCAAGCCGCGCGGGGTTTCGATGTTGGCCAGCAGGCGGATCGGTGTGGCCACGCCGTTGTCGGCCTCGGCGCGTTCCAGCAGTGCGACGGCGGCGTGCACATCCCGCGCCGATTCGACCTTGGGCAGATTGATGAGCGCGACGCCTGCGCGTGCGACGGCGGCAAGGTCGGCCTGAAGATGCGGCGTCTCCAGTCCATTCACCCGCACGACGATGAGCTTGGCAGCGGCGGACACCGCAGGAGACTGGACGAAGGCCGACACATTCGCGCGCGCTTCGTCCTTCCGCGATTCGGGAACCGAATCCTCCAGGTCGAGGCTCAAGGCATCGGCATCGCCCGCCAATGCCTTGGCGAACAATTCCGGACGCACCCCTGGAACGAACAGCTTGCTACGCATTGACCACGTTCTTCATGGCGCGCAGTGTGCGGGAAACGGAAGCAAAGAAAAGTCTTCAGCGGCATATTCAGAAGAAACATTTCATTGCTTAGCGGCATCCGCTGGATCAGCGGAGACCGTGCACGCACCGCTGCCTCCACGGAGGCGGGGCCCAGTGACTCGCGTGGCAGCCGGCACCAACCAGAACGTCATCCCAGCGAAAGCTGGGATCCATTTTGACTTTGATGTTCACTGGTATGGACGGGCCGCATCGAACGGCAAGATCAAGATGGATCCCAGCTTTCGCTGGGATGACGTCATGAGTTCTGCGGGTTTGCGCGAAAGTCACTGGCCTCCGCCTTCGCGAGGATGACGGGATCAGGATTCGAGGCTGTTCAACGACGTACGTCGAACCCGCCCTGCGCGAGAAAAGCGCTGATTTCGCCGACACCCAGCAGATTGAAATCGCCCGGCAGTGAATGCTTCAGGCAGGCTGCACCCAGACCGAAGTGCAGGCCACCTGCGTCATCCATGCCAGTCATGTTGCCGTGCAACACGCCTGCCGCGAACGCATCGCCGGTGCCGATACGGTCCACGATCGAGGCGAGTTCGTACACCGGGGTGACATGGCTGCTGCCGTCGCGACGCGCATCGATGGCCGAAAGCGCGTGGTGATCTACGCTGTGCTGCACGCGGATCGTCGCCGCCATGCGTTGCAGGTGCGGGAACGCTGCAAAGGCCGCCTGCGCGCCGGCACGGAAGCGTTCCTGGGACGTGGGCTGATCGAATGATTGGCCCAGCACCACCTGGATATCGCGATGGCTGGCGAACATCAGGTCGGCCTCGGCCATGATTTTGCGCAGGATGCCGGCGGCATCGCCCTGCCAGGCTTCCCAGAGCTTGGGGCGGAAATTTCCGTCGAAAGAGACTTTCACGCCCGCAGCCCGCGCGGCGCGTACTGCCTGCAAGGTGCGGTCTGCCGCCACTTGGCCCAAGGCCGGGCTGACGCCTGAAACGTGCAGCCAGTCCGCACCTTCCAGTAGCGCTTCCCAGTCGTGTTCGCCGCCGCCTGCACGGGCGAAGGCGGAGTCCGCTCGGTCGTAAAGCACGTCGATGGGGCGCTGGATGGCTCCCGGTGTCAAAAAGTACAGACCCATGCGGCCCGGGGCTTTAATGACGGCACGCGTGTCCACGCCATGCCGGCGCAATTCGCCCGCTGCCGTTTCGCCCAGGGGGTTGTCGGCGACCACGCCCACCATGCGCGCGTCGTGCCCCATGCGTGCCAGCGAAACCGCGACGTTGGCCTCGGCCCCGCCAACGAAAACCTCCAGACTTGGAGACTGCAACAGCAACTGGCGACCCGGCGCACCCAGGCGCAAAAGCAGCTCTCCGAAACAGACCACGTGTCCCCGCATTTCACTGCCCTCTTTTTTCATGATCCGCCGCCATCAAAGGACGACGGCGATGTTTGTCCCGGGACACACCATAGCGCCCCGAAACGAATAGTTGTTGTTGCAGCGCACACTCTGTTACGGTTTTTTTGACCAGCGGTGTCATTTTACTTCTGGAGCACACAAATAGGGGATTGGTCCCGATTAGTGTCAACGCTGAAAACCGCCATAGATAGAGCGATACATGTGCCCTTGAGGAGGGGAACCCATGCAAACTCGTAACAACCGCCGGAAGACACCGGTTACCACGCTTGCCCTGTCCATCGGATTGGCCCTGCAGTTGAATGCCCTATCGGCACTCGCGCAGGATGCCACCCCCGTCGACACCACGCCCGCCACTACAGACACCGAGTCCGTAGACACCCTGGATACCGTCACCGTCACCGGTTACCGCGCCAGTCTGGAGAAAGCGCTGGATATCAAGCGTGGCGAAAAAGGCATGGTCGACGCCATCGTTGCACAGGACATCGGCAAATTTCCCGACCTCAACCTCGCCGAATCGCTGCAGCGTATTCCAGGCGTGGTGATCGCACGCGACGCTGGTGAAGGTCGCAGCATCACCGTGCGCGGCCTGGGCCCGCAATTCACCCGCGTACGCCTCAACGGCCTGGAAGCAATGAGCTCGGTCGGCAGCAGCGATGGCCAGGGCGGCGCCAATCGCGGTCGTGGCTTCGACTTCAATGTGTTCGCCTCGGATCTGTTCTCACAGCTGATCGTGCGCAAGACCGCCTCTGCCGATGTCGAGGAAGGTTCGCTGGGCGCTACCGTCGATCTGCGCACCGGACGCCCGTTCGACTATGACGGCTTTACCGCATCGGCCAATTTGCAAGGCAGCTTCAACGATGCCGCCGACACCACCAGCCCACGCTTCGCTGGCCTGGTCGCCAACAGCTGGGCGGACGGGAAGTTTGGCGCGCTGGTCTCGCTGGCTTATTCCGAACGCGAGACCCTGGACGAAGGTACTGGTACCGTGCGCTGGTCGGGCGGCACTACCAATGGGGGCTTCAACCCGGCGTCTCCGTACACACCGGCGCTGGCTGCTGATGTGTACGCGCCACGTTTTCCGCGTTACACGCTGATGGAACATGACCAGAAGCGTCTGGGCGTCACTGCTTCGCTGCAGTTCAAGCCATCGTCCGATACTTTGTTCTCGCTGGATGCGCTGTATTCGAAGATCGATGCGGAGCGCAACGAGAAGTACATCGAGGCCAACGGCCTCAGCAAGACCGGAGCCGCGGGCAAGCCACAGATTCTGGTCAGGGACGGCGTGATCGAGGATGGCGCCCTGGTCTATGGCCTTTTCGACAATGTGGACATCCGCTCTGAAAGCCGCCACGACGAATGGACCACCACGTTCAAGCAGCTCAGCCTGGATGGCGAACATCGCTTCAGCGACAACTTCCGCATTACCGGCAAGATCGGTACGTCGAAGTCAGATCACGATAATCCTGTCCAGGCCACGGTGATGATGGACAAGCTGGATGTCGACGGCTACAGCTACGACTACCGCGGCAATCCGAACCAGCCGGTATTCGACTATGGCTTCGATCCGACGAGTCCAGACGGCTGGAACCTGTCGGTGATCCGGCTTCGGCAGAACCGGGTCGTCAACACCTTCGACACCGGCCAGTTGGACTTCGAGTGGGGCCTGAATCCGTCGCTGACCCTGCGCGGCGGTATCCAGGCGAAAAACTACGGATTCACGTCGTCCGAACGCCGTCGTACCGCGGCTGAGACCATCGTGCCGACCTTCAGTGGCGGTACTACGGCAGTACCAGCCGACATGACCGAAGTAGCCCGCTTGAGCGGCCTCAGTGGTTCGCCCAATGACTGGGTGGTGCTGAACTTCGCGCGCATCGCCGAAACCTTCGGCATCCTCAGCGATAGCGGTACCTACGCGCTGAGCAACTTTGTCGCAAGCGATCAAGCGATCAGTGAGCAGGATCGCGGCGGCTATCTGATGGGCGAGTTCTCCACCGATCTCGGCTCAATTCCGTTCTCGGGCAACCTTGGTGTGCGTTATGTGCGGACCAGCCAGAGCGCCAGCGGCATCGCCACCACCCGCGTAGGCACTACCACGGTGTTCACACCGGTCACGGTCACGCGCGAGTACGACGATGTACTGCCCTCGCTGAATCTCGTCGCCGAGATCGCGCCGGACTTCCTGGTCCGCTTCGGTGCTGCCAAGGTGATGTCACGGCCGCCGCTCGGCAGCCTCAGCCCAGGCGTGACGGTCAGCGTAAGCGGCTCTGCACGCACGGTGTCTGCCGGCAACCCGCTGCTCGACCCGGTGCGCGCCAAGACCGCTGATCTTGGCTTCGAGTGGTATTTCAATGAAGGGGCGATGTTGGGTCTGGCGGTGTTCTACAAGGATATCGAGAGCTTTATCCAGACGACCCGTGAGACGCGTCCATTCTCAAGCAGCGGACTGGACGACAGCGTACTCGCGGGCACGGGCGCAACTGCCGCGGACGACTTCGTATTCAGTGTGCCGCTCAATACGCCTGGTGGCGAGCTGACCGGTTTCGAGGTCAACTACACCCAGCCGTTCACGTTCCTGCCCGGCGCCTGGAGCAACTTCGGCGCGCAATTGAACTACACGTATGTCGATTCACAGATCCAGTACCTGTTATCGAGCGGTGTAGCGGCGCAGAAGGAAGATTTGACCGGCTTGTCGAAGACGTCCTGGAACGCCACCTTGTTCTACGAAGGCAAGCGATTCTCCGGCCGTGTGTCGGCGACCAATCGCTCTGACTACCTGATCCAGGTGCCGGGTACCGAAGTTGGTTTCGACAGCACTGGCAATGGCGTGCATGGGCAGAGCGGCACTACGGTGGTCGATGCGTCGATCCGGTGGAAGATCAACGACCACCTCGAAGTAAGCCTGGAAGGCAGCAACCTCACCAATGAGGCGCAGGAATCCTGGGTATCCAATCCCACGGTTCAATTGCCCCTGGAATACAGTGAGACTGGCCGTCAGTTCCTGTTTGGCGTGCGCTACAAATTCTGACCGTTCCGCTGCTGCGAGCCCTCCACTCGCAGCAGCCAAGGTTGGCGTGTGAAAAGGCCCGGCGCAAGCCGGGCCTTTTCTTTTGGTCAGCTAAAGCTTCAGAACCTACATCGTTCCGCGCTGGATGAAAGGCGCACGTTGATAGAGTTTCCGCTCACCGCCACGCGGGTCGTTTTCCAGGCGCGGGACAAGATCGAATACCATCGTTCCGCGTTGTTCCAGGGTGTACGGCGACCAATGCGGAAAGTCTGCGTGGTTGGGATTGCCATGACGTGCGAAAGCCAACAGCATGCCGCTCATCTGGTCTGCAAGCCGCTGCGCATCGGCGCCCATACCCGTACGCGAACCCGGTTGCGCGATGTTGTCGAACACCAGCGGGATATCGAGCGTGTGGAACGCGCCGAACTTGCCTCCATCCAGCGGCGACCCCCAGTCCAGTTGATAGACCCAGGCGGGTGAGCCCTGTCGTGCACGCGCTTCGGCTTCCTCTACCGCGCCGCGCCAGGAACGCCCAGCGGTGGTCGCGGCGAAGAAAACCTGCGAAGGACTGTAGTCCGGATACAGGCGCCGGTATTCGGCGATCACCGTTTCAGGCAATAGATCCACGTACTGCTGCGCCTGCAGTTTCACAGGCAGCTGTTCCCAGGTCAGCACGAAATTGTCAGGGTCGTTGCCCAGAAATGCGCGGGTCTCGTCGCGGGTGTTGCCGATGATCATTGGAATCTGCGCCGACTGCGGCGGCGCGTCGGGATAGAACGGATGGCGATGCAGGCTGCGTGCGTCCAGCACCGGGCCGAAATACAGGCTGGTGCTCTCGATACGCGAGGGGTCTCTGATCTGCGCCGCTTTCAGTATCTCGGCAGCGGGCAGGGTACGCAGACGGTCGATACGATCCGGTGCAAGCTGCAATGCATCCAGCATCAGGCGCGTGCGCTGCGTCGCCGCGCGCGGACCCGCGGCAGTGACCTGCTGGCCACTCATGGTCATGGCGCGGTGGAACAAGCCAGCAGCTGCCGGCATGGCCATCAATGTGGCGATCTTGGCACCCCCGCCGGATTGGCCGAACACGGCGACGTTGCCGGCATCGCCGCCGAATTCGTGCGCGTGTTCGCGTACCCAATGCAGCGCCTGAATCAGATCCAGCTGCCCGACATTGCCGGACCACTGCAGGTCTTCACCGCCGAGTTCGGCCAGGTAGAGATAGCCGAAGGCATTCAGCCGGTGATTGACCGTGATCACCACCACGTCGCCGCGGCGGCACAGGTTTACGCCGTCATAGAGCGGGCTGCTGCCCGAGCCGTTGTTGTAGCCGCCGCCGTGGATGTAGAACAGGATGGGACGCTTGCGCCCATCCCCCAGCCCCGGCGTGTACACATTGAGGAACAGGCAGTCTTCGCTGCCGGGGCCATCCTCTGTGCCGCCCTGCGGTGCGGAGGCGCCAAAGCGCTGCGCATCGCGTATGCCGGTCCATGGAAGTTCGGGCAATGCAGGCATGAAACGACGCGGCGCCGTATCGGCGCCGTACGGTATGCCCTTGAACACCTGGATGCCGCGATCCACAAAACCGCGCACGCGTCCGCTGCGTGTGCGCAGCACCGAGGACGCTGCAGCCGGCTTGGCAAGGGCCGCCGTCGGCACGGCAGAGGCCATGCCCAGCAGCAACGAAGACCGGATCAGCGACCGGCGCGCTGGATCGTGAAAGGAGTCCATATGCGCGCCTGGCCTTGTTTCAACGAAGCGGTTCGCCGCGCTCGTAGGGCTTGCGCGGTTCCATCGTGTCCATGTCCCAATCCGCAGCCACGAAGGCCTTGCGGCTTTCCTTGTATTTCGGATAGCCGCCGACCTGCGATTGACTGTCTATGATTTCACCGCGCCCTTCGATCACGTCGGCGACGATGCGGCGGTCAATGAGGTCGCGGTCCCACGGGCGCGCACCGGCGGTTTCGATGACCGCATCCTGCACCTGCGGCGAGGCCATCAGCTTGACGCCGAAAGGCAGCGCGGGTGGCGTCTTCAATTCGTTCACCCTGACCGGCGTGGTGGTGTAGCTGCCCAGCTTCTGGATGGTCTTGTCGCCGAGGCGATCAACCAGCAGATTGTCTTCGGCATACAGATCGACATCGCCCGAACCGCCGATCATGAAGAAGGCGAGTTCCCTGGTGCTGGGACCGGCGCGCACCACGTTGCCGCGCAGCACCATTTCGCCCCGCTCGTAGTCATGCCCGATCCATTCCTCGGCAATCAGGTTGTAGTGCGCCACGCGCACGCCCGGGTTATAGATGAGGTTGTTGATCACCTGCCCATGCACGCCCGCCTTGAACAGCGGATTGCGCTCGTAGTTGTGCGCGTACAGGTTGCCGACGATCAGGATGTCCTGCACATGGTCGTGCACCAGCGTGCCTTTGGAATGCTCCCCCTTGCCATGGCTGGAATGCGCCAGACCTTCGGCGATCAGGTTGTTGCTGAAGGTGATGCGGCGCGAGGTGCCGTTGCGGAAGTCCTCGGTGTTCTTGCCGCCGGCCACGAAGCGCGGCCCCGACGCGGACAGACCTTCGTCGGTGGCCCAGGTCAACGAGCAGTGGTCGACGATGATGTCCTTGCCGGCCACGGTGGAAATGGCATCGAAGTCGAATCCGCTGCGTTTCGGCTTGTCGGCATCGCCGGGACGCACGCGCAGGTGCCGGACGATGACGTTGCTGGTGGCGATATCCAGGCCACCGCGAATCAAGGTGATGCCTGGTGCCGGCGCAGTCTGGCCGGCGATGGTCAGGTCGGGCTCGGTGATGCGCAGGGTCTTGGTGCCCAAGTCGATGATGCCGCCCACTTCAAACACTACGATGCGCGGCCCTTTGGTATTGACCGCTTCGGCGAAGGAACCCGGTCCTTCCGTGGCCAGCGTCGTCACCCGCACGACTTTGCCGCCACGCCCGCCAGTGGCATGCGCCGCCCAGCCCTGCGCGCCGGGGAAAGCCAACGCCCGGGTGGATTCGGCCGCGACCGCAGCATTACCCATCGCGCAGAACGCGACAGTCAGCGCCAGCACGAATGGCCGACCCGCAAACAGGCGCAAGCCTTGAATGAACTTCATTGGTTCTCCCTCCCAAGAATGAACGTTATACGCCGGAGACCGTGATCGGTTTGCGGCACTGCGTATTGTAAATGACACCGGTTTACCATATACAAGCCATCGACCTGCTGTCCATCGGGCAGTGCAACAAACCAGACCAATTGGGAGAGGCCGATTGAGCACCGGCGATCACGTTCAAGAAACATCAACCGGATCGGCGGATCTTGCCGACATTGCGAGCCGCTTCGTGCAGGCGCGTTCGCAAGGCGCGTCGTTGCCTGACTTTCCCGGCCGCATTCCCATTGATCTGGTGACCGCCTACCAGGTGCAGGATCTTGCGATTGCAAGTTGGCCGGATACGGTTGTGGGCTGGAAGGTCGGCTTCATCGCCGCCGAGAAGCGCGACGACTCCGGCGATGACCGCCTGCTGGGACCGATCTTTGCCAGGCATCTGTTCGATGCCGCGGCAGGCGAAGTCGCATTCCCGGTCTTCCAGGGCGGCTTTGCCGCGGTGGAAGCCGAGTACGTGCTGCGGTTGCAGGCCGATGCGCCCATCGGCAAGACCGATTGGACACCCGAAGAAGCGGCGCAGCTGCCGGCAACCCTGCATCTGGGCGTTGAAGTGGCCAGCAGTCCCCTGGCGACCATCAACCTGTTGGGACCACGCGTAGTAGTGTCGGATTTCGGCAACAACAACGGTTTGATACTCGGCGCAGAAATCGAGAACTGGCTGTCGATTCCGGAACCGGAGTTGACCTGCCAGACCTTGATCGAAGACCAGCAAGTCGGCAATGGCGGCGCCACCATGCTTCCTGGTGGATTGCGCACGGCCTATGCATTCGCGCTGTCGCGCTCAGCCAAGCGCGGACGTCCACTGAAGAAAGGCAATCTGATCGCCACGGGCAATGCGACCGGCATCCACGACATCATCGTTGGCCAGTCGGCATGCATCCGCTTCAACGGCTATGGCGACATCACCTGTCGTGCGCAGGCGGCCACCGACAGCAACTTCAAGGCTGAAGGGTGATGGAGCGTCGCAGATTCCTGACTGGCCTCGGCCTGGCCTGCGCGGCCCCCGTCACCGGCCTGCCGCTACTGGCGGCAACGCCTGCCAACCACGTACTCACCGCCACCGATGTGCACGTGAAGGACTACCCGACCGTGCAGGCGGTGCGCTGGATAGGCGAGACGCTGGAACGCGAAACCCAGGGCCGCCTTCGCATCCGCCAGTACCATTCCGGACAACTGGGTCGTGAGTCGGAAGCCATCGACATGGCGCGCTACGGCGCCATCGACATGACCCGCGTCTATTCCGGCGCGCTGAACAACGCATTCCCGTTGACCGAGGCGTTGTGCCTGCCGTACGTTTTCGACTCGGTGGCGCATATGCGTCGCGCGATGGACGAGGGCGTGGGCGATGCCGTGCTGCGCGGGTTCGAGCAGCGTGGACTGGTGGGCCTGGCCATCTACGATTCCGGCGCGCGCTGCTTCTACAACGCACGCCGACCGATCATCTCCCCGGCCGACCTGCACGGACTGAAGATCCGCGTTCCGGGGTCGGACATCTTCATCCGCATGCTGCGCATGTTTGGCGCCAATCCCACGCCACTGGCGCTGGGCGAAGTTTTCTCGGGCATGGAAACGCACATGATCGACGGCGCGGAGAACAATATGCGCAGCTTCCATTCCAGCCGCCATTTCGAGGCGGCGGCGTACTGGTCGCAAAGCGATCACTCCTACGCACCGGATGTGCTGCTGATCTCCAAGCGCAGCCTGGCTGCGCTGACTCCCGACGATCGCGAGCTGATGATCGCCACCGCGCGCGAGTCCGTCGGCGTGATGCGCGCACTGTGGGACGAATCCGATGCCGCCGCGCGCAAGGCCGTGGTGGACTACGGCGTCCGTGTCAACGAGGTGGACCTGGAAGCCTTCAAGCGTGTTTCTGCGCCGCTGCTAAAGGACTATCTGCGCAAGCCAGAGCTCGACTCACTTTACCGTCGCATCCGCGACCTCGCCTGACCTGAGTAGACCGCGATGCCGGAATCCATTGCTTCTCCCGATATGCCGCTACCCACGCCGCTGCAACGCGGCATCGAACTGGTTTCCAATATCGCCATCGCCATTGCCGCTGCCGCGCTGCTGGGGCTGGTGGTGGTACAAGGCTGGCAGGTCATTGCCCGCTACGTGCTCAACGACTCGCCCAGCTGGACCGAACCGGTGACCCTGCTGCTGCTCAGTACCGCGATGAGCCTGGCCGCAGCTGCCGGGGTCCACACCAGGCGGCATTTCGGCTTTTATCTGCTGGCCAACTCGCTGGGAACAACGGCGCAGCGTTTTCTGTCGATGATTCCGCCGCTGGTGATCATGGTCATCGGCGCAACCATCGCCTGGTGGGGCGGGATTCTGCTGTTGGATGGGCTGGACATTCCGGCCGCTGGCGCGAACCTGCCGCAGAGCATCAACTACCTGCCGTTGTCGGTGGGAGGCGGATTGATGGTGCTGTTCGCGGTCAATCAGTTGATCGAGGCGCTGCGCTCGCCCGCCACGGAAGGAGCGCTGTAAGCCATGGGTATCGCCATTCTCTTCGGTCTTTTCGCCATCCTGCTGCTGATCGGCGTGCCGGTTGCCTATGCGCTGGCCGCTGCCTCGCTGGTCACCTTGTTGTATCTGGACCTGCCATCGATCGTGCTGGTCCAGCAGATCTCTTCAGGCACGGGCTCGGCTTCGCTGATCGCGATTCCGCTTTTCATCTTCGCCGGTGAAATCATGATGCGCGGCGGTATATCCGAGCGTCTCATCAGCCTGGCCGCCTCGCTGGTTGGTCGCCTGCGCGGCGGCCTGGGCCAGGTGAGCATCCTGTCATCGCTGTTCTTCGGTGGCGTGTCGGGTTCGGCCATCGCCGATGTATCGGCGGTGGGCGGCACCATGATTCCGCAGATGATCAAGCGCGGCTACGACCGCGACTTCGCGGTGAACGTCAGCATCACCGCCGCGCTGGTGGCGCTGCTGGTGCCGCCTTCGCATAACCTGATCCTGTTTTCGGCTGCTGCCGGCGGTGGGCTTTCCATCGCCGACCTGTTCGCCGCCGGTATAGTGCCGGCGCTGCTGATGACCGTTGTGCTGATGGTGACCGGATGGCTGATCGCACGCCGTCGTGGGTATGGCGTCGAAGCTTTCCCGGGCTTCCCGGCTGTGCTGAAGCGCCTGGTCTCCGCACTGCCCGGGCTGGGACTGGTCGCGCTGATCTTCGTCGGCATCCGCGCCGGCATCTTCACCGCAGTGGAGAGCGCGGCCATCGCCGTGGTGTACGCGCTGCTGGTCACCAGCGTGCTGTACCGCCAGCTGGGCTGGCGCGAGTTCTTCGCCACCGTGACGCACGCCGCGCGCACGACCGGCGTGATCCTGTTCGTGATCGCCACGGCGGCGGTCTTCGGCTGGCTGCTTGCGTATCTGCAGGTACCTGCGGCGGCTGTGGAATTGCTGGAATCGTTCGCGCACAACAAGTACATGGTGCTGTTGATGATCGTTGCGATCCTGTTGCTGCTGGGCACCTTCATGGACCTGGCGCCGATGATCCTGATCTGCACGCCGATCTTCCTGCCGGTGGCCAAGGCCTACGGCATCGATCCCATCCACTTCGGACTGGTTCTGGTGCTTACCGGCGGTATCGGCCTGGTCACTCCACCGGTAGGCTCGGTGCTGTTCATCGGCACCGCCATCGGCAAGATCACCGTGGCCGAAAGCATGAAGAGCATCTGGCCGTTCTGGCTGGCTGGCCTGGGCGTGTTGCTGGTGGTGACCTTCGTGCCCGAGCTTTCGCTGTGGCTGCCGCACCTGCTGAGGTCGTGAGGCGCGGCCAGCGCCAGCCACCGCCGGCAGGACCGGCATCGCACCGCCTTCCCACTCCGACCTCCCGCGTGCCGTAAGCGTCCGTATCGCTCGCCGCGGGCTAGAATCCCGTCCTCACCTCCCGACACCGACCCCCATGCCCGCGCGCAAGAAGCCCGAAACACCCGTTCCCGCGCCAAAGCCGGGCAAGGCATCGACGATCAACGACATCGCCCGGCTGTCCGGCGTTTCCAAGAAGACCGTCTCACGGATCATCAACCACTCGCCACTGGTGCGTAAGGACACGCGTGAGAAGGTCGAAGCGCTGATGCGCGAGGTCGGCTATTCGCCCGACCCGATGGCGCGTGGACTCGCGTTCCGCAAGTCGTTCCTGGTCGGCATGGTCTACGACAATCCGACCGCGCAGTACATCGTCAACCTGCAGTACGGCGCGCTGGATGCGATGCGCGATTCGGGTTTCGAACTGGTCGTGCATCCCTGCGACAGCCGCAGCCCCAACTACATCGATGGCGTGCGCCGCTTCGTCCAGCAACAGAAACTGCATGGGGTGATGCTGGTGCCACGCGTGTCCGAGGACCAGGCGCTGGCCGACATGCTGCTGGAAATCGGTTGCCGCTATGTGCGCATCGCCCCGGTGGCGATGGACGACATGTCGCGCATGGTGGTGACCCACGACCGCGACGGAGCCGCTGAAGCCGCCGACTATCTGCAGATGCTGGGCCACCGCGACATCGCGCTGATCACCGGTCCCACCAACTATCGGTCGTCGCTGGAACGCACCGCGGGCTTCGTCGACGCGCTCAAACGTTCCGGCGTGGAGCTGCCGAAGTCGCGCATCGTCGAGGCGGGCTACACCTTCGAGTCCGGCGTGGCGGCCGCGGAGAAACTGCTGGCCGGCAAACAGCGACCCACGGCGATCTTCACCGGCAACGACGAGATGGCGGCCGGCGTGTACAAGGTCGCGATGCGTTCGGGTATCAGCATTCCCCAGCAGCTGTCCGTCGTCGGTTTCGACGACAGCCCCTTGGCTTCAAGACTGTGGCCCTCGCTGACCAGCGTGCGCCGACCCACGCGCGATACCGGACGTCTGGCCGCTTCGATGCTGGTCCAGCCGGAAGCATCAGCCACGGTGTCCACCGCCAGCGTGCGCCCGCACCTGGTCATCCGCGATTCCTGCCAGCCTCCTGAATGAGCATGCATACATCCATGCACTTGGGCTTGGCCGTGAGCTGGCCTCCCCCTTTGGAAAAGGGGGATTGAGGGGGATTTGCTCTTGATCTTGCTCTGAAGCAAGAGCAAATCCCCCTGTAGCCCCCTTTACCAAAGGGGGCAAAGCAACCCCGACCTGCCTAGTCATTTTCCCTTCTGCCTCTTCCTGACGCACTGCGAAATGACACCGGTTACCATAGGGCTTAGAATCACCTCAATCCGGGTGCCACACCCATCGCCCCCACACGGAGTCGACCATGTACTGCAAGACCTATCACGCCACCCACCCCGACATGATGGACGGCGCCAGCAACGACCAGTTGCGCGACCGCTACCTGATCAGCGGTCTGTTCGTGGCTGACACCGTGCAACTGAACTATTCGCACAACGAGCGCTTTGTCATCGGTGGCGTATCACCGGTGTCCAAGCCCGTCGAGCTACCGCGCCAGACCGAGCCGGCCTCGGCGGCGGGGAAACCCTTCCTGGAGCGTCGCGAACTGGGCGTGATCAACGTCGGCGGCGGCGAAGGCAAGGTCACCGTCGATGGCACCGCCTACACGCTTGGGCCGAAGGATGGCCTGTACGTGGCCATGGGCAGCGCGGACGTGAGCTTCGAGTCCAGCGACGCGGCCAACCCGGCGAAGTTCTACCTGACCTCGACGCCCGCGCACGCACGCTTCGAGACCAAGCAGCTGGCCATTGCCAATGCGGTATCGCTGGAACGCGGTTCGCTGGAAACCAGCAACGAACGCACCATCTACCAGTACATCGTGCCGGCCACCTGCCAGTCCTCGCAGTTGCTGCTGGGCTTGACCGTGCTCAAGACCGGCAGCGTGTGGAACACCATGCCGCCGCATCTGCATGACCGCCGTAGCGAGGTCTATTTCTACTTCGACCTGGGCGACAACGACCGCATCTACCACTTCATGGGCGAGCCTGACGCGCAGCGCCACATCGTGGTCGCCGATGGCGAAGCGGTGGTGTCGCCGCCGTGGTCTATCCACATGGGCTCGGGTACCAGCAACTACTGCTTCATCTGGGCGATGGGCGGCGAGAACCTGGACTACACCGACATGAACGTGCTCGATATCTGCCAACTGAAGTAGAGCCGATTTTGCCTTTGTAGAGCCGAGCTTGCTCGGCTGCCGCCTTATCTGCAAACCAGAAGCAGCGGAGCAAGCTCCGCGCTACGAAAGACACCACGCATCCCACCGAGGGGAAACACATGGCAAGCAACGCATTCAGTCTGGAAGGAAAAGTCGCGCTGGTCACCGGCGCCAATACGGGTCTGGGCCAGGGCATCGCGATTGCACTGGCCGAGGCGGGTGCGGACATTGCCGGTGCGGGCATAGTTGCCGCCACCGAGACCGAGGAGAAGGTAAAGGCGCTGGGTCGTCGCTTCCTCAACATCGAGGCCAACCTCAGCAGCATCGAGCCGGTCGAACGCATCGTCGCCGAGACGGTGAAGGGATTGGGCGGATTGCACATTCTGGTCAACAACGCCGGACTGATCCGTCGTGCCGATGCGGTGGAGTTCAGCGAGAAGGATTGGGACGACGTGATGAACGTCAACATCAAGGGCGCCTTTTTCATGTCGCAGGCGGCCGGCAAGCATTTCATCGCCCAGGGCCACGGCAAGATCATCAACATCGCGTCCATGCTGTCGTTCCAGGGTGGCATCCGGGTGCCCTCCTACACCGCCAGCAAATCCGGCATCGCCGGCATCACCCGTCTGCTGGCCAACGAATGGGCAGCCAAGGGCGTGAACATCAACGCCATCGCACCGGGCTACATGGCCACCGACAACACCGCGCAACTGCGCGCCGACGCGGATCGCAACAAGTCGATCCTGGACCGCATTCCGGCCAATCGCTGGGGCGAGCCGGCTGACCTGGGCGGCACGGCCGTGTTCCTGGCTTCGCGCGCTTCGGACTACGTCAATGGTGCGGTCATCCCGGTCGATGGCGGCTGGCTGGCGCGCTGATCCTGTTTGATTTCGGCAATGCCGTAGGAGCGACGCAAGTCGCGATGAAGCTTTAATCGGAAAGCCCTTCGCGACTCGCGTCGCTCCTACGGAATTCTCGGGGAAAAGGCATGCTGAAACAGTTGGCTTTGTGCTTGATCCTGCTGGCCGCTTATGGCTCTGCCTTTGCCGCCGAACCCGTGCGGCGCGTCTTCATCGCCGGCGACTCCACCGCCAGCGCCTATGGCCCGGAGCGGGCGCCGCGCGAAGGCTGGGGACAGGTACTCCACAGTTATCTGGACGCAACCTGGGAAGTGCGTAACCACGCGCAAAGCGGACGCAGCGCGCGCAGCTTCGTAGAGCAGGGCTGGTTGGATGGGATCGCCAAGGACCTGCGCAAAGGCGACGTGTTGCTGATCCAGTTCGGACACAACGACGAGAAGATCGAAGACCCCACCCGTTACAACGAACCTTTGCAGGCCTATCCGCAATGGCTGATGCGCTATGTAACACTGGCACGCGAACGCGGCGCTACACCCATCCTGATCACGCCGGTGGCACGCCGGAAGTTCGATCACGGCCAGTTGCTGGATACGCACGGCCTTTATTCGCAATCAGTGCGCGACCTGGCCAACCGTGAAAACGTAGGCCTGATCGACCTCACCGCCGCCAGCATGAACTGGCTGCGCGCGCTGGGCGATGAGCCGTCCAAGGCGTTCTTCATGCACGTGCCGGAACAGAAGCAGACCGACGACACCCATTTCCAGACGCGTGGCGCCTATGCCGTCGCCTGCCTGGTAGTGGGTGGCTGGAAAGCGCTCGACCCGGCCATTGGCAAACACGTCGTGCGCGATACGGACTGCGGTGCATCGCCGACCGCGTTGCAGGACCGCACCACGCAACCGGCTCCTTCGCTGGTCGTGCATGAGCGCGAGATTGCAGTGTCCCAGCCAGGACCGCATGGTGGCGCGGGTAAAACCACGGCCTATCCGTTCTTCAAGGATGCGCCGGATATGTCGTTCGAATTCCGCAAGCGTGTATTGCATGCCGGGGCCGGTATCGGCTTCCACCAGCACGACAAGGACGAGATCTACTATGTCATCGGCGGCACCGGCATCTACACACTGGACGGAAAGGAGTATGCAGTGGCTGCAGGCAACGCCATGCTCACCCGTCCCGGCAGTACGCATGCCATCCGCCAGACCGGCGAGGCGGACCTGGTCCTGCTGATCACCTACCGCAAGAAGCCGCCCGTCGAATAACGCCCCGACGGCTTCATTTCACCAACGGACGCGCCCAACGCGCATAGCTCTCGCGGATATCCTTGCGCAGCTCCCGATGAATAGGAGGCGCTGGCGTCGGCTGCAACCGCGCACTCACGCCCTGCCAACCTTCCGCATGGTCGCGCGACCATTCGCGCACCACCTTCCGGCACGGCTGGGCAAGGATCTGGCCCAGGGCGCAGGCCATGAACACATCACCCGGTTTCCAGGCTGGCTGCAGCAGCAATCCTTCGACGTACGCGCGCGGCACGGAGTAATAACGCGACACTTCATCCACGAAGCTCTGCGGATAGCGCGCGGCGTAGTCGTTCATGTCGGCGAGATGCCGGTCTATCCAGGCATCGCCACTGGCTGGCTGGAAAGAGACTTCATCCTGTGCATTTGCGGTGTCGAGTCCAAATACGCAGAACAGGGACAGCAACACAGAAAGCAAGCAGGCATTACGCCAGCGCGACCCACGCGTGGACGCGCCGTGCAAAGGCTTCCCGCAACCCGATGTCGGTGCTATCGACCTCAACATGTTCATTCCCGAAATAACCGGGGCCAGCATACGCCGCCGTCAGTTGCAGGCTCAAGGCGAAGCAGCTGCGACATGCGCAGGTGCGCGCATTTCGGGTCACTGCGTGCATCTGGGGCAGAACGTTTCATTGGCCGGCCAGGGCTACGATTCGGTCCAATGCTCCGTCCAGCTCCCACGCCGACTCGACCTGCAGCATGCGCGGTTCGCCGTCGGCGATGGCGTGCTCGGCCTCGTGCGCCCATGTGATGTGGTACGGCACATAGACGCCCCAGCCGCCCAGCGCGACCACCGGCTCGATATCGGAACGTAGCGAGTTGCCCACCATCACGAAGCGGTCGGCGGTGGTGTCCAGTTCGCGCAGCACGCGCGCATAGGTCTTCTGATCTTTCTCCGACACCACCTCGATGCGATGGAACAGGTCGGCCAGCCCGGACTGTTCGATCTTGGATTCCTGATGGAACAGGTCTCCCTTGGTGATGAGCACGATTTCGTGGCGTGCCGCGATCGCCTGCACCGCCTCGCGGATGCCGTCGATGACTTCCACGGGATGCTGCAGCGTAGCCCGTCCGATCTCGATCACGCGATGGATGTCCTTCGCACTGATGCGTTCCCCGGTCAGCTGCACGGCCGATTCGATCATCGACAGGGTCATGCCCTTGGCGCCATAGCCGAAGATGCGCAGGTTGCGGCGCTCGACCTCCAGCAGATGCTGCAAGGTGCGCGCATCGGTCAGATCGATGTATTGGCCGATGATGTTCTCGAATTCCACTTCAGCGGCGCGGTAATAGTCCTCGCTCTTCCACAGGGTATCGTCGCCGTCGAATCCAACCCAACTGATTCCAGCCGCCATCTGTCCTTGCCTCCGGTTATGGCAGGCAGGATACCAGCGGGACGCACAGCATCGACGCGCCGGCAGTACCCGAACCCGACCACAGGCGTCCCCCATGGATCGCCGGACAAAGGAAAGGGCGGCTTGCGCCGCCCTTTCCCGTTCACTTGGAATTGCTGCCGTGGATTACTTGGTCTTCGGATCGCTGTAGTTCTTGCTCACGAAGGCCTTGTATTCGTCAGCGGTCAACTTGCCGTCGGCATTGCCATCAGCCTGGTCGAACACCTGCGAAAGACCCGCATTGGCCGACGCTTCCTGCTTGCTGATGGCGCCGTCCTTGTCGACATCGACGTCATCCCAACCCTGCTTGCCGCTGGAAGCAGCGGAGGTCGCCTGCTCGGCCGGCTGGCTGGTGGCGCCGGTCGCGCTTTCCGCCGTGCTCTCAGTCGGCGTCGGCTGGGTCTGTTCGGTCTGCGGCTGCGCTGCGTCTTCAGTCGTCGCGTCCTGCGCGAATGCCATGGGCATCGCCAATGCGGCAGAAAGAGCGACCAGAGCGATCAGTGGCTTGCGGTTGCGGTTGTTCATCGTCGTTACTCCGTGGATATATGGGAGTGCGTTTCGTCGCACGGCCCCACCATGCACAGGCTTGGCTGAATCGCCTACCGGCGCGAAATCGGTATTGAACGCGCTTTTAACCACAACATCGAATGAAGCCGCTAGTCGCTTCGTTAGCGACGGGTGAGTCGAAGGTAACGCGTTCGTTCCAACGTGACGCAGTCGTTTCTTTCAATGCTTCCGATGATCGTTTTCGGTGGATTCGGAAACGTTTTTTTCACGAAATCCATCGCTGAACCAATGCCAACCAATTGCCACACCGGTCAATGCGCCGGCAAATTCACAGACCACGCGCGCGCCGAGAGACTCGGCATCGTGTATTCCCTGCAGAGCCAGCCGCGCGTATAGCGGCGACTCCATCTTCATCATGCTCAGGTAGAAAAGATTCCACATGTCGATGCCGCCAGATACGATCACAGCGGTTACGCAGGCCCAGCCCAGTGCGTGTCCGATGTTTCCGCCGGTCACACGCATCAGCCAGCGCCAGAACAGGAACGCAAGCACGCCGATCAGCAAGGCGATCAAGCCGGCTTCCACGGCACCCAGGAACCCCAGATGCAGCGGCAGGTTCATCGACGGCCACCGTGTGCTGTGCACCGGTCAAGCAAAGGAGTCATCGACGCGGCCCGTTCAGGAGATGACGCACTCTAGCGCAAGCCCGGGTGGATGCCAGGAACTTGCCGATACAGGACTCACCAGCCTGGTGCTGAACCTCAGGCTTCGTTTTCCGCCCAGGCGCGAACCTCGATGTCGCCCTCTTCCGACACGCTCACTGCCACGTTGATCGGCCGGCAGCACACGGTGCAGTCCTCAACGTATTGCTGTTCTTCGACCGAGCCATCAATGAACAGGTCGATGGGTTCGCCGCAGTACGGACAATGGATCGTTTCGATGGTTTGCATCGGCATCATCGGAAGTGGCACTGGCATTCATTCTCTCTCATTGCGGTACGCGACCCATCACGCATGCCTAACCGGCAGGCCGGTTAGATGGAACCATCCCCGTCGCAGGCCCAGTCCCATGCAGATACGCCACGTATTCAGTGTTCCCGATCTCTCCACTGCCCAGGATGCCGTCCGTGCCGTACGCGAAGCCGGGCTGGGCACCGACAATCTGTCGCTGATCGCGCGGCCGGACATCGAGCTGGATTCCATTCCCGACCGCCACAAGGATGCGTCCACTGACTTCATGCCCGCCGCCCTGCGCGGCGCAGCCAGCGGCGGCGCGGCTGGATTACTGGCAGGACTGGTCGCCATCGCGTTTCCACCGCTGGGCGTGACCCTGGCAGGGGCCGCTTTGCTGACCGTGGGCGGCGCGGCGGTTGGGACCTGGGTGTCGGCACTGGTGGGATCGACCGTGGAAGACCCGGTGCGGCGCAAGTTCGAGGAAGAAATCGCGGCGGGGCGGATCCTGGTGGTACTGGATGCGGAAGACGAACAGCTCCCGGCCGCAGAAGCCGCACTCATCGCGGTCGGCGCCACGCCCTTGCCTTATGAAGGCACCAGCGCGCTGACTTGAACAGGAGTCCAGCGCCAACTGCACCGAGCAGCGATGCCGAAGTCTAGGGCGCGGCCGACGACAGTTGCTTCAACTTCCCCATCCGTACAAGCAGGCCGCTGCTGTAAACCACTGCATAGGCAATCAGCGTTGCCGCGATACCCATGGTCAGTGGACTGGCCTGACCGGCCATCTGCGCGCCGTCCGAGAACGCGCCTTGCGACCAGCGCCAGGCCGCACGCCCCAGCAGTAACAAGGTAAGCCCGCCCCCGATCCATGGATTGGGGGTGTAGTAGCGTTTTCCTTCAATGCTTTCGGCCCGCGTGTGGCGCAGCCCGAACACGCCCAGCGCAACACCGATCAACGCCCCCAGCGCGATGCCAGGTCCCACGTGCGGCAGGAAGACTGCAGCCGCAACCAGCGCCAGCATCACCAGCGACACCAGGATCAGCCGGGCAATCGTGCGCTTGGGTTGCCAGGCCTGCCGGCCAAAACTGCGACGGATACGGCGGTAATACAGCCAGCCGATACCGGCCGTAGCCAGATAAGGAGTCAGTGCAGGCAAGGTCATGGCAGGCATGGGGCGATCTCCGTGGAAACGCGGCCATGATGCGCATTGGGCAGGTGGCGATCTAGGTGCCGGAGGTCACTTCCTGTGGATGAAACCACCCGCGATGAGGTGGGCTTTCCTGTTCCGAGGCGATGCGCATTCGTCACGGCGACATGGTCTTTACCGTCATTGTGCAGAATAGGGACCAGATTCCACTCCCTCGCCATGGAACCCCAATGACCCGAACCTTGACCCCGGTTGTCTGCAGCGCCCTGCTTCTCGGCGCCTTCGCCACTGGTTGCACCGCGCAGGAACCGAATACATCGAAGACTGCCGCCAATTCCTCGGCCAGTTCCTCGCTGCCTTTCCAGGTGACCGAGGCGGGACGCTTCAACGAGCCCTGGGCGATGACTTTCCTGCCCGACGGCCGCCTGCTGGTCACCGAAAAAAAAGGTGCGCTGAAACTGGTCGCGCTGGGCAAGACGCCCAAGGACAACAAGGTCGGCGACGTCACGGGTGTGCCTGAAGTCGCCTATGGCGGGCAAGGCGGCTTCGGCGATGTGGTGCTGCATCCGCAGTTCGCCAGCAACGGCCTCGTGTACGTGAGCTACGCCGAAGCCGGTGACGGCGATGTCCGCGGTGGCGTGGTCGCGCGCGCGAAACTGGTCCTCGACAACCAGGGCGGCGGCGCACTGACCGACCTGTCGGTGCTGTGGCGCCAGGTACCCAAGGTGACCGGACAGGGCCATTACGGCCATCGCATCGCCTTCGGCCCTGACGGCAAGCTGTGGATCACCTCCGGCGAACGGCAGAAGTTCACGCCGGCGCAGGACATGGCCTCCAACCTGGGCAAGATCATCCGCCTCAACGACGACGGCAGCGTGCCCTCCGACAACCCGTTCGCCGACCAGGGCGGTGTCGCCGCGCAGGTCTGGTCGCTCGGCCAGCGCAATCCCCTGGGTATCGCCTTCGACGCGCAGGGACGCTTGTGGGAACAGGAGATGGGTCCCAAGGGCGGCGACGAACTCAATCTGATCGAACGCGGCAAGAACTACGGCTATCCCATTGTCTCCAACGGCAATCACTACGACGGCCGCGACATTCCCGATCACGACACCCGCCCCGAATTCGAGGCGCCCAAAGTCACCTGGAACCCGGTCATTTCGCCGGCCGGCCTGATGATCTATTCGGGCAGCGCTTTTCCCGACTGGAACGGCAACGCCTTCATCGGCGGATTGTCGTCGCAGTCGCTGGTGCGGATCGAGTTGAATGGCACCCAGGCGCGCGAAGCGGCGCGCTACGACATGGGCCAGCGCATCCGCGAAGTGGAGCAGGGCCCGGACGGCAATCTGTGGCTGCTGGAAGACGGTAGCGGCGCCAAGCTGTTGAAGCTCAGCCCGAAGTCTTGATCGCTTGACGTGGAGCGGGGCTTGCCCCGCTGCTTGTCGAATGCGGCGTCGGAATACGTGGGAGCGCAGCAAGCTACGCTCTACGAGGGCAGGCGTTGCCGATGTTCATGGTTCACGCACCGTCGTAGACCCGGGCTTGCCCCGCTGCTTCTCGAACGTGATGTGAGGATACGGAGGAGCGCAGCAAGCTGCGCTCTACGACGTTTGGGCGTTGCCGAGGTTGCTTGTCTCTGTGGCGACGGCTATTTGGCTTTCGCCGCGGCTTTCGGAACCACGGGAGCCCACGGCGTCGCATCGGCCGGCTTCAGCGGCGCGGTGCCCAACGCCTCGCGATAGCGCTGGTGCAGGGCCAGCACTTTATCCACATAGGCCTGCGTTTCGGCATACGGCGGCACGCCCTTGTAGCGCGTAACCGCGCCGATGCCCGCGTTGTAGGCGGCGGCCACCAGGATCAGATCGTTCTGGTAACGCTTCAGCAGCAACTTCAGATGGCGTGCGCCGGCATTGATCGATTCGACCGAGGAATACGGATCGACCACGCCGTATTCCTTCGACACCTCGGGCATCAGCTGCATCACGCCCTGCGCACCCTTGGGCGACAACGCATTGGCATCGAAACCGCTTTCGGCATGGGCGATGGAACGCAGCCAGGCATCGTCCACGCCGGTGGCCTTGGCCGCGGCCTTGAACTGCTTTGCATACGCATCCAGGCGCGGCTTGCCCACCTTGCCCAAGCCAGGGTGCGCGGGTTCGCCCGGCGGCGTCTGCACGGTGAACTTCAGATACACCGTGGAACCCGGCAGGTTGCGCGTGCCGTAGACCATGACGCCGTCCTGCTCGCGCTGGTACAGCGTGCCGCTGAACACGCCCATCGATCCCCACAGGTTGGGCGCCTTGGCCGGATCGTCCTCGACCTGCTTGGCTTCACATTTGGAGCCGGGTTCGGGAGCAGTCGACAGGCTCACCGTGCCACTACGCACGCAGCGGTAGATGGTGCGCGCTTCGGCATTGCCGCTGGCCAGCAACGACAGCAGCAGGAGGAAGGCCGGCAAGGCAGGGGAAAGAAGAGGCGAAAACATGCGCGGATCGTAAACGTTCCCCTGCCAACCCGTGCATAACGGCAAAAGGCCAGCACCCGGTTCCCGGCTACCAAGCTGCAGGCCCTGTCACCGCAGGAACACATCCAGCGTCTTCAGGATCACCACAAAAGCCTCCAGCCGCTTCTTCATGAAATCCTTGCGCGGCACCGTGGTTGCGCCGAATTCCAGTGTTCGCGCGTCGCGCACGTTGTCCTGCGCCCACACCGGCGCGCCGGGCACCGCGGGCTTGCCGGCACGGGCGAACGCCACCCAGTAGTCGCCCACCTGTCTGGCGTATGCGCTGTCGGCGGCCGTGAACGGCACCGTCAGGCAGGCGCAGCTGACGCCGGTATCCATGACGAATGGAATCTCACCGCCGTGCCCCACCCCGGGCGCCTTGCCGCGCAGGCCCTGTTGCAGGTGGCTGAAGTAGTAGCGCCAGGTGGGCGCCGATTGCGAATGCAGATAGGCGATGCGGCGCGCGAAGGTGGTGAACACCACATCGCGAACGGTTTCACGCCCGAGTTGCGCGTCATCGGTGACGCCCGGGTAGAGTCGCTCCAGCAGGAACTTCGCCGCACGGAATTTCTTCACCACCGCTGCCGGGTCCACGCCGAATGCCATGGCCACCGTCGCTTCGTCGCTGTTGCTGCCGATGATCAGGGGAAGCGGTGCCTGCGCCTTGTCCTGGAATGCGTCCAGGATGGGACGCGGCAGGGCGGCATCGCCGATCACGAAACCCGGCGCCAGGGTGGGGCCCTTGTCGCCCAGTTCGAAGAATCGCGTGGCCGGTATCGCGCGCAGCTGCGCGACGGTGGCGTCGGCACCGGGAAGACCAACCGCGGTGGCGACCCGTTCGCTGACTTCACGCGCCTTCGCACGGGTGTGGCCAGGAATGCCGTAGGGACTCTGCGCGATGCCCTTGTGGAACAGTCCTCTGGCCAATGGCGAGGTGTACAGCGCCAGCACGCTCTGCGCGCCCGCCGACTCGCCGAACACGGTGACGTTGGCCGGGTCGCCACCGAAGGCGGCGATGTTGTCGTGTACCCAGCGCAAGGCGGCGATCTGGTCCAGCAAACCGTAGTTGGCCGCAGGCGTGGGGCCGTCGTCGATGGCCGGATGCGAGAAGAATCCCAGCGCGCCCATGCGGTAGTTGATGTTCACCACCACTACGCCGCGCCTGGCCAGCGCCGAGCCGTCGTACAGCGCGATGTTGCCCGAACCGAATACCAGCGCGCCGCCATGTATCCACACATCACCGGGCGCCTTTGGGCATCGGCTTTCGGCGTCCAGACGTTGAGGTAGAGACAGTCTTCGCTCAACGCACCAGTAGTGCCGCCGGCCGACACCGGGATGCCGGTCTTCTGCATGCAGGACGCGGCGTAGCGATCGGCTCTGCGAACACCAGGCCACGACGCGGCTGCCTGCGGTTCGCGCCAGCGCAAGTCACCGACTGGTGGCGCGGCGAAGGGGATGCCCTTGAACACGTCCAGCGACGCCATGCGGCTGCCCACTACCCTGCCCTCGCGGGTATTGGCCGTAGGCGCTTCGGCCATCGCTACCGAAGGAAGCAACGTGGACATGAGCAACGACAACACCAGCGCGAATGCCGGAACGATCTTCATGCGAACCGCCCATGCCATGGAGTCGCCGCATGATGCCAGTTACATCGCCATACGACGACCGCATCAGGATTAGACTGTCCGCCGTTCTCTCGGCAACTCAAGGCAAAGCCACACGTGGAGATCAACGTCGCATTGGTCGGTTACGGATTCGTGGGCAAGGCTTTCCATGCCCCGCTCATCGCCCATACGCCAGGGCTGCGCCTGCACACCGTGGTATCCAGCGATCCGGCGAAAGTGTTGGCGGACCATCCCGACGCGCGGGTTGTGCCCGACCTGGAGGCGGCCTGCGCGGGAGATGACATCGGCCTGGTGGTGATCGCCAGCCCCAACCTCACCCACGCGCCGCTGGCGCACGCCGCGCTCGCACGCGGCAAGCATGTGGTCGTGGACAAGCCTTTCACCTTGGACATTGCTGAAGCGCGCGCCGTAGTCGCCCACGCCGCTGAAGCGCGGCGGGTGGTCAGCGTGTTCCAGAACCGGCGCTGGGATGCCGACTTCCTGACCTTGCGCTCGCTGGTCGATAACGGCGTGCTGGGCGAGGTCAGCGAATTCCATTCCCACTTCGACCGCTATCGGCCCGAAGTGACTGACCGTTGGCGCGAACGCGACCAGCCCGGCTCCGGAATCTGGTTCGATCTGGGACCGCATCTGCTGGATCAGGCCGTGCAACTGTTCGGACCGCCGCAGTCCTTATTCGCCGATATCGGCAAGCAACGCGAAGGCGCGCAGACCGACGATTACTTCCACGTGCTGCTGCGTTACCCGAAACAACGCGTGGTGTTGCATGGCGGATCGCTGGTGCCGGCCAACGAGCTGCGCTTCGCCGTGCACGGCACGCGCGGCAGCTATCTCAAGTACGGCATGGATGGACAGGAAGCGGCGATGCGCAACGGCGTGATTCCCGGCTCGAACGATTGGGGCCGCGATCCGCGTCCGGGCGAACTGCATCAGGCCAGCGCGGACGGCATACGGATCAACGCGGTGCCCGGACTGGCCGGCGACTACCGCCGCTTCTACCAGGCCATGCACGCCGCGATCACCACGGGCGAAGCGCCACCGGTGACGCCTGCCGAAGCGCTTGAAGTCATGGCGTTGCTGGAATTGGCCGTTGAAAGTGCCGCGAAGCGGCGCGAACTGGAATACACAGGCAGTTGAACAGCGCTCAAGCGCTGCCCAGGTGGTGGACCTCGGCGACAGTATCCAGCCAGAGATAGTGCGACTTTCCCGGTTCTTCCAGATCGTCCAGGCGCAGCAGCGCATTGATTCCTTCGTTGCCTTGCGTATCGCGGAAAGTCTGCACAGTAGGCCGCACCACAACCGTGCCCTTGCGACGCGTACCGTCGGTCAGCAGCACTTCCACGATGGCCTCGTCGTCCAGGTCGGCGACCAGCGACTCCAGCCGCGCGATTTCCACCTGATCCTGATGCACGCGTTCGGCGATCTTAGTCATCCCGTTCTCCTCGCTAAGAATTGGATGAAAGACGCTAGCCGATGACCTGTAGGACCCCGTGAATAATCAGGAGCGGCCGCAATCCGGCACCACCGGCATCGCTTCATGATTCTGGCAAGCACGTACCTCGGCAGGCAGCCCTTTGAGCTGCCTGCTCTGCCCGGCTTGGAGAACGAACTGCTGGACCACGCGCACGGGACAACCATTGCGTGAGGGAGGCGTTTCGCATTCCTCTACGTAAAGCACGTAGTGGCAGCGCCCCGTCACACTCTTGCGGCATTCGAAAAGACCATTGCCGTCGGATATCTCTGCCCAGCTAGCGCTCTCGCCTTCTTCGTCGGTGGTCGAGGACGACATCGTAGTGCCCGGCCCTCGGCAGGCCGGTAGCGTTGTAAGCAGCAACAGGATGAGTGCAGTGCGCATGGATTGTTATTCCAGTCGATCGACGGTTCTCGCCGTTTACATGTTGCGGAACAGGCTCATGAACGGCTGACTGACCGTCAACGTTTCCGGCCGCGACTTAAGCCTTACCGTGCCCTTGCCGGTGTCATCGCGCGCGATGGAAGCGATGGCTTTCAGGTTGACGATGGTGGAGCGGTGGATCTGCTTGAAGATGCTCGGGTCCAGCACTTCCAGCAACTCGCGGATGGGCTTGCGCAGCAGCGATTCGCCTTCGGCGGTCATCACCACGGTGTACTTGTGGTCGGCCTGGAAGTAGGCGACATCGTCGATCATGATCAGGCGCGTGTCCTTGCCGGCGCTGGCGGTGATCCACACCAGCGGTTCGACCGTCGGCGCCTGCGCGCGCGCTCCCAGTTGCGCGATCAAGGCCGCCAATGCGTCGGCGTCCGGATTGCCCCGCGCAATGCGCGCCTGCAACCGCTGCACCGTGGACGCCAGCCGCTCCGGCGCGATCGGTTTGAGCAGATAGTCCACCGCGCCCTTGTCGAATGCGTCGATGGCGTACTGGTCGTAGGCGGTCACGAACACGATCTGGGTCTTGGGGCTGGCCTCGGCCGCCGCCGTCGCGACTTCCAGCCCGGTCAGGCCGGGCATGCGGATGTCGAGGAAGGCGACTTCCGGCTGGTATTCGGCGATGGCCTCGAGCGCGGCGCCACCGTCCTCGCATTCGGCGACGATCTCCAGGCCAGGCCAGGCCTGCGTCAACAACTTGGAAAGTTCGTTGCGCAGCAGTTCTTCGTCTTCGGCGATGACGCACTTAAGCATGGGGGCCGCCCTCCGGCGTGTGCAGCGGTACGTTGATGGTGGCGGCCACGCCGCTGGGGAAGTTGGCGACGATGGCGAACGAGGCCGCCTGCCCATACGCCAACCGCAGGCGTTCGCGCACGTTCTTCAGGCCGATGCCGGTGCCGCTGCTGCCGGCGTTGAAACCTTGACCATCGTCAGCGACGGTGACTGCCAGCGAATCCTCGACGGTGCGCGCGATGATCCACACGGTGCCGCCGCCCGACTTGGGTTCCAGTCCGTGCTTGATCGCGTTCTCCACCAGCGTTTGCAGCATCATCGCCGGGAACGGAATGGTCTTCAGCGCTTCAGGGACTTCAATCTGCAGCGCCAGGCGCGAACCCATCCTTATCTTCAGTATTTCCAGATAGGCGCGCGCACGCTCCAGCTCTTCGCCCAGCGTGGACAGCGAATCCTCGGTGCGCGGCAGCGAGTGCCGCAGATAGGTGATGAGGTTGCCCAGCATTTCATCGGCACGCGCCGGGTCGCTACGGGTCAGGTACTGCGCGCTGGCCAGGGTGTTGTAGAGGAAGTGCGGTTCCACCTGCGCATGCAGCAGGCTCAGCTTGGCGACGGTCAGTTCCTTCTCGGTGACCGTCTGTTGCGCGGCGGCCTGCTCGTTGCGGCGGTATTCGGCGACCCGGCGGGTGATGGCGCGGGTGATGGCTTCGGCGTTTTCGAGATTGGTGCCGTCGTCCACCTTGAACCAGTCGCTCCACGCACCGCTTTCCGGTTCGCAGACCAGGCTCACGCTGCTGATGCCGTCGCCCGGGGTGACCGTGGCCAGGATCTGGTTGCGCTTGATGTGGATCCAGTACAGCGGATTGAAATGGCCCGGTGCCTTGTTGCTGTAGGGATTGATGCGGGTGACCTTGGCACGCACCTGCAGGCTGTCGCGCGCGCTTTCGATTTCTTCGGAACGCGGCAGTTCGCGTATGGCCGCGTCGACCAGGTCGAAGGCCTCGCCCGCTTCCAGGGGAACCTCCACCTGGCGCGTATGGCGATTGGCCAGCGTGCCCGGATCGATCCGACCGGCGATCAGCCGGATGCGGCGGATATGCGACACCGCGCCGGCGATCACGAAACCCAGGGTGATCACGAACAGCAGGAAGAACAATCCATCCGGCGAATTGCCGTTGAACGTTCCGTTCCACACCATGACGAACAGCAGGAATGCCATTGCCCAGGCAATGGCGAGGCGGAACACGAAGAAGAAACTGGTTTTCACGGCGGGTTCCACGGACTGGAGTGCGGTGGAGATTATCCGCGCCGAGGGCGCGACGGGTGGCCGCAACGACGAAACCGTCGATCCGGCGACGAAACCGCGAAAAACGCGGCGCTGTGCGAGGCGCCGCGTGCGCGGACCGGTTCTATTCCGCCTTTATCCGGTGGCCGCCGAACTGGTTGCGCATGGCCGCGAGCAGCTTGTCGGCGAACGAATCGTCGTCGCGCGAACGCAAGCGTTCCAGCAGCGACAGGGTGATCACTGGCGCGGCCACGTTCAGGTCGATGGCTTCGGCCGCCGTCCAGCGGCCTTCGCCGGAGTCCTCGACATAGGGCGCGATGCCGGTGAGGTCGGGATTTCTGGCCAGCGCATCGGAGGTGAGGTCCAGCAGCCACGAGCGCACCACGCTGCCCTCACGCCAGATCTCGGCCACCTGATGCAGGTCCAGCCCGAAGTCGGTCTTGTGCTGCATGATCGCAAAACCTTCGGCATAGGCCTGCATCAGGCCGTATTCGATGCCGTTGTGGATCATCTTGGTGAAATGGCCCGAACCACTGGGCCCCACCCTGCCCCAGCCCCGCTCCGGCGCGGGCGCCAAGGTCGCGAACAGCGGATTCAGCCGCGCCACGGCGTCGGCATCGCCACCGATCATCAGGCTATAGCCCTCGGCCAGGCCCCACACGCCACCGCTGGTCCCACAGTCGACGTAATGCATGCCCTGCGCCGCCAACCCTTGGCTACGCCGCAGGGTGTCCTTGTAGAAGGAATTGCCGCCGTCCACCACCACATCGCCCGGCGACAGCAGCGGCAGTAGCTGGGCAAGTGTGTCATCGACGATTTTCCCGGCCGGCACCATCAGCCAGAGCACGCGTGGCGCCGCCAGCTCACCAACCAGCGCCTGCAGTGATTCGGCCGGCACAATACCCTGTGCCTGGGCCAGCGCGCGAGCCTGCGGATTGGGATCGAATCCCACGGCGCGGTGGCCACCACGCACCAGGCGCTCGGCCATGTTGGCGCCCATGCGGCCCAACCCGATCATTCCCATTTCCATGCATATTTCTCTCTGGCGGTCGACAGGGCATAGCTTCGCATGCCCGCGACGTGGAGCGGTCAATCCCGACCCGCCGCCAGGTTGAAACGTCGCAGACTGGCTTCGCACAGCTCGCGCGCGTGGCCTTCGTCGATATATACGTGACTGCCGTCCACAAGCACGATGCGAGTACGGAAATAATCGCCATCGTCGCTCGCGGCATTGATCACGGCCGCATCGGTGATATCGCGCAACCGGAACCGCCGTTCCCGGGTCGAAAAAGGCGAGCGTTCGATCACTTGCAAGCGGTCTCCCGGACCCACTTCCACACGCATGCGGCGCTGCCCCACGGCGAAACCCCATAACGCCGCATTGCCCACCCAGAAGAAAATCAGGATGCTCCACATCAGTTCCAGCGAATGCCCAGCGGGCGGCCCATCGCGAAACAGGATGAAGGTAAAGAGGCCGATGCAAAGACCAAAGACCAGCGCGAAAACCCACGCGGCAATGGCAGTGTTGTTGCTGAACACCGCAGGCGCCCGATACGACATGCACTGCTCCCATTCGCGCCACCCCAGGACGCGCGGTCAGTCTAGCCCCCGCCATGATTCGGGAAAAGCAGGGGCGGACCTGAAAGGGAATCGCGGTCTTCCAGTCGCGCGCTTCTTACTCGCGCATTACCGTGACATAGGCGCCGGTGTCGACTACCAGAAACGTATCGCTGTCGATACGTTTGACCAGACTGCCGTCGGACAGTGAATAGGTGGCTCGCGGCACCGGAACGGTGGTGCCCGCATCAGGCCCATCCGAAGACTGGACGTTCTGCAACGCATGCCTGGCCACATGGACTTTCTGGGTGTTGCCCGCCTGATCCTGGGCAAGGAAGTAATCGCGGTGCATGTTGGACTCCCTGACATTGGGAGGCCAGACCATAGGTCTGCCCCAGCTAAGCGAGAGTGAAATTTCCATATGGAAAACATGGCGCTGTACCGGGGCTTCAACCGTGCCGGCTCAACACTCTGGGCGCACTGACACCGTCCTGGACCACCACCACCGTGGCTGTGCCGGTCAGCGCGTTCCGCATTCTGGCCAGGGTATCGGCCGAGGCCACGGCGTCCTCCAGTCGCCCGAACCAATCGCGGTCGCGAAGTCCGTCGTCTACGCGCCATCCGTTGTAGTAAGGCGTGATGGTGAATCTGATCTGCTCCATGACCGCTCCCGCAGCAGGTGTCCCGGTCGCATCCTGCCGCGCCGGTATTGCAGGCGCATGTCCTCCGTTCGTCGGTCCGAATGAAAAAGCAGGCCGTTGTGCCGGCGATCACCGTTATTCGGAATGAAAGGGGGGATCGTGGATCGCGGCGCTGCGGGGTTCGCCCACATGGACCTGGAAGCGCATGCAGGTGAAGGAGAACCACATGAACCCGTTCCTGGACGAGCACGCCTATCCTCAGAACCTCGCGGTGGATATCGAAGCCGAAGTGGCCTATTGGCGCGGCTGCTACAGGAAGATGCCATTCCACCGCGCCGGCACGTCCTTCGAGCGATACCTGCCGGTGATCAAGTTCGGCTACGACAGCTATTTCATCCATTACCGCGATGGTCTGGACATGGCATTGCCTGCGTTGAAGCGGCGCTACGAACACCATTTCCCGGGTTCAGACGCCATGGCCTGGTCCATCTGTCAGCAAATCATCAGCGCAGTGTGGGAACGCATCCGCGCCGACCACCGTTCGCGCTGCGCGGCGCTAGCACTGCACGACCATGGCGATTCACGGCACGCACTGCACTGAACGACGCGGCTGCGGAAATAATCGGGCTGCAATCAGTCCGGGGCAGTTGCGGTCAGTCGCCATACGGCGTTGCCCACGTCATCCACCACCAGCAATGCGCCGTGGCGATCCTGAGCCACGCCTACCGGTCGTCCCTGCGCATCGCCTTCCGCGTTGACGAATCCATCCAGTACCGTTTCCATCGGACCGGAAGGTCTGCCTTCATTGAAAGGCACGTAGACCACCTTGTAACCGCTGAGCGGTTTGCGGTTCCAGGAACCGTGCAGACCAATGAAGGCCCCGTTGTGGAAACGTGGCGGCAGTGCCTGCCCGGTATAGAACGCCAGTCCTAACGGAGCCACGTGCGACCCCAGTGCGTAATCCGGTGCAATGGCCTTGGCGACCATCGCCGGATTCTGCGGCTTCACCCGCGTATCCACGTGTTGGCCGTAGTAGCTGTACGGAAATCCGTAGAAAGCACCGTCGCGCAGCGAGGTCAGGTAATCGGGCACCAGATCGTTGCCGAGTTCATCGCGTTCGTTGACCACCGCCCACAGGCTTCCGTCCTGCGGTTGCCAAGCCAGCGCGGTGGGATTGCGCACGCCGCTGGCGAACACGCGGCGGGTGCCGGCGACGGGATCGATTTCCAGCACCGCCGCGCGATCGACCTCGTTGTCCATGCCGTTCTCGCCAACATTGCTGTTGGAACCCACACCCACGTACAGGCGCGTGCCGTCGGCGCTGGCGACCAGGCTCTTGGTCCAGTGATGGTTGAGCGGACCGGCGGGGAGGTCGACCACTTTCACCGGCGCGGCGGTGATGACGGTGTCGCCATCCTTGTACGGAAATCGCAGCAACGCGTCGGTATTGGCCACATACAGTTGGTCGGCGACCAGCGCCATGCCGAACGGTGAGTTGAGCCCTTGCAGCAGCACGTTACGGGTTTCGGCGACACCGTCGCCATCGGCATCGCGCAGCAAGGTGATGCGATTGGCGCTGGGCACGGCGGCGCCGGCCTCCTTCATCACCGCCTTCATGGCCATGCCCTTGATGCCCTTGCCGTCTTCAGGTTTGGGCGGCGCATTGGTCTCGGCCACCAGCACGTCGCCATTGGGTAGCACCAGTACCGTGCGCGGATGGTCGAGCCCGCTTGCGAACGCAGCGACGGCGAAGCCAGGCGCAGCAGATGGTTTCGCACTGGCTTTCCACCCCACCGCGGGCGCGATATCCACGGTCGGGATCAACGTCGACCTGGGCTGGGCCAGTACGGGCGCCGGGCCGGTGTCCTGCGGGACGGGCTGGGTGTGCGCTTCTTCGCAGCCCGACAACGACCACAACAGCGGCAGACAGACGAACAGGCAGGCAGTCTTCATGGTGCGCCTCCAGGGACAATGCAGGGAGTCTGCAAGCGGCCAGGTCAAACCGGCGTGATCGCGCCTACAAGGCCAGCGCCTGCTTGCGGTTACCATCGCGTTTTCCTTCGCAATCCGAATCCATGGCCCACTGGCAATCATTGCTGCGCGATGTCCCGGATTTCCCGAAGCCGGGCATCCTGTTCAAGGACATCACCCCGGTCCTGGCCGATGCTGGTGCCTTCGCTGCGGCGCTCGACGACATGGCCCAGCCTTGGCGCGGAACACGGATCGACGCCATCGTCGGCATCGAATCGCGCGGCTTCATCCTGGGCGCGGCGCTGGCGCTTTCACTGGGCGTGGGGTTCGTGCCCGTACGCAAGCCGGGCAAGCTGCCCGCGCGCACGCTGTCGCTGGACTACGCGCTGGAATACGGCAGCGACCGCCTGCAGATCCATGCCGACGCCGTGCCACCGGGCGCGCGCGTGGTGGTGGTCGATGATGTGCTGGCCACCGGCGGCACCTTGAAAGCGGCGCTGGCCTTGACCCGGCAGCAAGGCGCCGAAGTGATCGGCGCCGCCGTGCTGCTGGAACTGGGCTTCCTCAACGCACGAGAACGCTGGAATGATCCGGCGCCGCTATTGGCGGCGGCGGTTTTCTAGGTTCCGTTCGCAGACCTCGATCAGCTGCCGCCCAGGAATTCCGCCTTGCCCAGCGGCACGCCGGCATGACGCAGGATCGCGTAAGCGGTGGCGACATGGAAATAGAGATTGGGCGTGACGAAACCAAGCAGGTAGGCGCGCCCGTCGAACTCCAGCGAGTCCTTGCCACGTCGCGGCACCGACACGGCCCGCGTTTCGCTGCCTTCGAACTGCGCGGGCGCAAAGGTGCCCAGATAGTCGATGGCGCGATCCAGACGGTCGTAGAGTTCGGCGAAGGTGGTTTCGTTGTCCTCGAATCGCAAGGCCTCGACGCCGGCAAGGCGCGCGGCGGCATTCTTCGCGCTGTCGGTAGCGATCTGCACCTGCCGCAACAACGGGAACATGTCCGGATACAGGCGCGTCTGCAACAGCACGGAAGGCTCGTAGCCTTGCGCCAGCGCATGGGCCTCGCCCTTGACCAGCAACTGCCGCAGATTGCGCAGCGCGCGCTGGCTGACAGGCACGGTGGCCTGGTACATCGTGAGGGAGTCGCTCATGAGTGGTGTCCGTTCTGTTGGGACGGCGAGTGTACGCATCGGTTGCCTGCAGGATTAGCCCAGGCTGACGGGAGACTCCATCCCGAATCAGACAAGTCGGTTTCTGGCGCGTCGGCCTTAGTCCGAGAGGCTGCTCCGGAAACGCGAGGTTATGCTGGTGAAACCCTCCACGCGCCGTTCTCTTATATCGATTGTCGCTGCCTCTGGATTTCATCTGGGAGGCGCATCTGCTGATGGCCGAGCGTTTCCATGCCCTGCATCATTTCCACCATGGAAGGCGCTGCCGTGGACAGCGACACAGTGGCACGATCGCCTGGAATCCGGCCCGCTACCCAGACCTGGTCGTTGTGGATGATCACGTCTTTGAGCTGGGCAGGCGAAGCGATGCGCCCGTCGTTGGCTGCAAGCGTGATCTCGACAAGCTTTTCCTTCGGCAGTCCCGGCAGCTTACCCTCGAGCGCGGCATACAACGGATAGCTGGGATGATCGGTGGGAAAGGTCTGCGCCTGATCGTTTCGTTGACGACGAACGTCCTGCCGGGGTTCTTCTGCTTGCTCCTGATGCCGCCCGTCGTGACCACGCGTGCGCGGGCTGGTCTGAACAGGCGGGCTGAAGTCGGGCAGTGTATAGGGTGCGTGCGGTTGGGCCTTCTCGTTGCCATCCGGCCTGCGTACCGAGGCAGGCACAGAGGTCTCTTCGCCCCACGGTCTTGAAAAAGGATGCGGTTTGCTCAGCTCTCGTGTGCGCTGTTCCAGTTCTGCGGCACGCTGGGCGCTTTCGAGCCGCTGCTGGACGACGTGCTCGTCGCGTGCGGCCGGCTCACCCGCTGGTGCAGGGCCGCGAATGTGGTTGATGCCATCCTGCAAACGACCCAGCGGATCGCGAACGCTCGCGGTGACCGCCGCCCTTCCCAATTTCACATCACTGCGGAATTTTTCGATCATAGGCTCGAACGCCTCGGCAAGTTGCCGGGTGGCCGGGTCGCTCAATACCGATCTATCCGGTCGCTTTTCCCCATCCACATTCAGAAAGTTGTCCATGCTGTGGGAACCGAGATTTTTGATGGTTGCGACCAGGGGCAAACGAGGGTCCAGTTCGTTGTGGTCATTGGCGTAGCCGGCGCCATGCAGCCCGGCGATTTCGCGGGGGGTGGCATACATCCGGACCTGTCCGTAGTGCGCGCTGGCCGCGCTCACGCTGTCGGCGGCCATTACATGATTCAGGACAGCATCGCCACCTTCAGGAAGCCGATAGCCCAGGCTGACAGCGCCATAGGCGTTGAAGGTTTCGCCGTTCAAGTTGAAGTAATGCGCGGTGTATTGGGCCAGCGCTCCGCCCAGAGAATGGCCGGTGACGGTGACTTGGGGTGCTTGGAGATTCGGATCTCGACCTATCCTCTCCGCATACTCCAATGCCCGCTTGGTAAGCGCCAGAGCATCATTGGCCTGCAGATTGACTCGCGACGTTACCATCGCCCCATCGGTGACCGCGCCGTCCTTGATCCAACCTTCCCACTTCTTCTCACCCTCGGTACCACGATGGGCGACGATGATCTCACCAGTTCCCACACGCTGATAGATAGTGCCTTGGTAGCCAGTCACGCCGTTGCTGCAGTGCTCGAGAACTAAGTACTCCACTCCCTCATATACAAATTTTGGTCGATCCTCCGGAGGGAAAACCTGAGCCGGATATCTATCACTATAAGAATCATCCGCCAAACCTGCATACTGCTGTGAGGACGCGCTCATGGCTGCATTTCCTTGGGAGCCATAGTTATGCTGAAGTATTCATCCCGTTTATCCGAGGACACATTTTCAAGCGTCTCACTTCCAAGTTCTGGGAAATTTTCGTAGCCCTCCTCGCGCGGGTAGCGTTCCTTCCAGAAATACCTTGTCACCGACTCCTGAGCGACAATGGATTTCGGTGAAATATCTATCCCAAACCCAGTTTCCGCATCTGCCCCAGTTGCTTTCAGCCCGCCCGTCACACCGGTCAACTGCCAATGACACACGCCATCGCCGTAGTAATCTTCATCCAGCATGGCATCGAGATAAACCGTTGCCACATAGGTAGTGTCATCCAGTTTTTCGATTGGTAGTTTCAGCATACGCATTGGACTGGACGTAGTGCCAGCAAACTTGTCGCTCCAATATATACAGTCAGGCGCGTCGTATTGGACGCCGAAACCCACATGTCCAAACGGCCCCGGCGCATCCTTGATCGTCATGGTGATGTCATAGCGCCGCTTGGGACTCGGATTGACACGGAATTTGTGCCGCAGGGAAGGTGAATCGGTTTCTTGTGACTCGGTCACTTGATCAGTCCGCTGCGCATCCAATGATCCGTTCACCGGCGTACAGGCATTCAGGGCAAGACTGGCGGCGACTAAAATGGGGTTGAGTTTCATGGCATCGTCCTCTTGGATTTCGGTATGCCCGGGTGGCAAAGGAAGCTGAGACAAGACCGGTTTGCGCTTGGGAACCGTGGGCAGACCACCGATTGGCAATGGGCCTAACTCCTGCAGAATGCGGGCATTGATTAGGGCCATGTCACGCAGCAGTTGCTGATCGTGGGCCGAGGACACGGTCATATCTTTACTTCCTTGGAGGCCAGAGTGATGGTGAAAAACTCATTGCGTCTTTCAAGCGGCACCTTATCCAGCGTTTTCTCCCCGAACTCAGCAAAGTTATCGATGCCGGCACGCGGATAATATTCGCTCCACATAAACCTGGTCTCTTCCCGCTGCGCCAGAATAGTCTCTGGAGAAATATCCGGCGCAAATCCAGTTTCACCGTCCGTACCGGTGGCTTTCAGACCCACGGCTACTTCCGTCAACTGCCAGCGACAGAGGCCATTGCCGTAATAGTCTTCATCCACCATGCCGTCCAGGTAGACCGAACCTACGTAGGTCATGTCGTCCAGCTTCTGGAGAGGCATTTCGATGGTGTGCGTGGGCTTCCCTGTAGCGCCCGCGAACTTATCGGTCCAGTACATGCAGTCGGGGGCCAGGTAGTGCGCCCAGAATTTCACCATCCCGAACGGCCCCGGCGCATCCTTGATCGTCATGGTGATGTCGTAACGTCTCTTTGGATCCGGATTGATGCGGAATTTGTGTCGTAATGAAGGCAAGTCGGTTTCCTTTACCTCGGTCGCCTGACCATTGCGTTGTGAATCCAACGTCCCGTTCACCGGCGCACAGGCATTCAGGGCAAGGCTGGCGGCAACCACAATCGGGTTGAATTTCATGCCGTCGCTCCTGTCGGCGGATTACGCATCCCGCCCTCCGATTTCCAGTATCTCTACGTCGGCCCTTGGGAGCAGCCGTCGGGTGAACTGCTTGTCCTGGTAGTACCTGATCTTGTCGCACATCACCGGGTGCGGGATGCCCTCATAAAGGAAGACTTCCTTGTCGGCACCCATCGCCTTGAGTTCCTGGGGCAGCATCAACGCCCGGCGCTCTTCCGACTCGCTACGCGACACTTCGCGGCCGCGCGTGATGTTCTGCTTGCGCACCGTGGTGTAGCCCAGCATGTCCGAGTAATCGTTGGCGTCCTGTTGCTCGCGGGGGGCGTAGAGGATCTGCAAAGCATGGTTGGTGATGATGGTGCGCGATACGTCCTTGCCGTAGGTCGCATCCAGCTGCGACATGCTCTGGATAATGGGCAGCAGGCGCAGGTTGTAGCCGGCCATGTAGGACACGGCCGAGGCGATGATGCCGACCTTGCCGATGGCGGTGAATTCGTCCATCAACAGCAGGCACTGGTGTTTGAGTTCCGGGTTGGACGATGGCAACTCCTGCGTATTGAGATTGATGAGCTGGCTGAAAAACAGGTTCAGGATGATGCGGCTTTCGGCCAGCTTGTTCGGCTGAATACCGATGTAGATGGTCATCCTGCGCTTGCGTACGTCGGTGAGCAGGAAGTCGTTGTCGCTGGTGGCTGCGTCCAGCACCGGATTGATGAACGCGTTCAACGGCTCCTTGAACGTGCCCAGGATCGAGGAGAACGTCTCCTCGGCTTGGGACAACAGGTTGGCGAAGGCGGTCCTGGCGTGAGCGCTAAGGAACGGGCTCTGTGCCCGCTTCTGCAGGTACGACTTCAACTCGGTGCCGTCCCCCGACGAAAGCCGGTAGATGGCTCCCAGCGTGGGGACCTGCATCAGCTGCGGCGGCGCGTCCTGTTTGCGCAGAGCGTCATAGTCCTCGAACAGGTACAGGGCAAAGGCAATGAAGGCATTGCGCGCCTGGCTGACCCAGAACTTCTGGTCGTCCGCGCCGTCCGGATAAAGCATGGCCGCGATGGCCTGCAGATCCGAAATACGGAAGGCCGGGTCCGGTGAGACGTAACTCAACGGGTTCCAGCGATGCGTGCGCCGGTCTTCGGCGAAGGGGTTGAACAGATAGACGTCGTGTCCCTGGCTGGCGCGCCAACCGCTAGTCAGGTCGAAGTTCTCCTGCTTGATGTCCAGCACCACCATCGATTCGCGATAGTCGAGCAGGTTGGGAATGACGATGCCCACGCCCTTTCCCGAACGCGTGGGCGCGGCCAGGATCACGAACTGCTGGCCGCCCAGGCGCACCAGCTTGCCGTTGAACTTGCCGACCACGATGCCGTTGTCCGACGGCTTGAACATGCCCTGCCGTGCCAGATCGCCACCGTGGGCGAAGCGCGCGTCGCCATGCATGGACTGCCGCGCGGGTTTGAACAGCAAAAACAACAGTGCCAGCCACAGCAGCAGCGGCAAGCCGAATCCGATCAGGCCCGCGATCTTGATCTTGCCGACATACGGCCTGACCTGCGCCAGGTCCAGCGCCTTCAGATAATCAAGATAGGTGTTCCACTTCAACAGTGCGCTGTCCAGTTTCAACAGCAGTAAAGCCAGATATCCTGACAAGTAGATTCCGGCGACCAACACCACCGCCAACGCAAGCACCGCAACCACCAGCTTCCTGTTATTCATTCCCACTCCTTGGGTATTTTCTGTCTGTCTTGAATGTGGCTCAGCGCCTGGCTCGCATCCCGCAGGAAGCGCGCTGGCTGGTGGCTGATCCGTGGCGCATGAGTTGGCTCTCGATCAATCGATCAGAACAGGGGCGCATGTTGTCGGGCGTGGACTCAGCACCTATCAACTCGCATGCCGGCATCAACACGGCAAGGCCATTCGCCTGGGTGATATCGACTTCCTCTGCGGAAGTCGCAGCGACGCTTCGATAGCATCCATACGCACGTAGTGCATGGCGGTGTTCCCTCACGGCATGGCTTCCTTGGCATGTGCCGGGATGATAATACGCTCGCTACGTGGGTTGAAGGCAAGGCAGCGGCGTCTCACATTATGCGGCGGTGTCCCTGCGCATCTCGGTGGCCATGATGGCCTGCTCCACCAGCGACCAGTTCGCGCCTGCGCGGTGCGCGCCTTCGCTGAGCACCTGGCGGAACGCGCGGCCGCCCGGTTGTCCATGGAACAATCCCAGCACGTGGCGGGTAATGTGCTTCAGCGCCATGCCTTGCTGCAGCTTTGCTTCCACGTACGGCCGCAGCGCACGCAGCAATTGCGCGCGTGACTGCACCTCTCCGCCGAACATCTCCACATCCACGCGATGCAACAGATAGGGGTCGTGGTACGCCGCGCGGCCCAGCATGACGCCATCGGTGTGCTGCACATGCGTGAGCGAATCTTCCAGCGTCGCGATGCCACCGTTGACGACGATGGTCAGTTCGGGGCGCTCGCGCTTGATCCGGTAGGCCCAGTCGTAGCGCAACGGCGGCACTTCGCGGTTCTCCTTCGGCGAGAGTCCCTTCAACCACGCATTGCGCGCATGTACGAAAAAGATGCCGCAGCCAGCGCTGGCGACCGTGTCGATGAAGCTGGCGAAGCGGTCGTAGTCGTTTTCTTCGTCCACACCCAAGCGGCATTTCACCGTCACCGGAATATCGACCACTTCGACCATTGCCGCTACGCATTCGGCCACGAGTTCTGGCTCTTTCATCAGGCAGGCGCCAAAGCGTCCCGCCTGCACACGATCCGAAGGACAACCAACATTGAGATTCACTTCGTCGAAGCCATGCGCCTGCCCCACCTGCGCCGCAGCCGCCAGCAACCCGGGGTCGCTGCCACCCAGTTGCAGGGCCACCGGATTCTCCACACTATCGCGCGCCAGCAGTCGCGCGCGATCGCCCTGCAACACCGCATTGGCGTGGACCATCTCGGTATACAGACGCGCATGTGGCGCCAGCAGCCGATGGAAGACCCGACAGTGACTATCGGTCCAGTCCATCATTGGCGCCACTGACAATTTATTTTCTTTATTATTCAATTGCTTATCCAGTAAATCAGAAACATAGACGGGGCGTGTGCACCCGATTTCGCCTGCGCAAGCCCATGCGCAGATCCGCGGCCAGGGATCCAACAACGTTCTCCCGCCTGATCGATTTGCACGTGGAAGACATGTGCGAGGTCGGCAAGGCATCTTGCCGCTCCAGGCAGTTTACGCTGGGTGCGCTGAAGGCCAAATTCCGGAAATAGTCATTACTTGCGCGGGTAAGGGCACAAGTCCGCTAGCCTTTGACTCTCTTTCTCGTCCAAGAGTTTGACGTTAAAAGCGGATGAGCTTTCGGACCTATAACCGGAATTCTTGATATCGACTATCGGTCGGGCACAGACGTTTCCGGGCCACGTGTGATGGCTCAGCCTTGCATCTGCTCTGTAGCCAGCCGTCCCAGCGTAGCAAGGGCATCGGTGGCTCGCGCGTCGAGAGGATGGCCGTAGTTCAAGCGCAGGTACCCGCGGTAGATGCGGCTGGCTGAAAAGATCGGTCCCGGCGCTACGCTGATGCCGAGCGCGGATGCGCGCTGCTGGAGAGCGATGGCATCGCTGCCTTCCGGCAACTCTAGCCAAGTGAAATAGCCGCCCTGCGGCCGAGTAGCGCGGGTGCTGGGAGGAAAGTACTTTCCTATGGCCTGCGCAAAGGTTTGCTCTCGCTCAGCCAGGATCCGACGCAGCTGGCGCAGATGGCGGTCATATCCGCCGTGCTGAAGGTAGTCGACTAGCGCTGCCTGCGTCGGCCGTGCCGTGGTCAAGCTGGTGGTGAGCTTGTGTTGCGCCAAGGGCGCTGCGAATCGGCCGGCAGCCACCCAACCAACGCGATAACCTGGGGCGAGACTCTTGGAAAACGAACCGCAATGCAGGACCAGCCCGGCCTGGTCGAAGATTTTCGCCGGCAGTGGCCGTGCCTTGCCGAAATGCAGCTCTGCGTACACGTCGTCCTCGATCAGCGGCACCTGGTGACGCGCCAGCAGTTCAACGAGGGCGCGCTTCTTCTCCAACGGCATCAAACTGCCCAATGGATTCTGGAATGTGGTCATCAGCCAGCAAGCACGTGGCTGTTGCTGTCCAAGAACGCGCTCCAGAGCGGCCAACTCGATCCCTTCGCGCGGGTGCGTGGCCACTTCGATGGCACGCATGCCGTTGCGCTCAATCGCCTGTAAAGCGGCATAAAAACAGGGAGATTCGACGACGACCGCATCCCCCGGTCGTGCCACGGTGTTCAGCGACAGATTCAAGGCCTCGAGCGCGCCGTTCGTGATGACGATCTGATCGGGATCCAGGTCCAGTCCATCGAGGCGATAGCGTTGCGCGATGTGCCGCCGCAACTCGAGGTTTCCCGGCGATAGGTCGTCCAGCGTTCCTATCGGATCCAGCGTCTTCACCGTGGATGCCATCGACCGGGCCAGCCGGCGCAGCGGGAACAGCAAGGGGCTGGGGAATGCCGATCCGAAAGGCACGACATCGGCAAGCGTGGCGGATTTCAACACCTCGAATACCAGGGCGCTGACGTCAACCACTGCCGGTTGACCGGTGGGCGAAGAGCACGCTTCCAATTCCAGCGGTCGTCGGTACCTGGACTCGGCGACAAAGTAACCGGATTTCTCGCGCGCGACCACCAGCCCGCGCGCCTCCAGCAGGTAGTACGCCTTGAAGACGGTCGACGTGCTCAAGCGTCGCGCCAGGCTGGTTTGTCTGACAGAAGGCAGGCGCTCGCCCGCCGCATACACGCCATCGGCGATGGCGGCGGAAATATCCTCGGCGAGCTTCTCGAAACGCTTCATCGGCGCCCTGAAGGTTGATTTAAGTCGCAGTCTTACCGAAATTTCCGCCTGATGCGCTTTTTTCAGCGCCAAGTGATTACACCGCCCGGCGCTGCGCGGCCTAGGATGCTGCCATCGGACTAGGTCCTTTCGACCTTCCGGCCGAACGCAAGGTCACCCATCGATGAATAGCCAGGTCCAGCTGAATCTAGCGCTGATCCTGTTCCTGCCCTGGTTTGCAATCCTGGGCTATGTGTTCTGGCGGTTTCCCGCACGGCCCCGCTCGGGCGCCCGGCGAGTCCTGGACGTCGCATCCCTGCTCCTGGCCACCACGCTTGCCGGCATCGGGATGCAATGGAGCTTCTTTCATGCCGATCCGAAGTACGGCGGCATGTGGAAACAGGTGCTCGCCACGTCCGTGGCCTACGGGCTGTTCCTGCTGGTGCTGACGGTGGCCGTCATCGTGCGCTGGCGCCTCCTCCGGAATACCCAATCATGAAAACGCTCATCGTCGTCGGTTTCCTGCTGCTGATCCTCTACAACCTTGGCGCCGCCCTGTACTACCTGCTGGTCGACCACGGCACCACCAACCGCACCGTCAACGCGCTCACCCGCCGGATCGGATTGTCCGTGCTGCTGATACTTCTGGTGGCTGCGGGCTTGCTGAGTGGCGTGATCCCGGGTCATGGAAACCCTGTTTGAGGCTGTACCAGCGGCGCATGTAGCGCCAAGGAACCGATGTGGGTACCCAGATCGTCTCGACTCCCGACGAAGAGCTGCAACCATCGCAGCTCTCCGTCATGCTGACCGGCTCGCTCGACAACATGAGCGATGCCTTCTTCATGCTGGATCAGGACTGGCGTTTCAGGCTCCTCAACAAACAGGCGGCGTTGCTGCTGGGGCGCGGGCGCGAGGCGCTGCTGGGTCCGAACATCTGGGACGAATTCCCCAGTGCAGTGGGTTCGGTGTTTCAGCGCGAGTACCGCCGGGCGCTGGCGGACAACGTGATGGTCGCATTCGAGGGATTCTTCGAGCTGCTGGACACACACTTCAGCGTCCGCGCCCATCCGTCCGAGCAGGGATTGGCTGTCTATTTCATCGACGTCACCGAGAGCAGGCGCGCGGCCGCGGCCCTGCGCGCGAGCGAGGCGGAGTTCCGCACGCTGGCCGAAGCGATGCCGCAAATCGTATGGACCGCGCAGGCGGACGGCCGGAGTATCTACCTCAATCAGCAGTGGTTTAACTACACCGGACTGACGCTCGCTGAAAGCCAGCACGCCTGGAGCCGGCCTTTTCACCCCGAGGACCGGGATCATGCCGTGGAAGCGTGGCAGCACGCGATCGAGACCGCCGGCACGTACTCGATCGAGAGCCGCTTGCGCCGCGCCGACGGGGCGTACCGCTGGTGGTTGATCCGGGCAGTGCCCTTGCTGGACGCCGGCGGCCTGGTCATCAAGTGGTTCGGCACCTGCACCGATATTCATGATCTGCGCGAGAGCGAAATTCGGATCAAGCGCCTGAACCGGGTCTACGCAGCGCTGAGCCAGATCAACGCGTTGATCGTGCGCAAGCCGGGGCGCGACGAGCTGTTCCGTGAAGCATGTCGCGTTGCCGTCGAACTCGGGGGACTCCCATTGGCATGGATCGGGGTCGTGGGCCGCGAGACCGGCCTCCTCGAGCCGGTCGCTTCAGCGGGCAAGGTCGCGGACTTTTTCGAAAAAAACGCCCCCAGCGCTGTGTTCGAATGCGGGAATACGAGCACAAGCCGCGCCGGGCAGGCGCTGCGCGAGCGCAAGTCGCAGGTCATCAACGATTTCAACGGCGGGAAAACGCTGTTGAAGGACGAGATGGAGGAGCGCGGCATCCATTCGTTCGCGGTCATCCCACTGGTGGTGGACGGCGAGGCGATGGGAGTATTCGCGCTCTACGGACAGGAGGCCGGGCTTTTCGACGAAGAGGAAATGCGCCTGCTGGAGGAGCTCGCGAGCAACATCTCCCTGTCTATCGAGAACATGGAAAAGCAGGAGCGGCTCGACTACCTCGCCTACTACGATCCGCTGACCGGGCTGGCGAACCGCACGCTGTTTCTCGATCGGCTGTCCCAGCACATGCGCGGAGCGGCCACCAATGGGCACCAGACTGCGCTGTTCCTGTTCGATCTGGAGCGCTTCAAGAACATCAACGACAGCCTTGGCAGGGCGGCCGGTGACGCCCTCCTGAAGCAGGTCGCCGATTGGTTGACGCTTCGCAGCGGCGACGCGAGTCTGCTGGCTCGTACGGGCCCGGACCACTTCGCCGTGGTATTGCCGCACGTCAGGCCCGGGGGCAATCCGCTCCGATTGATCGAAAAAACCCTGGTTTCGCTGGGCCACCATCCCTTCGAACTGGAGGACGCGGTGGTACGGGTCTCCGCCAAGGTCGGTGCGGCATTGTTCCCGGGGATGGCGCCAGCGCCGAAGCATTGTTCCAGCGCGCCGAGGCCGCGCTCAGGCAGGCCAAGGTCGGCGGCGACCGCTGCCTGTTCCACAACTGCACGATGACCGACAGCGCGGCCGGCAAGATCAGCCTGGAAAACCAGCTGCGCCGAGCGCTGGACAACAGCGAATTCTTGCTGCACTACCAGCCCAAGGTGAACCTCGTATCGGGTCAGGTCACCGGCGCCGAAGCGCTGATCCGCTGGAATCACCCCGAACGGGGACTGGTGGAGCCCGGACAGTTCATTCCAATCCTTGAGGAAACCGGGTTGATCCATGAGGTGGGCCGCTGGGCACTACGCAAGGCCATCGAAGATTACCTGCGCTGGTGCGACGGCGGCCTGGCGGCAGTTCGCATCGCGGTGAACGTGTCCTCGCTGCAACTGCGCAGCCGCGACTTCGTCGACGAAGTCGCGCGCGTGCTGGGGATCGACCAACGGGCGGCGTCGGGCCTGGAGCTGGAAATTACTGAAAGCATGATCATGGGCGACATCAACCACGGCGTCGCCAGCCTGCAGGCTATCCGGAACATGGGCGTGACCGTTGCCCTGGACGACTTCGGCACCGGGTTCTCCTCACTAAGCTACCTGGCACGCCTTCCGATCAACGTTCTCAAGATCGACCGTTCCTTCATCAATGACATGGATGGGAGCCCAGAGGGCCTGGCGCTGGTATCCACGATCATCTCCCTGGCGCACTCGCTGGGCCACAAGGTGGTGGCGGAAGGCGTCGAAACCGCCGAGCAGGCCAGGTTGCTGCGGTTGCTTCGTTGCGACGAAATGCAGGGTTTCCATTTCGGAAAGCCCGTTCCATCCGGGACTTTCGAATCGAGCTATCTCACCACGCAAAGCCAAGATCTGTCTTCGGCACACGATTCAACTAAACCGCACTAAATTCAGGCAAATAATCCGTCTTTCTGTCCAGCCCTCATTGGGGCAACCGATAGCCTGTAACCCCGCTATTGCCGGATACCACTGTTTTCATTTGACTTTGTCTTGCCCTGAACTGCTCGCATACACCATGCAACTCTCCGCAGTTCGGGGCGGGTGCACGCTTGGTGCGACCGAAATAGCAGTCCGTGTTGATATTGCTTCAGGAGCGTGAAGGAAACGGGAGCGCCCTTGTCCGTCGTGGGTAGTGGGCGCTGGACGTTACTGCGGCGGCTGCTCGCTGCGCGACGTCGCATCCATCGGCTTGGGATCAGGATCTGACTCTACGATCCGGACCACGATGCGGCTGGTGGGTACTTCGAAATGCTCGGCGACCGCATCGGTGATGGCTTGGGTGAGCCGTTGTTTCTGCTCGGAGGAGCGCCCGGAGAGCGCATGGACGATGACTTCAGGCATGGTCTTCTTCAGACGTAGTGATTGTTGGAGAGGCGGACGGACATCAACGCCGTGCGGCAGCGGCTTCCCCGCGCGCGACGGCTTCCACTTCCGCCTGCGAGACCATCGCGTTGTCGCCGGGGGTGGTCATCGCCAATGCGCCATGGGCCACGGCGAAGTCGAGCGCCTGCTGCAGACTGTAATTGCCGAGCAGGCCATGGATCAGTCCCGAGACGAACGCATCGCCGCCACCGACCCGATCCAGGATTTCCAATTCGCCAGGTTGTGTAGCCTCGAACCGCGACTGGTGGGTATGCAGTACGCCGGACCAGCTATTGCGCGAAGCCGACAGCGGATCGCGCAGGGGAAACGCGATCATGCGCAGGTTGGGATATCGCTCGAACGCATGCGCACAGGCCGCATCGGCCGGCCCCGAATCCATAGGCGTGGTGCGTGCACGGACATCGGTCTCCAATCCCAGACACGAGGCGAACGAAAATTCGTCGCCTATCAGCAAGTCGCACTGGGCGACGATGGCCTGGTTTGCCTTGCGCGCGGCGTCCGAGTCCGGATGGCTGTTCCATAGACTGGCTCGGTAGTTGAGATCGTAGGACACGATGACGCCGTGGCTGCGTGCGGCCGTGGCGGCGATTTCTGCGGTGCGCGCGGTGGTTTCCGACAGCGCGGCGAAGACGCCGCCGGTGTGCAGCCAGCGCGTTCCGTTTTCGGCGAACAATGCGTCCCAGTCGAATTCCTCCGGCTGGATCTGGGCGGCGGCAGAGTTGGCGCGGTCGGACAGACCAAGCGCCGCGCGCACGCCGAAACCACGCTCGGTGAAGTTGAGGCCCATGCGCGTATTGCGGCCCACACCATCGTGATCGCGCCAGACGATGCGGCTGGTGTCCACGCCGCCCTGCATGATCAATTCCTCCGCCAACAGGCCCAACTCGTTGCGCGGCAATGCCGTCAGCACGCCGGTGGAACGGCCAAAGGTTTTGCGCAATCCGCGCGCCACGTTGTACTCGCCACCGCCTTCCCAGACGCGGAAATGACGCGTGGAGCGGATGCGCTCTTCGCCTGGATCGAAACGCAACATCACCTCTCCCAGTGCCAGGCAGTCCCAACGCCGGCCTTCTGCCGCAGGCACGTTCAAGACATCACTCACCGCTGAGGTCATCGGGCCTGGCAGCCGAACAGGGACAGGTCGATGGATTGGGCCATGTTCGCGTAGCCCTCGGCGTTGGGGTGCAGCTGGTCGCGTGTGATCGCCGCAGGCAACGATTCCGGATTGGCCGGATCGCGGAGCGCCGCGTCGAAGTCAATCACTGCCGAGAATGTCTTGCTGTCGCGAATGAAAGCGTTGAGCGTCTGCCGTGTCGCGGTAGACACCGTTTCGTAGCGCTCCGAACCGCCGAACGGCGTCAACGTGGCGCCGATGGTGCGGATGCCATGCACTTGCAGGCGCTCGACGATCTGCCGGTAGCCCAGGATCATGTCCTGCGCGTTGCGGCCTGGGAGAAAGTCGGGCTTTCCGCTGTGACGGATGTCGTTGATGCCTTCCAGCACGATCACGTAATCCACGCCCGGCAGCGACAGCACGTCGCGGTCCAACCGTGCCAACGCGCTGTGGCTGCGTCCGGCATCGAGCACCTTGTTGCCGCTGATCCCGGCATTGAGCACCACGAACCGGTTGGGGCACGTCTGGTCGAGACGGCGGGCCAGCAGCGCGGGCCAATCGCCTTCCTTGCCTAGGCCAGCGGTCGCTCCTTCGGTGATCGAATCACCCAGGGCCACGATGGTCACCGGGTCCTGATCGCGTTCGGCCAGGACCGCCGAAATCACGTTCTGCCGGTAGCTCAGGGGCACGCTGTCGGCGACCTCGGTCTTTCCAGACGCAATGCGTACCGCAGTGCGCCTGACCGCCGGGCGCGTGGGATCGGGAAAATGCAGACTGAGTGCCACCTGCGCGAAGGCCGGCGCGGCGATGGCGACTGGATCGCTGATCAACAACGCGCCGGGCGGAATCACCACTTCAGTGCGGCCGTCGAACAGAACCGGTTGCGCTTTCGCTTTGCTGTCCACGAGGCGGGCAGTGACGGTATCCAGTTTCAGCGGTGCGCTACCCAGCTCGTTGCTGATGCGGAAGCGCAATGCCTTGGCCGAAGCGCCCAGGCGCATATCCTGGCGAACGGTCTGGTCGGCGAACTGCATTGGCGCTTCGGGTGTGTCGTCGCGCCGGTCCGGCGCCGGCGAGGCAGTCCATACGGGCACCCACACCTGCGCGCCGGCGCCTTCCGCCACACCCGCCAGTGCGAGCGCCATCAATGCCGCCATCGTCCATCGCTTGTGCATGGAATCATCCCCTCCCAGGGTGGTTGTGGTTTGCCCGTCCCGGCTTTCGCCGATGACGGGCTTTGAAGTGCTCAGGAAAAGAACACGCCGCCATTGACGTCGATATTGGCGCCGTTGATGAAACTGGCCGCGTCGGAGGCCAGATAGACCGCAGCGTCGGCGGCTTCGTCGGCACGACCCTGGCGGCGCAGCGGGGTCGCGTTGGCGACAGCGGCGCGTACTTCCGGCTTGGTGAATTCGTCATGGAAGCGGGTCGCGATCATGCCGCAGCACAACGCGTTGACGCGGATGCCGCGCGGTCCCAGTTCCTTGGCCATGGCCCGCGAGAAGGTCATGACCGCCGCCTTGGCTGTGGCGTAGATCGCCGCACCAGGTCCGCCGCCGTCGCGTCCTGCCAGCGAAGCGAAGTTGACGATGGCGCCGCCTTCGCCCATATGCGGTGCCACCGCCTGCGTGGTCAGGTATACCGATTTCAGGTTGAGATCCATGACCTGATGGAAGAAAGTCTCATCGATGTCGGCCAGTGGCTTGCGCGCGACCATGCCGCCAGCGACGTTGACCAGAATGTCGATGCGTTCACCGAATGCGGACTGCGTGGCAGCAATCAAACCCGCGACGGCCTGCGCGTCGGCTGCGTTCGCGCGGTGCACGATGGCCTGGCCGCCCGCGGCCTGGATCTGTCGCAGCGTTTCGTTGGCGCTGGCCTGGTCGTTGGCGTAATTGATGCACACCTTGGCGCCGGCGGCCGCCAGCTTGAGCGAAACTTCGCGGCCGATGTCACGGCCGCCACCGGTGACGATGGCCACCTTGTCCTTGAATTGCATGAGCGATGAATCCTTGTGTGTGGAGGGAAGGGAAAGCAGGGAGAAGGAATGCGGATCAGCGTTGCGCGGCTGGACCGTCGAGTTTTTCGATGCGGCCCATCACCAGCCAGATCGCGGCCAACGACGCCGGCACCAGTGCGGCGACGAGGATGAACATCGGGGCATAGGAATGAGCGGTCATCACCGGCACCAGCCAGGTGGTGATCAGCGTGCCCGCCACGGCGGCCATGCCGCCGATGCCGGCCAGAGAGCCAACCGATTCGCCGTCGAACAGATCGCCCGGCAGGGTCTGGATGTTGCCGATGGCAATCTGGAAGCCGAACAGCACCATGGCAATGGTCAGCACCGCCACGGTGGGATCGGCGGCTAGCACGGCGCCGAGCAGCGCGGGCGCCATGATCGCGCCGCCGAGTGTGATGGTCCATTTGCGCGCCCGGTCCACGCTCCAGCCCGCCGCGATCAGCCGCCCGGACAACCAGCCACCGGACAGGCTGCCGAGCATCGCGCCGACAAAAGGCACCCAGGCGAACGCGCCGATCTGCTTGATGTCGAAATTGAAAGTCTCGGCCAGATAGATCGGCAGCCACGACACGAACAGCCACCAGATCGGATCGATGAAGAAGCGCGCCAGCACGATGCCCCAGCTCTGCCGATGCGACATGATCTGGCGCAGGCTTGGCAAGTAGGCGGACTTGTTCGAGGCGCTGCCATCGGCGGGCGCGTCCAGGATCAGCGCGCGCTCGGCCGCATCCACCCATGGATGCTTGTCCGGGCCGGCGCGGTAGATCACCAGCCACGGCAGCAACCAGATGAAACCCAGCGTGCCGACCAGCACGAAGGTGCCTTTCCAGCCGAACCATACAAACAGCAGTGCGATCAGCGGCGCCGAGATGATCGCGCCAATCGAGGCGCCGGCGTTGAAGATGCCTTGCGCCAGCGCACGCTCGTGCGAAGGAAACCATTCCGCATTGGCCTTGACCGCGCCCGGCCAGGCCCCGGCCTCGCTGATGCCAAGCATCGCCCGCACTATGCCGAAGGAAAAGATCGAATGCGTGACCGCATGCAGGGCGATCGAGATCGACCACACGGTGATCGATAGCGCGAAACCCAGCCGCGTGCCGATGATGTCGAACAGCCGCCCGAACGCGAACTGGCCGGCGGCGTAGAACAGCATGAAGATCGTCACCAGCAACGCATAGTCTTCCTTGGTCGCGCCGATGTCCTGCGAGATCGCCGGCCACATGACGGCCAGCGCATTGCGGTCGATGTAGTTGATGACGGTGGCGATGGCGATCAGCCCAACGATCATCCAGCGCACTGCGCTGCGCTTGCCTGAAGGCTTGGTCACGCCCGTGGGCACCGGGGCGGCGCTCACTTGCCGCCTGCCGCGCGGTCGAAGCGCGCATAGCCACCACGCCAGGCATAACGCTGGCCGCCGACCTGCATACTGTGTTCGCGCGTGTCGTCCGCATCGTCGGCCACTGCCAGGGCGAGGGTCTTGCCCGAGACCAGAGTCAGCACGATCAGTTCGGCATCGTCGCCGCGCGCGTGCACGATGTCGCGGATGCGGCTGTCGGCGCCGTGCACATATTCGGCAGTGCCGTTGTATTCGCCATGCGGCTCCAGCACGCTGAAGAAGCTGGCTTTTTCCTGGCCATCGATGCGCTGGATCAGCACGGGTTCGCGGCGCAGGTTGAAGTCGGGATCATTGGCGCCGCTCTCGGCCAGGATCGCGCGCGACGGCGCGCTGCTGCCGAAGCGATAGCTGTAGAAGCGTCCGTCCAGCAGCCAGCTCAGGCTGCGTGTTTCGCTGGACGGTTCGCTGGCTGCGTCCACCCACAGATGCTGGTAACCGTTGGCCTTGCCCAGCACCGGGCGCTCGGCCACGGCGCGCTTGGCAGCGAAGCCCATGCGCATGATCTGGCCGTTGAAATGCAGCGGCAGGTCATAGCGCGCGGGTTTCGTACCGTCCACGCGCAGCAGGTCGAGCACGATCGGCAAGCCCAGGTCCGGATGCTCGAGCAGTGCCTGGGTGCGGGTGAAGCTGACCCCTTCATAGGCGTGGTCCATGCGCGCGGACACGATCTGGGTGCTGTTGCCTGGTCCATCCTTGTCGCGGGCATAGAGCAACGGCGTCGGTGCGTGCTCCTCGCCCACGCGCCAGTCGCCATCGAAGTGGCTGCGCTCGTTCACCACCAGCGTGTTGTGCGCCACGGTGCTCTTGGCCCACGTGGTGTTCTCTGGCAGATAGATGCCGCCGGACTTGGCTTCCACATTGAGGAAGCGCGCTGCACCGTAATCGGTGACCACACGTTGGCCGTTGTCGTAGAACAGCCAGTTGAGCTTGTCGAAATGGCCGTGGCCCATGCCCTGCGAAGTGTTCTTCATCACCAGCGTCTGCCCGTCTTCGCCACCATTGCGCAGGATCGCCAGCGCGCCGTGCTTGCCGTCTGCGCCATCGCGCAGCAGCACCGAGCGGAACTCGAACGGCTTGGCCTTGCCGGCCGCCAGCGCAGCGGCCACTTCCAGGCCTTCGGGCGTCAGCAAAATGCGTTGCTGGCGCTGGGCGATGGACAGCAGTCGCGCGTCCTGGGTCTGCGCATAGGCGATGCCGATTCCGGCGACCAGTTCCTCGGTGTCCAGTCCCTTGTCCAGGATGGCGTCGTTGATCGGGAAGAAATAGCCGGCGTAGCTGCTTTGCACCAGCGTATCGACCGCCTTCAACAGCACGCCGTCGCGGTGCTGGAAAATCTTCTGCTGCGGCTGATTGCGCTCGATCGCTCGCGCGAACAGCACGAACGGCGCCAGCGCGTAGCGCTGGTAGTACGGGCCCTCGGCGTAGTAGCCGTCGGGCGAAAACAACAGGTCGATCTGTTTCAGGAAGCCGGCCTTGCCATCCTTCTGCGCGCCAAGCAAGGCCTTGTCGACCATTTCGGGATCGCGCAACACGTAGCCGGTCATGCCGACCGCAGCCACCGCCCAGGTGGCGTGATTATGGATCTTGTTGAAGTTGTCCGGATTCTCGTCGCTCAGGAATCGCGCCATGCGCCGGAACACCTGCTCGTCGATGGTCTTGCGGTCCGCCGGACTGAGGCTGTCGCGGATCGCGTCATAACCCTGGCTTGCATAGACCAGCCAGACCGAATCGTTGAGCGACTGCCAGAACAACCGCCCCGGCACCTGGCTTCGACCGGCCGGATGCGCGCCCAGCGTCGGATACAGACGCGCATAGGCCAGCAGCACATCACGCGCGTAGTCCGCATAGGCACGCTCGCCGGTCAGGCGATACAGCGCGCCTGCGGCCTGGATCACCTGGTAGTTGCGCTTGTGCTGTTCATGACTGGCGCCGCCACCGGGATCCTTCGGCACCGGTACGTTGACGCCCGCCTTCATCGCCGCGCGCACGCTGGCAATGGCGCGCTCCTGTTCGCGCACGAACAGCGGATAGCGTGCGCCTTCGCCCGCCATCCGCCGCCATTCGGTGGCAGTCACCAGCACCGGAGCCGCATCGCTGGTCGCCGGCACTGCGGTTGTCTGGGTCGTGCCCGGCGTATCGGACGCAGCCCAGACGCACGGCTGGACGCTTGCAAGGCCGGTGAGCACCAGCAGCGTGATGGGACGGCGACATGTCATAACAATGGCTCCACAAGGTAGTCGGACTGCAGCGCCGGCGTGCCGACGAACTGGTTGCGGGCGGCGATCAGCCGCGGCGTTCCGGTAGTACGGACAGCACGGACCACCGCACTGTCGATGAACTGGTTGTCCAGCAACAGCGCGCGCTGCACGCCATGCAGGCGCAAAGAGGCTTCATCGGCATTGCCGACCTGCTGCAGCCGCGTACCGGTCAGGGTCAGCACCGGCCCGAAAGTGCTTTCGTCGCTGCCGCCGCGGTACAGGTCGATGGCCGCGCCGCCTATGCGCCGGAACTGCGAGTCTTCTATGTCCACGCGTTCGGCGTTGTAGGTGCCGCGATCATCGGTTTCAGCACGCGCGGACAGCACCGTGCCGGAAACATCTTCCACCACCAGCCTGCGCAGCGCGATGTGGTCGGCCAGCGTTCCCTTGCCGAGTGCGATCACATCGAAGCCGCGGTTGACCATGAGGTTGCCGATGCCGCTGTCCTCCACGATCAGGGTGTAGTTGGCGGCGTTGGAACCGGCGGCAGTACGGATCACCGCATTGCCGACTTCATCCGGCGCCGCGCTTCCGTCAATCTGCAGGCGCGAGAGCTTCAATGCACCACCGGCTTCGATCTGGAACAGCGTCGAACGCGAGAAGCTGATCTGGGCCTGACCATCAGCAGGGCCTTCGATGGACAGAGGGCGATCCACCGCCAGCACCTGGTTGACCAGATAGCGACCCGCGTCCAGCTGCAGCCGGTCGCCTGCCGAGGCAGCGGATACGGCTACGGCCAAGGTGTCGTCACCGGGCGGCACGCGCTGGCTGCGTCCACTATCGAGCGCACTCGACGCCACTTCCTTTGGATACCAGTCCACGCCGACTGCGGTGCGCGCGACGTAGGTCAGTGCCGGATCGGCGCCAACACCTTCCATCTTGTCTGCCACCAGCAGGCCGGTGACGGCGCGGGTCATCACTGGCTTGCCGCCACGCACACCACTGGCCAGCAACGCCGATGCGGCGGGGCTTTGCACATTACCGCTGAAGATGACGCCTGACAGATCGCCCAGCACGCGTACCGGATCGGCTTCGTCCACGATCAGGTTGCGGCTGAAGCTGCTGTTGATCGGCGCGGCGGAACGTTCGTCGTCCTTGCCGGCGCCGAAGAACATCTGCTTGATGCCGACGAAGGTATTGCGTTCGATCCGCGCCTGGTCCACCTGCACATAACGGTGGGGCGGCGAATCCGGCACGCCGTACATCAGGCTGAGCGCCGAGGAATAGCCGTCGCCAGCCAGCCCTTCCAGATAGTTGTTGCGCACCGTCTGCCTGCGGTTGATCACGCGGATGCCGCCGGTGTTGGACTTGCCGTCGCCGAAGAACACGTTGTTCTCGACCAGGTTTCCGTCGCCGTGACGCAGTACCAGCGCACCGCGCGATTGCTTGAACACATTGCCGCGATAGGTGTTGCCGCCGGACTTGTTGGACACCACCTCCACCTCGCCATCGCAGCCTTCGAACCAGTTGTTCTCGATCAGCGAGTTGGAATCGGAGTCGGCGTCCTTGCTGGTACCGACACGCAGCGTCTCGCCGCCGTTGGAACCCAGATTGGGACGGGGGCCGAACCAGTTGTGGTCAATGCGGTGACGGTTGTCCAGGCCCTGCACGGGGTCGCGGACCACGACCATCGTGGCCCCGAGGTTATTTTTCCCGATCAGCTGGTTGTGGTCGAAACGGTTGTGGCTGTCGTACATCGCCACCCAGTGGTCCGAGCGGCTGCGGTCCGGTTGGTTGAAGTGGTCAACCACCACCTGGGTGATGCGGCTGTAGCGTGCGCGCTCCCTGGGCGATACCCGGAATGCCAGGACCTCGCCGGTTGGACTGTGGCCATTCCGGAAGACCAGCTGGGATACCAGCAAGTGCTCACCGGCCAGGCGCAGATTGGACTGTCCGGTGATCACGACCTTGCCTGCGGTCTGGGCAGTCAGCGTGATCGGCGAAGCCGCTGTTCCCTTGCCTGAGAACACGATCTGGAAATCACGCCACTCGCCATTGGCCAGCACCACCGTGTCGCCAGGCTGCAGGTCAGCAACCGCTGCGCCGTATTCGGCAGGCGTGCGAACCATGATCTCGGCTGCATCGAGCGCCGGGTTGACCAAGGTCAACGCCATGACGGCGACGGCTATCCGGGAAGCGTTCGATAACATTGATATGTGCCTCCTGGAGTGCCTGGATGGCCTGCTCGTGGCGGATGGTAGCAGAGGCCGAACAGTTATAAACCAATTTTACATACCAAAATAAAACAAACTGGATTGGATGTTTTGCGCAATTGGCATGCTGCAAATGCACATAAATAGGGGTGACTGATACGTACCAATTGGCCTTATCAAATATTTGTACCAATTTGTTGACATTGGTCATGCGCAGCGTAAGGCTGCGCGCCCAAAGCCGTACTCCTGCGGCTTTACTCGGGAGGAGAATCCATGCAGCACCCCTACACGACCATCCCCGCCAGACGCGTCATGCGACCGGTGCTGCGCAGCGCCCTGGCCTGTGCCATCGCCGCTTCGCTGACCAGCGTCGCCGCACTGGCCCAGCAGGCGCCCATCGCGCCAGAGTCGACCTCCGAGGTCCCCGCCGATCCGGCGCCGGCCAGCGATGTCACTACGCTGGATGAAGTGCAGGTCAAGGGCATCCGCAGTTCCATCCAGTCGTCCATCAACAAGAAGCGCGACAACACCGTCATCTCCGACGTGCTGTCGGCCGACGACATCGGCGACCTGCCTGCGCCGTCGCTGGCCGATGCCATCGAGACACTGACCGGCGCTTCGTCCACCCGCGACAAGACCGGCGCCTCCGAGATCTCGATCCGTGGCCTGGGTGCATTCCTCAGCAGCACCAACTTCAATGGCCGCGAGATCACCAATGGCAGCGGCGATCGCTCGGTCAACTTCAACATGTTCCCGGCCGAACTGGTCAACACCGTCGCCATCTACAAGACCCAGCGCGCGGACCTGATCGAAGGCGGCGTGGCCGGTACCATCGGCCTGGAAACGGTCAAGCCGCTGGACTACGGCAAGCGGGCCATCCAGGTGGACGGCCGTGGCAGCTGGGCCGAGTACGACAGCAAATACCGCGACAAGGACGGCATCGGCTGGCGCGGCACGGCCAGCTATATCGATCAGTTCGAGTTCGCCAACGGCGGCCAACTGGGCGTGTCATTGGGCGTGCAGGCGCTGGAAGGCACCGATCCGGAAGAGAGCATGACCAGCGGCTCGACCTGGTATGCCTGCGATGGCAACCAGAACGCGGCCAACGCCAACTGCACCGAGGCGACGGCCGAGGCGATCGCCAGTGGCGCGCCCTACTACCTGGTGCCCAGCAGCCGCATCTACCGCCTCAAGCAGGAGCGCAACGACCGCCAGTCCGAATTCGCCGCCATCCAGTGGAAGCCCAATGAACTGCTGGAGGTGAATGTCGATTACCAGCACACCGATCGCAACTGGGACGAAACACGTTCGGACCTGAGCCTTTCCAACACGCGCCGCGGCATCATCAACCGCGTGGTTGACGATAACGGCGTGCTGCAGAGCTTCACCGGCAGCACCTCCATCGATTCCTCATCGACCCTCTATGACCGCAACGAGGAATACACCGGCGGCGGCCTCAACCTCATCCTGCGCCCGAGTGCGGCCTGGGAAATCTCCACCGATCTGTCCTATTCGCATACGTTGCGCCACGACACCCAGCGCGTGGTTCGCACGCGCGCCAATGCCCGCGATGTCGACAACGCCGTGGTGCCCGGCATCAGCAGCGGCACCACTGGCTATGTCAGCTATGACTGGGTCAACGAGGGCGATGTCCCCAGCATCACGCTCAATCCGGCTTTCGACGTAACCGACTGGGATGCCTACACCGGTGCGGTCCGCGTTACTTCCGAAGAGGAAGAGAACGAGCATCGCATCCGCGCCGGTCGCTTCGACGTCAGTTACATGCCCGAAGACGGCGCTTTCACCGCGATCAAGGCCGGCGTGCGCGCCAGCCAGGCGGACTACCGTTACTTCGACAACACCATCATCACCGACATCAACTCCACCGGCGCCGGCCGCGCGCAGATCATCGCGGCCAACCTGGCCTGCCGCACGTCGTTGCCGCAGGACAATTTCCTCGACGCGGCCAGCGGCAACACTATCTCCAACTGGGCCTACTTCGATCCTGCGTGCATGTATGAAGCCTTCCGCGGCACCAGCGACACCGGCGTCGATCCCGACTACGTGGATCCGGGCAACGTCAACGTGGTCGAGAAGACCAAGGCGTTGTTCCTGATGGCTGATTTCCGCAGCGAACTGTTCGGCCTGCCGTTCTCGGGCAACATGGGCGTGCGTTGGGTCAAGACCGACGTGCGTTCGGAAGGCGTGCGTGCGGATCTGGAAGTGATCGACAACGGCGACGGCACCATTCGCCTGGCATCCACCGGCGATTACCAGACCGAGGTCTACAAGGCAGGTACCAACGAATTGCTGCCCTCCATCAATGCCGCCTTCGAGTTGCGCCACAACCTGCTGCTCCGTGCCGGCGCCTACCGCGCCATGTCCCGCCCGGACATCTCGGCACTGGGTGCCGGGCGCACCATCACGGTCAACAGCGGCAACTACACCAGTCTGTCCGAAGCCATCGACGGGATCACCGCCAGCGGCAACCCGGCTGCCGAACCGCTGATGTCCTGGAACGGCGACCTGTCGCTGGAATGGTATCCGAACGAAGACACCATCCTGGCTGGCGCGGTGTACTGGAAGCAATTCAACGGCGGCACCGAGACCGCGTTGATCAACGAAGACTTCGTAATCGACGGACAGACCGTGACTGTACCGGTGCGCCAGCAGGTGACCACGGACGAAGACAGCACGCTCACCGGTTTCGAGCTGAGCGCGGCCCATCGCCTTTCGTATCTGCCCAAGCCCTTCGACGGCCTGGGCTTCAAGCTCAGCTACAACTACGCCGATACGGATTACGAAACCCAGGATTCACGCCTGGGCGAGCAGGTGGATGCGGAGACGGGCGCGGTCACCCCTGCCATCGTCGCGCCCGCCGGCCTGAGCGGTTTCTCCCGTCACGTGCTGTCGGGTTCGATCTACTGGGACGTGGGCCGCTTCAACGTGCAGGCCATTGCCAAGTATCGTTCCCAGTACTATCAGGACTTCACCGGCAATACCGCCCAGCAGAACCGCTACTACGGTGACAACACCAGTGTCGATTTCCGTGCCCGTTACAGCGTCAACAAGCATCTGTCGCTGTCGCTGGAGCTGATGAACCTGACCAATGAACCACGCGTGGCCTATCAGCCCATCTACGGCAATTTCCGCGAGTACGTCACCTACGGGCGACGCGCATTTTTGGGTGTACGATACAAGTTCTGAACCAGCGGCGCGGCTCCGGCCGCGCCGTTTTTCGGGCCATAATCTGCCCTGGAATTCACCCCGCCGCTGATGGAACACAACAAACGGGTCCCGCTTTAATGTCCGAAAGTCGCCTTTACCAGTCCATCGCCACGAAGATCCTGTCGATGATCGAATCGGGCGAATTTCCCATCGGTTCACGCCTTCCGGGCGAGCGCGACCTGGCCGAACGCCTGGGCGTCAGCCGCGTCACCATCCGCGAAGCGGAGATCGCACTGGAAGCGCAGGGCTGGATTGCCATCAAGACCGGTTCGGGCGTCTACGTGCGGCCACGGCCCATCGACGCGCAAGGCGCATTGCCCGATGTCACCGCGTTCGACCTGACCGCCGCACGCACGGTGATCGAGGCCGAAGCAGCCGCACTGGCCGCCGGCCGCCTCACCGATGCCGATATCGATGAACTGCAGGCGCTGGTCGACGGCATGTCCGATCCCAATGCCACTGAAGAAATGGCCGGCGAATACGACCGCCATTTCCATCTGGCCATCGCACGCATGGCAGGCAATCCGGTGGTTGAATACTGCATCCAGCTGATCTGGCGCATGCGTAATGAACTGCCACGGGTGCGTCAGGTCTACGCGCACGTCTGCCACCAGCACGACGACACCCGGACCGACGAGCACGCGGCCATCCTGGATGCACTGAAGACACGCGATCCGGCCGCCGCACGCAATGCCATGCGCAACCACTTCCAGCGCCTGTTCGAGTCGATGCTAGAAGCCACCGAAAACCAGGCCCTGGCCGAGATCCGCAACCGCACCCAGCAGGACCGCGAACGCTTCCTCGCCACTACGCGTATCTGAAACGGAATCGCGTTTAGCGGCTGGGTTTCGGACCCAGTGCTCTGCAACACATGACGTGCGCAGCGAAGTTGACTGGGCAATGGGCTACTTCAAAAACACCCTGCGGAAGCCGTGGAGGGTTTTTTGAGTAGGGCGGGCAGTGCCCGCCCTACTCTCCATCTCTGTTGTCGGAGCACCCGATCTGCGCCGACAACTCACCAAGATGGGCGACAAGTCCGAAGGGTTCTGCCGCAGGCAGTCGATGTACTCGGTGAGAACCCCGGCATCCTGCCCCGCGACTTCGACTTCCCGGCCCTGCGACGTCATCTGCAGATGCTGGATGTCCTGCGCCCACGCATCATTCGCATGCGCAAACTGCAGCAGTTGCTCAACGATTCCGAGGTGGCGCTTGGCTGCGATGTAATGAGCGGCGCGCTTGAGGGTTATTCGTCCCTCAAAGTGGCCGGCGAGGGGAAAGGCCTAGACGAACTCAGGAAGATACTAGCGGTTCGCTTTAGCAAGCGGGGTACGACTTCAACCTCCGAGCTGCCATCAGCGTTGCCACCGGCATAGTTAAGTAGACAAGATGCTGAAATACCAAAGGCCTCGATATTCGGGGGCCTTCTCAATTCGGCCAACACCGACAATAGGTGTAAATATTTACATGTCAGATATTGGCTTCTAGCGTTGACGCTGATAACAACTGATCGCACCATTCGTTACCACCTCATTCTTGAGGCCCACTAAGATTTAGGCCTACCGGGAGAATTCCGTGAGCTTTGCAGGTATCGCTTCAACCGCTGGCACTACTAGTTCGAGCATTGAGCAGCTCATTCGCAATGGCACGGGCAGTGCTGGATTAGCGTCCACCCTCGGCACCACAACATCGGCTATTACCAACTTTGTGAACGGCCAAGCATCGGCAGGTATTGCTTCAGCTCTTGGGACTACCACTAGTTCCGCGCAAGAACTCCGCAACATGATTGGCCGGGACGGAGCAATTGGACTCATTCTTGGCCTGGCTTGCGGGCGTGGCGGTAAGTAGGCCTAACAATTCATTCAAGCCAATCCCACATCAGGGCCGGCTTAACTCAGGCGTTAGCCTTCAATGCGAGCTTCCAATGTCTGATCATTCAAATGAAGAACACGAGCAGGTTGCTTGGTCTGATATAAATCGTCTGGCCATCTGGATCCTAATTGGCGGCGTATTGGTTCTCGCGTTTGTTCTAGCGATATACGCATTTTCGTTCTGGCGCTCTAGCCTTAGTAGCGATCCAGCTGCTTGGGGACAATTCGGTGACTTTCTAGGCGGAACATCAAATCCAATTCTGTCCTTCCTGACAATCGCAATGCTTGCAGTAACCCTTGTCCTTCAATCGCGCCAACTGAGCATTTCATCAAAGGAACTTCAGTTGTCCCGCAAAGAGCTGGCACTCACTCGTTCAGAGCTTAATCGCTCCGCATCTGCGCAAGAGCTATCTGAAAAAGCTTTGCGCTCACAAGCCAAAGCGGCGGAAGCAAATACTCAATTGGCCACGATCAATGCGCTTATGGGTTACTACGCCTCCGAGATTTCTCGCTTTGACAGACAAAGCTACCCTTTCGGAGATCCTCGACAGTTAGAACTTCAAGGCTTCAAGAACAGACACGCAATTCTCCAGCAACGCCTGGAGCACATGTATTCACAACTTATAGGAGCAGACGATGAGCCGCGATCTTAAGATTGGTGAGGTTGTACAACTCAAAAGTGGTGGGCCGCTTATGACGATCCATGGCATCGGAGATTACTCAATGTCAGGGTTCAATCCTGGAATTCTTTGCGTCTGGTTTGACACAAACAAGAAAGTCGAAGACATTTTTCACCCAGACGCACTCGAGCGCTATCAGAGTTGAAGGCTAACAATTCATTCAAGCCGCGCCTACATCAGGGCGGCTAAATTCAGGCGTTAGTCCTCTTATCGAGATTGCATATGATCCGCTACATTCTCGCAATTTCTCTCGCCGCCAGCTTGGCAACAGCATCCGCTGAAGAACCCTTGCCCAAGGAACTACCCGAAGATCAGGAAGCTGCCGCAGTCCAGCGGGCGGAGGCCACTGGCTTAGTGATCTATCTTCATGATCATGCTGCCGCTGTCGCCACCGACGCCGCTCTGAAACTTCGTGCGTTCAAAAGAGACAAACGGGTGAATGGCTGGCTTACTGAAGAGCAGCAAGGCCAAATTGTCGTCACCTTCATTGACCAAACGCCTGCGGCACTGTATCGGATTACTGTCTCAAAGGATGGAGTTGCCGGGCCGGTGATGGCACTGGAACTACCGACCCAACTAACTGCTTATGAATCCGGCGCAGCCACTGCTCGAGCGACCGCACTTGCGTCAAAATTCCAGCCCTGCTCAGAAAACTACAACTCCGTGGTCATACCGACCGCTGGCCCGTCCGGAAAGAATTGGGTTGTCTACCTGCTACCTGGCACCACCAAAAACGATGTCGTGCCAATCGGCGGCACATATCGCATTGAAACAAATGGCTCTTCCGTTGTCGGCCAGCGCGGCTTCACTCGCACTTGCATTGCCTTGCAAACAGACCCAAAGGCCGTCGGCCTCATGATTACCCACCTGCTGGACCCGATCCCCACCGAGGCGCACGTGTTCTGGAGCCTTTGGGCTAAGAAACCTATGTATATAGCCACACCGCCTAATGGGACCGTATGGGTCGTTGAGGGCAACAAGATCCGGCTCATCGAGCGTAAGGGTGCAGAGGGCTAAAAATCCATTCCAGCCGGACCCGCACCAGGGCCGGCATCATTCAGGTGTCAGGCACGACATGAGACCCCTCCGCATTCTGAGTTACACACTTGCCATCCTCTCGGCTTACCTCGCTACCGCATGCGTTCGCGCGGAGCCATCCCTCTTCAAACCGGAGCGCGCTTTGGCGGAAGTATCCGGCGCAACAGTCCGTCACTTCTGGACGCAGGATTTTGGTCGTGAGAAGCGCACTGGAGGTTACTCCGCGCTTGTGCCCGAGACTACGGCAAAGGCCATGCTTCTCAAGCTCCGCGAGCGTATCCCAGCAGGTTATGTGGCATTCGTAGGTACATCCCGCAACCTGGATGATTCGTCAGTAAAGGGCGTTGAACTGGTGCTGGCACGTGGCAACGACCAGTTCGACATCCTGCGCTTGGCTGCGACGGATGGAATCAACTACGGCCTCGCTACTGAAGACATCGTCACTCGTCTTAAGAACTGGGACCAGCAATTCGGAATCAGCATTTGGCAGGCCGAAACGGATACGGTTCAAATGGACATGAAGAGTAGACCGTTGAATCTGAGTACGTTTTCCCAAGACCTCTACGAGTTCTGCCCGGACATCGTGGACCAAGGTGTAGGCGATCTTGAGTCCCTTGAAAGAGAACTGCGGGATAGTGGCGCCATCTATCTATGGTGGGATTAGCAAGTAGCCCGGCTAAGCGCACCAGGGAAGACAGAGTTCCCGTGCGAAGCGCCCCGGGTGCGCTTCGCCTACCCGAGCTACATTAGCTTCACCTCATTAGCAGCGTCATTTGCACGCTTCGGAGACCAGCTTCCTGGTTGCGGCCATGAAGTCCGCGTCTTGATTCATGGTGGGGTCCTTCAACGCGCCGTCTCTTACCTGCTTGGCGCGCGCGCAATTTTCTGCGCTCGGTGCGCGTGACATGGAACCGACCAGTTGTGCGCCGAAATTTGCGTTGGTATTCGTGCCTGGGGGTTTTGCACCTGACGCCTGCTGCTGGGTATTGCTGGAAGGTGCGCTCGACGTGGCGGTATTCCACCGCTTCTGTTCGTGGCCATCCGGGCAAGGGGTGGACTGGTACACCGTGCCGAGCTTGGCGTCCTTGCATTTGTAGACCGACTGCGCCGATGCCGGCATGGCTACCACACACATCAATACCGCCAGAATCCGGATCATCGTGTTTCCATAAGAAGCCGCTTGAGAGGCGGAAATGATATCCGCTTTGGGTTACCCCTACAGGATTGACAGCTCAGTTTCATACATCAGGCAGCAATCGATACTCTGCCGACGCTTTGTGTCCGCAAGAGCATCGTCATCACGCGAGAACCCGGGCCGTGCTGCAACTTCCACCTGACGATGGGGCGTTGCCTTGGTCGCATCACGCCAACGCTGGCGTTTCAGCACCAGCACGTCATGCAAACAACCCATCCATCGGCTTCACCGCCTTGCTGTCCGGGAACACACGCGTCTCCAGCACCGACTCGGGCAACTGCAGCTGCGTCGCCAGCACGCCTTTGAACAACGCGCGCAGGTCGGTGGTGGCGCGCAGGTCACGGCCTTCGTTGAGTGCGGATGCGCTTAATCCTGGCCAGTCGCCGGCGATGCGGCCGCCGCGCACGCCGGCCCCCAGCACGAAGGCCACGCCACCGGTGCCATGGTCGGTTCCGCCGGTGCCGTTGACCGCGGCGGTGCGGCCGAATTCGGTGACCACCAGTACCGTGGTGCGGTCCCATTGCGCGGCCATGCCGTCGCAATAGGCGCGCAGGGCATTGTCCAGTTCGGTCAGCTTGCGCGTCAGCACGCCGGCTTGGTTATTGTGCGTGTCCCAGCCGGAATCCTCGACGAAACCGATGCGCGGTCCTTCCGCTTTGGCCATGAACCGCGCTGCGGCAGCCATGGTTTGCGGCAACTGCACGCCGGCACGCTTGCCACCCTTGCCCTGCCCGCCCATGTCATTGGCGCCTTCGGTGTCGATGGCGCGCGAGAATGCCCCGGCCAGGGCCGGGTCGGCCGCGTACAGCGGCTGCAGTCGCTGCAGCAGGATCGGATTCACTTCGTGCGGCAGCGGTGGTGACCAGGTCGTAGCCTCGCCGCCGCCGCGCAGGATCAGCGGCATCACCGTGGCGATGGCCAGACCTTCCGAGCCCGGCAATGCCGACACACAGCGATTGAGCCAACCCGTGCTGCCGCCCGGTGTGGCAGTGCCGTTCTCAAGACAGTCCTGCGCATCGAAGTGCGAACGCTGCCGATAGGGCGGCGCCACCGCCAGCACCGGCAACAGCTGTTTTTCCGCGTAGAGCTGATGCATGAAGGTGAGCGAGGGATGCAGTGCGAAGCTGCCATCGAGTTTGAGCGCGTCGTTGGGTGCCAACGCGCCACGCAAACGCGCATAGACCGGGTCACCGACCGGTGATAGTGCGTGCAGGCCATCCAGGCCACCGCGCAGCAGCACGACCAGCATGCGCGCATCGCTGCCCGATGCGAACGCAGGGGCGCCCGGCCACAGCGTCAGCAACGAACTGGCGCCAAGCGCGGTGACGAACTGGCGTCTTGTCATGCTCATGTCAGGTTCTCCATTGGAAGGCGGGACTGGCGAACAACAGCGCCAGGCCATCGCGTGCAGACTCGGCGCGCCTGAGGGCGGTCATCATTTCGGCATCGAGCGCATCGCCGAACACATCGCTCGCCACGCGCAACGGTTCCAGTTGTTGCTCCGGCACGCGTTGCGCCAAAGCCTGCGCGGCCTGCACGCGCTTCCACAACGCATCCGGACCGGTCCAGTCGGCGGCAGTATCGGCGAAACCGGCGGGCGAACGCGGCGTGAAAGGCGGTTGCCCGAGTTGGCGCAGCAACGCCACCACGCTTTCGGATCTCACCCCGGCGTCTATGCCACCTGCGCGCATGGCTGAGACCAGATAGTCGCTGGGGGTCTTGAACTTGCGCGCCTGTGCGCCCCAGGCAAGATCACTTTCGATCAGCGCGTGATACACCGCACTCAGATCGCCCTCACCGCGCAGATACGCCTGGGCCATGCGCTCGACCAAGGCCGGTGGCGGCGTATCGGAAACGAAGTGCCGCGCCAACTTCATCGACAGATGTCTTGCCGTGGCCGGATGCCGCGCCAGATCGGCCAGGATCGCGCGGCCTTGTTCGACACCGCCTTCGGCGTAGCGCGTGCTCAGCACCGTGCGTTGTCCGGGCTCATGCGCGGCTGCGCGGAAAACGAAGGCGGAATCGACCGAGCGGCCGGCGTCAAGCTCTCGTGCCAATGGCGTTCCCCATCCAGTGATGGCGCGGGCGAACTCGGTCACGTCGGCCTGCGTGTAGCCGCCATCAACACCCAGGGTGTGCAGTTCCAAGATCTCGCGCGCCAGATTCTCGTTGAGCCCCAGCTTGCGCTTGGGCATGCCGTCGCCCTGACCCTTGCGGCGGCGGCGCTCGCCACGCGTGGCGAACATCGAGGCTTCGCCCACCGATTGCGCGTTGTCCAGATAACGCAGCATGCCCGGATGCGTTTCCGCCGCCAGCAGCAGGTCTTCGAAGCGGCCGAAGACATGCGGCCTGATCGCCTCGCGCTCCATCGGCGCGGCATACAGCGAAGCCAGGCGCTTGTCGGCGGAGATGGCGAAATGATTGGACCAGAAATGGACCAGGCGTTCGTTGAACCCGGCATCGGTGGTCGTGGCCACGCGATATCGCGCGGCGATCTCCGCCTGAAGGTCCTTGCCGAAGCTATTGCGGAAGCTGGTCTTGACCTTCCCGGCGCCCTGCCCAGATTTCGTCATTGCCGCTTCATCGGCAGCGGATTCGGCCTGCGATGCGGTGGCTCGCTGCGACCGGCGCTCCATCGCGCGTTGCCGGTTGTAGTCGGCTTCACGCAGCAGATAATCGACGCTAGATGGCAGGCCGCTCATCGCCGCAGGCGAGGAACCGCGCTGCGTCATCTGCTCGAACAGCCAGCCACACGGATCCTGAACACTCTGGATTTCACCGGGTCTGGCGCCCAGTCCGAATCGGTTGAGAACGGAAGCGGCGGATTGCGTTGGCATGCGATGCTCCGAATGATCGGCTCATCCAGCTAACGCCCTGCCACAGGATCGGTTGACGCGAAGATATCGATACCAACTGCCTGAACAGGCAGCCATGAACTGGCTCAGCTACCGGAGAGAAGTTGCCGCAGCGACGGCACCGGAATGAATGGCATGTATTCGTGCCAATCGAGAAAGAAAGAAAAGGCCACATGGATGACTGGCGAAGACAGAAATGCCAGCACCAGATACTGCGACAGCTCCTTCCCGGAAAAACGGAAGACCAGCGGAGGCAATACCAGCGTCGCCAACGCCGGAACCGTGTAGTAGATCCACCAGGGCAAGCCTGCGTTGTTGCCGAACTTGGCGAAGATCATGCCGCAGACCACGACGATGAAGGTGACCGTCAGAACTGCAGGCCAACGAGGACGGTGAACGCGATGGCGGGTGACGAAACGCAGGATCGCGATGAATACGAGCAGCGAGACGACCACGAATACTGCGAATCTTTGCAGATCTGAATCCACCAGCATTTTCCCCTGACCTCCAGCGTTCGTATGGTGCCGCTACAAAAAGCGGCCATGGTGAGTATGAGGGAATGCATGCACGCCAGAACGAAATTCGGACGAGTCCGGCTTGAATGAATCGCCGCACGCTTACGCGCGGCGGGCGTTTGAGATCGCCTCGGCGTATCGGCTATTTCTTGGCCTGAAGCTTGGTCCTGGCCTCCACGCAAGCCATGGAGGCGGACTGCCTGGCGATGGTGCGCATGCGCGCGGGCGACATGCCATACGTGCTCTTGAACGCGCGGGTGAAGCTGGCCGGATGTTCGTAGCCGGTTTCCAGCGCGATCTGGATCATCGGCTTGGTCGATTCGCTGACCAGCGCCAGGGCCCGTTCCATCCGCACCTTGTCGCGGATTCTGGCCACGGTATCGCCGTACACGGTACGGAAACCCAACTGCAGCTTCTGCCGGGTCATGCCCACCAGCGCGGCGAGCGCGGCGATATTCGGCGGCTCGTCCAGATTCGTTTCTATAAGCTGCATAGCGCGTCGCAGCTTGTGGTAATCGCTGCTGGAGAACGACGCGCCGACGATATCGTCGCTGATTTCGTTGGAGAGGATGAACAGAATGTGGCAGGCCAGCTCCAGCGCCTTCGCACGCAGGAAGGCGCGCCGGAAACCGTCCTTGAAAGGACACTCCATGACCTGTGTCGCCGCCACCAGCGCGGCCTGCGACAGCGGAACGTTGCAGTGGGGCAGGGTCACGCCGTTGAGCAGGAATCCACCGATGCGCGGCGGCATGTCCTGCGGCTGCAGGCCGGTCGCTTCGAACAAGGCATGCCGCTCTATGAAAACGCTGACCCATTTCAGGGGACGATCGGGTTCGTAAGTCGTCTCGAGTTCAGAACCTGCTTCAAGCCCGTACACGGTGCAGTAGCCGTTGGCCAACTTCCCGTCGGAGCCGCTGGGATCGCTGATGGGAATCGTGCCGGCCAACACCGCGGAAAGGACGAGATGATCGCCCAGGCTATGTCGCCGGGGAATCGACCGTGCCGCCACCATGTCCACGATGGCGAGACTGAGCCCGGGGCCGAGCTGGCAGAACTCCCAGCCGCCCTGCGCGACTTCGGCATCGTAGTAGTGGCGGAAGCCCGCCCCGGCGTACAGGGAATGACGCCATCCGTCGCAGACGCGGGTGACGCCGTCGGCGGACGCCTGCTGCAGGCGGATCGTCGCCAGCATGTCTTCCATGCTGCTGGTGGCCGATGGCAAGGAGGACGGCACTTCTTCGATGTGAGGGTTCTCAAGCATGGCTATCTCCAGCCCATCCTTGCGCTACTGGTTCAGGAATTCACAGGCTTCACGGATCAATCATTGCGCTTTCGGTCGCGGTTGTACAGGCGCATCCAGTCGACCAGGTCGCGCGCGCCTTCTGCTTCCAATCCAGAGACGATGTCGTCGTAGACATCCTCGCGTTCGTCCTGTCCCAGCTTGTATTTGGGCTCGGCCCGCAACACCTTGGCATCGAAAGCGACCACGCCGCGCGCCAGGCCGGTGTAACGCTGGCCCATCTCCTCGACGCGCCAGCGCCCTGGCCGATCCGCTTCCATGCCTTCCACCAGGTCGCGCAGAGCGGCGTCCGCGTGCTCGGGTTCATCGCGAAAGGTCAACGCCAACTGGAACTGCACGCTGGCGTAGTTCCAGGTCGGCGCCTGGCTGCGGTCGCGCATCCAGGAAGGCGAGACATAGGCCTGCGCGCCAAGGAACAAGGCGGTGGCGCGCGGATCGGCTTTCAATGCGGCCACGTGCGGATTGGAACGCGCGAAGTGCCCGCGCAACCGCACGACGCCGCCATCCGCGTCGCGCTCCAGAATACGCAGCGGCAGCAACGTGGAACGAAAGTCATCGGGCGTAGCCGAGACCACCCAGGCCAGGGGATGCTTTTCGATCAGCCGCGCCAGGTCGTCGCTGTCGACCGCGCCAAAGCGGCGGTGTGGGTGCGAAAGCGGCGCGTCGGTCTGCGGTTTCATGCCGAGGCGACGGAGTGTTGCGGCCAACGGCCCGCCCAAGGGCTGGCCCGCTCCAGTTCATGCGCCAGTTCCAGCAAGGTTTCCTCGCCGCCGCGCGCCGCGGCGAACATCGACCCGATGGGAAGACCGGCCACCGTGGTGAACAGCGGAACCGACATCGCCGGATTGCCGGTCAGGTTGTGCAAGGGCGTGTAGGACACGTACTCGAACATGTCGCGCATCAGCGTCTCGAAAGGCTTGGTCGGCGCCAGATAGCCCACCGGCACCGGAGGATCCTTCACCACCGGAGACAGGGTCAGGTCGTGGTGCAGGAAGAACTGTTCCAGGCCTGCCGTGGTGCGGGACAGGGTGTCGAACGCGTACTCGAGTTGCTCGGGTTTCAGGTGCCGGCTCCATTGCGCCAGTTCCAGCGTCCAGGGTTCCAGGACTTCCTGCAACGAAGCGCCATTGGCCGCATTCGCGCATTGCGCGACGATGTCGTTGGCCAGGTAGCCCCAGATGACGCGGAAACTTTCCACCACTGCGGGCCCGTCTATCGGCAGGGACACGGTTTCCACTTCGTGTCCCAGGCCCACGCACAGGTCGGCGGTGCGGCGAACGACCTCGGCGACGTCGGCATGCGGCAATTCTCCAGACAGATTGGTCATCACCACGCCGATGCGCAGGCGCTTGCCGGGCGGATGCACCGATGGGTTCACGCCTTCACTCAGCGCGCGCACCGCCCAGGCCGCATCGCGCACGCTGCGCGAGAGCAGCGTGTCGCCCACCAGCAGATCTTCGATGACGTGCTGGCCGCGCGCGCGCAGATTTCCACCGCGGCCAGGCTTGAGACCGAACACGCCGCAGCACGAGGCCGGAATCCGGATCGAACCGCCGCCATCGGCCGCATGGGCCAGCGGCACCATGCCCGAGGCCACGGCCACCGCCGAACCGCCGCTGGAGCCGCCGCAGGAACGGTCTAGCGCCCACGGATTGCGTGCCGGCCCGTAGAGCAGCGATTCGGTGGTGGGCAGCAGGCCGAACTCGGGCACGTTGCTCTTGCCCAAGGGAATCAGTCCCATGTCGTCCAGGCGGTCGCCATAGGCGTGATTGGGGCCGCCGGTGCCGTTGGCGGCCTTGGAACGCGAACCGCTTCTGCTGGGCATGCCGGGATAGTCCAGGCCGTCCTTCAGCAGATACGGCACGCCTTCCAGCCCGTGTTTGCCGGTGATCTTCGAGGCGCGTTCGCGTGCCTGCGCATAGGCCTTGTGGGTGAGCGCATTCAAGGTCGGATCGAGATGCTCGATCCTGGCGATCGCCGAGTCGACCAACTCCACCGCGCTGATTTCCCCTTTCTGCAGCAGCCGCGCCTGATCGTGCGCGTCCAGCTTGCCGATCTCCATGGCGTCTTGCTTCGAATGTTTCACCGCGGACATGCATTCTCCCTAAGTAATGTGGTCGACCGGATCGCTCGCCGGATCGAATCTCGTGCGCCGCGCATGCGCGCGGCGCAGGTATCGCAGACGGGCGTCAGGCCGGCGCCGGCTTCATCGCGGCTTGCCGAATTCCACGTTCAGACGCAGGCCGAAAGTGCGCGGCGGGGTGTAGACCATGCGGCCGCGATAGCCCACGTAGACCCAGCCCACCGAGTTGTAGTACTTCTCGTTGAGCAGGTTCTCGGCATACGCCGCCAGCGACCAGCGCCGGTCCTGCGGGCCGAAGGTGATGCTGGCATCGACGGTGCTGAAGGACGGGATGTAATACGACGGATCCTTGAGCACACCCTGCCAGTACATGTCGTCCTGCCAGCGGTAGTCGGCGCGGTACAGCGCCTCCATGCCGTTGGCGAAGGTCTGGGTGTACTGCGCGGTGGCATTGATCGTCCACGGACGCACATTTGGAATGCGTTCGTCCTTGTACTCCACCTCGTTGAGCGTCACGCTCTTGATCACGGCGTCGGTGTAGCCGATGCCTGCGCTCAGCAGCAGGTTGTCGGTCGCCAACACCTGTCCTTCCAGCTCGAATCCGCGGCTGCGCGCGCTGCCGGCATTGATGTCGTAGGTGATGTCGAACGGATACGGGTTGAGCTCGGGCAGGATCTTGGTCTGCACCTGCAGATCGGTGTAGTCCATGTAGAACACCGCCGCGGTCACGCTGGCGCGGTTGTCCCAGAAGCGCGCCTTGTAGCCGAGTTCGTAGTTCTTGACCTGTTCCGGGTCCACGTCGCTGGGCGCGCCGACGCTGATCGCCTGCGCGCCATTGCTGTAACCGGCGCGGTAACCGGTGGCGTACTGGGCGTAGAGCGAAGCGCTTTGGCCCACGTCGTAGTTGATCGCGATGCGCGGCGAGAACTCGCGCAAGGTGGCCTCGGGCGAGAGTTCCATCGGGCCCAGGGCCAGATCGGGATTGCCGACGTCGTAGACGAAGTTGCTGCCGTAGCGCGTCTTCTCGATGCTGTAGCGGCCGCCCACCGACAGATGCCAGTCGTCGCTGATGTCCCAATAAAGATTGCCGAACAGGCCCAGGCTCTTCATCCGGTCGTCGCCTTCGCCCAGATACGCCGGCACGTAATTGCCGGCGACCGTGGGCACGGTGCCCAGCACCGCCCATTCGCCGATCCGGTCTTCGGCCTGGGTGGTTTGCTGTTCGTCCAGATAGCTCAGTCCGCCCACCCAGTTGAGCGCACCATCGTAGTCGGAGCTGACCCTGAACTCGATGGAATCGGATTCGACATGGCGGCTGCGTTCGGTATACCACCAGGCGTATTCGGTGTTGTCGTAATCCTCGCGGTGGTCGATGTCGTAGTCGAAGTGTCCATAGATCAGGTCGAACCGGTGCTTGCCAGCCTGATAGCTGGCCTTGAACGAACCGATCAGGCTGTCGACGTTGGCGATTTCCTCGATGTCCTTGCTGACCTTGCCGCCGTTGTTGCCCCGGTCGGCGAACAGATCGATCGGTCCGGGATAGCTGCCGCCCCAGGTGGCCAGCTGGCCCAGGATCGCGTCCTGCAGCGCGGCGCTGGTGAAGTCGCCGGTGATCCAGTCTTCCATGCCGCGGCGCTGGCGCTCGTAGCCCAAGCTGGCGTCGAGGGTAAGATTTTCCGTCGGCAACCAGCGCATGGCGAGGCGGCCACCTGAATTCTTGAAGTCCGAACCGCCACCGGACGGGCCCACGTTCTCTATCGCGCCATCGCTGCGCTCGCCGTAGGCGACCGCGCGGAGTGCAAGGTTGTCCGCCAGCGGTGCGTTCACCACCGCCTTGGCCAGCACCGTGTTGAAACGGCTGTAGTCCAGGGTTCCCTTGAACAGGTAGTTTTCGAGATCGGGCTGCGCGCTGACGATGTTGATGGAACCGCCCAGCGAATTGCGGCCGCTCAGCGTGCCTTGCGGGCCGCGCAGGACTTCGATGCGGTCGATGTCGAGGAACTGCGCGGACAGGATCGCGTTCGAGTTGATCGCCCCGTAGCCGACATCGTCCAGCGAGACCGAAATGGTTTCGTACTTGCCGCCGGAGAACTGGCTGATGCCGCGGAAGCTGACGGTCTTGCCGTAGAACGATCCCGAATTGACGAAGGTCGCATTGGGCACCGAGAAGATGTAGTCCTGCACGTTCTTGATGCGCATCGCTTCGATCTGTTCGGCATCGATGGTGGTGATGCTGATGGGCACTTCCATGACCGATTCGGTGCGCTTCTGCGCGGTGACCACCACCGGCGCCAGGCCTACGACGTCTTTCTCCGCGGACTCGGCGGGTTTGGCTTCCTCATCCGTGGCCTCCTGCGCGCCGGCATGCCCCATGGCCAGGGCCAGGGCGAGCGCCAGAACGGCGGGGACGGGGCGATGGCGTCGCGCGGATGCACGGTGCGCGGGAAGACAGGCGTTGCGCTTGCTGCTGGACATGGTGGTCACCTCTTGCTGTCTGGACGATGGCGATGGGGGGCGTGGGCGGGTTCCGGATGCGTTGCCTGTACGCCTTCACCATGCGCGCGGATCGCTCCGCAAACTTCGCCTCTGGGAATGGAAATTTTGCAGTTCGGTTACAGAGTGGGCGACGATTGCCCAAGGCAGGAATCAGGTTTCCTTCCGTGTCGTCCGCGAGCGCCGCAAACCATAGGTCAGGTACAGCAGCACGCCCAGGGACAGGTAACCGATCAGGATCGCGGCGGGAATGATGTCGCCACCCAGCGCCTGCCGACCCACGTCCATGGCGGTGGGCACGATCATGCCCAGGCACAGCAGGATCGCCAGCGTGGGCGCCACGCCGATCCATGCCTTGCCGATCCAGACGCCACCCAAGGGCACCCGGAACGGACGTTCCAGATCAGGCTGGGTACTGCGCAGCCACATCACGCTCAGGCAGACGATGGCGAAAGCGAAGGCCGTGCCGATGCTGATCAGATCGGCCAGCAACGACAGCGGCAGCAGCGTGGCCATCGCCGCAGCCGCAAGACCGAGCGCCAACGTTCCCAGATAGGGCGTACTCCAGCGCCGGTGCAATCGCGAAAAGAATCCCGGCAACAGACCATCGCGCGCCATGGCGAAGCCGATGCGCGACTGGGCGTAGGAGTTGACCAGCAGGACCGAGGCCAGGCCCATCAATGCGCCCAGCTTGATGACCGCGGCGAACTTCGGCCACCCGATCCGGTCGACCGCCAGCGCGATCGGATCCGGTACACCGAGCTGCCGGAACGGGACGATGCCCGTCAGCACCAGCGCAACCGCGATGTAGGCCACCGTGCAGACCACCAGCGAACCGAGAATGCCGATGGGCATGTCGCGTTGCGGACTGCGGCTTTCCGAAGCGGCCGTGGACACCGCTTCGAAGCCGATATAAGCGAAGAACAGCAGTGAGGCGGCCCGGAATATCCCAGGCCATCCGTAGCTGAAGCCGCCTTCGTTGGCGGGGATGAACGGCTTCCAGTTTTCTGTGTCCACCGAGTGCACGCCCACCGCCACGAACGCCACCAGCACGCACACCTTGATCGCGACCAGCGCATTGTTGACCTTGGCGGATTTGGAAATGCCCAGGCACAGGATCGCCGCCACCACCAGCACCGCGCCGCCAGCCACCAGGTTGAAGCCGCCCGTCACCACGAACGTGGTGCCCTGTCCGCTGACCACCGATTGCACCATCGGCTGCGACCATTGCGGCGGAACCACATAGCCCAGGCCCGCCAGCAGACTGGTCAGGTAACCAGCGAATCCCGAGGCCAGCAGCGAAGACGCCACGCCGTATTCCAGCAGCAACAACCACCCCAGCAGCCAGGCCGGTCCTTCGCCGATGGCCGCGTGGCAATAGCTGTAGGACGAACCGGAGACCGGCATCGACGAGGCGAGTTCGGCGTAGCACAGGCCGACCAGGCCGCAGGTGAGTCCGGCGATCAGGAACGAAATCAGCACCGCCGGTCCCGCGAACTGCGCGGCCGCCGTTCCCGTCATCACGTAGATGCCGGCGCCGAGAATGCAGCCGACGCCCAACAGCAAGAGATTGAGCGGGCCCAGGCTGCGCTTGAGTCCATGCGCATCGGCTTCGCGGCGCATGTCGGCGATGGACTTGCGGGCGAAGATCCTGTCGCGCAGGCGGCTCAATGTTTTTGTTCCGGCGCTTGCGTATTGGCGGGCCGGCGGGTCCACCATTCGCGCACGCTCGTAGCGTCATGGCGAAGCATCGCCGGGTGCGCCTTGAACTGGCGTTCGGGGAAGCCGTTGTTCTCGCCCAATAGATAACGATCCAGGAAAGCGAGAATGAGGTCGTTGGTCGCCGCAAGCGCTTGCCGTCCTTCCAGCGATCCGTAGAACTTTTCGCGGGCGGGCATGCGGGCCGAGAGCGGCAGGTCGGTCAGCCCCAGGTGGCGCTGGTCGCGGATGCGCGCGCGATGCACCGTCGCATTGAGGCCGGCTTCGCTCCAGCGTTCGTACGCGTAGTCGTTGATGCTGGAACCGGGCGTGCCGTTGCCCGGGCCGAAAGCCGGATAGCGTTCAAAATCCGCATGCACGACCAGCAACGGCATCCTCACGTCGGTGTCGTAAAGCGACCAGTCGAATTCCTCGCCGTCCAGGTTGACCGCGGCGCGGCAGCGCAGATCGTGATGGCAGGCCGATGACGAGGAGGTGCCACCGAACGACATGCCCACATAGGCCAGCCGCGAAAGATCCGAAGCGTTCGCCAGCTCCGGCGCGGTCGGCAGGCGCCGCGCCTGCAGGGCATCCACCAGAAAGCGGATGTCCGCGCGCCAGGCCACGAAACTGCGCATGACCCGATGCTGGTCGAAGTCGTGCTGGTACTGCTTCAACGCGGCGTAGTGCGCCTCATGGGTCCTCGCTTTCCAGAACGCGAACATGCCTTCGGTCGGTACGCTGGCCGCGGCCTTGTTCGGCGAGGTCGGTATGCGCGTGCCATCGGCGAACAGCAAGGTGCCCGCATCATGCGCATGGGCGATGCTGAAGATGATGAAGCCATGGCTGGCCAGCTTCTCCATCAGTGCAGTGTTCTGCCCGGCCCAGCCCCAGTAGCCGTGGTTGAAGACGATCACCGGACGTTTTTGCGCGGGATCGCGCAGCGGTGCATCCTCATACGAGTGCGTCGGCACGCGGCGGAAATGATCGAACAGGAACCCGGGCAGTCCCCAGTTGGTGGCCACCGAACGTGACAGCTCGGTTTCCTTATCGGTGAAATACGCTCTGGGTTCGGCGCCTTTCGCCACCGTGGCCGGATACCACGCGCGCACCTGTAAACGGCGCGGCGTGCCGGCGGCATCTTCCAGAACTCCGGTGCGTGAAGCATCGGTCATGTCGAATTGGCGGGTGCCGACCGCATACGCGCCGTCGGGCGTGGGCAGCGAAAACACCGGGAACAGAAACATTGCGGTGGCGCAGGCGGCGAATGCCAGCACGCCCAGCGCACCCAGCGTGCGACCGGCAATGCGCACCCAGCGCGTGCGACGCATCAGGAACGGCGCGGTGAGCAGCAGCGCCGCGATTAGTCCCGGCCAGGCCTGCCAGCCACCGCGCCAGACCGCGATGGCGCCGGCCGCCAGCGCGATGCCGAGCAGCGCCAGGGCAAGACCGCGCCGGCTGCTCCGCGAGCACCACAGAATGAGGCTGGCCAGAAACGCCAGCAGCAGGATCGTTTCGGAAATCGGCATGTTCTTGTTCCGCAGTATCGAAGGTTATCGCTTCATCATTCTCGTTACGCCTCCATGGCCAACCAACCGAACGCGCAATCGAACGCGCGTCAGCCCGCCCCGCCCCACACCGCGTCGGCGCACCACACATGGCCGTCTTCGTAGACCACGCCAGGCGAACGGTCGCGCGCCAGCAGCAGGGGACCATCCAGATCGACCACATCGCAGGACTGGCCGATGACGAACGCCGGCGCCTGCGCCCACGAAGTGCCAGTCATGTTGCCCACCATCACCTTGAATCCGAGGCGGCGTGCTTCGGCCGCCATCGCCAGGCCATGGGTGAGGCCGCCGCATTTGTCGAGCTTGATGTTGACCACATCGAAGAGGCCGACCAGCGGGGCCAGGTCTTCGATCACGCGTACGCATTCGTCGGCGGCCGTTTCGATAGGCAAGGCGAGGCCCTGCATGTCCGATTCGCGGCCGATGGGGAACGGTTGTTCGACCAGCTGCACGTCGGCTGCCAGCAACGTGGGCAGAAGTTCGTGCAAGGTCGTCGGTGTGAAGCCCTGGTTCGCATCCACGCCCAGCCACACGTCGGGACGTGCGGCGCGCACTGCGGCAACCCGTTCGGCATCTTCTCCATCGCCGGTGAGTTTGAGCTTGATGGCGCGCGCATCGGCGAAGGCGAGCGCGCCCGACGCCATCACCGCCGGATCCGCGGCGCCGATGGTGTAGGTGGTCAGCAACGGACGGGTCGCCTGCAGCCCCGCCAGTCGCCACACCGGCTGTCCCGCGCGCCGCGCTTCCAGTTCCCAGAGCGCGCAGTCCAGCGCGTTGCGTGCGCCGCAGGCCGGAAGCAGTTGCTGGAGCGCGGCGCGGTCGATGCCCGATTCGATTTCCCGTCGCACCGATTCGAGATCCTCGACGATCTTGGGCGCCGTGTCGTTGCGGTAATAGACGCCGCAGGCTTCGCCGCGACCGACAGCGCCATCGTCGCCTATCTCCACGACGACCAGTTCGGCGGCATCCCAGACGTGTCCCGAGATCCGGAACGGCGTGCGCATCGCCCAGCTTTCCTTGCGTACTTCACATCTCATGGTGATCGTGTTCCCCGGTGGAGTGATGCGGCAATGCCGCGGATTGCGTTCGCGCCTGGATCGCAGCAGCCGCGTGGGCAGCAGCAGCCTGCGCCGATGTCGCTTGCGGCGTGCCGGGGCGTTTCACTATCGCGCCGGGATACCGGTCCAGCGCATGGCCATCGGCGAATACCCGCTGACCGTTGACCCACACACCTTCGATGCCGACCGACAAAGCCTTGGGGTCCTGGATGGTGGCGCGGTCATTGACGGTTGCCGGATCGAACAGCACCAGGTCCGCCCACATGCCCGGGCGGATGGTGCCGCGATCAGTGATGCCCAGATGCTGTGCGGTGAGGCCTGACATTTTGTGCACGGCTTCTTCCAGCGTCAGCACGCCGCGCTCGCGTACGTAGCGGCCCAGCACACGGGTGAACGTGCCGTGCCCGCGCGGATGGCCTTCGTTGAACCCGTCGGAACAGATATTGCTGTGCGGCCACTGCAGGAATGCGTCGATATCCGCTTCGTCCATGCTGGTGCCGATCACCGTCTCGACGCGGCCGATGCCGTCTTCTTCCGCATGCGCCTTCTCGTACGCCAGCACCTGGCGCACCAGTTCGATGTACAGGGTGATCGGGTCCTTGCCGCGTTCCTTGGCGATCTCGGCGATGGTCTTGCCCTGGATCGAAGGGTCCGGCTTGAACAGCGGCACCACCAGCTTGTCCGGAGGAACCGCCTCGGCGAAGCTGAAGGCCAGGTCGTCGCGGTCTTCGTAATCCTTCTTCGCGAACAGCACCCGCAAGGTCGTCTGCCAATAGGTGTACGGATAGATGTCCGCGGTGATGTCGATGCCTTCGGCGCGCGCGGCCTCGAGCTTGCTCAGCACCGCATCGGATTGTCCCCACAGTTTCTTCACCCCGATCTTCAGGTGCGACACCTGCACCGGCATGCGCGTCTGCCGGCCGATCTCGATCACCTCGTCGATGGCCGGCAGCATGTCGACGCCTTCGTTGCGCATATGGCTGATGTAACGCCCGCCATGGCGCGCGGATACCTTGGCCAGGTCCAGCACTTCCTGGGGCTTGGAGAACGCGCCGGTTTCATACATCAGGCCGGTGGACAGGCCGAACGCGCCGGACACCATGTCGTCTTCCAGCAGGCCGGACATTTTCGCGATGTCTTCGCCGTTCGCCGGGCGTCGTCCGTCCGCTCCCATGGCGAGCTTGCGCAAGGTGTTGTGGCCGGAATAGGTCGCCACGTTCACCGCCACCGGCCGCTGCTGCAAGCGCCCGAACAGTCCGCTGACCGGCGTTTCGGAAAAACCGTCCTGGCCCACGACAATCGTGGTCACGCCCTGGCTGGTTACCGCTTCCAGTGCGGGCTCATCGAACATCGCACCGTCGTGATGGCTGTGGGAATCGATGAAGCCGGGCGCAAGCACGCGCCCACCGCCGTCGATGGCTTCTTCTCCGGGATGCGGCGTCAGGGTTCCGACTTCGGCGATGCGCCCGTCCACGATGCGGACTGAACCGGGGACCGCTTTGGCGCCGGTGCCATCGACGATCAGCACATGATCGATGCGCATCGATGTCTGTGCGCAAACTGCCGTCGACAGCAGCAGGGCAGGAAGGGCGATACGCCAGGCGGGAATGCGCATGGTTTTATTCCTTCAGTTGTAGGGACTGGCAAACACGTTCCACTGGTGCAATTCAAATACCAGCAGGCACAAGGACAAGGCGAACAGGGTGGCTTGCACGCGGGCCCACAGCGGCCGGGACCGCTTCCGCCACAACGGCCACAGCGCGACCAGCATCGAAAGCGCGGCCAGGGCCAGGATTTTCGCGGCCATGGTCATTCTCAACAGCGGCGGCGTGGGCCAGGAGAACATCAGGCCGATGCCCTCGGCCGACAGGTTCCGCATCGCCAGTACGAACAGGATGGCGAAGACGATGGTGAGCGTCGCCACGACTGCGATGAGCCAGGACCAGCGCTTCGCGCCCCGCTCCGCTTGCCTCAGATTGCTCCAGAGCGTCGGCAACAGTGCCAGCGCCAGCAGCGTTGCGACGATGATCGCTGCGAACAGCAGGCTGGGCGATGTCGCCCAACCCATGCGCTCATAGGCCTCGTGTCCGGCCGGCGGATAGAAACGCACGATACGTCCCTGGTCATCGGCCACGAATCGCACCAGGTCGTCGCCGCCGAGTTCCTGGAACGTCAGCGGCGCCACCGCCGTCCAGGTGCGTACGTCCGCGCCACGCGCGATCACCAGCTTGTTATCGGCGGTCGCCGACACAGTGGCGTCGGCGCCCTGCAGCTTCAGCAGTTTCTCAAGCTTGGTATACGAACGGCGCATGCCGAAGTAGCGCCCGGTGAAACGTTCGAGCGTGGGTTCGAACACCGCCGACGGCGATCCGGCCTGCACAGATGGCGGCCCGGCGACATGTTCGGCGATCAGGCGCGACAGGTCGTTGACCACCGGCCAGCCCTGCGCCGAATTGACCGCCACATACACGCCCAGATCCAGGTCCGGCACCAGCAGCAGTGAGCTCTTGAATCCGATCATGGCGCCGGTGTGGCCATAGGTCGGATGTCCGGCCAGGCGTCCGTTGAAGAATCCATGCGCGAAATCGGTCGTGCCGGCACGGTCGGCGAACTCGCGTTTCCGCATCGCGGCGATCGTCTCCGGCCGCAATACGGGCACGGCGTCCTGCCCGCGATATCCAAGGTAGAAGAGCATGAATCGCGCCATGTCGTCGGCCGAAGAGTAGGCCGACCCTGCGGGCGCCGCCGCCGGATAGATGTATTCGTGCGGCAGCGGAGTCTGACGGCCGGCCACACGTACATAACCGGTGGCGGTGCGCGCAGCCAGCGCTGGCGCCATCGCGTCGTCGCGCATTCCGCGGTCCGTCTGCGTGGGTTCCTTGAAGGTCGTGCTACGCATGTCCAGCGGCGCGAGCACGTGCTGCTGCACGTAATCGGGATAAGGCTGCTGCGATACGCGCTGCACCACATAGCCGGTCAGCGTTGCGCCGTAGTTGGAATAGGAGGTAATGAGGCCGGGTTCGCGCACCAGCGCAGGCCTGTGGTTGCGCACGAACGCTTCCAGGCTGGGCACCTTGCCGGCATCGGCGAAAAAACCGTAACCGAGATCAGCGGCTTCGAAACCGGCGCGATGGGTCATCAGATCGGCCAGCGTGACTGCCCGGTACGGGGTCTTCGGCAAGGCCGCGTCGCCCAGATAGCGGTTCACGTCGGCATGGGTGTCCAGCCTGCCCTGTTCGACCAGCTGCATGGTTGCGGTCCAGGTGAACAGCTTGCTGATCGATCCCAACCGGAACAGCGTGTCCGAAGCCACGGCCGTGCGCTTTTCGATATCGGCGACGCCATAACCTTTGACCAGCAGCACGCGTCCATCCTTGACGATGGCCAGCGAGATTCCCGGAACCTGTTCGCTGCGTAACTGACTGGCGGCCAGCCCATCGACATAGCTTTCCAGACGACCGGCGTCGCCATCGACTTCGGCAGCCTGCAAGGGAAGCATCAACACCAGCGAGGCGATCAGGCCATACAGACATCGCATCGCGCGCATGACCGGCGCGCTCACGGCTGCTCCGCAGGCGCGGCCGCCGGCTCCGGACGCAATACCAGCCACAAGCCGTACGTCAGCAGCGGCAGCAGGAACACCACCAGGAAATAAATCGAACTGTAGCGATAGCCATGGGCGATCAGGTCGATGAGTCCGAAGCGGCTGGCCACGTACACCGCCGCGGTCAACCCGACCACGGCTATTGCCGGACGCAGGCTGCGTGGCATGGTCGTGCCCTTGTCCACATAACGGCGCGCGACCCGCTCATTGAGTCCGTGCAGCAAGCCCGCACCGGTCTTGACCAGCGCGCCCAGGATCACAAGCTGCACCAATACACTCAGCGCGGGCACGCCCAATCGGGACAGCACCACCGACACGGGCAACGGCGCGTCCACGATCTGCGGATAGAACGCCGACAGCGCCAGCAGGAAGGCGAACCCCGGCAACAGGATCAGCGGCCCAGCCAGCGCGCCAGCCACCAGGGCCTCGCGCCGGCTGCGGAAATTACGCGCCACGAAAATCAAAATCGGCAGCACGGCGATGTTGTAACCGGTGTAGCTGAGGCCTTCGCGGAAAGCGACCACGCCATCCAGCGGCACGGCATGCAGCGCTTCGCCGAGCTGGTCGCCGAAACGCGCCAGCACGAACGCGAACAGCAGGCCGTAGGTGGCATAGAAGATCATCGACCAGAACGAGATCACGCGTTCGATGACCTTGTTGCCGAAGAACACCAGCAGCGCGACCACCAGCACGAAGACAATCGCGCCGACCGCCTTGGGCGCGCCTATCGTTTCCTGCAGTAGTTTGGCCGCAGCTGCCGACACCACCGACAACACCAGCAGCAGGGTCGCGAAGTAGCCGATCTCGAACAGAAAGGCGAAGCGGCCCAGATAGGTCCGGCAGAAACTCTGGTAGTCGAAGGCGCGGTACCGGCGCGCCAGTTCGAAGGCTACCATCGCCCCCAGACTGAACCATAAGGCGGTGAAGCCCATGCCCAGCAATCCCGTCGCCGGGCCTTTGGAGACGAAGAACTCGACCAGTTCGCGTCCCGTCGCATAACCACCGCCAACGATCACCGCCTGGATGACCAGCCCGGGAACAAGGTAACGTTCGAATAGTGATCGCATGGCATCCAACCTGGAAGGTGTACCTGAGCATCCTCGCATTACCGATGCCGGTGCTTCACTGAAAGGATGGTCCTCTTCGCAGTTAGGTCGCGCTCTTGCCAACGGGCCCTGAAGGCCGACTCACCTTCCTGCTAACTGCAGCGTCTTCAAGGGCAAGCGCATCGCGCGGCGGCGTCCTAGGTTAAGTGCGGCCGGACCGGAGTGGTTCAGCGACGGCGCTGTCCCAGCGCCCTCAACCTGAGTGGAAGAGATCATGAAAAGCCCCTACCTGTTGTTCCTGGGCGATGCGACCGAGCTTGCAGCGGCCAAGACCGCGGCCGGCATTCTCCAATGGCGTCCTTCGCTGTGCCTGGCCCAGTGCAGGGTGCAGGGAGGCACCATCGATCTGGGCCTTCCGGACATGTCGCCCGGGCAGGCGGCGTCGGCCGGTGCAAAGACGATGGTGCTCGGCATCGCCAATGCCGGCGGCTTCATTCCCGAAAGCTGGCTGCCGGTGATGCACGCTGCGCTCGAAGCGGGCCTGGATCTGGCCGCGGGCATGCATCAGCGCCTGGACGAGCTGCCCAGCATCCGCGAAGCCGCGCAGCGCCTGGGCCGGACATTGCACGACGTGCGTCAGCCCACCCAGTCGTTCGCGCCGGGCAGTGGCAAGAAACGCGGCGGCAAACGCCTGCTGACCGTGGGCACCGATTGCGCCGTGGGCAAGAAGTACACGGCGCTGGCCATTGAGAAGGCGATGCTGGACCGCGGCGCCAATGCCGAATTCCGGGCCACGGGCCAGACCGGTATTTTCATCTCCGGCCGCGGCATCGCGGTCGATTCAGTGGTCGCCGATTTCATTTCCGGCGCCGCCGAATGGCTTTCCCCCGACAACAGTCCCGACCACTGGGACATCATCGAAGGCCAGGGTTCCCTGCTGCATCCGGCTTACGCGGGCGTCACCCTTGGACTCACCCATGGCAGCCAGCCGGATGCGCTGGTGATCTGCCACGAACCGATCCGCACGCATCTGGTGGGGTTCGGCCACTACCCCGTACCGGATCTCGACTTCTGCCTGCAAGCCAACCTGGCAGCAGCACGGCTGACCAACCCCGATGTTGTGGCCGCAGGCATCAGCGTCAACACCTCGCGCATGCAGGAGGACGACGTCAAGCGCGTGGTGGAGGAAATGGAATCGAAATTCGGACTGCCCTGCTGCGACCCGGTCAGGCACGGCGCGGACAAGATCGCCGAGTATGTGCTTTCCGGATTTTCGGGCTTTTCCAAAAGCTGAGAAAGCGATGGCGCGCGGGGCTCGCTACATCTTCGATGGTTGCATCGCAAGGCAAGCGCTGAGCCGACTTGCGAACACGTGGAGCGGTCACCCTTCCCGGCGGGCTCCGTAAGACCGGGCGCCGGGAAGGACGACTGCAAAGAAGTGGGTTGGGAGTGCGGCGCTCAGCTGGCGAGCGCGTCGCTTTTGGCGTGCGCGAAGACAACCTGGTTGCCGTCGTGATCCTGGACGATGGCGACATCGACCAAGTCGGAACGCGATTTCTCGTCGATGTGGATGCCCTTGGATTCCAGGCCGGCGATTTCGCGGTCCAGGTCTTCCACCACCAGGGTTACCGAGGAAAGTCCGGCGCGATTGCCGTCCTCGAACACTTGCAGACATCCGCCATTGGGAAGTTGCCATTCGGCCATTTCGTCCATCGGTCGCGAAGCGGGACCCAATATCTGTTCGTACCAGACCACGGCCGCATCGATGTCCTTGACCGCGATGCCTGCCAATGCGTTTACGATGGACATGGCACACTCCTGCCGTGATCTGTTGCGTCCGAAATACAGGTCTGACGGTTACAGGGCAGTGAAAAGCAGGCGATCTGCATTCATGTCGCTGAAGCGGTTCAGGCGGCCAGACGCAGATCCGGCAATTCGTTTTCACTGCGCAGCGCGAGGGAGAATTGGCGGGCCAGATTCGAAAGCAATACCGGCTTGACTGCGTCCATGCTGGACGGACCGCCCAGATCGGCGAGCGTGGTCACCTGCAAACCCTGATAGCCGCAGGGATTGATGCGGTGGAAGGGTTCCAGGTCCATGCCGATATTGAACGACAGGCCATGGAACGTGCAGCCGCGCCGCACGCGGATGCCGAGCGCGGCGATCTTGGCGCCGGCCACGTAGACGCCGGGCGCGCCGTCCTTGCGTTCAGCATGGATGTTCCATTCGGCAGTCGTGTCGATGATGGCCTGTTCGATCCGGTTGACGTATTCGCGCACGCCCACCTTTATGCGCTTCAGGTCGAACAGCGGATAGGCCACGATCTGTCCCGGGCCGTGATAGGTCACCTGCCCTCCGCGGTCCACATGGATCACCGGGATATCGCCGGGCGCGAGCACGTGCTCGGGTTTACCGGCCTGGCCGAGGGTGAACACCGGGTCGTGTTCCACCAACCAGATCTCGTCATCGGTGGTCTCGTCGCGCGCATCGGTGAAGCGTTGCATCGCGCGCCACACCGGTTCGTAGGCCTGCCGTCCAAGCTCGCGCACGCGGCACGGCAGTGGTGTCAGATCGTCCACTTAACTTCCGGGTGCGTGCGCAGTGCATCGTGTGCGGCGTCGTACTGGGCGCGATCGTCGGCATGGAAGCCGATGCGCACCGAGACGTATTTGCCATTGGAGGAATGCTTCCAGCTGATGCTCTCTTCCAGCACCTCGATGCCGGCGGCGGTCAGCAGTCGGGGCAGTTCGGTTTCCAGGCCGCTCTCGGCTGAACCCATGGCGCTGAGCTCGAAAGTGCCGGGGAACTGGAAGCCGTGTTCGGGGTTGTCTGATTTGATATCCATGCCGCGATTATTGGGCCGTTCGGCCCCAAACCCAAGCAGGAACGCATCCGCGAGACCCTGGAACGAAGAAGGACCGCACGAATGCGGCCCTTCGGTTCGACGACGCTGCGGTGACTGGCGCGGCTTAGCGCGACAGTTCGATCATGGTGGAGTTGACCCAGCCCTTGTTGCCCAGTTCGTCTTCCACTTCCCACATCAGGCCGTCCTTGTTGCCCGTGGGGTACAGCATCATGCCCGGGTCCAGGGTGCGCACGGCCTTGCCGGTGCCCTTGGAATTGGCCAGCAGGCGCGCGGCTTTGTTCACGGTCACCGCCTGGGTGGCATTGGCCGCGGACGCGTTGTCCGGCAGGCCGCCCAGCTGGGCGATGAGGTCGGTGTAAGCCTGCAGGTAGGCCAGGGTGATGACCTGGCCCAGTTCGGTGTTGGCATAGCCGGAAACGCCCGCCGCGCCCCACCCGCTGCCACCGAACAGACCGCCGCTGGCGCCCCAGCCGATGTCGGTCTTCTTGGCGTTGCCTTCGGCCATGGCCACCTGTTCGGACGAACGCACGTCGGTCACGGTCAGGACCACGTCGGCGGTCTTCTTCTTGAAGTTCAGGCCGCCCGCGATGCGGCCGACATCGCCGCCGATCAGGCCGCCCAGCAGGCCGCTGATCGCATTGCCGCCGGCATCGCTGTTCTGCGAGATCAGGTCGGGCACCAGCACGTAGTCAGCGGCCTTGATCTGGCCCTTGCCGATGTTGGAACGGCCGCGCAGTTCGCCGCTGGAGGCCAGCGCGCGTTCGCCCATGGCCGCATTCATGCCGGCGCCGCGGTCCACCAGAGTGAAGCAGCGCGACTTGTTCACGAAAACCTTGATGAGCTTGGACGGCGCGGGCAGTTGCTGGCCGGACCACCAGTTGGTCGCGTCTTCCGGCTCGATCACCGAAATGCTGCCCAATGGTTTAGCGCAGGTCGGGATCTGTGCGACCTGTTCCTTGCGCTGGTCCTGCGCGCTCTTGCGTTGCGCCTGTGCGGGCGAAGCTGCCAGCAGGACGAGACCGAACAGGCCCGTCGCCAGGACCGCCTGCTTGGAGATACTGATATTCATCGTACTTTCCCTAATTGAAGACAAGCATGAACGCCTTGGGCGCTTCCCTTTTGCTGGTACGTCCCGGGTAAAAACACTTTGGAATCTCCCCAGACCCCCCAGCGGAAGTTTAGTGCATCCGCCGCAGGCCGTGGACTAGGCATCGATCTCTAAAACGCGACGGAGCAGCCATTCCGGACAATCAACCGAAGCCAACGCCCCAGAAAAGATGAGGCCGGCATTGGCCGGCCTCGTAATGTTGCGGATCGCACAGGCACGCTATTCGTGCGACCTGCTTGAGCGAACTATTCCGATTCCCACCACATCCAGAAGCCGTCCCACAGACGGCGGAAGAAACCGCCCTCTTCGATATCGTTCAAGGCCACCAGCGGCGCCTGCGCGACCAGCTTCCCATCCAGGCTCACCTTGACCGTACCGATGGCCTGGCCTTTCTTGATCGGCGCTTCCAGTACCTTGGGCACGTCCATGGTCGGCTTCAGATCGGCGTAGCGGCCGCGCGGCACGCCCACCAGCAATGGCGTGGCCACGCCCAGTTGCACTTCCTTGGTGGTGCCCTTCCAGACCTTCTGCTGCGCGACCTGTTTGCCGGCCTCGTAAAGACGATGGGTTTCGAAGAAGCGGAAGCCCCAGTTCAACAACGCCAGGCTGTCGTCGGCGCGCTGTTTCTCGGAGGTCGAACCCATGACCACCGCGATCAGACGCTGGTCGCCGCGCTTGGCCGAACTCATCAGGCAGTAGCCCGCACCGGAGTGATGGCCGGTCTTGATACCGTCCACCGCCGAATCGCGCCACAGCAACAGATTGCGGTTGGGCTGGGTGATGGTGCCTACGGTGAATTCCTTGATCTTGTTGAAGGCGTAGGTCTCGGGATAGTCGCGGATCAAGGCCTGTCCCAACAGCGCCAGATCCAGAGCGGTCGAATAGTGGTCCGGTGCGGAGAGGCCATGCGCATTGACGAAATGCGAGCCCTTCATACCGATCCTGGCGGCGTAGTTGTTCATCAGCGAAGCGAACGCTTCCTCGCTGCCTGCAGCGTGTTCGGCGAGCGCGATGGCCGCGTCGTTGCCGGACTGCACCGCCATGCCCATTTCCATGTCCAGCAGTTTCGCCGTCTGGTTGACCGCGAACCCGCTGTAGCTGCCGTCGGTGCCGGCGCCGCCCTCGCGCCAAGCGCGCTCGCTCAGCATGACCTGGTCGTCGGGCTTGATCTTGCCGTTCTTCTGTTCGGCGGCCAGCGTGTAGGAGGTCATCACCTTGGTGATGCTGGCCGGCTCCACGCGTTCGTTGTAGTTCTCACCCGCCAGCACCTGGCCGGTGGTGTAGTCCATCAGCACCCACGCCGTGCCTACAGGCTTGGGCGCAGGCGGAATGGCCACGGGCGCGGAAGCGGCTGCAGGTGCGGACGGCTGAGGGGCAGGCTGCGGTGTCGGGGTCTGGGCGAATGCCAGTCCCATCGAAACGGTGGCCAGCGCGGCGATTGCGAAACGGAACTTCATTGAATGCGGACTCCAGGTTGGCGTTGGCCAGATGGTCGGGAATTGTAGGCGCAAGCGGCGATACGGCGCGAAGGTCGAGGCTTTGTGGGTCAGAAGATGGATGTTTGTGGACGCGCGCTCACGACACGCTCTTGTGGATACCGTTTGTGGTGGCCCTTGTAGATCCGTTCAAAGCGGATTTTCAATCAACACGAAGAAATTCCTTTTCGGACTCACTCACGCACCACCTGCGGTTGACCGAATCCCAGGCCTGCGATGCGACCGGCAAGCTGGCTGGCCGATGCCAGGTCGGGCGCTTGCACACGCAACCGCCAAAGGGTGCGTCCGTTGCTGGCCACATCGCTCAAGCTGGCGCGTGCGATACCTGCTGCACTCAGCCGTGCAAGTGCACGGTCCGCATTCTCGCGGCTGGCGAAACTGGCCACCTGCAGTTGCACGTCCTGGCCGGAGGTTGCAGCTGGCGCCAAGCTGGGCTGCGTCGCCGACACCAAGGGCCGCGCAATCGTTGTCGTCTCACGCGCATCCACGGCGACCGGGCTACCGCCCTGCACCGCCGCCGGCTTGCCGGTGGCGACGCGGACGCCGCGCGCGCTCATCCAGGCATCGAAGGCTTCGGCACTGGCTTTCTGTTCGGTTTCCGGCTTGACGTGATAGCGCCATGGATCGTCATTGACGACAGTTGCAGCCGGAACGGAAGCGACGGCGTTCGCAGCAACAGTATTCGTAACAACGGGGTTCGCCTGATTTCCTGCGGCAGAGGCCTGCAGCGGAAGTTTGTCCACCAGTTGATCCATCGGGGTGGGTTTTCCGGTCGCCACACGCGTCGGCACGCCTGTGGCGACGGTGGTCTTGATCGGCGCCGGAGCCGATGTCGTGGCCAACACGCTGCCGGATTCGCTGCCGCTCAGCGCACGCACTTCCACGCGTCCCGTGCCGCGCTGGGTGATGCCCAGCTTGATCGCGGCCGCATAGCTCAGGTCGATGACGCGGCCTTCGTGGAAAGGGCCACGGTCGTTGACGCGCACCACCACCGACTTGCCGTTGTCCAGATTGGTGACACGCGCGAAGCTCGGCAGCGGCAAGGTCTTGTGCGCGGCGGTGAAGGCGTACATGTCGTACACCTCCTGGTTGGACGTGCGGCGCCCATGGAACTTGTTGCCGTAGTAGGACGCTGTGCCCTGCTCGACATAACCATCTACGCGCTGCATCACCTGGTACTGCTTGCCCAGCACGCTGTACGGCGAGCGATTGCCGATGGGCGAACGCGGCTCGTTGGTCACCACGGGCTCTTCGATGCAATCGATGTCGGGAATGTAGTCCGGCGTGGTGTCCGGCACGTGCGGCGCGTACAGCCCACCGGCCTTGTAATCGCCCCGCTTGCTGAGGTCTTCCTGCGCGGGCGCGTACTTGCCCTTGCAACCCTGGCTGGCCGTTCGCGACGGCGTGGCAGGTTGCGTGCGCGGCGAATTGACTACGGAAGAAGGCGACGGCTTCTTCGGTGCGCTGCTGCAGGCCGCCAGGGCCAGGGCGAGCAACGGCAGCGCGAGGCGCCTCATGCCGGCGGAATCTCTTTGCCGGCGATGGCCTGCGACAACTGGTAGACAGCCATCGCATACATCTTGGAATTGTTGTAGCGGGTGATCGCGTAGTAGTTCTGGAAGCCCAGCCAGTACTGCTTGCCGGTGCTGCCTTCCAGCGAGACCAGCGTGGCCGTGGCATCGGGCGCCACCGGATCAAGCGGCCGATAACCGCGCTGGGCCAGGTCGGCCAAGGTGTAGTCCGGCGTCCAGGTTTCCGGATTGAATTCGGTGAAGCCCGGCTGCAATTCCGCGCGCGCCGCGACTGCACCGCCGCGCACCCAGCCGCCGCGTTCGCCGCCCTTCTTCAGGAAGTAATTGGCGATGGAAGAGAACACGTCGTCGTAGTTCCTGAACAGATCGCGGCGTCCATCGCCATCGCCGTCCACCGCGAATTCGCGATAGCTGGAAGGCATGAACTGGCCCAGCCCCATCGCGCCGGCGTAACTGCCGGTCAGGTTGACCAGATCCAGGTTCTCTTCGCGCGACAGCGCGAACAGTTGCGCCAGTTCGTCGCGGAAGAACTGCTCCCGCCTGTGCTCGTACGCGGCGCGCTCGGGATTGCCGGTGCGCGGGTAGCGGAATGCCAAGGTGTACAACGCATCCAGCACTTTCGTTTTGCCGGTGAATCCGCCGTAGCTGGTCTCCACGCCGATGATGGACACGATGATCTCCGCGGGCACACCGGTGCGCGCTTCGACCCGCTGCAGTTCATCGCGATGCGTGGCCAGGAACGCGCGGCCGCCTTCGATACGCGTTGCGGTGATGAAATTGGGGCGGTATTCGCTCCACGGCTTCACCCGTTCGGCCGGGCGCGACATCAGCGATATCACGCTGTCGGAGAAATTGGCTTGCGCCAGTGTCGCTTCGATGGTGGCCGGTGCGATGTTGAAACGCGCGGCGGTGTCGCGGATGAAATTGGCACGCGCCACTTCAAACGGCACCGGCGTCAAGTCGACGGGCGCATCGACAGGCAGCGCTTCGATCGAAGCTTCAGCAGGCGTCTTGCCAGGCTTCGGAATCGCCGGCTCGCCCGCAGTCTGCGGTGTCGGTGGCGGGGACTTGAGCGGCGTCGCGCAAGCGACGAGGCCAAGCGTGAACAGGCAGAAAAGAGCGGTTCGGGTCATCGGCGCCGAGGGTAGCACGCGTCAAGCGTTCAATAGTGAATCATGCGGAAGTGGGCTCGGGGCACTGCAGCAAAATCCGAACTCTGTAAGAAGCGGAGCATTGGCCTCCCCCTTTGAAAAAGGGGGATTGAGGGGGATTTGCTCTTGCCCTTGATGTTGTCTTGTTTCAAATCACTCAACAACAAGCACAGATCAAAAGCAAATCCCCCGTAAGCCCCCTTTTACAAAGGGGGCAAAGCAAAAAAGCCAGGTCGCACCAGTGTTAAAGGCACTGCCTTCTCTGGCACGCGTTGCCCTAATACCCATGCACCGGCCGATGCGCGCGCACTGCCATCACCAGTCCCAATCCAGCCAGCAGCGACACTGCCGAGGTTCCGCCATAGCTCAGCAACGGCATCGGCACGCCGACCACCGGCAGCAGGCCGGAGATCATGCCGCCGTTGACGATCACGTAGACGAAGAACGACAGTCCGATGGTGCCTGCGATCAATCGTGAATAGGTATCCCGCGCGTCTATCGCGATCCACAGGCAGCGCCCGATCACGAAAAGGTACAACGCCAGCACCACCGCCACGCCGATCCAGCCGAATTCCTCGGACAGCACGGCGAAGATGAAGTCGGTAGTGTGTTCGGGCAGGAAATTCAGATGCGATTGCGTGCCTTCACCCCAGCCCTTGCCGCCCCAACCGCCGCCGCCGATGGCGATCTTGGACTGGATGATGTTCCAGCCCGCGCCTTGCGGATCGTTTTCGGGATTGAGGAAGGTCAGGACGCGGTCCTTCTGGTAAGGGCGCAAAAACCAGATCCAGGCAACCGGCGCTGCAGCGGCGACACTGCCCACACCCACGCCCACCCACCACCAGGGAAGACCGGCAAGCAGCAAAGCGAACGCGCCGCTGGCCCCGACGAGCATCGCAGTGCCGAAATCGGGCTGCTGCAGGATCAGCAACGTCGGCACTGCGATCAAGGTCGATGCGATCAGCACGGTAGACACGCGCGGCGGCAGCGGTTCGCGATGCAGGTACCAGGCCATCATCATCGGCAGGCTGAGCTTCATCAGCTCCGACGGCTGGAAATAGAACAGCTTCAGGTCGATCCAGTGATTGCCGTGCCTGCCACTGCCGATGAACAGCACCAGCACCAGCGGCAGCAACGAAGCCAGATAGACGCCAGGCGTCCAGGCGCGCAGCCGCGTCGGCGTCACCCGGGTCAGGGCCCACATTCCCGCCAGTCCAACTGCAAAACGCGCCCCTTGCGCCAGCATCAGGCGCATGCCCTGCTCTTCGCCGCCGGCGCTGTACAGCACCGACAGACCGATTCCCATCAGGGCGCACAACGCCAGCAGCAACGGCCAGTCCAGGGTCCGCAGGAAATACTTCGCCAGATCCAGCAGCCAGTTCAGGATCTCGCTCACGGCGGGGTGACCGGATTCGGCGGCGTAACCGGCGGTGCAGCGGTCGGTGCAGGCGGGGTGCCGACCACGATGCGGGTCGAAGCCCCGACATCTTCCATCTGGCTGTCGGGCTGAGTGCCCAGCAGCCAGGCATCCAGGATCTTGCGTGCAATCGGCGCAGCCGTGGCGCCACCGTAACCGCCGCCTTCCACCATCACCGCTACGGCGATAGTGGGCGCCTCGGCGGGCGCATAACCGATGAACAGCGCGCGATGCCGCCGGTGCAGCGGCAAGGATTTGGGATTCACCGCCACGGCGCTGCGGTTGACCACCTGCGCGGTGCCGGTCTTGCCGGCCATGCGGTATTGCAGGCCGGTGCTGATCGCGCGCGCGGTGCCGCCGGGGCCGTGCACAGTCATCTCCATGCCTTCCTGGACCACGCGCAGGTGCTCGGGGCTCTCGGTGATGCGTACCGGTGCCGGTTGCGGCAACGGCTCCCACGGCTTGTCGAAACCCACACGCTGCGCGCTGACCAGATGCGGGCGCCGCAGCATGCCGTGATCGGCCAGCGCTGCGGTGCCACGCGCCAGCTGCAGCGGCGTCACTTTCCACATGCCCTGCCCGATCGCGGCGTTGACCAGATCGCCGGGATACCAGCGTTCCTTGTTGAGTTTCATCTTCGCTGCCGGCGTGGGCAGGATGCCATCGATTTCGCCCAGCAGATCGATTCCGGTGGGCTGACCGAAGCCGTACTTGCTCAGATAACTGTCAAAGCGTTCGACACCCAGATCCAGGGCAAGCCGGTAGTAGTAGGTGTTCACCGAGTCGGCAATCGACTTGCGTGCATCGGTCCAACCATGGCCACCACGATGCGAATCGCCCCAGCCGCGTCCTTTCATGCCAGGCAGCCGGAACATGCCAGTGGACAGTGTCTTGTCGTCGGCCTTGCGCACGCCACTGTCCATGCCGGCCAGCGCGAGCAGCGGCTTGAGCGTCGAACCTGGCGCGACCCCGCCCAGCACCAGCCGGTTGAACTGCGGACGCGAAGGATTGTTGTTGAGCGCGTTGAAGTCGGCATGGGAGATGCCGTTGACGAACAGGTTGGGGTCGTAGCTGGGCAGGCTGACCATGGCCAGCACTTCGCCGGTGCGCGGGTCCAGCGCCACTGCCGAACCTTCAAGATCGCCGAACGCAGCCACCATCGCGCGCTGCAGGTCCGCATCCACGCTCAGACGCAGGTCAGCGCCCGCCTGCGCCGGCACGCGGCCCAGCGTGCGCAACGCGCGCCCTTCGACATTGGTCTCCACTTTCTCGTAGCCGATCTTGCCGCGCAGCGATTCCTCGTAGTAGCGCTCGAGGCCGCTCTTGCCCATATGGGTCAGCGCGGCATTGCCTTCGCCGATGGTGGCCAGATCCTTTTCGTCGATGCGCCCCACGTAGCCGATGATGTGGCCGAACAGATCGCCATAGGGGTAGCGGCGAGTGAGATACGGTTCCAGTTCGACGCCGGGATAGCGCCAGCGGTCCACCGCGAACCGCGCCATTTCCTCATCGCTGACGCGCAATTTGAGGGTGATGGGGCGAAAGCCGCGCGTGGCCTTGCGGGTGGCCTCGAAACGCTCGATGTCTTCCGGCGTCAGCGCGAAAATCGTGCTCAGGCCGGCGATCAGCCGCTTGCTGTCGCCGGCCTTCTCGGGCAGCACGTCCAGACGGAACGCGGGCACGTTCTCGGCCAGCAGCTTGCCGTTGCGGTCGAAGATGCTGCCCCGCGCCGGCACTACCGGCCGCGGTTTGATCCGGTTGGCTTCCGAACGCGTGGCGTATTCGTCATGGTCGACCACTTGCAGCTTGAAGTACCAGCCCGCCAGACCCAACAGCGCGACCGCGACGACGACGAAACCAAGCACGGCGCGGCGGCGGAACTGCTCGGCTTCCGCGTGCGGATTCTTCGACGGTCGGCGCGCCGGGCGCATGTCAGGAACGCTTGCCCAGGCGCAGGGCGTCCAGCATCACGAACAACGGCGGCCACAGCAGCATGCCCAGCACCGGCGCCCACCAGTAGTTCCACGGCAGGGTCGGCTCGCCCAGCGCCAGGTGCACTGCGCTGGCCACCACACGGTCGTTGAGCAGCAGCACGCCAATGGCCAGGGCCTGCTGCGACATCGGGAAAAAGCGTAGCCGCGCGCGGAAGCGTTGCAGGATGAAAGTCATGATGACCAGGCGCAGGGCCTGTTCGCCCAGCAGGCCGCCGAACATGAGATCGGCGATGATCCCGACGATGAAGGCGAAACCCAGTCCGGCGCTGTCGGGCGCTTCGATGACCCAATAGGCGACGATCAGGGCCAGCCAGTAAGGGCGCAGCGGCTGCAGCAGGTCCGGCAGGGGCAGCAAACCCAGCAGCAGCGCGAGCACGATGCTGACGGGCATGATCCAGCCGCGGCGTGGCCGGCTCATGGTGTGCGCTCCAATGGTGGCGTCGCATCGGCTGGTGCAGGCGTGGCAGGAACTGCAGGTGCTGTGACGGGTGAGGCTACTGGTGCCGCAGGCTTGGGCGCGGGCACGCGGATGGTGCGGGTGCCCAGCGCCACTGCTGTCTCGCCCTCGGCTTCGGGCGGTGGTGGAGTCGGCCAACGGCTCGGGGCCGAACGCAGCAGCAGCACGTCACGGCCGCGGTCCAGTTGGGCGGCCGGCTCCAGTTCGCCGACCAGAAAGGCGCGGCTGTCGTCCGGACGCAGCGTGGTCACCGTGCCCACGGGGAAACCGGCGGGGAAACGCCCGCCCAGTCCGGAACTCACGATCAGGTCCCCGGTGCGCACATCGGTATTGAGCGGCACGTCGGAGAGTTCCAGATGGTCGCCGCGCCCGTAGACGATCAAACGCACCCCATTGCGGGTAACCATCACCGGAATGGCGTGGTCGGGATCGGTCAGCAGCAGGACGGTGGAATGGGAAGGCGTGACTTCGATGATCTGGCCCATCAGGCCGCCCGCATCGATCACCGCCTGGCCCAGATGCACGCCATCGCCGGCACCGGCATCCAGCACCAGGCGTTGCCGGGTGGGGTCCAGGTCGATGTTGAGGATTGGCGCCAGTTGTACGTCCAGGCCCCGGCTTTCGGCCACGCCCAACAGGGCGCGCAGTTGCGCATTGTCGGCCGCTGCGGTCTGCAGCCGGGTCAGACGGGCGTTGGCGATCAGCAATTCATTGCGCAGGTTGCGGTTTTCGGTGGTCAGGCGCGTCCGCGTGCCGGCGTCGTCCTGCACCCGTGTGCCCAGGCGTCCGGGCAGGCCAGCCAGCCACCACAAGGGCTGGGTGACGACGTTGGCATGTTCCCTGAATTGGCTGAGCCAGCCGCCACGGTGGTCGAAGATCACCAGTGCGATGGCCAACGCCAGATATCCCAATAGCCTGAGCGTACTGGCGACTTCGCCTGGACGGGCTGTGACGGAAGGACCGGCGTAGGAGGGCACTTGGGAAGCCGTGAAGGGTGAAGTCGGCGGCTGCGCCGCCTGCCAGGGGTGAAGGGTACAGCCACTCAAACTTATAAGGGGGCCGCGTGATGCGCCGTGCTTGGATTCACAGCGCACGACGTGCGCGAATTCACCCTTCATAGCCCGCAACGCGGGCAACTTCACCGCTTATTCGGGCGCGAAGAACTCGTTGCCATGCATGTCCACCAGCTCCAGCGCGCGTCCACCGCCGCGGGCCACGCAGGTCAACGGGTCATCGGCCACCTGCACGTGCAGGCCGGTTTCCTCGGAAATCAGGCGGTCCATGTCGCGCAACAGCGCGCCGCCACCGGTCAGCACGATGCCGCGCTCGGCGACGTCGGCGCACAGCTCCGGCGGGGTCTGTTCCAGCGCCAGCTTGACCGCGCTGACGATGCCGGCTAGCGGTTCGTGCAGGGCTTCGAGCACTTCGTTGGAGGTGATCTTGATCATCTTCGGCACGCCTTCGGCCAGGTTGCGGCCGGAGATCTCCATCTCCACCACCTCGGCCTGCGGGTAGGCGCAGCCGATTTCCAGCTTGATCCGCTCGGCCGTGGCTTCGCCGATCAGCATGCCGTGGTTGCGGCGCACGTAGTTGGTGATGAATTCATCGAAACGGTCGCCGCCGATACGCACCGATTGCGAGTAGACGATGCCGTTCAGCGAGATCACCGCCACTTCGGTGGTGCCGCCGCCGATGTCGATGACCATCGAACCGCGCGCTTCGGTCACCGGCATGCCGGCGCCAATGGCTGCGGCCATGGGTTCCTCGATCAGGTAGACGTCGCGGGCGCCGGCTTCTTCGGCCGATTCCTTGATCGCGCGGCGCTCCACCTGTGTCGAACCGGCGGGCACGCAGACCAGCACGCGCGGGCTGGGACGCAAAAAGCGTGACTTGTGCACCTTCTTGATGAAGTACTTCAGCATCGCCTCGGTGTAGGTGAAGTCGGCGATGACGCCGTCCTTCATCGGGCGGATGGTGGTGATGTTGCCCGGGGTGCGGCCCAGCATCTGCTTGGCCTCGGCGCCGACCGCCGCCACGGTGCGGTTGCCGCCGAAGGCGCGGTCCTGGCGCACGGCGACCACCGAAGGCTCGTTGAGGACGATGCCCTGACCGCGCACGTAGATGAGGGTATTGGCCGTGCCCAGGTCGATGGACAGGTCGTTGGAGAACATGCCGCGGAGTTTCTTGAAGAACATCGGGGGAAGAATCCTGCTTTGCCGACGCGGCGCAAGGCTCGCGCGGTGGGTATTCGGGGGTTCGCTAGACTAACAACCGCCTTGGGGGGCGGCAAGGAAAACCGCTGGAAACAACGGGAATTCGCGCCTGCAGCGCTGGGAACGGTTAAGTCGCGCCTTTGGCGCTGCAAAAGGCCCTTGCTTCACTCTTCGCAGGTGGCGAAGCCACCGACTTCACAGCCCGCAACTCGGGCGACTTCACCTGCCGTCCGGGTCAAGTCGCGCCTGCGGCGCTGCAAAGGGGGAAAGTCGGCCGCGCGGCGGCCTGCAAAGCAAGGCACTTGCTTCACTCTTCGCAGGTGGCGCAGCCACCGACTTCACAGCCCGCAACGCGGGCGACTTCACCTGCCTTCCGGGTCAAGTCGCGCCTGCGGCGCTGCGAAGGGGAAAGTCGGCCGCGCGGCGGCCTGCAAAGCTAGGCACTTGCTTCTCTCTTCACAGGTGGCAAAGCCACCGACTTCACAGCCCGCAACGCGGGCGACTTCACCCAACCCCCCTTTGCCGCTAACCTGTGCGCCTTGCGGCAACGGGCCGCCTCCCGTGAGCAGCCGAATGTCCGCACTGATCTGTGGTTCCCTTGCCTACGACACCATCATGGTGTTTCCGGACCAGTTCAAGAACCACATCCTCCCGGACAAGGTCCACATCCTCAACGTGTCGTTCCTGGTGCCGCGCATGCGCCGCGAGTTTGGCGGTTGCGCCGGCAATATCGCCTACAACCTGAAGCTGCTGGGTGGCGAGCCCATCCCCATGGCCACCGTCGGCCAGGATTTCGGGCCTTACCGCGAGTGGTTCGAGGAACAGGGCATCGACATGAGCCAGGTGAAGGTGATCGACGAACTGTTCACCCCGCAGGCCTTCATCACCACCGACCTGGACAACAACCAGATCACCGCCTTCCATCCCGGCGCGATGATGCGCAGCTACGAGAACCACGTGAAGGACGTGAAAGGCGTGACCTTCGGCATCGTCAGCCCCGACGGCCGCGACGGCATGCTGCAGAACGCCACCGAGTTCGCCGAAGCCGGCATCCCGTTCATCTTCGATCCGGGCCAGGCCATGCCGCTGTTCAACGGCGAGGAACTGCGCCACTTCATTGAACAGGCCGACTACGTCACCGTCAACGACTACGAATCCAACCTGCTGCAGGAACGCACCGGCTGGAGCGAGAACGAGATCATGCAGCGGGTGAAGGCCTACATCACCACGCGTGGCCCGCACGGCTCGCAGATCCACACCGCCGAAAAGACCTTCGACATTCCGCCCGCGCACGAGCGCCGCGTCACCGATCCCACCGGCTGCGGCGACGCGTTCCGCGCCGGCCTGATCTTCGGCATCGAGAAAGGCTACGACTGGCTGACCATCGGCCGCATGGGCAACCTGATGGGCGCGCTGAAAGTCGAACACCCCGGCACCCAGAACCAGCGCTTCGACTACGACGAGTTCAACGAACAGTTCAAGCAGCAGTTCGGGTATTCGCTGTAACTGCGGAGGGCGGGTCAATATCCGCCCTCCGCTACTGCGCGTAGGAGCGACGTAAGTCGCGATTAATTTTCAAGTGTGGTTTCGGTCGCGACTTACGTCGCTCCTACGGCCGGGGCCGTGCCGCACAATCAAAGATCAATCCCATCCCGGCATTTGCTTTCCATCCAGCGCACCGGTCTCAAAGGTCGCCGTACGCGTGCCACCACCTTTGACCGGGAACTCGATCGACACCACTTTGGTCTTGCGCAGCAAACGCCACAGTGACTTGTAGTCGGTGATGAACATGGCGATGGCTTCGTCGGTGTCGGGGCGCCAGGCGGCCATCGATTTTGCGGCGGCGCCATCGGCGATGACTTTTACGTTGCAGCCGCCTGCGCAGCGGAAGTCGCTGGCCTGCAACACCAGATAGGCGCTGCGCTTCCACTTGGGGTGGTCGCGGAACACCAGCTGCACCGGCTTGGCGCCGCTGCCATCCAAGTCGACTGGATCCTTGCTGTAGATCATCGCGGATTTCTGCATGCCGCCCGGCGCGGCGACCTGGGCGTAATTCCATAGCGCGGCCAGGCGTCGCTGTTCGCGCGCGGCCTCGCCCTTGGCTTTCACTTCCTCGAAACCGTTTTTCCTCTGCACGGCCGCCTGGCTGTCCGGGTACTGCGACATCAAAGCCGCGCCATGCACGCGCGCCATGTCCCAGTTCTGCGCGGTGACCGCATTGTCGTACTCACGCGCCAAGGCGGTCGCGGCTTCTTCATGCGCAGCCGCCTGCGCCTGCGCGGCGGCGCGCTGTTCGGCTTCGCGGTCGCCGCACGCGGCAAGGGCAAGGACACAGGACAACAGCAGGAGGATTTTCTTCATCGTGGCTTTCCGTTGTTGATCAGGAAGTCGACCGCGGCAGCGACCTCATCGGGTTTTTCAATGATGGACATATGCCCGCAGCCGTCCAGCAATACTTTACTGGCCTGCGGTATTTGCGCACCGTAAAGATCCATGGCGCTGGCATCGATCACCGCGTCCTGTCGGCACCACAACAACAGCGCTGGCTGATCGATGCGGGCAGCCGCTTCCCCGGGGAGGAAACGTTCATCGCTGCGCCCGATCCGGTCCAGTACAGCCTGTTCAAACTTCGCCTGCTGCTTGCGCCAGCCGATCAACGCGCGCGACGCGGGCCAGGGGATAGTCGGCTTGGCTGCTTCCACATGGAACACGGTGTCGAGGTAGCGCTTGAGCGAGGCATCGTCTTCGACCGCGAACGGATTCTTTCCGGCCAGCACTTCAATGCCGAAGCGGTTGTCCTTGAATCGCACACCAGCCGCATCGAACAAGCCAACACGCGCTACTTCTTCGGCATGCGTTGCCGAAGTCAGCGCCACGATGCCGCCGCCCATCGAATGTCCCAGCAGCACGACCGGGCTGCCTTGCTTGCGCGCGACCTGTTCGAGGAACGCGGCAACGCGTTCGCTTTGCGCGACGAAACCATAGTCGGCCCCGGCGATCCGCTCGCTCTCACCCCAACCGGGAAGATCGGGAATCACCAGTCGATAGCGCCCGCGCAGCTTCGCCGCCAGCGGATACCAGTTCTCCTTGCTGCCGGTGAATCCGTGGATCATCACTACCGTGGGCGCGTCGGCAGCGTCGGCTTCGCGCACCGCATAGACCCAGCGATGGCCGGCCACCTGCGCCTGCTGCAGGTCCAGGCCCGCCGCCCAGCGCTGCCGGTTGAATTCGGCATGGATCAAGGCCAGCGGATCGCGCCACAACCAGATCGCGATAACCGCAACGAAAACGGCGGCCAGCAAGGCGACCGTTTTCAGGATGCGACGGTTGCGACGCATCGCTTACTTGCCGGCTTCCGTCTTGTCCAACAGCGCCTCGACCGAGCCGATGGTGATCGGGTGGTAGCTGGGGCGCGCCTTGGCGAAGATCTCCTTGGCGTAGGCCAGACCTTCCGGCGTTTTCACCAGGGCTTCGTAGATCGGCATGATCAGCTTGCGGCGGCCCACGCGCTCCACGAACGGACCGATTGCCGGCTGCGCTTCGACGTAGCCACTGCGGATGGTCAGCGGATACCAGCGCATTGCGATCTCGCCGTTCTGGGTGCCGGTGAACTTGTACGCCTCATCCAGCTGCTTCAGCTGTTCCGGCGCCACCGTCTCGCCCAGGCCGTCGATGAAGTGCACCCATTGCTGGGTGGTCCAGTCGCCGGTGACCTGCGCGCTGGGTAGGGTCTTGCTGCCCAGCCAGGCGATGCGGGCAGTATCGACAATGGCGAAACCGCGCGATTGCGCCTTGGGCGCGAAGGCGGGAATGCCGGGTTCGTTGAGCCAGGTATTCAGTTCGGCCTCGGTGACCGCGTTCGGATTCTTCGCCAGCAGGTTCTTGCGCAGGTAGGCGACGAACTGGTCGCTGTTGACGCTCTGGAACGCGTGGTCGTTGAACCAGGCGCGCAGGAACGGATCGAAGGTCTCGCGGCCGAAGCGCTGCTCCAGGAATTGCAGGAACCACGCGCCCTTGTTGTAAGGCACGCCCGACAGCGCTTCGTCCGGATCGCGGTCGGTCAGCGGCGCCAGCACCAGCAACTGGTCAGCCGGCGCGGTGTCCTTGATTTCGGCGGCCAGATCGGACTGGTCGATCTGGCGTTCCATTTCCGCCGCTTCCTGGCCGTACAGCGCTTCGGTGATGCGCGCCTGCACGTAGGTGGTGAAGCCTTCGTTCAACCACATGTCCTTGGAACTGGCATTGGTCACCAGATTGCCGGACCAGCTGTGCGCCAGCTCATGGGCGATCAGCGACACGAGCGACTTGTCGCCGACGATCACCGTGGGTGTGAGGAAGGTCAGGCGTGGATTCTCCATGCCGCCGAACGGGAACGAAGGCGGCAGCACCAGCATGTCGTAGCGGCCCCAGCGGTATTGGCCGTAGAGCGCTTCGGTGGTGGTGATCATCTTCTCGGTGTCCTCGAACTCCTTGGCCGCCTTGTCGATCATGGTCGGCTCGGCCCACACGCCGCTGCGCGGCGAGATCGGCTTGAACACCAGATCGCCTGCGGCGATGGCCAGCAGATAGGACGGAATGGGGTTGGGCATGTCGAACACGTAATCGCCGGTGCGCTTGGCGTCCGGATTGTTGTCCGCGCTCATCAGCACCATGACGTCGGGACGGCTGGTGATGTGCGCGCTGTAGGTAAAGCGCACGCTGGGCGTGTCCTGCAACGGCACCCAGCTACGCGCATGGATCGCCTGCGACTGGCTGAACATGAAGGGCAACTTCTTGCCTTCGGTCATCGACGGTTCCAGCCACTGCAGGCCCGAGGCATCCGGCGAGGTGTGGTAGGTGATCTTGACGTTGGGATTGCGCGCCGGCGTTTCGATGGTCAGCTTGCTGCCGAAGATCTTGTCGTTGGCGGCCAGCACATATTTCAGCGGCGTCCACGCGCCCTTGCCGTCATCGCCTTCGACCTTCTCGATGGTCAGTGCGCGCGTGTCCAGCACCAGCTGGGTCGCGGCCTTGTCCTTCCACTCCAACTGGTAGGTCGCGCTGCCGCCGATCTGCTTCTTGTCGAAATCGATGGCCAGATCCAGCGAGAGGTCCTTGACGACGACCTTGGCGGGCTCGGAATAGGAACTTTCATCCTGACTGCGGTCGATCTTCACGGCAGTGGCCTTCGGGGTAACGGCAGCGGCTTCAGGAGCGGGAGCGGCATCGCGGGAGCATCCGGCCACCATTGCGGCGGCGCAGGACAGCAACAGGAAAGTGGAACGCATCAGGGGTATCCAGGAACGGGGGATGCGCCCAGTTTACCGCTCTTTCCCTTCTCCCTCCGGGATCGAAGCCGCCTCAAGCCGCTGCGGTGACGCTCCTGGATGAACAGAACGTACCCGCCGGGTGTGCTTACAGCTCCCTTACCCAGATATTCCTGAAACTGATGGGCTCGCTCGGATCTCCATGGTCCTGGAGCTTGATCGGCGCAGGACCATGTTTTCTGTAAGAAGGCTTGCCGATGTAAACAGTGGCGCCTGGAAGCTCTACGTTGTTCTGCACCAGCACGCCGTTGAGCAATGCAGTCACCCGCGCCGGGCTTTTGAGCGATCCATCCGCATTGAATCTGGGCGCTGTCCAGACCACGTCATAGGCCTGCCATTCACCGGGCTTCCGGTTGGCGTTGACCAGTGGAACATGCTGCTTGTAGATCGCGCCGGCCTGACCGTTGGAATAGGTACGGTTGTTATAGGAATCCAGGATCTGGATTTCGTAACCGTCGTCTCCCGGGCCGGTAGACGCCAGGAACAGACCGCTGTTTCCGCGCGCCTGTCCTTCGCCACTGATGTTTTCAGGGATGCGCCATTCGAGATGCAGCTGATAATCGGTGAAAGACCGCCTGGTCTGGATGTTGCCGGCTCCCTTCTTCACCGTAAACGCGCCGTCGGAAATCGTCCATTGCGCGGGCGTGTTCGCACCGTCGGCCGATACCCATTGATCCAGGCTCGTTCCATCGAACAGCACAATGGCGTCGTCCGGTGGAGTCGTATTGCTTGCCGCACCAGGCGTCACGATTTCCGGTTCCGGGTCCCACACCTCGGTCGCTTCCGGATCGCTTATTTCCTGGACGGATGCAGCATTCATGCTCAGGATGACGAAAGCGATGGCAAGAAGTTTTTCCATGATCGCTTTATGGCTGCTTCTTCCAACCGCCTACATCAGACCTTGTAGCCGGTGTGCACCGCCACGATCCCGGCCGACAGGTTCTTGTAGCTGCAGCGCGCGAATCCTGCTTCGCCCATCATGGTCTTGAGCGCTTCCTGCGGCGGATGCTTGCGGATGCTTTCGGCCAGATACTGGTAGCTGTCTGCGTCGCGGGCGAACAGCTGCCCCAGCTTCGGCAGAATCTTGAATGAGTGGAAGTCATAGACGGGCTTGAACCAGTCGAGGGTCACTTCGGAGAACTCCAGCACCCGCGCCTGACCGCCGACTTTGAGTACACGGAACATTTCGCGCAGGCCGGCGTCCTTGTCGGTGACGTTGCGCAGGCCGAAGGCGATCGTCACCAGGTCGAAACTGTTGTCGGGAAACGGCAAGGCCTCGGCATTGCACTGCACGTAGTCCAGGCCGCCGACCAGACCGCGATTGGTCAGCCGGTCGCGGCCCACCGACAGCATGCCGGCATTGATGTCGCCGAGGACGATTTCGCCTTCCGCGCCCACGCGATCCTTCAACAGCGCGGCGATATCGCCGGTGCCTCCCGCCAGGTCCAGGACGCGGTCGCCCCGTTTGACCTGCGAGGTGCCGACGAAATAGCGCTTCCACACCCGGTGGATGCCCAGGCTCATCAGGTCGTTCATCAGGTCGTAGTTGCCCGCGACGGAGGAGAACACTTCGCCGACCAGTTTCTGTTTGTCCTTGGCCGGGACGTCTTTGAAACCGAAATGGGTGGTGCCGGATTTGTAGGGGGATTCGCTCATGCGGCCATTATCGCACCGTCGGCGCGACGGCGATGGCATGGCGCCTCACGCGACCATGCCATCGCCATGAATCAGAAACCGGTGGGCTACTGGATGAAGCGGCTGCACACGCCCGGTCGTGCGGCCCCGCCACGGCCCGATGCGCAGTCGCTGCCTCGCCTGGGAACCAGCGTAGGCCGGGTGGGCGCCGCAGGAATCGACAGGCTGGCCGGCTGCGCGGCCGCGGCAGGCGAAGCCGTCCCCAATCGCGGCAGGCTAGGCCCGCCCATGTAGCGCGGCTTGGGCCCCACGCTGACCATGAACCCGCTGGCGGTTTCAGATTCCACCGTCACCCAGAACGCGCCGTCGGAGGACATCCAGGTTTCGCCGACCTTGAACATCGACCCTTCGTTGTTGGCCACATTGGCCGGCGGCACGCTCGCATCCAGGCTGTAAGCCATACCCGAATTCACCACGCGATGCAGGATGACCGCATTGCCCGCCAGGTTGGCTTCGTAGCTACCGGTACGCTTGCGCGATTCCAGCGTGTACAGCACCCCGGTTTCCTGTGGCAGGGTGAAGGTCACCATCTGCTTGTTCAGCGAACCCGCCACGCTGGCGGCGTCCAGCGCGATGGTGGCGCGCGGACCGCTGGCCGAGACCGATTGTTTGCGCGCGGCATCCACCCAACCCAGCCGGTCACGCTGGTAGATGTTGATGTGCTTGGGCAAGGTGCCGTAGGTGGCGTTGCCCACCGCGTTGCGCCAGCCGTCGCTCATCACGTCCCAGGGATTGTCATAGGGGTCGTCGTCCCCATCGGAATTGTCCGAATGCGGCAGCCCGTAGCCATGCCCCATCTCATGCGCCAGCGGCGCCAGATTGTTGAACGCCCACGGCGGATTCCAGGTGTTGCGGATGCAGCGGTTGGCCACGCCTTCCAACGGACCGCAGGCCCCGCCGCCCCAGGCGAAGCCGTCCAGGTCGTCGTTGAACATCATGTTGATGCCCTGCACGCCGGTGAAATTCACCGTCGGGTCGGCCGCCGCCGCGCAATCCTCGAACAGTTTGTCCAGATCCGCATCGCCATCGCCTTCGCCGGTGATGTAGTAAGAACGTGGCTGCGGCAGGGTGAACCAGCCGTAGGCATCGCTGCCGGCAAGGGAAATTTTTCCGTACGACACCTCAGGCCAGTAGTGGCCCAGCTGACCGGGCGCAGTGCCGTACTGGCCGCGGAAGAATTCGACGGTCTTCTGCTCATCGGGAACGTCGGAAAACTTGCAGGCCACAGTCACCCAGCGCGTGGTGCCAGCGACCGCCTTCGCCACCGCGCCGGTCTTCAGCGGCACCGCGGCGTCGTAGGCTTGTCCCAGGTTGTCGATGGGCACGATGGCTTCGATCTTCCGGCGTGAAGATTTGGCCGGAGAGGTCGCCGCCGCAGACTGGGCAGCGAATGCCACCGCGACCCTGCGGTTGGCCAGCGCGTACAGATCGCCCGCAGCCAGGCGCGCTTCGGCCGGATCCAGCGAATAACGCTTGCCATCATCGGCCACCAGCGTGGCCAGGAACTTCCCCGACTTGTGCGGTTGCATCACACCGCTGCGCGGATCGCCCCACTGCAACTGCATCCGGCCCTGAACGGTTTCGGCCTGCGCACCGCCCGCGCCCGCCACCAACACCCACCCCAAAGCGCACGCGAACAGAGCACGCATGCGGGCTGCCGACCCTCGGCCTGAATAGCTGGTCACCCAAGTTCTCCCATTACCCCCGGAGCGCCGACACGCCCCGCCCCTATCTTCCACCAGATTCTGGATAAACAGGTGTGTGGGAAGTGACGTGTGCCGCATTTCCCGAAGTCCGCGCCTGCGTGGCAACATCCAACCGCACCCCCATCACAGGCGACCCCATGAACGAATCCGGCATCGACTACCGCGCATTGCTTGAAACCGCCGTGGCCGAGGCACGAAAGGGTCTGGCCGAAGGCGGCATTCCCATCGGCGCGGCCCTGTTCCACAACGATGGCAAGCTGCTCGGTTGCGGCCACAACCGCCGCATCCAGGAGAACGACCCCTCCGTGCACGGCGAAACCGACGCCTTCCGCAAGGCCGGTCGCCAGCGCCGCTACGGAGACACGATCATGGTCACTACCCTGGCGCCCTGCTGGTACTGCAGCGGACTGGTGCGGCAGTTCAACATCGGCACGGTGGTGGTGGGCGAATCGGTCAACTTCGGCGGCGGTATCGACTGGCTGCGCGAGAACGGGGTGAAGGTCATCGACCTGCAGGACGCCGAATGCATCGCGATGCTGGGCGACTACATCGCCGCCAACCCTGAGGTATGGAACGAGGATATCGGCGAGGGTTGAACCTCGACGCCTGTTTCCACGCATCAATCGAGAACATCACATGTCCGAACACAAGACCCAGATCGAATGGCACCGCGACGGCCAGCCTTTCACTCCCGAAGGCTACAGCCGCGATCACGCGTGGATCTTCGAGCGTGGCCAGCGGCTCACGGGCTCGGCAGCGCCCGCGTATCGGGGAAGCGCGAGCGGAGTCGATCCTGAAGAAGCGTTGGTGGTGGCGCTGTCGTCATGCCACATGCTGACCTTGCTGGCCATCGCCGCCAAGAAAGGCTGGACGATTGATCATTACGAAGACGAGGCGAGGGGCACGCTGGGCAAGAACGAATCCGGGGAAATCGCTCTGACCCGGGTCACGCTGCGTCCGCGCATTGTTTTCGCGGAAGGCAGCGCGCCGGATGCCGAGGGCCTGCAGCATTTGCACCACCAGGCGCATGAACACTGCTTCATCGCCAACTCGGTCAAGACCGAAGTCACCATCGAACCGCATTGAGTATCTGAAAATTGTAGGAGCGACGCGAGTCGCGAAGCTCATGGATATTCAATTTCCCATATCTTCGCGGCTCACGCCGCTCCTACAAGAAGCCGGTTACAGGATGTAACGGCTCAGATCCGGGTCCTGCACCAGTTCGCCCAGATGCGCATCGACGTAGGCGCTGTCGATGACCACCTTCTGTCCATCGCGATCCGGTGCTTCGTAGCTCAGCGTATCGAGCAACCGTTCCAGCACGGTATGCAGCCGTCGCGCGCCGATGTTTTCCTGCCGCTCGTTGACCTGTGCGGCGATCTCGGCAAGCCGGTCGACTGCATCCACGGTGAATTCCAGTCCCACGCCTTCGGTCTGCAACAACGCTTCGTACTGTCGGGTCAATGCCGCCTTGGGTTCGGTGAGGATGCGCACGAAATCCTGCTTGGACAATGCCGACAGTTCCACCCGGATCGGGAACCGGCCCTGCAATTCGGGAATCAGGTCGCTGGGCTTGGCCAGGTGGAAGGCGCCGGATGCGATGAACAGGATGTGGTCGGTCTTGACCGTGCCGTACTTGGTGCTGACGTTGCTGCCCTCGACCAGCGGCAGCAGATCGCGCTGCACGCCTTCGCGGCTGACATCGCCGCCACTCATGTTGCCGCCGCGTTTGGCGACCTTGTCGATCTCGTCGATAAAGACAATGCCGTTCTGCTCGCAGGCTTCGATGGCCGCAGTGCGGATATCGTCCTCGTTGACCAGCTTGCCGGCTTCCTCTTCCACCAATTGCGGACGCGCGGCCTTGATGGTCAGCGTGCGCGTATGCGATTTGGCATTGCCCATGCTGGAGAACATCTGCCGCAGCTGCTGGCCCATTTCCTCCATGCCTGGCGGGGTCATGATGTCCATGCTGACATTGGCCGACAGTTCCAGTTCGATCTCGCGGTCGTCCAGTTCGCCCGCGCGCAGCATCCTGCGGAACTTGGCACGGGTGTCGCCCGCTTCTGAACCAGAATGCTGCTGGGCAGAAGGTTCGTTGCGTGCCACTTCCGCATCGAAGCCGATGCCGGTACTGCGACGCGGCAGCAATGCGTCCAGGATGCGGTCTTCCGCGCGCTCCTCGGCCTGCGTGCGCACTCGCGTCTTGGCCTGTTCGCGGTACATCTTGACCGCAGTATCGGCCAGGTCGCGGACGATCTGTTCGACGTCCTTGCCCACGTAACCGACCTCCGTGAAGCGCGTTGCCTCGACCTTGACGAATGGCGCGTTGGCCAAGGTCGCCAGACGCCGCGCGATCTCCGTCTTGCCGACACCGGTGGGACCGATCATCAGGATGTTCTTCGGCATCACTTCATCGCGCAGGTCGGGCTGCAGCTGCATGCGGCGCCAGCGGTTGCGCAGCGCGATGGCGACCGCACGTTTGGCCGCATGCTGGCCGACGATGTGGCGCTCGAGTTCCTGCACGATTTCGCGCGGAGTCATGGTGGAATTGTTGTTGTTCATCGGTAGCTTTTCGTAGGAGCGACGCAAGTCGCGAAGGGAGGGAAGCGGAACGGGTCAGGTCGCGACTTGCGTCGCTCCTACGCGCTCACAATTCCTCGACGACGATATTGCGATTGGTATAGATGCAGATATCGCCGGCGATGTTCAGCGATTCGACCGCAATGGATTTCGCATCCAGTTCGGTATGCGCCATCAACGCGCGTGCGGCGGACAAGGCGTACGAACCGCCGGAACCGATGGCGATGATGCCGTCCTCCGGCTCGATCACATCGCCGGTGCCGCTGATGATCAGCGAAGTGTCCTTGTCGGCCACGGCCAGCAAGGCTTCGAGCTTGCCGAGACGGCGCTCGGTGCGCCAGTCCTTGGCCAGTTCCACGGCGGCGCGCTGCAGCTGGCCGTGTTTTTCCAGCTTGGCCTCGAACAACTCGAACAGCGTGAACGCATCGGCGGCCGCGCCTGCGAACCCGGCCAGCACCTGACCATCGCGCCCCAGCCTGCGCACCTTGCGTGCATTACCTTTCATCACGGTGTGGCCCAGGGTGACCTGGCCATCGCCGGCCACCGCGACGCGGCCGTTGCGCCGCACCGACAGGATGGTGGTGGCGTGGAAAACATTGGGATTCTGGCTGGGGTCCATGCGGCCTCCGTGGGGTTAACTAGGAGGTGGGGTCGGCAGCGACGGGTTCAAGCGTGACTAACGGCCTGCTTCCCTTCTCCCATCGGGAGAAGGTGCCCGAAGGGCGGATGAGGGCATGGATGGTCAGCATGTAGCGAAGTGTCCAAGCCAACAATCGTCACGCCCTCATCCGGCGCTTCGCGCCACCTTCTCCCGGAGGGAGAAGGAAAGACTAAGACTTCCGTTTAGCACGCGGATGCGCAGCATCGTAGACCTTGGCCAGGTGCTGGAAATCCAGGTGGGTGTAGATCTGGGTGGTGGCGATGTCGGCATGTCCCAGCAGTTCCTGCACGCCTCGCAGGTCGCCGGAGGATTCCAGGATATGACTGGCGAAACTGTGCCGCAGCATGTGCGGATGCACGTTCTTGAACAGGCCCTGCTTCTGCGCCAGTAGCTTCATGCGGATCTGCACCGCACGTTGGGAAATAGCGGCGCCGTGGCGGCCCGGGAACACGAACGCATCGCTGCCGACACCCTGCTCGTCCCGCCACGCCTCTAGCGCCCGGCGTGCGTGCGAGCCCACCGGCACCTTGCGCTGTTTGCCGCCCTTGCCCAGGACCGTGACGAAGCCGCTGGCCAGGTCCAGGTCGGGCCAGCGCAGGCCGCACAGTTCGCTCAGGCGAAGTCCAGAGGAATAGAACAGCTCCAGCAACGCGCGGTCGCGGAAGCCCAGCGGCACGTCGGTGGGCACTTCCACCAGGCGCGAGGCTTCGTCGGCATCCAGCACCTGCGGCAACTTGCGCGGCGACTTCGGCGCGCGCAGTGCGGCGGCGGGACTGGCGGCAATGCGTCCATGCTTCAGCAGCCAGTTGAAGTAGCTGCGGCAGGCGGAGAGGCGGCGCTGCAGGGATTTTGGTGACAGGCCACGACGATGTTCGGCAGCGACGAAGGCGCGCAGTTGTTCGGTCTGCAGGACGGCTGGATCATTGATGTTCTGCGCCGTAGTCCATTCGACCAACGCGGTCAGATCGCGACGGTAGGCATCCAGCGTATGCACCGACATGCGGCGTTCGACCTGCAGGTGCGAGAGGAAGTCATCGATCATGCGGCATCTTCCTCCATCACTCTGGCTTGAGAATGTAGGAGCTGCGTAAGCTGCGACCGGAATTTAATGGCCACACGGGGGCTGGACGCAGGTCTCGATTTCACGGTCGCAGCTTACACAGCTCCTACAGGCATTTAGGGATTGAACCGCTTCAACGCCACCACCAGCGCCTCACCCATCATGCGCAGGAACAGCGTGCCCATGCCGGGATAGAAGCGATTGCTCTCGCGGCTGCCGACCGCCACCAGACCCACGCCCGGCAACGGCAGCAAGGCCGACGACTGCACTTCCTCGGCGCGCGCGCTGTACAGCAGCGCGTTCTTTTCCGGCTGCAGGCGTCCGCAGATGGGGTCGCCATCCTTCAGGCAATCGCGGAACGAATTCAGGTGGCCGCTGCTTTCCGGCAGCACCTGCAGCCAGTCGGCATCATCCAGGCCCGGCACCGGTTCGAACAGCAAGATACGCACCAGGTCGCCATTGAAATCCTCGGCCAGCGACGCCGCCATCGCACGCAGCGTGTCCTGTGCCGAATCCTGCTTCAATAGCGACAACGTCAGCTGATGCGTGCGCACGGCCAGGCGTTCGTTCTCCTGTGCATTGGCGAAAAGATCGTTGAGACGCTTGGACAACTCGCGGTTCTTGTCGCGCAGTACTTCCAGCTGGTAGCTGGCCAACGACGCGGTTGGGCCTTCTTCGCGCGGCACCACCAGCGTCAGCGCCAGATCGGGGAACTGCTTGAGAAAGGTCGGGTGCCGACGCAGCCAGGCCGCGATCTCGTGGGCACCCAGTTTTTCTTGTGTCTCGGTCATTGTTTCCACTCCCCTTCGAATACGAATGCCGCAGGCCCAGACATGATGACTTCGGCTGAATCGTCCGGCCAGCTTATCTGCAGATCTCCGCCCGGCAAGGTGATGCTTACTTGGCGATCAATCACGCCGCGCCGCATCAGCACCGCAGCCGCCGCGCAGGCGCCGCTGCCACAGGCGAGGGTCTCGCCGACGCCGCGCTCGTAGACGCGCAGACGCAGGCGGTCGCGCGCCACGACCTGGGCAAAACCGATATTGGCCGATTGCGGAAAGGCGTCGCTGGCCTGCAATGCCGGCCCCAGCACCAGGACCGGCGCCAGATCGACATCGGCGACTTCGACCACCGCGTGCGGATTGCCCATGGACACCGCGCCAAATTCGACCGATTCGCCGTCGAGGCGCAACGTGTAGTGATCGGCAGCGGTGAACCCGGCCAATGGAATCCGCTCCGGCTCGAACCGCGGCACACCCATGGCGATGGAGTAGCGGTCGCCTTCGAGTCTTGCCACATCATGGGTGGCCAGTGGGCTGTCCACCCGGAAACGATCGCCAGCGGCCGCGCCATCGCGCACCAGCCAGGCGGCTACGCAACGCGCGCCGTTGCCGCATTGCTGCGATGGCGACCCATCCGAATTCCAGATGCGATACGAGGCCACTGCCTGAGGACTGCGTGGCGCCTCGATGGTCAGGATCTGGTCGCACCCGATACCGAAATGCCGGTCGGCCAATTGTTCGGCCAGGCGCGCATCCGGTGGCGGCGTGCCATCACGCAGATCGATGACGACGAAATCGTTGCCCGCCCCGTGCATCTTCGAGAACTTCAGCATGCGCGTCTGCCCGCTGGACAGCTCAACGGTCCGGGGTGGTCGGAGGCGCAGGATCCTCAACGGCCTCTTCCGCCTGCTCATCGGCGGGTGTCGTGGCCTGATCGATCTGGGGCGTGTTATCGGTGGGCGAGTCGGCCGGTGCTTCGATAGGCGCTGCCTTCTCGGGAAGAATCAGCGGGCCCTTGGCGCCGCAACCGGCGAGCGCGAAGAGCAACGAAACGGCGAGTGCGATGCGGAGTGATTTGTCCATGGCCGGAGTATAGCCAGATGGGCATGAACTGGCATGGCAGTAAATGGAGAACCGCAGGGGACGCATTGTCGCCCGCCTGCTCCCAACCCCTGTTCGTTCAGAGACATTCGACCCCACTCATAGCGAACCTTTCGATTCCCGTTCGTGGCGAGTTTGTCGAACCACGCCTTTCGCATGAACCGTCCATCATCGGCAACCCAAGCAACGAGCCAACAGCATGGTTCGACAGGCTCACCATGAACGGTTCAACTGTGCAGCAGCTTTACGGGCCGCCCGCGGGCTCCGGACGCAGCCACAACCAGACCGCCACCACTGCCATGCAGGCGATGGGCAGCGCCGCCATCCACCAGCGATGCGATCCGGTGGACAGCATGATTGCCAGCAAAATGGCCGCGCAAGCCAGCATGGTTCCAGTCGCCGCCCATTTGGCGCGGCGTGATACCGCGCCGTTCGTCTGCCAGTTGCGGATCATCGGCCCGAATCTCGGGTGTTCCAGCAGATAGCGATGCAACCGGTCCGACCCGCGCGAGGCCGCATACGCCGCGATCAGAATGAAGACCGTGGTCGGCAGGCCGGGCACGAAGATACCGACGATACCGGTGCCCAGGCTGGCATAGGCCAGCAGCCACCAGGCCCAACGGAAGCGCGAGCGATCGGTCATGCCCGCATGATAGGCCACACCACGTATCCCCCCGTAGGAGCGGGCCATGCCCGCGATGCTTTCAAGATTTCCGATCAAGAGCATCGCGGGCAAGGCCCGCTCCTACAGGGATGCGGTTACTTGGAGATAGGTTCGGCTACGCCCAGCTGATCCAGCACGAAGGCGTAGTACTCCGCCGCCTCGCGGTAGCGACGGAAGCGACCCGACTTGCCGCCGTGGCCGGCTTCCATGTTGGTGCGGAATACCACCGGCAGCGCGCCGGTGTTCTCGTCGCGCAGCCGGGCCACGTACTTGGCCGGTTCCCAGTACTGCACCTGCGAATCCCACAGCCCGGTGCCGACGAACATCGCCGGATACGCCTGCTTGCGGATGTTGTCGTAGGGCGAATAGGTGAGCATGTAGTCGTAGTACTGCTTCTGTTCCGGATTGCCCCACTCGTCGTATTCGTTGGTGGTCAACGGAATGCTGGGATCGAGCATGGTCGTGACCACGTCCACGAACGGCACCTGTGACACGATCACCCGGTATTTCTGTGGCGCCATGTTCGCGATGGCGCCCATCAGCAGACCGCCCGCGCTGCCACCGGAGGCAGCGACGCGGTCGGGCGCGGCGTAACCCTGCTTGACCAGCGCATCGGTGACGTCGATGAAATCGGTGAAGGTGTTCTTCTTGTTCAACAGCTTGCCGTGGTCGTACCAGTCGCGGCCCATTTCCTGGCCGCCGCGGATGTGGGCGATGGCGTAGACCACGCCACGGTCGAGCAGGCTGACCACGGTGGAATTGAAACCCGGGTCCATCGACATGCCGTAGCTGCCATAGGCGTACTGGAACAACGCGCCCTTGCCGTTCTTCTGGAAACCTTTCTTGTAGACCAGCGATACCGGCACCTTGGTGCCATCGCGCGCTTCCACCCAGAGGCGCTCGGTGACGTATTGGCTGGCGTCGTAGCCGATCACCGGCTGCTGCTTGAGCAACCGGCGCTCGCCGGTATCGACATTGAGTTCGTAGGTGGTCGCAGGCGTGGTCATGGAGGTGTAGCTGTAACGAAGCCAAGGCGTACCGGATTCGGAATTGACATCCAGACCCATGGAATACGCGGGCTCGTCGGCCTTGACGTATTCCTCCTTGCCGCTCGCGCGCAGCAGGCGCAGCCGTTCCAGCCCCTGCGAACGCTCGCTGATGGCGGTGAAGCCGTCGAACAGTTCGAAGCCTTCGATGTAGACCTCATCGCTGTGCGCGACCCAGTCTTTCCATTGCTCGCGCGAAGTCGAAGCCGTCGGTGCGGTGACGATGCGGAAATTCTTGGCTTTCCAGTTGGTGCGGATGACCCAGCGCCCGTCCAGATGGTCGGCGCTGTATTCCACGTCGCGCTCGCGCGGGGCGAGCACGGTGAACTCGATCGGATTGGCGGCGGGCGCGCAACGCTGTTCGGAGGAGACCGTGCTGTCGACGAAGATGCAGATGAACCGGTCGTCGCGGGTGCGGCCGATGCCCATGTAGAAGCTGTCGTCCTTTTCCTCGTAGACCAGCTTGTCGGCGGAGACCGGCGTGCCCAGCACGTGCGTCTTCACCCGCACCGTCAGCAGGGTTTCCGGGTCGGTTTCGACGTAGAACAGGGTCTTGTTGTCGTCGGCCCAGACCACGTTGGGCGAGGCGTTGGTGATGGTGTCCGGATAGACCTCGCCGGTGGCCAGATTCTTGAAGCGGATCACGTACTGACGACGGCCCACTTCGTCGTCGGCCCAGGCCAGCAACTGGTTGTCCGGCGACACTTCCGCATCGCCCACATTGAAATAACCCTTGCCCTCGGCCATCCGGTTCACGTCCAGCAGGATTTCCTCGGGCGCGTCCATGCTGCCCTTGCGGCGCGCCTGGATCGGATAGTCCTTGCCGGTTTCGAACCGCGTGTAATACCAGTAGCCGCGCTCGCGATACGGCACGCTGGCGTCGTCCTGCTTGATGCGGCCGACGATCTCGCTGTAGAGCTTTTCCTGCAGCGGCTTGGTCGGCGCCAGCACCGCATCGGCGTAGGCGTTCTCGGCATTGAGATAGGCCAGCATGGACTTGTCTTCGCGCTTGTCGTCGCGCAGCCAGTAATAGTCGTCGTTGCGCGTCGCCCCGAACGGCGCCTTCACTTCATGCGGCTTTTTCGCGGCATCGGGCGGCGTGGCGTCCATGGCAAGGGCGGAACTGAAGGGCGTGGTCATGAGGAAAAGGGTCGCGAGTAAAGAGGAAGGTGTTTGCATTGATGAGGTCCGTTTATGCGACGCGCAAGTTGATAGCTCAATATTCTTTCGTCATCCCAGCGAAAGCTGGAAGCGCTTCTCAACAGCGAAGCTGGTCATCCATTTTGATTTGGCCTTGGCTTTTTTCTAATCAAAGAACAACAGCAAGATCAAGATGGATCCCAGCTTTCGCTGGGATGACGGTACAGATTGTGATCGGGGCAGTAATCACGATGACAATGCTGATGGCCCTGTCGAGAATTACTTCGCCAGCTGTTGCCACAGGAAGGTATAAGCCAGCGCGCTCATGTGCGCCGACTGTGCGTTGTTGGCCGCACCGCCGTGTCCACCTTCGATGTTCTCGTAGTAGCGCACGTCTTTGCCCGCCTCCAGCATCTTGGCCATCATCTTGCGCGCATGGCCCGGGTGCACGCGGTCGTCGCGCGTCGAGGTGGTGAACAGAGTCGGCGGATACGATTTGGCCGGGTCGAACAGGTGGTAGGGCGAGAACTTCTGGATGAATTCCCAGTCGGCGGTATCCGGATCGCCGTATTCGGCCATCCACGACGCCCCGGCCAGCAGATGGCTGTAGCGCTTCATGTCCAGCAAGGGCACCTGCACCACCACCGCGCCGAACAGCTCCGGATACTGCATCAGCATATTGCCGGTCAGCAGGCCGCCGTTGCTGCCGCCCTGGATGCCCAGGTGCGCCGGCGAGGTGATCTTGCGCGCGATCATGTCTTCGGCGACCGCAGCGAAGTCCTCATAGGCCTTGTGGCGGTTCTGCTTCAGCGCCGCCTGGTGCCAGCGCGGACCGTACTCGCCGCCGCCGCGGATATTGGCGACCGCGTAGACGCCGCCCTTCTCCAGCCAGCCCAGGCCCGCGCCGGCCAGATAGCCGGGCGTCAGCGAAACCTCGAAGCCGCCATACCCGTACAGCAGCGTCGGCGTGCTGCCGTCGTATTTCAGGTTCTTGGGACGGATCAGGAAATAAGGGATCTTGGTGCCGTCCTTGGACGTGGCGAAGTGCTGCTCCACCGTATGCGTGGACGCATCGAAGAACGCCGGCATGGTCTTCAGCACTTCAATTGCCGATGCAGGTCCGCCCGCTTCAGCCATCATCAACGTGGTCGGGGTAAGGTAATCAGTCACGGTCATCCAAACCGCATCGCTTTCATCGCTGTCCACTGCGCCGACGCTGACCGTGCCGAGCGCAGGTACGCCGACGAACTCACTGCGCTTCCATTGATAACTTATGTTGGACTCATGACGACCACTCACACTAAACAGGTCTTCTTCTGCAATGGTGGGAGTCAGCACGCTCAAGCGGCTCTTCACGTCCTCCAACACGTTCAGGACCAAGTGGTTCTTTGTCCAGGTGAAGCCGGCCAACGAGGTCTTCTCTGTCGGCGAGAACAACACTTCGAATTCAAGCTTGCCAGCCATGAAATCGTCAAACTTAGTGACCAACAAACTTCCCGCCGCGTAAGTCTTGCCACCGACCGTCCAAGGCTCTCGGAGCTCCAGCGTAAGCCACTCCTTATGCACCCCCTTATTGACTGAGTTGGGCGCGTCCACCTTGACCAGCTTGCCGTCGGCGCCGCGCAGGTACAGCTCGTCGTTGTAGAAGGCGATGGTGCGGCTGACGAAATCGCGCTCGAAGCCGGGCGTATCGTCGTGGAACGCGGCGATGTACATGTCCTTGTCGGTGCCTTCGTACACCACCTTGGCCGCGCTCAGCGGCGTGCCGCGCTTCCATTCCTTGGCGATGCGCGGATAGCCGGACGGGGTCATGCTGCCCGGGCCGAAATCGGTGTACACGTACACGGTGTCGGCATCCTTCCAGCCCACGCCGCCCTTGGCTTCGGGGCGGAAGAAGCCGTCCTGGATCCACTGGCGCGAGCCGATGTCGAATTCCCGCGTAACGTCGGCGTCGGCGCCGCCGCGCGACAGCGAGACCAGACAACGTTCGAAGGCGGGCCGGCGGCAATCGGCACCGTGCCAGACCCAGTTCTCCCCTTCGGCCTTGTTCAAGGCGTCCAGGTCGATGATCGTTTCCCACTTAGGTTGCGGCTTCCGGTATTCCTCCAGCGTGGTCCGGCGCCAGAGACCGCGCTCGTGCTGCTTGTCCTTCCAGAAGTTGTAGTAGAAGTCGCCCATCTTCTGCACGCCAGGAATCTTGGCGTCCGAATCCAGCATCGCCAGGATCTTGCTTTCCAGCTGCTTGAAGTCGGGCGTCGAGGCAATCTCGGCCTCAGCCTTGACGTTCTGCGCCTTGACCCATTCCAGCGGCTTGTCGCCGGTGACGTCTTCCAGCCAGGCGTAGGGATCGTTGTTCACCGGGGTCGGCTCCTTTGCTGGGGCAGCACCCGTGGTGATGGCCAGGCTGGCGGCGATGGCCATCGCCTGGCAGGTGTGGGAAAGCTTGGACATTCGGGCACTCTTGATGCGAACGTGACCTTTCACGCTAGCACGGCGCCCCACCCATTCCCACGTGCCGAAGGTCAGGCCGCCTGCGGGAGGCGCTTCAGATGCGGCGACACACGACGCCGAGCCTGGGCGCCGGAACGGCGGCGACGCGGAGCCGCCTGTACACCCTTCCTCATTGCTGTCGCGCGCGCAGGCAGCCGGAAACGATGCAACGCCCACAGCGCCACCGCGGGCATGCCTACCAGCCACATCGGCAACCAGCCCAACCACTCACTGACACCACGCGCCGCCGGCAACAGCAGGACCAGCGCCAGGCCCAGACTCAACATCAGACGCAGGCTGCGCTCGAGTTGCGGATAGGCAAGGGCGGCTTCATTACGTGCTACGGAATGGGACATGACGCAGGCTCCTGTAGGCGGGAGCGTCAGCCTGCCGCTGCGTCATCTCACCGGCTGCGACCGCGCCCAACACCGTCTTCACCTGACTGCCCCTAGCCTGCCCTCATTCCCGCCGCGAAGCTGCAACATGTCTACCGCCATCGCCCTGCGCGTCGTCCTCATGGGACTGTTGACCCTTCTGCCGATCGCTTCCAAGAGCCAGACCATGCCCAACCCATCCGCCTCCGCCATTGACCTGCCCCGTTTCATGGGCGCCTGGCACGTGATCGCGCACGTGCCGTACTTCGGCGAGCGCGGCCATGTCGCCAGTCGCGACGAATACAAGTTGCGCGCGGACGGCAGGGTCGCCGTGCATTACGTTTATCAGGAAGGCTTTTCCGAACCAATCAAGACCCTGGACTCGAAAGCCACGGTCAAGCAGGGCACCGGCAACCGGCGCTGGACCACCTGGTTCTTCGGCGTCATTCCGACCAAATTCAATATCCTGGAAGTGGCGCCGGATTATTCCTGGGCGCTGATCAACTACCCGGGACGCGACCTGGCCTGGATTTTCTCGCGCACCGCCGATCTGGGCGACGCGCAGTACGCCGGGCTCGTGGACAAAATGCGCGGCCACGGCGTGGATACCGGTAAGCTGGTGCGCGTGCCGCAGCTGAAAGAGCAAGTGGGAAAGCCGGGATTCGCGGCGCCGAAGAAACCCTGAAATCTGTAGGGCCGAGCTTGCTCGGCTGCTTTGGTGAAGCAGTGGAGCAAGCTCCGCTCTACGAAATGCGGTCAGCGGCCGTAATTGCTCAGCGCCAGTTCCAGCAACGACTTGGCCTGTTCGCGCAGTACCGCCGGTTCGGTGATCTCGGCGTCGGCGCCGTAATGCAGGATGTCCATCAACAGTTCGCGCGAGGCGCTGTAGGGCACTTTCAGTTCGTAACGGCCATCAGACAGGAAACGCCCTTCCTGTTTCGAATGCCATTGTTCGTCGGCCACCCAGCGCGCGGTCTTGGCGCTGAAAACTATCGTGGCCCAGCCCTTGGGTTCGCCCGAGAAAATGCCGTAGCTCGAGGCGAGGTGCTGGTTGAGCTCGCTGTCGGCCAGGTCGCGCGCGGCTTCGTCGATTACCTTCGCGTTGCTGATGCGGTCCACGGCGAAGCTGCGCAGTCCGTCGCGTTCGTGGTCCCATGCATCCAGATACCAGTTGTCGCGGTAGTGGGTGATGCGCTGCGGGGATACCGTGCGCCGGGTGCGTTCGTCGGTGGAGCGGGCGCGGTATTCGAAGTTGAGCCGCTTGCGTTCCAGTACGGCCGAAGCGACCGAGCGGAAGCTGGCTTCGTCCAGCCGCCGGCCGCGATGCGGAATGACGCGCACGCGCTCCACCGGCCAGTGGTCGACGCCAGCGTGATCGGCCAGCAAGCCTTCGATGCGCTTTTGCAGCGGCGCCAGCGCGCCCGCCAGCACACCGCCGCCGGTACGCATCAGCAACTGCTGGGCGGCGAGCAGGGAATAGAGTTCTTCCGAACTCAGCCACAGGCCTGGCAACTCGAAGCGATCGCTCTCGGCGGCCGCATAGCGGAAGCCCGCTTCGCCATCGCCTTCGATCGGCGCCATCAGCGCATCGCGCAGATAGGCCAGGTCGCGGTAGGCGGTGGCGCGCGAGCAACCCAGTTCTTCCTGCAGGCGCTTGACCGTGACCGGGTAGCGGGCGGCCTTGAGGATGCGGTGCAGGGCGGTGATGCGTTCGATCTTGTCCATGCGCCGATTATGGCCGAGCCGTGGCCGTTTTCGTGGTGAAGCTGCCGTTGGAAGCAATGAGGAACCACCACAGGCCGCCTGGGCCCGTGCGGTGCCGGACGCGTCGCGCCTGGATCCACGCGGCGATCCCCAACGCGCGGACCCAGGCGACCTGTTCTGCGATGATCCGGGCGTACCGCGCCGGCATCGCGATCCTGCCTGCGATCCGCCCCGCGATTGCGGCAAAGCCCCCCGGCCCAGGAGTTTCATCATGTCTCGTTACCCCGCGCTCGCCTGCCTCACCTTGGCCCTGGCCGCCTGCAAGCCTGCTTCGCCGCCGGCTGGGCCGGCCGAAGTCGCCGTGCCGGCCGCAGCGCCGGCCGCCGGACTTCCCAGCGCCCCACTGGCCAGTCCCGAGCAGGAAGTGAAGGCGTCCATGGACCGGTTCCTGAAAGCCAAAACCTTCCATGCGGTGATGACCATGCAGGGCGCGCGAGCGCTGACCAACGAAATGGACTTCGTCGCGCCGGACCGCTACCGCATGCGGATGGAGGTGGGCACGCAGCTGATCATCGGCGACACCATGTACATGCAGGCCAAGGGGCGGTCGATGAAAGTGCCCCTGCCCCAGGGCACACTGAGCCAATGGCGCGACCCGCTGAAACTGGAGGAGAACAAGGCCGGTCTCAGCGTCGAGGCGCTGGGCAGCGATCCGGTGGAAGGCATACCGGCTAAAAAATACCGGGTAGGCAACACGCGGCCGGAGGCAGACGAATTCACCCTGTGGGTCGGTGCCGACGGCCTGCCGCTGCAACTGGTGCAGGTAGGTCACGCGCAAGGCAAACCGTACACGATGACTCTGCGCTATTCGCGGTTCGATGACCCCTCGATAACCATCGAAGCGCCGCAATGACTCCCAACTCCGGTTTGACCCGTTGCGACTCCGCCTGCTGACCGCCACTTCCGACCGCGAACGCGAGCTGTTGAGCGAAGAGCTGCGTCGCGACCCTGAGTACTGCCAACCCTGAACAAACACTGGCCGGCAACCATAAAAATGAGGACTAACAAGCACTTGGGGTGGAAATTGTCATATTGGATGGTTACCATGTAACCGTTTTCAGGCGCCAGGCGCCGCCCTCTTCCTCCACTTCCTGGCCAGATTCCATGTCCCGCTTCGCCCCCCGGTCTTTGTTGATCCTGCTTGCCGCCTGCGCCTCATCCGCTGCCTGGGCCAACGACAAGGCCTGCCCTTGCGATGGCGAAGAGAAACCGGCCGAAGCCTCGCACTGGACCGGCGGCGGTGAACTGGGCTTCGCTTCGGCACGCGGCAACAGCATCAACGAAAGCCTGAATGGCCGTTTCAACGTGCAGTACACCCAGGGCGACTGGATCCACAGCATGGATCTGTTCGGACTGCGCGCCCGCGCCGAATACCGGGTTGAAGACGAAGACGGCAGCATGACCCGGGAAGCCAAGACCACCGCCAACCGCTACACCTTCGGCGCCAGCAGCGCGCTCAAGCTGGGCGAGCACCGCCAGTTCACCACCACCCTGCGCGCCGAGCAGGACGACTTCGCCAGCTACGACTGGCAGCAGACGGCCAGCGTCGGTTACGGCACGCGGATGATGGACGGCGAACGCACCAAGCTGGACGTGCAGATCGGCCCGGGTTTCCGGCGCGCGCACAATGCCGAAGACGACCTGACCGAATCCGGGCTGATCGGTCGCGGCTTCGTCGGCCTGAAATTCGACCTGACCGAGAACACCGAACTGTCCAACAACCTGCTGGTCGAATCGGGCAGCCACAACACCTACGCCCAGAACGATCTTGGCGTATCGGTGGCGATGAATTCGCATCTGGCGCTGAAGGCGGGGTTGCAGGCGCGCCGCAACAGCGACGTGGAAGCGGACCGCAAGAAGACGGACACCCTGACCACCATGAACGTGGTCTATCGCTTCAAGTAAGCGTCTTTGCGGAAGTGTCTCCGCACAATCAACATGTACAAAGAACCCGGCTTGCGCCGGGTTTTTGTTATCGGAAGCGGGATTCTTCGCGCTGCCTACAGGAATTCGCCGGCCCCTTGCTCCAGCAGCGCCGCCGCTACCGTCCGGCCTAGCGCTTCCGGGTCCGCGGCCGAACCTTCGTAGTTCGCGCGCACCAGGCGACCTTCACTGGCCGAACCGACCAGACCGGTCAGATGCAGGCGATCCTGGCTGAGCGTGGCGTAGGCCGCCACCGGCACGTGGCAGCTGCCGTGCAGGGCGCGGTTCATGGCACGCTCGGCCTCCACGCGAATGCGGGTGTCGCGGTGATCCAGTACCGAGAACAGGTCCTCCAGCGCGGCCTCACCAGCCTTGCATTCAATGGCGATGGCGCCCTGTGCGGGCGCCGGCAACCAGTCGGGCGCATCCAGGCGCAAGCGGATGCGCGCGTCAAAGCCGAGCCGCTGCAGGCCGGCACAGGCCAGCACGATGGCGTCGTACTCGCCCGCATCCAGTTTGGCCAGGCGCGTATTGACGTTGCCGCGCAGGTCCAGCAGTTGCAGATCGGGCCGTCGTGCGCGCAATTGCGCCTGACGCCGCAGTGAAGAAGTGCCCACGCGCGCGCCCTGCGGCAAGTCATCCAGCGAGGCGTAATGGTTGGAGACAAAGGCATCGGCCGGATCAGCGCGCTCCAGGATCGTGGACAGCACGAAAGGCTCGTCCAGTTCCATCGGCACGTCCTTGAGCGAATGCACGGCGCAGTCCGCCTCGCCGCGCAGCATGGCCAGCTCCAGTTCCTTAAGGAACAGGCCCTTGCCGCCGATGGCCGCGAGCGAACGATCCAGCACGTCGTCGCCGCGCGTGCTCATCGGCACCAGGCTCACTTCGATCTGCGGATGCGCGGCGCGAAGCCGGGCCGCGACGTGTTCGGTCTGCCACAGGGCGAGCGGGCTCTTGCGCGTGGCGATGCGGATCTGCTGTTTCATAGGTCCATTATGAAGGCCGTGCGCCGGGGCGGGATAGATGATTCGGCATCCACTTCATCGACAAGCTGTTTCTGTTCCGCCCGTAATGAACCTGCCGAGGTCTGATTCCTGGGGGGCTTGCTGATATTCCGTTCCTGATGAGCCGCTTATCCTGTTCCTGATGAGCCCATCCCTAGCAAGCCGCATATCCCGTTCGCGGTGAGCCTGCCGAACCAAGCTCTTGGTGGTGTATTTCGGATCACGGCAATCCGTGCATCACATGAAAGGCGTGGTTCGACAGGCTCATCACGAACGGATTGTTTTCTGTTTTTTGCTTTGGCATTGAAGCAGATCCCTCGCTGCGCTCGGGATGACAACCGAATTGTTCGGTGGCCCCTAAAGACTCTTGACCGTATCGCGCAAACCAGCAACGCAACGGCGGCTGACTTCCAGCGGTTCCTTGCCGTGGCGCAGCACCGCCTGCACGCGGCCGTCGTTGATGCGCTTGAGTTCGACGATCTCGTGACGGGCCACCAGGCAGTTGCGGTGGATGCGCACGAAGCGACCGTTGAATTCATCCTCCAGCGACCGCAACGATTCCTCGATAAGGTCCTCGCCCCGCGCGTGATGCACCACCACGTATTTTTCTTCTGCCTGCAGGTAGTGCACATCTTCCAGCGGAATCAGCCGCAGGCTGCCACGCATGCGTGCGCACAGGTGCGTGCGTGCCGTACGTCCGGGCTGGGCAGGTCCCTGGGTTTCGCGGCCGGCGATGAAAGTGCGCGCGCGCTCCAAGGCCACAGCCAGTCGCTCGGCACGCACGGGCTTCATCAGGTAGTCGATGGCGGCAGCATCGAAGGCCGAGAGCGCGTGTTCGTCGTAGGCGGTGCAGAACACGACCGCCGGGCGCGGATCGAAAGCGGTGAGATGCCGCGCCGTTTCCAACCCATCCACGCCAGGCATGGCGATGTCCAGCAGAACCAGGTCAGGATGGAACTCGGCGCAGGCCTGCAACGCGGTCAATCCGTTCTCCGCTTCGGCCACGATATCCACGCCGGCGTGTTCGCCCAGCAGCGTGCGCAGGCGCTCGCGGGCCAGGGGTTCGTCGTCGGCGATGACAACCTTCACAGTGCCTTCTTCCTTGGGTTCTGCGGGAGGGCGTGCCGGGCCATGGTAGCGAGCGCACCGGCCAGCGTCATCCTGCGACGCAGGGCACACTGGGGGCGTGCGCCCGAGGCGTTCCTAACGCGCGAACCGCTGCTCCATCCAGTCAGCGAGGTCCCTGATTTCCTCGGCGCAGACCTGGTGCGCCATCGGATAGCGGTGCCACGCCACCTTGAATCCGAACGATTCCAGCAGCTTCGCGCTGCGTTCGGCATGGATCAGCGGAATTACCGGGTCGGACGCGCCATGGGCCATGAACACCGGCTGGGTCGCCGCCAGGTCGCTCTTGGATTGCGCGGCCGTTTCGGCACCCGGCAGGTAGGTCGACAAGGCGATCAGCCCGGCCAGCGGTTGCTTGCGCCGCAACCCGGCCGCCAGTGCGATCGCGCCACCCTGGGAGAAACCCGCCAGCAGGATGCGCTCCGGACCGATGCCGCGTGCATGTTCGCTGTCGATCAGCGCGCCGGCCTGCAGGATGGACTGGTCCACGCCCTCGCTGTCGGCGCGCGTGGGGAAATCCATGCCCACGATGTCGTACCACGCACGCATGCGCACGCCGTTGTTGATGGTTACCGCACGCACCGGTGCATGCGGAAACACGAAGCGGATTGCAGGCCAGCCCGGGCGCACCAGCTCGGGCACCAGCGGCGCGAAGTCATGGCCGTCGGCACCCAGGCCATGCAGCCAGATCACAGCCCATTGCGGCGACGGGCCGGTTTCGTGTTCGACGGTTTCAAGCAGATCGATTGCGTTGTCCATGGCCCCATTGTGGCCGACAAGTCGCTTGTCGGCCAAATGCAGCGATGGCTGGAAGGATCAGAGCGCCGGAATGGCGCCCATTCCCCTGCGCCGCAGTAGCACCACCTGCGCGGTCGCACCCACGAGGAACAGCAGGAACACCACGCCGATCACCTTCTGCAGAGCCGGATCGTCCGGGCCCGAGAAAATCGGCGCCGCCACCGGCAGACGGGTAAAGGTTTCGGTGAAGCCGGGAATCATGTGGAAGAAGAACGTGAGCGAGTACGAAACGGTTTCTATGTAGCGGCTTGCGTGGCCGAAAAATTTCTTCGAACCCGCCACCCATGCCAGCGCCAGAACCAGCAGAGTGACGATGCCCAACATATGCGGCTTGCCGAACCCGCCATGCTGGAAAATGAAGAAGCCGGTCAGGCAAGTCAATATGGTGGTCCAGACGTAAGTCTTTCCCAATCCATTGCGCGGCGATATTTCCTTGTCGCGAAAGAATGCGATCACGCCGGCCGCAACGGCGACCAGGCTGATGGCGGTATGGATGATGCCGATCGTCGTCAAACCCAACATGGCGTTCTCCCCGGAGACAGACTGCAGATTCCGCGCTCAGGCGGTGCGGGCCGCGCCCCCTTCCACGGCCATCCTGCTGGCGAATATGCCATGTCTCAAGCCGTCATGCACAGTGAATTGATCGCAATAGCAGGCAGCGGAATGGCGTCGGGAATCTTGCGTGAATTGCCCTGATTGCGTCCTTCTCCCCGCTTGCGGGGAGAAGGTGGCCGACAGGCCGGATGAGGGCCACCGGAAGAATACGACGAGTGCGCATTCCCTAGAAAAATCTGTATCTGATGCATTGCCAATACGGATAAGCCACTGACTTCGGTCTTGCCCTCACCCGCCGTCGGCACTCTCTCCCCGCAAGCAGAGAGAGGGACCCCAGACGTCTTACCCACTAAATTCCGGAGACCTAAAAAAAGCCCCGGCAATGCCGGGGCTCTGTCACGCACTCTTGCACCTGCTCGCTCAGAACTTCTGCGAGAAACGCACCCCCACCGTACGTGGTTGGTTGGTGACGGTGTAGACCTGGCCATTGGGATATTCGGGCACTATCCCGGACGCGCCGCAGACGCTTTCCGCGCATTGGGTGAAACGGGAAATCGTCGCCCGTTCGTCGGTCGCATTGCTGACGAACAGATCCAGCGACCAGCTGTCCTTGGCGATGCCGGCCGACAGATCGAGCGTGGTGTAGGCAGGCATGTCGCCCAGTATTTCGCGTTCCGCAATGCGCAGATCCGAGGTGCGGTCGCCGACATGGACCACGCCGCCCTGCAGGTAAGCCTGGTAGCTGCCCACGTCGAAGCTGTAGCGCGCGGTCAGGTTGCCCTTGAATTCCGGCGTGACCGGTAGCTGCGTTCCGCTGGGCGCTTCCGGGCCGTCCACCGCGAAATCGTCGGTGGGATCATCGAAAGTACCGTTGGGATTCAAGGTGCCGGCGGGACAGACCGTGACCGATTGACCGGCCTCGTCGGTCCATCCGCAGAAATTCTCGGTCAGCTTGGCATCGTAGAACGCCACACCGCCCGAGATGTTGAGGTTGTAGCTGGCCGCCCAGTTCAACTCCATTTCCGCGCCGTTGATGCGGGCCTGGTTGGCGTTCTTGATTTCGGTCAGGCCGTTGGCGCCCAGGATGCTGAACTGGAAGTCCTCCCAGTCCTGGCGGAACACCGAACCATTGAAGGTCAGCCGGTTGTCCAGCCACGAGGTCTTCCAGCCCAGCTCGTAGTTGGTCAGGTAATCGGACGTATACGGCGGCAGGCTGCCGCGGCGGTTGATGCCGCCCGGACGGTAGCCTTCGGACCAGGTGCCATAGACCATGACCGCGTCGCTGATCTGGTAGGTCAGGTTGAACTTGCCCAGGGTGCCGCTGTCCTTGGTTTCCTTGTCGAAGTCCAGGCAGGGCGCGCCGTTGAACGGCTCGGGCGAGATGCAACCGGCTTCGCCATAGGACGAGTTGGGCGAGAAGCCGGCGCTGAAGCCGTAATAGCCCTTGAGCCCATTGTCGGCACGGAAATAGCGGAAGCCGCCAGTCGCGGTCAGCTTGTCGGTGATGTCGAACGACAATTCGCCGAAGACCGCTTCGTCATGATCCTTGCGCTTCTGCTTGGTCAGCCACAGCGTATCCGGCCAGCCGGGCGTGGACAAATCGGAATTCAGACCGTCGATCTTGTAGCGCTGCTGGATGTCGTGGTCGTGGTCCTGCCAGAACAGGCCGGCCACGAAACGCCAGCGGTTCCCCTGCGGCGAGGCGATGCGCAGTTCATGGCTGGTCTTCTTGTACTCGTCCACGCCCTGGATGTACTGGGACGGATTGATGAGTTCGCCGGCGTCGTTGTAGATCGAAGCGCCGTAGCCGGCGATGGTGTCGTACCAGAACGAATAGTCACTGTAGTCCGAATCCACCGTGTCGTCGCGCTTGAGGTGGGCGAAGGCGTAAGTGACATCGAAATTGCCGATCTTGCCTTCCACCGTCAACGCCGCCTGCCACCACTTGTCCTCGGTACGCTCGGGATAGAAGTGGGTCAGTGCAAGATCGCCCACGTTCTCGTCGAAGGCGAAGGTGCCGTTGGAGGTGGAACGCTGCCCCATCACGGTGGGGCTGATGGTCCAGTTGTCGTTGAGATCCACCTTCAGCGCCAACCGCGCGCCGGTGGTGTCCACATCGTTGTAGTCGTTCTTGGCGCGGCTGGCGTTATCGATGGTGCCGTTGCCCGACTCGGCATCCCACGACGGAAACGTGCGCGTGCCGAACACATTGTCGATATAACCGGCGTCGTGCTGGTTCCAGCCGACCAGGCGGATGGCGGCGTTCTCGGAAAGCGGAAGATTGACGAAGCCTTCGGCCACGTGGCCGGTGCCGCCGTGGCTGACGCTGTTGGCCTCCAGGCTGTAGCCGGCCTCGAAACCGCTGGGGTCCGGCTTGTTGGTGATCACACGGATGGTGCCGGCCTGCGAGCTGGCGCCGTACAGCGTGCCCTGGGGTCCGGACAACACTTCCACGCGATTGATGTCGTAGATATGCAGGTCCAGCGGACCCTGGATGGTGGTGACCGGTTGCTCGTCCAGATAAACGCCGACGCTGGGCAGCGAGGCCGAATGGTTGCCGTCGCCGCCGCTGGCCACACCACGCATGTAGATCTGCGCGAAGCCCGGTCCGGCGGTCTGGTAGGACACGCTGGGCAGGTATTTCACGTAGTCGTCGAAGTCGGTGATGTTGAGTTGTTCCAGCTTCTCGTTGCCCAGCACCTGGATGCTGATCGGCACCTGCTGCAGGTTCTCGGTGCGCTTCTGCGCGGTCACGGTGACCGTGTCCAGCGTCGCCGCTTCGCGTTGTCCCTCCGGCGTGGGCGTCGCCTCTTGCGCGAAGCCCGTCGAAGCGACCGCCAGATAGATCGCTGCGGTCAGCGGCACCCGGGCGAACCTGGACGGATGCCGACCGCGTGGTTTCCTCTCGTTTCTTTTCATCTGCGTCATCTCTCTCAGGTGATGGGGCCAATCGAAACTCGTGCGGCGTTTAGAACGTTAGAACTCGGGTACTTGCGGATAGCGTTGCAACACCGGGCCCAGTGCGTCCTTCAATGGACCCAACCAGGGTTCGTAGTTACGCCAGTGGTCGATGCCCTCGCGGTAGATGGGCTTGCGCACCTGCTCGGAACTGGCGGTGCGCACCGGGCGGGTGTTCTCGAAGAAGCGCAGGCAGCCTTCCTCGAACGGCAGCCCGCAGTAGTCCAACAACCGGCGCACTTCGGCTTCGGTGTCGTCCACCATGCGCTCGTAGATCACACGGTGAATGCGCCCGGGCAGCACCTCGTCGAAATGCGCCATCAGTTCCACGTAATCGCGGTAGTAACGACCGATGTCGTCCAGGCTGTAGGTGAAGCTCTGCCCGCGTGCGAAGTGCTGCTTGTAGCCGGAAAAACAGCAGGCCAACGGATGGCGGCGCGCGTCGATGATCTTTGCCTGCGGCAGCATCAGCTGGATCAGCCCGATATGCAGGAAATTGTTGGGCATCTTGTCGATGAAAAACGGTGCACCAGTCTTGCGCTGGATGCGGGTGTGTTCGAGGTAGCGCTCGCCCAGTGCGCGCAGTTCGTCCGGCTGCATCGCCTCCACCACATCGTGGTAGGGCATCGCCTGATCCGCATCGCCCTGCTGGCGCAGGGCACGGGTGATGGAGGTGATCTCCGGCAGCTCCATCGTGCCTTCCACCGAAGAATGGCTGGAGAGGATCTGTTCGAGCAGGGTAGAGCCGGCGCGCGGCAGGCCGACGATGAAGACGGGATCGGGTGCAGAAGCGCCGCATCCTTCGCGCTGGGCGAAGAAGTCGCGCGTGTAGCTGCGCTTGATGCGGGCCACGCGCGCGGAGGTATCGTCGGCATCGTAATGCAGCGACGTCCGCCGCAATTCATTACCGCGCTGATAGTGGCCGAACGAGATCTCGTATTCGACCGCATCCTCCAGCGCCTTGCCAAGGGCGAATTCCAGATGTTGCCGGTCCTCGGAACCCAGGCCGGGGTTGTCGAGCGCTGCGCGCATGGTGGCAACGTCGTCGTCGGTGAAGCGGAACGTCTTCAGATTCGCCAGACTCCACCAGACTTCGCCGAAATCGGGCTGCAACTGCAGACTGTTCCGGTACGCCTCGATGGCGCGCTGCACATGGCCCGCAGTCTTCAACGCGTGGCCGTAACTCATCCATATCTTGGGATGGCGCGGATACTGCGCCAGGATGTCCGTATACAAATCGATTGCCGGCTCGTAATCGCCGATCCGGCACAGCACCACCGCCTTCAGGTTCAGGTAACCGGTGTTCGCCGGTTCGACCGCCAGCAAATGCTCCAGTTGCGACAAGGCCTCGGTGGGCTTGTTGGCCCGGTGCAGGATCAAGGCATAGTTCTGCCGCGCCGCGTGGAAACCCGGCGCAAGTTCCAGGCAGCGGGACAGCAGGTTTTCGGCATCTTCGTTGCGGCCGATACGTGCCGCCACTTCGGCCAGCATGCGGATGGCAGCCACGTCGGTCGGCGCGCGCTTGAGCTGTTCGCGCAGCATCCGCTCGGCTTCGGGAATACGCCCTTCGTGCAGCGCGTTGGCGGCCGCCAGCAAGGCGGGATCACGGGTGGAGAACCGGATGTGGCGCGCATAGGCCGCATCGGCGTTTTCGGCTTCGCCCGTGGCCATGAAATGGTCACCCAATGCCAACCAGGCCTGCGGCAGATCGGGCTTCAACGACACCGCACGCTGCAAGGCTTCCAACGCCGCGTCGCCCTGCCTGGCGCGGCCAAGCGCGATGCCGAGCTCCAGTTGAGCCATGGCCCAGTTGGTCTGTGCTTTTGCCAATGGCTGCAGTATGTCCAGGGCTGCCTGCACCTGACCACGCAGGCGATGGGAAGCGCCCAGCACCAGCAATGCCATCGGATGGTCGCCGACCACGCGGATGATTTCGGTCGCCTGTTCGCCCGCCAGCACCGGATCGGTGGCGAGCAGGCGCGAGGCATGCGCAAGCGCGGTTTCCAGATTGGCGGTGGGTGCAGCCGTCGCGTTCATCCGGCCAGGACTCCTGCGTACGCGCGCAAGAGGTCCGACTTGCGGGCATCCTGCACAGTCGATTCACCGAGTTCGCGCTTCATTGGAAACCCCCGTTCACGGCAGCCCGTTCCTCATAGCGCTTTCAGCAATCTATAGTTGAATTGCAGCGATTGATAGTAGGAACGAACCAGGATGCGTTCGTCCTGTCCGTGGGCGCGATCGTCGTCCACGTCGTAGGCGATCCCGTTGAAAACATACACCGGCATGCCTGCGGCACGCAGGAAAACACTGTCGGTGGCACCGGCGGACATGTAGGGCGAGACGGGGATTTCGCCCCACAGACCTTTGGTCGCTTCGCCAATCCGGGCAAACAGTTCGGCGTTCACCGGCGAGGGCGGGCCGGCGAACGGCTCGGCAACGCGCGTCAGTGCGATACCCGGATCGGCTAGCACCTGGTTCAGCGTCGCATCGACACCGGCCAGGTCTTCGTCCGGCAGCACGCGGCAATTGACCGTGGCCTGGGCCATCTGCGGCAAGGCGTTTTCGGCATGGCCGCCGGTAAGCAGAGTGGGCACGCAGGTGGTGCGTATTTGTGCGTTGTTGTAGGTGGACGTCGCGGCCAGCCGCGTCAATGCCGTTGCATCCTGCGGCTCGCGCGACGCGGCGGTCATGTCGGCGGCGAGGGTGCCCGAATAGAGGTGCGCCAGACCCGCGTAGTAACCGCGCGTGGCCGAATTGGTGTGCAACGGAAACTGGAATGCAGCCAGCTTCACCAGACCCTGTGCAAGGCGATAGATGGCATTGTCCGGGACCGGCAGGGAGCTGTGCCCGCCGGGATTGCGCGCGGTGAGTGTGTAGCTGACATAGATCTTTTCGGCGGTTTCGACCGACAGCACCGCCGGCTTGCCATTGCGTATCTCCGGTCCACCGCCATCGACATTGATCGCGTACTGAGCCTTGACCAGTTCCGGCCGATGCGCCAGCAGCCACTGCACGCCGTTGTCGCCGCCGTCCTCTTCGCCTGCGGTCAATGCCAGCACATAATCGCCACGCGGGGCGAACTCTTCCGCATGCAGACGCAACAGTGTGGCGACCAGCCCCGCCGCGCCGCCCTTGATATCCGACGTACCACGGCCGTAGAAGTAACCCTCCTTCTCGGTCAATGTGTAAGGGTCTACATTCCAGTCCTCGCGCTTGGCTTCGACCACATCCAGATGTGCCAGCAGCAGGATCGGTTCGCGTTCGCCGCGCCCCCGCAGCCGTACCACCAGGTTACGTTTGCGCGGATGGTCGCCGAGGACTTGCACATCGGCCGGGTCGAAACCGGCGGCGAGGAAGCGCTTGGCCAGCATTTCCGCAGCGGCAGTCGTGCTGCCGTGATCCGGCGTGGTGTCGATGCCGATCAGTTCCTGCATCAGCTCCCGTCCCAGCGCGCGCTGCGCGGCGGGCGCCTGCTCTTCCGCAACCGAGGCCAACGGCGATATCAGCAATGCGGCGCAAAGCGTAAGGCGGATTCTTCCTGAACGAGTATCGGTGCGCGCCCCGCCGCAAGGCTGCGCCCTGCGCATCGGCACAGGTGCGTCTTCGGGATCGTGCTCGAACTCGTTCGTTGCCATGCGCCCTCGATCCGGATTGACAGCCCGAGCGTAGAAGGTCTCCAATGGCTTGGCAATCGGATGGGGATTTGATTCAGCGCGGCACCGCGCGAGTGCGTGTTATTTGCACGGCTTGGCATTTTGTGGGGCATTCGCACCTGGGCGGTGCATGCCTGGTTCGTCGTTGTTTCCTGCGGCATCCTGATCGAAGGCAGGCCATGCACCATCCGCACCCGAAGACCGAACTGTCTACCCCAAGGCATGTGGCATGACCGCGCACGACGCCGAGGTGATTGGGCCCGTCGAATATCCCGTTCGTAGCGAGCCTTTCGAACCACGCCGCTCGTGCAATGCCAGAGCAATCGATTCCCGCACCTTCCATGCCAAGAGCGGGGTTCGACAAGCTCACCACGAATGGTACTGGTGGGAAATGCGCACAATTTTCTCGGTGGCCCTGACTGCGATATTCCTGCTTCCCTTCATCGCCTTGGCCAATGGAGGCCCAGAGCCGGCAATTGCCGCCAACCTGGAAAATCGCTTCGTTCCCGCCGACCTTGCCCGCCTGGCCGACCTGACCGAGCCCACTTTCTCGCCCGACGGCAACGCGGTTCTCTACGCCGTGACCATTGCCAATCTGGCCGCAGACAAGTCGCAATCGGATCTTTGGCGTGTGGGCTTCGACGGCGGCGGGCGCACACGGCTCACACAGACCGAAGACAGCAGCGAATGGCGGGGGCAATGGTCCGCCGACGGCCAGCACATCGCGTTTCTTTCCGACCGCGCACAAGCCGGCGAGGATAAGGAAGACGCGACCACGCAGGTCTGGATCATGCCGGCGGCGGGCGGCGAAGCGCGGCGGCTCACCGCATTGGAGCAGGGTGTGGAGGACTTCGTCTGGTCGCCCGACGGAACCCGGCTGGCGCTGATCGTGATCGATCCGGAGTTCCCGGCAGGCACGCCGAAGCCGAAGAATCCACCGCCCATCGTTACCCGCCGCTACCAGTTCAAGGAAGACGGCGCGGGTTATCTGGGCGACCGGCGCAAGCATCTTTATCTGTTCGACCTGGCCAGCGGCAACGTCGAACCACTGACCTCCGGCGCGCACGACGAGCTGCTGCCTGCGTGGTCGCCCGATGGAAAACTGATCACCTATGTCACCAAGCGCGGAGATGATCCCGACCGCCACCTCAACTTCGATCTCTATGTCATCGAACCGAAAGTCGGTGCGCGCGAACGGCAACTGACCACGTTTCCAGGGGCAGACCTCGATCCTTATTGGGAAACGCGACCCGCCTGGAGCCCGGACAGCACACGCATCGCTTACCTGCGCAGCGGCGAAGACAAGTGGATCTATTACGCACCCTGGCAACTGGCCGTCGTTGATGTGGCCAGCGGCCGGGAAACCATTCCCGTGGACATCGACCGCAATTTCTACAAGCCGCGCTGGTCCCCCGATGGCAAGCAGGTTTATGCCCTGATCGAACAGAGTCTGGTCACCCAGCTGGCGCGTATCGATCTGGCCAATGGCAAGGTCACAGAAATCACCCACGGCGATCGCTTCAACTACGACCTGGATGTCGCCGCCGATGGACGCATCGTGGTGCTGGGTGGCGACGACCATCATCCTTACGATGTGCAGGCGGTAGACGGTAAAGCACTGCGTCCGCTCGGGAAGCACAACGAATGGCTGGCGGGCAAGCAACTGGGGGCAGTCGAGAAGATCCATTTCACGAGCCGACAAGGTGTCGCCCTGGAAGGTTTACTGGTGAAGCCGGTCGGCTATCAGAAGGGCAAGCGCTACCCCACCCTGCTGCGGCTGCATGGCGGACCGGTCTATGCCTACAGCCACGAATTCATGGCCGACTGGCAGGTCTATGCGGCACAGGGCTATGCAGTCGTCGCGGTCAACCCGCGCGGGAGTTCCGGCAGGGGATTCGATTTCGCAAAAGCTATCTACGCCGACTGGGGCGACAAGGATGCGCAGGATGTGTTGGCCGGAATCGATCATGTGGTTGAAACGGGTATTGCCGACCCGGAAAGACTCGGCATTGGCGGGTGGAGCTACGGCTCCATCCTGACCAACGCGGTGATCGCCCGCGACACACGCTTCAAGGCGGCGGTCAGTGGGGCCGGTGCTTCCAACATGTACGCCATGTTCGGCCACGACCAGTACATCCGCGAGTATCAGCTGGAGCTGGGCATGCCCTGGAACCAGCGCGATCTCTACGACCGTGCCAGCTTCCCTTTCCTGCACGCGGACCGGATCGTGACGCCGACCTTGTTCCAGTGCGCCGAGCAAGACTTCAACGTGCCCTGCCTGGGCGCCGAACAGATGTATCAGGCCTTGCGGTCCTTGAACGTGCCGACCGAACTGGTGATCTACCCCGGGGAGAACCATGGCCTCACCGTGCCCAGTTATGTGCGCGACCGGCTGGAACGGAACCTGGCGTGGTATGACACTTACTTGAAATCCGGCTTGTCGAACGGCCGCTCCCAATGAGTGCCGTTGCGAGCGGAAAGCTGTCATTGCGAACAAATTACCTTGTCATTCCGAACGCAGTGAGGAATCTGCTACTTCTTGCCGCGCCCACAAGCAGATTCCTCACTGCGTTCGAATGACAGATCCAATTTTCAGCCTGTCCATGCACTTCACTCGATTTGCAGACAATCAAGCGGCAGACGGCGCGGCATAGAACGCGCACAATGCGATGCTGCCAAAAACTAACGTGAATGCGACACAGGCCACGGCCTGAAGCTTACGAATATGGAGGATGGAATGCAGGCAGTTGATGCGGCGAAGGCGCTGGAACTGGCGAGCGCCCTGCCGGCGCGCTACTACTTCGGCGACGACATGCTGTCGATGGAACAGCGTTCGGTCTTCGCACGCAGCTGGCAGTTGGTGGCCCACCACAGCCAACTGGCCGAGCCCGGCGATCACGTGGTCGAAAAAATCGCCGACGTACCGGTGATCGTGGTCCGCGGGCAGGACGGCGTATTGCGTGCCTTCCCCAATGTCTGCCGCCATCGCGCGGGGCCGCTGGCGCTATGCAACGGCAAGGGTGCACGCGCCCTGCACTGCAAATACCACGGCTGGACCTATACCCTGGAAGGCCAGCTGCGCAGTGCGCCGGAAATGCAGGCCGCGCAGGATTTCAAGATAGAAGACATCCGCCTGCCGCCTTTGCGCGTGCACGAGTGGCAGGGGCTGGTGTTCGTTGCACTGAGTGCGGAAACGCCGCCGTTCGAGCAGGTGTATTCGGGCATCGTCGAACGCATCTCGCCAATCGACCTTTCGGCGATGCGCTATCTGCGCCGCGATTCCTACGACATCGATTGCAACTGGAAGGTCTACATCGACAACTTCCTGGAAGGCTACCACCTGCCGCATGTGCATCCGGGTCTTTCCAAGGTGCTGGACTACCGCGCCTACGACACCGAGCTGTTCCCGTGGTATTCGCTGCAATCCTCGCCGTTGCGCGACGGCGGCGAGTTCTATGGCGAAGGCGAGGCGTTCTATTACCACGTGTATCCCAATGTGATGCTCAATATCATGCCCGGCCGCCTGCAGACCAACCGCATCCTGCCGTTGGGTCCGGGCCGTTGCCGGGTGGAGTTCGACTACTACTACGCACAGGACGATAAGGCGATGTCACGCATCACCGCCGACCAGGCGTTCAGCGACGAGGTGCAGATCGAGGACGTGACGATCTGCGAAGCAGTACAGAAAGGATTGGCATCGGGTTTCTACGAAGCAGGCCGCCTGTGCCCCAAACGCGAAAGTGGCGTCTGGCATTTCCAGAACCTGTTGCGCGCGGCTTATGCCGACGCGGGAGTCGAGGCATGAATGTTCCGTTCTATCGTTCTTTGCTGTTCGCAGTTGTGCTTGCCACTGCTCAAGGGGTCCAGGCGCAGGCCTCCGATGTGCTGCTGGTACGCGCAGGCCATGTCGTCGATGTCGAAACCGGCAAGTTGCTGGACAACCAGTTCATCCTGATCGAGAAGGGCCGCATCACCTCGATTGGTCCCTCGACCGATGTCACTTCGGACACGCCGCAGCTCGACTGGTCCGCCTACACGGTGGTTCCCGGGCTGATGGACATGCACACGCATATCGCCGACGAAGGACCCTACGCCGATCCTTCCACGCCGCTGAAAAGCACGCCGGGACGCGATGCGCTGATCGGTGCGAAGAATGCGCTCGCCACCCTGCGCGCCGGCTTCACCACGGTGCGCGACGTCGGCGTGTATCGCGGCCTGGCCGACGTGACCCTGCGCGATGCCATCAACGCGGGTCTGGTGCCGGGCCCGCGCATGTTCGTGGCCGGGGCGTACATCACCATCAATGGCGGCGGCGGCGAAATCACCGGCCTGCCCGCCGGCACCGTGGTGCCGCCGGAGTTCCGGCTGGGCGTGTCCAACAACGAAGCAGAAATCCGCCAGCATGTGGATTTCCTGCTCGATCACGGCGCAGACTTCATCAAGCTCATCGCCACCGGCGCGGTGCTGACTGCGGGCACCGAACCCGGATCGTCGGAATACACCGAAGCGCAGATCCGGGCCGCCGTCGACGAAGCGAAAAAGCACGGCACCTTCGTTGCCGCCCACGCGCATGGCGCCGAAGGCATCAAACGTGCGGTGCGTGCAGGCGTACGTTCGATCGAACACGGCTCCTTGATGGACGACGAGTCCATTGCGCTGATGAAGCAGTACGGCACTTGGCTGGATGCGGACATCTACAACGGCGACTACATCGACACCGTCGGCCGCGCCGACGGCTGGTCGGAAGAGATCCTGCGTAAAAATCTGGAAACCACCGATGCGCAGCGCCAGGGTTTCCGTAAGGCGGTCAAGGCTGGCGTCAATATCTCCTATGGCACCGACTCCGGCGTGTACCCGCATGGCGACAATGCGCGCCAGTTCGTCTACATGGTCAGGTACGGGATGACGCCGCTGCAGGCGCTGCAGTCGGCGACGATCAGTTCGGCCACGTTGCTGGGCAAGGAGAAGGACCTGGGTTCGATTGCCGTGGGTAAGTTCGGCGACCTGGTTGCGATTGCCTGCGATCCACTGCAGGACATCGAATGCCTGCGGAAAGTGCGGGGCGTGGTGAAGGAAGGCCGTCCGGTGGGGATGGAGTGAATTCGGCGGCCGCTATAGCGCGTCTTTCAAGGTCGTCGTCCCCGCGAAGGCGGGGATCCAGGGACTTAGCTTTCATCACAGAAAAGTCGCTGGGTCCCCGCCTTCGCGGGGATGACAAGTAAGTATTGGCTCTACAGGAACCCAATGAACGACAGCAAGAAGATCGGTTTCTGGACCTGCACCGCGCTGGTGGTGGGCAACACCATCGGCATGGGTATCTTCCTGCTGCCGGCATCGCTGGCGCCGTTCGGCTTCAATGCCCTGATCGGCTGGGTCATCGTCATCCTGGGTTGTGTCGCGCTGGCGCGGGTGTTCTCGCATCTGGCACGCGAAATGCCTGAGGCGGAAGGCCCTTACGGTTACATGCGCGAAACGCTGGGCGAACTGCCAGCCTACGCCGCCTACTGGTGCTACTGGGTGTCGTGCTGGCTCGTCAATGCGGCGCTGGCGACTGGTGTGGTCGGCTACATGACGGTGGCGTTCCCGGCCACTACGGCCTTGAACCCGAGCGTATTCGCGCTGGGTCTGTTGTGGCTGTTCGTGGCCATCAACCTGATGGGAACGCGAAGCGGCGGCGCCGTGCAGATCATCACCACCGTGCTCAAACTGGTGCCGATGGCGGCGGTAACGGCGATTGGCGTCTGGGTACTGCTGACCTCGCCGTCGGACTATGTGGCGCAATTGCCGACCGCGCCGATCACCCTGCAAGGCACCATGGCAGCCTCGACCATCGCCTTGTTCGCGATGCTGGGCATCGAGTCAGCGACGGTGCCCGCAGCGAAAGTGCGCAATCCGGGCATCAACGTTCCACGCGCCACCATGGTTGGGACCCTGATCGTGGCGATGATCTACCTGATCGTCTCCACCGTGTCGATTCTGCTGCTGCCCGAACGGGAGCTGGGCGCTTCCAGCGCGCCGTTCGCGCTGTTGATGGAACGTTTTGGCGGAAATACCAGCGGCCGCTGGCTCGCGCTGTTCGTGGTGGCCAGCGGTCTGGGCGCCCTCAACGGCTGGACCTTGCTGACCGGCGAAATGACCCGGACCATGGCGTCCAATGGCGTGCTGCCCGTCTTCCTGGCGCGCCAGAACAAAGCGGGTGCGCCCTTCATGGCGCTGCTGACGACTGGCCTGCTGGCCAGCGCCATGGTCTACATGAGCTATGACAAGTCGCTGGTGGATGGCTTCACCTACCTCAGCACGGTGGTGACCGCCGCCAACCTGCCGTTGTATCTGGTTTGCGCCATCGCCTTGATCGTGGTCTGGCGGCGCCTCGGTGCCCGCGCAAGCACAGAGATGTGGGTGATGTCGCTGCTCAGCATCGCTTTCGTGGTCCTGGCCTTCATCGGCATGGGCAAAGAGCCCTTCGTCATGGCCCTGGGTCTGGCCGTCGCAGGACTGCCGGTCTACTGGTTCATGCGCAAGTGGCTGCCCTGGTACCGGCGGCGCTCCAAAACTTCAGGTACAGCGTGATACGCGATCCACGCGACTGCCTTCAGTGCCGCCGATCCAGGCGCGACCGGTAACCACCAGGAACCGCTACTTCCAGGTACCGCACAGCCGCTGAGCGACAAGTTGGAAACAACAACTGTTGCGCTGAAGTAAAACGCTCCCGCGAGCTGTGTCGCGGGAGCGTGCATCATCCCAATGTCTTGCCAGCGCTGCTCAGTACATCACCCTCAAGGTCACCCCATACGTACGTGGCGCACCCAGGAATGCGTTGTAAGAACCGGTCTGCAGTGGCGCATCGAACCCGACCTGGGCATAGGTTTCATCGGTCAGATTCTGGCCCCACAATTCCACGCCCCAGCGCTTGTCCCGGGAACCGATGCCGATGCGCGCGTTCACCAGCGTGTAGGCGTCCTGCATTTTCTGTGGTGCCAGATCAGAGCCGGTGTTGTATTCGCTGGTGTATTTGGCACCCACGTTGAATCGGCCGATCAGGTTGCTGCTGAAATCCCACTCATAAGTCACCGAACCGGAAACCTGCCACTTCGGTGCGAAGCTCGCCGTACTGCCCGGCAGCCGCGCCAATGCCGCATCGGGCAGCAGGTCATCGCCGTATTTGGCATGGGTGTAGGTCGCACCGCCCTGCAGGGTCAGGCCTTTCATGCCGGTCTGCCACAGCAGGTCGGCGTCCAGGCCACGCGTGGTCAGGTCGGGAATGGCGCGCACCACATAGCTGCTACCCAGGAAACTGTTGAGTTGGAAGTCGGTATAGGACTGGTGGAACAGCGCCGCGTTGAGCAGCAGGTTGCCTTCGCGCCAGGAAGTCTTGGCGCCCAGTTCGTAGCTGTCCACGAACTCGCCGGGGAACGAAGTATCGGCACTGGGCATGATGCCCACCTGCACGCGGTCCAGGTTGAAGCCACCGGCCTTGTAGCCACGTGCCGCCGAGGCGTAGGTCATCACATTCGGATTCCAGCGATACGCCGCCTTGAACGTGCCAGACCATTCCTTCTCTTCGCGTTCCTGGTGCGTGGCGATGCCATCTTGCAGCAGGTTGGTCCACGGCAGACACATGTAGCCGATCACCGTCGGCACGATGGCTGCGATATATGGACCGGGTACACCGCGTCCGGCCAGCGCCGCGCCCACCTGCGCCGGATTGCCCAGCCCTGCCGCGCAGCCCGCACTTCCATTGGGGTTGTCCAGCACCGTGTCCACCTGCTTCTTTTCGCGGGTGTAGCGCAGGCCCAAGGTCAGGTCCAGTGCGTCGGTGGCGTGGAAGGTCAGGTTGGTGAACAGCGCGCTGCTCTTGGCATTCTGCTTGAACACATCGTTCGAACCGGGACCTACGAACGTCGTGCCGTAAGGTCGGCCTGCCGCTTGCGACAGGAACGTCGCTGCGCCCGCGGTATTGACCACACCCGCGGGAAAACTGGCGGCAATGTTGTTGAGCAGTGCGATGGACAGGTAAGGTTCGTACGCCGCGCCCATGTGGATCGAATCGTGGCGCACCAGGTCTTCGTCGCTGTAGTACAGGCCGGTCATCCAGTCCACGCGGTCGGTCGATCCGGTGAGGCGGAGTTCCTGGCTGAAGGTGTCGAAATCCACCGAGTTGCTGTCCTTGCCGTATGGACGGAACCAGATGTCGGCCGTGCTGAAATCCAGGTCGGCGCCCGCAATGGCGGTCCAGTCGCGCTTGGCAGTAACCGAAGTCAGCGTGGCCCCACCGAACCACGGCGTCTGCCAGTTCACTTCAGCCGACAGGCCCTTGTCCTTGACGTCCGAGGTGGTGTCGCGGTTGCTGTAGGTCAGACGCCGATCGATATCGGGAACGCCGATCACGCCATTGCCGCCCGCCAGCGCATCGACAATCGCCGCTGCGCCGCCACGCGTGGTGGTGACGCCGGTGCAGCATTCTTCTTCGCGATTGGTGAAGTCGGCGATGAGGTTGATGTCCAGGTTCTCGGCGGGTTCCAGCAACAGCTGTCCACGGATGGAATGAAAGTTGAGGTTGCCGTCTTCATCGCTGGTGCGCGGCCCGGCGCCGTTCACGACTTCGTTGAAACCGTCGCGCTTGCGTTTGGTGGCGTAGACGCGGAAAGCGGCGGTGTCGCTCAAGGCATCGTTGTAGGCGCCGGATACACCGATGGCCCCGTAGTTGCCCACAGTGATTTCGCCTTCGGCGCTCTGCGTGTAGCTGGGCCGACGGGTGATGACATTGATCAGGCCGGCGGAGGTGTTCTTGCCGAACACGGTGCCCTGCGGGCCCTTGAGCACTTCGATGCGCTCGATTTCGCCCAGGTCGCCGAAACCCACGCCATTGCGTGGCCGGTACACGCCGTCGATGACCACGCCAACCGATGATTCCAGCCCGGGATTGTCGCCAACCGTGCCCACGCCACGGATACGCGCGGTGGTCTGGGTCTCGGTCGCCGTGCTGGTGACGCTGAGGCCCGACACCAGGATCTGCATGTCCTTGATGTCGCGAACCCCGGTGTCCTGCAGCAACTGTTCGGGCAACACCGTGAGCGTGATCGGCACATCCTGCAATGCTTCTTCGCGCTTCTGCGCAGTCACCACCATGCGGTCAAGCGTGGTGGGCTCGTCGCCGGCTTTCTCGGTTGCGGACTGCGCGACCGCAGGTGCGATGGAAGTCGATGCGATAACCGCAACGATGGAAAACGCCAACAGGTTTCTATCGGGTCTACGAGTAGCCATGATGCATCCCTCCCAGGATGAGTGGACAACCGCCGGGTGTGGTTCACCCGTCTATCCCTTGCCGCTCCCCAGCGCAGGACGTGGTTGCTTCAGTGGTTGAAACTTTCTGATCGCCATTTCTCTGATCGTTATTTCTGCAGATCGCTGTAACGCGGGTGACCGGCTTGTGCTCTCTACGCAGTCGCCTAGTGCTTGGCCGCGATGAGACAAAAACGATCCGGTCCGAACCGATCATCGATTCGTATTTTAATTCCGCTAAACGAAACTTAGTTTTGAATTAAAGATCACTGTAGTCCGCTGCGATTTCGCAGACAAGCCTTTATCGATGGCGCATCGCAGCATGAACTCGAAGTTCTATCGACTTGCGTCGGTGACTCCACGCGCATAGGCTTCAATCAACAAGACGGAATAGTATTTCGTCATACGGAACTATATGGTGTAGTTCCGTACTTCGCTTTATGGATCTGTCGCTCATGGGAAATCCCAAACGCAACCTGCAAAGTCTCGAAAAAACTTCGGACGAAAGTGGTCCGCAATTCGTCACCGCCGTTGCGCGCGCGTTCTCGATCCTGCGCTGCTTCGAGCACGGGGAAATGCATCTGGGCAACCAGGACATCGCGCGTCGCACCGGCTTGCCGAAGCCGACCGTGTCGCGACTGACCTACACGCTGTCGTCGCTGGGCTACCTGGGGTATTCCCAGACGCTGGAGAAGTACGCGCTGGGTGTGGGCGTGCTGTCGCTGGGACACGCCTTCATGAAAGCCAATGACGTGGTCGCCGTTGCCCGCCCGCTGATGCGCGAACTGGCCGACTACACCGAAGCGGCGGTGATGCTGGCCGCACCCGAAGGCCTGCGCATGGTGCTGCTGGAAGTCTGCCAGGGCGATCCGACCTTCCAGATGAAACTCGAAACCGGTTCGCGCGTGCCACACGGCTCCACCGCGCTGGGACGCGCCGACCTTGCGGCCAGGCCCATCGAAATCTTCGAACAGCGCATGCGCGAACTGCAGGAAGAATGCGAGCCCGCGCTATGGCCCAAGGTGCGTTCTGGCATCGTGCGTGCGCGGCAGGATTTTGAGAACTTCGGTTTCTGCTTCTCGCTGGGCGACTGGAATCCGGACGTGTTCGCGGTCGGCGTGCCGATGGTCTCGGCGGATCGCAGCCGCGTGCTCGCGTTCAACTGCAGCGGCCGGATTTCATCGATGACGCGCGAAAAACTGGTGCAGGACTACGGCCCGCGACTGGTGGCGCTGCGCAACAAGGTCTACGAGATGACCAATGGCCACTTCTGAGCCGGCATTCGCGCGCGGCGACTGACGACGACGCAAGCTTCGACACCTGGGAGGGTGCGCATGGGCAACAGAGAAGGCTGGCGCTGGGGACCGTTCAACTTCCGCGTGCCGTTCTATCACACGCGCCTGCAGTGGCCTGAGTTCCTGCAAGGACTGCTGGTGTCCACCGCTACAGGGCTGGCCCTGGTGCCGGTGCTGGTGGGCTATTTCGGGCTGAGCTTCGAACAGGCCATCACCTGCACGCTGCTGCACAGCGTGTTTCTGGTATCGGCGCTGTATGTGTTCGGCGAGCCCTATGCGCCGGGCTGGAACACCGCTGCATTGCCACTGGTGATGGCATTCGTATTCGCCAGTTACCACACGCCGGATCAGCGCTTCCAGGCCATGACCGCACTGTCGCTGTCTTTCGCGGCGCTGGTGTTCGTGCTCGGCATCACCGGGCTGGGCCGCAAGCTGATGCACTGGATTCCCAATACGCTGAAGGCCGGCATCATCCTCGGCGCGGCCATCGCCTCGTTCAAGCAGGTGTTCGTGGACGACGCGGAGAAGTTCCTGCTGACCCAGCCGATCACCACCATCGTCGCCTGCGTGGTGTGCATGGCCTGCCTGTTCTCGCTGCCTTTCCAGAGACTCAAGCTGCGGCATAGCGGTTTCGCGGCCATCGCAGCGCTCGGCTTGCTGCCGGGATTCATCGCCGCGGCCATCGTAGGACCGCTGGTGGGCGAAGTGAAATTCGAAGTGCAATGGGGCTGGCTGCTGCCCCCTGTGAGCGAGACCATCGCGCGCATGTCGCCCTTCAGCATCGGCTGGCCCAGTGCGGAGATGTATCTGAAGTGCATTCCGCTGGTGCTGATCACCTACGTGATCCAGTTCGGCGACTGGGTCACCGGTGACGAAGTGCTGCGCGAAGCGATGCCCAGCCGTCCCGATGATCCAGTGGACATCGACTCCACGCGTTCGCATCTGGCGTTGGCCATACGCAACTTCGGCTCCGCGCTGGTCGCTCCGTTCTTCCCGACCCAGGGCACCTTGTGGACCGGCGTGCATGTGATCGTGGTCAAACGCTGGAAGGAAGGTCCGCAGGCGGTGCGCGATCTGCACAGCGGCATGATTTCCTACTACCTCATGGCCGTTCCCTTCATCTACTTCATGCTGCCGCTGCTGACCGGGCTCAAGCCGCTGCTGGGCATTGCCCTGTCCCTGACCTTGGTCATGTCGGGTTTCGCCTGCGCCTACATCGGCATGACCTTGCCGCGCAATCCGATTTCACGCGGTACCGCGCTGCTTATCGGCACGGCGCTGGCCGTATTCGAGCCGTGGATAGGCCTGCTGGCCGGTCTGGGGGCGTGCCTGCTGCTGGTGGGACTGGAACGCGATGCGCCCGGCGCCGATGCCGTTCCCGCCACGCCGCCCACCGGCTTCGATACCTGATATCGCAAGGACGACACCACGCATGAGCACGCGCAACGACTACCGCCACTTCCTGCCATTGACCACGCGCTGGAAGGACAACGACGTCTACGGCCACGTCAACAACGTCGAGTACTACAGCTATTTCGACACGGTGATCAACACCTATCTGATCGCCGAAGGCGGCCTGGATATCCATGCCGGCCAGGTTATCGGCCTGTGTGCGGAATCGCATTGCCGTTTCATCGGCGAGATCGCTTTTCCGGAAACCATCGAAGCCGGCTTACGCGTGGAGCACCTGGGAAACTCCAGTGTGCGTTATGGCATTGGCCTGTTCCGCGCAGGCCGCGAACCACCGGCGGCCGAAGGCTGGTTCGTTCATGTCTTCGTCGACAGAACCAGTCGCCGCAGCACGCCGTTGCCGAACCAGTTGCGCGAGGCGCTGTCGCGCCTGCTGGTTGACGCATGAAAGTGCGCGGCGCCGTCCTGCGCACCTCGGGACTGCCGGCGCCGTATGCGCAGTCGCGGCCGCTTTCGCTGGAAACACTGACGCTGGACCCACCAGGCGCAGGCGAGCTGTGCGTACGGGTACTGGCCGCAGGCCTGTGTCATTCCGATCTTTCGGTGATCGACAGTTCTCGCCCGCGTCCCTTGCCGATGGTACTGGGCCATGAAGCGACCGGCGAAGTGGTCGAGATCGGCAACGGCGTGCACGATTTCACGGTGGGCGACCGCGTGGTGTTCTCGTTCGTGCCCATGTGCGGTCACTGCGATCCCTGTGCCAGTGGGCGTCCTGCGCTCTGCGAGCCCGGCGCACTGGCCAACACGGCAGGTGAATTGTTGGGCGGCGGCCGCCGTTGGCATGATCAGGATCTTGCCGACCTGCGACACCACCTTGGCGTTTCCGGATTCAGCGAATACACGGTGGTATCGGCGCGCTCGGCCGTGCGCATCGATGCCGACCTGCCGCCACAGATCGCGGCGCTGTTCGGTTGCGCGGTGATGACTGGCGTCGGCGTGGTGGTCAACACCGCACGTGTGCAACCGGGCGAAAGCGTGGCAGTGTTCGGACTGGGTGGGGTTGGGCTGGCGGCGTTGCTGGGCGCACGCGCAGCCTCGGCATGGCCACTGATCGCGGTGGACGTGGTACCAGAGAAACTCGCACTGGCGCGCGAACTTGGGGCCAGCCACTGCCTCAATGCGCGGGAAGAGGATGCCGCGGCCGCGATACGCGAGATCAGCAAAGGCGGCGTGCAGCATGCGATCGAATCGGCGGGCAACGAACAGGTACTGGCGCAGGCTTACGCGGCGACGCGGCGTGGTGGCACCACGCTCAGTGTCGGCTTGCCGCCACCGCAGCGTATGTTGAGCATTCCCGCCGTCAGCCTGGTCGCTGAAGAACGCACGCTCAAAGGTTCCTATATGGGTTCGGCGGTGCCGGGCCGCGATATTCCCCGCTATATCGCGCTGTTCCGCAACGGGCTGCTGCCCGTGGATCGCCTGCTCACGCATACGCTGAGCCTGGAAGAGATCAATGCCGGCTTTGATCGCATGGTCGAAGGAACTGCGATCCGGCAGGTCGTGTTGCTCTGACTGGGCGAATGCAGGGCGGGCCTGGAGCCCACCCTGCGACTACGCCGCGCGCAGTTGCCTGCGGTAGGTTTCCAGGTGCTGGTCGGTACCGCCGCAACGTAGCTCGAAGGCCAGCAGACGCTTGAAGTAATGACTGACATCCAGCTCATCGGTCATGCCCATGCCGCCGTGCAGCTGCACCGACTGCTGGCCGATATAGCGCGCCGCCTGGCCCATCAATGCTTTCGCAGCGGACAAGGCACGGCTGCGCGCCTGCGCATCGGCATTCAGGCATTCGGAGGTCGCCAGATACGACATCGAACGCGCCTGTTCCAGATGCATCAGCATCTCGGCCATGCGGTGCTGCAAGGCCTGGAAGCTGCCGATGGGCGCGCCGAACTGCACGCGCGAGCGACTATAAGCAATGGTCGCCGCCAGTATCCGGTCCATCGCGCCGAAGGCTTCCGCGCACAACGCGGCCAGACCGTAGTCCAGCACCGCCTGCAACCCAGTGCCCACGTCATCGCCCAGCCGCGCATCCGCCGTCAGCATGACCTGGTCGAAACGCAGGTCGGCTGCGCGTTGCTCGTCCACCGTGACACAGGGGGAAAGGTGCACGCCTGCCGCATCGGCCGCCACTGCGAACACCCCGATTCCATCGCCCACGCGCGCCGAGACCAGCAGCAGGTCGGCAAGGGGCGCGTGGTACACGACCGATTTGCGGCCGCTCAGCTGCCAACCGCTGGCAGTACGCGTGGCGTGGGTTTCGATGTGCATGGTGTCGAAGCGTGACGACGCCTCGTCATGCGCGAGCACTGCAATCATCTCGCCAGCGGCCAGTGCCGGCAGCCACTTCGCTTTCTGTTCCGGCGTACCCAGGGTCACGATGGCGTGGGTAGCAACGACGGCGCTGGACCAGAACGGCTCCAGCAGCATGCCTTCACCAATCGCATTGCCGACCAGCATCGTGCCGACCGGTCCGGCGCCGATGCCGCCGCCTTCCTCGGGGATGTTGATCGCCAGCAGCCCGAGTTCGGCCAACTGGTTCCAGACCTCGCGCGACCAGCCTTCGGTCGAGGCACGCACCTGGTTGCGATGTTCGAAACCGTAGCGCTCGGCGATGAAGCGGCGCGTGGTGTCCAGCAGCATCTGTTGTTCGTCGTTGAATGAAAAATCCATGGCCGACTCCTGAAAGTTCGTTTCTACAATCCGAGGATCATGTGGGCGATGATGTTGCGCTGGATCTCGTTGGACCCGCCGAAGATGCTCAGCTTGCGCAGGTTGAGGTAGGCGGCGGTTGCGCGTGATCCGTCGTCCCCATGCGCGTAAGCCAGCGCACCGGCACCGAGCAGTTCCACCTGCAGTTCGGAAATGCGCTGCGCGATCTCGGTGCCGCGGATCTTCAGCATCGATGCTTCCGGTCCCGGCGCCTGCTTGGCCGCCTCGGCGAAGATCACCCGCAGGTTGGTCACTTCCAGCGCCGTCAGTTCGATTTCCACTTGCGCGATCCTGTTGCCGAACACGGGATCTTCCAGCAGCGGACGCCCGTCCTTCATGACTGCGGCGGCATCATGTTTGAGCCGCTGCAGTTCGCGCTTGGATGCGCCAATGCCGGCGATATTGGTGCGCTCGTGGCCCAGCAGGAACTTCGCATAGGTCCAGCCCTGGTTCTCTTCGCCCACGCGGTTGGACACTGGTACGCGCACGTTGTCGATCCAGATCTCGTTGACTTCGTAGGTGCCGTCCAGCAGTCGCGTGGGTCGCACGCTGATGCCCGGCGATTTCATGTCGATCAGCAAGAAGGAAATGCCCTTCTGCGGCTTGACGCTAGCGTCCGTGCGCACCAGGCAGAAGATCCAGTCGGCGAACTGGCCCAGCGTGTTCCAGACCTTCTGTCCGTTGAGCACGTACTCGTCGCCGTCGCGCTCGGCCTTCATCTTCAACGACGCCAGGTCGGAACCCGAACCGGTTTCCGAATAGCCCTGGCACCACCAGTCTTCGGCGGCAAGGATGCGCGGCAGGAAGGTCTGCTGCTGCTCCGGACTGCCATAGCGCATGATCACCGGCGCGACCATCTTGATGCCGAAGGCCAGCTGCGCAGGTGCGTCGGCCAGCGCGCATTCGTTCTCGAAGATGTATTGCTGGGTCTTGCTCCAGCCGGTGCCGCCGAACTCGACCGGCCAGGCCGGCGCACCCCAGCCCTTGGCGTGCAGGATCTTCTGCCAGCGCACGATGTCGTCGCGGATCTGGCTGGCGTCATCGCGCGCCATGCGGTCGCGGATGTCGTCGGGCAGTTCGCTGGCGAGGAACTGCCTGACTTCGTCGCGGAACGCCTGTTCTTCTTTGCTGAAATCGAGATCCATATTGACTCCGCTATTGAACCTGTCTGGAAGGGGTAGCCGGGGTGTAGCGGGCCAGCAGCTGCGCGATGCAGGCCGGCTTGTCGCCGTGCTCCAGTTCGACGGTCGCCGACCAGTGCGCCTGCACGCCGCCGCTGACCGGCTCCAACTTGTCCAGCACCAGGCGTGCACGCACACGCTGTCCGGCGAGCACAGGCCTGGGCAGGCGCACACGGTCCAGGCCGTAGTTGATCGCCATGCCGACGCCATCGATACGCAGGCAGGAGTCGATCAAATGCGGCAACAGCGACAGGGTCAGGTAACCGTGCGCGATGGTGGACTGGTAAGGAGATTCACGGCGCGCGCGTTCCACATCGGTATGGATCCACTGCTGGTCGCCGGTAGCATCGGCGAATTGCTGGATGCGCGACTGGTCGATGACCAGCCAATCGCTGCAGGCGATTTCCTTGCCAATCCAGGCGGGCAGCTGATCCAAACTGTCGATGACTCGCAGTGTCATGTGGGGCTCACACGATCTCGAACAGACCGGCCGCGCCCTGTCCGCCGCCGACGCACATGGTCACCACGGCGAACTTCACTCCGCGACGCTTGCCTTCTATCAAGGCATGGCCGACCAGCCGCGCGCCGCTGACGCCATAGGGATGACCCACGGCGATGGCGCCGCCATTGACGTTGATGCGTTCGTGCGGAATGCCCAGCGTGTCCATGCAATACAGCACCTGCACGGCAAAGGCTTCGTTGAGTTCCCACAGACCGATGTCGTCCACGGTCAGTCCGGCACGCTTGAGGAGTTTGGGCACTGCGAATACCGGGCCGATGCCCATCTCGTCCGGTTCGCAGCCCGCCACCGCGAAGCCGCGGAAAATACCGAGCGGTTTCAGATTGCGCTGTTCGGCCAGTGTCGAATCCATAACCACTACCGCTGAGGCGCCATCGGAGAACTGGCTGGCGTTGCCGGCGCTGATCACGCCACCGGGCACCGCACTGCGGATCTTCGCCACGCCTTCGTAGGTGGTGTCGGCGCGAATGCCTTCATCGGCGGACAGCACGACTTCGCGCGTCATCAGCTGGCGCGTGTCCGGATCGGCGATGCCGGCCAGGACGGTGATCGGCACGATTTCGTCGTCGAACTTCCCCGCCGCCTGCGCCGCGGCCGCACGCTGCTGGCTTTCGGCCCCGTAGCGGTCCTGCCGCTCGCGCGAGATGCCGTAGCGCTTGGCCACGGTTTCGGCGGTCTGCAGCATGGGCCAGTAAAGCTCGGGCTTGTGCTGCAGCAGCCAGCTTTCGCTGAGCATGTGCTGGTTCATGTAAGGCTGCACGCAGGAAATGCTTTCCACGCCGCCGGCGACATGGATTTCGCCTTCGCCAGCGATGACGCGCTGCGCGGCCATGGCGATGGTCTGCAGGCCGGAAGAACAGAAGCGGTTCACCGTCGCGCCGGGCACCGTCACCGGCAGACCTGCGCGGAGTGCGCTTTGCCGCGCGATGTTGACGCCGGTTGCGCCTTCGGGATTGGCGCAACCCATCAGCACGTCTTCCACTTCGGCCGGATCTATACCGGCGCGGGCCACGGCATGCTGTACCACGTGTCCGCCCAGCGTGGCGCCATGGGTCATGTTGAGTGCGCCTTTCCAGCTCTTGGCCAAGGCGGTTCGGGCAGTGGAGATGATGACGGCTTCTTTCACGTTGTTTTCCCGGTCGGATGCGTTGTGACGCCTGATTGGTCTACTCGTCATCCCATTGGAGGCTGGGACGACGATGAGGCGCTATGGATTGAAAGGTTTCCCGGTGGCGGCCAGCTTCACCAGAAGCGGTGCCGGTTCCCAGGCCGCGCCTTCATGGCCCCTGGCGTAGCGACGCATCGCTGCCAGCACGTTGTAGAGGCCGACCGTGTCGGCATAGAACATCGGGCCACCGCGCCAGATCGGAAATCCGTATCCGGCCAGGTACACGATGTCGATGTCGGACGCCTTGGACGCGATGCCCTCTTCCAGAATATGCGCACCTTCATTGACCAGCGCATAGACCAGGCGCTCGACGATCTCCTCGTCGCTGATCTTGCGGCGCGCGATGCCCAGATCCTTCGAGTGCTGTTCGATCAGTTCGTTGACCACCGGCGACGGATACGCGGTGCGGTCGCCGGGTTTATAGTCGTACCAGCCGGCACCGGTCTTCTGGCCGTAACGTCCGAGTTCGCAGACCAGGTCCGCAGTCTTCGAGTAAGTCATTTGCGGCTTCTCGACGTATCGGCGCTTGCGAATCGCCCAGCCTATGTCGTTGCCGGCCAGATCGCCCATGCGGAACGGCCCCATGGCGAAGCCGAACTTCTCCATGGCCTTGTCCACCTGCTGCGGCAGCGCGCCTTCATCCAGCAGGAACCCGGCCTGTCGGCTGTACTGCTCGATCATGCGATTGCCTATGAAACCATCGCACACGCCGGAGACCACCGCGGTCTTGCCGATCTTCTTCGACAGCGCCATCACCGTGGCCAGCACGTCCTTCGCCGTGGCCTTGCCGCGCACCACTTCCAGCAGCTTCATCACGTTGGCGGGGCTGAAGAAATGCATGCCCAGTACGTCCTGCGGGCGCTGGGTGAAAGCGGCGATACGATCGACGTCCAGCGTAGAGGTATTGCTGGCGAGAATGGCGCCGGGTTTGGCGACGGCATCGAGTTGGGTGAACACCGATTGCTTGACGCTGTATTCCTCGAACACGGCTTCGACGATCAGGTCGGCGTTCTTGAGGTCGTCGTAGGAGAGCGTTGGCGTGATCAGTCCCATGCGCTGCTCCACCTGCTCGGCAGTGAGCTTGCCTTTCCTGGCGCTGTTCTCGTAATTCTTGCGGATGGTAGCCAGGCCGCGATCAAGCGCTTCCTGTTTCGTTTCCAGCAACGTCACCGGAATACCGGCATTGAGGAAATTCATGCTGATACCGCCGCCCATGGTGCCGGCGCCGATCACGCCGACCTGCCGGATGTCGCGCAACGCGACCTCCGCACCGATGTCGGCGATCTTGCCCGCAGCGCGCTCACCGAAGAAACCATGGCGCAAGGCTTTGGATTCCGGTGTCTGGATCAGCAGGGCGAAGGCTTCGCGCTCCGCTGCGATGCCCTTGTCGAAGGGCAGCTTCACTGCTGCTTCCACCGCATCGAGACATTTCAGCGGCGCCGGATAATTGGCCGAAGCGGCGGTGACGGCGGTACGTGCGAAACCCAGGAAGCCTTCGGCATTGGGATGCCCGATCTTCCAGTCGCGCACTTTCGGCAATGCGCCGGAGGCGGCAGCGGCGTTGGCGACTTCCATCGCCGCCTGCAGCACCTCGCTATCGACCACGCGATCGAACAACCGCGTCGCCGCCAACTTTCCTGCCGGGACGGGCGTGCCCGAGACGATCATGTTCACCGCCGCCTCCAACCCGACCGCACGCGGAAAACGCTGCGTTCCACCCGCGCCCGGCAGCAGTCCCAGCTTCACTTCCGGCAAGCCGATCTGCGCGCGCTTGTCGGCGACACGATGATGCATGCCAAGGGCGAGTTCGAGACCGCCCCCCAATGCGAGCCCTTCGATTGCCGCGACCACCGGCTTGGTGCTGCGCTCGTAGGCATCGATCACCGTCGGCAGCGTGGGCTCCATGCCTGCTTCGGGCTTGTTGAATTCGCGGATGTCCGCACCGCCGGAAAACGCACGCGCGCCGCCTGTCACCACGATGGCCTTCACCGACGCATCTTCCAGCGCCTTGTCCAGCGACTCCACCAGTCCACGCCGGGTTTCCAGGCCCAGTCCGTTTACCGGCGGATTGTGCAGGGTGAGGATGGCAATGCCATCGCGGGTCTCATAGTTCACTGGCATGTTCTTTTCCTGGGCTGGATCGCATCGAAGCAATCGTTCGTATTGGAAAGCAGGGAAGTTGCAGGTTCTACATCGCGCTCATCCGGCCGCCAGGCGCAGGCAACCATCGCGCAGCTCCGGGACGACCGTGAGCGTGTCGATTTGCGCGGCGCAATCGACTTCGTGTTGCAGATCGTGCGCCTCCATCATTCGCCCTACGCGCGATCCGCGCAGCGCCTCCTGTGCGCCGCAGCCGCGATACAGCAATGCGGCCGCCAGGGCGGCATCGGTCAGCGCGTAGTGGCCGCTGCGTTCGAAGTGCGCCGCGATATGTCCGGCGGCGTAGAAATCTTCCAGGTTGAAACGACCGAACGAACCCGAGCAGAGCAGCAGCACTGGCGCCTGCGGGTGAAGGCGGAGCACCTTCGCGACCACTGCGGCGCCGTTCGACAGCGCGCCCACGTACACCTGCGTGGCGGCCGCCGCGTTGTTCAACGCCACGGTGCCGTTGGTGGTGGCGTACACCAGGGTCGCGTCGCGAACCCCGGTGGCCGCAAGCGCCAGCGGCGTGGGCGGCCCGAACCCGGGCAGGCTGTCCGCAAGGTATTCGCCTGCCAGCAGCGGCGCCTGAAGTCCGGCGGCGATGCGGCGCGCATCGTCGGCATCACGTGCGGGCCAGATGCCCGCGATGCCCTGACCGAAGGCATGCACGATGGTCGAGGTGGCGAACAGCACGTCGATCACGATCACCACCTTGCCCTGCAGGCGGGCGGGATCGAGGTCTTCCTTCTTGAACAGGACGTGCAGCTTCGGCATCGGAATCTTCGAGTTCCATATAATAGAACTAAGTTCAGGAATACGGAACATCGTACTGAGTGCATTTGCATTCGACAAGTCATCGGACTTTGCTTGCCAAGTAGATATCGTCATCCTAGGATGACCATCAGTTTCCAGAAACATGTTCCATTTAGTGGAACTTGAGGCAGACATTGGAGCACCCATGGATTTCTCTTACAGCCCCAAGGTCGAAGGGCTCCGCGCGGAGCTGATCCGCTTCTTCGACGAGCACATCACGCCCAATGAGGCGGCCTATCACGACGAACTCGGCGGCAATCGCAAGGCCGGCAATCCCTGGCTTCCTTTACAGGTGATCGAACGGCTCAAGCCCAAGGCCCGCGAGCGCGGCCTGTGGAATCTTTTTCTGCCGCAGTCCACGCGCGCCCCAGAGGGTCTATCCAACCTGGAATACGCGCCGCTGTGCGAGATCATGGGACGGGTGATGTGGGCCCCGGAAGTCTTCAATTGTTCGGCGCCTGACACCGGCAACATGGAAACCCTCGAACGCTACGGCAGCGAATCGCTGAAGGACCAGTGGCTGGAGCCGCTGCTGGCCGGCCAGATCCGTTCGGCGTTCCTGATGACCGAACCTGCAGTGGCTTCGTCCGACGCCACCAACATCGAGTGTTCGATACGTCGCGAAGGCGACGAGTACGTGATCGACGGACGCAAGTGGTTCGCTTCCGGTGCGGGCGATCCGCGCTGCGCGTTGTACATCGTCATGGGCAAGACCGATCCTGCCGCCGCGCCTCATCAGCAACAGTCGATGGTGCTGGTGCCTGCTAAGACGCCGGGCATCGAAGTGATCCGGCATCTGCCGGTCTACGGCTACGACGATGCGCCGCACGGACACATGGAAATCGAACTGCGCGACGTGCGCGTGCCGGTCGGCAATCTGCTGCTGGGCGAAGGCCGCGGTTTCGAGATCGCGCAGGGCCGCCTGGGTCCGGGGCGCATCCACCACTGCATGCGTTCGATAGGCCTGGCCGAACGCGCACTGGAATTGCTGTGCAAGCGCGTGCAGGCGCGTGTGGCTTTCGGAAAACGGATCGGCGACCAGTCCATCTGGCACGAACGCATCGCCGAGTCGCGCTGCATGATCGAACAGGCGCGCCTGCTGACGCTCAAGGCCGCCTACATGATGGATACGGTAGGCAACAAAGTGGCGCGCGCGGAGATCGCCATGATCAAGGTCGTCGCGCCCAATATCACCTGCAAGATCATCGACTGGGCGATCCAGGCATATGGCGGTGCGGGCGTTACGGAGGACTTCCCACTGGCGGCGATGTACGCAGGCGTTCGCACGCTGCGCATCGCCGATGGTCCGGACGAAGTGCATCGCGGCACCATCGCGCGACTGGAACTGGCCAAACACGCCGTGCGGGCGGAAGCCTGAGTCGCAGGATGAGTCATAGAACAGGAGACGGAGCACGACATGGGTAACCCGAAACGGGATATCGACACCTTCAATCAGCCCATCGACGACAGTCATCCGCTGTTCGTTAGTTCGGTGGCGCGCGCGTTCTCGATCCTGCGCTGCTTCGAATACGGCGCACAGTATCTGGGCAACCAGGAACTCTCACGCGAGACCGGCCTGCCCAAGGCCACCGTGTCGCGCTTCACCTTCACCCTGGCGGCGCTGGGCTATCTGAACTATTCGGCCTCGCAGGAAAAATATTCATTGGGCACGGCGGTACTTTCGCTGGGCCATGCCTTCATGAAAGGCAACGATGTGGTGGCGATCGCGCGACCGTTGATGCGCGAGCTGGCCGAGTACACCCAATCGGCAGTGATGCTGGCCACCGGTGATCGCGACCGCGACCGCATGGTGCTGCTGGAGGTCTGCCAGGGTGATCCCACTTTCCAGATGAATCTGGCCGCCGGTGCGCGCGTGCCGCACGGGTCCACCGCGCTGGGCCGCGCCGACCTGGCCACGCGTCCGCTGGACATGTTCGAACGCCACCTGGCCCGGCTGGAACAGGAGTGCGAGCCCGGTTACTGGCCCAAGCTGCGTGCAGGCATCGTCAAGGCACGCCAGGACTACGAGCACTACGGCTTCTGCTTTTCGCTGGGCGACTGGAATTCGGAAGTGTTCGCCATCGGCGTGCCGATGGTGTCGGCCGACGGCAGTCGCGTGCTGGCCTTCAACTGCAGCGGCCGCGTGTCGGTGATGACCCGCGAAAAACTGGTCAACGACTTCGGCCCGCGACTGGTCGCGTTGCGCGACAAGGTGTTCGCGATGACCGAAGGCAAGTTCTGATGCGCCGTTTCGCTTCCTCCCTGATCGAATGACTGGAGCCATATGAAAGCCATCGTCTGCGACGCCTGGGGTCCGCCCGCTTCCTTGCAACTGCGTGAGCTGCCCTCGCCCGTCCCCGGGACTGCACAGGTACTGGTGCGCACGCGCGTGGCTGCGGTCAATTTCCCCGATGCTCTGATGGTGGCCGGCAAATACCAGCACAAACCCGCGTTTCCGTTTTCGCCCGGCGGCGAACTGTCCGGCGAGATCATCGCCGTCGGCGACCAGGTCCAAGGTCTGTCGGTAGGCGACAAGGTGGTGGGCATTACTGCCTTCGGCGCCTATGCACAGGAAGTCGTGGTCGATGCGACCAACCTCGTTCCGCTGCCGCACGACATCAGCGACGAGGATCTGGAACTGGCCGGCAGTTTCGTCCTGACCTACGGCACCTCACTGCACGCGTTGAAAGACCGTGCGCAAGCGCAGCCGGGTGAAACCATGCTGGTGCTGGGCGCTGGCGGTGGCGTCGGCCTGGCGGCGGTGGAAATAGGCAAACTGCTGGGCATGCGCGTGATCGCGGCGGCCTCGTCGGCGGAGAAACTTTCTGCAGCACGTTCGCTGGGCGCCGACGAGACAATCGATTACTCCACTGAAGACCTGCGCGAACGGATCAAGACACTGACCCAAGGCCGCGGCGTCGATGTCGTCTACGATCCGGTTGGCGGCGATTTCACGGAGCCGGCGTTGCGCAGCGTCGCTTGGCGCGGCCGCTATCTAGTCGTGGGCTTTGCCGCCGGCGAGATCCCAAAAATTCCGATCAATCTGTTGCTGCTGAAAGGCAGCTCACTGGTGGGCGTGTTCTGGGGTGAGTTTGTGCGTCGCGAGCCGGCCTTGAATGCCGAGAACATGCGCCTGCTGTTCACCTGGCTGCGCGAACGCAGGATCCATCCGCTGATTTCCAGGCGCTATCCCTTGTCGCAGGCGCCGCTGGCGCTCGACGCCCTGCTTGCGCGCCAGGTGACGGGAAAAGTAGTCGTGCTGCCGCAGCAGGTGGACTGAACCAATACTTCGAATACAGACGCATCCTTGGGAGGGGAACGCGAATGATGAATCCGAGCCACTGGCCGCCCGGCCTGCCGAAGCATCTCGAATTGCCGCAGACCTCGCTCTGCTACAACCTGGAAGTGTCGGCGCGCCGCTATCCGCAACGCGCCGCGATGCACTACTACGGCGGCAGTATTTCCTACGAATCACTGCAGCAACAGGTCGAAGCGATGGCCGGCTACCTGCAGCAGCGCTGCGGCGTGCGCCGTGGCGACCGCGTGGCGCTGTATCTGCAGAACAGCCCCCAATTCGTCATCGCCATGTACGCCGTGCTGCGTGCGGATGCAGTGGTGGTTCCGGTCAACACGATGAACATGGCCCAGGAAGTGGCGCATATCGTCCACGACAGCGGCAGCAAGGTGGCGATCTTCGGCCAGGAGCTCGCGCCCAACATCGCACCGTTGCTGGGCGGCGAACTGCAGCACGGCATCGTGGCGGCGTATTCGGACTATATCGACCCGGCTACGGATCTGCCGCTGCCCGATATCGTCAGCGCCGCGGCCATCGCGGTGGAAGGCGCCATAGCCTGGCGCGAGGCCATGGCCGAATCGCTCGTGCCGACGCCATGCCTGGCAGGATCCCAGGACCTCGCCGTGGTGCCATACACCTCCGGCACCACGGGCGCACCCAAAGGCTGCCTGCATACCCACGCCAGCGTGATGCACACGGCCGTCGCCGGTAGCGAGTGGTGCATGACCTCAAAGGACAGTGTGGTGCTGGCGGCGCTGCCGATGTTCCATGTCACCGGCATGCAGAACTGCGTCAACACGCCGCTGTACAACGGCTGCACGGTCCTCATCATGACCCGCTGGGACAAGCGTTGCGCGGCGATGCTGATCGAGCGCCATCGCGCGACCGCGTGGACCGCGATCCCGACCATGCTGTTCGATTTCCTCAACCAGCCCGATCTGGATCAGCGCGACCTGTCGTCGCTGCGCATGCTGACCGGCGGCGGCGCAGCCATGCCCAAGGCGGTTGCCGAACGCATCCGCACACTTTGGGGCATCGACTACGTCGAAGGCTACGGGCTTTCGGAAACCATGGCGCCAACCCATATCAATCCGACCCATCGGCCGAAGCCGCAGTGCCTGGGGTTACCTATCTTCGACACCACCGCGATCGTGGTCGACCCGGCGACACTGGACGAACTTCCCGCCGGCGCCGTGGGCGAGATTCTGGTCGAGGGCCCGCAAGTCTTCCTTGGTTATCACAACAGCCCACAGGCGACCGCCCAAGCGTTTGTCGAAATCGCGGGACGGCGCTTTTTCCGCACTGGCGATCTGGGTTATGTGGATGACGAAGGCTATTTCTTCATGGTCGACCGCCTGAAGCGGATGATCAATGCGTCCGGCTACAAGATCTGGCCGGCCGAAGTGGAGGCTTTCCTCTATGCGCACCCCGCGGTGCTGGAAGCCTGCGTGGTCGGCTTCCGCGACGCGCATCGCGGCGAAAGCGTCAAGGCCATCGTGGTGCATCGCCCCGGCCAGGAACTCGATGCCGACACGCTGATCGCCTGGGCACGCGGACAGATGGCGGCCTACAAGGTGCCGCACATCGTCGAATTCGTCGATGCGCTGCCCAAGAGCGCCACCGGAAAAGTGCAGTGGCGCGTCCTGCAGGAGAAGGAGTTCGCGGTGCCACCAGGATGAAGATCGATCATCCGTGGGAAGACAATCTCGGTGAGAGTCCCGCTTCCGAAAAATTGGCCGCCATCATTTCTTCGAAAGGTGCCGGCCGCGCGAAGTAATATCCTTGCGCCTGATCGCAACCATGGGCCTTGAGCCATTCCAGTTGCCCCGCATTCTCCACGCCCTCGGCGATGATGCGCAGGCCCAGTCCATGGCCAAGCGCGATGAGCGCCTTGCATATGGAGGCGTTGCGCTGGTCGGTGACCAGATCGATGAGGAAGGTGCGGTCTATCTTCAGATAGTCCAGCGGCAGGTCGCGCAGATAGGCCATGCTGGAGAAGCCCGTACCGAAATCGTCGATGGAAATGCAGGCGCCATCGCCGCGCAGTTCGCGCATCATCTCCCGCGCCGCGTCGGGCCGTTTGAGTACCGCGCTCTCGGTGAGCTCGATATGGAGGGCACCCGGCGGAAGACCGTGCGCGCTGCGCAACTTGCGCAGCGATTCGGGCAGATCCGGCGAGTGGAACTGCAGGGCCGAAACATTCACCGCAATGGCGACATGGCCGATGCCACGCTCGCTCAGCTTGTGGTGCGCGCGTGCGGCATGTTCCAGCACAAGTTCGCCGATCTGCAGGATCAGGCCGGACTCTTCGGCCAGGGGAATGAACTCCGCGGGCGGAACGAAGCTGCCGTCGGGCTGACGCCAACGCAGCAATGCCTCCAGTGAAACCACCCGTCCATCGTCTATCTTCCGGATCGGCTGGTAGAACAGTTCGAATTCGCCCCGCTTCGTGGCTTCGCGCAAATGCGCCACCATGGCCAGGCGCGCACTGGCCTGATCGGCCAGGGCACGCTCGTAGGGAACGGAAAGTACGTTGTCGCGCCGCGCACGCAGGGCCGCGAGCGCCGCATGCCCGATGACCTGCTCGGCGCCCTCATCCTGATGCGAGCCGTAGGCCAGGCCAATCCATGCTTCCAGCCGATAAGGCCCGGTATCCATGTACAAAGGCGCATCCAGCGCCGCAAGCAGTTCGGCCACCATCTCGTCGCGACGCTCCGCTTCCCGCGCCACCAGCACAAAAGAATCCGCAGGCACGCAGGCGGAGTAGCCGTAGCGTTCTCCGACCTTTTCCAGTCTATGCGCGGCTTCCTGCACGATGCTGGCGCTGGCGTGTTGTCCCAGCGTTGGCGCGACCAGCTCGAGTTCGCGCAACTGCAGGTAGGCCACCGCATAGTTGGCGCCCGGATCGCGCGGCTCGTCATCCAGTTGTGCGATCAACGCCGGCAAGGTCAACAATCCGGTCGAAGTGTCGTGGGTCGCACGCCAGGCCAGATCCTTTTCGTGGGCAACGCGATCGCTGACGTCCTCGGCGAGCACCAGGCGCGCAGGGCGTCCTTCGAACAGGATCGCCCGACTGCGCACGCGCACTTCCATGCGCTTTCCCGTACGCGTCTGGTGTACCCAGATACGTTCCGGGCCTACCTCTTCCATACCTTCCTGCAGGGCCGCACGCAGGCCTTCATGTTGATCGTCGGGCCGGATGTCGTAGATGGTCGCACTGAGGAATTGCTCGCGCGTATAGCCATAGGAGACAAGCGCCGCGTCGTTGACCGCCAGGAAGCAGAGGGTTTCGGTGTCGAATACCCAGAACGGCAAGGGGTTGCGCTCGAACAGTTCGCGGAATTGCAGTTCCGCGCGTTCGAGCCGGTTCTGCGCATCGCGCCGCTCGGTGATGTCGACCATGGTGCCGGCCATGTACGCGGCACCCTTGGCATCGACTGCGGTGGCACCATGCGCGCTGATCCAGCGCTCACCTCCTTCCGGAAGCAGAATGCGGTACTCGGAATGGAAAGGCGAGCCGGTTTCCCGGGCATCGACAAATTCGGCTTGCACCCGCTCCCGATCCAGGGGATGCATGCGATCAAAAAATCTGGACAGCGCGATACCGCCAGCGTCTTCCTCGAATCCGAACAACGCCGCGCCTTGCGCGGAAGTGCGGACCAGCCCCGGCTCCGATTCAATGCGCCAGACGCCGGAGTTGGCCGCGATCTGCGCCTGCGTCAGCCAGTCCGCCTGTGCTTCAAGCTCCAGCAGAAGACGCTCGCGTGCGGTTTCGGCGGCTGCGAGCTGCCTGACCGTCAGCGCCATCCCCAACCAGTACAGAGCGACCAGCGCACCTGTGACCCAGGCATGCACTCGCCAGGCCGCAAGCGCTTCATGCAGGCCGATACCTGCAGCCGCCACCATCGGAAACTGGCTGGTTTCGCTGTACGAGGCAGAACGCACCACGCCATCGAGTGTGCTCACCACCTCGTCGGTCATGCTGCCAATGGCACTCAAGTCAGTGGGTATGGGCACCGTCCTTCCCAGGAATGCGCCACTGCTGCCTGCGCGCGCGAGTACGACACCGCTACGATCGATGATGGCGACCGTGCCGTCCCTGCCCGTATCCAGTTGCTCGACCATGCGCTGCAATTCTGTTGTCCGCAATCGCGCCACCAGCCAGTCGCCGTTTCCGGTCTGCAGGGCCAGAGGAACTACCCATCCCGACCTGCTACGCGTCAGTGGACCTTGGACCAGACGCCGTGGCGGGACCGATTTTTCCGCCGATCCGATCCATCGTGGCAGCGAGTCGTCGGGGTCGCCGCGCGAGAGTGCGCGGCCCTGGGAATCCATCAACACGATGGACTCCAGTTCGGAATGCCTTTCCACCACTCCGGACACGGCATCGGACACCAGGGCATGCGCCTGCTCCGGGACTGTGCGTTCGTATATATCCGAATCGGCGGCGATGCCGGTCATCGCCCGTTCGAGATTGCGCAATTCGTAGTGGATCAGGCGGTCAACGCCGCTGGCCAGCGCCAGGCTCTGGCGACGCGCCGCATCGATACGGCCCTGCCGATCCTGCAACAGGGTCTCCACCAATCCGGCAGTAATCAGGATTCCCAACGCAATTCCGACCCAGCGCAATGCCTTGACTGAACCAAGGCGCCTTTTCCTGGCCATCGATCGCATTGGCTTACACACCACGCATTCCGTGGCGCCGACCATAGCCAACGTTCGTGGCCCGGCGCAAGTGGCAGCTCGCATGACCATTCGAATCCATCGGAATTAGATGCAGCGCGGACAAGATGAACGGCATGTTCGCCTGGACCGCATTGATCGTTGTCGGCCCCCATGCGCAGAGGCGGCGGCTTGCAAGACAGCGATGCCGGACTTCAGCACTGCAATGCACTGCAGTACAAAGGCCACGTAGCCATCCTCCATACATTCCTCGCCTCTTACCCAGGGCGATCATAGGTTCACCGATCAGGAAACCGGAGGATGGGTTTCAGGTGGAATCTCGATTTCACCCGCAATCACCGTGCTGTCGCGGCCAGCGCTCTTGGCGCTATACAACGCGGCGTCCGCAAGCGAAAACCAGTCCTGCCATCGTTCCTCACTGCCCAGCAAACTGGCGCCGACCGACACCGTGATCCGACCGCCAGGCCCACGCAACGCGCCACGCACGTCCGTGCGGATACGCTCGGCGGCAGTTCGAAGCTCCGCGCGCGATTCCACCTTCACCAGGGCGACGAACTCCTCCCCGCCGAATCGAAACACCTGATCGTTCTTGCGCATCTGGTGCCTGAGAATGGCAGCCAGGTCGGCAATCGCCGCATCGCCTGCGGCATGACCAAAGCTGTCGTTGACCGCCTTGAAATGATCGATATCGATGATGATCAGTCCATACCGGTCCCTGCCCATACGCTGCCCCCTCATTGCTTCGGTAAGCGCCAGCTCCATCATTCTCCGGTTGGGCATGTCGGTCAGCACATCCAGCGAGGCCTCCTGCTCCAGCGTCATGCGGTCTATGCCCACACGGATCGCGAACAGATAAGCGAAGAAAGTCACCAGCAAGGCTGAGGCCGCCGCCGAAAGCGCGCCGAGTTTGTTGGGAAACAGTTCCGGGACCAGCAGCAGCGCCACCACCAGAAACAGATTGGTGAACACGGCGAGGTTGTTCTGGGCCAGGAAGAAATTGGTCATCAGCACTAGGTAGACCCAGGGCAGCGCAACCGGTCCCAACAGCCAGCATGCGGCGATGCAGCATAGGGAATTGCTGATGCACAGCACGGCGCCCGGCCCTTCGGGCTGCTCAGTCCAGTTGGCGTAGACGACTGGCACCCCTACCAGCAGCACGATGGTGAAATCGACCAACGCCGCCGTTATCTGCCCGCAATAAAGACGATAAGACCCGAAACCTGCGATTGTCAGGCTGGTAGTAACGCCGAGAAGAGTAATGATTCCGAGCTGTGGATTACGCTGGAGGAGCTTGAGCATCCACCGATATTAGCGCGGTCCTTGTCAGGGACATGAGATTGCGCATTGGGGCGGGCATATTGAGCGAAACAAGCACACCATCTGGCTTGAGACCCGCATGTCCACCTCCGGCCTGAGTCCACCTGGAACACGCGCCCTTCCTTCCTGTCCGTTCGGGCGGCAGGCGTAGCTCTGGTAACGCGTTGGCGTCGGGCCAGCAGGTCAACCGCGCAGTTGCTCGGCCTCAGCGTCAGCATGCAACTCAAAGCGCAGGCTGCTTATCGATGCCGGACCTGACCAGCGACGATGGTATCCAGAGGATCCACTGCCCGCTTCACGGCGGAGCGGCAAATCTCGTGTACCAGTTCGGACAGTGCATCGTCATCGCTGCGCACGATGATGGTGATGTCCGCATGGGTATGGTCATGCGTTTCCAGAATAACTGTGCTGTGGATGATCTGCATGATGAACGCTCCCTTGCAGCTTATCGTTGCCACCGTACAGGCGCGCGTTTTCGCTCACTCCATGCAATGCTTTCGTGGTACTCCTGATCGTGGATTTGATGCGGTAGTTGTCTACCAGCCGGTGGAGATGTGCCGTAGATTCGCTTGAGTCCTCCATGGCGGACAGCACGTGGTCCCACACTCCTGCCTGCACCCAGCGTACGAACCTGATGTAGTTCGTATGCGGATCTCCGTACTCTTCCGGCATGCTTTTCCAGTACAGATTCGTATTGGCGACCCAAAGCACCGCTTCCATGAACCTTCTGGTGTTCTCGTTGTTCCTGGCGCGCGCCCGCATCCTGCTGGGCAGGCATTTGACTATTCGCGTCCATTCCGTTTCCGCCAATCGCCTTCTTATCGTGGTTTCGCCCCTCGACTCGATCACTCTCATCGATGTAAACGCAGGACTCGGAATTTCACGGAAGTTCCGATGCTGCGTTTCTGCCAAGGATTCCGACAGCGTGCTATTACTGGCTTGTAAATTCATGAAACCCCCTTCCAACGGACATTTACTGCCTTCTTGCCTGTAGAGAACTCACCGCATCGGGAAGCGACAATGCCTCCCTTGGCAGTTTCCTCAGTACGTGCCGACAAAATTCAGGAACCAACCCTTGTGGTCGTAGTCCTGCTGTGTCAGATCGTTGCTGAAATCGGTGAAGTTATAACCAACCCCCACGCGGAAGTTCTCCGACAGGCGACGGTCCACACCAGCCAGCCAGCCCTGCCTGCTGCTGCCGTCGGCATTGGTATGCAACCAGCGGTATTCGACGAGTGCATCCCACTGGAAGCGCAGGTGATAGCGGACTTGGATCGCGGCGAAATCCGCCCGACTGTCGAACCATTGACCAGTGCCGCGACCAGCGCGCACTTCGCCTTCGCGTCGGGCGAGCTTGCCGGCGAATTCCCAGTTGTCGTCGTGCTTGTAGATTCCCTCGAAGGCAATGATCTGCGAGCGCTGATCGACCTCCGACACTGCATTTTCCTGACCCAGGCTGCTGAGGTCGTACAGGTAGGTGTACTTGCCCAACAATGCCCACCGTTCCGAATCCCAGGGCCGCCAGGCGAAGCCGAGGTTGGCCTCGGTGAAACGCGCGCTTGCGGCAGGGTTGTATTCGTCTTCGGTATCGGAATAGTTGACGCGTGCGGCAATACGCCAGGACTGGTTGATCTTGTGCATCAGCCGGTTTGTCGTAGCCCACTGTTCGCGTCGCTCCGCACCCGTATCCTTCCGATATTCCAGGTGACTGGACCATTCGGTATCGGGAGAACGGAATCCGCCGCTGACGCTCACTGCATTTCTTTCGACTTCGCCTGACATGGCATTGAGCTCGCCGTTCTGCAGGGTGAAGCCCATGTTCCAACCCTTGCCCAGCATGAAATCCATGCCGTAGGTGTGGGACACGCCGGTGTCGTTGCCTTCCTTCAACTGCTGGCTTTCGTTGTACAGGCTGACCTGGTTCGACAATCTCCAGCGCTGGCCCAGGGTCAGGCCGGCGGGATCGGCATTGCTGCCGCGATTGTCGAACAATCGTTCGGTGGTATCGGTGGACCAGGTGTAGCGGCCGTACAGGCTGTGCTCGGCGGTTCGCTGCCAGTTGATATCCACGCTGGTGCCATCGCCACGGTCGCCCCAGGTGTGGGAAGCGCCGATGGTGGATGCATTGCCGAAGAGATACTTTCCGCCCACAGTATAGGCATCGTTATCGGCATAGCGGCCGTCGTCGTCGTCCAACGTGACCTGGGCCGTTCCGTAGAGATCCAGCGTGTCGTTGATGCGCCGCGTGTACTGCAAGGCACCGAGCAAGCCATCGGCTTGTCCGGTGGTTCGCGTTTCGCGCACGCTGCGGACTTCGCCGACCAGCTGGTCGTTCGGGGTGATGTCCCAGTCGCCCAGAAGCTGTACTTGCTTGAGGGATTCGGCGCCTTGTTCGAGTTCGCTGGCGCGACCCGCCAGACGGAAGGTGTCGGTCACCTGGCCATTGAACTCCACGCCCTGCTCGGTGATCGGGTCCACCGCGTCGCGGTAGGCGGTCGAATATCCGCTATCAAGCTCACGCCACCAGCCGCCAATCGTCCAGTCGCGAGCGGTCCAGCCCAGTTCGCGGAAGTTCGCCCTGGCCTCGACGCTCTTGGCGTTGCCTTCGCGCGCGGTGGCGACAGATGGATTGATCTGGTTGAAGCTCAAGCCGCCGTTGTCGGAGTAGAAAACTGGCGCCTGGGTGGAATCGGTTTGCGCATACTCCATCTTCAGATAGGTGCCACGCCCAGCCTGCAGGGTCAGATCGCCGCCGGCCAGGTTGTAGTCGTCGCCGGCGCGATTTTCGTCGACGTAGGTCGCACCTATGCCGATATGGTCGCCGATCCATTGCTTGCCGCGTACACCGATCGTGTTCTGGTCTGCATCGAAACCATCAGGGATGTATTCATAGTCGGTGATCAGGCGGTATTGCAGACCGTCCAGTGGCGTATCGCGGATGATGCTGGGCAGGTTGGTCTGGCTGTACTGCGAGAGCGGACGACTGAGGATGATCCGGCCCTGCAGATAGTCGATCTCGTAATCGACACCCGACGCCAGCGGAATCTGGCTTTCCGCGCGGCCTGTGGTCCGGTCGCGCAGTTCAAGGACGATCTTGTCCGAACCCGGCAGCAAGTCCGTGTGCTTGAGGTAGTAGACGCTGCCGCCGGTACCCAGGAATTCGGTGTGGCCCAGCGAAGTTTGTGCCTGCGAACCGAACACGCGCCACTGGCTGCTGGGATCACCGAACTTGGTAGTCGCCTGGCTTCGCCAGGCCAACGCGCCACCGTACAGGCTGCGCGAATACTGCGAGAGCTCCGTGCCGGTGAGGCCGGTGTCGTAATTGCCCCACAAGGCCTGGTTCTGGCGCCAGTCGACACGGACGTACAGGCGACCCATGGTGTCGACGTCGCGATGCGTCGTCGAGTCGTCTCCGTACACCGGGTAGTAGGCATCCGGATCCAGTCGACGGAACACATCGGTCGGGTACTCGTCCAGGAATCCGTCGAACAGGTGCTCCAGTTCGCGCTCCTTGGTATCGGCTTGCGCCGTGATCAGGTATTTGCCCCGCACCTTCCCTTTCAGATAGAAGGCCAGACGGCCCTCGGTGATGATGTCGTCATAGCCATCGCCAAGCTGCGCCGCCTGGACGCTTCCGCTCACCGAGTTTTCCGACACGGTCACATCGGCCAACGCGACCAGATACATGTATTTGCCGGTGACATCCATGTTCATCGGGATACGGGCGATGGACCCGGTGCCCTGATTGACCGACACGTCCAGTGTGTGGCTTCCGATCGGCAGCATCAGCTCGGCAACGAACTTGCGTTCCAGGTCGATCGGATAGGCCTCGCCATCGATCGTGATCTGGTAGCCCTCGGGAATATCCTGACCAAACACGCGTACGCGCGATCCATACAATGGAATATTCTGCTGGCGTAGCGAACTGGTGCCGAACAGCGCACCTTCGGTCTGCTTGTCCTGCAGTTGTTCGGAGGTCAGCGTCGCCCATTCGGTTCCCTGAGCATCTTGCCGAAGCTGAGACAGACTCCGCTCGTACTCCTCCGGACGCAGCAATGCGACTCGGCGAATCTGAGTTTCGTCGACATGGCCTTCGGCATCGTACGCGCGAAGGACGTAGATCAGCTCATCGCCCGCGCGCAAGCGTTCGCCCGCCCCCATAGAACCATCCCACACGGTCTGTTTCAGCTGCCCTTGTTCCGGACGCAGTACCGCAACGGGGGACACCAGATCGCCATCTGTACCGTGATAGACGGATAACTCGTAGCGATCAATGAATTTTCCGTAGTTGCTGTACAGGCTGAAAGTCAACGGCTTGGCGAGTTTTCCGTCCGCAGTGACCGGGGCAGAAGTACCGGTACTGACGTTCAACGTGGGCACCACCATGGCCGGATCTTCGGAAGCCCACAGCATGCCGCCGTCGGGCAGGTTGACAGCGAACCTGCCCGTCGCCTGCGCGACCTTCTTTCCTTCCTGTCCGGGTGAAGGCGGCAACGCGATGTCTACGCGACGGTTGTCCTGCAACGCAGCGGCGCTATCACCGTTCGTGCGTGGTTGCCGTTCGCCTTCCGTACGGATCCGGACCAAGGTCTCCTGTCCGTCACCGCAACCCTGGCCGTCGCACTTGACGCTTTCCTGGGCCAAGGCAATCTGTGCGTTTCCCAGCGATGCGCCGGTCATCACGGCCAGCAGGCCCAGTCGGATCGCCAACGAAAGTTTGTTGTTGTTGATGCTCATGGCGGTCTCCTTACTCGCTCTTGCCTGGGGTGTATCGATCCTCGGGTGACGAGGGCGGCAAGTACTCAACATGCAATTTCTCCTTGCGCTCGGTGGTGAGCCGCGCAGCGATGGCGTCATATACGGATTTGGCACGTCGTTTGCCCAGGTCCACGTTGTAGGCATCGGAGGCGCGCTTGTCCGCATGACCGGTGATCAGCACTTCCGGAACACCACCGGCCTGGATGTCGGCCGCGATCTTCTCTATCACCGGTACGAAGGCACGCTTGATCAGCGTCTTGTCGGTGTCGAAGAAGACCTCGCCCAGTACCGTGCGATGTCCGTAGCTGAGCACTTCGGGCCCATCCACCTCGCCACGCACCGTCACCTTCATTTCCTGCGCGACCGCCGCATCCAGCTTCGAGGCCACAGCTTTCTGCACGGCCTGCGCACGTGCATAGGCCAGCTCCGGATTACCGCCATAGCCGACGATCTCCACTTCGCCGCCGCCATGCTCGGTGACCTTGCCCGCGATGAACTCGATGACCTGTTCATAGGCCGGGCGGATGACCGCGCTGTTGGCCTCGAACACGACCTCGCCCAGCGACATGTCCACATGACCCTTGGCTGCTTCCAGCACCTCTTCGATCATCTTGACGCCGAAATCGAAGCGCACCGGTATGCCCGGGGTGATGCGACGTACCCGCGGATTCTCCGTGGTGAACTTGCTGCCTGATGGCAGGGTGGCTGCGTCGACTTTCATCACGAAGTTGGAACCGCGTGCGAAGTGGCTCGGCGAAACGCCCTGCAGGTGGTAGCGGCCGTAACGGTCGGTTTCGATGAGCAAGCCTTCTACCGTACCGATGCGCACGCCAGGAATTCCCTGCTCCTGCACGCCGGCATTGGTCACCACGTAATCCACGCGGTAGACGTCGTTCTCTGGCGTCACCACACGCTTCACGCGGATGTCCTCGGCAGTGAGGCCCTTCTCGGCCCTGCCGGATCTGCTGACAGTGCTTTCGCCGGCCGCATCGACCCGCACCGTAGTGCCGTGGCCGGTGGTCAGCACGAAGTCGGTGGTGAACTTCGGCTCGCGCAGACGCTGGCTGATAACGACCTTGTTGTTGTCCTCGGGTTGGGCGATCGTGCTGCGGCCGTGGATCGTGCCCAGTGCGATGCCATGGTTCAGCGGCGCGCTGGCGTCGGCCTCCGGCTGCGGTCCCATGCCACGATCGACTGTGGTCGAACCAGCGATGTAGACCGACTCGTCGATACCGCCCTTGACGGAGACATCAGTGGCTTCGGCGCTGTCCTGCCACCCGTCCTCGTCTCGGTCATGGAACACGGTACCCATGATCAACGATTCCTCGAACAGCGGATCGGCATTGCTGACCACCGTGGCAGTCGCAACGTTGCTGATCGGCACGTCGTTGATATAGGCCTGCACGGTATTGATGTGCGTGCCCGGCAGTACGTTGGCACCGACCGTCATCAGATAGCTGACCGTCGCCGTCTGGCCAGCGGGGATATCGATGCCACCCACGCGGACCGGATTGATGCCATTCAAGGAACCGGCGTTGTCGGTATCGATCACCGTCAGCGAGTCGGCCACCAGGCTGAAGCCCAGCGCCGGCATATCGATCAGTTCAACTCCCACCAGATCGACACCACCCAGGTTCTCCAGGTTGATCGTGTAACGGACCAGATCGCCGATGACCACCGTGCGTACCGAAGCGGATTTGGTGATGCGCAGCAACTGCTCGATCACGTAATCCAGGATTACTTCGGCCTCGTTGGAGGTCTGACCCAGGGTGTCGTCGATGGTGTAGTGGATCGGCGTCGGCGTCTGGGTGAAGCCCGGCTCAGGGGTGAAAGTGATCGCGCCGGTCACCGGATCGACCGTCCAGGTGCCTTCGCCCGGCACCGTCAGCGGATCGCCTGGGTTGGCGGTGCCCACGATATGCACCGTGGTCGGATCCAGCGGAGCGCTGGTGGCAATGTCGTTGCTGGGCGAGACCACCGTGACAGGCAAGCCGGCCGGATGCGTTCCACCGTCATCGTCCACCGCAATCGGCGGAAGCACGACCGGTGTGGTTACGCAAGGCACGGTGGTGCAGGTCACTGGTGGTTCGGGATTGGTCGGGAAGTCGACCGTGGCGTCGTTCACGATGGAGCGCACACCCGTCGGGATCGGCGAGGCCATCTGGAAGACCACGATCAGCGACTGGCTCTGGCCTGCATCCAGCGTGGGCAGCGTCCAGCGCACTTCATTGCCGTTGAGCGTGCCGCCATTGTCGGCAGACACGAAGGTGGTGTTGGCCGGAACCAGATCGACAACCGATACATTGGTGGCACCAACGCCGCTGACATTACTGACAGTGACGGTGTAGGTCAGCAGTTCGCCCGGCTCCACCTGGCCTGGCAGCGTGCCGTTCTCGGCGGAGAGTACCTTGGCGATTTCCAGCTCGGGTTGCGCGACCGGCGTGACGACACAGGGATCCGTGACGCAGACGACGGGCGGCTTGCCGGGCGGATTGACCGTGGCCACGTTGGCAATGCTCTCGACGCCAGCCGGCAACGTCGCATCGACGCGGAAGGTGACCGTGATGTTCTGGCTGCTGTTAGCTGCCAGATTCAACGTCCAGTTCACCTGGTTGCCCACTAGCGCGCCGCCATCACTGGACGACACATAGGTCAGGTACTGAGGAACGATATCCGACACTGGGACTGCCGATGCATCGACACCGGACGTGTTGCTGACCGTAAGTGTGTAGGTCAGCTCCTCGCCTGGCTCGACCAGGTTGGCCTGGGTGCCGGTTTCGGCGCTCAGCACCTTGCTGATTGCGAAAGTCGGATCCGTGGTAGGCGTCACGACGCAGGGCTGCGTGGTGCAAGGCACCCCGTTTACCGTCGCGCTGTTGGCGATCTCGGTGACGCCTGCCGGAATCGGATCGACCACCGCGAAGGTCACGGTAACCGATGTGCTTCCGCCAACGGGCACATCGACGGTCCAGTCGACCTGCCCACCATTCAGTACGCCACCTGCGGTAGCCGACACGAATGTCGTATTGGCCGGCACCGCATCCACAACAGGCACGCCGATTGCGGCAGCGGTGCCGGTATTGTTGATGGTGATGGTGTAGGTCAGCTGTTCACCGGGTTCGGCAACGCCGGCTGCCGTACCGCTCTCACCAGTCAGCGCCTTGGTGAAATCGATATCGAAATCGCCGGTAGGCGTGGTGACGCACGGCACCGTGGTGCAGGTGACCGGCGGTTCGCCCGGCACTTCCACCGTCGCGCTGTTGGCGATGGCAGTTACGCCAGCCGGGATCGGATCGACCACCGTGAAGGTGACGGTCAGCGTGGTGCTGCTGTTGGCCGCCAGGGTCGGAATGGTCCACTCGACCTGATTGCCGTTCAACAGGCCACCATTGTCTGCCGACGTGAACGACGTATTGGTCGGCACGATGTCGATCACCGGTACATTGGTGGCCGGCACGGCAGACGTGTTGTTGACGGTAATGGTGTAGGTCAGCTGCTCGCCGGGTTCGGCGACATCTGCCGTGGCACCGGTCTCGCCAGTGAGGGCCTTACTGATGGTGAAGGCAGGCTTGACCACGGGCGTGGTGATGCATGGAACCGTCGCGCAAGGCTCACCGTTAACAGTGGCGCTGTTGGCGATCTCGGTGACGCCTGCGGGAATCGGATCAACCACTGCGAAGGTCACGTTGACCGAGGTGGTGCCGTTGGCCGGCACATCGACCGTCCAGTCGACCTGCGCCCCATTCAATACACCACCAGCGGTGGCGGACACGAAGGTGGTGTTGGCGGGCACCAAGTCCACTACGGGCACGCCGACGGCATCGGCCGCACCATTATTGGTAACGGCGATGGTGTAGGTCAGCTGTTCGCCCGCCTCGGCCACACCGGCTGCTGCACCGCTTTCAGCGGAAAGTGTCTTGGTGAAACTCAGGTCCAGCGCTACCACTTCCACTTCCGCCTGCGCGCCCAATACATTGCAGGTGGGTGTGTCGTTGCCAGTGGTAGCAGTGGCTGCGGCAGAAGTGCCCGCCACAGGATTGGGATTGGTCAGATCACAGGGCGGCAGAATATTGATGTAAGTGCCCAATGCCTGCGGCTGCACATCGACCTGGATTTCGCAGAACCCACCGGCGGGCAAAGTGCCGCCGTTCAACGCGATGCTGCCCGGCTGCACTGTGATTTGCGCTACCGTACAGGCACCGCTGACCGCCAGATTGTCGGGAGTGGCGGCCAACACGCCGCTGGGCAGGTTGTCGACGAAATTCACATTGTCCATCGCCGCACCCGTGCTGGACGGATTGGTGACGCGCATGGTCAGGCGCACGGTCTCGCCCAGGTTGATCTGCGGGCGATCAAACGACTTGGTCACCACCGGGCCATCCACTACATAAAGCGTGTCGGTGGCATCTTCGGTACGGATACCGCCTTCGGTGCTGCTGACCTGTGCGGGCAGGATGGTGTTGACGTAACCGGCCGCACCACTCGGCGCATTGGACGTGACCTGCACGCGAAAACGGCATTCCTGGAATGCCGCCAGGGTCAGGCCACTGGCCTGGATGGCGTTGCCGCCTGGGGAGGCGCTAACCGTCAGTCCGGGACATGTGCTGCCTGCGACTGGAGAAATCACAACCGGGCCCGGCGCCACCACCACGGCGGCGGGCATGTTGTCCAGGATGTTGATGTTGGTGGCCGGTACGCCATTGGCGTTGACGATGCGGAATTCAAGTTCCGAAATAGCACCGACCGGAATGGTGTCGGGAATGAACTGCTTGGACACCGCCGTGTTGGGCGAGACCGTCAAGGTTGCGCTGAAGGGCTGGCTATTGCTCGCACCGGTGGACGAAGTCAAATCGCCTACACGGATGGTATTGACTAGCGAGCCGCTGACCAAGGTGGTTACACGCACGGTGACGCTGCACTCCTGCATGCCGCCGGCAGGTATACCGCCTGCAGCGAACAGGTGCGCGCCGCTCAACACGAAATTGTCCGTCCCTGCTACAGCGGCAATGCCTGCAGCTGGGCCGCTGGTCAAGCCGTTGCTGGTGCAGGTGGTGCTGGTGACCGACGGGGTAGCCACCACCATGCCGGCAGGCAGGCTATCGACGAGATTGATTCCGGCAACCGCCCAGTCGTACGGGTTGGGGTTGCGGATGGTAACGGTCACATCGGAGCTATCGCCGCCATCGATGCTGCTCGGCGAGAACGCCTTGGTAACCACCAGGTCCATGGTTCGCACATAGAACGGAGCGGTGGCCGGCGCCAAGTTTGTGACCGAAGGACTGCCGGTCGCGTCAAGGTTGCCAGTCACTCCGCCTGCAGCGATGGAATTGACCCAATCGGCGTAACCGGCTGCGTTTATACCGACTACATCGACCGCGATGGTGCAGAGGCCATCTACGCCGCCAACTTGCGCCGCCAGAGTCCCGCCGCTCAAGGAGATGATGCTAGTTCCCGGCGTCGCAGCAACGCTGCCCCCGCAGGTGTTGCTGATGTTGGGGTTCGTCGCAACCAAGACCTGATTGCTGGCACCTCCGTCGGGCATGTTGTCCGTGAAGGCCAGATTGATGATGTCTGCGTTCGGGTTGTTGTTGGTCAGGCTGATGGTCAGGCGCGAAACGCCGCCATTGGTTACCACATACGGACTGAAGCCCTTGGACACGGACAGCGAACTGATATAGGTGAAGCTGGCCGTAGTCGGACCGCCCCTGGCGGTGGGACCACCCGCGGGCTGGTCGACCAGACGTCCGCCATATGTGCTGCCGCTCAGCAGTTCATTGCGGTGCGTACCAATCACATTGCCCACCACATCGAATTCGATCACGCAGGCTGCGTTGGCCCAGCCTGCTGGGTTACCAGCGGTATCGCCGCTCAAGGGCAACAGACTGAGGTCGTCGATGGAGAAGCCGTTTCCTGCCCCATTTGGAGTGACGCTTGGCGGAGTCGGCCCGCCTGCGGGAAAACCGTTGGCGTTGATGAAGCTCGCATTGCCTGCTTCGCCGCAATTGACGAAGGTGAAATTGCCGCCGGTTGGCGCCAGCACAACATCACTGATCGCACCTTGGCTGGTCAGCGTCTGGAATACATCATCCAGATTGACTTCAGTCGCGCCGGTCGGCTGGGGATTGGTGACAACGATGCGTCCACGCACCACCGTGCCCGGCGGCACGTTGGCCGACAGATAGGTCTTGGCATTACCCACCAAAAATATGCCGGCGCTACCTTCGGTACTGATGGTGATCGTGGCCTCGGCCAAATTGGTGTTGGATATCGGCGCGCCGTTGTTGCCGGTCGCCGCACCAACGGGTATCTGGTTGGTGGTTTCGCTGTTGAGCCCATCGTTGCCGCGCACACGGATCTGTATGGAGCATGTGCCCACACCACTGGCTGCAGTAGCGGCAGGCACGGTGCCACCGCTGATACTGACACTACTCGCACCACCAACGGCCGTGACAGTTCCGCCGCACGTGTTGCTGATTACCGGGCCGGGCAGTTCCGATACCACGATGTCGGGAATGCCATTGGGTGCCGAACTGCTGGGGCTGGCGTCGGGGAACGTATCGGTCAGTGTCAGACCAGTGATGGGGTTGATGGTGGGGTTGTAGAAATTCAGAGTCAGCACAAACGGATTTGGCATCAAGGTGGATGGCGCGCTGAAACTCTTGCCAACCGTGAATTGGTTCTGCGCTGCCACCGCACCGGCAGCGGGACTGGCGTTGTTGGCCGCGCCGCCGGGCACCGAGCCAACGGTCACGCGACCAGCCGGCAACGTATTGGTATAGGTGCCCGCCTGATTGGCCTGGTAGGCCACTACTATTTCGCAGCTTCCTTGGGCGGCAAGCGCGCCGTTGGCCAGGTTGAGCTGGTTGCCACTGATGCTGGCAGTGCCACCGCAAGTGCTGCTGACTACACTTTGCGCAGTCAAACTTCCACCAGCAGGGTTCGAGGTTACGTCGCTGCCCAAGTTGTCGAACAGCGCGATCTGACTGATCGGAAAGTTGTTGGGATTGGCGACGCGAATGACGAAAGTGCCGGGTATCCCAACCGCAACCGGATTCTGGTTGAACCCTTTGGAGACCGATATCGGCACCAGGTTTGCCACGGTCACCGTGGCGCCTGCACCGGTACCGTTGGTGGTCGGACTGCCACCCGCCATGCCGGTTACAGCGTTTGCGGCGATTACGTTGGTCTTGTTGCCTGCAACGGTCGAGGTCACGTTTACCACGATGGTGCAGGTGACCGGTCCCGACGACGATGCCACAGGCAAGGTACCGCCGGTCAAGGTAAGAGTAGTTCCAGGCGCTGAAAGCGCACCACCGCAAGTGTTGGATACTACACTGGTCCAACTCAGATCAGCGGGGAAGGTATCGGTAAAGGCGAGCGCGCTCTGCGCGTTGGCCGTGTCGGTGTTGTACAGGGTGACGGTCATGGTGGTGGTATCACCCGGCACGATGACCCCGGCACCGAACGACTTGTTGACCAGGATGGTGTTCTGCGCGAATGCCGGCATGGCGAATGCGGACAGCACCAAGACGCTCATTCCGATGAAGGCATATGCACCGCGCGTGCGCGCAGCCGGTCGGCTTGCGGCATCGGGCGTGCGCCTGCCAATCGTGAATGCGCCTGCCATAAAGGACCGCAGGCTCTTGAACATCGGGCTGTTTGTTATCCGGCTCATACGACTTCCACCTTTGCTTCCGTTCTGTTGCGTGTTGTGTGGATTGCACAAAGCGCCCACCGCATGGGCGGAGGCGCTGAACACGATCAGGGGACGCCATGCGTACAACGGCGTTGCCGTGGGCAACGCGCGCATCGACTCGGGAAAAGACCCCCCTTTCCGTACGTGGCGAAAGTTAGAGGCCTACTGAAATTCGAACAAGCTCGCGAAATTTCTCTACATATCAAACTATTTCATTCGCAGCGATCGCAGCGATATGTATGGAAATAAACGGATATGGCATGTCCGGTTCTGTTCACAGATCATGTCCGAGCAAGTCGGAATCAAATATCCAAGAACTACTGATATCCATCTCACATTTGTATGCGGATGAAGTACCTGCGCCCATGCCATTGCCAATGGCCATCGCGACTGCTGCCCACTTCCCTTCAAGTACGCCGCCCGCGCGCCGGGGGAGACTCAATGACGCTCGCCACCTCTAATGATGGAAACCAAGAACGCGGCGAATTTCATTTCGCGGCCGAGGAAGCACTGGGCACTCTGTCCAGGCACCTGGCGCACGATTTCAACAATATCTGGGCCACCATTTTCGGATTGACCCAACAACTGTCAGAAGCACCCGGACCGCAAAACAGGGACGAGGTGATCGACAAGATCAACCTGGCTTCGTCGCATGGTCTGCTGTATTCGCGCTGCGTGATGGGCGTACTGCAGGAGCCGGCGTTGATGGAAGTTTCAGAGTTCGATCTGTGTGCGGCCGTACGCGAGTGGTCGTACCGTACCAGCGATCAGTTGGCCAACAGCATCGACCTGTCGTGCCTGGTGCCGCCGCATTCCCTGATGGTCAGGTTCAACAGGAACGCGCTTCATCTTATTCTTCTGGCTTTCGTCGGGTATGCGCTGCGCTCGAACGAGCCAAAGCGCTGGGCGATGATCGGTGTGCGCAGCGCCGCCCTGCCACCCGAAGAATCCAAGCAATCAAATCACAGCGTCGATATCATGTTCCTTTGCAGACAGCTGGACGGCGCTGCGTATCCACGCGATCTGCAACAACGCATCAATGCCATCAGGGAAGTGTCAAAGCATTACGGCGGAAGCGTTGAGAGCTGGGTGGTATCCGGAGTGGGCGTCAATTCGCGCATACGGCTTCCCATGTATTCCGTGGATGCCATCGCCATGTGATAACAATGGGTGGAATCGTTCGATTTTCGCTGATTCGCTGCAATGATGTAGTAAACCAAGATCCACTAGAACGACAGCATGTAACCCAGCTTGCGTATCGAGGTCATTGGCAATTCGATGCCCGTTTTCGACTCGACCTTGCGGCGTAACCGGTGGATCAGCATCTCCAACCTGCTGGGGTCGAAGTCCTCGACCAGTTCGGCCAGTTCGGAAATAAGGTCGTCCCGCGGGACCGGTCTATCGGCGGCTTTGAGCTTACTGACGATGGCCCTTTCGGTCAGCGACAGCGCGACGACCACGTCGTTTGGCGCGACCAATCGCCAGCCGTCCGCTTCGATTCTCCATTTTTCTGCGACTGCAGGCATTGATGCCGAAGGCGTGGCCGCTTGCATTCGGCGCGACAGGCTTTGCAGGGCACTGGCCAGGAGCTCCACGTCCAACGGCTTGGTGAAGTAGACGTCCGCGCCCTCGCTGAGGCCGCGAATATGGTCCGAAGTCGAATCCCTGCCGGTCAACATGACGATGCCCGCGCCCGTGGTTTCGCGCAGATGTTTTGCCACCGAGAAGCCATCATCGTCGGGCAGCCCTACGTCCAGGACCACCAGCGAGCAGGAGTTGCTGACCAGCCAACGGTAGAGTTCGATGGCGCTGCCCAGGCCGATGGGATCGAATCCAAAGCGACGCAATCCGGGCACCAGCACCTGATCCCGTAGCTCTATGTCGTCTTCGACCAGAAGAACACGCTGACACTGATCACTCACGGTCGATTCCTTCCGTATTGCTGCCCAACAGTTCGCATTCGATGCGCCCAACCAGGTGCATCCCCTCGATTCGCAGTCAATGAAGACATGCCCCTGAATCTTTCCGGGGCGGATTATGCTGTCTCACATTTGCCTACCGAAATATTGCACTTTATATCAAAGTATTCGGCCAATCCGCCTGGGTTGGACCGACCGATCATGTAAAAAGCATCTACCGGATCACAATGCCACTGCAATCGTAAGCTACTTTAGGTTATGTGATTTCTATCCCGTCGGCGGCCCAGACAATGGAATTTACCGGATTCAAACGCTGGATCGCCGTTTACCTTATCGGGCTCAGCGTCGTATGGATTTGCGTAAGCCATGCGGCCTATGGCTTGAAGGCCCAAGCGTCGCTGCAACTGAGCCTGATCATTCCACTGCTCTTCGCCGGCCTGCTTCTGGGCAGGCTCGCAGTCTGGCTGGGGCTTATGGGGCTGCTGGTCGCGCTGATGCTGGGCGTCCATGCCGACATCACTTATGGCGCTACGAGCGACCTCAAGGAAGGCCTTGTCGACCTGGTTCAGCCGGGACTGGCGTGCATGATCATCGCGCTCATCCTCGACCGCCTCATCGCGAAATTGAACCATGTTGATCGACGGGCGCAGGAGCTGGACCTGGTATGCGATCAACTCGAAGTCGAAATCCAGGAAAAGGCGCGCAGCCAGACGCAGCTGATCCACTCGCAGAAGATGGAAGCCATCGGTCATCTGGCCGGAGGCGTCGCCCATGATTTCAATAATCTTCTCAGCGTAATTCTGGGTTATGCCACCGAGCCAACGAATATCGTCGACTTCAATCAAGCAACCAGAAGCCTGGAAGGTATTGAACAGATTGCCCGGCGCGGAGGAACAGTAACCCGGCGCCTGCTTTCGCTGACCCGCAACACGGGACAGAGAAGCGTGTTCGACATCGTCAAGGTCATCGATGATCTGGGACCGCTTATCCGATCATTGTTCAGCAGCAAAGTCCGCCTTTTCTGGGAGCTTCCGCAGTATCCGATCCTGGTGGAAATGAATCAGGATGCTTTCGAACTCGCGCTGCTGAATATCGCCTCCAATGCCCGCGATGCCATGCCTGACGGCGGAACCTTCGTCCTGCGGGTCATCGCTTCCCATTCTGAAGTCGACATTCTTTTTACCGATACCGGATGCGGCATGAAGCAGGAAGTGGTTGATCGAATCTTCGAACCCTTCTTCACCACCAAACCGGAGGGAGTCGGCAGCGGCATCGGGCTGGCTGTCGTCTACCAGACCATCATGGAGGCAGGCGGGCATTTGCGGGCCTCCAGTCAGGTGGACAGGGGAACCACCATCACCATCACCTTGCCCAGGGTGAGCAGCCTTACAGCAGCCGAGTGACTTACCGCTATCGCTTGTCCGATGCGCCCGTTTTTCTTTCGAGCCTCGACTGGTTCTCGGCCAGGATACGATCCACCCTTTCCCTGTGCCGATCCTTCTGTGGCGTGGCCCTGGTTCGCCAGATGAGGAGAATCAGGCTGCAGAAGCTGACCAGCGGCCACAGCCACTGGCGCTGGTACCACGGCGCGGGGCGGTAGATTTGAAGCCGTGCGGACTCCGACCACTCGCCGCCATGGTTCCTGGCCTGCACTTCGAACAGATGCTCGCCCCAGGGAATGTTCTCGTAACTGATGCTGCGTCCGGTCTTGGTGTAGACCCACTCCGGGCTCTGGCCGCTCAGTCGATAGCGGAAAGCCAGCAGGTCCGGATGCATCAGGTTTATGCCGGTGTATTCGATCTGCACGCTCGCGGTCCTTGGATTGAGCGTAATCCGCCGGTTCGACGCGTCCAGCTTTCCCCCGGCACTGGTGACGTGCTCGATGTGGACGGGCGGAACGGCACTCTCCACCTCTCGATAATCGTCCGGGTTCAGCGTCAGGAATCCCTGCACCAGGGAAAACCACAGGTGTCCTTTGGTGTCCCGGAAGCAGGAAGACTGCGCACCGCCGTTGACTTCGAACGAGGTTGAATCCGCGCTTATCTTGACCGGCACCGATTCGATCGGCCCAGGCGAACGAGGGTTGGGCAGGAGTGAAATCCCTTTGTTGCCTCCCAGCCACAGCCTGCCATGGGCATCGGGCTCGATGCACGAGACCGTGTTGTCGTGCAGTCCATTGCTTTCGTCGTAGATATGGATCCTGCCCTGGCGTATGAGGTTGAGACCGCCGCCATAGGTGCCGATCCAGGTGCCGCTATCGTCTTCGTGGAGCGTCCTGGCGAAGCGGCTGGACAAACCTTCGGCCAGGGTCCACTTTTCCACCAGCCTGCCGTCCACCAGCCGGAAGGCCCCCTGATCGCCGACGAACCAGATGCCTCCGCGCCGCGCATCGCGCATTTTCCTGATGCTCATTCCCTCCAGCACGGTCACAGGAGGAGACAGCACGTAGTTTCCTTGTTCGTCCTCTATCAATGCGTAGGTGTGCAGTTCCACCGCGACCCACAAGCCACCGTCGTCCGCCTGCCATATCTGCACGCTGTTGATGTCGTCGGGTAGCGGAATCCGCCGCGCCTTTCCATTGGCCAGACGAACGAGCCCGGCCGTCGTGCCGACCCACAGTCCGCCCGCCCGGTCCCGATGCAGGCTGGTAATGCATTCTTTCTCCAGGGGGGGATTCTCGAGCAACCGCTCCGTGGTTCCGCGCGCGCGCAGATAGCGGAGGCCTCCGCACGAAAATCCAAGCCACATCCCGTTGCGGTCCTCGGCGATGGCCCTTCCCGCGTGGGGAATGCCGGCTTGGTCGTAGTCCATCACCGTATTGTTCTCCGCCCGCACGCCCCAGAGACCCTGATCGCTGCTGGTCACCCAGTACAGTCCGTTGCCACCGGCCAGTACGGACGTCGTCCGCAATGACGGCAGGCCGGAAATCTTCTCGGGAGCACCGCCCTGGGCAATACGCAGCAACTCGCCGGCAGCGGTGCCGACCCAGAGATTTCCATCGTCCGAAGCAATTGGCTTTCCCCGCGCCCCGCTCCGTTGCCAACGGCCGGTCGTGGGATCGAACAAAGAGAGATCGTCGCTCCTATCCAGTTCCTTTACCCATAACGTCCCGGCGACGGGCCGTATCAGCCAGCCTGTGTTGGCTGGTTTGTGTGGCGGGTAGATCTTCCGGATACGGCCGCCGACGACCTTGCCCATACCCTTGTGTCCACTGACGTAAACGCGTTTGTCAGATCCGATCGCGACATACTCATACGTACCAGGATCCGGATCAGCTATATATTCTCCCCGAAGCGTTTGCATATCGATGCGCATCAGGCCCGCATTGGTCGCCATCCACAACTCCCTGCTCGACAATTCCACCAGCCCCATGACCTGACAGGTGCCCCCGCAGAGCGGCAGCAGCCGGAATATCCCTCGCTGGTAAAGCGTCAAACCGGCATCCTGCGTGCCGATCCACAATCGGCCCAGCGTATCTTCGTGCAGCGCGGTGATGCGGTCGCTGCCGGGTCCGCTTCCCGCGCTGGCCTTGCTGCCCGGCCGCTGGACCTGGAACCGCGTGGCCTTGGTGCCGTCGAATCGGTAGAGACCGCCGAACGTGCCCAGCCATAGATAACCGTCCTGCGTCTGGACCGCGGTATTGATCCCGGACGGAATGCCATAGCCGTCGCCGAAGTGCCTGGCGAGGTACCGATTGCCGGGCGATGAGGCCTGCACGGACCCAGCCAGCATCAGCAGTGCTGCCAGCAAAAGCTGGCAGCACATTCCTCCAGTCCGCGTGCATTTCTCCGTCATCGACAAACCTGACGGTCCGATTGGGAAGCACTCATTCGTCGCGATTTCCAAGACATACAGCCATGCTGCGGTGCCGGCCCAAGGCGTTGCGACCGCGCGATTGCCGGTTTTGTATACGATCTATCTATTTGTCATGCAAGGCACAGCTACTGTCGCCTGGACAATTCCTGGACCTGGCAGGACGCGCCAGCAGCGCATGGCATTGCCTGCAATGCGAAAGATACGGCAGGCGTATAGAGTCCGCTGACTACATCACCGGCTGTCAATACGTCGCTTCGCACCGACTATTGCACGTGTCTTGGAAACTCCAGTCGCAGTGTGGTTCCGGACTCGGCACTGCTGTCGACCTGCACACGTCCGCCGGCGGCTTCGACCAGATCCTTGACCACCGCAAGTCCCAGACCGGTGCCTTGCCCGGCGGGCTTGGTGGTGAAAAACGGATCGAAGATGCGCGCCTGCACCTCCGGCGGAATGCCGGGTCCGGTGTCGCGGAACAGCAATACCACCGGGCCATCAACATTGGGCGCGTGTATCGCGAACAGACCACCATCGGGCATGGCGTACTGCGCATTGGCCGCCAGGTTCAATACCAACAATTCAAACTGCGTGCGATCAAAACGGATGTTCTGCACTGATGGCGTATCGGGAAACGTCAGCGCGACCGTTGGATCGAACAACTGACGCAGCATGGGCTGCATCTGCGTCAACGCCAATGCCGCATCAAATACTTCAAGCGTGGTCTGATCCTGTCGACTGAAGCTCAATAGCTTGCCGCTGACGGCTGCGGCGCGTTTGGCCGCCGACTCCACACCGGTCAGACTCTGCAGCGCGTCCTCCAGCGATGTGCTGTGCTTGCCTTTCTGCACATGGCCCTGGATCAGGCCAAGCAGATTGCCGAAGTCGTGCGCCACGCCGCTGGCGAGACGACCGGCGGCTTCCATCTTCTGCGCATGGATAAGACGTTCCTGCGCGTGTTCGCGTTCGCGCATTTCTTCCTGCAACAGGCGATTGCTTTCCGCCAACGCGGCACCGCGTGCATTGGCCTCTTTCAAGCTTTGACGCAGCGCCGCCGAACTGCGGTCCATCACCACCGCGATCATCAGGAACATGGCAATGCTGAAAGCCGCATCGCCGATCAGCGCCGCGGCATCGCCCTGACGACCGATATCGACCCAGATGCCGGCGACGAATGCCAACGCGATGCAACTGAACATGATCCACAAGGCCGAGCGGCCGATGATCAGTCCGGCGATGGCCATCCAGATCACCAGCACCGGTTGCTCGAAGCGCTGCGCGCCGAATCCGCTGGCCAGATACGCAGGCACCACGGTGACTGCGAAGACCAGCAGCAGCAGGCGCGATGCCCAGGCGAATCTGCCCTTGCGGATAAGCAGGAAACTGATCGCGGCCGCGGTGCAGACCGCCAGACTCAGCAGCATGCCGGTGAGCTCGCCGGGGCGCCAGGGAATATCCACGGCGAAGATGCGGTAGAGCCAGGCCAGCGATGGCAGGACCGCCAGCAGCAGGGAGATCAGCTGCAGCATCGGCGCGTTGCGCCGATCTACCGGGTCGGCAATCGGCACATTGCGGAACCAGCCCATCAGTTTCCGCCAGACAGGGCCGACGACTGGAATGGAGAAACGTTCGCGGGTGGGTCGGCGGTATTCGGTCATGAAAGTCCTGCGGCTCGAAAAAGACGCCGAGCCTGTGTGGCACTTCCATGAGACACGGACCCGCGTGCGACGCCAGCAGTGGCGTCGGCCCGAGTATATCGGCTCAACCGTTTCGCTTCGACCGGGGAACAAATTACCCCGCCGTAAGCAGTGGGCAATGGTGGCCGACGTAGAGCGTAGCTTGCTGCGCTGCTTTTGATCTGACGCGAAAAGCAGCCGAGCAAGCTCGGCTCTACGAGGGCAAGGGCCGCCGCAAGCGGCGGTGAATGGACCCGGAGAGGTTCAGCCGGCTTGACTTCACTTCACCGACAGGCGCACTTCCACGCGGCGGTTGGGGATCAGGCATTCGCGCAGTGCGGCCTGTGGGGTGACGCCTTCGCATTGCTGCACCTGCATGGTGTCGCCCTTGTAGGTGTCGCTGATCAGCGTGGCATCGACGCCGCGTTCGATCAGCAGATCGCGCACGGTGCGCGCACGGCGTTGCGACAGACCCTGGTTGTAGTCGTGACCACGGCCCTGCAGGCGATCAGCATGGCCCACCAGCTCCACGGCGGTCAGCGTGCGGCCTTCCTCGCGAATCCGCGCCAGTTCGCGGTCCAGACTCTGCAGCGAATAGGCGCGGATATTCTTGCGGTCGTCGCGGTCGAATTCGAACAGCACGTTGGCGGTCAGTACCGACTCTGCCTGCATAGGCTGGGAGGGAGCCACGCCGCACTGGCGCGACAGGGCTTCCGCATCGCTGACCCAGTCCTCGGCAATCTGGATGTACGGCTTGGCGTGGCGCCACTGCTGCTGGTTGAACTCGTTGCCGGCATGCACCAGTTCCACTTCGCCGCAGGCCACGGCCTGCTGCGCGCAGGTGAAACCAGGCGTGCCGTGGATGACGCGCAGGCGCTGCCACAGGTCTTCGCGCAGACGCTTGGCGTTGTTGACCAGCGGCGTGTCGGTCGGCAGCGGCGAGGCGCCCTGCTCCATGCCGACGATGAGCTTTTCAGATTCGGTCAGCGCGGCCTGCGGGAAATCGCTGCGGTCGTTGCGGCTGTACTCGTGGAAGGACACGTCCAGCCAGCATTGCGCTTTGGACAGGTGATAGTCGCGTACCGGGCGGCCGGCGTCGTTCAAGGCCTGGATGCGGCCCTGGGTGTGCTCGTAGCCGGTCAGGTCGGCGTGGATGGCTTCGTCGGTGATGCGGTCCCGTGCCGGCACCAGCGTGGTCTGCTGGGCCGTGGCGGCGAAGGTCAGCGAAGCCAGGACGGCGGCGGCGATGATGGTGCGGGTGTTGATGGTCATGTCGGGTTTCCTCAGCGCACCGGATCGCGGTAGCGGACGTCGTCTCTACGGAAAAGGTCTTCGTCGAACTTGAAGCGCAGGCGGACGAATGCGCCCTGCTGGGTGTACTCGTAACCGGTCAGGTCCTCATCGCCGCGGAAACCGGTGCTGTTGTAGCCCACCGACAGCCACAGGTTCTGCCGCAGCAGGCGTCCGACCTCCATGCCGAAGGCATACTGGTTGGCGCCGTCCTGGCCACGGAACGTAGCGCCCAGCAGGCCGATGTCCCAGTTCTCGGTGATGTCGTAGACCACGCGGCCGGACAGCAGCACGGCGTTGAAGTCGTCGTCCACGCGACCGGTGTCGGCGTAGAAGAAACTGTCCTGCTGCCACTTGGCGGCCACGCGGCCGGTCAGCCACCACGGACGCGACGGATGCCAGTCGGCATGCGCCGAGACGATGTGCGCGCTGGTGCGGATGTCCTGGCCGGTGTCGGAACCGAAACCGGAACCGTCCATGCCGCTTTCGTCCTTCTCCAGCTTGTACTCGTAGCGGGCCAGCGCGTTGACGCGGTTGGTGTCGGTGTCGCGATACGCCGCGCCGATCTGGAAGCGGTCCTGCAACACGTCGCCGCGCGCCTCGTACTCGGTACGCAACAGATAATTGCGCGCCAGTATTGTCCAGTCGCGGTTCAACTTGCGCGCCGCCAGGAACTGGAGCAGCGTGGTGTTGTAACCCTCGTCGGTCGGCGTGCCGACGATGTCGTCGGAGATCCGGTGCTCCAGGCGTATGCTGCCGCGCCACAGCGGGTTGGCGCTGTAGTCCAGCGCAAGACCCACGCCAGTGGAATCGCCGACATTGCCGGAGATCACGTTGGTATGTTCCACCGACGTGTCCAGGCGCAGGCCCTGGCTGATGTCCCAGCGGTTGCGTATGCCCGAGGCCGCCTGGATGTCGCGACCGGCGATGGCGTCGCGCAGCCGGTACTCGGAGAACAGCTGCGTGTCCTTGATGAAGCTGGTGTCCACGCCCAGCGACAGGGTGTTGGCCTCGCGGCCATCCTGGGTCAGGCCGTTGACGCCGCTGATGCCGGTCTGCTTTTCGTAGCGGCCGTACAGACGACTGCGTTCGCGCCACTGATAGTCCGCGCCCAGGGCGATGCGATCGCGGTCCTGACCATGGATGTCCTGTTCCACTTCGCCACCCAGGGTGAAGCGGTCGCTGACCCGATAGCCCGCGCCGATGCGCAGCATGTCCGACGACAGCTCGGTGCCCACCGGCAATCCGCTGGCCACGTCATTGGGATTGCCGTTGCTGATGATCGGCAGACCGGTCAATGGATCGAGCGGTTGCTGGCCATAGCCCAGCGCACCGCCACCGGCGCCGGTGGCATAGCCGCCGGACAGGCCGCCCACATCGCCATAGCCGGTATTGGTGGCCCAGGTGTAGTACGCGCCGACGGTTTCGCGAATGGCGCGGTAGCCGAAGTCCAGGGTCAGCTTGTCGTTGACCTTGACCCGGGTGCCGGCGCTGGCTGCGTTGCGTTCGCCGCCATCGGGATTGCGGTCCTCGCTGCGCAGCGCTTCTGCGTACAGCTCCAAGCGCGGGTTCAGACGATAACGCGTGGTCAGGCTGTATTCGCCGCGGCCACCGTACAGCGGCGAAGCGGAGTTGTTGAATTCCGGATCCGACTGGCCGGCAAACAGCTTGAAGTCCAGGTCCTTGCCGCCGTGGCCCATCTCAACCCGCCAGGCATCGCCTTCCACCATGCCGCTGAGTCCCTGCAGGGCCGGCGTGCCGTACTGGTTGATGGAATTGGTGTTGACCTCGCTCTGGGTGCGCGCCACTTCGGCCACCAGCCAGGTGTTGGCGCCCAGGCGATAGCCGATATTGGCGCTGCCCATTTCGAATTCCGCGAAGGGATTGCGGTCTTCGACGTAGGAACCGCCGATCTCGCCGTTCTTGCCCACGCGCAGCTGCGCATCGGCGCCCACCACCAGGAACTTCTCGGTGCCCTGGTCGAGTTCGTAGGTGATGCGCAGCGACAGCGGGTTGAGGTCGCTGTCGAAGGACGGCAGAAAGCTGTTGAGCAAAATGCGGCCGGAGAACGGCTCGAAGCTGTAGTCCACCAGTCGCGCCAGCGGCCGCACCGAGACGATGCGCGATGGCTGGTTGCGATCGCGCACGATCACTTCAACGCGTTCGCTGCCTTCCAGCACCGCGTTGTTGCGCAGGCCGTAGGGACCGCTGCCGGCGGTGGGCAGTTCCTCGATCACCTGGCGCAGCGAATCCTCGATGGCGAAGACGTTGCCGCGCACGCGCTCGTTTTCGAAATGCCAGCCGAGGCCGGTGGCGGTACGGTTGTAGGTGCCCAGCGTGCGTTGCGCGGCCTGGCTGCCGAAATCCACACCGGTCTGGGTGGCGAGGTTGTCGCCGGTCTGGAAATCGCCGTACAGCAGATAGCTGCGGTCCTTGTCCACGCGCACGTACAGGCGCTCTGCCGAACGCGCATCGAAGCCGCGCAGCGACGCATCGCCGTAGACCGGGTAGAACTCTTCCGGCTGGATGTCGCGGAGCAGGCGCGCACGCACTTCCTTGTCCGAATCGTAGGCGGCGGTGAGCAGGTACTCGCCCTTGATCTGGCCCTTGACGAAGAACGCAGCGCGCGCGGCGCCGTTGGCCTTGCCGTTGTTGAACTGTTTTTCCCAGCGGCGGATCTCGCGCTCGAAACCATCGCCCTGCTGGGTACCGTTGAGCAGGTCGTTGCCCTTGCGACGGAAGTTGATCACGCCTTCGATCAGACCGGTGGCGATCATCTCGCGCATTTCCGGCACGAAGCCGATCACGCCTTCGGCGCTCTGTCCGCCCGCGGTCACGCGCAGCAGTACATCCTGCGGATCGTGCGGTGCCAGCAGGTCGAATTCGGCCTTGCCGTCGCGTACCGGCAACTGCACGCCCGGGGTGACCTTGTCGGCATCCAGGCGGCCCGGGCCGAGTTCGTCGGTGCGCCCGTCGGGCAACTTGATGCGACCGCCAGTGTTCTCCAGCGTGGCGAAGGTTTCACCACGCATCGGCTTACCGTCAGCATCGTACAGATGCACGACCACATGCACCGGCGACTGGCCGTCAGCCGGAACGCCGTCGCGGTCCACCTCCACCACCACGCGGTCCACACCGGCATTGACGCGGTAATCCACGTTGCCCGGCTGTGCGTAGAGCGGCTGCGATGCGTTGTCCTGCAGTTCCGGCGATTGCGGGAACAGCGGCGTGGCTTCACCCAGGATCGGCGTGAACCGCTGATCACCGGAGACGGTCTGCGCCGTCGCCAACGCAGGCGCAATGGCCAGCGCCAAGGCCAGCGCCAGGGGATTGATCATGGGACGGGAGGCAGGCATGGGCGTGGCTTCGAAGGAGGTCGACGGGCGGCGGAAGGCGATGCGGCTCATGGCTGCACCTCCTGTCCGGCCTGGCCTTGGGTGTCGGTCGGCCTGCTATCAGCTGGCTTGGCGTCGGTCGGCCTGGCGTCGATGATCGGGCGCTGGTTGGCCGAGTCGGTGCCTTGCTGCGGCGCGCGCGGCGACTTGCTTTCGAAGCGCAGCGGCGGCTGCCCGCGCTCGGTTTCCGGCGCGCGGATTTCGCCCTGCGTACGACGTGCCTTGACCTGCTCGATCACCGGGTTGGAACAGCTGCCCTCGATGAAGTCGGCGCGATGCAGTTCGCCGTTCTTGAGATCGATGAAGAGGCTGTCAGCGTCGCCCAGATTACGGTTGCTGCTGGTGGTCAGACGCGAACCGACCGGCAGGGTCGAACCGTCCACCTTCAGCGTGTGGCTCTTGGGCGGCAGACCGCAGTAGCTGTACTTGCCTTCCGAGTCGCTGACCATCCAGGTGCCATCTTCGAAGTACATGCGTACGCCGGGAATGCCGAGTTCTTCGCGGTCCTGCAGATGGTTGACGTTGCAGTCCACGAAGATCTTGCCCAGCACGCAGCCTTCATCGGTGAACACGCCACCGCTGACGATCACGCGGTACTCGGCCGGGTTGGACGGCACCACGCCACCGTTCGGGTAGGGCGTGAGCGTGGTCGGATCCACGCAGCCACCGGTGATCGAGCAACCGTAGGCACGTGCGCGGTTGATGCCATCGCCCTGCTGGCTGCCCACGCCCACACGGACGCGGTAGCTGAGGATCTTCTGCCCGCCCACGGCCAGTGGGCCAACATCGAAGACCAGCGTCGGTCCGGGTTTGCCCTGCGGATCGGCGATGCCCGCACCATCGACACGCGCGGTGCCGTCGATGAAGGTGAAGCCGTGCGGCAGACGGTCGATCACGTTGACCGTGCCCAGCGCCGCACCCGCGGTCTGGCGGATGGTGATGCTGTAGACCATGCTGTCGCCCACTTCCACGGTCTTGCGGTCGCCGGTCTTGGTGATGACCAGTCCCGGTGCGATCTGCGGATCCAGCGGAATGTGGTTGTGCACCGGCGCGGCCAGGGCCGAACCCAGGGTCACTTCCAGGTAGTAGCGCGTCTCCGTGCCCACCGGTCCGGTCGGCGCGTTGGCGTTGTCCTGCACCGGATCGCTCACGCCGGGCGTGGAAGCCGGGGTCAGCGTCGCGGTCTCGGCCGGGATCATCCCGGACTCGAACGTGTAGCCCGATGGCGGTACGACTTCGATCTGGAACTGGCACGACGCCGGTGCATCGGGGCCCATCAGGAACTGATAGAAACCGTCCGCGCCCACGGTCATCGACACCGAGGTGCCCTGGAACGTGTAACCACCCAGGCCCGCATTGAGCAGGTCCTGCTCCGGCGTATAGCCGGCGCACGTGCCCACTGGTGTCAGGGTGACGCGCGAACCCGGCACCGGGTTGCGGGTGACCGCGTCGTAGACCACGCCGCCCGGATTCAGCGGCAGGCTCTGCTGCGGCAGGTTGGCGCCGGGCGCCAGGACCACCGCCAAGTGCGTGCTGCCACCTTCGCTGCTGCGGCAGGAACTGGCCGTGCCGTTGCTGATCGCGGTGGCGGCATCGCAAGGTGCAGGCGAACCCGCGGCGGTTTCGCCGGTCACCGGCCAGCCCCAGACCACGCTGGTGGCCGGATCGCGGAAGCGGATCTGCAGCGGCACGCCCGGCACCTGGTCGGCGATGGCGTAGCTGCCATCGGCGCCAGTGGTAGCGGTGCCGACGATCTGGCCGTTGGCATCGACCACTTCGACGATCCAGTTGGACAGGCGACGGTCGCCGCCATCGATCAGGCCAATCTCGCTGCCCTGGTCGAACCACACCGTGCCGGACACCGAGGCGGCCAGTTGCACCGGCGTCGGCAGACGGCAGGCGTTCTGGGTGATCGCCGGGTCGCACACCGGCAGGTCGCCGGGGTTGCCTTCGAAGTCGGCGCGTTCTTCCGGCGTCGGGGTGCGGAACTCGTTCTCTCCGCCGCCTTCCACGATCACGGCGTTGTTCACCGGCGAACCGGTGGCCGCGCTCGCATCCACGCGCACCTGCGCCAGGATGGTGTCGGCCAGCGTCGCACCGGCCGCAACCGAGGCATTGGTGACGCAACGGAAGCGGTTGTCGCCCACCGCGCCCGTGCACGCCCAGCCATTGCCGGTCGGCGTGGCCGCCAGGGTCAGGCCCGCGGGCAGACGGTCTTCCACCACCACTTCGCCCGCACTGGCCTGCTGGCCGATATTGCGCACGCGGATGGTGTAGCTGGCCGTGTTGTTGACGGTGAACGTGGTCGGTGTGGCGGTCTTGCTGACCACCATGTCCGGCGAATCGCCGATCTCGCCGAAGTTGTTGTCGATGGACTCTTCGCCCACGCCCAGCACGATGCCACTGATTTCAGAAGGCGTCGTTTCGACCGGCGTAGCCGTGCCCATGCTCGTGCCATCGATGGTGCCTGGCGTAGTGATGCCGTTGAGCGTTTGGGCCGGCTGCGTGGGCTCGGTCACCACATAGGTGCCCGGACGCAGGTCGTCGAAGCGGTAGCGGCCTTCGCTGTCGGTGTTGACGGTGACGTTGACGGTTTCGCCCAGGTCGTTGGTGCCGGTCAGCACCACCTGCACGTTGCCGATGCCCGATTCGCCGGTATCCACCGTGCCGTCGTTGTCGCCGTCGTTGTAGACGCGACCGCTGATCGACGCGGCGGGAATCTCGCCGAAGTTGTTGTCGGTGACATTTTCGCCAACGCCGACCACGATGCCGTCGATCACCGAAGGCGTGGTGGTCTGCGGCGTCGCCGTGCCGCCGCCCGTGCCCGGCACGGTTGTGCCGTTGAGCGTGCCTTCCGGCTGCTCGGGTTCGGTCACGGTGTAGGTGCCCGGCGGCAGTTCGGTGAAGGCATAGCTGCCGTCCGGCTGCGTGGTGGTTTCGCGGGTGACGGTATTGCCGGCCAGGTCGGTGCCGGTCAGGCGCACGATCACGTTACCGATGCCCTGCTCGCTGGGATCGATCACGCCGTCGTTGTCGGTGTCTGCCCACACGCGGCCGCTCAGCGAACTGTTGAGCGGAATTTCGCCGAACAGGTTGTTGATGGATGTAGCACCCGGCGTGGTGAGATCAATGGCGCTGATCGCGCTGGGCACGGTGGTGATGGGCGTGGCGGTGCCTGTCGAAGTACCGCCAACGGTGCCGGCGATGGTCTGGCCATTGCTGGTGCCGGTGGGCTGCTGCGGTTCGGTCACCGTGTAGGTGCCGGGACGCAGACCTTCAAAGGCGAAGTCGCCGTTGGCATCGGTGGTGGTGCTCAGGCTGACCGAAGCGCCGGTATCGTCGGTGCCGGTCAGGTTCATGGTCACGCCGTCGATGCCGGTTTCGCCTGCACCGGACTGGGTACCGTCGTTGTTGGCGTCGAAGAACACGCGACCGGACAGCGACACGCCCAGGGTTTCACCGAAGTTGTTCTGCACCGAATCGCCGCCCGCCGGCAGGACGATGCCTGCGATGGCGCTGGGTACGGTGGTCACAGGCGTGGCAGTGCCGCTGGTGGTGCCACCGATATTGCCGGCCACGGTGATGCCATTGAGCGTGGTCACGCCGCCGACCACAGGCTGCTGCGCCTGTTCGCTGACGGTGTAGCTACCGGCCAGCAGATCGACGAAGCGGTAGTCGCCGTTGGCATCGGTCACCGCAGCGGCGACCGCATTACCCAACGCGTCGGTAGTGCCCGCAGGCAGGTTGACGCTGACGCCGGCAATGCCATTCTCGCCCGCATCGCGCACGCCATTGTTGTTGGCATCCAGCCACACGCTGCCCGACAGCGACGCGGCCAGTTCGCCGAAGTCGTTGCCGGTGGAACCGGTGGACGGCAGATTGGTCAGGGTGATGGTGTTGCTGGTGTTCTCCTGACCCTCAGCCAGGCCGGTGGGCTGGGTTTCGACGATGCGGTAGTTCTGGCCGGTGACGGCACCGCCATAGCTGTAGTTGCCGTCCGCATCGGTAGTCAGGGTGACCGGCGGCAGATCGTCGCCGGTGCCGAACACACCGTCCGGACCGGCGCCTTCCACAGTGATAGTGACGCCCGGGATGCCCGGTTCGCCCGGCTGCTTGTCGCCGTCGTCGTTGCGGTCCAGGTAGACCGTGCCGCTGATGATGGCGTTGGCCAGTTCGCCGAACAGGTAATCGGTCGCGTCCTGTCCTGCATTGATGGCGATGCCGTCAATGATGTTGGACGTGGTCGCATTGCCCGGCGTAGCCGCATTGCCCGGTGTGTGGCGGCCGTCGATGTAGCCGGTCGGCTGCGTTTCGGTGACCGTGTAGGTGGTGCCGGCCTGCGGCGGCAACAGATCGCCGAACAGGTAGGCGCCGGTCGCATCGGTCTGCGCGGTGACATTCACCGGATTGCCGGCGACATCGGTACCAGTCAGGGTCAGCGTGACGCCCGCGATCGGGTTTTCGCCGCTGTCGAAGGTGCCGTTGTTGTTGTTGGCCGCATTCGAGGAGAAATCCTCGAACACGACGCCGGCCAGCGAACCGAGGTTCTCACCGAAGTCGTGGCCCGAAGAACCTGCAGCAGGCAGGTCGGCCACGTCGATGACGTTGCCCGGCACTTCGATGCCGTTGGCGTAGCCGTCCGGCTGGGTCTCGGTGACGCGATAGTCCTGCCCGACCACCAGGCCGGTGAACTGGTAGGCGCCCGTGGCGTCGGTCTGCAACACCACCGGTGCCGGGTCGTCGCCATTGCCGAAGATGCCGTCGGCGCCCGCACCGGTCAGGGTGACGGTGACGTCCTGCAGTCCGCCGTTGGGACGCGAGTTCACGCTGCCGGCATCGCCCGCATCGAAATCGCCATTGCGGTTGCGGTCCACGTACACGCTGCCGGCGATGGCGGCGATGGCGTCTTCGCCGAAGTTGAACGCGGTGCCATCGGCGCCCGAGCCCAGATCGATGTTGGAAATACGGTCGGTGGTGGCGGCATCGCCGCCGACGCCGGTGCCGGCGACGCAACCTGTGGCGCAAGGCGCGCCGTCGATCAGGCCGGGGTTCACCGCGGTCGGGCGGTTCTGGTAAGTGCCGGTGGGCAACACTTCACGCAGGGTGTAGACCACCAGCGGGTCCAGATTGGTGAAGCTGTAGGCACCGCTGGCATCGGTCGTGGTGGTGGCCACCACGGTGCCGTTGGCCGCGTTGAGCAGCTCTACGGTCGCGCCTGCGATGGCGCTGTCGCCCGCATCGCGCACATCGCTGAAGTTGGCGTCGACATAGACCACGCCCGACAGCGAGGGACGGCGCACTTCGGGGAAGTTGTAAAGCAGGCCCTCCTCTTCGACACCCACCGGAATCCCGGTGATGGTGGAATTCGGCGAGCCAGCGGCATAGGTGCCGCCCAGCGACGGCGCATCGACGCCGGTGGCGGGCGGATCGATCGGCCCGTTGATATAGCCGGCCGGCTGGGTCTGGGTGATCGTGTAGCCCGACGCATCGGACGGCGACAGATTCTCGAAGCGGTAGGCGCCGTCGGGAGCCGTGGGCAAGGTCAGGTTGACCGTGTTGCCGTAGATGTCGGTACCGGTCAGCACGACGGTGACGCCGGCAATACCGATATCGGTGTCCGTCTGCTGGGTGCCGCCGTTGCCGTTCGCGCGGTCGCGGTCTTCGAACACCACGCCTTCCAGCGACGAGCGCGTCGTTTCCAGCTGCACCGTGGTGGTGTTGTCGCTGGGATCAGGATCGATCTGCTCGGTGCTGATGGTGGCCGTGTTGCTGGTGATGCCGCCAGGCGTATAGGTGTCCCAGCGCGCGGGCACGATGATGCGCACGCGGCCGGTCACGGTGACGTCGCCCAGGTTGCAGGTGACGGTATTGCCGGCCTGCGCGCAGTTGCCGGTACCGACCGGCACTTCGCCACCGCCCGGGTTGGGGCCGTCCTTGCGCCAGGTGATCGGACCGGTGACTACCAGATCGGCCGGCAGCGTATCGACGATCACGGTACCGGTGCCGTTGAGCGGGCTGGTCCCGGAGCGGTCGCGCGACAGGCTGGCACCGGGACCGTCGTTGACGCCATCGATGACGTAGAAGAAGGGTTGGCGCAGGGTCACGCTGGTGACAGTGGGCGGCAACGCCACGGTCGGATCGCTGTTCGGCGCCTGGGTGACCATGGTCTTGGCCACGGACAGGTCGGCGCGCGCGCGGATCGTGGTGTCCTGTTCGGCGGTGTTGTTGGCCGGATTGGTGTCGGTTTCCGCCGAACTGGCGGTGACCGAATTCTCCAGCGTGTCGCCGGAACCGCCTGGGGCGGTTTCGTACTGGTAGCGCAGGTAAATGGTGCTGGTCTGACCGGACGCGACCACACCTTCCTGGTTCGGCGCAAAGCCCGCACCCGGCATCGCGCAATCCAGGGTCTGGGGCGCGCCCACCGTGGGATTGCTGCCGGTGGTGACGGTACAGGCGGCCTCGACGAAGGGGCCACCTGTCGTGCTGGAGGCGCCCAGGAAACGCACCGTGCGCCCGGCGATCGGCGAGATGGTGTCGCTGATGCGCACGTTGGTGGCCACGGAAGGGCCGTTGTTGCGCACGGTGATGCGATAGGTGATGGCGTTGTTGGAGACCGTCGTGCCGTCGTAGCCCAAGGGATCGACGCCGCCGGTGAAGCCGGTGTCCACCTTGTTGGTGATCAGGTCCACGCTGCCGCTGCCGAAAGGCAGGCTGGCGCTGCGCTGGTCGTCGCCGGCGCTGGTATCGGTATTGAAGTCGAAGCTGCCGTTGGCATCGGTGCCGGAGGCAGGATCGGCCGTGCCGTCGTTATTGCGGTCGAAGAAGAAATCGGCCACGTTGTTGAACACGCGGCCGGTGTTGCCGACGTTGACGTTCGGACGGATGACCACGGTCAGGCTTTCGGTCTGGCCGTTGCCCATCGACAGCGGCGCGCAAGTCAGCGTGATCTGGGCGGGAACACCGCTCGAATTGGCGTACGAGGTGCCGCCCGCAGCCGCTGTGGCGGTGACCCCGGCGCCGGGAGTGGCCGTACAGGCGGTGGTGCCGCCGCCGGAACGCACCGCCGAGATCAGCACGAAGCCGTCATCGCCGGCGGGGATCGTGAACACGTCGCGGAAGACCACGCCGGGCACGGTCGACGGGCCCTGGTTGCGGAACGACATGACGTAGGTGGTGTTGACGCCGGCCTGGCCGGTGGCGGCCGTGGTGATGTTCTTGGCTGTGGTCTGCACATTGGCAACGCGGTCGACCTGCACCCAGTCCGAAGCGCTGTTGTTGGACGCGTCGATTTCGCCGACCGAACCGGCCACCGCCGCATCGATACCGACGCCGGCGGTGTTGCAGAAGGCATTGTTGATGGCCACGCCGCCGCAAGTGCTGGCGCCGACCCCGGCGCTGTCGAACAGCGCGCGCTGCACGGTCAGCACGATGGTAGCGCTGGCGCCGCTGGCCAGGGCCGTGGTGCCCGAACGGCAGACGACCGAACCACCCGTGGCGCAGGTCCAGCCCACAGGCACGGTGCTGGCGGTCACGATGGTGCGGCCGGACACGAAGCCCGGGATCGCATCGTTGACCACGATGCCGGTGGTGCTGTCGGGACCGTCGTTGGTCACGACCAGGGTGTAGGTCAGCGTGTCCTGGCTGGCGCTCAGCACGTTGTCCGCATCGCCCGGACCGTTGGTCTGCTTGCTGATGCGCAGGTCGGCGCGTTCGTCGGTGGTACGCGTGCCCGCGCCGTTGCAGTCGTTGTCGGTTTCAGGATCCACGTTGATGCCGCCGGCCGTCAGCGGTTCCAGCGAACCGTTGGAGCCACCGGTGCAGGCGGTATTGGTGAGCGAACCCGAGGCACGCGCGCGACTGATGATCTGCAACTGCGGCGCATTGGTGTTCACCGCCAGCGGCAACGAACCTGCATTGAGATCGCAGGTGACGCGCTGGCGCGCCGGTGGCACGGCGTAGGGATTGTCGACCGCGCAGGTCCACGGGCCGGACGACGACACGAATTCCTCGCCCGCCGCCAGCTCATCCACCACCTGCACCTGCCCGCTGGCCGCGCGCGGCCCCAGGTTGCGCACGATCATGGTGGAGGTCATGCGGCTGTCGGCATCGCTGCCGATGCCGTCCCATGCCGCCACCAGCGCGGGCGTCTTGTTCTTGGTCAGCGACAGATCGGCGCCATCGGCCAGCACGGTGAAGGTGACGCTGCCGGTGTTGTTGTTCACGCCCAGCACCGGACCGTTGGGATCGGCAGTGGTCGAGGTGATGGTCGCGCTGTTAGTGACGTCGCCGCTGCTGTTGGCGCCACTGAGCGGCACGGTGGCGACGATGGTGAAGTTCTCCACCGCCCCGTTGGGCATCGCGGCGGCGCGGCTGCAGGTGCGCGAGGTATCGGTGCCGTTGTTGACGCAGCTCCAGCCCGCCGGCTGGGTGCCGCCGGTGATGACGAAACCGGTCGGTAGCGCATCGGTGAAACTGACGTTGTCCGCAGCGCTGGGTCCCAGATTGCGCGCGGTCAGCGAGAACGTCACCGACTGTCCGGAAATAGCCGGTGCCGGTGCCGCCGTTTTGCTCAAGGCCAGGTCGGCACCGGCGTTGATCGCGGTGGTGACCTGCGCGCTGTCGTTGTCGCCGTTCGGGTCCGGGGTCCCCGTGGCGGTCACCACAGCGGCATTGACGATGTTGCCGCTGCCGGCATTGACCCGCGCGCGGAAGCTGAAGCTGCTGCTGGCGCCGACCGCCAGCGAACCCGCATGGGTCGCGGTCATGGTGCCGCTGTTGAGGGTCCAGCCGCTGCCGGCAAAGCTGTTGGTGACGTAGCTGGTCGCCGCGGGCAGCGTATCGACCACCCGGAAATTGGTGGAAACACTGGGACCGTCGTTGGTAACGGTCAGGGTATAGGTGACTTCGGCGCCGCCCACCACCGGATCGGGTGTGGCGGTTTTGGCCAGTCGCAGATCGCCGGCCGCGATCAGCGTGGTGAATTCATTGCGCTGGTTGTTGTTGGTATTGGTATCGCTGGCGAAGAAAGGATCGGCAGCGGTCAGGCTGGCGATAGGCGTGGTGGCCGGCGGTACCGACGTGCCAAAGCCGATGGCGCCGCGGATGTTGACGGTTCCCGGCTGCAGCCCGGCGGTATTGATACCGATCTGGAAAGTGACCGATTCGCCACCTGGCGAAAACGTGCCGACCAGCGCACCGTGGTCGCAGCGGATGCGCGTGGGCGTACCGGCGTCGGCGCTGCAATAGGCTGGCAGGGTGCCGGCCGTGGTTCCCGCCGGCAGGTCGAAGATGGTGACCGCGTTGGGGACGGTGTCGGCGGCGCCGTTCTCGATGGTGATGCTGTACACCACCTCGCCACCGGCGGGGGTGGGGTCGTAACCGGTATCGGAAAGGTCGGTGATCTGCAGGTCCGCAGCCATCGCGACAGGCGTGGCGACCAGTACCAGCGCGGCCAGGAGAGTGCGCCGTGGCAGCTGCAAGGCGCCTTTCGACAAGAATGCGGACGCACTGGTCCACATGCCACGAATATGCGCGCGCGCGCGCTCGACGACAGGCGCCGATGCCTTTTGCTTGATCACTAGAGTTTTCCCCTGTTCCTTTTTTCCCGCCCACCACGGACGGACCCCACCATCAGGACGAACGAAACCGCGACACGGCAGCGATGCCGTAGCGGAATGACCCATCGAGATGGCTAGATGCTCAGCACCGTGGACACGGCGCGGAAATCGCAGGCTCGAAACACCCCTGATCCAGCGATTGGGCGCGAGTATGAAATGTGACTTACGTCACTTCAATAACACTTGCTCACCGAAACTCTCACTTGCTCTCATCTGGATCGAAGGTCAACAGACATCAATCCGAGTTCAGCAGGTAACCGGTGCCGCGGATCGCCCGCACCGGCAGCGCCTGATCAAACCTGGCTTTCACCCGATTGCGAAGACGATGCAACAGCACCTCGAGACGATGCGGGTCGTACTCCAAGGGCTGGTCCGTCAGTGCCGCAATCAGGTCGTCGCGGGACACCTTCTGGCCTGGATTGGCGAACAACGGCTGCAGGAAAGCGCGCTCTGCCTGGAGCAAGGGCAGCTCGATGCCTTGGGGCCCACGCAGGGTCCAGCTATCGGCCGTCAACGACCAGGCTCTCGACGGCTTGGGCTTGGCCTCGGTGCCAGCATCGGAGACCGCATGGCGCAAAAGCCGCGCGTGCAGATTGGAAATACTCGAAGCCAGCACGTCGTGGTCCACGGGCTTGGTGAGGAACAGGTCCGCGCCATGCTTCAAGCCCCGCCGCATTTCCGCCGCACCGCCGCGCGCGGTCAGCAGGATGATGCCCACCATGGATAGTTGCCGCAGATGCGCGGTCACCGAGTAGCCGTCCTCGCCCGGCAGGCCTATGTCCAGTACCACCACATCGCAGGATTGAACGGCCAGGTGGCGGTACAGGCGCTCGGCACTGGGAAGTCCGACCACTTGGAGACCGCGGGCCACCAGGTCTGCCATCAGCAGGTTGCGCAGTTCTTCATCATCTTCGACCAGCACCACCCGCGCCGTAGCGGGTTTTATTACTGCGAAAGTCGACCGCGCGCGTTCATTCATCATGGTCCTCGGGGGAAGAAACCGAAAAATAGCAACCGCATCGGAATCCATCCCGCACATACCAGCGACCCAAGCCTACAAGACTAATCGCGCAAAGTCGTTCAAATAATATAAATATTCAGAGTGAAGGCTCAAGCGGCCTTGCTCCTTAAGTACGCCCGCATCACTTGCGGCATCCGCTTCCGTGTCGGCGACATCGCCTCAATCCGGCAGGCGGCACGGCGCGAACAGATCGAGCGACGCCTGATAGGCATTGGTCCTGACCTGCATCAACCCCAGCACCGAAGAAAACAGATTGTCGTGGCTCGCCGGTCGCGCCGATTCGCGTCCAAGGCAGGCGCCGTCGAGCTTCGCGCTGCGTTGGAACCCTGGGGAGAACCACATGACCATCGGTACGCGCGTCTGCTCGCGCGGTGCGATGGCGTAAGGCATGCCGTGCAGGAACAGGCCTTTCTCGCCCAGTGATTCGCCATGGTCGGAGACGTAGATCATCGCCGTGTCGTAGTCCTGGCGTGCGGCGAGGAACCCTATCGTCTCGGCCAGGAAGTGATCTGTGTACGCCAGCGCGTTGTCGTAGGCGTTGACGATCTCCTGCCGCTGGCATTCACCCAGTTCCGGATTCTCGCAGATGGGCGTGAAACGCCGGAATTGTTCCGGATAGCGCTCGAAATAGCTGGGACCATGATTGCCCAGCTGGTGCAGTACCACGACGCGGTCACCGGCCGGGGAGGAGAGCTCCCGGTCCAGTCCACTCAGCAGGATGCCGTCCAGACAGCGTTTGCCGTTGCAGAGCCCCGAATCCTTCGACGCCGCGACCTTCTGCGTCGGCAGACCCTCGCACACCCCCTTGCAGCCGGACTGGTTGTCGCGCCAGAGGGTGGCGATGCCGGCGCGATCCAGCACATGCAACAGGGACTGATGGCTGCGAATCCTGTCTTCGTTGTAGTGCCTGCGGCCGAAGGGCGAGAACATGCAGGGCAGCGACACTTCGGTACTGCTGCCGCAGGAGGTCACGTCGTTGAAGTTGACTAGGCCGGGAATGCGCGCAAGTTCAGGCGTGGTCTGGCGGGCATAGCCGTTCAAGCCCCAGTTCTGTGCGCGCGCCGTTTCGCCCACCACCAGCACCAGCAGGCGTGGTTTGCTTCCGCGCGCACGCCCGGCCACGCGCGCATCGGTGCCGACCGGCAGCAAGGCGCGCTTTCCGCCGGGCGGCGTAGCGCTCAGCACTTTCGCCAGCGCGACCAGATAATTGGCCGGCGTCACCAGGTAGCGCACTTCGCGATGGCTGCGGATCAGCGATGAGACATCCTGCGAAGACATCAGCACACCCGCAGCGGCGACCAGCACCGTTCCCAGCAGGAAGGCACTGCGCAATACAAGTGCGCGCCTCAATCCACGCTGCCGCAGGCGCACACGCCAAAGCACCGCCATCGGCAACAGGCCCAGCACGAGTGCAGCCAGCAATCCCATGGTGAGCAGTTCGCTGGATTCCTGGCGATCGGTATGCAGTACGTTGCGCAGCATGTCCGCATCCACGTACACGCCGTAAGCGCCCATGTAGTAGGTGGCCACCGCAGTGGTCAGCAGCAGTACCGTCATCAGCGGTTTCGCGGTCCAGCGGTTGCATACCCAACCCAACAGGAAGGCATGCACCGCGGTGACGATGAGAAAAAGCGAGATCAGCAGACGCCATTGAGTCAGGGGGTTGCTGATCGCCGCGTGCCAGAACGCGGCATTGCTGAAGCAGGAGAAGAACAGGCTGCAGCACGCGATCAAGGCTTCACTGCTCAATTCCGGCCGCCATGCCAGCACTGCGCTGGGCGACCAGGCGCGCGTGACGCGCTGCCCGGTGCTCGTGGTAATCGCGCTCATGCGGCGTCCTTGATGGCGAGCGTGCGCGCATCGGTGGCCGGCATCAGCCGGTGCAGGGTCAGCGCGACCAGCCAGCTGATGCCCAGCGCCCACAAGTCGTGGGAAGCAAAGTGCGCACCGCGCAACTGCTGCGCCAGGCCGAAAGCGAGTCCAGCGACCAAGCCCAATGCCAGGCCCCAGTGGCGCAGCGACGGCCAGGTCCGTTCGAAGAAAAAGTACAACGCCACCCACGCATAGCCGGCGCTGGCATGTCCTGCGGGAAAGCAGCGTCCAGCCTGCATTCCGTGGGGCAGCTGCGCGAACAGTCCGTAATAGGCCTTGTCGCCGCCGTAGCGCAGCAGGTCCCACGGACAATCCATGTGTGTCCATCGTTTCATCCAGCCGACCAGCGCGGTGGCGAACAAGGTGGAAACAAGCAGATATGCCAGCGGCAGGCGCAAGGCGCGCATGCGGTTCGTGCAAAGCGACAGCAGCCACAACGACAGGGCCGCGCACCACGCCATCTTGCTGACCTCGCGCCCACCTGCATGCAGCACTTCCTGCAGGAAAGGCGAGGACTGCAGCGTCCAGGCGTGGCCCTGCATGGCGAACAGCCGGTCGGCCAGCCATTGATCGCCGCCCAGTCCCATCAACAGCCACGACAACAGCGTGAATGCGAACAGCGGTTGCCACAGATGCAGGCGTAGGCTGGTCCACCGCGATCCGGGTGCAGCCAGGTACTGTCGTTGTCGGCCCTGCAATGGCAGATCGAGCGGGCTGCTGGTAGCGGAGGTAGAAGCGGAAGAGGAAGTCATTGCGCGCGCACTTGGGAAGTGGCGCGATGATTGGTTCGACGCTGTCGGAGGGCAGTCGGAGCCGCGTTGGATGCCCGTTAACGCTGTGCTGCGGGTCAGCCGCGATTTACCCAAGCATTGAGTTCATTACCTGACAGGCAACACCGTTTCAATCCTCGTTCTCTTCCTGCTTAGCTTCCATCGCAGCATCGCAACCATGTTTCCACGCACTGCCCGGCACCAGCACCCAGCGATTGCGGTTGGATTGGCCGGCATCCACAACGCGGCTGCGGTCCACGCAGGGACTGATGGCTTTTTCCAGTGCGAATATCCAGCGCCGGTCGGGATCTGCGGCCAGCCACGGGCCCGCTTCGGACCATTGCCCGGTCCAACTGCGCTTGAATCCGAAATCGACGACCGGCCGGTCGCTTTGCAACAGGTTCTGTTCGCGCCACGCAACCATGCCCAGCTGCGCGTCCGGACCGATGCGTTGGCCCACGCGCTGCATCAGTCCACGCGCGGAACTGTCCGCATCCAGCGTGGGCGCCAAGCCGATGCCGTACACCAGCCAGAGCAACGCGGTGGTCAATACCAGTGCGGTGCCGACCCGGCGCATCCGCGACCACATCACCACGATCAACGCGGCGATCGAGAAGGCGAGCAGCCAGTACAGAAAGAGCTGCAAGGTGGTTTCGTCGATTCCACGTTGCTGTGCCAGTCGATGCACCCAACCGCTTGTTCCCGTCAACGCGGCAACCGCGAGGCCGCCGGTTGCAGCTGTCAGCACGCAGACATAACCCAACAGCGTGCGGCGCACGCCCGTCCTGCGCATGAGTCCGGGCAACAGCGGCGCGGCCGCGATGCACAGCGCAGGCAGCATCGGGAAGATGTAGACCTCACGCTTGCCCGGGCTGGCGCTGAAGAACAGCAGCACCAGCACGCTCCAGCCCAGCAACGTCCAGAAGCGCGCATCGCCGCGAGCAATACGCCGCCACCACGCAGGCAACAACCACGGCAGCAGCAACACGCCGGGCAGCCACAGCGTCAGCATCACCTGGCCGAAATACCAGAACGGTTGCACGTGATGCCAGGCACCGGCGTAACGCTTGCCGGTCTGTTTGAACAGGATCTCGCTCGCATAAGCATGGAACGCCGGATCGGTGCTATTGAACACAGCCCACAGCATCGGCCCGACCCACACGCCGGCCCCTGCCACAAAGCACAACCCCACCACTGCCCATCGCGCGGCATTGCCTTTCGCTGATGAAGCCGGCGCAGAGCTGTCTCGATTTCGCCACCGCCACGCCGCCCATGGCAACAACACCAGCAGCGGAAGAAAGCCGACGCCCTTGGTCACCGTGCCCAGACCGGCGGCGAAGAAACCCAACCAGGCCAGCGGCCAATGCGGCCCCAGCAACAGATGTCGCAGAAGCCCGTACAGCGACAGCGTGGTCATGGCCACCAGCACCATGTCGATCTGTCCGCGCTTGGCCTGCAATCCGAACTGCAGACATACGAACAACCCCAGCACTGCATAGCGCGCAATGCGCCTGTTCCACAGGCGCGCCGACAGGTCGTAGCTCAACCACAAGGTCAGCAAAGCGGCGATCAGCGAGGGAAGCAGAAAGGCGATCTTCCAGTTGCCCACCAGCTGATAGGTCGCTGCCTGCATCCACATGAACACCGGCGGCTTTTCCGCATAGAACTCGCGCCCGCGATGCGGGAACAGCCACTGCCCTGACTCGACCATCGCCTTGGCCGCGAGCACGAAGCGTGGCTCGTCCGGCGGCGAAGGATCGCGCAGTCCGATGCCGGCCGCCAGGCTCAATGCGGCCAGCAATACCAGCAGCAGAAACCCGGCGCGCTCACGCAGCAGGCTTTGAGTGTGGTTCAAGCATGGCTCCCTGGCTCGACCCGCCACGTGCAGGATGCACGCGTCATTCCATCAATTCTGCGCTGTGAGTTGGCGCTTCCAGCCATGATGGCGGATATCCAGGTGAAGGCTGTAAAGGGCGGTGAACGCGGGGAACAGGTTCTGCAGCACGCCCACCGCATCCTGCTTGGCCGAGAACAGGAAGTAGCTGAGCGTCATCGCACTGCCGACCACGCTCATGTACCAGAACATCCGCGGAATCACCGGCTTGCGCGCGCGACGCGAGGCATGGAATTGGACGAACCAACGCGCACCGAACATCAGCGCACCGGTCAGGCCGATGAGCTTCCATGGGGTCATGTGCAGACCGGTCCAGGACAACCACAGGATTTCCTGATTCATGGCGGCGCGCTCAGAACTCGCTGACGGCGGTGGTCTTGCTGCGACTGATCAGCCACGCCATGCCGCGCAGGTCGCGCAACCCCACCAGCGCGCGCTGCAGGTTGTTGTACTTGGATACGCCGGAAGAACGGTTGCGATGGTTCACCGGAATGCTGACCGTCTTCCATCCCGCACGCTGCATCAGTGCCGGCAGATAGCGGTGCATGTGGTCGAAATACGGCAGGTCCAGAAATGCTTCGCGCTGGAACAGCTTGATGCCGCAACCGGTATCCGGTGTCGCGTCGTGCAACAGACGCGAGCGGATCGCATTGGCCCAGCGCGAAGCCCAGCGCTTGCTGGCGCTGTCGCGACGGGTCACGCGCCACCCGGCGAACAATCGCGTGTCGCGACTGGCGGCATCGCGCGCGGCGAGCAGCTTGGGAATATCGGCCGGGTCGTTCTGCCCGTCGCCATCCAGCGTGACCACCCAGGCCGCACGGGCCGCCTTGACCCCGTTGCGTATGGCGGTGCTCTGCCCGCTCTGCACACCATGACGAAGCACGCGCAGCTGGCGCACCTGCTGCTTCAGTTGCTGCAGCACTTCGGCACTGTCGTCGGTGGAGTGGTCATCGACGTAGATGATTTCGAAGTCCGGTGTGTCCTTCAGGCTAGCCACGATCTCCTGTACCAGCCCTGCGATGTTGTCGCGCTCGTTGAACACCGGCACCACTACCGACAGGCGTGGCACCGGTCGGCGCGCGGCACTCTGGAAGGACTCGGCGGGCTGGCCGTCAGACCGGGCGATTTCATGGGAGGCGGTTCGGAGCATGACGGCACCTGCTGCGTTGCTGGCACGGCAAAGCGTGCTATCGGCCATGTCGTAAACATGTCGCAAAGGCGTTACGGCCGTGTGATGCATTCAGGACCGGTTGAGACCCGGCCGCCTTCGTGGAATGCTGGCCAACCTCCCAAGCCCGGGAGCACTGGGATCTGGAATGCGGCTGCTGGTGATCGAAGACAACCGGAACCTGGTGGCGAACCTGTTCGAGTACTTCGAAGCGCGCGGCCATTCCCTGGACGCCGCGCCCGATGGCGTGACCGGACTGCACCTGGCCACCACCCAGGCCTACGACGTGGTGGTGCTGGACTGGGTACTGCCACGCATGGACGGCCGTGAAGTCCTGCAACGCTTGCGCGCCAGCACCAGCGCGGCCACGCCGGTGATCATGCTGACCGCGCGCGATGAGCTCCCCGACAAGATCGCGGGCTTCCGTGCCGGTGCGGACGACTACCTGACCAAGCCTTTCGCGCTTCCGGAACTGGAAGTGCGTATAGAGGCATTGCTTGCACGTGCCGCCGGACGCGGCCGCAGCCGCGTGCTGGAAGTGGCGGACCTGCGCCTGGACCTGGCCACATTGGAAGCAACCCGCGCAGGAAAATCGCTGCACCTCTATCCGGCCTGCCGCAAGCTGCTGGAAACCCTGATGCAGGCCAGTCCGGCCGCGGTCAGCCGCGAACAGCTGGAACATGCCCTGTGGGGCGACGAGCCGCCCGACGGCGACATGCTGCGTTCCCACATCTACGAATTGCGGCGCAGCGTCGACGGTCCGTTCGAGGTCAAGCTGGTCCAGACCATACCGCGCGTGGGTTACCGACTGGCGGTCGTCGAAAAAGAGCCCGGGCAGCCCGATGCGCTCTAGACCGCAGCTCAAGCATCGCATCCTGCAGTGGATGACCCTCTATGCGGTGCTGCTGGCCGCCGCAGTGCTGGTCAGCGGCTACTTCATCCACGAGCGCGTCGAGCATCTGGCCTGGGAGTCCCTGCTGCGTGCGGAACTGGACTACTACGGGCAACGGACGCAGGCCAACCCGGCCTACCGTTGGCACGACACCGACACCTTGCGCCTGTTCGGCGTGGCGGGTGCCCCGGCCTTGCCCGAAGTGCTGCGTACGCTGGAACCGGGGCTGTACGACGACATGACCCTGGACGGCATCAACAGCGTGGTGCTGATCGAACAGATCAACGGCCAACCATTGGCCATGGCGCTGGATCTGACCCAGTTCGAGGGCGTGGAAGGCACCATCACGCTGGCCGCGGCGGCGGCTACGGCCGTGGTGATCCTGGTCCTGGGAATGCTGGTGATGTGGCGGCTGGGGCGGGTGATCCGGCCGCTGGCGACGCTGGCGCGGCAGGTGGAGGAACTGACGCCTTCCGACCCCCACCAGGTCGTGTCGGTGGAGGACGATGCCAGCGCCGAATTGGTGGTCATCGCCGATGCGTTCAACAACTATCTGCAACGCAACCGTAGCTTCGTGGAACGCGAGCACGCCTTCATCGCCAGCGCCAGCCACGAACTGCGCACGCCGGTCGCGGTGATCGCCGGCGCCTCGGAGCTGATGCTGGAACAGCCGGACATGCCGGCATCGGCCCGCAACCAGGTGGCCCGCATCCACCGCACCGCACGCGATGTGGAACAGCTGATTTCGCTACTGCTGGCGCTGGCCAAGGATCCGTCCAGGCTCGCCGATTCCAGCGACCGCGTGGCCCTGGACCAGTTGCTTCCGCAGATCCTGGAAGACCATCGCCACCTGACCCGAGGCAAGGACCTGGCCTTGATCCTGGAACCGATGCCGGCCTGCGATATCGTCGCGCCGCTGACCATCGTGCAGGCGGCCATCGGCAACCTGTTGCGCAACGCCATCGAGAACAGCGACCGCGGCCAGATCCGCATCCGCCTGCAGCCGGACGCCACAGTGGTGATCGAAGACCCGGGACACGGCATGTCGCCCGAGGAAATCAGCCGCATCTACGCCCAGCTGGCGCGCGGCGGCGGACGCGAAGGCGGCGGCATCGGCCTGGAACTCATTTCACGCCTGTGCGAACACCTGGGCTGGCAACTGGACTTCGCGTCCGAACCCGGACGCGGCACCCGCACCACCTTGCGTCTGCGCCCGTAGGTCGGGGCTACGCCCCCGACGCGCAGGACGTTGAAGGATTGTGGGCGTCGGGGGCGTAGCCCCGACCTACGGCGCATATGCGTTTGGGGGGCATAACCCCCGACCACCATTCCGGCTTCAGCCGCTGTGCACTTCTTTGGCCAGCCGCTCGGCTTCCTGTTGCTTCGCTTCGCGCGCGGTGCGGTCGTTCTCGCGCATTTCGTACCACATGCCGTTGAGGATCGCGAAGCTCGCGGCCAGGCTGACGCCGAGTATCCAGGAGAAATACCACATGGTTTCTTTTCCTCAGTAGGAGTTGTGGTTCTGTTCCAGGCTTTCCGGACTCACCTTGCCGCGCAGCACGCGGTACACCCAGCTGGTGTAGAGGAGGACCAGGGGCAGGAACACGCAGGTGGCTATCAGCATGACGAACAGGGTCATGTGGCTGGAGGACGAATCCCACAGCGTCAGACCCGAGGACGGATGGCTGGAAGAAGGCAGCAGGAACGGAAACACCGCCAGGCCTTCGGTGAGAATGATGCAGGCGATCGCCAGCGCGGATGCCAGGAATGCTGAGCCGCCACGGCCGGCGCGCAGCAGTGCCGCGCTCGCCAACGCACCGGCCACGCCCAGTACCGGGAAAATCCAGGTCCACGGCATCGCCTGGTAGTTCGCCATCCAGCCGCCGGTGGCGGTGGTGACCTGTTTGAAGAGGGGATTGGACGCGCCGGTTGTATCGACCGCGCCGACGATGGCATGGCCGGTGATGCCGAAGGCCACCCACACTCCCGCCAGCACGAACAGCACCGCTGTGGCCAGCGCCGCCCATGACCCGTAACGCTGCGCGCGCACCGCCACCGGGCCCTCGGTCTTGATCACCAGCATGGATGCGCCATGGGCCACCAGCATGGTCACGCTGACCAGACCGCACAGCACCGCGAACGGCGAGAGCAACGCGAAGAATCCGCCGGTGTAGTAGATGCGCAGGGTGTCGTCGAAATGGAACGGCGCGCCCAGCAACACATTGCCCATGGCCACGCCGAACACCAGCGACGGCACGAATCCGCCAACGAACAACCCCCAGTCCCACAGCGCGCGCCAGCGCTTGTCTTCCACCTTGCTGCGGAACTTGAAACCGACCGGCCGCAATATCAACGCGAACAGGATCAGGAACATCGCCAGGTAGAAACCGGAGAAGCTCACCGCATACAACGCAGGGAACGCGGCGAAGATCGCGCCACCGCCCAGGATCAGCCACACCTGGTTGCCTTCCCATACCGGGCCGATCACGTTCAGCACCAGACGGCGCTCGGCATCGGTGCGCGCAACCACCGGCAGCAGCGTGCCCACGCCCAGGTCGAAGCCGTCCATCACCGCGAAGCCGATCAGCAGGATGCCCAGCAGCAGCCACCAGATCAGGCGCAGGGTCTCGTAGTCGAGGGGAATCGTATCCATGTCGTTCTCCTGTCAGACCGCAGTCGATGTCGAGGAAGCGGCGGCCAGCGGCGTGCCTTCATGGTTGGGCCGTCGCTCGCCACCAGGCACGTCGTCGGGACCCTTCAGGACTACCTTGCGCAGCAGATAGACATCGACGATGGCCAGCGAGGTGTAGATCAGCACGAAGCCGGTCAGCGAAATCAGGATCTGGTGCAGCTTCAGACCAGAGGCGGCCAGGAACGTCGGCAGCACACCGTCGATGATCCACGGCTGGCGGCCGTATTCGGCGATCAGCCAGCCCGCTTCGATCGCCAGCCACGGCAGCGGCAGGCTCCACAAAGCCACCTTGAGGAACCAGCGGTACTTGTCCAGCTTCTGCACCGAGGCCAGCCAGAACGCGACTGCGAAGAACGCGATGAAGTAGAAGCCCACGCCCACCATCAGCCGGAAGCTCCAGAACAGGGGCGCCACGCGCGGAATGGTGTCGGCCGCGGCCTTGGTGATTTCCTGCTCGGTGGCGTTGCCAATGTCCTCGCGATAGCGCTTCAGCAGCAACGCATACCCCATGTCCTGCCAGTGCAGGTCGAACATGGCCTTGGCATGCAGGTCGTTACGGTCGGCGCGTACTTTCTGCAGCGCCGCATAGGCGACCTGACCGTTGCGGATGCGGTCCTTGGCGCGCTCCACCAGCTCATCGATGCCGGGGATTTCGGTGTTGAACGAACGCGTGCCGATCAGCCCCATCACCCACGGGATATGTACGGCGTAATTGTTGGTGCGTGTTTCCTGGTCGGGAATGGCGAAGACGTTGAAGCCGGCCGGCGCGGATTCGGTTTCCCACATCGCTTCGATCGCGGCCAGTTTCATCTTCTGGTTTTCGCCAGCGATATAGCCGCTCTCGTCGCCCAGCACCACTACTGACAGCGCAGCGGCCAGACCAAAGCTCGCCGCCACCGCCATCGAACGCTTGGCCAGGTCCGCATGCCGGCCGCGCATCAAGTAGAAGGCGCTGATCGAGGTCACGAACACCGCGCCCAGCACATAGCCCGCGCTGACCGTATGCACAAACTTGGCCTGCGCCACCGGGTTAAACAGCACCGCCATGAAGTCGGTGACTTCCATGCGCATGGTGTCCGGGTTGAACGTCGCGCCGACCGGGTACTGCATCCAGCCGTTGGCGATCAAAATCCACAACGCCGAGAAATTGGTGCCCAGCGCGACCAGCCAGGTCACCATCAGGTGCTGCACCTTGGACAATTTGTCCCAGCCGAAAAAGAACAGGCCGACGAAGGTCGCTTCCAGGAAGAACGCCATCAATCCTTCGATGGCCAGCGGCGCGCCGAAGATGTCGCCTACGTATTGGCTGTAGTAGGACCAGTTCATGCCGAACTGGAATTCCATGACGATGCCGGTGGCCACGCCCATGGCGAAATTGATGCCGAACAGCGTGCCCCAGAAGATCGTCATGCGCCGCCAGATGTCGCGCCCGGTCATCACGTAGACGCTTTCCATGATCGCGAGCATGAAGGACAGGCCCAGCGTGAGCGGCACGAACAGAAAGTGGTACATCGCGGTCAGCGCGAACTGCAGGCGCGAGAGCTCTACAACGATCATGTCTGGCATGGGGGTGTCCCGGCGGCGACTAGGGAGAGTGTACGCCCGCCCAAAGCGTTTTCTAGCGGACGCAAGTGGATCATGGATCGATGGACGCCTCATTGATCCAGATCAATGAGGCATGGGTGCATGCATGGGAGCATGCCTGCCACAAAGCTGAGGAGCGGGCCGCATGCAAGGCGTCCAGGGGACCTACAACGACAAAGTGGTGCGGCAGTTCGCCGTGATGACCGTGGTCTGGGGAATAGTGGGCATGCTGGTGGGGGTGCTGATCGCCGCCCAACTGTACTGGCCCGCGCTCAATTTCGATCTGCCGTGGCTGAGCTACGGCCGCCTGCGGCCGCTGCACACCAATGCGGTGATTTTCGCCTTCGGCGGCAGCGCGCTGTTTTCGACCAGCCTGTACGTGGTGCAGCGCACCTGCCACGTACGGCTGCTGTCGGACAAGCTGGCGGCCTTCGTGTTCTGGGGCTGGCAGCTGGTCATCGTGGCCGCGGCGGTCACCCTGCCTTTGGGCCTGACCCAGGGCAAGGAATACGCCGAACTGATCTGGCCGATCGACATCCTGATCGCGGTGGTCTGGGTGGCTTACGGGGTGCTGTTCTTCGGCACCATCGTCAAGCGCAACGTCAAGCACATCTACGTGGCGAACTGGTTCTACGGCTCCTTCATCATCGCCGTGGCCCTGCTCCACATCATCAACAGCCTGGCTCTGCCCAGCGGACTGCTGCATTCCTACCCGGTGTACAGCGGCGCGGTGGATGCGATGGTGCAGTGGTGGTACGGACACAACGCGGTGGGTTTCTTCCTGACCGCCGGCTTCCTGGGAATGATGTACTACTTCGTGCCCAAGCAGGCCGGACGACCGGTGTACTCCTACCGCCTGTCCATCGTGCACTTCTGGGCGCTGATCGCGGTGTACATGTGGGCCGGTCCGCATCACCTGCACTACACCGCGCTGCCGGACTGGGCGCAGTCGGTGGGCATGGTGTTCTCGTTGATCCTGCTGGCGCCCAGTTGGGGCGGCGCGATCAACGGCGTGCTGACCCTCTCGGGCGTGTGGCACAAGCTGCGCACCGACCCGATCCTGAAGTTCCTGATCGTCTCGCTGTCGTTCTACATGATGTCGACCTTCGAAGGTCCGATGATGTCGATCAAGACGGTCAACTCGCTGAGCCACTACACCGACTGGACCGTGGGCCATGTGCACGCCGGTGCGCTGGGATGGGTGGCGATGATCTCGGTCGGCGCGCTATACGCCATGTTCCCGCGCCTGCTGGGCCGCGAACAGATGTACTCGGTGAAGGCCATCGACGCCCACTTCTGGATGCACACCATCGGCGTGGTGCTGTACATCGCCTCGATGTGGATCGCCGGCGTGATGCAGGGCCTGATGTGGCGTGCGACCAACGACGACGGCACGCTGACCTACAGCTTCGTCGAATCGCTCAACGCCACCTATCCCTACTACCTGATCCGCCTGAGCGGGGGCGTGCTGGCGCTGGGCGGCATGTGTCTGATGGCATGGAACGTGCTGAAGACCTTCCAGACGGCACGCTCGACAGCCCCGCTGCCGATCCTGCAGCCCGATGTTTCCGAAGCGCGCGCTTGAGGACCTGACATGAGCAACGGAAATTCACACGAGAAAATCGAAAAGAACGTCGGCTTGATGGCGGTCCTGATTGCGGTGGCGGTGTCCTTCGGTGGCCTGGCCGAGATCGTGCCGCTGATGTACCAGGCCGAAGCGATCAAGCCGCTGGAAGGAGTCAAGCCCTATCCGGCGCTGCAACTGGCCGGGCGCGATGTCTATGTGCGCGAGGGTTGCTACAACTGCCACTCGCAGATGGTGCGCACGCTGCGTTTCGAAAGCGAACGCTACGGCCACTACTCGCTGGCTGGCGAATCGGTCTACGACCGTCCGTTCCAGTGGGGCAGCAAGCGCACCGGACCCGATCTGGCGCGCGTGGGTGGGCGTTATTCGGACGACTGGCACCGCGTGCACCTCAACAATCCGCGCGACGTCGTGCCCGAATCCAACATGCCCGGCTTCCCCTGGCTGGCGAAGAACAGCGTGGACGGCGCCGAGGTCGGCCAGCGCATGAAGACCCTGCAACGACTGGGTGATCCGTACAGCGATGAAGAGATCGCGGCGGCGGCGGCGGATGTGGATGGCAAGACCGAACTCGATGCCGTCGTCGCATATCTGCAGGCGCTCGGCAAAAACGCACCGAAGGGGGGCTGAGCCATGTGGTCCGGAATCGTGACGCTGGTGTTGCTGGTGCTGTTCATCACCGGCTGGATATGGGTCTGGCGCCCCGCGCGCAAGGCAGATTTCGATGAGGCGGCACGCCTGCCGCTGGAAGACAGTGACGGGGAGAACGGCCAATGATGAGCACAACCTGGTCGTGGTACGTGATCGTGCTGGTGGCCCTGAACATCGTCGGGTGCCTGTGGTTGCTGTGGTGGACGGCACGTCGCAGGCCCGGTGACCCGGCGCCCGAGGAAACCAGCCATGTCTGGGACGGGGATCTGACCGAATACAACAAGCCGTTGCCGCGCTGGTGGATCAACCTTTTCTACCTGACCATCGTCTACGGCATCGGCTACTTCGCCTGGTACGGCGGGCTGGGCAGCTTCCAGGGCTTCGACAAGTGGTCTTCGGCAGGCGAACACGCCAAGGACAAGGCGGTCGAAGACGCCAAGCTGGCCAAGACCTTCGCCCCGTTCGAGGACAAGGCGCTGCCGGTGCTGGCGCAGGATCCCAAGGCGATGGCGCTGGGAAGCTCGATCTTCAGCAACAACTGCGCCACCTGCCATGGCTCGTCGGCGCAGGGCGCCAATGGCTACCCCAACCTGACCGACAAGATCTGGAACTGGGGCGGCTCGCCCGATCAGATCCTGCAAACGGTGCTGGACGGCCGCGACGGCGTGATGCCCGAATGGGGAACGGTGCTGACCAGCATGGACGGCCCCGAAGCGGTGGACTACACCGTGGCCTACGTGCGCAGCCTGCCGCACCCGGAAGCGCAACGCGACTATCTGGCAACGCGCGGCAAGAAGCTGTTCGAAGGCGTCTGCGCGGCTTGCCATGGCGTCGACGGCAAGGGCAATCAGGACCTGGGCGCACCCGACCTGACCGACAACTACTGGATGTACGGCAGCAGCAAGGAAAGCCTGGTCAAGACCATCACCCAGGGTCGCCACGGGCAGATGCCGGCGCATCGCGATTTGCTGGGCGAAACACGGGTCAGGCTGGTGGCCGCCTATGTCTGGTCGTTGTCCAACAAGCCCCCTGAAGCCGCCGCCGGCAGCGCGCAGTGACCGATTTCAGCGAACCGCGCCTCGATCATCCCCAACGTCCGCTGGCCCAGCGCGTTGGGGCGATCCTGTGGCCCAGCTTCTTCGCCGCGGGCGTATCGACCATGGTGTTCTTCGCCTTTGTCGATCCGCTGGCCCTGCGCGACCTGACCTTCCCACGCCTGCCGATCAGCCGGGAACTCGGCTACACGGTGGGTTTTTTCATGTTCTGGCTGGCCACGGCATCGTCCAGCCTGTTCACCTGGATCCTGCTGCGCCCGTCCAGCCGCTTCAACCGCGCGTTGCCGCCCGATTGAAAGAGGGCATGCGGGCGACCCATGACGCCCGCCGCCACGCCTACCCCGCCATGCCTCCCCGCGGCCGCGACTCGCGCGGCCAAACCGGCAAAGCCAAATCCGTGAACTCCATGCCTTCCGTTCCTGCCCGCAACACCTCACGCCTCCTGCCGGTCCGGCAGGTCACCGGAGGCAGCCCATGAGCGACCGTCGTATCCCGCTGGACATCGTGGACTCAGGCGGCAATTCGTTCTACGTCAGCGAACGCAAGATCTACCCGCGCGATGTGTCCGGCCGGCTCAACCGCCTGCGCGTGGCCGCGGTGTTCTGGCTGCTGGGCATGTTCTACGTGTTTCCGTGGCTGCGCTGGGACGGGCGCCAGGCGGTGCTGTTCGACCTGCCGGCGCGCAAGTTCCACGTGCTGGGCATGACCTTCTGGCCGCAGGATTTCCTGTTCCTGGCACTGCTGCTGATCATCGCGGCCATGGCGCTGTTCTTCTTCACCGCGCTGGCCGGGCGCCTGTTCTGCGGCTACGCCTGTCCGCAGACGGTGTGGACCGAAGTCTTCCTGTGGATAGAGCGCAAGACCGAAGGCGACCGCAACAAGCGGATGAAGCTGGATGCGGGCCCATGGAACCGGGAAAAATTCCTGCGCAAGGGCAGCAAACATTTCCTGTGGTTGGTGCTGGCGCTGTGGACCGGCTTCACCTTCGTCGGCTTCTTCACGCCGATCACCGACCTGGCCGCGCGCGCGCCGCTGGGCTGGGGCGGCTGGGAAACCTTCTGGGTGCTGTTCTATGCCCTGGCCACCTGGGGCAATGCCGGTTTCCTGCGCGAGCAGGTGTGCAAGTACATGTGTCCGTATGCGCGTTTCCAGAGCGCGATGTTCGACCGCAACACTCTGCTGATCGCCTATGACCCGATGCGCGGCGAACCGCGCGGCCCGCGCAAGCGTGGCCTGGGCAGCGTGCTGCAACGCGCGCGTGGTTTGCTGGACAAGGTCACGGCCTACGATTACGTGTTCCGCGCCAACCAGCACCCCACCGCCGCCGACAACCGCCTGCAGGCGCACGGCACCATCACTTTCGCCGGTGCCGGTGTGGTCGCCGCACCCTTGCCCAAATTCGCCTTCGAGGAATTGGGCGATTGCATCGACTGCACGATCTGCGTGCAGGTCTGCCCCACCGGCATCGACATCCGCAATGGCCTGCAATACGAGTGCATCGCCTGCGGCGCCTGCATCGACGCCTGCGACGAGGTGATGGACAAGATGGGCTACGAGCGCGGCCTGATCCGCTATGCCACGCAGAACGCCATCGACGGCAAGCCGACCCGCGTACTGCGCCCGCGCATCTTCGTGTACGGCGCGATCCTGCTGGCCCTGGTGGCCGGCTGGGCCTGGGGCGTGGGCCACCGCAGCGAGCTGATCGCCGAGGTGCTGCGCGACCGCAACGCGCTGTACCGCGACGTGGGCGACGGCCGCATCGAGAACAGCTATGTGCTCAAGCTGATCAACAAGGACCAGCAGCCGCACCGCTACCGCATCGGCCTGGAATCGACGACACCGGGCATCGCCCTGCGCAACGACGAGCGCACCGTGGAGGCCGGTTCCGAACAGGTGTTGTCCTTACCGCTTATCGTCACCGCGCCGGACAGCATCGGCGGCCGACATGACATACGCTTCCATGTCGAGCGCCTGGATGGCGATTCCAGCAAGACCATCGACAGCAGTTACTTCGGACCGGTGCAATGACTGAGAAAAAACCCTTCTGGCGCGAGCCGATGGTCTGGCTGGTCTTCGGCCTGCCCTTGGCCTCGATTGTGGCCGGGGTGTCGCTGGTGGTGACGGCGGTGCGTTCCGGCGGCGCCGATACGGTCAGCGACGACGTCCAGCGCGTGGCCCAGATCCAGACTTCCAACCTGGGGCCGGACAGCCTGGCCGGCCAGCGCAAGCTCAGCGCGGTGCTGCGCGCCGAAGAAGGCGTGCTGGAGATACTGCCGGCCACCGGCGATTTCGACCGCAAGCAGCCGCTGCGCCTGACCTTGTCGCATCCCTCCCAGGCCAGCGCCGACCTGCAGGTGGAACTGGCCCCCACCGCACGCGGCTGGCAGGCCGCAAGCAGTCTCGATCCGTCGCACGACTGGGTCCTGCAGCTGCAATCCCCCGATGGCAGCTGGCGTCTGCGCGGACGCCTGCGCGGCCAGCAGCATGCCGCGCGCCTGGCGCCTTCGATCAAGGCCGATTGACCAGGCGATGGAAGGCTCCCGGCCATCGGGCTGTTACCACTGCGGCGAACCCCTTCCAGCCACTCCCGCACGCCTGCAGGTGGACGGCCAGGAACAGGCGTTCTGCTGCGAAGGGTGCGCGGCGGCGGCCGAATGGATCCGCGTTTCCGATCTGGGCGATTACTACAAGCTGCGCAGCGCGCTGGCCGCGCGCGTCGGCACCGAACCCATGGACCTGTCGATCTGGGACCGCGCCGAACTGCTGGACGAACACAGCCACCTCATCGATCAGGGTCGCGAGATCATCCTGCTGACCGATGGCATGCGCTGCGCGGCCTGCGCCTGGTTGATCGACCGCGCGCTGGGCCGCGAGCCGGGCGTGATCGACAGTTCCGCCAATGCGGTGACCGGACGCATACGCATCGCCTGGAAACCGGGCCAGGTCGCCTTGTCGCATCTGCTGCAGCGTCTGGCGCTGCTGGGCTACCGGCCCTACCTGGCCACGGGCGAGGCGCGCGAACAGGCGCGGCTGGCCGAACGCAAACGCTGGCTGCTGCGGCTGGGCGTAGCCGGCCTGGGCACGCTGCAGGCGATGATGCTGGCCGAAGCGCTGTACCTGGATACCGGCAACACCATGCCGGTGCCGACGCGCGATTTCTTCCGCTGGCTGACGTTCCTGGTGTCCACCCCGGTGGTCTTCTACGCGGGCTGGCCGTTCCTGCTCGGCGCCTGGCGTGAACTGCGCAACCGCTATCTGGGCATGGATACGTTGATTGCCACCTCCACCCTGCTGGCGTACTTTGCCAGCCTGGCCGAGACCATCCGCGGCGGGCCGCACGTCTGGTACGACGCGGCGGTGATGTTCGTGTTCCTGCTGCTGACCGCACGCATGCTGGAACAGCGCGCGCGCAACCTCGCCACCGCCCAGGTCGATGCACTTGCGCGGGCGCGGCCTGCGTTCGCAGTACGCGAAGGCGACGACGGCGGGCGCGAATCGGTACCGCTGAGCGCACTGCGCACCGGCGATGTGGTGCGCGTCGCCGCCGGCGACAGCGTGCCGGCCGATGGCGTGCTGCTGGACAGCGGCGCCGCGTTCGAGGAAGCGCTGCTCACCGGCGAATCGAAACCGGTGTCCAAGCCGGCGGGCGCGGGGGTCTATGCAGGCACCACCTGCCGCGAACGGCCCGCGCGCATCCGCGTCACCGAAACCGGCAGCGCGACGCGGCTGTCGCAACTGTCGCGGCTGGTGGACCAGGCCCAGGCGCACCGACCGCGCCTGGCCCAGTGGGTGGACCGCATCGGCCACCATTTCGTCATCGCACTGCTGCTGTGCGCGACGGCTACCTACGCGTACTGGCAATACCACGCACCGGAGCGCGCCTTCGAAGTCACCCTGGCGCTGCTGGTGATCAGCTGCCCCTGCGCGCTGTCGCTGTCGGTCCCCGCCGCACTGGCGGCCGCCCATGGCAGCCTGGCGCGGTTGGGCGTGCTGTCCACGCGCGCCAATGCACTGGACGTGCTGGCGCGTGCCACCGACATCGTGTTCGACAAGACCGGCACGCTGGGCGATTCGCAGCCCGGGCTGGATGGCGTGGAAACCTTCGGCGGATTCGATGAAGCCCAGGCGCTGGCCATTGCTGCAGCAGTGGAGCGCGACAGCGGGCATCCCATCGCCGCCGCCTTCGCTTCGGCAAAACCTGCCGGTGAATGGATTGCGCAGCATGTCGAAGCGGTTCCCGGGCTGGGCATCCACGGTGAAGTCGCGGGCGCGCACTGGCGGCTGGGTCGTGCGGACTTCGCCGCTGCGCGCGAGGACGACGGCCACCTGTGGCTGGGCGATGGCAAGCAGGGTGTCGCGCGCTTCAGCCTGCTGGAAAGGCCACGCGACGATGCGCATGCGGCGCTGGAGGCGCTGCGAGCCGAAGGACTGACGGTGCATCTGGCCAGCGGCGATGGCGAACACGCGGTCAGCCGCATGGCCGCCGCGCTCGGGATTCCCGATCCGCATGCACGCCAGTCGCCTGAGGACAAACTCGCACTGGTCAGGTTGCTGCAATCACGGGGCCGCATCGTAGCCATGGTCGGTGACGGCCTGAACGATGCGCCGGTGCTGGCCGGCGCGGACGTGTCCATCGCCATGGGCGAAGGCGCGCCGCTGGCGCAGCGTTCGGCCGACCTGGTAATGACCGGCACCACGCTGCAACGCATTCCCGCCGCCATTGCGCTGGCCCGGCGCACGCGGCGCGTCATCCACCAGAACCTGGGCTGGGCGATCGGTTACAACGTGCTCGCCTTGCCGCTGGCCGCGGCCGGCTGGGTCACGCCGTGGCTGGCGGCGCTGGGAATGGCGCTATCCTCGTTGATCGTCACGGTGAACGCACTGCGCCTCACCCGTCTGATTCCCGAAAGGATTCCGCTATGAACAGCCTGCTGCTGCTGGTGCCGATCAGCCTGGCATTGCTGGGCCTGGCCATCTGGGCCTTCGTGGCGGCGGTGCGCGGTGGCCAGTTCGATGACCTGGACACGCCGGCCCTGGACATCCTGCGCGACGACAAGGCCGATGCGCCGGCACCACCAGCCGCGGTGCCGGAACCGGAAAAGCACGATGCCGATTGACTGGCTGGTACTGCTGGCCGCGCTGCTGGGCGGTTTGTTGGGTGGTCTGCACTGCGCCGCAATGTGCGGCGGCATCGCCACTGGCTTCTCCGCCTTGTCGCCCGGCGGCGGCTGGTTGCAAGCGGTGCAGGTGAACCTGGGGCGCGTGGGTGGTTATTTGTTGGCCGGCGGCATCGTGGGCGGGTTCGGAGGCGGCTTGCTGCAGTTGTGGCGGATCGATGCGCTGGCCCTGGGCCTGCGCATGGCGGTCGGGCTGGTGCTGGTGGTGGTCGCGCTGCGACTGCTGGGCCACGCTGGCCGCCTGAACTTTCTGCCCCGTGCGGGCGCGCGTTTCTGGCGACTGCTGCAACCGCTACAGCGACGCCTGCTGCCCGCTGATCGCGCATGGCGACGGATCGCGCTGGGCATGCTCTGGGGCTGGCTCCCCTGCGGGCTGAGCATGAGCCTGCTCACCGCCGCGTGGCTGCAGGCCAGCGCGCAGAACGGCGCACTGACCATGCTCGCCTTCGGCCTGGGCACGCTGCCGATGATGATTCCCCTGACTTGGTCCGGCGCGCGTCTGGGCCGCTGGTTGCAGCGGCCCGTACTGCGTCGCACCGCTGCGGGCCTGGTACTGGTGGCGGGGCTGATCACGCTGGCCTCGCCCTGGCTGATGCAAGTCCCCGCGCTGCACGGGGCATTGGTGTTGCTGGGTTGCACGCCGCTTCCCACATGAGCGGCCTGCCTGCGGAAATGCCAGATGCTGACTTGGGTCGCGAAGACCGCAAGGCCCGGCTCTCGAGGCTGGAGGCGCTGGGCCAACCTGCGGCAAGCGATCTGCGCCGCGCGGGCATGTGCACGGTGCTGTCCGGCTGGCTGCTAATGCCCCAGGCCGCGATCATCGCCTGGTGCATTCAACAGGTGCTGGCGCAGCAGGCTTCCACCAGCGACTACGTGGCGGCATTGGCCGCGTTGCTGCTCGTGGGCTTGCTGCGTGCCGCATTGGGCTGGGCCGCGCGGCACTTCGCCGATACGGCGGTTGAAGCGATCCGCCTGGACCTGCGCAAACAGATCATCCGCCGACTGACGGAGCGCGGTCCTTTGTGGTTGCGGCAGCGACGCAGCGGCGAACTGGCCGAACTGATGGGCACCCATGCCGATGCCATGGAAGGCTATTTCGGTGGCTATCGACTCGCGCGCCTGGAAGTAGTCGCGGTGCCGATGGCAGTGCTGGCGGCCGTGTTCTTTGTTGATCGCATCGTCGGCACGATCCTGCTGGTGACGCTGCCGCTGATTCCAATCTTCATGATGCTGGTGGGCTGGGGCGCCGAAGCCGCCAGCCGCCGCCAGCTGCGGGCCTTGGCGCGGATGGGCGGGCATTTCGCCGACCGGCTGCGCGGCCTGGGCCTGATCCGCCTGTATGGGCGCGGCGGAGCGGAGCTGGCCAGCCTGCGCGACGCGGCCGAAGGCGTGCGCGAACGCAGCTTGAAAGTATTGCGGATCGCATTCCTGTCCTCGGCCGTGCTGGAGTTTTTCGCCTCGCTGAGCGTGGCGATGGTGGCGGTCTATCTGGGACTGAGCTACCTGGGCATGCTGGACTTGCGCGACTCGCCGTTGACGCTGGGCATGGGCGTGTTCTGTCTGCTGCTGGCGCCGGAGTACTACGCGCCACTGCGGCGCCTGGCCCTGCACTATCACGACCGTGCCAATGCGCTGGCGGCACTCGACGAAATCGAAACGGTTTTTGTAGGAGCGGGCCCTGCCCGCGATGCTCTTCGGTCGGATGAAGTAGAAGCATCGCGGGCAGGGCCCGCTCCTACAGAAGCCGGGCGCGCCGAAATCATTCGCGCAGAAAAACTCGGCCTGCGACCACTCGGCGCGCATCGCGAGGTACTGAGGAACCTTTCCTTCGAACTGGCCGTTGGCGAACGCCTCGCCCTTGCCGGCCCCAGTGGTTGCGGCAAGAGCACGCTGCTGGACGCACTGACCGGCTGGCTGCCCGCCAGCGAGGGGCGACTATCGATACCCGCAGACATGCGCATCGGTTACGCGCCGCAACGGCCATTCCTGTTCCAGGGCAGCATCGCCGACAACCTGCGCATGGCCGCGCCGCATGCCAGCGACCAGGCATTGCGAGCGGCGGCCAAGGCCGCGCAGGTAATGCGCTTCGTCGACAAATTACCGCAGGGACTCGATACGCCCATCGGCGAACGCGGCTTCGGCCTGTCCGGCGGCGAAGCGCGGCGCATCGCCCTGGCGCGCGTGTTCCTGCGCGATCCGCAATTGCTGTTGCTGGACGAACCAACCGCGTTCCTGGATCCCGACACCGAAGCGGCGCTGCTCGCCGCACTCGCTGTTTTCGCGCGCGGACGCACGCTGGTCATCGCGACCCACAGCGCGGCGGCGATGCAGATGGCCGGCCAGGTGCTGTGGTTGCCGCAAGGCGTCATGGGCAACGCGGAGGACGCGGCATGAACCCGGTCTTCCGCCTGCATGCGCGCGCCATCGCGCTGACCCTGTTCCTGCTGTTGCTGACCTTGCTCGCGGGTACGGCGCTACTCGGGCTGGCAGGACACTTTCTGACCGCGGCCGCGCTGGCCGGCGTCACCGCCATGGGCTTCAATTTCTTCGGTCCCTCGGCGGGCATCCGCGCGCTCACCTTCGTGCGCATCTTGTCGCGCTATGCCGAGAAACTGCTGGGCCACGACGTCACCCTGCGCATCGCACGCGACCTGCGCGTGGATTTCTTCAGGCGCGTGCTGCCGCTGGCGCCGCTGGGACTGGGCCGCCATCGCGTCGGCGATCTGCTGGCGCGACTGGTAGCCGACATCGAGAACGTCGACGGGCTGCTGGTCCGCGCGCTCGGCCCGCTGCTCGCGTTCGGTGGTTTGGCGCTGGTCGCGGTGATCGTGGCCACGGCCGCGCTGCCGACTGCAGGCCTGTTACTTGGGCTGGTGTTGCTGGCCCTGACCGTCGGCATACCGTGGACGATCAGCCGCCGGACCAATGCACTGGAACAGGACCGCGCGCGCGCGCGGTCCGAACTGCGCACGGTGGTACTGGAAGGCCTGGAAGGCGCGACCGACCTGGCGGCACTGGACGCAGTGGACACCTGGATCGAGCGCATCGACAGCGCGAGTGCCGACGCGGGCCGGGTGGAACTGCAACGTCGTCGTCGGCTCGCCTCCGGCGTGCTGTTGCACGCGTCGGTGGTCGCGTTCTCGCTGCCTGCCCTGCTCTGGCTGCTGCTCGACGCCGCGCATGCCGGACGTCTTTCTGCCGCAGCGGCAGGCGGTCTGTTCTTCATGGGCTTAGCCGTGTACGAAGCTGCCGCCGGCATGGGCCTGGCCTGGCAATCGCTGCAGGCGGCGCGCGCGTCGGAACAACGCCTTTCTCAGATCGCGAACCAGGCGCCGGGGGTGCAGGAACCCGCGATGCCACGCGCGGTCCCCTCGCAGCAGACGCTCGAGTTCCGTGAATTGTCGTTTCATTGGCCAGAAGAAGCACGCGATGTGCTGCGCTCCACTTCCCTGAGCCTGGCGCCAGGACAGCGCATCGCACTGCAGGGCGATAGCGGTGCCGGCAAGAGTTCGCTGCTGGCGCTGGCGCTTCGGCTGTGCGATCCGCAATCGGGGTCCGTGCGCTATGGCGATATCGACCTGCGCGAATTCTCGTCGTCGGACTGGCACGCGCACATCGCGTGGCTGCCGCAGGACGCGCCGGTATTCGCCGGCAGCGTGCGCGACAACCTGCGCATGGGCGCGCCGGAGGCGGACGATGCACGACTCTGGTCTGCGCTGTCGCAAGTGAAGATGGAGGCCACGATCCGCGCATTGCCCGATGGGCTGGAGGCATGGATCGGCGAACAGGGCGCGACGCTTTCCACCGGACAATCCCGCCGCATCGCGCTGGCCCGTGCGCTGCTGCGAGAGACGCCGGTTCTGTTGCTGGACGAACCCACCGAAGGCCTGGACACCGATACCGCCAACGCCCTGTTGCTGGACATCGCCGCAGCCAGCGGATCACGCAGCGTGCTGATGGTCAGTCACGACGAACTGCCGCCGGGCGTGGTGCATCAACGCTATCGACTGACGAACGGCAAATTTTTTCCTGAGCTGCCGTAACTTCATCATGCCGGCCGGCGGGTGCTCCTGCTTCCCTTCTCCCTCCGGGAGAAGGTGGCGCGAAGCGCCGGACGCCGTGCAGCAAGCACCCTTGGGGTGTGAGGGCATGGCATTTCAGGCCCACACGGACGCTTCGACGCGCGAAGTCCGAAGTGGTTTTCTTGTTGCCCTAATCGCCCGGAAAGCTCTCCGCGCACTTCTCCGGAAAGGAGAAAAAAGAATCAGCCTGTGGCTTCAGCCAACGCCCTTAACCGTTCCTTGTCCAGCAATTCGATGCGATGCGGATCGCGGGCTGCAATAGTCCCGTCCTGGCGCAGTTTGGTGAAGCTGCGGCTCACCGTTTCCACGGTCAGTCCCAGATAGTCGGCGATATCGGCGCGGGTCATCGGCAACACCAGTTCGTTATCGGTGATCCCCAACCGCTGGCGCCGCGCCGCCATATCCATCAGGAACCCGGCCAGTCGTTCCAGAGGCGTCATTCGCGCCAACGACATGAGGTTGTTGCGGGTGGCGTCCAGCTCCACGCAGGCGCGCTCCAGCAGTTCGTGTTCCAGTTCCGGATTGTCCCCGCACAGTTCGCGCATGTCCTTCTGCGCAATCGAGCACAGCACGCTGTCGGTGATGGCCTCGATCGAATGCCGGTAGTGCGAGGCGCCGCTGAAGCCGATGAAATCGCCCGGCATCAGGAATCCCGCCACCAAGCGGCGGCCATCGGCCAGCACCCGGATCCGGCGCAGGGCGCCGGCGGTGACGGTAAACACATAGCGCCTGGCCTCGCCTTCGCGGGCCAGCAACTGTCCGGCCTGCAGGCGCACATCGCCGGCCATAGCGTCCAGCACTTCGGCCTGGCCCGGAGGCAGCGCCGTACAGACCGCCAGATGGCGCACCAGGCAACCGGTGCAGTCGTGGTCGCCATGGTGACGGGAACGCGCGCCAATCGCGGCCACCGCGAACGCCTTGTCCGGCTTTGAAGCCATTGGGTCGGGGCGCGGAGTCACGTCGAATGGAGGCAATAGTGAGACATGGCCTGATAATACGCCTGGTTGATTTCTGAACAGATTGGACGAATCGTCCAAGCGCCCGCCGCTGCAATCGGTTACAGTACGCCCCGTTTGCAAGCGGCCGTCCGTTTCCCTTCGGGATCGCCGGCGCCTCAGGTCTCTTTAGCGACCGATGCGCCCGCCCCCACTCCGACGCCATTCGCCTTGCAGATACGGCCCCGCCGCTTTGGCGCCGGCCGCATTCATTTCTCGCAGCGCGGTTCATCGGGAACGCTTCGGGTAATACCTCGATCCTCATTGGTCTTCGGCCGTCCGCTTTATGTGGGCGCCTGCTGCCGTTTTGATCGCGGAATCTGGAGCTTCTTCGCATGTCTTTTGAAAACCTCGGGCTTTCGCCCTTCCTGCTGCGTGCCCTGGCCGAACAGGGTTACGACACCCCCACCCCCATCCAGACCCAGGCCATTCCGCTGGCCCTGGCCGGCCACGACCTCATGGCCGGCGCGCAGACCGGCACCGGCAAGACCGCTGCGTTCGGCCTGCCGCTGCTGCAGCACCTGGGCACCTCGCCGCAGGCGGTCAACGGCCAGCGCAAGCCGCGCGCGTTGATCCTGGCCCCCACCCGCGAACTGGCCGTGCAGGTGCACGACAGCCTGCGTGATTACAGCAAGTACCTGCGCATCCCCAGCACCACCATCTACGGCGGCGCCGGCATGGGTCCGCAGCAGGACGCGCTGCGTCGTGGCGTGGACCTGATCGTCGCCACCCCGGGCCGATTGATCGACCATATGGACCGCCGCAACGTGGACCTGTCGGGCATCGAGATCCTGGTGCTGGACGAAGCCGACCGCATGCTCGACATGGGCTTCCTGCCCGCGATCAAGCGCATCCTGACCAAGCTGCCGAAGCAGAACCGGCAGACGCTGCTGTTCTCGGCGACCTTCGTCGACAGCATCAAACAGCTGGCGATGGAATTCATGCACGAGCCCAAGCAGATCCAGGTCACCCCCAGCAACACCGTGGCCGACACCATCAGCCACCGCGTGCACCCGGTCGACGGCACCCGCAAGCGCGAGCTGCTGCTGCACATCCTGGCTGCCGATTCGCGCAAGCAGACGCTGGTTTTCGGCCGCACCAAACACGGCTGCGACAAGCTGACCAAGTACCTGGAACAATCCGGCATCAAGGCCGCGGCCATCCACGGCAACAAGAGCCAGGGCGCCCGTATCCGCGCGTTGAAGGACTTCAAGGCCGGCCGCATCAACGTGCTGGTGGCCACCGACATCGCCGCGCGCGGTATCGACATCGACCAGCTGCCGACCGTGATCAACTACGACCTGCCGATGGTCGCCGAAGACTACGTGCACCGCATCGGCCGCACTGGCCGCAACGGTTCGCAGGGCGAAGCGATCTCGCTGGTCGCACAGGACGAAGCCAAGCTGCTGCGTGCGATCACCCGCATGCTCAAGCGCGATGTGGAAATCCGCGACGTGCCCGGTTTCGAACCGATGCGTCCGATCCGCTGGGGCAACGACAACCCGCCGAACGAGCGTCCGGGCGGCAACAACGCGCCGCGCCGCGCCAGCACCGCACGTCGCCCGCATTCCGATGCGCCGCGCCATGCGCATGCCGGTCCGAAGCAGCGTAGCGCCGGCGCCCCCGGGGGCGGCCAGCGCGATCGCGCCCGCAGCCCCAACCCGTATGGTCAGGGCGGCGCGCGTCCGGCACGCTGATCGCCGTAGTCGTCTCATGTAAGGCCGGCCTTCGGGTCGGCCTTTTTTATGTCGCCAGCTGAGTGAGTCGACGGTCGCGAATGGAGTAACGTCCCGCGGACGCCGTGGCTGAGCATGTCCGACGCTTTCCGGATGCAGAAACACCTGCTCGCCGATAGTTGGGTCCCGGCGTTCGCCGGGATGACGACCTTTGAATATTGCTCGGCCATCCGGGCCTTCTTCGGCCCCAACCCACACAACTACAATGCCTGCCATGGACATATTCAAAGTCTTCACCCTGGAAGCGGCCCACCGTCTTCCCAACGTGCCACCCGGCCACAAGTGCGCGCGCCTGCACGGGCATTCGTTCCGCATCGAGATTCACGTGAGCGGCGCACCGGGCGCGGACACCGGCTGGGTCATGGACTTCGGCGACATCAAGTCCGCCTTCAAACCGCTCTACGAACAGCTGGACCACCACTACCTCAACGACATCGAAGGTCTGGACAATCCCACCAGCGAGCGTTTGGCCATCTGGGTCTGGGACCGGCTCAAGCCCGTCCTGCCCGCGCTGAGTGAAGTCGTGATCCACGAGACCTGCACGTCCGGCTGCCGCTACCGCGGCTGACCCTGTAGGAGCGGGCCCTGCCCGCGATGCGCTTGGTCTGAAATCCCGGAAAAGCATCGCGGGCAAGGCCCGCTCCTACCACTCACATCAATCCATACAAGCGTTTGATTCTAAACGGGTCATGACCGTTCGTCGGCTTTCCATACGCCTGTTGTTGCGTTGCAACAAATGGGCGCGTATGCTGCGCCGCAACAAGTCGATAAACCTTTCAGGAGACATCCCATGTCCGCACAGATGAATGAGCAGTTCACCACCTTCACCCACCAGATCGCGGCTGCCGCTTCGCGCGCCAACCGTCTGGCCCTCGAAAATGCCGAGACCATCTTCGGCGTGCAGCTGAAGACCTTCGAGAAGAACATCGAAGCCACCACCGCGTTCTTCGGCGAGCTGTCCGAAATCCGCGATGTCGAGGCCTACAAGACTGTGTGGCCGAAGGGCATGCAGATCGCCAAGGAAAATGCCGAGCGCGTCGCCGCTGCCGGCCAGGAAGTGATCGGCCTGACCCTCAAGACCAACGAAGCCATTGGCCAGCTGGCCAAGAGCCAGTTCGAAGCCGCCAGCGAAACCGCGCAGGCGACCGTAGCCAAGGCGACCAAGGCCGCCAAGGGCAAGTAAGCATCACTCAGCAATACGTTTCGTTTTTTGCGCGGACCCCTCCCTCTGCGCAACCGACCCGGCAGCCCCCACGCTGCCGGGTTTTTTATTGCGCGTGCTGGAGGAAGCGTCAGCGGTTCTGCTATTTGGCAGGCCAATCGAACGCCAGCGCATCCGATAGTCCAGCCGGATCTATCGTGGGGGCATAAGGCAGCCTTCCCCAGCAAGGCGCAGGCATGCGATTGGTAAGCAGACGGAAATTCTCGTCCTGCCGCTCCATTTCGGGATCGATCTGATTGGCGATCCACCCCACCAGCTCACAACCGTCCTCGAGAATGGCGCGCGCGGTCAGCCGTGCGTGGTTGATGCAGCCCAGCCGCATGCCTACCACCATCACCACGGGCAGGCGCAATGCACGCACCAGGTCCACCTGATCCAGCGTGGCGGACAGCGGCGCCGACCAGCCTCCCACGCCCTCCACGACCAGCGTGTCGGCATCGGCTTGCAACCGTTGGAAAGCGGCGACCAGCACCTCCATCCCGATCACGACACCCGCTTCCCGTGCCGCGATTTCAGGGGCCAACGGCAATGGCAAGGCATAGGGGTTTAGGTCGACGTAGCGCGGTTGCGGATCGCTTGCCGCCTGCAGCGCCAGCGCGTCCTCGTTGCGCCACTGATCCCCGATGAATGAGCAACCACTGGCCACCGGCTTCATGCCGACCGCACGCGCACCCTTCGCACGCAGCGCATGCAGCAGCGCAGTCGATGCGACGGTCTTGCCAATGCCGGTGTCGGTACCGGTGACGTAAACACCGCGCATGTTCAGCCCTTGCGTTTGTTTGCGCGAAGGCGACTCAGGCCCCAGCGCCGTCCTGCCCCGTCCACCAATGCGGTGAGCGACAGCAGGAAATACAGGAAGCCCGGGATCGCCAACTGCCAGGCTTTCGGCGCGTCCGGCAAACTCCAGGCAATCAACGCCGAGGCCAGCCCCGCGAGGACGAAGAACAAATAAGAAGCCACATCGGCCGTTGCTGCCGCGGCTTCTTCGGACGTCAGTTGCAACGGCCTGCGGCGTAGCCAGGCATGCGCATACAAACCGGCCATGCACGCCGACATGGAAGCGAAGGCGATGCCGTAGACGATGAACATCAACACCACGTCGTTGCCGTAAGAGAAATCCCGCAACGGCATCGGCAGCCAGCCGCCGGTGATCCAGGCGAAGAAAGTGCCGAACAACAACCGCAACGGGTACACGTAGACCAGCACCAGAAACACCAGCAGCAGGCTCATCAACGTGGCCGGCACGGTTTCCAACCGGTAGCGCCGGCTCCAGCGCACGTGCGCGTACCAGAACAGCGCGACCATGATGAAACTGGCGGCGAAGGCCGGCACCGCCTTCAGCGCCAGCAACAGGGACTGAACCGTATCGGGAATACGGTCGGCCGAGATCACCAGCAGCGTGACCGCGAAGGCGAACGCGGCATCGACGAAGGCGTCCAGCCGGTTGTTGCGTTCGCCAGACGTCGTCCGCGGGGCCGCCCTTACCGGTTTCTGCGTCATTTGCCGTTCTCTTGTGGACTGGCGCAATGATAAGGGCCAGGAACACCTGCTTCGAACGCCCGCTCCGGGTTAACGGATAGAATCGAACCATGTCCTTCGCCACCCAGACCCTGTCCGGCAGCAAGCCGGAACAGTACGCACAACTTGTTGCCCAGGCACGGGCGCTCATTGACGGCGAACCCGACCGTATCGCCAACGCGGCGAACCTGTCGGCGCTGGTCTACCACGCCCTGCCCGATCTCAACTGGGCCGGTTTCTATTTCTACGATGGCACCGAACTGGTGGTCGGCCCGTTCCAGGGCTTGCCCGCCTGCGTGCGCATCGCCCTGGACAAAGGCGTCTGCGGCGCCGCCGCGCGTACCCGCCAGACCCAGCGCGTGGCCGATGTGGAAGCCTTCCCCGGGCATATCGCCTGCGATGCGGCTTCGCGCTCCGAATTGGTCGTTCCCCTGGTGAAGGGAGACCGGCTGATCGGCGTGCTCGATCTGGACAGCCCCCGCACCGACCGCTTCGACGAGGAAGATCAACGCGGCCTTGAAGCCATTGCCCACGCCTTCCTGGAATCGATCAAATGACAAGCCCACCGCCAGTCAAAATGCGCAACATCGGCCCCAAGTCCGCCGCGTGGTTGCGCCAGGTGGGATTGCGGACGCAGGAGGATGTGGCCGCGGCCGGCGCCGTCGATGCGTTCATGCGGGTCAAGCGCGCGGGCTTTCGTCCCAGTCTCAATCTGCTGTACGCGTTGGAAGGCGCGCTGGCCGACTGCCACTGGCAGGAAGTGCCCGAGGAACGCCGCCAGGTGCTGGTGGCCGAATACGAAGCCGCAGCTGCCCTGCTGCCCGCACCGCGTGGACGTCCCGCCGCTTCGCCGGTGACCACCACGCACCACGAATCGCAGGAACACGACACCGCGCCGGCGTTCAACCTGTTCGATTCGCAAGGCGACGACGACCGCCACGACTCGGGCGATTCTCGCGAACGCGAAGATTGACCGCCACGCGCGGCTATGCCCACCAGTCCCGCATCGCGTACACTTCGCGCGCTTCAAGGTGACCCGGCGGCATGCGCCAACGGGTTGAAACGGGAAGCCGGTGAGTCCATCCGACCCAGGTCGTGCATGACGAGTCCGGCGCTGCCCCCGCAACGGTAAGCGAAGACAACCGCGGCATCCGCCACTGTGTTAGCAAATTCTACGGAATTTGCCGGCATTTCCTTAGGAATGCCGCATGGGAAGGCGCCACGGCCGAACGTCCCCGACGTTCATTCGCAAGCCCGGAGACCGGCCCTGGAGCTCACTGGTTGCGATGCGGCGGGCATTGCGGCGACGGTCCGCGTGCGGGCCTTCGCGCGCGTCTTCAACGACGAATCCCCACTGCTTGCGACTTCATCCCACCATTCCGCGTACGGGTCGTGCGCGGTGGAGAACTTCGTCATGCAGTACCTCGCTTCTGTTTCTGTTCCCACTCTAGTTCCCTTTTCAGCTTCCGCTCGATTCCAGGTCCTCGCACTTGCAATTGCGATGACACTGCCCGCCGTCGCATCCGCAGAAATCTCCGCTGGCGCCACCGACCTGGACAAGATCGTTGTCACAGGTACGCGTACCGATGTGGCCATCGAAGACAGCCTGGTACCTGCGCAGGTGATCAATCGCGAAGAGATCGAACGCACCCAGGCGCGCTCGTTGCCGGAATTGCTGAAAGGCCGCGCCGGCATCAATCTGACCAACCAGGGCGGCGCCGGCAAGCTGACTTCGGTGTTCCTGCGCGGCGCCGAATCCGACCACGTGCTGGTGCTGGTGGATGGCGTGCGCATCGGTTCGGCCACTGCGGGCCTGGCTTCGTTCCAGGACCTGCCGGTTGACCAGATCGAGCGCATCGAAATCGTCCGCGGCCCGCGCTCCAGCCTGTATGGCTCCGAAGCCATCGGTGGCGTGATCCAGATCTTCACCCGCTCGGGCGGTCTGGGTTTCTCGCCGCACTTCCGCATCGGCGGAGGCAGCAACAATCTGCGTGAAGCCAGCGCGGGTTTCAGCAACCGCACCGAGCGCGGCTGGATCAGCGCCGAAGGTGCGTATCAGGAAACCGACGGCATCAATGCCTGCCGTGGTTCCGGCACTTTGTTCCAGGGCTGTTTCGCTGACGAACCCGACGACGATGGCTACCGCAACGTTTCCGTCTCACTGCGCGGCGGTGTGAACCTCACCGAGGCGCTGACTTTGGAAGGCCACTTCCTCAACGCCGATGCCGATAACGAATATGACGGCAGCATTTTTGGTGGCAATGAAGCGGAGAACACGCAACGCGTGGCCGGCGGCAAGCTCACCTGGAACGCGAGCGATCGCGTCAAGCTCGCGGTGCAGGCAGGCCGCGCCGACGACAAGTCCGACGCGTACTACCGTGATGCGGCCACGTCGGATCTCCGCACCTTCGTCAACACCTTCGATACGCAGCGCGACACGGCGGCCGTGCAGGCCGACATCACCCTCACCGAAGGCCACTTGCTGACCACCGGTGGCGACTGGCAGCAGGACAACATCACCAGCACCACCGGTTTCAGCGTCGACAGCCGCGACAACACGGGCGTGTTCGTCGAATACCAGGGACGCCTCGGCGCGCATCAGTTGCAAGCCAGCGTGCGCAACGACGACAACGAGCAGTTCGGCAACCACGCCACCGGCAGCGCCGGCTGGGGCATGGCCTTCGGTGATGGCTTCCGCCTCAATGCATCGTACGGCACCGGCTTCAAGGCCCCGACCTTCAACGACCTGTACTACCCGGGATCGGAAAGCCCGGATCTCAAGCCAGAACAATCCAGGAGCCTGAATATCGGCGTGGCCCAGTACAAGGACAACTGGAACTGGACCTTCGACGTATTCGAAACGCATATCGACGATTTGATCGTTTTCGTCTACCTGCCACCCACCTACCAGGGCGTTGGCTTGAATGTCGACGAGGCACGCATCCGTGGCGCCGAATTCACCTTCGGCGTGCAGCTGGCCGGCTTCGACATTTCCACGCAGCTGAGCCACCTCGATCCGCGCAATCGCTCGGCAGGCTATGAAGATAATCTTCTGGCACGCCGCTCACGCAACACCGCACGCGTCGATGTGGACCGCAGCTTCGGCGATTTCCGTATCGGCCTGACCGGCAACGGCGCCAGCCATCGCTACGACAACCTGGCCAACACCGTGCGCTTGGCTGGCTATGGCACGCTGGACCTGCGACTTGAGTATGCGTTCCATCCGGACTGGACATTGCAGGCACGCGCCACCAACGTCTTCGACCGGGAATACGAAACCATCGCCTGGTACAACCAGGCGGGCCGCGAATACGGTTTGAGCCTGCGTTACCAACCTGCGCGTTGAATCTGTTGTAGAGCCGAGCTTGCTCGGCTGCTTTTCTCGTTTCCGCCAACAGCAAATCGAGCAAGAGCAAATCCCCCTTAATCCCCCTTTTTCAAAGGGGGAGGTCAAGAGGTCTGCAGACATCTGGAGCCGGGGTGATGACTCCCTCCTTTGCAAAAGGAGGGTTGGGGAGGATTTGCTCTTCGCGATTGCGCCGGCTAGTGCAACAACTCCCGCATATCGTCGATCACAGTGACGCCCTGCACAGCGCGCGGATCCAGTCCGCGTAGATAACCGTAGGTCACCAGCGCCATCGGCACGCCAGCGGCGGCCGCTGTCTGTATGTCCGTGGCCGAATCGCCCACCATCAGGCATTGCGCCGGTTGCAGGCCGAAGTGCTCGACCACGTGGAGCAGCGGCATCGCGCTCGGCTTGCGCTCAGGTAGCGTGTCGCCGCCGACGATGACTTCGAAATACCGACCCAGGTCCAGCGCATCGAGCAGCGGACGCACGAAGCGCTCCGGCTTGTTGGTGCACACCGCAACCGCGATGCCACGCTCGCGCAATGCCTGCAAGGTTTCCACCACCCCCGGGTAGACCGTCGGATACAGCAGCAGGCATTCGGCGTAGTGCACCATGAAGCCAGGCATCACCTCGTCCAGTTCGATCTGCTTGCCGGCATGTGCGAAAGCGCTGGCCACCAAAGCGCGTGCGCCATCGCCGATCCAGCCGCGGATAACCGACTCTTCGACGCGTGGCAGCGACCAGTCGACCAGCGTGCGGTTCACCGCTTCGGCAATATCCGAAGCGCTGTCGACCAGGGTTCCGTCCAGGTCGAACACGACCAGCGAATAGGGGAAATTCAAATGCTGCTCCATGAGTTGTTTAGTGCAAGCGTCAATTCTATCTCCCGTTGGTCTCCCGTTCGTGGTGAGGCTGTCGAACCACGCTGTTGGCAGGTAGCTTGAAAGGCTTCTACGCATTGCGCGAAGAGCGTGGTTCGACAAGCTCACCACGAACGGGTTTTCTTGGGAGGCTCACAACAAACAGTTTCCTCGGCAGTTTCAGCAAATCGATCAGGCTGGCGCCTCTACGGCGGCAGCCTCACCAAACAACGACCCCTGCGACACCACCTCCTCACGCTCCCGAAAGCCACCCAGGCCTACGCCCACCAGCCGATACAGCGTGCCTTCCGGTTCCTCGACACGCGCGCACAGCGACAACGCTATCTCGGTAAGCATTTCCAGCGACGCGGGTGGCGAATCGGGCGTGTGGCTGCGGGTGAGGATGCGGAATTGCGAGGTCTTCAACTTCAACACGACGGTACGGCCCACGCGCTCGGTCTTGCGCGAGGCCTCCCAGGTCTTGACTGCAAGGCGACGGATCGTGGGCGCCAGCTCCTGCAGTGGAAGATCGTGCTCGAACGTGTCCTCGGCCGAGATCGACTGCACCGGCTGGTCCGGCTGTACCGGGCGCTCGTCGATGCCGCGGGCGCGGCGGTAGAGCGATGCGCCGAAACTGCCGAAACGGCGTTGCAATTCGTCCATTGGATATTCGCGCAGGTCGCCCACCAACTCGATACCCAGCGCGGACAACTTCCCTTGCATCACCTTGCCCACACCGGGAATCTTGGCAACCGGTAGTGGCGCCAGAAACGCATCCACCTGATGCGGACGGATCACGAACTGTCCATCGGGCTTGCGCCAATCCGATGCGATCTTGGCCAGGAACTTGTTGGGTGCGATGCCAGCGGAGGCGGTGAGGGAAGTCTCCTCGCGGATCTGCCGGCGAATGTCCTCTGCAATGGCGGTGGCACTGGGGAAGTCGGTCTTGGGTTCGGTCACGTCCAGATACGCTTCGTCCAGCGACAGGGGTTCCACCAGATCGGTATGACGCAGGAATATCTCGCGGATCTGCCTGGAAGCGGCCTTGTAGCGCATGAAGTCCGGCGGCACGAAGATCGCCTGTGGGCAAAGCCGCTCGGCACGTATGGCGGGCATCGCCGACCTTACGCCAAATTTCCTCGCTTCATACGAAGCAGCGCACACCACCGAACGCGCGCCACGCCAGGCGACGACAACCGGCTTGCCACGCAATTCCGGGGCATCGCGTTGTTCCACCGACGCGTAGAAGGCGTCCATGTCGATGTGGAGGATTTTGCGCACATGTGCATTATGCCCGGGCCATCAAAGCCGCAGTAACGGCTCCAAGCGCGCAGGTCGGGGTTACATCCCCCACTTGGGATGCGCGCGCGTCATAGTTGCGTAGCCCCGACCTACGCAACTATGACGTCAACCGCCAACGGCACTGGAAAGATCCGCATGCAGCAACCGATGGAACAGATGCTCCCCCGCCTCGCGACGCACCGACAAACGGCCGGTCGAATAGGCCCGCGAATGCAGCCCGCGCTGCACCGACTTGCAGATCGCCATGTCCTCGTCCTGGATGATATTGCCGATGTCGATGCTGGCGCGGTTGCGTTCGGCCGCAGCCTCGGAGACATCGGCGAAATAGAAGTCGAAGATGACCTCGGTGCGGTCCAGTCCCCGCGGCAGCACCAGGTTCACGTCCATCTGGCCTTCGTACCAGTTGACCATGAAGTTGGGATGCAGCCAGTAGTACAGCGCCCGCTCGCCCCCGCGCACCGATGAGAAATCGGCGTGGTCGCCATCCTTCACCATGGGACTGGATTGCAGGCAGTGGCGGGTGCCGTTCTCGATCGTGTAGTTCTTGAAATCGAGGACGCTGTTGAGGCCCTTATGCAGATGCGGGACGTGATAGCCGCCATCAAGATAATTGTCGACGAAGACTTTCCAGTTGCAGTCGAAGAAGTAATGACGGCGCTCGAACCAGTGCAGGTCCTGCAACTTCAGTGCGGCGAACTCCTCGATAAGTTGCGGTCCCAGGAATTCTTCCAGACTTGGACCTTGCGCATCCAGCCGCACGAACACCCAGTTCTCCCACACCGCCGTGGCCACCGGCACCAGCCCATGCGTGCTCCGGTCGAAATGGCATTCGCTGTTGAAACTGGGCGTGCCCTTGAGCGCGCCTTCAAGGGTGTAGGTCCAGCCGTGGTAGGGACAGCGCAGGTTCCGCGCGCAGCCGGACGGCTCGGTCATCACGGCGGCGGCATGGTGGCGGCAGACATTGAAGAAGCCGCGCAGCACGCCATCATCGCCGCGCACCACCAGAATCGGCTCGCCGGCGATCTCGCAAGTGACGTAGTCGCCAGGATTGCGCACTTGATCGACGCGCCCGGCCATCTGCCATGTGCGCGCAAACGTGGTCTTGCGTTCCAGCGCAGCAATAGTTTCCTCGGTGTACCAGGAGGCAGGGATGGTGCTGGCCTCGGCCAGGGGCAAGGCGGGGTCGTACTGGGCGATCAGGTCTGCGGCGCGCTGGGGCATGACGGGCTACCGGTGCTGGCTGCCGCTACTGTAGCGGACCGCAATGTGGGAACCCAATGCGCAGGGATTCGTCCTTTTCGATTCCAGGCGGCGTAATCGGTCGAGCAACTAGCGCACCCCCTTCCTGATCCGCTGCTCCACAAAAGCTCCGCTTTCCGCAGCCCGCAAAATGCGCCGGAACGTGGGGCATTCCATATGGCTGGGCGCGGAACAGGCGGCGGCGTGGCGCAGCGCATCGCGCATCACCCCTAGTCGTCGGACCCTCTTCTCCAGTTCGTCCGCGCGGGCGGCGAGCAGCTTGCGGTTGATGCTCGGCTGGCCATCGGGGCCCAGCATCGTGGCCATGTCGTCCAGGCTCAGGCCAGCGGCGCGTCCCATCGAGATCAGCGCCAGCCGTTCCAGCACGGTGGCGTTGAACTGGCGGCGCAGACCCTGTCTGCCGACCGAGGCGATCAGCCCCTTTTCCTCGTAGAAGCGTAGTGTCGAAGCCGGCACACCGGCACGTTGGACGACCTCGCCAATGTCCAGGCTCTTCAACCGCTTGACCTCAAGTTGACTTCAAGTTGCACAGTGCCGCTTTCACGATGGGAAGACAAGCGATGGACAAGAAGAACAACGCGTCGGCGCAGCCCGGCATGGACCAGAAAGCGCTGTGGAACGGGTCGGCTGGACGTGCCTGGGTGCACAACCAGCGATTGCTGGATCAGCTGCTCGCCCCGTTCGAAGCCTTGCTGTCCAGCGACGGAGTGCTGGGCGCGGCGACTCGCGTGCTGGATGTGGGCTGTGGCACCGGCGCCACCACCCTGGCCATCGCGCGGCGGCTAGGCACGCAGGGGGCGTGCGCCGGCATCGACCTGTCAGCACCCATGATTACGGTGGCGCAAACGCGAGCCGAGGCGGAACAAGCGAACGTACATTTCTTCGATGCCGATGCGCAGACCCATGCCTTCGAACCTGCGGCTTTCGACCTGATCGTTTCACGTTTCGGCGTGATGTTCTTCGATGACCCCGTGCAGGCCTTCGCCAATCTGCATCATGCCGCGCGCGACGACGCAAGGCTGGCTTTCATCGCATGGCGCAGCGCGACGGAAAATCCCTTCATGACCACCGCCGAACGCGCCGCTGCACCTCTGCTGCCCAACCTGCCCGTGCGCCAACCGGGCGGGCCTGGGCAGTTCGCATTCGCAGATCCGGGCTACATGCGCACCGTACTGGCGGAAAGCGGCTGGTCGGACATCGACATCCAACCAATTGATGTGGCCTGCGCCATGCCGGAGAACGATCTGGTGCCTTACCTGACCTGGCTGGGACCGGTGGGCCAGCTGCTGCAGGACGCGGACGAACGTACGCGGGCAAGGGTCATCGGCACGCTGCTCGCCGCGTTTGCGCCGTACGTGCACGGTGGCGAAGTGCGCTTCGATGCGGCCTGCTGGCAGGTTTCGGCAAGCGCACAGGCAGGCGGGCGATGAACGGGAAACTGGACGTGGTCTGGTATGCCATCGCGACCGGCGCAGGCGCAACGCTGGTCATGGATCTGTGGATGTTCTTGCGCAAGCAATTGTTCGGCATTGCGGCGCTGGACTATGCCCTGGTGGGCCGCTGGTTCGCCTACCTGACGCGCGGCAGGTTCCGTCACGCTCCTATCGCCGCGTCGCCGGCGATATCCGGCGAACGCGTAATCGGTTTGCTGGCGCACTACGTGAGCGGAATTGTTTTCGCGGGCCTTCTCTTCGTGGCCTTCGGCATCCAGTGGATCGAGCGACCCACGCTGGGGCCTGCGCTGATCGTCGGCATGGGCAGCGTGGCCGCACCCTTCCTGCTGATGCAGCCCGGCATGGGCATGGGCATCGCCGCACGCCTTACTGCGCGGCCCGCGCTTGCGCGTCTCAACAGCGTGATCACGCATGCGGTATTCGGCGTGGGACTGTATATCGCTGGTTGGACGATGAAGGCGATGCACGCATAACCGCGGGCCTACCAAGTCGCGTTCCTCGGCGAGCGATGCGCTGAAGCCGACCCTGTGGAAACCTCAACCCATCGACCTTCGAGCAGCCACGTCCACGCTCTCGTTTCCCCGCCGTTTGGTGCCGGGCAGCAGCATCGGCACCCGCTTACGGTAATCCTCGTATTCCGGCAGCGCGGCGACCAGGTCGCGTTCTTCCAGCTGGATGGCGATCAGGATGTAGGCGGTGGTCATCAGCGCGAACAGCAGATGGGTGACGGTCATCGTGGGCGTGGCCCAGAAGGTGAGCATCCAGGCGACATACAACGGATGACGCACCCAGCGGTACACGGTGGGTGTCTTGAACGGAAGCGGTGTGTAAGCACGTCTACGGAACTGCAGCCAGACCTGACGCAAACCGAACAGATCGAAGTGGTTGAGCAGGAAGGTGGTGTAGAGAAGCAAGACCCAGCCGAACGCATAGATTGCATAGATGGCCGTGCGCGCGGCTTCGTTCTGCACATTCAATACCATGCCGCCCAGCGGACTCCAGAACCAGAACAGCAGGATCAGCGCGATGCTGGACAGCAGCGTATAGGTGCTGCGTTCTGCGGATTCGGGAATGAGCCGGGTCCACACGCGCTTGAACCCTGGGCGCGCCATGACGCTATGCTGCAAGGCGAACAGCGCCAGCAATCCCAGGTCGATCAGTACCGCGGTTCCCAGCGTGGTGGTCGGCGCCGAATCCATGGTCTTGGGCACCCACAGGTTGCCGATGAAGCCGATGGCATACAGGAACGTAGCGAAAAACACGGCATAGCAAGCCACGCCGTAGAACAGGATCAACAGACGTTTCATCGTGACCTCGGTATTCGTCGCACGGACGCAGGCATCGGCGGTCGGTGCGGGTTGAAGGATGCGGCAGCATCGCGTGCGAGCGCGCGCCATGGCAGAGGATCAATGTCCCGACATGGCCCCGGATTGCGTGAATAAGGTGGAGGAATGTCCCGACATGCGCCGTCCGGGCGAGCCAATGGAAAACCCTGCATGCAGCAGTCGATTCGTTATCTGACCACCGACGACGGCACGCGTCTGGCCTGGGCGACGATAGGCACGGGCATGCCGGTGGTGAAGGCGGCCAACTGGCTCAGCCATCTGGGATACGACCTGGAAAGTCCGATCTGGCGGCACTGGGCGCACTTCTTCGGCGAGCATTTCAACTTCATCCGCTACGACGAGCGCGGCTGCGGCATGACCGGCGGCGATCCGCGCGGGTTGACCCTGGATCATTGGCTGGGCGATCTGGAAGCGGTGGTGGACGCTGCGGGTATCGACGAGCCATTCGCCTTGCTGGGCATCTCACAGGGCGCAGCGGCCTGTCTGGCCTATGCCGTCAAACATCCGCAGCGCGTGTCCAGGCTGGTCCTGTACGGTGCGTATGCACGCGGACCTTATCAGCGCGGAAACGAGGAAAACGCGCGCTTGTACCGCGCCATCGTCGAGGTCGCCCGAGTGGGCTGGGCCGAAGACAATCCGGTCTTCCGTCAGTTGTTCACCGCGCGCTTCATTCCCGATGCCACCGACGCACAGGTGCGATGGTTCAACGAACTGGCGCGCACCACCACCACCGCGCAAGCCGCCGGTGCGTTGCTGGACTCGCGCGGACACATCAACGTGGTGCCGCTGCTGGACAGGATCAGCGTGCCGACGCTGGTGCTGCATGCGCGGCAGGATGGCGTGGTGCCGCTGGAAGAAGGGCGATTGCTGGCGGCAGGGATCGCCGGTGCGCGTTTCGTGGAACTGGAATCGCGCAATCACGTCCTGCTGGAACACGAACCGGCATGGGCGCGATTCTGCAAGGAAGTGCGCGAGTTCCTGGGCGCGAACGCGGACGACGACGGAAGACTCGCCTTGCTGACGCCACGCGAACGCCAGATCGTCGCCGGCCTGATCGCTGGGCGGAGCAACGCGCAGATCGCCGCATCGCTGTTCATCAGCGACAAGACTGTGCGCAATACCCTGACCCGCATCTTCGAGAAACTGGGCGTGCATTCGCGCACGCAGGCGATGGCTTTGCTGCGCGACCGGGATCTGTCGCACTAAGCAGTGTCGGAAACGAAGCGGAATTTATTTTGCCTTCAAGCCCGTTTAGCGGTAAGGCCCCGGACCGCGCCAGACCAGTTCTCCGCGGCGATAGACCTGGATCATGTCGATGACCTCGCGGGCATCTCCGATGTTCTTCATCTCCGGGGAGTCGGGCGCCAGCAGGCGGCACTTGCCCGAGCCGCGATCCAGCGCGACCTGCGCCTGGCACACCATGTAGAACTGCGTGCCCGGCAGCGGCAGGAAGAGTTCCTTGATTCCCTTGTCCATCCAGGCGCGCAGGCGGGTCTCGCTGCGCAGGTCGTAGTAGACCTGATAGCCGCCGACTTCCAGACTGGGCTCGGCCGCATTGACGTCGTGCTGATTGCCTTGGGCGCTGGAGGCATTGCGGGTCAACCCGTCATCGTCGGTGGCGATATCTTCGTCAAGCAGACCCGGGGGCCGCCCCCAGGTCGCGGAGCGGCGCCGGGTCGAGGGGGGAGGACTGGCGGCAGGTGCCTGGGCTTGGCGCTGCGCTTCCTCGTCCACGGGACGAGGTGGCGTGGGGGTATCGGGCGTGGCGGGTTCTTCGACGGCGACGGGATCATCGGACTGAGCGACCAGCGTGGTCTGCACGCGCGAAGCGGCGCGGGGCGTGCGCACGGGCTTGGAGTGAGGGCTGGGCGGTGCCGGTATGGGCTGCTCGGGCAGGCTGGTCTCGCCGATGAAATCCACCTTGACCCTGCCACCGCTGGCCGCGCCTTGCGGCGGCGTCATGGTGGGCTTGGAGGCGTACAGCAGCAGGAGCAGCATCAGCAGATGCAGCAGCGCGCTGAAGAAACCGGCGAACCACGGCTGCAGGCGGTCGATCCAGGGCTCGGCCCTGTTCTCAACGCGAATCGGGTCGCTCATGCCACCGAGGGCTCGTCGTGATTTCGGGCCTTCATGTGGGATCTACGCAGTGCGACGGTGGGTTGCGGCATCGTAACGCGAATGAGGCCGGACTCACTGAAGCACGGATGTCTTCTGACACGAATTTACGCTTGAACCATGGCGGACGAATCTACGTCCGCTCAACCAGAAAGAAGCGGAAGCTGGTCTCAAGCCGGAAGATCAAGATGCCTCCCAGCCTTCGCTGGGATGACGAGCAAAACAAGCTAATGCAGCGGACAGCTCTCCACCGTTGAGAACTATTCCACCGTCACCGACTTGGCCAGATTGCGCGGCTTGTCCACGTCGGTGCCGCGTGCCAAAGCCGTGTGGTAGGCCAGCAACTGCACGGGGATGGTGTGCACGATGGGGCTCAGCACGCCGGCGTGGCGCGGGGTGCGGATCACGTGCACGCCTTCGGATTCGCTGAAGTTGCTGTCCTGGTCGGTGAACACGAACAGCTCGCCGCCACGTGCGCTGACTTCCTGCATGTTGGACTTCACCTTCTCCAGCAGCTTGTCGTTGGGCGCAATCACCACCACCGGCATTTCCGCATCGACCAGCGCCAGCGGGCCGTGCTTGAGCTCGCCGGCCGGGTAGGCCTCGGCGTGAATATAGGAGATTTCCTTGAGCTTGAGCGCGCCTTCCAGCGCGATGGGATAGTGCAAGCCACGGCCCAAAAACAGCGCATTCTCCTTGCTGGCGAACTTCTCGGCCCAGATCGCGATCTGCGGTTCCAGGTTGAGCGCGTGCTGCACGCTGCCCGGCAGGAAGCGCAGTTGTTCCAGGTAATCGGCTTCGTCGGCTTCGCTGACTGCGCCGCGCAGCTTGCCCAGCACCACGCACAGCTGGAACAACGCCGCCAGCTGGGTGGTGAACGCCTTGGTCGAGGCCACGCCGATTTCGGCGCCGGCACGGGTGTAGCAGACCAGTTCGCTGGCGCGGGGGATCGCGCTTTCGGGCACGTTGCAGATCGACAGCGTATGCAGATGGCCCAGCGACTTGGCGTACTTCAGCGCTTCCATGGTGTCCAGGGTTTCACCGGACTGGGAAATGGTGACGATGAGGTGCTTGGGATTGGCGAACGCCGCGCGGTAACGGTATTCGCTGGCGATCTCCACCGAACAAGGCAGTCCGGAAATCGCTTCGATCCAGTAGCGCGCAGTCATGCCAGCGTAATAGCTGGTACCGCAGGCCAGGATCTGCACGCCTTCGACATCGCGCAGTACGGCGTCGGCGTTCTTGCCGAACAGTTCTGCCGAGAAGCCGCCGTCGATGACTGCTTCAATAGTGTCGGCGATGGCGCGCGGCTGCTCGTGGATTTCCTTCTGCATGAAGTGGCGGTACGGGCCCAGTTCCAGCGAGGCCAGCGACACGTCGGAGACATGCACTTCGCGGACGATCTCGGTGTCCGACCCGTCGAACACGCGCACGCCGGCGCGGGTGATTTCGGCGGTGTCGCCTTCTTCCAGGAAGATCACCCGGCGCGTGGCCTGCAGGATCGCCGAGACATCGGAGGCGACGAAGTTCTCGCCTTCGCCCAGGCCGATCAGCAGCGGGCAACCCATGCGCGCGCAGACCATGCGCTCGGGTTCCTGGCGGCTGACCACGGCCAGCGCATAGGCGCCGGTCAGGTCCTTGACCGTGCGCTGCAGCGCGGCCAGCAGGTCGTTGCCCTGCTTCAGGTAGTGGTGCATCAGGTGGGCGATGACTTCGGTGTCGGTCTGCGATTCGAACTGATAGCCCAACTCGCGCAGACGCTCGCGCTGTTCTTCGTGGTTCTCGATGATGCCGTTGTGGACCAGCGCCACGCCCTGGCTGATGTGCGGGTGGGCGTTGGCTTCGGTGACGCCGCCGTGGGTGGCCCAGCGCGTGTGGCCGATGCCGAGATTGGCGTTGAAATTTTCGGCGATGGCGGCGTTCTCCATCTCCGACACGCGGCCGGTGCGGCGCACGCGGCGCACTTCACGATCATCGACCACGGCGATGCCGGCCGAGTCGTAACCGCGGTATTCCAGCCGCTTCAGTCCTTCGATGAGTACCGGAACCACATCGCGATCTGCGATCGCACCAACAATGCCGCACATGTATGGCGTTTCCCTGTTTGTCGAGTAACCAGTGTAAACGCCGAAACCGCGCCAAACCGTCCGCGCGGACGGCGAAAGTGTCCGCGCGGACACTGTTGTCCGATCATTTTTCCTTTGGTTTCAGTGGTTTGCGGTTGGCACAACCATTGCGTTGATTACCGCATCCAACACCTCAGCCGCCAACGGACACCCGACCGCCCCATGGAAACCCGCGACCCCTTCCGCATCCGCGACACCTCGGCACAGGACAACGTGATCAAGCCGGCGACTTCGGCGCGGCGGCGCATTCCCAAGGCGTGGTTGATCGGCGGCGGCGCAGCCTTGGTCCTGCTGGCGCTGATCGCGTGGGTGGCCAGCGGCTGGATGTCGGGCGGGCGTTCCTACGATGCCGCCAGGATCCGCATCGCCGAGGTCACCCGCGGCGACCTGGTTCGCGACATTTCCGCCGAGGGCCGGGTCATCGCGGCCAACAGTCCGACCCTGTACGCCATCGCCGCCGGCACGGTGTCGCTGAAGGTGGTGGCCGGCGACGTGGTCAAGAAAGGCCAGGCGCTGGCCGAAATCGACAGCCCCGAACTGCGCAGCAAACTGGCCCAGGAAGAATCCACCCTGGCCAGCATGGAAGCCGAAGCCAGCCGCGCGCTGCTGGATGCGCAGATCACCCGTTCCACCGCGGTCAAGCTGCTGGACCAGGCACAGATCGAACGCACCGCTGCCCAGCGCGACCTGGAACGCTACCAGCGCGCCTACGAAGGCGGCGCGGTCTCGCAGAACGAATACGCCAAGGCCCAGGACGAACTGAAGAAGGCCGACATCGGCTTGGCCGCCGCGCGCAAGGATTCCGGCCTGCAAGGCGAAGGCGCCGGCCTGGATTCGCGCAACAAGCGCCTGCTGGCCGACCGCCAGCGCGCGGTGGTGGCCGAACTGCAGCGGCAGGTGGATGCGCTGACCGTGCGCGCACCTTTCGATGGGCAGATCGGCCAGGTGCAGATTCCGCAGGGCACGATCGTGATAGCCAACGGGCCGATCCTCAGCGTGGTCGACCTGAGCCTGTTCGAAGTCGAGATCAAGGTGCCGGAGAGTTTCGCCCGCGACCTGGCCATCGGCATACCGGCGCAGATCGCCAGCAACGGCGTGCAGTACGCGGCGCAGGTGTCGGCGGTGTCGCCCGAGGTGGTCAACGGCGAAGTCAACGCGCGCCTGCGCTTCGCCGACGGCAAGCAGCCGCCCGGCCTGCGCCAGAGCCAGCGCCTGTCGGCACGCATCGTGCTGGACACGCGGCGCAACGTGCTGATGGTGGAGCGCGGTTCGTTCGTCGAACAGGGCGGCGGCTTCGTCTACGTGGTCGATGGCAGCCAGGCGGTACGCCGGCCCGTGCAAACCGGCGTCAGCAGTCTGTCGGCGGTTGAAATCGTCTCGGGCCTGCAAGCCGGGGAAAAGATCGTCGTCTCCGGCAGCGACCAGTTCGACGACGCGGAAAGCGTCAGGGTCAATCAGTGAATTCGTGTTCCGCAATTTCTTCCATCGTCATCCCAGCGAACGCTGGGATCCATTTTGACGTTGCTTTTGACTCTCTCCAGAAACGACTAAAAGCAAGATGGATCCCAGCATTCGCTGGGATGACGAGTCGAGAGATGACATCGCAACGAATCACCGACCAGCGATAAAAAAACAGAAATTCGACCAGCAACTCACTACCAACAACCAACAACCAAGAACGAAGGAACCCCCAATGCTCGACATGCGCCAGGTTACCAAGGTCTACCGCACCGCCATGGTCGAAACGCACGCGTTGCGTTCGCTCGACCTGCATGTGAAGGAAGGCGAGTTCGTCGCCGTCACCGGTCCGTCCGGTTCGGGCAAGACGACCTTCCTCAATATCGCCGGCCTGCTGGAAACCTTCACCGGCGGCGAGTTCACCCTCGACGGCGAGAACGTGAAAGGCCTGTCGGACGACGCGCGCAGTCGCCTGCGCAACCACAAGATCGGCTTCATCTTCCAGGGCTTCAATCTGATCCCCGACCTCAACCTGTTCGACAATGTCGACGTGCCGCTGCGCTATCGCGGCATGGCCGCCAGTGAGCGCAAGCAGCGCATCGAGGAGTCATTGGCCCAAGTCGGCCTGGGCTCGCGCATGAAACATTTCCCGGCCGAACTTTCCGGCGGCCAGCAGCAGCGCGTGGCCATCGCCCGTGCGCTCGCCGGCAGCCCGCGTCTGCTGCTGGCCGACGAACCCACTGGCAACCTGGATACGCAGATGGCGCGCGGCGTGCTGGAACTGCTGGAAGACATCAATGCCAAGGGCACCACCATCGTCATGGTCACGCACGACCCGGAACTGGCGGCGCGCGCGCAGCGCAACGTGCACATCGTCGACGGCATGGCCACCGACCTGTCGGTGGAGCCCAGTCTGATCCGCGCGGCGCAGGCTGCCAGCGCGTCCGCCGACAGCGCGGCTTAAGGGAGAGCGGCCATGTTCGCCTACTATTTCAAGCTGGCCCTGCGCAGCTTCAAACGCAACAAGGTGCTGACCGCGTTGATGGTGCTGGCCATCGCGCTGGGCATCGGCGCCAGCATGACCACGCTGACCGTGTTCTACGTGCTGTCCGGTGATCCGGTACCGACCCGCAGCGATAGTTTGTTCTACGTACAGCTGTCGCCGGAAAGCAAGGGCGGCTACAAGCCCAGCGACGAGCCTGCCGAACAGTTCACCCGTTTCGATGCCGAGCAGATGCTGCGCGAGAAGCGCGGCGACCGGCAGGCGATGATGACCGGCGGCGGCGGGGCGATCACACCCGAGAAACAGGGCATGATGCCGTTCCGCGTGGATGCGCGTTACGCCTCCGCGGACATCTTCCCGATGTTCGACATGCCTTTCCTGTTCGGCGCCGGCTGGAGCGCGGCCGAGGACGAGAAGCGCGGCCGCGTGGCGGTCATCGCCAAGGCGCTGAACGACAAACTGTTCGGTGGAGCCAACAGCGTCGGCAAGACCCTGCGCATGGACAACACCGACTTCACCATCGTTGGCGTGATCGACGAATGGCGGCCCACGCCGCGCTTCTACGACATGAACAGCGACCGCTTCGGCGAACTGGAACAGGTCTTCCTGCCCTTCTCCACTTCACGCGACCTGAGAATGGACCGCAATGGCAGCATGGACTGCTGGGGCGATTCGGGCTCCGATCCCGAAGGCTCGACCGGCGTCAATGCGCCATGCGTGTGGATCCAGTACTGGGTGCAACTGGACAGCGCGGCCAAGGAGGCGGCGTATCGGCAATACCTGGTCAATTATTCCGAACAGCAGCGCGCTGCCGGCCGCTTCGAACGTCCCACCAATGTACGACTCCGCAAGGTCATGGATTGGCTGGACTACAACAAGGTGGTACCGGGCGACGTGCGCCTGCAGGTCTGGCTGGCGTTCGGCTTCCTACTGGTCTGCCTGCTCAACACAGTCGGTCTGCTGCTGGCGAAATTCCTGCGTCGCAGCGCAGAGGTTGGCGTGCGACGTGCACTCGGCGCCTCGCGCCGCGCGATCTTCATGCAATGCCTGATCGAGGCCGGCACCATCGGTCTAGCGGGTGGCATCGCGGGATTGGGGCTGTCGTGGCTGGGCCTGTGGGCGGTGCGCCAGCAACCGGCCAGCTATGCCGAACTGGCCCACCTGGACCCCTGGATGCTGTTGATGACTTTCGCGTTAGCCATCGTGGCCAGTGTACTGGCCGGTCTGATTCCCGCCTGGCAGGCCATGCAGGTGACGCCGGCGATGCAGCTGAAATCGCAGTAATCCCTTTCTGTCGACCCGCGCGCAGCTACAGGTCCGCTGTCGCCTTCGAAGCAGATTCCTCGCTACGTTCGGAACGACGACTTTACGGAGAAGCACCATGGATATCCGTCCCATCCTTTCCACCCTGCTGCGGCATAAGACCGCCGCCGCATTGATCGTGCTGGAGATCGCGCTGAGCTGCGCCATCATCTGCAATGCGCTGTTCCTGATCAGCGGCCGCGTGGATCGGCTAAATGTGGTCAGCGGCGTCGCCGAGGACGAAGTCGTCCGGGTGCAGTTGACCGGCATCGGCGAAGACGCAGATGCCGCGGCACTGACCCGCAGCGATCTTGCACTGCTGCGCGGATTGCCCGGCGTGAAGTCGGCGTCGGTCTCCAACCAGGTCCCATTCGTCAACTCTTCCTGGAATACGTCCATACAGACGAAGCCTGATCAGGATCAGCCCACGCTGAGCGCCACCCTGTACATGGCCGACAACCAATTCCTGGATTCGCTTGGCCTCAAGTTGGTGGCTGGTCGCAAGTTCGCCGCAGACGATATGATCGAATTCGCCGCGCTCGATGCGCCGGGCAGCACGATCAAGATCTCGTCGGTGATCATCACCCAGAGCATGGCCGACAAGTTGTTCCCGGGTCAGAGCGCGGTCGGCAAGAGTTTCTACAGCGGCGACAACAATCCCATCCGCGTCGTCGGCGTAGTCGAGCATCTGGTCCGTCCGAGCGACCAGGGCGGCGCGGTGGCGCACGAGTATTCGATGATCTATCCGGTCAACGTTCCCTACAATCTGGGTGGGAACTATCTGATTCGCACCGATCCGTCACGCCGCGACGAGACGCTGAAGGCGGCGGTAGCGGCGCTGGAGAAGAACGGACCGAACCGCATCATCCTGGAAGAGAACACCAAGACCATGGAGGACCTGCGCAAGCGGTACTACCGCCAGGACACCGCCATGGTCTGGATGCTGGTCGCGGTGATCATCGCGCTGCTGGTGGTGACCGCGCTGGGCATCGTCGGCCTGGCCAGCTTCTGGGTACAGCAACGCACCAAGCAGATCGGCGTGCGTCGCGCGCTGGGCGCCACGCGCGGCCAGATCCTGCGCTACTTCCAGACCGAGAACTTCCTGCTGGCCACCATCGGCATCGTGCTGGGCATGCTGCTGGCCTACGCCATCAACCAGTTGCTGATGGGCAAGTACGAATTGCCGCGCCTGCCGCTGTACTACCTGCCCGTCGGTGCGGTGCTGCTGTGGCTGCTGGGCCAGATCGCGGTCTATGGGCCGGCGCGCAAGGCCGCCTCGGTGCCCCCCGCCGTCGCTACGCGCTCGGCATAAATCAAGGATATATGGATGATGATCCCCATGAACCGCTTCTTTAAACCACAGCGAATGCTGCTGCTGTGCGCCGGCTTGCTAACACCTCCGCTGGCGCAGGCCACTACCACGCGCATCGAGCACACGACCCATGCCGATACGATGCGTTGGCAGCAGGACGACCGGGAACTCCAGCTGCATGGAAGCGACGGGGGCGTCGTGGTCGAGATGGCCCGCCCCGGCAGATTGTTTGGTTTGACCACCGGTGATGTGATCGAGCGCGTTGATGACGTGCGCGTGACCACAGTGACGTCTCTGCAGGATGCATTGCTTGCTCGGCGCGGCAGGAGTGTCGTCTTTGCCGTGTTGCATAAGGGAATGATCCGGCAGGTACGCGTATCGGCCAATGACTATGCGGACTGGATTCCGCCCGAGCCGCCGCCACCTCCGCCGCCGCCTGCTGCCCCGCCACCGCCTGCAACAAGCCGATAGCTGGATAGGCATTCAGCCCGCCGCCGCCCTGTCCTGCTTATAGTCGTGGCATCTCCACCAGAGCCTTGACGATGAAACGCCTGTCGCTTTGCCTGCTGCTTTGCTTGCTCCTCCCCGTAGCCGCCTTCGCGCAAACAGCCACACCCGCCGACAGCGGCGTGTTCGTCTCGGAAGGTACGCTGGACACCTACGTCGGAACCTATGTCATCTCGCCCGGTTTCGAACTGAAGGTGTGGCGGGAAGGCGAACAACTGATGTTGCAGGCCACCGGGCAGGATGCCTGGCCATTGCAGGGTATTTCGGAAACGGTATTCAGGGTGCAGGCGATGAACGCCAAGGTCACCTTCGGCGAAAATGCGGTCGGCCGGGTCGATCAGCTGGTGCTGCTGATGGACGGCCGGGAAACCAAGGCCATACGAAAATAGAACCACCACTACGGAGAGCGATTCATGAGCAAGACCGGTCTGTTGTTGTTCTCGTTGCTACTGGTCGCCAGCGCCGATGCGGGAGCCGTCGATGGACAGGCCGCGTCCCCGCTGGCCGATGAAATCTCCGCGCTCGATACCCGCGTGTTCGACGCCTTCAACCATTGCGCCGAGCCGGGCCGGCTGGACGAACATGCCGGCTATTTCTCCCCCGATGTCGAGTTCTACCACGACACCGGAGGCGTCACCTGGACCCGCGACGAAATGATCGCCAACACCCGCAAGTATGTCTGCGGCAACTTCACCCGCGAACTCGTACCGGGCACGCTGAAGGTGTATCCGGTCAAGGATTTCGGCGCGATTTCGCAGGGCGTACACCGGTTCTGCCAGCTCGCGAGCGGTCAGTGCGAAGGCCTGGCCGATTTCGTCATCATCTGGCGCCAGCAAGCCGGCCAATGGCAGATCACCCGCGTGCTGAGCTACGGACATCGCGCTTCGGCGGATGCGCGTTAGACGCTACGATGCCCAACATCCGACCTTAGCCAATATTCCGCATGCCCAATCTGCTGATCATCGACGACAACCCGGCAGTCGCCACCGCGCTGGAAGTGCTGTTCTCGCTGCACGACATCGGCACGCTGCATGCGCAGACGCCGGAGGCCGGGCTGGCGATGTTGCAGACCGAATCGGTTGACCTGGTGATCCAGGATATGAACTTCACCGAGGACACCACCTCCGGCGATGAAGGCGTGGCCTTGTTCGCGCAGATCCGCGGCCAGCATCCCGATCTGCCGGTGATCCTGCTGACCGCATGGACGCATCTGAGCAGCGCGGTGGAACTGGTCAAGGCCGGCGCGGCCGACTACATCGCCAAGCCCTGGGACGACCGCAAACTGCTGGCGACGGTCAACAACCTGCTGGAGCTGGCCGAAGCGCGCAGCGAACTGGATCGCCGACGCAAGCGCGAGCGCGACCGGCAACGGCAGCTGGCGGACAAATACGACCTGCGCGGCGTGGTCTTCGACGACCCGGCCAGCGAGCGCGTGATCGCGCTGGCCTGCCAGGTGGCGCGTTCGGATCTGCCGGTGCTGATCACCGGACCCAATGGCAGCGGCAAGGAAAAGATCGCCGAAATCGTGCAGGCCAATTCGTCCGTGCGCAACGGCGCGTTCGTCACGCTCAACTGCGGCGCGCTGCCTTCCGAACTGATCGAGGCCGAACTGTTCGGCGCCGAAGCCGGCGCCTACACCGGTGCCAACAAGGCGCGCGAGGGCAAGTTCGAAGCGGCCGACGGCGGCACCTTGTTCCTGGACGAAATCGGCAACCTGCCGCTGGCCGGGCAGATGAAACTGCTGCGCGTGCTGGAAACCGGCCGCTTCGAGCGGCTGGGCTCCAACCGCGAACGCCAGGTCAGCGTGCGCGTGATCAGCGCGACCAACGCCGACCTGCCCGCGCATATCCGCGACGGCAGTTTCCGCGAAGATCTCTACTATCGCCTCAACGCCATCGAATTGAGCTTGCCGCCATTGGCCGAACGCCCGGGCGACATCCTGCCGCTGGCCGAGAGTTTCCGCCCTGCCGACAAACCCATCGGCGAAAGCGCGCGCAGTGCCCTGTTGAAACATCCCTGGCCAGGCAACGTGCGCGAATTGCGCAACGTCATCCAGCGCGCCGGCCTGCTGGCAGCGGGCGATCGCATCGAAGCGGCCGACCTCAATCTGCCCAAGACAACAGTCGCCAAGTCTTCGCCGGTGGCCGAGCCCGACCGGGCGGGCATCGAGGCAGCGCTTCAGCGCGCGGGTGGTGTGATCGCTCAAGCTGCCGCCGAATTGAACCTCAGCCGGCAGGCGCTGTATCGGCGTATGGAACGCTTCGGCATCAAGCAGCCATGAAGTGGCCGGCAATGATGCGTCGCTCCGTGGCCGGTCGCCTGCTGTTCTGGCTGCTGCCATTGTTCACAGCGGCGATCTCGTTGCCATTGTTGCTGATGGATTGGCTGGACGATGCCCGGCTCGCCTTGGCCGGCTCGGCGCTGGTGATTCTGCCTTTGTTGGTGTGGACCATCCGCGACGCATTGTCGCCGTTGAACTCGCTGTTCCGCGCGCTGGCAGGCAGCGTCAACACCTATCGCGATGGCGAATACAACTTCGGCATCCATTGGCAGAGCAATGACGACCTGGGTGCGCTGGTGAAGTCGCACGCGGAACTGGGCGAAGTGCTGCGCGATCAGCGCCAAGCCTTGGTGCAGCGCGAGCTGCTGTTGGACACGATGGTGCAGAACACACCGGTGGCGATGCTGCTAGTGGCGCCCGGTGGCGATGGGCAGCGTCGCGTGGTCTTCGCCAACCTCGCCGCGCGCAAGCTTTTGCACAGCGGCTGGAAGCTGGAAGGCCAGCGCTTCGACGACCTGATGTCCGCCGCGCCCGTGGAGATGCGCGAAGCGATGGAGCGCGGCGGCGACAGTCTGTTCGCTATCGGCAATGAGGAAGACGACGAGGAGGAGCAGGTCTACCATCTGTCGCGAAGACAGTTCCGCCTCAACGGCCGCAAGCACGAGTTGCTGCTGCTGCGCCTACTTACCAATGAACTGCGTCGCCAGGAGGTGCAGACCTGGAAGAAGGTCATTCGCGTCATCAGCCATGAGTTGAACAATTCGCTGGCGCCGGTGGCTTCGCTGGCGCACTCCGGCGCCGAGCTCGTCCGCCGCGGTCGCAACGAGCGGCTGGAAGAGATCTTCGGCACCATCGAGGAGCGCGCGCGCCATCTGGAAGGCTTCATCCGCGGCTATGCGCGCTTCGCCAAGCTGCCGCAGCCGCTGTTGAACACGGTCGACTGGCCGCAGTTCCTGGCCAGCCTGCAACGCCAGATCGGCTTTGAACTCGAGGGTGAGACCGAAGGCATGAGTAGCCGTATCGACCAGGCGCAGATGGAACAGGCCCTGCTGAATCTACTCAAGAACGCACATGAAGCGGGGGGAGAAGACGCGGCGGTCAGCGTCAGGCTGAGCCGACTGCCGCAATGGCTGCGCATCGAAGTGCTGGACCGCGGCAGCGGCATGAACGATGCGGTGCTGCAGAACGCGCTGGTGCCGTTCTATTCGACCAAGCGCAATGGCACCGGACTGGGCTTGGCGCTGACGCGAGAGATTGTGGAAGCGCATGGCGGCCGGCTGTCGATGCACAACCGCGAAGGTGGCGGGTTGTGTGTGGCGATACAGCTGCCGGAGTAGCTTTTCCTTCTCCCATCGGGAGAAGGAAAAAGCCCACGCCGCATTACTACCCGCAGTTGCATCGGGAATCCGAGCATACGTTCGCGAGCGACAAGTTCGCACAGCTGTGGGCCCCACGAGGATTCCGTTATTTCTACGAATCCACGCGCCGAGTAGAAGGGCTCGTTCCACGACACGTCCCGAAGCGTCGTCAGCGTCATCGCGGAGAGCCCGCGCGCAACGGCTGATTCGCAGACCGACTCCAGCAGCGCGCTGCCGATACCACGACGACCGTGCTCCGGGATCACGTCCATCTCGAACAGATGCGCATGACCATCAATCCTGCCGCACAGCGCGAAACCTACCGTCTGCCCGTCGACCTCCGCCACGCGCAGGATTCCCTGCGCGATCCCGTCGTGCAGATTCTGCGGCGACAGGCTGTGCATGGCGAAAAGGTCGTATGCGCCGTGCCCGAGCAGCAAGGCCGCGGCCCGGCGCTCCACCTCAAGCAAAGACGCGACATCCTCATCACGTCCGGCGCGAAGCGAGAAGCCATCCACTCCGCTATTTCTTGGTCGGCCGCTGCCAACCTTCCAGCGTCTGTTGCCGCGCGCGGGCAACAGTCAGTGCATCGGCCGGTGCGTCCTTGCTGATCACCGAGCCGGCGCCGATGGTCGCGTTCTTGCCGACGGTGACCGGGGCCACCAGGGCGGAGTTGGAACCGATGAAGGCACCATCCTCGATGGTGGTGACGGACTTGTTGATGCCGTCGTAGTTGCAGGTGATGGTGCCGGCGCCGACGTTGACGCCGCTGCCGATCACCGTATCGCCCAGGTAGGTCAGGTGGTTGGCCTTGCTGCCCACGCCCAGCGTCGCCTTCTTGGTTTCGACGAAGTTGCCGACATGCACGCCATCGGCCAGCACCGTGCCGGGCCGCAGGCGCGAATACGGGCCGATCTGCGCAGCGCCTTCGGTGACCACGCCATCCAGGTCGCAATGCGCGCGCACCAGAGTGCCCGCGCCCAGCTTCACGTCCTTCAACCGGGTGAACGGGCCGATGCTGACGCCGTCGCCGAGTTCCACCGTGCCTTCCAGCACCACGTCCACGTCGATTTCCACATCACGTCCTACCGTTACCGTGCCGCGCTGGTCGTAGCGTGCCGGATCCAGCAGACGCGCGCCCTGCGCGCAGACCGCGCGCGCCTGGCGAAGTTGAAAGGCGCGTTCGAGCTGCGCGAGCTGCCACGGGTCGTTGGCGCCTTCGGCTTCGATGGCTTCGCCCACCAGCACCATCTCGGCGGCGCTGAACTCCGACGCGGCGGCGGCGAAGATATCGGTGAGGTAGTACTCGCCCTGCGCGTTGTCGTTGGAAAGATGCGCCAACCAGCGTTTCAGGCCGGTGGATTCGGCGGCGATGATACCGGTGTTGATCACGCGGATACGACGCTGTTCTTCGTCGGCATCCTTCTGCTCGACGATGGCGGCGACGCGGCCCTCGGCGTCGCGGACGACGCGGCCGTAGCCGGTGGGGTCGGCCATTTCGGCCACGAGCACCGCCAGGCGGCCGGATGCCTGCAGCAGACGCTGCAGGGTTTCGCTGCGGATCAGAGGCACGTCGCCATAGAGCACCAGCACGGTGGCGGCGTCGGGCACATTGGGCATCGCCTGCTCCACGGCGTGGCCGGTGCCGAGCTGTTTGGTCTGTTCGGCCCATTGCAGATCGGGCTGGTCGGCGAACGCGGCCTGCACCTGCGCGCCGCCATGTCCGTACACCACATGGATACCCTCGGGCTGCAACGCGCGCGCGGCAGCGATCACCTGCGCCAGCATCGGCCGGCCGGCGATGGGCTGCAGCACCTTGGGCTTGGACGAGCGCATGCGCTTGCCTTCGCCGGCGGCGAGGATGATGACGTGCAAGGGTCCGGCCATGTGCGCTCCAGCGAGAGGGTTATCCAGGACCATTCTAAATCGGTGCGCTGTTAGCATGCGCGCGATGATTTCCGCTTCCCTGTCCCCGCAGCCCCCATTGAATCCCCCCGTTTCGCCCGAAGCATCGCGCTGGCAGCGAGTGGTGTTGTGGGCGGGCGCGGCGCTGTGCGTGGTCGGGTTCTGCCAGTACCGGCTGTGGGAACAGTGGCATCCGGGCCGCTTCGGCGAGCTGCTGGTGCTTGCGGCACTGGCGACGGCCGTGGCCTGGCCGGTACGCAGGTTCGCGCGCTGGTCCTGGGCTTCGGCGTTGACGTTGCCCTGGACGCTGGCGTTGATGATATTTGCTGGCGTGGTTCCAGTCGTTGCAACCGGGGTGCTGGCAATACTGGCGCTGGCGCTGGGCAGCGCGTTGCTGCGCCAGGAATCCATCGCCCTGCAAATCGCCTGCGGCTTGGTCGTATTGGGCGCCACGCTGGCGTGGCTGCTGCCATTGCCACTGCACTACCGGTGGAGCTACCTGGGCCTGGCCGTCGTGCTGGCGGCACTGGGACGCGGCCGGATCCTGCATACAGTGCGCAACGCGCGCGGCCAGTGGAAGGAAGCCGTGGCCAGCCATCCGCATGCGGCCGCCTGGGCGGTGCTGGCAGTCGGCCTGGCCAGCACTGGTTGCTGGTTGCCCACGATGCAGCCGGACGACCTGGGCTATCACCTGCGGCTGCCATGGGAACTGCTGGAACAGGGCCGCTATGCGATGGATCCGGAAACCCACATCTGGGCGCTGGCACCGTGGCTGGGCGATGTGCTGCAGGCGTTCCCGCAGGTCATCGGCGGTGCGGAAGCGCGCGGTCCGGTGAATGCATTGTGGATGCTTGTGACCGCCGCCGGTGTCTGGCGATTGGCGAGCCAGTTGAGCGACGATCCGCGCGCCCGCTGGGCTGCGGTCGCGCTGTATGCCAGCCAACCGTTGACTGCGGCGCTGGCCGGCAGCATGCAGACCGAAGCGCCGACCACCGCGCTGCTGGTCTGGCTGGTAGCGGTGATTGCGCGTCCCGTCGGCGCCGGTACGCAAGGGCTGCGCAGCGGCGCGCTGCTGGTGGGGGGACTGCTGGCACTCAAGCTTGCGGCCGCCGCGGCGGCGATCCTGTTGCTTCCCTGGGCCGCATGGCGGCATCGGTCCTCGCTGCGGCCGCTCCCTATTCTCGCGGGCGCGGCAGTTTCGTTGCTCGTCGGCGGCAGCAGTTATGCCTACGCCACGATGATCGCGGGCAATCCATTCCTGCCGTTGTTCAACGCGTATTTCCGTTCGCCCTATTTCGCCACCGCCAATTTCGACGATGCGCGCTGGCATGCCGGTTTCAATGCATTGCTGCCGTGGCGTATGACTTTCGATACCGGCCGCTACCTGGAGACGTTCGCGGGCGGCGGCGGCTTCGTGCTGGTGGCGCTTGGGGGCGCCTGGATCGTCGCGCTGACGCAACGGCGCACCGCCCTGATCGCCGCGGTACTGGCCTTGACCATCGCGATCCCGCTGCTGCCGATGCAGTACCTGCGTTACGCCTTTCCCGCATGCGTGGCGTTGCTGCCGCTGCTGGCGGCGACGGCATTCGGCGCCGATCCGCGACGCGCCGCCTGGTTGCTCGGCGGCGTCTGCCTGCTGAACTTCGCCTTCCAGTCAAACGGCCACTGGATGCTGCGCACCGGCGCGATAAAGGAAACCGTGCTGGCGCTGGGCGACGACCACGCTTCGTTCCGCCACTACGCGCCAGAACGCATCCTGGTCGCGCAATTGCGGGCATCGCCTGGCAACACCGGCAACGTGCTGGCACTGGATCCCGACTATCCGCACTCGATGGAGTTGGGACGTCGCGCGCGCACGCTTTCGTCCTACGATCCTTCACTTGCAAGCGCCAGAGCGCTGGCCAACGGTGATCCTTCCGGCGCTGCCTGGCAGGACCTGCTGGGTCGCGAAGACATCGGCCATGTGCTGTCGCGCAAGAAGACGATGACTGCCGCACAACGCGCCGGACTGGTCCGCGCCGGCGCCACGCTGCGCGCCGAGCAAGGCGATGCGCAATGGTGGAGTCTTCCTCACCGGGCGCACGAACCATGAGCGTCCTTCGCCAAGGTCGCTACTACCTGCTGATCGGCGTGCTGCAGTGGCTGCTGGACTGGGGGGTGATGGTCGGCCTGAGTCATGCCGGCATGCTGGTGGAACCGGCGAACGTGGCCGGCCGCATCAGCGGTGCGCTGTTGGGATTCTGGTTGAACGGGCGCATCACCTTCGCCGGCGACGAACATCACATGGGCCGCAAGCAGTTCCTACGCTTCCTGGTCATGTGGCTGGCGACCACGGCGGTGAGTACCTGGGCCATCGGCGGCATCGACGACTGGTTCGGCCTGCGCTGGGCGTGGATTGCGAAACCGGCAGTCGAACTGGCGCTTGGAGGCGTCGGGTTCCTGCTCTCGCGACACTGGATCTACAAGCACTGACCGTAGGTCGGCGATGCTATTCGTAGAGCGGAGCTTGCTCCGCTGCCTTGCGCGATCAAAAAGATAGTTCGATATCCGGGCACGGCACATGGACCGCTTGAAAAGCAGCCGAGCAAGCTCGGCTCTACAAGAGCAGGAGAGGCACACAGAAAAACGCCGGCTCTGGGCCGGCGTTTCGTTGTGGCGTGTTGGTGCTGGAACTCAGTGCTTCAGGTTCTTGCGCAGACGCTCGAGGGCCTGCAGCTGCACGGTGGCTTCGACCAGCTTCTGCTGCGCTTCGGCCACGTCCATCGCTTCGCCACGGTTGGCCAGTATGCGCTCGGCTTCTTCCATGGCTGCACGCACCGCGGCTTCGTCGATGTCCTGCGCGCGGATGGCAGTGTCGGCCAGCACGGTCACGACCTGCGGCTGCACTTCAAGAATGCCGCCACCGATGGCGAAGTCCAGCTGCTCGCCGTTGGGCAGGGTCACCACGACCTTGCCGGGCTTCAGGCGCGTGATCAACGGGGCATGCCGGGGCGCGATGCCCAGCTCGCCCAGCTCGCCGGTGACCACGACCAGCGTCGCATCGCCGTGGAAGATTTCCTGCTCGGCGCTGACGATGTCGCAACGGATGGTAGATGCCATGATTCTTTCATTCCCGCGTAGGGTGGGCCTTGGCCCACCGCATGGTTCCGCAATGGTGGGCCGAGGCCCACCCTACGAGTGTCGTTAAGCCTTCTCGGCCATCTTCTTGGCCTTCTCGACCGCTTCCTCGATGCCGCCGACCATGTAGAACGCCTGCTCGGGCAGGTGGTCGTATTCGCCATCGCAGATCGCCTTGAAACCGCGGATGGTGTCCTTCAGCGACACGTACTTGCCGGGCGAACCGGTGAACACTTCGGCCACGTGGAACGGCTGGCTGAAGAAGCGCTCGATCTTGCGCGCGCGCGACACGGCCTGCTTGTCTTCTTCGGACAGTTCGTCCATGCCCAGGATCGCGATGATGTCCTTCAGTTCCTTGTACTTCTGCAAGGTGGACTGCACGCGGCGGGCGGTGTCGTAGTGCTCGTTGCCGATCACATTCGGATCCAGCTGGCGGCTGGTGGAGTCCAGCGGATCGACGGCCGGGTAGATACCCAAGGCCGCGATGTTTCGCGACAGCACCACGGTGGCGTCCAGGTGGGCGAAGGTGGTGGCCGGCGACGGATCGGTCAGGTCGTCGGCGGGCACGTACACGGCCTGGATCGAGGTGATCGAACCGGTCTTGGTGGAGGTGATGCGTTCCTGCAGCACGCCCATTTCCTCGGCCAGCGTCGGCTGGTAACCCACGGCCGACGGCATGCGGCCGAGCAGCGCGGACACTTCGGTGCCGGCCAGGGTGTAGCGGTAGATGTTGTCGACGAAGAACAGCACGTCGCGGCCCTTGCCGTCGGCGTCCTTCTCATCGCGGAAGTATTCGGCCATGGTCAGGCCGGTCAGCGCGACGCGCAGGCGGTTGCCCGGCGGCTCGTTCATCTGGCCGTAGACCATCGCGACCTTCGACTCTTTCATGTTGTCGAGCTTGATGACGCCTGCTTCGGCCATCTCGTGGTAGAAGTCGTTGCCTTCGCGGGTACGCTCGCCCACGCCGGCGAACACCGACAGACCGGCGTGCTCGGTGGCGATGTTGTTGATCAGCTCCAGCATGTTGACGGTCTTGCCGACGCCGGCGCCGCCGAACAGGCCAACCTTGCCGCCCTTGGCGAACGGGCACATCAGGTCGATGACCTTGATGCCGGTTTCCAGCAGATCGTTGCCCGAGCTCTGCTCCGCATAGGCGGGCGCGGCACGGTGGATTTCCCAATGCTCGGTCGCTTCGACCGGACCGGCCTCGTCGATCGGCTCGCCCAGCACGTTCATGATGCGGCCCAGCGTGCCCGCGCCGACCGGCACCGACACGGCCTTGCCGGTGTTGGTGGCGACCAGGTTGCGCTTCAGGCCGTCGGTGGAACCCAGCGCGATGGTGCGCACGATGCCGTCGCCCAGCTGCTGCTGCACTTCCAGGGTGATGGCAGTGCCATCGACCTTCAACGCGTCGTAAATCTTCGGCACATCGGTACGTGCGAATTCGACGTCGACGACGGCGCCGATGATCTGGACGATCTTGCCTTGGTTGCTCATGGTGCTGACTCCGTAACTTTCAAGTTGTTGTAGGAGCGGCGTAAGCCGCGACCGTCTGTTCGGGTTGCAGGGTCGCGGCTTGCGCCGCTCCTACAGGGAATTCGTCAAACGGCTGCCGCGCCGCCGACGATTTCCGAAATCTCTTGCGTGATCGCCGCCTGGCGGGCCTTGTTGTAGACCAGCTGCAGATCGCCGATGAGCTTGGTGGCGTTGTCGCTGGCCGACTTCATGGCGACCATGCGCGCGGCATGTTCCGAAGCCACGTTTTCCAGCACCGCCTGGTACACCAGCGATTCCACGTAGCGGGTCAGCACGTGCTCCAGCACGGTGGCCGCGTCGGGTTCGTAGAGGTAGTCCCAATCGTGTTGGGTGATGGGCGTATCCGAGGCCGGCAGCGGCAGCAGCTGGTCGAACGCCGCGCGCTGGGTCATGGTGTTCACGAAGTCGTTGTAGACCAGATAGACGCGGTCCACCTTGCCCGACTCGTAGGCATCCAGCATCACCTTGACCACGCCGACCAGCTGTTCCAGCTGCGGTTTGTCGCCCAGATGGGTGACGCTGGCCAGCATGTCGACCTTGATCCGGCGGAAGAACGCTGACGCCTTCTGCCCGATGGTGACCACATCGACTTCTGCGCCCTTGTCCTGCCACTGGCGTATTTCACCCAGCAGCTTGCGGAACAGGTTGTTGTTGAGGCCGCCTGCCAGACCGCGGTCGGACGAGACGATGACATAACCGACGCGCTTGATCTCAGCGCGTTCGACCAGGAACGGGTGCTGGTATTCGGAATTGGCCTGGGCCAGGTGTCCGATGACCTGCTTCATGGCACGCGCATACGGACGCGAGGCCTTCATGCGGTCCTGCGCCTTGCGGATCTTCGAGGCCGAGACCATTTCGAGCGCGCGCGTCACCTTGCGGGTGTTCTGCACGCTCTTGATCTTGGTTTTGATTTCTCTGCCGCTTGCCATTCGTTGTCGCTCGCTTTGCTCGCTGTAAAGGGTGAAGGGTAAAGGGGGCGCTTGCTACGCAAACGCATGAGTCGAAGTGATGCCGCTTTACTTCACTCTTTCCTCTTCACCATTTACCGCCTTGATTACCAGCTACCGGTGGTCTTGAACTCGGAGATACCGGCCTTGAACGCGCCCTCGATCTCGTCGTTCCAGTCGCCGCTGGCGTTGATCTTCTCGATCAGCGCGCCCTGGGTGTTGGCGAAATGCGCGTGCAGGCCTTCCTCGAAAGCCAGCAGCTTGTTCACCGCCACGTCGTCCAGGTAACCCTCGTTGACCGCGTAGATCGACAGCGCCTGGTTGGCGATCGACATCGGCTGGTACTGCTTCTGCTTCATCAACTCGGTGACGCGCTGGCCGCGCTCGAGCTGCTTGCGGGTGGCTTCGTCCAGGTCCGAGGCGAACTGCGCGAACGCAGCCAGCTCGCGGTACTGGGCCAGCGAGATACGGATGCCGCCGGACAGCTTCTTGATGATCTTGGTCTGGGCAGCGCCACCGACGCGCGACACCGAGATACCGGCGTTCACGGCCGGACGGATACCGGCGTTGAACAGGTCGGTTTCCAGGAAGATCTGGCCGTCGGTGATCGAGATCACGTTGGTGGGCACGAACGCGGAGACGTCGCCAGCCTGCGTTTCGATGACCGGCAGTGCGGTCAGCGAACCGGTCTTGCCCTTCACTGCGCCTTCGGTGAACTTCTCCACGTAGTCCTCGGACACGCGCGCGGCGCGTTCCAGCAGGCGGCTGTGCAGATAGAACACGTCGCCCGGATAGGCTTCGCGGCCCGGCGGACGCTTCAGCAGCAGTGAGATCTGGCGGTAGGCCACGGCCTGCTTGGACAGATCGTCGTACACGATCAGGGCGTCTTCGCCGCGATCCATGAAGTATTCGCCCATGGTGCAGCCCGAATACGCGCTGATGTACTGCATCGCGGCCGACTCGGACGCGGTGGCGGCCACCACAATCGTGTGGGCCAGCGCGCCGTTCTCTTCCAGCTTGCGCACGACGTTGGCGATGGACGAAGCCTTCTGGCCGATGGCGACATACACGCACTTAATGCCGGTGGCTTTCTGGTTGATGATGGCGTCGATGGCCACCGCGGTCTTGCCGGTCTGGCGGTCGCCGATGATCAGCTCGCGCTGGCCGCGGCCGATCGGGATCATGGCATCGATGGTCTTGTAACCGGTCTGCACCGGCTGCGACACCGACTTGCGCCAGATCACGCCGGGCGCCACGCGCTCTACCGGTGCGGTCATCTTGGCGTCGATCGGACCCTTGCCGTCGATCGGCTCGCCGAGTGCGTTGACCACGCGGCCCAGCAGTTCGGGACCGACCGGCACTTCGAGGATGCGGCCGGTGGTCTTGGCCACGTCGCCTTCGCGCAGGTTTTCGTAATCGCCCAGAACCACGGCGCCGACCGAGTCGCGCTCCAGGTTCAGAGCCAGTGCGAAGGTGTCGTTCGGCAGTTCGATCATTTCGCCCTGCATCGCATCGGCCAGGCCGAAGATGCGCACGATGCCGTCGGAGACGCTGGTCACGGTGCCTTCGTTGCGGGCCTCGGCGGCCAGCTTGACCTTCTCGATGCGGGTCTTGATCAGTTCGCTGATTTCGGACGGGTTGAGCGTGGTTGCCATTGCGGTTTCCTTAGTCGTTCCGGCAACGGGCCGGATACGGGTTTGATTATTTTTGGGAAGTGAGAAGAGTGAAGGGAAAAATAGTCAGAGCGGCAGTCGCTGCTTTTACTATTTCCTGTTAACCCTTCTCCATTCCCGCTTTATTGCGCCAACGCCGCTTGCAGCCGCGTGAGCTTGCCTTTCAGCGAACCGTCGATCACCACGTCGCCCGCGTCGATCACTGCGCCGCCGATCAGTGAGGCGTCGATGGCCGTGCTGAGTTCGACTTCGCGACCGAAACGCTTTTTCAGCGCAGCCTTGAGCACGTCCAGTTCGCCGGCCGGAAGCGCGGCGGCGGAAGTGACGGTGGCCTTGACCACGCGTTCGGCTTCAGCCTTCAGCTCTTCGTACAGCCCCGAGATTTCCGGCAGCTGGGTCAGGCGGCGGTTCTCCGCCAGCAGCGCGAGGAAACGCGTGAACGACTCGCCCGCACCATCTACCGAGAGCAAGGACACTGCTTCGGCGTGGGTCAGCCGCGGGTTGAGCAGGAGCGAGGCAGCACGCGGATCGGCGGCCACCTGCGCGGCGAAACCCAGCGCGTTGGACCAGACCGCGAGGCCGTTTTCGTCCTGCGCAATGGCGAACGCAGCGCGTGCGTACGGACGGGCGAGAGTGAGGGCTTGGCTCATTGGTCAGCGGCTCTCATCAGATCTCGGCAGCCAGCTCGTCGAGCAGCGCCTTGTGGGCGTTGGCGTCGATTTCGCGCTTGAGCAGCTTCTCGGCGCCGCTCACGGCCAGGATCGACACCTGCTTGCGCAGGTCTTCCTTGGCGCGCGTGCTGGCGGCGTCGATCTCGGCCAGACCCAGCGCCTTCTGGCGGTTGGCTTCGGCGATCGCATCGTTCTTGGCGGCTTCAACGATCTGGTTGGCACGCTGGTGCGCCTGATCGATGATTTCATTGGCCTTCGTACGCGCTTCTTTCAACGCGTCGTTGACCTTTTCCTGCGCCTGCGCGAGGTCTTTCTGGCTGCGGTCGGCCGCGGCCAGTCCTTCGGCGATCTTCTGCTGGCGTTCTTCGATGGCCGCGATGATGTGCGGCCAGCCGAACTTCATCACCAGCCACGCCACCGCGAAGAACGCGAAGCCCTGGACGACGAAAGTAAGGTTGATATCCATGACGTACTCCTGACGCCGGCGCGCTAGACGCCGGCGCTAGCCAAGACCGGTTGCCTGATCAGCCCGCGATTGCGGACAGGAACGGGTTGGCGAAGATCAGCAGCAGGGCGATGGCGACGCCGATGATCGGCACGGCGTCCAGCAGGCCGGCGACGATGAACATCTTGGTCTGCAGCATCGGGGTCAGTTCCGGCTGGCGGGCCGAACCTTCCAGGAACTTGCCGCCAAGGATGGCGAAACCGATCGCGGTGCCAAGGGCGCCAAGACCGATCAGCAGGCCGGCCGCGATGACCGTGAACTTCGCGATTTCTGCGTAGAGGGCGACATTTTCCATGGTGTTCTCCGTACAACTAGTCAGGTGTGAAAAAGGATGGATCGAAAGGGTGAAGCGAAACTTGTCGGCTTAGTGGCTTTCCGCCGCCATGCTCAGGTACACGACGGTCAGCATCATGAAGATGAAGGCCTGCAGCGTGATGACCAGGATATGGAAGGCCGTCCAGACGAAGCCGGAAACGAACTGCAGCGGCGCCATCACGTAGGTCATGCCGCTCGAGAAGGCCGCATTCCAGGTCATCAGCGCGATCAGGATGAAGATCAGCTCGCCCGCGTACATGTTGCCGAACAACCGCAGGGTCAGCGACAGCGGGCGCACCAGTTCTTCGATGACGCGCAGCAGCAGATTGGCCGGCGCCAGCAAGATCTTCATCACCGTGCCTTCGGCATGGAACGGCGCGGTGAAGGCCTCGGCGGTGAACTTGCCGATGCCCTTGTGGCTGATGCCGAAGACCTGGATCAGCAGGAACACCATCAGCGACAGGCCCAGCGTGGTGTTGAGGTCGGCGGTGGGCACCACGCGCAGATAGGCGTGCGCCGGATCATGGCCGGCCAGCTCGTTGGCCTTGCCCCACAGCGCGGGCAGCCAGTCGACCGGGATCATGTCCATGAAGTTCATCAGGAACACCAGGCAGAAGATGGTCAGCGCCAGCGGCGCGATCATCTTGCTGCGGCCATGGAAGGTCTCGCGGACCAGGCCATCGACGAAGCCCACGACCATTTCCACACCGGCCTGGAACTTGCCCGGCACGCCGGCCGTGGCCTTGCGCGCGGTACGCAGGAAAAAGAACAGGAACAGCACCGACATCACCAGCGTGAAGAACACGCTGTCGATATTGATGGTCATGAACTTGCCCTCTCCCACGTGCCACTGGAGATGATGCAAGTGATGCTGGATGTATTCGGTGGACCCGCCACCGGAGGCCGATTCAGCGCTCACGTTCTACCCTGACACTAAAGTTCAAAATCAGTGGGTGCACGACCAGTGCGGCCGCGAGCCCTGCCAGCAACGGGAGCGGCGCCATGCGCCCAACACCCAATGCCAATGCGAATATCGTTATCACCACCGCCCATTTCAGGCCGGTGCCCAACAGCAATCGCAGGAATGCCGATCGCGCCGTTACTACACCGCCGCCCAGCGCGACATTCGCAGCCAGGGCGCCTCCCAACACCACACCGGCCCCGCCCAGAAGCGCCGCCAGCAAGGCCGGCCACCCCTGTACAAGGAAAACCAGCGCCACCAACACCACGGCGGCCATCTGGTAGGTAGCCGCCCGCAATGCCAGTCGCCGGCCCGCAGCGGCGGAATTCAGCACACGCGAAACCCGGTGAGTAGGAAGGGACAAAGCCGTTGAACGCGCCTCGCCAAGCCGCAAAAGTATAACAGGCGTTAAATTTTACCGGCAACCGCTACCCTCCATGCCGCCAATTCTGGGGCCGGATTGCGAAACGGGCGTGACGATGCCCCGGTATATGGCCGATTCAGGCGATTCGGCTGTTCAGCTTCAGACTCCGGAACTTTCCGGCGAATGATCCGGTCAGTCCTTGCACGGTCTGCGCCCAACTTCCTCGTCGATGCTCCGCCGCAGACCTTCCAAGAAGCCCCGGCCCGCTGCCGGGGCTTCGTCTTTGTGGCCTTGATGCGAGGCTTTGCAACTGCAGTCCCGCTGCCGCATTGAATCTACGTGGTGTTAAGCCGTCTTAACGCCGCGTCCACAGCGCTGTTTTTACGGTGGTCCCAGGCGAACGACTTCTCGTTCGCCATCCAAACCCCACTGGAGAAATTCGCAAGATGAAATATCTGGCCCCCTTGGCACTCGCTGGCGCACTCGCGTCGGCCCTTGCCGCCCCCCAGGCCCATGCCGCCAGCGACGACGACCGCTTCACCCTGCGATTGGGTGCGATGGATGTGGACGCGCAGGGCGAAGTCACCGCCAACACCGTTTATCAGGGCGAAGACCTGCAGTTCGCGCAGGACTTCGATTTCGGCGGCAAGGAAATCGTGCCGCGCGTCGATGGCGTGTTCCGTTTTGGCGACCGCAGCCGCCTGATCTTCGACTACTTCAAGTACGACAAGGACCGCGAAGCGACCTTGAACGAAGACCTGTCCTATGACGACGTCACCCTGCCCGCCGGCAGCTTCGCCCGCGCCGAAACGCGCTTCCAGCTGGCCAGCCTGATGTACGACTACGCCATCGTGGAGTCGGATTCGGTCAGCGTGGGTCTGCAGATCGGCGCCGAGTGGGCCAAACTGGAAGGCAATCTGTATGCCGAAGCCGGCGAGGATTCCTACGAAGGCAGCTCGAGCGAAGACGGCTACGCGCCGGTGGTAGGCGCGCGCGTGACCTTTACCCCGGGCGAGAAATGGCTGGTCAACCTGCAGGGCCAGTATCTGGACGCAGGCTGGGGCGATTTCGGCGAATACGACGGCAGCATCAGCCGCGCCAACGCGCTGGTGGAGTACCGCTTCACCAGGAAATTCGGCGTCTTCGCCGGCTACGACTGGTTCAAGCTGGATGCGACCAAGGCTGGTAGCGATGGCGTACTTGGGCTGGACCAGCGTTTCAAGGGTCCGGTGGTGGGTGTGACGCTGGCGTTTTGAGTTGCCGGTAGCCGGTAGCCGGTAGCCGGAAAAGCGTCAGGTGCAGCCCCTCTCCCGCCCGCGGGAGAGGGTGCCGAAGGCGGGTGAGGGGCTTTTTTGGGAGAGGTCTTGATTAGCCAGCACCCTCATCCGGCCTGCCGGCCACCTTCTCCCGCGAAGCGGGAGAAGGATTCAAGATCACTTTTTCTTCGGGATATACAGATCGGTAATGGTGCCGTCGAAGACCTCGGCTGCCATGCCCACCGACTCGCTCAAGGTCGGATGCGGATGGATGGTGTGGCCGATGTCGGCTGCGTCTGCGCCCATTTCGATGGCCAGCGACACTTCGGCGATCAGGTCGCCGGCATGCACGCCGACGATGCCACCGCCCACGATGCGATGGGTTTCTTCGTCGAAGATCAGCTTGGTGAAGCCTTCGCCGCGGCCAATACCCACTGCGCGCGCTGAGGCCACCCACGGGAACTTGCCCACGCCCACTTTCAGACCCTTGGCCTTGGCTTCGGTCTCGGTGACGCCGACCCAGGCGATCTCCGGATCGGTGTAGGCCACCGATGGAATCACCCGCGCCACCCATTCCTTCTTTTCGCCGGCTGCGACTTCCGCCGCCAGCTTGCCTTCGTGCGTGGCCTTGTGGGCCAGCATCGGGTTGCCGACGATGTCGCCGATGGCGAAGATGTGCGGCACGTTGGTGCGCATCTGCCGGTCGACCGGAATGAAGCCTCGGTCGGTGACGCTGACGCCGGCCTTGTCGGCGCCAATCTTGTTGCCGTTCGGCGCGCGGCCCACCGCGACCAGCACGCGGTCGTAAGTAGAAGTTTGCAGTTCCGCAGCCTGGCCTTCGACAGCGCTTTCGAACGCGACGCTGATGCCCTTCTTCGAGGCTTCGACCTTGGTCGCCTTGGTCTTGAGGTGAATCGCCACGCCCTGCTTCTTCAGGCGATCGGCGAGCGGCTTGACCAGGTCCTTGTCGGCGCCCGGCATCAGCTGGTCCATGAACTCCACCACCGTCACCTGGCTACCCAGCGCGCGATACACCGTGGCCATTTCCAGGCCGATGATGCCGCCGCCGACCACCAGCAGTTGTTTCGGCACATCGGCAATCTGCAGCGCATCGGTGGAATCCATCACCCGCGGGTCTTCCCACGGGAACGCGGGCAGCTTCACCGCCTGCGAACCGGCGGCGATGATGCATTGCTCGAAACGCAGCAGCTGCGTCTTGCCGTCTTCGCCGACGATTTCCAGTTCGTTGGGCGACACGAACGAGGCCACACCCTGTACGGTGCGCACCTTGCGCTGCTTCGCCATGCCGGCCAGGCCCTTGGTGAACTGGCCGACCACCTTGTCCTGCTTGAAGCCGCGCAGCTTGTCCAGGTCGATCTTCGGCGGGCCGAATTCCACGCCTATATCTGCCGAGTGCGAGGCTTCGTCGATCAGCGCCGCCGCATGCAGCAACGCCTTCGAGGGAATGCAGCCGACATTGAGGCAGACGCCGCCCAGCGCGGCATAGCGCTCGATCATCACCGTGTCCAAGCCGAGATCGGCTGCACGGAAAGCGGCGGTGTAGCCGCCGGGGCCCGAACCCAATACGACGATCCGGCATTCGATGTCGGCGGTCTTGCCGGTGCCTTGTGCGGCTTTGGGGGCGGGCGTGGATGGCGCGGCAGGTGTCGCGGGCGACGGAGTCACCGGCGGCTTCGGCAGCTCCGGTTCTGCCTTGGCAGGCGCGGCGGCGGGTGCGGGTGCATCAGCGCCTTCGGCTTCCAGAATCGCCACCACGCTGCCTTCGGACAGCGTGTCGCCCAGCTTCACCTTCAACTCTTTCACTACACCGGCAGCAGAAGACGGCACTTCCAGCGTGGCCTTGTCCGATTCCAGCGTGACCAGACCCTGGTCCTTCTTCACCGCGTCGCCCACAGCGACCAGGATTTCGATGACCGGCACGTCGGTGTAATCGCCGATGTCGGGGACTTTGATTTCAACGGTATTGGTCATCTGGAATTCTCGAAACGTAGGGCGGGCATTGCCCGCCAGGGATGGCGACGGCGGGCAATGCCCGCCCTACGGCGCTCAGAGCAGGACGCGGCGCATGTCGCCGAGCAACTGGGCCAGGTAGGCGGTGAAACGGGCGGCCGAGGCGCCATCGATCACGCGGTGGTCGTAGCTCAGCGACAGCGGCAGCTGCAGGCGCGGCTGGAAGGCTTTGCCGTCCCAGACCGGCTGGATGGAAGACTTCGAAACGCCCAGGATCGCCACTTCCGGCGCATTGACGATGGGCGTGAACGCAGTGCCGCCGATGCCGCCCAGCGAGCTGATGGAGAAGCAGCCGCCCGACATTTCCGCCGGGCCCAGCTTGCCGTCGCGCGCCTTGGCGGCGAGTTCGGACATTTCCTTAGCCAGTTCGGCCAGGCCCTTCTTGTCCACGTCGCGGATCACCGGCACCACCAGCCCGTTGGGCGTGTCGGCGGCGAAACCGATATGGAAATATTTCTTCAGCGTGAGGTTTTCGCCGCTGGCATCCAGCGAGGCGTTGAAGTCGGGATATTTCTTCAGGCCGGCGACCACCGCCTTCATGATGAAGACGAGCATGGTCAGCTTGATCCCGGCCTTCTCGTTTTCTTTATTCAGGACGACGCGCAGTTCTTCCAGGTCGGTGATGTCGGCGTGGTCGTGCTGGGTGACGTGCGGGATCATTGCCCAGTTGCGCGCCAGGTTGGCGCCGGAAATCTTCTTGATGCGCGACAGCGGCTTGACTTCGATCTCGCCGAACTTGGCGAAGTCGACCTTGGGCCAGGGCAGCAGACTGAGGCCATTGCCGCCCGCAGCCGTCGGCGCTGAAGCCGCCCCCGCAACACCACCACCGGCCAGCGCATCTTTCACGTACTTCTGCACGTCTTCTTTGCTGATGCGGCCGGCGCGTTCGCTGCCCTTGACCTGGGTCAGATCGACACCGAGCTCGCGTGCGAACAGGCGCACCGACGGGCTGGCGTGCGGAACTTTCTGCGGCAGGACGGAATCGGCGTTGAATTCGACCGGCGGGCTGTGCGGCGGCGATGCTTCAGGGTCCAGGCCCGGCTTGGCGTCCACAACTTGTGGTGCAGCCGTTGGTGCCGGCGCGGACTGCACCTGCGCGATTTCGCGCTGGGCGATCTTGTCGGGCTCTGCGGAGACAGCCACCGGTTCGACCTTGGCGCCGGTTTCCGAGGAGGGCGCTTCGGTCTTGGCTGCCGGTGCGGGCGCCGCAGCCGGCGCCGGCTTGGCCGCATCGCCGCCCGCCGCTTCGATCATCGCCACGACCGAGCCTTCCGAGAGCGTGTCGCCCAGCTTCACCTTGAGTTCCTTCACCACGCCGGCGAACGGCGCGGGGACTTCCAGGGTGGCCTTGTCCGATTCCAGCGTGACCAGGCCCTGGTCCTTGGCGACCGTGTCGCCGACGGCCACCAGGATTTCGATGACGGGCACATCACTGTAGTCGCCGATATCGGGAACGCGTGCTTCCTTGAGGTCGGCCATGCAAAGACTCCAGTGATCGATCGGGTGGGGACCCCTATTGTGGCCGCCTGCGTGCGATGCGCCAACCTTTCACTGGTAATCCATTGGTCTGCTGCAGTGCAGCTGCACCATTGTCCTTGGACATTACGCCTATTTTTTTGCGTCCTTGTCCTGATCGGGCTTGAGCCGCAGCAGATCGAGCGCGGCGCCATTGGGCAGACGATACGCCAGCGCACTGTCCAGCCGGTCCAGGGCTTCCATCTTTCCGCAGAGTTGTTCGGCGCGCTTCTCCAGGGCCTTGGCCCGCGGTTCGACGCGCGCCTCGATCTGCTTGTCCAAGCCTTCCATCGCTTCGAGGCGCTGGGTGTCGCCGCTCAGCGCGGCACGGACCGCACCACCGACGATGTCGCCGATGACCATGGGCACCACTTCGGACACGGCTTCGCCGATGCCCTGTCCCAGGTCGCTGGAATCGAAGCGGTTGGCTGACACCGCACGCGACAGCCGCGCATCGATCTTCTTGCGCGCCTCGTCCAGCTTGGCTCGTGTACGGGCCGGGTCGTTGCTGAAACCGGCGGCCACTTCGCCCAGCGCGGTGAAGGCGATGTCGGCGGCATCGCGGCCGATCTCGCGCGCCAGCGGCATGATGTCGCGCGTGGTGCGGTCGAAGTCGGCGATGCGCTTGCGGTCGGCACTGTCCAGCGCCACCCATCGGTCGTCGACGAACATGCGGTCGCCGCGTATCACGATCCACTTCGGCGTGCCGCTGTCGCGGGTCAGGATGACGCTCTTATCGTTGACCGTGAGGTCGTAGTCGCTTTCGACATTGCAGCTGATGTCCTTGGCGTGGACGGCGGCGGCGAGCGGAAGCAGAACGAGGGAAAGGAGCGCGCGGCGCATAGGGGTGTCCCTAGTTTGATTTGAAGCGCAGCATGCCACTCCGTGCGCCGAAGACCACGTGCCGTTCGGCAGGGAGCCACAAGTCATGCCTGGGCCTCGCCACCGCTGCGCGGCCGCTTAACGGTCCGGGGAATAGCATCGCCCGTCCACCGATCCGGAGAACCTCCCGATGCGCCTGCTCCTGCTGCTGCTTTCCCTGGCCATGCCGGCCGTTGCCTGGTTGTCGCAGCAGGAGGCGTTCGGGCCGACCAATGGCGCCTTGTCGGATCGCTATCCCACGCTGGTGGTCGCGGCGGGTTATGCGTTTGCGATCTGGGGACTGATCTTCCTGCTCAACGTGGCTTTCGGTGTCTGGCAGTTCTCTTCCAGGCGCCGCCCCGATGGCGTATTGCCCGCACTCCGGCTGCCGGCTGCCCTGGGCTTCGCCCTGACTGCGCTGTGGATGCCGGTGTTTTCCCAGCAGTGGTTCTGGCTGGCGTTGTTGATCATCTGGAGCAGCCTGGCCTGTCTGGCCCTGTGCGCAGTGCGACTGTCGCGCGATCCGACGCCCGAACCAGGCCAGCGCTGGTTCGCCTGGCTGCCGCTATCGCTGCATGCCGGGTGGCTATCGTTGGCGGCCATTCTGAATACGGCGCAGGTGATCGTGGCCTATCGATTGCTGCCGACCGACGACATGCTGGGCTGGAGCCTGGGGTTGTTCGTCCTCGCCGCGGTGATGTTGCTGACATTGAACCAGCGCATGCGCGGCAATCTGGCCTACGCGGCTGCGGCCGTCTGGGCGCTGGCGGCGGTGTATGTAAAGCAGTCGGCCAGCGATCTGGCGGGTGCGCAGACCGCGGCATGGATCGCCATTGCTTTAGCGGCACTGGTGGTCGCGCAGACCGTCTGGTTGCGCCTGCGCACGCGGACGACTCTGCACACCAGCGCCTGAGAAACTGCCGGCTGGTGGAATCAGGCGCTCTGCCAAGGCTTTACCACCATCAGCGCGCCAGCGATCACCAGCAGCGCACCGACGAGGCGCAAGGGATCGATCGGCGTACGCGCGTGCAGGACGCCGAAATGATCCAGCATCAGCGAACCGATCACCTGCCCGAACACCACCACGCAGATCAGCGCGGCCGCACCCATGCGCGGTATCAGCATGGTGGCGCCAGCCACGTAGAACGCGCCGATCAATCCACCGGTCCAGGCCCACCACGGCACCTTGGCCAACGCGGACAGATCCAGGGACGGTTTGCTCGCCAACCACCACACGCACAACACCATCGATCCCACCGCGAACGACGCCAGTGAGGCGAACAGCGGTCCGGTGGTCTGCTTCCCCAGAGAAGCGTTGATCAGCGCCTGCAGCGGCAGCAGCATGCCGATGAAAAGGGCCAGAGCCAGACTTGCAGCTTTCATTGCGTAGTTCTCCACTGATTGGCGAACACGATAAGCGATGGCCTGAACAAACTGTTCACTCCCTCATTGCGAAGATAGGGAGATGGCCGACGCGATTCTCCCTCGCCGCCCGCCACCTCCCCTGCTGGACGATGCCTGCGCATTGTTCCTCGATGTGGACGGCACCCTGCTCGAATTCGAGATCCGTCCGGATCTCGTCCGCTTGCCCCTAGGCGCGTTGGACGTGATCGGTTTGCTCAGCGACCGCCTGGACGGCGCGCTGGCGCTGGTCAGCGGCAGGCCGCTTGCCGAGCTGGACCGCCTGTTCTCACCACGGCAATTTCCTGCGGCGGGACTGCACGGCCAACAGTTCCGTGGTGTCGTCGATCCGCAGCCGGTGCGCAGCGGCGATGCGCTCTCTGCACTGCGCCATGAAGCCAACCTGCTGGCCGAGCGCCATCCCGGCGTGCTGGTCGAGGACAAGGGCGCCAACCTGGCCCTGCACTGGCGCGCTGCACCGCAGGCCGCCGCATCGGTGACGCAGTTGGCCGAATCGCATCTGTCGGGCTTGCCGGGTTACCGCCTGCAACCCGGCGATCACGTGATTGAACTGGTCCCTGCCGACGTCGACAAGGGACGCGCCATGCACACGCTGATGAGCGCAGCGCCGTTCAAAGGCCGCACGCCGGTGTTCGTCGGCGACGACCTGACCGACGAATTCGGTTTCGCCGCCGCCAATGCCGCCGGTGGCTGGAGCGTGCTGGTGGGCGAACGCGAGCCCACGCAGGCGCATTACCGGCTCGACCATCCGAAAGCAGTGCACGACTGGCTGCGCCGCAATGCGCTGCCTGCTGGCGGCATAAAGGAACTCCAATGACAAGCAAGCCCATGACAGAAAATCCCATGACCGCTGCAAACCTCGACCTGGGCGTGATCGGCAACGGCAGTTTCGGCGCACTGGTCGATGCCCAGGGCCGCGTGGTCTGGAGCTGTCTGCCTGCCTTCGATGGCGATCCCGCGTTCTGCGCGCTGCTCTCGCCGCGCGATCACGAGGGCGGCGACTACGCCATAGAACTGGAGAACTTCTCGCACAGCGAGCAGGCCTATCTGCACAACACCGCGATCCTGCGCACGGTCCTGCACGACCACCAAGGCGGCCAGGTGGAAATCATCGATTTCGCCCCGCGCTGGCGTGAGCACGAACGCTTTTATAGACCGGTGATGCTGGTGCGCCGGGTCACGCCGCTTGCCGGAAATCCGCGCATCCGCGTACGTGCCCGCCCGCTGGCCGACTGGGGCGCGCGTCTGCCCGAATCCACCTGGGGCAGCAATCACGTGCGCTGGATGCTGCCCGACTTCACCCTGCGCCTGACCACCGACGTGCCGGTGCGGTTCGTGCGCGAGGAAACTCCGTTCGTCCTGGCCCATCCGGTGCATCTGGTCATGGGCGCGGACGAACGGCTGACGCAGGGCGTGGCTGCGTTCGTACGTGAAGCGCAGGAACGCACTGCCGAATACTGGCGCGAATGGGTGCGTTATCTGTCCATTCCGCTGGACTGGCAGGAGGCGGTGATCCGCAGCGCGATCACCCTGAAGCTGTGCCAGTACGAAGACAGCGGCGCGATCATCGCCGCCATGACCACCTCGATTCCCGAAGCGCCGGATACGCCGCGCAACTGGGACTACCGCTATTGCTGGCTGCGCGACGCCGCCTTCGTGGTGCGCGCATTGAACCGGCTCGGCGCGACGCGCAGCATGGAAGAGTTCCTGCGCTACATCTTCAACATCGCCACCAGCGACGGCAGTCTGCAACCGCTGTACGGCATCAACTTCGAAGAGCAGCTGCACGAATACGAAGTGGAAAGCCTGGCCGGCTACCGCGGCATGGGACCGGTGCGACGCGGCAATCTGGCCTGGGTGCAGAAGCAGCACGATGTGTACGGCAGCGTGGTGCTGGCCTCGACGCAGCTGTTCTTCGACCAGCGCCTCGCCGATCCGGGCGATGCCCACACCTTCGCGCGGCTGGAGCCGCTGGGCGAGCGCGCCTTCGCCCTGCACGACGTGCCCGATGCGGGGCTCTGGGAATTCCGCGGCCGCGCCGAAGTGCACACCTACACCAGCGTCATGTGCTGGGCGGCCTGCGACCGCCTGGCCAAGATCGCCGCCAAACTGCAACTGGAAGAACGGGCCACCTACTGGCGCGACCGCGCCGACGAGATCCATGCGCGTGTGATCGAAAAATCCTGGAACGGAACGCTGGGTCACTTCACCGACACCTTCGGCGGCGAGCGCCTGGATGCTTCGTTGCTGCTGCTCTCCGACATGGGTTTCGTGCCGCCGGAAGACCCGCGCTTCGTCGCCACGGTCGAAGCCATCGGCCGCGACCTCAAACGCGGCGACGCGCTGTTCCGCTACGTGGCGCCGGACGATTTCGGATCGCCGGAAACCAGCTTCACCATCTGCACGTTCTGGTACATCGACGCGCTGGCGGCGATAGGCCGCAAGGACGAAGCGCGCGAATTGTTCGAACGTATCCTGGCACGGCGCAATCCGCTGGGCCTGCTGTCGGAGGACCTGGCCTTCGACGGCGGCGAAGCCTGGGGCAACTTCCCGCAGACCTATTCGCATGTCGGCCTGATCATCGCGGCGATGCGCTTGTCGCGTTCGTGGCAGGAGGCTTCATGAGCCGCCTGGTAGTCGTGTCCAATCGCGTGGCGGTCCCGGGCGAAAGCCGGGCCGGCGGTTTGGCGGTGGGTCTGCTGGCCGCATTGAAGGAACGCGGCGGGTTGTGGTTCGGCTGGAGCGGCAAGGTCACCCGCGATCCCAGCGGCATCCTGCACGAACAGACCGAAGGCGACATCCGCTTCGTCACCATGGATCTGGACCGGGCCGACCACGACGACTACTACAACGGGTTCGCCAACCGGACGTTGTGGCCGCTGCTGCACTTCCGCCTGGACCTGGTGGATTACGACCGCAGCAAGCGGCTGGGCTATCGACGCGTCAACATGCTGTTCGCCGAAAAGCTGGCCCCGTTGCTGCGCGACAGCGACACGGTGTGGATTCACGACTACCACCTGATCCCGCTGGCCTCGATGCTGCGCGAGCGCGGCATCGGCTGCAAGATCGGTTTCTTCCTGCACGTGCCGATGCCGTCGGCCGATCTGGTACAGGCGCTGCCCGAGCATCTGCGACTGATGTCCAGTCTGTATGCCTATGATCTGGTGGGGTTCCAGACCCAGCGCGATGTGGAACGCTTCCAGGCCTATGTGCGCCTGTTCGGCGGCGGCAAGGTTGTCGCCGAGGGCGAACTGGAAGCGCCCGATGGCCATCGCTTCCGCGCCGGCGCCTTTCCCATCAGCATCGACACCGGGCTGATTGCCCAGCAAGCCCGGGAAGCGGTGAACAAGCCCGCGGTGCGCGACCTGCGCAAAAGCCTGGAACCCAGGCAGTTGGCGATCGGTGTGGACCGGCTGGATTATTCGAAGGGATTGCCGGAGCGCTTCCATGGTTTCGAACGCTATCTGCAGCGTTACCCGGAACAGAAAGGCAAGCTGACCTATCTGCAGATCGCGCCGGTATCGCGTGGCGAGGTGGCCGAGTACATGGCCTTGCGCAATCAGCTGGAACAGATCGCCGGACATATCAACGGCAACCATGCCGAACCCGACTGGACGCCGCTGCGCTACGTCAACCGTAACTTCGCCCATGCCACGCTGACCGGCTTCTATCGCATGGCCCGTATCGGCCTGGTCACGCCGCTGCGTGATGGCATGAATCTGGTAGCCAAGGAATTCGTGGCGGCGCAGGACGAAGCAGATCCCGGCGTGCTGGTGCTGTCGATCCTGGCCGGCGCCGCCAGCGAGATGAAGGAAGCATTGATCGTCAATCCGCACGACCTGGACGGCGTGGCCGATGCCATCGCTACGGCTTCCACCATGCCGCTGACCGAGCGCGTCGAGCGATGGCGTGCGCTGATGGACCAGTTGCAGGAGAACGACATCGGCGCTTGGCGCACGCGCTACCTGCAGGCCCTGGAAGCGGCTTAGCGATTCTAAAATTCGCAACTTGCCGCTAGCGACAGCGCTCGTTTCTTTCCAAGACGCAAGTCTTGGTCACTGAAGACCGCAAAAAAAACCTTTGAAAAGCAAATGTCATCCCGAGCGCAGCGAGGGATCTGCTTTCAGGTGCACGCAACAGATCCGTCGCTGCGCCGGGGATGACAGGCAAGTGTGGACTTTGCTTGGATCACTCCTTCCTAACGGAAACAAGATGAATCAAAACATCACGACAATGAATCTCTTCGCTTGTTCGTGAACACGATGAAGCGAACATGAAAACCGAGTCTCAATAATTCCGATTTTCCGGTTCGCGTTCATGCACCAATGGATAGGGTGTGCCGGCCCTCTCCCGGGCGCACCCAAAAGAACACGAGGAGAATCACATGACTTCACTTCACAAACTGAGCCTTGCCCTGATTTCGGCCATCGCCTTCGCCCCTGCCGCTTTCGCTCAGGACGCCAGTACGGACAGCAATACGGATACCGCTTCGGGCAAGCGCATCGCCATCGTCGGCGGCGGCGCGATTCTCGAGCCAGATTCCAACCCGACTCCCGGCCTGGACATCGATGGCGGCACCGCGCCGACCCTGAGCGCCAGCTGGTACGTCAACGACAACGTCGCCATCGAGTTGTGGGGCGCGGCGGACAAGTTCAATCACCGCGTGCGCGGCCCGCAGGGCAAGATCGGCACGGTGGAACAGCAGCCCATCGCCATCAGCGGCCAGTACCACTTCCGCGATGCGGATGCGGTCATGCGTCCGTTTGTGGGTCTGGGCTACTACGAATCCAACTTCAGCAATGAAGACATCTCGGCTGGTGGCCCGCACGTGGGCCTGGAGACCGCCAAGGGCGCAATCGCCACGGCCGGCATGGACTTCAACATCAACAGCCGCTGGTTCGCACGCACCGACGTGCGCTACATGAAGGGCGATGCCGAAGTGAACGTGGCTGGCGCCGGTACGGGCCAGGAGCTGACCCTGGACCCGTGGACCGTAGGCGTGGGCCTGGGCGCACGCTTCTGATCACCAACCGCTGCTGATCGCATCAGCAGCGTCACGGAAGCAGCAACACTGGACGGCGGGCCCTGCGAAGGGTCTGCCGTTTTTGTTTGGGCAGGCCGACAGAGCGCGCTCACCGTGCCTTAGCGTTCACGCCGCTAGCGTAGAACCCCGTACTTACCCTCCAAAAGGATTTCCCCCATGCCCACCGTCAGACTGCGCGTCACCGGCAACGAATATGCCGCCTCCGAACTCATGCATGCGCTGGAGTCCATCGAAGGCATCGAACATGTCGAGGAAGTCGCCGACCTGATGCCGCACATGGACGATGACGATTCCAGTTCTGCCGGTCTTCCGGACGACGAATCGCCCGGTCTGCACAACATCGAGATCGAAGCGCCCAACGAGGAGGCGGTACGCCGCATCCATGCAGTGGTGGAAACCATCGCCGAGCGTACCGAAAGTGCGATCGAGATCCTGGAAGAGTTCTGAGCGAATAAGCCGGAGTAAGCAGCCTGCATCGATCGTCTTGTCATCCCGAGCGGTAGCGAGGGATCTTTTTGCCTCTACCCACCAGTAGATCCCTCGCTACGCTCAGGATAACAACGGGATTTTTTCGAGCGTCGTTAGCGAGTGCGTGGCAAACGGCGGCGCAAGCCCCAAGTATAAACCAGGTAATAGCCGATCAGCAGGCCGGCGACCGCGAACAGGCTGGCATGGTCCAGCACCGGGATCATGGCCAGCGCCTGCTTGCCTTCCCAGTAGCGCCACAACTCGACGAAACCCATCGCGATGCGCGCGGTGACCAGCAAGGTCAGCAGCAGGATGAGCCAGGCGTTGGGTGTGTAGAAAAAGCCCTGCGGCGTCGCTTCGAAACGCGTCAGCCACAGACCTGCAAGACCGGTCACCAGGCCAATGCCCCAACCCGCCAGCGCGTAGAAGAACGCGCCTGGCCACCAGAGGTTCGTCACTGCCATGCTGATCAGAAGCACCAGACTGGAAGCGAGCAGCAGCCAGGAATTCAACTTCACCAGCCACGGCCAGGCCTTGCGCCGCGCCTTGCCCAGCCGGTAGCGCTGCCAGAGCGACAGCGGCAGCAGGACCAACCACAACAGCAGCAGGACCAGCACGATCAGAGGAAGGATCAGCAGCGGCATCAGGGATGCTCGGTTTCCAGAGGAATCTTCTCGCGGCGCAGCAGGTACAGGCCACTGACCACGATGATGCCGGCACCTATCCAGGTGACGCCATCAGGCAGCACGTGCCAGAGCGCCAGGTCCAGGCACACGCCCCAGACCAGCGCGCTGTATTCGAATGGCGCGATCAGCGACGCTTCGCCACGACGGAATGCCTCGGTCAGCGCCACCTGCGCCAGCGATCCGGACACGCCCACGCCCGCGATCACCCACAGGTCGGAAGTCTGCAACGGCAGCCAGTCCGGCGCGGCCATGACCCCGGCGCCCAGCGACAAAAGTACGATGAACCACAGCACCATTGCCTGGATGCTGTCGCGCTGGGCCAGCAGGCGCACGGTGATGGCGCTGGCCGCATAGCAGATGGCGGCGAGCAGGATCGCCAAGCCGCCCAGCGTGGCCATGCCCTGCCCGGTCGGCCGCAGGATCACCAGCACACCCACCAGGCCCACCACGATGGCGACCCAGCGCCCGGGGCCCACGCGCTCGCCCAGCAGCGGGCCGGCCATGGCGGTGACCAGCATCGGCGCGACGAAGGTGATCGCATACGCCGTGGACAGCGGCATCGTGCGCAGGCCATAGACGAAGCCGAACATCATCCCGATGCCCAGCACGCCGCGCAGCAGATGCAGCGGCCAGTGCACACGCCACAACGTCGCCGGCTTGGCCGTCCACAGCACCCAGACCAGCACCAGCGGCAGGGACGCCAAGCCGCGCAGCGCGGCCACCTGCAAGGGTGGGTAGTGCGGGGACAGCAGCTTCAAACCGGCATCCATCAACGCGAACAGCGCCACGGCCGTGAGCATCATCGCGATGGCGGACAGCTGGGAAGGTCTGGTGTTCATGCGCCATTATCGCCCAGCCGCGATCTGGTTCCGCATTAGTCCAGCGCCCGGGAACGACGCCCCTTTCCTGCGTTACCCTAGCCTTCTTACCGGACACCCCTCACACGCCATGCCCTCTTTCGATGTCATCTCCGAAGTCAACACCCACGAACTCACCAACGCGGTGGACCAGGCCAACCGCGAGCTCACCACCCGCTTCGACTTCAAGGGCGTGGACGCCAAGTTCGTGCTCGACGACAACGTCATCAGCCAGTCGGCGCCCAGCGATTTCCAGCTCAAGCAGATGTCCGACATCCTGCGCGCGCGCCTGATCGCCCGCGGCATCGACGTGCGCTGCCTGGAGGAAGGCGAGGTGGAAACCAACCTGGCCGGCGCCCGCCAGAAGATCACCGTCAAGCAGGGCATCGAGCAGAAGATCGCCAAGAAGATCGCGGCCATGCTGAAGGAAGCCAAGCTCAAGGTCGACAGCCAGATCAACGGCGACAAGCTGCGGGTCAACGGCAAGAAGCGCGACGATCTGCAGCACGCGATGGCGCTGCTGAAGAAATCCGATTTCGAATTGCCGCTGCAGTTCGACAACTTCCGCGACTGACCGGACAAGTGGAAAACAGCACCACCACCGACCCAATAGCCGATACGCGCCAATGGCTGGAACGCGCAGTGATCGGTCTGAACCTGTGCCCGTTCGCCAAGGCCGTCTACATCAAGCAACAAGTGCGCTTCGTGCTGAGCGACGCCAGTACGCCCGAGGCCTTGCTGGAACAACTGGCCGAAGAACTGCTGCTGCTGCGCGACACGCCCGCCGATGAGATCGATACCACGCTGATCGTGCACCCGGACGTGCTACAGGATTTCCTGGATTACAACGATTTCCTGGACAACGCCGACGCCGCGGTCGAAGCGCTGGACCTGGAAGGCGTGCTGCAAGTCGCCAGCTTCCACCCGGCCTACCAGTTCGCCGGCACCGCCTTCGACGACATCGGCAACTACACCAACCGCTCGCCCCATCCCACCCTGCACCTGCTGCGCGAAGACAGCGTCAGCCGCGCAGTGGACGCGTTCCCGGATGCGGACCAGATCGTGGACCGCAACGTGGCCACGCTGGACAAACTGGGCACCGAAGGCTGGCGCAAGCTATTCGCAACGCCGTAGGAGCGACGTAAGTCGCGAATACCAGAAAAACCTGATCAGAAACCATCCTGATTACGGATAACTTCTACTGCTTGGTCGGTGCAACCTGCGGCAATGGGAACTTCTTTCTACGGAGAGCGTGCTTCCGGCCATCGCGCATTGCGTCGGGCCCGAACCTCCATTCCCGGACAGGTTTACCTGGTGACATTCACCACCCATCAACGCCACCCGCTTTTCCAGAGTCACGAGCATGCGACCTGCCTTGCAAGATGCCTGCATGGCCTGGCGCTCTGGCAGCATACGGAACTTATTGCGTGGGTATTGATGCCGGATCACATGCATTTATTGATCAGGCTATCGGCAAAAGACAGCTTGCAGGTAGTCGTACAGAAGCTGAAATCCAACACTGCCCGAGAGATTAAATCCCTTGACTTGGAAATAGGCCAGGTCTGGGCGACTGCCTTCCACGACCGGGCATTGCGCAAGGATGAAGACATGCATCTTATTGCTCGATATATCGTGTTGAATCCCGTGCGTGCTGGCTTGGTTTGCAGGATCGGGGACTACCCGTATTGGAATGCGGTGTTTATTTGAATCCTTCGCGACTTACGTCGCTCCTACGGTCCGTCCACTCTGCGCCATTGGAATGCCTAGCCATGACTCGATCACAGGTCGTGCCGCTTCCAGGTCGGACACCACCGTTGCCAGCGACCGACTCAGCTCCGAAGCCGCAACCAGATCCGGCACCTGGATCACGCGAAGGCCTGCCGCAGCCGCGGCGCGCACACCGAATTCCGAATCTTCCAGCGCGATGCATTCACTCGGCGGAATACCGAGTCGCTCCGCAGCCAGCAGATAGAGATCGGGCGCGGGCTTGGCGTGCGTCACATCGCTGCTGGTCACGACATGCCTGAAGAAATGATCGATACCGCTGCGCGCCAGTTTGATTCGCGCCCGCTCGCCGCGCGTGGAGGTGGCGACCGCCAGTGGCATGTCCAGGTCGGCGAGATCCTGCAGCAGGGCACGGACGCCGGATTTCAACGGCAGCCCGTGTTCCAGCAAGGCGTCGTAGCGATGCTTGCTGGCAAGGGTCAGGCGCTCGGCCTTTGCGGAACCGAGCAGGTCGTCCAGAAGTTTCGCGCAACCCGCCTCGTGCAGTCCCACCATCGACAGCCACAGTGTGTCATCCAGACCCAGAGAGAGCTCGGCTGCCGCCTCACGCCAGCAAGTCAGGGCCGCACGCTCGCTGTCAATAAGCAGCCCATCCATGTCGAAGATCACGCCACGACCAGTCATGCGGCGAACAACTCCGTCCGGTCGGTGTCGTCCAGCAGCCGCCATTCGCCGGCGCCCAGACCGCCCAGGTCCAGCCCGCCGATTCGACTGCGATGCAACGCTTCCACATGATTGCCGACCGCGGCGAACATGCGCCTGACCTGGTGGTAGCGGCCTTCATGCAAGGTCAGGCGTGCGTGGCGCGAACCGATCGCTTCAAACTCCGCCGGCAGCAGCGGGGTCTGCTCCGACTCCAGCATCAGCGTGCCACTGGCGAACAACTTCGCTTCATCGCCTCGCAGGTCATTGGCCAGCGTGGCTTCATAGACCTTGGAAAGTTTGGATTTCGGCGAGGAGATGCGGTGCAGCAACGCGCCATCGTCGGTGAACAGCAACAGCCCGCTGGTGTCGCGATCCAGTCTTCCCACGCTGGACAGCAGTGGCGAACGCAGGCGATAGCGCGGTGGCAACAGGTCGTAGACGATGCGGCCCGGGTCCTTGGTGGAGCAGGTGTAACCGACCGGCTTGTGCAGCATCAGCAGCATGCCGGAGGGCGGGTCCAGAGGTTCGCCATCCACCCGCAGCGCATCGTGATCCAGCGGATCGTCGGCGTACATCACTTCGCCGTCAGCATTGGTGATGCGTCCTTCGCGGAACATCGCAGTCACCTGCTTGCGGCTGCCGTAACCCAGGTTGGCGAGGTGCTTGACCAGTTTCATCGGGGCGCTTGGCCCGACCGTCCCGACGGCATCGCCTTGATCGCCTCGACGACCTTGAAGCCATCGCGCTCGCCCAGGATGCGCACCTGGCCGAAGCTGGCATTCAACACCGCTTCGTAGGGCAGGTGGCGATTGGCGACCAGGAACAATCGCCCGCCCGGTTTCAGCGCTTCGGCCGCGACCGCGATGAAACGACGACCCACATCGGGACGGTCTGCGCGACTCTGGGTGTGAAACGGTGGATTGCTGACGATGAAGTCGTACTGCTCGGACACGCCGGTGGTGACGTCATGCCAGCGGAAGCCAAGGCTGGCTTTGCTTTCAAAACTTGCAAGGTTGTAGCGTGCCAGTTCCAAGGCGCGGGATTCCGCTTCGTACAGATCCAGCGCCGTCACTTTTGATGAAAGCGTCAGGATCTCAGCCGAGAGATAGCCATAGCCCGCACCCAGGTCCGCGCCCTTGCCAGCCAGGTCAGCGGGAAGATGTTCGACCAGCAAGGCAGACGCCGGGTCGATGCGGTCCCAGGCGAACACACCTGGGCGGCTGCGGAAGCGACCGTCGAGAATCGGGCGCGGCGCATCCAGCTCATTCCATTTCGCCAGCAAGGTCGCGTCGTGCTTGTCGCCCAGCGGCGAGCTCCAGAACACGCGACAGTGGTTCTTGGTCAGGCTGCCGCCCAATCCTGCGAGTTGCTTGAGATCTGCTTCGCCGGATTTGGCGCCCTCGTTGTTGGTGATGCTGGCCACCACCACGCCACCCGGCGCGCACAGCGACAGCGCACGCGCGAACAAGGCGCACGCTTCCTCGCGCTGGCGTGGCGGCAGCACCAGTACCAGCGGATAGCGCGTGTCGGCTGCCGATGCATCAGCGATCACCTGCAATCCGCCGCGCTCCAGCTCATCGGCGAACGGCTTGTAGCTCTGTTCGCAGACCAGTTGGGCGAGTGGAAATTGCCGCATTGCCACGCCTTCGCGCGCGCGCAGGAACAACACTGGCCCCGCAGGCCACGCGAGTGCACGACTGGAGAACGGCAGAAACAGGGAATCGAGCGCGGGATCGGAATTGCTGGCGGCCAAGAGGCGTCACCCGAAGAGAATCAGCAGCAATTCTACCCGCGCGCCCCCTGTATCCACAGCGCTCGCGTTCGCACGCGCACGACAACCGCTCGTCGGGATTGCGAAATTCAATGTTAAAAAATAGTTGCGCATCGAAAACAACGCGCGTATCGTGCGCGGCCTTCGCCCCGGTGGCGTTTTATTCGCGACACAAGAATTCCATGAAACCGAACTTCATCTCCGCGCTCCTGCTTGCCCTGTGGCCAACCCGCCATGGCGCGGACGTGCGCGCATGCATGAAGCACGACTATCGCCTAACCGGCGAATGCAACCGGTTTCTGCACACCTAATCACGGTCGGACTCCCTGGGAGATCGGCCACCCCGATCTCCCGAGGCAACGCGAACGCCCTCGGGTCGCAAGTCCCGGGGGCGTTTTGTTTCCAGCGTTCGCAAAGGAAGCGCATGCAGCGCAAGAGTTCCGCAGAACCAGCTAACGGAAATCCTGTTTTCCAGCAGTATTTTTCGCCCTGAAGCATCCGGCCGTGCGACTACCGCGTCCGAGGCAGGGGCGCGGCTGCGACCGGCGCATGTGCGCCGCGTGGTGATGCTTCGACGCGAACGGCGCGAGGCTGGGTCTGCAACGCACAAGGCGCAAGTCGCCTGCACCCATTGCCGGTTGGCGACAGCCGGCAATACGGAACATCGCTCGAACACGCTACAGCGGCTCGGCTTGCAATGCCGTCCGGTGCGCGCGGCCTTGCCGTTGCGTATGCCGAAGCGTGGGAGAAGGTGTTTCGCGAGGACGATAGCTCAGAGGCAGAGCAGCAGCGAAAGCTGTTGGCCACCGGTTCGAATCCGGTTCGTCCACCACTGGATAGCTCAGTTGGGTAGAGCATCGGTCTGATAAACCGAGAGTCGCGGGTTCGAATCCCGCTCCAAACCAGACTGTAAATCTGGAAACAGGAACGAAAGTTCCACAACAGGAAACGCCCCGTGCGGCGTTCAGTAGCTCCGCGAAGGAATGCGGATACAGGACAAGGCAGCGGTGGCGCGGCCGGATCGTCGCTCTTGAAGCGGACGGACGGAAGCGGATCGTCTACATGGCGGAATATCGCCATGTAGACCAGAAACTTCCGGCTCTCCGTGGACAGCGCCATGGTTCCGCTTCGCCTACGTCCAAGGGCGTTTCCACTTTTTAGCTTCCCTTCTCCCGTCGGGAGAAGGTGCCCGAAGAGCCTGCCCCGTACTTGATACGGGGGCGGATGAGGGCATGAACTCACCGACTCACGGACAGTTTCCGGAGATCGGATTTATCCCGCCCTCATCCGGCGCTTCGCACCACCTTCTCCCGGAGGGAGAAGGGATAACCACAACACGCACGCCAACCGATCCGGCGTGCGTATTAAGCAGGAAACGGATCGGATCACCAGAACCATACCAAGGAGTAGTGCCATGTTCTGGACCAAGAGGGTCGTGATCGGTGACGGCGAGCGCGGCCTGGTGTACCAAAATCGTCAATTCCAGCGTGTGCTGGGTGCAGGCGTGTACCTTCTGTTCGATCCGCTGAAGCGCATCGAAGTGACCGTGCACAACATCGCCAATCCGGAATACGCCGGGCGCGATGCCGATGCGTTGATCGCACGGCTGGGCGAGCGGCTGGATGAAACCTTCGTGCTGGCCGACATCGGCACCGATGAAGCCGGCCTGGTGTCGAGGAACGGCAAGCTGGAGGACGTACTGGCCCCGGGTTCGCGCAAGCTGTACTGGCGTGGTCTGGTCAAGGTGGAAGTGCAGCACGTGTCATTGGCCGACAGCCTTGAAGTCAATGCCTCGATCACCCGGCGCCTGCGCCAGCTCGGCCAGTTGTCCAAGGTCGCCGTGACCGCGGATGTGCCGGCGGAGTCGGCGGGCCTGGTGTTCGTCGATGGCAAGCTGGCGCGCACGCTGGCACCGGGTGCCTACGCCTTCTGGAATTTCCAGAAGAACGTGAGCGCCGAGGTGATCGAGTTGCGCGTGCAGTCGGTCGAAGTGTCGGGACAGGAGTTGCTGACCAGGGACAAGGTGTCCCTGCGTGTGAACCTGGCCGCCAGCATGCGAGTGACCGATCCGGTCGCCGCGCGTACCAAGGTGGCCAAGTTCGGCGACCACCTGTACCGCGAACTGCAGTACGGCTTGCGCAAGGCGGTTTCCGCCAAGACGCTGGACGAACTGCTGGGCGACAAGGCGTCGCTGGATGCAGACATCTTCGGTTACGTGCGCGGCCAGGTCGGCGCGTTCGGGGTCGAGGTGCTGGGCGTCGGCGTGAAGGACGTAATCCTGCCGGGCGAGATGAAGGACATCCTCAACAGCGTGGTGCAGGCGGAAAAGGCGGCGCAAGCCAACGTGATCCGCAGGCGCGAGGAGGCGAACGCCACGCGTTCCCTGCTCAACACCGCCAGGCTGATCGAGGAGAGCCCGGTACTGATGCGCCTCAAGGAACTGGAGGCGCTGGAAAAGGTCACCGAGAAGATCGACAAGCTCACCGTGTTCGGCGGCCTGGATGGCGTGCTGAAGCAGCTGGTGACGTTGAAGTAGCAACCCGCGTTTGCACACGGAAGTGCAGGGGCGGACTTTCCATGGAATCCAGGAGAAGCAACATGAGTACTTACGAATTGCTGCATGCCGAGGGCAGCGCCACGCCGATCAAGGGCTGGGTGCGCGGCGTGCCGCTGGAAGACCAGGCCCATACGCAGTTGCGCAACATCGCCAGCATCCCATTCGTCGGGCCGTGGGTGGCGGTGATGCCCGACGTGCATCTGGGCAAGGGCGCGACGGTGGGCTCGGTCATCCCGACCCGCGGCGCGATCATCCCGGCGGCCGTCGGCGTGGACATCGGCTGTGGCATGGCTGCGGTGCGTACCACGCTGCGCGCAAGCGACCTGCCGGACAATCTGGCGCAGTTGCGTTCGTCCATCGAGCGCGGCGTGCCGGTCGGCAACGGACCGGGTGGCGAACACCGTCGCTTACCGGACAGCCACGAGACGCGCATCGCGCAATCGGGACTGCATGCCGGGCTGGAAGCGATCAAGCAGAAGCACCGCAAGATACGCACCGACAAGCTGGAGCGTCAGATCGGCACGCTGGGCGGCGGCAACCACTTCATCGAAATCTGCCTGGACGAGGCCGATGCGGTGTGGGTGATGCTGCACAGCGGCTCGCGCGGCACTGGCAACCTGATCGGCAGCTACTTCATCGAACGCGCGCGCGAGCAGTTGGCGCACCGCGTGCTGGGCTTCCATCTGCCGGACAAGGACCTGGCTTTCTTCATGGAAGGCGAGCCGTTGTTCGACGACTACGTGGAAGCGGTGACGTGGGCGCAGGACTACGCGCGCCACAACCGCGAAGCGATGATGGCGCGGGTGCTGGCGGAGATGCGCCACCGTCTGCCGAAGTTCCAGCTGGAGAAGCTGGCGGTGAACTGCCACCACAACTATGTGCAGAAGGAAACGCACGGGGGCAAGGAACTGCTGGTGACCCGCAAGGGCGCGGTCAGCGCACGTGCGGGCGAGCTGGGCATCATCCCGGGCAGCATGGGCACGCGCAGCTACATCGTGCGTGGCAAGGGCAACGCGGACAGCTTCCATAGCTGCAGCCACGGCGCCGGACGCGTGATGAGCCGTACGCGCGCCCGTGCCGAAATCACGCTAGCCCAGCATCGCGAAGCCACCGCGCACGTGGAATGCCGCAAGGACGCGGCGGTGGTCGACGAATCGCCGGCCGCCTACAAGTCGATCGATGCGGTCATGGCCGCACAGAGCGACCTGGTGGAAGTGGTGCACACACTGCGTCAGGTGATCTGCATCAAGGGGTAATGAGGACGCCGTCCGGTAACGGGCGGCGTTTTTTATGCGCCCGGCCCCTCACCCGGCCTTCGGCCACCCTCTCCCCGCGGGCGGGGCGAGGGACAATTCGTTGGTTTATTGGCGCAGTCGTAAGGTGGTCGAACGCTTCGAATTCTGACACAGCAGGCACTACATGCGATGGCGCGTGCGCCAAGGCACCAGCCAGCGAAATATCAATCCGCGTCCCTCGCCCCGCTTGCGGGGAGAGGGTGGCCGAAGGCCGGGTGAGGGGCCTGCACTGCCCGAGCGATTTCATCCAGCACTGAATCGGTCTCTCGCAATACTTCGTCATTCCAGAAGCGCAGCACTCTGTACCCCATCCTCTCCAGATACAGCGTGCGCAATCCATCCGCATGCTGTTGTTGTGGCTCCAGATGTTGACTGCCATCCAGTTCGACAATCAAACCTATCTCCAGGCAGACGAAATCCAGATAGAACGGCCCCACCCTATGCTGCCGACGGAACTTGCATTCGTGCAGTCGGCGCGCCCGCAGGCATTGCCAGATCAATAGTTCCGCGTCTGTTTGCTGGCGACGCAACCCTCTTTCCCTGCTGTGGTCCTGTTTGCCGCGCATGACTGCCCTCCCTGGCCGATGTGGGCAAGATTAGGCAATGTCGTGATCGCGGGTTTTCAGGAAAGTCCGCTGGACCCGGTGGGTGTACACCCCGTCCCTGCTTCAGCCATCCCCCTCCCCCTCGCAGCGAAGGAGAGGAAGGCAAGAATCAGCCCTGCAGTTCCCGCAAGGTTACGGACGGCGGCGCATCCAGCACACGCCGGGTAGCGAAGAGCCCGGCGACCAGCGCGGCGAGCATGCCGAGGACGCCGCCGATGATCGCCAGCGACCAGTTGGCCTTCCACGGAAGATCGAACACCTGCGTGGCGATCACTCCCGATAGCACCGAAGCCGCGATAGCGGCAACCAGTCCGGATAGCAGACCGATTGCGGCGAACTCGGAAGCCTGCGCCAGACGCAACTGCCGACGGCTGCCGCCGAGCACGCGCATCACCCCGCCTTCCAGCAGGCGCTCGTCCTGGCTGGCGCTGACCGCCGCCAGCAGCACCAACACCCCAGCAGCCAGCGAGAACCAGAACACAACCTGCACCACGGTCGACACCTGATCGGCGGTGCTGCGTACCTGCTTCAACACCGCATCGACATCGATCACCGAAAGATTAGGGAAGCGTTCCACCAGTTGCGCGGTGAAACGCGTCTGCGTCGGCGGCACGCTGACGGCGGTGATGTAGCTGGCCGGATAGCCCTGCATCGATCCGGGCGAGGCGATAACGAAGAAGTTGGGGCGGAAGCTTTCCCAGTCCACGCTGCGCAGGCTGGTGATCTTGCCTTCAAAAGGCTGCCCTGCGATATCGAAAGCGATGCGGTCGCCCACTTTCCAGCCCAGCTGTTCGGCGAAGCGCTCCTCCACCGACAGCTCCGGCGAAGTCGGCGTGCGCTTATCCCAGAATTCGCCTGCGGTGACTTTGTTGTCGTCGCGCAGCGTGGCCGCGACGGAAAGGTTGAACTCGCGTTCGGCACGGCGCTTGGCTTCCTGGTCGTCCGCGTAATCGGCGCCGCTGGTGGGCTTGCCGTTGAGCGATACCAGACGCCCGCGGATCATCGGATACAGCGTGGGCGCTGCGATCTTCTGTTCTGCCATGAAGGCGTTGACGGCCGCCTGCTGGTCTTCCTGCACGTTGATGATGAAACGGTTGGGCGCATTTTCCGACAACGACAGCTGCCAGCGGTCCAGCAGATCGGTGCGCACGAAGGTGAGCAGCAGCAACGCCATCAGGCCCAGGCCTAAAGCAGATACCTGGGCGATGCTGGTACCGGCGCGGCGGCTGACGTTGGCCAGTCCGTAACGCAGGCTGCCGCGCAGGCGCGAGCGCAGGCGGCGCACCAGCAGGATCATCAGCCAGGCCAGCAACGCAAGGATCGCCAGCGTGCCGGCAATGCCCAGCAGCATCGCCGTGCCCAGCGTGGCCGAGCCCGCCTTCCACCACAGCAATGCGCCCAGCCCCGCGAAACCGGTCAAGGCCACCAGCCACGCGCTGGGTTCGGTCGGATCCAGATCGCGACGCAGCACGCGCAGTGCGGGCACGCGACGCAGCGCCAGCACGGGAGGCGCGCCGAAGGCCAGCAGCACTACCATGCCCACGCCATAGCCTTGCAGCGCCGGCATCCAGCCCGCAGGAGGAATGGAGATCTTCATTTCCGCCTGCAGCCAGCTGCCGATGGCCCATTGCAGGCCGAAGGCGATCAGCACGCCGACGGTGCAGGCGATCAGGCCCAGCAGCACCAGTTCGCCTACATGGATGCCGACCAGCGTGCGCTGGCTGGCGCCGAGGCAGCGCATCACCGCGGTGCCGGACAGATGGCGTTCGCTGTGGCGGCGTGCGGCCATGGCCACGGCGACGGCGGCGAGCACCACCGACACCAGCGCCGCCAGACCCAGGAAGCGACCCGCGCGATCCAGCGAAGAACGCACTTCCGGGCGCGCATCCTGGATGGTTTCCAAGCGTTGTCCGCGCGCCAAAGCAGGGCGCGCAACGGCGACGAAACGTTCTACCGCGGTCGCATCGCCGGCCACCACCAGGCGATAGCCCAGCCGGCTGCCTTCCTGCACCAGTCCGGTGGCGGGAATATCGGCCAGGTTGAGGAAAGCCTTGGGTGCGACGTTGAAATAATCCAGCGAGGCGTCCGGCTCCTGCACCACCAGCGCGACCAGCTTGAGTTCGGTATCGCCGATGCCGATGGTGTCGCCGAGTTTCGCATCCAGCGTCTCGGCGCCGCTCTGGCTGATCCACAAGGTGCCGGGCGCGGGAATGCCGGCGGCATCGTGTTCGACAGGATTGGCTGCATCGATGATGCGGAAGCTGCCACGCAGCGGAAATCCTTCGCCCAGTGCGCGCAGATCGCCCAGTCGCAGTTGTTCGCCCGCGCGGATCATGCTGTCAAGACTGAGCGTTTCGGTACGACGCAGACCGGTGGCGTTGGCTGCCTCGTGAATGGTCCCGCTGATGGGCGCGTCGCCGCGGATCACCACGTCGCCGCCCATCAGGCGATTGGCCTCGATGGCCAGTGCGCGTTCGGCGCGATCGGTCACGAAACCGACCGCCGTCACCGCCACGACCGCCAGCACCAGCGCAGCGAACAGGATGCGGATGTCGCCAGCGGCCACGTCGCGCAGCAGCTGGCGCCACGCCATGCGCAAGGTCTTCATGCAGCGACGCCTTCGCTCACCAGTTCACCACTGTCCAGACGGAGGATGCGGCCGCAGCGTTCGGCCAGATGCTCGTCGTGGGTCACCAGGATCAGCGTGGTGCCCGCTTCCGCATTCAGTGCGAACAACAGCTCGATGATCGCCTGACCGGTGTGCGTGTCCAAGTTGCCGGTGGGTTCATCGGCGAACAGCAGCGAAGGCCGGGTGACGAAGGCGCGCGCCAACGCCACGCGCTGCTGCTCGCCGCCGGACAGTTGGCGCGGATAGTGGTTCAGGCGCTCGCCCAGACCGACCTTCTGCAGAATCTGCGTCGCCGGGCCTTGCGCGTCGGCATCGCCACGCAGTTCCAGCGGCAGCATCACGTTCTCCATCGCGGTCAACGACGGTAGCAACTGGAAGCTCTGGAACACGAAGCCGACCTTCTCGCCGCGCACGCGGGCGCGGCCGTCTTCGTCCAGGGTCGACAGCGCTTCGCCATCCAACACCACGCTGCCGTCGCTGGGACTGTCCAGGCCTGCCAGCAGGGAAAGCAGCGTGCTCTTGCCCGAACCCGATGCGCCGACAATCGCGACCGTATCGCCATGCCCGATCTCGAAACCGACCCCTTTAAGAATGGTCAGCTCGCCGGAGGGCAAGGGCACGCGCTTACCCAGTGCATTGACTTGCAGGGCGGGGCGCAGGATCGGCCGCGCGACTTCAGCGCGCAGTTCGGTTGAGTCGGCCATGATGGTCCTTCTGTTGGATCGGAGACGTGGGATGTCATTAGCTTATGCGGGTTGGCGCGGCCGGGTTCAATGTGCCATTGGTCTTGTGATGCTGACCTTGGCGACGCTGTCGTCGTCTGCGTTTGCCCAGGCCGCCACTGCCAAAGCCCCGCGCACCGTTCTGGTGATGGGCGATTCGCTGTCAGCGGCCTATGGCCTCAGCGCGTCCCAGGGCTGGGTGGCGCTGACCGCCGACCGCGTGACCAAGACCCAGCCGGGCTGGCGCGTGGTCAATGCCAGCATCAGCGGCGAAACCACGGCCGGTGGCGCTTCACGTATCGCCGGCGAACTGAAGCGCAGCAAACCTGCGGTGGTGGTGATCGAACTGGGCGCCAACGACGGCCTGCGTGGCCTGCCGCTGGCGCAGACGCGCGCCAATCTGGAGCGGATGATCAAGCTGTCGCAGGCCTCAGGCGCCAAAGTGTTGCTGGTGGGCATGCGCATGCCGCCCAATCTGGGCCGCGACTACACCCAGGGGTTCGAGCGCAACTTCGCCGAGTTGTCGAAGCTGTACAAGACCGCTTTCCTGCCGTTCCTGCTGGAACCCATCGTGCAGGATCGCGCCAACTTCCAGCCCGACAACCTGCATCCCATCGCCGCGGCGCAGCCTAAGCTGCGCGACCATGTCTGGAAAGCGCTGGCGCCGTTGTTGAAGTGAATGGATGAACCTTCACGCAAACTTGCTGCAAATCCAACGCAAGTTTCATAGAACCCCAACAAACCGTTTGCCATCCTCGCGGCGTGTTGGGAATTCTTCCCCACTTGATCAGCCCATATTTGATCTTTCCCTATTGGAGAACCGGAATGCGAGCCTTGTTCATCGGTGGTGTAGTCGACAACAGCGAAATGGATCTGGACGGCAGCCAGCCGCCGGTTCACTACCCGGAAAACAGCGGCAGCGGCCGCCCGCGCTACCGTCTGCACCAGATCGGCCAGCGCGACGACGGCACGATCGCCTACGCGGTATACGGCGCGCCTGATCTGGCCGACCAGGAAGTGCAACGCGTGGCCGATGAGCGCGGCTATGCCCGACGCTTTGAAGCGGTTCCTACCAGCACCGAACATTAGCGATGCATGCTGCACAGTCGAACTGCGTAGTCGAACAACTGCGTCAGATATTCATTTGAATGGCACATTGTGCGCAGGGTTTCAAGTGTCGATGGACATGCCACCGTCCTTCGTAAAATTTAACCTTGAAGTGGTTGCGCGCCACTAAGGTGCTGCAATCCCACTAAGCCGTTGCACTCAGCGTATGAATTCCTATTACGGATTGGCTACTAAAGTTCGCGCCTTGCCCGGGCAACATGAGTCCTTATCGGCCGTGCTCGAAGAAGTTTCGCGCCTGGTGTTCGATGTTCCCGGCTGCCTGAGCTACACGGTAAGCAGCGTAGCCAACGAACCGGAGGCCGTTTTCATCACCGAGTTCTGGAAAGACCAGCAGTCCCAGCAGTCCGCATTTTCCAAGGCTGCGATCTACGAGATCGCAATCAAGTTTCACGCCCTGTCCGCCGAGATCGAACAGCACGAACTACAACCGCTGGCGAGCTGAGGCAGCCCTTCGGTAAGGGTTTTCCTACTCGGCAGCGCGCCGTCTCCCGAATGTGCTTTTTGTCACACAAAGCCACGATGCTTCCAGGTCCCTCGGGACGCAAGGAGCGCGTGACATGCAACAGCGACTGATGTTCACCATCGTTTCGGCCAACACGGGCTGGCAACTCTATGAGGGAGACCAGGGCAGACTCTGGTTCGCCTCACGCAGCGATGCCATGGAAACGGCCGACCTGATGGCCGCATCGCTGCATGCCCATCACGGCATTCCCACCGCGGTGGTCATGGATATGGCGGGCCGGGAATCAGTGATGCTGATGTGCCACGGCTGAGATGCAACAGCTGATCGGCATGCCAGATCAGGCGCGCGCAGGCGCCTGGATGCCTGAGAGCTGACGCAAGGCCTGTTCGAACAACTCGACCGGCTGCCCGCCCTGCACCAGATGCCTGTCGTTGAAGATCACCGAAGGCACCGCACTGATGCCCTGGCTGGAATAGAAACCCTGCCGTTCGCGCACTTCTGCATTGTATTCGTCGCTGGCAAGGATCTGCCGCGCACGTGCGCCATCCAGACCGACTTCCTCCGCCAGTTTCACCAGCACGTCAATCGCCGAGACCGCTTGGCCGTCGGTGAAATAGGCGCGCAGCAAAGCGTGCTTGAGCGCCAGTTGCCGTCCTTCGCCCTGGCTTTCCGCCCAATGCAGCAGCCGATGGGCATCGAAGGTGTTGTAGACGTGGCGACGCCGGTCCATGCGGAAGTCGAAGCCCAGCGCGGCGCCGCGCTGGCGGATCACCTCGCCATTCTGCGCGACCTGTTCGGCGCTCATGCCGTACTTGCGGCTCAGGTGTTCGACGGCGTCTTCGCCCTCCGGCGGCATCTGCGGATTCAGTTCGAAGGGCTGGAAATGAACCTCCACTTCCAGTCCCTCCACGCGCGCTATCGCTTCTTCCAGCGCACGCAGGCCCACTGCGCACCACGGGCAGGCGACATCGGAAACGAAATCTATTTTGACGGGGGTGGACATGGCGAACTCCGCAGCAGTGAAAGGAACAAGCGTCCTGACTCCAGATGATGGCGCCGCAAGCCGAATCAACCGCTTCGGGCCTGGAATGGTTAATTCCACGTGATGCATCCGCATGCACCGGTGGATACGTAGGTGATGGGTAACCGCAGTCGTGTCCGGTCTTCCGGCCCCCCGCTGCGGTGCAACCCAACCCACACAACCCGGAGTCATCCATGAACAAGAGTCTGATCGCCCTCGCCATTCTCAGCGCCAGTCTGTCCGCAGCGTGCTCGCCCAAACAGGAAGCAGAAGCAGCCCCCATGCCTGTGGCCGAAGCGGCCGCACCCGCCACTGAAATGGCCCCCGTGACCGATGCCACCGCCATGCCGGCCGCCAACCCCATGGTCGGCGGGGCTGAGATGCTGGCCAGCAAGGACATCATCGACAACGCCGTCAATTCCAAGGACCACACCACGCTGGTCGCAGCGGTGAAAGCCGCCGGTCTGGTCGATACGCTGAAGGGCGCGGGTCCTTTCACGGTCTTCGCGCCGACCAACGCCGCTTTCGACGCCCTGCCGGCCGGCACCGTGGATACGCTGCTGAAGCCGGAAATGAAGGCGGACCTGACCAAGGTGCTGACCTACCACGTGGTTCCGGGCAAGGTGGATGCTGCGGCCCTGTCCGAGCAGATCACCGCCGGCGGCGGCAGTGCCACCCTCAACACCGTCCAGGGCGAAGCCCTGACCGCCAAAGCGGCTGGCAATGGCATCACCCTGACCGATGCCAAGGGCAACGTGGCCACTGTGACCACGGCCGACGTTTACCAGAGCAACGGCGTCATCCATGTCATCGACAAGGTCTTGATGCCCTGAAGTACCGGTTCGTTGCATTGACGTCGCAGGCGCCCTCGTCGTCTGCGCGTCGCCCAAAGGGGACGGCTTCGGCCGTCCCCTTTTCTTTGGTTCCGCCGCTCTGGATACCGTCGGGACTGTCCAGCCAGCTGTCATGAGACTGGCATGACAGCGACGTAACCTGCCTGTCATGCGGTTGTCTTGCTGGCAGGTGTCGCCCGATGCTCATTCCCACCACTGAAACGCCATCGCTCCACGGCATGCCCTGCCTGGTCTGGGCCTATGCCTTCGCCAGCGATGGCAGCGCCCGGCTGCTGGATATGGAAACCCTGGACGCCGCACGGCTGCAGCAGCTCCGCGCGCAAGGCCACTGGCTCTGGCTGCACTTCAACACCAGCGATGCACGAACCGCACATGCTGTGGCCAGCCTGCACCTGCCGGAAGCGGCCAGCGAAACCCTGCTGTCGCACGACACCCATGTCAGCCTGCAGCTGGAAGGATCAACTGCATTCGGCGTGTTCGTCGATTGGCGACACCAGCGCGGCACCGATCCGTCGCGGCTCTCGGTTGCCCGCGACGACCTGGAAATGGGCTGGCTGCATTTCGCGGTGGGCGAAGGCCTGATCGTCAGCGCGCGCCGGCATGCCCTTCATTCGGTGGAACAGGTCCGCCATCACGTCGCTGCCGGCATGGGCTTCGATTCGGAAGCCGATCTGCTGGAAGCCATCGTCGACCAGTTCGCCGCGACCGTAGGCCATGCGACGCTGGAACTGGGGGAACAGCTGGACCGCATCGAAGACCGCGTGCTGACCGACAGCATCGGCGAGGAGCGTCGCGACCTGGCCGTGTTGCGGCGCCGGGCGGTGACCATGCAGCGGCCGTTGACCGCGCTGCGGCGGGTGTTGCGCCAGTTCGAACAGCGCCACGCGACGGTCTCGCTGCACCCACTGGTGGCGGCGACGTCGCGGCTCTCGCAACGCTTCGACGAACTGGACAGCGACGTGGCCACCCTGCACGAACGCGCGCGCCTGCTGCAGGACGAGGTCGCCGCCAAGCTGGCCGAGCAGACCAACCGGCATCTGTTCGTGCTGTCGGTGGTCACCGCCTTGCTGCTGCCGCCCACGCTGGTGGTGGGCGTGTTCGGCATGAACATGGGCAACCTGCCGCTGATCCACAGCGCGCATGGTTTCGGCGTGGCAATGCTGCTGTGTCTGGCTTCCAGCGTGTTCGTCTATGTACTGCTGCGGCGCTTTGGCGTGGGGCGCTAGTCACTGTCCCTGGACTGAAGCGGATAGACCGCACTGACCTCGCAGCTGAACCTGGTGATGCCTCGCGATGAGAATCCGCCTTCTTCAGGAATAGCGACCACCCGGTCGCCCGGGTTCCCGCAAATCAGTCCGATGCCCATGCCGGATCGGAACTCGATGACCGGCGAGGAATCCAGCGCCGGACAATTGTGCGCAAGTTCCACGCGGTAGTAGCGGTTGCCGCCGGAACGCTTGGGAGACATTTCCACGATCAGGCTTTCCGGGTCCTCCGACCAGCCGCGCATGTGACGAGGGCTGAAGCAGTAACTGAAGGAACCGGCGAACCCGCGGCGCTGTCCGGAACGGACTTCCACCGCATCCAGGGTGACTACCTGTTCCTGCCTGTCGCTGCTACGCGCCAGTTCGGCATATTCCCTTGTGTCGATTCCCCGTATCGCGGCGACACGACAGATCTGGCCCTGCTTGCGGACGAATTCGCGTTCTTTGCCGCAGACCCATCCCTCGTTGGCCAGCAACGTGGCGCCTTCGCCCTGCAACGCCGACGGGCAGTCGCTTTCAAGGTCGATACGGAAACGCCTGTTGTCGCTGCCCAGTACCAGCAAAGTTCGCGGTCCCGGCTGCCGCGCTTCGCTGATCAGACGCGCATCCATGCAATCCGGGGACGGCACGGGCGACCGCGCAAGCGCAGTCGGCGCAAACAGCGCAGATGCAATCAATGCGCAGGCGAGTGCGGTGTGTTTTTTGCTGGGCATTCCATATTCCCTTTCATCCGTCCTATCCAACGCAAGCACTCTTCAGCCGGCGTCGGCAAGGTCATAGGTGAAATCGTAGTAGTGCTTCCCCTCTGCGATGCGGATGGACAAGGTTCCCGACAGACCCTCAAGCCCGTCGGTACCGGTATCTGGCACAACGCTGATATGCAGGTCTTGTGCACCCTTGGTCATCACCCCACGATGCACCAACACGAAACTGCCCGAACGCCCCTGCAGCGTGCCCGTGACCCGCTCGACCGCCACGTAGGCGGCGGACGTGGGCACGTCGCTGCGCGCCGCCAGCATCTCGCCCTTGCCGATGGCCTGCAGATCGCCGCTGAACTGCTTGTCCAGCGACATCCGCCCCAGGCTGGCACCAGGGGCGACGTCGCCCTCGCCCCGCGGCTGCATCTGCACTTCGAAGGTTCCGGTTGCCAGTGCCATGGTGCGTTTCCTGTTTCTATGGGAGTTAGATCTGGAAACATGCTGGTCGCGCCCCCACTTTCAGTCAACCTGCAGGCGCAACGCACCCGTGGATTCGCATGACACGAATCGTCCCGCCCGCATACTGCCCATCCGCCCCACGCCGAGGAATCCGCATGAGCGCTTTCGACCTGACTCCCCCCAGTCCTGCGCAACGTCAGACCCTGATCGATTCGCTGAACAGCGAAGAGCGCCGCGTGCTACTGGAACATGGCACCGAGGCCGCGTTCTGTGGCGTGTTCCTGGACAACAAGCTGGAAGGCGTCTACACCTGCCGCCTGTGCGGGCTGCCGCTGTTCCGTTCCAGCGCCAAGTTCGATTCGGGCACCGGCTGGCCGAGTTTCTTCCAGCCCTACGACCCGGCGCACGTGAAGGAAATCCGCGACACCAGTTACGGCATGATCCGCACCGAGATCGTCTGCGCCCGCTGCGACAGCCACCTGGGACATGTATTTCCGGATGGCCCGCCGCCTACCGGCGAGCGCCACTGCCTGAACTCCGTGTCCCTGGCGTTCACCGAGCAGGGCGCCGCCTTCCCCGATCCACTGCAGCGTGGCGGGGTCGAGGCCTCCGTGGCCGACTGAATGGTCAGCTGCATGAACGCGGCGCAACAGGTTCCGCTGGTCTCTACGTAACAACGTGCCAGCGGGAGCAGAATCCGGTTTCGGGCGATTCTTGCCCTGCCTATAGGAGTTCCCTCATGAAGCTCTCCCCCCTTGTCGCCGGACTCGCGCTTGCGCTGTTCCTCGCTGGCCCGGTCGCCGCCAAATCGCGCAACGTCACCGATCCAGATGCGCCGCGCGCACTGGTCGCGGACGGGCCGGTCAGCGTCGACTGGACCGATCCCGCGCAGTTTTCCGAAATCCGCTACAGCCACAACCGCTGGGAAGCCGAGCGCGGCAACTGGGTGGAACAGCTGGCGAAATACGTGCAGACCAATGCTGCCAAGCGACTGGCGCCGGGCGAGCAATTGCACGTCACCATCACCGACATCACCCGCGCCGGCGAGTACGAACCCTGGCGCGGTCACAACCTGCAGGATGCACGCATCGTCCGCGACATCTACCCGCCGCGCATCTCGCTGACCTTCAAGCGCACCGATGCACAGGGCAACGTGATCGAGGAAGGCGAGCGCAAGCTGGTCGACACCGCCTTCCTGATGGGCAGTAGCACCTTCGGCAACACCGATCTGCTGCGCTACGAAAAGCGTCTGCTGGACGACTGGATGCGCAAGGAATTCAAGCCAGAACAGGCCTTGAGCGTACGTTGACGCCAGAAAACCCTGGTGCGGTGGGCAACCACCGCCTCAGGGTGCGTAGTAAGCCTGGATATCGACCCGGCGCGATTTACGGCGCCACTTGCCCCTGACCAGGGTTTCCTCGGTTTCCGTCATCCTGTCTTCGCCATCGACGCCGCCAAGCGCATCCTCAATCAGGCGATGCACCGGCTGCGGTACGTTGTCGACCACTTCGTAGGCGACGTACTCGTGATAGCAGCAGCCGCTCTTGGCGGCGGTCCTGAGTCGCCGTGCAGCGGGGTCCACCTCGAAGAACCCCAGCGTCTCCGTGATCAGGTCGGTCATCGGCTGGCTGAGCACGAAACTGGAAGCAGCCGGGGCGTACAGATACACCTGATACGACGGGCCGCCATAAGAACCGTTGTTGCCGTCCTGCAACGCGAAATCCTCTTCGCCATCGAAATTGAAATCGCCGACATTGATCACGCCCTGGTAGTCGTACCTGCGGGCCGAATTGACCAGCGGCGTCGACTCGCCCGAGAAACTGACGAACAGACCGACTGGCTCGAGCACCTGCAATGGCACCGACTGGCCCTTGCGCCTCACCTCTACTCTGCCCGGCCCTTCGCAGGCGGCATAGTCGGAAGGCGCAGTCACCTCGCAGGGCGACCCGGTGAATTTCAACAGGAAATCGTTAGCGGTCAGAAGCATTGGCGATCAGGAACTCTTCGGCCTGCCCGGCTGCTGCCGCGTCGGCAGCCAGCATCGCCAGCAGCAACGCCCAGGACCGCCGGGACCTTCCTCGCGATACGACCATGCGCTTCTCCTTTTCGCCAGCCGTTATTCTATCCACCATGTCCCTGCGCACCGTTTCCGCCACTCGTTACGTTACGCCGCTGCGCGAAGGCGGCTCCATGCCCGCCGTGGTCGAAGCCGATGACGACGGCATGTACGTGCTCAAGTTCCGGGGGGCAGGACAAGGGCCGAAGGCACTGGTTGCCGAACTGATCGCCGGCGAGATCGCGCGTACGCTGCAATTGCCGGTGCCCGAGATCGTGCTGATGGAACTGGACCCGGACCTGGCCCGCACCGAGCCGGATTCGGAGATCCAGCACCTGATCCGAGAAAGCGAAGGGCTCAACCTGGCCCTGGACTACCTGCCGGGTTCGATCAACTTCGATCCCGTGGCCGAACAGCCATCGGGCGAACTGGCCTCGCGCATCGTCTGGTTCGACGCCTACGTCAGCAATGTCGATCGCACGCCGCGCAATACCAATCTGCTGATGTGGCATCGCCAGCTGCGTCTGATCGACCATGGCGCGGCGTTGTACTTCCATCACGGCTGGAACGGCGGCAACGACAACGCCGGGAGTCCATTCAAGATGATCAAGGACCATGTGCTGCTGCCATGGGCCGATGCGCTGGCCGAGGCCGATGCAGTGCTTTCGGTCCGGCTGGATCGTGGCGTGCTGCAGGACATCGTCGCGCAGGTGCCCGACCGCTGGCTGTCCGGACCTGATGCCTTCGCAGAACCGGCGGCGCAACGCACGGCCTACGTCGACTATCTCCTGCGCCGGCTGGAATTACGGCAGGCCTTCGTGCAGGAGGCCATACATGCAAGGCAGTGAAACCAACCACTACGACTACGCGGTGGTGCGCGTGGTGCCGCGGGTGGAGCGCGAGGAATTCATCAACGTCGGCGTGATCCTGTCGTGCGAGTCCTCCCGTTACCTCGAAGCGCGCATCGAACTGGATGAAAGCCGGCTGTTGGCGCTGGCGCCGGACCTGGACCTGGAATCGCTGCGCCGCCACCTGCAGACGATTCCGGAAATCTGCCGTGGCGGCGCCGCCGCCGGTCCCATCGGCTTGCTGCCCCAGCGCGCCCGCTTCCATTGGTTGACCGCCAAGCGCAGCTCCATCATCCAGACCTCGCCGGTGCATATGGGCAAATGTGGCGACATGCCCGCAATCATGGAGCACCTGCTGCAACGCATGGTGCGCAGACAGGCCTGAGCGCACGGGCGTTGGCCGCGCGGGTTACCGCGACGCTCGCACAACGTTAACAATCGCTTTCCCACAATCGGGGGCCTCTCCACCACGCCCGCCGGAACGATGCTTCTGGGGCATCACCGCGCAAGTGCGCAGGAAACAACCCAAAGCATGAACCAGAAGCTCAAGGCAGGATCGGTGGAATTGGAAGCCGCATTCACCGACTGGATCAAGAAGAACGCCTACAACCCTTCCGAAGCGATCGACTACTTCATGGACCGCTCGGACTATGTGCGCAACGCCGTGGACACGGTGGTGGAGCATGCGCGCAAGAAGATCATGGACCGCACGCGCCAGCACCTGACGCGCCTGTCGGACGACCCGGTCTTCACCGCCCAGTTTCCCATGGTCTACGGCTGCAAGAATCTGGACGACAAGGACATGCGCTACACCCTGTCGCTGACCATCGGCGATGGCGAGGCCGAATGGGTGGGCAAAGTGTGGGCCGACGGCGAATACCTGGGCGAAGTCCACGGCAGTGGCAGCGGTCCGAAAGCCAATTACATCGAACTGGCCCGCATGCATATCGAGGCGCACATCCGCTGCGCGGGTGAGTTCAAGCCGCGGCTGCGCAAGGTGTGAGAGAGCGGGTTACGCAAGTCCTTTGAGAACCGCGAGCGCACGCAAGTCCAATCACTCGCATTCTTTCTGGTGTCATTCCGAGCATAGCGAGGAATCTGCTGCTTCTCAGGCAAAAGCAGATCCCTCGCTATGCTCTGGATGACACCATGATTTGTTCAGGGGTCGCCTAGAACGAATCGCTACCCGGACGCAGCTCGATGTCCAGCGCCACCGCCACCAGGCGCATCGCCTCATCGTCCGTGGACAGCGTGATCCAGCCGCCGAAACTGTCGCTGCCGGTGTCCCAGGTCCACAGCGTGTAGCCGTATTCGCGCAGCCGGTCGTAGGCGGTGGACATGAGCGCGGGAATGTCGGTGTTGTCCAGGAACTCGTCTTCACTGGCTTCCCCGCCCCAGTCGATCTCCAGGTTCCAGCGGCGCACCAGTTCATTGAGTGCATCGATGAAAGTGGCGGTGTCCTTCCAGTCCACGTAGAAGCCGGAGGTCCAGTCGATCGCGTCCTTCAACGCCCACACCGGCGCGTCTTCCGCCTCGGCCTCCACCATGACCTCGCGGTAATGGGAGAACTGGCGCAGCGCGGTCTCTTCGTCGCCGGGATTGATCAGCAACAGCAGCTGCCAGACCAGCGCTTCGGGCGTCAGCTCCTCGGTGTCGTCCGTTTCGACCGGATCGATGTCGTGGTCGCCGTAGTCGGCTTCGTTGTCGGGCAGGTGCATGGGCGAGAGCTGGCGTGCGTCAGGATGCAGATAGTGGCGCCTGGAGCGGGGCTTGAAAAGCGTTTCATCGCGAACAGGCGCGCCGCAATGCGCGGGCCGGCGTTCGCGATGCCGCGGCAAGTGTGGAAGACTGGCCGCATGAGCGTATACGTCGACGACCCCGTCATCCTGTGGCGAAACCGGCGCTGGGCCCATCTGATGGCCGACACGCTGGACGAACTGCACGCCATGGCCGCGCAACTGGGCCTGCCGCGACGCGCCTTCCAGGACAAGCCCAGCGGCGCCCACTACGACGTGACGGTGGAAATGCGCGAGCAGGCGCTGCAACTGGGCGCCACCGCGATTTCGCGGCACGTGGACAAGGAACAGGTGCGCGCGGTGATCCGCAACGCGCGCGCGCAGGCCACGCCGCGTTAGCCGATGGAGCCGCGATCGCGCCGCAAAGGTTGTCGACGGCCATAGGTCAACGAGCGCCACACCCATTCCATGGGTCCGAACCGGAACCGTGCCAGCCACCAGTGGCTTGCCCATAACTGCAGCCCGAAGATCGCCGCCCATGCCAGCAGCCATCCCGCCACGCCCCATCGCGGACCGATGCCCAGCCCGATGCCGTAGAACAGGGCGATGCCCAGCACGCTCTGGCTGAGGTAATGGGTCAGCGCCATGCGCCCCATCGGCACGAGCAGCTGCAAGCGTCGTTGCCAGGCAGGTTGCAGGAACAACAGGGCGAAGCCGGTGGCATAGGCGATGCCCAGCGCCAGCGGTCCGGCCCGCAGCAGCATGCGGATCGCGAACTTGCTGGGCTCGCTGTCCAGCCAGGCGATCTGCTCGCGCAATCCTGCCTGGGTGAACTGCAGCACGGTCATCGCGATACCGATGGCTAGACTTCCCCAGAACAAGCGCGCGATCAAGGCGTGGTGCCGCGCCGGTTGCTGGAACAAGCCACGCCGGCCGGCCCAGTAACCCAGCAGGAAACGGCCCAGGACGAAACACACCAGCGCCCAGTTGGAGACACGCGCCCAGGTGGCCATCTGCACGTTGCCGCTGAATGCCGTTGAGGGGGAGGTCGACGAAAACGCCTGCAGCGCACCCGAGTAAACCTCCGCCTGCTTCGGCCAGTCCGACAGCACCTCACGCATCCAGGGCGAAACCAGCGGCGGTACTACCAAGGCGAGCGCCAGCCCGCACACCAGCAGCAACCAGTCCGGCGCGCGCCGGAAACACACCAGCAGCAAACCCACCACCGCATAGGTCAGCAGGATGTCGCCCCACCACACGAACCAGCTGTGCAGCACGCCGATCAGCAGCAGGATCAACAGCCGGCGCACGAACCGCGTCAATCCACCCTTGGCCTGCGCCCGCTCCATCTGCAACGAGAATCCCAGCCCAAACAACAAGGAGAACAAGGTGATGAACTTGATGTTCACCAGCAACTCCATAGCCTGCAGCGCCAGCGCATCGAAACGCGCGGTCGGCAGTGCGGCACGCGCCGGGTCGGGCAGGAATTCGTAGAGGGTGAAGGACGCCAGATTGACCATCAGCACACCGCCCAATGCGAAACCGCGCAGCGCGTCGATCAGGTCATGGCGTTCTTTGGCGGGGCTGGCGGATTCGATAATAGGGGCAGATTCGAGGCGGGTATCGGTCATTGGGCAAGACTAAACCAGCGCAGGCGTTTATCCTCCTGTCCTTCCCGCAAAACGCAGAACGCCATGTCCGACACGCCTCCCGACCACCTGGCCATCAACCCCGCCAGCCCCTTCCATGACGAAGCCGCCATCGATCGCGGCGTGGGCATCCGCTTCAACGGGGTCGAGCGCGACAACGTCGAGGAATACAGCGTCAGCGAAGGCTGGATCCGGGTACAGGTAGGCAAATCCAAAGACCGCCGCGGCAATCCCATGACCATCAAGGTCAAGGGCGAAGTGGTGGCCTACTACCGCGATATCGCCTGAGCAACAGTCGGGCTCCAGGCGTCCGGCGCTGGATCACTTGGCCTTAGCGCCACCCAGGTGTGTGGAAAGGAAGGCCAGCAGGCGCGTGTAGTACTCGCGCCGGTGCGGTTCGGTGAAGAAACCATGGCCCTCGCTCTTGAAATACAGCGACTCGACCGGCACACCGGCTTCCTTCAACGCCTTTTCCATCTTGCGGGTGTGTTCGACCGGCGCGCGCTCGTCCTGGCCTCCAGCAGCCAGGAACACCGGAACCTTGATGCGGGACGCCAGGTTGACCGGCGACACCTCGCCCAGCGTGTTGCGATCCCCTATCCAGTCGTTGGTCCAGCTTTTCCACGAACGGCTGTGCGCCGCATCGTCCTTGTGCATTTTCTCCAGGTCGTACACGCCCACATAGCCCACCGCGCAGGCATACAGATCAGGTTCCTTGGCCGCACCCATCAGTGCGGCATAGCCACCATAGCTCGCGCCGTAGATGCAGATACGTGTCGGGTCGGCTACCTGCTGCGTGATGGCCCAGAGGGTGGCATCGGTCAGGTCATCCTGCATGGATTTTCCCCATTGCCGGGCACCTGCGTTCAAATAGTCGCGCCCGTAATTTCCCGAACCGCGGAAATTGAGCCGCAACACCGCATACCCCGCATCGGCAAGCATCTGGCTGTCGTCGTCGAATCCCCAGGTATCGAAGATGGTGAAGGGACCGCCGTGCGGCAAGACCACCAGGGGTAGATTTTTCTCCTTGCCCAGTGGCAGGGTCAGGTAACCGTGCAACTTCATGCCATCGCGTGCGGTGACTTCGATGGCGCGCGAAGGGGGCACCATGGCAGGATCGAACCATTCGCGCCGGCTGTAAAGCAGGTTCGCGCTCTTGCTTTCGGTATCGAACAGATAGAAGTCGCCGTTGTTGCGGTCGCTCCAGATGTTCAGCAGGGCCAGGCGTCCATCGCGGGTCGTGGAAGTCACCGCAACCGCCTGGCCGGGAAACGCCTTTTCGAGGCTACGATAGAGGCGCGCGGTTGGCGATGCCTCATCGAAGAAGCGGCTGCGTATCCTGTCGCTCATGAACCATGCGCCTGCCGGCTCCTGCGTACCCAGGCGTTCTATCAACGCCCATGGGTCGGCGACCGGGTCGCGGATGAGTTGCGTGCGCGTATCGGTCGCGGGGTCGTAGGCGAAGATCGCATCCGGGCCGTCCGGCATTTGCGCCGTCAGGTAGGCCGTCTTGCCATCGACGGAAAACCCCGAGGCAGTCATCACGATGCCGCTGACGGACTGGTCGTTGACCAGGCGCCAGTCCTGGCCGCGTGCTTCACGGTAATAAAGTTTTCTGACGTTGTCGTACCCTGCGCCATGTGCAAACCGCACCTCGCCCGCGCTATCCACGGCAAAGGACGCATTGCGCACGGGCGCGGAGGCGACCAGCGTGCGGCGGCGATTGTAGATGTCCATCTTCTCGACGTAGGTCTGCGGATCGGCGGTCAAGCGCATCGAGGACACCAGGATGTTGCGCTCGTCGCTGGCCAGCGGATCGATCATGAACACGGCCGCCTCTGCAGTCATGCGAATGGTGCCGCCGATGCCGATCATGTCATCGACGCCTCGCGGGCTGGCCAGCAGCATGACCTTGGTGCCGTCGGCGTTGACCGCGTGCAGTTCGCCGGTCGCATAAGGCGCGTCCTGGGTGCCCAGGCGCTGCGCCATCGCCACCACCACGCGTTCATCGTTGGCCCACCAGAAATCGTCGACCAGCGAATGCTCGCCGCCCATGGCCTTGGCGGTGATGACCTTGTCTGCGCGCCGCATGATCACCAGCGCGGTGCGGTCCTCCAGCGGAACGGTGACGGCAAGATACTCGCCGGTGGGCGAAATCTTGACCCGCTCGTACATGTCGCGTTTCAGATACGCGTCCAGGTCCACCTGGGCGGTGGCGGGTGCGGACATTGCACACGCCACGACCAACAACGCCACCCACATCGCCCTCAATCTGCGCATACCATCCCTCCCCGGATCGTCTGCGCTACAGCATATAGGACCGGCTCAGGATTTCAGCTTCCAGCCCGTTTTGAAGATCCACCACACCAACGCCATGCACAGCACCAGGAAGCCGAGGATCGCAGCCAGGCTGATGCCGACATTGACGTCGGCCACGCCGTAGAAGCTCCAGCGGAAGCCGCTGATCAGGTATACGACTGGATTGAACAGGGTGATCTTCTGCCACACCGGCGGCAGCATGCTGATGGAATAGAACGCGCCGCCCAGGAAGGTCAGCGGGGTCACGATCATCAGCGGAATCACCTGCAGTTTCTGGAAATCGTCGGCCCACAGTCCGATGATGAAGCCGAACAGGCTGAAGGTCACCGCAGTCAGCAGCAGGAAGCCCAGCATCCATACCGGGTGCGCGATTTCGTATGGCACGAAGATGCGCGCCGTAACCAGAATCAGCACGCCCAGGATCAGCGACTTGGTCGCCGCCGCGCCCACGTAGCCGATCACCACTTCGATATAGGACACCGGTGCCGACAGCAACTCGTAGATCGTGCCGGCCCACTTGGGCATATAGATACCGAACGAGGCGTTGGAAATGCTCTCGTTCAACAACGACAGCATGATCAGGCCCGGGATGATGAAAGCGCCGTAGCTGATGCCGTCGATGTCGCCCATGCGCGAACCAATGGCCGCGCCGAAGACCACGAAATACAGCGAAGTAGACAGTACCGGCGAGGCGATGGACTGGGTGATGGTGCGGAAAGTGCGCGCCATCTCGAAGCGGTAGATCGCGCGGATCGCATGCCAGTTCATGCGCTCACCTCGCTGGAGAAAACTGGGAGGTGCTTCATGCTTTTTCTCCATTCTTGCCGCCATGCACCAGGCTCACGAAAATCTCCTCCAGCGAACTCTCGCTGGAATGCAGGTCCTTGAAATCGATGCCCAGTTCGCCCAGACGTTTGAGCAGGGCGGCGATGCCGGTTTCCTCGCTCTGCGCGTCGAAGGTGTAGACCAGCGTGCGGCCTTCGTCGGCCAGCTCCAGCGGCAGCGAGGCGAGTTCTTGAGGAATGCTGGCCAGCGGGTTCTGCAGCGCCAGCGTCAACTGCTTCTTGCCCAGCTTGCGCATCAGCACATGCTTGTCCTCGACCAGAATCAGCTCGCCCTTGCTGATCACGCCGATACGGTCGGCCATTTCCTCGGCTTCTTCGATGTAGTGCGTGGTCAGGATGATGGTCACCCCGCTTTCGCGCAGTTTGCGCACCATTTCCCACATGTCGCGTCGCAGTTCCACGTCGACGCCGGCGGTGGGCTCGTCCAGGAACAGGATACTGGGCTCGTGCGACAGCGCCTTGGCGATCAGCACGCGCCGCTTCATGCCGCCAGACAGGGTCATGATCTTGCTGTCCTTCTTGTCCCACAGCGACAGGTCGCGCAGCACCTTCTCCAGATACTGGGGATTGGGCGGCTTGCCGAACAGGCCGCGGCTGAACTTGACCGTCGCCCACACCGTCTCGAACGCGTCAGTGGACAGTTCCTGCGGCACCAGCCCGATCTTGCTGCGGGCGGCGCGGTAGTCGCGCACGATGTCGTGGCCGTCGGCGGTGACGGTGCCGCTGCTGGGGTTGACGATGCCGCAGATGATGCTGATCAGGGTGGTCTTGCCGGCACCGTTGGGCCCCAGCAGGGCCAGGATCTCGCCGCGGCGGATATCCAGATCGACCGACTTCAGCGCCTGGAAGCCCGACTTGTAGGTCTTGCCCAGGTTCTGGATGGAAATGATGGAGGGCACGATAGGCCTGCGATTTCACTTGGAAACGAGGTGTGGATCGTACCGGAGCCGCGGCACCGGCGGTGTCCCGTATCCGGGAATATGAATCCCTGTACGGCGCTCGCGAACTGGGCCGCCGCCGCGCTAGCAGCGGCGGCGGACGTCAAGGCTACTTCCTGAACACCGGATCCTCTATCAAGGCCTGTTGCAGCTGCTTGAACACGTCAATGGCAGCAGCTTGCGCGGCGGGCGTCTCCACTAACGATCCACCTGCCGGCGCTTTCCCTTCCGCAGTGAATTCGCGCGTCCAGACTTCCTTCCCAGATTCATCCATGGCACGGACTCGCAGCTTCAGCGTGAAGTCCGTAGGGTTCCAGAAAATGATATTGCTGCTGGACGAATTACTCTGAAACTCTGGTGTGAAAACAAAGCTCAGATTCTTTTCAGTAATGAACTGATCGGCCCCTTTATCAGGTACCACGTAGACCGCACTGAAGACCGATGACAGGGTATCGAACAGCCCTGGCTCCAGATCCTTGTAAAGATGATAGGAAATCTTGTCGCCTCCACCTCCCGGCGTCGTGCTTTGCAGCACACGTTGCGCATCGGTGATCTGATAGCCGACTTTTTTATCAATCTGTGTAGAGCGGTCTGTTGAAAGCACCAGTGCGGGGCGGATATTCACAGGATGGGCGCATGCACTCAGCAGCAAAGCCAGGAGACACCCTGCGACGGCGCGATTACGCATGGCGACACTAAAGAAGCGGGTCATTTAATTGCCGCCTGGAATTGCGGATCTGCAATCAGCGACGAAATCAGCTTCTCGATGGTTTGCACGTAACCCTGCGATGCAGCGGGAATGGCCTTCGCGCCTATAAATGAAGATTCCCAGGAATGCTCTACCGACTTGGTCGCGCGGTAGATTTCTGCTTCATTGCGATGCACAACGAACTCGACGGAGATCGACGCAGTTCCTTCGGATACTCCACGACCATTGAGATCATTCTCTTTCAGGATTCCGGTTATCTTCGTCACGGAACCAGCCGAAAGTAAACCGGCACGGCTCAATTCGAGTTCAAGCGCCTGGCGAATGTCTCCACTCGACGTGCCCGTGGTGGCAACGAGCGGATTGCCGCGAATTGTCAGTTTTTCCAGCTTAGGATCAACAGCCGTGAAGGCGCCGACCATAGCAGGCTGGAACCCGCCGTTTCGAAGCGTCGCCTGGTTCTCTGGCTGAGCATCGTATTTAGGTCCTGAAATGGCGCACGCAGAAAGGAACACACTTGCAACAGCAATTGCGATGAAGCGCATCTTGTTTCCCCTTGTTTTCTGATTTAAGCGTCAGATATGACGCGTTCCGTCCCCCGGAACGCTTGTGATCCTATCTCATCCATGTACGTTTCGGAGTGTGAACTTTTTACTGTTGCGATAGGTTGCAGGCGCGGTAGCGCTAGAATCCAGTCCCGTTCCTACCCTACCCGGAAATATCGACATGCAGTTCCTGGTCTTGATCTACAACGATGCGAGCATGCTGGACGCCCTGCCACAGGGCGAATTCGACAAAACCATGCACGGTTGTTTCGTCCATGCCGACGAGCTTCGTGCCCAGGGCAAGCTCTCGCAGTCCATGCAACTGGAAGCACCCTCCACCGCCAGGACCGTGCGTATCCGCAACGGCCGCACCAGCGTGGTGGACGGGCCATTCGCAGAAACCAAAGAAATGCTGGGCGGTTTCAACCTGATCGAGGCGGCGGACCTGGACGAAGCGGTACGCATCGCGTCTGAATTCCCCTGGGCCGAAACCGGCTGCATCGAAGTACGGCCGGTGCGCGACATCGACGCAGTACGCAGGCGCGTGGGCGCCTGACCTGCGTCTCATGCACGACCGATCAGGCCCGTTATCAGACTGAAGTCGAGCGGGCCCGGTCCGTCACACCCGCTTCCGCCGCGCGCGGCAAGATGCCGGCATGATTTCCTTCATCCTTCCGGCGCATAACGAGGCCGTGTTGCTGGGCGCCACACTGGATGCATTGCGCGCTTCCGTCGAAGCGCTGCCCCTGTCGTTTGAAATCATCGTGGTCGACGACGCCTCCAGCGATGGCACCGATGCCATCGCGCTGCGTGGTGGCGCACGCGTGCTGCGGGTAGAGCACCGGCATATCGCGGCCACACGCAACGCCGGCGCGGCCGCAGCGCTAGGGGACCGACTTTTCTTCATCGACGCCGACACGCATATCGATGCCACGGTCTTGCGAGCCGCCTTGGCCGCGCTGGAAGCAGGCGCGGTCGGCGGCGGCGCAGGCGTGCGATTGCTGGGCAAGGTGGCTTGGCACGAACGCTGGGGCGAAACCTTTTTCATCCACCTGTTCCGGTTGACCCGCATCGCGCCGGGCTGCTTCATCTTCTGTACGCGGTCTGCGTTCGACGCGACGGGCGGCTTCGACCAACGCTACTACGCCGGCGAAGATGTTGCCTTCAGCCGCTCTCTGTCACGTCAGGGTCGCTTCGTGATCCTGCGGGAAACCGTGCGGACTTCAGCAAGAAAGCTGCGCACCTTCACCGCGCTGGAACACCTGAAGCTGGCCTTGCGATTCGCCTTACGCGGTCGGCGCCTGCTGCATTCGCGCGATGCGCTGGCGCTGTGGTATGAGCGCCGGCGCGAACGCCCCTGATCCTTCAGCGCTGACCACGCCTGCGCGAGCGCTGCGGTGCAGGCGTGGTCAGCCAGTCGCCGAAGATCGCTCGCAGCACGGCTTCCAGTTCACGGCCCAGCCAGAGGAAGTTCATGGCGTCGAGCCGGTGGGCTGCGTAGGCGCGGCTTCTGTGTCGTCACCTGCTGGCGCGGCCCTGGGCGGTTCGACCCTGGAGTGCGCGCCCGTGGTCTGCTCCAGGCGAACACGTGAAGCAGACACTGCAGCCTGATCCAGTGTGGAGACCTTGCAGTCGCGCGACAGGAACAATTCGGTGACATGGGCGTTGCGCATCTGCAGTTGCGACAGCGCCATCATCGCCTGGGTGCTTTCCTGCATCCGGGCCATCGCCTTGCGGGTGACTTCGCCCATCGCATCCAGATTGGGGCCGCGTGACATGGCGCTGGAGGCCAGGCTGCCGGCAATCCCGCCAACGCCCGGCACCATGCTCAACAGACTGCTCGCCATGCCCTTGGCACGCATGCCACCCATCATTTTTTTCTGTGCCTGCAGCATCTCTTCCTGCATCTTGGCGCTGGCTTCCATCGGGTCGTCCGCCTTGGGCATCGCGGCCATGCGCGCTTCGAGGTAACTCGACTCGGCGTACAACTGTTCGCAGCTCGCTTCCGAATCGGACATGCGCGCCGCGCTGCCGGGATTGCCCATGGAGGCGTACACCTGCGCCATGGCATCGGCGTCCACGCCGCCAGCATCGACAGGTGCAAGCTGCGCCCTGGCCGTGGGCGACATGGCGAACGGTATCGCGCAGGCGAAAAGCACAAGACGACAGCGCAGCATCGATTCCTCCGGGGAATACGTCGGCAAAACATGGGTGGGGATTGATGCTTCGATTAACGCACGCAGCCTGTCTACCAGGACGCGCTTGCACTTGTTCAACCGTGTCTGCCGATCATTCGGCCAAGATCGGCAAAATATCTAGATTTTCTGCGCGGGCCCGGTCAACAGAAGACGCAGATCTTCGCGCAAATTTCCATACGCTTCTTCGCGCGCGTCGTCGCCACGCTGGCGCAATACCCATGACGGATGCACGGTGGCGAAAGCGCGCGTTCCGTCGGGCAGCGCCTGCCAGACACCGCGCTGGTCCATCAGCCTGAACCGGCTGCCGAAGACCGCATGCGCGGCCGTGGCGCCCAGGCAGACCACGATGTCCGGCCGCACCGTTTCCAGCTCGCGTTGCAGCCAGATGCGACAAGCCTGCACATGCGATGCTTCCGGGTTGCGATGCAGGCGGAATTTGCCGCGCTGCTCGAAACGGAAATGCTTGACCGCGTTGGTGATGTAGAAGTCCTTGCGATCCAGCTGCAGCTCTTCCAGCGCGCGGTTGAAGAGTTTTCCCGCTGGTCCGACAAAAGGCCGGCCGGTGAGGTCTTCTTCGTCGCCCGGTTGTTCGCCCACAACCATCACCTTTGCCTGCTCCGGGCCCTCGCCGAACACGGTTTGCGTGGCTGGCTCCCACAGCGGACAGCGCCGACACTGCTGTGCAGCCATTTTCAAGGCAGCCAGGCTGTCGTCGATCGGATCAAGTGCTGCAGGCGGCGGCAAAGGAATTTTCCGGCGCGGCGGTTCCGACGCGCGCTCGGCCATATCGCGTACGCGCTGGCCGGCGTCGCGGATCAGATCGGGCAGCAACTGCGCTTCGGGCAGCAGTTTCCAGTATTTCTGCGGCATCTCCTGCCGCATCATGCGCGGGTTGATCCGCGCCGGATTGAAGATGTTGGCGTAATACGTCCGCCACAAATCCTCCTGCGCATCATCGTCCGGCGCATCGGCGCGGTTTCCGCCCGGACCGAAGCGCAAGGCTTCGCCGTCCCAGTGGGCGCTGCGGTAAGGCGTGAGAATGGCCCAACGCATGCCCGCGAAGCGGCGTGCGAAGAACGGCGCGACGCGATCGACGATGTAGTGCTGCGGTTCGAACCAGGCGACGAACGCATCGGCCGTGCCGGGAATCTCGCGGAAACGCACGAACGCCTTCATTTTGTGATTGTCGCGCCGCACCGATTTTTCGAGTTCGCGCGCGCGATGCACATCGGGATCGGTGGCGCGTTCCAGCAGCTGCGTTTCGCCAGCGGCGATGCGCCACAGCATCCTGTACAGCAGCGCATGGCGTTGGGCTTCCCTGTGGCACAGCACCGCATTGGCCAGGGAAATAAACTCGGCCGAAACCCGTGGTGCGGCGCGAATGACAGGCAGCGAAAAGACATCCTGTCCCGCGAGCAAGCCGGGCTGCGCCTCTTCCGACCAGTTCAGATGCTCGGGCGCGACGTCCGCGCACAAGGCCGCGCGTGCAGCTTTTCGCCAGGCCTCGCTGTCCCAGCCTGGCCGCACGTCGGCCACGATCATCCCGTCAACCGACAGCGCACGTAAAACCGTTATCCCTGTTCAATCGAACAAACCGATCTGCCGCGGCTTCGGCACCAGCTGTGTGCGCAGGCGCGCCGGATCGTCCAGCCGGTTGCGCGGGTGGTGGTCCAGCAGCGAGACGAACGGCAGCACCTTCTTCATCGGCAAGCGCAGGCGCGCCAGATCGGCCACGCGCAACGCACCATGCTTGCGCGAGACCACAATCCGGCCGACGTTGCGTGTGCCCATACCGGGAACCCGCAACAGCATTTCCTTGGGCGCCTTGTTCAAGTCCACCGGGAAAGATTGCGGATTACGCAGCGCCCAGGCCAGTTTCGGATCGATGTCCAGATCGAGCATGCCGCCCGCTTCCACCGGTGCGATTTCGTCCACACCGAATCCGTAGAAGCGCAACAGCCAGTCGGCCTGATACAACCGGTTTTCCCGCTGCAGTGGTGGCGACAGCAACGGCAATTTCGACGAGGCATCGGGAATCGGACTGAAGGCCGAGTAGTACACCCGCCGCAACCTGTAGTTGCCGTAGAGGTTGTCGGTGGTGGTGAGGATGGCGCGGTCGTCGGCGTCGTCGGCGCCGATGATCATCTGGGTGCTCTGGCCGGCCGGGGCGAACTTCGGCGGCTTGGCGCGGATGGTCTTGACGGCTTTGCGCGCTTCCTTGCCTTCCTCGATGCGCCAGCGCAGGTCGCCCATGGCCGCCCGGATGCGCGGCTGGCTTTTTTCTGGCGCCAGCTGGCCCAGTCCGCTTTCGGTGGGAAGCTCGACATTGATGCTCAAACGGTCGGCGTATCGGCCGGCGGCGGCCATCAGCTCGGGCGTGGCGTCGGGAATGGTCTTCAAATGGATATAGCCGGCGAACTTGTGTTCCTCGCGCAGGCAGCGCGCCACTTCCACCAGTTGCTCCATGGTGTAGTCGCTGTCGCGGATGATGCCGCTGGAAAGGAACAGCCCTTCGATGTAGTTGCGCCGGTAGAAGTCGAGCGTCAGCTGCACCACCTCGGCCGGCGTGAAGCGCGCCCGGCGCACGTTGCTGGACACGCGGTTGACGCAATAGGCGCAGTCGAAGGTGCAGAAATTGGTCAGCAGGATCTTCAGCAGCGACACGCAGCGCCCGTCCGGCGTGTACGAATGGCAGATTCCCATGCCCTCGGTGCTGCCGATGCCGCCGGTTCCGACGGAATTGCGCTTGTCCGCGCCACTGGAGGCACAGGATGCGTCGTACTTGGCCGCATCCGCCAGGATGGCCAGCTTGTCGAGGATTTTCACCCGGACAGGGTGGCAAAGGCCGGTCTCACCCCCTGAGACCGGAACAGGGGCTTTTTACAGCTTCGCGGCGCCCGATCACGGCAGCAGACCCCTGAATGGCGCATAGTGGGGGTGGAAGTCGCGTCTGGCGACCCCATATGGGATGCATGAAGCGTCCGTCGACCCCGCAGGAGGGGAGTAATGAAAGCGAAGAAGAGCAGTAGCAAGGGCCCGGCGCCCAAGGGCCCGCCCGCTGGCAGCGACGGCAATCCGCACAAGCGTATGGAGAGCGAGCGCATCGCCAGCGACATCGCCGACTACGAAAAGTCCGGCGGCAAGGTCGAGAAGCTGGGCGTCACCCGTGTACTGCAGACCGTGGCGCCCGCCCAGAAAGGCGAAGTCCCCAAGTCGGAACCGACCGTGCGCCCGCGTTCGCGCTAGCCCGCCCAACGCTGCAATCGTGAAAGCCGGGCCCTGCCCGGCTTTCTTGTTTCTGGAAAACTCGACTCCGAGTTGATGGGTTTTGGTCCGGCAATCCTGGTCATGCGCGCCCGGCTCAGCCCGGTGCTGGCACGGGCTCAACCGTACGCGAGCGCCGCAAGGGCTGCCACTTGCCATAGGTGCAGACGCGCCACAGCCATTCCAGCGGTCCCTGGCGGAAGAACCGCAGCCAGGCATGGCTGAAGACGACCAGCAGCGCGAATACCGCCAGCGCCAGCAGGTTCATCTGCGCCATCGACAGCTTGCCCATCAGCCCCAGCCCATACCCGTGGTAGACCAGAGCACCGATCGCACCGGACGCCAGATAATTGGTCAATGCCATGCGGCCCACGGGCGCCAGCACCCGCTTCACGCCTTGCCCGCGTCGGTCCAGCAGCAGGGCGAACAGCGCCACGTAGCCCATCGACATCACCGCCAGGCCCGCATAGGAAGCCGTGACCACACCGGCCATCGGCTGCGCCGGCTGCCAGCCCAGGTTGATCGAAGCGTTCAACAGGCTCAGCAGAAACCCCACGGGAAGCGCGACCCAGACGACCTGCCTTAGCAGTAGGCGATGGGCGGGCACATCGAACAGGATTCCGCGCCGCGCCACCCACATCCCCAGCAGGAACAGGCCCAGCACGCCGATCACATAGACGCCCATGTGCACCGGGTCGTTGCCCCAGCGGTGTACCAGGGTCTGCAGATTGGCCTGCACGATCTGCACGCCGTAGGGCGCGTGATGGAACACCTGGGTCGCCGAAGCCGCCCAGACCTCCGTTTCAGCGTCGGTGATCGGCGGCACCGGCGCCCCCAGGCTTATCTCCCAAAGGCCCTGCAGAACAGGAATACCCAGCACCAGCACCAGAGCCGTGCACAGTAGTGCCCGATTGGAAAAGTGGCGGAACGTGGGCAACGTGGCACCGACCAATGCATAGATCATCAGGATGTCGCCCCAGAACAGGAACAACTGATTGATCGCGCCGAACACGAACAACACACCCATCCGCCGCCAGTAGAACCCATTGAACGCCCTGCCCGCCGCCTGGGCCCGGAGCAGCATCACCCCAAAACCCACCCCGAACAGAAACGCGAAACAGGCCCGGGCCTTGCCCTGCAGAAACACCAGATCGGTGACGCCGGTAACCATGTCCGCAATCCCCGCCCTGGCCATGATCGCGTCGGCCTGGAAGAACATCACCATGCTGACGATATTCATCAGGATCACGCCGAACAGCGCCATGGCGCGCAGCGTGTCGATCAGCTGCACGCGTCCGGACAGGGGCAGCGGACCGGCGGGTGCATCGAACAGAGTGGATTTATCCATGACATCGGCAACGGAAGATGCGGAAGTGGCCACGCAAAGCTCGCAGTCGGATTAATACAACTGAAACGCCGACCATGGTGCCGATGGGCCATGGTCGGCCATGACGATCCCGCGTTAACGGAATCTCGGCGATAGTTCCACCGACCTTCGAAATACGAGAGCACGTATGACCCAGGCCATCCAGGGCAAGCACCTGCTGCTGGTGGAAGACGATGAACTGGTCGCCCTCACCGTTGAGGACATCCTGCTGCATGTGGGCGCCGGATCGGTGACCGTGGCCGCCAGCGTCCCGGTGGCGCTGGATGCGCTGGAACAACGCGACTTCGATGTCGCTATCGTCGACATCAACCTCAATGGACACGCATCCTGGCCGGTCGCGGCGCGCCTGCAGGCCGCAGGGATTCCGTATCTGTCCGTCACCGGCTACGGAGACATGGTCGAGCACGAACTCATCAAGACCCTGCTGCCCAAACCTTACTCGATGGATCAATTGTTGAAGGCGGTGTCGGCGCTTGTGGCCTGATCCGCACGCGCCGTTTGCCATTCACGCAACGAGGCCAACATGACCGATCAAGCTACCGACTCTCCCGCCCCCAGCGGCGAGGGGTCCGAATTCCGCATCTCCACCGGCAATCGCGGCCTGGACGACATCCTCGGCGGCGGCCTCGATGCCAATCGCATGTATCTCTACGAAGGGCGCCCGGGCAGTGGCAAGACCACGCTGTCGCTGGAGTTTCTGCTGGCGGGTGCGCGCAATGGCGAACGCGTCCTGTACATCACCCTGTCCGAGACCGAGCGCGAGCTGGCCCTGGTCGCCCAGCGCCACGGCTGGTCGCTGGACGGGATCGACGTCTTCGAACTGGTGCCGCCGGAGACCACGCTGGACCCTGACCGCGAGATCACGGTGCTGCATCCGGTCGAAATGGAGCTGGGCGAAACCACCCGCCTGATCCTGGACAAGGTCGGCGAGGTCAATCCCACCCGCGTGGTGATCGACAGCCTGTCCGAGTTGCGCCTGCTGGCACAGAGTTCGCTGCGCTATCGCCGCCAGGTACTGGCGCTGAAGCACTTCTTCGCCAGCCGCCGCTGCACCGTGGTGCTGCTGGACGACATGACCTCGCAGGAGAACGACCTGCAGCTGCATTCCATTTCCCATGGCGTGGTCATGCTGGAACAACTGGCGATCGAATACGGCGCCGAGCGCCGGCGCATACGCGTGGTCAAGATGCGTGGCATCAGTTTCCGTGGCGGCTTCCACGACCTCACCATCCAGAAGGGCGGCCTGCAGATCTATCCGCGTCTGATAGCGGCCGAGCACCACAGCAGATTCACCGGCGACTTCACCCCCAGCGGCATCGCCGAACTGGACCAGTTGCTGGGCGGCGGTCTGGAGCGCGGCACCAACGCGCTGTTCATCGGATCGGCTGGCGTCGGCAAATCGTCACTGGCGCTGGGCTACGCCATCGCTGCCGCCGCGCGTGGCGAGCACACCGCGTTTTTCGCCTTCGACGAAGGCCGCGGCACGGTCGAGGCGCGCGCCAAGGCGCTGGGCATGGATCTGGAAGGCGCGCTGGACTCGGGTCTGGTGCGCTTCCAGCAGATCGATCCGGCCGAAATGTCGCCGGGCGAGTTCGCTTCCATCGTACGCAGGTCGGTCGAAGCCGATGGCGCGCGCGTGGTGATCATCGACAGCCTCAACGGCTATCTCAACGCGATGCCGGACGGGCGTTTCCTGATCCTGCAGATGCACGAACTGCTCAGCTTCCTGGCCCAGCAAGGCGTGCTGACCATCCTGGTACTGGCCCAGCACGGACTGGTAGGGCCCATGGAAACGCCGCTGGACATCAGCTACCTGAGCGATGCGGTGGTGATGCTGCGCTATTTCGAACACGCCGGCCAGGTGCGCCGCGCGCTGTCGGTGGTGAAGAAGCGCAGCGGTCACCACGAGCAGACCATCCGCGAGTTCCAGTTGAGTTCGCAGGGCATCACCATCGGCCCGCCGTTGACCGAGTTCAGCGGGATTTTTTCCGGCACGCCCGTCTATACGGGCGACGATTCGCCCTTGATGCCCGTGGGCCCGCGTGCCGACCGCTGAAATCCGGCGACGGGTGCTGGTGTACGCGCCCATCGGGCGCGACGGCCCGGCCAGTGCAACTCTGTTGCGCCGTGCTGGCATCGACACGGAAGTCTGTGCCGATTACGAAAGCTTCGTTGCCGCCATGGCGCACTGGCCCGATGCCGTGTTCGTGGCCGAGGAAGGCCTGTTCGGCAAGCCGATGGCCCGTCTGGCCGAACTGATGGCGCGGCAGGAAGCCTGGTCGGACCTGCCCTTCGTAGTGCTCACCAGTCGACACGACCATCCACGGGTGAATGCCTGGCGCCAGGAACTGGTGCAGAAGCTGGGCAATGTCGCGCTGCTCGAACGCCCGGTGCAGCCCATCACCCTGGTCAGCATGATGGAAGCCGCACTGCGCGCGCGATTGCGCCAGTTGCAGGTACGCTCGCTGCTGGTCGCGCGCGAACAGGCCTCCACCCAGCTTGAATCGCTGGTCGCGCAACGCACCGCCGAACTGGAAAGCGTCAACACGCAACTGCGCACCGAAATGAGCGAGCGTGCACGTATCGAGGCTTCGTTGCGGCATGCACAGAAGCTCGAGGCGCTGGGCCAGCTCACCGGTGGCGTCGCCCACGATTTCAACAACCTGTTGATGGTGATCACCGCCGGTGTGGACATGCTGTCGCGGCAACCCGACGCCACGCGGCGCGAGCGCATGCTGCAGGGCATGCGTCAGGCCGCCCAGCGCGGTGCCAGCCTCACCCGACAGCTGCTGGCCTTTTCGCGCAGCCATGCGCTGCGTCCGGAAACCGTGGACCTGTCGCGTCACCTGCAGGACATGCGCGAGATGCTGGACCGCAGCCTGCGCGGCGACGTGCAGGTGGACGTGCGCCTGGCAGTGGATCTGTGGCCGGTGGAAGTGGACCCCAGCGAACTGGAACTGGTGCTGCTGAACCTGGCGGTGAACGCGCGCGATGCGATGCCCCAGGGCGGGACGATCAGCGTGCGCGGTGAGAACCGCCCCGACCTGCGCAGCGGAGAACTGTCGGGCGATTTCGTTTGCCTGTCGGTCGCCGACACCGGCATGGGCATGTCCGACGAAGTGAAGGCGCATGTGTTCGAACCGTTCTTCACCACCAAGGAGATCGGCAAAGGTTCCGGGCTCGGGCTGGCCCAGGTGTACGGCTTTGCGCAGCAGTCCGGCGGCAAAGTGGACATCGAATCCACACCGGGCCAGGGCACCTCCATCCACCTGCTGCTGCCGCGCTCGCAACGCCCGCTGCAGGACGCGCCCGCGCCGCACGCGTCCATCGATCCCGTGGCCAATGGTTTCAGCGGCAGCGTGCTGCTGGTGGAAGACGACAGTGAAGTGGCAGCGCTGGTGCGCGACATGCTGATCGATCTGGGTTACGACGTCGTCCACGCCTCCAGCGCGTCGGCCGCGCTCGGCGCACTGGCCAACCAGCGCCGCATCGACTTCGTGTTTTCCGACATCATGATGCCCGGCGGCACCAGCGGTATCGATCTGGCACGTGAAATCCGCAGGCGACGCGGCGACGCCACGCCCATCCTGCTCACCAGCGGCTACTCCGAGCCGATCCGCGACGAAGCCCTGGCGTTGGGGATTCCGGTATTGCCCAAGCCCTACGGCCTGGAAGACCTGCGCGGGGCGATCGCGCATCTGCTGGCCGAGCCGCGCAAGGAAAAACCGGGCTGAGGGTCAGGCCGCAGGCATGCGGAAGGTGAAGCAGGTGCCTTCTGATTCGGTGGAGTCCACGGTGATCGTGCCGGTGTGCGCCTTGGCGATTTCGGCGGCGATATAGAGACCCAGTCCCAGACCGGGCCCGGGCTCATCGCCTAACTGGCGAGAAAACGGATGGAACAGGCGCCCGCGCTTCTCTGCAGGAATGGGCGGGCCCTGGTTGCAGACCGAAAGCTCGAATCCGTTTTCATCGCTATGCGCATGCACCTGCACCGGTTGTTCGTGGGCGCCGTGCTGCAGAGCGTTGGCCAGCAGGTTGTCCAGCAACTGGGCAATGCGCCGGCAATCGCACATGACCGGCACGTGCAGGGTGATGCGATCCTCTATCCGCCGGTCCGGATGCGCGAGCCTGGCCTCGGCCAGCACCTGCTGCAGATCGCCGGCCAGATCGTCGCCGGCGTGCAAGGCGATTGGAATGCCGCCACCCAAGCGTCCGCGCGCGAAATCGAGCACATCCTGGATCAGGTCGGACATGCGCTCGACGCTGTCCTGGATGCGGCCGACGTTGCGCTGCACCCTGGGCGGCAGCGGTTCCAGCAGGATCATTTCCGAAGCCATGCTGATGGCCTGCAGGGGATTGCGCAGGTCGTGGCCGAGCACCGCGATGAACTGTTCGCGTAGACGCGCCAGATCGCGCGCGGCGCCGAGCGCGCGGTCGGTTTCGACCAGCCGGTCCTGCAGGTCAAGCTGCGAGCCGATCAATTGCGCGAACAGCTGCAGGGTCTGCAGCAGATGGGGGTCGTCCAGCTTGGCCGGCAATGGATCGATAGCGCAGAGGGTGCCGAAGAAGGTGCCATCCTGGCGCGCGATGGGCACCGAAACATAACTTTCGAAACCGTAAAGTGCGGGGGTTTGATGCGTGGAGAACACAGGATGCAGGCTCGCCTGACCGAACATCACCGAGCGCCCGCTCTGCCGGATTTCGTTGCAGATGGTCGTTTCCAGCGCCAGTTCACCGCCGGGTTCCAGGCCGAACGCGATCTCGTCCCGCACCGCGCAGGCGATCCAGCGCGAATCGGTGACCCGGGCCACCGCAGTGAAGCGCATGCCGGTGATATCGGCCACGGTCTTGAGAATGCCGGGCACGGCGTCGATGCGGTTGATGGCCGCAATGTCCCTCGCAATGGCTTCCTCGTCGATCAACCGCCGTTCCCCAATCGGTGCGCGCTGCAGGCCGCGCCAGTAAATTCTAGAGCAGCTGCCGGGGTTTTCCCCCGGTACCGCGTCAAAACCTGGCCTGCCACGTCAGGAGCATACCTGTGACGTATACGATGAACGTATGGGAGCCAAGGCTCCCGCCTGTGTGGGAGTCGGCATGAGCGATCCGGTTTTCCAAAAGCATGCGCTGGCGTTTCTGGAAGGCGGTGGCGAAATGGGCGAACGGATCCGCGCCTACGACTGGGCCGCCAGCCCGCTGGGCGAACCGGCGCAATGGCCGACCCAGCTGAAAACCGCGGTGCGCCTGATGCTGACCACCCAGCACCCGATCTTCATTTTCTGGGGGCCGCAGCATATCCAGCTCTACAACGACGCCTATAGCCGGTCGTTCGGGCCCGAACGGCATCCCAGCGCGCTGGGCCAGCGCGGTCGCGACTGTTTCGAAGAAATCTGGGACATCATCGGCCCGCAGATCGAGCTGGTGATGGAAGGCCGCGGCGCCACCTGGCACGAGAACCATCTGGTACCGACCACGCGCAACGGCCGGCGCGATGAGGTGTACTGGACCTACAGCTACAGCCCGATCGACGAGCCGGAAGCGAAGTACGGCGTGGGCGGTGTGCTGGTGCTGTGCTCGGAAACTACGCAGCACGTCCTTGCCGAACGCGAGAACCAGTTGGAGCGGCAGCGGCTGGAGCAGATGTTCCAGCAGGCGCCGGGCTTCATGGCGATGCTGCGCGGTCCCGAACATGTGTTCGAAATGGTCAATCCGGCCTATCTGGAACTGGTGGGCCACCGCGAGGTAGTGGGAAAACCACTGGCCGAAGCACTGCCGGACGCGGTGAAGCAGGGCTACCTGGATCTGCTGGACGAGGTGTATCGCAGCGGCAAGGCGTTCTCGACCACGGGCGCGAAGTACGACACCACCCTCCAACCCGGCGAGCGGCCCATCGAACGCTACGTGGATTTCGTGTATCAGCCGATCACCGATGCGCAGGGCCAGGTGACCGGCATCTTCGTGGAAGGCTTCGACGTGACCAGCGCGCACTCCGATGCGCAAGCGGTGCGCGATCTGTACGAGACCATGGAGCAACGCGTGGCCAGCGCGGTGGCCGAACGCAATGTCCTGGCCGACGTGGTGGAGTTCGCCGACGCATTCATCCTGGTGGTGGACCTGTGCTACTACGTGCTGGCGGTGAACCAGTCCTATGCGGGCGAATTCGAACGCATCTACGGCCGCCGTCTGAAAGTGGGCGATCATCTGGTGGAAATGATGAGCGACGACCCGCAACGCCAGGAGCGGGTGCGCAGCCACTTCGACCGCGCGATCAATGGCGAGGATTTCCATCTTTCGGAAAGTTTCGACTCTCCCGATCAGGGACGGCGCTACTACGATGCGCGTTTCAGCCCCCTGCGCGACCGCTCCGGCAAACAGGTCGGGGCCATCGCCACGGTCTATGACGTCAGCGAACGCGTGCAGGAGCAGTTGCGCCTCACCGAAGCCGAGGAACGCGTGCGCCAGGCGCAGAAGATCGAAGCGCTGGGCCAGCTGACCGGCGGCGTGGCGCACGATTTCAACAATCTGCTGATGGTGATCTCCGGCGGACTGGAGGTGATCGACAAGGTGTCGCCCGCGCGCCGGGACCACATCATGGGCGGCATGCGCCAGGCCGTGGAACGTGGCGCGGGACTCAGCCGCCAGCTGCTGGCGTTTTCACGCAGACAACCACTGCAACCTGTACCCGTCGACCTGGCGCGGCACATCGGCGGCATGCGCGAAATGCTCAATCGCAGCCTGCGCGGCGACATCAATGTGACCCTGGCATTCGACGACGGTCTGTGGCCGGTCGAGGTCGATCCGGGCGAACTGGAACTGGTGGTGCTCAATCTTGCGGTGAATGCGCGTGATGCGATGCCTTCGGGCGGCACCATCCGGCTGCAGGCACGCAACGCGCCGGCCCTTAACGATGAGGAACTGTTTGGCGACTACGTGGAATTTTCCATGTCCGACAGCGGCACCGGCATGCTGCCCGAGGTGTTGGCGCGTGTGTTCGAGCCGTTCTTCACCACCAAGGAAATCGGCAAGGGTTCCGGCCTGGGATTGGCGCAGGCCCACGGCTTCGCCCGGGCATCGCGCGGCGCACTGCGCATCGACAGCGAACCGCGCCGAGGCACCACGGTATTCCTGTATCTGCCACGCACCGACAAGCGACCCGATGCCGACGTCACCACGCAACCGCTGCCGATGCCGGCCAGCACCCCGCCCCCACGTGGCACGCTGATGCTGGTGGAAGACGACGACGAGGTAGCCGCACTGACCGGCGAGATGCTGGATGCACTGGGTTACCGGGTGAGCCGCGTGGCCAGCGCGGACGAGGCGCTGGCCACGCTGCAAAATGGCGAAACGGTGGACATCGTTTTTTCCGACGTGATGATGCCAGGCGAACTGGACGGCATAGATCTCGCTTTCCAACTCCGGCAACGCTATCCCGGCCTGCCCGTGCTGCTGACCACTGGCCATGTGGAAGCGGCACGGGAAAAGGCCGGCGCGGCAGGTGTCGCCGTGCTGCCCAAGCCCTATCGGATCAAGGCGTTGGAAACCGCGCTGGAAGAAGTACGCGCCGCCACACGCGCCGATGCGCTTGCAGATCCATTTGCAAGAGATGCCGGGCATTGAAGGCGTTGCACGTGGAGCAGTCTGCCATCGAACCCCAAGGAGAATGGAGCGGGGTGGGAACAGAATTGCGCCGGTTTCGCGCTGCTCGTCGCTGTTACATACTGGCGACATGACCACAGCGCCGACATGATGAGGGAGCGTCGATGAATCGATTCGGCTGGATGATGTTGCGCGCTTTTCTGCCCGCACTGGGTGCGCTGATGCTGGCGGTGATGGCGATGCTTTGGACTTCGCTATTCGGCAGCATCGATTCGCTGCATGTCGCGGTTCCCTACGTCAAATGGTTGCCGCCGCTGTTCCTCCTGGCGGCTCTGGTCGCCGGACTGATCGCCACCTTGCGCATGTGGCGTTGGCGCACCGGCCAGTTGCCGGTGTGCGCCGGTTGCGGCGGCCCACTGGGTCGCGTGCGGCACAGCCCACAAGGCGACATGCGCAAGTGCCTGGCCTGCGGCGGCCACCAGGCGGTGTGACGCCGCCGCACAAGCGCAAAGTGGATGGCAAGTTTTTTCAACCGGACAGGGTGCCCGGATGTCCCAGACCAAACATCGCATGATCCGATTCGCTCTGCTGACACTGACGCTCTTGCAGTCGGCGCAAGCATGGGCATCCAGCCACGCTATTCCCTCGCAGGCTGCACTGGACGCCGAAGTCGCGCGTGCGATGGCAGCGACCCAGGCCAAAGGCCTGGCGGTCGCGGTCATCGACCAGGGCAAGGTACGCCATGTACGTAGTTATGGAGCGCGCAATGCAGCTGGCGATCCGCTGGAAACCGACACCATCATGTATGGCGCGTCGCTGACCAAGGCGGCATTCGCCTATACCGTGATGCAACTGGCCGAAGAAGGACGACTTGATCTGGACCAACCCGTCGCCGATCTGCTGCCGCAACCGTTACCCGACTATCCGGACGACGACGACTACGCACCATGGTCGACCTTGGCTGGCGAGGACCGCTGGCGCGCCATCACCCCGCGCATGCTGTTGACCCATAGTGCCGGTTTCGCGAATTTCTTCTTCCTGGAGCCCGACAACAGACTGCATTTCCACTTCGACCCGGGAAGTCGTTACGCATACTCCGGCGATGGCATGATTCTGCTGCAGTTCGCCATCGAAAAAGGTCTGGGCCTGGACCTGGGTGCGGAAATGCAGCGCCGCGTCTTCGACCGTTTCGGCATGGCCCGCACCAGCATGATCTGGCGCGAGGATTTCGCCGGCAACCTGGCCGACGGCTGGCGCGCGGACGGCAGTGTGGAGCCGCACGACGAACGCAGCCGCGTGCGTGCCGCCGGATCGATGGATACCAGCATCGCCGACATGGCGAAGTTCGCCGCCGGGTATATCAACGGAGAAGGATTGTCCGCCCAGGGCGCAGCCGAACTGGTGAAGCCGCTGTTGCCCATCACCACCGTCAGCCAGTTCCCCACGTTGCTGCCCGAACTTCCCTTGGCGCAGCGCCGCGCCGGTCTGGCCGCCGGCCTGGGCATCGTCGTGTTCGAAGGCCCGCAAGGTCGCGGCTTCTACAAGGGCGGACACAACGACAGTACCGGCAACACCTGGGTCTGCGTGCAGCGCGGTCGTCGCTGCGTGGTGATCCTGTCCAATGACGTACGCGCCGAAGCCGCATTCCCGCACCTGGTCGCCTTCGTGCTGGGCGACACCGGCGTGCCATGGACATGGGAGTACGGCGAGATGAAATTCTGGAAGCCGGAGTAAATCCTTGACGCTGGTTATGTCTGGCGGCGCGAGCGCGCTTGCGGCGGCGCTCGCGTATCCAATGGCGACCTTGGTTATTGCGAGATGGGCTGCGCCAGACCTTGCTTGATCGCCTGATCGATCAACCGGCTGGCTTCGCGCGAGGCACGTGCACTGGCGGCGGCCTGCTTTTTGCCCAGGGCAGCCTGCTCGCGGCCGAATGCCACCTGGCGTTCGGACAGGGCCTGCATCTGATCGGATAAACCGCGCTGCTGCGCATCCAGTGCGGCCATGCGCCTTTGCTCGGCAAGCTCCGCTGCTGCGGCCGCCGCGCCCGCATCGCGCGCTGCATCTCGGCCCGCGTCATGTGCGGCCTGCGTTGCACGCTCGGCCGCGATGCGTGCGGCGCCAGCGGCGATTTCCGCCTGACGCATGCCCAGCGCACCCTGTTGCCGGCCCAGCTCGCCCTGCTGTTCGCCAATGCGTCCCTGAGCGCGGCCCAGAGTGTTCATCTCGTCATGCAGGGCCTGCAGCTTGCGCAAGGTCGCTGGATCGCGGACTACATAACGCGCCTTGCCCTTGCGGACCCACAGCATTTCTTCGTCGCCGCTGCGCTGGCGCTGCGCTTCACGCAGGTCTTCGCTGCTGCCGACGGCATAGGAGTGATCGCCACTGAGTAGCGCATATGCCTCATTGCCATGGTTGACGAAGGTAAACGTGCCGCGGGTGGTGAACGGTGCCGGAGGAGCGGGCGGCGCGGGCGGTGCCGGTATTGCAGCAGGCGCGGCAGGCGCCGCGAATGCGGCAGGTTCAGGCGGCTCAGGCGGTTGCGGTGCTTCTGGCGCAGCCGGCATGGCAGCAGCGATGAGCATGGTGGGACGGGTCGTCGAGGCCGCGGCCACCGGGGCCGTTGCTGCCGTGGCCACAATGCCGGCCTTCGGTGCGACCGCTGCGCTCTGCGGCGCAACCGATGCGACCGGCGCGACCGCAGCGGCCGCCGGTACGGCCTGCACCGGCGCCCTGGGCGCGGTGGCAGCGGTAATGCGATAGGGCATGACGCCGAGTATGGCGACCACACCCACGATGGCCAGCGCAATCATGCGCGGCATGGAAGCGGTGTTCTGCAACATGAGCAGTCTCCTCTTGAGGATGCGGAAGGTGGGCGAAGCGCTGGCCAATCCAGCGCTGGGCCGGGGCGCGACACCCAGACGCACGAGCAGCCGTCCGTAGTCGTGCGCGCAGTGACGATTGCCTGCGATGACGGCTGCATCGCAGGCCGCTTCGCGCGCCAGTGCGTATTCGTGGGCAGCCAGATGCGCGAGCGGATGGAAGAAGAACAGATGTTGCGCGGCGGCCGGCAGCAAGCCCCACCACAGGTCGCCGCGCTGCAGGTGGACCAGTTCATGGGTCAGGGCCATGTCCAGTTCGTCGGCGTGCATGGCGTCCAGGTAGTTGGCCGGCAGCAGCAACACCGGACGCCAGGGGCCGATGAGTTGCGGCGAATCGATGGTGTTCGACAGGCGAAGCCGTGGCGTACTGCGTAGGCCATGGGCCTCGGCTGCCAGCTGCAGGGCGTGCAGCAGGTTGCGGTCGTCGCAGGGTTCGGACTCACGCAGCAGACGGCGCGTGGCCAGATAACCGCCCAAGGTGCGCGCGATCATGAAGCTCAGTCCCAGCAGCCAGGCCAGAGCCAGTGCACTGGACCAACTCCAGGACATGGCAAAGGTCTCGTCCACAACCGGCGCCATGCGTTGGACTGCGGAGGACGGCAATGACGATGCCTGGAGTGTGGACGCTGCGTCGAACGCGATGGGCGCTGCGACGACCGGCTGCATGATTTCGGCGGGCAGCAACGGCAGGGCCAATGGATTCGACCAGACCAAGCCGACCACCAGCTGCAGCGCCACCAGCCACCACAACAAGGCGCGCGCGGCCGGTGCCAGGCGCGGCAGCAGGCGACAAAGCAACAGCACCACCGCCACCATCAACAGCGCCTGCAGGCTGGTGGCGAGCAGACGCGGCAGCAGGACCGACGAGATGAATTCGAGTCCCATGGCTCAGCCCTCCTTGCGTTTGGATTGCAGCGTGGCCACCAGCGTTTCCAGTTCGGCCAGTTCGTCGTCGCTCACCTCGGTGCGCTGCGACATCCAGGCCACGAACGGCGACACCGACCCCTGCAGGGTCTTCTCCACGAAGTTGCCGACCGCGTTACTGACTACATCGTCCTGGCGTGCGGTGGTGGAATAGCGGTACACGCCACCATCGACCTGCTTGCGCCGCAGATAGGACTTGGCGCGCAGGCGCTCCATCATGGTCAGCACCGTGGACCGCGCCAGACCCCGTGCTTCGCCGAAGGCCGCCGCAACCTCGCCCACCGACGCACTGCCCTGCTCGGCGATGTACTGCAGCAGGGCCAGTTCCTGATCACCAATGCTCTTGCGACTCATGTCATCCACCTTGTGACTACATTTGTAGTCATCATGCACATGCCTACAGATGTAGTCAATAGCCGATGGTCATGATCGGCCGGCAAATGGTTCAGCTTGCCGGGGCTATTCCAGGGTCAGGGCCAGGTCGCGTCCGGTGAGGGCCAGATTGCCGCTGTAGTCGCTGGCGACGATGCGCAGGGTGTAGTCCCCGGCAGGCAATGCCGATACCTGCCACAGACTCGTCGCCAAATGGCCATCACGGACCACGTTGGTGACCACGTATTTGAAATGGGTGACGGCGTTTCCGTGCACGGTGATGCCGCTGCCGGGCGCGTAAGCGACTTTTGTTGCTTCGTCGTCCGCAGGCATGCGGTTGAAAACGATATCGACACGCGGTTGTTCGAAACCCGGCGCTGGCGTTCCGTCAGCGCGTAGCACCTGGTATCCGACCGCATGCAATCCCAGCCGGCGTCGCGGCAGGTTGCGGTCGACCTGGTCCCAGGCATCGACCACGATGCGCACGCCGGACAGGTTGCGCGGCACGATGGTGCGGCCGTTTCTTTTTTCCGTCAGCGGCTGGTCGAAGGGATCCAGCAACTCGATCCCGTCGATGCGCGGCGCGATGCTGTCCGCATATCCGGCGAATCCCAACGCCACCGCGTTGCGCTCGAAACCGTTGGGCCCCAGGCTGAGATGCACGTGGGCCATGCGATTGACGCTGCCCAATACTTCGCCCGCCTTGAAGCGCGTGCCGCGCGCGACGCGCATGCGCTCGGGCTCGCCTGCTTCGTCCAGCAGCAATTGGAAACGCTGTGGGTCGAGCACGCGATCGCGCGCATCGCGGCCGACGCGCATGTGGATATAGCCCAGATCGCCCAGCGCCATGCCTTCACCCAGTTCGCCCAGTCCCCACGCACCATAGGGTGCGCTGACCTTGGCGTCGGCGATGGCCACCACTTCAGCGCCGACATCGCCGCGGATGTACAACCCCCCGTGCAGATGGTGTCGGCTTTCACTCTGGTAGTTGCCGCGGACCTCGCCCAAGGTGCCGACCACTTCATGCCAACCCTCCTGCGGCCGCAACGGCCAGCGCGATGCGGTGGCAGGCAGCGAATCCTCGGCTGAAGGGCCGATGCTGCCTTCCAGCGGTGAAGTTCCCATGGGCACGGGCACAATGCGATGCACCCGGTGGCTGCCGGCATCGGCGACGTGCAGGCTACCGTCCTCGTCCACCGCCAGACCGGCCGGACGCGACAACCTCGTCTGTGACTCGGCACCAGTCAGCACATGCGCCTGTCCGCTGCGCGCGAACTGCAACACGCGACCGCGCGCCATCTCGCCGACATAGAGCAAGCCGTCATACGTGACCGCAATCGCAAGCGGTCGGCGCAGCAGGTTAGGGCCGTCATCGTCTGGTCCGGTGCGCGTCAGCGTGGTCACTTCGCCGAGTGGCGAGACCTTGCGGATCGCGTTATTACGCAGATCGGCCACCCAGAGATTGCCCAGCGCATCGCGCGCCAACCCGGTGGGCGTATCGAAGCGCGCCGTTGCACCGGGGCCATCCTGATAACCGGGCCGCTCACCTCCGGCCACGGTGCTGACCGTGCCATCGCTGCCGATCCTGCGGATGCGGTCGTTGTAGGTGTCGGCCACATAGACGTTACCCGCCGCATCCACCACCAAACCAATCGGTGCGTTGAAGCGCGCCAGCGAAGCGGGACCGTCGCGAAACCCGGCGACGCCATCGCCGGCCAGCGTGGTCACCAAGCCTTCGGCGGTGATTTTGCGGATCGCGTGATTGCCGGTGTCGGCTACATACAGATTGCCCATGCCATCGATAGCCAGACCCGACGGCGTATGGAATCGCGCCGCGTTGCCCACCCCATCGGCGAAACCTTCGGCGGCCCCGGCCAGGGTGGTGACATGGCCGTCCTGGCCGATCCTGCGGATACGGTTGTTTTCGCCCGCGTCGGCGATGAAGACATTTCCGTGTGCATCCACCGCCACGCCATAGGGATCGTCGAAACGCGCCTGCGTTGCGAGGCCGTCGCGCGCACCGCGCACGCCGTCGCCAGCCGCAAGCTGCAGCTGCCCGTTCCATCCGAATGGAGTGACGCGCGGTTCGGGCGCAGCTGTGCCGGGTTTCGAATGTCGTTCGTACACAAAGGTGGCGAGCACTGCCGCAGCCGTCAGCACGACCACAATCCAAAGCCAAACGTTCCGGGTCATGCCCTGTTCTTGTTGCGGTACAGTGCCGAACGGTAGTCAATCCACCCGGCGGGGGCAAGCCGATCATGGACTTCGCGATCCTGATCGTTAGCGCGAAGTGCAGCCACACGCGCCATGGCTTCACGGGATGGCCATCCATGCCTGCGGATAGTGGTTCACGCCGCCTAATGGCGGATGCCCTCACAGCTCAGGATGCAATCCCATGACGAACCCGCAGGAACTGGAAAAGAAATTCTGGAAGGCACTCAAGTCCGACCGCACCTTGATGCTGGGCCTGGACGGTGTGGAAGATGGTCATTCGCGGCCAATGACCGCGCAGGCCGAGGAGGATCGCAGCCCATTGTGGTTCTTCACTTCAACCGACAATGCCATGGTCAAGAAACTCGGACAGGGACACCGCGCCATTGCCGCCTTCAGTTCGAAGGACCATGAACTGTTCGCCAGCATCAAGGGCAATCTGACCCTGGATACAGATCCGGCTGTCGTCGAACGTCTATGGAACCCGTTCGTGGCTGCCTGGTACGAAGGCAAGGACGATCCCAAGCTGGCCTTGTTGCGACTGGATGCCGAACACGCCGAAATCTGGCTTAACGCTTCCAGTCTGATCGCGGGTGTGAAGATGATGCTCGGCGTGGACCCGAAGAAGGATTACGAGGACAAGGTGGCCGATGTCGATCTGCGCTGACGGGTAGAGAAAATGACCCAGAATGCAAAGGCCCCGCATTGCGGGGCCTTTGTTTGAATTGATCGGCAAGAATCCAGAGTGGTTCAAAGATCGTATCGGCTTGGTCACACGGACTTGATCACACCGGCCTCAGTGGATGCTGCTCAACCCGACGGAAGCGTCCTCTATCGCCAGCACATGATCTACTTCTGTCGTGATCAGAGGATGCGCTTCGACAGCTCTTGTTTCACCGACGCCTGCAACGGTTCGTGCCGCATTGGCTCCAGCCACAGCCGAGATCACGCTGCCTATGGCCATGCCCAGCGCCAGGAATAAAGTGGCCGACAGGATCTTCATGCGCGCCTCGCTCTTGCCTGTCGCCAGCTTCCCCGCGTGGCTGTCAACGCAGTGTCAAATGGGCAACGGCGCCTGAAGCAACGCCGACGATCGTGACAGGCACCCCCATTTCTTCACGCGGCATTGATCGAAACCACGTGACCATCATCGCCTGTCAGCAACAGGATGACTTACATGTTCTCGCCACCCGCCATTGCCCCTGCAGCCAACCTGCCCCTTCGGATCACCATGACCGACAAGCGTGAAGTGCGGTCGTGGGCGCGGCATTACGGGGTCTCGGAAAATCAGTTGCAGCACGCGGTCAATGCCGTCGGCGACTCGCGCTTCCGGGTGGAAGGATGGCTCAAATATCAGGGCTTGTTGATCGCGTGTTGATCGCCCAAGGCATGCGAACAATGAGGTGGGAACACTACGATATGGACAGGGCGGCGCTCGATGCGATGATGGATGAACTGGAACGGCATATGCCGCGGATGCTCGAACTGCAGGATGCGCCACCCGGCTTCTGGGCCTGGTTCGCAGGCGAAGCCGCCTCGATAGGCGGCAACACCTGCTGCAAGGAAGACTGGTTGCATGTACGCGATCGGCTCAGCGCCATCGTCGAATGCGTCGACACTCAAATCGTCGAATGCGTCGACACTCAAAAGGAACACACGCAATGAGCGCTACGACCGTATTGGCCACACGTCCCCGCCACGACACCGTACCCGTTCGCCGTGGTACGGCGCTCGATTACAATCGGGGCATGGAGCAAATGGATACCAGGCGACAGATCGCACCCGGCGAGGGCGTGCTGCTGGATATCGAGGCGGAGCTGGAATATTGGCGTCGCATCTTTCCGACCACCGAATTCCGCGACGCGTCCCTGCCGTTCGACGATTACGTGCCGACCATCAAGTTCGGCTACGACTGCTTTCTGCTGTTCCACCGTCAACCGCTGGCCGAAATACTGCCGGGCCTGCGCGACCGCTATGGCAAGAGCGTTCCCCGGCATCAACAGTTGGACTGGCGCTGGGCGGATCAGATCGTGCGCCACGCCTGGGGTCGCATGCGCGCGACCTGAGCGCGCTGCGGCTACGCGCAGATAACGAAAGTCATCCCTTCGCCAGGCTCACCACGAACATCAGTCCGGCGACGGTTGCCAGCAGATTGACGTAGATCATGCCGATGACGGCGTATTTCACCAGCGTCATTGGCCAGCCCTGCCCGTACACGCGCTTCTGCATCAGCAGCAGATAAAGCGGCATCCACACCATCAAGGCGATGATGGCCGCATTGAGCAACAGCGCCAGCCATTGCGCGTAGGCGCCGACCCAACCGCTGACCGCCATCAGTACGAAGATCGCGGTTAGCGCCATCAGCAGAAACACGTGGCTGTACAGGGCCACCACCAGATGTTCCAGATACAGCCTGCGCTTGAACAGATAAGCCAGCTTGAGCATCAGGGCGAACACCGGCACCAGCACGAACAAGGCCGAAGGCAGCGACGCCATCAGCGTCTGGAACCAACGGTCGGGACGGTCGCTCATGCGCTCGATGTTCTCGCGGGCGACGATGGTCTTGCGGGTCAACCAGCTGTTGACGAAGTCCGGCAACCAAGGGACCTGGACCGGTTTCAGATCGGCTTTCCAGTTCTCGTTCTCGATGGAGAACAATTCCCCCTTCGATGGCGGCACGATCACAATGGCGCCGGGTCTTGCCGAAGGCGCGGTCGTCGATGCCGGTGGCGCGCCCGGCGTCAGTTCGGCGATGCGGTTGGCGGCCTCGCCCTGGATCTTCACCTGCGAGGCGATGAGCAACGCGCTGACCCCGGGCACCACATCGCCGGCTTCCTTGCGCCCTGCTTCCAGCTCGGCCAGCATGCGGTCGCGATGCCGCTCCACCTCCGCCACGGTTTGGCTGCCGGTAATGGCGCTGACATCGACTTGCGGCGTGATGGGCTGGTCATCGATATGGATGGCCAAACGGCCAACGAAGAACGCCAGCAGGCTCATGATCACGAAGATACGCAACGGCGGCAGGTAGCGTTGGCGATGACCGGCCAGATATTCGGCGGCGGTGCGCCCGGGCACCAGCAAATCGCGCAGGGTGCGGAACACGCGCCCATCCAGATGCCAGAACGATTCGAAGACTTCCTCCAGCGCATGCCCTGCGTGCCGCACCGGGTTGTGCACGGATTGTCCGCAGTCGTAGCAGTACTGACCATGCAGGGGTGCATCGCAGTTTTCGCACTGCGCAGGCGTGTCGTGGCCGGTTGGGCCTTCAGGCTGGGTCATGGGTCGGATGGAGTCAGCCGCAAAAGCGCGCGCGGGCTACGATAACGGCGCGCCACCCTCGAGCGCCAGCCCGGGAGACGGGGCTGCCCGACATGTACGCCCCACCTGCGAACCCGGGCCGGCCGTGCTTACTTCCGCTGCAGCGTGTCTTCGGGTTCCTTGGGTTTCGGCTCGTCCGGATCGGCCTCTTCGGGCAGTTGCCTGCCGTCCTTTTTCTGATGCTGGCCGGGTTGTCCGCGCGGGTCCTGCTGTTCGCGATAGCCGCTTCCGGGTGTGGGTTTCTGTGGATTGTGCTCTGCCATGCCGATGCTCCTCGCCTTGCCGCACGACGCGCGGCTTGAGTGGTTCGGAGCTTTCCACGGCACAGGTTCAGGCCCGGTGAGCGACCTGGTACCCGCGATGGCTTGTCGGCATCCACCGGCTCATGCAAGGCTGACTTTAGAGGAACGCCGCTGCTGCGCCCTATCGGCAAGTCCGGGAACGCATTGCCAGAAACAACCAAACGATATGGATTCTCATCGGATGCAATACGCAGACCATCTGCGAGACAACCGACGGCCAGCGAGTCTCCGCCTTGGCTTGAATGACAAACATGAACGACAGAATTTGTGCATTTGCTTGGCGGTTCACGTCAGAATGTGACGTATGCCCGCATTGGACCCGGTGTCAGGACAGCCAGAGGGGCGGTAGAAAACTGGCATCCATATTGCAGGTACCACTCCTGTAATCCTTGAACCTCCCGTCCAGCAAGGGCCGAAGAACGGTTTCCATGAATCTGATCCAGATACGCCGGCTTACCCAGGAAATGTCCGACACCTATCAACGCGCGTTGACGGGCGGATTTTTCTACGCGGCTTCGTGGCTGCTGGTGGGCGTGTATGGCGGCGCATTCACCCGCACGCCGCTGATCAGCTGGGCGCTGTTGATCGCCTTTCTGGCGCTGTCGGTGCAGCGGTTCCTGCATCGACCGCTGCGCGAAGACCAGATCAACGAAGCCAACCTCAAACGCTGGATGCGCGTGCACTGGAGCATCGTGCTGGTCACCACCGCGTTATGGGGCGGGCTGTTCTGCTGGGCCACGGTGGATCCTGCCTTCGGGCCGGCGCGCACCACCGCACTGTTGTTCACCCTGGGCCTGGCCACCGCCATCGGCCATGCCTTCAGCATGCGCAGGCGCTTCGCCTTCGCCAGCGTGGCCCTGCTCAGCCTGCCGGGGCTGGTGCTGCTGTGGAGCAATCCCGCCGACCGCGCCAACGGCCTGATGATGGCGCTCTATCTGGTCTACGTGGTCATCTCGCTGCTGCGCAACTACGCCGAATACCAGCAGCGCCTGGACCTGGACCAGGAGCTGCGCAGGCAGCGCGACCTGTATTCACGCCAGAGCCGCATCGACCCGCTCACCGAACTGGCCAACCGCCGCCAGTTCGCCGATGTGCTGGCCAAAGCCGCCATCGAAGCGCAGCGCTCCGGTGAACCCTTGACGCTGCTGCTGCTGGATATCGACCACTTCAAACAGATCAACGACAGCCACGGCCACGCGGTGGGCGATGCCTGCCTGTTGGCTATCGCCGGACGCCTGCATACCAGTTTCAACGGTGCCGGCGAACTGGCCGCGCGCGTGGGCGGTGAGGAATTCGGCGTGGTGCTGGAAGGCCATGACCTGGCCGCGGCGATGCAACGTGCGGAGAAATTCCGTGCAAGCCTGGTCGAACATCCGGTCGCCGTGAACGGGCTGACCCTGGGCATGACCACCAGCATCGGCGTGGCCGAATTCGATCCCGAAATTCTCAATGACGTCGATGCGCTCTACCACGCCGCCGACAGCGCCGTGTACCGGGCCAAGGCCGCCGGACGCAATCGCGTCTGCCGCAACGAACGCGCCGTCCTGCTCGCCGGTGGCGTGGCCTAACCGGGTTTTTGAGCAGGCTATCCCGCTACGGCGGCCAGTCGCGCTTCCACGCGTTCGCGCGCGATTTTCAGCAGCGCCTGCACGTCGGCCAATGAAGTCTCGGGCAGGTTGTTGAACTCCATCAGCCGATGTTCGAACTCCCGGCCCCGGGTCGCTTCCTGGATGGCGAAGCGCACTTCCTGCAACGCGACGCGGCGATGGTCGTAGCGACCCAGCACTTCAACGCTCGCCGCCTGCAGCGCGCAGAACAGGCTGCGCCGGCCGCTGGCTTCGTCGTCCTGGCACTGGCGGTCGTCGCTGCGGTTCCAGGCAGACTCCTGCGCCAGCAGTTCGCTGGTGCGAACCAGAATGCGCACATCCTCCACGTTGACGGGGCGATCACGCGTCTCGTATTCGGCAGAATCGCCGTACTGGCTCCGGTCGGGTGGAGGCGCGGCCTCTGCCGCCTGCGTTGCCGGCGCCAGGCACGCCATTGCCAGCAACGGCGGCAAGAAAACAGTGGAAAGCTTCGTTGGCATCGGGGCGCTCCGGTGTTCAGGCCATTGTAGGGCCGGCTGCGGAACCGATTGGACCATCCCCGTTCGACGGTTTCCGAAATCGCGGCGGTCGCGTAACTTTGTCGCGCCTTCCGCGCAGGACCCGCCATGCCCCGCCTGAAACTCGACCCGATCCGGTCCCGCAACCTGCAGAACGACTACGCCAAGTGGCTGCTGCAGGAAAAACGGGAACGCACCCCGGCCAACGGCAAGCTGTTCGCCAAGCGCAACACGCCGGGCGGCAAGCGGTTCCACGGCTTCACCGAGGCCCAGGTGTGCACGATCATCGGTGGCGACTACTACGACTAGTCGCGCTGAACCGGCACCTGCGTCTGCGCCCATGCCGCCCGAGCGGGGCGAGGGCTTTCATGATCCAGGCCCAGTACGGACTGCGGTTCCAGGGCGCCCACTGCAATGCGGACCGTGTCGCCGTCCCCGTCCTCGACCTGCATCAGGTGCGTGCCGCAGACCGCGCAGAAATGGCGGTAGCCATGCGCCGATGAACGCCACCGCGACACCGGCCCCTGCATCGAAAGCGATGCGCGCACGCCATCGACCCAGGCCATACCCAGGCCACCGGACACCTGCCGGCAGGTGTCGCAACGGCAGACCGTACTGACCGTAGCCGCCCTGACCTCGAAAACTGTCTGGCCGCAGGCGCAACGGCCGGAGAGAAGCTCGGTTTCCATCATGTCCAAAGAGGCGGGCGATGCGTGCAGACTGCCACGAATGCGTGACTTCGTCATTGCGACCAAAGCGATATGGCCGGCTGCGTTCACGTTGTCATCGCCGCGATTTCACACGATGCAGAGGCGGGATGGGGGACGCTGCGCTTCTTTCAGGAGCCCGCCATGAACAAAGACAAGCAGCTTCCACCGGAACTGGACCCCTCCCAGCCCGACCCCACCGTTGAACCCACGCATGAAGTGGGCGAGCAACCCGGCAAGCGCAACTCCGACGAATACAACGACCCCGATGTGGAACCGGGCGCACGGCAAGGCAAGCACTGAGCTTTGTTTACGCCCTCCAGGCGCAGGCGCCGTCAGGAATCAGCACAGGCATCCGGCAGCATGCAATTGACCATCCACGGCTTGCCGTAGCGATCAGTCAGCGCGCCCCAGCGCAGGGCCCAGAATGTTTCGGCCAGTGGCATCTGGATTTCGCCGCCCGCGGCCAGCGCGGCGAAGATCCGCTCAGCCTGCGCAACATCCGGCACATCCACATTGACCACGGTGCTCCCCCGCCCTTCCACCGGGAAGGGACTGTCGGCGCCCATCAGCGTTGCGCCCTCGGCTTCCAGCTGCACATGCATGACGCGGTCTTCAGACCCCGGCGGCATCTGGTCGCACATCGGCGATTCGCCATACGTCATCGGCGGGCCGATCAATCGGCCGCCCAGTGCAGCGGCATAGAAATCGAACGCTTCGCGGCATTGACCATCGAAGCTGAGGTAGGGAATCAGGCGCATCGTCGTCTCCATGGCGGACACGCCGGAGTGGCGGCCCTCATGTACTGGACGAAGCAGGGAGCGCGAAATCGACAGCGTTTTCGATGCAGTCAGATGCAATGAAATTCCATGCGTCTGAGCGTCGCTTCAAAAAGTCAGACGGCATCGATTGCAGTGCCGTCGTCCGCGGGCGGATTTCAATATTCGGCGCAGAGTTTGATAGGGGAGCATCGTAACAATTCCACTGTAGATGGTCTTACTTCTCCAATGCCAAGAACACCCGCATCCGCTCAAGCTCTGCTTCCAGTTCCGCTTCGAACACGGCATCGTCCGGCCGCTGACCTTCCACGTAATGCAGCTGCGAATGCAGTTCGCCGTCGGCCACCGACAGATTGCCCCAGCCGATCACGCGGTCGCGCCACAGCAGTGGCAATGCGTAGTAACCCAGCTTGCGCTTGGGCGCGGGGGTGTAGGCCTCGAAGCGATACGCCCAGCCCCAGAACAGCTGGAAGCGACGGCGGTCCCAGACCACCGGATCGAACGGCGTGAGCAATCGCACCTGGTCGTCGGGTTTCCAGCGACGGCTCTGCGCACTTTCGTCCGCGGGCCACAGCCAGTCCACGCCGTCCACCCTTGCGCGCTGCAGGCGTTGGCGCGCACGCAGCAGCGCCGGCTTACGCGCGGCATCCCATTGCGGCACGCCGCGACCCAGATAGCCCACCAGTTGTCCCAGGCTGGCATCGGGCAAGGGCGCGTACTTGTGCACGATGACATCGATCAGCGCATCCAGGCGCGCCGCGATGCCGGCCTTGTCCACCGGCGCCACGTCTTCGCGCACGGCATAGGTGCGCGTGCCGCTGGCACGCCCGGCTACGCGCAGCAGACCGCGATAGTGCATGCCATCCAGAAGCTGGGTGCTGGCGTTGGAAGAACCGCCGAACCAGTTGGTGGTCTTGCCATGGGCGAAGTGTGCATCGACTTCGCGCGGATGCACCACGCCACGTTCGGCGATGAACTCGCGCACCGCCTGCGCCTGTTTCCATCGCGTCGGTGTCCACGCCTGGCGCGCGCTGCGCGGATGCATCAACGCGTGATGCGCACGCGGCAGAAAGCCATAGTTGACGAAGAAATCCTCTTCCAGCGCCAGTCGCGGATAGCGTCGCTCCAGGTCACCGGCGCGATAGCCGACGACGCGATGGCGCAAGGTCAGGTCCTGCGCGCGCGCCGGTGCGCGGATAGGATCGGCCTGCACGAATCCCAGTTTTCCGATCGCACGCATCAGCGTGGTCGGCTTGAACAGCGTACGCGCGATGGCGTAGCGACGCAGGTGGTCGAGGGTCAGTGGCATGGCCGCCATGATGCCAGCCCGGAAGCAATAACTTGCCCGCCGCGGCCTGCATCGCGCATGCTGCATTTCGACAGGGCCGGACAGAAAATTCCGACGCCGCCAGCAGCCATCCATTCGTACTCATTCGCAGCCAACGCTTTCCCCCGCCCGCTGCTTCAGTTCGGCGCACATTCGGTCCGCTGCCGCTGCATCGCCACCATCGCGCAACAGGCGCGCCAAACCCGTCGTGGCAGCCGGATGCAATGGCGACTCCGCCAATACGCGGCGATACCAGGCTTCCGCGGTGGGCGAATCGCCGCGCACACGATGGCGGTCGGCAATCAGCACACCCAGGTCCGCATACCACGGACGCACCTGTACCGGGTTGCGGTCGTAGACGCGACCCATGGCCGCGTAGGCCTGTTCGAACCAAGGCAGGGCTTCGTCGTCGCGTCCGCTGATTTCCAGCACATCACCCATGTTGATCATTGGCCCCCAGGCATCGGGGTCCAAGGCCACCGCGCGGCGGTAAGCCGCGAGCGCAGGCGCGAACTGTCGCTGCGCGCTCAGCACGAAGCCCAACGCCTTGTGCGTGGCCGCCGAATCTGGCGCGGCAACCACCGCCCGCTCCGCCAGTTGCCGGGCGCGCTGCAGTTGTTGCCGGGCCGGTTCGCGCTCCAGATGTCCATTGGCCAGCGCGTCTCCCAGCCGGGTGAACTCCCTGTCGTCTCCCTGCGCCAGTTGCGGCCAACGGATCGAACGCTGCGTCAGCGCATTGGCAAGGCCGGCGAGCGCCGAAGCATCGTCGGGGTGCAGGCCCAGCACACGCTGGTACAACTCGATGGCCGATTCATTGTCGGCACGGGAGAACTGGAAGTAATAATCGTCGGCGCGGGAGACCAGTTGGTTGTGTTTGTCAGCCGCGAATACGGGCACGGAAGGCCAGAAGTGGATACCTGCCCAGACCAGTATCAGCATCGCGATCACGCCCGACAGGATCAATACCGGTCGCTGCGCGCCCCGTGCCATGGCAACGGGCGTGGTTGCCGGAGTGTCGGCCGGATGGAAAGTTGCGGCTTCCACCTCCGCCAGCAACCGGTAACCACGCTTGGCGATGGTCTCGATATAGCGCGGTGCCTTGGCGTCATCGCCCAATGACTGCCGCAACTTGGAAACCGTACGCGCCAGGCTGTCTTCCCCCACCACCAGCCCGGGCCACAACGTGACCATCAACTGCTCGCGGGTGACCACCTGCCCGGGCTGCGAGGCCAGCAGGAACAGCAGATCCATCACCTTCGGCTCCAGGCGCAGCGTTCCCGAAGGTCCGGTCAACTCGCCCGCCTGGCGATCGGCACGCCACTCGCCAACACGCAGTGAATCGGTGTAAGTCTCTGAATTCACAGGTTTGCAGGATCCGCGCGAAAGAAATCAGGAAAGCAGGAGGATTCGCTCATGGCCCGATAGCATTGCCGCGTATGCAATGCGCCGCAACCGGCAGACGCCTTGCCGGCTAGCCTCCCGCATTCAAAGGAAACCCCATGCCACATCGCCTCAAGACCACCTTTTTCCTGATCCTGCTTGCCTGGGCGTTGTCGGCCACCGCCTGTGCCGCACCGGCGGTGCCTGCCCCGACCACGTATTCGACCGAACAGGTCCGCGCCGATTTCGATCAGCTGTATACGCAGTTGCAAGCCTCGCACTACGACCTGTTCGCGCGTCGCAGCCGGGCCGAATACGACGCACTCTTCCAGCAGATGCGCCGGGAATTCGACCAACCACTCACTCCGCTCGAGGTCCAGTTGCGGTTCCAGCGCTTCGTCGCCTTCGGCAATGTCGCCCATGCCCGCATCGACCCACCCGGCGAAGCATGGGAGGCATTCCGCGTGCAGGGTGGAAAAGCATTCCCGCTCTATCTGCGCGTGTCCGGCGACAAGGTCACTATCGTCGATGACTACAGCGGCCAGAAGGACATCGCCCTGGGTGACCAGGTGTTGTCGGTGGATGGCGAGCCGGCATTGACCTGGCTGGGCAGGATGCGCAGCTTTGTTTCGGCCGACAACGATTACATGGCCTGGGCCCAACTGGAAACGCAACTGCCGCTGCTGACGTGGATGGCGCTGGGCAATGTGCCCGCTTTCGATGTGGTGCTGCTGAAACCCTCAGGCGTCCAGAAACAGGTCAAGGTACTTGCCCGCAGCCGCACCGATTTCGAGGCTGCAGATGCAGGCAAGCCCGCCCGTTTCGAACTCGACTGGAATGCGCGCGAGGCCCGGATGCTCGAAGGCGGCGTGGCCTATCTGCGGCCAGGACCTTTCTACGACAACCGCCCGGAAGCGGCCACGCCCTGGGATCCGACCGCGTTCGGCGCGTTCATCGATGCCGCGTTCGCCAGGTTCATCGCCGAAGGTGCCAGCAGCGTGTTGATCGATCTGCGCGACAACCCGGGTGGCGACAATTCCTTCAGCGATTTGATGGTGGCGTGGTTCGCCGATAAACCTTTTCGCTTCAGCCCCGGTTTCGATATCAAGATCAGCGAATCGGCCATCGGATCCAATCGCAAGCGACTGGAAAGTATCGGCGGCGACAAGGATTCCACTTCGAAGCAATTGGCTACTGCCTATGCGGGCAAGCCGATGGGCAGCCGGGTGTTGTTCCCGATCGCGCTGGTTGCACCTCGGAAGGAAGGAGTTTTCCGCGGGCGCGTGTATCTGTTGGTCAACCGGCATTCCTACTCCAACACGGTGCTGGTGGCGGCGATCGCGCAGGACTATGGTTTCGGTACGATCCTCGGCGAGGAAACGGCGGACCTTGCGAGCACCTACGGCGCGCTGGAGAAGTTCACTCTGCGGCGCACCGGCATTGAAGTCAGTTTCCCCAAGGCACGCATCCTGAGACCCAGCGGAGATCCACAGGCCCGTGGTGTGGTGCCCGACATCACGATCTCCACGCCCGTGGTGCCGGGAGCGACCGATAGCGTTCTGGAACAGGCAGTGCTATCGATTCGGAAGCATTCGACCGGCACTGTGAAGAACTGATTCACGATCACATCCCGGTAGGCGGGCCTGGCATGAGCCAAGCCCGCTACACGCACGCAGATACTTGCCTCGGAATAACCAAAGACATCACGCCACGGAATCAGCACGTCTCCCACTCCGCTCCCTGGATAGTTGCCCCAGACACGCCTCTTGCGGTCAAAGGCGAAGCGCGGTGATGACACCAGGCGCTGTAGGTGCTGCGGAGAGAAGTTCGCTCCAATCGGGTCGCTGAAGTTTGCAAGCTGTGTTGAAAGACGTTGCCCTGCATCATGCAGGCATTATTCGGACACTTCCTCTGGCATGATGTCCTGGCGCGTTTCCTTCCCCCAATGAAATCCTCCATGCGCCTCATGCGCCTATTTCCTGTCGTCCTCCTGCTGCTGCTCGCGGCCGCAAACGCCCATGCAGCCGACGCATGCCCCGTACTTCGCAACCAGACATCGGCCCCCGATGTAGCCACGCGCATCGCCGCCGTCGCCTGCAACGAGCACATGCTCTGGTACCGCCCCTTCATCGATCGCAAAGGCCGTCTGGCCAGCGCCGCCGTGCATGAAGGCGAAGCGGGACGACTGGACGATGGCCAGGACGTGATCTGGCGGCACGTGGCCCGTTACTGGCGCGAAACCGGCCTGCTGCCTTCCATTGCACACCGCGCCGGCGCAACCGACTGCGAATATGTCGCCAGCGAAACCTACCCCGGTACCGCATGCCGCGGCTTCGTCATCGACAATCCCTGGTCGGCGGCGTTCGTGTCCTGGGTGATGGCGAAGGCGGGATTGCCGGGCTTCCGCCCCGACGCCAGCCACCTGGGCTATGTCCGCACGGCCTACCTGCGCCCGCAGACCAGCGCCTACGAATACCGCGACCCTGCGCGCGCGAAACCCGCCATCGGCGACCTGCTCTGCTACATACGCCACAGCAATCATGCCTTCGGCCATGAAGGGCTTGGGCCGTTGCTGGAAAAACCAGGCGGACTTTTCATGCATTGCGACATCGTGGTCGCCGTCAATCCCGGCAACGACGCCACCGCCTATCTGATCGGCGGCAACGTGCAGCAGGGCGTGACCATGCGTCTGCTGCCCTTGAACCGCAACGGCGAATTCTGGGGTCTGCCGCAACGCACGGGCGACGACACGCCATGTTCGCCCGACCTCGAATCCGGTTGCAACTTCAACCGGCAGGACTGGGCAGTGCTGTTGAAGCTGAAACCGCCCGAACAACTGGTCGGTCTGCCACGCGCTTCTGTCATCACAGACGCGTCGCTATCGCCGAGCGCAGCACCGGCCCAGCAATGCTGCATCAACTGCGTGGTGGGATCCGATGTGCCGCGCTGCCAGCAGGAAGACGTAACGGAAGAACCATAAGGTACTGAGCGCGAGTCCTTGGCTTCTGCTTCGGCTTATTCCGTCGCCAGCCACCACGCTTCGCCGGTTTGCGGCTGCTGCAGATCCAGACGCTGTCCCATCTGCGGCGTGGCCAGGGCCACGCCGCGTTCGGCCGCCAGCGCGCTGATGCGGTCGAAGGGTTCATGCCAGGCATGCATGGCCAGGTCGAAGGTGCCGTTGTGCACCGGCATCAGCCATTTGCCCTTCAAGTCCAGATGCGCCTGCAAGGTCTGTTCCGGCTGCATGTGCACGTGCGGCCATTGCTTGTCGTAGGCGCCGGTTTCCATCAGCGTCACGTCGAATGGTCCGTAGCGTTCGCCGATGGCCTTGAAGCCGTCGAAGTAGCCGGTATCGCCGCTGAAGAACACGCGCAGTTCGTCGTCCAGGATCACCCACGACGCCCACAGCGATTTGTTGGCATCGAACAATCCCCGCCCGGAGAAATGTTGCGCCGGTGTGGCCACGAAACGCACGCCATCGACGATGGCCGACTGCCACCAGTCGAACTGCTGGACTTTCGATTCGGGCACGCCCCACTCGATCAGCGTATCGCCCACGCCCAGCGGCGCCAGGAAATAGTCGGCCTTGTCCGCAAGCGCCAGGATCGACGCGTGGTCCAGATGGTCGTAGTGGTTGTGAGACAGCAACACGCCCTTCAGCGGCGGCAGGTCGGCCAGCGAAATCGGCGGCGCGTGGAAGCGCTTCGGCCCGGCCCACTGCACCGGCGAGGCGCGCTCTGAGAACACCGGATCGGTCAGCCAGAATTCGCCGCGCAGCTTCAACAACACCGTGGAGTGGCCCAACCGGAACAGGCTGCGGTCGGGCGCCGCCAGCAGCTGCGCGCGCGTCAGCGGCGCGACCGTGATCGGGGCGGCGGGCACCGTGTCCGCCGGCTTGTTGAAGAACGCGTTCCAGGCCAGACGCACGGTCTTGAGGAATCCCAAGGAAGGCGTAGGGATCACATTGCGGAATTTGCCGGCCTGCTGTTGGGGCGAATCCGGATAGGCGGCAGGACGGTGGGCGGCGTGCAGCGTGCAGACGGTCATGGCAAGAAGTCCTAGGACGAACAGGGTGCGGAATTTCATGGAAATCCGAAGAAGTTAATTTCTACACTAAACAGTGTAGTTCTGTATTTATCGAAAGTAAACCCATGGGTGTAAACTTCTCGTATGTGCCCTGATTCGCAGCTATCGCCACCCCGCCGGCTCACCGACCGTAAACGCGCGGCCATCCTCCAGGCCGCCATCGATGAGTTCCGGGGCCAAGGCTTCGAGGCCACCACCATGGACCGCATCGCGGCCACCGCCGGTGTCTCCAAGCGCACGGTCTACAACCACTTCCCCAGCAAGGACGTGCTGTTCGCCGAGATCCTGCTGCAGCTCTGGCAGAAGAGTGCGGCCCTGGTCGACGTGGCTTATCGCGCCGACCTTCCCCTGCGCGATCAATTGCTGGAACTGGTGCGGCAGAAGCTGTCCATGCTCGACGAAGGCAACTTCGTCGATCTGGCGCGCGTGGCCATTGCCGAAACCATCCATTCGCCCGAACGCGCGCGCGACATGGTGGCGCGACTGGAGGGCACCGAAGAAGGCGTCACCCGCTGGATACGTGCGGCGCTGGCCGATGGCAGGTTCAACCCGCTGGAGCCCTCATTCGCCGCCCAGCAATTGCAAGGCATGTTGAAGGGTTTCGCGTTCTGGCCGCAGATCACCATGGGTGTCCCGGCGCTGACCCGGGAGCAGCAGGAAGAAGTCGCGCAATCGGCGGTGGACATGTTCCTGGCCTACTACGCGAAGCCCTGAGCGATCACCGCCCGTCGCAGCGCACGCCTGCATTGGCCGCTGTCACACGCGTCCCCCGTCCTGATAGGTAACGCCCGCTGGGGGCGTCGACTAAGGAGTGGTCCGATGCGCTTGTTCGTCCTCTTGTTTGTCATGACCTGCTTTGGCCAGAGCCAGGCTTTGGCCCAGACACCGACCGATTCGAATCGCCCGCAAGCCGCAGCCGCACGCGGTACCGACGCGGTGCTGTGCGCGCCCGGCAAGTGTCCGCGTTTCAAGCATTCGATCAGCTTTCCGGCCAACGCCTTGTCGCATTCCACCTTCGGCACTTTCGGCCTGCATACGCGGGGCGTGGACTGGACCGGAAAATCCGGTTCGATGTCGCTGAGCATGCGCCGGCCCAAGGATTTCACTGGCGACCGGATCCGCTTGCTGCTGCTGTACGAGGTCGGCGACGACAGCGAAGGCCAGATCCAGTTCAGCATCACCCCGGTGTCGCTGCATCATGGCAGCGGTTTCGAAACCTATGGCGGATTCAGCACGGTCGCCATCGATGCACCGGAATCGTTGACCATCATCCATGAGCGATCGGTCATCATTACTGGTGGCAATGGCTGGAGTCCCACCGGCGATTGGTGGTATTTCGAGATCGGCCGGCCCGGCAGCTTCGAAGGCAAGCTGCGGCTGATGTCGGTGGCCGTGGAGTATTGAAACGAACGGCCCACGCCAGCACCGGTGCCGGCGATGACCAAGCGAATACGAGGACGGTACAGCGTGCCTGCGGTACAAAGGCGCACATCCTCTATTCGTCCCGGAGCTTCGCCGATGATCCACCACCTTCGCCCCGTACGCACTGTGCGCCATCTGACAATCGGCATCGCGCTCCTCGCCTTGTCCGCCTGCGCGACCGCGCCGGGTGGCAAACCGTTCAAGGTCGGACAGCAGGCCACGCTCCAAGGCACCGTGGTCAGCGTGGACACCGCCCCATGGGCCTACGATGGCAACGCTGTCGTCGTGGTGTCCACCACCGACGCAGACACCGTGAATGTACAACTTCCCGCGCGCTGGAACCTGTGCAAAGCCCAGCCCCTCGGCGATGTGCAGGCGCTCAAGCCCGGTGATCGCGTGGACGTGGTCGGCACGGTGACCGAACCGGACCGATTGGTCGTTTGCGCCGAAACGCAGCATCTGCTTCGCAAGGTCGATTGAACCCAGCGCAATAAAACAATCGGCCTCAGTTCTTGTTGAACGTCGGCGGCGGGAACGTGGCGATCTTCGCCTCTTCATGCGCGGCACGCGCCGCGGTCCAGTCTTTCTGCAGGAACTGGTGGATGGCGGCGACTTCATCATCGGTCAGATGCGAGAGCTGTTCGCGGGCCACGATGCCCATGATGCTGCCTTGCGCGTACATGTCACGACCGTCGCGGGTCACCCCGGTTTTCAACAGCGTTCTGAACTCGGGCAGGGAATAGACCTGCACCAGCACCAGTGAAGGCGCGTTGAGGATTTCCTTGGGCGTCTGGTGATGGCAGTTGACGCAGCCGACCGCGTACGCCAGCCGTTCGCCGGATATAGCAGGCGGCAAGGGAGTCGCCGCGGTCGCCAGCGATGCAGGCGCTTCGGCTTTGCACGACGAAAGACACAAGGTCAGGCACGTCGCTATGCCCACAAGCAAGGTTCGTATCATGTCTCTTCCGTTGGCAGAAACTGCGCATTGGGGCATTCGTTCCTGTCACCAGCCATCGGTCCCAGGCGTCTAAAAGCTACAACGCCGTCAGGTTCGCAGTCAGGCCATGCCTGCCTGCATGCAGACCTGACCGTTGGAAACAATGTCCCCTGCCAAAAGTCTCTGGCGGTGTCTGTCGGCGTTTGCTGGAATACAGCAACGACTGCGAATGGATACTGATATGCGCTGCAAGAGTGGAACAGGTCTGCGTACAGCAACTTTCTGGAAGGCGATGGCGGTGCTGTCATGGCTGGTCCCCGCGATATCGCAGGCGACCCCCGCGGCCACGGCGCCGGTACAGGTCGAATATCACCAGGCCACCGATGTCTTCAATCTGCTGGATAATCTGTCCGACTGGCTGCCGGGCTACACCTCCCCGGCCTACGGCGAATACTGGCAAACGCATATCGGCCTGGCTCCGGAGGACCGGACCGCGCTGGCGGCGTACGCGGAGTTCCGTAAGCGCACCGCAGCGGTCGCCCAACCGGCACGGCGCGACGTGGCAGCTGCGCCCGATCTGTTCGCGCCGCCGCTGACGCGCGACGCCGATGGCTTGGCACAGATCTTTATGGATGCGAACGACTTTCAGGACGGCGTGGCTGCGGCCATCGCAGCACAAGCGCCGCAGGATGGTCGCCTGCTGCGCGACTATTACGCGCGTTTCGGCCCGCGCGCCATGCGCCTGATCGCTGCAGAATCGCATTTCGACAGGCAGCGTACGGAGCTGGCTTCGCAACTCGCGCAGCCCGGTATAGCGACGCTGGCGAAAGCTGTTCGCGGATTTTATGGAGTGGACGCGACGGCGCCTTTCATCGTGCGCTTTTTGTGGTGGCCCGATCCGGACCGCACCCAGGCCAAGGTGAGGGGTCACACTATCCTCCTGCATGGTCCGGCTGACGGCGCAAGCAGCGATGGGCCCATGGACTGGGCACCTGTCGTGCTGCACGAATACGTCCACTATGTCTCGGCTGGCCAATCTCCGATTCAACGACAACGTCTTTCTGCCGCTTTCCTGAAAGGTTGTCCAAATGCGGCAGCGCTGCCGAATCCTCTCAATGCATTCGAGGAGCCGTTAGCGATCTACTGGGGTCAGTATCGGTTTGAACAGGAAGTGCGGGGACGCGCATTGCCTACGGACGCCGAGTGGTATTTCAAACCGATGCCAGACCGGATCACCAAAGCCATTGCTGCTGCTTTTCCTTCAACCGGGCCCGCGCCGTCGCTGGAGGATCCTGCCTTGATTCAGGCCGCCACGGCGGCGTGCCGGCAGCCATAGGCTCGCAGCCAGCCTGCGGCTCGACAGGGGTCTGGAACCCATGCCAGGCCTGCCCGCTACCGCCAGACGGACCCGATTCGCCAGCGCTGATGCGTGACCGCTCGCGGTACCATGACATCCAATGGCGGCTCGCCGCGAAGCGGTCGCCATCCTCTTCAGCCGCGAGGCCCACGCCGTTGGACCGCAACTCCCGCAAGCTCGACATGCTGCGCCAGCGCATTCCATCCTTCACCTGCATCGTGGGCTGCCACGACTGTTGCGGTCCGGTCACGGCTTCTTCTGAGGAAATGGCCCGGCTACCAGTCAAGACCGAAGCCGAGCACGACGCGGCACTGGCCGAGCTCAGTTGCCCGCACTTGGGCGAACACGGTTGCCAGGTCTACAGCGAGCGCCCGCTGATCTGCCGGCTGTTCGGCACCACGCCTCGCCTGCTGTGTCCCAACGGCATGCGACCGGTCTACATGATCGACACGCGCACGGAACAGGAAATCCACCAGTACCTGGCCAGCACGCGACAGGTGCTGGTATGACGAGTCACTTCGTAAGCCAGCCCCGACAAAGGTTTGAACAACAGTTGTCATCCCGAGCGTAGCGAGGGATCTGTTGTTTACAGCAAAAGCAGATCCCTCGCTACGCTCGGGATGACAGGACTGAAAAATTTCCAGACTTTACTTGATCAGTTCAAAACACAAGCACCGACTGAAGCAGTTCTGCAAGTCGGATTCGTACACTTGATGCGCCTACCGCGCCTCCGCTGGAAGAAACGCATTGGCGTCCACCAGCTCAACGCCCGGTGTTACCCCGATGCAATTCCTCAACTGATAGACATGGCCCTGACCGTAGAACACTACAGCGCGGTCGCCGGGCTGCAAAGCCTGTAACAGACGCGCACAGATGGCGAGATTGCGCTGCGCCCAGGCAGCGTTGAGTGCGACACCGGGTTGCGCTTCGCCTTTCCCGTAACGCAGGAACTCCGAATAAAAACCCGCACCTTCATCGATGGCCCGCAGGGTGTTCATCTCGCGCAGGACGCCCCCGATGGAGTGGGTGGCCTGCAACGCAGTGATACGGCCGGTGATGGCTTGTGCCTGCACCATCAGTTCACCCAGGGCATCGGCCTTGCCATTGGCCTGCGCCCACGCCTGCACGGCCTCGAATGGAAACTCGCCCGGCACATCCAGGCCATGCACCTGCTTGAGCCCGCGTTGCTTTGCGAGACGGAAGCCCAACTGCACCACTTCGTTGGAAGAAGGCGGCAGCGTACCGTCGAGATATTGCGCGTACTGCGTGCTTGCCGTCTCCGCCGGCCATTCGACCCCGACCAGCGTAGGCGCGAACTTCGCGAGTGCGTCGGTAATGGCTTGCAGTTCGGCCTGCCGCTGCGGCACGGTGACATCCACGGCCTCGACGTTGGCCTGGTCCTGGCCTGGGTTGCTGAAGTGATAGGTACCCACGATCAACACGCGTGCCGGTTCTGCGGCCTGCAAGAGTGCGGGGTAGAACGCCAGACAAAGTGCGAGCAAGTAGCGGGTCACGGTAGGCCTCATCGATTGGGGTTGGAGCGTCCTCGCTGAAGTGCTTCGACTCTGCCAGTCGCAAGCGGTACTTCATACCTCGAGTGCTAACGGAACAAAGTGCTGCAACAGGACTTCGACCAGGGTCGGGTCGAAATCCGGCTCGCGCGCCGCCATCAGGGAGAGGCCATTCGAAAAGCACTGGACCATGGCGGCCCCCAGCTCCAGCTCCTTCGCATTGCGCAGATCCGCAACGACTACGGCTCGCTCGACGCGCACTTCGCGCAGGAACTGGACGTGACTCCCGAAGAACGCAAGCAGCTGCAGGCGCTTTATCTGGAACCGGCCCCGCTGATGACGAAGAACAGCGCACAGCTCTGAACAGCGGCTGGTCCCAGTTCACCGCGATGCTCCATGCGCGTGCAGTGGGTAGCGACATCAAAGTGTGGAGGGCTGAAACCCACTACGGCAATACCTCAGAAATGACAAAGGCTCCGCGAAGGAGCCTTTGCATTGAACGGTGCGAGCTACTTATTTCTTGGAAGAATCGGTTTCGTCGGTCACCTTGTTATCCGGGTCGTCCGGCATTTCCACGGTCGCCGTCGGCACTTCCACTTCGACCTTCTTGGTGCCCAACTCGACTTCCGGGGTTTCTACATCGTATTTGGGGAGCTGCCCACCATCGGCTTTCACTTCCACATCCGGAAGCTCGCCTTCCTGGGTCTTCTCGACATTGCAGCCGGCCAGGGCCAGCACGAGTGAAGCCGATGCTGCGATGAAGAACGCGTTCTTGGTATTCATTTTTTTCATGATTGGATTCCTGTTTGGAAGGCGGTGGTTAACGGTTACCGGACTGGATTCCACAAGCACCAGCGTTAAATCAGCGTCTATGAATGACACTACGCCGAAGCGATTCACTTCTCTGGATCGAGTATCAGCTGACGGCCTTGAGCGCGCGCTTGCGGTTACGCATGATGTTGTGACACTCGATCACGCGGGGCATGTACTTCTCGGCAGCCATCTTCGCCGGCGCCGGCGTGTCGCTGTCGGTAATCGTGTCCTTGAAAGCAGACAGCAGACGATCTTCGGTTTCCTCAAGCTGAGCCACATACGCATAGTTGGTATCGCCCAACGCGGCGCGCACCTTGCCATAGGCCTGCTGCATGGCGCCCACCATCGTGCCGTGCTCGGCTGGCTTGCCACCAGTCGCGGCGACGTCGGCACTCAAACCGGCGACGATGTCGCGCTTGTGCGTAGCCATCTGGCTGAACAGCGACGACAGCTCGGTGTCCTGCACCTTGCCCGCAGCTTCGGTGTAGAAATCGCCGCCATCGCGCGCAATCTCGATCAGGTCGTTCAAGCTGTGCTGGATTTTGTTTTCCATGTTCATCGTTTGTTCCTCCTCGAATGTGACGCCATGGTCCATGGCCAGGCATAAACATGGCGTGCAGTCCACGTGCACGATGTCGTCACATTGCCGAACGCTCTCGCGTGCGCGCCTTATGTAGAGGAGGTTTTAGATGAATTAGCCCACTGATTTTTTTCTGAACAGCACTACGCTTGTGTGCGTCTTGTCTTCACCACCGCCGCGCTATTACAGATTGATGTACAGGGTGGGCCTCGGCTCACCAGTCCCTTCTCTGCTATGCCCCGAGCGGGTCGAAGTGGTCTAGCCACCCTGCGGCAAACGATTGAAGGTAATGGTCTGCAGGATCGGAGTTCCGTCTTGGCCGAAGAAGGCTTTGGTCTCGGTCAACTTCTCTCCATCCACGCTTACGGTATAGATGCGGGTGGAAGCTGGCTTGCCATCGTCGACCAACTGCATCACCAATACCCCCGGTGACGGCATCTTGATAGCCGACACGTCGGCCCAGTAGCTGCCGGTGATCGGGCCGGGCGTGCCATCCAGTGGCAGCGTTCCTTCCGCAAGCATCTTTTCCCCGCTCAGATGCACGATTTCCACGTGCGTGGTCCACTTTCCGTCACCCGGGTCCTTGAACTCCAGGATCACGCTTTTGGGGCGCGATTCCGGTGGTATGGGCAGTGTTGCAACTTCGATGGACCAGCGACCCACCAGGGGCGATACCGTCGGGGGAGCGCAATATGCCGGTGCTGACTGCAGCGCGAACATGACACATAGAGCAGCGAGTGCCTTCTTCATGGAGACCTCCTGAGGGCTAGACGATACGTGGGCCAACGGGCTTAGCCTATCTCAGTGGCGGTAAGGCGTTCGGGGCCGGTTTGATGCGGCGATACGCCTTGACCGCGAACCCGACTGCGGTGAACGCCAGGATTAGCACAAGGCACGCCTTGGCCGTTTGGTCGCTCACTGGCATGTTGAACACCGGGCCGTCGAGCACCGTCCAGATCATCAAGGTAAAAGTGACCAGGCTCAGGGCAGTTTCGGTGCGCCGCAGATTCATGGTCCAACGGCCTTGCACGATCACTGTAGCCATCAGCGGCAAGTTGAGCAGGATGCACAGAAATAACCAGGGCCCTTGGCGCTGGCGGAATGTCCCGGTGTAGGTCAATGCGTCGTAGGCGGCAGGCGCGGCGCGACCGTCAAAGAAGAAATCCAGTATCCAGCGCGGCTCGAACAACACGAATGCGCCGCAAGCAATTCCGATCATCGCCATCACTAATGCGGCGCGGCCGCCGGCAATGCGATCACCTGCGCGGGGCCTCCATCGCGTAGTTGTCGGTCGACGTGCGCGCACCCATGCCGCCATCGCATAGCCGACAACCAGCATGCCCGGCCACCACAAGGAAGGCACGACGGTTCCAAGCCACCACTGGGCCACGGCACGGAGCACGCTACCCTCCGAGTCTGCTGGCTGTTGCAGCACAGATAGCGCGCCCAACAACCAGATGACCGCCAAGCCGACCCAGGTCCAGCGCAGGAAAGTGTGGCCGTCGGCGGGATCGATGATGGTCAGCGCGGGGCGATAACGCGAAGCGACGTCTTCCGGGCGCCCAAATGCATTAGCCAGTTCCACCGCCATGTCCGCATCGATGGCGCGTCCGCTGGCTTCGGCCTTGTCCTGCAGTCCTTCATTCAGCAGCGCACGCAGTTCGTACGCCACGTCATTACGCTGCCGACGCGGCAATTGCAGGGCCACGTCGGTGACGTAGGACTCGATCACATCATTGGCATTCATCGTCAGTCCTCCAGCAGTCGGTCCATGGCGTCGTTCATGCCACGCCAGGATTCGGTGAGTTTCTTGAGCAACTTGCGGCCGTCCGCATTGAGCGTGTAGTAGCGCCGGGGCGGGCCATCCTCGATCCTCCATTCGCTGGACAACACACCTTGTGCTTCCAGCCGTCGCAGCAACGGGTACAGCGTGCCTTCTTCGATCGGCATGCCCCGTTCGGCCAGTGCCTGTCGCAGTTCATAGCCGTAACGCGGCTTGCGCAGCTGCGACAGCGTGGCCAGCACCACCACCCCGCGCCGCAGTTCCATCTCAATTTTTTCAAACGCGCCAGGATCACCCATGGTGCGCACAGTACTGTTTTGCACACAGTATGTCAACAGCCCAGGAAGACGGGTAGAAATGTTTATCGCCTCACCTATAACGCTAGCTGGAACTCCTGGCTCCGGCTCTGATTCCTATAGCGTCCCGGCTGAAAATCGGTAGGCTTGAGCAACGCAACGGACCCTGCCTGCAGTGCTGACACCCCACCCATGAATGAGACCAGCGCCAACCATTCGCGTATTCCACTTTGTGCGGTGGCATTCCTGCTGCCGCTATGCGCCGACCGGCTGCATGCGCAAGAGGTCGAGGAGGCGCAAGCTGCAGCGGATATACCCACTCTGGAGCAGGTGCAGGCCCTGCGGCCGGAAGAGGAAATACTGGATCTGTATCTCGCCAAGAATCCGATCACCGTCGAGCCCAATCGCTTCGACAAAGCATACGATCCAGGCCTTTCACCCGAGGCGATAGCACTGGAGCACGGCGGTTACATCAACTACGGCATCAACCTTGGCCTGCAAAAATCCTGGCAAGGCATCAAGAAAGTCACCGGCATGCGTGCGGAAACCCAACCTGCCATCGCACGTCCGCCACCGTTGAGCGAGGAGCAGATGCGCCGGGCCGCTCTGGTATGTGCGAGAGAGGAAGATGCCTGCGGTTCCGGCAACTGAATTTGTTCGGCTATCGCTGAGCGCAGCGTATTATTTCCCAGCGCGGGGCCTGCGTATGGACTCATCCGAATTGCCAGGCTTTTTAGGTTTTAAGGCAAAGACGGCGGATGCAGGAAAGTGACGCTGACACATATCGAGTAATCAGGAGAAAGAAGTGGTGTGACCCACCCACTTCCTTTGTTTTTACTTCTCAGCAGACCCGCTATCCGGCGTCGTCGCCGATACGCTCCACACGCTTGCGATACGCACTGACGTTGTTGCCGGAAATACTCGTCGCCTGCGTTCCGTTGTTCTCGCCGATTTTTTCGTCCGAACCCGTCACCGGCTGCGCCTCGACGGCTGTCTCATGTTCGTAGGCGTGCGATTTGTCGGTATTGCGGTAATAACGGTACAAGGCCCAGTACAGCGCGGTGGCGCCGGCCGGGCCAATGGCGAGTAGCCAGAGTCCACTGTCGTCGCTCATGACATTCCCACCATGATCCAGAGTGCGATGCCTTCAAGGACGGTGCCCACGGTAAGCGCGGCCAGCAGCAGCTTCCACTGCTGTACCGGCACGCTGCCCATGGTCTCGCCGGTGCGGCCGTTGACCGCGATGTAATGCAGCATGCCGCCATTGCGGCCTGGCTGGTGATAGGAATACAGCCAGACCGGCAGATACATCGACACCCAGCGCGTGCCGTGGACGCTGAGGCGTTCCTGCTCCCAGCGCACGCCCCGACCGTAGCGGCTTACCGAATCTTCGACCTGGGCGCGACCAACCGACAGCAGCTGGTCCTCAAGACGAGGGCGCAGATGCTCCACATCGCTGTTGCGCTTCTCCGAGGTAAAGCCCGACAGATAGGACGCGTTCCACTTCACCGCATTCTTGGTGTCGAAGGGCAGGATCGTGTTGATGATGTTGTTGGTGTTGACGCCGGTGTCCAGGTTGCCCCGCTCGGTCGAGGATTCCAGCGGCAGGTCATCCACGGTGAAGTCCACGTGTCGTTCCACCTGGTACACGTCGGCGTCGTAGTAGGTCTTCTTCTTGTCGCCGGTGCCGCGCGTGTAGGTGCGCGTCTGGATCTCGCCCTGGCCGGCGACGTCCACGCTCACGTTGCCATCGACGATCATGTAAGGCAGGTAGACCCCAGTGACATTTTCGGGCGTGAACTGCTCCTTGAATTCCTTCAGCGCGAACAACCGCCGCTTGTCCACGAACTGGCGGATGCGTGCCACGGCATCGTCCTTCTTGATGTGGAAAGGCAGCACGGCATCGGGCACCGCACCATTGGCCACCTGCTCGTTGACGCCGAGCACGTGCCGGCACCAGTGGCAGCGCGCGGTCATCGCATTGTCGGTATTGACCGTGACCTCAGCACCGCAGCCGGCGCACTTGAAGCTCATCAGGCTGGCGGCGTCGGCGGCGATATCGCGCGCGCCGGAGGCGATGACCGTGCCCTTGAGCTGGTCGATGCCCACGCCGAAGCCGAACTCCTCCTCGACCCGCACGCCCTGCCACTCGTTACGGCAATACAGACAGACCAGAAGGTCGCTGCCAGGCTTGTGGCGGATATCGGTCGCGCCGCATTTCGGACAGCGGTTGAGGCCGTCCTTGAGTTCGGCGGCGGCCGTGTCGATGGCGACCGGATCGGGCGCCAGCAATTCATCACGGATCGCTTCGGGCAACGTGGCCGGGTCCACCGGCAGACTGCCTGGCAGTGGCGGCACATCCTGCGGCGAACCGGGGCCTGTGACAGGAGGCAGAGGCGGCGGATTATTTGCGTTCGACATGTAGGTTGCGCGGTGGGCGAATTACAGGCCCAGCGCCTTGGCCTTCAGCGCGTCGTAATCGTCCTGGGTGATCAGGCCAAGGTCCAACATCTCCTTGGCCTTCTTCAACTTGGCGACCGGGTCTTCGGCGGCCGGAGCAGCCGGCGCGACCGGCTGCTGCATGCTGCCGATACCGCCGAGCATGCCCGACGCCATGCCGACGCCCATCAGACCCGCCGCACCGCCGTTCTCACCCGCTGACTGGATGCCTGCGCCCACACTGGCCTGCAGGTTGGAGTTGCCGCGCGCACCCATCAGCGCGTCGGCACGTTGCACGGTCTTGAGCAGTTCGCGTGTGTTGGAATCGTATTCGATCGAGACGATGGCGGTCTTGACGATGGCCAGGCCACGTTCGGATTTCCACTGGTAGCCGTTCTCCACCGCAGCGGACAGACTCTGGGCGAAACCCAGTGAATCCTGCTGCAGTTTGGAGATGCGGTTGCCCTTGGCCGGATCGTTGGAGTACAGGCTGAAGGCCGGCGCCAGCGAGCCGACGACTTCGTTGAACAGTTGGCCAGCGGCGGCATTGTCCATGTCGGTGAAGTCGAACACCTGGCCGGGCTGCAGATAGCTGGCCGGCACAAAGTTCTTCACGAACAGGATCGGGTCGACGATCTTCAGCGTGTAGGAACCGCGCGTCACCGCGCCGACCTGGGTGTTGAGGAAGGCATCGTCCCAGTAGATTTCCGATTGCGTGCCGAAGCGATTGTCCGGCAGCTCCTTCAGCGAGACGAAGAAGGCCGCCTGCTGCGAACCCGGCTGGCCGCCGAACTTGAAACGCTCCCAGCTCTGCTTGATCAGCGGGCTGACGATGCCGTCGCCAGCGAAGATCGATTGCGAGTTCACGTCGTCCGAGCGCCACTCGTAACCGCCCGCTTCGGCGGCGAAGCCGGTGATCTTGCCATCCTGGAACAGCAGCAGTCCGTAGCCTTCAGGCACGACGATCTTGGAGCCATTGGTGATGATGTTCGAGGAACCGTGCGTGTTGGAACCGCGTCCGGCATTGGTGTCGCGCGGTACCGCCGCGAACAACGCTGCCGTCGACGGCAGACCGTCTGGCACCGTGTAGAAATCCTTCCACTGGTCGCCGAGCATGCCACCGACCGCACCCGTCACTGCTTGAACAAGACCCATGACTTCTTTCCTTGATTCGTGGCCGGGCACCGTACCCACCATGCCGGCGTACTATACCTTTGCGGGCGGCGGCGTCTGCAAAATTATGGTTAGTCCGCGCATGACCATGGACACTTCTGGCGGCGGCACGGCAAGCCGATACTCGGCCCCATCCAAACAGCTGTCTCTCCCTTGTCGACCACTCCGCAAGCCTTCGCCTACGGGCGCTTCCTCGGCGACTACCGCGCGCAACGCGAGGTCGGTGCCTTGGCGCTGGCCGAACTGCGACCCACGGTGCCCGAACACGAGGTGCACGTACACACCCACGATGATGCACATTTCCTGTTGTTGCTGCAGGGCAATTACCTGAGCAGCGCACGCGGCATGCCGGAGGTATGCAGCAAGCGCGCACTGCTGCTCAACCCGCCTGGCACCACGCATCGCGATTGTTTTCGCGGATTGGATGGACTGTTCTTCACCGTGTCGGTGCCTGCGTCGGTCTGGCAACAGGCGCAAAACCGGCGTCCGTTGCCGACTTCAGCGGTGAAGCTGCCCGGTTCCACGCTGGTCCGCGCTGCGTGCCTGTGGCGGGAACTGCGCGCCTGGGACACCGCTTCGCCGCTAGCGGTCGAAGGCGGCTTCGAGGAATTGCTGGATGCCGCCGCGGAACTGGTGCAAGGAAACGCCGCGGAAGGCCCGCCATGGCTGGAACGCGCCCGTGAAATCCTGGCGGACGAATGGCGGCGCACGCCCGCGCTGGCGGAACTGGCGCGACAGGTCGACGTGCATCCGGTCTACCTGGCGCGCGCCTTCCGCCGCCGCTACGGCTGCTCGCCCGGCGCCTACCTGCGCTGCTGCCGGATGGAACGTGCCATCGGCCTGCTGGATGACAATCGCGTGACCATTGCCGAGGTCGCAGCGACGTGTGGTTTCGTGGATCAGGCGCATTTCGCCCACGCCTTCCGCCGTGCGCATAGGGTCACGCCTTCGCAGTACCGCGCCTTGGGCTGAACACGCCTCACCAACATCAGCTTCACCAACGTGCCTGCGATGGTTCGCTGCATACAAGCCGGCGAACGGGCCGCTTGCTACCTTGCCCACCTTCGCACCCGGAGTTTCCCATGCGCTTTCCGCTCGCCCTCGCCCTGCTCGCACTATCCCTGCCCTTCACCACGCATGCGCAGGACGCGCGCTTCGATGGCTTGACCAAGGCCGTCGAAGCCGGCGACTACAAACAGATCACCAGCGTGCTGATCGCGCACGACGGCAAGCTGGCCTACGAACATTACTTCGACAAGGACGGCGCCGAAGCCCGGCGCAACACGCGCTCGTCCACCAAAACCGTCACCGGCATGCTGGCCGGGTTGGCCATTGCCGATGGCAAGCTGCCCAGCGCGCAGGCACCGATACTGCCTTACCTGCATCCCTTGCATGCCATCCAGAACGACGACGCGCGCAAGGCGCAGATCACGGTCGAGGACCTGCTGACCATGTCGTCGCTGCTGGAGTGCGACGACGAAAGCCAGTTCTCGCGCGGCAACGAAGAACGCATGTACCTGGTCGAGGACTGGGTGCAGTTCTACCTGGACCTACCCATGCAGGGGTTTCCGGCATGGGTGCCGACGCCCGAGAAATCGCCCTACGGCCGCAGTTTCCGCTACTGCACCGCGGGCACGACCACGTTGGGCGCCGTCATCCAGTCGGCAGTGGGCGAACGCCTGGACGCCTATGCGCAGCGACGTTTGTTCGCCCCACTGGGCATCACCGGTGCGGAATGGCAGTTGTCGCCACTCGGCCTGCCGCAAGGCGGTGGTGGCCTGGGCCTGCGCAGCCGCGATCTGATGGCGCTGGGCCAGTTGTATCTGGATGGTGGCAAGGCAAAGGGCAAGCAGATCGTGCCCGCCGAATGGGTGCAGGCCTCGATCGCGCCGCACGCCCGGCCCAACGAGGACATGGACTACGGCTACCTGTGGTGGCTGATGCGTTTCCCCGGCAAGGACGGCAAGGTGTGGAAGTCGTATTCCATGAACGGTACCGGCGGCAACAGCGTGCAGGTGTTCCCCGAACAACGCGTGGTCGTGGTCATCACCACCACCAATTACGACGTGCGCCAACCACACTTGCTCACCGCGAAGCTGCTGATGGAACAGGTGCTGATGAAGTTCTGATTAAACGTAGCCGGGTAAGCGAAGCGCACCCGGGGAACAACGTAGCCCTTCATGGTTAATGAGCCCCGGGTGCGCTTCGCTTACCCGGGCTACACCAGCTCTTCTTCCACCTACTCCAGCGCCAGCACCACCAGCGACTTGGCGGGCAGGGTCAGCTTGAGTCGACCATCGACAATCGACGCGCCATCGAACGCGGTTGGCCGTAGCGTATCGGGTGCATCGAAAGTGTTGTGCGTGTCCATGGCCTGTGCCGTCAGCAGTTGCCCGGTGGCGCGTGTTCCATTCCATCCGTCCAGGGCCAGATCCACCGCCATCGTATTGCCCGGGTCCAGGTTGACCAGCGCGACGTGCAACTTGCCGTCGGTGCCGCGCGCGGCACTGCCGTCGACCGCATGCAGGCTGCCATAGGCGGGCGACTGCAGAGTGAGTGGCAACGAGGTCGCACCCTGGAAGGGCCGGTACATCGCGAACGCGTGGTAGGTGGGCGTCAGCACCATTTTCGGGCCGTCGGTCAGGATCATCGCCTGCAGCACATTGACCATCTGCGCGATGCTGGTCATGCGCACGCGTTGCGCATGGCGGTGGAAGATGTTGAGGTTGACCGCCGCGATCAAGCCGTCGCGCAGACTGTTCTGCTGTTGCAGCCAGCCACCGGGCGAACCGGGCGTGGGGTCGTACCAGGCGCCCCACTCGTCGACAGCCAGGATTTTTTTCGCCTCTGGATCGAACTCATCCATGATCGCGCTGTGCTGCTCGATCATCGGCTCGATCTTGTAGGTCTGCTCGAAGGTCGCACGCCACTGTGCCTCGTCGAAACCGGTCGCCGGGCCCTTGGTGGTCCAGTCGCCGGTGGGCAGGGTGTAGTAGTGCATGGAATACGCATCCAGGTGCTTGCCGGCCACGTCCATCACCGTGCGCGTCCACTCCTCGCTGGTCGCATCGGGACCGGCGGCGATGAACACCGTGCCGCCATGTGGCGCCAGAAACCCCACGTACTGGCGATACATGTCGGCGAACCACGCCGGGCGCATGCGCCCACCGCAGCCGTTGGGTTCGTTGCCGATGCCCAGGTAGTCGATCTTCCATGGCGCATCGCGCCCGTTGCGGCGACGCTCGCGCGCCAAGGTGGAATCCGTGGGCGAAGTGACGTACTCCACCCACTGCGCCGCTTCGCGCGGCGTGCCGGTGGCCAGGTTGATGTTGAGGTAGGTCTTGGCACCCAGCAGTTCGGCGTACTCGAAGAACTCGTGCGTGCCGAAGGCGTTGTGCTCTTCCTTGTTGCCCCACCAGCGATTGACGGTAACCGGGCGCTGCGCGCGCGGGCCAATGCCGTCGCGCCAGTGGTAGATATCGGCATAGCAGCCGCCGGGCCAGCGCACCAGCGGCACCTTCAATTCCTTGAGCGCCCCCAGCACGTCGTTGCGATAGCCACGCGTGTTGGGGATCGGCGAACCGGGACCGACCCACACACCCCCGTCGATGCCGGTGCCCAGTTGCTCCATGAATTGTCCATAGACCTCCGGCTGGATCACCGGCCCGGGTTTGTCCAGCTGCACGCGGCCGGAGACGTTGCCGGCCTGCGCGATCTGGATGGAAGTGGCCAGCAGCAGGCAAGCACTGGCCAGGCGAAGCAGGAGGTTGGGCACCATGGGCGGACCTTCATCGGGCGGCGGGTCTGGCCGCAGTGTCGCATCCAGGGCGCTTTCCTGCGCGGCAGGCCACTCAGAACCGGTTGAATGGTTTGCCGCGGCCGAGCTTGTGGAAGCGCACCTCGATGTGAAGTGAATGTGGATTCCACCGTCTCTGGGCTCGCGTCCCGTTAACGCACACGCATCGACTCTAACGACGTTGCATCCTGTGAGGTGACACGACTCTCCAATCGCAAGCGCTTGATTTTCTGTTCTTTCCACCACCCGAACCACCGGACTTATCGGTCCGTCTGCAAGAAGGATTCGAACGATGACGATTCAACACGGCACTCCCCATCCGCCCGGCAGCGGCGTGAGGCCCACGGATAAAGATCCCCAACCCAGCGAAGGACAGGACGAGAAAGACTTGGGCGAAGACGAGGGTGAAGACAAAGGCGGCGATGATGCTGCCGAGACGCTGGACCCCTCCGGTCAGCAAGCCACGCCGGGGATCGATGTGGGCATCGAGAAGTAGTTCCTCGCCTGCGTGAGGTTCATTTCCTGCCCTCGACATGCTTGAGCCGGATAGTGGACAGGCCGATGCAGCAAGACGATGCGGACTTTTTTTGCATAGGAGCCACGGGTGGCAAGCCTGCCCCGTTTCGATTCACCAGGCATTGCCCGGCACATCAACTAGTGCGGCGGCAACAACTGACAGGCTTGTTTCGCTGACGACGCAGGCTACCCGCACTTGCCATGAACTCGGCGAGGCTGCACGGAAGCAAGGATGTGCCTTGCACGCCAATGGGTTGTGTTATATCGCCCGAACCCGCGTCCTATTGGTCGCGGACGTCGGCTTCTGGACTCGCTTGGTTGCCTTCTGCTTCGTCTTGCCGACCAAGGAAAATCGATAGCCCATCGCATCCGCAACCTTCAGCACGGTGCCAAAACTGGGGTTGCCGTCGGCCGACAGCGCCTTGTACAGACCTTCCCGCGTCAAACCCGTGTCGCGCGCCAACTGGCTCATGTTGCGCGCACGCGCCACAACGCCCAGTGCGTGCACGAGGAAGGCAGGATCGTCGGGCGCTTCCTCGAAACAGGTTGCCAGATAGGCAGCCATGTCGGCTTCGGTCTTCAGGTAATCAGCTGAATCCCAAGGCGTGGTTTTCAGGGTCATGTCAGTCCTCCAAGTTCATCCACCATCGCCAGCGCCATCCTGATGTCGGCCCGTTGCGATTTCTTGTCGCCACCGCATAACAGCACCACCCATGCTTCGCCATGTCTCACGAAATACACGCGGTAACCGGGACCGTAGTCGATCTTCATTTCGCATACGCCACGGGTCAGTACGCGGTGCTGCCCGGGAGTGGCGAACATGAGGCGATCGATGCGTGCCTGTATCCGCAATCGCGCTTGCCGATCACGCAATGAAAGGAACCACTCCTCGAATACCTGCGTCTTCCTGATCTCGATCATGCTTGCGTCATCCTTGACTGGCCAGCGGGCGTCACTGTGAACCCTGGTTTACACTTCGTCAAGGCCTTTCCGCATGCGGGCATGGCAACGAATTGCATCAATCGCACGATCCATTTACGCGACAATCGGGCTGGGAGTACTTTGAAGGCACGAAATCCCACTGTCGATTCCACGGCCCTTGATCCGTCGTATCCCCGAGATACCGTGATCAGACCAGGCGCCTTTCGCGCTGCGCTGCCCCAAGACCCCGACGCAAGGGATGCCACCGATGAGTACCGAACCGCCCAGCAGTCCCCAGCCCGGATCCGACGCTGCCGAAGCCACGCTGCCACTGCCGCCACCTTCGTTGTGGGCGGGGTTGCGTGAAGCGATCCGCGGCACCGGCGCCGACTACACCAAGATTCCGCTGCGCAAGGCGGTGTTCCTGCTCGCCGTGCCGATGGTGCTGGAACTGGTGCTGGAATCCACATTCGCGGTGGTGGACATTTTCTTTGTTGCCAAGCTGGGCGCATCGGCTGTGGCCACGGTGGGGCTAACCGAAAGCTATCTGTTCCTGCTGTACTCCATCGCGATGGGCCTGGCGATGGCGGTCACTGCTGTCGTCGCCCGGCGTATCGGCGAACACAAGCAGGAGGAAGCCGCAGTCACTGCAGTGCAAGCCATCCTGATCGCGATGCTGGTGTCGGTGCCGTTCGCGGTGGTGGGCATTGTCTGGGCGCAGGACCTGCTGCGCATCATGGGTGCCGATGCGTGGACGCTGGAACACGGCTATCGCTACATGCAATGGATGCTGGGCGGCAACGTAGTGATCCTGCTGCTGTTCGTGATCAACGCGATCTTCCGCGGTGCCGGCGATGCAGCCAGCGCCATGCGCGTGCTGTGGGTGGCCAACGGCTTGAACATCGTGCTCGACCCGATCCTGATCTTCGGTTTCGGCCCCATCCCGGCGATGGGTGTCGAAGGCGCGGCCATCGCCACCAATATCGGCCGTGGCGCCGGCGTGCTGATGCAGTTGTGGATCCTGTTCCGCGGCGGCCAGCACATCCGGGTGGCGGCCTCGCAGCTGGCCTGGCACGGCGCGATCCTGTGGAACATCGTGCGCACCTCGCTGGGCGGCATCGGCCAGATGGTCGTAGCGATGACCTCGTGGATCTTCCTGATGCGCATCCTCGCCAGCATCGGCAGCGAGGCCGTCGCCGGCGCGACGATTGCTATCCGCATCATGATGTTCACGCTGATGCCGGCCTGGGGCATGTCGAACGCGGCCGCCACGCTGGTCGGGCAGAACCTGGGCGCCGGCGAGCCCGCCCGCGCCGAGGCCTCGGTGTGGCGTATCGGCTGGTACAACATGGTGTTCACCTTGGCGGTGTCGGTGTTGTTCTTCCTGTTTCACGACCGGCTGGTCGCAATCTTCACCGACGACGCCGAGGTGATCGCCATCGGCGGGCAATGGCTGCGCATCCTGTCGTATTCCTATTTCGTCTACGGCTGGTGGATGGTCGCGGTGCAGGCGTTCAACGGCGCCGGCGATACGGTCACGCCCACCAAGATCAACGTAGTGTTCTTCTGGCTGATCCAGATCCCGTTGTCGTACTGGCTGGCGATCCACCTGGGCTGGCAACACACCGGCGTTTTCTGGGGCGTGTTCGTGTCCGAGACCTCGGTCGGTTTGTTCACCCTATGGCTGTTCTCGCGTGGCAGGTGGAAAACAGTCAAGGTGTAAGGCACGAAGTCAGCCGTGCAGGATGGGTCGAGCGCTGCGGTATTCGACCCACCCTGCGACCCATCAAATGCCCTGCCCGCCGGATACTTCGATCCGCTGCGCGTTGATCCAGCGGTTGTCCTCGGATAACAGGCTGGCGATCATCGGTCCGATGTCGTCGGGCAGACCAACGCGGCCCAGTGCGGTCATGCCCGCGAAGATCTGGTTGATCTCCGGATTGTCGCGGACGGCGCCACCGCCGAAGTCGGTCTCGATTGCGCCCGGCGCCACCGTGTTGACCGCGATCCCGCGCGCTCCCAGTTCCTTGGCCATGTACACACTGAGCACTTCCACCGCACCCTTCACCGCCGCATAGGCGGCGTAGCCGGGATAGGACACGCGGGTGAGGCCCGACGACAGGTTGACGATGCGGCCACCGTCGGCGATCAACGGCAACAGTGTCTGGGTAAGGAAGTACACGCCCTTGAAGTGCACGTTCACCAGTGCGTCGAACTGCGCTTCGGTGGTCTGCCCGATCAGGGCGTAGTCGCCGTGTCCGGCATTGTTCACCAGGCAATCGAATGTCTCGCGCTGAAAGGTGTCGCGCAATGCCGGGCGCAGGCGTTCGGCGAATGGTGCGAAGCTGGCGATATCGCCGGTATCGAGTTGCAGGGCGATGGCCTTGCGACCCATTGCCTGAATCTCCGCGACCACCTGCTGGGCATCCTCGGCCCTGCTCTGGTAGGTCACGATAACGTCGCCGCCCTTGCGGGCGATGCTGAGGGCGGTATTGCGCCCAAGCCCGCGGCTGGCACCGGTCACGATGGCGATCTTGTTCATTTGGCAGCTCCTGTAAGAGGGAGCGCCATGATCCCTGTCAGGGACGCGGCGGTCGTTACCGGAACCTCTCCCATCCTTGCCTTTTCCTACAGGCAAGGGTTGCGCCCCGCTCCAGTCCCGTTACGATCACGGCATGACCCACGCCCTGCTCCAGGCAGTTCGCCAATACGTCGAGACGTATGCCGATCCAGCCGGCCTTGCCCAGACGCCCATTCCGGGCCTGACCACCATTCGTTCGGCCACACCCAGCGGGCTGGTGCACGCCATCTCGCAGCCGCTGGTGTGCCTGGTGCTGCAGGGCAGCAAGCAGGTGGCGATGGGTACGCAGTCCTTCTCCTTCGGCGCCGGCGACTCGCTGCTGATCACTGCGGACGTGCCGACCGTCAGCCAGATCACCTGCGCCAGTGCCGACGCGCCCTATCTGTCGCTGGTGCTGGAACTGGACCCGGCGGTGATCGCCGACCTGGCGATGCAGATGAAGGAGGAAGCCACTGTCATCGACGGCACGCCGGTGCGCGTGGAGCCCACCGATGCGGAGGTCGCTGACGCGGCACTGCGGTTGATGCGCCTGCTGGATCGCCCGGCGTCGATTCCGGTGCTGCACGCACAACTGGTGCGCGAGCTGCACTACTGGCTGCTGGAAGGAAAGCATGGCGCGTCGATTCGTCGGCTGGGCTGGCCGGATGGCCACGCGCAGCGTGTGGGACGTGCGGTCGCCTTGCTGCGAGCGGAGTTCGCGCGTCCATTGTCTGTCGATCAGCTGGCGGCGACAGCCGGCATGAGTCCGTCTTCGTTCCACCAGCATTTCCGTGCGGTGACTTCGCTGTCGCCGATGCAATTCCAGAAGCAGCTGCGTCTGATCGAAGCGCGCCGGTTGATGATGTCCGAAGGTAGGACAGCAAGCAGCGCGGCGTTTGCGGTGGGTTATGAGAGTGTCCCGCAGTTCACGCGCGAATACGGCCGGATGTTCGGCTTGCCGCCAAGGAAGGACATGGAGGCGGTGAGGCTGTGGGCGGGTGCGGCGCCTTAGCCGGTGCGGTTCGCAAGGTGGCGATGCGGGAGGCGACTTGAGAGTGGTCACGGCTGTTCTCGCGAACCCAGCCTACCCTCCTTCGTGAATGCTCCTGCGCAAATCACTGTACCCCTGCGAGCTCTGCTCTGGCTCGGTTCAGCGCAAGCTCCGCGTTGATTGCGGCCGTCTCTGCTTCCGACAATCGCCTGTCAGCGTCGAAATTGGCTATTGCCTCGATGTTGGGGTCGACAGGCGGAGATAGTTTTCCCATCAGCTCGGCATTCGTAACACGTGCCGTGAGAAGGTCATTTCTGGCCTTCAGGTCTTGAAGCTCCTCGCTTCGTCGGGCGGACACGGCATCTCGAAAAGCAGAAACTGAGGTCGATGCCAAGTTAGCAACAGTCTCCGCTGCCGCCGTCTTTTCGCCGTAGCTGACCATCGTCAAGCGTCCTGCCTCGTCCCAGGTCGCGCTGATCGCATTGCTTTGAAACATCCGGTTGTTGAATGGAAGCGTCATAAGCCGCCCGATCTGGTGAATCTCCGCTGGGAACCTAAACTCCTCCTTTCCGCGCCCTGAATCGCACCGAATTCCAGGTGCAGCCATGGATTGCACGGGAGAACCAGTTACAACAAATGCGCCTGGCTCGCTCTCCCGATAGCGTATTCCTTGGAAGGCTTCGTCATCCTTGTCCGAAACAGTTTCAATTATTCCTGGCCCGGTCCTGTCCAACCAGAACTGCGTGCATGAAAGATCGCTCATCATTTTTATCGCGGGTGGAGCAAACCATTTCGTAGCGACGTCGACCGGCAATGGCATCGGTTTTGGACCGAAATCCGTAGGCGCCAATGGCCACAGAAACTCCTCGCTCAGCGTAATCTTCTTCAGCTCTTCATCCAGCTTTTTCTGGATCTTTACATGTTCCGCTCTGGACTTCTGCAGCGCGCTGCTGGTAGCAACCAGCTTTACTCTAAGTGACTTGTCGGATTTTCCGCCGGCAAGCTGAACCTGCTCAACGAGCCCGTTTAGGTCGGCGGTCTCTTCTTCGATCTTGGCAGTGACTGTCGCAAGCTTGTCTTTGAGCAAAGCGGCATCGACGAGGCTTTGGGCAGCTTCTGGAGTACAGGCTTGCGGGCCGAACATTGCGCCTCCAGCCGCGGGGTCGGGAATAGGAGTAACAAACTTGAGTGCGGTGGAAATAGCACTTCCTATGACTGCTGCCGAACGATCTTCAGCTTCGGCATTGATCGACTTCAACTGGCCGTTTGGATACCGCTCAATTTTCAGCGCGGAGGTTTTCATGGCTGACGACAGACTGTGCATATCCACAACGTACTGACGCGTCCAGTCCGGGGAAGAAACTATTGACACAGAATCCAGCTTAATTGCTATCTCGGGCTTTGGTCCGCACTTTGTCAGCCGCCTGATCTGCACGCCTTTGAACTGACTGAACGGCAGGCGGTAGCGGATGCCCTCCCTTTGCGCACCTCCTGCAACGCTCGACGTTGGCTTGACGTCCAATGACACGCATCCGGAACAGAAGCCGACCCAAACCATGATCGCAATCGGCGTGAGAAAGAACCTTTTCATGGCTGCTTATCCGAAAATCGGTTCTAGAAGTGACAGGAATTTGGAGACTACCAATGCGCAGAACGCGGCAAGCATCTTTTCCGCATCACCATCCACCATTCCAGGAACTGCAAGTCCCCATACCAGGAATGCGAATGTTGCAGAGCACATCGGCCAGGTCGGAAAAGCGAACTTTCCGGCCTGCGTAGCGCCCCGATGCTTGCCGATGGCCACAAGAAGGACTATCAAAGGAGTAATCAGCGCCCATGTCAGGTAGACCTTAACGTGGCTGATCGATGGCAGTACTTTCGAAAGTATCGAAAGTATTCCGATGCTTGCCACAAATAAAGTTATGGTCTCGGTGGGAATGTAGCGCGTGAGTTCATCCAGCGCTTGGCTTTGTGGGCCGCCCCCCCCAAGCGGGTTCTTTTTTGCTTGCCATCTAGAGAGCACTGAAGCTATGGACATTGGCTGCTCCTTGTCGAGGCTTCGATTTTTTGGTTGCTGTAGTTATTCGGCCAGTCCCTTCAAACCATCGTTAGCGCTCGCGCCCTGGCCTTCTTCCGGGTTGGACGAATCGCTTTCCGATACCCCGGTATCTTCATCACTACTTGCGAAAGCTTTAATCGAGTTACGCAACATCGATTCTGCGAGCTCCCTGAACTCAGCCTCAGATAGCAGCTTCAGGGCGGCCCCTTCGTAGGGGATGAACTCATTGGATTCTCCGGCTAACCATAGAGCGCCCAAGCGTAGGCTTTCGGATTCGATCACCCTGAGTTCTGCATTGGCTTCGGGTCGCTCACGCTCCGCCAGTTGAGCGGCCGCAATCATGTCGTCGACTAGCGAGCCCCGCGTAAGTTTCGATGGTTCAATCAATTCGCCTGCATTCTTATTCTTGATGTCCGCAAAGCTCTTTATTCCGGAGCCACTTATAACTATGCTTCGCCACCCATACTGGCCGGTATTTTCCGCATCGAAGCCACGGATGAGGTCCTCCTTTCCGAAGGAGTAAAGAGGGAGCGCCTCAGTCATTTCTCTTGCCGCCATTCCGCCTAGGGCGCTACTTGAAATTGGCGCATCGAGCGCATTGACCATCTTCTGGATAGCCTGCTCGACGCCGCCCGGTGAATGTCGCCTGTGTATTGCCATTTCCTAGCCTCCCAGGAGTCGCCGATCATGCGATGGCGGTGGCGATGGCAGGACCTTGCTCGTATTTGAGCCGCCCGTTGGGGAACCCGTCGTTAGGTAACTGTGTGTCCACTCGCCGCTGCCAGTCGAGTAATCGGAAACGAGTTTTTCGAACTGCATTGTGTGGGTTTTTGGTCCGAACGGATCTTGGACTACCACAATGGATGGTGCAGATGGCGAGAAACGGACTGCTGACACGACCACGAAATGTCCTGAGCCGTCCGGCCATCCAATGCGGACGGCCAAAGGGCGGTTCTCACTGAGCTCGCCTACAACGGCATTGAAGTTCAGAGTGGAATCGATCCTTCTATCCAGCAAATCGGCAACCTTCAGTGCGTCATCCAATCGGTAGGCGATATCGCAATGCCCGCCCGGTGATGTTCCACAGCAAGATGGGCTTGCTAGCGCGCCTAGCGTACGCGTGGCTATTTGGCACTGCGGTTGAGCCGCGTCGGCGGAGTAGTACCGCCAAATGCCTTCGGTGACTGCGGCCCAACACCAGTTGTTCTGGATCTGGGCGGGAATTCGAAGTCGGGGCTCAAGGTCGACGTCCAGGGCCTTTGGCGCGCCCCCTAGTGCCTGATAACGTCGATTAGGTTTTTTCCTGATCTTCTTGGGCTGACCGAGTATTGCGGGGAGGCTCATTCGATTCTCCTATGCGGAGTGCAAACAGCAAACCGTGTTAAGCGACCGACGCACCCAACTGCCGGTTTCGACGAACCACTCCGGACAAGCTCAATGGGCCTGGTCGTAAGGCAGAATCCTTGAACTAGGCTTCCCCCACACCAGCTTTCCAGGTGCGGCCTATTACTCTGCCAAATCGAGTCGTCGGTTTATCACTCTGGGCAATAACCTACAACGTAAATTGTTCACACCCTTCTGCCCGAATGCCGTGTACCGGTCGAACGGCGATCTGGCATGTGTTTTGCGTTGGTAGTCATAGGAGGGGGTGCCATGAAACTGATCTACTTGATTCTGCTTGCGTTGCCCATTGTGGCGGGCAATGCCTGGGCGCACGGCGGTGGGTTGAATAAGGACGGCTGCCATAACGACCGCAAGAACGGCGGCTATCACTGCCACCGCGGCAGCAGCCCGGCGCCGGTTGAACGGCGCACTCAGCATGCAAACCAGCTGACGCCCTCCCTCTACGCCGCACCCGCACGATCACCCGGAGGCCGCGCCTTCGCCAACTGCTCCGAAGCGCGAGCCGCTGGCGCCGCACCGGTCAGGCGCGGCGAACCTGGTTATGGGCCGCATCTGGATCGGGACAATGATGGGATTGGATGCGAGCCGTACAAGGGACGATAGGGCAGAATGAAAAGTCACTCTGACTCCATTTTCCGGGCCTTCTACAGTCCCATCTCCTCGGGCGAGCGCTCCGTGCTGCCCAGCATCTGCCGCCAGGGTGCGCCCACGTTGTCTACAATCCGCTCATAGAGCGAATCGATATCGCGCCGCAGCTGCTCATCGCTGATGCTCCGGGTCATTGCCCGGCGCAACTTGCCAAGCAGCGCTGCGGTATCGTCGCCGTTGATGCGGGCCGGGACGATGGCGTCGGGATTCGTCACCGCGTCGCGCACAACTTCCATCAGCTTGGCTTGGGGCATTTTCAGCCAGACCGCATGCAATCGCGGGGTCTGGTGGAACAGGTGGCGTACGCGCGCCCTGTGGCGCAGGAATGATTTCCAGTAGGCGCGTCCTGCGTTGCTTTCGCTCAGCAACGCCTCCAACCGGCCCAGCGTGGTCTCTTCGTAAGGGCGTGGCGCATCGACCATGCTTGGGGTTGCAACCACCACCTCCAACCCCGCCATCACGTTCTCGATGGCGCTCGCCCCGCCATTGGGCAAAGCCCCGCCCCACAACAAACCCACTACGCGGATGTCGCTATCGACCACCACCGAGCCTGAATCACCCGGGGCGCAGAACGCCACCCCCGCGCTGGCGGTGATGTATTGCTGCCCCATGAAATCCCAGCCATCGCTGCGTCTCCCACGCCAGTTGAGCCCGGTCATGCTGCCGTTGGTAAGCCCGGTAGTACGGCCACGCTTGCGTACTGCCAGCGGCAAATCGCTCCAGCCGACAATACGGCTTCCCGCAACGGCGCCAATCTCCAGTATTTCCGCTTTGTAGCTGACGTCATAGGCATCCAGGCTGCAATAGGCGGCATCGATCAACGCAGACAGGATGCTCTTCTTGGTGTCTCCGATCTTGTCGCACACAGGGTCGGTCTTGGGCTGGAATACGCCACTGTTCACGCCGCTGAGCACGTGCTGGTTGGACAGGGCGTAGGCCATGCCATCGGGACCCTTGACGATGCAGCCCAGGGTGCCGTGCCAGTTGCTTACCGCCAACTGGCAGCCGCCCAGCACCGGACGCTGCTTGGAACCGTCCTCATACGGTTCGGGCTGGTCATGCTCGACCAGATCGGTCGGGAATCCTTCTATCTCCCTTGGCACCAATTGGGTCGCTGACAACTCGCCGGCGTGGCGCTTGCGTACAAGGTGTATGCGAATGGCGAAGATGTCTGTGGTCTTGCCGTCGACTTCCTTCAGTCCGATGCTGGTGCCGTGAACACCGGGGATGCGCATCAACTCGGCGTGGTGGCGCTCTTGCACAGCTTTCATGTCATTGAAGGTCTTGGTATCCATGGTGCATATCCTCGCTGTGAATGAGTGACGTTGCGTGGTCTTGCAGCGGAGTATCACTTCATGTCCGACAAGGGCCCGGACGTGACAACTGGACGGTGGTATTCAAAGGTGCGGCAAAGGGCTCATCGTTGCGCAGTCTTCGAAGCGCAGTGGCCATTGAGAGAGGGGATGCGAGTAGCGTGTAGCGCCTCATATCTCCGACCACCACATTCCTGTCTGCGGCTGGATACGTCCCCTGGCCGCCAATAAAACACCCTTGTCGTTCATTGCACAACGTAAATTGTTCACAGCAGAAACATGGTCGGGACCTCTGCTGTTCGCGAGCCGTACAACGGAAGATGAGAGGCCGAGTAAAACGTACTCCACCCTTACACCTTTTTTTATTGCCCCCGCTCAATGCCTTGTCCGCTTCGCGCAATCAGGCGCGTTGCTAGGATCATGGACACCATTTTCCGTCCCCGCCCGGCCCTTCTGACCGCCTACGGTGATCGCGTCATCGAGTAATTACGCGCCATTGAAAATGGAGGTAACTATGTACAAGTCCCTGGTCATGGCCCTGTTCGCCCTGGGCCTATACGCCACGTTTGCGATCCCTTACGCCCAAGCGGCTCCTGTTGAGCAGGTGGTGGCCGCCTGCGACAAGATGGATGCACAGAAGCCGGGAAGTTGTTCCTACACCGTCGATAGTGGCGGGCTGCACGGCTGCACCAAGAATGGCTGTTTCACCTGCCCGGTCGATGGCAGCCGGCAGTGTCACTCCGTGCGCAAGTCCGGCAAGAGTCCTGATGTAGGAATTGGCGAGGTCCATCTGAAGTGCGAACCCGTGGTCAACGGGTGGTGCCAGCAAGCACTGGATGCACGGCAGCCCATGAAACCAAAGCCGACTGGACGTTAGCTCGTAGGCTGGGTTAGCTACATCAACCCAGCATCGCAGAGGAAGTCAAAGGCCTACGGCCCTTTCCATCCAACCGCACCAACGTCAGCCCATCGCCCACCGCCTCATCAGACCAATCCGAGCGTAGGGTGGCCTTGGCCCACCATTGCCACGCGTCAACTTACATCGGCTACCGAATGAAGAGCGGTGGGCTTAAGCCCACCCTACGGGGCTCCGAACCCGCTACGCACGGGTTAGCCTTCCGCCGACTTTGTCATCGGAACTGGCTGGGTCGGGACGTCTTTTGAGTTGCCAAGTTCGCAGTAGCGTTTGTCAGGCTCAACGGGTTCCAGGGAGACATATCCCTCTTGCTTCAATCGAGAGCGGATTCTGGGCCACGATTCCGTTCCGCGGAAGATTACAGGGTCGATGAAACGAGCGTAGCCGTCTTTGCGGTCAGTAGCATTCTTGTTCCAAGCGGCTTGTCCTCCCATACGGACGCCGCGATAAATCAAAAATCTCTTGAAGCCACCCACGCCGTTCTCTTTCATGGCAATCATCAAGAGATTGTCGGCTTGAAGGCGGGTGCAGCTTTGCGTCCAGTAGAGGTAGTCATGAACAACGGCAGGACGCGTGTATCGCCCAAAAGGCGGTAACAGTGACCAAAGGGATCGAGGGATGCTCGCCTTGTCGTGAACGAATCCTCGCTGTACGACAATTTCTGTGTCTGTCGTTCCTATCCGCCAATACATGGGCCCATCGAGGACCCAGGCCGAGCCAGAGGCATCTTCGGTTTCGCTGGTGCCGTCTACCGGTTCCTGCGCCATTGCCAGAACCGGCGCACCGAGGAGAAACATGCTCAAAATAAAATGAACGAACCACATGGCCGAAATACTCCTCAGTTCCCTGAGTGTTCGAACGACCGCTGCTCGTACAACCGGACAATGCACTGATTACTCCATGCACTGGCTGATGATCACGAGATCTACAGGCAAGTACGTAAATAGCTCACATGCAAGTGTGGACCTCAGCCGCACTGGGGCAGGCCGCTTGCGGCCAGGCGAGGGGCGACTGCTCTGACCCGTGTTGTCCTTTCCTTCCCAACGTAGTGGGCCTTGGCCCACCATTGCCATGCATCAAGTTGCAATGGCCACCGAACGAAGAGCGGTGGGCTTACGTCCACCCACCCTACGGGGCTGACCGGCGCCTCAGCGTGCAGCGGCTCGACCAGCAGCGAGTGATAGGTATCGGCCCGGTTGGGCTGATCGCTTTTCTGCGTGTATGCCAACGGCCCAGGCAGTGCCTGGGCCGCGGCAAGCATTACGCCATTACTTGGCGCCGACCACCAGGCCGGTGGTCTGCACGTCGGTCACGCCTTCGATCCCGCGCGCAAGGCGGATGGCCTCGTCGATCTGCGCCTGTTCGGCGACCTGCCCGGCCAGGGTGACCACGCCATTGATCGTGTCTACGTTGATCTCCAGGCCGGCCACGTCTGTGTCGGCCAGCAGTGCACTTTTCACCTTGGCGGTGATCCAGGTGTCGGTGCCCGGCTGCTCGGAGTTGCCGGCGGCCGGATCGGCCGATGTCATCGGCTCTACCGGGGCCGGGGCCGGCTCGGCCTGCGCGGCGGGTTCGCCAGCCGGCTCCATCGCGGCGCGGTCATCGGCGGTGCGGTCGCTGCAGCCTACGGTGAATGCCAATGCGGTGGACAGGGCGATCACCAGGGGAATACGGGTATGGGCAAGCTTCATGCGTGTGCTCCTGTTGCGGGGTGTGCGAGCAGTGTCGTGGTCGTTGTGTTTGCGGAGCGTGACCACAACGCTGCGCAATTGAAGATTCATTTACCATGTGATGTGCGGGTTAAACGCAGCACCCGTCTGTTGGCACCACGCTTATCCAATTCGAAATCTGGAATGCGGCCAATCCATGACGCGATCAGCATGGCCATGTTTGACCGGGTTGTAATGGATGTGGTCAAGGCAACACTGGAAATCGGCGTCATCGCGAACCAGATCCGGCATCACGCGATATCAACCCAAAGGCGCTGGGTTGGTGGAGCTAACTCAGCCCAGGGCCCTTGTGGAGCACCGATGTCGATGTAACCGGCCGTGGTGCTTGAGATTGGAACTGCTTCACCGTCTTCTTGCATACCCCGAACATGCATAGCTACGCCTATTGCTAAAAGATTCCTGGCTTCATCTGCTATTCGTGCGGTAGCAATGCAACCCGGCAAATCGGGAACGTACGCCGAATATCCCTGCGCGGTGGATCAATCAAGATGGCGCAACGCATAGAACGTAGGGTGGGCCTTGGCCCATCATTGCCATGCATCAAATTGCATTGGCTACGGAACGAAGAGCGGTGGGCTTAAGCCCACCCTACGGAGCTGTGCAGGTTGAACACGCCTTTCACCAACACAGCACCCACCAGGGCACATAGCACTGGTATCAACAGCTTCCCGTTGCTGGCTTCCAATAGTTTCTCGATCACAGCCACTCCCCAGTGGTTTTCAACAGCACACTCGATTGCAATGCGGTCCGACGTCCAACTGGCGGCTCGCCTGCAGCGGAATTCTCACGCAATGTGACGCTGCGGGACACGTAAATAGTTCACACCCGTCTGCCCGACCACCGCCCACAGGTCATATCGCGATCTGGCATGTGTTTTGCGTTGGTAATCGTGGGGAGAGGTGCCAATGAAACTAATCAGTTTGATTCTGCTTGCGTTGCCCATCGTGGCGGGCAATGCCTGGGCGCATGGTGGTGGGCTAAATAAAGAGGGCTGCCACAACGACCGCAAGAACGGCGGTTATCACTGCCATCGCGGCAGCAGCCCGGCGCCGGTTGAACGGAAATATCAGCCTGGGAGTCAGTTGGCGCCTTCCAACCGCTCGGCACCTGCCCGACCACTTGGCGGCCGGACGTTTGCCAACTGTTCTGAAGCACGAGCCGCAGGCGCCGCGCCGGTTAAGCGCGGTGAACCTGGTTATGGGCCGCATCTGGACCGGGACAATGATGGAGTTGGATGTGAGCCGTATAGAAGCCTATAGAGCCGGACCAGAAACCTGCTCTAACCCCTATTTCAGTTCACAGTCGCGCCCTATGCGACGACTGGGTGATATGTTCCAGAATGGGTAGGACTGTTGCCGCCTTTTGCGCCCCAGTCTTGGGTGATGCAGATGTTTTTGTAGCGCCATTTTCCGGCTGGTTATGGCTTGGCTAGCTGTACTTGGATCTAACTAACACTGGGGATGACATGAACGCAAAGGCGAAAGCTTGCTTGATATTTGTCAAATCTACGAAGAGCGAAGTCCCGCGTGTCCGGGGCGAGCTGCAGGACGGTGGCTATTCAGTGTGCGAGGTTATGGCAACGCGGGAAGAAGTCGAAAGCCTGAAGTCTGGTGGCGATGAACTTTCTTCTCCACTTAGGGATTGCATCGCGAAAGCCGATCTGTGTGTTTTTTTGATCCCGGAAGAAGGCGACGATGCGGAGATCGGGGGTGCTGCTGGATTCTCCCGCCAGATGGGAAAACGCATTGTCGGTCTGATCGGCGGAGGGCGGACTGTGTATCCCGAGGGCTTTGCCTTGGCAGGCGCCATGATTCGGATGGGCAGCAAGCGCCTATCCAGCGTCATTGAGGGAAACAATGTCTGGGAGGCATTGGACGGTTCAATCATCCCGGAACGTGAGATCCCACATCAGAAGTGCCAGTAGCGATGGGGATCTACTCCTACAAGATCACGCGCGACTATGGTTTCGCGCCTAATCCGTTCCACGGATTCTGCACTCTCGCAACGTGCAAGCCCGGCATCCGACGAATGGCAAAGCTTGGTAGCTTGGTTTTTGGTTGCGGGAGCGCGGAGAACAAGCGGGTCGGCGACTTAATCTGCGCCTTCCGGGTTTCCGAGATCAGGACCTTCCAGGAGTACTGGGACGACCCGCGATTCGCAATCAAACGTCCAAATTTTCATGCAAGCCCCGGACACGCGTTTGGAGACAACATCTACCACCGTGGCAGCCGTGGGCGATGGATTCAGGAGAAGTCACACCACAGCTTCAAGGACGGCAAGCTAAACAAGGCGAATCTCGACACTGATACCAGCAGCACCGACCGGGTTTTAGTGGCCCAAGAATTTGTCTACTTCGGCAAAGATTCAATCAAGATTCCGGCGCGCCTACGGAATTTCAGGGGCGAGGATCTTTACCCAAATGTCAGGGATTACAGATGCAACTACTCTCCTAGTTTCATTGCAGCCGTCGAGCGATGGTTCTCAGGGCTGCCGCGCGGGTTAATTGGGTTGCCAATCAAATGGAAATAGTTAACTTCGAAAGGCCGTAGCTACCCGGAATGGGGCGGGTAATCAATGCTAGTCACCGAATTCGATCAACACGTTCAGAAGACCGACCAGTTCGCGCATTATTCCGAGAAGGAACGAAAGGAAATTGCTATCTACGGTTTAGCATCTGAGATCGGCTCGGTTTCTTCCGCAATAAAGAAGCGCCTGTTGCAAGAGGACGGCGACCAAGCCTGGGACGCAAGTAATCCAGAGATTGAGGAGGAACTCGGTGACGTAATGTGGTACTGCTTTGCGCTCGCCCGTCTCGAGAACTCAAAGCGTCCGCTAAATGTCTTGATTCACGACATTCAAAACTTGAGTCGAGAATTGGCGTCTGATTCCCCCCGGTCCGAATTGATTCGCCATGTGATCGGAGCGGAGAACAGAGAGTCCTTTCTCGAAGCCGCCAAGTCGTTCCGACGTAGCACCCGCGACATGACGTTCAGTCAGTATCAGTCCGTCGCCTATTTAACTGCCAGGACACAGGGAAAGACTCTGGTCGAGGTCTGTGTCGCAGTCCTGTATCAGCTTTCGGCAGAGTTATTCCGGTCCCTGTTACCTGAGATCGAACTTCATCTTAATAAATTCCTACCTGACAGGGCTATCAACGACATCCTCGGCGAAATCGCCTGGCACATCGCAGCACTAGCCAGCATATATTGTCTCGACCTTAACTCTGTCGCACAGAAGAACGTAGAGAAGGTCGCCTATCGCCAGGATCGCGATAAATCCGACGTTATCAAACATGACGCCGGCTTCCCTGAGGGTCAGCAGTTTCCGCGCAAATTCGAAGTCACGTTCGTAACTCCCGCCAAAGGAAAGGCACAAATGTATTGGGGAGGCAGAAAGCTAGGAAACGAACTGAGCGACAACGCCTACGATGACGATGGCTACCGCTTCCATGACGTGATGCATCTTGCAAACGTCGCCCATCTGGGCTGGTCACCTGTCCTGCGTGACCTGATGGGACTGAAGCGGAAGGCTGTCAAGGATGTAGACGAGATAGAAGACGGCGCTCGTGCAAAGATCGTGGAAGAAGCGGTCGTCAAGACTATTCATGCCGAAGGCAAACAGCTTGCAGGCCCGGAGAACGGTGAAGGACCAGTCCGACTGTTTCGGGATCGCGCCGACATCTCATTCAAGTTCATAAAGCGAATTCAGGGCCTAACTCTTGGACTGGAAGTACAGAAGAATAAGTTTTGGGAATGGGAAGACGCGATACTGGAAGGATACGACGCCTATCATCGACTCAGGATCGACGGACAAGGAACCTTGGCCATAGACCTGGAAGCCAGGTCCCTCAAATTCTATCCTCACGTCTTCATTCCCTTGGCGGGACAGGTCGTAGGATTCGGAACGGCAAGCGTGCTCGCGAGTAGTGAAGGTCGCATCGGTGAGGACATCGCTGCGGCATCGGAAGGGTTGCGGCTGGAGGCAAAGCGACGTGCGGTTCTTGCGTCTTTGGGATTCTCATCCCCAAGCTCTGAGGAATTGGAGTCGATAACTGTGGTCGAGCGCGCCGACGACGAGGTTAGCGTCCGAACCTTCGGCAAGGTCAGGCAGGCTATGTGGGATAGAAAAGCGATCGTGTTTCGTGTCTCGGCACTGCTTATCAGTCAGCACTGGGTTTGCAACGCGGTCGCACTAGCAGATAGCTAAGAGATAGCACGGCACATAGCGAAACCAGCGCTTCTAATTCCAGCCTCGAGGTTCCACTGCGGAGGAAATACAGGGCTGGGCACCTCAAGGGCCGCTTGCTCCCTATACTTCTGCTTTATCTTCGTCCTACCGGTAGCGCCGGCCATCTCAGGATGCGCTGCCCGCGCGTACTTGGAAATCTCACAAAAAATGTTCTGACAATCTATGGGCTTCAGAGGCCGTCCGAAAAGGCCATCGAACACAAGTCCTCTTTGGCGGAACTCCTCATGTTGACGCTCTACCATGAGGTTGATGATTTTTGTTGCAGACAGCGAACGCCCATTGATGAAGCACTTTGAAATACCGTCAATTGCGCCTGGCCCTGCCACCACGAAATCTTGTTCATCGAATTCCATCAATGATGAATAGTTCAAGTCAATTGCGTACTGGAAGGCCAGGAAGGGGCCAAGTCCGGAGTATTGAAGGAGTTGCTCGTACACTGATTGCAGCGACTTGGCATTCACCACTCTCTCAGGCATGCTCTCGGCCATCATTTTTCTGATAAGTGCTAAATGGTTCGAATGCTTGCGTGTCATCCCAAACTGGGGTGACGGCATTATGTACGCAGCGGAATAGATCTTCTTTCCACTTAGCATCATCTCAGTGAGCACCTCATCCACTTGCTCTAGCTGCGTCCGCTTCCAGCTGATCGGCCCTAGCTTCGCCTCGAGGTGCTTCCAAGTGTCGATTCTGTTGAATATCTTGAATAGCAGCGTCCGAAAATAAACCTCGGCATGTTGCTGTGAACGCCCTGCTCCATATTGAACTTCGCCGATGAGGAACTGGCTTACTCGGTCAGAAGCCCGGAAGACGTTAGTGAATCTGTGGGACCGCATGACCAAGTTGGTGGTCCACGGACCTGCTGGATTTGAGAGTCGTCGATAGTAGATCGCCAACCGCTCGGCCGCAAACTCCCAGTAGCTGTCATACACGACGGTAGTGGCCGGCATTGCATTCATCTCAACTCAATCCAGTTCACCTGGTGACCGTCACGCATCAGTATCACTGACACAAGTCCAACGGCCTTAATAGTCCGTGCGCTCATTCGTGGAATCAGAATCTATGGCAGTACGGCTAGGCTGGCTGGACGTCGGCAAGGTCACGCCAACCTTGGTCATAAACTCGTGTTCAATGTGGCTAATAAACTCAAGACGCTTCTGCAGGAACTTATCATGCTCTCCTTGCCGGAGCAGACCCAGGGTATTTGGGTCGATTGCATGACTCAGCAATACTTCATCTCGAACACTTTCGTCTAAATCCAACAACCATTTTTTTGCTTGCCCCGGAACAGTTGGGGCAACATCCAAGACTCTATTTGCCGGACTGCGCCGCAAGTCTGCGCTTTGGACTGTATAGCAGACCGTAGACATTGACTCAGAACCTCTCTCAACAAGAAAGGCCGACGCTCGCTCGAGAGAGACCAACTGCCCGTCGGGGCTCCGCGGGCCGTGACCCAGCAGAACGCAGAGTGTTGCCCTCACTCTGGCACTGCGCATGTCAAAGCGCTGAGGAACAGTTAGCGCTGGTTCTGAGACGTCCATATACCTTAAAGTGGTTGGCGAAGGATTGCTCGACACATCATCTCGCATTTCATCAACCAATCTTCTCATCAGCGCAGCATTGCCTGAGCTGAACCACCCAGTGAACGATGATGCCCAGAACCACTTGGTCAGAAAATAGCGCTGCTCCGGCGTGAAAGTCTTGTTTCGACCGAAGAACGCTGAAAGTGCAACTAATTGCATGCTGTAAGGCAACATTCTCGAATTTGCTACGCCAATTTCTTTCAAAAACGCAACAGCAGCTTCCAGACCTTTCGAGGCCTCTGCCACAGCATCAGGCAGCTGTGTTCTCACATCTTGTTTTACTTGGTCACCCAATCGGGTCCAGTCAGTTCGGTAGAGATCCAAGTTGGCGGCCGTAAGCACCGCCCGGAGCACTACCTCTCTCTCTACTTCGCCGAACCCGGCGCGCACCAACTTACTTTGCACGGAATCAATTTCAGCAGCAAGATGGAACTGCGTTGACTCTCCTTCTCGATATGTCAGAGCGGAGAACATTTCGTCTTGGCCGATGCTCCTACCCTTCTTATTGAGCCGGGAGAAGCTCTCTACAGCGACACTTAGGCTGTTCGTTTTAATCTCTACAAGCGGTATTCGGTACCCTTGGATAGCACGCGCCACTTCTTGCGCTCTTGCTGCCCAAACCAAAGCCTCTTCTTTAGATGCTGAAGATGAAAGCAGTTTCTGAACTTGGGAGAATAGCTTTACCGTATCTAGTAGGGAGGGGACCGGCAAATAGTTTAATGGAACGATTTCATTATCCCGAACATGTGTGAAAGCGTTCGCCTGCGCGTCGAAGAACAGACGCCATCTGTTGGGGTCCTCATCCAGATCAGCACTCCATTGCGCCTCGTCCGCCAATAAAACCCCAACGAGCGTTGTCAATCTTTGCTGTCCGTCCAGCACAAGCCACGTCTCCCCTTTGTACTCAGGCAAAGTAAGAGGGCCAATCTTAGGTCTACTACTTGGTATTGGCTGAGCACCCCAAAGAAACAAAGTTCCGACAGGATACTGGCGCGCAATCGAATCAAACAAATCTACTATGTCCTGTCTCCGCCAGACATACTCACGTTGAAACTTAGGCACACGTAACCTACCCTCCTTCGCTCTCTTTAGGAGATCTACGAGGTGGACCACTTGCGGCGTAATTTCTGGGACGGAATCAGCGATATCCATGTGACCTCACAACTCGACTGCAATTATATTTAGAAGGGCATCGATCTCACCGATGCCATCTCTATCTCGTAAACCAGCAAGGGTAAATGCGCCGAGATACTCTTTGTGCAATTGGAGCATTAGCCTAGGTCTTTTTGGGAAAAGCCGATCTCTTAGAAGATCCAAATCGCCCTCTTCAGCTGCCAGGTAGAATCCCTCGTCCAAAACCAGATCCCTCTCTTCATTTCCCATTCCATCTTTTACAGGGAAATGATCGCGCTGCGAGGATGTCCGCCTAAGAAATGCCTCGAAACGAGGTTTATTGGATAGGTTGGCCGGAATTCTACTTGCTGCGACAAACACTTCGTCAGGAATGTAATTCTCTGCAGTTCTTTTATTGAGTACATGGCACGTGATTCCAGAGCCCGCGCATAGCGCCTGCAATTCATCGATTGATGTTTGACTAGAGCTCCCCGTGTCACCAGGCCAACGAGTATCTGAATCGCATACCACAATAAGCCTTAAGGCCCTACCGCTTCCAACCTCAGCGAGCATTCTTGAAACTCGCTGAGGCATTGCGTTCACGCCGCCGGACGTAACAAATTCAAGTCCAACAGGTACGGCTTTGAATGCGGCATCCCACAGCTCCCTTAGCTCGCGCGGCGCCTGCTTCTCAACCAGTATCTCGAGTAGAATCCCGTCCGCTTCGCGGTCTTCGACCAGAATCGTAAGAGGCGTATATGCAACACTCTTTGCGCGCAACGCGGCGCTCGGCGAATCAATGACCACATCACTAAGATGAGTACGTCTTGATGTTCGGTGAGCGGGAGGTCTCGACGCTACCGCAAGCAGAAATTTTTGACGAGTAGATCTAGCGTCTTGAAAGAATCGCGATTCTTTAAGTTGGTCGGCATCCCTTATTTCCAGTCGGTGCACACCATCTTCAACTCGGTCGGTTATTTGATCTAGTATTCTGAGCGTCGGATCATCCGCATTGAAAACATCTTCCGTGATGACAAGATTCATTCGACATGATTCCGTTCGCTGGTTTTTCGTTGCGCTCTACGTATCGCAGAAACTTCGTCAAAATCTTCCTCAAAGACGCCGTCTGGCCACCAATCCATTTCGCCCTTTTCATCCAGTTTTATTTCGCGCAAGACGCTGCCGAGCCCAGTAGGCTCTACAAAATAGATTCGAACCATTGATGGCGAAATAACCCCCTCGGCAATTCTGCGCTGAATGCGAAGCAAGATTCCTTCAGAATTTGTCTCGACTATAGTTTGCCCGTTGGTTTTCAGCGCAGTTTGTATAAATAGATCCGCGAGAGGTGCCTGCGCAGCAGGGTGCAGATGCAATTCTGGTTGTTCGACAACGTCCAAAAAATCGGAACTTTTCAGTTGCTGTCGCCACATCTGGTGGGACACTACAGGTAGAACTTGCTGTAACCCTTCTCCAGCTTGGGCCAGGTTCGTTGATACCTTCGATTGATTAGCGATGCGCAGGCTGAAGCTTGAACTATCCCTCTGAAGCCCAAGTCGCCAGCCATCTAAGTGCTCTTCATACCAAGAACCAACTTGCTCTGCTAAAGCGGAGTTAGTTCGGAGTAGCTGGGGAATATCTCGACCAGTAAGGTCGAAACCTACAAACGTTTCATTCGAATAGTTCATTGCAATTGGTGACCGAACCGGCCCTAAATGAACCATTTCGTCCAATGTTTCCGCTGCACATTTTCTCCAGCCATCCCACCTTTGGTCTGATGGGAGGAAATTTCTCTGGGGACCATCCTGAGCACGCGGGTCTTCAGCGATTTGGTAGTCCATCCGCTCTGGAGAGGCCATGTGATAGGACCAGAACTGAGGCGGCTCTTCAGCCGAAAGCGCGCCCTGAACGAACAGCGTCACATCAAGATCGAGTATCTCGCCGCCATGAGTCGCACGCAGCGAAAAACGGGGCCTGCTAAAGAAGTCTCCACCGAACGCAATATCCAGAAAGTTGTGCCCATATATCTGGCCTCTAACTTCCAATGGCAGAACACGCTCATCTTTGCACTCCAGCCCGCCCATTAGCAGAATTGGCAAGCGTGCAGCAGCGCTTTTCCCACTATTGTTCTTGCCCAATAGAAGGGTTAACGGCGCTAACCGTAAGGTTTGCGCCGTCTGCTTATCGCCTTGTGAGCCGAATGCTTTGTAACTGTCGAATCCAATTTCTTCAATTTTCATATTCGACAGGTCCTTTTACACATAATCGTCTCAAACCCCGACCGGATTGACCTTCTCCACATCAATCTTGTACTGCTTGATCGCCCTGGCCACATCCTTGCCGGTCATCTTGCCGTCCGCCGCCAGCGCCGCAATGGCCGCGTGCGCGATGTAGTAGCGATCGACTTCGAAGAAACGACGCAGGTTGGCGCGGGTGTCCGAACGGCCGAAGCCGTCGGTGCCCAGGACCGTGTAGGTCTGCGGGACGAAGGCGCGGATCTGGTCGGCGAAGGCGCGCACGTAATCGGTGGCGGCGACGACCGGGCCCTGGCGGCCTTCGAGCAGCGTGGTCACGTAGGCCTTGCGCGGTGACTTGGCTTCCGGGTTGAGGCGGTTCCAACGTTCCACGTCGAAACCATCGCGACGCAGCTCGTTGAAGCTGGGGCAGGACCAGATGTCGGCGCTTACGCCGAAATCCTTGTCCAGCAATTCCGCCGCCGCAATCGCCTCACGCAGGATGGTGCCGCTGCCCAGCAACTGCACGCGCAGCTCGCCCTTCTTCGGCTTGCCCGCATCCTTCAACAGATACATGCCCTTGATGATGCCTTCGGCCGCACCTTCCGGCATTTCCGGGTGGGTGTAGTTTTCGTTCATCAGGGTCAGGTAGTAATACTCGTCCACCTGCTCCTGCATCATCTTCTGCATGCCGTGCTGCAGGATGACCGTGACTTCGAAACCGAAAGTCGGGTCGTAGCTGCGGCAGTTGGGAATGGAACCGGCGATGAGGTGGCTGAAGCCGTCCTCGTGCTGCAGGCCTTCGCCATTCAATGTCGTACGACCCGCAGTGCCGCCCAGCAGGAAGCCGCGCGTGCGCATGTCCGCCGCCTGCCAGGCGATGTCGCCCACGCGCTGGAAGCCGAACATGGAGTAGTAGATGTAGAACGGCAGCATGGGCACGTTGCTGACCGAGTAGCTGGTGCCGGCGGCCATCCACGACGAGATCGCGCCGGGTTCGCTGATGCCCTGCTGCAGCACCTGGCCGGACTGGTCTTCGCGGTAGTACATCAGCTGGTCGGCGTCGACCGGCTTGTACTTCTGCCCGAACGGCGCATAGATGCCGATCTGGCGGAACATGCCCTCCATGCCAAACGTTCGGGCTTCATCCGCAACAATCGGCACGATGCGCGGCCCCAGCTGCTTGTCGCGCAGGGCGATGTTGAGCGTCTGCACGAAGGCCATGGTGGTGGAGATTTCGCGTTCGCCGCTGGACTTCAGCAGACGGTCGAACACTTCCAGCTTCGGTGTCTCGAACGATTCGGTGGACTTGCGGCGACGCTGCGGCAAATAACCGCCCAGGGCGGCGCGACGTTCCTTGAGGTACTGGACTTCCACCGAGTCTTCGCCCGGGTGATAGAACGGAATCTGGCCGTCGGCCAGCTGCGCGTCGGTGACCGGGATGTTGAAGCGATCGCGGAAGATCTTGACCGTTTCGTCGTCCAGCTTCTTGGTCTGGTGGGTGGGGTTGAGCGATTCGCCCGCCGCGCCCATGCCGTAGCCCTTCACCGTCTTGGCCAGGATCACCGTGGGCATGCCCTGGGTGTTCACCGCCTGGTGGTAGGCGGCATAGACCTTGTGCGGATCGTGGCCGCCGCGGTTGAGACGCCAGATGTCGTCGTCGGAAAGGTTGGCCACCATGGCCGCGGTTTCCGGGTACTTGTTGAAGAAGTTCTCGCGCGTGTACTTGCCGCCGAACGCCTTGCAGTTCTGGTACTCGCCGTCGACGGTTTCCATCATCAGCTTCTTCAGCACGCCGTCGGTGTCGCGTGCGAGCAACGGATCCCAGTAGCTGCCCCAGAGCAGCTTGATCACGTTCCAGCCGCCACCACGGAACACGCCTTCCAGCTCCTGGATGATCTTGCCGTTGCCGCGCACCGGGCCGTCCAGGCGCTGCAGATTGCAGTTGACCACGAAGACCAGGTTGTCCAGGCCTTCGCGGCCGGCCAGCGCGATGGCGCCCAGGCTTTCGGGTTCGTCGGATTCACCGTCGCCCATGAAGCACCAGACCTTGCGGTCGGACTTCTCGATCAGGCCGCGGTGCTCCAGGTACTTCATGAACTGCGCTTGATAGATCGCGGCCAGCGGGCCCAGGCCCATCGACACGGTGGGCGTCTGCCAGTAATCGGGCATCAGCCAGGGATGCGGATAGGAAGAAATGCCGTGGCCGTCGACTTCCATGCGGAAGTTGTCCAGCTGGGCTTCGCTGATGCGGCCTTCCAGGAACGAGCGCGCGTAGATGCCGGGCGAGGAGTGGCCCTGCACGAACAGCAGGTCGCCGGGGTGGCTGTCGCTGGGCGCGCGCCAGAAGTGGTTGAAGCCCACGTCATAGAGCGTGGCGCTGGAGGCGAAGCTGGCGATGTGGCCGCCCAGGTCGCCGGGCTTGCGGTTGGCGCGGACCACGGTGGCCATGGCGTTCCAGCGAATGATGGAACGCAGGCGCCATTCGATGGCCGCATCGCCGGGGGACTTGGCTTCCAGCCCCGGGGCAATGGTGTTGACGTATTCGGTGGTGGGCGAGAACGGCAGGAACGCGCCGGAACGGCGGGTCAGTTCCACCATGCCTTCCAGCAGCTGGTGCGCCCGCAACGGGCCTTCGGCGTCGATCACCGCCTTGATGGAATCCACCCACTCGCGGGTTTCCTGCGGATCCGGATCGCTCTGCAACATGTCGTTCAACCAGTTCATCACCACTCCCGTTGGACCATGCCTGACATGGTCGTAATCGTTTTTTTGTTAGTCGGCGAGTGTAACGCAGGGCCTGTAAATCCGGTTGCGCTACGCCAGCGTATGGACGCAAGACACAGGGTTGCAGCGGGTGTCTGGAATCGATGTCCAGGTCTCAGCACGGCAGGCGACGCTGGCCTATCATCGGGACGGGGGATTCAAAGGACTACCCGGCATGTCCGGACTGGAACCAGCGCAGCGCAGCAGTGCGGTGCCGGCCGACGCTGTGCGTTGGCGCGGCAGCCTGCGCACGCGTATTGCGCTGTGGTCGGGCGCGATGAACGTGCTCCTGGTGCTGCTGATCACCGGGGTGACGGCCTGGTTCGCCCATCGCCTGATCCTGGACGACGCCAAGCAGGACACCCGCGCCAGTGCGCAGGAAGCCGGCCAGCGCCTCGACAGCGTGATGCGCACCGTTGCCATCACCACCACCGGCCTGTCGGACCTGGCCGCCAATTCATCACTGAGCCCGGCCGACCTGACCGACACCCTGCGCGCGATGATCCGGGCCACGCCCGGTGCCACCGGCGGCCTGCTGGTGCTGGAACCCAAGTATCCCGGCAATGAACCCTTCGCCCGTTACATCGCCGTCAGCGGCAGGGACCGCGACTTCATCGCCGACCGCTACGACTACCGTGCCCAGCGCTGGTACCGGCGCACGCTGTCTTCGCCCGGCGGCTGGTGGTCTGCCCCCTACCTCAACCAGACCGCGGGCAAGGTCTGGATGGTCACCTACAACCTGCCGCTGCGCCCGGCCGGTCGCGGCGGCGACACCCGCGGCATGGTCAGCCTGGACCTGCCGATCAGCGAGCTGACCGATCAGGTGGAAAGCCTGGCCCACCTGCCGGGCTGGCGGGTCACGGTGGTGGCGCCCGATGGCCGGTTGGCGCTGCATCCGCAACCGGGCGTGGCCCTGCATCACACCCTGTCCAGCTATATCCAGGCCCACGGCCGCAGCGACCTGACCGGCGCGGCCGCAGCGGTCAGGTTGGGCCAGACCATGGACTACGTGCATACCGATGCCCGCACGCAGGAAAAACGCTACAGCGTGGTCGAACCCATCGGTGACAGCGGCTGGAGCCTGATCGTTTCCCAGTCCTACCGGCTGATCCTGTCCAACGTGCAGAAACCGCTGGGCCTGTTGATTGCCCTGGGCGCCCTGCTGGCGCTGCTCAGCATGCTGGTGGTGCAACGCCTGGCGCGGTTCATCAGCGGGCCGGTGGAACAGCTGGCCGAATCGACCAGCCGCTTCGCCCGTGGCCAATACGACTGGACGGTGCCGCACACCGGCCGCAACGACGAAGTCGGGCGCATGGCGCGCACGCTGGAGCACGCACGCACCTCCATCCAGCAGCAGCTGGTGGAGATTGGCGAGATGGGCGCGGCGCGGCAGAAGCTGGAGAGTGAGCTGTCCATCGCCCACGACATCCAGCACGCGATGCTGTCGCCGCCGTTGACCGTCGAGCAGGGCGACTTCCGCCTGGAAGCGCACGCGATGCTGGAAGCGGCCAAGGCAGTGGGCGGCGACTTCTACAGCTTTTTCGCGCGTGACGATGGCGAACTGTGGTTCGCCATTGGCGATGTCTCCGACAAGGGCGTGCCGGCAGCGTTGTTCATGGCCCGCGCGGTCACCGTGCTGGAAGTGTCGGCGCATGCCTTTGATTCGCCCGCCGAAGTCCTGATTGAAGCGTCGCGGCGGCTGGTCGAAGGCAACGAGACCTGTATGTTCGCCACGGTGCTGTGCGGACATATCGATGCGCGCAGCGGCAAATGCACGCTGGCCAACGCCGGCCACGAAGCGCCGCTGCTGGTGCATGCCGATGGCTATGTGGAAACCATCGCGGTGCCCACCGGCCCGCCGCTGGGTTTTGAAGTCAGCACCGATTTCCGCCTGTGGCACGGCTGGCTGCAGCCGGGCGACAGCCTGCTGGCCTACACCGATGGCGTGACCGAGGCCTTCGATGCCGACAACCAGGCCTACGGCAGCGAACGGCTGCTGGCGGCGGTAGGTTCGGGGTACAGTGCCCAGGAACACTGCGAGCAGCTGATCGCCGACGTGCACCGGTTCGCCGGCGAGGCTCCGCAGTCGGACGACATCACCGTGATGGCGATCCGACGCAGCCAGCAGGCATTGGGCACGGATCGGGATCAAGATAACGATCCGGAGCACCATGCCCGGAGGTTGGTGACAGAGGAGGACGCAGATGCTGATTCGACTGATCGTTCCCGGTGAACGCGCGCGGGTGGAGGACCTCAACACTTCCCTGGAGGCGGTGCTGAAGCGGCACGGCATCGACCCGGGCGTGCGCGGCGACGTGCGCCTGATCGTGGAGGAGCTGGCCAGCAACGCCATCGTCCACGGCGCGGTCGACGGACACCAGGTGGGACAGCACGAGCTGTCGGTCAACATCGCCATCGACGGCGACCTGCTGACCCTGGATTTCCGTGACGAGGGCGCGCCGTTCGATCCGCTGTCCACTCCGCTGCCCGACCTGGACGTGGACATCATGGATCGGCCGATCGGCGGACTGGGGCTGTACCTCATTCGCCGCATCGCCGAAGAAACCCATTATCGTCGTGTCGACGACGCCAACCTGTTGCGCGTCATTCTGCGCATTCCACAAACGGAGATTTTGTGATGAGCCTGTCCATAGACGTACTGCCCGCCGCCGGAGGCAGCCAGCGTGTAGTGCTGAGCGGCCGTCTGGACACCCATACCTACGAGGATCTGGACGAAAAGCTGGCGCCGCTGCTGACCCGCAACCTGCAGTCGTTGGTGCTGGACCTGGCCGCGCTGGAATACATCAGCAGCGCGGGCATCCGCTCCATCTTCAAGGCGCGCAAGGCCCTGGGCGCGCATGGCGGCAAGGTGCTGGTGGTCAACCCGCAGGCGCAGATCCAGAAGGTGTTCGACGTGGTCAAGGCGGTGCCGATGCACGAGATCTTCTCTTCCACCGCCGAAGCCGACGCTTACCTGGATGCCATGCAGCGCAAAGTGCTGCAGGCCGACGAGGACGACTGATGCGGCTCGATAGTTGCGAACGGGGTTGCTGCGAACGGGGTCGCGCGTGAGTCTGGACATCGAAACCTACCCACCGGTCAATGGCAACCAGTACGTGGTGCTGGCCGGCCGGCTGGACAGCGAGAGTTACGAACAGTTCGACGACGCGCTGGAACCGCTGCTGGCCCATGCCACCCCGACCATGGTGCTGGTGCTGGACCTGGCGCGGCTGGACTACATCAGTAGCGCGGGCGTGCGTTCGATCCTGCGCGCGCGCAAGCTGCTGGCGCCGCGCGGCAAGGTCCTGGCGGTGCATCCGCAGGCGCAGATCCGCAAGGTGCTGGATATCGTCCAGGCATTGCCCATCGGCAATATCTTCGCCAGCACTGCCGAGGCCGACGCCTATATCGACAAGCTGCAGCGGGACATGCTGGGGGATTGAGGGCGTTACGACAGGTTGTCCGCAACGAAATAAAGGACGATGTCATCCCAGCGAACGCTGGGATCCATTTTGCTCTTGATTTCTATGAGCTTTCGGCAGAGGCAAGAAAAGAAAAGTCAAAATGGATCCCAGCGTTCGCTGGGATGACGAACTGACTTGATCCGCAAGAAGCGTGGTTCGACAGGCTCACCACGAACGGATCTTGCCAATCACGAACGAATACCAGTGGTTGGAATTGCGAGGCTGTCGGTCCTCACGCCACACCCGTCGGCCCATCCAGCGCCATACGCGTGCGCCGCAGCAGCTCGCGCCGGCTGTAAGGTTTGGCCAGCACATCGAATTCGGAACCACCCGCATCCGTGCGTTCTATCGAAGTGTCCGAGTAGCCGGTGGTCAACATCACCTTGATCTTCGGACGGCGCCGCCGCACTTCGCGCGCCAGCAGTACGCCATTCATGCGGCCGGGCATGATCATGTCCGAGAACAGCAGGTCCACCGGCGTGCCGCTGTCGATGAGATCCAAGGCGGATTTCGCATCGTGGACCACATGCGTGGTGTAGCCGTGCTCTTCCAAAATCATCTTGGCCAGGTCCGCCACGTCATGGCGGTCCTCGACCAGCAGGATGCTTTCGCTGCCCCGGCGATGGCTGGCCCGGCCAGGTTCCAGCGGCGCCGAATAGGCAACACCCGCATCGGCCGGAAAATACAGGCGCACGGTGGTGCCATGGCCCTCTTCCGAATACAGCCGCACCGCGCCGCCGGACTGCTTGGCGAACCCATAGACCATCGACAATCCCAGGCCCGTGCCCTTGCCTTCCTCCTTGGTGGTGAAGAAGGGGTCCATCACCCGCGCCAGCACCGCCGGCGACATGCCGTGACCGCTGTCGGTGATGGCGACGCTGGCGTAATGGCCGGGCGGCAGATTGTCGTAGGCGTATGAATCCTCGGCGCCGACGGTGACGTTGAGCGTGCGCACCGTGACCTCGCGCGTTTCGCTGCCGGCGACCGCATCGCGGGCGTTGATCAGCACGTTGAGCAAGGCCATCTCGGCCTGGGTGGGATCGATGCGGCAGTTCCAGAGATCCGCAGCGAGTTCGCGCTTGAAGGTGATGTCTTCGCCCAGGGTACGTTCGGCGATGTCGCTCATGCCGTTGACCAGACCATTGAGGTTCAGCACGCGTCCTTCCAGTTTCTGCTTGCGAGAGAACGCGAGCAATTGCTGGGTCAGCGTGCCGGCCTGGGAAGCGGCTTCGCGCGCGCGGCCCACGTGGCGCTTGAGGCGCTGGGGGTCTATCGGCGCGGCCTCGGACTCCGCGGCCAGCTCGATCAGTTCCAGATAGCCGGACATGACCTGCAGCAGGTTGTTGAAGTCGTGGGCGATGCCGCCGGTGAGTTGACCCAGCGCTTCCATCTTCTGTGCCTGGCGCAACGCGTCTTCGGCGTCGCGGCGACGGCTGACGTCGAGTTGCGACCCGAAGAAATACACCAGTTCGCCGGATTTTCCGTACACCGGCGAAATGAACAACGCATTCCAGAAGCTGGAGCCGTCCTTGCGGTAGTTGAGGATTTCGGTCGCCAGTTCGGTGCGCTGGCGGATCGCCTCACGCACGCTGTCCACGGTTTCCGGATCGGTATCGGGCCCCTGCAGGAAACGGCAGTTGCGGCCGATGATCTCTTCGCTGGTGTAACCGGTCATTTCCAGGAAGGCGCGGTTGGCGAAGATGATCGGACAGTCCGGCTGGCGCGGATCGGTCACGGTCATCGGCATGCGCGTGGTTTCCACCGCCGCGAAGAAGATGTCGCGCTGGGCTTCGGAGAGATCCGTCGACGCGTCGTCATCCACTGTAGTACGCGTGGCCGCAGTGCCGTCATAGACCGCCGACGGCGGCGTCACTTTTATTAGCGAGGATTCTGTCTGGGTCATGCGTACTCCCGCATTCGGCGAACACCAATGTTCGCCACACAGGGAGTTTTGCAGGACTTCGTTAAGCGCCAGGCCCGAATCGTGGGCAAACCCGAACGGCAAATGAAGATTTACCGAACGACAGATGAAAACGAGCGTTATGCACGCAGTCGTTCCGCAAACAGAACATTGTAGGAGCGACGCAAGTCGCGATGAAGCTTCACCAGTAGAGCTTTCATCGCGACTTGCGTCGCTCCTACAACAGCCTATCGCGCGTCGTTGTTACGAACTGCCGCGGCTATTTCTGTTGGGCGCGGATCTGCGCGTCGACCGCGGCGATGGCGGTCATGTTGACCACGCGTCGCGGGGTGGCGCTGCTGGTGAGGATATGCACCGGCTTGGAAATGCCCATCAGGATCGGACCGATGGCTACGCCGTCGGTCATCACCCGCACCATGTTGTAGGTGATGTTGGCCGCGTCGATGTTGGGCAGCACGAACAGGTTGGCGCGGCCGTTGAGCGTGGTGTTGGGCATCATGCGCTTGCGCAGGACTTCGTCCCAGGCCGTGTCGCCCTGCATTTCGCCGTCCACTTCCAGTTTCGGCATGCGCTGGCGCAACAGTTCGCGCACCTTGCGCATCTTCTGCGCGCCGGGCGTGTCGTGGCTGCCGAAGTTGGAATGCGACAGCAGCGCGACCTTGGGTTCAATGCCGAACAGTTTTAGACGATAGGTCGCCTGCAAGGTGGCTTCGGCGATCTGCTCGGCGGTCGGGTCGTCCTGCACATGGGTGTCGAGGAAGAAATACGCGCCCTGGGTGTTGATCACGCCGGTCATGGCCGAGGTGGACTGCACGCCCGGATCGAGCGGGATCACGCTGCGCACGTAGCCCAGCTTCTTGTGGAAACGACCGACGATGCCGCTGACCATCGCATCGGCTTCGCCGCGCGCCACCATCACCGCCGCGATCAGGGTCGGGCGCGAACGCATCAGGTTCTTGGCCGCGGCCGGGGTCACGCCGCGACGTTCGGTCAGCGCGTGGTAGTACTGCCAGTATTCGTTGAAGCGCGGATCGTCGTCCTGGTTGGTGAGTTCGAAATCCACGCCTTCGCGCATGCGCAGACCCAGCCGGTCGATGCGGGTCTGGATCACGTCCGGGCGGCCGATCAGGATCGGGAAGGCCAGGCCGTCGTCGATCACCATCTGCACCGCGCGCAGCACCACTTCTTCCTCGCCCTCGGCGTAGACCACGCGCTGCTGGCTGGCACGCGCGCGGTCGTAGACCGGCTTCATCATCAGGCTGGTGCGGTAGACGAACTGCCCCAGCTTCTCGCGATAGGCGGCCATGTCGGCAATCGGGCGCAGGGCCACACCGGAGTCCATCGCCGCCTGCGCCACCGCACCGGCCAGTTCCACCAGCAGGCGCGGATCGAACGGACGCGGAATCAGGTACTCGGGACCGAAACAGGGAATCTCGTCGCCATAGGCCGCGCCCAGGTCGGAAGCTTCACGACGCGCCAGCGCGGCGATGGCCTTGACGCAGGCGGTCTTCATGGCTTCGTTGATCACCGTGGCGCCGACATCCAGCGCGCCGCGGAAGATGTAGGGGAAGCACAGCGCGTTGTTGACCTGGTTGGGATAGTCCGAACGACCGGTGGCGATGATGCAATCCGGGCGCACACGCTTGGCGTCTTCCGGCGAGATTTCCGGATTGGGGTTGGCCAGCGCCAGGATGATCGGCTTGTCGGCCATGGTCGCGACCATCTCCGGCTTCAGCACGCCGGCGGCGGACAGGCCCAGGAAGATGTCGGCACCGACAACAATTTCCGCCAGCGAACGCATGTCGGTGTCGCGCGCGTAACGCGCCTTGTCCGGATCCAGTTGCGGGCGGCCGGTGTACAGCACGCCGTCGCGATCGACGGCCAGGATGTTTTCGGGTTTCAGGCCCAGCGCCACCAGCATGTCCAGGCAGGCGATGCCTGCCGCGCCGGCGCCACTGGTGGCCAGCTTCACGTCCTCGATCTTCTTGCCGACCACTTCCAGCGCGTTGTAGATGGCCGCGCCGACGATGATCGCGGTGCCGTGCTGATCATCGTGGAACACCGGAATCTTCATCCGCTCGCGCAGCTTGCGCTCGACGATGAAGCATTCCGGCGCCTTGATGTCTTCCAGGTTGATGCCGCCGAAGGTCGGCTCCAGCGAGGCGATAATGTCGACCAGCTTGTCGGGATCGGTCTCGTCGATCTCCAGGTCGAACACATCGATGCCGGCGAACTTCTGGAACAGCACGCCCTTGCCTTCCATCACCGGCTTGCCGGCCAGCGGGCCGATGTTGCCCAGGCCCAGCACCGCGGTGCCGTTGGTCACCACCGCCACCAGATTGCCGCGTGCGGTCATCTCGCTGGCCACATTGGGGTTCTCGACGATCGCCTCGCAGGCATAGGCCACGCCCGGCGAATACGCCAGCGCCAGATCGCGCTGGGTCACCATCGGTTTGGTCGGCGAAATCTTGATCTTGCCCGGCGGCGAAATGCGGTGGTACTCGAGCGCGGCCTTCTTGAACTCTTCGTTGGACATTGCGGAGTTTTTGCCTGTGCATTAGGCGGGGGAGAACCCGATTCTACCCGTTCGTTCCTCACCCCGGGTTTGCATGCGCGCAACGAGCGATGCCGATGCTGCGGTTGCGCTATCCGGCGGTGTGCTTTGGCGCCATTGCCAGTCTTCCAGGCATTTCGCCCTGAAGGAATCTTATGCAGTTCGCGACAAATGCATCGTCTCCGGGCTATATCAGCCGTTGTCCAGCGGTTACCGGAAAACAAAAGCGGCTGCTCTCGCATCGGCAAATACGCATCGCATGCCAGGAATAATCGAAGCGTATAACCTGCGGTTATCGAGCCGCGCGTCTTTTCATTGGCTGCCCGGCGCTGGGTTGCCTATCTTGGGCGCTACGACCCTCTTTCCCGCAGGATTCCTCGTGCCTTCGCTCTCTTCCGTTTCCGACCCAAGCCAGATTCCCGCCCAGTGGTCGCCGCCTTATCTGCTGTATCTGGGCAATGCCCGTGACGATCTGGCCGCCAAGACCGCACGTGGTCTGGCGTTCTGGCGCCCGGACTGGTGCGTGGGCCAGCTGCGCGGCAGCGGCTGCGCCACCACCCTGGGTCTGCCGGATCTGGATGCGGTGGAAGCGCGCGCGCGTGGCGCCAACACCATGATCGTCGGCGTGGCCAATGCCGGCGGGATCATGGACGAGGACACCGTGCGTGACGTGGTCGCTGCGCTGGATGCGGGGTTGAACGTGGCGTCGGGCCTGCATGAACGCCTGGTTTCGCATCCGCAGATCGTGGCGGCAGCGCAACGCAACGGCCGCCATCTGTTCGACGCACGCAACCCACCCGCGCTGGCGGTGGGCAACGGCAAGCCGCGCGCCGGCCGGCGCCTGCTCACCGTGGGCACCGACTGTTCGGTGGGCAAGATGTACACCACGCTGGCGATCGAGCGCGAGCTGCGCGGACGTGGCCTCAAGGCCGACTTCCGCGCCACCGGCCAGACCGGCATCTTCATTGCCGGTGCCGGCGTGCCAGTGGATGCGGTGGTGGCCGATTTCATTTCCGGCTCGGTGGAATGGATTTCGCCCGCGCGCGACGACCAGGGCTGGGACCTGATCGAAGGCCAGGGATCGTTGTTCCATGCCTCCTTCGCTGGCGTGTCGCTGGGCCTGTTGCATGGCGCCCAACCCGACGCCCTGGTGCTGTGCCACGAACCCGGGCGCGCGCATATGCGCGGCTTGGCCCACTACCCGCTGCCCGACCTGCGCACCTGCCTGGAAGCCAATCTGCAGGCCGCGCGCTTGACCAGTTCGGACGTGATCGCAGTGGGCGTGGCGGTGAACACCTCGCGCCTGTCGCCGGACGAAGCCGCTCGCGCCTGCGGCGAAATCGAAGACCAACTGGGCTTGCCCTGCCAGGACCCAGTGACCCAAGGCGTGGCCCGCATCGCCGACAAGCTGCTCGCATGCTTCGCCAACTGAGCGCTACCCACCGCAGCTGGCCGCTGACGGCCCCATTCCGCATCGCGCGCGGGGTGAAGACCTCTGCCGAGACGGTGGAAGTCAGCCTGCGCCAAGGCGAGCACGAAGGCCGTGGCGAGTCGGTGCCCTACGCGCGCTACGGCGAGACCGTGCCGTTCGTGCTGGCGCAGATCGCCCAGGTGCGTGCCGACCTGGAAGCCGGGGCCGGGCGACACGATCTGCAGGGATTGCTGCCGGCGGGCGCGGCGCGCAATGCGCTGGACCTGGCGTTGTGGGACCTGGAATGCCGGCAATCCGGGGTTTCGGTCGCGGAGCATTTGGGGCAGACGCCACTTCCCGAAATAGTCAGCGCGCTGACGCTCAGCCTGGACACCCCCGAACGCATGGGCGTGGCCGCGGCGGCCGTGGCCTCGGCGGCGCTGATAAAGATCAAGGTCGATGCTTTCTCGCCAGCCGAGCGCATTCGCGCCGTGCGCCAGGCCGCGCCGCAATCGCGACTGATCGTGGACCCCAATGAGAGCTGGGACATGGCCCTGCTGCAGGCCATGCAACCGGTGCTGGTGGAGAACGATGTGGCGCTGGTCGAACAACCGCTGCCGGCCCACGAGGACCACGCGCTGGAAGGTTTCGTGCCCGCACGCCCGATCTGCGCGGACGAATCCTGCCATGTCGCGGCCGACCTGCCGCAACTGCGCAGCCGCTACCAGGCGGTCAACATCAAGCTGGACAAGACCGGCGGTCTCAGCGAAGCACTGCGCCTGCTCGAAGCCGCACAGGCGGGCGGTTTTACGATCATGGTTGGCTGCATGGTGGCCTCCTCGCTGGGCATCGCCCCGGCACTGCACGTGGCGCGGCACGCGTCCTTCGTCGATCTGGATGGGCCATGGTGGCTGCAACAGGACATGGCCGGTGGCGTGCGCTTCCGCCATGGCCGATTGACGCCTCCGCCGCCCGGCTTCTGGGGCGAGTACGCCGAATAGATGCCCTGACCGCATCGATCCGGTTTGCGCCGGAAGGGGCTGATCGCCGACCCTGCACCGACCTGGGCCGAATCACCGACGAGGAGCGATGCATGCTGGAACTGGACGCCGTACAAACCCTGGCCCTGGGCGGACTGAGCCTGTTCGCCGGTTATGCGCTGTGCCGCTGGCTGCCGCTGCTGGGGCGCTACAACATTCCGGCACCCGTGGTCGGCGGCCTGCTGGTGGCCTTGCTGGTCCTGTTCGCACATGGCCAGGGCGTGACCCCGTTCAAGCTGGACACCAGCCTGCAGGCACCTCTGATGATCGCCTTCTTCACCACCATCGGCGCCAACGCCAGCCTGTCGCTGCTGCGTATCAGCGGCCGCCAGGTGGCGTTGTTCCTGGCTTTGGCCAGCGGCTTTGCGGTGGTCCAGAATCTGATCGGCATCGGCGTGGCCGGCCTGTTCGGTTTGCATCCGCTGTTTGGTGTACTGGCCGGTTCCACCACGCTGACCGGTGGTCCGGCGACCGGGTTGGCGTTCGCGCCACTGTTTGAACAAGCCGGCGTGGTGGGCGCCGAATCGGTGGCGATTGCCGCGGCGATGGCCGGCATCATCTGCGGCGGGCTGATCGGCGGCCCGGTCAGCACGCTGCTGATCCAGCGGCGCCAGTTGAAGCACCCCGCTGCCGGCGCCGACGCGGACACGCTGCCGGACCCGACCGTGCACGAGGAATCCGGCCAGATCGGCATCGAACGGCGCGAGTTCAATGCGATCAAGTGCATCGTGGTCATTCTGGTGGCGATGTGGCTGGGGTCGTGGATCGGCAAGGGCTTCGCCGCCCTGGGCCTGACCCTGCCGGCCTACATCGGCGCCATGCTGGTCGGCGCCTTCGTGCGCAACCTGGATGACCGGACCGGGTGGCTGAAGCTGTCGCTGCCAACCATCGACCTGATCGGCAATGTCTGCCTGGCCTTGTTCTTGTCGGTCGCGCTGATGAACCTGAAACTGTGGGAACTGGCGGGTCTGGCCGGTCCGCTGCTACTTAATCTGGCCTTGCAGGTGGCGGTCGTGGCTGTCTTTGCCTATTGGGTGGTGTACCGGTTGATGGGACGCGACTACGACGCGGCAGTGATGGGCGGCGGCTTCATCGGTTTCATGCTGGGCACCACCGCCAATGCCATGGCGGTGATGCGCACCCTGGTAGAACGCTACGGCATCGCGCCGCGCGCCTTCTTGGTGGCACCGCTGGTGGGCGCATTCTTCATCGACTTCACCAATGCGTTGATCATCACGGGGTTCCTGAATTTCTGGCATTAGCTTGGGAATCGGGAATCGGGAATCGGGAATCGGGAATCGGGAATCGGGAAAATCTAAGCCGTCATCCCAGCGAAAGCTGGGATCCATTTTGACTTTGTGCCTTCCGCTTTCCGCTTTCCGCTTTTCGCTTCCCATCATCTCCACCTTCAGAGCACCCCATGCGCCTACGCCACATCGAAATCTTCCAGGCGTTGCTGCAAGCGGGCACCTTGACCGGCGCAGCCAAACTGCTGAGCATCTCGCAGCCGGCCGCCACCAAGCTGCTGCAACAGGCCGAGCGTGAGCTGGGATTCGCGTTGTTCTCGCGCAAGGGCGGCCGCCTGCAACTGAGCGACGAAGGTCAGCTGCTGCGCGAAAAGATCGAGAACATTTCCGACGAACTGCGCGAACTACGCCGGCTCTCGCTGAGCATCCGCAGCTCCGACCAGCAGCACCTGCGCGTGGTCAGTACACCCGCGCTGGCCGAGGCGGTGGTGCCTAGCGCCATCACCCTGTTGCGCAAGCAGTTTCCCGATGCCTCGATCGAACTGTTGACCGAACACTCGCACGAAATGCAGCGCTCGCTGCTGCTGCGCGAGAACGACCTGGGCCTGACCCTGCAGGAAATGCCCCACCCCGGCCTGCATCAGGAAAAACTGCTGCACGGCAGGCTGATGGCGATCGCGCCACGCGGCTGGTGGAACAAGACCCAACTGCGCAAGCCGTTGCGCCTGACCGAACTGGCCGGCGTGCCGATGATCGGCATCGCCGTGCGCGACAGTCTGGGCCGGCGTCTGCGCGCGCACCTGCAATACCTGAACCCGGAACCGAAGATTTCGGTACACGTGCAGACCTATCAATTGGCCAAGGCGCTGGTAATCGATGGACAGGGCGTGGCGCTGGTGGACCCGTTCACCGCATTGGGTGCCAACGACGACGCGCTGCAGGTACGCGCGGTGGAACCGGAGCTGGAAGTGCCGCTGTACGTGGTCTCGCGCAAGGATGATCGCCTGACACCGATCCAGAAGAAATTCATTGAGCAGGTACGCAAGGTATCGCGGCCGTTCGTGATGGCGTAGCAACCGGATCGCTCTTGCTTCTTGCTTCTTGCTTCTTGCTTCTTGCTTCTTGCTTCTTGCTTCTTGCTTCTTGCTTCTTGCTTCTTGCTTCTTGCTTCTTGCTTCTTGCTTCTCGCCTTCTACCCCATGAGTAGCGGCAAGCGGGCCGGGTACAACCCCGCAGGGGCGGCGCACATGGATGTGCGCCGTTTCCGTAGACACAGGATGTGTCTTACGGTTGTCCCGGCCCGCTTGCGGACCCAACGGCTCTATCGTTGGGCGCGACGCCAGGGCGGCTTTCTTTTGGTTACTTTGACCAGCCATTCGGCTGTTGAAAAGCGCTTCTTTGCCGTTCAAAGAAAAGTGACTCGCGCTTCAGCGCGAAACGCTTTTTGGCTAGAAATCGCGCGAAGAGCACCCCCATCCGCCTTCGGCACCTTCCCCCGTAAACGGGGGAAGGGTTATGCCCGATGTTTACGGATACGGCGCTAATGCCGCCCGTGTCTTTCATCCGACCGCTTGCCCGTAGGCCGTCCACCGACCTTGGTGTTGGCCTGCGCCAAGCGCGCTGCCAGCTTGTCCGCCGCAACGGCCACCTCATCGCGCAGCTTCAGGTAATTGATGAAACGTTCTTCATCGATATCCCCGCGCTCGATGGCCGCGCGCACCGCGCAACCCGGTTCGGTCTGGTGCGAACAATCGCGGAACTTGCATTGTTCCGCCAACAATTCGATATCCGCGAAGCCGCTTTCGGCCAGCTCTTCCTCGCCAGTCGGCTTCAACTCGCGCATGCCCGGCGTATCGATCAGGCAGGCGCCGGAAGGCAACGGGATCAGCGCGCGGTGCGTGGTGGTGTGGCGCCCGCGCGAATCGTTCTCGCGCACGGCGGCGGTCTTCATCTTGTCGATGCCCAGCAGCGTATTGGTCAGCGTGGATTTGCCCGCGCCCGAGGAGCCCACCAGCACCGCAGTCCGCCCTGCGCCCAGCCAGCCGTGCAGCGACGCGACACTGGCCGGGTCCTTGGCGTTGACCGCGCAGACGGTGATGTTCTGCGCGGCGAGTTCGGCCAGGGTTTCGACCGCGTCGGGTGCGTAGTCGGTCTGGTCGGCCTTGGTCAGCACCACCACCGGTTCGGCACCGCCGCCGCCCACCAGCATCAGGTAGCGTTCGATGCGGCGCGGATTGAAGTCATCGTCCAGCCCACAGACGATGAAGACCGTATCCACGTTGGCGGCGATCACCTGCTGGTGGTAGTGCTCGCCGGCCGCGCCGCGCTTGATCGAGGTATGGCGTGGCAGCAGGGCGACGATTTTCTTGCCTTCCAGCAAAACCCAGTCGCCAACTGCGGCGCGTTCGTGCGAAGGAAAGCGCGGCTTCTGCCATTCGGGCAACGACTCGGCTTTCAGCGCGGCGTCGGGGCCGTCGGCCACCACATAGCCGGAGCGGTGCTGTTCGCTGACCCGCGCCGGCGCAGCCAGCGGATGGGCGGCGAAAGCTGCCGCCCACGCCGGGTCTTCGGGCAGGCCCGCATAGGGCCAGCCGATCAGGCGCAGGGTCGGGAAATCGAGCTGTTTATCAGGCATGGGCGCATTGTACGTAGGTCGGGGCTACGCCCCCGACCCTCACAGCGAAGGAAGTAGGTCGGAGCTACACCCCCGAAGCGCGGGAGGTTGAGAGATTCCGGGCGTCGGGGGCGTAGCCCCGACCTACGCGCGAATCCGGGCCGGATCGCCGCGATTCGCGCCAATTCCGCTAAGATCGGGACTTTCCGCCGTCAGACCGCTCCGATGTCAACGCCACCGATCAAAACGTCCACCGACAGCCGCTCCCCGCGTGTGCTCGCCACCCGCGAGCGTCTGTCCGAAGTCCGTTACGAGATCCGCGGCGAACTGGCCCGCCGTGCGCGCGACCTGGAGGCCCAGGGCCGCAAGCTGATCAAGTTGAACATCGGTAATCCGGGTGCTTTCGGTTTCCGCGCGCCCGAGCATCTGCAACGCGCCATCACCGGCGACATCGACCACACCGACCCCTACACCCATCAGCAGGGCCTGCCCGCCGCACGGGATGCTGTCGCCGCCGCCTACCAGCGTCGCGGCGTGATTGCAGCGAACCCCGACCGCGTCTTCATCGGCAACGGCGTCAGCGAACTGATTGACCTGTCGCTGCGCGCGCTGCTCAATCCCGGCGACGAAGTACTGGTGCCCTCGCCTGACTATCCGCTGTGGTCGGCCGCCACCATCCTCAACGACGGCCGTCCGGTGTATTACCGCTGCGAGCCGGCCAACGGCTTCCTGCCCGATCCGGCGGAAATCGAGACCCTGGTGTCTTCACGCACCCGCGCCATCGTGCTGATCAATCCCAACAACCCGACCGGCGCGACCTATCCGCGCGAGTTGCTGGAACGCATCGTCGCCATCGCCGCCAAGCATGGCCTCTTGCTGATGGTCGACGAGATCTACGACCAGGTGCTCTACGACCAGGCCAAGTTCGAACCCGTCGCGCCATTGGCCGGCGACGTGCCTTGCCTGACCTTCAGCGGCCTGAGCAAGGTGCACCGCGCCTGCGGCTGGCGCGTGGGCTGGGCGCTGCTGACCGGCGATGGCGAAGTCGTCGGCAACTTCCACCACGCCATGGACCTGCTGGGCGCGCTGCGCCTGTGCGCCAACGTGCCGGGGCAGTACGCGGTGGAAGCGGCGGTGAATGGACCGGATACGATCTCGGCCCTGTGCGCACCGGGTGGACGCCTGTACGAAACGCGTCGCGCGGTGATCGAAGCCTGCGAGGCCAGCGATCATCTGGAACTGGTCGCACCGGCCGGCGCACTGTACGCATTCCCTGCAGTGATCGGCGCCGCAGCGAAAGGTTTCGACGACCACGAATTCGCACTGGAACTGATGGAAAGCGAGGGCGTGCTGGTGGTGCCGGGCTCCAGCTTCAATGTGCCCTACCGCAACCATTTCCGGGTCACTCTGTTGCCCGACGCCGACACCATGCGCGAAGTGTTCGCCCGCATCGACCGCGTACTGACGCGTCGTGCGGAAGCGGCGACCAAGGTGGTGCCCATCAACAAGCCGAAGTCGCGGCCTGCGGCGGCGTGACGTCCTTGCCGTCATCCCAGCGAACGCTGGGATCCATTTTGACTTTGGTTTTGATGCCCAGACGAAGGACAACAGCAAGATCAAGATGGATCCCAGCTTTCGCTGGGATGACGATCATGATGACGATTGCTGATGACTGAGCTGTTCCGTACCGCTCCTGGCACTGCCGCGGCCGACCTGCGTTACCTCGCCCTCGGCGATTCCTACACCATCGGTGAAGGCGTACCAGAAACCGGCCGCTGGCCGGTGCAACTGGCGCAGGCACTGCGCGCGGACGGAATTCCGCTGTCGGACCCGACGCTCATCGCGCAGACCGGCTGGACCACCGACGAACTGGACGCGGCAATCGACACCGCGCATCCGCTGCCCGAATACGACCTGGTCAGTCTGCTGATCGGCGTCAACAACCAGTATCGCGAGCGCAGTGTGGACGAGTACCGCACGCAGTTCGCCGCCTTGCTGGAGCGCGCCATCGGGTTCGCGCAAGGCAAGCCGGAACGCGTGCTGGTGCTGTCGATTCCCGACTGGGGCGTGACGCCCTTTGCCCAAGGCCGCGATCCCGGCTCGATCTCCGCGGCCATTGATGCGTTCAACGCGGTCGCGATGCAGGTGTGCATGCAGCGTGGCGTCGCCTTCGTCGACATCACCGCAGCCAGCCGCTATCGCGGCGGCGAAGTGGACATGCTGGCCGAAGATGGCCTGCACCCTTCGGCGAAGATGTATGCGGAGTGGACGCGACTGGCTTTACCCGTGGCACGCGCGCTGGTCGCGGCCCGGTGAACCATTCGCCGACCCAACCCTTCGATGCCGCCACCGCCACGCGCATTGCGCGCGCGTTCCTGCCGCCACATCCACTGGGCAATCGCTGGGACTATTACTACACGCGCGCCAAACTGGGCAGCGATCCGCTGTATCCCGGCGTGTTGAATGCCCTGCGCGGTAGCGATGCGCCGGTGCTGGACCTGGGCTGCGGCCTGGGCCTGCTGGCGCATGCCTTGCGCCTGGATGGACAGGTGATGGCCTACCGCGGCGTGGACAACGATGCGGCCAAGATCGCGCGCGCGGAGAAAGTGGCGCGCAAGAACCTGCTGCACGACGCCACGTTCGAGGTCGTCGATCTGGCGCAGGGTCCGCCGGCGCACACGGGCAGCGTCGCCATTCTCGATGTGCTGCAATACCTCAGCGCCGGAGACCAGGAGAAACTCATCAGCGATGCCATCGCCATGCTGACGCCCGGTGCGCGACTGGTGATCCGCACCGCACTGGGCGACGACAGCCGCCGCGGCCGCACCAGTCGCATCACCGATCGCCTCGCCAACCTGATCGGCTGGATGCAGTTCCGCCCCAAGTGCTATCCCGACGCCGATGCCCTGCGCGCGCAACTGGTTGCCGCCGGCCTGCAGACCAGCTTCGCGCCGCTATACGGCAACACGCCGTTCAACAACTGGCTGATCGTCGCCAGCAAGTAGGTCGGGCTACGCCCCCGACCAATTGCCGGCGTCGGGGACGTAGCCCCGACCTACCCACAAACCCACTGTAGGAGCTGCGTAAGCTGCGACCTTGGAGCTCACGGCCAAGCATTCGTGTCGATTGCTCAGCTGTTTGAGCGTGCGGTCACAGCTTACGCAGCTCCTACGCCCAGGAGGAAACTCCTTCGGGGGACAGGTCTTCGGGGAGCACGCTGCTGTAGCCGCGCTCCTGCATCGCCTGCAGCACGCCTTCGATGATGGCCAGGTTGTTGCCATGCGGCGCACCTTCGTGGAGCAACACGATGGCGCCCGGTTGAAGCTGATCGACGATGCGCTTCACCACCTGCACCGGTTCGCCACGCACGCCGTCGAAACCACGCGCGCTCCACGCCACCCGCGCCAATCCATTTTTCTTCAACGGCGCAGCAACGAAGGGATTGGCCATGCCGACTACGGCCCGGAACCACTGCGGCGTGATGCCGGTAACCGCCTGCAGCGTAGCCTGCGCGCCGTCGATCTCGCTGGCCATGCGATGCGGCCCCAGCGCCCAGAACCATGCCTGGGGATGCGAAGCACTGTGGTTGCCGATGCCATGCCCGCGACGCACGATCTCCCGCGCTAGGTCGGGATGCGCGGCCGCGCGGTCGGCGACCAGGAAAAACGTGGCGCGCGCCTGATAGCGATCCAGCAGGTCGAGCAGCGCGATGGTTTCATGCGAAGGGCCGTCGTCCACCGTCAGCCACACGCGTTGTTCGCTGGTCGGCAGGCGCTCCAGCACCGGGCTGAACAAGGACGATTGCGGTCGCATGGTTCCCCACAGGAACAGCATATGGGTCGCGAACAGGCATGCCAGCCCCACCGGCCAACCCCACTGCCACCACGCCACGCCCACCGCCGCGTGCAGCCCCAGCGCCAGCACCCACCACGCATGCGGATGGCGTGGCACGCGGTGCAGGCTGCGATTCTGTGTTTCCGGCATGGTCATGCCGCAATCATGCCATGCGGCGTAAAATCCCCGTTCCTGAAAAACCCGGCAACCCCCATGTCCCTCGATCCCGCACTGCGTTCCCGCATCGAATCCCTGCTGCAATCCAATCGCGTGGTGCTGTTCATGAAGGGGCAGCCATCAATGCCGCAATGCGGTTTCTCGGCCAAGGCCGTGGGCGCGCTGTCGGCGCTTGATATCGACTACGCACACGTCAACGTGCTGGCCGACCAGGACATCCGCGAAGGCATCAAGGCCTATGGCGAATGGCCGACCATCCCGCAGTTGTACATCGATGGCGAACTGGTCGGCGGCAGCGACATCATCGAGCAGATGAGCAACTCCGGCGAACTCGCCTCGCTGCTGGGCGTTGCCGCGCCGGACCGCACGCCGCCGTCGATCACCGTCACTCCGGCCGCAGCCGAGATGCTGGCCAACGCCGCCGCCGATGCGGGCCCAGGCGGCGCGCTGGCTTTATCGATCAACGCGCAATTCCAGCCCAACTTCCAGCTGGCCCAGTTCGACGCCAACGCCATCGCCGCCGAATCCAATGGCGTGCGCATCCAGTTCGACCTGGCCAGCGCGCGCCGCGCCGACGGCATCGTCATCGACTGGGTGGACGACATCCGCGGCAAGGGCCTGGCCATCGACAATCCCAACGCGCCCAAACCCGTGCAGACCTTGTCGCCGGCCGAAGCGGACGTGCGTGTAGCCGCTGGCGAAGTGCTGCTGGTCGATGTACGTCCGGCGGAAGAGCGCGCCGTCGCTGCGGTGAAGCTGCCGTTCAAGACGTTCGATGGCAACGGCCGCGCCGAACTTGAAGCGTTGCCGAAAGACACCGCCATCGCCTTCCTCTGCCGCAGTGGCGGGCGCAGCCAGCAGGCTGCCGAGGAATTCCGTGCACTGGGTTTCAGCAACGTTTACAACGTGGTGGGTGGGACTAATGCGTGGGCTGATGAGATCGGCTCGGGTCTCGCGAAATATTGATCTTCTTGAGCCCCTCTCCTGCGGGAGAGGGGTTGGGGTGAGGGTACGGAGCATCCCACTCTATGCGCGCTTGCCGTACCCTCATCCGCCCTCCGGGCACCTTCTCCCGAAGGGAGAAGGAAACAACCTCTTTACCCACTAAACCCACCACTAGCTAGATAATCCAGCTCTTCCCGAGTCGATTCCCGCCCCAACGCCTTGTTCCGATGCGGGAACCGCCCGAACCGCGCGATCAGGTCACTGTGCAATACCGCGTACTGCATCAGCTCGTCGTCGCCAATCTTGGTAAACAGTTCGATCGCATACTCCTGGTCGGCCATCGCTTCGGAATGCTCGAACGGCAGATAGAAGAACATCCTTAGTTCGTTGCCGACTTCCAGGTCGAAGCCTTCCGCAATTGCCCGATGCGAATAGTGCCGCGCCAATCCGTCGGTGGCATAGGAATGCGCGCACTCGCGAAAACAGTTGCGCGGAAACTGATCCAGCAGGATCAGCAGAGCCAGCGCGCCTTCCGCCGATGCCAGCCACGATTCGTATTCGCCGCGTGCGGCTGCCAGATGCGCCACATGGAAGCGCCGCTCGAACTCCGCATCGAACGCCTCGTCGCGCTCGAACCACTTGTCCCTGCCCGCATCGCGCCAGAACGCAACGATCTCGGCTGCCTGGTTCATGCCCGTTCTCCTTTCATTCGTCGAAGCGCAGATGCCGTACCGATTTGCCGTGGCGGCGGATCAGTTTCAGGGCTTCAATGCCGATGTTGATGTGGCGATTGACGAAGTCGGCGCTGACCCGCGCATCGGAGGCTTCGGTCTTCACACCTTCGGGAATCATCGGCTGGTCGCTGACCAGCAGCAGCGCGCCGCAGGGGATGCGGTTGGCGAAGCCGGCGGCGAAGATGGTCGCGGTTTCCATGTCGATGGCCATGCAGCGCAGCTTGCGCAGATATTCCTTGAACTCGACGTCGTGTTCCCAAACGCGGCGGTTGGTGGTGAACACGGTGCCGGTCCAGTAGTCGTGGCCCAGGTCGCGGATCATGGTGGACACCGCGCGTTGCAACGCGAAGGCCGGCAAGGCGGGCACTTCGGGCAATAAATAGTCGTTGCTGGTGCCTTCGCCGCGGATCGCCGCGATCGGCAGGACCAGATCGCCGAGCTGATTCTTGCGCTTCAGTCCTCCGCACTTGCCCAGGAACAAAACCGCCTTGGGCATGATCGCCGACAGCAGGTCCATCATCGTCGCCGCATTCGGACTGCCCATGCCGAAATTGATCATGGTGATGCCATCGAACGTGGCGCTGGCCATCGGCCGGTCCAGGCCGACCACCGGCGCGCCGGTCAATGCCGAGAACGCGTGCAGGTAGCCGCCGAAATTGGTCAGCAGGATGTGCTCGCCGAACTGGTCCAGCGGCACGCCGGTGTAACGCGGCAGCCAGTTGTCGACGATTTCGCTCTTGTCCTTCATCGCATCGCTCTCTTGTCGTGTGTCGTGCCAATTGTGGCATGCGGTTCCGGCGCGGCACTTGGCAAGCACCCACCGTGGCGGTTAGTTTTCAGGCTGCATCGTCGGGGATTCACCATGCGCATTGCCTTGCTGGCCGTCACCGGCCTCGTTTCCGTGTGCGGCTTTGTCGGCGCCACCGCCGCGAAATCGCGCTTCACCCAGGATCCGTATCCCAGCACCTACCGCGCTATCGCGGCAGGGCCTGTGCTGATCCAGCACGCCACGGTGCTAACCGGCACCGGCGAGCGACTCGACGATGCGGATGTGCTGCTGCAGGACGGCAAGGTGGTGTCGGTGGGTCGCGCACTGGCGGCGCCCGCGGACGCGACGCGGGTGGATGGCACCGGCCGCTGGGTCACTCCGGGCCTTATCGACGTGCATTCGCATCTGGGCGTGTATCCCAGCCCCGGCATGAGCGCGCACAGCGACGGCAACGAAGCGACTGCGCCGGTGACTGCCAACGTGTGGGCCGAGCATTCGGTGTGGCCGCAGGATCCCGGTTTCCATACCGCGCTGGCGGGCGGCGTCACCTCGCTGCAGGTGTTGCCGGGATCGGCCAATCTGGTCGGCGGCCGCGGAGTGACCTTGAAGAACGTGCCGGCCACGACTTACCAGGGAATGAAATTTCCGGAAGCGCCGTGGGGCCTGAAGATGGCCTGCGGCGAAAATCCCAAGCGGGTGTACGGCCAGAAAGGCGGGCCATCGACGCGCATGGGCAACATCGCCGGCTACCGCGCCGCCTTCATCGACGCCAGCGAATACCTGAAAAAAAATTCGCCCAAGCCGGCCACGCCGAAGAAGAAGCGCTGGTGGGAACGCGCCAAGGGCGACGACAGCGCCGACAGTTCCGGCGACAGCGGCGGCAAGCGCGATCTAAAGCTGGACACGCTGGCCGGCGCCATCAACGGCGAGATCCGCGTGCATATTCACTGCTATCGCGCCGATGAGATGGCCACCATGCTGGACCTGGCCAAGGAATTCGGCTTCAAGGTCGCCGCGTTCCACCATGGCGTCGAAGCCTACAAGCTGGCCGACCGCCTGGCCGCCGAGAACGTGTGTGGCGCGCTGTGGGCCGACTGGTGGGGCTTCAAGATGGAGGCCTTCGACGGCATCCAGGAAAACATCGCGCTGGTCGACCGGCCGGCCAACAGCTGCGCCATCGTGCATTCGGATTCGGACGAAGGCATCCAGCGCCTCAACCAGGAAGCGGCCAAGGTGATGGCCCATGCGCGCCGGGTGGGCATCGACATTCCGCCCGAGCGCGCGATCCGCTGGCTTACCCAGAACCCGGCCAAGGCCATGGGGATCTTGGAAAAGACCGGCACCTTGGAGGCAGGCAAGATGGCCGATGTGGTGGTGTGGAACCAGAATCCCTTCAGCGTGTATGCGCACGCCGAGCAGGTGTACATCGACGGCGCGCGAATCTACGACCGCAATGATCCTTCAAGACAGCCGAAATCGGATTTCATGCTGGGGCAGGAAGCGGCGATGGGAGGTTGGAAATGAAGGTGCTCGCCATTTTCCAGCCGTCATCCCGGCATAACCCCATGCCGTCATCCCAGCGCACGCTGGGATCCATTTTGACTTTGGGCGCGGAGGCGGAAGCGACGGCAATGGCGGCATCAACGGCAACAGCAAGATCAAGATGGATCCCAGCGTTCGCTGGGATGACAAACCGGTTGGTGTCGGTCTCAGTACTTGCCCTGCTATGCGCGAACAGCGTCTTCGCCCAGGACGTCCTCATCCGCAACGCCACCGTGCACACCGCCGGTCCGCAGGGCACGTTGCAGAACGCCGATGTGCTGGTGCAGGGCGGCGTGATTCGCGCGGTCGGAAAGGGCTTGCAGGCGCCTGTATCGGCCAACGTGGTGGAAGCCGACGGCAAGCCGCTGACGCCCGCCTTGTTCGGCGGCATCACCGAGATCGGCATCGAGGAAGTGTCGGGCGAAGCGGCGACGGTGGACAGTGCGGTCAGCCTGGCCAACGATCAGCCGATGCGCCCGGAGTTCGACGTGACCCTGGCTTACAACCCGGAGTCGGTGCTGATTCCGGTGGCGCGCGTGGAAGGCCTGGGCTTTACCTTGCTGGGTGCGGGCACTGGCGGTTCGTTCATTGCCGGACAGGGCGGCGTGATGCGACTGGATGGCGGTGCTGATCCCATCGGACCGCGCGTACTGTTCGTGAAACTGGGCAACGATGTGCTGGGCAAGAGCGGCAGCTCGCGCGCGGCGCAATGGATGCTGCTGGACCAGCTGGTCGGCGAGGCGCGTGGCCGGATCGCCGCCGACTCGCCGCATGCGCTGCTTACGCCGACGGGTCGTGCGGTGCTGGCGCGCTATCTCGCCGGCAACGGCCGGATCATGGTCAACGTCAACCGCGCCGCCGACATCCGCCAGTTGTTGCGCTGGGCGCAGCGCGAGAACGTGCGCATCGCCATCGCCAGCGGCATCGAAGCCTGGAAACTCGCACCGGAAATCGCGCGCGCGCAGGTGCCGGTGTTCGTGGATGCGCTGGCCGACCTGCCAGCCGACTTCGACCAGATCGGCGCCACCCTGGAGAACGCGGCGCGCCTGCAGGCCGCCGGCGTGCAGGTCGCCTTCACCCAGGCCGGCGATGCTTCGCACAACGCGCGCAAGATCCGCCAGTACGCCGGCAATGCGGTCGCCAACGGACTGCCATGGGAAGCCGGGCTGGCAGGCCTGACCCGGGTGCCGGCGCAGGTGCTGGGCGTGGGCGACAGGCTGGGCACCATCGCGCCGGGGAAGCTGGCCGATCTGGCGCTGTGGACCGGCGATCCGCTGGACGTGGCGAACGTGGCCACGCAGCTGTGGCTGGGCGGCCGTGCGATCCCGATGCGCTCGCGCCAGACCGAACTGCGCGACCGCTATCTGCGCGCCGCCGGCGCCTTGCCACGGGCCTATACGCCCTGAGCCAAGCACGTGGTGTCTGCCGCGAGATCGCTAACCGGTTGCGCTAGCCGGTTGCAATTTCAGGCGACGCGACGCGGTTGCCGCCCGCGCGCTTGGCGCGGTACATCGCCTTGTCGGCGCGGCGGATCAGCGTGGCCACGGTATCGGTAGCATTGCACTCGGCCACGCCGACGCTGACCGACAGGTCCACCGTGACGCCGTCGACCACGCGACACCGCTTCTGGATCTTGCGGCACAGCCGTTCGGCCATGTGCTGCGCACTGGCCCCGTTGGTGCCGGGCAGGCCCAGGACAAACTCGTCCCCGCCCAGCCGGCCCAGATGATCGCCGTAATGCAGTTCCGCACTGACTTCGCGCACCACCGCGCGCAGGCAGCTGTCGCCCAGCGCATGCCCATGGCGGTCGTTGATCTGTTTGAAATGATCCAGGTCCACGAACAACAGGGACAACGGTTCGCCCGCGCGGCGGCCTTCCAGCGCGGCCCAGTCCAGGCGATGTTCGATGCCTGCGCGGTTCATCACCCCGGTCAGCCAGTCGCGTTCGGCGTGTTCCTGCGCCATGTCGCGCTCGCGGCGGAAGGTGAGCATGCGGTCGGCCAAGCCCAGGGCCAACACCACCGCACTGAAGGCCAGCACCAGTGGCAGGCCATATTGCAGCCAGGGTTCTACGGCAATGCCCATGCTCAACTGCACCGCGCGCGCGGTGCTGAAGACCACCAGCGGCACCCAGGCGATCAGCACGAAACCGGCATAGCGCCCGCCCCGTTTCCAGGCCAGCGACAAGGCCAGCACCACCAGCAGATTGGTCAGAAGCAGCAGCAGATTGCCGGCATTGGGAAACCACTCCTTGTCCGCAGGCCACGGCAATACCAGGAACAGCAGCAGCACGGCCGGCAGATACACTCCCAGCCAGCGCATGCCTGCGCCCAGGCGGGGCACGCGTGTGCGCAGGTCGGCATAGTCCAGCAGCATGTAGACCGCGACCATGGTCGAGACCGTAGCGATGAACCAGATGCCAGGCGCGCCCCAGCCGGACAGTTCCCGCAATACGGGCAAGGCGTAGGCCTCACCGTAGGAACACAGCAGGAACAGCATCTGCAGGGCCATGCAGGCCGCGTACAACAGATAGACGCGCTCGCGCAGCACCGCCCAGAACAACAGCACAGTCAGCGATACGCCCACCAGCACCCCGACGGCCAGCATCAGCACCCGGATATGGGTCAGATCGCGCGCGATATGCGTTGCGCGCGGCAGCACCGCCAGTTGCAGCGGATAGCGCGCGCCCGCCACGGTGACCCGCACGGCGCCTTCACCCGACAAGGGAAACACCAGTGCATGCCGCGAATACTGCGGATCCAGGTCGCGATCAAACAGGGTCTGGGTCATGGGTGCGGCTACGCCGGGTCCATCGACCGTGATCCGCGCGCTGTAGGGGTGGTAGACCAGCAGCAGGGGCTGCTCGATTCCCGACGCCGGTTGCACGCGCCAGGCGCCGTTGCCGACGACGGACAGCGAGGACGGGTTCGCAGTGAAATCTTTTTCGGCGAACAGGCCTGCGTTCTGGGAAGTCGCCGGACCGGCAGCGCCTGGTAGCGCTTCGATGCGCAGGATGCCGCCTTGCGCATGCGCCGCCGGAAGCATGGCCGCGCACAGAAGAACCGCCAGTGCCCACCTGATGATGATCATTTCGCCCCTGCCCTGTAGGGGCAGTGTCAGTCGCAGGCGTCCGCCTGACAAGCTTGCATCACCTTATTTTGTGATTCAAATCACAATTTAATTGGAACCAGATCAACTCACCGGAAAGGCGCAAACGCGGGCCATCACCCGGAAAACAGGAGCACCGCAGCGCACGGCAAGCCGGTCAAGCCGCGGCGCAACATGGCTAGAAGCACACGAACAAGATAACGTGTGCGGTCTCACGTTTCGTGAGAGTGCCCGGTAGCAGTTCTCGACTGCATGCCGGCCACATTTGCGATGCACGCCGGGAGGGGCTTCATGCGCATAGGAATAGTGGTGGACTCTGCGTGCGACCTGCCGCAGGACTTCATTCAACAGAACGACATTGTGCTGTTGCCGATCACCGTGCGCATCGGCGATGCGGTGCTGGCCGACCACCGCGACGAGGAAGCGACGCTGAGCTTCCTGCACGCGCACGTGGCCGAGCGCGGTCACGAAGCCGAAACCATCCCGTACACGGTCAACCAGATCCGCGATCTGTTCCTGGGCAAGCTGGTCATCGACTACGACCACGTCTACTGCATGACCATCACCAAGACCCGCAGCCCCATCCACGAGAATGCGATGCAGGCCAGCTTCGCCATCCTCAACGATTACAAGCCGGTCCGTCAGGCCGCGGGCCACAACTCGCCGTTCGCCTTGCGTGTGATCGATACGCAGACGCTGTTCGCCGCGCAGGGCGTCACCGCCGTCGAAGCCGTGCGCATGCGCGCCGCCGGCGACAACGTGCAGCACATCCGTACCAAACTGGAATACCTGGCGGCCAATACCCACGGCTACATGATTCCGCGCGATCTCTACTACCTGCGTGCCCGCGCGCGCACCAAGGGCGACCGCAGTGTGAGCTTCATGAGCGCGGCGCTGGGCAGCGCGCTGGACATCAAGCCGGTGCTGCACGGCCATGCCGGCAAGACCGAGCCGGTTGCCAAGCTCAAGGGTTTCGAGAATGCGGTCGAGCAGATGTTCAAGTTCGCCGGCAATCGCGTCATCGCCGGACTGCTGACCCCCACGGTGTGCCTGAGCTATGGCGGTGAACTGAGCGAACTGCGCGCGCTGCCGGGCTACGACCGGTTGCGCGATATCTGCGCCAACAACAAGGTGGAAGTGTTCGAAAGCGTGATGAGCCTGACCGGCATGGTCAATGTGGGCAAGGGCGCAGTAGTGGTCGGCTTCGCCGCCGAACCGCACAAGTTCGTGACCACGTAACGCCCGGATAACGCGTCGTCGCTAGGCTGGTGGCGACCACCGCAAAGGACGCCCCATGCCCATTCGTTACTACCTCAGCCTGAAACAGCCGGAAAAAGCGCGCGGCAGCGACGCCGCCTTCAGCTTTTCCGCGCATGGCGCCGCCGAGTTCGCCGCCCAACTGCAGGACGCGCTACGAAGCGACGGTTTCTTCCAGCGCTGGCGCCAGGCACAAACCGATCCCGACGCCGTGGATGAATCGCTGGGCGCAAGCGATCCGGGCGCGACAGTGACTGGTGAGCAGCACGATCTGCAGATCGACTTGATCGCCATCACTTCGATTCCTGGCAGCGTGTTCAAGCACCGCCTGCGCCTGTTGGCGGGCAACGCCTGGGAATTGCGCGACGTTTCCAGCGTCTGATCGTCGCCGGGATGACAGGTTCCATACTGCTGTCCTGGAGCGGAGGCAAGGATGCGGCGTGGACACTGCACCAGTTGCGGCGTGCAGGCATCGAGGTGGCCGGCCTGATCACTACGGTCACGCGCGGCTACGAGCGCATCTCGATGCAGGGCATCCGTCGTTCGATCCTGCATGCGCAGGCGGCGGCCACGCGTTTGCCGCTGATCGAAGTGGAGATTCCGCCGGCCTGCGACAACGCGACCTACGAGGAAGCGTTCGCGACCGGACTGCGGCAGGCGAACGAGCGCTGGCCGGAGTTGCGCGAGATCGCCTTCGGCGACCTGTTTCTGCAGGACATCCGCGACTACCGGGTGGCGATGTGCGCACGTCATGGTTGGAATGTGCAGACGCCGATTTTCGGTAGCGACACTGCGGCCCTGGCGCGCGAGATGCAGGCAGGCGGCCTGGAGGCCGCGCTGTGCTGCGTGGACACGCAACAGCTGTCTGCGGAGTTCGCAGGCCGCGATTTCGATGACGCGTTGCTGCGAGACCTGCCGGCTAACGTCGATCCCTGCGGCGAGAACGGCGAGTTCCATACCTGCGTGCACGCCGGGCCGATGTTCGATGCGCCACTGGCGATCGAACGGGGCGATACCGTGCTGCGTGACACGCGCTTCGCCTACACCGATTTCGAGCTGCACGCGACCGCGCCGCTGTAGGAGCGACGCAAGTCGCGAAGCTCGTGCTGCGTCAGCCGTTACCAGCTTCGCGACTCGCGTCGCTCCTACAGCGCCCCTATGGCGCTTTTACGGGCTCAGGTGTTCAGGGCTGCGGCGTGATGCGCGATGTGTTCGCCGATGAAACTTTCGATGAAGTAGTAGCTGTGGTCGTAGCCCGGCTGCAGGCGCAGCGTCAGCGGATGGCCTGCCGCTGCGCAGGCGGCCTGCAGCAGTTCTGGCTTCAGCTGATTGGCGAGGAATTCGTCGGCTTCGCCCTGATCGACCAGCAAAGGCAACCTCTCCGTTGCGCCGGCCACCAGTGAGGTGGCATCCCATTGCTTCCACTCGGCCGGGTCGTCACCCAGGTAATTTGAAAAAGCCTTTTCACCCCACGGCACCTGCGACGGCGCCACGATCGGCGAAAACGCCGACACGCTGCGATAGCGCCCCGGATTCTTCAACGCCACGATCAGCGCGCCATGCCCACCCATCGAATGACCGCTGATCGCGCGCGCGTCGGTGACTGGAAAATTCGCTTCGATCAGGTCCGGCAACTCGGACACGATGTAGTCGTACATCCGGTAGTGCTTCGACCACGGCGACTGGGTGGCATTGACATAGAAGCCGGCGCCCTTGCCCAGGTCATAACCGTCCGCATCGGCCACGTCATCGCCGCGCGGGCTGGTATCGGGCGCCACCAGGATCACGCCGTGATCGGCGGCATAACGCTGCGCGCCGGCCTTGGTGATGAAGTTCTGTTCGGTGCAGGTGAGGCCGGAAAGCCAATACAGCACCGGCAACTTTTGCGTGGCTGCCTGCGGCGGCAGATACACCGCAAAGTTCATGTCGCAGGCCAGCACCTGGGAATGGTGCCGGTAGACGTCTTGCCAGCCGCCGAAGCAGGCGCGGTGTTCGATGCGTTCGAGTGTCATGCAAAGTCTCTTGCTGGAGCCCCTCTCCCATTGGGAGAGGGGTTGGGGTGAGGGTACGGCGAAGTCGCTAGTGCCCGGGAATCACGGGCTCCGTCGTACCCTCATCCGCCCTTCGGGCACCTTCTCCCGAAGGGAGAAGGGAACAAAATCAGAAATGCACCACGCTGCGAATCGACTTGCCTTCATGCATCAGATCGAAGGCTTCGTTGATCGCTTCCAGTCCCATGGTGTGGGTGACGAACGGCGCCAGCTGGATGTCGCCGCGCATCGCGTCTTCCACCATGCCCGGCAACTGCGAACGGCCCTTCACACCGCCGAAGGCCGTGCCCATCCATTTGCGGCCGGTGACCAGTTGGAATGGACGCGTGGAGATTTCCTGGCCTGCGCCGGCGACGCCGATGATCACCGACTGGCCCCAGCCGCGGTGCGCGCATTCCAGCGCCGCACGCATGACGTTGACGTTGCCGATGCATTCGAAGGAATGGTCCACGCCCCAGCCCGTCATCTCGACGATCACCTGCTGGATGGGCTTCTCGTGATCCTTGGGATTGACGCAATCGGTCGCGCCGAATTCCCGCGCCATGTCGAATTTGGACGGATTGGTGTCGATGGCGATGATGCGACCGGCCTTGGCCTGGCGCGCGCCCTGTATCACCGCCAGGCCGATACCGCCCAGGCCGAACACCGCCACTGAATCGCCCGCCTGTACTTTGGCCGTGTTGTGCACGGCGCCTATGCCGGTGGTGACGCCGCAGCCGAGCAGGCAGACGTGCTCCGGATTGGCGTCCGGATTGATCTTGGCCAGCGACACTTCGGCAACCACCGTGTACTCGCTGAAAGTCGAGCAGCCCATGTAGTGGTAAAGCGGCTGGCCGTTGTAGGAGAAGCGCGTGGTGCCGTCCGGCATCACGCCCTTGCCCTGGGTGGCACGTACCGCCACGCATAGATTGGTCTTGCCGGATTTGCAGAACAGGCACTCGCCGCACTCGGCGGTGTACAGCGGAATCACGTGGTCGCCCGGCTTCACGCTGGTGACGCCCTCGCCAACTTCGACCACGATGCCGGCGCCTTCGTGGCCCAGCACTGCGGGAAACAGGCCTTCGGGATCGTCTCCCGACAGGGTGAAGGCATCGGTATGGCAGACGCCGGTGTGGGTAATCCTGACCAGCACTTCGCCCTTCTGCGGCGGAGCGACGTCGATCTCGACGATCTGCAGGGGTTCGCCTGCGGCGAAGGCGACGGCGGCGCGTGATTTCATGGGTGCTCCTTAGAAGGCGGTAAAGAGGAAACAGGAAAGTGGGAAGTGCGGCGGCGCCCTCTACGAGCGCGCCTATTTGAGATAAGAACGCACCAGCGAGGTCAATTCGGCGACACGTGCCTCACGCTGCGCTTCCGAGCGTGCGGCCTGGCCGAACTCCTCGCGCACGTGCGCTTCCAGCACTTCCGACATCAGACCGTTGACCGCGCCACGGATGGCGGCGATCTGCTGCAGCACCGTGCCGCAGTCCACGTTCGCGTCCAGCGCGCGCTCCAGCGCCTCGGTCTGGCCCTTGATGCGGCGTACCCGGGACAGGACGCGCTTCTTCTCGTGGGCGGAATGCGGCATGCGGAGTTTGTCGGCTTCGATACTGGGGTGGAGTATATACCGCGAATTCGTGTCCTGTCGTTGCTCCGTTCTTCGCATAGGGAGTTCACGCCATCAAGGAAAGCGCATGAACGCCGTCTCCAACTGCACCAGCCCCCACCGCATCGCCCGCCACCCGCTCAGTGTCGCCCTCGCCATGACCCTGCTGGTTGCGATGCCCGCCAGCAGCGCGCCCCCGCCCGGTCCGCCCACCCAGGTCTGGATCGACGTGGCCACTCATGGCATGGCCGGCATGCCCGATCTGGGCCTCATGGGCGGGCTGGCCAGCCGGATGATGGGCGGCGACAAAGGCCCGCAAGGCTATCCGCAGTCGCGCCACATTCCCGCCAACATCGGCAAGGTGCTCGACATCGCCATGTACAACAGCCTGCGTCCGGGCGTGCCCGCCGAGCAGTTCGTGCCGGCCGGTCTTGCGGTCGGCAAATCGCTGCCGCTGGTGCCGCCTCCGCCCGGCACGGACCCGAAGCACGATCAACCCCTGAAGATCGAAGACGTGGAAGTCACGATCCGCCAGTACTGGGGCTGTGGCGCGACGGTTGGTCCGGGCCAGCCGAAAGTGATGACGCTGCGGGTGAAGAAAGGCAGCCTGCAGAAGGACGGCAGCGTGGCGCCGGGCCTGTTCGTGCCCGACCGCGACATCGACGTGAATCCGAACTACGCGCTCTGGCCGAACCAGAAGAACAGCAAGCGCGTCTCTGACCGTTCCTCAATGGCTGGCCAGCACCGCATCGTCGGCGATGGCGTGCCGGCTTCGCTGCAGTTCGAATTGGGCAGGAACGCCGACTTCATGCCCAAGATCGCGCTGGAGAGCCAGGGAGAATTGGCCGACAGCATCCAGTTGCAATGGCAATCGGTGGAGCGCGCGCGTGGTTATTTCCTGCATGCCATGGCGATGCAGGACGAGCGCAACTTCGTGATGTGGAGCAGCGCAGAAGTCGCAGGCGCAGGCTCCGAACTGCTCAACTACCTGACCGGTTCCAACATCGACAAGTGGATCAAGCAGAAGGTGTTGCTGACGCCGACCACCACCCGTTGCGTGGTGCCGAAAGGCATCTTCAAGCCCTCCGGCAAAGGCGAAGCCATCGCGGCGCTCAACATGATCGCCTACGGCCCCGAGACCAACCTGGTCTGGCCGGAGCGACCGGCCAATCCGAAGCAGCCCTGGAAGCCGGAGTGGAACGTGCGCGTGCGCACCAAGTCCACCACCAGCGCGATGCTGGGCATGGACATGGGTGCCATGAGCGGCATGGATGAGACCTCGTCCGACGAACAGGGCGAGGACGGCGAACAGGAGCAGGAAGGCGGCGCCAAGAAACTGCTGCGCGGCCTGCTGCGGAAGTTCTGAGCATGCTTGCGTCGTCTTTCACTTTGGCTCTCCTGGCTAGGCGCTGCGCCGTGAAGCGGGTTGGCTTGTTGCTTGCCTCGGGTCTGCTGTGGTCGGCCAATGCGTCGGCCGATACCAACGACCCCTGCCCGCAGTTGCGCGCGCAGACCGGCGCCGCCGACATGGCCACGCGCATCGCCGCCGTCGCTTGCCAGGAAAACCACGCCTGGTTCCGCACCTTCATCGATGCCGACGGCCGCGTCGGCGGGCAGGCGGTGTACGAAGCCGAGAACGACGCGCTGGCCGACGGCGCTCAAGCCTGGCGCAAGGTCGCCACCTACTGGACCAGCACCAACATGGGTGGCGCCTGCGTAACCAGAAGTCCGGCGTGCCGCAGCTTCGTGGTCGACATGCCGTGGTCAGCGGCATTCGTGTCCTGGGTGATGCGGCAGGCGCGCGTGTCCGGCTTCACCGCTTCGTCGCGGCACCTGGATTACGTACGCGCGGCGTGGCGTCCGTCGCAGCGCAGTCCTTACCGGCTGCTGTCACCGCAGGAGGCCGCACCCGCGACCGGCGATCTGCTCTGCTACGTGCGCGCCGGCACTCGCGTGCTCGGCTATCGCGGCCTGCTCGAACGCCTGGAAGGCAACGACGAGTTGCCGATGCATTGCGACATTGTGGTCGCCACCGCGCCCGGACAAATGGCCTGGCTGGTCGGCGGCAACGTGCAGCAGGCGGTGACCCTGCGCATGCTGCGGCTGGATGCACAGGGGCGTTTCGCCGACCTGCCGCAGCGCGGCCCATCGGATCCGCCGTGCAGTCCGGATGCGCCGACGCAATGCAGCCTCAACCGGCAGGACTGGGTGGCGCTGTTGAAGCTGACGCCGCAGACCGACTCGCTGACCGCTTCCAACCTGCCTTGAATCCATCCGCCTCAGTTCCGGGACCATCCATGACCAAGCCATTGACGATGATTCTGCTGGGTACCTTGGCGTTAGCGGCGTGTTCGCGTGCGCCAGATGACACGCGAGAAAATGGATCGGTAACCCGGGACAGCCGTATTCCGTCGCAGGCCGAGATCGACCGCTTCATCGCCGAGGGTCCGGACCCGACGTTACGCGCGATGGCGCCCTTCGACTATCTGACGCATTACCGGACCATGGAAGCTGCGGGAATCGTCGAGGCACTGGGCGGTGAGCAGCACGCGATTGCAGCGCTGAAGACGCTTGGCAACGCATACGAACGCAAGCTGCGCGGGTTGCAGGCGCAAGCGCCGAAGATGATTCCCGCGGCGTTCGATGGCAGCGGTATCGACAGCGGCTTTGTCGGTATGGGCATGGGCGCCTTCGGTGGACTCATCGCCGGCGGCATGGTCACCGGCGCGGTCAGCGACATGTCCGATCAACAGCTCGCTGAACTGGCCAAACAAGGTCCGATCCAATTGGGTGGGAAGGAGGGCGGCTTCCAGATGCAATTCGACGAAAACGGCAGCGTCGACCAGACCATCGAGTTCGACGGCAAGGTCGCCGAAGGGCTGACCGGCAAGGTGAAGATGAAGATCCATCTCGATGCCTGCCCGGATGCCAGCGGCAAGCTCACCGTGACCTTGAATGTGGAGTCGCAGATGGGCGTGGACGGCAAACCTGGTGTCGGAGGTTCGGTGCACAGCGAATTCAAACTGGAACGTTTCCTGGACGACGACGCGCACCTGATGACCAAGGATGGCGACAACGCGAGCATGACCATGAGCGCGGGCGGCAAACAAGGCGGTCGCAACCAGTCGTTCGACGTGCGCATCGGATATGGGCGTGAATCGCCCGCTGGATACCAGCAGTTCGGCAACGAAAGCGGCTTCAGCATTTTCCACATGGACGAAGTCCGGCACGCCGCGCAACTGGCCGAGCAATCCTTCAATTACCAGCGTCTGATCGCCGAGATGATGCTGCGCGGTGTCGGCAAGGGCGCGGGGCCGTGGGAAAGCGGCCGCTGCATCGATCTCAAGGTTACCAGCAGCCCGGGCAAGCGCAGCGGCATCAAGCCCAACACCGCGTTCGACCTGGAAGCCATGCCGCGCGCGAAATCCGATGGCGCGCCTGCGGGCGGTACGGTGACCGCAACGCTGAGTGGCGGCGCCAGCCTGCAGCCGGCCGGCGGCAAGGTGCGGGCCGACGCGAAATACGCCTACGCGGGGCCCACCAAGAAGGATGAAGAAGCCAGCATCGCCTTCGAGGCGCGCAGCAAGCGCGGCGTGGGGCGCGCGACATTGTCCTTCGACACCAAAGCGCATCGGTCGTACCACGCAGAAGGGGGCCTGGATGCGTTCTACGGCACCGGCACGATCTGCAACTTTGCCGAAACCTTCACCATCAGCGGCAGCGGCAACACGGTGACTTTTTCCCCCGCCAGCGAGACAGGGGGCTCCTACAGCTACCAGGGCAACATGGGCGGCGTCGGCGTGTACGGTAATGGCACGTACACCGTCACCGCAGACGAGAACGGCGGCACCCTGCTCGGGACCGGCAATGGCTGCGTGAAAACCCCAATGGGAACACGTTGCAACAATGGCACCGAACGCTACGCGCTGACGCCAATCGAATCCTGCGACTCGCCCTGAAGCTGAAACGACGCGATCCCTCACATCCCTATACGCGGCAGCAACGCCGCAGGAGCAGTCATGTACAGATCTTCATTGGCATTGATGTTGTGCTTGGCCAGCGGCGCGGTGGCCGCGGCCGACACGGAAATGGGCGCCGAGCAGATCCTGATGGATGCCAACAGCAACACTGGCGTCGGCGGGCAGACCGGCCAGCGTTTTGCGCAGGTATTCGAACTGCACGACACCGGTGCGGTCAGCCACCTCATGCTGCCGCTGGGATGCCAGCCGCAGGCGGTGGTGCGTATCACCATCGAAGCGACCACGCAGGGCATGCCCAACGGCACGGTGCTGGCAATCAAGGACGTGCCCGGCTATGTGATGGATGCCTACCCCACGGCACCGGGCCTGGTTGGCATGCGCATGATCGAGTTCCCGCGCGCGCCGGTACTGGGTCCGGGCGTCTACGCGTTCACAGTGAGCACCAAAGGCAAATACGGTTGCGTGATCTGGTACGGGCCTGCGGGCAACAGCTATCACTACGGCGACGCCTACTTCATCGCCAATTACAACCCGCCCGGCTGGACACCACTGGGCCGTGATCTGGCCTTCCAGGTTTTCCAGCGACCCTGACTCTGCCGCCGCGCGCTGAAGCGAGCATTGCGACCGCTTCAGAAGCGCGCGGCCAGCGCCTCGGCTTCTGCACGATAGACATGCCCGGGCTCCAGCGACGCGCGCATCAGCGGCAGGGCTTCTTCCAACAGCTTGCGCGACGGGATCCTGTCGCCACGCTCGAAAAGAATGGCCGCCAGTTCGGCGCGTGCGAAGGCCACCGACATCGGATTGGCCTTGTCCTTGCGCTGTCTTTCCAGCGCTTTGCGTTGTTCGCGTTCGGCCAGCACAAGGTCGCCCTGCATGCGTGCGAATCGAGCACGCAGGCGGTGCGAGGTGGCGTACACGACGTGGTGTTCCGGCACCAGATCGGGCCAGCGTTTCACCGACTCTTCCAGCAACGGCAGGCCTTCTTCCGCATTGCCCATGCGCTGGGCCAGCAGCGTCAGGTACCAGGTGGTGATGGCGTATTCGAACGACTCTTCGCCATCAAGAAGGCGAGCCCGCTCGCGCAACCGCGTGAGCCGGGCATGCGCATCGCCAGTGCGCCCAGACAAGCCGAGCAGGTTGGCGTAACTGCGCTCGGTGATGCGGTAACGGAGCTGGTCCTGTGCGATGCCGCCTTTGTGCAAGGTCTCCAATGCATCGCGCAGCAGGGCGACGCCCTTGTTGTAGTCGCCTGCGCTTTCCCAGACCACCGCCAGGTTGGCCAGGTTGATGGCGACGTTCTCGGGCCCCAAGCCTGACGCTGCTTCAAGCCGGTCGGAATGTTCCAGCGCCTGGACCGCTTCCTGATAACGGCCGCGGTCGCTGAGGATCAGACCCAGATCGTTGTACAACGAGGCCAGCCACAGGCCTGTCTTGCCAACGCTGCCTTCCTGCAGCGCGATGGCCTGCCGGATCGCAGTTTCGGCCACTTCCGGCTGACCACCGTCTTTCAAGGCCACTGCCTTGGCGCGAAGCAGGACGACGCGCAACGGCGATTGCGCGGGCACGCCGCGCCGATCCGCAAACGCAAGGCCCTGATCGGCCAGCGCCAGCGATTCGCCGACCTGGCCGTTGAACGCCGCCAGGCTGCTCAGCATCTGGTAAGCGTTGATGGTCGCGTCGGCCGGCGGTTGAGGCAGACGTTCTGCGACTTCCAGCGCCTGGCGCCACTTCCGCGCCGCATGCTCTAGCTCGTTCGCACCATAGAGCGCGGCGGCCAGTGTATTGAGCGTGCGCAGGTGCAATTCCTGGTCGTTTGGCGCGAAGCGCGCGCGCAGCGTCGCGACCCGGCTCGCCGCCGCCAATGCATCCACGCCGCGCTCCAGACTTACCAGCGCGTCGGTGTATCCGGCCAGATCATCGGCGATGGCCAACGCATCGCCGCGATCAGTGGGCACCACTGCCTTCAGGCCCGCCGCGTAAAGATCAATCGCGATGTCCCCTTCGCCCAACGAGTAGTACAGATGCCCGAGCATGCGCTGCACCGGTTGCCGCACTTCCGTCTCGACGGCGCCACGCTTGCCGAGTTGCGCATTGGCATGATCGAGCAGGCGGCGCACGCTGACTTCTGTGTCCATCGCATTTTCCGGCGCGGTCGCCGACAGCGTATCGCCAAGAAAAGCCAGCGCCGCGCGTGCATTGGCGCTTTCGCGTTCGGCGATCTGCGCCTGCATGCGCGCCTCACGTGCCTGCCACAGGGCCAGGCCCGTACCGACCAGCAGCGCAATCGCCACGGCCAGAACCGATGCCGCCAGTCCGCGATTGCGACGCAACCACAGGCGCAGGCGTTCGCCACCTCCCGGCGGCGCGATCCGCAATGGACGATGGTCGCGCCATCGCTGCAGGTCGTCGGCCAACGCCTCGGCCGAGGAATAGCGCAATTCCGGTTGCCGACGCAGGCAACCCTGCACGATCTGCGACAGCTCGCCGTGCAATGCCTTCGACAGGCTGGCCGGCGTATGTCCACTGCGTAACGCGGCCTGTTCGGTCGTCGCCTGAGCGGCGGCGCGGGTCAATGGTTCGGGGTCGCGCTCGAGCATCTGCAACTGCCGGGCCAGCGGCGTTTCCCGGGTCAATCCGAACGGGTGCGAGCCCGACAGCAACCGGTGCAGCACGATGCCCAGCTGCCAGATATCGGTGGCGGTGGTGATGGGTTCGTCGTGCAGTTGTTCGGGCGATGCGTATTCGAACGTCAGCGCGCGGTCGTTGAGCGCGGTGACCTCATCCCCTTCGAGTTGCTTGGCGATGCCGAAGTCGAGCAGCTTGACGCGTCCCAGGTCGTCCACCAGCAGGTTCGACGGTTTCAGATCGCGGTGCACCACCAGGTTGCGGTGCGCGTACTGCACGGCGTCCAGCACCTGCAGGAACAGCTCGACGCGTTGCCGCAAGCCCAGACGATACTGGTCGCACCAGCGATCGATGGCGATGCCATCGACCAGTTCCATCACGAAGTAAGGCTCGCCCTCGGTGCTGACCCCGCCGTCCAGCAGCGTGGCGATGTGCGGATGTTGCAGTCTGGCCAGCGTCTGCCGTTCGCGCAGGAAGCGCTCGCGCGCGGCAACCGAATCGGTCCCGGTGCGTATCAATTTCAGCGCCGCCTGTTGCGCATAGGCGCCGTCGTCGCGTTCGACCCGATAAACCGCACCCATGCCGCCGTGGCCGAGCACACCGGTGATGCGCCAAGCGCCAACAAGCCGGCCGATGGAGGCGTCGTCGCCGGCGTATTGCGCGGGCTCGCCCAGCAGTCCGCGCCAGACTCCGGCATTGCCGTCGAACGGCTCGGTTTCGGTGGCCTCGGCCTGGAGTAATGCCTGCACGCGGGCGCGCAGATCGTCGTCGCCGGCGCAGATCTCGTCCAGCCGCTGCGTCCTGGTTTCGCCTTGTAGTTCCACTACCTGCTTGAAGACTTCGAACGCCCGCCGCTTGCGCTCCAGCTCAGCATTCATGCGCCCATCTCCGCCAGCAGAAACGCACGCGCGTTGCGCCAGTCACGGCGCACGGTCCGGTAGCTGATGCCCAGCAGGTCGGCGATTTCGGTTTCCTCATAGCCTCCGAAATAGCGCAGCTCCACGATCTGCGCCGCGCGCGCATCGACCTTGTGCAGGGCGCCCAGCAGTTCGTCCAGCGCCAGCACTTCCACCACCGCGCGTTCGTCCGAACCAATCGCCGCAGTGAGCGTCAGCGCAGACTGCCCATTGCCGCGCTTCAGGGCCTGGGCATGGCGGGCATGATCCACCAGGACTTGACGCATCGCGCGTGCGGACAGGGCGAGCAGGTGATTGCGATCGATCAGCGCCAAGGCCGTGCCATCGGCCAGACGCAGATAGGCTTCGTGCACCAGCACGGTGGTATCCAACGGTTTGCGTTCACGGCGCAACTGCAGACGCGCGGCGCGCTTGAGATCCGCATAGACGGCAGCGTAGGCGGCATCCAGCGCGCGCCCGTCACCCGCCCGCGCGCGCTCCAGCCATTGCGTTACCGGCGCCTGCTCCGACTCCACCGCCATGCCCGACCCTCTTCACCGATCCCGAACCGTCAGGCCCGGCCACGCCAACGTGTAACGCGCGCCGAATTAGGCCTGACTGCCTCTGCAGACAACGCAGAAAAGCGCGGAGAGCAGCCATTTGGTTTCGCTTTGACCAACTCTCGACCAGCGAGTCAGGTGCGACGGCGGGAAAGATTCCCGCCGATCCGGATCACTTCACCTGCTTGCCATGCTTGACCACAATGTCCACCCGCTGCAGCAAGGCGACCTGCTTCAGCACGTCGCCTTTCACGGCGATGATGTCGGCGTACTTGCCCTCGGTGATGGTGCCGTAGTCCCTGTCGGCCTTCATCGCGACCGCGGGCCAGTAGGTCGCGGCGCGGATGGCGTCGATCGCCGGCACATCGAGCTGGTTCACCCAAACGTCCAGTTCGTTCCAGGTACTGCCGCTGTGGAACTTCATCGGGATGCCCGAATCGGTGCCGATCAGCAGCATGGCGCCGTTCTCGCGCAACTGCTGGAACTTGCGCTTCAGCGTGGGCCAACGCTGCGGCGTCTGCTGGAAATAGCTGATGCGCTCGGGATGGGCGAGCGACTGCTTGATATCGGCGACGATCTCCGGCGTCAGTCCTTCATGCCAGGCATCGCCATCGATGAACTCGTGGTTCTTCACCGTGTAGGGGAAGTTGTAGAGCCCTTCGATGGTCGGTGTCCAGAACAGCGGACCCTTCGACATGTTGGCGGTGCGTTCGCGCAAGGCCTCGATCACGTCCTCGGGATATTCCGGCGCTGCGGCCAATCCGGTGTGTTCGAAGCAGTCGATGCCGGCCTTGAGGCCGCGCCGGATCTCTTCCGGCCGGTGCGCATGGGCGACCACCGGCAAGCCGTGCTTGTGCGCTTCATCGACGATGGCGGCGATTTCAGCATCGCTCATCTGGTCCTGGTCGATCAGCTTGATCGTGTCCACGCCAGCCTCGGCCAGCTTGCGGATCTTGGCGCGCGCATCGGACGGTGAATCCACGCCCCATCGAAACTGCTCGGTGCCCGGGTAGGGTTTTTTCTGGATGAAAGGGCCTGAAACGAACAAGGTAGGCCCGGGTATCGTCCCCTTCTTGATCGCATCGCGCACCGCGATGCTTTCAGCCAGCGGGCCACCGAGATCGCGCGCGCCAGTGACGCCTGCCATGAGCAACTGCTTGGCCGAGGCCGGCATGATCACGCTGCCGAATTGCGAGGGATAGGTCTTGTCCCAGTATTCGTAGTCCGAATGCCCGTTGATCATCAGATGCACGTGCATGTCCCAGAGGCCGGGCAACACGGTCATGCCTTCGGTCGAGATCACCTTGGCATCGGCGGGAATCGCAAGGCTGCCTACGCTGCCAACGGCGACGATGCGTTCGCCTTCGATCAGAATCACGCTGTTGCGGATCGGATCGCTGAGCGTTCCGTCGACCAGGGTGCCGCCGACCAGCGCGGTGCGTTCGACGGCCTGCGCCGCAGGAAAGAAGGCAAACAGAGCCCACAGGCACAAACCGGTCAATCGCATCATCAGCAGATTCCCCCAAGGAAGGAATCCAGATTACAACAGTGCGGTCAGTAAGCGAACTCGCGGAACACGCGGTCGATGTCGCCCTTCCATTGGCCATGGAACAGGGCCAGCTTGCGCTCGGCGGGGGTTTCGTTGGCTTCGGTGAATTCGATCAGCGGATCGAGGAAGCCGGATTCGTCCGAACCCTTGCTGCTGAGGATCGCGCGGCGCTTCAATCCTTCGGCCGATATCTTCAGGGCGGCGGCGGCCAGGTCGCGTACGCTGCCGTCGCGGAACGGAAGCTTCAATGCGTGTTTCGGCACGCCATCGCGCAGCGCATTGCGTTCTTCCAGGCTGAAATCCTTGACCAGGTCCCAGGCGGCATCCAGCGCGGTCTGGTCGTACAGCAGCCCCACCCAGAAAGCGGGCAATGCGCACAGGCGGCCCCAGGGACCGCCATCGGCACCGCGCATCTCCAGGAATTTCTTCATCCGCACTTCCGGGAACGCGGTGGTCATGTGGTCGGACCAGTCGGTCATGGTGGGCAACGCGCCCGGCAGCGCCGGCAACTTGCCCGCCATGAAATCGCGGAAACTCTGGCCGGAGCAGTCGATGTATTCGCCATTGCGGTAGCTGAAGTACATGGGCACGTCGAGCAGGTAATCGACGTAGCGCTCGTAGCCGAAGCCGTCTTCGAACACGAAGTCCAGCATGCCGGTGCGGTCTTTGTCGGTGTCGGTCCAGATATGCGAACGGTAGCTCTGGTAGCCGTTGGGCTTGCCTTCGGTGAACGGCGAATCGGCGAACAGCGCGGTGGCGATGGGCTGCAAGGCGAGCGAGACGCGGAACTTCTTCACCATGTCCGCTTCGCTGGAAAAATCCAGGTTGACCTGCACGGTGCAGGTTCGCTTCATCATGTCCAGGCCCAGCGTACCGACCTTGGGCATGTAGTTGCGCATGATCTGGTAGCGGCCCTTGGGCATCCACGGCATGTCGTCGCGCGTCCACTTGGGCTGGAAGCCCATGCCCAGGAAACCAAGCTGCAGTTCGTCGGCGACGGTCTTCACTTCCTTCAGATGGGTGCCGACTTCGCTGCAGGTCTGGTGGATGTTCTCCAGCATGCCGCCGGAGAGTTCCAGTTGCCCGGCCGGTTCCAGCGTGACCGACGCGCCATCGCGCAACAGGGCGATGACGTTGCCGTGCTCTTCCACTGCTTGCCAGCCGAAACGGGTGAGCCCTTTCAGCAATGCTTCGATGCCGCGCTCGCCTTCGAAGGTGGGTGGGCGCAGATCGTCGAGGCGGAAACCGAACTTCTCGTGCTCGGTGCCGATGCGCCAGTCGGCCTTGGGCTTCTCGCCCGAGGCGATGTACTCGACCAATTGGCTGCGGTCGGTGATGGGCGTACCCGCAACGTGGCTGGGACTGGACAAGGGCGAATGCTCGACGCTGGGGTGAAGGAAATGGGGCATACGGCCCGGTATCGCAAGGGCGGCACTATAGCCCGCGTGGGGACACGCGGCGTTGCCGCCGCCCGGTTTCTGTGTTCCGCCGATGAGCCGCGCCCGAACGCGTGCCTCCTGCTTCCTGGCTGCGCGGAGTAGTCTGGACGCCCCGCCCGATGGAGCCACCCTCATGCGCGCCAAGCATCTGGAAATGCACCGCTCCCATCGCGCCGGCTGGCTGCGGGCTTCGGTGCTGGGCGCCAACGACGGCATCGTGTCGGTGGCGGGACTGGTGGTCGGCGTGGCGGCCAGCGGCGTCAGCCACGGCACCGTGCTGATGACCGGCGTGGCTGGATTGGTCGCCGGGGCGATGTCGATGGCGGCGGGCGAGTACGTGTCGGTCCAGTCCCAGGCCGACACGGAACGGGCCGACCTGGCCCGGGAAAAGGACGAGCTGGCCACCGACCCGGCCACCGAGCTGGACGAACTCCAACACATCTATATGCGCCGCGGCCTGACTCCCGCCCTGGCACGGCAAGTAGCCGAGGAACTGACCGCCCACGACGCACTGGCCGCGCATGCACGCGACGAACTCGGCCTGAGCGACACCCTGCGTGCCCGCCCGATGCAGGCCGCGCTGGCGTCGGCGGCCGCGTTCACGGTCGGCGCAGCGGTCCCGCTGGCGGCCGTGCTGCTGGCGCCAGCGGCAAGCGCCGGGCTGGCGACCATCGTGGTGACCATCATCAGTCTTTTCGTCTCTGGCGCGATGGCCGCCTATGCCGGTGGCGCGCCCCTGCTGCCGGGCGCGTGGCGGGTCGGCTTCTGGGGGGCGATGGCCATGGCCGCCTCGCACCTGATCGGCAAGTTGTTCGACGTAAGCGTTTGAGAGGGCGGCCTTTCGCGATCCCCGATCCACCGATTGACCCTGTAGGAGCAACGCAAGTCGCGAAGCTCATTCCGTGTGACGCGCGGGCTTCGCGACTTGCGTCGCTCCTACAGGTTGACCATAGCTGACGGGGCTAGGGCGCCGGCGGTTCGCCGCCGAAGCCCAGCCAGCGGTTCACCACCGCGCGGGCTTCTTCCACGCCCTGCTTGGACTCGCCCGAGAAGGTCTGCACGCTGACGGTGTCGCCGAACTTGGAGAACAGCTCCTTCTTCACCGCTTGCAAGGTGTTGCCTTGCTGGCCACGGCCAAGCTTGTCGGCCTTGGTCAGCAGCGCGTGGGCCGGAATGCCGCTTTCGACCGCGTAGCTGATCATGTGCAGGTCGTATTCCTTCAACGGATGGCGGATATCCATCACCACCACCAGACCCTTGAGCGACTCGCGGGTGCGGAAGTAGCGGTCCAGGAATGCCTGCCAGTGGTCCTTGAGTTCGTGCGGAACCTTGGCGTAGCCGTAGCCGGGCAGATCGACCAGGTATTTGTCCTGCTCGACCTCGAAGAACACCAGCTGCTGGGTGCGGCCCGGAGTCTTGGAGACGCGGGCCAGAGCGTTCTGCCGGGTGAGCGCATTGAGCGCGGTGGACTTGCCGGCATTGGAGCGGCCGGCGAAAGCGACCTCATAGCCGATATCCTCGGGCAGCTGCTTGGGAATATGGGCCGCGAGCAGGTATTTGGCTTTTTCTAGGGGATTGAACATACGCCTAGGATCGCACGTGGCGGGTGATTGGCGGTTCCTGGTTGTTGGTTAGTGGTTGTTGGAGGGGGCTTTGAACACTTGCAGGGAACCACGAACCAACAACCAGCAGCCACGCTCCCCAGGGCCGAATTGACCATGCAACCCCGCCGCGACGATAATTCCCCAGTTACGCGTCTGCCACCGGCAGGCGCTTTTTCAGGTTTTCGGAGCTTTAGCATGCGCCACGCTCGCGTTTTTGGACTTGCCGGACTGGCCATTGCGGCCGTGGGCGCGGTCGCCTTCGCCCAGACCACCATTGCCCCGCTGCCCGACAACGCGCCGGTGGAAACCGCGCCGCTGGAGATCGATCTCAGCAAGACCACCTGGGGCGACGCCCAGGCCGGCCAGACCAAGGCCTCGACCTGCGCGGCCTGCCATGGCGCCGACGGCAATCCCAGCGACCCGCAGTACCCGCGCATCGCCGGGCAGAGCGAGCGCTACAGCGCCCACCAGATGGCCCTGATCGCCAGCGGCCAGCGCGGCGGCATGGCAGTGGCGATGATGCCGTTCGTGAAGGACCTGAGCCCGCAGGACATGCGTGACATCGGCGCCTATTTCGCCACCCAGAAGGGCGGCGCCGGCCTGGCCGACGACAGCGTGATCGCCGACGGCACCTACAAGGGCATGAAGTTCTACGAAGTGGGCCAGCAGCTTTACCGCGCCGGCGACACCGCACGCGGCATTCCAGCCTGCATGGCCTGCCACGGCCCCAGCGGCGCCGGCAACCCGGGCCCGGCCTATCCGCACCTCGGCGGCCAGCATCAGGATTACGCCGCGCGGCGCCTGCAGGAATACCGTGCCGGTACCACCGCCGAAAAGGATCCGGCGCTGTTCAACATCATGGCCCAGGTCGCCAACAAGCTGACCGACCAGGAAATCCAGGCGCTGGGCACCTACTTGCAGGGTCTGCACGACCGCGCCGACGACGCAACCGCCAATGGCGGCAAGGCGCCCGCCGCACCGGCCGCGGCACCTGCGCCCGCTGCCGAGCCGTCGCCCGCGCCTGCGGCCGAGCCCGCACCGCAGCAGTCGTGAACCTGGCGCGCCTGGCGCGGTCCGAGAGTCACAGGTCTTGTTCATTGCGCCGGCCCGATGATGGCCGGCGTTTCTTTTTGTGCCAGGAGATCGTCCGATGAAGTCGCGTTTCGCCCTTTTGTTGCTGGCGTTGCTGCCTTGGTCCGTGTTCGCCGTCGAATCGGTGCCCGAAGCCGGGGTCGATTACGTGGAGATTCCCGACGGCAAGCCTTACGCGCCCCTCAACGGCAAGGTCGAAGTGGTCGAGTTGTTCGGCTACACCTGCATCCACTGCGCGCACTTCCAGCCCATGGTCAACGCCTGGCACAAGAAGCAGCCTTCCTATGTGCGCTTCACCCCGGTCCCGGCTGCCTTCGGTGGGTACTGGATGCCTTATGCGCGCGCCTACTACGCCGCCGCCAAGCTGCGCGTGCTGACCAAGAGCCACGACGCGATGTTCAAGGCCCTGCATGAAGACGGCAGCCTGCCCATCCAGAACGCCTCGGCCCAGGAAATCGCCACCTTCTACCAGGCCTATGGCGCCGATCCGGCCGCCTTCGTCGCGGCCATGGAAAGCCCGGCGACCGCACTGCTGCTGGAGCGCTCCACCGAGTTCGCCATGGCCTCGGGCATCGAAGGCACCCCGGCCATCGTGGTCAACGGCAAGTACCGTGTGACCGCGCGCTCCCCGGAAGACGTGCTGCGGGTCACCGATTTCCTGATCGCCAAAGAGCGGGCTGGTAAATAAACCCGGCTTCGCCGACCTCACGCTGGAGCGACGCATGAAATCACGCCTGTCCCTGCTGTTGTTTCTGTTGCCGCTGCTGGCCGCCTGCGGCCCCGGCGACAGCTCGTCCGCCTCTCCTGCCGCGACTCCGCCCGCCACGGCTGCGGCCGCGGTGCCGACCCAGGCTGCGACATCGGAAGCCCCGGCAACCGCGCCCATCGCGGGCATCGATTATTTCGAGCTGCCGCAGGGCGCGCCGTATGCGCCGCTGGATGGCCAGGTCGAAGTGGCCGAAGTGTTCGGCTATGTCTGCGTGCATTGCGCCAACTTCGAACCGTCACTGGTGGCGTGGAAGAAGACGCTACCAGCCGGCGTCCGCGTCAGCCCGGTTCCCGCGGCGTTCGGCGGTCCCTGGGACACTTACGCCAGGGCATTCTATGCGGCCGAAGCATTGGGAATCCGCGAGCGGAGCCACCAGGCCGTATTCGACGCGCTGCATGTGCAGCGCAGCCTGATCCCGACTTCCTCACCCGAGCAGATCGGGGCTTTCTATGCGCAATACGGCGTGGATGCCCAGCGCTTCGTCGCCACTATGCAGGATGCTGGGATCAGCGCGAAAGTCGCTGCGGCACGGCAGTTCGCGGAACGTTCACGCGTCGAAGGCACCCCCTCGCTCATCATCGACGGCATGTACCTGGTGCCGGTGGACGAACGTGGTTACGACCGTATGCTGCGCACTGCCGGCGCGCTGGTGGCGCAACGGCAGGCGGTCTCGAAGTAGGCTTCAACTTTTCCATTCCATGCCCAAGGTTTCCTCATGAAAATTCGCAACGCCTTGATGTTGTCCCTGTTGCTGCCGCTGATGGCCGCCTGTTCGAAGACCGAAACCCCCGAAGCGCCTGCCGCTACCTCGCCCGTCGCTTCCGAGCAACCGGCTGCTGCGGCTACTGCGCCCGCTGCCGAAGCTGCTGCCGTCGCCGAGCCCGCCGCCCCCAACAATAACCCCGTCGTAGCACCGCAGGGTCCAGCGCCGGTCGCCGGCACCGACTATCTGTTGATCGAAGGCGGTCAGCCGTGGGAGCCGCAGAACGGCACGGTTGAAGTGGCCGAGATGTTCAACTACATCTGCCCGGCCTGCTATTCGTTCGACCCCACGCTGCGTAACTGGAAATCCAAGCAGCCGGCCGACGTGCGTCTGGTGTATGTGCCGGCGCAGTTCCGCCCGGACTTCGTGCCCTATGCCAAGGCCTACTTCGCGGCCGAAACCCTTGGCATCGAAGAAAAATCCCACGCCGCGGTGTACGAGGCAATCCACGTCAAGCACAGCATTCCGGCCGAAGGCGACAAGCCCGACGAAGCCAAGGTCGCCGCGTTCTACACCGCCTATGGCGTCAGCGCCGAGCAGTTCCTCAACACCATGAAGAGCTTCGCCATTGCCGGTAAGGTCAACAAGGCCAACCAGTTCGCCTTGCGCAGCAAGGTCGAAGGCACGCCTTCGCTGATCGTCAACGGCAAGTACCTGGTCAAGGGGCGCAGCTGGGAGGACATGCTGCGCATTACCGATCACCTGATCGCAATGGAACGCGCGCAGTCGGGCGCGGCCAACTAAGCGCAGCACGACCGCGCTCATGACCGTTTCGGACACCCGCCGGCTGCGCTTGCTCAGCGCCAATATCCAGGCCGGTTCCAGCACGCGCCGCTACAGCGATTACGTGACCCGCAGCTGGTCGCACGCCATTTCTGCGGGCAAGCGGGTGAGCCTGGATTCGATCGCGAAAATGGCCGGCGAGCACGACATCGTCGGCCTGCAGGAAGCGGACCCGGGCAGCTTGCGCTCGGGTTTCACCAACCAGACCCATTACCTGGCCGAACAGGGCGGCTTCGATTTCTGGAGCCACCAGACCAACCGCAACGTCGGTCGCGTGGCCTCCAGCGCGAATGGGTTGTTGAGCCGGCTGGAGCCGGTTGAAGTCAGCGATCACGCGCTGCCCGGGCGCATCGGCGGGCGCGGCGTGCTGATGGCGCGCTTCGGTGACGACGACGCGGGACTGGTGGTCGCGGTGGCGCATCTGTCGCTGGGCGCGGCGTCGCGCCACTCGCAGCTGGCCTTCATCGCCGAGCTGCTGGCCGACCACCCTCACGCGGTCCTGATGGGCGACTTCAACTGCGTGCCGGACCGGCCGGAAATGGAGCTGCTCTACAAGCGCACGCACCTGCGTCCGCCGGCATTCTGCGTGCCGACTTTTCCGAGCTGGCGGCCGCAGCGTGCCATCGACCACATCCTGCTCAGCGAAGGGCTGCGCGGCACCGATGCACGGGCGATACCGGCGGCGTTCTCCGACCATCTGGCGCTGGCCATCAGCATCGATGTGCCGACGTCCGCGCTACGCGATCATTCGCCGCGTGATCAGGCCGGGCCCGATCACGCGGACCAACGCCACGCTCAGACGAAGTAAGCAATCCGCCTAGGCCAGCAAGGTCACCGCGACTGCAATCAGAAAGAACGCGAAGATCCGCTTCAACGCCAGCCCACTGAGGCGATGCGCCAGACGCATGCCGTAGGGCGCCGCCAATACCGAAGCCACCGCCACGCCGATGGCCGCCGGCAGATACACGAAACCGACCGAATACTGCGGCAACGCCCCGGCCGGCGCGTGCAGGGCATAGCCCAATGCGCTGGCCAGACCGATGGCCACGCCGCAGGCGCTGGAGGTGCCCACGGCACGTACCGGCGTCACCCCGCGCCACACCAGCAGCGGCACGGTCATGCTGCCACCGCCGATGCCGACCACCGCCGACATCGCACCGATACCGGCGCCGGCGACCGTCATCGGCCAACCCGCAGGCGGCGGCGTGGCTTGGCCATCAACACCGGTGCGCGTCTTGCCGAACAGCAACTGCGCCGCTGCAAGCAGGCAGTACCCGGCAACGACCCAGCGCAACACGCTGTCGTCCAGCATCACTGCGATGCCGCTGCCCAGCCAGCCACCCAACAACAGGCCTGGCACCATCCACTTGACCGTCGGCCACAGCACGCTGCCGCGCCCGTGGTGCGCATAGGCCGATGAAGCGGCAGTCAGCACGATGCTGGCCAGCGAACTGGCCAGCGCCGCGTGCATCGCCGCTTCCTTCGGCACGCCGAACAGCGGCAGCAACCACGCCAGTGCGGCGACCAGTACCAATCCGCCGCCCACGCCCAGCAGACCGGCCAGGATGCCGGCTACCACACCCAACAACGGAAACATCCACAGACCTTCCAGCACACTCATTCCGATTTCCGACTGCATCGACCGCAGTCATTGTCGAGAAAGGGCGATTCATCCGCCATCCCTTACCATTTCGGCCATGACCTCACTCCGTTCGATATTTGTATTCGCCGCCGCCTGCGGCGTGTTGCTGGCGCAGGCCGCGCACGCGCAATCGCTGGATGCGCAGCGCCCGCAGATCCAGGCAGCGCTGACGGCCGCCGAAAACGGGCGGTTCAATGCCAGCGACTATCCTGGCATCGCCTCGCATCCGCTGTACGGCTGGGTTGAACTGGCCAGCCTCAAGCGCAATATCGACACGGTGTCGACGGCGCAGGCGCAATCCTTCCTCAAGCGCTACGACGGACAGGCGGTGGCGGATAATTTCCGTGCGGCGTGGTTGCCGGCGTTGTCGCGGCGCCAGGATTGGCCGACGCTGCTGGCCGCATGGAAACCCACCTCCAATGTCGCCCTGCAATGCGCGCAGCTCAACGCGCGCCAGGCCACCGGCAAGGCCGATGCGCAATGGGTCGGCGAAGCGCAGGCGATCTGGCGCAACGGCGGCAAGTCGCTGCCCGATGGCTGCGATCCGGTGTTCGCGATCCTGTCCACCAAGGGCGGCCTGCCGACCGACTTGCGCTGGGAACGCATCGACAAGGCCGCTGCAGAAGGACAGACCGCAGTGATGCGCAGCGTCGCCCGCGGCCTGCCCGCCAGCGACGCGACCCTGGCCAACGACTACGCCGCCTTCATCGATGCGGTGCACGCGCGCGCCTTGACCTGGCCGAAGAGCGAACGCAGCCGCAAGATGGCGATGTTTGGCCTGATGCACCTGGCCAAGTCGGCGCCGGGCGCTGCGGAAATGCAGTTGCCGCAGTACGCCCAGGCGCTGGGCATGAACGAAACCGAGCGCGGCAAGGTGCTGTACGAAGCGGCGCTGTGGACGGTGGCCTCCTACGAACCCGATTCGGCGCGGCGGCTGAATTCAGTGCCCGAATCAGTCTACGACGACAAGCTGCACGAATGGCGCACGCGCGAAGCGATGGCGCGCGGCGACTGGCGCGCGGCGCTGGCGGCGATACGCAAGATGCCCAAGGTCCAGCGCGAGGATTCGCGCTGGCGCTACTTCGAAGCGCGCCTGGCGGAAAAGACCGGCGAAAATGCGGAAGCCCAGCGCCTGTACCGCGAAGCGGCCAAGTCGGCGACCTTCCACGGCTTCATGGCTGCCGACCGCCTCAACCAGGGTTACGCGCTGTGCGCCTGGATTCCCAACGACCCCGCGCCGGCACGCAATGCGGTGGCACGCGATCCCGCCATCGTCCGCGCGATGGAGCTGTGGAAGCTGGAACGCGCCGGGCCGGCGACCAGCGAATGGAACAATGCGCTCGCGCGTTTCAACGACACCCAACGGCGACTGGCCGTGGAAGTGGCGCGCGACAACGGCTGGTTCGACCGGGCGGTGTTCTCGCTGGGGAAGACCCCGGAAGAACAGCGCCTGTACGAATTGCGCTTTCCGTTGCATCACGGCGAAACCATCCGTCGCGAGGCGGCAAAGAACGCGATCGACCCGGCCTGGGTCGCCGCCGAGATCCGCGCCGAAAGCGTGTTCAACCCGCGCGCCCGTTCCGGCGCCAATGCGATGGGCCTGATGCAGGTGTTGCCGACTACTGGCGCGGCCACAGCCAAGAGCCTCGGCCTGCCCTGGGGCGGCGCCAACAGCCTGTACGACTCGGACACCAACATCATGCTGGGCACCGCGTACCTGAGGCAGATGGAAAACAAGTACGGGACGCCCTACGTCGCCATCGCCGCCTACAACGCCGGGCCGGCGCCAACTGCGCGCTGGCAGTCGCAACGCCCCAACTACGATCCCGATTTCTGGATCGAGACCATCAGCTATAAAGAGACCCGGGAATATGTGGCACGGGTGCTGGCCTTCAGCGTGATCTACGACTGGCGCTTGAACGGCACCGCCCTGCCGGTGACCGATCGCATGCTCGGGCGCGTGGATGCCAAACGTAAATCCTTCACATGCCCGACGGCGCAGTTGCCGAAAAGCTGAACTTCGCTTCCTTCTCCCCCACTGGGAGAAAGAAAAACAAGGCATCATCCGTAGATGAAGATCTATCTCGTCGGTGGGGCCGTACGCGACCGGTTGCTTGGGCTTGCGCCCGGCGACCGCGACCATGTCGTGGTCGGCGGCACTCCCGAGGAAATGCTGGCGCAGGGTTACAAGCCGGTTGGCCGCGACTTCCCCGTGTTCCTGCATCCACAGACCGGCGAGGAATATGCGCTGGCCCGCACCGAGCGCAAGACCGGGCGCGGGTATCGCGGCTTCGTCGTCGATGCCGATCCGTCAGTGACCCTGGAGGAAGACCTGGGGCGTCGCGATTTCACCATCAACGCCATTGCCGAGGATCAGGACGGCCAGTTGATAGACCCGCTCGGCGGCGTGCAAGATCTGGAGGCCCGCGTGCTGCGGCATGCAGGCGAGGCCTTCGGCGAGGACCCCTTGCGCGTATTGCGGGCGGCGCGCTTCATGGCGCGCTTTGCCGAACTCGGTTTCCGCATCAATCCCCAGACCCTGGCCTTGATGGGCAAGATGGCCGCAGGTGGCGAATTGGCCGACCTGGCACCCGAGCGCGTCTGGCAGGAACTGTCGCGCGCCCTGCGCTCGCGCATGCCGTCGGCATTCCTGCGCACGTTGCGCGATTGCGGCGCGCTGTCGCGGGTGCTGCCGGAAGTGGACGCGCTTTACGGCGTGCCGCAACGGGCAGAGTTTCATCCGGAAGTAGATACCGGAACGCATCAGGAAATGGTCAGCGACATGGCGGCACGGCTCGCGCCTGGCGACGACGCGATCGGCTTCGCCGCGCTGACCCATGACCTGGGCAAGGCACTGACCCCGCACGAGATGCTGCCCCGGCACATCGGCCACGAACATACCGGCCTGGCGCCGCTGCACGCGCTGTGCGAACGCCTGAAGGTGCCCGCCGCGCATCGCGAGCTTGCGGTCATGGCCTGCCGCGAGCACCTGAACGTGCATCGCCTGGACGAGCTGCGCGACGCCACCGTGCACGAATTGCTGACCCGATGCGACGCCTTCCGCAAACCCGAACGCATCGCACAGCTGGTCGTCGTCTGCGAAGCCGACAAACGCGGCCGCCTGGGCAGCGAGGAAGCGTCCTACCCGCAAGCGGCGGAACTGCTCCGCCTGCATGCTGCGGCGATGGCCGTCACTGCGCGCGACCTCGATACCGACACGCTCGACGGCCCCGCCATCGGCGAAGCGCTGCGCAAGGCACGTGTCGCGGCTATCACCCAAGCCAGAAGCAAACCGTAGGAGCTGCGTAAGCTTCGACCGTCATCCGACAGTCGCGACACCCTTATCTGGGAGATCCAGGGTCGCAGCTTGCGCAGCTCCTACGACTACGGTGGCTATCAATAATTCGGCGTCAACTTCAGCAATCGCGCATTGCCGCCGTCTTCCAGCAACCAGATCGCGCCATCGGGGCCCTGCTCCACTTCGCGTATCCGCTGACCCATGGGGTAGCGCGACAATTCCCTGCCGCTGTTGCCATTGAATTCGATGCGGATCAGCGCGGTGGAAGCGAGCCCGCCGATGAAACCGTTGCCGCGGAAATACGGAAACAGATCCCCGGTGTAGATGATGAAACCGGCCGGTGCGATTACCGGCGTCCACCAGGCTTCCGGCGCGTTGAACTCGGGTCGCGTGAAATGATCGGGAATATCGCTGCCGTCGTAGTTGCTGCCGTTGGAAACGACGGGCCAACCATAGTTGGAGCCGCGCTCGATCAGGTTGAGTTCGTCGCCGCCTTGCGGGCCCATCTCGTGTTCCCACAGCTGACCCTGCGCGTTGAACACCAGCCCAAGCGGGTTGCGATGTCCCAATGACCAGACTTCTGCGGCGACACCACCCTGGTTGAAGAAAGGATTGTCGGTGGGAATGGAACCGTCGTCGTTGAGGCGGATGATCTTGCCGAGGTTGGACTGCAGACTCTGCGCCGGTGTGCCCTGCTGACGTTCGCCCGAACTGATGAACAATTTCCCGTTCGTGTCGAAGGCGATGCGATGGCTGTAATGGTTCTCGCCGCCGACCTTGATCTGTCGCCACAGCACCTGCAGGTTCGACAGGCTGCCGTTATTGCCGCTGGCATCCAGGTTGAGCGTGGCGCGCGCGACCGCGGCGCCGCGTCCGCCGGTACCGGATTCGGCATAGCTGATATAGACCAACCGATTGCTGGCGAACTGCGGATGCAGGACCACATCGCCAAAACCGCCCTGGCCGCCGTAGGCCACGGCAGGTACCCCGACGATCTCACCGATCTGACCGTTGGCCACGTTGATCAGGCGCAGCTTGCCCTGCTTCTCGGTCACCAGCAGTCGACCGTCGGGCAGGAAGGTCATGGCCCAGGGCTGGTTGAAGCGCGCGACTTCGGTACTCTTGAACGGCGGGTTCGGAAGCATTCGCGCTGGCAATACGCCACCGGTCACGCGTGGCGTGGCGGTCGCCTGCGCAATCGCAGCCGCTTGAACCGGACTGGCTGACACTGGCCTGGATTGCGACTGGCCGGTGCTGGCCGTTCGCGCAACGCGCAAGGCGACGGCAGGGCCCACGGCACGCTCGGGGGAGGCTTCGGCCGTGCGTTCCTCGGCCTTGGGATCGGTGCCGGGCAGATCGCAGGCGGCTAGCAGGAACACGGAGGCGAACAGACAGACCGACAGGCGCATGGCATTACTCGCTCAGGGGGAATTCGCCCTGCCGTTCTACGTCAAAGCCGTGCAAAAAGATGTGATCGAGCGCCGCACCCGCCGCGCCGGTCAGACCTTGATAGTCCAATGGTAGCGATCCATCACTCGAACGACGGCCCACCAGAATGCGACGAACGCCAACGCAAAGGACAGCGAAGGAACCGCCGGCCCGAACAGGGGCGTCATCCAGTCGGCAAAGCCGATGCGGTAGAGGGGCTCCCACCAGCCGAGCGCCGCCAGCGCGTAGACCATGACCGCCGATCCGGCATAGGCGGCAATGGCGTTGACCCCGAAGCGGCGGCCCAGCGCCGGCCAATGACGACGGTCGATCAGCGTATGGGCCAGCCACAGCGCCAGCATCGCCCAGCCCGCCGTCCACAACGTGTACGAAGACGTCCACAGGTTCTTGTTCATCGGCTGCCACCACGACCATGCCAGACCAGCGGCCAATGTAAGCGCCGCGGCCAGCAGCAGCCGCTTGCGCTGGTCGTCCTGGCGCAACCATGCGCCGGCACGCACGCCGAGTAGCGTGGTCGCAATCGCGGGCAAGGTGCTGAGCAGGCCTTCGGGATCGTGTCCGCGACCGGTGGCCGGATCGAATTGATAAAGCGACGGCCCCAGCAAGGCGGTGTCCACGCGGCTGACCAGGTTCTCCCAGAGCGCATAACTGCCACCCGCCGCAAGCAACACACCGTAGCCGATCAGTAGAACGGCAATCAGCATCCACTGCACCTGGGCGCGCACCATCGTTACAAGCAAACCTGCTGCCGCGAAGCACAGCCCTATGCGTTGCAGCACGCCCCACGGCCGGAACGAAGGCTTATCCAGCAACCAGTATGCGAGCGCATGCAACAGCAACCCAAGGGCGATGATCCTGGCTGCGCGAACGAGCACTCCGCGTCGCAACGTTCCGAGATCGACGCCGGCTTCCACGCGGGGCACCAGCCCAAGCGCGATCGACACGCCCACGATGAAAAGAAAGAACGGAAACACCAGATCGGTCGGCGTGCAGCCATGCCATGGCGCATGCAGCAACGGCGGGAACACGTGGCTCCAGTCGCCGGGATTGTTGACCAGCAGCATCGCCGCGACGGTCAGGCCGCGAAGTGCGTCGACCGAATCGAAGCGCTGCGGAGCAGTCACTGGCGGCCGTCGATCCAGGTCGCCACGACCCGCAGCTGCGCATCCAGCGCGACGAAGTCGGCGCGGTAGCCCGGCGCGATACGCCCGTAGCGGTCGCCGATACCCAGGAACTCGGCGGGATAGGTCGAGGCCATGCGCGCCGCTTCTTCCAACGACACCTGCAACATGCTGACGCTGTTACGGACGGCAGTAGCCATGTCCAATGCCGACCCCGCCAGCACGCCCGCCGCGTTGCGGACCACACCATCGCGCGCGGTGATCACTTCGCCATACAGTTCGTAGCTTGGGTCGTCGGCGCCGACCGGCGGCATCGCATCGGTGACCAGGAATATTTTCCCGCGCGGCTTGGCTGCAATCGCGACACGCAGGCTCGCCGGATGCACATGCACGCCATCGGCGATGATGCCGCACCAAGCATCGCGGTCGTCCAGCGCGGCGCCGACCACACCCGGCTCGCGCCCGGTCAATGGCGACATGGCGTTATACAGATGGGTGAATCCACGCAGGCCTGCTTCGAGCCCTGCCCGCGTCTCCTCGTAGGTCGCTGCCGTATGCCCGGCCACGACGATGGCGCCGCGCGCGACCAGCGCGCGCAGGTCGGCGGTCGGTATACGTTCGGGCGCGAGCGTGATCACGGTAACGCCGTTGTCCAACGAAGTGGCGAGGGTGATTTCGTTCGCGTCCGGCAACCGGAACTTGTTCTGATCGTGCGTGCCCTTGCGCGCGGGGGCAAGGTAAGGCCCTTCCAGATGGATGCCCAGCACGCCGGGCACGTGCTCGCTGATGGCTTGCCGCGTTGCGTCGATGGCCTTGCCCATCACCTCGCGATCATCGCTGATCAGCGTCGGCACGAAACCCGTGGTCCCAAACTTGCGGTGCGCGGCCCCGATGCGGCGCAGCGTCTCGACGTCGGCGAGTTGTTGAACAACACACCGCCGCCACCGTTGACCTGGCAATCGATGAAGCCCGGCAACAGCGTCGCGCCCTGCAGATCGTGTACTTCGTCCGCACGCCGCGACGCTTCATGGGACGTGGCGAGCGCAGCGATGCAGCCGTCTTCGACCAACACTGCGATGCCGTCCTCGAATCCGTTATCGGTCAGCACGCGTCCATTGATCAGGGCCAGGCTGCTCATACGGTTTCGGTGACCTTGTTGAGGTGCGGCGGCACATCCGGATTATGGCCACGGCGCAAGGCAAGCGCGTTGATGGCGCGGTAGAAACTCTGGATGGTCAGCAACGGAGCGCAGGCGGGGTGTGATGCCTTGACCAGCGGCAATTCACCCTGCGCCGACGACACCCAGACCTCCGCGCCACGCGCGCGGAATTCCTTGGCCAGCGCCAAGGTGCCGGCTTCGGTTTCATCAGGCTGGGCGAAACAGAGCACCGGGAATCCAGGGCCTACCAGCGCCATCGGCCCATGCTTCACTTCGGCAGAACTGTAGGCCTCGGCATGCAGACCGCAGGTTTCCTTGAACTTCAGCGCGGCTTCCTGCGCCGCTGCCAACCCCAGCCCGCGACCGAGCACGAACAGGTTATGCGCATCGACCAGCCCTTCGGTGAGCGGCGACCAGTCGGCCTTCCACGCAGCGCGCAAGCTGTCGGGCAAGGTATCCAGCGCTTCCAGCAAGGGAGATTCGTTCTTCCAGTTGGCCGCAAGCTGCAAAATCGCCGACAGCGAAGCCAGATAGCTCTTGGTCGCCGCCACGCTGCGCTCAGCACCTGCATGCAGCGGGATAACCGTGTGCGCCAGCTGCGCGAGTGGCGAATCCTCCACGTTGACCAGCGCGACCACGCGCGCACCTGCTTCGCGCGCGGCTTCGGCATTGCGCAGCAGGTCCGGACTCTTGCCGGACTGGGAAATGACCAGATACAGCGCGCCTTCCAGCTTCTGCTTCACCTCGTACACCGATCCGATGGAGGGTGAAGCCGAGGCGGTGACGATGCCCAGTTGTGTCTCGAACAGATACTTGGCGTAGGTGGCGGCGTGGTCGGAACTGCCACGCGCGCAGGTCGCCACGAACGGCGGCGGATTGCGGCGCAGCTCTTCGGTCAGGGTGGCGATCACCGCCTGGTTACGCGAGAACTGCGTGGCGACCACGTCGGCAGTCTGCGCCGCTTCGGCGTACATCAAGGTATCGGTTGCGCCGGGTAGGCGGACATCGTTCATGCGCGCGGCTTCACTTCAGTGGTCACTCCGGATTTCGCTTCAATCGTTGCGCGGGCGTACCGGCGCGGTAGAGCCACGCACGACCAATTGCGGCACGAAGCCCTGGTTGTGCAACGGCGTTGGATTTTCGTCGTAGGCATCGTGGCGCAGTTGCGCGATCAACAGGCGTGCGGCCTGTCTGGCGATGTCTTCGGTGGCCTGTTTGGCAGTGGTGAGCGCCGGCCAGGACTGTTTGGAGAACGGACTGTCTTCGAAGCCGGCGATGGAAAGATCGTAGGGCACGTTCATGCCCGCCGACTTGGCCGCCGCCAGCACGCCAGCGGCGATTTCGTCGTTGGAACCGAAGATCGCCGTCGGCGGTTCGCGCAACGCCAGCAACCGGCGTGCACCGCGGAAGCCATCGTCGAAGGTGTAGTCGCCGGGAATCACCAGATGCTTGTCAAGGGTGATGCCGTAATCCTTCAGCGCGCGTTCGTAGCCGGTGTAGCGCTCGGTACTGGAACGATGCGCCAGCCCACCCCACAGGAAACCGATGCGCTGATGGCCCAGCTGGATCAGATGCTCGGTGATTTCGTAGGCCGCATCATGGTCGTCCACGTATACGCAGGGATAACCGTCGTTGGGGTCTTCGGTGGCTGCAATGATGCGCACCAGCTTGACACCGCGTGCTGCAAGAGCTGCGACCAGGTCCATGCGCTCGGACATCGGCGCGGTCAGCACCAGTCCGGCCAGGCGCGAACGCTGCACGAAATCGGAAAGTTCGTCGGCCAGCAACGGAGAAGTCGAGTCGCAGGGATGGATCTGCAAACCGAAACCGGTTTCCTTGCACGCCGCCAGCACGCCGTTCTGCACGCCGATGATGTGGTACGGGTTGGGGTTGTCGTAGATCAGCCCGATCACGAACGGCGTACCGCTGCGCAGGTTGCGCGCTGAAGGATCGGGTTCGTAATCGAGTTCGGCAATGGCATGCAGCACCCGCGCGCGCGTGCCCTGCATCACCGAAGGCTCGTTGTTGATCACGCGCGAGACGGTCTTCAGCGAAACCTTCGCGCGCGCGGCGACGTCCTTGATGGTGGGACGGCGCGGATTCATTTCAGTCATGTACGGACTCGCTTTAAATGCAACTTGCAACCAGGGGGCTGCACTATTTCATACCGACACGATGTCCGCGCAAGGCAAAGAACAAAACATAGCTGTAACAGGCCACCATCAAAACAGCAAAAACCACCTGAAAGTCGAATTGCTCCTTGAAATGCGCAAATAGCTGCGGAACAGCGGCCCCGCCTGCAATCCCCATTATCAGCAGCGCCGAACCCTTTTCGGTAAATTTCCCCAGACCCTTGATCGCCAGCGGAAATATAGCTGGCCACATGATTGCGTTGGCGAACCCCAATGCTGCAACAAAGGCGACCGAAACGTAGCCGTCTGTAACCATGGCAGCTAAAGAGAATGCGATCCCCAATATTGCCGACACAGAAAGATATTTTTCCTGAGAAACATATTTCGGAATCAGGAGAAGGCCGACGATGTAGCCGACAAGCATGCAGACCAACGTCCCGATCGTGAAGTACTTGGCATAGTCGAGCGAGAGGCCGAGGTTCTTGCCATAAATACCAATGGCGTCTCCCGCCATTACCTCTGCACCCACATAGACAAAAATGCACAGTGCTCCAAGCCACACATGCGGAAAGGAGAAAATGCTGTTGTGTTGTTGATCGCTCGATTCTGGCGAGGAATTCACCACTTCTGGTTTCAGCTCTGGCAGGGACGAATACAGGATTGCAACAGCCAGAACTCCCAAAATCCCTGCCATAGCCATGTAGGGCCCGTGTATGCGCCCTGCGAACTCATTCAATAGCGTCGCCTTTTCCATAGGCAATGCGCTTTCCACCTGCGTTGAAATGTTCTCCATGCCGTGCAGGACTACACGGGCCAGTCCATAAGTTGCCAGCGCACCAGCAACCTTGTTGCATATCCCCATGATCGCTATCCGGCGCGCAGCGCCTTCAATCGGACCGAGGATACTGATGTAAGGATTGATAGCGGTCTGCAGCAAGGCCAGTCCACCACCGAGAACAAAGATTCCGCTTACCGCTCCTGCGTAGGAGCGAGCAGTGGTGAACTGACCGAAAATGGCGGCGCCGATTGCCATGACCAGTAGGCTCAAGGCGATGCCCTTCTTCATTCCTGTCGCTTTCAAGATCATTGAAGAAGGCAACGCCAAACAAAAATACGAAATATAGAACGCACTAGGAATGAGGAACGCGTAGGCGTCGCTGACATCAAAGGCGACCTTCGCGAACAGGATCAGCGGCCCATTGATCCAGGTGAAGAAGCCGATGATGAAGAACAGCACACCGATGATGGCGATGGAACCGGCGTGGCGATTGGCGGGCTGCGCGGTAGCGGGTGGTACTGCAGTCATGGCGAAGGACTCCCCTGGTGGCGATGGCCGCGTGGGTGCCAGACGGTCAGACCCGTTCCGGCAAGGCGGCAACTGGGAACAACGTTGTCATACTTTTTCTTTCCAGGCCAGTTCAGATAGTCGCTTGCGTCCACAAATGCCTGACTGCCGGAGCCCGTGTTCCCTGCACTGCAACAAAAGGACTAGGCTCAAGGCTTATGTATGCCACTGAATATCAAAGATTGTTCTCATGAATGTGACTAATTGAAGACTGTTTGCCCATTCAGTTTCACTCATGCGGCCAGAAGATCGTTCTCCAGCATGATTTCATGACCAGCTGTTGACAACGTTGTCAAAGCGCTCACACACTCCGGCGCCATGGCCCTGCGCATTTCCGCATTGCGGCCGTTCAAGACCAGGGGAGATGTGTGGTCGCAAACGCCAATCCATTGCCAATGACTGCACCCGGCAGCCTGCACGAGCGCTTCATCGCGGCCGACGTGGGCGGCACGCATGTCCGTATCGGCCTGGTCGAGGGCAGTGATGACCCCGCCCACCCGGTCAGCGTGCTCCAGTACCGCAAGTACGTGTGTGCGCAGTACCCGGGCCTGACCGAGATCATCGAGGAATTCCTGGGCACCCTGACCGGCGAAAAGGTCAGCCGCGGCGTCATCGCCAGTGCGGGCTATCCGCTGGAAGACGGCACGGTTATCACCGCCAATCTGCCCTGGCGCCTGTCGCCGGCTGAGATCCGCGAGCGCCTGGGCTTCCGTGAAATCCGCCTGGTCAATGATTTCGAAGCGGTGGCCCATGCCGCCGCTTATGTAGATGCCAGCGAAGTGCTGCGCCTGACAGGCCCCGAAACTCCGGCCGTGGTGGGACCAACGCTGGTCCTGGGCCCCGGTACCGGACTGGGCGCGGCGGTCTGGATTCCCACCGCCAAGCGCGCCGTGGTGCTGGCCACCGAAGCCGGACAGGCCGCGCTCACCGCAGGCAACGCCATCGAAATGGCGCTGCTCTCGGAAATGCTGAAAGACCGCACGCATGTGCCGGTGGAATACGCACTCTCCGGCCCTGGCCTGATGAACCTGCATACCGCGCTTTGCGCCTTGCGTGGCAGCCGCAATCTGTACAAGACACCCGGTGAGATCACGGCAGCCGCGATCTCCGGCGGCGATGCGTTGGCCCGCGAAAGTCTTGAAATCTTCTGCGGCCTGCTGGGCAGCGCGGTCGGCGACATGGCCCTGCTCTACGGCGTGCAGGGCGGCATCTACCTGGCCGGCGGCATCCTGCCGCAGATCCGCGAATTCCTTTTGAACAGCAGCTTCGTCGAACGGTTCCTCAACAAGGGACCGATGCGCGCGGCGCTGGAACGCATACCCGTGCGCCTGGTCGAGCACGGACAACTCGGCGTCATCGGCGCCGCGAATTGGTACCTCGGCCAGTGCGAGGGTGGGTAAGGGAAAAAGTCGTCGGAACGACCTTGGATCACCTGCTTAGGCAAGTTGGCTTGGCAGGCGCGATCCGGCAACAGCGATTGGGCACCACGAAAGAAGCATAGGCACGGCAGCGGTCTTCGCTGCCTCAACTCAAACCAGCGATGGGGAAGCATCATGAACTGCAAGAAATCTATCCTTTCGGCTGCGATCGTGGCGAGCCTCAGCTTCGCTGCGCAGTTGCATGCGCAGGAAACGGCAACAACGACCCAGGAAGCCACCGATCTCGACACCATCACCGTGGTCGGCATCCGCGGAAGCGTCGAAAAATCCCTTGATGCCAAGCGTGAAGCGCGGTCACACGTGGAAGTGATCACCGCCGAAGACATCGGCAAGATGCCCGACAAGAATGTGGCCGACTCGTTGCAACGCGTTCCCGGCGTGACGGTCAGTTCGGCGGGCGCCAACGAAGGCGGCTTCGACGAAAACGACCGCGTCAGCATGCGCGGCACCAATCCCAGCCTCACCCAAACCCTGTTCAACGGTCATAACATCGCCTCGGGCGACTGGTTCGTGTTGAACCAGACCGGCACCGTGGGTCGCAGCGTCAGCTACACCCTGCTGCCATCGGAACTGGTCAATCAGGTAGTCGTGCACAAGACCTCCCAAGCCAGCCTGGTCGAAGGCGGCGTGGCCGGCTCGGTCGACATCCTCACCCGCAAGCCTTTGGATTTCACCGAGAACCTCACCACAGAGTTCTCGATCGGCGGTGTGCATTCGGATCTGCCAGGCGACACGGAACCACAGTTCAGCGGCCTGCTGAACTGGAAGAACGAAGCCAACACCGCCGGCATCCTGCTCCAGGTCTTCTCCGAAGAACGCAGCCTGCGCCGCGATGGTCAGGAACTGCTGGGCTACGAACGCATCCTGCCAGGTAGCGCAGTGGCGCTCAGCAATCCTGACCTGACCAATGTCTGGTATCCGACGATGATCGGCTCGGCATTGTTCGAGCAGAAACGCGAACGCAAAGGCGGTTTGATCGATATCCAGATCAAGCCCACCGACAACCTGACCTTGGACCTCAACGCGTTTGTGTCAGACCAGGACGCGTCCAACTACAACCGCAACTATCTGCTGTGGGCGACGCATTTCATTGCCCAGGGCAATGGTCAGGCACCGGATCCGGGTTACGTGGTTCGCAACGGCACGCTGGTGTCGGCCGATTTCACCGGCGTTCCTGGCACCACTTACGGTGTCTACGACCAGATCTCGCGCCCCGATTCGAAGGCCGATTCGTCTTTCGTAAGCTTCGACGCCAAGTGGCAGGCCAGCGACAAGCTGACTTTCAAAGGACAGATCGGTTCGTCGAAGGGCACCGGCGAGACTCCGACCCAGGACGTGGCCGAATGGAATGTCGGCATCGGTGCCGGTGGCGGCTGGGGCCTGAACGGCGTCGGCGCGGCGGACTGGTATATCGGCGGCGATCCGTCGAGTCAGGCGGCCGACACGCTGGGCTGGATTTTCGGCTACCAGGACGTGAAGGTGGAAGACGACGAGAAGTGGGGCCAGATCGATGGCGAATACTTCATCGACAGCGGGGTCATCACTTCGCTTCAGTTCGGCGCGCGCTATGCCAAGCACAGCCGTGAGTCCAAAACGGCCACCGGCCAGGGCCCGGGCTGCATTGATGCCAATGGCAATGTAGTTCCCTTCGACTGGTCGCAGCAGTACTGGTGCCCTGTCGGCACGGAATCCCCGGCTGATCCGGCAAACTATCCGGTCAGCGGGACCGGTTATCCGGGCGATTTCGGCAATGGCCTGGGCGGCAACTTCCCGACCAACATCTGGACGCTGACTCCGGAACAACTGGCGGCCTACAACGACTACTTCGCCAATCGCAATCCGGTAACACGCAGTGACTGGGCTGGCATTTATGGCGTTCATGAGAAGAGCAGCGCCGCCTATGCGCAGCTCAACTTCGAAGGCGATGGCTGGAATGGCAACATCGGCCTGCGCTTCGTACGCACCGAAGAGCGCATCAACAACAACGTGTATGCGCCGGGCAACCCCGATGCGATCACCACCTCCGATTTCGGGCCCTATATCCCGGTGGTGACCGAGCACACCTATACCGACCTGCTGCCCAGCGCCAACATCAAGTTCGATCTGTCCGATGATCTGGTCCTGCGTTTCGCCGCGTCGCGCACGATGACGCGTCCGGACTATTCGGCCCTGGCCGGTGCGGTTTCGCTCAGCCCCCCAGCTTCACCGGGCGCGCAAGGTTCCGGCAGCGGCGGCAATGCGGACCTGAAGCCGATCCTGTCGAGCAACCTCGACGCCTCGCTGGAGTGGTACTTCGCCCCCCGCGCGCTGTTGTCGGCCAGCGCGTTCTATATGGACCTGAAGGACTACGTGTCCTATGGCCAGGTCACGCGCCAGTACATGACCTACAACACGACCTATCCGCAGGGCTTCTTGGCCGACTACGTGCTGACCGTGCCGGTCAACACCAATGGCAAGGTGAAGGGCGTCGAGCTTGCCTACGAGCAGCCGATCGGCGAGCACTTCGGCATCAATGCGAACTACACCTTCGCCGATGCGGAAGCCGATGGCGGCGGAGATCTGGTGGGCACTTCGAAAAACACCTACAACATCGGCGGCTACTTCGAGAATGCGCGCTTCAACGCACGCATCAACTACACCTTCCGTTCCTCGTTCTACAGCGGCCTGGATCGTGCGACCGCTTTCTACCAGGATGATACCGACGTGCTTTCGGCCTCGCTGGGTTTCAAGGCGACCGATTGGCTCAACATCACCTTGGACGGCTTGAACCTCAACGAGCCCAAGTTGAAGTACTACGCGCTCAACAAGGACCAGCCGCGCTCGGTCTATCACAACGGGCGCCAGTACTACTTGAACTTCCGCTTCAAGTTCTAAGCGGTAGCGACACCTGTTGATGTGTCCCCTCACGGGCCTGGACTTGTCCGGGCCCGTTTTTTTTGCGGCATCATCGCGACATGAAAGGAAGATCGATCATGCAAACCGGCATCCGGTTCCGAGTACTGCTGGCTTCCGTGCTGGCGCTGTCCGCGTTATGCGCGTGCAATGCGAGCGCGCAGCCGTCCGCCCAGGCCACGCCTGTCGGCGCGCAAGACGCGACGCTGCCGCTGATTCCGTTGCCAGCCAGTCTGGAACCTCGCCAGGGGAGCTTCCGGGTTTCCGCTACGACGCCGGTGATGGCCAAAAGCGAAGCCGCCGAAACGGTGGCACGCCAGTTCGTCGATTATCTGCGCCGGTCTCGCGCGCTGGACCTGACGGTCACCAGCAAGGCTGATTCGAAAGCGAAGGCCATCGAGTTCTCCATCGACCCCGCAATCGGCGGCTCTCCTGAAGGCTATCGGCTGGAAGTCAGCCCGCAGCGTATCCACGTATCCGCTTCCGACCCACGCGGATTGTTCTACGGCGCCGTGACCCTGTGGCAGCTGGCGACCTTGAACAACGATGCGACGTTGGATATTCCCGCGCTGCGGATTGAAGACGCGCCACGCTTCGGCTGGCGCGGTTTCATGCTGGATTCGGCGCGCCATTTCCAGACCGTGGATCAGGTGAAAGCCGTGATCGATGCGATGGCCTTGCACAAGCTCAACACGTTCCACTGGCATCTGTCCGACGACCAGGGCTGGCGCGTGGAGATCAAGCGTTATCCCAAACTCACCGAAGTGGGCGGTTGCCGTATTCCCGCCGGCGATGGCGGCCGTGATCCGAAGACCGGCGCGCCGGTGCCGTACTGCGGCTTCTATACGCAGGAACAGATTCGCGACGTGGTGCGTTACGCCGCCGATCGTCATATCGCCATCGTGCCGGAAATCGACGTGCCCGGCCATGCGCAGGCCGCAGTCGCTGCGTATCCAGAGCTTGGTGTGACCGGCAAGCAGATTCACGTGTTGAACGAATGGGGCGTCAACACCACCCTGTTCAACGTGGAGGAAAGCACCTTCCAGTTCCTTGAGAATGTGCTGGCCGAAGTGGTCGAACTATTCCCCGGTCCCTACGTGCACGTTGGCGGCGATGAAGCGGTCAAGGACCAGTGGAAGGCATCGGCGCGCGTGCAGGAGCGCATGCGCGAACTCGGCGCCAAGGACGAGATGGCGATGCAGAGCCATCTGATCAAGCGCCTGGAAAAATTCCTGGTAGCCCATGATCACCGTCTGATCGGATGGGACGAAATCCTGGAAGGCGGCTTGCCGGCCGAGGCGACGGTGATGTCATGGCGCGGCATCGAAGGCGGTATCGAAGCCGCGCGTCTGGGCCATGACGTGGTGATGGCACCCTCATCCGAGGTCTACCTGGATTATCTGCAGACCGATTCTGCCAATGAACCACCGGGTCGGCCCGCTTTGATCACACTGCAGCAGATCTACGCATTCGAACCGGTGCCCGCCGCCCTGGAAGAAAATTTCCGGCACCACATACTAGGACTGCAGGCGAACCTGTGGACCGAGCACACGCGCACCTTCGCCCGCTTGCAGCATGAGATGTTTCCGCGCCTGGCTGCGGTTTCCGAAACCGGCTGGAGTCCGAAATCGAAGAAAAGCCTGCCTGGTTTCCTGTCGAGGTTGCCCACGCAGCTACATCGTTACGACGCCCTGGGCATTGCCTATGCCAAGACACCATTTGAAGTGAAGGTGGAGGCCCGCGACGACCGCAAGGCCGGCACCGCGCGGGTGACGCTATCCAATCCGTTGGGTTACGAAATCCGCTATACGCTCGATGGCAGCGCGCCTTCGGCGACATCCAAGATGTTCGCGTCGGCGTTCGATCTGAACCTGCCGGCACAGGTGCGGGCGGCGACTTTCTTCCAGGGTGCACCACTGGGCGAAACGACAGTGTCGCAACTGGATGCCACCTCGTTCCTGAGTCGCACCGACGAGACACTGGCAGTCTGCCCAGATGCCGGCCGTTTGCTGCTGCGTCTGGAAGACGACGGCCCGCTGATAGGTGAACGCGCCATCTTCAACGCGACGATCTTCTACCCATGCTGGCAATGGAACCAGGCCAATCTTGATGGCATTGGCAGCATTGTCGTACGTGCAGGCAGGATTCCGTATTACTTCCAGCTGGCGCACGACGAGCCGGCGCGCACCTTCGAACCGGCACGCACGAAGAACGGCGAAATGGTGATCCGCGCGGGAGGCTGCAAAGGAACGGTACTGGGCACCACGCCATTGCCTGCTGAACCCGATGCCGATGGCTTCGTCACGCTGACTGCGAAGATTCCGCCGACTGCCGAAGTCACCGATCTCTGCGTCGTCTTCACCGGCGATACGCGCCCGACCATGTGGGTGCTTGACCGGATGACGCTGCAACTGAAGTAACACTGTGATGTAGGCGACTGTAAGAGCGACGCAAGTCGCGATGAGGCTTTCATGGGAACGCTTCATCGCGACTTGCGTCGCTCCTACAATCGCTCTTACAGATATCTCCTACGGCTGCGACCATTTCTCGATTCGCAGCAACAGATCCCGCCACGGCGTCAGCGCCGTAGCCATGCCCAGCGCCACGCCCAATGCATTGAACAGCGCATCGTAGGGATCGGCGGAACGATAGGCGGTCTGGCCTTGCGCGACTTCGATGCCGATTCCAAGCAACACCAATCCAGTCGCCACCCACGACAACGATGCGCGCGTGAACAACTGCACCGCCGCGGCCGCCAGCACGAAATAACCCAGCAGATGCTCCACCTTGTCGCTGTTGTCGGGCATCGGCGGCAAGCCTTGCAGCGGCACCAGACAGACCACTATCAGCCCCAGCACCATGACCAGCCATGCACCCAGCCAGAAACGCGGCCAGCGCAACGGCTTGATGACGCCTGGTCCTACAGCCGCCAAGTCAGATCTCCGGCCAGGAATGCCGCGCCCAGTTCCACATCGCGCGAAAAGCCCATCACCTGGAAGCGCTCACCCATTTCGCTGGGCAAGGTCAGCTGCTTGGCTTCATTGCGCAATTTCTGCAACTGGATCTCGCTGGCGCGCGTTTCCGCGTCTTGCAGCAGTTGCGGCAAACCATTCCCCAGCAGGAAGCTGGCCTGCGTGCAGTAACCAGCCAGGTCGAAACCCGCCTGCGTGCCGGCTTCGGCCAGCGCGGTGAAATCGACCGACGCGGTCAGGTCCTGCAGTCCTGGCCACAGATAGGCATCGTTGTGCACCTGATGGCGATAGAACGCGCGCAGCGTGCCGGTATCGCGCTGCGGCTGGTAGTACTCGCGTCGGGAATAACCATAGTCGACGAACAACATGGCCCCCGCGTCGAGCCCGCCCATCACCGCCTGCACCCAGTACGGCAGTTGTGGCAACGCTTCGGAGCGATAGCCGTCCGGGAATGAATGCTCCAGCGTCCTTTCGAGGTGTCGCACGCAGGCGGCAAGTAGAGGATCGGCAGGGCGATCGCTGCGAATGAACCGACCTTCACCATCAAGCGCGACATGCTCCTCGAATACTTCTCCATCACGCAGCGTGAAACGTGGTGTGGGCAACGCGTCGATCACCTCGTTGGCGAACAGCACGCCGTTCCATTTCTCTTCCGGTGGCCCGTCCAGCCATTCGATCAGTTCGAACACCGGTGGAATCAGGCCACGCCCCAGGCGTTCGCGCTGTCGTTCGCGCAAGTCTGCGCTCGGTTCCAGAATGGCGTAGCGCGTCGGCAGCGCATCCAGTGCCAGCAATCGCTTGAGCATGGTTTCGGCAAAAGCGCCGCTGCCGCCGCCAATCTCCAGGAACTCGGCTTCCGGCCCCAATTGTTGAAGTACGGGCGCCACCGCTTCGGCCATGCAACCGGCGAACAATGGCCCCAACTCCGGCGCGGTCACGAAATCGCCCGCCGCTCCGAATTTCGCGCTGCCTGCGCTGTAATAGCCCCATCCGGGGGAATACAGGCACAGTTCCATGAAGCGCGAGAACGGGATGGTGCCGCCTGCAGTGATGATTTCGCTGCGGATGATGGCCGCCAATCCCTCGCTGTGGCGGGCTGCATCCGGATCGGGCGAAGGAAAGTCGGGCATGGTAAGTCCGTCGTGAGGGACAACGTATCTTACGCGCGACCTTGTGGAGGTAGCCAAGCGCACGGAGCACGCATAGAATCGATGACGCACAGCACAACGGCAGCACACACCGCCACATGACCTATTGCGTTGGCATAGAAACGGACGAAGGCCTGGTCTTCGCGGCGGATACGCGGACCAGCGCCTCGTGGGACGATGTGCGCGTGTACCGCAAGATGCATGTCTTCGAATACGCAGACCGCGTGTTCGTCATCATGTCCGCCGGCAATCTGGCCACGACCCAGCTCACCATTTCACGATTGATGCACGATGCCGAGGACCCGCAGTCCACGCGCAGCCTGCGTGCCTTCACCCACCTGTACGAAGTGGCCGAGTACGTCGGCGAGGTGCTGGTGGCCAGCCAGGTGAAGATGAAGGGCGAAGCGCAGCAGAGCGGCGTCAGCGTGCAATCCACTTTGATACTGGGCGGGCAGATCGCGGGCGAACGTCCCGGCCTGTACATGATCTATCCGCTGGGCAACTGCATCGCCACCTCGCCGGAAACGCCCTACCTGCAGATCGGCGAATCCAAATACGGCAAACCGATCCTGGACCGTATCCTGCGCCCGCAGACCACGCTGGAGGATGCGGCGCGTTGCGCGCTGGTGTCGCTGGATTCCACTATCCGCTCCAATCTGTCGGTCGGCCTGCCCATCGATATCGCGCTGGTGCGCGCGGGCGACCTGAAGATCACCCAGAAGATGCGCATGGAAAGCGACACGCCGCTGTATTCCGAAATCCACGAAACCTGGTCGCGCAAGCTGGAGTCGGCCGTGCACAGCCTGCCGCGGTTTCCGTGGGAACCGGCGCGGGAACCCGAAGAACCCACCACCTCCTTACCGGCGCTGCCACCACGCCGCGTTGCGCCCAGGCCCGATCCGGGCGATGCGTCGGGCCAGCAATAAGCTGCGAGTAGCTCCAACGTGGGGCGGACCTTGTCCGCGATGCTGTTCGATGCTTCTACGTGAATCGAACGCCGACTAGAGCAGCTTCAACAACGCCGCACGCGGCAGTTTGCCGGTCTCGCTGCGCGGCAATGCGTCCACTCGCTTGAGCGGGCGCGGCAGGAAGACCGGGTCGATGCTTTCGCGCAACGCGGCCAGGATGGCGCTTTCCTGCAGCGTGGGCGCGACCACCAGCGCGGCCACGCGGGCCACGCCGCGAACGTCGCAGGCATCGAGCTGCAACATCACGCCGTCCTCGACGCCTGAAATGGCCAACAGCCGTCGGGTCAGGTCGCCCAATGATGCGCGCTTGCCTGCGATTTCCAGCAGATCGGCCTGACGGCCACGCAGATGGAAGCGACCGTCGGCTTCCAGTTCCACCAGATCGGCCAGGGAGATCGGCATCGGCAGGTGATCGGCCTGGACGACAGTGCCATCGGGGCGTGGATGCACCTGCACGCCCGGCAGCGGAGTCCAGGCCGTTTCGTGTGCGGTACGCCGGCGGGCGATTACGCAGGTCTCCGTGGAACCGAACAGCTCGCGGACTTCGCAACCGAATCGTGCTTCGGCGGCGGCGGCCAGTTCCTGCGACAGCGGCGCGGTGGCCGAGACGATGCCGCACAACGGCGGCAGCGTCACCCCGGATTCGACCAGTGCGCGCAGGTGCACCGGGGTGGTCGCCAGCAGTCGTGGCTCCGGGGTTTCGGCCAGCACCCGCGCCACGTCCTGTGGAAAGAACGGACGCCCCGTATGCAGTCCGGCCGGGCCCAGCAATGGCAGCAATACCGACAGCTCCATGCCGTACATGTGCTGCGGCGGCACCGTCGCCACTACATTGGCCATGGCGTGGCCCTGCCAGAGGTCTTGCAGCGCGGCCAGGTTCTGTCCGGTGCTGGCACGGAACGCGGCCCAGGTCTTCGGGTTGGGCTTGGGCGTGCCGGTGCTGCCCGAGGTGAAGCCAATCGCCACCACCGCCGTGTCCTCGACCATCGGCACTTCGCCCTGCAGCGACGGCAGCACGTCGGGCAATCGCCAATGCCCCGGGGGTGCGACTTCCAGCAGGCCATCGCCCAGCGAGTAGCTGTCCGGATAGCGGGCCAGCACGTCGGTCACCACTTCAGGCGCGCGTGAGGACGGCAGCAAGGTGATCTGGCCACGCAGCGCGACGGCGCAGAAAGACACCAGGAACCGATAGCGGTCTTCGCACAGGTTCACCGCGTGGCGTCCTGCAGGCAGGATCGCCGCGACGCCGCGGACCTGGGCGAGGAACCGGGCCAGATCGATGCGCGTGCCGCCATCTATGGCGACGGTGCGGTCGCTGTGGCCCACGGCCAGGGGATGTCGGGAGGAAGGGGACGCTTGGACGACTGCCGACATGTGCGCTGCGATTTCCCGGTGGCGTTATGGCTTCCGTGATGCCGCAAGGCGCTGGCCGTGCGGATCGATCGAAGAGGGTCGCCCGATTGTGTAGGAAATCGGGGCGCGAAGGAATTGCGACGCCCGACCGGTCAGCCATGACCACTGGGCCGCAGCCCACCGGATCACGGCTGCTACCCTTGTGGTTTCGACCTGCCTGGGAAACCCGATGCGTTCCTGCCTGCCCGTGCTGCTGTTCGCTCTACCCTTCGCCTTCGCACTTCCCGCCTCGGCGCAGGAGGCCGCACCTCTGACCATCGAACAGGTCATGGCCGACCCCGACTGGATCGGACCGCCGGTCGAATCCGCGTGGTGGGCCTGGGATGGCAAGCAGGTGCAGTACGAACTCAAGCGCCAGGGCAGCCCGATCCGCGACACCTTCCGGCAGTCGATCGCAGGCTCCGCCGCCGCACAGCGTGTCGGCGATGACGAACGCGACACGCTGGATGGCGCCCGACCGGTCTACGACCCCCAGCGCCAGCGCATGGCCTTCGTGCGCAACGGCGATGTCTTCGTGCGCGACCTGCGCCGCGGTTCGCTGAACCAGCTGACCCGCAGCAACGACCAGGAAGCGCAGCCCCGCTTCGCCGCCGACGGTGGTCTGATCTGGCGCGTCGGCAACCAGTGGTACCGGTGGACCGCCGCTACTGGCGTCGGACAGGCCGCCCAGGTGCTGGCCGAGAAGGATCCCGCGGCCAAGCCCAAGCCGGACGCGCTGCGTGCCCAGCAGCTGCGCACGCTGGAGACATTGGCGCGCGACAAGGCCAACCGCGACGCCCTGCAGACCCAGGCCGAGACCTGGCGCAAGGCCGACCCCACCCGCGCCCCGGCGCCGGTCTACCTGGGCGAGGACCTCAGTCTGGTGGAAACCGCGCTGTCGCCCGGTGGCCGCTGGCTGCTCGCGGTGACCCAGAAGAAGTCGGCCGACGCCGGACAGGCGGGCAAGATGCCGCGCTATATCACCGAGTCGGGCTACGAGGAGTTCCAGGAAGTGCGCACGCGCGTCGGCCGCAACGCGCCCGCACCGCAGACTTTGTGGTTGATCGACCTGGCCGGCGCCAGCGTGCGGGAACTGAAGTTCGACGCATTGCCGGGCATCGCCGAAGACCCGTTGGCGGCGATGCGCAAGAGCGCCGGCAAGGAACCGCTGAAAGGCAATCGCGACGTGCAGGTGGCGACCAGCGGCGACAACGGCGAGGGCTCACTGATCCGCTGGAGCGACGACGGCCGCAATGCCGCGGTCATGGTCCGCGCCATCGACAACAAGGACCGCTGGATCGCCAGCGTCGACCTGGCTGGTGCCACCTTGCAGTCGCGGCACCGCCTGACCGATCCGGCCTGGATCAACTGGGGCTTCAACGACTTCGGCTGGCTACCGGACAACCGCACGCTGTGGTTCCTGTCCGAACAGAGCGGCTACTCGCACCTGTACACGCAGCAGGGGACGGCCAAGGCCCGGCAACTGACTTCGGGCAAGTGGGAGGCTTCCGCACCGATTCCGACGGCCGAAGGCCAGGGCCTGCTGTTCCTGTGCAACCGCAAGTCGCCGGGGATCTACGAGATCTGCCGCGTCGGTGCAGGCGGCGGCGAAGTGCGTGAACTGACCAACCTCGGCGGCGTCGAGGATTTCACCCTGTCGCCGGACGGCAAGCAGCTGCTGCTGCATCGCTCGTCCAGCTACCTGCCTTCGCAGCTTGCGGTGATGGGCGTGGAGGGCGGCGAGGTCAAAACCCTGACCGACACGCGCACGCCGGCGTTCAAGTCGCGCGACTGGATCCAACCTGAAATGGTGCAGGTGCCCTCCAAGCACGGCGCCGGTCCGATCTGGGCCAAATACTACGGCCCCAGGATCCTGGAGCCCGGCAAGCAGTACCCCATCGTGATGTTCGTGCATGGCGCCGGCTATCTGCAGAATGTGCATGCGCGCTATCCGGCGTACTTCCGCGAACAGATGTTCCACAACCTGCTGGTGCAGCGCGGTTACGTGGTGCTGGACATGGATTACCGCGGCAGCGAAGGCTACGGCCGCGACTGGCGTACCGCGATCTACCGCAACATGGGCCATCCGGAACTCGAGGATTACCTGGACGGGCTGGACTGGCTGGTGGCCAACAAGCAGGGCAACCGCGACCGCGCCGGCATCTATGGCGGCTCCTACGGCGGCTTCATGACCTTCATGGCGCTGTTCCGCGAACCCGGCAAATTCAAGGCCGGCGCCGCGCTGCGCCCGGTGGTGGACTGGACCCAGTACAACCACGAGTACACCAGCAACATTCTCAACACGCCGGAACTCGACCCCGAGGCCTACCTGAAATCCTCGCCTATCGAATACGCCGCCGGCCTGCAGGACCATCTGCTGATCGCCCACGGCATGATCGACGACAACGTGTTCTTCCGCGATTCGGTGGTGCTGACCCAGAAGCTGATCGAACTGCACAAGGACAACTGGGAACTGGCACCGTATCCGCTCGAACGCCACGGCTTCACCCGCGCCGACTCGTGGCTGGACGAATACAAGCGCGTGCTCAAGCTGTTCGAGACCAATCTGAAACGAGCCGGAAATGAGTAGCCCGCGTCTGCCGCCACCGCTACCCCGGGCCGCCACACGCACCGGCGGCTTCGTCACCGTGCTGGGCTGGGTCTCGCTGGCCATGGCCGTGCTGGGCATCCTCTACGGGGCCATGCAGATCGTCAGCGGGCTGATGTTTCCGGGCAACCGCTATCTGCGCCTGTTGTCCGGCAACGGCGGAGAGCAGCCTTCGCTGTCGCCGCTGATGCAATGGCTCTACACCCACACCCTGTGGATGGGCGTGCTGATGGTGGCGCTTTCGCTGGTCCTGCTACTGGTGTCCTGGGCGCTGCTGAAGCGGCGCGAATGGGGTCGGAAGCTTTTCATCGCACTGCTGGTGATCGGTACGCTGTGGCAGTTCGCTTCATTGTTCGCGCTGCCCCAGCTGATAGAAGGCACCCTGGCAATGCAGGCCGGCGCGCTGCCGCCGGGCCAGGACATGCCACCGGAGATTCAGGCTTTCATGCGCGGCGCGATGTGGCTGGGCGGTGCGGTGTCGGTGGTCTTCGCCGGCATCCATGCCTGGCTGATCTGGAAGCTGTGCACACCGCAGATACGGGCGCAGTTCCAACCGTCGCTCTCCCGCTGACCTGAGAGGGACCGACTCGCTTCTTTCCACTTCTGCATCCGCCGTAGAGCGTAGCTTGCTGCGCCCCCCATAGCGCCAGCCACACTCGGAAAAGCGGCGGGGCAAGCCCCGCTCTACGGTGAGGATCGACGGGCGCCGCTAGAATGCGCGCATGAACGATATCGACCAAGTCCGCGACTACCTCACCGGCCTGCAGGACCGGATCTGCGCCGCCATCGAAACCGCCGATGGGGACGCGCAATTCGTCGAAGACCGATGGACCCGCGACGAAGGCGGTGGTGGACGTACCCGCATCCTGCGCAATGGCGCCGTGTTCGAGCAGGCCGGCATCGGATTCTCCGATGTGTCGGGCACCCGGCTGCCGCCTTCTGCCAGCGCAGCCCGTCCCGAGCTGGCCGGCGCATCCTGGCGTGCGGTGGGCGTGTCGCTGGTGTTCCATCCGCACAATCCGCACCTGCCGACCACCCACGCCAACGTGCGCCATTTCCGTGCCGAGCGCGACGGGGAAACGGTGGCCTGGTGGTTCGGCGGCGGCTTCGACCTGACACCGTTCTACCCGGTCGACGAAGACGTGCTGCACTGGCACCGCACCGCACGCGAGCTGTGCGAACCCTTCGGTGGCGACGAGCGCTACCAGGCGCACAAGCGCTGGTGCGACGACTACTTCTTCCTCAAGCACCGCAACGAGACCCGCGGCGTCGGCGGCCTGTTCTTCGACGACCTGGGCAGCGACTTCGAGCGCGACTTCGCCTATCAGCGCGCAGTGGGCGACGGTTTTCTGGACGCTTACCTGCCCATCGTCGAACGTCGCAAGCGCATGCCGTACAGCGAAAGTGAACGCGAGTTCCAGCTCTATCGGCGCGGTCGCTATGTCGAATTCAATCTTGTCTACGACCGCGGCACCTTGTTCGGCCTGCAAAGCGGCGGCCGCAGCGAGAGCATCCTGATGAGCCTGCCGCCGCGCGTGCGCTGGGAGTACGGCTATACCCCGGAGCATGGCAGCGCCGAATCGCGGCTGGCCGACTACCTGCGCCCACGCGACTGGCTGCACGAACTGGCCTGATCAATGGGCCCGATCAATGGGCCCCCATCAATGACCTGATCAGTCGCCCTGGTCGTGCTTGATGATGGTGATCTGGCCGTTGGTTTCCAGCAGCGCCAGTTTCACCTTCTCCAACTCGCCGCAGCCGGACTGGCGCATGGCTTCGTCGAAATCGGCCGCGCTGACCAGCTCCTTCTTCAACACGCGCTCGAACAGCTTTCCATCGCGCGCAAGCACCACCGGCGCTCCCTCGATCAGCCGGTCCGCGCGCTTGCTGCGCGAGGTGATGAACCCCACCAGATAGTTCAGCCCGATCAGCGTGGCCGCCAGGATCAGTCCGCCCAGCAACGAAACATCCTCGCCGATCAGCGAGTTCTGGACTGCCGTGCCCAGCAAGACCAGCAGAATCATGTCGAAAGGCGTGAACTGGCCGACCGTGCGTTTCCCCGACATGCGCACCATCACCAGGATGACCACGTACACGATCACCGCACGCAGTACGAATTCCCACCAGGGCATTGCTAGATCGAATAACGGAGTCATGGGCTCTACCTGCGTGCGATGGCAAGAACGGAGTCAACGCGGCATGCGCCGCAAGTCCAGCAACAGGATGGCAGCCCACACCATGGCGACTTGTGAAGCCGCACTGGAGAAAATATCGGTTCGCCAAAGCGTCGTCGACAAAAGCATCAGCCTTCATGGATAGGCCATAAAAAAGCCCCGCAGACCAGGGGGGGGTCGGCGGGGCCAGGGAACTCGGCCTGGGGAGGGGCCTTCGTTCCAGAGATCAACTCCAGGGGATGGGAGAGATCCGTGACAGACCTTGCATCTGTCACGGGCTATATGACCAGAACCCGCATGGATAGTTCGTGAAGATTCCGGTTAAAAAACCGTAAGGTTTAAGGGGTATTCATTTTATTGAACTGGCCGGTACTGAATTTGGAATGCATGCACATTTACAGCTAGTTCGCCTAACCCTGTGCTATCGCTCGGGTTTACGAACAAATCCGTCAGTGCGCCTCGTCCCAGTTGTCTCCTATACCGCTATCGACCACCAAAGGCACGGATAACGAAGCCGCTTCCGACATCCGCCGCGTTACTTCTGGCAACAGGATTTCCACGAAATCCTGTTCAGCTTCGAACACCAGTTCATCGTGCACCTGCAGGATCATCAATGCCAGGTCGGCGTGGCCCGCTATCCATTCATCCACCGAAATCATCGCGCGCTTGATGATGTCCGCTGCGGTGCCCTGCATCGGCGCGTTGATCGCCGCGCGTTCGGCACCGGCGCGTTGGCCCTGGGTGCCCTTGTTGATGTAGTCCAGATACAGCCGGCGGCCGAATACGGTTTCCACGTAACCCTGGTCGCGCGCCTGCTGCCGCGTGCGTTCCATGTAGTCGCGCACGCCGGGGTAGCGGCTGAAGTACAGCGCGATGTAGTCCTGCGCTTCGCCACGGGCGATGCCGAGCTGGCGCGCCAGGCCGAACGCGCTCATGCCATACATCAGACCGAAGTTGATCGCCTTGGCCGCGCGCCTTTCGTTGCCGGTGACTTCTTCGAGCTTGCGGCCGAAGACTTCGGCGGCCGTGGCCTTGTGCACGTCCACGCCGGATTCGAACGCACGCACCAGTCCGGGATCTTCGGACAGGTGCGCCATGATCCGCAGTTCGATCTGCGAGTAGTCGCAGGCCACCAGCTTACGGCCCGGCGGCGCAACGAACGCCTTGCGGATGCGGCGTCCGTCTTCGGTGCGGATCGGGATGTTCTGCAGGTTGGGATCGGAAGAAGACAAACGCCCTGTCGCCGCACCCGCCTGGTGGTAGCTGGTGTGCACGCGGCCGGTGTCACGGTTCACCATCTCCGGCAGTTTGTCGGTGTAGGTGCTGCGCAGCTTGGCCAGGCCGCGATATTCCAGAATGACCTTCGGCAATTCGTGCAGGTCGGCAATCGCTGCCAACGCTTCTTCATTGGTGGAAGGCTGGCCGGCAGGCGTCTTCACCATCACCGGCAATTTCAGTTCCTCGAACAGCAGCGCGCACAGTTGCTTGGGCGAATCGAGGTTGAAGGTGCGGCCTGCCAGCTCGGTGGCCTGCTGCTGCGCGGCGAGCATGCGCTTGCCCAGGTCGGCGGACTGGCGCCGGAGCTCAACGGCATCAATCATCACGCCATTGGCCTCGATGCGTTCCAGCACCTGCACCAGCGGCATTTCTATTTCGCGGTACACGCGCTGCAAGGCCGGCTCCTGCGCGAGCCGCGCCGACAGCGTGCGGTGCAGGCGCAGGGTGATGTCCGAATCTTCGGCGGCGTACTTGGTGGCGTCGTCCAGCGCGACCTGCGAGAACAGGATCTGCTTGGCGCCCTTGCCGGCCACATCTTCGTACTTGATGGTGTCGTAGCCGAGATAGCGCTTGGCCAGGCTGTCCATGTCGTGGCGACTGCTGCCGGAATTGAGCACGAAGCTTTCCAGCATGGTGTCGTCCGCATAGCCGGCCACTTCGATGCCATGGCGACGCAGTACGTGCAGATCATACTTGCCGTGCTGGCCGACTTTCTTCTTTCCAGGATCGGCGAACAGCGGCGCAAGCGCAGTCAACGTCGTTGCACGGTCAAGCTGCGCCGGCGCGCCCGGGTATTCGTGGGCCAGCGGAAGATAGACCGCCTTGTTTGGCCCCACCGCAAAACTCAGGCCCACCAGGTTGGCCTGCATGGGGTCCAGGCTGTCGGTTTCGCTGTCGAAGGCGAACTGATCGCTCTGCTGCAACGTGGCGATCAGCGCGTCCAGTTGCTGCGTGGTGAGGATGGTGTCGTATTCGCCGGGCACCGACAGCTCCGGATCGAGGGCTGCGTGCTCGACGATTGCCGCAGAGACGAAACCGGTGCCGCGCGCGCGTCCCGGTTCCTTCTCGGCCACCGGACCGCCCGTGCCGCTGCTGCCGCTACCGGCCTCCAGTTCCTTCAGCGCCTGGTTCATGCCGTAACGCTGGTAGAGCCCACGCAACGCCTCGACATCCTGCGCGCGCAAGCCCAGGCTTTGCGCATTGCCTTCCAGCGGCACATCGACCTTGATCGTGACCAGTTCGCGGTTCAACGGCAGGCGGTCCAGGGCCGCGCGCAGGTTGTCGCCGATCTTGCCCTTGATGTCGCCGGCGTGGGCAATCACGTTGTCCAGCGTGCCGTATTCGGCCAGCCACTTGGCCGCGGTCTTGGGCCCGCATTTCTCCACGCCCGGCACGTTGTCGATGGCATCGCCCATCAGCGCGAGCAGATCGACGATCTGTCGGGGCAGGACTCCGAATTTATCGAACACGGTCTGGTCCGAATCCATGCGGCTGCCGCTCATCGTATTCACCAGCGCCAGCCCGGGGCGTACCAGCTGGGCGAAATCCTTGTCGCCGGTGGAAATGGTGACGTCGATACCGTCGTTGACCGCCTGCAATGCGAGCGTGCCGATCACGTCGTCGGCTTCCACCCCATCCACGCGCAGAATCGGCATGCCCAGCGCTTTCACGGTCTCGCACATGGGCACTACCTGCGCGCGCAGGTCGTCGGGCATGGCCGCGCGATTGGCCTTGTACAGCGGATAGAGATCGTCGCGGAAGGTCTTGCCCGGCGCATCCACCACGAAGGCCAGGTACTCGGGATTCTCCTTCAACGTGGCGCGCAGCATATTGACCACGCCGAACAGCGCGCCCGTCGGCTCGCCGGCGGCATTGGTCAGCGGCGGCAGCGCGTGGAAGGCGCGATAGAGATAGCTGGAACCGTCGATCAATACGAGTCTGGGCATGCTCCAATTCTAACCTCCTGCCTTCTCACGCACGCTTAGCGGGTCCGGCGCATAATCGGCGCCTGTCCCGCGCCGCGAGAACCCGCCATGAAGACCCTCTGGATTGCGCCATTGCTGTTGACCCTGGCCGGCTGCGCTTCGCTGGCCTCGCAGAACGACCCGGCCGTGGATCTGGCCGATGCGCAGGTGGCGGTACGCACCGAAGCCAACGGCGACGTGATCGAGGAATACCGGGTCGCCGGCCAGTTGCGCATGGTCAAGGTCACCCCGTCGCGCGGCCCGGCCTATTACCTGATGGACGAAAACGGCGACGGCCGGCTGGACCGCAGCAAGGGCGCCAGCAAGAAAGACGTGTCGCCGGTGTACTGGAAGCTTTACGGCTGGTGAGGCCGTCCCGTAGCGTGCTTCTGTAGAGCCGAGCTTGCTCGGCTGCTCTTATGGCATGCATGCGGAAGAAAAGCAGCCGAGCAAGCTCGGCTCTACGAGCGAGTTTGCTGCGCTGTCAGAGCTTCTTCCAGCCCACGCCTTGATCGCGGCGGTAGTACACGGCAATCGCACGGCCATAGAGGCTGCGCGCCGGTACCAGACCGAAAAAGCGTCCATCCAGACTGTTGCCGCGTGAATCACCGAGCATCAGCACTTGGCCTTCAGGCACTTTGAGCCCCTGGATATCCGGACCGCCGCCATGCGAAAGGTCGAGCAAGACACGGTGTTCACCGAACACCTCGACGTCCTTTGCATCGCGCGCCTCCATCGGCACGCCATTGATGCTCAACCTGCCATCGATCAGATCCACTTCATCGCCTGCCACGGCCACCACGCGCTTGATCAGGCGCGTGCCGTCCTGCGGCGAATCGAATACCGCCACATCGCCGCGCTGCGGCTTGCCGGTTCCCATCAATTCCAGTTCGGTGAACGGCAACCTCACGCCATAGGCGCGCATGTCGACTGCGACCCGGTCGCCCACTTCCAATGTATGCACCATCGAACCGGAAGGCACCTGGTAGTGATTGGCAAACGAATCGCGCGCCGCGGCCAGCAGGAGCAGCATCGCTGCGATCTGCGGCAGTTCGCGACGCAGCCAGTGCCTGTCACGGGTCTGTTGGGGGAGGGATTCCTGCCGCATGCGGTCGCTCCAAGTGGGTCTGCGTGAAGTAATCCACGGAACCCGACCCTCCCGCATATGCCAAGCGTCACCGGGACCTGCGGCTACATCACCTGCAGATTGGCATAAGCAAGCACCAGCCACTTGCTGCCTTCATCGTCGAAGTTGACCTGCACCCGTGCGTGCGCGCCGGTGCCTTCGTAGTCGGTGACCACACCGGACCCGAACTTGGGATGCATCACATTCGCGCCCAGCTTCAGCGGTGGGGCTTCGATGGGCGCGTGGCCCGTGCTGCGTGACGGTCCGCCGGAATACGTGCGTGACACCTGCACCTTAGGACGCACTTCGTGCAGCAGGTGCGGCGGGATCTCGCGCAGGAAGCGCGAGGGAATGCCGTACATGTCCTGACCGTGGATGCGACGGGTCTCCGCATAGCTGAGGATCAGTTTCTGCCGCGCGCGGGTAATGCCCACGTAGGCCAGGCGGCGCTCTTCTTCCAGGCGGCCGCTTTCGTCCAGCGACTTGCTGCTGGGAAACAGGCCTTCTTCCAGCCCGCCCAGGAACACGAGCGGGAATTCCAGTCCCTTGGCCGAATGCAGAGTCATCAGTTGCACGCCGTCCTCGTCGGCCTGCGCCTGGCCCTCACCGGCTTCCAGCGAGGCGTAGGACAGGAACGCGACCAGCTCGCTCATCCCCGCGGTCTCTTCTTCGTCGCGACGCACGAAGCGCGAGGCCACGGAGACCAGTTCGTCCAGATTGTCGGTGCGCGAATCCAGCTGGCCCTTGCTTTCGTTGAGGTAGAAATCGCGCAGGCCCGAGCGCATCAGCACGTGGTCGATCTTGTCCTTCAACTCCAGCTCGGCGATTTCCACCGACAGCGCTTCGACCAGGGTGATGAATCCGGCCAACGCATTACGCGCGCGGCCAGCCAGTTCGTTGCCGATGGAAAGTTCGCGCGCCGATTCGAACAGCGATTGCGACTTCGAACGCGCCAGTTTGCGCACTTCGTCCAGGGTGCGGTCGCCGATGCCGCGCGTGGGCGTATTGACCGAACGCTCGAACGCCGCGTCGTCGGCGCGGTTGCTGACCATGCGCAGGTAGGCCAGTGTGTCCTTGATCTCGGCGCGCTCGAAGAAGCGCATGCCGCCATAGACCCGGAACGGCACGCGCGGCTCGGCCTGCAGCCGCTCTTCGAACGCACGCGACTGCGCATTGCTGCGGTAAAGGATGGCGCAATCGCCATAGCTACCGCCATCGCGCACCCACTGGCGGATGCGTTCGACCACGAAGCTGGCTTCGTCGACTTCGTTGTAGGCGGCGTACAGGTCGATAGGATCGCCGTCACCGGTGTCGGTCCACAGCTGTTTGCCGATGCGGTCCGGATTGTGCGCGATCACCGCATTGGCCGCGCCCAGGATATTGGCGCTGGAACGGTAGTTCTGCTCCAGACGGATGGTCTGCGCCGTGCCGAAGTCCTTGAGAAAACGTTGCACGTTCTCTACTTTCGCCCCGCGCCAGCCGTAGATGGCCTGGTCGTCGTCGCCGACTACGAAGACATGGCCGCTGTCCCCGGCGAGCAGGCGCACGAAACCGTACTGGATGCCGTTGGTGTCCTGGAATTCGTCGACCAGGATCTCGCGGAAGCGCGACCGGTAGTGATTGAGCAAGGCCGGGGTATCGCGCAGCACTTCATGCGCGCGCAACAGCAGTTCGGCGAAATCGGCCAGGCCGGCACGGTCGCAACGTTCCTGGTACAGCGCATACGCGCGACGCAAGGTGTCCAGCCATTGGTCGTCGCCGGGCTGGATATGCTGGGCGCGTCGGCCTTCGTCCTTCTGCGCGTTGATCCACCAGGCGATCTGGCGCGGCGGGAAGCGTGCTTCGTCCAACTCCATCTGCTGCACCACGCGCTTGACCAGGCGCAACTGGTCGTCCGAATCCAGCACCTGGAAGCCTTCGGGCAATTTCGCTTCCTGCCAGTGCAGCCGCAGCAGCCGATGAGCCAGACCGTGGAAAGTACCGATCCACATGCCGCGACTGCCGTTGCGCAGCTGCGCATCGGTGCGGTGGCGCATCTCGCCAGCGGCCTTGTTGGTGAAGGTGACCGCGAAGATGCCGTGCACGGGCACGCCGTGCACTTCGTTCAACCAGGCGATGCGGTGCGTGAGCACGCGGGTCTTGCCGGAACCGGCGCCCGCCAGCACAAGGTAGTGACCCGGCGGCGCGGAGACCGCTTCGCGCTGCGCCGGGTTCAGGTCATCGAGTAGGTGAGAGACATCCACTACAGCAGTTTAATGTGTAGAGGCCTTGGGCTTGTGAGCGTCGTTCTGCATCAGCTTGTCGGTGTAGGCAATGCCGATGGCCGACAGGATGAAAATGGTGTGGATGATGGTCTGCCACATCACACCGGTTTCGGTCAATTGCGCGCAGCTGGGCTTTACCAGGATTTCCGCATTCTTGAACATCGCGAACTGTTCCGCAGTGCAGAAGGGCATAGCGCCCAACGAGCCGGCTGCGATAAACGTCTTCAGAAGGTGGATAGAAGAAATTCCGATGATGGCCATCGCCAGTTTCACTTTCAGCACGCTGGCGTTGACGTGACTCAGCCATTCCGGCTGGTCGGGGTGATTCTCCAGGCGCATGCGCGAGACGAAGGTCTCGTAGCCGCCCACGATGACCATCATCAGCAGGTTGGAGATCATCACCACGTCGATCAGCCCCAGCACCAGCAGCATGATGTCCTGCTCGCTCAGGCTGGTGGCGCCATGAACCAGATGCCACAGCTCCTTGAGGAACAGGACCACGTACACGCCCTGGGCGACGATCAGTCCCAGATACAGCGGCAACTGCAGCCAGCGCGAACTGAAGATCAGCGTGGGCAGTGGACCAAGGCGAACGGGCGGTTTCTGTTGCATGGGATCGAGATGCTGCGTTGCGGGGATGCGGCAGGTTACCGGCCCATCGTGACGCTGCCAAGCACGCTGTCGGGTCTACACTCGGTTTCCCCACGGTTTGCATGGATATCGGCATGATCGACCTCTACTACTGGCCTACGCCCAACGGGCACAAGATCACCCTGCTGCTGGAAGAACTGGTCGATGCCGGCCATGCGCTGGAATATGCGGTCAAACCGGTGAATATTGGCGCCGGCGACCAGTTCAAGCCCGATTACCTGGCCATTTCGCCCAACAACAAGATGCCGGCCGTTGTGGACCATGCACCTGCCGATGGCGGCGAGGCGATCAGCGTGTTCGAATCCGGGGCGATCCTGCAGTACCTGGCCGAGAAGACCGGGCTGTTCCTGCCCCGGGATCTGCGCGGCCGCACTACCACGCTGGAATGGCTGTATTGGCAGATGGGCGGATTGGGGCCCATGACCGGGCAGATGGGCCATTTCAACGTCTATGCACCCGAGCCCATCGCCTACGCCATCGACCGCTACGGCAAGGAAGTGACGCGCCTGCACGGGGTCATGGACAAACGCCTGTCGCAGCAAGAATTCCTGGCAGGTGATTCATACACCATCGCCGACATGGCCAGCTATCCGTGGATCGGCGCCTACGACAAACTGCCGGCAGATTTCGGCGCGTTCCCGAATCTCAAGCGCTGGCACGACGCCATTGCCGCGCGCCCTGCGACCGCGCGCGCCTATGCGTGGGCGCACAAGGTGAACCCCGAGGCGGGGAAACCATTGAGCGATGAAGAGCGGAAGCATCTGTTCGGGCAGAGTGCGCCACAGGCTTGATGCCGAGCGCGATATAAATGCGGCCATTAATTCCGTCATCCCGGCGAAAGCCGGGACCCAACTCACCGAGAGTGGATGGTTGGGTCCCGGCTTTCGCCGGGATGACGACCTGAAAGGAACCGGATAATCCCTATGCGATTACTACTGACGACATTGATGATGATTTCAACTGCTGCAAATATCGCTTCGGCCCACACACCGGAAAGCACTAAGGCCTCGCCCAACCAACTGGACCCCATCGCCGAGGCCTACGTGCACCTGAGCCTGGAAATCGGCGAACACGAAGCCGGTTACATAGACGCCTACTACGGTCCCAAGGAATGGGCTGAGCAAGCCAAAAACGCAACTCGCCCGCTGCCGGAATTGCGGGCGGCCGTCGAATCGCAGTTGCAGCAGCTGTCGAAAGTCGATGAAACCGGACTGGCGCCTTTGGAAGTACGCCGAAAGCGCTTGCTCGCCGCACAGCTGACCGCCGCACGCACGCGCATGGCGATGATGGCCGGCGAGTCGCTGGATTTCGAGCGCGAGGCCGAAGGTCTGTATGCGTTGCGCCCGGCGTTGAAGCCTTTGACCGACTACGACCCGGTGCTGCAGCGGCTGGAAACCGTGTTCCCCGGCGACGGTCCGCTCTGGCAACGCGTGGATGCTTTCGCCAGCAGGACTGCGATTCCCGCCGGCAAACTACAGGCGGTGATGCACGCGTCTATCGACGAATGCAAGCGCCGCACCCTCGAACACATCGCCTTGCCCAACGAAGAAAAGTTCACGCTGGAACTGGTCACTGGCCATCCCTGGTCCGGCTACAACTGGTACCAGGGCGATGCGACCAGCCTGATCCAGATCAACACCGACCTGCCCGTGCTGATGAGCCGCGCCGTGGACCTGGGTTGCCACGAAGGCTATCCGGGACACCACGTACTCAACATGCTGCTCGAACAGCGTTTGTCGAAAGCGCGCGGCTGGATCGAATTCACCGTGTACCCGCTGTACAGCCCGATGTCACTGATCGCCGAGGGCTCGGCGAACTACGGCATCGAGCTGGCTTTTCCCGACGATGAGAAAGCAGCCTTCGAACGCGACGTACTCTATCCACTGGCCGGACTGGACCCTGCCTTGGCCGAACAGGACGCACGGTTGCAGCAGGCGCGCGGCGAACTGGCCGGCGCGCGCCTGACCATTGCGCGCGACTACCTGGACGGCCGCATCGACCGGGCCGCGGCGGTTCAGTTGGCGCAGAAATACCAGCTCATGTCGCCGGAACGCGCCGAGCAATCCATCGCCTTCACCGACAAATACCGCAGCTACGTCATCAACTATGGGCTGGGCCTGGACCTGGTGCGCGCCCATGTGCAGGCGGCCGGCAAGACGGCTGCCTTACGTTGGATGGCAATGGAACGGATTCTCTCCGAACCCACGTTGCCGGCGGATCTGCTGCCCGCCGCGCAAGCCAGATAAATATTGAATCGCGGCATCGCCCATTCTGCCTATAAGGCCTGACACCATGCATACGAGTCCGCCGCCGCTTGCGCCCGCACGTCCCGATGGCTGGTGGCGCCGGAACTGGAAGTGGGCCGTTCCCGTGCTGTCGGCCTTGACACTGGCTCTGGTCGCAGGATTCGTGATGCTGATCGTTTCGCTGGTGTTCGGCATGATCAAGTCTTCCGATGTCTACAAGCTGGCGCTGCAGCGCGCGCAGGCCAGTCCTGCCGCGACCGCCGCCCTGGGAACGCCGATCCGCGAGGGCTGGTTCACCATGGGCAATATCGAAGTCAACGGCCCGACCGGCGAGGCCAACCTGCAGATTCCCGTCTCCGGTCCCAAGGGCGAAGGCGATCTGTTCGTCGAAGCGAAGAAATCCGCGGGCGAGTGGACTTTCCAGACGCTGGTCGTGCAGGTGGACGCTGGCGGCAAGCGCATCGATCTGCTTGAGGAAGCATCGCAAGCCGAGCGTTGAATTCAATCCGGTTTGATGCATCACCTTGACCTGCGTGGAATCCGGGCCGGGGCAAACTCGCCCTCAGCCTTCCCGGCTGAACTCGAAATGCAAAGGCTGCGGACTTCCCAAGACGGTCTAAGTTGGTCCCGGCGTTCGCCGGGACGGCTTGATTGGATACGGCGCACTTTTTCCTCAAGTTGTTGGTTATTGATTACTGACATTGGTTAATGGAAAGAAAACCAGCGCTGCCTTTGCTTCTCCCCCTTTGAAAAAGGGGGCTACGGGGGATTTTCTCTTGCTTGGTGCTGGATCAAGAAAAAGCTGAAAGCAGGAGCAAATCCCCCTCAATCCCCCTTTTCCAAAGGGGGAGGTAATCAATGTCCACTACTCAGTAGAGAAGGCCAAAAACAACATCGCCGGGACTGGCCCGGCGTTGCAGTGACTACTTGCGCGTCGGGGCGCAGCCCAGACCTATGCCGAATAGACGCATTTTCTGCAGGCTCAAAAACAAGAAGCGGCGCATTGCGCCGCTTCTCTCGCCATCATTACAAACCGGATCAGGGTGCGTCGGCCGGTGCCACCGCGCCCGGCGGCACATAGATCGCCACGCCCGCCGCTTTCTTCTGCGTGGTGGGAATACCGATACCCACGCCACCGGCACTGTGCCGGCCGTAGCTGCCAGCGCCTACCGACATGCCCACGGGCGAGCCGCTGGAACCGACGCCCATCAGGATCACGCCATTGGCGCCGAGTGCGGCCGCTTCGCGCTTGAGTCGCGCCACGGCGGCGTCGGTCTGGCCCTGGGTGCCGAAACCGACCGCACTGGAAGACTCCAGTTGCGCGATTTCGACCGAACCGGCCGGTGGCGTGGTGTAGATGCGGACCTGGGCCGGATCGACCGGCGGGCGGGCACTGCCCAGCATGACCTTGGAGGTGCTGGCGCAACTGGCCAGCGCGAGCGTGAGCAGCAAAAAGGTGGCGTTACGCAGGATCATGGGTCTGCTCCATCAGTGGATGGCCGCATCATCGGCCCGGGGGACTGAATGCTTGCATACCCTTGTACGGCTGGCGTGAGGGTTCCGGTTTTGTGCCGATGCGAGGTATCGCTTGAGGGGACCGGTGGCATGCAGCGTTATAGTTGCCACATTCATCAAGGAGTACGCGCATGGGTCTTATCAGTCTGTTGTGGGGCATCTTCGCCATGATCTGGATGGTGCTGGCACTGATTCCGCTGCTGGGCTGGGGCAACTGGTTCCTGATCCCGTTCGCGGCGGTCGGCGCCATCATCGGCGCCATCGGCGTGCTGTTCACGTCCAGCGCCAGAACCGGACGCGCCAAGACCGGCCTGCTGCTCAACGGCATCGTGATCGTGGTCGGCATCGTCCGGCTGGGCATCGGCGGCGGCATCATCTGATTGCCCGCTCCCGGTGCAGCGATTACCGGGAGCCTCTCAGCGCAGCAGACAGGTGAGCTGCGCACCAGGCACCCAAGGGCCTGGGCGTATCATTGCGCGGACCGCAGGAGTTTCCATGGCCTACCCCTATACCCGTCCACGCCGGATGCGGCGCGACGATTTTTCCCGCCGCCTGATGCGCGAACACGTGCTCACGGCGAACGACCTGATCTATCCGGTTTTCGTGCACGAACTGCAGGGCCGCGAGGCCGTGGCTTCGATGCCGGGCATCGAGCGCGTGTCGATCGAGGAACTGCTGAAAGTGGCCGAACAGGCGGCTGGACTGCGCATCCCCGCCTTGGCGCTGTTTCCGGTCACCGCGCCCGAAGCCAAGTCGCTCGATGCCGAGGCGGCCTGGGATGAAAATGGCCTGGCCCAGCGTGCGGTGCGCGCCTTGAAGCAGCGGTTTCCGGAACTGGGCGTCATCACCGACGTGGCCCTGGATCCGTTCACCACGCATGGCCAGGACGGCATCATCGACGAACGCGGCTACGTGATGAACGACGTCACCGTCGAGGCGCTGGTGAAACAGGCGCTGTCGCATGCGCGCGCCGGTGTGGACATCGTGGCGCCCAGCGACATGATGGACGGGCGCATCGGTGCGATCCGCGAAGCGCTGGAGAACGACGGCCATGTGCACACCAAGATCATGGCGTATTCGGCCAAATACGCGTCCGCGTTCTACGGGCCGTTCCGCGATGCGGTCGGCAGTGCCGGCAATCTGGGCAAGAGCGACAAGTACAACTACCAGATGGACCCGGCCAACTCCAACGAAGCCTTGCACGAAGTGGCGCTGGACATCGACGAAGGCGCGGACATGGTCATGGTCAAGCCAGGCATGCCCTACCTGGATGTGGTGCGCCGGGTGAAGGACGAGTTCGGCGTGCCCACGTTCGCCTACCAGGTCAGCGGCGAATACGCGATGTTGAAAGCGGCGTTCCAGAACGGCTGGCTGGACGAACGCGCCTGCGTGCTGGAAGCGCTGACCGCCTTCAAGCGTGCCGGCGCCGATGGCGTACTCACCTATTTCGCGCTGGATGCGGCGCGCTGGCTGAAAGAAGCAAACCAATAATCTCTGTAGGAGCGGGCCCTGCCCGCGATGGCCTTCACGTGTAATGCCCGGTCGCGGGCAAGGCCCGCTCCTACCATCGAGTTCAACAAGGAGCACACATGAGTCACTACGCCGTCTTCGGTCATCCGGTTTCGCATTCGCTGTCGCCGCGCATCCACGCTGCGTTCGGGCAGCAGACCGGCATCGCGCTGGACTACACCGCCATCGATGCCACGGCGGAAAGCTTCGCCCAGGCGCTGGACAGCTTCATCGCCAGTGGCGGCAAGGGCGCCAACGTGACCATGCCCTTGAAAGAGGTGGCGTATGCGTTGTGCAGCGTCACCAGCGAACGTGCCCGGCGCGCCGGTGCGGTGAATACGCTGGTCCGCAACGACGGGCAATGGCATGGCGACAACACCGACGGCATCGGCCTGGTCCGCGACCTGACCGGTCGCCTTGGGCTGGACCTGCGCGAGCGCCGTGCCCTGCTCCTGGGTGCGGGCGGCTCAGCGCGTGGCGTCGCCCCTGCGCTGCTGGATGCGGGCGTATCCGAACTCATCATCGCCAACCGCACCCCCGAACGCGCCGACGCGCTGGCCGACGTGCTGGGCGACCCGGAACGCGCGCACTCGCGTTACTGGGACGATCTGGTGAACGAAGGCGACTTCGCGCTGATCGTCAACGCGACTTCCGCCTCGCGCAACGGCGCCGACGAATTCGTGCTGCCATTCCAGCTGACCACGCCGCGCACACTGGCGGTGGACTTGAACTACGGCGAAGCCGCGATTCCGTTCCTGGCCTGGGCACGTACCGCCGGTTGCCGCGATGTGGTCGACGGACTGGGCATGCTGGTGGAACAGGCCGCGGCCGCGTTCGAACTTTGGCATGGCGTACGTCCCGACACTGCGCCGGTCTATGAAGCGCTTCGCAGCGAAGCAGCTTCCCTGGTCACGGCGGACTGACGGGCATGGACGGATCGCTGATGCCGCTGTTGACCACCATTGGTTATTCGCTGCCCGAGCTGCTGGGCTGCGGAATCGCAATAGCCCTGTTGTGGTCGGGTGCCCAGCCCGGCCGGCCACGTAGCTTGGGCCTGGCCGGGCTTGGCATGATGCTGGCCTGCGTGCTGCTGCAGCTGGGCATCGGCCTGTACCAGAACTGGATGATCCAGAGCGGTGGCAGCGCCATGGATATGCAAGGCATGTTCATGATGCTGGGCATCGTGCGCCTGCTGATCAACTGCTTCTTCATGGGCGGCGTGGTGGTGCTGGCTTGGGCGCTGTCCCAGGCGTTGCGTCCGCAGCGTGCCGGTCCGCCGCCACTGGCGTGACCGTGAGCACGCGCCAGGCGATGACCTAGTCCGTGTACGCATAGCCGATGCCGCAAATGGAATGGAAGCCGATGCTTCCACGCCAAAGTCATACGCTAGGATTCGTGCATGAAGAAAGTCCTCGCGCTTTTCGTACTGGCCTTCGTGTTCTGCGCAACGCCCGCCTTCGCGCAGCAGTTCAAGGTGCTGGTGGCGGCCATTCCCAACAAGTACCACAACGACTATGCCGTGGTGGCGCAGCCGCAGTTCGAACGACTGGCGCGCAAGCACGGCTTCGGTCTGACCTGGGCATGGAATGCATCGGCCTTCGATGGCGACCTCTCGCAGTACGCGGTGATCGTCTTTCTCAACACACCCGGCGAAGAGTTGAAAGGCGAGCAACGGCAGCGGTTGCAGGCTTACGTGCAGGCGGGCGGTGGCGTGGTCGCGGTGCATCGCGCGTTGATCTCCACCGCCGATGAGTGGCCGTGGTTCGAGAAATTGATCGGCCGGCCCTTCCGCATCCATCCCATGGTGCAGACGGCAGTAGTGCGGGTGGAAGACCGCGAATTCCCCGCGACCTTCGGCCTGCCCGATCGCTGGCTGTGGACTGACGAGTGGTACGAATTCGGCCCGGACCTGACTCCGGGACTGCGCACGGTGCTGCAAGTGGACGAAGGCACGTACGACCCCACCCGCATCTGGCCCGGACAGATCGCCAAGGGCATGGGGAAATTCCACCCTGTCGCCTGGTACCACGACTATGACGGCGGCCGGGTGTTCGTCACTTCACTGGGGCATACGCCCGAGCTGTACAACGACCCGCTCTACCTGGAACACCTATACGGTGGCCTCTGGTGGGCGGCCACCGGCAAAGGCCTGAACCCGTCATCGACGCCTTGACTGGAACGACCCTGCGTAGGTATGCGCTGCTGCGCAGCTTGCAGGTCCTGCTGCCAATGAGCGCGCTGCTGCCCGGCATCAGCCACGCGCAGCAGGCGTACGTGACTGGCGGACGCGTCGCCGGTCTTGCGATGCCCGATGGCAGCGCGATCTATTACGGCATTCCCTACGCGGCATCGCCGGCCGGCGAAAGGCGCTGGAAACCGCCCGCGCCACCCGTGCCATGGCAGGGCGTACGCGACGCCACCCGGGTGGCGCCTGCCTGCGTGCAGGAAGACCAGGGCTGGAACCGCGACTTCCTGGCAACGGCACAGGAAGACTGCCTGACCCTGTCCCTGCGCACGCCGGACCCGGCCGGTACGCGCGAACTACCCGTGCTGGTCTACATCCATGGCGGCTCCAACGCGGTTGCCGGTGCAGGCAGCCTGGCCGAGGATGCGATCCATCGACAAGGCCTGGTGCTGGTGAAGCTGCAGTATCGACTGGGCGTATTCGGCTTCATGGGCCTGGATGCCCTACGCGAAGAAGATGCGTATGCCTCATCCGGCAACTACGCGTTGCTCGACCAGATCCAGGCCCTGCGTTGGATCCGCGACAACATCGCAGCCTTCGGCGGCGATCCCGACAACGTCACCATCAGCGGCAACTCGGCCGGTGCACTGGATGCGCTGTTGCTTACGCTGTCGCCGCTTGCCGACGGCCTGTACCACAAGGCGATCATCCAGGCCGCCGCACCGGGAAGGCCACGCAGTGCGCAGGAAAACGAAACCATCGGCGATGCCGTGCTGGAACGGTTGGCTCTGCCGCGTGGCACCGCCGGCCTGGCTCAATTGCGGGCCATGCCGGCCGAGCAAGTGATCGCCGCAGCAAAGCGGTTGCCGGTTCCCGCCGGTGTCGACCCGTCCTTCATCTGGGAGCAGCAGATCGTCGACGGCCATGTATTGCCGCTGGCCTACGCCGACGCGTATGCGAATGGCGCCGGACGCGACCTGCCGGTCCTGATCGGCAGCAACCGCCAGGAGATGGGCGGCGACCGTAGCCCACACACCGCTCCCGCACTGCTGGCTTCCGTCTTCGGTCCCGATGCGGCGCAGGCGCGTGCGTTGTACGGCATCACCGAAGAGGTGCCAGCAGTGTCGGATCCATTGCTGGGAAACCTGCCCATGCAGATCCTGACCGACACTTGGTTCCGTTGTCCGGTGAACTGGCTCACGAAGAAGATGCGGGGAAATTCGTCACGCATCTGGCGCTACGAATTCGGCTTCGGCCTGCCAGGCACCGGCAAGCCGCCGGAACACACCTCGGAGATGCCGTACGTCTACCACGTAGCGCCGCGCGACGCGCGTCCGGACACTTGGCCGCCGGTGCAACGCTACTGGGCAAACTTCATACGCAATGGAAATCCCAACAGCCCGGACCTGCCGCCCTGGCCCGCAGTCGGCACAGACGAGGCCTACCTGGCGATCGAACCCTCCGGCATCACCATCGGCCATGCATTGCGCAAGCCGATCTGCGACCTGATGTTCCAACGCCAGGATTACCCCGGATCCTCGTTGATGCCGGAATAGGTCCTTCCCGTTCATTCTTGTGGGGGGGGCTTCAGCCCCGACGCTTTTGTTCTTGATTCGTCGGGGCTGAAGCCCCTCCCACAAAATCACTACCCTCGATAACACTGCGCTAGCGAGGCATCGCCTCGCCTTCGCCGCAAGCACCGGCCAGCGACAACTGCGACGCAGCGACTTTGCACAGAAACGCCACATGCGCTTCATGCGTATCCGGCCCGTCATACGGCAGCGCCGTCCACGATTCGCCCGCCTGCATTTCCTCGCCCGCCGCCAAGGTGCGGTAGGGGGCGTGCACTTCCATTTCCAGCAGCGATTTGTCCGGGTCTGTCTGATCGTCCAGGTACAGCTCGATCTGTCCCTGCGCCGGGTGGATCAATTCTCGCGGGTGATGCGGGAAGCGGATGACGAACAACTGTCCGCTGGAGAAACCGGCCATCCATCCCGCCGACGGCTGCAGGAAAACCTTGCCGCGTCGCGCGACCGCATTTTCCGGCAGCGGCAAGCGCTGGAACGAAAACAGCCCACCCTCGACGCGCGATGCCACGGGCACGATGCCGGGGCCGGTGGACGATTCCACGCGCGCATCCCCAGCTTGGGCCACGGGGATATAGATGCGGGTGCTGCCGGGGGTGCGGGTGTTGAACCAGAGGTCCCAGGACACGGGCGTGTCCCGGATGTTGCGTGCGGAAGCCTGCACTTCCACGGTGTCACTGCGTGCTGCAGACAACGCATAGGCCTTGCGTAGGCGCACGCCGGACACCGGACTGTCCTGGCCTTCCAGCACCAGACGCGTCGGCGTGCGCTCGATGATCTGCGTTTTGCTGAAGGTCAGATACGGATCGGGCGGCCAGTTGGCTTTGGCCTCACGACGCGTGGGATTGACGGTCTGATGCATCCACCACTGTTCCTGCGGACCCACCCAGACATCGTGGCCCAGGTAGGCGATGTCGTCTGCGGTGGCGCTGACCGTGGGCGCAGGCTGGGTCTGCACGGCTGCGCCGATCTTGAGCAGATTGGGTTTTTCCTTGAGCGAGAAACCCAGGCCGCGGCCGCCAAGTTCCGGGGTGACTTCCAGGACGATGGTGTCGTTCTGCAGACGCATGACCTCGACCGCAGACGCATTCATCGATACCGACAACAGCACGATTGCCAAACTGCGTTTCATTGATCCACTCCAAACCACCAGATCCCGATGTAGGAGCGCCCCATGGGCGCGAGCTCTATGCCCTGCAGAACAAAAGCTCACGCCCATGGGGCGCTCCTACAAATACATGTTGCAGCAGCAGCCTACAGCAGACCTTGCCGCTTGACCGCCAGGTAGCGCTCCACCAGGGCGGCCGGCAGTTCGTCGCTGGTCACGTCCAGCACCATCACCCGATGGCTGCGCAGTGCTTCGTGCGCGGCGGTGCGCTGTTCCAGGTAACGGGCCAACGCCGCGGCCTGGATTGCGCCCGGCAGGTCGTGCACGTCTTCCTCCATCGCCTCGTCCAGCGCGCGTTCGCGCAGGCTGGCCACGCAAACCAGATGCCGTTTCTTCAACAACTGCACGGCGGCCAGCAGATCTTCGATGTCCTCATCGCGCACGTTGGTCACCATCATCACCAGCGAACGCTTGCGCTGGCGCAGCGAAAGTTCGGTGGCCGCGGCCAGGTAATCGGTGGCGACGGGTTGCGGCTGCAGGTCGTAGCTGGCGCGCAGCAGCGTGTCGATGCTGCCCATGCCGCGCTTGGGCACCACCCAGCGCGACTGGCCGCCGGTGGCGAAGAGCCCGGCCGCATCGCCCTGGCGCAGGGCCAGGTAGGACACCACCAGCGTCGCGTTCAATACATGGTCGAAATGGGCCAGCTCGCCTTCCTGCGCCATCATCCGACGGCCGGTGTCGACCATCATCACCAGTTGCTGATTTTTTTCGTCCTGGTATTCGCGCGAGATCAATTTGCGCGAACGCGAGGTCGCCTTCCAGTCGATCTGACGCAGGCTGTCGCCAATCCGATACTCACGCATCTGGTTGAAGTCGGTGCCTTCGCCACGACGACGCTTGAGATGCGCACCGACCAGACGCGAGGCTTGTTCGGCGCTGAACAACGCAAACTTGGTCAACGGCGCAAAGTTGGGATACACGCGCACCCGCAGCGGCGCACCCACCAGCCGCGATTGCTTCCACAGCCGCAGCGGCGAGCCCATGCGCAGTTGCACGCCTTCGAACACCGCATCGCCGCGCGCGATGGGGCGCAGGCGGTAACTGAAGCTGGTGGCGCTGGCGGGTGCCAGTTCCAGTGTCTGCGGCAGGCCCTGCGCGGGCCATGCTCCAGGGTGCAGATCGAACAGTTCGATGCGCTGGCGCGATGCCGACTCCACGCGCAGGCTCACGTCGCGCTCGACGCCGAGCGGCAGGACTTCGGGGATTTCGCGCGTAACCTGCGGCGTGGGACGGCGGCGCAGCAGCACGCCGTCCAGCATGGCAAGCAGGGCGATGCCGGCGCCTCCAAGCTGCCAGGCAGCCAAAGGCATGCCGGCAAACAGCACTGCAAAACCGGACAGGCCCCACAGCACCAGCAAGGCGATCAGTAACGGCGCAGGCCTCATGAACACTCCCTCCTTTGAAAAAGGAGGGCTGGGGAGGATTTGCTCTTCGTGTTACCGCGCAAAAGCAAGAGCAAATCCCCCTCGGTCCCCCTTTTGCAAAGGGGGAAGACAAGCCACGCAAGAGCAGAACTGCCTCGGTTCATTTCCGCGGCGCTTCCACCTTCGCCAGCAAGGCATGCAGCGCGTCGTCGGGCGACTGGCCTTCGATCTGCAGTTCCGGCGCCAGGGTGATGCGGTGGCGTAGCGCGGGTTTGGCGATATCGCGCACGTCGTCCGGGGTGACGAAATCGCGGCCCTGCAGCACCGCCTGTGCGCGTGCGGCGCGCACCAGCGCGATACTGCCGCGCGGGCCGGCGCCCAGCGCGATGCCGGGCCACTTGCGCGTGGCGGCCACAATGCGCACCGCGTAGTCGATGACCTGCTCGTCCACCGTCACCTCCGCCGTGCCCCGCTGCATGGCGACGATGTCGGCCGCGCCGAGTATGCGCTGCACTTTGGACAGATCGAAATCACCAGCGCTGCGCCCGGTGGTGATGGCATCGACCATGCGCTTCTCGTCTTCGAGTTGCGGGTAGTCGATCAGGATCTTCAACAGGAAACGGTCCAGCTGCGCTTCCGGCAACGGATACGTGCCTTCCTGTTCCACCGGATTCTGCGTGGCCAGCGCCAGGAACGGGGGCTCGAGTTCGAATGGTTTTCCTTCGATGGTCACCTGCCCTTCCTGCATCACTTCCAGCAATGCCGACTGGGTCTTGGCCGGCGCGCGGTTGATCTCGTCGGCCAGCAGCAGATTGGTGAACACGGGACCGCGACGGATCTTGAAACTCTCGGTCTTGGGGTCGTAGACCGCATGGCCGCTGACATCGCTGGGCATCAGGTCGGAAGTGAACTGCACGCGCGCGTAGTTCAGTTCCAGTGCTTGCGCCAGCGCGCGCACCAGCAGGGTCTTGCCCAGGCCGGGAACGCCTTCGATCAGCACATGTCCGCCGGCGAGCAGCGCGATCAATATCTGATCCAGCACCTCAGGCTGACCGATGAAGGCCTTGGAGACTTCATCGCGTACCGCAGCGGCGCGTTCGGCCAGGTCGGCACCGGTGATGGCGGCTGCGGGCGAAGCGGGCGTGGCATCGTTCATATGCGTTTTCTCAATTGGATCAGCGTGGAAATACGGTCGCGGAAGGCGAGCTTGTCATGCGAGGAAGGTGGCTGCAGCGCAGTGCGCACGTCTTCGATGCGCAGGCCGAGTCGTTCGGCGATGGCGCCGGCCTGGGCGTCGCCGGACAGCGCGGCGGCGACCGGATCACGACGGCGCAGGCGCGCGAGGAAGGCGTTGCGCACGGCAGCGTACAACAGCGCGCGCTTCTGGTAACGGAACAGGTGTTCGCCGCTGGCGCGCACGTGTTCGAGCAGCGAACGGCGGCCCGACGGTGGCGACGGTTGCAGTGGTCCGAAGCGTTGCATGCGCAGCCACAGCCACGCCAGCAACGCCAGGGCCAGCGGCAGCCACACCGGCCAACCTTTCGACAGCACCATGCGCAGCAGCGACGGCATCTGCGCCGAATAGACAAGATGCACCGTGCCCTTGCCGTAGTTGGGCGCCAGCACCTGCCGGGCTAGCGCGCGATGCGGCACGTCGCGCAAGCCGCCAGTGCGATCCAGGCTGTCCAGCAATCCGCCACCTTCGATGTTGCCGCTGTTGGTGAAGAAATCGAAATCCGCCAGCACGTCCACGCGGCCCTTGCCATGGACCAGGCGCGCGTAGACATAGGCGGCCTGCACATTGCCCCAGCTGTGTTCCGGCGCGACATTCTGGAAGAAGAAGCGCCGGCCGCGGCAGAACTCCACATGCGAATCCTGGCCTTCGACCTGCAACGGCATGCAGGCCGGCGAGTCGTCGGTCAGCAATACGCCGACGGCTTCGAGCATCGGCACGTTGGTTTCCTGATTCCAGCTTCCCAGCGGCGGCGTGCGCAGGATCAGATGCCCGCCCGCGTTCACCCACTCCAGCAGGCGCCGCGCTTCCACCGGCGTCATGCTGCGCGGATCGTTGAGGATCAACAGTGTGTCGTTGGCGCCCAGTCGCTGCGCTGCCAGGTCGATGCGCTGGCGCGATTCCACCTGCACGCCGTCGGCCTGCAAGGCTTTCTTCAGCGCGTACAGCGGGTTGTAGCTGGCTTCGCCGAGCGGCGGCAGCGGCACTTCGCGCTCGACGCGCTCGTAGGTGCGATGGAACCAGAACGCGAGCGCCGCGCACACTGCAAGCGCCAGCAGCACCAACAGCACGGTTCGCGAACGCGGGGCCAGCGCCTTCATGCCAGCCACCGGTAACGCTGTTGCAAGGTGGACACCAGTGATTCGAAATCATCCTGCGTCGGCAACTGCCGCGCATAGGCCGCGTATTGCCAGGTGCGGACCATGCGCGCGAACAGGCTGCGGTCTTCCACGTCGGGCATGCGGCGCGACGCGCGCAGGCATTCGGCTTCGGTCGCGCCCGGTGGCAGCACCACATTCGCGCGTGCCGCCATACTTTCCACACTGGCGCGGTACAACAACGCCAACGCATGTCGTGGTCGGCCCTGCGCCCACAGGCGCCGCGCTTCGGTGGCAACATCGTCCGGCAAGGTTTCGGGAATCGTGAGCGCCTCGGTTTCCACTTCCACCGGCAATGGCTTGTGTCGGCGCACCGAATCGCGCATCCACGGCAGCCAATGGCGCATGGTGTAGAGCAGCACGCCTACCAGCAGCGCCGCGATGATCCACAAGCCCCATTCGCCGATCAGCGCGAAGAACCCGGCGATGGCTTTCATGACCTCGTTGGGTGCTTGCTCGCGCTGCTTCTCTTCTTTCTTGGTCTTGTCGCGTTTTTCCCAGGTCACCTGGGTGCGTTTGGAATCCAGTAGCGGATCGCGATAGGCCTGATCGACCGCCTTGTTGAAGCTGCGCTCGTCCACGCGCGCATCGCCGAACACGATGGGTAGGGTCGGTGGTTGCTTGGCCGCAGGCTTTGCCTTTTGCTGCTGGGTGGCTGTCGGGGGAACTTCAGACTGCTGCGCGCGCGCTGGCGAAAGCATCGCGCCCATCAGTGCCAGCACCAGCGCGAACGGCGCGGCTGTCGCAGCAAGACGCGCCCGCAGTTTGCGGAAGGCGATTTCCACGTCCCAGGCTTCGATCTGCGTGCGTCGGTTGAGGTACAGGCCGAAACCGGCGCCAACGAAAAACGGTTCGATCACCGCCGTGGCGATCCACCCGGTCAGGTTGAGCCCGACCAGCGCCCACCACGGCGGCTGGTCGATCACCAGCGACCAGGCGGCGCGTGCGGCTTCGGGCAGGTATTCGAACGGTATGAAGAAGAAAACCAGAGCCACGCAGGCCAGCGCCAGCGCAACCTCGAAATGCATGCAGACGAGAGTGAGCAATACGGCATTGCCGTAGACCGCGCCACCGAGCACGCGCCGCCGTTCGCGCAAGCGGTCGCCTTGTACGTTCTCCAGCAGGTCTATCGGCAGATACAGCGAACGCGTGGGGCTGAGGCGCCGCCAGGTGAGATGGTGCAGCAAGGACTTCCAGCCCCAGCGCCGCTGCGCGCTCAGCGTTTCGCGCGTGCCCGGCGTGGCACCGAAGGTCGCGCGCGAAATCACGTACAGCGGAATGCGGTCGAATACAGGTTTCAACCACCACATCAGCAGGCCCGCCAGCCAGAATGCATCGAGCGCCCACGCCGCAGCGTTCAAGACGACGAACACGGGCAAGGTCAGCAGCAGCCACGGCTTCCAGATGGCGGCCGCATGCGTGCGCACCAACGCCGTGCCCAACTCCATTGCTTCCCAGGCCGAGCGCGCGCGCAGGTGCACGGTCATCTGCTCAAGGCGCATCGGGCGATTCCTCCTGCCAGCCCTGGCCCGAGGTTCCCGAGTGCCGCGCCAGACCTGTCTCACCTCGCCCACCGCGCCACAACCAGGCGAACACCAGCGTCCACAGCACGCCGGACACGGTGAACTTGATCGACGCGGGAATGGATTGGGTGGACGACCAGAATGCTTCGATGAAGGCGGCGACCAGCAGCATGAAGGCGATGCCGAGGCACAGCTTCGCGCCCTTGATGCCGCCAGCGACCAGCGCATCGATGCGCGTGCGCTGTCCGGGCGCGATCAGGTTGAAGCCCAGTCGTAGCCCGGCGCCGCCGGCCAGGACGATGGCGGTGAGTTCGAACGGCGCATGCCCGGCGACGAAGCGCCACAACGGACCGCCGGAACCGATCTGCTGCAGATGCCCGAACACCGCGCCGATGGTGATGCCGTTGAAGATCAGCACCAGGATCGTGCCCACGCCAGCCAGCAGACCGCTGGCGAAGGTGCGCAGGCCGATGCTGATGTTGTTCATGATGTAGTGGCCGAACATGGCCCAGTCGGTGCCGCTTTCGCGCCCCAGCTTGCTGTCGTTGGACGGGTCGTACATGCGTTCCAGCTGCGCCAGCTCCTGCGGGCTCATCAGGCCGTGGATCAGTTCGGGCCAGAGCTGCAGCAGCACGAACATGGCCACCAGCGGCACCACGAACAGCGCCGCTGCCGCCCACATGCAGCCCGCTTCGCTGCGTACCAGCCGCGGGAAATCGGCCAGCAGGAACCGCGCCGCGTGCTGCCAGCGCGGCGGCGCGGTGCGGTAGAGCAGGTTGTGGCCGCGCTGCATGAGGTCCTGCAGGCGCGCGGTCACCACCGGGCTGTAGCCGCGCTTGCGCGCCAGCGCCAATTGCTGACAGAGGCGGCGGTAGCGCGCGGGCATGTCCTCGTCGCCGATCTCGCCGGTGTTGCGCTCGGCCAGCGCGCGGCGCTTGTCGCCACGGGTCTGCAGCCAGTGCTCGAAGGCCTGCCATTCGCGCTGGTGACGTGCGACGAACTGCTCCTGTCTCATCGCCGCCCCAGCAGCCAGTTGGCGATGCCGTACAGCCGCAGCACGCCGGCCTGGCCACGGCTGCCGGTCAAGGGCTCGACCAGATCGGCCAGTTCTTCCTGGCGGCCGGGAGTCAACGCGGGAGCACGCTCGCCGAAGGCCACCACGGCGGCCTGTTCTGCGGGTCGCAGAGCGATGGCCGGCGCCAGCACGGCGTTGATCGGCGCGGCCGATTGTTCGCGTTCGCGCTCGTTGTGCACGACCAGCGTGCCGGCGACCATGTCGCCCAGCCGCCGCGCATAGGGATCGGCCAGGCAGGCGATCAACCCCGTGGCATAGCCGAACGGCAACATGTCCACGGTACGCAGCAGGTTGCGGGTGATCGCCGGCAGCCAGCCCACCGGCGCGCCATTGCTGCTGACAACGCGCAGCGACATCGCTTTCTTGCCGGGCGTCTGGCCATTCCACAGGGTTTCGAACAGGATCGGATAGGCCCAGAAGACCAGGAAGGTGAGGATCAGATACAGGCCCTGCCCCGCGGTCCCCAGCAGGCCGAAGATCATGCCGGTCAGAAACAGGATGCCCAGGCGGATGACCAGGTCGATAGCCCAGGCCACCGCGCGTGGCACCGGGCCGGCGGCAGGCAGATGCAGGGACACTCCCTCGGGCGTGACCACTTCACGATAGGTATCCAGCATCAGTGCGGTTGTCCGCACGGCAAAGGGCGGAATCCGGTCCGCGAAAATTCTCTACGCCGCACGTGCCTGTGTCCTGTCCCCGTCCGGTTCGGACTTTAGCTGGCAATCCTTACCTTGCCCAGCACAGGGCCTGTTAACGCTATTGGGCTGGGTCACGTTGTGCCGGTGTGGCCGTCAGGCGTTTGTGGGCAGCGCAGCGGCAGGCTGGTGGCCTGTTCAAGCTGCACGCGAGCGTCTGGCGGCCACACCGGCACAACCCGAAGGGCCGCCCCTGAGTGGACACGGAGCCGCGTCATCATTCGGGCATGTATCGGCATACATTTCCTCATTCTTCCTTGCTCCATGCCCACTCAGGGGCGGCGTGGCCTAGCCCAATAGCGTTAGCAGGCCCCAGACTGTCGCGGTGACCCAGACCCCGTTTCCCTGCCGCAGTCGTTGCGGCGCGTGCTGCATCGCGCCGTCGATCACCTCGCCCATTCCCGGCATGCCGCAGGGCAAGCCGGCGGGCGTGGCCTGCGTGCAACTGGACGACGACCTGCGCTGCCGACTGTTCGGCCGGCCGGAACGGCCCGCGTTCTGCGCTTCACTGCGACCGTCGGTGGAGATGTGCGGGAACGATCGTACGCAGGCGCTCGCGTTCCTCAGTCAGCTAGAAATCGCGACCACGCCGTAGGTCGGGGCTACGTCCCCGACGCGCGATATACCCGCGGCGCCGAATGTCGGGGGCGTAGCCCCGACCTACGCCAGGTACTGGTCCTTCAATCGCACGTAATGCTGGGCCGAATACAGCAGGCTTTCGACTTCCTTGTCGCTCAGGCGACGCGCGAAGCGGCCCGGGTTGCCCAGCCACAGCTCGCCTTCGCCCACCACCTTGCCCGGGCCGATGATCGCGCCGGCACCGACGAACCCATGCGTCATCACCTTCGCCCCATCGAGGATGCACGCGCCCATGCCGATCAGGCAGCGGTCGCCGATGCTGCAGGCGTGGATGATGGTGCCGTGGCCCACGGTGACGTCCTCGCCGATGAGCGTCGGATAGCCGGCCTGGTTGTAGGGACTGTGGTGGCTGACGTGGATGATGGTCCCGTCCTGCACGTTGGTGCGCGCGCCGATGCGGATGTGGTTCACGTCGCCGCGGATGATAGTACCGGGCCAGATGGACACGTCATCGGCCAGCTCGACATCGCCGATCACGGTCGCGGCCGGATCGACATAAACACGCTGGCCAAGGGTGGGAAGCCGGCCAAGATAGGGGCGTAGTGCGGTCATCCCTGCATTGTAATGGCCCGTCCGCGGAAGGCCCGACTACACTGCGGCGTATGGACACTGCCGCCGACACCCCGACCGTCGAACTTCCCGTCACCCTGGCACGACTGCGCGCCGCCTGGCAGGGCAAGCGCCCGGACTACAGCCAGCGCCGCGACGACCTGCAGCGTCTGCGCGATGCGCTGAAGCGCCGGCTCGAGGAAATGGCCAGCACCATCGGCGCCGACTTCGGCCAGCGCTCGCGGCACGAAAGCCTGATCGCCGACGGCATGACCGTGCTTAACGAAATCGACCACCTGCGCAGCCACCTGCGGCGCTGGATGAAACCGACACGCGTCGGCGTGGGCTGGCGTTTCTGGCCAGCGCGGGCGGAGATCCGTTCGGAACCGCTGGGCGTGGTCGGCGTGATCTCCCCTTGGAACTACCCGGTCAACCTGGCCCTGATTCCGCTGGCCACCGCCATCGCCGCCGGCAATCACGTGTATCTGAAGCCGTCCGAACACACGCCACGCACCACCGAATTCCTGCGCAGCCTGCTGGCCGAAGTCTTCCCGGCCGACCGGGTCGCGGTCGCGGCGGGTGGCACCGAGGTGGCGGGCGCGTTCGCCGGTTTGCCGTTCGACCATCTGGTGTTCACCGGTTCCACCGCGGTGGGGCGCAAGGTCATGGCCGCAGCCGCGCCCAACCTCACTCCGCTGACGCTGGAGCTGGGCGGCAAATCGCCGGCGATCGTGTGCGCCGATTTCCCGGTCGAGCAAGCCGCCGCGCGGCTGGCCACCGGCAAGTGGTTCAACGGCGGCCAGACCTGCATCGCACCGGATTACGTGCTGATCGACGAAGGCCGCGCACCCGCGTTGGCCGAGGCCCTGCGCGAGCAAGTACGTGCGCGCTACGGCACGCTGGCCGATTCGGGCGACTACACGCGGATCATCAACAACGGCCAGTACGCGCGCCTGGAAAGCTATCTGGAAGATGCGCGCGCGCGCGGCCTGCAGGTGTTGCCGCTGGGCGAAAATGGCCAGCCGGGCGAGCGCCTGTTCGCGCCGACGGTGGTGTTGGAACCCGGCGACGACGCCAAGGTGATGCAGGAAGAGATCTTCGGGCCCATCCTGCCGATCAAGTCCTATCGCACGCTCGATGAGGCCATCACCTATGTCAACGCGCACGACCGGCCACTGTCGCTGTATCCCTTCAGCCATGATCGCGACAACGTGGAAAAGATCCTGCGCAGCACGCTGGCCGGCGGCGTCACCGTCAACGACACGGTGCTGCATTTCGGCATCAACAACCTGCCCTTCGGCGGCATCGGCCCCAGCGGCATGGGCGCCTATCACGGCCGCGCGGGCTTCGACGCTTTCAGCAAGGCCTTGCCCATTTTGTGGCAGCCGCGTCGCGCCGGCAGCGACCTGCTCAAGCCGCCCTATTCGAAGGTGGCCCGCTTCATCGATTTCATCATCCGCTAGCCCACGCTAACTCGTAGGAGCTGCGCAAGCTGCGACCGCGGCCTTGGCGCGCACGGAAGCTATGTTGCAAGCGGTAAGTTTCAGGTCGCAGCTTACGCAGCTCCTACGAAAACCATTCCAGCGGACGAGGATCTAGCGCGGCGCGCGACCCAACGCGTTGAGCCGGACCGCGACGAAATCCATATGTCCCACGGACACCGCTCGCGCCTGTTCCGGGTCGCGCTTCAGAATCGCGCCGAGCAGCTCGCCATGCTGCAGGCGCAGTTGCAGGGAAGTTTCCGATTGCGGCTCCAGTCCGGCCAGGCTCAACTGCACGTGTTCGTGCAGCAGCTTCAACAGCGACGACATCAGGTAGGAGAACACCGGGTTGTGGGTGGCGTCAGCGATGGCCCGGTGGAAGGCGACATCGCTGCGGATCTGTTCGCGCCGGTCGTTGCCGGCATAGGCCGCATCGACCGCTTCGTAGGCGGCCTGCAAGCGTTTGCGGTCGTTGCCGTCGTGGCGCGTCGCCGCAAGCTCGGCCGCCCGGCTTTCCAGCATGGCGCGGAATTCGACCAGATCGCGCTGCAGCCGCGGATGCTGCTGGGCCATGTCCAGCCAGATCTCGGCCATGCGCCGGTCCGATTGCTCGACCACATAGGTGCCGTCACCCTGGCGCTTGGTCAGCAGGCCGCGCGAGACCAGCATGCCGATCGCCTCGCGCACGGTGGCGCGCGACACCGACAGCTCCAGCGCCAGCGCCCGCTCCGAAGGCAGGCGCCGGTCGTGGCGCAGGCTGCCTTCCAGGATGGCGCTTTCCAGGTGACGGGCAACTTGCTCGACCTGCATGCTCATGGCGATACCGGGTCATCCACCAAAATTGGTCTGACCAATATAGCGAATGCCGGAAGCGGGCGGACACTCCGGCCGAGCCAGCCAAAGCCGCCCGCATGCCGCACCCCGATTCCTCCACCGCGCCTCCTCCCAGCGATGTGTATTTCTTCGCCAGCTGCGTGGTCGATCTTTTTTCGCCCGAAGCCGGGCTGGACGCGATTGCGGTGCTCGAATACGCGGGAATCCGGGTCACCTTCCCGGCGGGCCAGACCTGCTGCGGCCAGCCGGCCTACACCACCGGATTTCCCAAGGACGCGCGCGCGGTCGCGCAGGCGCAGCTGGATCTGTTTCCGGAACCCTGGCCCATCGTGGTGCCGTCGGGTTCCTGCGCGGGCATGATCCGGCATCACTGGCCGCGCCTGTTCGCCGACAATAAAGCGCTGGCCGAACGTGCCGAAGCAGTGGCATCGCGCGTGGTCGAATTCACCGATTTCATCGTCGATATGGAGCACATCGACCTGAGCCAGGCGCTGGATATTCCGACACGTGTCTGCCTGCACACCTCATGCAGCGCGCGGCGGGAAATGGATACGCTGCGCAGCGGGCGCGAACTGCTCGCCGCGCTGCCCGGGGTCGAACGTCTTGATCACGAACACGAATCCGAATGCTGCGGTTTCGGCGGCACGTTCTCGGTCAAGCACTCGGAAATCTCCGCGGCCATGGCCGGCGACAAGCTGGAAGCCATTCTGGCCACCGGTTGCAGTACGTTCGTCAGCGCCGATTGCGGTTGCCTGCTCAACCTCAACAACACGCTGGAAAAACGCGGCGCGGCGCTGCGTGGCCAACATATCGCCAGCTTCCTGCGCAGCCGCCTGCCGGCCGATAAGGTGCAATCGGCATGAGCACGCAGGCAACGACGGATGCGCGCAGCGCGATCTTCGCCCGCCTGCGCGACGCCGTGCCTGCACAGGAACTGCCGATGCCCGAGGTGGCTGCTTACTACGACTCCTCGCCCAGCCCCAACCCGGCGGACCAGGTTGCCCGCTTCTGCGAGCGTGCGCGCAGCTGGCAGGCCGATGTGGTCGAAACCGACCGCGCGCACTGGCTGGACGCGCTTGCCGGCGTGCTCGAAGCCAAGGGCGTGCGCACCCTGCTGGCGGGCCGCGACACCGCGATCAGCCAGGCGCTGGAAACCGGCGCGACTACTTTTCGTGGGTTGGCGCCGGCGCAACTGCACTGGTACGACGACCCCATCGAATCGTGCAAGGATTTCCTGTTTGATGACGTGGACGCCGGCATCACCACCACGCGTGGCGGCATCGCCGAAACCGGCAGCCTGATCCTGTGGCCGGACCGCAACGAACCACGCACGCTGTCGCTGGTGCCGCCGCTGCACATCGCGGTGCTGGACGCCGCGCACCTGCACGAAACCCTGCATGGCGCGATGCGCGCGCAAGCCTGGGCCAACGATCTGCCCACCAATGCGCTGCTGGTCACCGGACCTTCGAAGACCGCCGACATCCAGCGCCTGCTGGTATACGGCGCGCATGGACCGAGGCAACTGGTGATCCTGTTGCTGCGCGACGGAGCCACGGCATGAGCGCCACGCGTCCAATCGCTGATCCGCGCGCGTTCAAGGACAACGCGACCCTGGTGCTGGCCGATCCGGTGCTGCGCCGCAGCTTCCGCGGCGCGATGGATTTCCTCACCGACAAGCGTGCGGCGCAGTTTCCCGACGACGCGGCTTTCCAGCGCCTGCGCACGCTAGGCGCCGACATCCGCAAGCATGCGCTGTCCAAGCTTCCCGAATTGCTGGAACAGCTGGAAACGCAACTGACCCGACGCGGCGTGCACGTGCACTGGGCCGCCGATGCCGACGACGCCAACCGCATCTTCCTGGAGATCGCGCAGCGTCACGACGCGCGGCTGATGGTCAAGGGAAAGTCCATGGTCAGCGAAGAAATCGAGCTGAACCACCGCATGGCCGAACACGGCATCGCCTGCGTCGAAACCGACATGGGTGAGTACATCCTGCAGCTGGATGGCGACCGCCCCAGCCACATCATCATGCCGGCGATCCACAAGACCAAGGAAGACGTCGCCCATATCTTCGCCGAACACATTCCCGGCGCCGGCTACACCGAGGATGTCGATGAACTGATCGCGATAGGACGCCGCGCGCTGCGCGACCAGTTCCGCGCGGCCAAGGTCGGCGTGTCGGGCGTGAATTTCATGGTCGCCGAAACCGGCACCCTGGTGCTGGTGGAGAACGAGGGAAACGGCCGTCTTTCCACCACCGTGCCGGATGTGCACATCGCCGTTACCGGCATCGAGAAAGTGGTCGAGAAACTCGAGCACGTGCCGCCATTGTTCACCCTGCTGACGCGTTCGGCCACCGGACAGGCGGTCACCACCTACCTCAACGTGATCAGCGGTCCGCGACGCGAAGGCGAGAAGGACGGCCCGCGCGAAATGCACCTCATCCTGCTGGACAATGGCCGTACGCAGGCCTATCGCGAAGAACATTTCCGCGCCACGCTGCAGTGCATCCGCTGCGGCGCCTGCATGAACCATTGCCCGGTCTATGCGCGCGTCGGCGGGCTTTCCTATGGCACCACCTATCCCGGCCCGATCGGCGCGATCATCTCGCCACATCTGATGAGCCTGGACAGCACGCGCGATCTAACCACCGCATCCAGCCTGTGCGGCGCGTGCGGCGATGTGTGTCCGGTCGGCATCCCGATTCCCGATTTGTTGATGCGTCTTCGCGAAGCCGGACGGCACAATCGTCCCGCAGTGCAGCAACGAGAAGCGTTGAAGGGCCAGGGTTCGGCGGTTAGCATCGTGGAAACCATGGCCTGGAAGGCATGGCGGATGCTCTATGCGCACAGCGGCCTGTATCGCCTGTTCGCATGGCTGGCACCGCGGCTGCGCAAGCTCGCACCTCCCGTACAGATCGGCTGGACGCGCACGCGAAGTCCGTTGCGACCGGCGCGCCGTTCTCTGCGCGAGCAGTTGGCGAATCGAAGTCCATCGAAAATATCAGGAAAGAAACAAAGCGATACCGCAGGATGATCCGCCGGATCCGGAAGATCAGGCAGTCAATCAAAAATAACGATGCATGTCGAAGGGTTGGGGCGACGCGCGATCGGAGGGTCTGGCAATGGCAAGTGTTCGGCAGCATGTTGAAACCGTACTCCGCGTGGTGCATTCGGGATCGAAAAAATCGGGCCTGGATGCGAACACCGATCTGATCCATCGCTCGTGGCGCCGCTGCGTCACCGAGCACGCACTGGACCCGGCCTTGCGCCCGGACGTGCGCATCGAAACCTCCACGCGCCTGCGCGAATGCCGGCAGCAGCACGAGGAATACCTGCACGTCGCGCGCGCCGGCATGGAGCAGCTGTACAAGCACGTCTCTGCGCTGGGCTACGTACTGCTGCTGACCGATGCCGAAGGCATCACCCTGGACTACATCGGCAACGACACCTGGGACGCGCCGCTGCGCCGCGCCGGCCTGGCCCTGGGCGCCAACTGGAACGAGATCCACGCCGGCACCAACGGCATCGGCACCTGCATCGCCGAAAAGACCACGCTCACCTGCCATCGCGACGATCACTTCTACATCGGCCATGTCGGGCTCAGCTGCACCAGCACGCCGCTGTTCGATCCGCACGGTGGTTTCCTGGGCGCGCTGGACATCTCCGCGCTCACTTCGCCCAACGCGCGCGAAAGCCAGCATCTGGCCCAGCACCTGACCGTGCTGTACGGGCGCATGATCGAAGACGCCAACTTCATGCACCAGTTCCGCGAGCACTGGATCCTGCGCCTCGGCACGGCCGGTCCGCTGGTCGATGTCTGCGGCGAACTGATGCTGGCGGTGGACCGCGACGGCAAGATCCTTGGCGCCAATACCGATGCGCGACGCATGCTGCGCCTGCTGGACTCGGCCCAGCTGCGTATCGAAGAACGCGCCAATATCGTCGGTAGCCACCTCACTGGGGTGTTCGGCACGCGCATCGACGATATCTGGCGGCTGACCAAGGGCACGGCCAGCCGCGACGAACGCACGCTCATTACCACCTGGAACGGGCAGGTCTACCACGCGTCGATGATCGCGCCGAAGGCCGCGCCCCGGCAGCAGCAGTCCAGCGAAAACGAACAACTACCGAACCCGCGCCGCGACGAGATCCTGGGCCAGCTTTCCGGCGGCGACGAGCGCATGACCCAGCTGATCGAGCGCGCGGTGCGACTGGTCGACAAACCGGTCTCGATCCTGATCCAGGGCGACACCGGCACCGGCAAGGAAGTACTGGCACGCGCGCTGCACGAGTCCAGCCAGCGGGCGGCGATGCCGTTTGTGGCGGTCAATTGCGCGGCCATTCCCGAATCGCTGATCGAGAGCGAGCTGTTCGGTTACACGCCCGGCACGTTCACCGGCGCGCGCAGCAAGGGCATGAAGGGCCTGATCCAGAACGCTGACGGCGGCACTTTGTTCCTCGACGAAATCGGCGACATGCCGCTGGTGCTGCAGACGCGGCTGCTGCGCGTTTTGTCCGAGCGGGAAATCCTGCCGCTGGGCGCCGACAAGCCGATCCGCCTGAACCTGCACGTCATCGCCGCATCGCACCGCGACCTGCGCCGGCAGATCGTCACCGGCACGTTCCGCGAAGACCTCTACTACCGGCTATGTGGCGCGACACTGGCCCTGCCGCCCTTGCGCGAACGTGCCGACATCGGCTTCCTGATCGACCGCATCCTGCAGGTCGAAGCCCAGGCCATGAATGCCAATCCGACGATCAGCACGCAAGCACGTGCGTTGCTGGCTGCACACGACTGGCCAGGCAACGTGCGCGAACTGCGCAATGCGTTGTGCTTCGCGCTTTCCATCGCCGATGGCGAGCCAATCGACGTCATGCACCTGCCGCCCGAGATCGCCGAAGCGCAGCCGACGCGCGACGCCACGACCTTCGGCCGGGTCATCCCGTTCCCCCTCGCCACGGCCTACGACGAAAACGGCGGTGCGCTGCACACCGGCGACGAACGCACCGACCTGCTCGATGCGCTACGTCGTCACCACTGGAACATCAGCGAAGTCGCGCGCGACCTGCAACTCTGTCGCGCGACCATCTACCGGCATATGAAGCGCCACGGGATTGTGTCGCCGACGTTGCTGGATTGATTACTTGAACCTGCGCGATGAGGCCGCCACCGGCAAACTGGCCGCGCGCCTGGCGCAGAAGTCGGATGCGAAGGTGCAGGGCAAGGCGTTGCACAAGCGACTAGCTGAGAAATAGGGGCGCCACAACCGCACGCCACGCTTCCCTCAAGCAAGAACCCTTCCCCCGTTTACGGGGGAAGGTGCCGAAGGCGGATGGGGGGCTTTGCGCGCCGGGACGGCAAGGGAATTACGGGAATTAAACCTCGCGAGACCAAAGCCGTCCACGGTTGCGGCACTCGACAGGCCGACCAAGTGCCTTCTCGACCATGCCCTGGAAACGCGGGCAACCCAGCGCGCGCTCCTGTGCAATGTACTTTCGAATCGTGGAGAGTTCCGCAGCATCGATCCCGGTATGCAACCACTCCCCGTACGCGATGGCCCGCTCCTCAGTCGTGACGCCCAACGCCAAGTATGTGTAATGCGGCGTAATCAACGGATCGCAGGCCCTGCCCAGATGGGTATGTACGCTGGACCAGCGATACTCCTCTGGCAATGCCGTCATGGCGGCACGCACCGGGTTCAACTCGATATACCGGCATACGGTCAGTGCATATCGGTCGGAATCGACCAGGCATGATTTGTAGCGGCCCTGCCACAACGTGCCGGTCCGGCCATGCCGGCAGTTGAAGAACTGGACGTAGCTCTGACCAACGTTACGCATGGCCAAGGCAAGCGCTTCTGACCGGACCGGCGTCAACAGCAAGTGGACATGGTTATCCATCAGGACGAAGGCATGGACGACTATGGCGTTTTGGGCACAGGCCTCGCGCAACAACCTTCGGTAATGGTGGCGATCTTCATCATCGATAAAGATGGCCGCGCGATTGACGCCACGCTGGGTCACGTGGAGCGGGACATTTGGCAGGATCAGGCGTGCGCGGCGTGGCATGGCGGGAGATGCTTGGATTGGCGGAATCCCAATGTCTCAGTCGTCAACGTTGCACGAAAATCAGAAAAGCAGGCCTTGGCTTGTAGGAAATACCGCTTAATTCCCTCCGTCCCCTTTAGTTCGAAGATGGTCAGCAAAGTGCTCGACTCGTTGCTCGCCCAAGCAGGGCGATAAATACAACGCCACCACGACAAAGCCCGCTCTGTGAGCGGGCTTTTTTTGTGTCGCGCAAGGGCTTAATTCCCTCCGTCCCTTTTAAGTCGGCCGGCTGGTAGCGTCATAGCAGTAGAAGTGGTCGCGTGCCGCCACCTGGGCCGAGGCCCCCACCGTCACCCGGGTCAGGTCGTCCAGCACGTCGTAGGCATAGCTGGCCGTCCCGAACATGGCCGAGGTGGTCTGGGTCAGCCGGTCCAGGTTGTCGTAGGTCATCGCCCGGGTCTGGCGTGCACCGCTGGTGTAGTCGGTGATGGCGCTGACATTGGTGTTCTCGTCGTACCCATAGCCCAGATCAAGACGCTGATTGGCCGCGGTGCAAGAGGCCCCGGCCACCGTGCAATCGGTACTGCGCCTCGCTTGCCGCCGCTGTTGAGCAACTTGACCGCTTCGCGCTTGAACTCGGCCGTGAATCTCTGACGTTTCTCCATCGAACACCTCCGCGCGAGGATTGTCCTCGCTTTGTGGTGTCCGAGAAATCAGGGGGAGTCCACTCCGCCCCCTTAAGTTCATTTAGTTGCACCCGGGATTTTACTTCTATTGACACAGGAGATACGTATATCCAACTCTCCCTTCATCGCAGCCAATCTTACAGAAGCTAGTTCCCTTTCATTCTCGTTTTTTGATTTTGCAACTGCTTCTTCCAGAAGAGCTATAACTTCGGCGCACGATTCCGGCCCAAACAGGCCCGACAGAAGTGTCGCTTTTCTCACCATGGCCCTCGTTGAACCCGCCTCAATTAACTGATCCTGCCAATGCAGTACGCTCTGAACATCATTGATTTGCTTATAGTGTTCTTCGAGCAATGCCATTGATTGTTCATCACCACTATTCGCTAACTCCGTTGCACCAGCCACTTCATTGCCATCCTTAAAAATGGTGCTGACGCTGGGGGGGGGGGGAGAGGGGGCCGGCTCTTGACTCGTAGCAACTGTCGCCTGGATCTTGGTGGGCACGACATCCACTTTCTGCTGCGCTTCGCATGAAGCCAAGCACACCAAGAAAATAGTTGAATAAAAACACCTTCTATTTGGTTGCACGTATCGTCTCCGTCCTCGGAATTCTAGATCCTGTCTCGTAAGAGCGAAACTCAATGGAAGCACTGCCATCCTTATGCGCAGTGATGCTCATGATCTGGGCCCCAGACGTTACTCCCCCACCATTTGGTGTGTAGGCATTCCAGCCCGCTCTTCCCCCACCTCCGTCTGCTCTCTTAGTTGCGTCAATTCTTACATCTCCGTTCGACAACTCACGGGTTCTGGAGTATCCCCGCGTAGTGTAAGCAGTCGAATTGTTCAGATTCGCCAGGGATTGGCCATAGTTCTTTTCATTTCCAATTGCACAGGCGTCCAAGAAAATGGTTTGCCCGCGCCGGAGACCATTGTCGCTTGCTTGGCGCCACAGGTCGGAAGCTGGCAGATCATCAGCGTTATCCATGTCACGCGAATGTTGCATCTGCCTTTGGTCTTGAACCCTGCCTTGGGGCAGATAATTTCCGTGCCCACCTATGGTGTACCAACCAGGGACATCAAAGCGCTTTCCAAGCTCGTAGAGCCGCTTATCAAACTGCGCCGAGAAGTACTGCAGATCGTATCGGCCATCTGGATCAGTAAACCTATAAGGATTATTGGAAGCGTACTTGTATCGATTAAAGTTCCCGCCTGTTCCTCCATCCGCAGCTACCGGATCAACGCTGAGGAACCTCCCGCTGTCGGGATCGTAATAGCGCTGCTGCATATAAGTCAGCCCCGTCGCCGCATCCTGCACATGCCCCGTGAACCCCGGGCCGTCGGTCAGCGGCCGGTTCAACAGCTTCCCATAGGCTTCGTACTCGCTGCGCTGGATCACTGTTCCGCTTGAGTCGGTAACAGCGATCGATGTGCCCAGCGCGTCGGTGTGCTGGTATTTGATGGTCGTCGCGCCGCCGGCCAACGGTTGTTCACGGAACGCCACCAGACTGCCGGCCAGGTAGATATAGTTGGTCCCCAGACCAGTGGTGCTGTCTTGCTGGAACAGCAGCTGGCCGTCGGCCGAATATTGCGACAGGGTGTAACCGCCCGAAGGCTTGTCCGCGTAGACCCGCCGGCCCTGACCGTCATAGCGGTACGAGGCCTGCCCGGTCACGCTCCTGAGCCGGTTGCCGTAGTCGAAGTCGTGCACTACCCCGTTCTTGTTGCTCAGGTTGCCCTGCACGTCGTAACCCAGACCGATCACCGTCGGACCGCCCACCCCATTCTGGATATTGGTCAGCTGCCAGGTGGCCGGATCGTAGACATACGAGTGGTTGCGGACCGCACTACCGCCGCTGACCGTCGCCGTCTTCAGATTGTCTAGCGCGTCGTAGCTGTAGGTCGCGGTGCCGAACATCGGCGAGGTGACCTCGGTCAGCCGATCCAGATCGTCGTAGACCATGCTGCGGGTCTGCCGGGCCAGGGTGCTGTAGTCGCCAATGCCGCTGACATTGCCGTTGGCATCGTAGCCGTAGGCCAGATCCAGAACCGCCGCCCCTTCGGTACTGCGCACCGGCAGCTGGCGGGCGTTCTGGGTCATCGTGTGGACGATGCCGTTGCCATAAGTGAACTGCTTCAGCGCTCCATTGGGGTGGTAGCTGACATTGGTGGCATAGGCACCGGCTTGAGTGGCCTGACCCAATGCATTGGGCGCGAAATTGATCAGCGTGGAATTGGGATAGGTCAGCGACACGGCCTGGTGACCGTTGGCGTTGTAACCGTAGCCGGCGCTCCAGGTGTACCAGCCCACCTGGGTGACCGCCTCGCCGGCCAACTGTCGGCGGCGGTTGTAGCTGTAGGCGTTGACGACCTGCGGCGTACCCGCAGAGCCATCGGTGGTGATGAGTGCGGGCAGCCCATCGGGCGTGTACGCCCAAGTCTGGTTCCCACGACCATCCGGAAAGACCAGCGTGGACAGACGGTTGCGGGCATCGTACGTCCGCAGGACCGTGCGGCCGGAGGTATAGGCGGCGGCCTGCTCGCAGGTTGCGGTATTGGGATAGGCAAGCCCGGCTGCGGACCAAGTCAGATTGCCGGCAAGATCGTAGCCCATGATGGTGGCGCCGGTTTCTGGCTCGATGGTTTTACACAGTTGCTCGGCGCCATCGTACACATAGGACCGGGTCGCCGATGCCCCGCCGCCGCTTCGCACGAGTGAGGTGGGTTTGCCGAACACATCCCGAGCGATCTGGGTTGTCTGCCCAGCCGGCGACGTAATGGCAACCGGCAGTTCATAGGTGGGCTGGTCAAAGGCCATGTAACTCGTAGTGGTCTGCTTTAGCCGCGGGTTTGCCACCACCGTTTTGAATCCGCTCTGATAGACGGTAGTGGTGGTCAGCAAACCTTGTTCGCTGTCCTGGGAAACCGACGTCGGCCGGCCCAGGGCGTCGTACTCGGTCCAAGTCCCGGCGCTCAGCGCGTCGGTAACACCGAGATACGAAGCGAAGGTCGTCCGGCCTTCGTGGTCATAGGCGATACGCTGGAAGCGTTTGGTCTGTGTCTCGATGGTGCCGTTGGTGGCGTCCAGCTCCTTGGTCACCAAGGGACGCCACATCGCATCGTAGTAGCTGATCTTCTTGCCGTTGCCGGTAGACACCGTCTGCCGCCAGTGACCCGCAGCAATCCCGTACTCGGCCGCAGCCACCGGCTCGAACGTCTGGGTGGTGGGCAGCCATTTGGAGGTGTCGCAAACGTCGAGTACGGTGTCGGAGGGATAGGTGACTTGGGACATCCTGCCCATGGCGTCATAGGCGTAACAGGTCTTGTAGCCGTTCTCGTCGGTGACCGAAGTGATCCAACCGTTGTCGTTGACGACCGCCGCTTGAGTGGCGCCGGTGGGCGATTCAGAGGTCACCGGATACTGGATGGATTGCGGGATACCACGCTTCCAGTTGGTCAGGCCGATGACATTGTTGTTGCCGTCCTTGACCGTCGCGACGGTTCCATTGGCGTTATAGGTCAGCGTCTGCAGCAATTTTCCGAAAGACGTATAGGTAAGCTGAGAAGCGGTGGCCGGGTCGTAGCTGACTTGTGCGGAAACACTTCCTGCGCAAGAAATCGGAGCAATACAGGTTTCGGTTTTTATCTGTCCCAGAACCCATTTCGAAAGATTGTTCTCGTAGGTATAGGCGTCGATCCTGCTATAACCCAGCGAACTTTCGCGTTGTACGCTGGTGGGTTGGGCGAAGCTATCGAACGAGAGATTAGTACGCGTAAAGGTGACCGCCTGTTGAGCTATCGACGTAGCGGTCAGAGGACGGTGATATTCCGTGGGAAATCCGTCACCATCGCCTCTTTGTGAGACACCGTAATGGGCTGGGTAGCCTGGGCTGGGCTGATCGGCCTGGCTCAGATCGTAAGTGCTGGTCACCGTCTTCAGGATATTGGTGTCGCCTGTCCCCGTTTCGACTTTCAGAAGCTTGCCTTCGTTGTTCAGATAGGCATTTCCATGGCTGTAACGCGTCCACTCGCCACCGGGGCCTGTTACGACCGTTTTGCTGGAACCTCCCGTGCAGCTACTGGGCGGACAGGGTGGCAATGCGCAGTTGTAGTTTGCCCAGTCGCAGACGGGATAGGCGCGTGTTGCGCCTCCCTGGTACACGAATCCGATATTCGGTGCGTAGCTGTAGTTCCACTCGGAAGTGACAAGGCCCGGTCCGGAAATACGCTTTTGCTTGAGCGTAAAGCTGTTGGATGAAATGGGCCAGATATTGACGTCATCGTTCGTGTCATTACCGAATGCAGTGCCGGCGCTGCCGGTAGAAGTTACGTGCCCGCAACTTACCGGTACGCTGCTACGACCATGCTCCTGGATATCGACAGTGAACGTGCCTATGGCGCCCGACGGGTGGGTTATCGTACCTACGGGAACAAGATCGTAGTTCAACGGCATTTCGATCCTAGTGCAGGAGCGCAGAATCTCTCCCATAGGCACCTCGTTGTACCTGATTTCGGCGTTTGTAAAAGCGGCAAAACCTATATTCCAGGCACTGGCGTCGGGCAACGTCACGGCTGCAAGCGTCATCCTCCCCGAACTCGTGCTCGAATATGCGTAATTCCAGGTTCTAGTTCCATCGCTGATACTGGAAATGAAGTTATTGCTGTAGGCCACGCTGATCTGCCTGCCGTCGCTGGCCGTAATCTGGGTCAGCTTTCCCGGAGCGTTCCACGCATTGGTGTAGGTGTATTCCACATAGTTGCCAAAGCGATCCTCTACTCTGGTGGCGTAGAGAAAATTCTTCTTCCGGTTCAGAACGTGCATGAATCTCGCACCGGCCGCATCAATAACCAGTGACTTGCTGGATGCCTCCGTGGTTTGCGCCATCCAGTCGAACCAGTACCGCGTGCCATCCTGCGTAATCGCCAGAAACCCCTCCCCTGTTCCGTTCTTTACTTCCGTTAGACAAGAAAGATGCGTCCGACCGTCTCCAGTCACCCACAAATAGCTGGGTCCGTTAGCTGGCTTGGTAGTGGCGGAAAGCGTACGCAATACCTCGCCTCCCCCCGCAATATTGAGTTGCAGGCCTTGCCAGAAGTCTTGCGTTGAGAAGGGACTGGATACCGGTGGCCTCCCGTTGGTCGAACAACGGCTCGTCGAGCCCGGCGTCCCTACCAGCCAGTCGGGTGCATAGACCGCGCTAATACTGGGTGCATCGACCTGCCAATCGGCGAGCATGCCATCGCTGCGATAGTCCTTGCGGTTGAAAACCGAGTAGGAACGCGAGAACGAGACTTCGAGTGTATTACTGCCTGGAAGGCTCAGGTCTGTTGCTGAGAACGACAATGCCCCATTCGACAGACTGACCTTCTCCCCCATCAGCTCGGCCCCCAGCGGAGCCACCTTCTGGCTGGACTGGATTCGCTTTCCGTGCTCTTCCCAGGTGTATTGGCCGGCGGCCGCTCCTTGTGCATTTGCATAACCACAGGCGACGAGCAGCCCAAGGGCAACCGCGATGCGAACCATTCGTTATCCCCTTGGCCGTCTATTGGCCTATCCATCTCCCGCTCAACCGCTGCCGACTGAGCACTTGTTTGGCTGTATAGCACCAGTGATACGAACAAGGCAACTTACGAAAGCGAAACCAAAACGCAGGTCCAATTCCATAACAGCCCTGCTTAAAGCACGAGCGTGATGAAATCAAATATGTAATGTTCCCTATTGAATAAATGCAACAAATACACTGGAGCGAGGGTAACGACTGCAGAGCCACATGCTTTATGGGTCCTACGAACGGCTAACGCGATTGGATAAAAAAAGCGGGCCGAAGCCCGCTTTTTAATTCCAGCAATGAAGCGCGGTGGCTATCTGCTGCGACGCCCTCGGCTTCTTCGACAGATGCGACCTTGGCTGCCAACCTACAGCACCTTGACCTTGGCCAGATCACCTTCCATCAACACACCATTGATCTTCTCGACGCGGCCGCTGGAAATCCGCGACACATGGGGAAACCATCCTTGCATGAGAGATCGTGATGAATGGATTTACGGTCGCCGAAGTTGTTCACCATCCGCAGCCACAACCCCTGCGACACCTGTCGCAGGCGAAGCGACAGGTGTCGAGTGAGTGTTGCTGAATCACATTATTTTTTGCTGCAGTGCAGGAAAATTTCAGCAATAAAAACCATAATTATCAGTGAGATACGATAACCATCGTCGCCAGCAAAAACTGGCACGCGAATTGCGCTTACCCCTGCACGACGATCACGGTTGCCAACGCAACCACGACGTCAAAGCGAACCGGTTCGGGGGCATGCGGGCGTCAAGATCCGCAACCCCTCCGGTCCATTCAACCTGGAGGGGTTATGACAACGTCCAAGACGTCTCGTTGCACTGTATTGCTCATGCGGCTGGCAGCCGCCGTGTTTTTCATTCCTGTCGGCGCCGCGCAGGCGCAGACCACGTTCGATGTGATCGGTCCGCGCGAGTACGAACTGCCGGTCGACTTCGAACCGTTCAATGTCTTCGTGCAGTACGCCACGGTGCAGGAGAACGACCGGGCTTTCGACGCCGACGGCGAACGCGTCGACGGTTCCGGCAGCCAGGCCATCACCGGCCTGTCCAAGTACGTGCGCTTCTGGTCGCCGGCGTCCAAGCGCAACATCGGCGTGGCCTGGGAAGTGATCGTGCCCGAAGTGGCGATCCGCAACCGCGCAGCGCCCGAAGGCGACCGCCACATCAGCGGGCTGGGCGATCCGATGACTGGTTTCGCCATCTGGTACAAGCCCAAGCAGAACGTGACCCTGGGCTTCCAGTCGTTCGTGCAGATTCCGGTCGGCACCGACCGGGTCAGCGACACCAACTGGAAGAACCTGTCGAGTTTCTTCTGGGATTGGCGCATGGGTGAGAAGTTCGGTTGGACCGGCGACGCCGGCGCTGTGTGGCAGAGCAGACGCGACAGCGGCATCAAGCCGGGCCTGGCGTACCACACCAACAACCGCTTCGCCTATCGCGCCAACCAACGGCTTGAACCATTTCTCGCGCTCGACGCCGAGTATGCCGACGGCAAGGACGGCCTGCCCGATGGCTGGGCGCTGGACGGCGGTGCGGGCCTGATGGTCCACACCTTCTCCAACCAGTCGATCACCCTGCGCTACTCGACCTCGATTGACGGCAAGAACCACAGCGTCAACGACAGTCTCAATCTGAAGTACGCCTACGTCTGGTAATGCCTTCGCACGCACCGGAGCGGATCGTCATCCGCTTCGGTGCGCTGCGTCCTTCGGTCTTCCATGAGGTCGCCATGAAACCTTTGTTCGCGCTTGCCGTTTCCATTGCCCTGCTGGTCGCGTTGTGGGTGTACGTCAGCATCGGGCTTCCGTCGCTGCAACTCATTCCGTGGATTGGCTTCGTCGCGTGGGCCACCTTTTTCGCCGCCGGCGGCGGACGTGCGGCCATCGTCCAATCGCTGCCGCCGGCCATTGCTGGTGTACTGCTCACTGCCTTGACCATGTTTGGTGTCGCCAATGCCGGTGGCGGGTTGTCCGCCTTGATCGTGTTGGTGGCGGTGCTGGCCTTCGTGCTGGTCGCCATGGCCAGCCACAAGGCGCTGGCCTACACGCCGGCCGCGTTCCTGGGAGCGGCCAGTTATTTCGGTAGCGGCGGGAAAGTGGATGAAAGCATCTTCTTCGTCGTCGCATCCTGGGTGGTCGGCGTCGCGTTCGGTTACGCCTCCGAACGGATGGGGGTCAAACTGACAAGAACGGCGTGAGCAACGATGCGGCAGGAATGAAACATGAAACAACAACAAGAGAATCAGGAATCCACATGACCAAGAGCTATAACAACTATATCGACGGCGCCTTTACCGCCGACACCGCCAGCTGGATCGAGGTAAACAATCCGGCCACGGGCGCGCTGCTGGCGCGCATTCCCGACAGCGACGCCGCCGTGGTTTCCCAGGCCGTGGCCGCGGCCAAGCGCGCGCAGCCTGGCTGGGAAAAAACACCGGCGGTCGAGCGCGGCAACTACCTGCGCAAGATCTCGGCGAAGATCCGCGAGAACCGCGAGGAGCTGGCGCAGATCATCGTGCGCGAGCAGGGCAAGACACAGGGCCTGGCGCAGGTGGAAGTGGATTTCACCGCCGACTACATCGACTACACCGCCGAATGGGCGCGCCGCCTGGAAGGCGAAGTGCTGACCAGCGACCGCCCCAACGAAAACATCTTCCTGCTGCGCAAGCCGGTGGGTGTGGTGGCCGGCATCCTGCCGTGGAATTTCCCGTTCTTCCTGATCGCCCGCAAGCTGGCACCGGCGCTGATCACCGGCAACACCATCGTGATCAAGCCCAGCGAAGAAACACCGATGAACGCGTTCGAGTTCGCGCGTCTGGTCAGTGAAACCGACCTGCCGCGCGGCGTGTTCAACCTGGTCGGCGGCACCGGCATTTCGACTGGCGATCCGCTGGTGTCGCACCCGGACGTGGACCTGATCACCTTCACCGGCAGCGTCGCCACCGGCAGCCGCATCATGCAGACGGCCGGCAAGAACCTGACACGCGTGAATCTGGAACTGGGCGGCAAGGCGCCGGCGATTGTTCTGGCCGATGCCGACCTTGACCTGGCCGCCAAGGCAATCTACGACTCGCGCGTGATCAACACCGGACAGGTCTGCAACTGCGCCGAACGTGTGTATGTGGAGCGCGGCGTGCATGAGGCCTTGGTCGAGCGGCTGGAGCGTCTGTTCCTGGCCACGCGCTACGGCGATCCTTCGGTGGAAGCGGATCTGCACATGGGCCCGCTGGTGAACCAGGCCGGGCTGGACAAGGTCGCGGCGATGGTAGAACAGGCCCGACGCGATGGCGCCACCATCGTCACCGGCGGCAAGCGCGCCGACATTCCCGGCGGCTTCCACTACGAACCGACGTTGATCGTGGATGCGCGCGCGGACATGGACATCATGCGCAAGGAGATCTTCGGGCCGGTGCTGCCGATCCAGGTGGTCGACAGCCTGGAGGAAGCCATCGCCCTGTCCAACGATTCGGACCTGGGCCTGACCTCGTCCATCTTCACCAGCAACATCAATTCGGCGATGAAGGCGGTACGCGAATTGCGCTTCGGCGAAACCTATATCAATCGCGAGCATTTCGAAGCGATGCAGGGTTTCCATGCCGGTCGCCGCAAGTCGGGCATCGGCGGCGCCGACGGCAAGCACGGCCTGTACGAATTCACCGAGACGCATGTCGTCTATCTGCAGACGCCTTGAGCGCACGGAGACTTCCCAAGATGAGCAATGAAAAGCCCACCAGCCACTGCGCATGCCCCTGCCAGGAGCCAGACACCGGCCGTCGCAATGTGTTGACCGGCGCACTGGCGATGACACTCGGGGCGCCGCTGGCCTCGGTCAGCCTGCCTGCCATGGCCCAGGCCGCTGCGCGCAGTGCACGTCCGGAGCCAGGTGACCGCCTGGCTTTCATGATGGGCGACCGCAAGGGCAAGGAAATCAAACCGCAGGATCTGAAACCGGGCATGCCGCCGACCATGGCCTACCCGCTGGATCCTGCAACCGGAAAAGTGCTGGAGTCGCGGATCAATCTGCTGGTCGTGGTGCGTCTGAAACCCGACCAACTCAAGCCAAGCAGCGCCAAGAACGCGGCCGAGGGCATTGTCGCGTTCTCCTCGCTGTGCACGCACTACGGCTGCCCCGTCACCACGCTGCATCCCAGCCAGACCCAGGTGGTGTGCAACTGCCACGGTTCGGTTTTCGATGCCGCCGACCGCGGCACGGTCACCCACGGGCCGGCCACGCGACGGCTGGCCATGCTGCCTCTCGCCATCAAGGACGGAAGCCTTGTCGTAGCGGGCAAGTTCGACGGCCCCTTGGGTCCACCGATCTCGTAGTCCACCGATCTCGTAGTCCGCCGATCTCGTAACCCGAGTTCGCGTCAATTCACTCCACACAACAGAAACATCACGTTCCCCGGGAGGGAAAACACCATGAGACTCAAGAAAGTCGTTGCTGCGCTCGCCGCAGTCCTTGCCTCCGGCTCACTGGCCGCCGCCGACTACCAGCCGGTCACCGACGCGCGCCTAGTCAATCCCGAGCCTGAAAACTGGCTCATGACCAAGGGCAACTATGCGGGCTGGAGTTACAGCACGCTGGACCAGATCACCACCGCCAACGTCGCCAAGCTGCGTCCGGTGTGGTCGGCCGCCACCAACGTCGCTTCCGGGCATGAAGCGCCGGCAATCGTCAACGGCGAGTACATGTTCGTCGCCACCCCGCACAACCACGTCATCGCCTACAACGCCAAGACCGGCAAGGTGCTGTGGCGCTTCACCCGCGAAGTGCCCGAAGCCATCGGCGCCCTGCACCGCACCAATCGCGGCGTCGCCCTGTGGGGCGACAAGGTGTACGTGGGCAGCGTGGACTGCGTACTGAGCGCGCTGGACGCCAAGACCGGCAAGCTGGTCTGGGAAGCGCCGGTCTGCGATTGGGAAACCGAAAGCGCGTACATCACTTCGGCGCCGCTGGTGGTCAAGGGCAAGGTGATCATCGGCCCATCCGGCGGCGAGTTCGGCGTGCGCGGTTTCCTCAAGGCCTTCGATGCCGAAACCGGCAAGCTGGAGTGGACCCGCTACAGCGTTCCGGCACCGGGCGAGCCGGGTTCGGAAACCTGGCCGCAGACCGGCCAGTGGAAGGACGCGTGGAAGAACGGCGGCGGCACCATGTGGATGCCGGGCAACTACGACGCCAAGAACGACGTGCTGTATTGGGGCGTGGGCAACGGCGCGCCATGGTTGGGCGACCAGCGTCCCGGCGACAACCTGTATCTGGCGTCGGTGCTGTCGCTCAATGCCGACGACGGCAACATCAAGGGCCACTTCCAGTATCACTGGAACGATTCCTGGGACTGGGCCGGCATGAACGCGCCCACGCTGGTCGATTTCGAACGCAACGGCAAGAAAGTCAGTGGCATGATCAGCGCGCAGCGCAACGGTCGTCTGTACTGGCTGGACCGCGACGCGGAAGGCAAGATCACCTACGACAAGTCCGAGCCGTACGTGACCAACACGGTCTTCACCAGCGTCGACAAGAAGACCGGCCGTCCGACCTACAACGAAGAGCACAAGCCGGCCACCGGCAAGACCCGCACTTACTGCCCCAGCCTGTGGGGCGGCAAGGACTGGCCGTACGAGGCGTACAACCCGAAGACCGGCATGTTGTACATCCCGTACAACGACAACCACTGCCTCACCCTCACCGGCATGATCCAGGAACGCATTCCCGGCCAGTGGTCGGCGGGCGTGGACATCAATCGCCTGGATCTCTCGGTGAAGAAGGACTTCGACCACATCGGTGGCATCCAGGCCTGGAGCGTGGATTCGGGCAAGGAACAGTGGCGCCAGACCTACGCGCATTCGTGGAACTGGGGTTCGATCATGACCACCGCAGGCGGCGTGCTGTTCGCCGGCGGCACCAATGACCGCATGTTCCGCGCTTACGACGCCAAGTCCGGCAAGCTGCTGTGGGAGTTCCCGACCCCGTCGGGCATCATCTCGCCGCCCAGCACATTCTCCATCGACGGCAAGCAGTACGTGGCCATCGTCTCGGGCTACGGCGTGGACGCGCAGTGGATCCAGGGCAAGATGCACGACCTCGCCGGTTGGGAGAAGTCGGTCCCAGAAGGTGGTTCGGTGTGGGTGTTCGCACTCGGCGACTGATCCGCAATCAATGCGGACCGCCCCGGTTCGCACCGCAGCACAGGACCGTCACGCGCGCCATCGAAGGCGCGCGTGACGTATCTCCTTCCACTGCCCGTTGGTTCAATTCACTCAAGACATTTCAAGAAAGGAAATCCCCGTGCGCCTGAATTCACTGCCGACCCTGGCCCTCCTGCTGCTGGCGCTGAGCGCCCCGCAGGCCTACGCCAAGACCTGCAATGTCGCCATCGAAGGCGACGACGCGATGATGTTCAACCAGTCCGAAATCAAGATCGCCGCTGCGTGTACCGAGGTCAAACTGACCTTGAAGCACACCGGCCAGTTTCCCGCCGCCGCGATGGGCCACAACTGGGTGCTGGCCAAGACCGCGGACTTTCAAGCGCTGGCGACGGCCGGCAGCAAGGCCAGTATCGCCAACAGCTACGTGCCCAAGGGCGACATGCGCGCCATCGCATTCACCAAGGTGGTCGGCGGCGGCGAATCCACCAGCATCACCTTTGCCACCAGCAAGCTGAAGAAAGGCGGCGATTACACATTCTTTTGTTCCTTTCCCGGTCATTCAAGCATGATGAAAGGCAAGTTGATCTTCGGATGATTCAATAACGCATGACCACCCCTCACCCACTCTGGCTGCTGGCCAGCTGTCTTGCAGGCCTGCCGGCACACGCCGCCACGGCCGGTGACGACACTTCGCACGCCGATGCCGCCACCCTGGATCGCATCGTCGTCACCTCCACACGGCTGGAAGGCGTGCGCGCCTTCGACGTGCCCGCTTCGATCAGCATCATCGGCCTGGACGACGATGGCGGCGCCACCGCCAACGGCGTTTCCGATGCGCTGGGCGGCGTGCCGGGACTGCTGGCGCGCGAACGGCAGAACTACGCGCAGGACACGCAGCTGTCGATCCGCGGTTTCGGCGCACGCTCCACCTTCGGCGTGCGCGGTCTGCGGCTGTATGCCGACGGTATTCCCGCGACCATGCCCGATGGCCAGGGCCAGCTGTCGCACTTCAGCATGCAGGCTGCCGACCGCATCGAAGTCATGCGCGGTCCGTTCTCCGCGTTGTACGGCAATTCGTCCGGTGGCGTGATGCAGATCTGGAGCGCCGACGGCGACGATGATCTTGATGCGCGCGCACAGGCCAGTGCAGGCAGTTATGGCACGCGGACGCTGGGCGGACGATTGCGCGGCAAAGCCGGCAGCGTTGGATACAACGTCGCCGCCTCAGTGTTCGACACCGACGGCTATCGCGAGCACAGCGCCGCAAAGCGCGAATCGGCCAACCTCAAGCTGCGTATTCCGGTGGGCAGCAAGGGGAAACTTGATCTGGTCGCCAATCATTTCAATTCGCCAGATGCGCAGGACCCACTCGGCCTGACCTGGGCGCAGGCGATGCAGGACCCGCGCCAGGCCACGTCGGTGGCGTTGCAGTTCAACACGCGCAAGTCCGCGCGCCAGAGCCAACTCGGCGCGGTATACGAGCAGGGATTCGGCGAAGGACACACCTTGCGTGCGCTGGCTTACGGCGGCACGCGCCAGATCGAACAGATCCTGGCCCTGCCGATTTCGGCGCAGAACAATCCGCTGAATTCCGGCGGCCTGATCGATCTGGACAGCGATTATGGCGGTGGCGATCTGCGCTGGTCCTGGCACGGCGAACTGGCATCGCATCCGGTCGAGTTCAGCGCCGGCCTGAATGCGGACCGGCAGCGCCAGCACCGGTTGGGCTTCGAAAATTACGTCGGCACCACGCTGGGCGTGCGCGGCCGTCTGCGCCGCGACGAGCGCAATGAAGTGGACAACATCGACCAATACGCGCAGGCGTGGTGGCAGTTCGCGCCGCGCTGGTCGCTGCTGACAGGCGTGCGACGCAGCCGGGTGGGCTTCGAATCCCGCGACGACTACATCGTGGGCACCAATCCGGACGACAGCGGACGCGTGGACTACGCGCAGACCACGCCGGTCGCGGGCCTGATGTTCGCGCCTGCCGACAACCTGCGCCTCTATCTTTCCATGGGTCGCGGATTCGAAACGCCCACGTTCAACGAGCTTGGCTATCGCAGCGATGGCGGCGCCGGCCTGGCCTTCGATCTGCTGCCGGCGGTGAGTCGCAACGGCGAACTGGGCGTCAAGTGGCGCGGCGATGGCGGGGCGACGCTGGAAGCGGCGGTGTTCCGCGCAGATACCGACGACGAACTCGCCGTCGCCCGCAACGTGGGCGGCCGCAGCAGCTATCGCAATGTCGGGCGCGCGCGTCGCGAGGGTATGGAATTCGCCGCCGGCCTGCCGCTGGGACAGGCGTGGCAGCTCGATGTCGCCTACACCCGGTTGAGCGCGGAGTTCCGCGACACGTTCCCCATCTGCACCGCCGCCGGCTGCACCGTGCCAACCGTCGTGGTGCAGGCCGGCACGCGGATTCCCGGCGTGGCCCGCGACCAGTTTTCCGCGCGGCTGCAGTGGCGCGGCGGCGCCTGGATGGCCGCAGCGCAAGCGGTCGGCGTCGGCGATGTCACCGTCAACGACCTGGGCAGCGAAACCTCACCCGGCTACGCCCTGCTGCATCTGGAAGCCGGTCGTGACTGGCGCATCGGCAAAAGCGCAGTGCACACCTTCGCCCGCATCGACAACGTGCTGGACCAGCGCTACATCGGCTCGGTGATCGTCAACGAAGGCAACGGCCGCTATTACGAACCCGGCCCGGACCGCACTTTCACCCTCGGCGCGCGTTGGCAATGGGGTGACTGACGCAACACCGAAGCGCATCGGTTCGGGCCTATTACTAATTACATAGTTGACAGCTTGGCAAGGGCTGGCCTATCGTGCTTCTCATCAACTAATTAACCAGTAGATGGAATATGGCCAGGCCGACTTCACCGACGATCACCGATTCGGAGCGCGCGATTCTTGAAGTGCTCTGGGACCAGGAAGAAGCCTCGGTGCGCGAAGTCGCCGACGAACTGTCCCGGTACAAGCCGCTGGCCTACACCACCGTGCTGACGATGTTGAACGTGCTCAGCAAGAAGGGCCTGGTCACGCATCGGCCCGAAGGACGCGCCTTCATCTATCGCGCCGCGGTCACCCGCGAACAGGCGCGCAAACAGGCGCTCGATCACCTGCTGCAGCAGTTCTTCAAGGGCTCGCCGAACATCCTGGCGCAGCATCTGGTGAGCGAACACGACATCGATCCCGCACAGCGCGCCCTGCTGCAGGACAAGGTCAACGCCGCCAAAGCCAAGAGGAACAAGTGATGGCCGGCCTGATCGACACCGCGCTGTCGTTGGCGACGCAGCACCTGTGGCAAAGCGCCGTGCTGTTCGGGTTCGCGCTACTCGTTCTGAAGCTGCGCGCGCTGAATACCGAGGCGCGTTCCTGGCTGCTGCTGGCGATCTTCGCGCTGGCGGCGATCGCCCCGCTTGCCGCGCTGTTGCCGGGCGCCTTGATGCCGGCCTGGTCGGTCACGGCGGCGTCTTCCAGGACGGTAGCGGTGGAAACGGAAGAAACCGCAACCGGATTGCCTACGGATTCCCGGCGGCCCGCGACGCTGGACATTGCCAAGGCCGACCCCGACATGTTGTATCTGGAGATTCCCAGGACGCTGTCGTCGGCGCTGGCGCTGCTCTGGCTGCTGGGCAGCCTGTGGCAGTCGATGCGGCTGTTCGATGGCTGGAACCAGGCGCGCCGCTTGCGCCGGTCGGCACAGCCGGCGCCTGCATTGGAAGCGTTGATGGCCGATGCATTGCCGTCCGGAACCGCCATCGCCATCACTGCGGTCGATGGGCCCCTGGTGACCGGATTGTTGCGGCCCACGATTCTTGTTCCGCGCTATTTGGCCGAAACGCTCGATGACGCTACGCTGCGCGGCATCCTGCTGCACGAAATCGCGCATCTTCGCCGCGGCGATCTGTGGCTTGCGCTGATGCAACGCGTGGCACTGACCGTTTTCTGGTGGAGCCCGTTCCTGCGGCTGATCGGCACGCGCGTCGAACTGGCGCGCGAGATGGCCTGCGACGCGCGCGCCGCGCAACGCTGCGGTGGCAATGTCGACTATGCGGGCGCGCTGCTGACCAGCGTGGAGAAACTGTTCGAACTCGACCAGCGGCCGACCCTGCTGGCGGCCGGCATGTTCGGGCAGCGCAGCCACCTCGCCTTGCGTATCGATGGTCTGATCGGGGACGACGACGCCATCGCCCCTCGCCACATTTTGCCGATGTGCCTGTCGGTCGCAGCGCTGGTCCTCTTCAGTGGCCTGGTGCTGGTCGCGACGCCGCGCGTGAACCTGGACCTGCCGTGGGCCACGGCCGAACCCGCAGTGCAGGCCGAAGCACTGATCGCCGCAGTGCGCGCCGGTGATATCGAAACCGTGCGCCGCTTGGCCGGCAACGGCGTCGACCTCAATGCGCGCGTTGACGGCGAAGGCACTGCGTTGATCCAGGCCATCTGGAAGCACGACCTGAAGATGATCGATGCGCTGCTTGAGCTGGGTGCCGATCCGGATCGTGGCTTGCCGGGCGAAGGCATTCCACTGCTCGTCGCCCCGGGCCTGGGTTATCACTCCATCGTCGAGCGACTGGTGGAAGCAGGCGCGGACGTCAACCTGGTCGACGCGGACTACGCCGAAACGCCGCTCATCGTAGCCTCGCGCGAAGGGCATCCGAGCATAGTGAAATACCTGGTCGGGCGCGGCGCCAACGTCAACCAGGGCGTGATGGCCGACTGGGAAGGACGATGGCGATCGCCGCTCAACCAGGCCAGCGATCCGGCGGTGCGTGACTACCTGATCAGCCAAGGCGCTACCGCCGAACGCCAGTAACCCGCGCTGTCCGCACAAGGCAATCCACAACACCACCAGGCCGAACCTGCTCCGCGGGGCGGCCTCCCTCGGGCGTCATCCAGCGAAAAGGGTCTCTTATGTACTTCAAGAACATATTCATGGCGATTGCCGCCACCGCATCGCTCCTGCTGTCGGGACAGGTGGCGGCAGCCGATCAAATTCCTTCGCCGACCGCCAACACAAGCGACTCGATCGATGCACTCATCGCACAGCAAATGAGCGAGGCCGGAATGGTTGGCGTTGGGGCCGCCATCATCGTGGACAAGAAAGTGGTCTGGATGAAGGGGTATGGATTTGCGGACAAAGCGCAATCGATCCCGTTCACGCCGCACACGGTCATGAACATCGCCTCGATCAGCAAGACCTTCACCGGCGCCGCGTTGATGCGCGCAGTCGAAGAGGGAAAGCTTTCTCTCGACGCGGACATCAACATCTACCTGCCGTTCAAGGTGGTCAACCCCTACTTTCCAGGCGCGCGGATCACGCTGAGGCAGCTGGCGACGCACACCTCCGGCATCACCGACCGATGGTCGGTCTTCGAAAGCACTTACCATTACGGCGGAGATTCACCGGAACCACTGGGCGAATTCCTTAAGAATTATTTCTCTTCCAACGGAAAGAATTACGCGAACGACAATTTTCTCAAGGTCAAACCGGGCACGCACCGGGAATACTCGAACATCGCCGCCGGGCTGGCCGGCTACATCGTCGAGATCGCAGTCGGCGAGAAACTGGATGCGTATGCCAAGCGGAGTATTTTCGCTCCACTGAAGATGGACGACACGGGTTGGTTACCACCCGAGATCGCGCGGTCGAACCAAGCGAAGCTGTACTTTTCGCAGTTCGGCCTCGCCGTACCGATACAGCCCTACAGGGATGTCACCTATCCAGCCGGCGGAGCCCGCACCTCGGTCGCGGACCTCTCGAAATTCTTCATCGCCCTACTGAATGAGGGCGAGTACGAGGGAACGCGCATCCTGCAGAAACGCTCAGTCGATGAAATGCTCAGATTCGAATACACCGCGTCGAACAAACCAGAGAATGTCGATTTGAAAGAGAAAAATTCCGGGATCTTCTGGCAGTCGAAATTCAACGTCACCCGGATGGGCCACGGCGGCAGCGATCCCGGCTTGAAAACCGAGATGCTCACCGACCTGTCCAGGGAAATCGGCGTGATCCTGTTCACCAACACCTCGCTGGACGACAAGGGGATGGCTTCCTATTCCGCCATCTTCGAAGAACTATGGAAGCAGGCCCAGGCGTTGAAGGCTGCGGGGAAGCCGGCGGCGGCCAATTGACCGGGTGAGACAAGCACACGGATGGTTGGCCGGGCATTAAACTCGGCCTACCGAATCCACACAGCCACATCACCATGCGTATCGCCAGCTGGAACGTCAATTCACTCAACGTGCGCCTGCCGCATCTGCAGCAGTGGTTGGGCGCGTTCGCGCCGGATGTGGTGGGCATCCAGGAAACCAAGCTGGAGGACCACAAGTTTCCCGATACCGCACTGGCCGAAGCGGGCTACCGCAGCGTCTTCGCCGGGCAGAAGACCTACAACGGCGTGGCCTTGTTGTCACGCTTGCCAGCCAGCGATGTGCAGGTGGGCATTCCGAATTTCGAGGACGAACAGAAGCGCGTGATCGCCGCGACCGTGGGCGAAGTGCGCATCGTCAATCTGTACGTGGTCAACGGCCAGGACGTGGGCACCGACAAGTACGCCTACAAGCTGCGCTGGTTGGAAGCGGTGCACGCCTGGCTGGAAGACGAACTGCGCACGCATCCCAAGCTCGTGGTGCTGGGCGATTTCAACATTGCGCCGGACGACCGCGATGTGCACGATCCCGCAGTCTGGAACGATGGCCACATCCTCACCTCCACCGCCGAACGCGACGCGCTGAAGCGCCTGTATGCGCTGGGACTGCACGATGCCTATCGCCTGCACCACGACGCCGGTGGCGTCTTCAGCTGGTGGGACTACCGCATGGCCGGCTTCCGCCGCGACCTGGGCCTGCGCATCGACCTGACCCTGGTGTCCGAGGCGCTGCGCGAAGAGGCCTTCGCCGCTGGCATCGATCGCGAACCCCGCACCTGGGAGCGGCCGAGCGACCATGCGCCAGCGTGGGTGGAACTGAAGGATTGAATGCAGCTAGAGAATTGAGGCATTGCTGACAGAGAACCTGAAAGGTCGTCATCCCGGCGAAAGCCGGGATGACGATTTTCATTTTTTTAGACTTACTTCACCCCACAAAAAAGCATATTCACGGACGCTTTTCTGTTCATCAAATGAACAAAGGCCCGGCATTGCCGGGCCTTTGTGGTGCCACGAACCATGGGTGCGTCTAATCAGCGCACGCGGTCGCAGCGAAACGGTTCAGCGCGCTCGTCCGCGCGTGAACAGATTGACGATCAACAGCAGCACGACGGCGCCGATGAATGCGGTGATCAGGAAACCGACCGTGCCGCCCATGGCGAAACCCAGCTGCGGCAGCAACCAGCCGCCCAGGAAGCCGCCGATGATGCCGACGATGACGTTGAGGATGATGCCTTGCGAGCCATCGCGCTTCATCACGATGCTGGCGAGCCAGCCTGCGATACCACCGACAATCAGATAAATCAGAAAATTCATCGAGCTTTCTCCTTGCTGTGCTGTGAAAGGGGCGTTCCTGCTGCTCCGCAGGAACAGTTGAAACTGGAACCAGATATTCAACTGAGACGATTTAAGGCCTCGATCTGTGAAGCCTCTGTTAACCCGCTCCTGGTGGGGCCCTCTCCCTGCTCAAGTGCTTGATAACGCAGACGCAGCGCGCGTGCACGCCGCTGCGCAACACGCCAATGTGAGTCCTGATGTGAGTCAGCGCGCGATCATCGGCTACATTGGCTTGCATGCCGCCCTCCCCTGACCTTCCTGTCCGCCTCTGGCTGCTGCCGCACCCGCGGCGCGAACGCGGCGAGCCCTTCGTACGGCCGCTGCTGTGCGATGCCCTGGGTTGCAGCGATGACGTGCTGCCCCTGTCGCGCGGCCCGGAGGGCAGGCCGCTGCTGGGCGTGCCCTATCAGGATTTCGACGCGGGCTGGAGCCACAGCGGCGATGCGCTGTTGCTGGCCTTGGGCGAATCGGTGCAACTGGGCGTGGACATCGAACAGATCAGGCCCAGGCCGCGCGCGCGGCAACTGGCGCAGCGGTTCTTCCATGCCGACGAGGTGCGCTGGCTGGATGCGCAGGACGAACACATCATGGAATTGGCATTCGTACGCCTGTGGTGCGCCAAGGAGGCTGTGTTGAAGGCGCATGGCAAGGGACTGTCGTTCGGGCTCGAGAAGCTGGTGTTCGCCGAACAGAACGATGCGCTTCATTTGATCGCCTGCGATGCCGCGCTCGGCCTGCCCTCGGAATGGCATCTGCATGAGTGGGCACCGCAAGCCGGCTATCGCGCCGCGCTGGCCTGGCGCCCCCTCACCCTGTAGGAGCGGGCCCTACCCGCGATGCTTTTGGAAGACGGTTTGCTCTTTTCCAAGGGGATCCGCGCAGAAGCATCGCGGGTAGGGCCCGCTCCTACAGGTGGGCTGCGATAATGGGTGATGCACACCACCGCCTTCCCCCAAGCGCTGCGCGACGACCTGGACCATGGCCTGACCACACTCGGCCTGGACGCCGCCGCGCTCTCGCCGCCGCTGCTCGCCTATCTGGCCTTGCTGGATCGCTGGAACCGCACCTACAACCTCACCGCCATCCGCGACCCGCGCGAGATGGTGACCCGCCACCTGCTGGATTCGCTGGCCATGCAGGCCTTCGTCGAGGACGGCAGCCTGGCCGACCTGGGCACCGGGCCAGGGCTGCCGGGAATTCCGCTGGCCATCGCCAAGCCGCAGCTGCAGGTGACCCTGGTCGAAAGCAATGGCAAGAAGGCGCGCTTCCTGCGCGAGGCGTTGCGCACGCTGGGCCTGCCCAACGCCCGCGTGGCCGAATCCCGGGCCGAAGCGCTGGACGAGCCAAGCGCCTACGACGCGCTCACCGCACGCGCGCTGGACACCTTGCCCGGCATCATCAAGGTCGGCGGCCATTTACTGAAACCCGGCGGGCGCTTGCTGGCCATGAAAGGCATACGCCCGGATGAGGAAATCGCCGCCCTGCCCGCTGGCTGGCAGGTGGAGGGCGTGCATGCGCTGACGGTTCCTGGCCTGGTGGGCGAACGCCATCTGGTGATCGTTGCCCGCAACGCATGACTTGCCTCCCCCCTTTGGCAAAAGGGGGATTGAGGGGGACTTGCTGTTGCCGCCAAAAGCAAATCCCCCGTAAGCCCCCTTTGCCAAAGGGGGCAAAGCAACAGGGGACCGTGATCTTCCGGGTAGCAGCCACTGTAAATTCAAGGGATTGGCACCCACTCCCTCAAAGTTCCATCCTTCATCCCGCATAATCCCCGACCCACCATGGTTCCACGAGGCGCCCCCGCATGGCCCGCATCATCGCCATCGCCAACCAGAAAGGCGGAGTCGGCAAGACCACCACGGCGGTCAATCTGGCCGCGGCGCTGGCGCGTGCGCCCAAGCGCGTGCTGCTGGTCGACCTGGACTCGCAGGGCAATGCGACCATGGGCAGCGGCATCGACAAACGCGAGCTGGAAGCCTCCAGCTACGACGTGCTGCTGCAGGAAGCCGACGCGCGCAGCGTGATCGTGAAGACGCCGGAAGATTTCGACCTGATGCCCGGCAACATCGACCTGACCGCCGCCGAGATCCAGCTGATGGAGATCGAAGGCCGCGAGCAACGCCTTAAAGTCGCCTTGGACCCGTTGCGCGACGACTACGACTTCATCCTCATCGATTGCCCGCCGGCGCTGTCGCTGCTCACGCTCAATGCGCTGACCGCGGCCGACTCGGTGCTGGTGCCGATGCAGTGCGAGTACTACGCACTGGAAGGCCTGAGCGCGCTGATGGAAACCATCGAGGCATTGAAGGCGCGCCTGAATCCGGGCCTGGAGATCGAAGGCGTGCTGCGCACCATGTTCGATGTGCGCAACAACCTGGCCAATGCCGTGTCCGGCGAACTGACCACGCACTTCGGCGACAAGGTGTTCCGCACCATCGTGCCGCGCAACGTGCGCGTGGCCGAAGCGCCCAGCCATGGCCAGAGCATCGTCGGCTACGACCGCGCCAGCCGCGGCGGCGTCGCCTACCTGGGACTGGCCGGCGAAATCCTGCGCCGCCAGGCCGAACGCAACAAGCAAGCCCGTGTGCAACCCAGTTTTACGGAGAACGTGTAGATGTCCGCCCCCAAGAACACGCCGGCGAAAAAGCGCGGCCTCGGCCGCGGCCTGGAAGCCTTGCTCGGCCCCAAGGCCGCCGCCACCCCGCCGCCGGAAGCGCAACCGGGCGAAACCCTGCGCCAGATTCCGGTCAAGCAGCTGCATCCGGGCAAGTACCAGCCGCGCATGCACATGGATCCGGCCAAGCTGAGCGAACTGGCCGAGTCGATCAAGGCCCAGGGCGTCATCCAGCCGATCGTGGTGCGCGAACTGTCCCCCGGCAAGTTCGAGATCGTCGCGGGCGAACGCCGCTGGCGCGCTTCGCAGGAAGCCGGCCTGGCCGACGTGCCAGTGGTGGTGCGCGATCTGGACGATCGCACCGTCATCGCCATGGCGCTGATCGAGAACATCCAGCGCGAAGACCTCAATCCATTGGAGGAAGCGCAGTCGCTGCAGCGCCTGATCGGCGAATTCTCACTGACCCATGCCGAAGCGGCCGAAGCGGTGGGCCGTTCGCGCGCCGCGGTGTCCAACCTGCTGCGCCTGCTGGAGCTGCCGCCGGCAATCCGCGCGTTGCTGGAAGCGCGCCGCCTGGAAATGGGCCACGCACGTGCGCTGCTGACCCTGTCGCCCGATCTGGCCAGCAAACTGGCTTCCGAAGCGGCCGAGCAGGGCTGGTCGGTGCGCGAAGTCGAACACCGCGCCCAGCAGTTCGCCGCCGGCAAGGTGCCGGTCAACGGCAGCAAGAAGGCCAAACCCGGCAAGGCCACGCCGCAGGCCGACATCGCCTCGCTGGAAACCGAACTCTCCGAATCGCTGGGCGCCAAGGTCAATATCGCCCACGGCCGCGGCGGCAAGGGCAAGCTGGTCATCCACTACACCGACCTGGACACGCTGGACGGCGTGCTGGAACGCTTGCGCTCGCCGCGTTGACGATTTAACCCTTCTCCCATCGGGAGAAGAGCCTGCCCCGTACTTGATAAGGGGCCCGAAGGACGGATAAGGGTCCGGAACATCGCTGATGCCGGTTCACGCTGGCTCTCCCGTACCCTCACCCCAACCCCTCTCCCGACGGAGAGGGGCTTTCAGATTAAAAAACGGGAGCGTTGCAGCTCCCGTTCGTACTTCCCTGTACGCGGCTTACCCGGCCGGAGAATTTGCGGGAATCACCAGCTGAAGCCGGCACCCGCCGAAACGCTTTTCTCGTCGCCACTGAACGCACCGGCGATCGACACGCTGGCGCGATTGCCGATGGCACGCTGATAACCCACCGCCAACGCCTGTTCGCCGCCCTGCGCACCTACGCCCACGCCGACGCGATTGCGTCCGGCCAAACCCGAGGTGTTCATGGCCATGCCGGCGTAGGCGCCGCTCATCGCCGACAGCTTGTCGATACGCCGATCCTGTTGCTGGAAGCGGCGATCGGTTTCGTTGCGGAACGATTCGAAGCTGTCGGACAGGCCGGTGATTTCAGCGAACCGCTGGTCGGTGTAGGCATTGGCCGAAGTCAGCGTTTCGGTGGCGGTGTTGTCGGTGTACTCATTGGCCGCAGACAGCGTCTCCGCATCGCCCGCTTCCATCTGCCCCAGATTCACCGCATCGGTGGCCTCCACCGCATCGGCGACGTTGGCGATGCGCGTGCCGTCGGCACCGGCCATCGTCAATACATCGCGTGTGTCGCTGTCGTAAGTGACACTGCGTGGGCCACCACCCGCCGGGCCTTCGGGACCGGTAGGACCGGCCGGACCCTGTGCGCCATTGAGTGATTGCAACCAGTCGCCTTCAGTGCCTGCGAATCCATTGCTCACCGCGACTTCATAGGCACTGAGACCGCGCTCGCCCTGGATGCCACCGGCGTTGCTGATTCGCTGGTTGATATCGGTCAGCTCGCTGTCGACCGCAGAGAAGGCAGAACCGATGTTGTCGTAGTTGTTCGACTGGATGACGTACGTCGGCGCAGTAAAAATGCCGCCGACGTAACTGGCGCCGCCACCCAATGCCGCCGCGAACGGATAGAGCTGCGACAGGTTCACCGCATCGGTGTCTTCACTGGCATCGGCCACATTGACGATCTGGCGCTCGCTGTCCGCCGCACCCACTGACACGGTGTTGATGCGGGTCGCCACGGAGTTCGAGCCTAGGGCCACCGAACCTGCCGCGCCAACGCGCGCACCGTGACCAAGGGCCACGCTGTCGTCGGCCAGTGCGAGGGCACCGGGACCGAATGCGCTGGCGCTGGAGCCGTGGGCAATGGTCTGGCGCGAATCGGCATCGAGCGTACCGTCTCCATCAAAGTCCAGGTCCAGCACCGGGTCGGCCAGGTCGGCACCGGTCCAGTTGCCCACCGCGACCGAGAATTCACCATCGGCCAACGCATAGCGACCGGACGCTAGTGCGCCCAGTGCATTGGCTTCGGCGTGATAACCCATAGCCAAGCCCTGGCGCGCGTTGGTCACGCTACGGAAGCCAATGGCGGTGCTTGCTACGCCATTGGCATTGCTTTGCACGCCGAATACCGAGGCGCCGCTGGCGTTGGCGCCGGTCGTGTTGCCCGAACCGACCGCTACGCTCTGCCCTGCGATGGTCAGGTTGCCCGCGCCCAACGCCACGCTGGAAAAGGCCGTCGTCGTGTTGCCCGTGCCCATCGCCGTGCTGCCACTGCCATTAGCGGAGTTGTTGACGCCCACCGCGCTGCTGCGGTCACCGGACGCCACCACGGCTGCACCTAAAGCCACCGCGCTGTTGCCGCTGGCGACAGCGGTTTCGCTGCTGGATTCGAACGCTCCGTCGCCGTCGAGGTCGAGGTCAAAGCTGAGTCCGCCACTGCCATCGCGGTCGTAGAAGCCGGCCATGGTCACGCTGCCGCGCCCTGTGGCGCTACTAAAGACACCGAAAGCGCTGCTGGCGTAACCGATTGCGCTGTTGTTGTAACCGAAGGCGTTGCTGCCAGCGCCGCTGGCGGTGTTGTAGTAGCCGAAAACGCTGCTGTATTCGCCTCTGGCAGTGTTATAGACACCGAATGCGCTGCTGTAAGCGCCGCTGGCATTATTCAATTCGCCATACGCACTGGATTGAAGACCGCACGTCGCGTTGTTTTTGCCATTTTCATTGCCCTGGTCGGTGCTGGGCGCAGGGGCCACGGGCGATCCGTCCGGATTCTGGCAGGGACTGTCCGCCCATGCGGGCGCGGCCACGGCGACCAGGGCCAGGGCGATGGCCCACGCGAGCGGCGGGCGTTGCGGGCGGGGCTTGGGGATGATGCGGTTCATGGGTCTCTCCTGGTTTCGGGTAAGCCGGAATCGCCCGGCTACAGGAGAAATCGCAGTTCGGCACGATCGACTGACATGCGAAAAAAGTAAAGGCGGTTACCCGCCTTTCCGTGTCGCTTGTCGTGAACGCACACCGACCTCGTTGGTCTTGCATCAACGCTCCAGTTGCTGCATAGGGCGACGCACGCCATCCCACAACTCGACCGGTTCCAGCGGAGTCAGCACTTTCTTCGGATAACGCGGTACGCGTATGTCGGGCTTGGTGACCCATATCGGGATGCGATCCAGCAGGCATCCGCGAACCAAATAGGTGCCGTTGGCCGGACGGTCGTAGCCTTGCGCGCGGTAGGACACGAACTTGAATGATTGTCCGCCACCGTCGGCGTACAGAGGTCCGTCGTCTTTCACACGGAATACCGCAGACCCATTTTCAGTGCGCAACGGATACCAAGCGAAATCGCCGTGCGTCCAGATACCCAGATGCGCGCCGCGCCAGTTCGCTTCTTCCAGGGTGATGGTCACCGTGCGGACCTGCAGGAACTTGCCGTCAGGAACCGCTTTGGCCGACGTGCCGGCGCCACTGTAGCCGGCCGGAATCTGGTAGGTGCCGCGGTCTTCGAACGGATGGGCGCAGGCGCTGGTAAGGACGGTGAGGTCGGGTCGCGGGAGATTGATCACGCGCTCATCGAGCACGCGCTCGGAAGGCGGCGCTGCGGCAACGCTGCTCCACAACCCCAGGGCCAACAGGGCAAGTGGCAGATGGGTGTAGCTTCTGATGGATCGCTTCATGGTTTTTCCTTCGTGCAATCGTGTGGTCAGTGGAGAAACGCCCGACGCAATGCGCGCCGGGCGTTTCTTTTACCGGAGCAAACGGACGACGGTTCAGAGATCCAGGCCGAAGCCCATACCCGCCGATTTCTCGCTGCCGCTGAAGGCACCGCCCAGCGAGAACGACGCGCGCTGGCCGATGCGCTTGGCGTAACCGACCGACAACGCGCGTTCTCCGCCCTGAAAGCCGACACCGGCAGCGATGCGGCCACGCGGACTCTGCGAACCCGACGCGTTCATGGCCATGTTCAACATCGCGCTGCTCATGGACCCTTGCTTGTCGATGCGGCGGTCCTGCTGCTGGAACCGGTTGTTGACTTCACCGCGGAAGGTTTCCAGTCCGTTGGCCAGGCCGGTGAATTCGGCCAGGCGCTGGTCGGTGTATGTATTGGCGGCGCTCAGCGTTTCAGTGGCGGTGTTGTCGGTGTAGTCGTTGGCGGCCGCCAGCGTGTCGGCATCGCCCGCTTCCATCTGTCCCAGGTTCACCGCATCGGTCGCTTCCACTGCATCGGCCACATTGGCGATGCGCGTGCCGTCGGCGCCGGCCATGGTCAACACGTCGCGAGTGTCGCTGTCGTAGGTGACGCTGCGTGGCCCGCCACCCGCCGGACCTTCGGGACCAGTGGGACCGCTTGGACCGGACGGCCCGCGCAATGAATCCAGCCAGGCGCTTTCGGTGCCGGCGAAGCCGTTGCCGACTGCGATCTCGTAGGCGCTCTCGCCCTGCTCGCCTTGAACTCCGCCGACCGCAACGATGCGCTCGTTGATATCGTCGATGGCGCCATCGACCGCAGCGAATGCAGAACCCACGTTGTTGTAGTTGTTGTTCTGGATCAGATAGGTCGGCGCGGTGAACACGCCGCCGATATAGCTGGCGCCGCCACCCAGAGCCGTCGCCAAAGGATGCAGCTGCGACAGGTTGACCGCATCGGTGTCTTCGGTCGCCTCATCCACATTGACGATCTGGCGTTCCGCGCCGACTGCGCCGACCGACAGCGTGTTGGCTCGATCGGCTACCGAGTTGGAACCGATGGCGGTGCTGTCGATCGCGCTGGCCACGCTGGAATAGCCGATGGCCGTGCTGTTGACGGCCGAGGCCAGATTGTCTATGCCCAGCGCGCTGCTGTTGCCGCCGGTAGCCTGGTTGCCGGCACCGACCGCTGCGCTGCTGTATCTCGGCGAATCGATAAAAGTAGCGAATCCACCGGTGGCGGTATTGCCTACTCCCAGTGCTGCGTTGTTGGCGCTCAGGCCGAAGAAATCGTTGACCCCAGTGTTGTTGCTGGTACCTACGGCAGCATCGTCGTCGCCTAGGGCCGTGTTGTTGAAACCGAAGGCGTTGCTGTTGGTGCCCCGGGCGGTGTTCGCACGTCCATAAGCACTGCTGTCCGCTCCGCGAGCGGCGCTGTCTACACCCACCGCGCTGCTGCGTTGTCCAGCGGCTGCCACGCCCGTGCCGACGGCCACCGCGCTGACGCCCAAGGCGATACCGCCTTCGCTGCTGGCGTCGATGCCCCCGTCGCCATTGGTGTCGGTATCGTAATTCGCCACACCGTCGCCATTTCGGTCGTACCAGCCCGCAAGCACCAGACTACGCGCGCCCGCAGCCGTCCCGTAATTGCCGATAGCGCTGCTTTCGCGACCGCTGGCGGTGTTGTATTGGCCGAACGCGCTGCTGAATTCACCGCTGGAAGTGTTGGCGTAGCCGAAAGCGCTGCTGTAACTGCCACTGGCGTTATTTGAATAGCCAAATGCGCTGCTGTATCCGCCGAGGGCGCGGTTTCCGAAGCCGAAGGCGTTGCTGTTGTCGCTGGCGGTGTTGGCGATGCCGAAAGCGCTGCTGCTGCCAGCGGCCGTATTGCTATTGCCGAAGGCGTTGCTGCCCAGTGCACCCAGGCCCGTGCCGCTGGCGCTATTGTTTGAACCGAAAGCGTTGTTGTTGGCGTCGGTAACGGTGTTGGTATAGCCGAACGCGCTGCTGTAGGGACCGGCGGAAGTATTGCCATAGCCGAAAGCGCTGCTGACGTCACCACTGGCGGTGTTGAACAGCCCGCAAGCGAACGAATTCAATCCCGCTGAGGTACTGCTCGGCGCATAGACGATTCCGCCGCAAAGGTCGCCGGCCATGACCGGTGCGTGCAGCGTCGCCAGCCAGACGGCCGCGGACAGGGTGGTGAACCGCAGGGCGCGGCGGCGTTCGAGGATAGTGCGCTTCATCATGTTCTCTCCTGGGTGTCGGGTAAGCCGGAATCGCCCGGCTACAGGAGAGATCGCAATACGGCGTCGCCGACTGACATTCGCCTTGCTCAGGGTTCGCGAAGCCCGTTGCCGATCGTCGCAGGCAAGGCAGCGCATGCGACCAGCGCTTTTTCCGATCCATTGAGTTCTTCTGAATCGATTCCAGGTCCGCTGCACTGCTGCGACGGCATCATCAGATCGATAGTCGCCGCAGCCAGCACCAGCACAGCAAGGGTAAGGCGAAAGTCATTGAACAAAGCGCGTTTCATGGCGAGTCCGGGCAGACCGGAACACCCGGCCTTTCCCAACCAATCGCAGTGCAGCCCTTGGGACTGACATCGAGATGATCAGTTGGCGCAGCGCGACCCCGCCAGCGGAGACTCACGGTCGGCAGGAAGCTCTATTCTGCGCACTTGCAGCTCGGCGACGATCGCCCGCGCCTCCTTGCAGCGACCCAGTAGCGCATATGCCCGGATGAGCGAATGGCCCGCCGTATCCTGCCGGTTGCCATTGCCATGGGTGCGCCCATAGGCATGGGCTGCTTCCAGCACGGAAAGCGCTTCGGCCGCGCGCCCCAATGCCAAAAGCAATTCGGCGTAGGACTGCTTGAACTGCTGTACGTCTTCATGGTCCGCCCCTTGCTCGCGTTCGAGTACGGGTAGCGCGTGTTCGAATTGCGCCAGGGCTTCCTGCTTGCGGCCGGCGCGATTGAGCGAATTGGCCAGATAGACGCGTTCCATGTTGGTGGCCACGCTGTCGACTCCGACACTGCGACCGCGCAGCTCGACCACCTTCCGATGCACCGAGACGGCTTCATCGAAACGTTCGAGCGCCGCCAGGATGATCGCCTCGTTGGACAGCGCGGTGATGGAGTCGATCGAATCCTCGGCCTTGCCGCTATCCAGCGTGGATTGTCGGCCCTCGCGCTGGGTGGCCAGCGCGCCCTGGTAATCCCCGTTGAAGTACTGCAACGAGGCCAATACGGAATAGGCTTCGATCAGCGCAGGATCGCCGGCTGGCGGCTGGACGCTCCTGATCAGGGCCAGCGCTTCCTTCGCCCAGGCCAGCGCCTGCCTGGGTTCGTAGTTCATCCTCATCCAGGCCAGGTTGGACAGCACCCGGCCGCGATCTTCCTTCGAATCGGGCAGTTTCTGCTCCTGGATCTGAAGCGCGCGGCGTGCGGCGGCCAGCGCCTTGTCTTCGTCGCCGAAGGCCTGGTAGCTGGAGGAGGCCGCCAGCAGAAACTGCACGTGGAGCTGCGGCTGATCACTGTCGCCCGCTTCCAGCTGCTTGAGCGCACTGTCCAGCGCCTGCTCCAGCGTCACGTTGCTGGAGCCCGAGTTTTCCGGGTTCGCCTGCACGAATACGCTGCGCAGGAATTCGTTCGTCGCGCCCAGGCGCTCGACTTCCAGCCTGGCACGTGTCGCTTCTTTTTCGGCACGCGTGGCCTCGGCATTGGCGCGCGCGGCTTCGCGTTGCGCATCGCTCGTCTTGACCGCGATGCCGGCGACGCCGCCCGCCAGCAGCAGCAGCGCCAGCGTGGCCATGGCCACACCCCAACTGTTGCGGCCGACGAACTTGCGCGCGCGGTAAGCGAAAGTGTCGCCGGAGACTGACACCGTGCGCCCATCGAGGAAACGTTCCAGATCCGAAGAAAACGCCTGCACGCTGGCGTAGCGGCGTGGCGGCTCCTTGGCCAGCGCGGTCTGCACGATGCGCGACAGATCACCTTTTACGAAGCGCTTGAAGGCGCGCAGGTCGGTGCCGCGCCGGTGGAGGCGGGCGTCCACTTCCTCCGCGGTCCCCGTAGTGATCGCCTGCTCCAGGCGCGCGGCGTGGTGGCCGGTGATGGCTTCGGTGGTGGCGCGCAGGTCGTCCTGATCGAAACGGTAAGGGAGATTGCCGCTGATCAGTTCGTACAGGATCACGCCAAGTGCATAGACATCCGTCGCCGCGCTGATGGCACCGCCGGAGACCTGCTCCGGTGCCGCGTACTCTGGGGTGAAGCCCACGAACACGCCGGTGCGCGTGGCGCCCGCGAGGTCGTCGGTGCGCTTGGCCACGCCGAAGTCCAGCACCTTGGGTTGGCCTTCGCCATCGACCAGGATGTTGTCGGGCTTGAGATCACGGTGCACAACGAAATGTTCGTGCGCATGCTGGACGGCGGCGCAGACCTTCCGGAACAGCTCCAGCCGCGCGCGCAGGTCCAGGCGATGCTGGTCGGCCCACTGCAGCAGCGACTGGCCTTCGACCAGTTCCAGCGCGAACCACGGGCGCTGGTCTTCATCCAGTCCATGATCGATCAGGTGCGGAATGTGGGGATGGGCGAGCGAGGCGAGGATGCGGCGTTCCTGCAGGAAGCGCTGGGACTGCAGGCTGCCGTCCCAGCGCCGGTGCAGGCGCTTGAGCGCGGCGCGCTGATGGGTATCGCGGTCATCGCGGCGCGCGGCGTAGACCGTGCCCATGCCGCCGCGGCCCAGCACGGCTTCCAGCAACCAGTGGCCCAGATGCTGGCCAATCCCGCGTTCGTCGTCGCGGGTGTCGGTGATGGCATCGTCCAGCGACAGCGCTACCGGCCCCTGGTCGAAGGCATGCGTGCTGGCGTCGGCGGCCAGCATCCGCTCCAGTTCGGCGCGCAACTGCGGGTTGTCGGCGCATTCGGCATCCAGCAGGACCGCCTGGGCAGAAGGCTCCAGATCCAGCGCGCGGTCGAACAGTTCGGACAGACGACGCCAGCGCTGGGCGTCGTTCGGCGCACTCATGCCGCGTCGCCCAGGTGCATCAGCAGGAAGGCGCGGGCCTTGCGCCAGTCGCGGTGGATGGTGCGTTCGGTCAGTCCCAGGTGGTTGGCGATCTCCTGGAACTCCATGCCGGCGTAGAACCGGCATTCGACTACCGTGACCAGCCGGGGGTCCACGGCTTCCAGCGCCTCCAGGCCTTTCTCGATATCCAGCAGGTCCACTTCCCCGTTGCCGTCGTTCAGCGGAATATCGGTCATCAGGGTCACCCGGACCTGGTCCCCGCCACGCTTGTCGGCGCCCTTGGCCCGCAGGTAGTCGATCAGCACGTGGCGCATGGCCTTGGCCGCCAGGGCCAGGAACGAGCCCCGCTGGCTGACATCCAGGGCCTGGCCGTCCAGCTTCAGATAGGCCTCGTGAACCAGCACGGTGGTGTGCAGGGAATTGCGGCGTGAGCCGGCCAGCTCACGCCGGGCCAGGCGCTGCAGCTCGCTGTAGAGCTCGGCGAAGCGCTGGCGATAGGCCGCGGTGCCGGCCACCACGGGCGCTGGCTTCACGGTGGGAGGACCATCCAAACGAGGCTCCGGGGTCGGGATTCACGAGGGGCATCATGAGTATGCCCTGCGTTCTCGTTAAGGGCGTGCCGCGTGCTAAGTGTTTGCGGGACAAGGAAAACCCGGGCATAATGCGCGGCTCGCTGCGTCCGGCCCGTCCGGATTTGCGCCCGGAAGTGCGATTCCGGCCCGCCCCGGCAGTGGACCTTTTACCCGTATCGCGTGATGTCCGACTCCACTGGGGCCGTCATCGGGGCCGCCGTCTCCCTGGCTAAGGGCGACAAGATCAACTATCGAGGTGCGTAATGTCCCGCGTATGCCAAGTGTCCGGCAAGCGTGTGATGACGGGTAACAACGTCAGCCACGCCAACAACAAAACCCGTCGTCGCTTCCTGCCCAACCTGCACGAGCGCCGTTTCTGGGTCGCCAGCGAAAACCGCTGGATCAAGCTGAAAGTATCCGCGCATTCGCTGCGCACCATCGACAAGAACGGCATCGACTCCGTTCTGGCTGAGCTGCGCGCGCGCGGCGAAAAGGTTTGAGGAGATAAGACATGGCAGGTAAACGCGACAAGATCCGTCTGATTTCCTCGGCCGGCACGGGCCACTTCTACACGACGGACAAGAACAAGAAAAACACCCCGGGCAAGATGGAAATGAGCAAGTACGACCCGGTCGTGCGCAAGCACGTGGTCTACAAGGAAGGCAAGATCAAGTGACCTAGCGGCGCGTTCGCAAAGCGAACGCCTTTGCCGCTAGGTCATCCCCGCGAAGGCGGGGATCCAGGCTTTACCAGGAAACCCGCCCGCAAGGCGGGTTTTTTGTTTGTGGGTCGGTCGGAAAAATTCCTTTTGCCACGCACCGCTCTCGCCCCTCCCCTGCTGCGCAAGGGAGGGGGCATTTCAAGGCAGCCCATTTCAAAGAATGACTGCAAGTTCTTCGGGGGCACGACGTAACGCACTTTGTCCTTTCCCCGCCCACCCCGCAGAATCGCCCCATGAATGCGTTCCTGCACCAGTTCGCCGAATCGGCCCTGCCCTTGTTCTCCACCGGCGTGTGGCTGCTGGCACTGGACTGGGTGATCCGGCTGGCGGCGTTGCTGTGGATTCCCACGCGCACCACGCCGGCGGCGGCCCGCAGCTGGCTGTTGCTGGTGGGGTTCCTGCCGCTGGTAGGACTGCCGCTGTACCTGTTGTTCGGCCATCCCTGGCTGTCGCGCGAGCGCGTGCGCCGACAGACGCTGGCTTCCAGTGTGATCCGCGACGAACAGGCGCCGCATGGCGCCCTGCGCTGGATGCCGAAGGTTGCCGGCGTGGCCAGCGAGATGGTGCCGCTGGTCGAGCGGCTGGGCGATTTCATGCCCACCCACGGCAATGCCATTGAATTGCTGGATGACTATCAGGGTTCGCTGCGCGCCTTGCTGACTGATATCGACAACGCCCAGGAGCGCGTGCACCTGCTGTACTACCTGCTGTTCGACGACGAGGTCGGCGAAGCGGTCTGCCAGGCGCTCGAGCGCGCGGCCGCGCGTGGTGTGCAATGCCGGATGCTGCTGGATGCCGTGGGCGCCAAGCGCGGCCTTCGCCGTTATGCGAAGCGGCTGCGACAGGCGGGCGTCGATGTGCGGGTGATGCTGCCCGGCGGGTTGCGCTGGCGTCGCAGCGGCCGCATGGACCTGCGCAACCACCGCAAGGTGGCGGTGATCGACAGCGATGCCGGCTACGTGGGTTCGCAGAATCTGGCCTCGCCGGATTTCGTGCGCGGCTTTCCCAATCGCGAACTGGTCGCGCGCGTGCGCGGTCCAGTCGTCGCGCATCTGGAAGGCGTCTTCGCCAGTGACTGGTTTATCGAAACCGGGGATCGCCTGCAGGTGAAGCCGGTGCCGACCGCCGTCGATGCCAACGTGGCCATGCAGCTATTGCCCAGCGGACCGGCCTATCCGTTCGAGAACGCACGCGACATGGTCAATGCACTGATCCACCTGGCCCAGCGCAAGGTCGTGGTGACCACGCCATACTTCGTGCCCGACGATGCGACCTTGAGCGCGCTGCGCATCGCCGCGCTCTCGGGCGTGGACGTACAGCTGATTCTCTCGGCCAGCAACAACCAGCGGCTCACCGCCTGGGCGCAGGATTCCTACTACGACGAACTGCTGGCCAGCGGGGTGAAGATCGCGCTGTACCGGCCGCATTTCCTGCACGCCAAACATCTGAGCGTGGACGACAACATCGCCTTGGTCGGATCGATCAACCTGGACATCCGCTCGTTCGCACTCAACGCCGAAATAGGACTGCTCTGCTACGACACCGAAGTAGTCGCGCGCATGCGCGCGGTGGAAGCGGACTATTTGGCCGACGCGGAATTCGTTGACTTGGCCGCTTGGCGCCGAAGGCCAGCGTGGCGCCGCAGCCGCGAAGGCATCGCACGACTGGCCGATTCGTTGATGTAGCCGCGAACAGCGGATCTTTCACCTGGGATCCGGTACGGTCATGTTAGATGCTGAAGTACACGGATGAAGTCCGCGACGAGAGCATGGCTTTTCCTTTGGCTCCAACCCCCCGTGAGGAGCGGCAAGCAGTCCGGGCAAACCCCGCAGGGGCGGCGCACATGGATGTGCGCCGTTTCCGTAGGCGCAGGATGCGCCTTACGGAAATTACCGGGCTGTTTGCGGACCCGGCGGCTTCATCGCCGGGCGCGGCGTAGGGTGTGTTTCTTTGGTTACTTTCTTTGCACAAGCAAAGAAAGTAACTCGCGCAAAGCGCGAAATGGTTTATTCCTACAACCACAGAAAGCAAGCCGCTGAGTCCGCGCTTTCGCGGGGATACTGAAAAAAATCAAAATGGATCCCAGCGTTCGCTGGGATGACGACTGGGGGCTTTCTGCATTTGCCAACCTCTTTACCCTTCCAGTCATACCGCCGGCATCGCATCAGGAGCAGCACCCATGCAGCACGACCCGCCCACACCGCCCGACACCGGAATCCATTTCGATTCCAGAGTCATCGTGTTCTATCGCGACGGCGTCGAATCACCCAGCGCACACGCAGCCAATGCCGCACTCGGCGCCACCCTGCTTCGGCCACTCGCCGTCGAGAATGCGGCAGTGCTTTCCTTGCCTGCGGGCATGCCGGTCGCGGAAGCCATCCGCTTGTTTATGCAACAACCCGGCGTGACCCTGGCCGAACCCGACAAACGCATGACCATCCAGCCACGCTGACCGGCCACTTCTAGCGCCACGACCATCGCCTACAATGACGCGATGAACCAAGCCGCAGAATCCGACGAATACGACCTTGCCATCGTCGGCGGTGGCGCCGGTGGCGTGCTCACCGCCCTGCATGCCCTGGCGCTGGCCGAGCCGGGCAGGCGCATCATCCTGATCGAACCCGAATCGCGGCTTGCGCAGGGCGTGGCGTATGCAACCCGTCACGCCGAGCACCTGCTCAACGTGCCGGCCCGGCGCATGAGCGCCTACGACGGCAAGCCCGATGACTTCGTGGACTTCCTGGTCGAAAGCGCCGGAGAAGCGGGGCGCGACGACATCGCGGTGTCCTATGCCGAACGCCGCCGCTACGGCGACTACCTGCGCGATCGTCTGGAGCGCGCCCGCAGCCAAACGCGTGCGCGCTTCGAAGTGCTGCACGACCGCGTGGTCGGCATGGACGAAGACCACGGACAATGGCGGCTGTCTCTGCACTCGGGTGCCGCGCTGCGCACGCGTGGTGTGGTGCTGGCGGTGGGCAATAGCCCCAAGCCCTTGCCCGCACGCGGCGCGTCCTCGCTGCCGCCGGAGCAGGCGGTGCTGGAAGCCTGGGACTTCGATGCGATCAAACGCGTTCCTACCGATGCGGAAGTGTGTATCGCCGGTTCGGGGCTGAGCATGGTCGACACGGTGCTGAGCCTGGCCGCCAACCAGCATCGCGGCCACATCCATGTGCTGTCGCGCCATGCCTTGCTGCCGCTGCCGCATGTGCGGCACGCCGTCTCCGACCTGGACCCATCTACCCTGCTGGCGATGTCGCTGCGCCAGCGCATGCGCACCTTGCGGCAAGCGACGCGACAAGCCCAACAACAACACCTGGCCTGGCAGGCGGTCATGGAAAGCGTGCGCCCGGTCGTGCAGACCTTGTGGCACACGCTGTCGCACGATGACCAGCGCCGCTTCCTGCGTCATGTGGTGCGCTACTGGGACGTGCATCGTCATCGCATCGCGTCGCAGGTGCATGAACAACTGGAACAGCTGCAGCGCAGCGGGCAGTTGCAGTTGCATCGTGGGCGCCTGCAGACCGTGGCACGGGAAGGCAAACGCATCCGCGTGAGCCTGATGATGCGCGACCGGCGTTCGCAGGAAATCGACGTGGACCGCATCGTCAACGCCACCGGCGTGGAAATGCGCGCGCAATTGATGCGCAATCCGCTGATTTCCGACCTGCTGGGCAAGGGCAACGCGCGGCCGGGTCCGCACGGCATCGGCATCGACACGGCCAGCGATGGGGACCTGGTCGATGCCGAAGGCGCGGTACTCCCCGGCGTAGTCGTGGTCGGCAGCCTGCGTATTGGCCGGCTGTGGGAAAGCATCGCCGTGCCCGAGTTGCGTGGGCAGGCGGAGAACGCCGCGCGACGACTCTTGGCGCTTCCATAGAAGCTGTAGGAGCTGCGTAAGCTGCGACCCGGAACCTACCGATTGCGACGCAACTTACATGCGCGCCAAGACTGCGGTCGCAGCTTACGCAGCTCCTACATCGCCTACAAAGGCGCGGCGAGGGTTTGCAGGGCGCGTCGCAGCTGCGCGTCCGGAGGCAGGTCGACCGGCAGCACCACGACATCGTCTTCGGCCACCGGCTCTTCCAGCGCGGCGAACTGGCTATCGAGCAGCGACACCGGCATGTAGTGGCCGCTGCGTGCGCGCATCCGCTCGCCGATCAGCGTGGCCTCACCACGTAGAAAAATAAAGCGCAGCGGCAAACCCGCAGCGCGCAGCACGTCGCGGTGCTGGCGACGCAGTCCGGAGAAGGCCAAGGTCACGCGCGCACCCTCGGCCACGCGGCGTTGCAGGTCGGCGGCGATACGCGCCACCCACGGCTGGCGCATGGCGTCGGTGAGCGGGTCGCCTGCGGCCATCAGTGCCTTGGCCTCATCACTGTGGAAATCATCAGCGTCGAGGAAGGTCGCTTCCCATGCATCGGCCAGTGCGCGCGCCAGCGTGGTCTTGCCGCTGCCGGACACGCCCATCACTACCGCTACGCGCACCTCGCTCATGCCGGCACCGCTTCACCCGGCAGTTCGACGCGGACCTGGTAGCTACGCCCGGCCTCGATACCGGAAAAGACCTCGCCTTCCAGACATTGGCCATCGACCGCGACGCGGGCATGGGTGCGGCCGGCGACGCGTTCGATGTCCACTTCGAACTCGGCGCCTCGGAACCGTCGCACGGCGCGCGCACGCGGCCAGTGCGAAGGCAGTTGCGGTGCGATCCTTAACGTCTGACCTTCGCCACGCAGGCCGAACAGTTCCTCCACCAGGCAGCGGTACATCCACGCGGCAGTGCCGGTGTTGAACAACTGGCTGGAACGGCCGGCCGTGCGCGGATGCAGGCGCCAGGCGCCGCGATAGTAGTTGGGCACGAACACCGGCAGCTGTCCGCGCTGCAGGCAGTCCTCGCGGTCCGGGCCGGACAGCATCGCGCGCAGCACGCGCCAGGCGCGGTCGCCTTCGCCGACCTTGTACAGACTGTGCAGATAGAAAGCGGCGGCGTGGTTGTAGACCGCGCCGTTTTCGGCCGAGCCGGGGAATTTCTGGGTCAGCCGGCCGACGTCCTCGCGCATGCCGGTATAGGGCGGGTCCAGCATGGCCACGCCGTAGGGCGAAACCAGCTGTGCATCGACGGCGGCCAGCATCTGCGCGCGACGCGGTGCGTCGGCGGCTCCGCTGAGCATCGCCCAGCTTTGCGGGTTGAGGTAGATGCGGCCTTCGTCGTCGGCGCGCACGCCGAACACTACGCCGTCGTCGGTGATGCCGCGTCCATACCAGTCGCCATCCCACAGATGGGCATTGACTGCAGCATTGAGTGCCTCGGCGCCGGCCTCGAAGCGAGCGGCCTGCGCGTTGCGTCCGCTGCGCGCGCACACGGCGGCCCACAGGCGTAGCGCATGCGCGCTGGCCAGCGACAGCCAGCCGGACACGCCCTTTCCTTTCCAGCCGACCATGTTCATCGGGTCGCACCAGTCGCCCTGGGCGATGTAGCTGAGTCCGCGTGCGTCGCGCGCCTGCAGCAGCCAATCCATTGCCCGGTCGATGCGCTCGGCGGCGCTGGCCGCAGTGCCCTCGCGGTCGGTCACCGACTCCCCAAGCACGGCATCGTCGCCGGTTTCGTCCAGGTAGGCCTGCAGGCACACCGGCAGCCACACACAGTGGTCGGCGTGCGGTACCTGGTTGATGTACTTCAGCTCCGCGCCTTCGACCAACAGGATGCCGTCGGGCATCGCGCCATTCGGCTCCTGCTGCGACAGCGCATGCAGAAAAGCAGCCCGCGCCGTCTGCGGCCGCAGATAGGCCATGCCCATGTGGTCCTGCAGGAAGTTGCGGGTCTGCGGGTCGGTGGTTAGGCGATTGGAATCACCGTGGTAATAGACTTGCCGCGGCAGCCAGTGGTTGGCGAAATCGTCGAGCCACGGATCCGGCGTTTCGATCCGCAGGCAACCTCTGCCCTCGTCCAGGTAGTCCGCGTATGCGTCAGCTGCTGCGGTGAATCCCTCCGCTGAAAGATGCCGCGCACGCAATGCAGCGATCTCGGCATCGTTCCGGGCCGGAGCGAACAAAAAGCGGAACTCCTGCGTTTCTTCCGGCGCCAGCGCGAGCCGGTACTGCAGCGCGGCCGCCGGCGTCTCATACAGTGCATCGCCACAGCCCAGCAGCTCGTGATCGATGATCGCCGCCGGCGCGTTCAATCCGCTCTCGCCCTCGAACGCGGCCTGGTTCGTTTCCCAGGCATCGGGCTGACGCTCGTGCAACAACACGGTACGGTCCTTGAAGTCACGCTGGCGGAAATAGTCGGCGACCTTCTGGTAGGGCGTGACGCTGTCGCAGACGATGCCGCCCAGGTCGGCGCGATAGCCACCGGACTGGTTCATCCACGACATATAGCCGACCGGAAAATACGGGTACAGGCTGATCCGGCGCGCGCGACCGGAGCGATTGCGCACGCGCACGGTCCAGAGTTCGGCCACGTCCTCCAGCGGCAAGCGCACCGACATTTCCAGTTCGATGCCCTCGCATTGCACCGTCCAGGTCACGTCGCCCTGGCCGACCGAAAAAGCGAACGCATCCGGCGCACGATTCACCGGCGCGTGTGGTGCGGAAAACAGCAGGCCGCTGTCCTCGTCTTTCACGTAGCAAAAGCGACCGGGATGGTGCGCGTAGTACGGCTGCTCCGGCTGCATGAAGCTCTTGGCCTCGAGCGTTGGCGCATGCGCGTACTTGGCCGGCTCCGGCTGCATGAACTGCGCGGTGGCGTAGCCGCGGCAATTCAACTGCAGCAGCATTCGCCGGTTCCAAAGGAAAGTGGAGGCTTGGGGCATCGCGGTGGGACTGCTCAGGACGAAACGCCGGCCTTGTTCCTCGAAGCCATACCGGAAGCCATCGGCGGAAGCCGCGCCGGAAGCCTCCTTCATGTCGCCACCTCGCGCCGCGCGCGCAGGTCCGCCTGGACCCGCGCCAGCGCCGCGTCGTCGAGCGGATAGGCGCGCATCACGCCTGCCGCCAGCAACGCCACCACGCCCGGAATCACCGTCAGCAGCAGCACGATGCCCAGTTGCGACGCATCGGACTGTGCCTGGTTGGCCACGTAACCCATCGCCGCCAGCATCCAGGCGATGGCCGCCGAGGCCACCGCACCGCCCAACTTCTGCGAGAACGCGGCGGCGGCAAAGGTCATCGCGGTGGCGCGGCGCCCGGTCTTCCATTCGGTGTAGTCGGCGCAGTCGGCATACATGGAGAACGCCAACGGCGATTTCGGTCCGAGCAGCAATCCGGCCAGCGTGTTGAGCGCGAACATCACCCAGATCTGTTCCCTGGGTACGAAGTACATCGCGCAGCTGAGCACGCCTACTCCCGTCATCAGCCACATCATCAGCCGACGCTTGTCCATCAGCCGGGTCAGCACCGGGGTCAGCGCCGCGCCGACGGCCAGCGCCACCGAATAGCTGCCCAGGAACAGGCCGGTCAGCTCCGGCTGGCCCACGTAGTATTTGAGGTAGTACACCAGCGAACCGCTGCGCATCACGATGGTCACCATGATCACCAGCGCCAGCACGAACAGCACCAGCCAGGGCTTGTTGCCAAGCAGGTCGAGCAGATCCTGGCGCACTGCGCTGCGCTGCTGCGGCAACGGCTGGACACGTTCGCGGGTGCTGGCGAACACCGTCACGAAGGTGGCGATGGCCACGATTCCATACAGCCCCATGGTCAGCTGCCAGCCGAGTTGTTCGTCGCCGCGGCCCAGCCAGCGCACCAGGTCCAAGGTTAGCCAGTTGACCAGGGTGGTACCGGCGAAGGCGGCGATGAAACGGAAACTGATCAGGGTGGTGCGTTGCTGGCTGTCGGCGGTCATGACCCCGGACAGCGCCGAGTACGGCATGGCCAGCACGGTGTAGGCCAGCATCATCAGGGTGAAGGTGGCATAGGCCCACAACAGCTTTCCGCCGCCATCCAGGTCCGGCACGGTCCAGGTCAGCACCCCAGCGAAGGCCAACGGCAGCGCACCGTAGAGCAGGTAAGGGCGGAAGCGGCCCCAGCGGGTGCGGGTGCGGTCGGCAATCGCCCCCATCATCGGATCGGTCACCGCATCGACCAGCCGGGTCACCAGCATCATCGTGCCCACCGCGCCGGCGGCCAGGCCCATCACATCGGTATAGAAGATCAGCAGGAAGGCCGAGATATTGGCCCAGTAGAGGTTGAAGCCGAAATCGCCGAGGCCGTAGCCGATCTTTTCGCGCAGCGGCAGGCGCGCGTCGTCCGCGACTGCGCGCTGGTTTCCGGCTCGCGCCGTGTCCTGGTCCTGCCCCATACGTCTGCTCCCGGAAGACCGGCATGCCGGCGACCCTCGCGCGCATGCACCGGCTGTTGACCGCATTTCAGCTTGCCGACATCGTGCTGCGCAGGCAAGCAGGCGGTCCCGGCGACGCGCCTCGGCATACACTCGCAGGCCCAGGACAGGCCTGGAATAAGTCCGGAACAAATCCGGCATAGGGAGCGCTGCATTGGTTTCAAGCTGGCTGCTGCTATTGGTTTCGATCGGCTATGCCGCGCTGCTGTTCGGCGTGGCGTGGTGGGGCGACCGACGCCCCATGTATCCGGACCGTCCCTGGCTGCGGCCGGTGGTCTACAGCCTGGCGCTGGCGGTCTACTGCTCGTCGTGGACGTTCTATGGCGCGGTGGGCAGCGCGGTGCGCAACGGCGTGGGTTACCTGCCGATCTATCTGGGACCGCTGCTGCTGTTCCTGTTCGGCTGGCGGATCATCGAACGCCTGGCGCTGATCGCGCGCAGCCAGAACACCGTTTCAATCGCCGACTTCATTTCCTCGCGCTACGGCCGTTCGCGACGACTGGCGGCGCTGGTCACGGTGATCGCCTTGATCGGCGTGATTCCTTACCTGGCTTTGCAATACAAGGCCGTCGCCTTGAGCCTGGGCGTGCTGACCGGGCACGGCGCCGACGACACCGGCTTCTTCACCGACCCTGCGCTGTATGTCGCCTTGCTGATGGCCTTGTTCGCCGCGCTGTTCGGCACCCGCCAGGTCGATGCCACCGAGCACCACCACGGCATGATGCTGGCCATCGCCCTGGAATCGCTGATCAAGCTGGTGGCGATCATCGCCGTCGGCGTATTCGCCTACGCCTGGCTGGGCGGACAGCCCCTGCACGTGGAGCAGTCCGCGCGCACGCTGTTCGAGAATGCGCCACCGGTCGGTTTCTTCACCCAGACCCTGCTCGGCTTTCTGGCCATCGTCTGTCTGCCGCGCCAGTTCCACGTGGCCGTGGTCGAATGCAGCGAGATCGGCGACATCCGCAAGGCGCGCTGGCTGTTCGGCATCTATCTGGTGCTGATCTCGTTGATGGTGGTGCCGATTGCGGCGGCGGGCGTGGCCATGTTCGGCAACGCCAGCGGCATCGCCAGCGACACCTTCGTGCTGGCCTTGCCATTGACCGCCGGCAACAACGCGCTGGCGCTGGTGGCGTATATCGGCGGGTTCTCGGCGGCCACCGGCATGGTGATCGTGGCCAGCATCGCGCTGGCGACCATGGTCAGCAACGACCTGGTGATGCCGGTGCTGTTGCGGCGCGGCTGGGCTGCACGTCATGCCGAAGCCGACGTCGCCTCGCGCGTGCTGTGGGTGCGGCGCATCGCGATCCTGATGCTGGCGCTGGGCGCGTACGCCTACTACCGCACCAGCAGCAACGACAACTCATTGGCGTCCTATGGATTGATCGCATTCGCGGCGGTGGCGCAGTTCGCGCCAGCCCTGATCGGCGGACTGTACTGGCGCGGCGCCAGCCGGCGTGGCGTGGAAATCGGCATGCTGGTCGGCTTCGGTACTTGGATCTACACGCTGCTGCTGCCCACTTTGTCCGCGTCGGGCTGGCTGGGTCCGGAATGGTTGCAGACCGGGCCCTATGGCATCCCGTGGCTGCGCCCGCAGCAGTTGTTCAACCTGACCGGCTGGGACCCGCTGACCCACGGCACCTTCTGGTCGCTGCTGTTGAACACTGCGGTGATGATGCTGGTGTCGGCGCGCTGGCGGCCCAGCGTGGACGAACGCCTGCGCATCGCGCCGTTTCTGGACCCCTACGCGCAGCGCCAAGCATTGGTGGCCACCGAATGGCCCGGCAACGTGCGCGTCTCGGACCTGCTGTCGCTAGCCGAACGCATCGTCGGCGAGCGCCACGCGCGCCGCGCTTTCGCCGAACAGGCGACCGTGCTGGAACGCGAACTGCAACCGGCGGCAGCCGCCGACCGTGCCTGGGTGCAGTTCACCGAAAAACTATTGGCTGCGGCCATCGGTGCGGCCTCGGCGCGGCTGGTGCTGACCAGCGTGCTGCGCGGTTCGGGCATGGAACTGGGCGAAGTGGTGGCGGTGCTGGACGAAGCAGGCCAGGAACTGCGCTTCAACCGAGAGATCCTCTCGACCACGCTGGAGAACATCAGCTCCGGCGTCAGCGTGGTCGATCCGGACATGCGCCTGGTCGCCTGGAACAGACGCTACCAGCAGATGTTCGGCTATCCGCAGGGCATGCTCTACGTGGGCCGCCCGGTCGCCGACCTGATCCGCTACAACGCCGAACGTGGCGAGCTGGGCGAAGGCGAGCTGGAAGAACAGATCGCCAAGCGCATCGACTACATGCGCATCGGTTCGCCGCATATCTTCGAGCGCGTGCGCAGCGACGGTACGGTAATCGAGATGCGCGGCCAGGCCTTACCTGGCGGCGGCTACGTCACCAGCTACAACGACATCACCGACTTCAAGCGCGCCGAAACCGCGCTGCTCGAAGCCAACGAGAACCTGGAGCAGCGCGTCACCGACCGCGGCCGCGAAGCCGAAGCGGCGCAGCAATCCAAGACCCGCTTTCTCGCCGCGATCAGCCATGACGTGCTGCAACCGCTGAATGCCGCGCGCCTGTTCACCTCGGCACTGCGCGACAGCGCGCAACCGGAAGAGCAACGCCACCTGGCCGAACGCGTGGATGCTTCGCTGCGCGCCGCCGAAGAACTGCTGGACGGCTTGCTGGATGTGTCGCGCCTGGACGCGGGCGGCATGCGCACCGAAATCACCGACTTCGATGCCGGCGCCCTGCTGGAAGAACTCGCCGCGCAATACGCACCGGTGGCCGCCGGTCGAGGATTGGGCCTGCACGTGCATGCCGGCGTGGTGCCGGTGCGCAGCGACCGCCGCCTGCTGCGGCGCGTGCTGCAGAACTTCATCGCCAATGCACTGCGCTACACGCGCACGGGCCGCATCGTGTTGGGCGTGCGCCGCCGTGGCGAGCATCTGGAACTGCAGGTGTGGGACACCGGCCCGGGCATCCCGGAACACCACATGCGCCAGATCTTCGACGAATTCCATCGTTACCCGCAGCCGTTCGACTGGGGTGAGCAAGGTCTGGGGCTGGGCCTGTCGATCTGCCAGCGCATCTCGCGCTTGCTGGGGCACGATCTGGACGCGCGCAGCACGGTGGATCGCGGCAGCATGTTCTCCATCGCGGTGCCGCGCGCCGCCTTCGCCACCGATGCCGCGCGCGAACCCACGCCGGTGCTGCGCGCGCCCGACTCGCTGGCCGGCCTGCGCGTGCTGTGCGTGGACAACGACCAGGAAATCCTGGACGGCATGCGCGCCTTGCTTGGTCGCTGGCAGGTGGACGTCATCACTGCGGCGACCGTCGATGAGGCGCTACAGAAAGTGGCGCTGGTTCCAGCGGTGATGCTGGTCGACTACCACCTGCACGACCGTCTGGACGGTCTGGAAACCCTGGCCGCGCTGCGCGCCGCCAGCACCACGCCCATTGCCGGTGCGCTGCTGACCGCCGATGGCCGCGACGAACTCAAGCAGCGCGCACGAGAACTGGGCTATCACCTGCTGACCAAGCCGGTGAAGCCGGCATCCCTGCGCGCCTTCCTGGCAGCGCATCACCACACCGTGACGGCCTGACGCGTCCGGTGTGGTGCTTCGCAGTGAGAATCAGCGCCCCGGCGTTTGCTTGATGGCCGTAAGTGGAGGCGGCTGCGGCATCGGCGCGACTTCGATGCGATCGCGCCCCTTGTGCTTGGCCTTGTACAGCGCCCCATCGGCGACGTTGATCCAGTCGGTCACACTGTCGATGGTGGGATTGATTTCCGCCAGGCCGACGCTGATCGTGCAACCCAGTGTCACCCCGGGAAAGCGGTACGCGGCGACCTGCCTGCGCAACCTTTCGGCGGCCACGATGGCGTCTTCCCAACGCGTTTCCGGCATGACGATGCCGAATTCGTCGCCGCCGTAACGGCCGCCGCTGTCGACGTCGCGCAGGCAGGCCCTCATCAGCCGCGCGAATTCCTCGATCACCCCATCGCCCACGGTGTGGCCGTGGCTGTCGTTGATCTGCTTGAACGAATCGATGTCGATCATCATCAGCACCGCCGGTCGGCCGGTGCGCCGGAAACGGGTCACTTCGACATTGGCCGCGTACTGCCACTGCTCGCGGTTCATCAGGCCGGTGGCCGCGTCGAAACGCGAAGTCTTCTCGAACACGCGCTTCTGGTCCAGGGTGCGCTGGGCCAGCATGCGGCTCTGCGTGCCGATGGCGAGCGGATAGACGATCAGCAACGGCAGGCAGGCCAGCATGGTGGGGTAGCTGGTGTAGGGATCGAACGGGAACCCCAACATCGCGCTCACCACCAGGCAGGTCGCGACCATGGCCGCGAAGGTCCGGGCGCTGAAGCCACGGCCACCGACGATGACCTTGTCCATGGTCAGCATCACCGCCAGCAGCACGCTAGGCAGCGTGTCGAAGGCCATCACCGCAATCCACAAACCGCCGGCCATCGCGTCCACGACCAGGCTGCGGTACTCGGTCTTGACCGGATCGCGGGAACGTCGCGCCAGCAGGTATGCCAATTGCGGCCAGAGCAGGACGTGGAAGCCCAGCAACGCCCACCATGCCGCACCCAATGCATGTTCATGCAGTACCGCGGCCACGCACAGCGAACCCACGCCCAGGCCGATCATGCGCATGGGAAGCATGCGCTTGCTGAAATTGAGGCGGCGTACTCGGTGACTCTCGCTGTCCATGCGCAGAGTATCCGCGCTCAGGGTATTACCGCGCCAATGCCGAATGCTTGGCAAACCTGAACCGACGATTTTTTACAGACCCTAGTCCTGCTCTTCGGGCAACAGCACCATGCTGTCCGGATCGACCGACAGGCGTCCGGCCATCAGCACCGCCTGCGTGCGGTTGGTGACGCCCAGCTTGCGCAGAATCGCGGTTACGTGCGCCTTGATGGTGGCCTCGGAGACGCCCAGGTCATAGGCGATCTGCTTGTTGAGGCGGCCGGCCCCCAGCATCTGCAACACCTTGAATTGTTGCGGGGTCAGATCGCGCAGGCGTTGCGCCACTTCGTATTCGTCACGGCCGATGCCAGGCGCGGTGTGCGCTTCCGGAGGCGCCCAGCGCTCGCCCTCCAGCACCAAGCCGATAGCCGCGCCGATGGTGTCGGAAGCGGCGGATTTTGGAATGAAACCTAGAGCGCCATGGTCCAGCGCGCGCCGCATCACCGACGGTTCCTCGCGTGCGGACACCACCACCACCGGCAACTGCGGATGCAGCGCGCGCAGGTGCACCAACGCATTGAAGCCATGCGCGCCAGGCATGTTGAGATCCATCAGCAGCAGGTCGGCATCGGGATGCGCATCGACCAGCGCATACAGCGCATCGACACTGTCGGCCTCATGCAATTTCACCCCAGGCATCACCCGCTGCACTGCGCCGCGCAATGCTTCACGGAACAGCGGATGGTCATCGGCGATCAGCAGGGTGGTCATGAGCATTCACTGGGGAAGAAGCGCGGCAATACCTGACGGCTCAATGCGGCAGGCGACGCATGGGCTGTCCGGGCATGACCAAGTTTACTGGCTGCATGCTGCACTACCACGCCCCACTGAAGCGACTCGCCCGTCGTCTTCGCCGTGACATGACCGATGCCGAGCACAAGCTCTGGTTCAACCTTCGTCGCAAACAGCTCGACGGCGTTCCTTGCTACCGGCAGAAACCGATCGGCCCATACATCGTCGATTTCTATCTGCCCGCGATCAGATTGGTCATTGAAGTGGACGGATCGCAGCACGCGACGGCGGCAGGCACGGCCGTCGACCGTGTGCGGACGGCGTACCTGGAAAGCCTGGGGTTGAAAGTCATCCGCTTCGACAACCGGCAAGTGCTTGAGGAAACGAATGCTGTGCTGGAAGCGATCTGGCTTGAGCTGAGGGGTCGGCGCTGAAAGCAAATCCCCCCTGCCCCCCTTTTTCAAAGGGGGGAAAGCAACGGCAGTCCTGCGTGCCGATGATTCGACCGACTGGAACCCTAATTCAACCGATTGTGCCCGCAAACTTTCCGTTCGCACTGCACAAGATCCACACCCGGATTCCCCCCTTTGAAAAAGGGGGGGCAGGGGGGATTTGCTCTTGCTCTGACTGTCCGGTTTCATTTCACCTTGCGCTCGGCAACCAGCGAGGCGACAACTGAGGGATCGGCGAGCGTGGAGGTGTCGCCCAGCTGGTCGGGTGCGTTCTCGGCGATCTTGCGCAGGATGCGGCGCATGATCTTGCCCGACCGCGTCTTCGGCAGGCCGGGCGCCCATTGCAGATGGTCGGGCGAGGCGATGGGGCCGATTTCCTTGCGCACCCAGGCCACCAGTTCCTTGTGCAGCTCGTCGGTCTGCGGTTCGCCGGCAATCAAGGTCACGTAGGCGTAGATGCCCTGGCCCTTGATGTCGTGCGGGAAACCGACCACGGCCGCTTCGGCCACCTTGGGATGCGAGACCAGCGCGCTTTCGACTTCGGCGGTACCGATGCGATGGCCGCTGACGTTGATCACGTCGTCCACGCGGCCGGTGATCCAGTAGTAGCCGTCGGCATCGCGACGGCAACCGTCGCCGGTGAAATAGGTGCCGGGATAGGCGCGGAAGTAGGTGTCGATGAAACGCGGGTGGTCGCCGTACACGCTGCGCATCTGGCCCGGCCAGGAATCCAGCAGCACCAGGTTGCCTTCGGCCTCGCCTTCCAGGAACGCGCCATTGGCGTCGACCAGCGCCGGCTGCACGCCGAAGAACGGCAGCGTGGCCGAACCCGGCTTCAGGTCGGTCGCGCCCGGCAACGGGCTGATCAGGATGCCGCCGGTTTCGGTCTGCCACCAGGTATCGACCACCGGGCAGCGCGAATCGCCGACCACTTCGTAGTACCAGCGCCAGGCTTCGGGATTGATCGGTTCGCCGACGCTGCCGAGCAGGCGCAGCGAAGCACGCGACGTGCGTTTGACTGGCTCGTCGCCTTCGCGCATCAGCGCACGGATCGCGGTGGGCGCGGTGTAGAACAGCGTGACCTTGTGCTTGTCGATGACATCCCAGAAGCGCGACACGTTCGGGTAATTGGGAACGCCTTCGAACATCACTGCGGTGGCACCGTTGGCCAGCGGCCCGTACACGATGTAGCTGTGGCCGGTGACCCAGCCCACGTCGGCGGTACACCAGTAGATGTCGTCTTCGCGCAGGTCGAATACGGCTTCATGCGTGTAGCTGGCGAACAGCAGGTAGCCGCCGGTGGTGTGCATCACCCCTTTCGGCTTGCCGGTGGAACCGGAGGTGTAGAGGATGAAAAGCGGGTCTTCGGCGTTCATGCGCTCGGGTTCGCACTCGGCCGGCTGGCCTTCAACCACGGCATCGAACCAGCGGTCGCGCGGCATCTGCATTTCGACCGCGCCGCCGGTGTGGCGCACGACCAGCACGGTTTCGACGGTGTTGGTGCCGGGCAGTTTCAACGCAGCATCGACATTGGCCTTCAGCGGCACCTTCTTGCCACCGCGCAGGCCTTCATCGGCGGTGATGATGAGCTTGCTTTCGCAATCGGCGACGCGGTCGGCGATGGAATTGGGCGCAAAGCCCCCGAACACCACCGAGTGGATTGCGCCAATGCGCGCGCAGGCCAGCATGGCCACGGCCGCATCGGGAATCATCGGCAGATAGATGGTGACGCGGTCGCCTTTCTGCACACCGAGATTGCGCAGCGCGTTGCCGAGCTTGCACACGCGTTCGTGCAGTTCGCGGTAGGTGACGCCGTAGGACGGGCTGTCGGGACTGTCGGGTTCGAACAGCAGGGCGATCTTGTCGCCGCGCGTTTCCAGCTGACGGTCCAGACAGTTGACGCTGGCGTTGAGTTCGCCGTCGGCGAACCAGCGGATATGGAAGTCCTTGAGGTCATAACTGACGTCCTTGACCTGGGTCGGCGCCTTGAACCAGTCCAGGCGCTTGGAGGCCTCGCCCCAGAATTGTTCGGGGTGGTCGATCGACTGGCGATAGTCGCGCTGGTACTGATCGCGATTGATCCGGGACTGCGCGGCGAATTCGGGTTTGACGGGATAGAGATCGGACATGGTTGCCTCCCAGTAGATGCAGTGGCCGCCGACGCCTTGCGGCGCGCGAATGGCGGCGATGCGGGAAGTTTGACGCATTCGCCCATGACGCGTTGCAGCAACGCGCTTAGACCATCGTCGAACAACTGCGACCCAGCCCGCATTCATGTACGCACTTCGACTAATGGCGAATAGGCGTGGCCAGCTGTGGCGCGCAGTCTGCGCCGCAACCGTGCCTTCTGCGCGGCCTATCACGCATTATCGGGAGAGGGATAATGAGCAAACGCATCGCATCGATGTCGCGCCGACCGTTGGCTGCGGCATTGTTCGTCGCCTTGATCGCACCTGGCATGGCTTTCGCTGAAACGGCGAAGGAAAAGGAACTGGAAGCACGCGTCGCCGTTCTGGAACAGCAGATCCAGGCGCTATTGGCCTCGCAGCAGCAGCAACAGACGGTCATCGCCGATACCCAGGCGCAGATCACCGAGGTGAAGACCGCGCAGGCCGCCCCGGCTGACGGCAAGCCACGCATCCAGACCGGGCCCATCACCCCGGGCGCACTGGCCGGCACGTCGTTCACCTACGGCGGCTTCATCAAGATGGACGGCATGTACACCGACACCAGTGACGGCCGCATTGCCGATGGTTCGTCGGGACGCCTGTTCTATCTGCCCAGTGCGATTCCGGTAGGCGGCGCGGGTGCCGACGGTGGCGATCCGTACACCGACTACCACGCGCAGTTCTCGCGCTTCTACTTCAGCGCCGACACCGTTACCGAGAACGGCAACAAGGTCAAAGCGTATATCGAAGCGGATATGTTCGGCGGCGGCAGCAACGCGCTGGCCGGCAACGAAACCGCGACCAACACCTACGCCGTGTCGCTGCGCCAGGCCTACGTGAGCTGGAACAACTGGCTGGCCGGTCAGACCTGGTCCAACTTCATGGATGTGGCGGCTTTGCCGGACGCGGTGGATTTCGTCGGCGTCACCGACGGCACCGTGTTCGTACGCCAGGCGCAGTTGCGCTACACCAAGGGGCCGTGGTCGTTCTCGGCGGAAAACCCGCAGACCACCATCACCCCGTACCTCAACAGCGCCGCGCGATTCAACAGCGGGGACAACGTGATGCCCGACCTGACCGCGCGCTACGTGGCCAAGGGCGACTGGGGCCATTTCAGCGTCGCCGGCATGGTGCGGCAGTTCAAGTATCTGGATGAAACCGATACCGGTGGCGCAGTCAGCGTCTCGGGCAAGTTCAACCTGGGCAAGAGCGACGACATCCGCTACGCGGTCAACGCCGGCAGCGGTATCGGCCGTTACCTGGCCTTCGGCCTGGGCAGCGATGTGGTGCTGGATGCCAACGGCGATCCCAACGCCCTCGATGGCTACGGCGGTTTCGTCGCCTGGCGCCATGTGTTCTCGCCCAAGGTGCGCACCAACCTGATGTATTCGGCTGCGATGTTCGACAACGACAAGGCCATCACCGGCTTCGGCGTGACCGAGCGCGCGCAGTCGCTGCACGCCAACCTGATCTATTCGCCGTTCCCGAAACTGGACATCGGCGCCGAACTGATCTTCGGCCAGCGTGCACTCGAGGATGACCGCGAGGGCGACCTGCGGCGTATCCATACCAGCGTCAAGTACAGCTTCTAACGGCCACCCTCCCAACAGGAACCTGACATGTCCACAACAGCAAACGGTACATTGCCGCCAGGCAAGCCGCTGACCGCGGGCCACAAGAAGGTCATCTTCGCCTCGAGCCTGGGTACGGTGTTCGAGTGGTACGACTTCTATCTGTACGGATCGCTTGCCGCGATCATCGCCGCCCAGTTCTTCTCGGCGCTGAATCCCGCCAGCGGCTTCATCTTCGCCTTGCTCGCCTTCGCCGCCGGTTTCGCGGTGCGTCCGTTTGGCGCACTGGTGTTCGGTCGCCTTGGCGACATGATCGGACGCAAGTACACCTTCCTCGTCACTATTGTGATCATGGGTTCGGCGACCTTCCTGGTCGGCATCCTGCCCAGCTACAACACCATTGGCGTGGCCGCACCGATCATCCTGATCGTCCTGCGGATGCTGCAGGGTCTGGCGCTGGGTGGCGAATACGGTGGTGCAGCCACGTACGTTGCCGAACATGCTCCCAACGGCAAGCGCGGCCTGTACACCAGCTTTATCCAGACCACCGCGACGCTGGGTCTGTTCCTGTCGTTGCTGGTGATCCTGGGTTGCCGCTTCGCGCTGGGGAACGAGGCGTTCGAAGCCTGGGGCTGGCGCATTCCGTTCCTGCTGTCGATCGTGCTGCTGGGCATCTCGGTGTGGATCCGCATGCAGCTGAGCGAGTCGCCGCTGTTCCAGGAGATGAAGGACAACGGCAAGCTGTCCAAGGCGCCGCTGACCGAGAGCTTCTTCTCCAGGAACGGCAAGATCGTGCTGCTGGCACTATTGGGCGCCACCGCCGGCCAGGCCGTGGTCTGGTATGCGGGGCAGTTCTACTCGCTGTTCTTCCTGACCCAGACGCTGAAGATAGACGGCACCACAGCCAACCTGCTGATCGCCGGCAGTCTGATCATCGGCACGCCGTTCTTCATCTTCTTCGGCTGGTTGTCGGACAAGATCGGGCGCAAGCCGATCATCATGGGCGGCTGCCTGATTGCCGCGCTGACCTTCTTCCCGATCTTCAAGGCCCTGACCCATTACGGCAATCCGGCGATGGAACAGGCAGTGGCGTCGAGTCCGGTCGTGGTGGTGGCTGACCCCGAGACCTGCAGCTTCCAGTTCGACCCGGTCGGCAAAAAGGTCTTCACCAGCAGCTGCGACGTTGCCAAGGCCGCATTGGCCAAGGCCGGCGTGACCTATTCCAACCAGGATGCTCCGGCCGGCACGGTCGCGCACATCAAGGTGGGCGACGCTACGGTCCAATCGTTCGAGGGTGGTGGCATTGATCCAGCCACGTTCAAGACCCAGGTAGGCGATTTCGGCAAGAGCCTGTCGGCAAGCCTGACGTCCGCCGGCTACCCTGCCAAGGCCGATCCTGAGCGCGTCAACAAGCCGATGGTGCTGATGCTGCTGACCATTCTGGTGATCTACGTGACCATGGTCTACGGCCCGATCGCGGCGTGGCTGGTGGAGTTGTTCCCCACCAAGATCCGCTACACCTCGATGTCGCTCCCGTACCACATCGGCAACGGCTGGTTCGGCGGCTTCCTGCCGACCATCGCCTTCGCGATGGTGGTGGCCAGCGGCAATATCTACCAGGGCCTGTGGTACCCCATCGTGATCGCGGCGATGACCATGGTGATCGGCACGCTGTTCCTGCCGGAAACCAAGGACGTGGACATCACCAAGTAAACCGTTTCCCCTGCGTCGCCGGATCTTCGCGATCCGGATTCTGCAAGCGCCGATCCGCAAGGGTCGGCGCTTTTTTTGCAGTCGACAGAAACGCGTGGACGAATCCACGATGAGGCGAATGATGCAACGTCCTGGACTCGGCTTTCGCGCACGGTTATTCCTCGATGATCTCGACACCCTCGCTCGCCAGTGCCTTGAGATGCTCGCGCATAGCCTTGAGCTGGTCGGCGGAATGACCCTTCCAGTCGGCAACCTCGCCGACTACGTGGAGTGGATCGCGGGAGCGGTAGGAACGGGTTGGGTTACCCGGGAATTTTTTATCCGTCAGGTTCGGATCGTCTTCGATGAACCCTGTCGGTTCGACCCGATAGACCCTGCCGCGCCCGTCGCCCAGCGCCAGCTCCGCGCCCCAGATGGCCGGCTCCAGCGTTTCGGCGAGGTAGACGAAAGCTGCCTGCTTCCTGCTGCCATAGTTGGGCGCGTGACCTGGCGCAATCAGATCTCCTGGCTTCAGATCGGCCTTGGTGCCGTGGTAGTAGATGCGCGCATCGGCCATCACTTCGCTCCGTTTCCTGTCCATTTGACAGGCCGGCGATGCTGCACCAAGCGCGGGGGCTTGCCGCAAGCCCGAGGGCGTTATATAAATTCAGGGTGGGAGGCGCGAGGCGCCTCCTTTTTTTTGTGCTTGCGCGCCATGCCTGCCCTTTCCCGGCGTCGCAAGGCCACGCATTCCGGCGGCTGTGGAGCCGCCGAACCGGCAACTCAGTACACCGCGAACTCCGCGCGGCAACCGTCGTCCACCCACACCTGGCCGCGGTCGTTACCCCAGTTCTGGCCATAGACGCAGCGCCGGTCGCTGAGCTGGCGATACACCTCGACCTGGCCGCGCACCCGTCCACTGTCGCAATTGGTGTAGCGGTTGTTGCGCGATTCGCACTGGAAGGTGTAGCGCGGGTTGCCGTTGTTCCACCCATTCCCATTGTCGTAATCGCCGTCGCGGTCGCGCTTGTTCTTGTTGGCCAGAATCGCCGCGCCCACCAGGCCCACGACGACTGCGGCGGCCACCGCGTTGTTCTTGTTGCCCGAGGACGAACTGCTGCCCACATGAAACTGCGCGCGGCAGCCGTTGGTCACCCAGATGCGATTGCGGTCGTAGCCCCAGGTATCGCCTTCCCAACAGCCCTGCGAACTCAGCTGTCGTGACAGGGTGACCCCACCACGCGTGTCCACCGCGCACGACTGGTAGCGGCCGTTACTGGATTCGCAGGTGACGGTATCGGCCTTGGCGAAGGATGCGAACGACAGGCAGGCCAACCCCGCCATGGAGGCGGCCAGAAAAAGACGTGAGCGGTTCATGGTTTGGCCTCCTGTTTCGCTGTACGTGCCTTGGCCAGGGCGATCAGTTCGTCGTGATCCAGGCTGCCGTCCTGGTTGGAATCGAAGCCGTTGAAGCTGGTGCGCATGTGGTCGGAGAACGATTCCAATCCAAGGCCGCCGGCCGGAATATCGGCGGCCTGCACCACCACCCATTCTTCGGGCAATTCATCCAGCTGCAGCGCGCCATCGGCGTTCTTGTCGACGGCGTGGAAGCGTCGGGTCATGGCGTTGCGATATTCCTCGAAACCGACCTTGCCATCGTTGTCGCGGTCCATGCGCGCGAGGATGCGCTGGACCGTGGTGACATGCTCATCGGCCGTGTCCGCGGCCAGGGCAGGAGGAGGACACAGCGCCGACAACGCCGCCATGAGCAGAATCCGTTTCATCGACATCCCCAAGATGTGAACGAGCCGCCAGCATCCTCCCACCGCCAGAGCGGTGCAAGCGGCGGTGCCGCAGCGTCTATTGGGGTCGTCTATTGGGGCGGGGCGGCCAGTTCCTTGGCGCTCAGAAAACCGTTGTGGTCGACATCCTGTTTGCGAAACGTGGCCGACAGCCGTTCCCGGTGCTGTTGGCGGGTCAGCGGCTGGCCCTTGCCGCCGGGTAGTTCGTCAGGGGTCAGGACCGCATCGCGATTGCGGTCGCGCGAATCGAAGGCATAGCTCATCCAGTCCAGGTATTCGGACTGGCTCACCTTGCCGTCTCCATCGCTGTCCATGCGCTGCAGGTACTCGCTGGTAGCGGTGACCTGGGCGAGCACCGTGAGCGGCGTCAGCAACAGAAACGCAAGCAAGAGTCGCGTACCGCTCCCGTAGAGCGTGGCTTGCCGCGCTGCTTTTCGCGCCGACCAAAAGCAGCGCGGCAAGCTCCGCTCTACGGGGTGCTGGATCTTCATTATCTTCATCGGTGCGCGTATCTTGGTTCCGTCATCGTACCTTCTCCGGATTCCCCCATTTTCACTTCCGCCAATCCGCTGCCTTCGCCGGTCGGGGCGCAGCAAGTACGCCCGCCATTGATCGAACTGGACCGCGCCACCGTCGTGCGTGGCGTATCCACCGTGCTGCGCGAGCTGTCGCTGCGTATCGTCGCCGGACAGCACACGGCATTGCTGGGCGCCAACGGCTGCGGCAAGTCGACGTTCATCAAGCTCATCAACCGCGAGCTGTACCCGTTGGCGCGCGAAGGCCAGGCACCGGTGAAGGTGATGGGCCAGCAGCGCTGGAGCGTGAGTGCCTTGCGCACGCGACTGGGCGTAGTCACCGGCGATCTGACCCGCGACCTGCAGGAAATGCCGAACCTGGGCGTGGAGGAAGCGGTGCTCACCGGTTTCTTCGCCAGCTTCATGCTGCCGCCCGATGCCGAGATCACTGGGGAGATGCGCGAGCGCGCGAAGCAGGCCTTGCAGCGCGTGGGCGCCCAGGCGCTGACCGGACGACAGGTGGCGGAAATCTCCACCGGCGAAATGCGCCGCGTGCTGATCGCGCGCGCCTTGGTGCATCAACCGGAAGCTCTGTTGCTTGACGAGCCGACTGCAGGCCTGGACTTGGTAGCGCAGCGCGATTTTCTGGGTCTGTTGAAGGAGCTCGCCGGACAGGGCATCACCCTGGTGCTGGTGACGCACCATATCGAAGAGATCGTTGCGGATATAGACCGGGTCATCTTGTTGCGCGATGGCAGCGTGTATGCCGATGGCGATCGTGCGAGCGTGCTTACTGCGGAGAATCTGTCGGCGGTGTTTGGCGGTGCGTTGAATGTGCGACGCGAGGGGGATCGGTATTTTGCTACCAGCGCCTAGGTGACAGAAAAAATCATCGTCATCCCAGCGAACGCTGGGATCCATCTTGATCTTCGTTCCGAAGCCGCCATCTTCAGACACACATAAGCAAAAGCGAAAGTCAAAATGGACCCCAGCGTTCGCTGGGATGACGATCCGATTATTTGCCGGCTCCCGGCTCCCGGCTCCGGGCTCCGGGCTCCGGGCTCGCGATTCGCGACTCCCAATTTCCGACCCCCATTCCCCAATCCCACCCAAATGCCCGAACTCCCCGAAGTAGAAACCACCCGCCTGGGCCTGGCGCCGCATCTGGAAGGCAAGCGCATCCGCGGCGTGGTGCTGCGCCGGCCTGATCTGCGCTGGCCGATTCCGGCGGAAATCGAGACCGTGCTGCCCGGGCAGCGCATCCTGGCCGTGCGTAGACGGGCCAAGTACCTGTTGCTGGATACCGCGGCGGGCAGTGCATTGCTGCATCTGGGAATGACCGGCAGCCTGCGGGTGCTGCCGGCCGCCACGCCGGTGAACACGCACGACCATGTCGACCTGCAACTCAGTTCGGGCCGGGTGATGCGCTTCAACGATCCGCGCCGTTTCGGCAGCCTGTTGTGGCAGCCGGCCGGACACACCCATGAACTGCTGCAGGCGCTGGGGCCGGAACCGTTGTCGGACGACTTCAACGGCGACTACCTGTTCGAACGCAGCCGCGGCCGCAAGGCGCCGGTGAAGACCTTCCTGATGGACCAGCGCATCGTCGTCGGCGTGGGCAATATCTACGCGGCCGAAAGCCTGTTCCGTGCCGGCATCTCGCCGCTGCGCGCGGCCGGCAAGGTCTCTCGCGAGCGCTACCAGGCGCTGGCCCAGGCGGCCAAGGACATCCTGGCCTACGCCATCACCCGTGGCGGCACCACCTTGCGCGACTTCATCAGTCCCGATGGCGCGCCCGGCTACTTCGAACAGGAACTCTCGGCCTATGGCCGCGGCGGGCTGCCCTGCCCCAATTGCGGGCGGGCGATGAAGTTCGCCAGCATCGGCCAGCGCGCCAGCGTCTGGTGCGCGCACTGCCAGCGTTGAGCCAACCTCCGGTAACGCCCCTGGGCAGGTTTAAGGCTATATTCCCCCCTTGATTGGGCGGGGAACGAGCATGGCGGACGCAGCAGACATCACGGTATGGCTGGATTCGGCGCGCAGCGGCGATCGCGCGGCGCTGGACCACGTCCTGTCCACGCTGTACCAGGAACTGCACACCATGGCCCGGCGGCAACTGTCGGGCCAGCACGGCTACACGCTGGATGCCACCGCGCTGGTGCACGAGTCCTACCTCAAGCTGATCGGCAGCAGCAGCAACGCAAAGTTCGACGACCGCGCGCATTTCTTCGCCTACGCCGCCTCTTCGATGCGCAGCGTGGTGGTGGACTACGCGCGCAACCGGCTGGCGCGCAAACGCGGCGGCGATCTCAAACGCGTAGCCGAGATTCCCGAAGACGTCGAAGGCCCGTTGCGCCTGGACGAAGACATGCTGGCGCTGAACGATGCGCTGGACAAACTGTCCGCCGCCGACGAACGCCTGGCCAAGGTGGTGGAGATGCGTTATTTCGCCGGCCTTTCGGAACTGGAAATCGCCGAGCTGCAGCAACGCTCCGAACGCAGCATCCGTCGCGACTGGCAGAAGGCCAGGCTGTTCCTGCTGGCGGCGATGCAGGACGACTGACCCGCCGAGGCCCAGGCGAAATCCATGGATGCCGAGCGTTGGCAACGCCTGTCCCCGCTGCTCGACGTATTGCTCGAGCTCGACGGCGACGCACGCCTGGCGCAGCTGCAGATCCTGCGCGCCGACGATCCCGAACTGGCCACCGAGCTGGAAAAACTGCTGGCGCTGGAAGACACCAGCCATGACTTCATGGCCCAGCCCCTGCTGGACAAACCCGGGCAGCCGCAGGCCGGGACCATGGTCGGTCCGTACCGCATGGAAACCGTGCTGGGCGAAGGCGGCATGGGCATGGTCTGGCTGGCCGAACGCGCCGACGGCCTCTACGAGCGCAAGGTCGCGCTGAAGCTGCTGCGTCCCGGCCTGGCCGACCCCAACCTGCGTCTGCGCTTCAGCCGCGAACGCGAGATCCTGGCCCGACTGGCGCATCCCAATATCGCGCGCCTGCTCGACGCCGGCATCGGCAGCGAAGGCCAGCCCTATCTCGCGCTGGAATACGTGCAGGGCATTCCCATCACCGACTACTGCCAGTCGCACGGCCTGTCGGTGGAAACGCGGGTAAAACTGTTTCTGCAGGTGTGCGAAGCGGTCAGTCACGCGCACGCCAACCTGATCGTGCACCGCGACCTGAAGCCTTCCAACATTCTGGTGTCGGCCACCGGCGAAGTGCGCCTGCTGGATTTCGGCATCGCCAAACTGCTGGACGACAACGAACCCGCCTCGCCGCATCCGCGTACCGAAGTGCGTTCCTTCACCCTGCACTACGCGGCGCCGGAACAGGTACGCGGCGAGCCGGTCACCGCGATGACCGACGTGTATTCGCTGGGCGTGGTGCTGTACGAACTGCTGGCGGGCACCAAACCCTATCGCCTGCGCCGGCAGACCGATGCCGAGTGGGAAGAGGCGATCCTGGCGGTGGAACCGCAGAAGCCGTCGGCGGCCTCGCAGCGTTCCACGGACGGCAGCCGAGACAACAGCCCCGGCGCACGCCGCCAGGCACGGCAGATCAGCGGCGATCTGGACAATATCGCGCTGAAGGCCCTGGCCAAGCTGCCCGAGCACCGCTATGCCTCGGTCGAAGCGCTGTCGCAGGATCTGCAGCGGCATCTGCAGGGCCGGCCGGTGCTGGCGCGCCCGCAGAGCTGGCGCTATCGCGTGCACAAATACGTGTCACGTCACCGTTGGGCCCTGACCGCCAGCATCGGTATCGCTTCATTGCTGCTGGTGGCCTTGGCGGCCAGCGTCTGGCAGAGCCGGCAGGCCATGCGCGAAACCGCGCGCGCGCAGGCCATGCAGGATTTCGTGATCGGTCTGTTCGACAACGCCGGCGCAGCCCAGCAGGGCAACATCTTCGACGCGCGCAAGCTGTTGCAGGCGGGCGAACGCCGCGGCGAACGCGAACTGGCCGACCAGCCGCTGGCCCATGCCGAGCTGCTGGGCGTGATCACGCGCCTGCGCATCGGTCTGGGCGACTACCAGGAAGCGCTGGCGTTGTCCGAACGCCAGGACCAGTTGCTGGATCAGCTGGGCAGCATTCCGACCGGGCTGCGCCTGGAGGCGGTCACCCTGCATGGACGCGCCCTGCGCCTGCTGGATCGCTCCAAGGATTGCCTGCAGGTCATGGCCCCTTACGAAGACCTGGTCGGGGGCCTGCATACACAGCCGGCGCAGGAGGCCAATTTCCTCTCCCAGTACGGGCGTTGCCGGCGCATGGTCGGCGAACGCCAGAGTGCGGAGAATCTGTACCAGCGCTCCCTGGCCCTGCGTCAGACCATCCGCGACCAGGAAGGGGTGGCGGAAAATCTCTATGACCTGGCCCTGATCCACGACGATCTGGGCCGTACCGACGCGGCCCTGCAGGGCTATGACGCTGCGCTGGCGCACCTGTCCAAGTACGTCGGCGGCGGCAGTTCGCTCGCGGTGGAAATCGAGGTCAGCCGCGGGCGTCTGTTCCGGCTCCGCGGGCAAACCGAAACCGCGCGCAGCAGTTTCCGCAAGGCGCTGGTCATGGCCGAGGACGTGCATGGCCCGCAGCATCCGGCCACGCTGACCATTCGACGGTTGCTGGTTTCCATTCTGGTGGACCAGGAACAGCTGCGCCAGGCCAGGCAGCAGATCGAGCCGCTGTATGCGCTCACCCTGCAGGCGCTGGGCCCGGATCATCGCGAAACAGGACTGGCCTTGAATACGCGCGGGGTGATCGCCTACGAACTGGGCGACATGGACCAGGCCATCGCCGATGTGGGCGAAGCAGTACGGATCTGGCGCGGCGCCGCCGGTTCGCAAAGCCTGCACGGCGGATTGTTCAACTACGGCATGGTCCTGCATGGCGCGGGGCGCGATGACGAAGCCCTCAAGGCCCTGCTGGAAACCCGTCAGCTGCGCGCAGCGCAGTACGGCGCCAGCGATGCGCTGGTGGGCGAGGCCGACCGCCTGATCGGCGAAGTGCTGGCCAGCCAGGGCAAGCTGCAGGAGGCCACCACCTATTTCGACCGCGCGGTGAAACTGACCCGGGTCGGACTGGGCGCGGAGCATCCGCGCGCGCTGTACGCGCAGATCTCCATGGCCAGGCACCAGGCGCGTGTCGGCCAGGCAAGGGCCGCATTGGCCTCACTCGATGCGGTGGCCGCGCACCCGGGGGACGACAGCGAAATCCTGAAGCTGCGCTGGCGGGCCCGCGCCTACGCGGCCGAAGTGCGCTGCCGAATGGGCCAGGGCGAACGCGCGCGCCGCGACCTGGACAGACTGATCGGCGAACTGCATGCCATGCGGCCCGATGGCGGTGTGATCACGCGGGAAGCCGAGGCCATACGCCGCGACTGCCGCTAGCGTTGCGGCGGCCTGACGGTCGGGAAATCAGCGATCAGGAAACGGGAAGGGCGTCTGTAGCGGATCGATGCTGCCCTCGCCGCGCGCGATCTTCTTGTACTCGGCGCGGCTGACCGACACATAGCGTTCGTTGCCGCCGATTTCCACCTGCGGCCCATCCTGCACGGCGCGGCCCTGCCCATCGACGCGCACGGTCATAGTCGCCTTCTTGCCGGTGTGGCAGATGGTCTTGATTTCGGTCAGTTCATCGGCCCAGGCCAGCAGGTACTGACTGCCTTCGAACAGTTCGCCGCGAAAATCGGTGCGCAGCCCGTAACACAGCACCGGGATGTGCAACTGGTCCACCACTTCGCTCAGCTGCCACACCTGGCTGCGGGTCAGGAACTGCGCCTCATCCACCAGCACGCAGTCGAGTTTGCCGTGACCGGAAATGTCGTTCGATATCAGCAGTTCAAGATCGGCATCGCGATCAAACGCCACGCCCTCGGCGCTCAGTCCGATCCGCGAAGCGACCACGCCACTGCCGGCGCGATGATCGAGCTTGGGCGTCAGTATCGCCACCCGCATCCCACGCTCGCGATAGTTGTGCGCCGACTGCAGCAGCGTCGTGGTCTTACCGGCGTTCATTGCCGAATAGTAGAAGTAGAGCTTGGCCATGCGGCGATTCTATCGCCTGCCCAGCATAGGGTCATGGAGGGGTGGTCGGCGCAACCTGCTTGGGATCTCCCACATCGACGCGGCCCTTGGGTAGCTCCTTCCACATCTCGTCCTGCCAGGCCTGGTATTCCTTCGGATCCCAGAACTTCGAATCGTAGAAGCGATGGCTTGGAATGCTCACCATGCCTCCGAATTGATCAGGCACTCTGACTTCCCTTGGCGTGCTCACCGACCGGGATGAGCGGCGCATGCGCTGCCTGGCTTTGGTAATGAACTCCGCCAAGCGCGGACGTGCAACCACATCCGCGTACTCCGAGAGCAGCGCCTGCCCTTCGCGCACAGCGCGCTCCCGCTGTGCCGCGTCTAGGCCACGCCAGTACTGCTCTCGCAGGCGAATGAACTGGGGGTAGCCGCGTTCGGCCGCCAAATCTGCCCATGCATAGGCCACAGGCCGATCAGCGTCAACACCCAGCCCCTTCCACGACATCTCCGCCAGCATGGCCTGCGACATCTTGTCTGCGTACCGGGAGGCTTTGCTGAAATGCTGTATCGCGAGATCGTAGTTCCCCGCCTGATAAGCTTCCCACCCCTCGTTGCGGAACTTCAGGTCGGGATGAGCGTTGAGGAAAGTGCGCGTAGCCATGACGCGCTGTTCACGGCCGCTGATCAATTCCTCCTGTTCAACGGGCGCGCTGGCGCAGATAGCCACCGGCGATATCAACAGCAACGACAACAGTATTGAAACCAACAATGTGGCGTGACGGGTCATGGCTGTGCCTCTTCTCGCGGTAACTTGCCTGCATTCTCCAGTTCGCCTACTTCGACCTTTCCCTTGCGCGCTGGCGGTGCCTTCCACATTTCATCCTGCCATTCGAAGTACTTGTCGGCACGCCAGTACTTGGGCGCATAGTACTCGTCTGCACGGATGGTCATGCCGCTGCCGGCATTGGGGCCAGTGAAAGGAATGATTTCCAGATTTCCGACAAAGCCCACGCGGCTACCGGTCACCGAACGCTGCTTACGGAGCACCTTGGCCATGCGCACCTTGGCGACATCGTCACCATACTCGGCCAGTAGCGGTTGCCCGCGCACGACCGCATCGCGCCGCTCCGTCTCATTGAGCACGCGCCAGTATTCCTCGCGCTTGATCACAAAGTTCGAATAGAAGCGTTCGGCAGCGAGATCCATCCAGGCGTAACCCAGCATGTGGTCCTGCGCGACACCGATGCCTTTCCAGTACATTTCGGCGATCATCGCCTGCGCCGGCTTGTCGGCATATTTCGCGGCACGCAGGAAATACGTCATTGCCTCGTCGTATCGCTTGTTGGCATAGGCGTGCAACCCTTCCCTGCGCCAGCGCAGATCCGGATGGGCGGACAGGAAACCTTCCGTCATCAACTCGGGTGATATGCCTGGCTCGCCGACGAAATTGCCTTGCTTGGGTTGTTCGATAAGAGGTTGCAGCTCCGCCTTGTGCGGCTCGGCGGCAATCACCAGCCCGGGCAACAAAAAGACCAGTAGTGCGAGCATGGATGGCTTCATATAGATTCCTTTCTGCTTGGCAATGAACTGATTGCAAGTTCGTTGTTACAGACTCTGTACGTCTCGAAGCCGGCCTCAGTCGCATAATTCGAACGGATCGCCGCATTTCCCTGCCCGAGTACGCCTGGCTACAGGAGCGCTTTCACCCGAATCCCGGAACACACAGGCCCTTCAGGTCAATGATGGTATCCAGCTTACGGGGTGGTTGTCTGTAAACTGATGGCATAGATAGCGGCAATGATATGAATACCCTCAACCAACCCCAACGCGACGCGGTCAGGCACTGCGACGGGCCTCTGCTGGTGCTGGCGGGCGCCGGTAGCGGCAAGACGCGCGTGATCATCGAGAAGATCGCGCACCTGATCACTTCCGGGCGGATGCCGGCCAAGCGCATCGCCGCCATCACCTTCACCAACAAGGCCGCCAAGGAAATGCGCGAGCGCCTGGGCAAGCGATTGCGCGGCGATGCGGCCGAAGGCCTGACCCTGTGCACGTTCCACGCACTGGGGCTGAAGTTCCTGCAGATCGAACATGCTTCGGTCGGCCTGAAGCGCGGTTTTTCGATCTTCGATGCCGATGACAGCAACGCGCAGATCAAGGATCTGATGCCGGGCGCGAAGAACGATGCGATCGAAGCGGCCAAGAATCTGATTTCGCGCGCGAAGAACGCGGGTCTTTCGCCCGAGGAAGCACTGGCCGCGTCCAAGACCACGCGGGAACAGGAAGCGGCCAAACTCTACGCGCGTTATCAGGCGCGGCTGTCCACGTTCAACGCGGTGGATTTCGACGACCTGATCCGCCTGCCGGTGCAGGTACTGGAGAACGATGCGGAAATCGCCGCCGCCTGGCGCGAACGTATCGGTTATCTGCTCGTGGACGAATGCCAAGACACCAACGATGCGCAATACCGCCTGCTGAAGGTGCTGGCCGGGCCACGCGGCGATTTCACCTGCGTGGGCGATGACGACCAGAGCATCTACGCCTGGCGCGGCGCCAACCCGGACAACCTGATGCAGATGGCGCAGGATTATCCTGCCCTGCAGGTGATCAAGCTGGAGCAGAACTACCGTTGCAGCAATCGCGTGTTGCGCGCCGCCAACACGCTGATCGCCAACAATCCGCATGAGCATCCGAAGAAGCTCTGGAGCGACCAGCCCGACGGCGACCGCATCCGCGTGTGGGAATGCCGCGACAACGAGCACGAAGCCGAGAAGGTCGCCGCCGAGATCTCCTACCTGCACATCGCGCGCGAAGCGGCTTGGAGCGATTTCTGCATCCTGTTCCGTGGCAACCACCAGTCGCGCCCGCTGGAAAAGGCGATGCAGCTGCTGCGCATTCCCTATCACCTGACCGGCGGCACCGCGTTCCTGGAACGCCAGGAAGTGAAGGACGCGCTGTCGTGGCTGCGGCTGGTGATCAATCCGGACGACGATGCGGCGTTCCTGCGCGCGGTGCAGTCGCCCAAGCGCGAAGTCGGCGCGACTTCGCTGGCCAAACTCGCCGAGATGGCCCAGCACGCGCAGTTGCCGATGTCGCGCGCGGCCGAATCCATGGGCGCGCTGAAGGCATTGCCGCCGCGCGCGGCCAACGGACTGAGCGCGTTCAACAACATCCTGCGCGACCTGCGTAATCATTCCTCACAGCTGTCTGCTGCGGATCTGGTTCGGCGACTGGGCGAACGTTCGGGCCTGCTCGCCGAACTGCGTGCGCAGTGCAAAGACGATGCAACGTTCGCACGCCGCCGCGCCAACCTGGACGAGCTCGCCGACTGGTTCGAAGGGGGTCGTGGTTCCGCGGGCGATCTGGCCGCGCAGCTGGCCTTGCTGTCGCGCAACGACAAGGATGACGGCGGCAACCAGGTGCGGTTGATGAGCCTGCACGCGGCCAAGGGACTGGAATTCCGCTACGTGTTCATCGTCGGCTGCGAAGACGGCACGCTTCCGCATGAGATGAGCCTGGAAGAAGGCAATCTGGCCGAAGAACGCCGGCTGATGTACGTGGGCATCACCCGCGCCAAGCAGGGCCTGTACCTCAGCCACAACCGCGAAACGCGCCGCTTCGGCGACCGCATCCGCCTGAAGCCGAGCCGCTTCCTCGATGAGCTGCCGCAATCGGAACTGCAACGCGACGGCGCCGATCCGGAACTGGATGCGGCCAGCAAGAAGGAACGCGCCAGCGCCGGGCTGGCGGCGATCCAGGCCTTGTTCGATTAAGCATACGTAGAGCGGGGCTTGCCCCGCTGCTCTTCGATTTGTATCCAGGAACCAAGAGCAGCGGGGCAAGCCCCGCTCTACGATCAGGCGTGATGGAATTCGACGTGGGCGCTGCGTTAGGCTGGTGACCTTGCCGCCCTGCCTGCCGACGCCATGAAACGTTCCAGTCCTGCCTGGTTGCTGATCGCCTTTCTCATCGCCTTCATCGGCGTGGGATTCCGCTATTGGCAGATCGCCTACACCGAACTCTCGCTGCCGGAATCGCTTTATGGTCCGGGGCTGGTGGCGGTCGGCGTGGTGGCGATGATGGCGCGCGCGTTTGGACTCGCGCGCTTCTGGAAAGTGTGGCTGTTACTGGCCGCGACAGTGCCGTGCGTGGTCCTGGTCCGCATCTTGGTGGATGCCTCTGCCCATCCCGGCACGCATGATCTGTGGCCATTGGAACTGGCGATTGCTGTAGGCCTGGGATTGGCCGCTGCGCTCGCGGGAACGCTGCTGGGCAGCCTGTTTCTGTTACGCAGCAGCAAGCGTCCGGACTGATCGGAGTTTCGCGATGATCACCTGCCAATACATCCGCACCATGGCGGGGTACAACCGCTGGATGAATGAAAAAGTCTATTCGGCGGCATCACGCCTGCCACCGGATCAACTGGCCGCCGAGCGCGGCGCGTTCTTCGGCTCGGTGATGGGCACCCTCAATCATGTGATGGTGGCCGACCTGATCTGGCTCAAGCGCTTCGCACGGCACCCGACCGCCCATGCGGCGCTCGCGCCGCTGGAAGTGATCGGAATGCCCACTGCGCTGGATCAGCTGTTGTACGAAGACTTCACTCGCTTGCAGGAACGGCGCGCGTGGCTGGATGGCGTCATCCAGGCATGGGCGGATTCGCTCACTGCCGATGACATCGAACACGTGCTGGAATATGCCAACACCCGCGGCGACCGTTTCCGCAAACGCTTCGCGGGCCTGGTCATGCATTTCTTCAACCACCAGACCCATCATCGGGGCCAGGCGACCACCTTGCTCACCCAAGCCGGCGTGGACGTGGGAGAAACCGACCTGCGCGCGTTGCTTGCCGACGAACCCTAAAGGCGGATCAGGTTCCGCTGGTCAACGCCGCCACGGCTGCACGCAATTCCGCGACTTCGTTTTCGAGCGCCTGCACGCGCGCTTCCAATGCATGCGGGGCCGCTTCCGTCGCTGCCGTAGATGAGGCGATGCGCGCCGTCACCGCTGCCACATCCACAGGACCGCTGAGCAGGTGCACGTAACGGTCTTCGCGCTGGCCAGGACCACGCGGAATCTGCTGCACCAGCGCCGGTTGACGCTGGATCAATCGCTCCAGGTGATGACGCACGTCGTCGGCATCGTTGAACGAAGCCAGGCGCTCGCTGCGCGCCAGCAGTTCGTGCACGGTCTGCGGACCGCGCAACAGCAGCAGGCCGACCAGGGTGAGCTGTTGCTTCGACAGGTCCAGCGTTTTGTCGGCACGGTGTTCGTAGCGCTCGGCGCGTGACGAGAACACCTGCCTGGCCAGGCCTTTCTGTTCGAGCTGGCGCAGCGCATGGTTCACGTCGCCCACGTTGACCGACATCACCGGATCGCGCGCGGTCTTCTGGTTGGCGGCGACCTGCGCGGCATTGACGGTCAGCGGATAGGCGTCGGGCGTGGTGGCTTCCTTCTCGATCAGGCAACCCAGCACGCGTGCTTCGGCAATCGTCAGTACCACGCCTGCAGTTTCGTCGGTCATATCCATGAGCATGCTTCCTTCAACAGCACGCAAGGATAGCGGAGTAGGCGCGGGAGCGGCGTCACGTCGCGGACTACTGCATGTGTCTTTGTAGATCCGAGCTTGCTCGGATGTTTTGGCTTCAACGCGAAAAGCATCCGAGCAAGCTCGAATCTACAAAGCCTGGAGCATCCGGTAAAACTGGGATACACAAGGCAAAGCTCTCCGCAGGTGCTGCTCCCACTGATGACTGGCGCCTGAGAATCCGGTCGTCATCGGCAGCCGGTAAACTGCACGGATAGCCACTGCCGAAATAGAATCCATGCGCCTACTCGTCCTTGCCGCCTGCACCGCCCTCGCCTTGTCCGCGTGCAAACGCACCGAGACGCCCGCTGCGCCCATGACTCCGGCTGCTCCGGTGGCGACAGCACCCGCACCGGCTGCGGCACCGACCAATGCCAATCCGCCGCACGACAACCTCAACGCCGTGGCCTGGGTCCAGACCTCGGTGGAATATCGGGCCCTGAGCGAACAGACCTACCGCGCCGCCGCCGATCATCTGGATGCGGCCTTGAAGGAAAAGAACTGGGATGCCCTGGTGCCCGAAGAACGAGGCAACGCGGCCACCGGGCTCAAGCCGGCCGTGGTCATGGACGTGGACGAGACCGTGCTGGACAACTCGCCCTACCAGGCGCGTCTGGTCCGTGACGGCGCCGACTACGACGAAGTCACCTGGGCGCAGTGGGTCGCCGAAAAGAAAGCCAAGCCGGTGCCGGGCGTGGTCGATTTCGCCAAGGCCGCCAATGCCAAGGGCGTGACCATTCTCTACATCTCCAACCGCGCCGAACACCTGAAGGACGCCACCCTGGCCAATCTGAAGGCGGTGGGCCTGCCGGTCGCCGACGACAGCGTGTTCCTGGGCCTGGGCACCTTCGTCGAGAATTGCGAGCAGAACGGCAGCGAGAAGAACTGCCGACGCCGCCTGGCCGGACAGAAGTACCGCGTGCTGATGCAGTTCGGCGACCAGATCGGCGACTTCGTCGAAGTGGTGTCCAACACCCGCGCCGACCGTGATGCGCTGTACGGCGAATACCACGACTGGTTCGGCGAACGCTGGTGGATGCTGCCCAACCCCACCTACGGCTCTTGGGAGCCTGCCCTGTTCAACAACGAATGGGCCCAGCCGAAGGAAGCACGCCGTCAGGCCAAGCGCGATGCGCTGGACTACGCCCCATGAGCGGACGCGGCAAACTGGTACTGCCGGCCCGTGATCGCCTGATCTTCGCGCTGGACGCACCCAGCGGCCAGGAGGCGCTGGCCTGGGTAGACCGGCTGGGCGATTCGGTCGGTTTCTACAAGATCGGCATGGAACTGCTGGCCTCGGGCGACTACTTCGCCGTGCTGGACGAACTGGCCCGTCGCGACAAGAAGATATTCGTGGACCTGAAGTTCTTCGATATTCCCGCCACCGTCGCCGGGGTCATCCGCGGCCTGTCGCGCTGGCCGGTAAGTCTGGCCACCATCCATGGCTGGCACGCCGGGATGATGGAAGCGGCGGCCGATGCCCGCGGTGGCGAGCTGCGCCTCCTGGCGGTGACCGTGCTGACCTCGATGGACGGCGAAGATCTTCGAGCAATGGGTATTTCCGGCGAACCGGCAGAGATCGTCGTCCAACGCGCCTTGGCCGCCCGTGCTTCCGGCATCGATGGCGTGATCGCTTCCGGGCAGGAGGCAGCCGCGCTCCGCGCCGCTTGCGGGCCTGACTTCGCCATTGTCTGCCCCGGCATCCGCCCCGGTGGTCCGGTAGGCGACGATCAGAAGCGCACCGTGGGCGTGGCGGAAGCTTTCCGTCTGGGCGCCGACGCCATCGTGGTGGGTCGTCCCATCAGTCAGGCCAGCGACCCGAAGGCAGCGGCACTGGCCATTCAACAGGAAATCTCGACACTTAATGTCTAATAATCAATGGCTTGCATTGATTTAATTGAAGTGTTGCATTAACTGTTAGTCGAACCTAACATGGCCGGGTCCGGCTACGGCCGGAAATGTGCCACAACAATGTCTACCGGCTATGGCCGGATTTCAGAGGCCCGCTGTCTTCGCAAGAAGACATGGCCTCTTTTTTATGGATTCGTTGGAGATGGACCGCAGCGCGCGGCTGCGGGGAAACCGTCAGCTGATGATCGCGTGCGGCACGAAGCGCGAGGTGTCCTGGGTGATCAGCGTGGCGTCTTCGCGCATGCCGATGCCGCTGGCACGGTCGGCCACGATCCAGCTGCCGACCAGCGGATAATTGCCATCGAAAGAGGGCAAGGGGTGATAGGCCTGCACGATGGCCGGTCCATCGCCATAAGGCCCGGGCGTGCCGAAACGTTTCCCCTCCGCCGTCACCACATCCACGTTGGCGCCCTCGCGCGAAAACAGCGGCTTGCGGACGAATCCCGGGCCCAGATCCGCATACTGGCTGGGCTCGAAGTGGGCTTCCAGCAGATTGGGATGACCGTGGTGGCGCTCCCACAGCAACGGCAGCACGCCCTTGTTGCTCAGCACCGACTTCCAGGCCGGTTCCAGCAATTGCATGCGGTTGGCGATGAGGCTGGGGCCGAATTCCTCTTCCATCATGAATTCGAGCGGGTACAGCTTGAACAGCGTCTGGATCACGCGGTCGTCCTGGTCGGTGAACCAGCCATCCGCGCTCAGTCCGATGTCCTCGACCGCCACCAGCGCGGTATCGATGCCCACCTGGTTCGCACAGTCGCGCAGGTACAGCACCGTCGCCTGGTCTTCCATCGACTCGCGAACCGCGGCGAAGTGCACGCGCTTGCCGATGCGCTCTTCCAGGGCCAGTGTTGCGAAGGTTTCGCACAGCGCTTCCTGCACGCTGTTGTACTGGTCGGCGTCCGCTGGCAGCGCCTTGGCCTGGATCTGCTGCTCCAGCCACACCCACTGGAAGTACGCCGACTCGTACAGCGAGGTCGGCGTGTCGTAGTTGAGTTCGTACAGCTTGGCCGGGCCGTTGCCGTCGTAGGCCAGGTCCAGACGGCCATACAGATGCGGCTCGCGGTTGCGCCACGACGCGGCAATCCAGTCCCAGTACAAGGTGGGAATGTGCAGCCGGGTCAACAGCTCTTCGCTGTGCACGACCTCGTCCACCAGCGCCATCGCCATGTCGTGCAGGTCCTGGCTGGGTCCTTCCAGATCGTCCTCGATCTGGCGCAGGGTGAAGGCGTAATAGGCCGACTCGTCCCAATAGGGTTCGCCGTCGATGGTATGGAAATGGAAGCCGAGCTTTTCGGCCTGGTCTTTCCAGTCGGGACGCGGGGTGAGGGGAATGCGTCGCAAGGTCAGCTGCCGAAACCGCGTGAACCGAACGAACTGCGCGCCGCCGAACTGGAACCGAAACCCGAACGCGACACGGTGATGGCACGCGCCGGCGTGGCCAGACTGCCGCGCTTGCCGGTCACGGTGCCGGGCTGCCGGCTGACCATGTCGCCGTTGGGATTGAGGTAACCGCCACGGTAGTCGCGATACAGCGGCACGCCGCCGGATACGCCACGCAGGCCGCTGTTGTTGTTGAAGCCACCGGCAAGCGCATAGCCCAGCAGAAACCCGCCCATCGGCGGAACGTAACTGGTGCGGCCTTCTTCCTGCACCGCCTCGCACCGGCCGAAGTCCTGCTGGCACTGGACCGCATCGTCGAAACGGGGCGCCAGGCGCTGATGGTCGGCAACGGCTTTGTTGTAGGCCGCCTCGCATTGCGCCACGTCCACCTGCTGCGCGCTGCAGTCGGCGATTGAATTCAACACCACGCCGGTCGGTTCGCCGCCGTCGCAAGCGACCAGGCCAGCGGGAAGGGCGACGGCCATCAGGCTGAGTCTGAGATTGCGGGAACGCTTCATCGCAGTCTCCTTCACGGCGTGATCGCGGCGGCGTTGACCAGCCCGACGCTGATGGCGATGGCGGCGCTGAAGATGCCCGCCGACACCACGTTCTGGTCGATCTGGTCGGACAGCTTGCCGCTGGCGATGCGCGCGATCACGAACGCGAGCACCTGCACGATGGCGGCCACCATGCCCCAGATCAGCGCGTCGAGCAGGCTCACCGAATGGCTGATGGCCGAGTGGATGGGCAACGCCAGGCCGATCAGGCTGCCGGCGAAAGCGATCGCAGCGGCGGTGTTGCCGGCGCGGATCAGCTTGATCTCGCTGTGCGGTGTCACCAGCAGCACGATGGTCGCCGCGATGAACAGCACCGCGATGCCGGCACCGAAATAAGTCAGGAACGCGAGGAAACTTTCCAGTGTGATGGCCTGTTGCATGGGAATTCCTTGGGAGAAGAGAGTGGGTGCGGGTCGCGAATTCTGGAGATGCGGCTGTTCAAGCGTTGTCGTTGTGCATCAGCGACTGGTCGTTGCGGAGATCAGGTGATGTCGATGTCGGCCGTGGTCAGGTCCACACCCACCGAATAGGTGATGCTGAACTCGTTGGGGCCCGAATCCTCGGCCGACACCAGCAGGAATTCCTCGCGCGCCAGTTCGGGCACATCGCGGCTGTAAAGCATGGCGTAGTGAGTCAGGTCGTCGTCGCGGCGCGCGGGTTCGTGGCGGTACAGCACTTCGTCGTAGGCCATCGCGGGGATGCGCGCGTCACCGGCAGTGCTTTGGGTGACGCGCAACCAGCGATGTCCGGCGTAATCGATCGCCGCCGCGCCCAGGTGGTCGCTTTCCATGACGAAATCGCGGAAAGCCTCCTTGGTGGGGGGATTGAGCGTTTCATGGAAGACGAAGCCCTTGATCGCCTCCACGTCCTCGCCGACCGTGCTGACCTGGAGAAAGGCATCGTCGTCCAGGTAGAAACGATGCAGCGCGTAGCCGTCGCCCAGGTTCACGTGTCCATAGCAAGGCACGCCCTGGTAGCCGCCCGGCAGCTCCTCGACCATTGCGCCGGGCGCGATGCGGTACATGGTGCGGTCGAACTGGATGCGGCCGCCGATGCGCAGACCCAGCGGCAATGCATGCGCCAGCGCGCCGGGTGCCGGCAAGGCAGGCGCAGGCGCGCGACCCAGCAACTTGTCCAGAAACCCCATCGGCGATTACTTGCGCTCGCCGAACAACGACTCGGCGGCCAACAGCTTCTGCTGCTCGGGCGTGGTGGCGGTCGAATCGATGATGTCCTCGTCTTTGGGCCCGCGCAGACGCGCCAGGATGCCGTCGACGTTGGAAGGGTCGTTGACCAGTCCCGCGCTGGCCAGCCGCGCCTGCAGGTCGCCGTCGCCGGATTCGTGCTCGAGCTGCTGGGCCGCTTCCATCCGCGCGCTCTGTTCTTCCTGGCGCTGCTTGATGCGTTCCAGCGAATCCAGCGCGGTCCCGATCTTGCTGTTGGCGCCGGAATGACGCGCGGCCACGGCCGATTGCGCGCGCTGCACGGCTTCGGTGGCCTTGACCGTATTGATCTGCTGCTTGAGCCGGGTGAGCTGGGTTTCGGTATTGCGGATCGCGGTCTTGAGCGAGGTGATACTGGTGTCCAGTCCCTGCACATTGCTGGCTTCGGCCTGCAGGTCGCGTTCCACATCGGAAAGCTTCAACGCCACTTCGCGCGCCAGCGCTTCGTCGCCTTTGCCCAGGGCGCCCTGCACATAGCCCTCGTATTCTTTGCGCTTAGCCAGCAGCGCGGTGCCGCGATTGGCCGACAGCTGACGCTGCGCCATCACCCGGGTGAGCGCTTCCTTGGACTTGGCCAGTTCGGCGGTGCTGTCGCGCATTTCCTGGTCGAGGATGCGGATCGCGTTCTTGTCGACCACGGCCTGGCCGGCTTCGGTGGCGGTACCGCGGAACAGGGTGAAGATCTTGGCGAGAATGCTCATGCGTGCACCAGGAAAGGCTTGAGGGATTCGATGGCGTCGATGGCGTTGACGCCCAGCGTGCGGATTTCCAGGACGATCTGCGCTTCGGTGGAATCGGCCGACAGTTCGCCGAACACCACGTACACGTCTTCGCCATCCACCGTCGCCAGACCCAGGTTGGACAGCGGATTGATGGGATTCAGGCGCAGGCAGGCGTCGTTGAAGGCGGCGCGGTCGGCGACCTGCTTGCCGGTGACCAGCGGCGTGGACACATAGATCTGGTCTTCGCTGAGCACCAGGGTGATTTCCAGATCGCCGGCCTCGGCCAGCACAACCTGCAGGGCGCCTTCGGCGTCTTCCAGCACGGCGACGTTGGTATTGCCGAAATGTTCGGCCAGACGCGGGTGGAGTGAATCGGTGGTCCAGTGCGGCATGGGATTCCTTGGCGATACGGAGTCGATCGGGGGCGCCGATTATGCGGCGCGGCATGTTACGTAAGGGGAATGGGGCCGACGGCCGGTTTCGACAAGGCGGGCGCACCGCAGCAATGGCCGGGCATGGATGGCGGGGCGCGGCTGCGTCTGCTTTCCGGCCCCTTGTCAGCAACGTGAAGACGGTCCTTGCCCACATCCCGGCTTGCCAGCAAGATGCGGTGCGATTGGGGAATCAGCACTATGTCGGCACGCCTTACGCTTACCCGCTGGACCTTGCTGGCCGTGTCGCTGTGCGGCGTGCTGGCGCTTGCCGCATGCAAGCCCAAGGCCGTGGAGCTGCCCGGTTCGGCCAGCGAGCCAGCTGCGGCGGTGAAGCAGCTGGCCCAGCATCTGCACGACAACGATCTGGTGGGATTCGCCCGCGACGCCGTGCCGCCGGCCGACTACGCCCGCCTGGAGATCGCCTGGCGCGAAGACCGCAGCCGCTGGCCGCTGACCGAGCTGCCGCTGGACGACCAGCTGCTGCCCATGCTGGTGGCGCTGTCGGCGCCGGAGGCCGAGCGCACGCTGGCGCAGGGCTTCCGGCGCAACTTCGCCAACCAGGACAAGGACCTGAAGGAAGCGGCGCGGTCGCTGGGCCTGTTCGGCGTGCAGTACGTCAAGCGCGAGGGCGTCTATACCGACGAGGAACGCGCCCACTACGCGCAGGTGATCGCTGCGCTCAGCGAGTGGGCACAGCGCGCGCCGCTGTCCGATTCCAAACGCGGCATGGCGGCCATCCCGCCGTTGGTGGCCGCGGCCCGCAAGACCGGCCTGACCAGCGAAGCCAGCCTCCGCGACGCCGGCATGAGCGGCAGCCTGCAACGCCTGGGGCCGTTCTTCGCCCAGGCCAAGGTGCTGCTGGGCGGTTACGGACTGCCGCTGGACCGGACCTTCCTGGAATTGCGGGTGGGACTGGTGGACCAGCAGGGCGACCGGGCCCGCGTGCGTGTGCACTACCCGTTGGCGGGGCAGCAGATCGATACCGTGGTCAGCCTGCAACGACGGGGCGGCCGCTGGTATCTCAGCGACTATCTGCGTCATGCCGAACACGCCCTGGCCGTGCCTGCCGAACAAGCCTCTGCCGAACCCGCCCCGGCTTCGACCGACGTGGCCCCGGCCGATCTTCCCAAGCCCAAGTGACGCTACAGACGGCAGTCAGGCATTTCGCCCGCTAGGCCATAATGTCGCCGATGCCCGAACAGAATCCCCTGCCTTTCCCCGATGCGGCACCGCCGCCGCCGGACCCCGCCCCAGAGCCGAAACCGCCGCTGGAGCCTTTCTCTGCGGATCGGCGTCCGCCGGTCCGGCCGGTGAAGCGCCCGCTGTGGGCCGCGCTGATGAGCAAGCTGGCCGACCCCTGGCTGGTGCCCAGCATCGAACCCGAAGACCCGCGCCAGTACGTCGACGACCGTCCGATCTGCTACGTGCTGGAGGATTACGGCCTGTCCAACGCCTTGATCCTGGACCGGGCCTGCCGTGACGCCGGCATGCCCTCGCCACTGGCGCCGCTGCCAGGCGATCCGCTGGGCCGCAAGCGCGCCTACGTGGCCCTGTCGCGACGCAATGCCGGCGCGCCTGCTTTAGGAGTCTTGGCCTCGGCCCCGGAACCGGGCAGCACCAAGACCCACTCCGGTTCGCTGGCCCGATTGCTTCAGGCCCATCGCGCCCACCCGGAGCTGGATGTGCAGCTGGTGCCCGTGTCGATTTTCGTCGGTCGATCGCCGGACAAGGCCAGCGGCTGGTTCTCGGTGCTGTTCTCGGAAAACTGGGCCATCGTCGGCCGCTTCCGCCGCCTGCTGGCGATCCTGTTGAACGGCCGCGACACCATCGTGCGCTTCGCCGCGCCGGTATCGATCCGCGACAGCATCGCCGAGGATCTGCCGCCGGAACGTACCGTGCGCAAGCTGTCGCGCGTGCTGCGCACCCATTTCCACCGCATCCGCGAAGCGGTCATCGGCCCCGACCTGTCCACGCGCCGTCTGCTAGTGGACCAGGTACTTGCTGCCGAGCCCGTGCGCGAAGCCATCGCCAACCAGGCCAGGCGCGACAACATCAAGCCCGAGGACGCCTGGAAGAAAGCCCATGCCTATGCCTGGGAAATCGCCGCGGACTATTCCAATCCGGTCGTGCGTTCGGCCAGCTTCCTGCTGTCGCATGTCTGGAACCGCATCTTCGCCGGCATGCTGGTCCACCACCTGGACAAGTTCAAGGAAGCCGCGCCCGGGCATGAGGTGGTCTATGTGCCCTGCCACCGCAGCCACATGGACTACCTGGTGCTTTCGTACCTGCTGTACGAACGCGGCATCGTGCCGCCGCATATCGCGGCCGGCATCAATCTGAATTTGCCGGTGATCGGCACGCTGCTGCGCAAGGGCGGCGCGTTCTTCATGCGCCGCAGCTTCCGCGGCAACCCGCTGTATTCGGCGGTGTTCACCGAGTACGTGGCCCAGTTGGTCTCGGGTGGCTATTCGCTGGAATATTTCATCGAAGGCGGACGCTCACGCACCGGTCGCCTGCTGCAACCCAAGGGCGGCATGATCTCGATGACGGTGCGCGCGTTCCTGCGCCAGCCGAAAAAGCCGGTGCTGTTTCAGCCGGTCTACATCGGCTACGAGAAGCTGCTGGAGGGCAACAGCTATCTGGACGAACTCAGCGGCCAGCCGAAGGAAAAGGAATCGATCTGGGCGCTGCTGTGGGGCATTCCCAAAGTGCTGCGCCAGAACTACGGACAGGTGGTGGTGAATTTCGGCGAGGCCATCCCGCTCAACGACATGCTGGCCCTGCATGCACCGGAATGGAATGGCGAAGCCATCGGCGAGGAAGACAAGCCGGCCTGGCTGTCCAACACCACCGACGCGCTGGCCGACCTGATCCAGATCCGCATCAACGCCGCCGCCGACGTCAACCCGATCAACCTGCTGGCCCTGGCGCTGCTGTCCACGCCCAAGCACGCGATGGGCGAAGCCGACCTGATCGCGCAGATCGAACTGTGCAAGACGCTGCTGTCGGAAATGCCGTACTCCGACCGCGTCACCATCACCCCGCACACACCGGAACGTATCATCGCCCACGGCCTGCACATCAATGTCCTGCAGCGCATCAAGCATCCGCTGGGCGACGTGCTGGACGTGGTCAGCGAAGACACCGCGGTGCTGATGAGCTACTACCGCAACAACGTGCTGCATCTGTTCACCGCCGCGGCCTGGATCGCCTGCTGTTTCCAGACCAACCGCCGCATGGTCCGCAGCCGGGTGATGAAGCTGGGCCGCTCGTTGTATCCGTTCCTGCAGGCCGAACTTTTCCTGCCCTGGACCGAAGACGAATTCGCCGAACGCATCGACCACACCATCGACGTGTTCGTGCGCGAAGGTTTGCTGGAACAGGTGAACGAAGACGACGGCGGCATCCTGCAACGCAACGCGGGCCAGACCGACGAAGTGTTCCGCCTGCGCGCCATCGGCCATTCGCTGCAGCAGGCGTTCGAGCGTTATTACATCGCCATCTCGGTACTGGTGAAGAACGGCCCGGGCACGCTCGGCACCGCCGAACTGGAAAGCCTGTGCCAGCAGGCCGCGCAACGCCTGAGCCTGCTGTACGCGCCTGCCGCGCCGGAGTTCTTCGACAAGACTCTGTTCCGCGGCTTCATCCAGAAACTGCGCGAACTGAAACTGGTCTGGCCCGACGGCAACAGCAAGCTGGTCTTCGACGAACGCCTGGACGCCTGGGCCAAGGACGCCAAGGTCATCCTGGGCCGCGAACTACGCCACACCATCGAACGGGTCAGTCCCGAGGCCGCCAAGCCCGAAGCAGAGCCCGCGGCGCAGGATTGAAAATCGGGCTGCGGTTCTAT